>JAGYKD010000009.1 GCA_018401695.1 Flavobacteriales bacterium | reverse complement strand
GGACCCATGTACCTCATGTTTGTGTATGGCTTTTGGAAGCAGAAATCCTGGATTCGAGTGCCCGGACTGCTGTATTCGGGAGCTTTGACCTACAGCATGCTGTATTATATCTGGATTCAGTTGGCTGACCCCGATCAGACGGGTTTGGTTTCGGAGCATCCCATTCGATTTTTGTTGTTTAACGGTCCCTATTTGCTAGTGCCTATTTTGCTGGGATTTAGGTTGAGAAAGGCGTCGGTGTTTTGACCCACGATTGAAGTCGTGGGGGTAGGGGGCCTTTTCCGGCCTTTAGCGCTACTCCTCAGGCACATTGCAGGCATCCTATGGGGCAAAAGAGCTTGCTGCGCGCCGCTTTTTCCCCCTAAGGCTGCCTAAGCAATCTGCCTTGTGGGGTAGCTGCTGCAGTCCGGGGCCCGTAGCTCCGGATGGGGTTTTTTGAGGGGAGGGAGGTTTGTAATCTAGGGTTGAGGGTGTATACCCATGATTGAAATAGCGGGGCTGGGGTATGATTCCATGGTTGAAAAGCTGGAATTTAGTATACCCATGGTTGAAATAATAGGATTTGGAAGATGATTTCCGCCCCGGACCGCATGGATACCCCACAGAGGGAAGGCTTAGGGCTTCCTTAGGCTGCGGAGGCCCGGACCAAGGAGGGCCCACGCAAGCCTTAGGAGGCCTTAGGCTTGCCGCGAGGAGTAGCAATAAGGGCCGGGATTGGCGGCCAAATTCAAAATATGTCTTGTTGTTGCTGAAACCAGGTGTAGTCGTTTACCACCTGTTGGATGTAAGGAATGTCTTTGAGTTCGGAATGGGTGTTGAGGGTGGCTTCCATTCGCTCTCTAAGTTCCTCAAGTATTTTTGGGTTAAGGCTTTCCATGTAAACCTTGGCCACTTCACGTACAATTTGGATGTCGGCAGGTCGCAGATGCTGTGCCGCGGTGAAGACGGGTTTGTAGTTGTCGGGCAGTGCTTTTATGGTTTGGGATTTGAGATGCAGGCGGTTTTGGTTGCGCACCACCAGGGTTTGGGCCAGCATGTCGCCGAGTCGTTGACCGGTGCCGCTGAACAAATACACCAAAAAGGCAAGTCCGGGCACCATTAAGAATTCAAAGGGGCGGGTTATGTGCCGTGCGGCATAGGCCCCCAGGGAAGGTGAGGAGCCGTCTTGCATTACTACCTTAAGTTTCATGAGGCGTTTGCCGGGCGAGGCACCCTGTCCCAGCCATTCAAACAGAAAGTGGTAGAGAAGCATGGGGAGTAGAACCAACAAAATACCCATGGCGCTTGTGTTGATGGAGAGATCGAAGCCAGCAATGAAAATATCGTAGCCCAGCCCATAAAGGCTGGCCATAATGGCCAAATCGATAAACCAAGCCACGGCACGTTCACCCACCGAGGCAAGGTTGAACTGAATGGTTACGTTTTGGGAGGTAGAGATATTAAAAATGTCCAAAACAGTGGAAATTTACGGTCCAATATCGGCAATTCCTTCGGAAGCACCTATCTTTAATCTCGGTTGACTATGCGGGAAGCAGTATTTATACGAAAAAATCAAGAGCAGTGGTCCCGGCTGGAGGAGGTACTGGATCGGCAGGCCGCAGAGGTATCTGCCGATGAGCTGTCGAAGCTGTTTATTCAGGTTACCGACGATTTGTCCTATGCCCGGACCTTTTATCCGGACAGTCAGGTTAGGGTGTATTTGAACGATTTAAGTGCACGCACGCATTTCTCCTTATACAAGAACAAGAAAGAGCGGAAGGGACGTTTTTTTTCCTTCTGGATTCAGGAAGTTCCTTTGGCCGTGGCGTCCAATTATAAGCCCCTGATATTGTCCATGGTGTTGTTTTTGGTTTCGGTGTTTTTGGGGTGGATGAGTGCCTCGTTGGACGAGAACTTTTTGAACTTGATTTTGGGTGAGGATTATGTGGAGCGTACCCAGGCAAACATAAATTCGGGGAAACCCACGGCCATTTATGGCCAGGATAATTTTGCTTCGGAGATGTTTTTGGGTATTACCATCAACAACATCCGGGTGGCATTTTTGGCCTTTGCCGGGGGCTTATTGTTTGGCCTAGGCACCTTTTTTTTGCTGGTGTCCAATGGCATAATGGTGGGTGCTTTTTTGGCGCTATTTGCCAAATACCAGGTGTTTTTGACGGGCATGTTGGGGGTGTTTATGCACGGGACCATTGAACTTACGGTTATAGCCTTAGCGGGTGGAGCGGGCTTTACCTTGAGTCGGGGCCTCTTGTTTCCTGGCACCTATACGCGTTCGGAATCTATGAAATACAGAGGCAAACAAGCCTTGAAAATCATGGTGGGCTTGATTCCGTTTTTTATTATTGCGGGTTTTATAGAGGGTATGTTGACTCGTTTTGCTCCGGTGCTGGCACCCCTGTCTGAGCAATGGCCTCGGGTAATGCTAAGCTTGGTGGTGATTCTGTTGTCTTTGGGTTTATTGTTCAGTTATTTTGTGGCCTTGCCCATGAATCTTGCGCAGCAAAATCAACCTGCTGTAACCACCGATGCCTCTCTTGAAAAATACAGTGCTTTAGGTCAGCTTGTTTTTTCAGGGGTATTGGGCTTAGGTGCCTTGGTTTTAGGTGTGGTTAACAGCCTGTTGAACGGGTCCGATTCGGAAGTCGGCAGTGGCTTTTGGTTTTGGGTGGTTCCCGGATTTTTGATGCTGGTTGCCCTGGTATTGGGTTTCCGCAGCTTGCGTTATCTGCTTATTCAATCTAAAGGGCAGGGAGTATGAGGGAAGCGCCAAGGCATTTTGAATTGTTGGAACGTCGCTCGGCGGGCCAATCGCTTACCCTCACTTTTCAATTGATTCGTAGGCATGGCAAGCTATTGTTGGGAGGTTCGCTTTTAGTGGCCCTGCCTTTTTACTTATTTGCCTATTATTTGATAGTTAGTCAAGCATCGGGTCCGGTTTCTATCCACCAAAGAATGTTCCAAATGGTAGAACAGGGCGGCTGGGGGAGTAATTTATTGGCAATAGGTACTTTTTTAACGGCCTTTGCCATGCACATTTGCTTCATTAATCAGTTTTTGGTGAGCTATGCAAAGGAGGGGAAGGCTCCGTTGCTATCCCGGCTTTTGCTGCTTTCTTTGCGTCGTTTGGGGTGGTATTTTTTGGGTGTTTTGCTTTGGTCTATATCCAACATCCTGTTGATTTTCTTTTTGTTCATTGTATTAATGATCGCCGGATTTATTATAGGATTAACGGTGGCCAGCAATTCGTTTTTCCTGGGAATGGTTGGCACTTTTTTAGGCATGGCCATTATTATGCTCACGGTAGGCTATGTGACCTTGGTGGTGTTGCAATATTTTATTGCGGCAGATTTACGCAAGAAAAATATTTTTGTGGGCATTGGTAAGTCCTTTGAAATGGCGCATGCCAGCGGGTGGAATTTTGGACAAACCATAATGGCCGGATTTATTGGCGTGCTCACCTATTTTTGCTTGTCCATTGCCCCCTTTTCTGTGCTTTCTTTGGTAGGTTATTTGCTGGGGTGGTTTGCTTCTGGATTTAAGGATGTGGATTATTTGTTGGATTTGCTGGCTACTACTAATTTGATTTCGCAAGTGGTATTTCCACTCCTTACCACTCCCTTATTTTTGTTTGCCGGCATTTTTCATTTGAGCCTTTCTGAAAAATCGGAGGGCATTCGCCTACGCAAACGCATTCAATCTTTTGGCCATCATATGCAGTCCATCTCAAACAAGGAGCAGCTATGAAAGGTCTTATTTGGATAGGCATATGGTTTTTTGGGCTTGGCCTTTGGGGGCAGCAGGTTCGGGTAGATAGCCTCAGGTCTCCGGATATGGAACTGCAAGAAGACTTCGGTAAGCAACGCAAAATTTGGTACCAAAGCAAGAATCCGGATAATGAAGACCAACTCGAAAAACTAACAAACCCGGTCATTGAAAATGCCGTAGATGCCGGACGTGTAGATTTCCCGCCTTATTTGGCCTGGGTTTTTGTAATTCTGGCGCTCCTAACGGTTTTATTCTTCTTGTTTAGAGGAAAACTAGAAAAAGTACTTAGCTCCAAAAGCAAACAAGTAACCGAGTTGGGCGAAATTTTGGAGGAAGATATCCGAGAAATTCCCATGGAGGATGCCCTAAAGCGTGCATGGAAAATCGGGGCTTATGATATGGTGGTTCGTCTATTATTTTTGCAATACCTCAAAGATTTAGATGCATTGGGACATATCCACTGGTCCGGCCACAAAACCAACATCGATTTTTCTTTTGAAATTTCAGATGTTGCCATTCGCAAGGATTTTAATGCCCTGTCTATGGCATTTGATGCCGTTTGGTACGGCAAGCAAAGGGTGAGCAAAGGCCAAGCCAAGGCTTTTGAAAAGCAAAGTGCCAAAGTGCACACCGCACTGAATCAGAAGGAGGTGCCGCATGAATAAATGGCAGATTTATTTGCTTTTTTTTACGGTGGTGGCCTGTATCCTTGGGTTTATGTATTACATAGCACCCCACCAAATTGACTGGCGGATAAACTACAGTTCTAAGTTTAAGCAACCTTCGGGAACCTACGTATTGGTGGAAGACTTAAAGCATCAATTTGGAGTGGGCAGGGTGCAGCAAACACAACAAGCCACCATACCCTTGCTCGATAGTTTGCAAAGGCAGCCAACTTCGGCTTATGTGTTAATGGACCGAAGCATAGAACTTTCTGATTCAGCCCAGCAGGCTCTTTTGCGCTATGTGGCCGCCGGCAACCATGCGGTTTTGGCATTCGAGGACTTTTTGTTTGGCCCTATAGCGGATACCATAGGTATTAAAACCATCTCAGCATCTTGGAATTGGTTTACTATAGATGCTCAGGATACCTCTTCGGTTAGCTTGGTAATGGAAGGGCCGCTGCCGCAACGTACCTTTTATACGAGTTTGCTGAGTGTCGGCTGGGTGTTTGAGCCGTACCAGTTTTTAAAGCCCTTTGATACGCTTGGAGTAAATAAAGAAGGAGCACCTAACTTAGTACGCGTAGCCTATGGCAAGGGATACTTTTATCTGAGCTCTGCTCCTGCACTTTTTTCCAATTACCATATGGTGCATCCCGGAGGTAATTATTATTCGGCAGCGCTTTTTTCTTTAATCCCAACCGTGCCATTGTATTTTGACGAATACTACCATACCGGCATAATGCAAAGCCCCAACGAATTTAGGGCCGTACTCGATAATCCTGCGCTCCGCGCAGGATGGCTCACCATGGGTGCGCTTTTGTTGCTGTTTGCTTTTTTTGGCGGCAAGCGCCTGAGCCGCCCTATGCCCGTAGTAAAGCCCCCATCCAATAGTTCCTTAGACTTTGTTCGGGCCATCGGTTTCTTGTATTTGCAACAAGGCGATCACGACGATTTGGCCAGGAAAAAAGTTTTGTATTTCACCGACCTGCTGAGGAATAAATACCGGGTGAATTTTGAATTGAAAGACCAGGCTTTGGTGCAAGAGGTAGCCCTAAAATGCGGGGTGCCCGTAGCCTTGGCAAGCGATACCCTCGGCTTGGTTATGGAGCTATCTAAAATGAACTCCATTGGCGAGGCAAGGTTATTAAACTTTAGCAAACAACTAGAAAAATTTCATCAACGTGCTTCAAATGTATAGTTATGACAGAACCGCTTGACCCCCAAGAAGAGCCTAAGCTTCCCCAAGATGCACAAGGCCAAGATCCGCAAGCTTCCCAAGCCGAAGAAACCGGCCAAGAGGAAGGACTCGGAGAAATTTATCAAACCCCGCCTGACTTTCAAGAATTGAAAGAAGCCGCCGAAGCTATGGCTCAACTCATCCATAGCGAGGTAGTAGGGCAACGAAATATTAGTCAACTTATGCTCACGGCCATTTTAGCCGATGGACATATTTTGCTTGAAGGAAACCCCGGAGTAGCCAAGACCCTAATGGGAAAATTGCTGGCAAAATCCTTGGATGTAAGTTTTGGTCGCATTCAGTTTACTCCGGACCTAATGCCCTCCGATGTGCTGGGAACCAATATTTTCCATCCCGAGCGAAGCGCCTTCGATTTTCATCCTGGACCCATTTTTGCCCAAGTGGTCTTGATCGACGAAATCAACCGGGCACCGGCCAAAACCCAAGCAGCGCTGTTTGAGTGTATGCAGGAGAATCAGGTTTCCATAGACGGCACCAGCTACGCTCTTAAACGCCCTTTCTTGGTTATTGCCACCCAAAACCCCATTGAGCAGGAGGGAACGTATCGACTTCCGGAAGCTCAGCTCGACCGCTTTCTATTTAAAATAAATGTTGGATATCCCAATTTGTCGGAAGAAGAAGAAATCCTAACCCGGGTGCAAGAGCGAAAGAGGAACATGTCGGCCAGTTTTGTGGAACCCTTGCTAAACGCTGAAAAAATTCAGCGACTCCAGGCCCTTATTCGTGAAGTGAAAGCCGAGCCAAGTCTTTTAAAGCATATTGCAGAAATAACGCATGCCACCCGTGTCAATCCCAACCTTATGCTGGGTGCTTCTCCCAGGGCTAGTTTGGCCATGCTCCAGGCCGGCAAGGCCTTGGCTGCCATTCAAGGACGTGACTTCCTAACCCCAGACGACGTCCATTTTGTGGCTTTCCCCATTCTCCGACACAGGGTGCAACTAACCCCTGAAAGAGAAATGGAAGGCGCACAACCCGACCAAATCATACGTCAAATACTAGACGCTTTGGAAGTACCCCGTTGATGAAGGCCCTGTTCCAGTTTTTCCGCCGCTTTTTTTTATTGCCCAATTTCTTTTTGGGCTTGGGATTGATTTGCCTTTTGTTTTTGGCAGGTATTTTCTTTCCCATCTTGGTGGATTTAGGCTGGACTTTGCTGTTTGTTTTATTGTCCTTAACCCTTATAGAAGGGGGAATGGCTTTGATTTATCACAGGAATATTGCCGCACGCAGGGTGGTTGCCGATCGCTTGAGCAATGGAGATCCCAACGAAGTACTTATTTTTCTAAACAACAGAAGCCCAATTCCCTGGAAACTTACCATTGAAGACGAGAGTCCCTATGCCTTTCAATTAAGGGAACTACGCTTTAAACTCTTGCTTAAAGGCTACCGGGGTAAAAAACTACGTTATTTTGTACATCCCACTCAGCGAGGTGTTTATGGCTTTGGCCGCGTAAACATTTTGTTGAGCTCTATTTTAGGACTGGCCGGATTTAAGCAGCAAGACGGCCAAGCCGTAGATGTTGCCGTTTACCCTTCCTACCTGCAAATGCGGAAATTTGAGTTGCTTGCCATTTCTGATCGGCTCGAAACCCTTGGAATCAAACGAATTCGTAGGGCCGGAAATACTACCGAATTTGACCGTATTTCGGACTATGTCCCGGGCGATGAGCTCCGCCACGTAAACTGGAAAGCCACCGCCCGCCGAAATAAACTCATGACCAATCGGTACACCGACGAAAAAGCCCAGCCCGTGTATCATCTCCTAGATATGGGACGGTCCATGCGTTCCCCGTTCGACGGAATGACCCTACTCGACTACTCCATCAATGCCGCCCTTGCGGTTTCCAGTATTGCCATTCGAAAATCCGACAAAGCCGGCATTCTTGCCTTCAGCCATAGAGTAGAAGCGTTTCTGCCCGCAGAACGCAAACCCGGTTATATGGGAAGCATTCAGGAAACCCTGTACCGGTTAGAAACACAGTTTTTAGAAAACAATGTCGAGGGCTTGGCCCACTTTGTGACCAAAAAAATGCGTCAACGTAGCCTTTTACTTTTATATACCAATTACGAAACACTTACCTCGCTTGAGCGGCAATTGCCTTATTTAAAACGACTTAGCCGCGGACATGTGCTTGTGGTCGTGTTTTTCCAAAATACTGGTCTTACATCTTTGCTGGATAAGCCCATTCGCTCCACAGAAGACGTCTATTTGCAAACCCTCGCCGAAAAACAGATGTTCGAGAAGCGCCTATGCATTAAGGCCCTGGAGGCTCAAGGAATTTATGCCGTATGGACCACTCCTAAGCAACTTACCGTTAATACAATAAATAAGTATTTGGAAATGAAAGGCCGCGGTTTAATCTAAACCGCCCCTCTGCACTCATCCAAGCTTGACGGAGATGTATTGTTTTGGCTTAGTTCTCGGTTGATTAATGTTTTTGGGCGCCTTTACCTGCCCTCTCCTTTAGTGTACTTGCCTCATCAGTCTTGCCTAGGCGGTGCGGGGTACCTGCTTTTGGCAGGTCCTCCACCCGCTAAGGCAAGTCTTGTTTCGGCTGCGTACAGCTATCGGTTCGGTCAGGGGCGCATGTCGAAACTATTGAATGGAAGGGAGGAGTTTCCAAGGT
>JAGYKD010000008.1 GCA_018401695.1 Flavobacteriales bacterium | reverse complement strand
CCCGGTGGAGGAAGTTATCCCACCATTTTAATTCAGACCCCCTACGATAGAATGGGGTTTAGGAACCTTGGCATGCCTTTAGGGGTGCAATACGATATGGCCAATAGCCCCTATGCTTTTTTGGTAGTGGATTGGCGTTGTTTTTATGGTTCAACATCAGCCTGCACAAGCAATGTAAACCGCGGAAACGACGGCTATGATGCCGTGGAATGGATTGCTCAACAATCTTGGAGCGATGGAAATGTAGGTACTTGGGGTCCATCCGCCCTGGGAGGTGTTCAGTTTTTAACGGCCCGCAAACAACCGCCTCATTTGGTTTGTGCCATACCTGAAGTGGTAATGCCCCTTACTTCTTACCGTGGGTATTTTCCCGGAGGCATTTTATCTACTATGTTTTACGAAACCCTTAATGTTTTGTATGCCAATATTGGGGGCTTTGGGGCGGTAATGCAAAATCCTTACGACAGTTTTGTTTGGGATTTTATAGAGGCAGGGAGTTTCTATCCGGATTCCATAGAAGTTCCCATGTTGCTTGTAGGTGGATGGTACGACCAAAATACCTGGTATTATCCGGAATTGTTTGAGCGTCTAAGGACCGAATCCGGGCTTCAGGTGCGGAGTCAGCACCGCATGCTCATGGGTCCATGGGTGCACGGAGGTACAGGCTTTGCAGCTATTGGCACAAGCCAGCAGGGAGAGTTGAGCTATCCGGATGCGGCAGGGGCGCAGCGGGTGTATGAGCGGCAATTTGCCGATTACCATTTGCGTGGACTAAACAATGGCTGGGATACGGTAGCACCGGTAAGGTATTACCGCACCGGACAACAACGATGGACCGATACTACACATTTGCCGAACAGCTCCACGGTGTTAAAATTGAACTTGGTACAGCGGAATGGGGTTGGAGAATTGACCACCGCATCCATTTCCGAACTTGCCGAACAAAGTTTCAGTTCCGATCCCAATCAGCCCTCACCCACTTTGGGGGGTAAAACCTTAAGTTTGGCAGTACCCCAAGGGCCCACCGACCATAGTTCTTTGGTTCAAAACCCCGGTCACTTGTATTTTGAGACCAAAGGATCAGGACCAATTACTTTGGCCGGTGCCCCAAGAGTGGTATTGCGTTTTAAAGCCGATGTTACGGATTTGGACTTGTGTGTACGGTTGTTGGACGTTTATCCGGATGGCCGCCGTATGTTGATTGACGATGGTTGCCATCGGGCCAGATTTATTGACGGGTTTACCCAGCAAGACGAGCAGTTACTGACTCCCGGGTCTTGGTATACCTTGGATTGGGAGTTGCCGGTCTTTTTTATCCATTTGCCTCCGGGGCATCGTTTGGGAGTATTGATATCAGGAAGCAATTACCCTTTGTATAATCGAAATATGCAAACAGGTAGTGAAATGTATCCCAATCAAAACCCCGATACCTTGGTGAACCCTCAGGTGGCGCAAATAAGCTTGGACATAAGTGGTCAGGGCAGTTTTTTGGAGCTTCCCGGGCCAAGTAGCAGCACCCAGATTGAAGATTTTGAGCATGCTCCGACTACCGGGCTTCTTTATCCGAATCCGGGAAAGAATGCTTTTTGGGTAGACCCATCCTTTGCGGGGCTTTCGTTTGAGTTGTTGACGGTTCAGGGCCGATTGGTGTTTCAAGGATTTTTTGGTCCTCAAGGCGAGGCCGTTGCCTTGGAGTCCTTAGCAGGTGGAACTTATATGGCTCGCTGGAAAGATGCTCAGGGGCGGTTGTATTCAAGGCTCTGGCAAAAAATGCCTTAACGAGTTGGGGAGATTTTTTTAAGTTATCAAACGCTAATTACCACTTTTGGTAGGCACGGACTTTACTCAAATCGGGAATGATTTTGAGGTTTAGCACATTTGCCATTTTTTGGGGGTAGTTGGGAAAATAGAGGTCATGGACTTTGCGCTCAGGTCGATAGATATACTGATTCAAACATTCTGGCCAATAGTCCTTTAGGTGCGAATATTAATCCAAACCGCTCTTTGTTCAACTAAATTCAATATTCGTTAAACAAAAGTCTCCGGGTGTTGTTAACTTGTGGAATACTAAAACCTTATTCTTATGTTATCACATTTATTAAATGTTGATAGTAAATCGGTTATGGATTTACTAACTTCAAACAGTTTGGAGTCCTACACGGCCTTCACGTTTTTTGTAGGCACCATGGCAATGATGGGTGCGGCTGCATTTTTCTTCTTGGAAATGCGTAACGTCCCCGAAAAGTGGCGAACCTCTTTATTGGTATCCGGCCTCATCACATTCATTGCAGCAGTCCATTATTATTACATGCGTGGTTTTTACATGGAGACCCAAGAATCTCCCACCTTCTTTAGGTACGTTGACTGGTTGTTAACCGTACCCTTAATGTGTGTGGAGTTTTATTTGATTACCAAAAAAGCAGGCGCCAAAATTGGCTTGCTTTGGAAACTCATTTTAGCTTCCGTAATTATGTTGGTAACCGGATATTTTGGAGAATCTGTGGATCGTGAGAACTCGGTATTATGGGGTGTATTGAGCGGTATTGCCTATTTCTATATTGCCTATTTGGTATGGTTTGGCGAAGTTGCTCAATTGGCCAAGAATGCAGGTCCTGCCGTACAAAAAGCAGTGCGCATTTTGGCTTGGTTTGTGCTCGTAGGCTGGGCTATTTATCCCTTAGGCTACATCATTGGAACTCCCGGAGGTCTTTTTGGTGCGTTTGGCTCTATCGAGAACAACCCCTGGATGGATGTGGTGTACAATATTGGCGATGCAGTGAATAAGATTGGTTTTGGTTTGGTTATTTATGCCTTAACCCAATCCAAAGAGGCCAAAGAAGCCTAATTTTCTGCTGACCAATGGACTTTGAATCATGGAAATTGATGGTGGTCTTGCTGGCCGGAATACCCCACGGCGCTGCTGATGTTCAGCTGGCTCTTGGGGCAGGGAAAGCCCGTAATGCTGCCATCATTTTCATGATTTATTTGAGCTTAGCCATCCTAACCTTTTATTTATGGGCAATCTATCCTCTGCCTCTAACCTTGTTGTTTTTTGGTTTATCGGCTTGGCATTTTGGAGAAAGCGATGCGCCAAGGTCCGGTACATGGGTTAAAGGAATTTTGGGACTTTGGCACTTATTTCTCCTGACCATACCTCATCCGGAGGTTTGGCAAACGGCATGGCCGGCTGCCGCCCTGTTTATTTCTTCTGCTTCTGATTTTCTTTGGACGGGTCTAGCCCTAGTTGTTTGGTTGTTTGGGATTTCCGTTTGGCGTTTTGGTCTTAAATTGCCTTGGCTTGTGTTGGTTTTGCATGGAGTGGGTATTTTTACCTCCTTTGAATTCCATTTTTTATTGTATTTCTTGTGTTGGCATACGCCACAAGCCCTCAATTTTGCCCGTAAATCCTTGAAAAAGGAGTGGGTTTCTTTTTTTCGTATGCTTGTTCCTTTAAGCTTGTTGGCTTGGTTGATGCTGGCAGCATTGTATCATTATGCACCTGCTGGCCATGGAGTTTGGTGGATGTTTGGAGGAGTGGTAGCATTGACTTTTCCCCATACCTTTTTGTTTCATCGACTTTTTTCCCGTGCCTAACCCAAGACAAGCTAGCGCTTATTTTGGGTTTTTTACGGATGCGGTTTTGCTTAAGAAGCAGCTGCCAAGGGCTTGAGTTGCCCGTATTTTAATTCCAGCAGATCCTTAAATGCTTCCAAACCAAACGCTTTAAAGTTTAACTGGATGGTGCTTTTGCTAACCGGAACTTTGGTAAGTGTGGGCTCTGCAACTAAAACCTCGTCTTTTCTCATTGTGTACAGCAGGGGTACCACCTCAGCGTTTATAGGCAGATCAGTGCTTATTTTCGCCCCCTTCTCCGGAAAATACAACATATACCTGCTTATGTAGCTGTTGCTATTGGGGAGATACATTAATAAATTTATTCCACCGGCTTCCAAATCGGGTGGGCACTCAAATTCCACCGGAACCAAAGGTCTTAGATTAAATCGATCGCAGTTGATCCAACCCAATTGAATGATGCTTCCCCTAAGGCTGCGCGACTTGTTTATGGATTCCGCAACGAGGGTTTGAACGGTTTCCTGCATTTTATGTCTTGCCTGCCATTCGGCGCGTTGCGCGGAGTCGACCTCACGAGCTCTGTAATCCGCTTGGGGAACAGGCATTTGCCGTGTATTTGTTTTTGCATCAACATCTTCAGCGGCAAAGGTGTAGATACCACCATCTCTAAAGTTTTGCAACACGATGAATTCCTCTTTTTGGGTCATGATTTGCCACTCGTTGGTGTCCAGTCCTCGCGGAAAAAAGACGGACTGGAAGTTTTCCGGAGCCTCTATGCAGGACCTGCACAGTCTTTGGCCTTGGTAGGTTTTAGGGATGTCCGGTAGCGCTGGCATTCTTTTAACCATTTGAGATGCCACATAGGCTACCTCTGAACTTTCCTTGGGGTATGTGGCTTGAGCTTGTTCAGGGCTGCCGGGAACAGCTTTTCTTTTTTTGGTTAGGTCTGGGCTGGTTGGTCTTAATGGTGCATCTGCCGGAATCCAATTCATGCCTGTGCTGCGGTCCCTTTGACCATAAAAAAGCTCCATATTTTCGTTTATGTCGGTTTGCGGAAATTCTATGGGCAGACTTTTTCCTGCTTTAATTCGGAGTTTTTTGCCTTGGCTCCGCATTTCCAGGTGCACCGACCCACCGCTTTCCAAAAGTTTTCCATCGGATAGGGTGGAGGCGCTGTTTTTTATAAAATCCAAAGGGGTCATGACTTCCACCATAGCGACCTCTATAGCTCCATACACGGGTTGCCCGCTTTCGGTTTCCAAGGCTTCGGGAATGACCTCTACAGCAATCCCGTGTGTTCCAATAATTTTTTTTCGCTTGCCCTTAGGCACCACAAAATGTTGCACGCTTGGCGGCAATAGCTCGGCAAAAAGTGCTTGGTGTTCTTTATAGGCTAGGTCAGGATTGAAGGAGTCCTCCACCACCTCCTCCACAAGCACACTTGTATCTTGCAAGGAGGCCTGAGTGTTGCTTTGGCCGCAACCAAACACCGCAAACAGTGCAATAGACAAGGATGCTGCACGGAGTTTGACCTTGGATGGAAAATATGACATACGCATAGAATTAGGTGAACTGTAACTTAACGTCTACAACTTCACCATTCGTATGCTGGTGTTAAAATTTTTTTAACGATTGACTTTGGAGTCTTTACGGAAGCCGGTTCTAAAAATCCAATCCCACAAAAAATTGCTAACCCCAAAACCCATATCCGGGTCTTGGTAGTGGTGTTTCATGTGGTGTTTTTTGAGCTTTTGGAACCAAGGTGCGTTTATGTTGGCATGGTGGGTGGCGTAGTGAAGCTCGTCATAGAGTAAGTAGCCAAGGACAAAACCGGCATAAAATGGAGCCGCTAAAGCAGGGCCCCAAACCAGATGAAACAGGCCATAAAACAAGACAGCTAAAGGCAGGCTAATGCTGGGTGGAAGTACCAAACGCATGCTGTCGTTCGGGTAGTCGTGGTGTACGCCATGGGCGATAAAGTGAATGCGTTGGCCCAGTTTTGATTTGGGGTGGTAGTGAAACACAAATCGGTGGAGCATATATTCGGTGAATGTCCAAAAAAGAAGGCCACCCAAAAGCACCAAGGCAGCCATCCATGCGGGATGGTCAATAACAAAGAATGCCCTATACGAAAAAAACAAAATCACGGGCACGTAGAGCGCCAAAGGTATAGCGAAGTGCACCCTAGACATAGCATCGGCTATGGGGCTTTTAAACATGCGGATTGATTCGTCTTTGTGGGATACAAAGAGTTTTTTACGCGGTGTAGGATTTACCTGACTCATAAGCTAATGTTCGGCACAAAATTACGAATAAAAAACGCCTGCGTCTACCCAAAGGTTTTGCAGGCGCTCTTATTTAGTTGTTAGGATTTTAGAAAATTTTGAATCCAAGAGAAACCTCCCATACGGCATTTTTGAGACCGGCATTGGGGTCGCTGGCAAAGTTGTTGTTGCCCAAATTGTTGGTTAAGCCCCATTGGTAACGCAAGTCGAAGCTGACCTTCCAAATGTCGATACCGGCGCCTAAATTAACCCCGGCCGTGAAATCGTTTAATCGGTCGTTGCTAAAATTATTGGCGGCATTGAAAACGGTAACTTCGTTTTGGAACTGCCAAGCAAAAAATGGTCCGGCATGAACTCGAAGGTTTACCAAACTAAAGTCTAGAATTTTGAATCCAAACAAAATAGGCATCATAAGCCCTTGCTGACGCAGCTCGTATTGGCCGCCTCCGATAATGGAAACGTTTCCTCCAACTTGTGTGTAGAGCAGTTCGGGTTGCACATGAAAACGCTTTACATTAATACGTGCAAAGCCACCGGCGTGCAGGCCAAAGTAATTGTCGTTGGTGTAATCTGGGAACCGGGTACTTAAGTTATTTACATTAAGGCCGGCTTTCACTCCAAACTCAAAAGGCTTTACGCTTTGGGCATGCAAAGCACCAAAAGCCAACCAAAAGCATCCAATTATAAATCCAAGCTTTTTCATAGCAGCATTGTTTTGATGTACGCTAAGGATATAACTAAAATCAGGCCAAAAAAAATTCAAGGAGTTAAAAAATAGCAGTTTAACATTTTTTGGGAGGCCTGTGGGTGGGCTGCGCCAGGGACCGGAGGAGCAAGCCGGAATCCGACAAAGCCTTTCCGGGCTGTGAGCAGGCGCGGCTTGGGCACCAAGACCCGCACGGCCACAAGCCCGGCAGGCTTTGTCGGATTCCGCTGCGGGGGAGGGCCCGGTTCAGGCGCCACAACCTTTATTAAAAACTACTTGTTGATTCGGCTGCGGCCTGTATTTTTGTTGCTTATTGAATTTCGAAGCCATGGAAACCGAAGTGTACAAACCTCAACATAAAATTCGCATTGTTACGGCAGCCTCTTTGTTTGACGGCCACGATGCAGCCATTAACATCATGCGGCGAATTATTCAAAGTTCGGGTGCGGAGGTGATACACCTCGGTCATGACCGATCGGTGCAAGAAGTGGTGCAATGCGCCATTCAAGAAGATGCCAATGCCATTGCCATGACTTCGTATCAAGGCGGGCACATGGAGTATTTTAAGTACATGTACGACTTGCTCAAAGAGGCCGGCGCCGGACATATCCGCATTTTTGGCGGGGGGGGTGGGGTTATTTTGCCCGAAGAAATCGACGAACTGCATGCCTACGGAATTACCCGCATATATTCGCCCGACGATGGCCGGCAGCTGGGCCTGCAAGGCATGATTAATGATTTGCTCCAAAAGTCAGATTTTGCCGTAGGCGAAACCTTACATGGTGAGGTGCAAGCCTTGCTTAAGGGCTCCTACAGCGTCGCTGATTTAGGAAGGGTTATTAGCGCTGCCGAGAATTTTGGAGATAAACACAAGGAAGCGCTAGATAAGGTACGTGCCGCCGCTCAGGCCCAAAATATTCCTGTTTTGGGCATCACCGGTACCGGTGGAGCAGGTAAAAGCTCTTTGGTAGACGAACTGGTGCGTCGTTTTTTGATGGATTTTAAAGACAAGCGCTTAGGTATTATATCCGTAGACCCTTCCAAAAGAAAAACCGGAGGAGCCCTTTTGGGCGACCGCATTCGCATGAACGCCATTCGTGACGAGCGTGTGTACATGCGGAGTTTGGCAACGCGCCAGTCCAATTTGGCCTTGAGCCGTTACGTGCGCGATGCCGTGGATGTGCTTAAAGCCGCACGCTTTGATTTGGTAATTTTAGAAACCAGCGGGATTGGGCAAAGCGATACCGAAATTACCGATCATGCCGATTTGAGTCTGTATGTAATGACGCCCGAATACGGAGCCGCCACCCAGCTCGAAAAAATCGATATGTTGGACTTTGCCGATGTCATTGCCCTGAACAAATTCGATAAGCGGGGCGCTTTGGATGCCATACGCGACGTGCGGAAACAGTATAAGCGAAACCACCAGCTGTGGGAGGCCGAGGACGAGCAATTGCCGGTTTTTGGCACCATTGCATCGCAGTTTAATGACCCCGGTATGAACCGTTTGTACCGCTACCTTATGCAGTTAACAGAGGAACGGACCGGAGCCGACCTCAAAAGTACCCTTGAAATTAGCGGGGAAATGTCGGAGAAAATTTACATCATTCCTCCGGCGCGGGTCCGCTATTTGAGCGAGATTTCGGAAAATAACCGCAAATACAATGCCTGGGTGGAAAAGCAGGCCGAGGTGGCCGAGAAAGTCTGGGCTTTGCGCAGAAGTATGGATGCCTTGGGCAATGCTACTTCGCCGGAAGTGATAGAAGGCCTTAAAACGGCCGAAGAGCAGCTGTTGTTAGACTTAGACGGACACAACTTGCAAATGCTGGAGCAGTTTCCGGAAGAAGCCGCCCGATTTGCTGCCGATGAATACATTTTTAAGGTTCGCGACAAAGAGTTGAGGCTTAAAACTTACCAAACCAGCCTTTCGCATACACGCATACCTAAGGTAATGGCGCCTCGTTACCGCAGTTGGGGCGATTTGCTGCACTGGTGTTTGCAAGAAAATTTCCCCGGCTATTTCCCTTATACGAGTGGGGTATTTCCCTTTAAGCGCGAGGGCGAAGACCCAACCCGTATGTTTGCCGGCGAAGGTGGGCCGGAACGCACCAACCGGAGGTTTCATTACGTGTCCAAAGGCTTGCCCGCCGCCCGTTTGTCAACCGCATTTGATTCCGTTACTCTGTACGGCAACGATCCCGACCAGCGCCCCGATATTTATGGCAAAATTGGCAATTCAGGGGTGTCTATTTGTTGTTTGGACGATGCCAAAAAGCTGTACAGCGGCTTTGA
The DNA here is from genome assembly GCA_018401695.1 of Flavobacteriales bacterium. Taxonomy (GTDB): domain Bacteria; phylum Bacteroidota; class Bacteroidia; order CAIKAF01; family CAIKAF01; genus CAIKAF01. The sequence continues at coordinate 2,292 of JAGYKD010000008.1, read as the reverse complement.
CTTGTGTGCGCCAAGCACTTCAGTGTCTATGACCATAAACGGCCCTGCAGCCATGCTCACTGCTTTTTTTATGAATGCGGCCATAGATCAGCAATGCGAAAAATACATCCATGCCGAAGGCCTCACCGAGCAAGTAAAGGCCAAAATTAAGGCCATGTATGCGGCACAAGGAATGGAACCGCCTCTCTACAGAGGAGATTTGCCTGAGGGTAACGACGGTTTGGGCACCCTCTTATTGGGCGTTACCGGCGACGAAGTGCTGCCAAAGGAGGTGTACGAACGCATCAAAGCCGACACCATTTCGGTGGTAAGGGGAACGGTGCAAGCCGATATTTTAAAAGAAGATCAAGCACAAAATACCTGTATTTTCAGTACCGAGTTTAGCCTGCGTATGATGGGCGATATGCAGCAGTATTTTATTTGGAACAAGGTTCGGAACTTTTATTCGGTATCTATTTCGGGGTATCATATTGCGGAGGCCGGAGCGAATCCCATTTCGCAGTTGGCCTTTACTTTGGCCAACGGCTTCACTTATGTAGAGTATTACCGGTCTCGAGGCATGGACATAGATGCCTTTGCGCCGAATCTCAGCTTTTTCTTTAGCAACGGCATGGACCCCGAATACGCGGTATTGGGGCGTGTGGCTCGCAGGATTTGGGCCAAAGCCATGCGCCAACTGTATGGAGCCAATGCCCGAAGCCAAATGCTTAAATACCACATTCAAACCTCAGGAAGGTCTCTGCATGCCCAGGAAATTGATTTCAACGACATCCGAACTACTTTGCAGGCCTTGTATGCGATTTACGACAATTGCCAAAGCTTGCATACCAACGCCTACGACGAGGCCATTACTACACCCACTGAGGAGTCGGTGCGCCGTGCCATGGCCATTCAGTTGATTATCAATAAAGAGTTGGGCTTGGCTAAGAATGAAAACCCCTTGCAAGGCTCCTTTATTATTGAAGAGTTGACCGATTTGGTAGAGGAAGCCGTGTATGCGGAGTTTGATCGGATTACCGAACGTGGCGGGGTTTTGGGCGCCATGGAAACCATGTATCAGCGCGGTAAAATTCAGGACGAAAGCTTGTATTACGAAACCCTTAAACACACAGGGGAGTACCCAATTGTGGGGGTCAATACCTTTTTGAGCAGCACAGGTTCGCCCACGGTGCGCCCGGGAGAAGTGATTCGATCTACCACCGAAGAGAAGGAGGAGCAGATTCAAACGCTACAAACCTTACACAAGTTTCGTAAGGAAACAGGTCCTGTTGGCTTGGGTCAATTGCAGCAAACGGCCATCCAAAATGGCAATATGTTTGACACCTTAATGGAAGCCAGCAAGCGCTGCTCCTTGGGTCAAATTACTCATGCCTTGTTCCAAGTAGGCGGGCAGTACCGAAGGAACATGTAACTGCGTTTCTTAGGACAACGAAATACTCTTACATTTGGGGCAAACAAGCATACATGAAGTATTCTATTTGTACCCTACCCGCGCTCGGGGTGTTGGCATTGGCCATGAGCAGCTGCGGTTCTTCCAAAAAATCGGGCGAAACTGCCGTTAGTTTGGATTCACTTGATCAACGCATTAGCTATGCCATTGGCTTTGATGTAGCCCAGAACCTTAAGCAACAAGGCTTTGAAGTCGATCCTGAAATCATTTCACGTGGAGTGTTGGATGGCCTGGCCGACAGCGGCGCCACTACCCTAATGACGCCCGAAGAGGTGCGCAACACTTTTAATGAATTTCAACAAGAAATGAGCCAGCGCCAACAGCGCAAAATGGAAGCAGAAGCGGCCGGAAATGTGGCCTCAGGTCAAGATTTTATGGCCAAAGAGTCTGCCCGCGAAGGGGTGCAGCGCACCGCCTCCGGATTGTTGTATGAAGAAATTAAGCCCGGTTCCGGTCCAAAACCCACCGCCAGCAGCACCGTTAAAGTGCATTACGAAGGTACCTTGGTCGACGGCACTGTTTTCGACAGCAGCTACGAACGCGGCGAACCCGCAACTTTCCCGCTCAACGGCGTAATTCAAGGTTGGACCGAAGGCTTGCAATTGATGCCCGTGGGTAGTACCTACCGCTTAATCATTCCTGCTGAATTGGGCTATGGAAACAGTCCTCCTCCCGGTCCCATTAAGCCCGGATCAGTACTGGTATTCAAGGTAGAATTGCTTGAGATTGTGCAATAATTCAATCCGGCTTTCTGATTTTTTTAAAAAGCGCTCCGATTTGGGGCGCTTTTTTTATTGGGGAAAAATGAAGGATGAAGTAAAGACGGGATGCCTCCCGTCTCT
>JAGYKD010000007.1 GCA_018401695.1 Flavobacteriales bacterium | reverse complement strand
CACCCAATTGAGCGAAGGGGTATTTTTCTACCTGCTCAAAAGCGAAAAAAGAAACATAGAGAAACAAGGAAAAATCAACTTGTTTCAACGTTAAGGATAATTTATGAATAGAAATGGCAGGGCCTTGGCTCTGCCATTTTTTTATGTGGGCAATAGGACTATTTGAAAGGCCCTGAATAAATGCCTTAGAAATTAAGTCTGTATTTTTGACTCAACAAAACAGCGGTTTAGGCCGTTTCTTAACACAGTATGAGTAAAGAAAGCGGAAAGAAAGCATTTCAAAATCCCATTGACCCCGATAAGATTACCGAAAACCCGGGACTCCTACCCTACGCCCACACCGTCGGCAGTGCGGTAATTAAACCCGAGGACAAAGGCAAGCTTAAAGGAAGAAGCCTCAAAGCCATGGAGCAGCAGACCGATAGGCAAATGCAGCAACTCTATGAGCAAATGGAGGTTCTAGCCCGACAAGCCAAAAGTCTAAAGCATCGGGTAGAAATTTCGTATAAGATTTATCAAACCGGCTTGAGCTTTGAACCGGTCGTTGGCGACACGTACTACTTTTATTTAAGAAAGTGCGGTGATTACATGGTTTCTATGGTAAAACCCGAAGAGTGGGGCCGGGGTTCTTCCGTGCCTACCTATTTGGCTACGGTCCAATTGCTTGCAGACCATACTTGGGAAGTACTGGAGTATCACGAAGGGTTTAGCTTTGACGACGAAACCGAAGAGGCTGATAATCAGCAACCCTCAGACACAGCCGAAGCAAAAGCTTAATCTTCTCAGGAAGTGCCTTTGAATTGCGCAAGCAATAGGCCATCACGGACAGGAAGTAACACTTGCTCAAAATCAGGATCCGCTTTCACTTGATTTGCATAGGCAATCAGCCCCGCGGTTTCTTTGTCTTTTGGGTCAAGCGCTTGGGTAACTTTTCCGCTCCAAAGCACATTGTCGGCAATAACCCAGGCCCCGGGCCTAAGTTTGGGTTTTAACAAATCTAAATAGGTGCAGTAATTTTCCTTATCCGCATCCAAAAAGACCAAATCCCAGACCTCATCCAAAGCTTGAATCACCTCTTTGGCATCGCTCCAATGGCAATGGATTTCTTCCGAAAAACCAGCCTTAGCTACATAGCGATGCACCAAATCTTTAAGCTCATCGTTTACATCAATGGTATGCAGTTTGGCCCCTTTAGGCATAGCCATTGCCATGCAGAGCGCACTATAACCGGTATAGGTACCCACCTCCAAAATACGCTGCGGGCGCATCATTTGCACAAAGGACGCCAAAACACGACCCTGCAAATGCCCGGAAAGCATCCTAGGCATAAGCACTTTTTGCCAAGTTTCTTTATTTAGTTCCGCCAAGAGCTCCGGCTCAGGACTGCTCATGTCTTCGGCGTACTTTTCTATAGCTTCGGGTAAAAAGTCCATAACCAAAGGTATCCATTTTTTTGGGTGTTTTGGCCGCCGGCCGGGCTTTCACCCTTCGGGCCATGCGTTGGTTTAAGCATGCCATAAGGCTGCGGTGGTTCCGCAAAGCTACACCTCCTCGCCTTTGGCCTGCTAAACCCAACTCAAGGCCGCTCCCGGGTTCTATCCCTGGCGGTTAATGATCTTCCAATGGACGTATGCAGTACATACAAAAGGCATCACGGTCAAAGACTTCTTTGGCCAAATCCTGAATATCACCGGGTTGAATAGCATCAATCTTTTCAAAAGTTTCCGGAAGGGTTTCCAAGGCATCAAAAACTAAAATAGAGCGGGCAATTACATGCAACAAATGACTGGAAGAGGCATTGGACAAAGCCAACTGTCCCTTTAGTTGGGTTTTGGCTTTGTGCCATTGCACGGGGCCTAAAGGCTTTTCTACAAAACGGTTTAGCTCTTTCCAAATAAGCTCATTTACCCGTTTGGTCTTTTTGTCGGGTGCAGCCCATGCCACCGCCCAACTGCCCCCCGATTGAAAAGGGCTGTATTGCGACTCCAAAAAATAAGTAAGTCCATACTTTTCACGAATGCCCATGTTGAATCTGGAGTTCATGCCCGGGCCTCCCAGCATATTGTTGAGCAAGAACATAGGAAGCCTCCGCGCATCATACAGCCCAAAAAGGCTTCTTCCGGTCATTACGTAGGCACTTTGGACTGCTTTTTGCGTTTGCTTGGAAAAGCGAGCTGCTTCTTTGAAAAAATGGGGAGGATTGGGCCGCTTACCTTCTATTATGTGCGAAAAGAACTTTTCGGCCCAGTATTTAATTTTTGCCGGTCGGTAGTTTCCGGTGAGCACCAATACCATATTTGTGGCATTGTAAAAGGTATTGTGCCAATCGAACAGTTTGTTTTGGTCAACTTTTTCTAAGGTTTGGGGTGTTCCCAGAATAGAGTGTCCTAAGGGGTGGTTTTGAAACAAGGATTCATCGAACCATTCTCCGAGCGCGTCTATGGGGTCGTCCATAGCGGTATGGTATTCGTCAAGGATTACCGAGCGTTCTTTTTCAATTTCTTTGGGCAAAAAGGTGGGTTGGGTCACCATGTCGGCAAGTAAGTCCAAGGCACGGGCCATATGTTCCTTAAGAAAAGTAGCATAATAAAAGGTTTGCTCCTTGGTGGTGTAGGCGTTAAGGTCTCCACCCACTTCGTCCATTCGACTCAAAATATGGTGGGCCTGGCGCCTATGGGTTCCCTTAAACACCATATGTTCTACAAAATGTGCCATTCCCTCTTCTTGCATATTTTGGTTTTCGAAGGAAGACCCACAGCCAACCATAAGTCCGGCAGAGGCCACGGGTGCATGGGTTTCTAACCAGGCCACACGGAGCCCGTTGTTCAGGGTGAAACGATGCAAGGGCGGGTTTTGGTATTGCATGAGCGCAAAGGTAGTTTTAAAGCCAAAGCGATGATTCATTCTGAATGGGAAACAAGTAAGTGTCGGTATTTTTTATGCAAGCCATGGCTTTACAGGTTTTGTTTTTGTGTCGCTTTATATTTGGAAGACAATTCCGGGGCCCGGATGGAACGGAAAGCCCGGAGCGCAGAAGCTTAGGCATTCCTAGCCGAGGATGCGGCGCGCAGCAAGCACCCGGAGGCTTGGAATGCCTTGGCTTTTGCGTGAGGACTTGCAGGGACAGCCGGAAAAGCCCCCAAAAAGTGATGGTATTCAGTGAAGCCATAGGTGTTGCCATTGCTCATTTTCTAAAAATCGAGTCAGCAGGCGTGGCATTCCTAAACGGCTAGTTTGGTTGGTGGGTACCCAGCGTCCTTCTATGGGAGGCGGTTCGCTTAGTTGCCAAATTTGAATGTTGGCATGGATTTTTTGGTGGCTGAGCAGGTGGGGTGGAAGCTGAAGCGTTTTAACTAGCTCACCTTTTAGGGGCAAGGCTTTTGTTGCCTGTGTTTTTGGGTCCGGAAGGAAGGAATCGCTAAGGATTGGGAACTGCCAAAGTCCGGCCCAAATGTCTTTTTCGCTGCGTTGTTGAAGGAGTACCTTTTGTTGGTAGATGAGCATCAAAAAGGTGAAATGGCGTTCTTTTTTTGGTTTTTTGGGCAGCTTTTTGGGGAATGCTTCGGGAGATTTAAGGGCAAAAGCGCTGCACGATGCGGCGATTGGGCAAAGCTGGCATTGTGGTTTTTTTGGCGTGCACAGGGTGGCTCCGAAATCCATGAGTGCCTGATTAAAAAGAGCGGCCTGCTTGGGATCAAACAGCTTTTGTAGCCCAAGCTTAATTTGCTCCATGCCTAGGGCTTTTTGAGGGGGGTGGTCAATGGCCAAGTAGCGGGTAATTACGCGAATGGCGTTGCCGTCTATGGCAGGGGAAGGGTAATCGAAGGCAAATGCGGCAATGGCGGCTGCGGTGTATGGACCAATACCGGGGAGCTGCCTAAGCGCTTCGGGAGTGTTTGGGAAGTGTGGGTAGGGCTTTTGGGCCAATATTTTTGCTGTTTTTAGCAAGTTCCTAGCCCGGTTGTAATATCCAAGACCTTCCCAAAGCCTAAAAACATGTTCTTCCGGGGCCTTGGCAAGCGCAACTAGGGTAGGGTAATTATCTAAAAAATTGTGAAAATAAGGCAGTCCCTGGGCTACTCTGGTTTGTTGCAACAAAATTTCAGAAAGCCAAATAGGATAAGGGTCCCGGGTGTTTCGCCAGGGTAAATCTCTCTTGTTCAGACTGTACCAAAAAATTATTTTTGAAGAAAAGTTCATGCCCTATGAACAAATATAGATACCTGCCTGTTTTCATGGTGTATTTAGGTCTCTTATAGACAGAAAACTACGTAAATTTGCCAATTCATTCATAAACGTTAATAAAAACCACACAGATGACCAAAGCGGATATCGTAAATCAAATTGCGGAAACCACAGGGATTGAAAAGGTAGCGGTACAGGCTACCGTTGAGGCTTTCATGAAAACCGTAAAAGATTCTCTGATGAGCGGGGAGCCGGTTTACTTACGGGGATTTGGAAGCTTTATTATTAAGCACCGTGCCGAAAAGAAAGGAAGAAATATTTCCAGGAACGCTACCATAGTGATTCCGGCGCACAATATTCCTGCCTTTAAACCGGCCAAGTCTTTCCAAAGTCAAGTGAAGAAGAAAGTTAAGTAAAGACGCTAATGATTAAGCGTGCAACGCTACGTTTTTCGCAAAAAGCAGGCCTAGGGGTTCTGCTTTTTGCGCTTTTGAGCCTAGGCTTAGGCCTCATTCCTACCCGTCATCCCGAAGACTATGTGGCTAAAAAAGCTGCTGTGGAAATGGATGAGGCATTAAAAGAGCAGATTCAAGAGGTGAAAGAGGGGTTGGATGGTGATTCCCAAGCCGAAGCCAACGCCTTGGAACTGTCTTTGAAAGACGCTAAAAGTTTGGAGGAGCGGATGGAGGCTTACCAAAACTTACTTAGTTTTTGGTCTCTACGGAACCCGGCCATTGGTGCCTTATTTGCCAAAGAACGGGCATTGGAAACCGATTCTTTGCCTCATTTTGTAGAGGCAGGGAAACGCTTTATAAGCGTAATTTCAGTGATGGACGAAAAAGATCAAGCTTGGGCGGCCGAGGAAGCAATGGGCATGTTTGACGCTGCTCTGGAAATGGATAGCCGCAACGTAGAAGCCAGACGAGGCAAGGCCAGTGCCTTGGTTCAAGGAGGTCAACAGCCTATGCAGGGCATTCAAATTTTGAGGGAATTGTTGGACGAAAATCCGGAGGATATAGAAACGGTTTTAGAATTAGCCCATTTTTCCGTAATTTCGTCCCAATTTTCCAAGGCACAGGAAAGGTACCATCAAGTTTTAACACTAGATAGCACCCGGACCGAAGCCTATTTTCACCTCGGTGAAACCTGGATAAAATTAGGAAAGAGGGACAGTGCACAGATATATTATCAAAGATACCGGGAAACTCTTCCAGAAGGAGAAGCCCGGGCCCGTTTTGATGTCTATTTGGCAGATGTCCTAAGTATTGCAGAAAAACATTAAAAAAAAACGTTATGCCAAGCGGAAAAAAACGTAAGAAGCACAAGATGAACACCCACAAACGTAAAAAGCGTTTGCGAAAGAACAGACACAAAAAGAAGAAGTAATCTTTTAATCTGAGGCTGCCCAAGCCTGGGCAGCCCTCCTTATTGTTTGGTGTTTAATTGTCTTATCTATGAGCAACGACCTAGTGGTAAATGTTGCTCCGGATGATGTGACTATTGCCCTGCTTAAAAACAGGGAGCTTATTGAGCTTACCAAAGAAAAAAGCGATTATGCTTTTAACGTAGGCGACTATTACCTCGCAAAAGTGACACGGGTTATTCCAAACCTAAATGCTGCTTTTGTTGATGTTGGGTATGAAAAAGATGCATTTTTGCATTACCTCGACCTGGGCCCCGAAATACGTTCCCTCAATAAGTATGTGAAAGAATCCATCTCCGGACGCCTTAAAAAATCAAGCCTAATGTACTTTAGGTTTGAGCCACAAATTAAGAAAGACGGGAAAATCACAGATGTCCTTAAATCGGGCAATCATGTGCTCGTTAAAATTGCCAAAGAACCTATATCCCAGAAAGGGCCACGGTTGAGCTGTGAACTCTCCCTTCCCGGTAGATATATCGTTTTGGTGCCCTTTGCCGAAAAAGTCTCGGTTTCTTCCAAAATTCGAAACGCTAAAGAGCGGGATCGGCTTCGTAAAGTGTTGGAAGCCATACAACCGAAAAACTTCGGTATTATTATTCGCACTGCGGCCGAAAACCAACCGGCGGAACAGCTTGAAAAGGATTTGCAAGATTTGGTGCAAAAGTGGGACAATGCCTTTGAAAAAATTCGTCAAGGAAAAACCCCGTCCAAAGTGTTGGGAGAACTCAATCGCACCACCACCTTGCTTAGAGACATGGTTAACAAAGATTTTCACTTTGACCAAGTGATTGTAAATGACCAAGAGTACTTTGAGCAAACCCGCAGTTACATGCAGGAGAACTTTCCTGAACGGGAAAAAAGCGTAAAACTCTACAACGGACGACTACCGGTGTTCGAGCATTTTGGCATCAATCGGCAGATTAAAACGCTGTTTGGTAAAAATGTACCCATGAAATCCGGGGCCTATTTGGTCATTGAACACACCGAAGCCCTTCATGTAATAGATGTGAACTCCGGCAATAATGTCAAAAGCGGCGATTCGCAAGAAGAAAGTGCCCTAGCTGTGAATTTAGAAGCCGCTGATGAAATTGCCCGTCAATTGCGCCTTAGGGATATTGGGGGGATTATTGTGGTCGACTTTATCGATATGTACAAGGCCGAAAACCGCAAAATTCTGTTCAAACAGATGCGTGAGGCTATGAGCGACGATAGAGCCAAGCATAATGTATTGCCTCCCAGCAAAATCGGTCTGATTCAGATTACCCGTGAAAGGGTAAGGCCTCAGGTGAATATTGAAACTTCAGAAACTTGCCCAAGTTGTAAAGGAACAGGCAAGGTGGCGGCTACGGTTATTTTGACCGACGAAATTGAAATTCGTCTTAAGCAAATGCTGGAGCAGAATAAGGGCAGACCCATTACACTTATGGTGCACCCTTATGTAGAAGCTTACCTTAAAAAGGGATGGTTTAATTCGGTCTATAAGCAATGGAAGAAAAAGTACGGCAAGCACTTTAAAATTGAAAGCCGTACCAGTTATCCGCTGATAGATTATCGCTTTTTCGATGCTGAGGGCATTGAATTAAACTTGTAGGACACCTGTTTGGGCATTGACAAGAGGCTCACTTGATTTAGAATGCTGTCTAGTGCTACAATGATTGGGTTGAAATATGTCTCATGGGAGGTATCTTGCAGGGAGGATTGAATAGCACATGCCCAAAGCGCCTCCACGAATTAAAGAGGAAAGGCGGTCTTCCGGGAGGAAGAACCGCCTTTCGCAGGAGCGCAACAGTCCTTATCTCAGGTAACTGAGAAATTCTTTTTTGACCTCTGTTTTGGCAAAATTGCCAAGGTAAGCCGAACTTACAGTGCTGCTTTTTTCGTCGCGAATACCTCTGGTTCTTACGCACAAATGTTCTGCTTCCAAAACAACGGCTACATGGGGTGTGTCTAATTTTTGCGCAAGGGCTTCGGCAATTTGCATCGTTAATCGTTCCTGCACTTGTGGCCTGCGTGCGTAATGGTCTACCAATCGATTTAGTTTACTGAGCCCAACAACTTTACCGGTGCTTATATAAGCAACATGTGCTACACCCAAAATGGGCACAAAATGATGTTCGCAATGGGATTGCACCCGAATGTTTTTTTCGACCAACATTTCCCGGTATTGATACTTGTTTTGGAACATGCTAATTGTTGGCTCATGTTCCGGATTTAGTCCGGAAAAAATTTCTTCTACATACATTTTGGCTACCCTTGCCGGAGTTCCCTTTAAGCTGTCGTCGTTGAGGTCTAGGCCTAGGGTATGCATGATTTCTCTAAAATGCATGGCAATTCTAGTCTTTTTTTCCTCGTTGGAAAGACTAAAGGCATCAGGCCTCAGAGGCGTATGGGTGGACCAAATTTCATGATGGTCGTCTTCTATAATGTGGGATTTGGTAGTGTATTTTTGGTTTCCGTTGAGGGATTCTGTTGCTTGATTCATAAGCCGTGATTTCCAAAGAGAAACCAGCGCGCCCATAAAATGTTTAACATCTAGTCAAGAAAGTTCCACAGAAACTTATTTTTCAAACAGGCCATGAATCTCGGAATCAATACTTTGAATGATTTTTCCGAAATCTTCCGGGTTTTCTGCAAAATTGTTGTTGTCTACATCAACAATTAGCAGTTTTCCCTCATTGTAGGTAGAAATCCAAGCTTCGTAGCGTTCGTTTAAGCGCTTTAGGTAATCTAGGCGAATGCTGTTTTCGTAATCTCTGCCGCGCTTTTGGATTTGATGCACCAAGGTAGGTACGGAAGCCCTTAGGTAAATGAGTAAATCTGGGGGTTGAATAAAGGATGCAATTAACCGAAACAAATCCATATAATTGTTGAAATCCCTAGTAGTCATAAGCCCCATAGCATGTAGGTTGGGGGCGAATATAAAAGCGTCTTCGTAAATGGTACGGTCTTGAATAACTTTTTTTCCGCTTTGCCGAATGTCTACAATTTGGTTAAACCTGGAGCGCAGGAAATATACTTGTAGGTTGAAGGACCAACGCTGCATGTCTTGGTAAAAGTCATTTAAGTAGGGGTTATCGTCGGCATCTTCGTAATGGGCTTCCCAACTGTAGTGTTTTTCAAGTCTTGAGGTTAGTGTTGTTTTTCCTGACCCGATATTTCCGGCAATGGCAACATGCATGGATATGAATTTAAAATGGCAACCTTATGGCTATTACAAATATGCTAATTTTTCTCAGCGGAAACGGTAAAAGCTTAGGCTATCGCCCGAAATGCTTAGGTATCGACCTTCCTTTCCCATCCAATATTCGGCGTTTTTGGGCAGGGCATCGGGGGATTTTATGGGCAAATTCATTCCTTTTTTGCTGCGGAAAAGCCGAATGCCTTGCCGTGCATCTTCTATTCCACCGGTATGCCAATCCATGCACTTCCCTGGTTCGGGTCCTTGACTTTTTTGGATAAAACCACCGAAAATATCAAAGACCAAAAGTGTGCCAATTTGGTCCAAAAGAAATACAAAGCGTCCGGCCTCTGCCATAAAGACCGGTTGCAGTTGATTTACTTGCGCCAAAAGGTGAACATTGGGAACATCTAAGGTTATGTTGAGTTGTTTATCGAATCTTACCAGCCGCATTTCGTTGCTTAGAAACAACCAAAAGCCGTTGTCGTAAGAGAGGCAGGCTGCTGTGGCCTGCTCCATACCAAAGTCCATCAATGGTATGCTTTCTGCCAGGGGACTTCCGCTGTTGTCCAAAAATACCAAGCGGCCCTGTTCTTTAAAAAATGCCAGAGCTTTCAATGGGTTGGAAGGGTCAATACTGTGAATGCTCCCTAAGGCATTAAAACTTTGGCTTAAAAAAAGGGAGTCGGAGGTATAGAGTCTAAGCTCCCTGTTAGACCAAATCCAAAAGGTTCCTCTTGGGTCAAGCCGGGCGTCTTTCCAAGCGGCAAAATGGTCTTTAAAATGGGCATCCTGGGCTTTGGTAATGCCTGCGAGGGCCAAGCATAAAAGGCAAAATGCCAGGGGTTTTATATACTTATCGGCTCCCATGGACAAAGTGTGCTAATAGAATCTATGTATTGGCGGTCGTTGCTTAGCCTTGGGACTTTGTTTTGTCCCCCCGTTTTGCCTCTTTGTTTCATCCAAGTATAAAAAGTGCCTTCGGGCGCCATATATATTCGAGGAAATTTTAGGGTTAGGTCTGCTTTTCGCTTGGCCTCATAGTCCGAATTCAAGGCTTTAAGCCTATTGTCAAAGATTTGTGCGAATGATTTGGGGTTTTCCGGTGCCTGAGAAAATTCTATAATCCATTCGTGGCAGCCGGTGCCGTCTTGTTCAAAAAACAATGGAGCTGCCGTATATTCATTAATCACAGCCCGTGTTTGTTTGCAGGCTTCGGCCAGTGCCATTTCGGCATTATCCACCATCAATTCTTCGCCAAAGGCATTAATAAAATGTTTGGTTCTGCCGGTAATATGGAAGCGAAAAGGGGCTGTAGAACTAAACTTGAGGGTGTCGCCAATCATATACCTCCAAAGCCCGCCGCTGGTAGAAATAACCATGGCATAGTTAACTCCAAGCTCTACCTCTTCTAAAGGTATAGCCTTGGGTTTTTCAAGATGAAGCTCGTTGGTGGGAATGAATTCATAGAACACTCCGTAGTCGGTCATAAGCAACATTTCGCCCGGCTCCTTAAGGTCTTGAATTCCAAAAAAGCCCTCGCTGGCATTATAGGTTTCGAGGTAGTGCATGTCCTCATGAGGAATGATGCGCTTATAGTGTGGGCGATAAGGATCAAAGCGCACGGCTCCGTGTATGAATAATTGTAGGTTTGGCCATACGGATCGGATGTCCTTATGTCCGGTAATTTCCAATGCCTTTTGAAGCACGGAAAGCATCCATGAGGGAACACCCGACAAAAAGGTAACGTCTTCGTGAATGGTGGCTTCTACCAATTTACTGAGCTTTTCTTCCCAGTTGGGTAGGAAGGCAATTTCACGTGCAGGGGTTCTAAAAAAATGCATCCAGAAGGGCATATTTTCAATCAGTACAGCCGAAACATCGCCGGTTTGAGCTTGTGTAGCTTCATCTTGGTGCACGCTTCCGGTCAATACCAGGCTTTTTCCTTCAAACAATTGGTGGTCGGGATAGTGTTTGGTGTAAATAGAGAGCACATCTCGGCCTCCTTTGTAATGACATTCTTCGAGCGATTCTTTGGTGACCGGAATGAACTTACTTCGGTCGTTGGTGGTTCCGCTGCTTTTGGCAAACCAGCGCACGGTGCCAGGCCATAACACGTCCTTTTCACCGCGCATGGTGCGCTGTATGTAAGGAAATAATTCTTCATAGCTCCGAATGGGCACCCTTAGGTTAAAGTCCTCGTAGCTTCGGATGCGCTCAAACCTATGGTGGTTTCCAAAGACCGTGTCTTTCCCTTGGGTTAAAAGCTCAGTCCACACCTGCTGTTGAATTTCAGGGGCTCTATCTGCTGCGGTTTGAATGCGCCGCAAGCGAGACTCTAAATACGCTTTAACCATGGCGTTTATGACCATACGCAGTAGGTGGGTTTAGATGCATAGAACCCGAAAATTGGGGACTAAGCTTTGGTATTGTCCAAAGATAAAAAAAGCCTGCCGGAAACCCGGCAGGCTTTTAAGGGGAAGCGTTTAAGGCTTAGTCAAAAATCACCGTCATTTCTACCCGACGGTTTTTCTGACGACCTTCTTCGGTAGAGTTGTCGCCAATAGGCTTATCCGGACCGTAATATTGAGTAATGATTCTGTCGCCGGCGATGCCTTTTTTCTGCAGATAGGTTTTAACGGCATTGGCACGATTCTTAGACAGAGTCATATTGCTGCTTCTGCGCCCTACGTTATCGGTGTGGCCTTCAATAAGCAGTTTGTATTCCGGCTTTTTCTGCAATACTTCTGCCAGTTTGTCCAAAGAGCCGTAAGAGCTGCCACTAATAATGGCTTTGCCGGTAGCAAACTCCAAGTTGTCAAAGGCTTGCTGAAGCACCTCTTTATCTTCTTTGGCAATAGGAGGACAGCCGTTTTCTTCTTTAACACCCGGAGTTTTGGGGCATTTGTCCTCGAGGTCAATGATGCCATCACCGTCGGTATCGGCATAAGGACAGCCGCCATTTTCCGGAGGACCGGCTTGGTTGGGACACTTGTCGTCTACGTCCTTAATGCCATCGCCATCGGAGTCACGGAATGGACAGCCGTCCAATTCGGGTAGACCGGGCTCATTTGGACAAAGGTCTTTGTCGTCGAAGATGCCATCGCCGTCGGTATCAGGGCAACCAAAGCTTTCGGCAGGACCGGGAAGTTCAGGACAACGGTCCAGTTTGTCTTGGATGCCGTCGCCATCGGTGTCGGGACAGCCTTTAAATATAGCCAGGCCTTTAACGTCCGGACATTCATCTTCTGCATCGGTTACGCCGTCGGAATCTTGGTCAGGACACCCTGCGAGTTCTTTTACGCCCGCTTCGTTAGGACAAGCGTCGTCTTTGTCTTGCACGCCATCGCCATCGGTATCGGGGCAGCCGTTGAATTCCGGTGGACCGGCCTCAAAGGGACATTCGTCGGTGGCATCCGGGATACCATCTAAGTCGGTGTCCGGACAGCCTTTAAATTCCCATACCCCGGCCACTTCTTTACAGTTGTCGCGTTTGTCGGAAACGCCGTCTTTGTCTTTATCTCTAGGTGAACGGTGCGGGATTGGCACTTTGGCACCTACAAAGAAGTCTGCACCATAGCTATGCTCGCGTATGAGCCAAGAGAACAGGGAGCCAGAGCCAAATACAATGGGTCCGGCACGCAAGGAAAGCCCCCAGTTGAAGTTGGTAAGCTGATTCCAAGAGATGGGCATATAGGCTCCAAACCAAGGGTGCTCGTAGCGTGGCACTATGGTAATAGAGTTTACGGTATGCAGGCGTTGTTGATCGCTGGTTCCTTGGTTAAAGGCAATTACCGGGGTTACATTCAAAAACCAACCTTCTTTAATTTGCCAATCAATAGTGGTGGTTAAGGCCAAAGGCAAATCCATATTAAATGCTTGATTGCCGGTATTTACTTGGGTCATTCCCGGCAAGACATTTAAGCGGTCGGTTAAGTCTGAAATGTTTTCTACCCCCTCAAAAAAGTCTAGGCCAACGTTTTGCACATTCGCTGAATAGTCCGAAGATCCGGGGACTTTGGTAAACCGTATGCTTCCCAAATCGTTGAGTGCAATACCAAAGCGAAGCTTGTACTTTTCTTTGTCTTTGCGCCAAAGATTTTCTTCGCCGTCCATATTGTACTTGTAGCGCATGTAGTTGGGACGCCATTCGTACACAAAGCCCAAATCCACGCCAATGCCAAAGCCTTCTATGGAAACCGGGCTGTAGCCGTCTTCGTTAAAAAGGTTTTCGGTGTGGCCATAAAACACATCGCCTGAAAGATACTCTATGGTATCAAGGTCGTTAAATCTAAAGTTGAAGTCTCGAATGGTGGCATAGGCTGCATTGGCGCCCAACAGGGCTTTAACAGTAATTCCCCCTTTGATAAAGTGCTCGTTGTTGTCAAAAATTACGCGACCATAGTGCAGACCTACTTCGGTCCAACTGGCGGCATTTACCGAACCATAGGAGCCCGAGAAATCCAAGTTCAAATCGCCTTGGGTAAGCCCATTATAAACCAGTTCGGTGATGTCTTGGGTTACTTCATCAATATTGAAAACCGCCCTGTGGTTTACGCTAAGCCCTATGGCGTCCTTTTTAGTGATGTTCATCATAAAAGAAGGCAACATGGCCCTTGCAGAAAAGGTCATGTTTTTGGGGGTGCCATTCGTATCGCGGGTAAGGTATTGATCGTCAAAATCGGTAACACTAAACAGATCCGTATCAAATACCGGATCTTTTTTCATGCCAATGTAGTCGTTACCAAAAAAGGTATTGAAGCTAAACACATTGACATCGACAAAAAACCGATTGTCGACCACATTGGCAGGGTTAATGTGCAGGGAGTGAACTCCTGCCCAGTTGCCGGAATGCAAACCGGAGAAATCTTGTGCCATAAGGGCGGAACTTAGTCCCAATCCGCAAATGGCCAGGCTCATTTTTCGTAGTATAGGTCGTGCCATAATCGAAATGTTTAGGCGTTAGGCTATGCAAAGAAACTGTGATTTTCAGATTATTTGCCTGCACTACTTGAAAAATATGAAAACTTTTTTAACATTATTAGCATTTTAAAATACAAGTAAGCTCCACTTGCCTGTCATTGATCGGGTAAAAGCACCGTATTTACAAGGCTTTTGGCTTTTTTTGCCGCAGTTGCGGGCTTTTTTTCCTCTTGTTTTTTATGGCACGTTTCCTGCCTGCCATTAAAGGAAAGCATGGCAATAGTATAAGCTATCGCCTTAGCGGACTGCGCTCGTTTTTGCTGGTGAACTTACTGGTGTGGATTGCCTGGAAGTCCGATTATTCTCTAGTCTGGATGATAGCCCAC
>JAGYKD010000006.1 GCA_018401695.1 Flavobacteriales bacterium | reverse complement strand
ATCGCATCAACAGTCTCGATTTGGGCCAGGGGCCGAACGAATGGCCCGGAAGCGGCAAGCATAGGCGGGCATGAAGCGAGGAGGCCCCGTTGCTTCGGGGACCCCGGAGCCATAGCCCGCCTTTGCTTGCCGCTGAGGACCAGCAGGGAGGACCCGGTTCAGGCCCCATTAACCAATTAAAAAAACAGGCCTGTGAACATAATCGGAAAAACATCATTTAATATGGTGTGCTACAAGCCATAAAATTCACCTTATTTTATTACTTTCGGCACCGACGAATGTTCTCATAATAATTCACCAATTAACACCTTAAAGAATCCATGCCAGATCATGCTGAATTGCGTTTGGGCGATGCAAGCTACGAACTCCCTGTGGTAGTAGGAACCGAGCAGGAGCGTGCTATAGACATAACCAACCTGCGGAGTGCTACAGGGCATATTACCTTAGACTCCGGCTACAAAAATACAGGGGCAACCACAAGCGCCATTACCTATTTGGATGGGGAGGCCGGTATTTTGCGTTACCGCGGCTATCCGATTGAGCAATTGGCAGAAAAATCGAACTTTTTGGAAGTGGCCCATCTTCTTATTTATGGAGAATTGCCTACCAAAGAAGCTATGGACCGTTTTTCGCATGAAATTTCGGAGCATACCCTTATTCACGAGGACATGAAAGGCTTCTATAACTCGTTTCCTACCTATGCCCACCCCATGGGCGTAGTGGCTTCGGTAACCACTTCACTCTCTACTTTTTACCCAGAATCGCTAAATCCACACCGTAGCGAAGACAAAATAAATTTAACCATTAAGCGCTTGATTGCCAAGTTTCCAACCATGGCTGCTTGGGCTTTCAAAAACAGCATCGGGCACCCTGCCGTATATCCCAAAAACAAACTGGGCTATGTAGAGAATTTCCTACACATGATGTTTGCTCTTCCTACCGACGATTACGAAATCGATCCGGTGGTGGTCAATGCCATGGATAAACTGTTGATTTTGCATGCCGACCATGAGCAAAACTGCTCTACTTCAACGGTACGCTTGGCAGGTTCTTCTCAAGCCAACCTTTATGCTTCTATTTCCGCTGGCATTGTGGCTTTGTGGGGCCCCTTGCATGGAGGCGCCAATCAGGCGGTCATTGAAATGCTCGACCGAATCCGCGAAGACGGTGGCTCTATCGACAAATGGATTGAGCGGGCCAAGGACAAAAACGACCCCTTCCGTTTGATGGGCTTTGGGCACAGGGTATATAAAAACTTTGACCCAAGAGCGAAGATTATTAAGAAAGCCTGTGACGACTTGTTGAACAAATTGGGCATGAAAGATCCGGTATTGGATATCGCCAAAAAACTGGAAGAAGTTGCCCTAAACGATCCCTATTTTGTGGAGCGTAAACTTTATCCGAACGTAGATTTCTACAGTGGCATTATGTATCGCGCCATGGGTATTCCACAAGATATGTTCACCGTAATGTTTGCCTTGGGCCGTTTGCCCGGCTGGATTGCACAGTGGAAAGAAATGGTAGCCAACAAGGAGCCAATTGGAAGACCACGTCAAGTGTACATTGGCCCTAATGAACGTAATTACGTTAACATTGCCGATCGCTAAAGCTATAAATCCTTATGGAAAGGGGCGGGAAACTGCCCCTTTTTTTGTGTTACTTTCGTCCTATGCAAAAAATTCTAATTGCCAACCGCGGAGAGATTGCTTTGCGTATTATGAAAACCTGTCGAAAGATGGGAATATCAACGGTAGCCGTTTATTCTGAAGCCGACAAAAACGCACCCCACGTAACGTATGCCGACGCATCGGTCTGCTTGGGTCCGGCTCCTTCCAACCAATCCTATTTGGTTATGGACAAGATACTGGAAGCGGCCCAAAAACTGGGAGTGGATGGAATTCACCCGGGTTACGGTTTTTTATCGGAAAACCCGGTGTTTGCTCATAAGGTAACAGAGGCAGGCATTTGCTTTATTGGCCCTTCGCCGGAAGCCATGAAAGTAATGGGTTCAAAGCTGGGAGCCAAGGCGGCTGTTAAATCGTATAATGTGCCCATGGTACCTGGCACCGAAGAAGCCATAAGCGATAAAGAAGAAGCCAAAAAAATTGCCGCAGAAATTGGATTCCCGGTACTTATTAAAGCCTCGGCCGGCGGTGGAGGCAAGGGTATGCGGGTGGTAGAGCAAGCCGCTGACTTTGAAGAACACTTGCAGCGTGCCGTTTCAGAAGCCGAAAACTCCTTTGGAGACGGCAGTGTGTTCATAGAAAAATATTTAGGCAAAGCCAAGCATATTGAAATTCAAATTTTGGCCGACAGCCATGGAAATGTACTCCATCTTTTTGAACGGGAGTGTTCGGTGCAAAGACGCCACCAAAAAGTAATAGAAGAAGCCCCTTCGGCGGTATTAACGCCGGAATTACGCAAAGCCATGGGGCAAAGTGCGGTAGAGGTTGCCAAAGCCTGCCAATACGAAGGGGCGGGAACCGTTGAATTTATTTTTCAAGACGGTGCTTACTACTTTCTAGAAATGAACACCCGTTTGCAGGTAGAGCATCCGGTAACGGAAATGATTACCGGCTTAGACTTGGTGGAGTGGCAAATTCGGGTAGCGCGAGGCGAAGCGCTGAGCATGCGCCAAGAGGATTTGCAGATTCAAGGACACGCCATTGAGGTGCGTGTATATGCCGAAGATCCCGTAAACAATTTCTTACCGGATATAGGCCGGCTGCGCAGGTATAGAGAGCCCTTGGGTCCGGGCATACGAGTAGACAGTGGATTCTTGGAAGGCATGGATGTGCCCATCTTTTATGACCCTATGTTGGCCAAACTTATTGTACATGGGTCGAATCGCGCAGAGGCCATTGAGGCCATGAAAGAAGCGATTGCTCATTACGAAATAGACGGCATAGCCACCACTTTGGAGTTTTGCTTGTTTGTGATGGACCATCCGGTGTTTCGGGACGGTAGTTTTACCACCCGGTTTGTTGAGGAGCACTTTAGTCCGGAAAAAATGCGCGATCAGGTAGGTACATTAAAAGAAAGTTTGGCCGCTGCCTTGGGTGTTTCTTTGGTTTATGCTAAGGAGGAGGCCTCAGGCCACCGGCCACAAAAGCAACATGCCTCTGTTTGGCAAATCAAAAGGAGTTAATTCCATTAGTTTTCAGGGAGGCTAAGGCCTTGAATCATGGGAATTGGGCCTTGACAGTATTGGCTGTGGCAGCTTAAGCAGCTTTGTTGTAAGCTATGGTAGGCTTCGCGCCGAGTGAAAAGAGATTGAGCCGTGTCTAAGGTTTTCGATTTGTTCAACCATAGGCTTGCGAAGCCATTGAAGTGGTTTCGATCTTGAATCATTCCTTCGGTAGCCTCGGCTGTTGTTAGGCCTTGAAGATTGTCCGGAACTTTGGGTAGGGGCGATTCCTTTTGAAGGCTATCCAGGCTTTGGCGCATAAAATCGGTCATTTGACGCATAAGCAAAGCCAGCTCGGAATCTCCGTTTGGATTTAAGCCGGAGGTTTGTTTGGACTCCTCATTACTAGGTAGGCTCGCGCTAGGAATCGATGGATTTCCACAGGCAAGAGCTATGAAAAAGAATGGAAAAAACCAAATTCGGGTCATTGAATCAGTAACTTATGGTGCTTTACGGCCCCGTTGGCTTGGGTATGTTTCAACCAATAAACGCCGGGCTTAAGGTGTTGAGGTAGACTTACTGAGGGCACCGGTTGATCAAGCTTACGTTCTAAACAGAGGCGTCCCAAGGCGTCGAAAAGCGCTAAATGGCCCTTCCACCCTTGATCAATGGCCAAGAAAGATCCACTTGAACTGGGGTTTGGAAAAGGAACAGCGGCCGCAGTTTCCGATATGGGATTCATGTTTAGGCTTCCGTTGCAGACCAAATCGGCAAGGAAATCTCGAGCAAAGGTAAATACCGTGTCCATGTAGGCATTGCTGCCGTTTTGGGGTGAGTGTCCGGCCCCTAAAAGCAAATAAAATGCATTGTTAACTCCTTGGTGGTCTGCCCTGAGTTTAAGGGAAGCGGATCCATCGACGGTCATAATTGGAATTCCCGGATCGGCCACACCGGTATTGTGCGGCACCACATCGTCTTGATCGCCATGAATGGACACAAAAGGTTGGTCTCCGCTTTCGAGCCAAACCGAGTCACCCAATGCACCGCAAACATTTACCACTGCCTGCGGAATGGAAGAGTAGCCGGGATTTCCTGAGTTTCCCTCCAGGTCACCCAAGGCTGCGGTATCGATTTTGGAGGGTATTTTTGCTGCATCGTCTAAATACGCGTTGTGTAAGGACAGGATGGCCCCTGCAGAATTCCCTCCTACAATAATGCGGTTTGGGTCGATACCGTAGGGGTTGTTTTGTTCTGCCACGGATTTGCGAAGGAACCGAATAAGCGCCTTTTGGTCTTGGACGGCGCGAAAAACCGCTTCGAGGAAGGTTTTTTCGATGTCGGAGCTGGTGAAGATGTTCAGGGGGTTTTCTAATCTATAATTCATGGAAACGGTGAGGTAGCCATGCTTTGCCAGCTCGTGGCAAAAGTAAGTTACAGAGGTATCGGCTGTTTTGCTACCTGTATAAAAGCTGCCCCCATGAGCCATAATTACCACGGGGCGGTTGATGGAATTGTCACCAACGGGTTCGTAAATATCGCACAGCAGGTCTAGTGGAAAATTGTCGCTGTTTACGGCTTGCCCGTAAGAAATATCGGAACTAACATTTATTTGCTGAAAAATAGGAGACTGGTACCGTCCGCCATCGCATTCGGATTGGGCTTGTACCGAGAGAAAGGCGGCAAAAAAAATGACAAGCGTACTAATAATCTTCATAATAGAAATTAAATATTCAATAACAGCGAGCTAACAACCTGTTAACAGCGTTCAATTTAGCCAAAACGGACCGGAAAAAAAAGCCTTAAGAAGCTGCTTTAAGCTCCTGAAGGGCACGCCTAATGATGGGGTCTTCTTGATTGGTAACCTTGTACCAAGCTTGATCGCCCCACACATTTCGGGCAACGGTAGCTAGGGCCCTAAGGCGTATTTGTGATGCTGACTTTTCCCAGTCTTTGCCAGAAAAACTGCTCAGGTTATTGGAGAGATAGCTTTTCAGCTCATTCTGGAGTTTGGTAATCCAGGGCCCGGCTTGTCCCACCCGTCCGCTTAAAAAGTCATCGGCATTTGGGAACTCCTCCAGCATGGCTTCGCGGTAAGTATCGGCAAAGGCAAATCCAAAATCAAACACCAACCCGCGAGCGGAAACCTCAAGCAGCATGTCGGAGAAAAAGGAAGTATCCATGGGCATGTATACGTCCGGATAAATACCTCCACCTCCATAGACGGAACGTCCATTATCTGTTTTAAACTTGAGCGAGTCGGAGCCTTTTAGGGTATCGAGTATTCCAATATGCGCCATGGCCTCTTGGTAATAGGCTTCGGCGCCTTCGTGGTAGGAACGTTGAATGGAACGACCTGATGGAGTATAGTACCGTGCAACGGTTAGCGTAATGGCAGAGGCATCGTTCAGCGAAATATGCTCTTGCACCAAACCTTTTCCAAAGCTTCTTCGACCAATAATGACCCCCCGGTCGTGGTCTTGAATGGCACCTGCCACAATTTCTGAAGCGCTGGCACTGCCTTCGTCAATAAGAATAGCCAAGTCTCCACGTTCAAAGCTGCCGCCTTGGGTAGCGCGATACACTTCACGGCGGCGCATTCGGCCTTCGGTATACACAATCATTTGTCGGTTGGGCAAAAACTCATCGGCTATCTCCACCGCACCATCGAGAACCCCACCCGGGTTTCCTCTCAGGTCAAAAATTAAATTGGACATACCGGTTTTCTTAAGGCTATCTAGGGCCATTTGGACTTCCTTATGGCTGGTTTCGGCAAAACGGCTTAAGCGAATGTATCCTGTTGTAGGGGTAATCAGGTAGCTTGCATCTACGGTATATAAAGGAATATCGTCACGTACGAGGGTTACCTCAAAAGGTTTGGTAAGCCCACGCCTTAAAATGCCTACTTTAACTTTGGTTCCTTTTTTACCTCTAAGGCTTTTGACCACTTTATCGCGGTCAATACTTATTCCGGCCACGTTTTCGTTTTCGATTTCTACAATTCTGTCTCCGGCGCGAATGCCCATGCGTTCGGAGGGACCTCCGGGAATAGGAGCCACCACCACAATGGTGTCCGAAACCACATCAAATTGGATTCCAATGCCTTGAAAAGAGCCATCCATTTCTTCTTCCATAGCCGCATTGTCTATGGGAGGCCAATACGCAGAATGCGGATCAAGTCCGGCCATTAGCGACTCTATGGCTTGGTCGGTTAGGGCATCCGTATCGATGGTGTCTACGTAATTATCTCTAATAAGACTTAGAAGACGTTGAATTTTGTGGTCGTCTTGAGTTTTGAAACCAAAGACTTTACCTTCTTCTGTTTGGAGTTGCCCTCCAATGGCTTGTCCCAGAAAAACGCCCAGAATAATGGAAATGGCCATGAGTAGAGGAAGAATAATCCAAACACCGCTCTTCTTCATAAGTTTATTTTATTGGTCAAAGATACGTTAGACTCAAAAAGATGCCGCTTTGCCTTTGGGGAGTGCACTGCACAACAAGTATACAACCTTTGGCATGTTTTGAGCATAACTAACAAAGAAAGGCTTTTGAAGTGGTTCTGGTTCTCTATTCGTCCTTAAATTGCGTTAAGAAGGTTTTGTAGCGCTTGGTTTAGAAGCAGTTCCGAACCGATTGCCGGATTGGGACTTGGTCCAAGTAATGCCGGATTGGGGTCTTGGCAAAGCCAACCAAATTGGCCATGATGCCTTCGGCCCAAAAGCTCCTGCTCGGCTTGGCCGGGGGTTGGTTTTAAAAAAGCCCTTTTACCAAGTACCCGTAAGTCCATTAGGCTGGAATATCCGGATCGGCACCAGACCCAAGGAGCCTCTTGCAGCCAAGGGTTCAACAGCTTAGGCAATGCTAAGTCAACCACTTCCCAGGATCCCGGAACTCCTTTGGGTTTTGGCAGGTTGGTACCTCTAACCCACCTCAGCTTGGGGAAATGGGCTGCCAAGAGTTCTATACCCTCGGTTTCCCAAATGCTTCGCTGAGGTTCAGGGCCGGACATCAACCATAAAGGCGGACCTAAGCTATCCGTAGCTATTGGTTTGCATGCCGATAAATAGCCTATACAAACCGCGGGGAAAGGCCCTTTACTTAGCTTACCGGCAAGCTGCTCTTGAGGCAAATCAGGAACCCAATAGTATTTAAAACCACTCATAAGGCGGTGGTAAATGCGCTGAAACGGCCTAAGCACCCCGGGAAAGGGCAGACTGAGCTGATGCGCCACCAATACAGAAGCTACGTTTCGGATTTTGAAGCCCGGACGATGGTCTGAAATCGTAGCGTCCGGTTTAGGTAAAGAGGCAAGATAGGCCTCGTCCCTTCGAATCCAGCTTCTTAAGGCTGGAGCTTGTTGAGCCATAGACCACCAAAACCTATTTCCTCGAGCAGGGTAACGAATCTGAGGGCCGGGCAGTTCATGAAAGGTACATTGGGGAAATCTGCGCTGCAACCATTGACCGGAAAGGCCGTTGCCAAACAAGTGCACTTCGCAACCTTGAGCAAGAAGTCCTTCAATTATTGGACTAGACCGGGTGGCATGTCCAAGTCCCCAATCTAAGACCCCATAATAAATACGTTTTGGGGCCACCCTACGCGGATTTTTGTTCTTCGTTTGCGTATGCCTCGGTAAGCGACTTCCAAGACTCCTTTACAAGCACGCGGGCAACCGTATACACCGGCACCGCAAATATCATTCCGGCGATACCTGCCAAACTGCCACCTATAAACACAATCAAAAAAATCTCTAAAGGGTGGGCATTCACCCGCTTCGAAAAAATTAAGGGCTGCAGTAAAAAACCATCGATTTGTTGTACAATAAAGAATACAAGCCCCATGCGAAGCAAAAGAGGAATCAGCTCCTGGTAAGCATCCAAATGAAGGTTGGCCGAAAGTCCAAGTCCTACTCCAATGGCGCCACCAATTATAGGGCCTACATAAGGAATGATGTTGAACAGCCCCGCAAAAACAGCGATGGTAAGCGCCAATCCCGGACCAACGCCCACCAACATTAGGCCAAACATTTCTAATAGAATAACAATGGAAAGCTGAAGCAAAATCCCTAAAAAGTAGCGGGTGAGTAATTTGCGGCTTAAGGATAAGGTTTCCTGTATGGTGGGTCGAATATTCTTGGGCACCAAGCCCAACAGAAAAGGCAATAATTTATCTCTATCTCTTATTAGAAAAAAGCAAATGAACAAAGAAGATGCCAGGGTAAGCAAAAGATTAGAAAACACACCCACCACTGAACCTAGAATATTACCCACACTAGCGAAATCCAAAAACCTATTCAAAAAAGTAATTAATTTGGGTTTTAAGCCTTCAGAAGTATCCTCTCCATTGGCTTCAGCCGCAGAAGAGGACGAGTTCGGAAACAATGAGTCCTGCAGGTATTTCCCCAGGGGGCTGTGCTCTAACTCTGCGGCAACTTCTTCGATGGGGCCCTCCAGGTTTTGAAGCACCTGTTCGGTCTCAATGTCGCCAAGCACCGTAGCATGCTGCCACACCAAAGGAGCAAGTCCCAAGCCTACCGCTGCCATTCCAACCAAAATAGCCAATACCGAAAGCAAGGCTCTTAAATCCTTTCCAAGGCCTCGTTGGGCTATTGAAACCTTAGCCAACGCAAGAAACACCGGACTTCCAATCAAAGCAAAAACGGAGCCCAAAATGAGATAAGCCAACACATGGGGAAAAAGTATAGTAAAGCCAATGAGAAAAGAGGCAAACAAAATAATGGGCAGCCAAAGAGAAGGCTGCCGCAACCACCTTATCAATGGATCTTTTTGGCTTGTGCTCATAACCCTTTGTTTTCCATTTCTTGAACTACCTCTACCAAGGGTTTATCCAAAACCTCATGACCTCCACTAAAGGTATACCCCCTTGGTGATGATTTTACTTTCTGTAAATTTCGCTTCATTTCCGCTTCCACTTCCGGACTGTCAAAGGGATCGTCCGTAGCCCGAACTACCATTAAGGGCAAATCGGAAGTCTGCGGCTCCTGCGGTTCGGGCAAATCCGGGGGAAAAACTCCGCACCACAATACCAAACCCTTAAGTTTTCGGCGGCCGGAATAGAACCAACGCGCGGCCGCAGCTGCCCCCTGAGAAAAACCCAACAAATAAACCTGCGCCTCCGGGGGGATTTCATCGTACACCCGATCCAAATAAGCCAGGTAATCTTCGATTTCCTCGGACCGCATTTCGCGGGTCATCCACGAGGCCCCTACCCTTCCGCTAAAGCCTTGTGTATAAAAACGACTAAGGCCTTCAGGAGCAATAATCATGCGAGAATCGGTGGCCACAGGCTTAAATTTTTCAATAAAAAACTCGGCCAGTTGTCCATAGCCATGCAATACTATCCAAAATACAGCTGCCCGGCCGCCCGTTCCACCCAAGGTAAAAAACCGCGCCTGTCGACTGACTGTAATCCGCATTTCGTTGGCCTCCATGGCCTTAAAGATACGAGCTGCCGCAGCCAAAGCCAAGCCTTTCAAAAGCTCCTCTTAACCCGGATTCCATTACTTTTGAAAAAAAACAATGGATCAGTATCCCGACGGAGCGCCCTTGGCTCCAAAAAAAACATACCACCACACCATTCATGGAATTACCCGAAGCGACGATTACTATTGGCTCAGGGAAAAGGAAAACCCCGAAGTATTAAATTACCTGAAAGCCGAAAACGACTACCTGCAAAAGCTAATGGAACCCTATGCCCCCCTGCAACAGGAGTTGTTTGAGGAAACGAAAGGGCGCCTTAAACCTACCGATTTATCGGTACCCTACGCCCTGCGCGGGTATTGGTACTATGTGCGGTATGAGGCGGGAAAAGAATATCCCATCTACTGCCGAAAAACGCATTTAGATAGCAGCGAAGAAGAAATCATTCTTGACGTAAACCAAGAAGCCAAAGGACATGATTATTTCCATGAAATAGGACTCACCGTTAGTCCCAACAATCAATGGTTGGCCTTAGGCATAGACCGCTTAGGTAGAAGACAATACACCCTAAAAGTGAAAAACCTAAGCACCGGAGCCTGGTTGGACTTTGAAGAAGCCAATACCGACGGCTCCTACGCTTGGGCCGCCGACAACCAAACCCTTTTTTTTAACCGTAAAGACGAAGAAACCCTAAGAACCCATCAAATTTGGCGTTGCAGGCCTTTTAACTCCTCCCAAGCCGAATTGGTGGTTGAGGAAAAAGACGAGGCCTTTCAGATAGATTTGAGCAAAAGCCAAGACGATGCCTATATCCTGCTGAGCTCCATAAGTACCCTTCAAACCGAAGTGTGGTATATTTCGGCTACGCAACCGGCCGATGCGCCAAAGCTTTTATGTCCTCGCCAAGGAGAGCATTTGTACTACGCCGACCATTTTCAAGGCTCCTTTTACTTGTTGTCTAATTGGAACGCCAAAAACTTCAAAATAGCCCGCTGCCTGCCGGGTCAAGAAAATCCAAACGACTGGGATACATTATTGCCCGAACAAGACCAAAGCCTTTTAGAGGGAATGCACCTCAATACGCATGGCATAGTAGTGGAAGAACGAAAGGAGGCCCACGGCCACCTAAAACTTCTCGACTTCAATGGAAACCTCCTAGGGCAACTTCCTATGGAAGACCCCACAGGAACCTGCTGGGCAGGTACCAACCCGGACGCCAATCAAGTTTGGTTTCGGTTTGGATTTACTTCCTTCACTTGTCCTCAATCCATCAAAGAATGGAACCTGGCCACCGGAGAAGAACGCCTGCTCAAAAAACAAGAAGTTCTTGGCGGCTTTGAAGAGGATGCTTACCAAAGCGAGCGCTGCTGGGCTCAGGCAAAAGACGGCACTAAAATTCCTATTAGTCTGGTATATAAAAAAATACCGGGGCATAAACCTCCAAAGGGGCCTTTGCTTCTTTACGGTTATGGCAGCTACGGGGCCAGTATGGATAGTGGATTTAGTTCCGCCCGCCTAAGTCTCCTAAACCGCGGCTGGACCTTTGCCATAGCGCACATCCGCGGCGGACAAGAAATGGGGCGTACTTGGTACGAACAGGGCCGGCTAGAACACAAAATGAATTCGTTTACAGATTTCATAGACTGCGCACATTGGCTCATAGATCATGGCTATGTAGCAAAGGACCAAGTGCATGCGATGGGTGGAAGCGCCGGAGGTCTGCTCATGGGAGCCGTAATGAATTTAGAACCTCAGCTGTTTCGATCCATAGTAGCCCAAGTACCCTTTGTGGATGTGCTTACCACCATGTTGGATACGAGCATCCCCCTAACTACCGGCGAGTTTAATGAATGGGGAAACCCTGCGGATGCAGAAGCTTATGCCTGGATAGCCAAATACTCCCCTTACGATAATGTAGCGGCCAAAAATCACCCCAACCTTTTGGTCACTTCCGGACTTCATGATTCCCAAGTACAGTATTGGGAACCGGCAAAATGGGTGGCCAAACTAAGGGATTTGCGGCTTCCTTCCGACAAAAAATTGCTTTTGCACACCGATTTAAGCAGCGGACACGGGGGCAAAACCGGCCGCTATGCCCGATTGAAAGAAGTGGCCTTAGAATATGCCTTTTTGTTGGCCTGCGCCCGGTAATGCGCTGTGTTTTCAATGAAAAATCCCAACCCAAAGAAGTGGAATGCAAGCCTTTAATTGACCGGAACAAGGAAATTCCCTTCGGTTTATTTGGGCGCCTTATCCGTCTCCGGCCATTAGCTGCCTTGCGGGGTAGCTACTCCGCTAAGCCCAACTAAGGAGCTTCCTCCGGTCGCTCTTAGTCGGGCAGCGGCTGTGCACCCCACTTCGGCAGGCTAATTGGCCTCCGCCGGGGCGCATTAAGCTCCGTTTGGGCATTATGAAGACCATTGCCGTATTCCTTTTTCAAGTTTATAACCCTGACCGAAGCGTCAGGAAAAAAAGCACCGACTGGAAGATGCTGATCAATACGCAGCCTTAGGAAAAGGTAGCCGCCCGAATAGCAATGCCTCAACGGTCTCAAAGTCTATCCACCTATTAATTTGCGAAAAATCCGCTCTCCTCTATTTGATTTGGAAATTTATTGCTTAGGGAGTAT
This sequence comes from Flavobacteriales bacterium, assembly GCA_018401695.1. GTDB lineage: Bacteria > Bacteroidota > Bacteroidia > CAIKAF01 > CAIKAF01 > CAIKAF01. Next base: position 21,802 of record JAGYKD010000006.1, on the reverse strand, counting down.
TTTAGTCCATCAACATGAACCATCCCTCTAAGCATGTCCATAGCATTCCTTTGCAAGCATTAAGTCCATTGGATAATTTAGGAAATATGCGCAAGAGTTGCGGATATTTAATTGTTAGCAGTAAAGGAGAGAAACCGAATGCACAAATCAGAGATTGAGCAATGAATCAGAGTACCTTAATTATGAATTCCACCGTAGTAAATGAAGGAAAAGCTTTTATGGCCGATGTACTCATTTCGGGTGGACTTATTCAAAAAGTTGGAACCATAAAACCTAAACCGAACCAAAAAGTAATTGACGGAACAGGAAAACACTTGTTCCCGGGAATCATTGACGGACAGGTGCATTTCAGAGACCCGGGACTGACGCATAAAGGAGATTTTTTGACCGAAAGCAAAGCCGCTATTGCTGGTGGAGTTACTTCGTTTATTGATATGCCCAATACCGTTCCAAATATATTGACTGTTGAGCATCTGAATGAAAAATTTGAGATTGCTTCCAAAAAATCTTTAGCGAATTACTCGTTTTTTCTTGGTGTAAACGGTGATAACATTGACGAGGTAAGTAAGACCGACACAAGTCAATATATTGGGGTATCTGATGACGGTTTGTACTTTACGAAAAAAGGGAATCTACTTGCCGATAATCCGGAGACAATGGAAAAGCTATTTGCGAACTGCAAATCCATAATCGCCATTCATTCAGAAAAAGAAGAAATTGTAGAAGAAAACGAAAGAAGTTTTAAAGAGAAGTTTGGAGCAAACATACCGGCTAAATATCACCCCGAAATTAGAAGTACCCAAGCCTGTTATGAAGCCACAAAGCAAGCCATTGAATTGGCCAAAAAACACCATGCCAGATTACATATTCTGCACTTGACCACAGCAGCTGAAACACACTTGTTTCAAAATGATATTCCCTTAACAGAGAAAAAAATCACGACAGAAGTTTCGGTTCACCACCTATGGTTTTCTGACAAGGATTATGACCGATTGGGAATGCGCATTAAATGGAATCCTGCCATTAAAACCGAACAAGACCAACAAGGGTTGTTGACCGCCCTACTTGACGACAGAATTGATATCGTTACAACTGACCATGCACCACACACCTTGGAAGAAAAAGAACAACCTTACTTTCGGTCAATGTCAGGAGCACCAATGATTCAACATGCTCTGAATTGTATGTTGGAATTTTACAAACAAAACCTCATTTCATTAGAAAAAATAGTAGAGAAAATGTGTCATAATCCAGCAATACTTTACAAGATGACCAAAAGAGGGTTTATAAGAGAAGGATGTTATGCCGACTTGACTTTGGTTGACTTGAACAGTAAATGGACAGTTTCTAAAGAGAACCTTCTCTATAAATGTGGTTGGTCACCATTGGAAGGAACCACTTTTCAAACGGAAATAAAACAAACCTTTGTGAACGGAAATTTGGTTTATGATAACGGAATATTTTTCGAGCAAGTAAAAGGAAAAGAAATAGAATTTGGGATAAGAAACAAAGATTGAAACCGCTGACGCATTATGTTTTCAAGCTTTGAGTCAGGACAAAATGCTTGAGATTTGGCCCTAACGCAAACCCTGACGCCTCGTTCAGAGCAGGATTGCCGCCAGAAGAGCAAGGCATCAACGGCCTCAGCATACACTACCCCAAATACGGCCTATAGGTAATGCGCGAAAAGGACTGAAATGAAAGTAATTACATGAAATAAACCAACCGCTAAACCGAAAGACAAGCGCCTTGAAATCCAGCACTACGGATAACCAAAACTTTATACCTCATTGGAGTACAACACCAAAACAACAGCATTAAATGATAACAATGAATGTTAGAACAACACTTGTGGGACTAACCATTCTGACCTTAACAAGTTACACGACCCGGGCACAGCAGACAACCAACGAAGTGAAAATTGTAGGTGAAATGAAGAACGTAATGTGGAAAGGACAACTTTTTGGAAACATAGACCTTCGAACTATTGCCAACAAGACACATTTGTATGGACTTGGACCTGTGGAATATTTAACAGGTGAAATCTTAATCATTGACGGCAAATCATACAAATCAACCGTGACTGCTGACTCAACAATAAAAGTTGAGGAAACGTACAACATTAAAGCCCCATTTTTTGGTTACGCAAACATTTCAAAGTGGACAGAAAAAACGTTGCCAGACAGCATTCAGAACATGCAACAGCTTGAAATGTATATCAACAAAGTCACTAAAAATGCGCCTCGACCTTTTATGTTTAAACTAGCAGGGACGGTCGAAAAAGCGACAATTCATATTATGCATGTACCGAAGGGGGCAAAAGTAAGTTCGCCAGACGAAGCGCATAAAGGGCAAATAAATTACAAACTTCAAAACGAACAAGTGGACATTTTAGGCTTCTTCTCCACAGAGCATAAAGCAATCTTTACGCACCACGACACATTTTTACACATGCATTTAATGACATCGGACAAGCAGAAAATGGGGCATTTGGACGAAGTATTGTTTAAAAAAGGAACAATGAAACTGTATTTACCGTCAGAATGAAAGAACAACGAAGGCATAACAGCACCTAAAAAACATGGGGCCCACTGTGGTAAACGCCAGGTGTGCTCTGCGGGGCTTGGTCTTCAACATCATTAATTGTGCGTTTTGAAAGCCCTACCTTTCTTAGCCAAACCTTTAGTCCTAATTAAATTGTTTTAATATTGGACTGTAAATTGCACATAGAATGAAAATACTCTTTTGGGTCTTGACAAGTTTCTCTCTGAACTTAATAACTTATGGACAGGCTAAAGATGGTGATCAGTTCATGTTCGAAAGTGCACTTAAGACCTACCGTACAAACGATACCGTTAGAATTAGCTATGACTTAGACAGCCTTGAGATACTCTATTCAAATTTTGGAGGTGGCGGAGGTGGTGCAGTTTACAGTATTATCTGTCATTCAGATTCGCTTCTTTCTAGAGGTCCTCAGCCTTCGTATGATTACCTATTGATGGAATATGCTTATGCTGAAGCAGGGATTGTCGAATTTGTAATTGACTCGCCCGGAATATATTCCGTTGTGTTTGTAGTAAAAAATCAAAAGCAAAAAGTGGTGGAAGAAAACCGGTTTAAACAAACACTATCGACCCCAAAATTTGAAATCATTGCAAAAAAGGAAAATTAAACCTATACCATACCTTGTAAAAAAGCAATAGCAGGCAAAGTGGTAAATCAAAGGTCTGTGCATTTAACAAAATTTGGTGGTGGCGTACAGCTAATTGTCTTGATATCCGCTACTGCGCTTATACTTGACCGCCGCACCGGAATAGTAAGGCATCAAGATTCTCCCTGAAAAACCCCAAGCCGGCACCGAAAATGAATCCATAATGCATGCATCCGGTCTAAAAGACCTGTACGCCCCCTAAGGAGCCGCCGAATCCGCCGGATTATGCGCTTTAAGGTTTCGCGCACCTGCCACGGTAGTCACCCCAAGGCGCCCTTCCCAAATGTCCGAAATAGCTTGACGCAGCTCAAACATGCTTACATCCTTGGCTTTCCAACCGCGTCCGTAGGGAATGGCTCCGCCTTCCAAGGGCCGTTCAAAAATCAAAAAGTCCGGACTGGAATCAAACAAGGCCATGTTTTTTTCTATGCAAAACACCCGGAGGAGCTCACCGGATTCAGGGCGTAGCGCTTCAATTCTAAACCATTTATCGGTTAAATCCACCGGGGTTTTCCAATACTGATGCACCAAAACACACATACCTGATTCGGGAAAGTCGTTAAACCGAGCAATTTCGAGGTACTCCTTGTCAAACAATTCGCTTTGCACACGGTTTTCGGCTTTTAGTTCCTGCAATTGGCGAAAGAAATCGGCGCCTCTATGATCGCGGTCTGCCCCAAAATTGGCCCTTAAGGCCTTGTGCACATGCTGTATGTCAGATATGGCGGGCTTGGCCTTTTCAAAGGCGTCGGCGGCTTTTTCAGCTCGATCCATGAGTCCCAATTCAATGCTTCCCACATCCAACCAAGCTCGGGAATGGAAAGGATGTGCTTCGGGCAATACTTTGCCGGCAGCATACAAAAGCACTAGGGCCTCTTCGAAGTTTCCGCGGACATGGGCCACATGACCACGCATGTATAAGGCGCCGGGATGAGGCGGTGACATGGAGGCCAGCTTCTTAAAAATAGAAGCGGCTTTGGGCAAATCTTGGCGAAAATAAGCGATCATACCCAACTCGTATTGAGCTACCACATGCCCGGGTTCTTTGGTCAAAAAGGTATTTAGGGCTCGCTCAGCCTCGTCGAAGCGGTTCAAATAACGCAAACACAGTCCACGATACAAATCAAGGTCTTTGCCATCGTAGCCCTTTACTTTTGCCAAATCCAAATAGTCTAAGCCTTTTTGTTCCATGTTTAGCACATAATGGGCATAACCGGCCATTACCAAATCTTTGGACGATGACAAAGTGTTGGATTGGCAATAGTCAACAATGCCTGAATAGTCAGACTTTTCGAAAAGAGCCACCATTTCCGGGCTTTGCGCAGAGGAAAATAAAGGCGAGACAAACAGAAGTAAAAAACCTAAGATGCGTTTCATTTAGTCTAGGGGCTTGGATGACCCTAAATTAATGAAAGCACCTTAGCCATGCGTGTCCCAAAAAGACAATTGAATCCAAAAACGGATAAAGCCTTACAGCTAATATTACCGTAATGCAGTACCGGAAGGGCACTGCCCGTTGCGCTCCATGTCGGCCAGCATGGCATCTAATTCTTCCATGCGCTGCCGATTGAGTTTGGCCATGAACTTGGCTTTTTCCAAGGGGTCATAAACTCCATAAAACCTCAAATCCAATTGCGTTTCACGGTACTGAAGCCATAAGGTTTGATTGTCGGCCAAGGCCTGCCCTACCTCGGCTGCATGCAGGCAGGTTTCCTGAATGTAGTGGTAAAGCTTGTTTAGCTCTTTCTCTGATTCATAGGCTTCTTGCCCCGGATGGCCTTGTGCACTTTGTGCATGCGCAGCCATAGAGGAAATAAGCACCAAACCAGCCATGTAGAATAGCTTTTTCATAGGGGAGTGTGTTTGATACAAGCACTAAATTAACACTCTGCTGTTAACAAACAAAGCAAAACGAATAATTTTCTTACATCAAAAAAAGGGGTGTATGAACTGAACATTAATTCCGTTCTTTGCAGCAAAGGATTACTATGAGTTGGTTTGACCTGGCAAGAATACGCGCCCTTTCCATGCATCACCTGCCCGGCGCAGACGAAGAAAGAGCTCCCGAGCTTTCAGAAGAATTAAGCCCTCTGCCCGAAGGGGAAGAAAGCAGAGAATTCAAACAGTATTTGTTAAAAGATATTCCTGCACAACACTGGTATTACCCCAAGTGTGATGATCAGCAAGAACCAGCCCTTCTGGAGCACTTGCAAATCATAATCGAAGAGCCTGATGCCTTGCATGAACAGGCCAAGGCCATGGCCCAGCTGTTGGCCCAGGCAGCCAATCGGCACCAAGCGAAATCCGGCTGGCTTCTGGTGGTGTTCTTTGACCAAGTTAAGGAAGGATTACCGGGCATAGGTATTTTTAAGGCCGAAACCCAAGAGTGGTTTTACAACGCACAAAAAAACCAACAGCACTGGGGCCTGCATTTACAAAAAGGCTTACCCTTTAAAAAACTCGACAAAGCGGCAGTTTTTGTGCCGGATACCGAAAACCCCTCCGGTTGGAAAGCTTTAGTAGCCGATAGACACGCCGAAATTCGGTACTGGCTCGAAGGCTTTTTGGGCCTAAACCCCACTTCCAATCCGGTGCAAGCCACCAAAAAAGTCATGGAACTTATCAAAGGCTTTTCCGAAGATGTGCTGTCTATTGAAAACGAACACGAGCGGGAGGAGCAACTTGACTTTTTGGATCGCTCCTCGAATTTTTTAAAAAACAGAGAAGCCTTCGCCATAGAGGATTTTGGAAAAGAGGTATTGCAATCCGACCAATTGATTCAGGATTTTGACGCCTACCGCGAAGGCTATGCCGAAGCCAAAGGCCTATCCATTCCCGATCAATTGAATTTAGCACCGGAGGCCGTGGAAAAAGAGCATTCAAAATTTGTGCGCTCGGTAATAAAACTCGACAAGAATTTTCATGTATATGTGCATGGCAATCGGGACATGATTGAACGGGGTTACGACGAGGATTCCGGCAAACATTATTATAAACTGTTTTTCAAAGAGGAGCATTAATTCCTGAGGAGTTCAATCCGAGGGTTTATGTGGAGTTCAATCCCAACTCCATCGGCGGATTTGAATCCGCCGATGCACAGGGCAGAAAACCTTCTTATTTGAGCCCCCCAGGCCGGAGGGAATGCCCCGGATGCCGGGCTGCGCCTGAGGCAACAGCGCCGGGAGTGTAGCTTTGCGGAACTCCCCGGAGCTGTATGGCCGAAGCCGCAGGGCGGCACCGGAGCAGGAAGGAGGCCCAACCGGAGCGTAAAACCCCTAGAATGCAGGGGCCCCTTAAGCCATGTTGTGAAAGACGGCGGTTACGTCGTCGTCGTCCTCAAAACGCTCTATCAATTTTACAATGTCCTCCTGCTGCTCGTCGCTCAGCTCGGTGGTGGTGGTGGGGATGCGCTCCAAGCTGGAGTTAAGGACCTCCACATCCATGGTTTCAAGGGCCTGTTGCATGCGTCCAAAGTCTTCGAATTCGGTATACACATAAATCACCCCTTCGTCTTCGCCAATGTCTTCGGCGCCGTGGTCTATGAGTTCCAATTCCAAAGCTTCCAGGTCTTGTCCCTCGGCCTTAATTTTGAACACTCCTTTGCGTTGAAACATAAAGTCCAAGCTTCCGGAGGTTCCCATATTTCCGCCCGAGCGGTTAAAATACATGCGGATGTTGGCCACCGTGCGGGTGGGGTTGTCGGTGGCGGTTTCGACCACTAAGGCCACGCCGTGGGGACCGTAGCCGTCGTAGGAAATCTCCTGAAAATCGGCATCTTGCTTATTGGAAGCCCGCTGAATGGCCGCCTCAATGCGGTCCTTGGGCATGTTGTCGCTCTTGGCGTTTTGAATGATAGACCTCAACCTGGTATTGTTGTCCGGGTCAGGCCCTCCGGCTTTTACAGCAATGGAAATCTCTTTCCCATACTTGGTAAACATTTTGGATACCTTGGCGTTACGCGCAAAAATCTTGTGCTTACGCTTTTCGAACATTCTTCCCATGCAAGCCTAATTTTGGATAAAAATACATGAAATCTATGCAATACGATATATCCCCTGTTTCTAGTATTTTGCATGCCGGGTTAAACCATTTATACCCCTGCATTGTACTTTAGTCAAGATTTTATTCCTAATCTATGAAACAAAAGTTAATGTATGTGTCCTTGGCGCTGCTTGCTGTGCTAAGTGTATACTTGCTTTGGGCGGTTAGCCATTTGCAATACAGCCTTAAAACTACCGAGCAAAAGCTCCAGTCTTTGCAAAAAGAAGAAAACGAGGACCACCAAGAAGGAGAAGAGCACTACGAGCTGGCGGTTGTCATGGGTCGGTTTCAACTGTATGCCAACAAGCTTTGGTTTAGTGGAATGGCAGGAAACACCGAACTCGCCGATTTCTATGCCCACGAGTTGGAAGAGGCCATGGAAGAAGTTGCCGAGCAAAATCTTACAGAAAACGGGCAATCCATTACGGAGCAAATTAAAATTTGGGGCCTGGAGCCTTTAGAAAAGTTGGAAGAGGCCACTGCCACCGGCGACAAACAAGCCTTTGAGCAAAGCTACGATGCCTTAGTATCTTCATGCAACGGTTGCCACGTTACCTGCGGCTACTCTTGGGTGCGTATAAAGCGCCCCGAAACACCCGCCTTTGACAACCAATGGTATACCCAAAATTAAACCAATGGTATTATTAGACGCCGGCTTATTTTCCAAGCACTTTATTGTTTTGCTCCGCGAAGGCTTTGAAGCTTTTTTGGTATTGTTCATCATTTTAGGCTTTTTAAGCAAAACCGGCCGCAGCCAATTCCGCAAAAGCGTGTTTTTGGGCGCCGGATTGGCGGTAGGGCTAAGTTTACTCCTTGCCTTGGTTTTGTATGGTTTTCACAGCTCACTCGAAGGCCAAACCGGAAAAATATTCGAAGGCATTACCATGTGGATCACCGCCATTTTGCTTGGAGGCATGATTCTATGGCTCATTCGTTTTCAGGTAAATGTATCGGCCATGAAGGAAGAAACCGCTCGGCTGGCCGATCAAAACCGCGGATGGGGTCTTGCCTTGCTGGTTTTTTTCTCCATTTTTCGGGAAGGCGCCGAAACGGTGTTGTTTTTATTGCCCAAAGAGGGAGAACCGCAGTTTATGGCCGGCTTAGGCGGTGGGCTGTTGGGGCTGGGCACCGCTTTTGGGCTCAGCTGGGCTTTGTTTCGAGGGCTCATCAAACTCAATTATAAAGCTTTTTTCGGCACCACCACCGCCTTGCTGCTGTTTATGGCCGCGGGCATGGCCGCTTATGGCACCCACGAGCTCATTGAAGCGGGTTGGCTACCGGCACTACAAGCCGAAATATGGAACATCAACCCGGCTGTTGGCATCGATGGGAGCTACCCTGCCCTTCACGAAAAAGGCTGGTTTGGTGGGGTATTGAAAGCCATTTTCGGTTACAACGGAAACCCCGACCTATTGGAGTTTCTGATTTGGCTTGGCTACCTTATTATAGGGTTTGGACTTTGGGCCAAATGGTCCAAAAAATAAACTTTAGGGATATGCGCCCTCTACTCTAGAAGTTTCTTTAAACTAGCCGGCCCTTGGCTCCGGTTCGGCTTTGCCAAAGTCGCGCATCGCCAAGCTTTGCGGGGGCTTGCATGCGCTCCGCCTCCTCAAGCAGGCGCTGCGGCCTTTGGCTTTGCCGCTCCTATGCCCGGCCGGGGGGCCATTTTCTACTATTTGCGTTCCAAAAGGGCCTATGCCAAACTTAAGGCATGGCCTGTGGTGCTAAAATGCGATAAAGTTTTCCTTAATGGCGCTGATGACCAAGTCTACATTATTCTTTGCCCCAAACTTTTTCATAAGGTTTTTTCGGTGCGAAGCCACGGTGTGGGTAGAGATAAAGGTTCGGTCGGCAATTTCTTTGTTGGTTAACCCTTGGGAAATCAACTCCAAAATCTGCAGTTCCCTTTCCGAGAGTCGAATGGTGGCAGACTCTGCGCCGGTATCGTCCCTACGAAACTGGTTTTTGTTGAGTTTTATAACGTTGGAGCAAAAGAAATTTTTGCCGGCCATAATGGATTGTACGGCATCTAGGATTTCTTGGTGGTCGCACTGTTTTAGAATATAGGAGTGTACGCCCAGTCTTAGAATCTGAATAATTTCGGAAGTGTCCTCATTGGTATCGAGCACCAAAATCCGTTTGTCGGGAAATTGGTTTCGGATTTCTTCAATAACCTCAACGGCAGAAATGCCTTGAATATTCAAGCCAATGATCACCACGTCGGGTTGCTTATCGCCGATTAGGTCTACCAAGCGCTCCAAATGCTCGGTTTCTCCCACAACTTCAAAGCCTTGGTGAGCATCAAAAATGGCATGCAAGCCTTGGCGTACCAAGTAGTGGGAGTCGGCAATAAGGAGTTTGGTTGTCATAGATTTCAAGAAAGGGAGGGAAGGCTATCGGCCAACACCGTCCAATGTTTGTCTTCGGGAATACCGGGTTTTCTTTTTCCGAAGAACTGAACCATGAGGGTTCCGTCTTCGGCAAATACTTCTACGGAGGTAACAATACCGTCGGCTGTTGGTTTACGGACCAGCCAAGCTTCGACCGCAGCTTCTTGATTAATATGCAGGTTAAAGGCCGGATCCATAACATTATACCAGGGACCGTGAGGCATCACTTTTTTTACCGGGCCGGTATGAATTTGAATACATCCGGGGTTACCCACAAACGCCATAATGGGTACTTCAGCCTCGGCTACTTTTTTCAACAAAGGTTCAGAAATGTTGGCCGGAAGTTTTTCGGCATAGCCTTCGGGAGCCATTTCGAGGGCGCTAATACGATCCAAACCGAATTTGCGGATCAAACCATAAAAATCATGGGTATCCTGGAGCGCTTTCCAAGCCTCACCAAAGCTTTGTTTGGTTTCCGCATCCAGAACTTTTGGTTCGGGTCGCTCTACGGTTTTGGCAGGTTCAAAGGTGGGTGCGGCTTGGTTTTGGGCCATAAATTCGGAGCAAAGTTTTTCAGCTTCTGCGGCTTGCTCTTCTTCCAGCATATATATTTTATGCACGGCGTTTCCTGTTTTGTCAAAAAACTGGAAAGATCGACGCATAGCGTTTCCCCGTCCGGGCTCTTGCACATAAAAGGCCAGGTGCCATTGGCTCATAAAGAGACGCAGGTCAATGTCGGGATCCAATACCAAACCAACATGTCCTTCGAAGGAAACATTGTTGTACACGCCCTTACGCTCGTGCACTACATAATCGTTGCGGGTAAGGGCCATAACCCTTCCCAGGCGTTGAACTTCTTTCAAAAATGCTTTCCAGTCGCCCTCGAGCAAGCGAACGTCATCCCCCAAACGCGTAGCCAAAAGATCGGCTTCGGATACCCCTAACATTTGGGCGGCATTGCGGATACGTAGTTCGGGTTGTACGGCCAAGAGCTCATTCCAGCGGGCCGCTAAGCTTTGTGTTGCAGATTCCATAGCGCAAAAATATATTGTTTAGAACGATTCTAAACATGATGGGCAAAGAAAAACAATTCCAAGCCAATGTTCCATACCCTGAACAGGGGATTTTTTTTAAAAGAAGGTGTCCCATCTTAGCCTTTCCATTGCCCGGAAAGTTCGCCTCCCGGTCGCAAAGAAATTAGGGGTTGCATGTGAAAGCCTTTGGGCAAATGAATGCTTAATCGGCGTCCTTGCATCATTTTACTTAATGCAAACCGAGCTTCCATAAGGGCAAACTGCTGGCCAATGCATAAGCGAGGCCCACCGCCAAAAGGCAAATAGGCCCATTTTTCAAAGGCATTTTCGGCAGCGAAGCGATGCGGATCAAAGTCCAAAGGGTTGTTCCAATATTTAGCGCTTCGTTGCAGCGCTACTATGGGCAGCACAACGGTATAGCCTTTGGGAATGGTAGCTAACTCGGTTTGAACGTCTTCCTGAGCGGCACGGCCCAAAACCCAGGCGGGGGGATATAAGCGCAGGGACTCATCAATAACTTGCCCTGCGGCTTCCAATTGCCTAAAACGTTGCATGGGAGTTTCAGCTTGTTCCCAAATTTGGGCTTCCTCTGCCAATCGGTTGACCCATTCCGGCTGCTTGGCCAATTCTGCAAGAGCAAAACTTAAGGTATTTGCGGTAGTTTCATGCCCTGCAATAAAAATAGTCATTACCTCTTCTCGAATTTCTTCCTCGGTCCATCCGCTGCTTTCGGAAGCCTCTCCTCCGGCATACAAAAGCATATCGAGCAAATCATCGCGTCGTTCGCCGGAATTTTTTCTTTGACGGATTAAACCGTTTATATTGGCGAAAAGGGTATCAAGCGCTCGTTGCTCCTTTACATTACCCAGCGTGGGAATCCAGCGAGGAGCCATCCAAGGTTTGCGTATACGGTCGGCTCCACGTTCCACAGCAATGCCAAGTGCCTCATTTATTTCGGTGACCTGACGTTCGGTAACGTCGGAACCAAACAAGGCCACGGATACAATTTTTAAAGCCAAGCGATTCATCAAGAAGTACAAGTCCGGAATTTCCTTGGGCCAGGTTTCCAATTCTCGATCGATGGTTTCAATCATGGCCTGCCCCAGAGCCTCCAGCTTTTGTTTGTGAAATGCAGGCTGAACTTGCCTTCTGTGCCTTAGCCAATACGCTCCGTCCGAAGTTAATAAGCCATTGCCCAGCAGAGGCTTTAGCGCGTCATAGCCAAAGCTCTTTTCGAACTTTCGGTGCTGTTCTTGCAAAACCTCACCGACCAACTGCGGGTGGTTCACCACCACAATAGGGCGCACAGGCGAAACCAAACGGTAGGCAGGCGCATTCAGCTTTTCGTTTTTACGGAAAAAACGTAGAGGATTGCCTGCAAATACCGGCATATGGCCAAGAAGGGGAAGCGCTCCCGGGGCGGGCAAAACAGCTTGTGTAGTCATAGTATAGTTACAAAACTAAGGCCATTTGGTTCGCGTTGGCCTCTTGTACAATTTAGGAGTTTGGTTGGAATAAAGCCGGATAGGTGATATTTTTCGTCCATGAACCTCTTGTGCATACTCCTTCTATGGCTTACTTTTACCACTATTCCTAGGGGCTTAGTAGCTCAAAGCGATAGTACTTCAGCTTGGCAGTTTGGATTTTATGCCGATGTATACAGCGCCTGGGATTTTCCTCAACCCACCCATGTTGAGCGAAGCCCTTTTGCGTTTAACCACAACCGGCAAGGATTCCCCCAGTTCAACCAATGGGCGGCAAAAGTGGCCTATGCTAAATCCGGACTTTCGGTTGACCTCAGTGTACACATAGGCACTTACCCTAGCGACAATTATGCTGCGGAACCGCTTGGGCTTAGGTGGATTGAGCAAGCCCAAATTAGTTATGCCTTTGGGAAAGACCAAAGGTGGAGCCTTAGCGGCGGCCTGATGCCTTCTACCGTAGGATTTGAATCGGCCAGATCAAAAGAAAACCCTAGTTTAAGTCGCTCCCTGGTTGCTGAAATGTCTCCTTATTTTCTAACCGGCGGATTGCTCAGGTATAAAGCGAGCACAAGACTAAGTTTAGGTTTGGTAGCTGCCACCGGCTGGCAACGCATAGTCCCTGTGCAAAGCAATAGCTTACCAACTTTTGGCGCTCAAGTGGACCTTTCTTTGCCCAAACAGGTAGCGTTTCATGCAGCTTGGCTGGCAGGAACAGAGGATCCGGACAGTAGTCGGAGGTGGCGGGTATTTCAGAATCTTTACCTCAAAGGCCCTTTATCCAAAAACCAGCACTTTTGGATGGGATTAGATATAGGCATGCAGCAAGCCTCACTGCAAAACACCACTTGGCAGATGTGGGGAGGAGCAGTTGCCATATGGCAAATGCATTGGCATCCCAAATGGCGAAGTCACTTACGCGGGGAGTGGTTTTTGGACGAAAACCATATAGTGGTTCGTGCCTCCAACGAAGCTTTTCATGTGCTTGGTTTTTCTGCAGGATTGGATTTTCTGAGCAATAGGCAACAGATGTGGCGCATAGAGTTACGCAACCGCTGGTCATTAGTGCATCATCAGCCAGGTCTTGCCGAAGTCTGGAGTCTTTTCTTTGCTTGGCAAATTGCTCATGATTTCTCCATAAATAACTAACCGACAAACCACTGCTGAGCCCGACGGTAAAAAGGTTCTCTTTGGTTGTACAATTCCATAAGTTCCTCATCGGAAAGCTGTTGAACCAAAGGTCGGTTTGCGGGTTTTTGCCGAAGCCTTTGAATCAAATGCCCCGGCGGCACTTTTAGCCATAAAGTAAAGGCAGGGCTTCCCAAGTATTTCCAAGCTTCCTCCGAGCAGGGAGTTCCTCCGCCCAGAGCAATAACGGTGCGGGTAAACATTTGAGATTCTTTAAGTACGTCCAGTTCCAACTTTCTAAATTCCGATTCTCCCAGAGTTTCAAAAATTTGAGGAATCGTTTTAGCCAATCGTTCTTCGATTAAACGATCGGTTTCCACGAATTGATACCCTAGGCGGCGGGCCATTTTTTTGCCTTCGGAGCTTTTGCCACTTCCCATAAACCCCATTAAGTAGATGCGAGGTCTAACGTCAATATTTTGAGAAACGCTCATTATACAGCCACTTGGTGTGTTCGGAGTGCCTCATTTAGGGAAGTTTTTCGGTCGGTACTTTCTTTTCGTTTCCCAATGATTAGCGCACAGGGCACACCAAAACTTCCGGCCGGGAATTCCTTTTGTCGTGTCCCCGGAATAACCACAGAGCGTGGAGGGACTTCTCCCTTATATTCTATGGGTTCAGGGCCGGTGACATCCCATATTTGGGTAGAAGCCGTTAAAACAACATTTGCTCCAAGCACCGCTTCCTTTCCAATGCGCACCCCCTCAACCACAATACATCGGGAACCGATAAAAGCGCCGTCCTCAACAATTACCGGAGCTGCTTGAACCGGTTCCAAAACACCGCCAATGCCAACTCCGCCTGAGAGATGCACATCGCTTCCAATTTGTGCGCAACTTCCTACGGTGGCCCAGGTATCAACCATAGTATTAGCGCCCACATAGGCACCAATATTTACGTAAGAAGGCATTAAAATTACCCCCCGCTCCAAAAAAGCACCATAACGTGCCACGGCATGAGGGACAACCCGAACTCCCAAAGCCGGATAGTTTCTTTTCAGCGGCATTTTATCAAAAAACTCCAAATCTCCCGCATGGCTTAGTTCCATGCTTTGGGTAGGGAAAAACAATATTACCGCCTTTTTAATCCAAGTATGTACGGTCCATCCCTTGCAATCCGGACTTGCCACCCTAAGCTTGCCTTCATCTAAAGCTCGCACCACTTCGTGTATTGCATTTAGGTGGGAAGATTGCTGCAACAGTTCGCGATTATCCCAGGCAGCTTCAATTTTTTCTTGTAATTCAATTATATCCATTCCAATACAGCAATATTTTCAATATGGTGGGTATGCGGAAACAAATCTACCGTTTGCCAAGCAGTTACCCGGTATTTTTCGCCCAATAAAGCTAAATCTCTGGCTTGGGTAGCCGGGTTGCAGCTCACATAAATGATTTGCTTGGGCGCAAGTTTCAGCAGTTGTGCAATTACGGCAGGGTGCATGCCGGAGCGGGGAGGGTCTGTAATAACCACATCGGGCATTCCATACGTCTCCGAAAGCGCTGTGGTCAACAAATCTTTGAGGTCACCTGCCAAAAAATGCATGTTGGTAAAGCCATTGAGGGCAGCATTTTCAAAAGCATTTTCGACAGCCTCCGGCACATACTCCAAGCCCAAAACAAATTTTGCTTGGTCGGCCACAAAGCAGCCTATGGTTCCGGTTCCACAATATAAATCGTAAACTATTTCATTGCCTTGCAAGCCGGCCAGTGCTTTAACCCGATTATAAAGCACTAATGCTTGCTCCGGATTGGTTTGAAAAAAAGACTGGGGCGCAATTTTGAATTGGGTTCTTCCTAGAGTTTCGGTCAAAAAAGAGGCGCCCGCATAAGTTTTTACTTCTAAATCATGCAGGGCATCGTTCTTTTTGGGGTTAAAGCTATAGAGCAAACTGTGTATTTCGGGATACGCTTGGCAAATCTCCTCCATTAAATCCAAGCATGCGGCTTGGTCTTGATTGCTAAACACCACCCACACCATCCAATCTCCGTTTCTGTTGTTACGCAAAACCAAGTTTCGCATGATACCGGTGTGTTGGTAAGGGTGGTAAAAGTCCAACTTTTTGGCTCTGGCTAAAGAGGCAATACCATTGCGGTAAAGATTGGCTTTAGGATCCATCAAAAAACACTCCTGCACTTCTAAAACCTTATCAAACCGCCCCGGCACATGAAAACCACAGGCATTTCTCGTTTCAAACTCTTCCCCGGAGGAAATTTCTTCGGCAGTAAGCCAACGAAATTGGGAAAAAGAAAAATCAAGCTTGTTCCTGTAAAACCAGGGGGAAGGAGCCCCACAGCCTGGCAAGGGTTCAGGAAGATTCAAACCGCCAATGCGCTCCAATTGGTCCTGAACATGGGCTTGCTTAGCCTCCAATTGCATAGCATAGGGCACATGCTGCCATTTGCAACCACCACAATGACCAAAATGGCGGCACTTTGGTTCTATTCGATCCGGGGAGGGCTCCATAATTTCTAAGAGTTGAGCCTCAGCAAATTGCTTCTTTGAACGCAGGATTCGCACCTTTACCCGATCGCCGGGCATAGCAAAGGGCACAAAAATCACTTTTCCATCCACTTTTGCAAGGGCTTTCCCTTCGGCGGCTAAGGATTCTATACTTAGCTCTACTTCTGTTCCTTTTTTCACCTTGCAAATCTATACAAGCCGGGCCTATTCCAAACTAAGTTATTTTATGAATTCACCGACGCCCCCTAAAAATGCCCCTTTGAATCCGATACACAAGGCCTGTTAAGCCTAATTGGCCAAAGCCATCGAGCGGCTATTGCTCCTATTACCCATGGCCATCGTTCTAGAATAACCATATGCTAAACTTGCTGATATTTAAAGCGAAAGACTACATGCCTGTAAAACGCTTGCTAAAACTTTTCAACAGTAGCCATCAGAATCCAAAGTAAAAAATATAGTTAATTATTTGATTTTTAACTATTTAATTATTCGAAGCAGAACAAGGCATGTTTCCAAAATATGGAAAAGCCGGTGAATGCTTGAAATATTACCTGGAGTGTTTTTATTTTGTATTCAGTTTATAACCCAAATTAGAGTTCAAAGTCGTAATGAACGACAGTCCCAAATATACATGTCCGGTTTGCTTTACAGGTTTTAAAACAGATGCCGTAAGTTGTCATTCTTGCGGTTTTGACCGAAAAATAGACGCAGAAAGAGTTTCCGAGCGTCGCATCCAATACCTTATCAAACAGAAAAGGTACTATCCTTCCAGCAAGGACAATTGGCTAAGTCATTTTATACGCATTTTCAAGTAATCTATTTTCCCTATTCCTCTTTTAATTTCCAAGGTGCTTTGCCTACCTTTGGGAGCTTCGGTGTGGGCCTCTTTGAGTCCCATCAGAAATCAAAATTTCAGTAATGGACTGGAAAAGCAAAAAAAAGGAATGAAAATCAGTTCGACAGAAGCTATAGCATTAGAAAAAAAATTTGGTGCCACAAATTATGCTCCTTTAGAGGTAGTTATTGCACAAGCCGAGGGGGTTTATGTAGAAGATCCGGAAGGTATTAAATACATGGACTTTCTATCCGCATACTCCGCTGTAAACCAAGGGCACAGACACCCCAAAATCATAGACGCTTTGGTGCAACAAGCCCAACGCGTTACCTTAACCTCCAGGGCCTTTTACAACGACCAACTGGGCCCCTACGAACAATACATTACCTCCTTTTTCGGTTACGACCGGGTTTTGCCCATGAATACCGGGGTTGAAGCCGGCGAAACGGCTGTAAAACTGGCGCGCCGCTGGGGATATCGCGTAAAAGGCATTCCAGAAAACAAAGCGCGTATTGTATTTGTAGAAGGCAATTTTTGGGGTAGAACCACCAGCGCTATCTCCTCCTCTACAGACCCCAGTTCATTTCAAGATTTTGGGCCCTTTATGCCCGGCTTTGACATTATAGCCTACGACGATATCCCCGCTTTAGAAAAAGCCCTGGCGGCTCCTGATGTGGCCGGCTTTATGTTTGAACCAATTCAGGGAGAGGCCGGCGTAGTAGTTCCTCAAGAGGGTTACCTAAACGCCGTACGAGAAATCTGTACCAAACACCGGGTGCTCATGATGGCCGACGAAGTGCAAACCGGCCTGGGACGTACCGGCAAACGCTTGGCCTGCGACCATGAAGAGGTTAGACCCGATATTCTTATCCTTGGAAAAGCCTTATCCGGAGGTGTGCTTCCCGTTTCTGCGGTCTTGGCCGACGATGAAATTATGCTCACCATCGGACCTGGGGAACATGGATCCACTTTTGGAGGAAACCCATTGGGTTGTGCTGTAGCCATGGCTTCCCTCCAGGTGCTAAAAGAAGAAAAGCTGGCAGAAAACGCCGAAGAAATGGGGAATTACCTCCGCAGCGAACTCCGCAAAATTGATTCGCCCCTCATCCAAATCATCCGGGGAAAAGGATTACTCAATGCCATTGTCATTGAAGAAAATGCCCAGGTTACTGCTGCACAAATTTGCTACGGTTTCAAACACCGCGGCCTTTTGGCCAAACCAACCCATGGACATATTATCCGACTTGCCCCTCCTTTGGTAATCAACAAAGCCCAAATCAATCAGGCCCTCGACGCCATCCGAGACACCTTTCGTGTAGCAGACACAGACCCTAAAGCCCTCTAATGGCATATCAACACATTCCCATTCCCAAGCTGGAGCCTTTAGCTCCTTTTGGATTGGACGCATCCATACAATGGATTGCCACTTGCTTAGCAGGAACCGAATCTTTGGTTGCCGATGAGCTACAATCCTTAGGCGCAAAAAGCATTCTGGAAGGGCACCGACACCTTAGAGTCGAAGGACGCTTCAGCGACCTGTTGACCATGCTCTATGAAAGCCGCCTGACCGTTAGGTTTTTGGTCCCCTTGGCAGAAGGTCGATTAAGAAAGCCCCAGGATTTGTATAAAAAGGCAGCGGCCATTCCTTGGGAACGATGGCTGCTCAGCAACCAAAGCTTCGCCGTAGATGCCAATATCAACTCTCCTTGGTTCAAACAAAACCTTTACCCGGCCCTTGTAGTGAAGGACGCTCTGGTAGACAGGCTACGAGACAAAACCGGAAAGCGACCCAACGTAGATAAGAACCAACCACACCTCAAAATCCACCTCCGCATAGACGAACAAGGCGCTTACACCATTGCCCTTGATGTTTCCGGTTTTTCCTTACAAAGAAGAGGCTACCGAAAAGCCGGTGGCCCCGCACCCATTTCCGAAATCTTGGCCGCAGTATTGGTAAAAATCTCCGGCTGGTCCGGCGAAAAACCATTACTCGACCCCTTTTGTGGAGGAGGTACATTGCTCATCGAAGCCATTCGCGCAGCTAAAAACATTCCATCCGCGGCCTTGGCACCTCCCTTTTGTGTTTTTCACTGGCCCAACTTTTCCAAAGAAGCCTGGGATGAGGTAAAACAGCAGGCGCATGCCAAAGAAAAAGAATTAAACACGCGAGTAATCGGTTCAGATATATCCGGCACCGCGCTCAGTTTGGGGCAAGCCCATGCACAAGAAGCAGGCCTGGACCACCACATCGAATGGGTTAAGGCCGATGCCCGAATGCTCGTTCCCGCCCATTGCCCCGCAGGAACAATACTTACCAACCCACCCTACGGCGAACGAATAGCTATTGAAGATTTGGAAGCATTATACGGCGATTGGGGCAGGCAACTCAAGAACCACTACCCCGATTGGGACGTTTGGGTACTGAGCGCTCATAAAGAAGCCCTAAAGCGCATCGGCTTTAAACACCACAGCCAACACCAGTTTGTCAGTGGCACCTTGCCCGTTTGGTTTAGAGGCTTTCAATTGTATTCAGGCAGCCGTAAGTTACCGACTCAAGACACCGAAAACTAATTTAAGGATTTCTTAATCCCTCCCTGAACAAGTCTTCCAAAGGCTTTTGACCCATTATTAAACACCAAAAAATGTCAAAGCCTTACAGGCCTTGGTCTTTTGTTAAATTTGCCCGTAACTTCCCTTTTTAATTGCCTCGTATGTTACGACTTTTTGGCTTTGCCTTTTTATTGCTCAGCGGCTGGTGCCTCCAAACCCATGCACAAGACAGCCTTTTTTTGGAATCCGCACAGGACAACCGAAGAGGCTTGCTTCAAGCGCATGAAAGACTATCGAGAGGTGCCCTTAGACTTGGCTTCTACAACCTGGAAAACCTCTTTGATACCAAAGACGATAGTTTAACCCGAGACGATGAATTCACCCCCACCGGCATGAAAGGCTGGAGCGAATGGCGGTTCAACGAAAAAATTGCCAACCTGGGCAAAACCATCATTGGTTTGGGAGGATGGGACGCTCCTACCATCCTTGGCTTTTGCGAAGTAGAAAACAAGTTCGTTTTGGAAAAGCTACTCGAACAAACCGGACTAGAACGGGTCGACTACCAAATCATTCACGAAGACTCCCCCGACCGAAGAGGCATTGACGTTGGATTGATTTACCGAGCCGATCAGGTACAAATCATCCGACACAAGTACCATAGAATCCATTATCCGGCAGACCCGGGCCTTCGGACTAGAGATATTTTATACCTCGAAGCCAAACTTTTTGACCAAGACACCATTCATGTATTTTTTAACCACTGGCCCAGCCGTTGGGGAGGTCAACAAGCCTCCGAACCCAAACGGGTTTTTGTAGCCTCCGTTATCCGCCATTTAAGCGATTCCATTTTTTCCCTAAATCCTCAAGCCAACATCCTTATTACCGGCGACTTCAACGACGAACCCGGCGATAAATCCCTGGTCGAAACCCTTAAAGCCAAAAAACCCGAAGACAAACTCCGCCCGGGAGATTTTATAAACCTCATGTACCCGGCTTTCGAAAAAGGCATTGGTACCGAAAAATACCAAGCCCATTGGGGATTACTCGACCAATGGATTGTTTCTCAACCCTTATTCCTTCGCCAAGAAGGACTGGTAATTGATGGAGGCCAAGCCCGCATTTTCAATGCCCCATGGTTGGTAGAAAAAGACGAAAAATACCTAGGCACCAAACCCTTTCGCACCTATGCCGGCCCTAACTATCTCGGCGGCTACAGCGACCACTTTCCGGTCTACATCGATTTAATTCGCCGCAATTAAACCTCTAAAACTTTTCTTATGAAAAACCTGTCCAACATACTCCTGCTTGCCCTTTTGCTAAGCTTCCCATTTCCCCTGCTAGAAGCACAAGGCGTGCGCATTGCCAACAGCCCCGGCAACCCGGACCCTTCGGCCATTTTGGATGCCGACGCCACCGACAAAGGCTTTTTACCCCCTCGGATGACCCAAAGCCAACGCAACAACATCCAAAATCCGGCCGACGGCCTCATCATTTTCAATACCACCAACCAATGCCTGCAATTGCATACCACCAATACCTGGTTTGACATCCGTTGCCAGTGCAACAGCTTTCCGGATCCAAGTTTTACCGGCCCTGCGGCAGGCGGCCTAAACCAAAACCTTTCCTTTACCGCCAACAATAACTCTGGCGTGACCTACAATTGGACCTTTCAAAGCGGTACTCCGGCTTCCAGCGTCAGCGCTAACCCATCGGTCAGTTGGACCCAAGCCGGTAGCTACCAAGTGCAGCTCATCGTAACCGACGGCAACGGTTGCGCAGACACCAGCCAACAGCAAATTACCATCAATGCGGTTTCTCCCCAGAGCTGTTACCACATCAAACAAAATAACCCCAACTCCCCTAGCGGTTTGTACCTGTTGGATCCCGATGGGCAGGGAGGTGTAAATGCCGAACAATTTTACTGCGACATGACCACCGATGGGGGCGGCTGGACTTTGATCGTACTCACCAACGGGAACGTATCCGGCCATCCCAACGTCGGTCTTACGGTGGCCAAAAATACGCTCATAAGTGCCCATGGAGGTCAAGTGAGCACCAATTTGGACGGTTTTGACCAATGGACAGGAACCACCTTTTGGAACCAATTGGGTTCTCAAGGCCAAATGCTTTGGCGGGTGGGCAGCAGCTCCGGATCCATTCAAGACATGGTGCGCAATACCTTTAATGTGTATAGCAACAGCGAACGCATAAGCTTTAGCGGCTACACCCCCCTTCAGGGCGGCATTCCCAATATTGACTACCACAATAATGCCTATTTGCAGGCGACCAGCAGCAGCACAGGCGGCAGTTCTTGCACGGTAGAGCAAAACCCGAGCGTTGGCTTGCACGGCCCATGGTTTTACAATGGCTGCAGCAACGTAAGCCCTTGGTGCACCGGTCATAGCGATTGCAACGGCACCCCGGTACGTATGCAGTGGAGAAACCAAAGCAGCTACACCACGGCCACCGCTCCCAGCTGCTCCAACCACGGAGAAATTTACGTGCGTTAAACAAAAAAACCCGAAAAATGCTACATTTGTAGCCCCTTGGGAGGGCTCTTAGCTCAGCTGGTTAGAGCATCTGACTCATAATCAGAGGGTCGCTGGTTCAAG
>JAGYKD010000005.1 GCA_018401695.1 Flavobacteriales bacterium | reverse complement strand
GAAATTTCAAGAGAAATCATAGCTCGAGAGAAAGAAAGGGACGGCGACCTGTTGCCGTGGAAGGACCACGAAGCCTTTCATTGGGAAGTGGTGAAGGGGCGAAAGCAACAATTAAACGAAGCCTTAGCCCTAAAGGGCCCTGTTTTTTTGGATCGGGGAGTACCCGATGGCTTCGGTTATTTAATGGCGGAAGGCTTGGTGTTGGCCGAAGACACCTTAACTAGTCTCAAAGGCCTGCCCTACCATAATCAGGTGTTTTTTACCCCACCGTGGGAGGCCATTTTTACTAAAGATGCTCAGCGCTGGGAAGATTTTGAGCATGCCGAAGCCATACACCGGGGTCTGGTAGCTATTTATGAGCGCTTAGGCTTCGAAATACACTTATTGCCCTTAGTTTCTGTTCAGGAGCGTATGGAGCATATTTTATCCGTTTTAAAAACGGATAATCCCTAAGGCAATACCTAAATTAGAGCATGCAAGAACCTTTAGCATTCCTCACAAAATATTGGGGCTACGATTCCTTTAGGCCTTTGCAAGAAGATATTGTTCGGCATGCCGCAAAAGGAAAAGACACCTTGGCTTTGCTTCCCACAGGAGGTGGTAAAAGCATTTGTTTTCAAGTGCCCGGGCTCATGCGCCCAGGACTTTGCTTGGTGGTTTCGCCCTTGATTGCCCTGATGCAAGACCAGGTAGAGAATTTAAAGCGGCGGGGAATAGCTGCGGCGACCTTGAGCAGCCAGCAGAGCCGTGCCGCCTCCGAACAGTGGATGAACCAGGCGGCTGATGGCAGTCTTAAGTTTTTGTACGTTTCTCCGGAGCGCCTTCAAAATCCCTATTTCTTGGAATGGATAGAAAAGGTGCCTGTTGGACTTATTGCAGTAGATGAGGCGCATTGCATTTCGCAATGGGGCTATGATTTTAGGCCAAGCTACCTGCAAATTGCCAAACTTAGGGAGTGGCTCCCCCAAGTTCCGGTTTTGGCCTTAACGGCTACGGCTACTCCGGAAGTAGTGCAAGACATGCAAGAAAAATTGGCCTTTGGAAATGACGCTAAGGTGTTTAGCAAGAGTTTTGAGCGTCCCAACTTGTGCTATGCCGTAGTACACTCCGACAACAAGTTGGAGCGCTTGGAGGTGTTTTTAAACCGAACTCCCGGCAGTGCCGTGGTGTATTTAAGGAATAGAAAAAAGACCGAATGGGTAGCCGAATGGCTTAACCAACGTGGTATTTCGGCTACTTTTTATCATGGCGGACTTGACCCGCACCAACGCAGCGAACGGCAAGCCTCATGGATTAAGGGTATAACCCGCGTGATGGCAGCTACCAATGCATTTGGCATGGGTATTGACAAACCCGACGTGCGGGCTGTGGCTCACTTAGATTTGCCGGACTCCTTGGAGGCTTATTTTCAAGAAGCAGGAAGGGCAGGAAGAGATGAGGCTCCTGCCAGGGCTTTGGCTATTGTGAATTTAGAAGATCAACATCGATTGTTGGAACATTTGGACCAACGATTTCCTCCGCTGGTTTTGGTGCGCAAGGTGGTGCAAAAGATAATGCAGTGGCACCACTTGGTCGAAGGAACCAGTCCGGGACGTTGGTTGGAGCTAAATCATGCTGCTTTAGCTGAGGCTTGCCGTTGTAGCCAGCAAGAATGTATGGCCGTTTTAAAACTCATGGAGCAAGCAGGCTATTGGGAACTCCCCGAGCTTAAAACAGATTGCTATTATTTGAAGCTGAATGGAAGCCCTCATGCCCTGCGCTCCATGAACATTTCCGGGGAGGCTTTGGATTTGGCCGAAAAGCTCATGCGGAGAGCAGTAGGAATTATGGAAACCCGCATACCCTTAAAGAAAGAAAGATTGCAAAAATGGTGCAGTGGCTATAAACAAAAGCAAGCAGAAATATTGCTTAAGGAATTGGAGAAATTTAAAGCACTCCATATTTTAGATCCCGGTAAGGGGACGCTTTGGCTTAAAACACGGAATGAACTCCCCTCTGCCGCAAATCTGGTTTTGCCTCCGGAAATATATTCCGAAAGGAAACAGATACTAAAAAAAAAGGTGCAGGCCGTTTTGGACTATGCTTTTAAGGATGTTTGTTGCCGTTCTGTAGGGCTCATACGATATTTTGGTCAGGAGCCACCGAAGCCCTGCGGTCTTTGCGATGTTTGTTTAAGGCAAAAGAAAGCAGCCCCCTCTCATCATTTATTGCACCAAGTACGAGATGAAAAGCGGCATTGGAGAATGGAAGAACTATTGTTTAAGTACCCGAGCTTGGCGGAGGAACAAAGGCATGTGTTGGAAGATTGGATGGCCAAGGGCTATGTTAAGCATACCGGTGGTGGATCCTTGGAATTTGAAGCGTAACAGCTTTGGTTACTCAGTAAATTAGAAATGTAGAAGGCCCTGGGGAGGAGCCAAAAAGCCCGGAGCCCAAGGCCTTAGGGAGGCAAGGACTGAGGATGCGGCGCGCAGCAAGCACCCGGAAGCCTTGCCTCCCTTAGGCTTTGGGCGAGGACTTGGAGGCGGATACCCGTGCAAAATCCTATTTGTTGAGCAACGCACTTGGGGCCCCAAGTACCCTTAAGCCAAGCAAGCAATTCAAAAATCAAAAGAAGGCAAGTAAACAGGCAATAAAGAAGCGGGGGCAACTTATGCCTTTTAACACCAGGTCTGTGGCCGCTTAGTCGCGGGCCGCCCAGCCGGCTTTTTTAGGTAAATACTGCCGCTTTTGACCCCTTCAATAGGAATTTTAGGTTTGGATGCTCTTTGGCATGGCCATGGCTTAAATCTTTGATTTTTTTTGATGAAACAAAGCCGAGTCTGCAGGGTATGTAGGTGATAAGCCACCGATGCAAGTGGTAAACTTTCTTAACAGAATGGGGGATTAGCTTAAATATACAGACCTTTGAATTTACATGAAATCAACGACTTGGTTTGCAACCATATGCTTTGCTTTATTGGCGTTTGGATCAGTAAGAGGTCAATGGCCATCGGACCCGGGTGGTTTTGAGTGCCGGTCGGGTGCGGAGTTGCTTGCCGGCGGGGAAGGGCCTTGGCGCAGTTCCCAAAGTTTGGTTCGTTGGTCATCAGGTAGCGAACGATTAGACATTTGGGTAAGAACTAATGCTTTTGGAGCGGATGCCAATCGGTCAGAAGCTTGGGCTCCACAGACCGGTTCGGTTTTTGAAGACAGTCTTTTGTTGCATGTGCAAGCACAGGTGCCAAGAACCGTTGTAGATAAATTGCTTCAGGGAGAATGGGTAATGCAGCAGGAATATCCCTGCCAAATACATTACCGGGGTCTTTACTTAGGAAGTCTACTTCGCTTGGGAGAAGCCATGGCAGGATCTCGGCAGGCACCCGGTTCGGTGCCTATGATGCTTTCTACGTATTGGACGCTGCCCATGGGCGAGCCTGTATATTTGGGAACCGGTTTAAGGCTTCATCAAGACTGGACGCTAACGCTTTCTCGGGCTTGCGTAAATTTGCAGCAGTGAATGTGACCCGTCAGTACGATGCCTTGGTGGTCGGGGGAGGTTTGGCAGGATTAACCTCCGCTTTAGGTATGGCCAAAATGGGCCTTAAGGTGTTGGTGCTGGAAAAAGGAAATTTGCCGCGTCATAAGGTATGTGGTGAATATATTAGTGCTGAAGTCCTACCCTTTTTAAAAAGTTTGGACGTAGATTTTGAGTCTCTGAATCCTGCACGCATAAATAAACTTGTATTAAGTGCTCCATCGGGCCAAGCCTTGCAGGCCAATTTAGATCAAGAAAGTTTGGGCTTAAGCCGCTGGGCTATGGATTACTATTTGGCCCAAAAAGCCGAAGCTGCCGGGGTTCGAGTGGCTCTTCAAGAGCCCTATTTGGACTTTGAATTGGAGAAAGAAGGGTATGTGGTCCGAAGCAAAAAGGCAACCTATCGAGCCAACTGGCTCATTATGGCCTATGGAAAACTCGGACAGCCGGATCGACAACTGAACCGCTCTTTTTTGCGCAAAGGCACATTGTATTCCGGAATTAAGTGGCATTTGGAAGCCGATTGGCCAAGAGATTTGGTGGCCTTGCATAATTTTAAGGGGGGCTATGCCGGGGTTTCCCAAACCGAGACAGGTTTGGTGAACTTATGTTATTTAGTACGCACTGCAACGGTTAAGAAAGCCGGTGGGGTGGAAGCTTTGGAGCAAAATGTATTGAGCCAAAATCCGCATCTGGAACAATTGCTGGAAAAGAGCCGAAAGGTTTGGGAAAAGCCGGTAGCCATATCAGGAGTGCGATTCAGTGCCAGAGGAGCCATAACTCAAGGGCTTCCCATGCTTGGCGATTCTGCCGGGCTTATTGCTCCATTAAGTGGCAACGGCATGGCCCTGGCCATTCGAAGTGCGCGCTTATGGTTGGAGGCCCTTCGCTCGGTTGAGGCAAAGCCGCAGCTTAGGAAAGCAGCCCTTAGCCATTATCAATCTGCCTGGAATGCCCAGATTCAAGGTCGATTGCGCTTTGGAAAAACCATGCAAGGGCTTTTTGGTGGAACTATGCTCACCGAACTGGCCTTAGGTACAGCTGCAGTTTTTCCTCCCGTTACACAGCAACTTATCAAACAGAGTCATGGAAAGCCGCTTGCCCCGTTCACCTGATTTTGGAAGCAGACACCCGGGGCCCGAATGGATGGACCTGGGACTTTCGGAAAGCCAAAAGCGACTGAATTACCACGAGATAGATCGTATCAACCGTTTCATGGGGGTTTATGAAGCCTTGTTTCGAACTCTAGTTCGTGTTTCCAAAGGCTATGCCCATAAACCACTGCGTATTTTAGAATGCGGAAGTGGCTCAGGAGCATCTATGGTTGCCCTTTTGAAAAAGGCGCAAAAGCGCCATTTGTTATGGGAGTGGACTGCCGTGGATGTAGATCCTTTGGCCTGTGCTTTGGCAAAGGAAAAGCTGGCTAATGCCGGACTAAGCAATCAAGCCCGGGTGGTGCAAGATAAAGCAGAACGGGTACTCGCCACCCAAGGACCCTTTGATGTTATGGTGGGAAGCCTGTTTTTGCACCATTTGAGTAGCTCCGAAATCCTTGAGCTTTGGACATTTGCACAAAGCCATTTACGCCTTGGGATGATTTGGGACGATTTGGAGCGACGTCCCCTAAGCTTCTATGGCTTCCGATTGCTTAGCTTTGTGCTGGACTTCTCTGAGGTTTCCCGGCACGATGGAGCTCTATCCATTTTGCGTTCTTTTAAAAGAAATGACTGGATTTCCATGGCCGAAAATTCCGGTTGGAACTCCTGGGAAATAAAAAAGAAGGCCCTGGCAGGCCGAGTGATTTTTTCAGCAACTACCCAACACCTATGATGGATCCACACATACTTGCTACCTCTATTACCCTGCCTCCTTATTCAGAGCCATTGCCCGTGATTATGGAGTATGTGGAGTCGTGGATGCAAGGACGGAGTGAGCGCGACCTCCAAAAGGCACGCCGTATTTTCAGAAATGCAGGGGTGGACGCCCGTTACTCCATTATGCCGGCCCACGAAGTGTTCCAAAGAGAAAGTTTCGCCAAAAGAAACAACCGGTTTATGGAAAAGATGATTCCATTAGCCGCAGCCAATTTAGAAGCCCTTTTTAACCATGCTCAGCTCAAGGCCAATCAGGTAGATTACTTGATTACTACCTCTTGCACCGGGCTCATGATACCATCTTTAGACGCCTACTTGGTCAATGCCTTAGGTTTTAAAGGCGATGTAATTCGAATGCCCATAACAGAAATGGGTTGTGCCGGGGGAACTTCCGGTTTGATGTATGCCAGGGAGCTGTTGGCCCACCAACCCGGCAAACGTGCCCTGGTTTTAGCCTTTGAGTCCCCAACTTCGACTTTTCAATACGACGATTTTAGCTTTACCAACATTGTGTCGGCAGCCATTTTTGGCGATGGCCTGGCCAGTGCCTTAATTTCTACGCACCCCGACGATCAACAACCGGGGGTACCGACTTTGGTAGATTCCGCCATGTATCACTTTTTTAACGAAACCCGTATGATGGGTTTCGACTTAAAAGAGTCGGGCCTGCATATTGTGCTAGATCCGGAGGTACCCACAACCATTGAAAAACATTTCCCCCATATTTTGCCTCCGTTTTTGGCCAAACATGGACTCAGCATAGAAGAAATAGACCACTTTGTGTTTCATCCGGGCGGTAAAAAAATCATTCAAATGGTGGAAGCACTTATTGAACCCTTTGGTAAAGACATGCGCTTTACCCGTGAGGTTCTAAAAACCTACGGCAATATGTCTTCGGCTACGGTTCTTTTTGTTTTACATGTTTGCCAGCAAAGCCAACCTGCTACCGGAGATACCGGACTTATGTTAAGCTTTGGTCCGGGTTTCTCTGCTCAAAATATTTTGTTGAGATGGACATAAATGCCTCACAAGAAAAGCACGCCCTCATACTTGGGGCTTCCTCCGGTTTGGGAAGGGCCTCGGCCGAAAAGCTGGCTTCCAAAGGCTGGAAAGTTTGGGCGGTGTATCGCGAACGGCGTGCGCCTCATAAAATACTTGTAGACGAATGGAAGCAAACTTTTGGTGCGCAATTGGTGCCCATAAATACCAATGCCCTTAATGCAGAAGCCCGTGAGGAGCTTTGGGAAACTATGCAGGAAGCCAAAGGAAAGCTTGGACTTTTGCTGCATTCGATTTCGCGAGGAACTCCGGGTATACTATGGGCCGAAGGTCATGGGAAAGAGCTTTCGGCCAACGACCTAAGCCTAACTTGGGAGGCCATGGCTCTAAACTGGCTGGAATGGAGCCGTGAGGCCCTTCAATTGGGTTTCTTTGCCCCTCAAGCAGCTAATTTGGCCTTTACAAGCATGGGAAGCAGCCGAAGCCTGCCGGGCTATGCAGCTATTGGCATGGCCAAAGCCTCCCTAGAAAGCTTAGGAAGGTACATGGCCGCCGAGTTTTTTAAATATGGGCTTAGAACAAATCTTATTCAGGCCGGAATTACACCTACACCCGCCCTAAACGTCTTGCCGGATATGGACAAAAAAATGGAAGAAGTACGCAAATTGCACCCAGTACAACGACTCACCACACCGGAGGATGTGGCGAATGTTGTATATTTGCTGTCCCGCCAGGAGGCCAATTGGATCAATGGTGCGATAATCCCTGTGGACGGTGGTGAAACGCTTATCTGAAGAACTATATAAATCTCCCGACGAAACGCTGGCCGGAAATATTCTAGCATGCATTCCGCAACAAAGCCCTTTTCGATTCATCGATCGCATCTTATCTATCGATGAAAACCACGTGGTGGGTACCTACACCTTCAAATCCAACGAAAGTTTTTACCAAGGCCATTTCCCTGACTTTCCGGTTACACCGGGGGTAATTCTAACCGAAACCATGGCCCAAATCGGACTGGTTGCTTTAGGCGTGTTTTTATGCGGCGCAGACCCCTCATCTCTAAAGTCGGCAAGAATATTTTTTACCTCCTCCAACGTTCAGTTTCATAAAATGGTGCGACCCGGGGACCAAGTATGGGTCGAGTCTCAAAAAGAATATTTTCGCTTGCGTAAACTGCAATGTAAGGTGGCCATGTTTAATCAAGAAGGAAAAAAAATATGTGCCGGCACCCTCTCCGGTATGTTTTCTAACCCATGAGCCAAAGAATTGTTGTTACCGGCATGGGCGTGGTTGCTCCCAATGCCATTGGTTGCCCTGATTTTGACCAAGCTCTCCGAACAGGTAGGTCCGGGGTGCGTCGGGATGCTCGACTAGAAGACCTGGGCTTTGCCTGCCAAATAAGCGCCGTTCCACCTATTCAAGAGGATTTACTCCAAGCGGAATTTGATCCCCTAACCCGTAGGTTCTTAACCAGCTCGGGATTGGTATATGGTCTTTTGGCTGCCCGAGAAGCCTGGAGCATGGCAGGCTTGCCCTTCCCCGAAGTCGGTCAAGCCCCCCGGACCGAGGCAGGAACCCAGTTTGGGACCGGTCTGTCGGGAGTTGAACCCCTTCGGGAAGCCATTTATAAAGTCGATGAGGGGAAAGTCCGCAAACTTGGCTCAAGAGTCGTAGAACAAACCATGGCCTCCGGCATTTCGGCTTGGCTTTGCGGTATGTTTGGCCTCGGAAACCAATGCTCTACCAACTCTTCGGCCTGCGCTACAGGGACAGAATCCATCATTTTGGCTGCCGAGCGCATCCGCCAAGGCAAAGCAAAAGTCATGCTGGCCGGAAGTTGCGACTCCGAAGGCCCCTATGTTTGGGGAGGCTTTGACAGCATGCGGGTTTTGGTTCGGCAGGCAAATAGTCGTCCCGAAGAAGCTTCAGCACCCCTTTCGGCTAGGGCAGCAGGCTTTGTGCCCGGTGCGGGCGCAGGTGCCCTGGTGCTTGAATCCCTCGAACATGCCCAATCCAGAGGCGCTACCATCTTGGGAGAGTATTTGGGAGGTGCCATCAACTCCGGTGGCCAACTGCAAGGGGGAACCATGACCGCCTCAAACCCCGAAGCCGTCGTTCGGGCCATGCAAATGGCCCTCCAGGATGCCCAAATTACCGGAGACAAGGTAGACGCCATCAACGGACACCTTACCGCAACCATGGGCGATCCCAAAGAAGTCAAGAACTGGCAAAAAGCCCTTGACATTCCTAAAGGAAGCTTCCCCTATATCAACAGCACCAAAAGCATGATTGGCCATTGCTTGGGTGCGGCCGGATCCATCGAGGCCGTGGCCTGCCTCTTACAACTCCAGGGAGCCTATATCCATCCTAGCCTTAATGCCCTGCCACTGCACCCCGATATTGCCGATATCCTTCCCGAAAAGGCCGTGCCCCAAACCGTTATTGAGGTTCCAAACCTTAAGATTATTGCAAAATCCGGCTTTGGCTTTGGCGATGTAAATGCGGTAATGCTTTTACGCAAATGGGAAGAGAAGCGCTAATCTTTCCCTATTTTTGTGCTATGGAAAGAAGTGCCGCAGCAGAAAAACTGGTCGAAATTGTAAGGCCTTACGTACCCGAACCCGAATTGCTTACTCATTTGGACGAAGGTTCCGATTTTCTCAAAGACCTTAAAATCAACTCCGCCCACATGATTGACGTGGTTTTGGATGTGGAAGAAGCTTTTGATATAGAAATCAGCGACGAAGCTGCGGAGTCCCTGCAAACCGTGGGGCAAGCCATCGACCTGATTTTGTCCCAAGCCGGTGCTTCGTCCGGCCATTGATTTTTTACCCGCCGCAGGGCCCTACCTCTCTTGGTTCCTGCCCAATACAGCACAGCTTGCCCGCGTGCTTCCCGAAAAAATAGCAGCTTCTTCCGGCGTCTTAAACGCCGCTTTGGTGTTTGTAGCAAAAGAAGCCGCTTGGAAAGCCTTGCCCGAAACGCTTCAACCGGCGACCTTCCACCCGGCACAGTTTGTTTTGCAAAAAACCAATGGGCCAAGCTTTCACTTGCTGCACAAAGCCACCGAAATACCCTTGCTCGCCCAAGTATGGAATACTCCTTTCGCTGCTATTGCTGCGGTACAGGCAGGTGGACTGAACCTTTGGCTGGGACCCGAAAAGCTACACCGTCCCTTGCCCAATTGCTTGACCAAAAGCCACGAATACGGCTTGCAAATGCGGCTCCACCTGCCCGAAGAAAAACTCCCCTCTCCGTTTTTTACTTTGGCTTTGGGGGCCTGAGATTTCGCTTTGGTTCCTAAAGCTATGGAGGGCTTTTTGAGACAAAACCGGTATAGAAACTAAAGAAATTTTGTTTTGTCTAACACAAGGGCTTCCCCTTCAAGTCCTCGCCCCAAAGCTAAGGGCCATAAGCCTTCCGGGTGCTTGCTGCGCGCCGCATCCTCAGTGCCTATGTCCCTAAGCTTTGGTACTCCGGGCTTTTCGGCTCATCCCCAAGGCCCGGTGCTAACTCTATGAGTTTATTTCCCCAAGGTATAAGCGGCTCCAACTTCTAGGCTTATCACTCCAAAGGATTCTCTGGAAACTCCCGTACCTATGGGAACACTCTCTTGCACTGTACCGTCGGCAAAGGTCTTGTAGGCTACCGATGGATTAAAGGTTCTTGTACTGGTTAAAAACTGAAACCCAAAGCGCAACTGCCATTTGCGGGTCAAAAAATACCGGCCGGTCACTGCCGCCCCAAACATAACCGAAGGACTGGACTCTCGTTCTACTTTTAGTTTAAAGGTCTCTCCTTCTGCGGTACCTTCGGCTTCTACTACAGGATAACTGGAAAACAGGGCACCTACAATCCACCTGGAGTCCAACATAAACCGTTCCGACTCATAATAATAGCCCAAAGCCCCTGCTACAAAACTATGCTGCCAAACGCCTTCGGAAAGAGAGCTTACCGAAGCCGTAGAATCACTTGGGCTAAAAAAGGAGTTCCTAATTTGATCCCTATAGGGTTGATTGTTGCTGGGGTTTAAAATATACCCACCCATGGCCGAAAAACCCATGCCCCGGTACAAATAATAGGTGGCTTCTCCCATAATTTGCCAGCCTGCCGTGGCAAATCCCGGCGGAAGTCCTGAAAACTGGGTTTCTCCAAAGGAAGCTATGGGCAAGGCTACTCCTGTGGCTATAGAAACAAAATGCGGATTCAAATAGTCGAAGTTCTTTGGACTGCTTTCTTCTTTTCCGGGGTTTATGTATTCCACTTGCCCTTCGCCCCATTCAATTCGAGCAATTTTGCTGTTGGGAATATACTCCGCCGGTGCTCCATCCAAAGATTTTGGAATGAAGGTAATGCCAAACCGTTTTTTTTCTACCACCTCCCCAATAAGTACTTCTCCATTGGTCAGCACCACTTTGTCCGGTTGGTCTTTGCTTTGTTTGCCGTTGGGGTAGGGGCCTTCTACCGGGGCCGTATTTTCAAAAGATTGCTCTAAACCATTTTCAAACACAATCCGCTTAACCTCTCCAATCGGAATAATTACTTTACTGCCAACCGAATTTCCCTCGGTCGGTTCATAAATGATGTCCGTGGCATTTATTTCTTTTACGTAACAAGGAATAATTTCACCTCGGATGGTGTAGAGCGCATCTTGGGCTAAGACTTGCCGGGCGGTTCCAAACACCAACAACAAGCACAGCCATAAAAGAAATTTTCCCATATACTTAAGATAACGAATTCAATGGCTCAGGGTTTCGTTCTTTTTGAGCAAATATTGCAAAAACACAAAGGAACAAAGCAATAGTCCAAATCCATAAATCCATTCGGCTATCCAAATAACTTCACTTCTTGGAGACTCACTAAAGGTCACCAATAAAGCCGTATAACCTACATAAAGGACCAAGCAAATGCCCTCTGCCCAAAGGGCGCGGACCGTTTTCCCCGTGCCGGATAGCCCGTTGAACCAAATTTGACCAATGGAAAAGCCAATTAGCCCTAAATAAATGACCCATAAACTCGGTGTAGACATCCGAATCAATGCATCGGAGGGAGTAAACAGACCGGTTATAGCGGTTGAAAAAACCGGCATAAGCCAACCTGTGCCTGCCGAAAATAGCAAAGCCAAAAGGCTTCCCTTCCACAAAATACCCGGAATTTTAGACCAATTGCCTGCCCCAACTTCCTGACTTACCAAACTGTTGCAGGCCGCTCCTAAGGCAATGCCCCCAATCATAAATAAGCCATAAATACTGCGCAAAATAATGGACAGCTGAAAGTTCAAAGCCCCGGTGCGCTCAATTAGAGTAAAAAAGGCAAACCAGGAAGCCATAGACAAGGCATTTTGCAAAACCAAAGGACTTGCTGTTGCTACTAGTGGCTTTAAATTACCGGCATAACCTCCTTTGAATAATCCCGGGTATTTCTTTGTGAACTTAGCAAAATACAAGACATACAAGGCCAAAACTCCGAAATCTGCCATAGCCGAAGCTAAGCCGGCACCCCGGATACCCAGTTCAGGAAACAGACCCACTCCAAAAATCAAAAGGTAGTCTAAGGCAACATTAAAAAGAGCACCTAAAATGTAAGCAATGCCCACCGGTTTGGAATCGCCAGAAGAAACCGCCAAGGCATAAAAACTTAAAGAGGGCAGCGAACACATTACCCCCGGAGACCGCCAAAGCAAATACTCCGAAGTGGCTTGTGCCAACGCCGCATTGTTTGTTAGTGCATACAAAATAGGGTAGGAAGCAAAGGCAAAAAGCCAAAACCAAAGGGCAGCATATAAAACAAACATGCGAATCCCCTGCCGGAAATACTTCAGCGCTTTTTGTGGCTTTCCTGCGCCAAACGCCTGCCCCATGCGTATTTGAAGTCCTAAAGCAAAGCCAAAGCCAACAACATATACTACCAAAATACAGAGCGCTCCGTAACCACCTGCTTGCTGTTCTAAAGCTCCATAGCTACCTAGCATGGCCGTGTCTGCTATGCCTATAATGTTTTGAGCCAACAAGCCGGCATATATAGGTCCTGCCAAACCCAATAAGGTGCCAAAGGCTTTGAGACTACCTCTCCACATACAGCAGCAAGCCCTTAAGGTAAGAGGCCTCCGGATGGTATAAATCTACCGGGTGATCCGAAGGCTGCCCTAGGTTGTATACCACCCGCACTCGGACTCCCGCATCAAGAGCTCCTGCAAACACCGCCTGACGAAACATGCCGGAATCTACTACTCCCGAACAAGAAAAAGTCATCAAAAAGCCACACCTGTTTACCCGCTTAAATCCTAAGGCATTTAACCTTCTATAAGCTTGTATGGCCTGATGTCGACTATTCCTTTTCTTAGCAAATGCGGGAGGATCCAAAATAACCAAATCAAACCCTTGGTCTTGCTGCTTGAGCCATGAAGGTACATCGGTGGTAATTCCGGTATGCTTTTGCTCCTCTATTCCGTTTAGCTTTAGGTTGTTTTCCAGCAGCTGCATGGCGCCGGAACTAATATCCAAACTGGTGACGTGCTCAGCACCTCCTTGCAAACAGGCTAAGCTAAACCCGCCACTGTAGGCGTAGGCATTCAGCACCTGTTTCCCTTGTGCCAATTTTGCCGCAAGTGTTCGGTGCTCTCTTTGGTCAATAAAAGTGCCGGTTTTTTGACCGGAACACCAATTGACCTCCATTTGGATTCCGTACTCCTGAACCCTACAAGACTCCGTATTGCCCCATAGAAACCGGTTTTGGGCCTGTTCTCCCTGCCATACCGGCTGGTAATAAAGGGTGTCTGGCTTGTACACCTGCTTTATGGCCTCCGAAATCACATCCAAATAGCGGTCAATGCCTTCATGGTGCCCCTGAAGAACAAAGTGATTTTGGTAACTGTCCAATACCAAACCCGGTATGCCATCTCCCTCGCCGTGAAACCTGCGCATGGCAGTGCAAGCTTTGGTCTCAATAGAAGCGAT
Source organism: Flavobacteriales bacterium (assembly GCA_018401695.1). Lineage (GTDB taxonomy): Bacteria > Bacteroidota > Bacteroidia > CAIKAF01 > CAIKAF01 > CAIKAF01. Next base: position 32,588 of record JAGYKD010000005.1, on the reverse strand, counting down.
GTGTTGGCGGTAAACCAAGGCATTTTCAAAAAGTTTTATAAATAAGGATAGCTCAGGCAATGCCTTTTCGAAGCTAACCAGCCGAAGGGCTATGGAGCCCCCTCCATAAAATCCGCTTCCCATGATTTGGCGCTCCGAGTTTTCTAGCCAAACCCATTGCCCAACTTCCGGGTTTTGATGCAACTTTTTTAGCGCCCCCGAAAATACCCAGCGGTGACGTCTTAAAATACTGGCTTCTTTTTTTGGTTTTAGGCTTAAGGTGGGAATGGATTTTTCCAAGTTCATGCGACGAAAATACACAAGCTATATGGGTGAATGACCAAGGAATGAACAATTTTTAATTTCATTTATTTAAATAGTGCGATGCAATTGTTTTAATTGTACGTACAATTAATTACCTTTGTTTAAAATTGATCATTATGTACACACAAACCCTTTCTGCTTTAAGCCTTGGATTGTTGCTAACCGCCTGTGGTGGAAGCGCCAATACCGAAGCTACCGATGCACAAGCCGCTGCCGAAGCTACTGCTTTAAGCAAAACCTTTGCGGTAAATTCCGAAGCTACCACCTTAGGATGGATGGGCTCCAAAGTTACCGGCTCCAGCCACAATGGGACCATTCAGATTTCTGAAGGAAGTTTGAGCGTGGAGAACGACAAATTAACTGCGGGTACCTTTAACATTGACATGAACAGCATCACAAACTTGGATTTGGAAGACCAAGAATCCAACCAAAAGCTTGTTGGACACCTTACCAGCCCCGACTTTTTTGATGTGGCTACCCATCCGGTGAGTACCTTCGAAATCACCAAGGCTGAACCTATGGCCCAAGCAGATGCAGAAGGCAACAACTACAACATCTCTGGAAACCTCACCATTAAAGGCATTGAAAAGAACATTTCTTTTCCTGCTAAATTTGCAGCGACCCAAGATCAAGCCAATTTGACAGCTATTTTTAGCATTGACCGTACGCAATGGGATGTACGTTATGGTTCCGATAAGTTTTTCGATGACTTAAAGGACAATGTAATTAGCGACATTATTGAATACGACTTGTCACTAACGGCCATGCCAAAGCAATAATCAACTAGTTTGTTTTGCATAAAAATGCCCTGCGCAAGCGCAGGGCATTTTTTTTGCGAACAAATCAAACCTCACGTTAAAGCCAGGCACGCCCGCATGAAAAGGTATGCGGCTTGTATCAGAGTACGAAGTGTGCGGGCGTGACTGGCTTTCTGCAGGCATGCGCTCTGCAGAAAAGCCTAAACCAACCAACCAAGCTTTTGAGGTTTAAGGAAAGAAGGCCCCACAGATCCCCTGCAGGGCACTTCTTCGTCCCCCACCCAAGTTAAACTTCTGCTGCCTCGGCATGTTTTTCTTTGCGGCCCAATACCATCATTTCACGGACCACTATTTCGGTATAATATTTCTTTTGACCATCTTTTCCGGTATAGCTCCCATGAACTAGTTTGCCTTCCAAAGCTACCTCACTACCTTTACCCAGCAATTTTTCCGAAAGTTCGGCCATCTTGTTCCAAGCCGTAACTTGGTGCCATTGGGTTTCACTTACGCGCTCCCCCGATGGATTCCGGTATATTTCGGAAGTGGCTACAGAAAAGCGGGCTACTCGGCTGCCGTTTTCTAGTTCTTTGATTTCCGGGTCGGCACCCAACCTGCCCATTAAGCGTACTGAATTACTTAGATTTTTCATGCGTCTATAGGTTTTAGCTGCGAACAATACAAAGGTGCAAAGCTCTCCCGACCCAAGTCGTTTATTAAACGTTTAGAAACGTTTATTGTCCTCTTATAGACTAATAACTATTTGAAAATCAAAATGAAACACCTTAAATTGGAACAGCTGAATCAAGCGGTGTCCTCCATGGAGTACCATAGTCTATTGCAAGAATACGCCGCCACAGGAAAGACTAGCGGCCCGATTCAGTCAGAAAACCTCATTCAATACACCAAATTGAACGCTGCTCGCTCACGTCGTATCTTTAAACGCTGGATGCCTCAACCAGAGCTCCTAAAGGCCCTAAATTCCATTCAGGAACCTATGCTTTGGTTGTGTATTACCGAAACTTGGTGTGGAGATGCCGCATTTTATTTGCCCATGTTTCAAAAATTGAAGGAGACTTCCCTCCGCGTTGAACTTTGGTGTGTACTTCGAGAGGCTAATCCCCAACTTATGGATGCATTTTTAACCAATGGTGCTAGGTCTATACCTAAGTTAATAGTACTTCGAAAAGCCAACTTAGAGGTGTTGGCCGTTTGGGGACCAAGAACCCAGGCCGCAAATGAACATCGTGCCGCTTTGCTAAATGCCGCTTTGGAGCCCATTGACATTGCCGAAGGCATGCAGCGGTGGTATTTGATCGATCAGGGCCAAAGTTTTCAACAAGAATTTACACGGGTCTTGACCGACATTTCCACAATGTTGCAAAACCAACATTAAATTGTTAATAAAAAACAAACTTTTTTAAGTCATAAAAATAACTACTCAAGATTTTTATTGTAAATTTATGGTGCAGTTATCTTAACTTTTAAACCATCTAATTATGTGCCAGAAAAAATGCCTGGATTGTGGGGCTGTTATACAGGGTAGGGTAGATAAGAAGTTTTGTGACGACAGTTGCCGCATCAATTTTCACAATCAAAAGTATAAGTCGAAACAAGCCGGCTTTCGCAAAATAGAGTCCGTTTTAAGGAGCAATCGTAAGATTCTAGCGCAGTTTCTGCAAGAAGGTGTTCAAATGCCCTCCAAAGAAATGCTCGAACAAGCCGGATTCAATTTTGACTATTTTACCCATAGAGACCATCAGGATCCAAACCACTTTTATGTATACGATGTGGGGATTTCCGCAGAGCCTGATGCCAAATATATACTGCTGAAATTAATAAAGAAACCTTAGGAGTAAATTGGGGTCGGTCTAAAGTGGGGTAGATATACCTTAAGTAGCCCCCTGCGCATTCTAGGTTCACATCCTGCGTAGTCTGGGATCCAACCATTGGTGCACAGTATCGGTGATGCCTTGCAAGGCACTAAACATGGCAGCAATCGTAACAATACAGCCCATCAATATGGGATAATCCATGCCGGTCAACGATTGAATCAGCAGCTGACCAAGACCTTTCCAACCAAATATATATTCTACAAAAACAGCCCCCGCCAGCAAATTGCCCAACCAGCCACTCAAGCTTGTCCAAACCGGACCTAATGCATTGCGCAATACATGCTTTATTAGCACCCCTTGCTTGCTTAAACCCTTCGCCGTTGCCGTCCGCACGTGCGGCAAATGCTGCGCTTCCTCCAAACTGTTTTTTGTCATTTGCATCAATACTGCCAGGGGCCGCACAGCTAAGGTAAAGGAGGGCAGCAAAAGATTGCTCAAAACCAAGCGCGATGCGCCTGTCCAGTCGTCAATTTCGTATAGATTGCCCCAGGGGTAAAGCCCGGTATAGCTATGCCAAACATAGCCAAACAGCCAACTTATGAGCACTGCCGAAAAAAAACTCGGCAAGGCCATACCTGCAGAGGCTAAGGTGAGCAATACCCGTTCCAGCCAAGGTACCCGAAACCGGTGGCTTAAAAGGCCTAAGCCTATGCCCCCAAAGGCCGCAAGCACCAAAGAGCTTAGTGCCAATAACAAAGTCTGGGGTAGGGCTTCCCAAATATACGGGTGCACCGCTCGGTTGCTTTGATAACTCCTCCCAAACCAAGGCTGTTTTAACACCACATGCATACCGGCTACACGAATTCCAATTTGAGGAACCTCCGGGACCTCATTTTTATACACGGAAATGGGGCTAAGGTCATTTACATAGGCCAGTACTTGCATAGGCATGGGCTCGTCTAGCCTATACATAGCGCGGATGGAGGAAATGGTGCTGCTGTCCGTTTGTTGACCTGCCATTTCATATACGGCTGCCTGATCTTTATTGAGCAAGCCAAAAAACAACAAAGCCAACAAGGTTGCACTTCCATAAACAAAAAGCAGGCTGCGGCCTAGGGTCTGTAGGCCGCGCCTCATCCGACCATTTCAGTTTTGAGCTCCTCTACCTCCGGCAAGGTACGGGCCGACCACTTGTTGACCACAATACCGTTCTTTAAAAGAACCAGGCCTCCGTTGCTCCTTAATATGGTTTTAAGCGCTTTTTCGTCATTGAATACTACGGGCGCTTGTATTTGGTATTGCTGCCTGAACTCCAGTAACTTTTCATCGTTTTCCGGGGCGGCAACCATGCAAAAAACACCCTTTTCGGCGGCAAAGGCTGCAATACGCGAAATATGTTCGGCAACTCCCGGCTTAATCTCATCCAAATAGTTGACCACCGAAAGCAGGGCATAGCCTTGTTCTGCAAATAGGCTGTCGCCCATAGATGCTCCGGTGTATGGGTCAAACATGCTTATATCCTTAATCTTGGCCTGTTTACCCTCTTCCAAAACTTCGTTTTCTTGCTTCCAAAACAAATGGCTTTGGTCAAACTCTTCGGTCATCCAGCTCCAATCGGTGCCGTTGGCATCTTTGGCAATGATTTCGCAGTCGCTTTTTCGAATGTACAACAGGTTGGTTTGAATCCGATCCGGGGTAGATGCTGCTTCGGTACGAATGTTTTTGCCAACAGCCCATGGCCGGTAGTCTTTCAAGGGCTCTGTTCGGGCGGTCCAAATGCTGAATACCGTGGCCGCAATGGTGCTGATAAGGGCCGTGTAGCTTGCAGTTTGTTTGCTGAACCACAAGCCGGTGAGCCAGCGTACCGCATGCGCCAAACCAATAAATAAAATCGGGAAAAACCATTTGAATTGGAGCACGCAAAGCAAGGTCATCATCACTACCGAAGCAATCATTAAAGCGGCATGACCTTGGTCGGGTGCGCCCTGGCTTTTTATACGCTTTCTCCAAAAGAAAATGGGCAAAATAAAGACCAAAAGAAAAACGTCTTTTCCAAAGGACTGCCAGGGAGTCAGCTTTAGGGCATCGCCGAAGCATCCGCAATCGGTCACTTTTTCGAAGTATGCCGAATAAAAGGTAAGGAAGGTAAAGAACAAAATCATGAGCAGCAGCAGCCAGCTCACCAAGGGGACTTTAAACCCATAGAGCACGGCCAAGCCCAATAAAATTTCCAATACACAAATAATTATGGCAAGTCCCAGTGATTTTTCCCCAAACCAGGAAAACAGACCCACGAGGGTTTTGGTAAAAAAGCCCTGCTCGCTCTCCGGTATTTCCGTTTCAATTTTTTCTTTGTGGTTTTCCAGTATAAGATGAGCACAGGCTTGACCCTCCAAGGCCTTACCTTCTTCCGTTAGTTCGTAGTGTACTTCCGTGCTCAGATCTTTGGAAAACACATCAAAGTATTCCTGAAGCTTATAGGAAAAGCCATGCGGGTCGTTGGCTTTTACCAAGCCCGATAAAATAAAGATGGTGCCTACCAGCAAACGGGAAATCCATACCAAAGTTTTCATGCGCAATTTGTATTTAATTTCCTTTGCCCAAACCCATGTTGGGCTAAGTTGCATCTGTTTTTTGCTTTTGCTTGCCCACTAGGCTTGCTTCATAGCAAAAATACGCAGGCCGCAGGGAAAGCGAAGCTTAGTTTGCAAAAAAGCTGTTAAATAAATTCCAAAGAAAGCGGTCTATAGTTTAGGATTGGCGCAGGGATTGAAGGCGGGAGCGGCCAAAGGCTTGGCTTAGGCAGGCTTGGCCGAGGAAGTGGAGCTTTGCGGAACTACCGGAGGCCTAGCCTGCCTTTGCCAAGCTTTTGGCCCGAAGCCTGAAAGCCCGCCCGGCGCCCCAAATCAAAAAAGTCAGAAAAAAGAACCGAACTAAGCTACTTCGAGCCGAATGAGGGCAAAAAGCGCATAGTTGATAAGGTCTAAATAGTTGGCATCCAGTCCTTCACTTACTTTGGTTTTGCCTTGGTTGTCCTCCATTTGTTTGATTCGGTAAATCCGGTTCAGCACCATGTCGGTGAGGGAGCTGATGCGCATGTCGCGCCAGGCTTCGCCGTAATCGGTGTTTTTGGCAATCATGAGCAGTCGAGCCGTTTCTGCTACTTGGTCGTACCAAGCTTCAATGGGTTCAGGCTCAGCGGCGGGGGCGTCGAGCCAACCTTTTTCCAATTGAATGATGGACATAATGGCGTAATTGACTAGGCCAATAAACTCAGGTTCAATACCTTCGTCTACCTGGCGGGCGCCCGTAGTTTCTAAGGTTCGAATGCGTCGGGCCTTTATAAGCAGCTGATCGGTAAGCGATTCCGGCCGCAAAATACGCCAGTTGCTTCCATAGTCTTGCAGTTTTAGCCTAAACAGGCTTTTGCATACCTTTAAGGCCGCATCGTAAGCACGCCGTGTTTCTTCCATGGCACAATCGGTTCTCCGTTCATGCAAAGCTATCATATTCGTTTAAACCGGGAGCTCTACAGCCTTCAAAAGCCAAAGCTTATGGCTATTTTGAATGTTACTCCCGATTCGTTTTACCGCCAAAGCAGGGCTACCGAAGAGGCGGCCTTGGACCAGGCCCTTAGCTCCGCCGTGGAGGCTGGGGCAGACTTGCTCGACCTTGGAGGCATGTCCAGCCGGCCCGGTGCCGAGCTGTTGCCCGAAGAAGTGGAATGGGAGCGCTTGCGTTTGGTGCTGCAAAGAGTGCAGGCTTTGGGCATAGATTTGCCCATTTCTGTCGATACCTGGCGGCTGAATGTAGCGCAACAAGCCGTAGATATGGGCGCGCATATCATCAACGATATATCCGGTGGTCTTGCCGACCCGCGCCTGCCGGAATGGGCTGCCGCCAAAGCTTTGCCCTACGTGGTTATGCACCGGCAAGGGGACTCCAAAACCATGCAAAAGAATCCGGTCTATGGCAATGTACTTTTAGAAGTTACCGACTGGCTCAGCCGTAGGCTGCATCATTTGCATGGTTTGGGTTTGCACGACACTTTAGTCGACCCCGGTTTTGGTTTTGGGAAAACCTTGGAGCATAATTTGTGCTTATTTAATGGTTTGGCTCATGTGAAAGAAATGTGCGAAAGACCGCTTTTGGTAGGAATTTCGCGCAAGCGCATGGTGCAACAAGCCAGTGGCGTGGCTGCACCGGAACAGGCATTGGCCGGCAGTTTGGCCGGTGCAGTTCTGGCCTTGGAACAAGGCGCCGATGTACTGCGCGTGCACGATGTGGCCGAAACCCGCCAGGCCATAGACTTTTGGTGGGCTTGCCGGCAGCAAAAACAAGCAGTATCATGAGTTTTTTGCAGTTTATTCAGTGGCAATGGGTCGATTTGGTCGACATCCTGCTGGTGGCCGTGCTTTTTTACCAGGTATTTGTGCTCATTCGAGGAACACAGGCCTTGCGGATTTTTGCAGGAATGCTCATTATATATGTGGTTTACCTTACCGTCGATGCCCTGCAAATGCGTTTGCTCAGTCAAATTTTAGGGCAGTTTATCGGTGTTGGGGTCATTGCGCTTATCATTGTATTTCAGCAGGAAATTCGCCGCTTTTTGCTCTTGCTTGGCAACACCGGCAAACACAACCGCCGGCGATTTGTGCGTGCCATGTTTAGCGGTCGCTGGGCTTGGACCGATCGCTCCAGTTTAGATTTTAAGGAGTTGGCGGCTGCCTTAAAGGCTTTGTCTCAGTCGCGCACCGGTGCTTTGCTGGTTTTTATCCGCGAAAACGGCTTGGGATTTTATTTGAAATCGGGGCAAGCCCTCGAAGCACGGTTTTCGAGCCTCTTGGTGCAGCAAATTTTTTACAACAACACTCCTTTGCACGACGGGGCAGTACTCATTAAAGGCAACACGCTTCGTGCAGCCAAATGTATTCTACCCATTACCGAAAAAGTTGATTTTCCCAACCATTTGGGTTTGCGCCACCGCGCCGCTGCCGGTATTACGGAAGTGTCTGATGCCTTAGCATTGGTAGTTTCTGAGCAAACCGGACAAATCAGCTGGAGCCAGGGTGGGAGGTTGGAAGAGGATGTAACCATAGAAGAAGCCATAGATAAGCTACGGCAACTTCTCAAAAGTCCCGGCAAAGAAGCCGAATCGGGAGCTTAGTCGCGCCCTTTGAGTTTCCGAACCGCAGGCAAAAAGTGGCCGTGCATGCCGTCGAACAGCGCTTTTACCTTTTCTAGAAAAGCATCGTCTACCAATCGTCGAATATCTGCAGGCCCTTCCGCCATATCCGGGGTGAACTTATACACCTGCTCGTAAGGGCCGGCTTCGACCCGCAACAAATGCTTGTCGTTCATTTTCATGATGGTTATCCGAAACACCGGATGCTCAATTTGATCAATGGTTCTCATGACAAAATGCGCTTAATGTAGCATACACAGCCTGCGTGGGCAGCCCCATAATATTGTAAAAGCAGCCTTCGATTTTTTCCACGCCGGCCATCCCTATAAATTCCTGAATACCATAAGCCCCGGCCTTGTCCATTGGCCTAAAACGACTTACGTAGTAATGAATCAGTTCTTCCGACAGCTCGCTCATATGCACCACCGACCGAACCGATTGGCACATCTGTTGCTCTCCCCAAGACAAAGCAAAGCCGGTCACCACCTCGTGCCGGCGACCACTTAAACGCCGCAGCATTTCCTTAGCCTCTTCCTCATCCGCAGGTTTGGCTAGCAAGCATCCGTTAAGAGAAACCACCGTGTCTGCGGTAAGCAGCAATACATCGGCAGAGGCTTGCAAATCATAACGGAAAGGGCCTGCCTTTTGAGCCGCCAAGGATTCCGCAGCAAGCTTGGCCTCCATTCCTTCCGGCACTTCCTCGTTTACGGGGCGCACCTCCACGCTAAACTCCAATCCCAAACCTTCCAACAGCTCCCTGCGGCGTGGCGACCCGGAACCCAATACCAAACGGTACGGCAGCGCTAATGAGTATTGCATGGGGCAAAGATAGAAAGTCTTGGGTGGCTTTGGGCGGCTTTTCCGTCTCTGCCTGCAACTCCTCCTTTGGGCAGCACGCCCGGCTAAGGCATGCGTGGGCTTCGTTCCTCAGCCTCCGCTGCCCAAGCCGAGGCGGCTGCCCAAACTGCGGGGTTTTCGGCGCCGCCGGGCCGCGTCTATCTAAGTCAATTTTTTACCTTTGGCCATGACCGATCTTTTGTCAAAACCCAGAAAAGGAGCGCGCTCCATTAAAGAAATCCCGGCCGAGGTTTTAATGGCCTTGGAACTCGGTCAAATCGAAACGGCAAACTTAGTGGAGTGGCTGGCCTTGAATCCCTACCATTTGCTTCGGTCCCAACTGCTTCAACAGGACCTGCTTCCAAGCTATAAGATGCAATGGGAGTCCTTGCTAAAGGAGGCTCCTAAAGGCATCAATGCCAAGCAGAAACACATCGCTGAATTTTGGTTTAAGCTCCATGAAGCGCATCCTCAAAAGGATATCCTTTCTTTTGGAAAAATGAATAGATCCGATACGGTTAGAGCTTGGACGGCCTACAGTTTAATGCACCAATCCGTGGACTCCCTAGCCAAAAGGCTAAACGCATTGGAACCTTTGGCCAACGACCCGCATTTTGGGGTGAGAGAAGTGGCCTGGATGGCTTTTCGGCCCTACGTTTCCGAGCAACCTAGGGAAGCACTAAAGGCGCTTGACCCTTGGTTTGCTTCTCCAAAGGAGAATTTGCGTCGTTTTGCTTGTGAAGTAAGTCGACCCAGAGGAGTTTGGTGCGCGCACATTGGCTTTTTTAAAGAGGATCCAAGCCCTGCCTTTCCTTTGCTGGCACAACTCAAATCCGATCCCTCCAAATACGTGCGCGATAGCCTCGCCAACTGGTTGAACGATGCCGGAAAAACCAAACCTGAGCCGGTTTTGGAGCTTTGCCGCACCTGGGCCAAAAAACCCATAGATTCTCATTTGGCTTATGTATTAAAAAAGGCACTTCGAAACCTGGGGGGCTTAGCGCGTTTAGATGAGCAAGATTCCCAATAAGCCATAAAGCATGTAAACCTTTAGAACCAAAGAGCTTTGTTTTGCGGAAAGTTTCCAAAGGGCAACAACCGACAGGAGCGCTCCCAACCAAACACCCCAAAGCCAAAAGCTTGCCGGTTCCTTTTCCATGCTTTCCAATCCAAAACTTGGAACTAGGGCGATGGCCAGGGCAGCACTTGCGGATAGGCGCAACTGTTGGTCCGTCAAAAGCGCTCCGGTATTGCGTTTAAACAACATATCTCCCATACGGTCTTGAATGGTTTTTATCCACTCACGGGCCAAAGTGGCCCAAAAGGCCAGGTGAATGAACAAAAAGTAGTCGGTTCTTTGGTTCAGGTCAGGCCTTAAGGCCATCCAAACCGTAAGGGCAATTAAAAGAGCAATGCTTAAGTTTCCAATCAAAGGTATATGTTGGAGTTTTTTGTTGTAGGCAAAGGTGAGCGCAAGCATTACCGGCAGCAGTTTTGCAGGAAGCAGCTGCCACCAAACCAAAGACAGGGCCAAGGTGAAAATCCAGGGACTAAGAATAAGCAAAAAAGCTACCCGCCCCTTTTTGTTTTGCAATGGATTGGTTCCGGGGCGGTTTATGGCATCGGCTTGTTTGTCGCACCAGTCGTTGTGCCAGTTTCCGCCCAGCATGCCTGAGAGTACGGCCAGGCACAACTCTAGTGCACCGGCTTGCTCAGCCCCAAAAACAAACAGCAAAACCACCAGAAGCAAATTGGGCATGCGCAAACTCCGAAACCATGCCCAAATGCCGATGGACGACGAAACTTGTTCCTCGCCGGAAGGCCCGAATTCAGTATCTTTGTTATAATGCACTTGCATCTTTGCTTTACTGCGCTTTTTAGCTTCAGCTGCACATGGCTAGGAGCACAACGCTCCAATGGGCAGCCTTTGCCATTATCCAAAAGTGCGATTTCTTTTCCGCTTAATCGGTATGGCATGCCTCCTGAAGCATTATCCCTAGAAGGGCCGGAAAAAGAATGGAGCTTTGGCCGTTTGTTAAACCTAAAACAACCCGACGTATCATGGACATGGGTAGACAGCAGCTTAAGCCTCTATGCATGCGGCTTTGAGGTGAGCGATGCCGAAGGTTTAGGCATAAATTTCAATCATTTGCCTCAAGACCAAGGTACCCTTTGGGTGGAAGGTTCAACCGAAATTCTTGGAGGATTTGATGCGGATTGTCGTCCCAAACATGGTGCTTTTGCAGTTAGACCTTTAAAAGGAAACAGCCTTGTGCTTTGGTGGCAAGGAGCTTCCCCTCCTAGTTTTGAGGCGCAAGCGGTAGTTGTGCCTTCCTGGAAAAAGCTGGAAGGTTTTGGCGATGCCGGCGATTGCCTTCCCGATGCGGCCTGTCCTGAAGCTTTAGGCTGGGAAGACCCCAGACGTGCCGTAGTAATGATGCTTACCAACAACAATACCCGTTTTTGCACGGGAACCTTGGTAAACAATACCCAGGAAGACGGTCGCCCTTTGCTGCTCACCGGAAGGCATTGTAATGCTCAAGCCAACTCCATTGTGTGGTTTGGGTACGAAAGCCCGTTTTGCGAGGGTGGGGACGGGTCCAACCAAAAGAGCCTCCAAGGGCTTATTCCCCTTGCAGAGCGTGCCCAAAGCGATATGGAGCTTTTTGAGTTGGCACAACAGCCCTTGCCGCAGTGGCAGGTCTTTTTTGCCGGTTGGTCTAGGGATAGCTTGGCGCCCAATGAAACCCATTGCTTGCAACATCCCCGTGGAGATGTAATGAAATATGCACGGGACAACCAAGCGCCCGGACGATCTGTTTATGTGGGGCCTGATTTAGGTGTGGGCCCCTATTGGCGGGTGAATGACTGGGATATAGGAACTACCGAGCCGGGGTCCTCCGGTTCGGCCCTTTTTAATCCAAACAAGCAGGTTATTGGCACCTTGCATGGAGGCTTTGCCTCCTGCGCCAACGATTTGGAAGATTATTTTGGAGGCTTGTATGCCTCTTGGAATGGAACTGCCGATACCTTGAGGTTGAGGGATTGGTTGGATCCATTGGCTACTCAAACCATGGCTTTGAATGGAAAGTACATTTCGGTGCCGGCCCTTCAGCGCGATTTGGCCCTTAAATTCCCTTTTCCGGATTCTATGCTTAGATGCAATACCGGTCCCGTTCAGGTTTTGTGTACCAATTTTGGCATCCAAGCAGCTCAAAATGTTCGGCTTTTTGTTCGGGTGCATGGGCAAGAGCAAACCGTGCTTTTGGATAGGCCGCTTAATTCAGGGGACTCCCTTTATGTGGATTTGCGGCCATGGCTTCCTTCGGCCCCTGAGTTTTTGGATTTAGAAGTAGAGTTGGAAGGCATTTTTTCCGGTGGACAGGAGGAGTATCCTGTGGATAATATTTCCACGTTTCACCTTATGCAAAGGGCCGGAACTCAAGTAAAAATAAAATACCGCACCGATGAAAAACCATTGGAGAGCTTGTTCCTGCTTAAAGACCGCAACGAATCGTTGGTTTATGCTTTGGCAGAGCCTTCGGCCAACAGCTTGTTGGAGCAAAACATTTGTGTCCTTCCCGAATGCTATTTGTGGATAGCCATGGACGCAGGCGAAGATGGGATATGTTGCAATGAGGGCCAAGGCTCCTTTTCTTGGTCATGGGGAAACCAACCGGAGCTCTGGGAGGGCTTTCAAAATTTTGGTAGTTTGGATACGATAGGTTTCTGTGTGCCTCAGAGCTATGCAGGCCCCAATTTAATGGGTGTATATCCAAATCCGGCCTTTCGGTCATTCCGTTTCTTTTATCCGGCTGAACTGCTTGATGAGCCCATTGAACTTCGTTTTTATGATGTTTCCGGAAGGCTTGCCTATACATGGGTTCCCGAAAAACTCATTTGGGAAGAAGTCTTTCCCGAGGCGCTTGCTCCCGGTGTGTATATGTTGGTTTTGGCAGACCTTCAAGGGAACATTATCTCTAAAGCGCGTTTGGTGTGGTCGAGCGATTTATAGTGCCTTCTTTATTGGAAAGGTCTTGGCTTGCAATAATTCCTATTTTTGGCGTTTACCCTTGGCAACGCATGCAAAAGTTAAGTATCCACCTGCGGTTCATTTGCTTGTTTTTGTTGGTCCTGTTTGCTCATTTTTCTGCGCAGGCTCAGCAGAAAGGTGTGGTTTATGGCGTAGTTCAAGACAGCTTGGGAGCACCGGTTCCTTATGCCCTTATAAGCGATACCTCCCGAAAATTTTTGGTTGAAACCGACCAACAAGGCCGCTATATGTTGGAGTTGCCTGCGAATCAAGCTTGGCTTATTTCCATTAGGGTGCTTAATTACAAAGAGGCAAAATTTCAAGTTACACTCAAGCCGGGCCAACGGTTGCAAAGAGATATTTTGATGCGCCAAAATCAGTTGGCAGATTTTACCATTATAGAGCGAGGAAATCAGGATTTAAGTGTAATTGAAATTTCGACCGAGGGCTACCAGCAACTTCCTGTACCGGGCGATGCCATTACTGCGCTTATTCGTGCCGAAGGCATTGGGGTGGCGGCAGGGAATGAGCTGAGTTCTGGCTACAGCGTACGTGGCGGAAATTTTGACGAGAATCTAACCTACGTCAATGGAATGGAAATTTATCGACCCTTTCTTGCGCGTGCCGGGCAACAGGAAGGTTTGAGTTTTATTAATCCCGATATGGTGGAGTCCATAGAATTCTCTGCAGGTGGCTTTGAGGCAAGGTTCGGTGATAAAATGAGCTCCGTGCTGAACGTCCGCTACCGAAAACCATCCCAATTTAGGGCCAATGCCTCTCTGAGTTTTTTAGGTGGAACAGCTCATGTGGAAGATGCTATTTTAAAAAACAGGCTTAAGTACAATATTGCCTACCGCTATAAATCCAACAACTACTTGCTTTCAGGTTTGGATACCCGTGGAGATTATCAACCTGTTTTTCAAGATGTTCAAGCCTATTTAGCCTATGATCCACACGAAGATTGGGAGCTTAGTTTTTTGGGGTCTTTTTCCGACAACAACTTTATTCAAATTCCCCAAGATCGCGAAACCCAGTTTGGGCATGTACAGGAAGCCAAGCAGCTTCGTGTCTTTTTTGAGGGGCAAGAGTTGACCCGTTTTCAAGTGGCCAGTGGGGCAGGATCCATTACTTGGAAACCTGGGAATTGGACTCATAAGGCTTACGCCAATATATACCGAACCGTAGAAACCGAAGCGTTTGATGTGCAAGGGCAATACTTTCTGGGTGAAGTAGAATCCGATTTGGCCGATCCGAATTTTGGAGAAGTAGTAAATACCACCGGCTTTGGGACATTTTTGAATCACGCCAGAAACCGAATGGATGGCGTAGTTGCTGCTTTCGGTTATCAAGGGCAATGGGAGAGGCCCCAGTTGATGTTTAACCCTCGAACAGACATTCAGTTTCAATGGGGGGCGGAGTACAAACGAGAACAAATCAACGATCGACTTAACGAATGGGGGCTTTTAGACTCCTCAGGCTATTTATTGCCCTACGAAGGTCCTGCTGATTTAGGATCAATGGAGTTGGAAGAAATGCGCAATTCAACAGCAGAGCTTAATAGCCAAAGAATTCAAGCCTTTTTCCAATCGCGTTTTCAATGGAAATCCTCCGAAGGGCATCGCTGGTATCTTAATGCAGGAGGGAGAGCGCATTATTGGGACTTGAATCAACAACTCTTGCTTAGCCCTAGAGTACAAATGGGAGTACAGCCCCTTTGGAAACGCAGGTTTTCGTTCCGAATTGCTTCAGGTATCTACTACCAAGCTCCTTTTTATCGAGAGCTACGCGATTTTCAGGGAAATTTAAATACCAAGGTTAAGGCCCAACAGGCCATTCATGTAGTGGCGGGAATGGACTTTGATTTTAAATGGTGGAATCGACCGTTCCGACTTACTGCCGAGGCCTATTACAAACAACTTAATGACCTTAATCCATACAAAATTGATAATGTGCGCATCCGCTATGAGGCAAACAACAATGCCCAAGGGTACGCGGCCGGTTTTGATGTAAAACTCAATGGTCAATTTATTCCCGGCTTGGAGTCTTACGTTACCTTGGGGATTTTACAAACTATGGAAGATATTGAGGGGGATACCCAAACCTTGCCCGATGGCTCAGTGGCCGAAATTGGGTTCATTCCTCGGCCCACCGACCAAAGGTTAAATGTAGGCCTGTTTTTTCAAGACAATTTGCCCAATTTGGAACAATGCAGGGTGCATTTAAGTCTTTTGCTTGGTACCCAACTCCCTTTTGGTCCTCCGGGAACCCAAAGGGCTGCTGATACCCTTCGCTCGCCCATGTATCGTAGAGTGGACATTGGTTTTTCCTATGTGTTTATTTCTCCCAATAAAAAGGAAGAGGCTTTGTGGAGAAATGGAAAAGTAGGAAAGCATATTAAATCGTTTTGGGCCTCCTTGGAATTTTTTAACTTGCTCGATATCAACAATACCATCTCCTATCTTTGGATTCGAGACGTAAGCGGTAGGCGATATGCCGTCCCAAATTACCTTACGCCTCGTTTGATAAATTTAAAATTGGTTTTGGAGCTGAACTGATATGACTAGTTTGCTTTCTTGCCCAAAATTGTACTTGTTCAGACCTGCCTTTTGGTGTTTCCTCCTGATTTTCCAAATGGGCTATGGACAAAGCAATGCATTTACCTTTCAGGGACCCAATTTTACCATCAGCTTTAATGCACCGGTAGATACTTCCCAATTCATTATTCAGGGAGACACCTTAGTGCAGCATTTAACCCAAGAAAATGTTTTCAGTTTCGGATGCGCCTATGTGCCTTTACCCAACCGAAAAAACCTGAGGGAAATAATTCGTTCCTGGGCAGAAGCCATACATGCCGATGTCTCCGAATGGTATGCTTTTGAGCGGAGAATGGCTACGGAGAACGGGAAAAAGAAAAAGGTTAACGGGCTTAAAATCATCATGAATTTTTTTGATGAACGCAAAACCTTAGCCGCTGCTACCTTTATTCGAAACGACTATTGGTACGCCTTTTTTGTTATCGGCCCCAGAAATATATCTACGGAATTTATAGGTTTTTCAAGGATTCGAAGTATTACTTGGAAGGAATAAGGTCTGATTCAGGCTCCAATCGTTTTTAGAATCCCTTTCCGAAAAGCCTCCTCACCGCGGACACAGACTTGGTAAATGCCTTTAGAGACTGTTGAGGCCTTGCTATTCTAGCGGCGATCCTGTCCTGACCGCAGCGTTATGGTATGCGTTGCGGCCAAATCTCAAGCATTTTGCCCTGACTCAACGATGCTGACCGCAGCGTCAGCACGAAGCCTCATGGGATCCTCATTTACAATTTGTAAACTCCGGCCTGTCCTGACCGAAGCGTCAGTTTCCTGAATCCTGCCCGAAGCGTCAGGAGGCCTTTCTATTGTCCGCGCCTTAATGCGTACCGACGTTTTGGTCGGCATTCAAAAACCTTGAAAACAGAACGCGTCAACAATCTCCTTTAGGCTAAAAAGGCGTGTTAAGAACACAAAGGCCTATCCGTCTAAATTCGGTTTTGCAATCCAACCCTGCTTTAGTAAAGCACCATAATGCTCCCCGATTTCTGTCCTTCTTGTCCCAGGCAGTCCAGGTAATCAACCACTACAAAATAAGTGCCTTGGGGAACGGTTCCGCCTCCGGGGGCTGTTCCGTCCCAACCGTTTTGAAGGGTGGATGTAGAAAACATAAGGGTTCCCCAGCGATTGTAGATGCTCAATGTGAAGTTTTCGGCCGTGGCCAATTGAGCTATAAAATAGGTGTCGTTTATTCCATCCCCGTTTGGAGTAAACACATTGGGCATTTCAAAAGGAGGAATTCCATCGATAAGGCTAACGGTTATGGTGTCAAAGCCGGGGCCGCACTCGTTGGTGATGCTTAAAGTGACACTGGTATCGGTGCTAATGGGCAGGATGGAGGCGGTGCTACCTGTTCCCCAAAGTACATTGCCTAAGCTGTCCGGTGCTATCAATAAGGCAGTATCTCCCACACAAATTTCTTGGTCTTCGACATCAAACACCGGAATGTTTTTTGCCACTGCAAAAGCCGAATCCCAAACCGTACAATTATTGTCGTCGGTAACTTCAACCCGGTACCAACCGGGTTCGGTTACGGTCCAAGTTTGACTCGCAGGACCATTTTCCCATTGATAGGCCACAAAGCCTCCGCCTGCATTTAGGGTTAAATCTCCGTTTTCGCATATTACCAAGGTGTCTCCGTTTAAATTCGGATTTGGACGTGGGAATACGGTTATGGTGGCGGAGTCTCTCCGGCATGTTACTCCTGCGGAATCCACGCCCAAACGAATGGTAATGGTTTGATTTCCGGGCCCGTCATGCCCATAATTGAAAGAGGGGGTTGGAATTTGATAATCATCCAACAAACTGTCCGGGTTCCAGGTGTAATTAAAGTCATTTAATAGTTGACTCGGTGTGAGTAAAAGCGACTCATCCGAACATACTTCTAAGTCCTCAATGCTAACATTAGGTCTTGGGAAAACCTTTATCGATAATGTATCAAACAGTGTAGTATCCAAACATTCGTCATAAACCGAAACCACGTAATCTCTATTTACAGGGGTTTGCACCACATAGGGAGGATTTAGTACATTGCCGTTTAAGGACCAGTCTATATTAAAAAAGCCAGAGCCGCCTGTAGTGTCAAAGGCTAAGGGTACTACTTGACCAAAACAAATGTTGGTATCTGTGGCAGCTACCTGAAGATCAGAAACGTCCTGAATGAGCAGGGTCACTTGACTTACGACAGGTTGATTGCAAACGGTGTCGGTAATGGTTACGATGATGGTTTCTCCGGGATCGGAAATTCCATCAAAAACCGGACTAATGTTTAAGGTTACCGTATCTATCCCGGGAGGAAATACGATAAAGTTTGGCAGGGTATTGTAATCTGAGCCCATCGTTGCCGTTCCTGTTACCTGAAAAAACACCGTATCGCTGTTGGAGCTTTCGCTGGTCCGTATGAATTTTAATGCAGCATCGGAGCAGCCTTCGTACAAAATAGTATCGTTGGTGGGCGAAGTTCCGGTTTGGTTAAAGTCAATGTCGGAAGAAATCTGAACCAAGCCCGAGGAAAAGGAGTTGGCGCGTAAAAATACAGCGGAGTTGAGGGCTCCGTCAAATACATCTGCCACGCCCAAGCGCAGCGTATACGTGGTGCAAGGAATTACTGGGGCTTTGGCCGTAAGCACCGTAGTAAAACCGCCAAATACTACAGAGGTGGGATTGCAATTGTCTACAAAATATTGACAATTGGTGCAAGGACCGGCGGCGCAACCGGAGGATTGACCATTGTTTACATTATTGATAGTTACCGGTAAACTCGTATTGGGAATTAAGGCAATATTTTCGTTTACGTATTGCCCTCCGGCCGGATTTGGACCGCTTAAAAAGAAGCCAAACACATCGTTAAAGTTGGAGTTTACATAAAAATTATACTCCATGGAGGCAAATACGTAATCAAACTGAATGGTGTCTCCTCCTGGGATAAAGTCGAATTGGATGATACCGGCGTTATTCGTGGCAAAACCTCCCGATAGTTGCGATAGGGCCGGGTCTCCAGGGGTGCCGGCACCCACCGGAAATGCACCCGTAGCCAAGCCCAAACTTGGGGCAATATCGCAAGTGGCAATTACGGCGCCACTATTCATGCCTAAATTAGAGTTTGCTCCGTTGAAGGTCCCAAACTGAATGGCAGCCCCTTGACTGGTGATGTTGCTTACATTGAGACCATTGCCAACCAATACATTGTTGATTAAATTGGCGGGCGTTTCGTATTGCGTAGTAAGTTGGGCTTGTGCCTCAAAACTAGAGCTAATTGCGATTCCTAGCATGGAGCCTAAGAATCTTATCTTTGAGAACTTTTGGCGCATAAATGATAATAACCTGACAGGTAAGTTATGACAAAGTTACGGAAAAATCAAGGGGGAATTGTTTACTCTACCTTTGGAAGCCAACAAGAACCCGAATCAGATCCTGAAACTTTCCATCCCCAAGATTGGGAGTTGGGTGTGCGACGCGAAAAAAAGGGTCGGGCCGGAAAAACCGTAACCCTGGTCATTCTACCCGAAACATTTCCAGGAAATCAAGCTCCCGACCTGTCCCAACAAATTAAAAAACACTGCGGAACCGGAGGAAGTGTTACCCCTCAAGGTATTGTTATTCAAGGAGATTTTGTAGATAAAGCCTTAGAATTTCTCAAAAAAATCGGGTACCCTGCAAAAAAAGTTGGTGGATAAATCAACTTTTGCACGGTATTTGGATACGTTAGGCCAAAGCTTCTTGTTATGGCACTAAATACTACCATTTCCCGTATTCTTCCCTTAGTTTTGTTGCTTTTGCTAAGTGCTTGTAGTGCTTCCAGCCAATTGGTAAAGCGTGCCCAAACCCTAGAAGCCGAAAAAAACTACCGCGACGCCGTAAACGTTTACAACGAAGCCCTTATCCGAAAACCCAACAACAGAGATGCAAGGGCCGGCCTTCAACGTTCTGGTCAAATCGTTTTGGACGATATGCTCTCAGAGTTTTGGAGACACTATAACTTGGAGGAATACGAACAAGCCATCAAAAAATACGAAGAAGCACGGGCCTTTGAACGCCAAGTATCCCTCCATCAAATACGCCTGGAATGGGCGCCTCATTACGATCAATACTTCAAGACGGCTCAAGAAAACCAACTAAAAGGTTGGTTCCAGGAAGCCGCTAAAGCCATCGATAATCAAGATTACCGAAAAGCCGAATCCTTATTACGTCGGATTGAACGGCAAAGCCCAAATTATCAAGGACTTGATCAAATGCGGCAGGCCATTGAAATTGACCCTTTGTATCAAAAAGCGCTTACTGCTTACAGCATGGGGAGTACCGGTGAGGCGGTTTCTTTTTTTAGTCAGGTCGCTGCCATAAACCCCGACTACAGAGATACCCGTGAAATTTTGGCCAAGCTTAAAGCAAATAGCTCCTTAAGTATTGCTATTCTTCCTATTGAGGATCAATCCGGAACCCCAAATGTAGCTTCTGAACTCAGTACCGAAATTGTGAACCAATTGCTTGCGCTGCGAAATCCGCTCATTCGTTTGATTGACCGGGAGTATATGAACAAAATCCTTGAAGAACAAAAACTCGGCTTGTCCGGACTTATTGATGAATCATCGGCTGCCCGTGCAGGACGCCTTATGGGGGGAAATGCAGTACTCATTGGAACCGTAACTCAGGTCAAAATCGAAAATAGAGCCCCTCAAAAAGAAGCCCGCACCGCATTTACTAGAGAACGGGTCTATTACCGAGACTCTTGGACCGGCTCTCAAATGTCTCAATTTCAGTACCGAGAACAAACCTATTACGAGGTAACCCAAGAACGTAAAGTAACGCTAACCTTTAAATACCGACTCATTGATGTGGAGTCCGGAACTATTTTAGACTCTGACGTAATTACACGTTCTGCAATCAACACCGTCCGCTTTGCCGAATCTCGAACCAGTCCGGATCAGTTATTTCCACGGTCCGGGAATGTTTCTCAATCCGACCTTAGCCGTTGGAGACAACGTTTCTTTGCCGATAAATCCATGAAGTCATCCGCTCAATTACTCGATTTGGTGGAAGAGGATGTGTCTCGCGAAGTAGCTCGTAAAGTAAACACCAACGGATTTTTGCAACTACGATGAACAGAGTCCTTTGGATTACAGCATGCGTTGGTTTGTGTCTGCTGGCTTGCAAAAGCACAAAGCAGCACATTCCCGACAAAACATCAAGCACTTCTTCTGACCCATTCGAGAAGGGGACTCTGCCCGCTTGGGTTAAGGCGCGTCCCATGGACGGAAGTCATTATTATGGCGTTGGTTCCGCAATTCTTATTCCCGGGTCTTCTGCTCATTTTGATGAGGCCAGAAACCAAGCACTCCATCAAATCGCCGGGGAAATCCAAACCAAAATTGAATCCAAAAGCTTGCTTACCCGTTTTGAATCAGATACCCGCCTCAGGGAAAACTATTTTACTGAAATCAAGGCCAAGGTCAATTTGCAGGTAGAGGCCTACGAAAAAGTGGACGATGCCACTTCGGGTAGTAGATATTACGTGCTTTATCGGTTAAATCGTGCCGAATATTGGCGAAAAATCGAAGAAGCGCGATCAGCTGCCATTCAACGAGCCGCTGCTTTGGTAAAACATGGCGATGACTTGCTCAATCAAGGGCTTTTGCTGCCTGGTATGCAATCTTTGTTTCAGGCCCTTAAACTGCTTGAACCCTATGCCGATAAGCAATTGATGGCTCAAATCAACGGTCAAAACAAAGACTTAGCCGAGTGGATTGCAAACCTAATGTCAAAGGTGCTTACCGGTCTTTCTTTAGAGTTAAATCCTAAGGTTTTAGAGCTTTCTATTGCATCTGAAGAACAAGATGCACTTATTTCGGTGAGCGCCCAATGGAATGAAATTCCTGCCGCAAATCTTCCTGTGGCCTGGAGGCTTTCTTTTTCCGGCACAAATACTACGCGTGAAGTGCCGGGTGAACCCACAACCAATGCTTCAGGAATTGCACAATTGAGGCTGCCTGAAATTTCCAGAGAATCAGCCCTGGTAGTTTCTGCGCAAACCAGTCCTTTGGAATGGTTTCATGACAGCATTGTACCTGCCTACACCAAAAATTATTTATTGGGCTTCACACGTTCGGCTACCGCGCGAGTAACCATGCGAAAACCGCGTGTTTTTTTACAAGTCGCTGAATCCAACCTTGGCAAATCCCCGGACTACCCCATTGTTCAGCTCATGGTGCAAGAGTACTTGGAAAAGCATGGCTTTATTTTGGTCAGCGATGCCAACTCCGCAGAAGTGAATATGGAAGTAGAGTCTTCTACTGCAGTGGGTACTCAACAAGGGGGAATATATATTGCTTATGCTACCCTTACATTTAGGGCCATTCGGATTAAAGACAACAAACCTTTATTCAATAAAGTGTTGGAGCGACTAAAGGGTGCCGACCTTTCTTTTCAAGCTGCAGGTCGACGAGCCATTGCTTCCAACAGAGAAGAAATTCTTAAGGCCTTGGATGGTATTTTTGGCTTTTAAACCTTACATGACTTTTTGCAGGATTTTTTTTTAGGCCTTTTGCAAATCATTTGGAGTAAACCTAATCGCTCTTAATATATTAGAAATATAAACAGGATGTTAAAGTGTTTAAAATGAGTGGAATAAAATAATTTACCCCGGTTTTTTATGTAGTGACAATTAAATGTTTGGTAAGATTTGCTTAACCTAAGCAGGGTAATGTTCGCCTTAGCTTTGCGTCAAAATTATACGATATGCGACGCATTTTACTTTCAACACTACTTATTTCTTACATGGGTGTTCAGGCGCAAATCACCATCACTGATGCAGATTTGACCGGAGGCAACACCTACAACTGGACCGCCAACAACGTGTACCTGCTCGACGGTACGGTATACTTGGAAGCAGGTGGAGTGCTTAATATTGAAGCCGGTACCGTAATTAAGGGAAAGGCCAAGAATCCAGGCGAGGCTCCTTCAGCTCTTATTATTTCCCGTGGCGCACAAATCAATGCCAACGGTACAGCTCAGGCGCCCATCATTTTCACCGCTGAAAACGACAATTTGACCGGAAACCTCGACGAAACCAACCGTGGTTTGTGGGGTGGAGTTGCCATCTTGGGCTATGGACGCGCCAGCAAAGCCGGTGCTGACTCTTTTCAAGTGGAAGGAATTGCAGGCGTGGAGCCAAGAGCGCTTATGGGTGGATACAACAACGCCGATAACTCCGGTACCTTACGTTACGTATCTATCCGTTATGCCGGTTTCGAAATCGGCCCCGGCGACGAACTTAATGGCTTAACCTTAGGCGCTGTGGGTTCAGGTACTGTTTTAGAGCACATTGAGGTGTTTGCCGGCTCTGACGATGGCATTGAGTTCTTCGGTGGCGCGCCTAATCTAAAATATGCTATCGTTGCTTTTTGCGACGACGACGCTTTTGACTGGGACTTGGGTTACCGTGGTAAAGGACAATTTTGGTTCGGCATCAATGCAGAAGATACCGGTAACCAATTGTTCGAAGTAGATGGTGCCTCTCCAGATGCCGCAGCCATTTGGTCTAACCCCACCATTTTCAACGCTACCTTAATCGGTTCCGGTGCCAACAATACTACCAATGCCAAAGCCAACCACTTGCTCTTCCGCGATGCTACCGGTGGTACTTTGGCCAACTCTATCATTTTTGATTTGAATGGCAAAGGTTTAGAGGTTGAGGATTTAGGCAGTGGTATCGATTCTTACCAACGTATGATTGACGACTCTTTGGTTATTGCAAATTCTGTTTGGTTTGCATTTAAAGCGGGTAATACCTTAGATACTGCCGGTTTCCTTTTACCTACCGGTGGCGCAGGTACCGACGAAGATTGCTCTGACTTAATTACACACCTGGCCGGAAACGGCAACGCTGTAACCAACCCAGGGCTGGTAAGTGTTGGTCGTTTTGCCAACCAAATGCTTGACCCTCGCCCTGACGGTACCGTTAATGATATCACTTCAGGACTTGCCGCTTATCCCAACGATCCTTTCTTTTCTCAAGTAGCTTACAAAGGAGCCTTTGAGCCTAATACCAACGATTGGATGCGTGGTTGGACCACTCTGGACAAGCACGGATATTTGGCCAACATCTCCAGCATTGTTGAAAATGCAAGCCAAGGTTTCCAAGTGCTTCCTAACCCTGCTAATGAGGTATTTACCTTGCAATTGGACGAATTACCTACCGAAGGAACTACCCTTAATTTGATGGACATCAACGGTAAGGTGGTAGTGAGCATGGAGCTTAATACGCAGCAAACTCAAGTGTCTGTAGCAAATCTTGCCAACGGTGTATACTTTGCTCAAATCAATAAGGACGGAGCTTTGCACACCATCAAAGTGGTTGTAACCCACTAATTCCAACCTTTATTTCCTCTCTTATTCCAAAGGAGGCTACGTCCTACGTAGCCTCCTTCTTTACTGTTAATAACTTAGCTATGCGTAGTTTTTTTCTTTTTGCGTGCTTTTGGACCGCTACTTACGCCATATTTTGGGGGCAAAACGGTAGCATTTCCGGAAAAGTAGTGGAGGCCGAAACAGGAGAAAATGTGTTGTTTGCCACCGTTCAATTGCTGGGAAATTCGCAGGTAACTTCTACCGACCTGGATGGAAACTACCATTTTGCTAATGTGCCGGAGGGCACCTACAGCATTGAGGTATCAGGTATTTCTTACGCAAAAACTACCCTTACCGGTGTTGTTGTCGAGGCAAATAAGGTGACCGAGAAAAACGTTCGATTGGCGCAATCTACCATTGAAATTGAGGCCTATACCATTGAAGCCCAAACCGTTCAAAATTCAGAAGTTGCCCTTCTCTCCATGCAACAAAAGGCCACCGGTTTTCAAGACGGCATTTCTTCCGAAGAACTGTCTAGGTCCGGCGCAGGAGATGCAGGAGAGTCCATTAAGTATGTCACAGGCGCTTCCGTCGAAGAAAACAAATACGTGGTTATCCGAGGTCTTGGCGACCGGTATTCCATTACCCAAATCAATGGAATCACTACCCCGAGTACCGACCCTTACAGAAACAGTACCAGCCTTGATTTGGTGCCCAACGAAGTGCTGGACAATATGGTGGTTCAAAAAACATTCACCCCCGACCAGCCCGGTAATTTTACCGGAGGAAACGTGAACATTTCTACCAAATCTCTACCGGAGGCCTTTTTTCTTTCCCTTGGTTTCGGACTCTCTTTTAATACCCAGTCTTCTTTTCAAGACGATTTTATTTTTGAAGAAAACCCAGGCATGAATTTCTTAGGATATGCCAATGGGGATAGAGATTTGCCCCGGATTTATCAAGATCCGCAGGTCCTAAATACCATGACCAACCTTGCTTACTTGGGCATTCAACCCATTTCCGGCGACCCGGACGATCGAAGGGTGTTTAATGAAACCGCCCGCGGACTCGCCAACACTTTTGTACCTTCCACCAAGAACACCCCCTTTAATTCTTCCTTTAACTTGACTTTTGGTAACCGGCATGATTTTAAAAATAAAGCCAAATCCAGGTTGGGTTATGTGCTTGGCTTAAACCAGTCCACCACCTATTCTTTTTATCAAGACGGGGTTTTTGCCGGCTATGTGTTGCCCGGTGGAGGCGTTGATTCCTTGCAAGAGTTTTTCTCTTTTAACGACATCAAAAGCACCGAAACAGTGCGCACAGGGGCGCTTATAGGCACCACCTTTTGGCTAAACCAAGCCAATGAATTTTCCTTTACCGGACTCTACAACCACAACGGAGAACTCAGCAGCCAACTCAGCTCGGGATTTGCTCCTCAAATTCTTTCTCAGTCGGCCAATGCATTTACCACCATTACCAATGCCTTTAGAGAACAATTTATGGCCAATGGCCAATTAAAAGGTCGTCATTACCTTCAAAAATGGCGCACCCAAATCGAATGGATGGGTGGGTATACGCGCTCCCAACAAGACGAACCCGATATGAAGCTCTTTGCCTACCAAACCAACCAACAAAACACAAGCTTTCTCTCCCCTTCCGAATTCGACAACCCCTTCCACTATTTTAGAAACTTAAGCGACAACACCTACGAAGGCAAAATCGATATCGAAGTCCAATACACCAAGCATGCAGCGAATACCATAAAATTCGGGGGCTTTTTTAACCGAAGGGAAAGGGATTTTATTGAACAGCGCTTTCAATTAGACGCCGAAGGCACCGGTGCTTACATTAACCCAAACAACCCCCTGTACTCCCCGGCGGTGATTCCGCTGCAGTACGATACCACACCCGACTTTAGCATGTTCTTTAACCCCAATAATTTCGGCATTGTCGATACCTCGGCCAACCGGTACATCCATGCCAACTACTTGGTAAACCAAACCCGAGCCACCAACGTTTACAATGGATTTGAGCAAACCGCTGCCGCTTATGCCATGATTACCTTCGATCGACCAAAATGGAAAATTATGGGCGGTGCTAGGCTCGAACATATCCAAATGTCTGTGTTTAGCAGCGATACAGGGAGCATTGACGCAATTAATGTGTTGCCTGCCTTAACGGCCATTTACAAAATTAAGGATAACATGAACCTTAGGGCAGCCTACTCTATGACCCTGGCACGACCCAACTTGCGTGAACTCGCTCCTTTTGTGGCCTATGACCTTATTGGCGCCCCTAGTTTTAATGGAAACCCGGACCTACAGCTCACCAACATCACCAACCTCGACCTTCGCTACGAATATTTCTTCTCGCCCGGGGAGGTGATTGCCCTAAGTCTGTATGCCAAGGAGTTCAACAACCCCATCATTCGCAGTTATAACCCACTTTCAGGTTCCACTACCGGTGAAATTGTCTTTACCAATGTGGCTAAAGCCCAGGTGGCCGGATTGGAAATTGACTTTAGAAAATCCCTGAAATTTATTTCGCCTGTGCTTGAAAACCTTAAGTTTACTTCCAACTTTTCATTGATTTACTCTAGGGTAGATATTGACTCCTTAGAATTGAATGCCATTCAAAACGTAAACCCCGATTTTGGGGATTACCGACCTTTTCAAGGACAATCGCCCTATCTAATTAATCTTGGTCTTAGTTGGGAGTTGCCCAAGCCTCGCCTCGAAACGGCCTTGACCCTCAATTACTTTGCCGATAGACTGAGCGAAAACAGCCAAGCAGGAACCCCGGACATATACGAAGCCGGGAGGGCCATGCTCAACTTTACGGCAAGCAAAGTTTTTGGCAAAAAGAATACCATTGTGCTAAAAGCCGGTGTAAACAATATCCTAAACGCTAACTTTAAACGCTACATTGCCTACCGGGATTTCGATTATACCGTCTCTGATTTTCAAATCGGACAAACCTTCAACCTAAGCGTTACCTACAAAATTAAATAAACGCATAAAAATGAATCTTGAAAAGGATTTATGGGCGCAAAGGGGTGCTCTCCTTTACTCCCCTTGCCTTTGAATGGAATCCGTAGCGGCCGGGGCGTTCCGCAAAGCTACACACCCGCCACGCTGCGGATTTCCTATTCAAAGGCTGCAGGGCGGTACCGGTTCGCCCCCTGCGCCGGAATCCTCTTCCAATCGTAAATCACGGATAGGATGGAGATCTTGCGCCCCGGGGCGAACGGAAAGCCCGGAAGCCACGTGGCCACAGGGCTTGGCGGGCGGAGGCTGATTCCAATTCTTTAGGAGAAGCCCACGCACCGCCTAGCCCTGTGTGGCATGTGGCTGAGGACTTGCAGGGAGCACCGGAAATGGCGCCCAATTAACTTACTTTTTGGGTTTGCCGAGTATGCGTCGAAACATTTGCTTTTCGAATTCCCAAAAGAAACGAAACTGCCCAAAAATGAATCCGTAAAATAAAAGAATGGCCTGATATACAGGTAGTATACCCAACAAATACAAAAGGTAGGGCCAGAAATTGTCCGGACGCTCAACTCCAAGGATATTTAACAGGGGCTTTCGAATAAAAAGTACCGTAAAACCCGTACAGGCAAAGGTGAGCAGTACCAGCCATACCTGGGTGAGGCTTTGTAGTTTCCACCGCCTACGCAGTTTTTCTTGCCAATTTGGCTTAGATGATTCGCTACTCATGGTTTAATCGACCCAGTCGGCAATAAAAATGTTGGTCGAACGGGTGCCGCCGTTGTGTCGGTTGGAGCTGAATACCAGTTTTTTTCCGTCAAAAGAAAACATGGGGAAGGCATCAAACACCGGGTCGTAGGTTACGCGCTCAAGCCCGGAGCCGTCGAGGTTTATCATCCATAAGTTGAATTGGTAAATCCGTTCGCTGGCATGGTTGGAACTGAATAAGATTTTTTCGCCGGAGGGATGGAAAAACGGAGCCCAGTTGGCGCGGCCCAGGTCGGTTATTTGTCGGAGGTTGCTGCCGTCTACATTGCACACGTAGATTTCCATGTCGCTGGGTTTCACCAATCCTTTAGCCAGCAATTCTTTGTATTCTTTAATGGCTTCAGGGGTTTTGGGACGGCTGGAGCGGAAAACCAATTGGCTGCCGTCGGGGGAGAAAAATGCGCCACCGTCGTAGCCCAGGCCATAGGTAACCTGATTCAAATTGCCGCCATCCAAATCCATGGTCCAAAGCTCCAAATCGCCGCTGCGGTCCGAAGTAAAGACGATTTTATCGCCTTTGGGAGATACGGTGGGTTCGGCATCGTAGCCTTTGCGTTGGGTTAACCGTTTCAGGATTTTTCCGTTTACATCGGATACATAAATGTCGTAGGTGTTGTATACCGGCCAATAGTAAGCTCCTTTGGTGCGTTCCGGTGCTTCGGGGCATTCTTTGCCACCGGCTTGGGTGCTGGCAAAAATAATGGACGCGTTACCGGGCATAAAATACGAACAGGTGGTACGTCCCTCGCCGTTGCTAATTTGCACCGGAGGATGACTTTCCATGTTTTCGCCGGAGATGTCCCAACGGTAAATGCGGTCGCAAGGAATGCCTTGTTCGGGATTGGTGCGCTGAAAGACCAGATGTTTGTTGTCGAAGCTCCAATACGCCTCGGCATTTTCACCTTCGAAGGTGAGCATGCGTAAGTTATTTAAATGCTTTTCTTGAGGATATTTTAAGCTGTCCCCGTCGGCGGCAGGAGCATCTGAAAGTGCAGCGCGTTGGTTAATAAACGCAAAGCTTGCCAGTAAAGCAGCCGAGAGGCCAAGAGTACGAATCCAGAATTTCATGGCACAAAGATAAAAGCTAGAACGCCTAGTTTTTGATAAAATCCCTTAAATGTGGGATTGAAATACCCTGAATTAAGTAGCATTTTCGTGCTGTTTAAATTCATTCTAAATAACATGGAAAAGAAAGCGGTCTTAACCTTGGGATTGGCCTTTGGCCTTATGCTCTGGTCTTGTGGAGGTTCCGGCAATCAAACGAGCAAAGAAAAGGAGCAAAGCAGCCATCCCAAAGTGGTTTCTTTGTCCGGAGCCATTACCGAAACCTTATTTTCCATTGGGGCCGGGAACCAATTGGTAGGCGTTGATGTAACTTCCACGGCCCCTTCCGATTCCTTAAAAAATAGAGCGATACCTGTTTTAGGACATGTAAACCAATTGAATGTGGAGGCAATTTTGGGCTTAAACGGAGATATGGTATTGGCCGCTGACAGTTTGAAGCCTGAGCTTTTGGCCCAATTAGAAGCAGGGGGAATGGAAATAAATATCCAATCCAAGCCCAAAAGTTTGGAAGAAACGGCAGCCCTTATTTTGCGGATGGGAGCCTTGACCGGGCGCCAAAATGAAGCCGAGCAATTGCATCAACACTTTGAAGCAGAAAGAGAAGCACTTAAAAAGCAAGTCGAGGATTTAACCGTAGCGCGGCCAAAAGTGGTTTTTGTATATG
Organism: Flavobacteriales bacterium; assembly: GCA_018401695.1. GTDB lineage: Bacteria > Bacteroidota > Bacteroidia > CAIKAF01 > CAIKAF01 > CAIKAF01. The sequence continues at coordinate 3,222 of JAGYKD010000005.1, read as the reverse complement.
GAAGAGGCGCAGGAAGCCTCATGGTGGCCGGAGGGAATACCCAGGCCAATGGAATGATTGAAGAAGTGGCCGGGGAAAATCCCTTTGCCGGACAGTTCGAGGGTTTCAAGCCCTTAACTGCGGAGTCTATGGTGGAGGCCTCTCCGGATGTATTGCTGTTTTTTAGCGATGCGTTCGAAATGTTGGGTGGGGTGTCCGGAATTAAAGAAATTCCCGGAGTCGCTGCAACCCCCGCAGGAAATAGCGAGCGTTTTATACACATGGATGGCCACTACATGATGGGATTTGGTCCACGTGCAGCACAAGCTGCTCAAGAATTATTTGAAGCCATTCATTCCACCCGACCTTAAGCACTGCTATGGCTAAGCTTTGGGTTGGTGTGCTGTTTTTGTTGTTGGTTCCATTAAGTGCCTTAGTGTACTTGTCTTGGGGTCCCATGGACATTCCATGGACATCGCTTTGGAGTCTTATTGGCGAGGAAAGTCCCACCGCTTATGTTGTATGGCATTTGCGTTTTCCACGCATGCTCATGGCTTTGGTGGCAGGTTTTGGTCTCGGATTGGCAGGAGCTGCCATGCAAGGGCTGTTTAGAAATCCATTGGTAAGCCCGGGATTGGTGGGCGTTTCGGCAGGTTCTGCCTTATTTACGGTATTGGCTATTGTATTGGGCGGCTCTTTTTTGGCCACCTTGCCAGAGTGGTTTGGAGATCTGGGCTTGTCCATGGTTAGTTTTTTTGGCGCTGTGTTTACCATGTTTGCGGTATATGGGTTAGCCCGGTGGATAGGCGGGGGCACCATGCTTACTTTAATTCTGGCAGGATTGGCGATTTCTGCCTTTGCCGAGGCCTGGATAGGTCTCATGCGTTTTTTGGCCGACGATGCGCAGCTGCGCGATATGACCTTTTGGCAGTTGGGTTCTTTGGGTGGAGCTAATGCTACTCGGGTAATATTGGCTTTTGGTATTTGTGTGCTGGCGGCATGCTTGCTTTTTCCTTCGGCACGGGCTTTAAATGCCATGGCCTTGGGTGAGGAAGATGCCGGGTTTCTCGGCATTTCGGTCCGCAGAACCGAGCGCATGGTGCTCATTGGAGCGGCCTTGGCTGTGGGAGCCTCTGTGGCTTTTTGTGGGGTCATTGCCTTTATTGGACTTATGGTGCCTCATTTGGTGCGCTTGCTCATTGGACCTGACCATAGAATCTTATTGCCGGCTTCCGGATTGGCGGGTGGTTTGCTGCTGCTTTGGTCCGACGGCTTGGCCCGAAATTTGGCTGCCCCGGCCGAAATTCCGGTAAGTGTGATTACGGCCACTTTGGGTGCGCCTTTTATTATTTGGCTCATGGTTCGCCAAAGAAACAAACAGAAATTATGATCGAGGTTTCCGGCTTGCATTACCGTCCAAGAGGACGTGAAATTCTAAAAGGCTTGGATATGAGCCTGAGTTCGGGAAAGGTAACCGCATTACTTGGCCCGAATGGCGCCGGGAAAAGTACCTTTTTGCGGATTTTGGCGGGGCATTTGGCACCAAGTGAAGGGGAGGTGAGGCTAAAGGGGAAACCCTTGCAGGGCTTTGCAAAATCTGAGTTGGCCAGAAGCCGGGCGGTACTTAGTCAGCACCAAGGCTTGCCTTTTGAGTTTTCGGTGGAGTCTATTGTGCTTTTGGGTCGATCGCCTTTTTACAGCCTTAGGCCGGGAAAAGAGGATCGAAGGGTAGTAGAAGAGGTAATGCAGGAGTTGGGACTGTGGGAGCTTAGGCACCGAGGCATGCATCAATTGTCGGGTGGAGAACGTCAAAAGGTGCATTTGGCTAGAGTGTTGGCACAAATACATCCCGATAAGGAAGGCGATTATTCCGGTCGGTTGTTGTTTATGGATGAGCCCACTACCTGGTTGGATGTGCATCAGCAGCACCAGTTGTTGGAGCGGGTACGTTTGCTTTCCGAGCAGGGGCTTACTGTGATTATGGTCTTGCACGAATTGGATTTAGCCTCACGCTACTCCGATTTCCTTACCTTGATGAAGTCGGGACGTATTTTGGCCCATGGAGAAGTAAAGCAAGTCTTTACGGATGCTTGGCTTTCGGAGGCCTATGACATGCCTTTGCATGTATGCAGCGACGATTTGGGGAATGTACATTGCTGCCCTCTTGAGGCTCCTTTGCTCAAAGCTTGAAATGTACGGTAGTTTTCCGTACATTTGTAGTAAAGATATTTATTATGGAACTGCCAATAAATAAAGGCGAAAGGATGGAGTTGAGGGTTTCCGCTGCCGACAAAAAGAAATTTAAAAGAGCACAAGAACTAAGTGGGGACAAGTCGTTTAGCAGTTTTGTAGTGCGCATCCTGAGAAAGGAGGCAGAAAAAATTGTGGCTCAGAATAATCAAATTATTGCCACGGAAAATGACCGTAAAGTTTTTTTTGATGCTGTTTTTGGCCAAACCAAGCCCAACCAAAATTTAATAGAGGCGGCTAAAAGGTATAAATCAAAGAAGGCCTAAGGTTGGAGATTTCCATACTCGATAAAACCCATCGTAGAGCAGGCTTTGAATGTGAAGTAGCCTCACTCACCCATTACATTCAAAAGCAGGTTGGTCAAGATGTTAAAAGGAAACTTGCCATTTGCTTTGTCGCTGCGGATAAAGACAATAATGTAGTGGGATTTTACACACTAAGCAGCGAAAGCTTAGGAAGGGAACGAATACCGGAAAAGTACCTCAAAAAGGTTCCTAGGAACTATAATGCACCGGTGATTTTGTTGGGTCGATTGGCCAGGGACCTAAAAGTAAAGGGTGCCGGGCTTGGAGCGCATTTATTGCTTGACGCTCTTTTTAGAGCGTATACCTTATCCGAAGAGAGCATAGGAGCCATGGCTGTGGTGGTGGACCCAATAAACGAACATGCGGTGAGGTTTTATGAGAAATATGGATTTGAACAATTGCCGGATAGTGGAAAAATGTTTCTTCCCATGCATGTAATAAAGCAAATCCTATAAAACGCAGATTCAACAAAATAATCTAAATGCAGGTTGCAGTGGCCGTTTAAAGTCTTGTTTGGAAGCCAAAAAATCATCAATTTGCAAAAAAAACCTTGGCCATGAGATTTTTGCTTGCTGTTTGCCTTTGCTTTTCTTTCTCAACAAACCTTTGGGCTCAAGTGCTGTCGCCGCAGGTAGTGCAGGTACCTATGAGGGATGGAGCCAACCTTGCCGCAGATTTGTATTTGCCA
>JAGYKD010000004.1 GCA_018401695.1 Flavobacteriales bacterium | reverse complement strand
CCCAGCAGGGCCCACTTCATAATCAAAGACTTACAGCGTTTTCGTTGTAGGTCTTTTTTTATTTGCCATATTATTTGCCATATAAGCACCCTATTTAGTAAACTTGGGTAGGGAGTTGGGTTTTCTGATGGATAGGTTTGGGCAAGCTGTGGGTGGCCTATTCCAAGCAAGCAAAAATTACAAGTGGATATGCCTTGGCAAAAAGGCACAAGAGAAACCAAACCGAATTAGAGGGGGTGGGCTTGCATGGCAGGGGGATGTTTTTCTGAAAATGGGTTTTTCAAAAACAAGCTATGCACTCAAAAGAGCCACAAAACGAAAGCATGCAAAATTTTTCCGTGAACAACCTTAAAAAACTCCTTCTTCGCCAAAAGATTAACGCCACAACCTACTTGTTATTAGCTACTTAGTTGGAAATGGAACAAGCCTTATTTAGGGTGAGTTAACATTAGCCAAGACTGTTGTCTACACAAGTGCTTGAATATATGAGATTTAGATTTGTCCAGATGCACTCCTAGCCAAGTTCATAAACAAGCAAAAACTAGAAAAGGAGAGGGTATTTGCTCTTTGGAGCATGGACAAAAGGTAAATGGAAATGCTTAGGGGCTTTTGTAATTAAATATTGGCTATTTTGGCTAGGAGGGCATTAAATCAGTTCTGAGGGGGTGCTTGAAGAAAATCAAAAGAAGCCTTCAACGGCTTCTTTGCTGAAATGCAATCCAAATACATTGCACTGTTAGGTGATGACTTCATTGGTTCTGTCAGACGTTTAGGATTAATAGCTTTCCGAATGGCCATGATTTTTACGGTGCTGCGCTCCTTCGAGCATGGCACCTTAGAAAACCCGATGATATTCGATGATGAAGACTTTGATGCAGCAATGGAATTGGTAAAGGTCCTTATGAAACACTCAAGCCATGTATTTTCAGAACTGCCTGAAGATGTAACACTGCCTAAACCAAAGAACCTGAAAGAACAGTTTTTGGATGCCTTGCCAAAGACATTCAATAGACAAGATTTTTTGAAGATGGCTACAACCTTGGGCATAAAGGAGAAACGACTAGCTAGTTTATGCAAGCTATTGATTAGGCTGGCAAGCTTGGGGTGGTATTATATATATTGGGCATTTAAGAGGTCTTACGCTTTTTAGATGGGCATGGGGGTGGTCGGAAAGAGCAAGAGTTGGTGCATTGCACAAATCAATGGAAGAAAGAACCATGGGGAAGCCGGAATTATTTACTTTAGAAGTCAAAACAAAAGGAAAGGGGACGGTAAAAATATCCACATCATTTGGAAGAGATTGTACAAATTAATACGGGTTACTTATTATCCAAAAAATGGACGAAGCGGGAAAATACATTAAAACAGTGGTCAAAAGTAGGCAAATTGTGTTCTATCTAGTGACTGAACAGGACTTGAATAGTTTCAAAAGTAATAGTGTGTTAGCAGACATTTTTGCTGTACTAACATCTTTAGCAGTAGGGGGCATATTTTCGGTTCAATTGACTAAGGCAACTGGCATTCAATTGCAACCTGAGGTAATTAACATTCTTGACCTACTTTTATACTTTTGCATTTTTGTGGCATTAATCTTCGGCATCTTGACTGGATATTATTATATTAAAAGCTTCATTGCAATTAGAAAAATAAAAGAATCGGGAGAAGTAAAAACACTAAAGAGCCATGTCCCACAAGAAAGCGACCCCTTTACAAGCACAACAAAAGAAGATGAAAAGCTTGAAATAATTAATGCAACCTATGGGACGAATAATGCAAATGTTGATGTGACCGAGGAATTACGAAAAAAGGTTAAGAACAACAAGCTTCAAACAATAGCTTCCAACGATATCAAATGTGATCCTGATTATGGGGTCGAAAAAAAATTAACAATTGAATACAAAATTAACGGTATTTCAATCACAAAAGAGTACAAAGAACACGACAGGATATCGTTACCATAAAAAAAATTACTAACCACATAATTAAGCCTAGAAGCAGAAAACTACAAACAAATGTCAAGCATTCAGATTTATGCTGTTAAATTTAAACGTCAAACAGGTCTGCAAACTAAAAAGCTATAAGAGGCATCCTTCGCGTAAACTGGTGGATAGCAAAGAATAAAAAAGTTACTTAAATGCTAATAAAGACAGAAAGGTGGATGATTCAACAGAAAGAAAAAAGGAACAAACACAGGTAAAATCTAAAAAGCGGGTTACTGACCACGGAGAAGTGTTTACTAACCAACGGGAAGTGAACGCAATGCTTGATTTGGTTAAACACGAAACAGAAAGAATTGAGTCCAGATTTTTAGAACCTGCTTGTGGAAACGGCAACTTTTTAGCCGAAGTTTTAAGACGGAAATTAGCGGTAGTTGATAGCAAATACAGCAAAAGCCAATTGGAATGGGAACGCTATTCTGTAATTGCTGTATCGAGTATTTACGGTGTGGATATTTTGGAAGACAACGCCAAAGAATGCCAAGCCCGTTTGCTTGGAATCTATACCGATTGGTATTCGAAAGTATTCAAGCAAGTAAAAAACGAGTGTATTCGTTCTGTTCGGTTTTTATTGAGCAGAAACATTCTTTGGGGTGACGCTTTATACTTTACCAATCCTGAAACCAAGCGACCTATTGTGCTTTCTGAATGGAGTGCCGTAAACGGCTCTATGCTGAAACGCAGAGATTATATGTTCAAATTTTTAGTGGAGAAATCTTTTCAAACTACATTATTCAATGATGAAGGCAATCCAGCAGCGATTGACGAACCTGTAAAAGATTTTCCGCTTATTCATTTCTTAAAACTTGGCGAAGATGATACAAACGAACTATAACCCTGATGTACTCTCCTGCCTTGCTAATTTGAGCAATGACGAAGTATTTACGCCACCCAATTTGGTAAACGATATTTTAGACTTGCTACCGCAAGAACTTTGGAGCAACCCCAACGCCAAGTTTTTAGACCCTGTTTCTAAAAGTGGTGTGTTTTTGCGTGAAATGGCAAAGCGACTGATGAAAGGTTTGGAAACCCAAATTCCCGACAAGCAGGAACGCATTAACCACATTTTTAGCCAACAATTGTTTGGCATTGCGATTACCGATTTAACTGCTTTGCTTTCTCGCAGAAGCGTGTATTGCTCCAAAACTGCTAATGGCAAATACTCCATTTGCGAAACCTTTGCTGATGAACAAGGAAACATTCGCTATAAACGAATGAAACATACTTGGCAAAGCGGCAGATGCAAATATTGTGGTGCTAATCAATCAGAATATGACCGTGTTGAATCATTGGAAACTTATGCTTATAATTTTATTCACACAGATAATCCTAAAAAAATATTCAATATGAAGTTTGACGTTATCGTTGGAAATCCACCTTATCAATTAAGTGATTCGGGACACGGCAGAAGTGCTAGTCCTATCTATCATAAATTTATCGAACAAGCGAAAAAGTTAAATCCAAGATATTTAACAATGATTATTCCTGCTCGTTGGTATGCAGGCGGTAAAGGTTTAGATGATTTTAGAGCTGAGATGTTAGCAGACAAAAGAATTAGAAAGCTTGTTGATTTTGAAAATTCAAATGATGTATTTCCGGGCGTTGATGTAGCAGGTGGTATTTGTTACTTCCTTTGGGATAGAGATAATAAAGGCCAATGTGAAGTAATAAATCTCATAGATGGAAAGCAAGTCAAATCTGAAAGAGCTTTAGATGAATTTCCAATATTAATTCGTCACAGCCAAGCAATACCAATAATACGCAAGGTATTGGCAAAGAAAGAAAATGGCGGTAAAAGATTGAGCGAAGTGGTTTCTTCAAGAAAACCATTTGGACTACCAACTAATTACAAACCAAAAAACAGCGGTGTTCCTTGTTGGTTCATTCAGAAAATTGGTTTGAAGTATGCAAGTAAAAGTGACATTTCTGATGATAACAAACTTTTAGACAAATGGAAATTGTTAGTGCCACCAGCACCAATTGCAGGACAAACGGATTTTTCTAAACCAGTAGGCTTTTATTATGACGGTAATACAAGAATTGCAAAGCCAGGTGAATGTTGTACTGAATCATTTATAGTTGCGGGTGCGTTTTCAACCGAGAAAGAAGTCCTTTCATTCAAAACTTATCTATTTACAAAAATTGCTAGATTCCTTTTGCTCCAAACTGTTGTATCTCAACACGTAACAAAAGACAAATTTCACTTTATCCCTGACCTTGGAAAATATCAAGGCGAATACACAGATAAAATGCTAATTGAGAGATGGGGAATTACTGAAGATGAATGGAGTTTTATTGATTCCAAAATAAAGAATATTGGTGCAAACGAAAAAGTCGAAGTAGATGAGTAAAAAAGAATTTTTTCCACCCCGACCGTCCACCAATCCAACCATTTATGCTTATGAGTTGGTAGGTGTGGCTACGCACAAGGGTTTGCTCAAAATCGGCTATACCGACCGTGATGCACAAACACGTATCAAAGAGCAGTTAGGCACTGCCGCCATTCCCTACAAAATTGTATTTGAAGAATCGGCAATGAAACGTGACGGTAGTTCTTTTACTGACCACGATGTACACCGATTGTTGAGAGAGTGGAAAGTTGTAAACGAAAGCGGCGAATGGTTTAAATGCACTTTAAACGAATTACGAAGAGCCATTCACCAAATCAAAACAGGCGAACGCACCGAAGAAAACCGTGTGCTTTCGTTCGGTATGCGACCCGAACAGGAAGCAGCCGTTAACAAGACCATTGCCTATTTCAAAAGTTTCAAGAAAGAAAACAAAGACAGAACTCCCCACTTCCTTTGGAACGCCAAAATGCGTTTTGGGAAAACCTTTGCCAGTTATCAATTGGCTAAAAAAATGGGTTGGAAAAAAGTGTTGGTGCTTACCTTTAAACCAGCCGTTGAAGATGCTTGGAAAGAAGATTTACTTTCTCACGTTGACTTTAAAGGTTGGCAATTCATTTCCAAACACGCAGATGAACTTTCAAGCCAAGATATTGACACCAAAAAACCGTTGGTGTGCTTTGGTTCGTTTCAGGATTTTTTGGGCAAGAACACTAACACAGGTGGTATTAAAACCAAAAACGAATGGGTACACGCCACCGTGTGGGACTGTATCATTTTTGATGAATACCATTTTGGAGCTTGGCGTGAAAATGCCAAAGATTTATTCGGTAAAGACTTAGAAGCCGAAAAAGAAATTGAAGCATACAAAAAGATTGAAAAAGAAGGGATTGCCGAAGAAGACAAAGCGGAACATTTAGAGAAGATTATCCCAATCAGCACCAATCATTATTTGTACTTGTCGGGCACTCCTTTTCGTGCAATTAGTTCGGGTGAATTTATCGAAGAGCAAATTTTCAATTGGACATATTCAGACGAGCAAAGGGCAAAAGAAAATTGGGTCAATTCAAAAGCGGCTAATCCTTATGCAGCCTTACCAAGAATGGTAATGCTTACGTATCAATTGCCCGATTCCATTCGCCAGATTGCAATGCAAGGCGAGTTTGACGGTTTTGATTTAAACATATTCTTTTCAGCCGAAGGCGAAGGACGAAAAGCCCGTTTCAAATACGAAGATGAAGTACAGAAATGGTTGGATTTGATTCGGGGTTCGTTTAGCGAAACCACCGTTGACCATTTGAAGATGGGAGCAAAAAAACCGCCTTTGCCGTTTTCACATGCCCCATTGCTCAAAGTATTAAATCACACTTTTTGGTTTTTGCCGACAGTTGCAGCTTGTAACGCAATGGCATTATTGCTTGAAAGGCGGCAAAATATATTTTACCACAATTACAAAGTGGTGGTTGCAGCAGGAACACAAGCAGGAATTGGCATTGAAGCATTGCCACCAGTTTTAGATGCCATGACCGACAATCCATTGGAATCAAAAACCATAACGCTTTCGTGTGGCAAACTCACCACAGGTGTATCGGTAAAACCTTGGACAGGAATTTTTATGTTGCGTAATTCTTCCAGTCCTGAAACTTATTTTCAAGCAGCATTCCGTGTGCAAACGCCTTGGGTGATTAAAAACCCTGACAGTAAATCGCCCAACAAAGAAGAAATTTTAAAAGAAGAGTGTTACGTTTTTGACTTTGCTCCGAACAGAGCATTGAGACAAATTGCAGACTATGCTTGCCGTCTTAATGTCAACGAATCGAACCCCGAAAAGAACGTAGAAGATTTTATCAACTTCTTGCCTGTATTGGCTTATGACGGCAGTTCAATGAAACAAGTGGATGCAGCAGGAATTTTAGATATGGCAATGAGTGGCACAACTGCCACTCTTTTAGCAAGACGTTGGGAAAGTGCATTGCTCGTTAATGTTGACAATAACACCCTTGCCCGACTGATGGCAAACGACGAAGCATTGAAAGCTTTAATGAGCATTGAAGGCTTCAGGAATTTGAATCAGGACATTGAAACTATTATCAATAAATCGGAAGCGGTCAAAAAAGCAAAGAAAGAAGGCAACGATCGAGAACTAACCAAGAAAGAGAAAAAGGAACTTTCAGACGAAGAAAAAGAATACAAGAGCCTGAGAAAGCAAATCCAAGAAAAGCTAATCAAGTTCGCTACTCGTGTCCCTGTGTTTATGTACCTGACAGACTATCGAGAGAGAAGCTTGAATGACGTAATTACTCAGTTAGAGCCAGGACTATTCAAAAAGGTAACAGGGCTTATGGTAAAAGATTTTGAATTATTGGTAAGTCTAGGAGTGTTTAATTCCGCTTTGATGAATGATGCCGTTTACAAATTCAAACGCTATGAGGACGCAAGTTTGGAGTATATCGGAATCAACAAGCATGAAGGACAAGACGTTGGTTTATACGACACCGTACTGAGTAGAAAAGAATACGCAGAATCTTTTGTGAATCAACCTAAATAACCGATATTCGAAAGCTCTGAACAGTAAAGTTCAATAAAGGACAATAATAAAATATTCAAACAATTGGCTCGTTACCGAGTACATTAAGCAAACTAATTTCTTTAAAACCTTTAGGCACCTCGCAAGTGTTAAAGAAAAACAAAAAATGTGCCCGCCGAGGAAGAACTGATTGAAGTTGAACAAACAATTGATACAGATGAAACAGGAGAACAAGAAGCCAAAGGGCGTATCGACACTAGCGCAGATAGAGATGCTAGGGATGTTGGAGAAGGAGAAGTTGGAGATACTCCAACGCCAGAAGAAGAGGCAGCAAGACTCGAAGAAATGAGGGCTGAGAAGTTTTTGTTGGGCCATAATGTACAAAGGCTTCCTGTTGCTGAAATTATTGTAGCTCCTGATGTATTTCAGTCCAAAGAGGTTGACGAATCCGAAAGTGGTGTGAACAAGGCTGAGAAGCTAGGGGGGGGAGTTTGACGAGGACTTAGCTCAGGCTATTGCCGTTTGGGTTGATAGTAAAAATGAGCTTGGTAATGGAGCGAATAAGGTGTATGTTGTTGATGGACACCATAGGTTAGACCTTGCTAAGAGGGGTGGTGTTGACAGTGTAAATGTTTACTACATTCAATCTGATACAGCTAAGGGTGCTAGGCTTAAGGCTGCTATGACGAACATGGCGCAAGGCCGAGGAACTGCTTTAGATGCTGCAAAAGTTTTCAGAGACTCAGAAGAGGACATGGGGGATTTTGTTCCAAAGTCTAAAGTTGGGCGGGATGGACTTATGCTTGCTAAGCTTTCGGATTGTTTATTTGACTTAGTTCTTCAAGGTGAGATTTCAGTTAAAATTGGAGTAATTATTGCTAAGCATTTGGAAGATGAGGAATTCTAAAAGCAAACCTAGTTTTCAATAATAGTTAGGGGCTGCCAAAACCTAAAAAGGGGGGGGGCAGTATCACCGGAATATCCACTATTTTGTAAATTCCGAAATTAAATGCCCTTTCAATGCTTAATTTATTAATAACCACCCAAATGAGTAAAATCAATTTTTTCAAAGCTTCCCTCATTGTTCTTTTAACTGCATTGGTATGGCTTTTTTACGAATTCAACCAAACCTTTAAAGAATTTGCTAAAAACGGCAGATTCCAAAAAGACGACCACGGTCTAGGCTTCTTTGATACGCGTGACGGCACTTATTACAGGCACCAAAATAGAGGGACAATAATAAAATGGACGAATGGGTTTTCCGAAAACACTCCAATCAAAGAATCCAGTCGGCTTCGCCCACAAGGAAATAGCGAGCCGGTTAAAAAGAGGAAAAACATTGGGGCAAAGCAAAATAATGGTGGGGAGGATAATAGGCGTAAGTTCCATTCCTTCTTGATAGAAGCTCAAGAGGGCGGAGCGATTAGTAATGTCAATCCTAATTTCGAGGAGTTCAATAAGACTGTTTTTGAAAATCCAGAGAATTGGAAAGTTTTTCATAGTTTCATGTTAGACGCTCAAAAGGAGGGGAACTTGGCGAATGTAAACCCTGACATTGAGTATTACAACAAGGCTTTTGATTTGGGAAAGTCGAATAATGGTGGGGAGGATAAGGTAAGGCAGCTTTACAATATCTTATCTAAAGACGAGGTGTATTCAAGCAAGGTTGGTACTGAGGATGAGTTTATTTTGAAAATGTCAAACCCAGCCAAGGCTAGGCAGATGTGGTCTGCCTTGTCTCAAGACCCTCTCCATAAGGATAAGATTGGAAGTGAGGATGAGTTCATGGCAAAAATAGGCTTGGGAAAGCAAAAACCCGTTGGCGTTACGCCACCAACGAGCGTGGCTTTCCATGAGTTTCTTTTGCAAGCTCAGTCCAATGGTAATTTAACGGGAATCCCTGAGTCTTATGATGATTTCATAAAGCCAATGATGGATGAGGAGCGCAGGAAGGGTTTTCATGGCTTTCTTTTGCAGGCTCAGTTTAACGGAAATTTAACAGGAATCCCTGAGTCTTACGATGATTTCATGAAGCCTTTCATCTCGGAATTGCCTTAAAATACACAGGATGCTGGCAGATTAGATAACGCAAATCCTGTTATAGAATATTACAAAAAGGCTATTGGCCTAGAAAAGCAAAATATTGGGGATGAGGATATGGTTCGGCAGCTATATATCGACAGTATCCCAAAAAGTTGCAATTTCATTTAAAGAATAGGCAAAATAGGGTGGCCAACCATTTTAGATTAATCAGGGCATGATTTCTTTAACAGCCTTTTCAAAACGCCATGCACAAAAAATCTTCCTTTCTCAGTCCAATACATCCGCACGGCTGTCCTTTCGTTTCCCCAATAGTCCATAAACTTATGAGTCTTATTTCCTGTATAACCCTTGTCCTGATCCTTCTCATACAGAACCCATGTTCCGTTAACCTTATGCTGAACTCCCTGCTTATGTAATATTCTGTTTAAGGTTTTAGCGCTCATTCCAAGCTCCTTTGCAATTATAGTGGTTGGTATTAGGGTAACACTATTCATCACTCCATCGAAGTATTCAACCTTTGGAGCTGCCTTTTTGATTACTTGACTTTGAAGCTCAGTTTGCCTCTCTAGCATTTCTCTTTGAGCCCTTTCTTCTTTCAGGCTTGTCAAGAATTGGATTATGGAATCTGGGTCGCTCAGAGCTTTTTCAATCGCTGAGCCTGTAAGGTAAGCTCCGTTCTTTCGGATGCTGGGCAACACCTCAGAGGTAACCCATTTGCGGAAATGCTTCGCTTCCGGCTTCCGGCTATCTAAAATCACATCATACAAGCCATCCTCGTTAACAAAGTTGGTCAACTGCTCCCTCCCAAGTGAATCAGAGATGGGGTACTTTGAAAGTACATCATCTCCTATCCTTTGAGCTACCTTACTTGGTCTCAAGTCTAAAGCCTTGCACAAGTCGGCCAAGCAAAACAACGGCTCACCGCTTTCCGATTGAACTACCCTGATTTCGCCTAGCTGGCTGTTTTTGAAAACTTGAAGTTGATTCATGGTTTTTGATTTATTGATTATTCTTTGATTCCGTTTAGTGAAAAGCCATTCCTTGCCAAAAGCCACTTGCTGCGTATGTTGTAACAGCGTTCACGTAATTTAAAAGGGAGGTACAGGTCACGTTCATTAAGAGCTTGTTTGCCTGTATGCTGTTGAATTTTGCCAAGTTCGTTCATTGCTTTTGTAGCTTTTGGTTATACATAATGGTTTCAGTCTTTCCTGTCTCTGTTTAAGACAAGCTTATTCAGCCTTAAATAAGCTGATGTAAGCATCCAAATTGCCAAACAATACCAATTCATGGGAAAGGCCATCTGGTGGCTTAGAATCGCACCCCTAAGCTTATTCATAACCAAAGTGGGGTTCAAAGCCTAGAAACTCGGTGCATTCTTCCCTTACCATCCGAAAAACCCTTTCCTTGTACTCCTCGGTGGTGTACAATGAATCGTGTATGGTGAAGATGGGTGCATTGGGTATTTCCCGGTTTATTCTTGATGCAATTAGGTCAATAAACAGGTGAGATTCGATTTTTTGAAGCAAACGGGCAAACCTTTGATGATGCCCTTTTGGTTTAAACATCTGAACTGCCTCTGCGAGGAACGGATATGCTCCCCAAAGTTCTTCCCTAATACATGAGGTCTCATAGCCCCTGCCAAAGAAGCATTTGAGTATTTGCTTTTTTACCTCGTCTCTATTTTTCTTCAGGGAATGTTCGGTTGGGAGCTTCCCCATAAAGGCATCATAAAACACCCCATCTTTAATTTCCTTTTGATAATCCGCAAAGCCCTGCTTGGCTCTTAGTGTTGTCATTTTGTGCCACAATACAATGTTCAGATACATTTCCTCTTTTCTTATTATTTCCTCTATTCTCTTATCCTTTATTTCTCTTTTATCTTCATTTATTATATATAATAATAGCGTTGGTTGTGAACTCTTTAAATCTATTCCTTTTAGTTCTTGACCTTCGTTCCTTAACTCCTTCCTTAATGCTCTAGGGCAGCTTGTTACATTTGTATGTAACCTTCCGTATTCGTCTCTTGAAAAGAACCAATCCTTTTCTCGGATGCTTTTATAACAGAAGGCGTATTTCTCAGGGACTTTTACGTTACCGTTTTGCACTTTTGCTTCTAAGGCTTTCTTCACTTCTTCCTTTTCCATAGCCCCTTCGTTAATTGTCAATTTATTGAATTGCTTAATCAAAAACGCAGGGATTTCTCCTTTTGGCTTCTTTCGCCAATTCCCCTTGGTTTTTATAACTTCTACGCCTGTAAAGGATTCTACAAAGCTGTAGGTTTTGCTTCTCTCCCCAACTTTATAACTCTGGGATACGGAAATTATGCCCTCTGCTACAAGTGGCCTGATAATCTTTGCATAGTTACCTCCTGCAATTTTTCTTAAAAATTTGCTATTGATTTGAACTCCTGTCTGAGTTTCGTCCGTCAAAACAGACCATTTAAGCATACAGGAAAGAACTTTTGCGGCTTTCTCTTTATCCTTGGGTTTTGAAAAGGGCAGACTTTCCAGAGACATCCCATTAGGCAAGTAAAGGTTTCTCATAGCTGTTGAATTTTTTGATTTACCACTACATTCAACTCTTGTTTCCGGCCATCATTTAACCACAATTCCAATTCTTCCTGCTTGAAATACAGGCGTTTGTTCTTTTTGTAATGTGGAATGGCCTTTTTACAAGTCAAGCCATAGAGGGTTTGTGGGGCAAGGTTTAAAAACGCTGCCGCCTCTTTAATGGTTAAAGGCTTGTTTGGGCTGTCTTTGGTTGTTGAACTCTGGGATGCAAGCAGTTCTTCAATCCGCTCTGTCCGGGCTAATAGCTTAGCTATGGCTTCCGGCAATTCATTGAAAGTAATTTGTTCCATGCTGCGAAATTGACGCAACATTAGGCCGGAAAAAATAGGCTATTACTAATAGGACTATAAACAATACTACTTAATGCTTAACCTATTCGGAGAGCCTTTTTGTGGTCTTTTATTACAATCCTTATAGGATGGGTCGCTTGCTGGAAAGGACACTCTTTTTCCTGCGTTAGAACCTTTTTTGGGTGTATAGTCAAAGTAACTAGGCAACCATTTAGCAAAAGCCTTTTCATAGCCTCTGAATTTTATTAATCCTGCCTCTCCTAAATCTTCCAATAAACCTAAGAATTGATTGGCACTTTTTGTCCAATAGATTCTTGAGCTTGGTCTTTTCCCTTCCAATAGCATCATTAAATTCGTGTGGTCGGTTTCGGCTACATATCTCTTTAAAGAGTTAAACACACTAATCATCTCATCCCCAAAGCTAATTATGTTATCCTCCGAATTTGGCCAATGGGTTATTTCTTCCAAGTAGGCTTGAAACATTTTAATTAAGGAACCTTCAATTGGGCTATTCTCAAAAATCCAGTAAAGTTTACCTGCCCTTTCTTTTATTTTTGTTAAAAACTCCTTTGCTTCTTTATCTCCTTTAAAACCTTCTAATTCCTTTCTCAAACTTTCTTTGATTTTTTGGAAACCCTCTTTACAATAATGCTTCGAGTCCAAGGGCCTATTCTCAAAAACATTTAAATATTCAGGGAATGCAGTCAAAAAAAATCCATTTTCTAGCTTCAAGACAATACTCATTAGAAAATAATCATTGTGTAAATCCTTTGGCCTACCATAAAAGGAAAGTAAATCACATTTCGCTCTTTCTATAATGCTTGTGTAACTTTTATTCGAGCTAATCAAGCTTTTAACACTGTTTCTACCAAAAAGGGCAATAGAGTACGCTTTAAAAGTATTAAGCCAAATATCTTTTTGGTTACCGTAAATAATTTCTGTCCAAATTGTATCGTTAACCTCTATTATTTCAAAGTAATTCTCCCATAACCACCGAAGTAATCCGTGAAGGGTTTCCATGAGGTATTCAATAATTACTCGGGAATCCATGTTAGCCTTTTTTACATCCTCATTCGAGTTGCCTAACTCAATTTCCTCTGCAATACTGCTTCTTAGTTCTGTTGTACGATTGAAATAATCCTTTAACAGGAACGCAGCATGTTTCAATTGGTTTCTAAAGGGTTCAAGGCTGCCTCTTTCTAACTCTCTCCTTATTGCCGCCTTCACATTTCCCTCACTAATAACAATAAGGCTGAAATACAAATTAAGTCTTAAACTGATAGGTGGTGTGTATTCAAAAGATACATCTGCCCTTACTGCCCCTTCCTCTATATCCAAAGTAAAGCCATAATCAGTAAACAACTTTAGTAATTCACTTTCATTAAGCTCCCCGGTTTCGAGAATTGAGGCTGGTCCCGCAAAGTAAAATTCAAAATCTTCTGAAACTCTCATAGTTTTGGGTTGGATATAGGAATAAGAAACTCAGCAACCTGCTTTCTTTTTTCTGCCTCCAATCCTCCTATGTAATTCAACGTTGTTTTTGAGTTCTGATGATTCAGGGCAAACTGAATAAATTCCAAGGATGCCCCTCCCTGTATGGCTAAGGTTGCAAAGGTATGTCTTGCCCAATAGGTAGATATTTCGGTAGGCAACCCGGCATCCTTTGCTAACTTCTTCATGTGTTGGTTAACAAACCTTGTTAGGTTCTGAACTGCTCTAATGCGTTCCGGTTCTTTCATTTCATCGGTTAAAACATTGAAAAGATAGGCATTTGGGCTTTTATCTTCATTGCCATATGCTTCAATTACTTGCTTGGCTAAGGGATGTAGGAAAGCAATAACTGGCCGCCTATTGGCTTTCTTGGTTAGTTCGTTCTTTTTCCTGAAAAACGAAATCTCCTCTCCGCTAAGGTCTTTGTTCTTAAGCTCTGCAATATCTCTGAAATTGATGCCATTAACAATGAATGAAAACAACCAAAGGGCTCTTGCTCTGTGTTGGTGTGTTCCTTGTTCCAGAGGCAAGGCTATAAGTTGAGCCAACTGGTCTTTTGATAGTGCCTTCTTGACCGACTGCCCTCCGGGAATTGTGTATTTCCTTCTTCCAAAAGGATACCGTTCACGGGAAACCATGTTCTTTTCGATGGCTTCATTAAATGCAGCCCGGATATTTCTTAGGTAAATCCCAACCGTTGTAAGGCTCCTTCCATGCTCCTTAACCATCCACCGTTCGTATCCTTCCAACCAACCTGGGGTTACTTCATGGAATAGAATCCGGTTCTTTTTGTGATACCCTCTAATGGACTTCAATGCCAATTGGTAAGCTATACTTGTCCTAACTCTTTCGACCTTATTTAAACGCTCTATAATGACCTCCATTACTTGGTCTAAAGTTTCAGGCTTGGGTTGGTTGTGGTTTAATGCCTGTTCAAACTCAGGTAAGTTGAAGGGCTTGATACCGGAAGCTATTTGTGTGGCATGTGCTTCAATAGCTTTTAATTCATCCCTCATGGCTTTTAGCTCCCCTCTAGGACTTCCCTGCTTCATTGCTTTAAATTCTGCCGGAGTACACGCATATTCAGACCCAAGGCCATAAAGCTTGAAATAACCTTTAGGAACATTGGTAAATACCCTCAACTTGATTGGGTGCTTTCCATTTGCCTTTTTTGTACGTTTGTCCAGCATGGTGCTAATCGTGTATCCTCCTGTTTCCATATGTTCCAAGGTGTTTTGTTTGCCATATTAATTGCCATACGAAGCTACCAAAAAATGATAGAAAACAAAAAGAAACGAAAAGAACATATATTGTAAAACTCAATAAGTCATATATTTGGACGAAATAGAAAAACAACGAAAGGGCTTTGTTTCTGACTCATAATCAGAGGGTCGCTGGTTCAAGCCCAGCAGGGCCCACTTTATAATCAAAGGCTTGCCTCGTAAAAGGTGAGCCTTTTCTTTTGCCCCCTCCCCAACCCAGCCTTTGCCCTTTTGATGGATTCATGGATTTGGAACCCAACTACCGCCCCGAAAAGATTGAGACTGTTGACGCGTTGTGTTTTCAAGGCGAATTAAGGCGCGTACAAATCGAAAAGCCGGAGTTTACTAATTGTAAATGAGGACTTTGAGATTTGGACGCAACGTAAACCCTGACGCTGTGGTCAGGACAGGATCGCCGCCAGAATAGCAACGCGTCAACAGTCTCAGATTATAGGTTTTTTGGGCGCCTTATCCGTCTCCGGCCATTAGCTGCCTTATAGAGTAGCTACGCAGCCAAGCCCGTCCAAGGAGCTTCCTGTGGTCGCTCTTGGCCGGGCGGCTGCTGAGCACTCCATTTCGTCAGGCTAATTGGCCTGCGCCGGGGCGCATTACGCTTCGTGTGGCTATTTTCCCATAGCCCACGGTTTCAACCGTGGGCTTGTGGTCGCTCTTGGCCGGGCGGCTGCTGAGCACTCTATTTCGGCAGGCTAATTGGCCTGCGCCGGGGCGCATAAGCTCCGTGTGGGATATTTTCTCATAGCCCACGGTTTCAACCGTGGGCTTGTGGTCGCTCTTGGCCGGGCGGCTGCTGAGCAACCCCCATCGGCAGGCTAATTGGCCTCCGCCGGGGCGCATAAGCTCCGTATGGTCATTTGATTTAAACCGTGGACATTTTTTGGACATCCATTTTTATTTTCAGTATATTTGTTTGAAATAATCTTGCATGAAACGCTTGATGGTTGTATTGTTTGGATGTTCCTTAGGTCTTTCCGCGCAAAGCATTATGCTCCCAAAGCCGGTGGCAAACAGTCCGCACGGCACCCGAAATCCGGGCTACTTTGCACAAGGTTATACCTTACAGAAGCCGCCCGTTTGGATAAGCCCCAGCCGACCGCAGCCGTCCAGCTATTTTATTGGTCATAGGATTAGCCGCAAGGCTAAAAGCCAATACCCTAAAGTAAACTATTCAAACTTTTACGCTGGTGGCCCTATTTGGCCTGTAGCCGTAAATCAAGGCCTGCCTTTTTGCCCCGGAGAATGGTGGTTACGGGACCTTATTGTTAGTCGTTACCGAGTTAGGCCTTAAAGGAGTTTTGCGGTTTAGGACCGGCCTTTGGGCGGACTCAGTCGAACGGCACTCGGTGTAGCCTATCCGGATCAATATCTTGCGGCCATTGTAGTAAATATATGGCAAGCCCGTCTCTTTCGCCGATGGCCAAGGCCAAAAACGAATGAAGTTAAATCAAAAAGAAGAAAATACGGGTGGTCTAATTCCCTATTCGACTCATCCTCTACCTGCCCATGCCTTTGGGGACTAAACTCTACTGTGGATTGCTTTCGGGCTTCCCGGTTCAGCACATCCAAAAATTGCAGGGCCTGCACAGAGCTATCGCCAAGATCAGGGTCCGAATTATTCATAAAAACATAGTGAGATACGTGCGTCTCACCAGCCCAAGTTCAAGACTGAACCAGGCGGAGACCGTTGACGCGTTGCTATTCTGGCGGCGATCCTGTCCTGACTCAAAGATGCTGGCCCCAGCGTCAGCACAAGGCGTAAGGGCTTACAGTACATTCAGCAATTGTAGGGGCACAAGAGTTCACGCACTACGGAGATTTACACACACGTAAGCACCCGCTCATTGCAAAAAATACGCTCACCATTTGACGACTTGTAAGCAAATTGCGTATTTTTCATGACCAAAAAATAAACGAACAAGTGTTTCGCCTATACAGCGCCACGAGCATAAAAGGCGAGACGGATGTTCGCTTATAAGTGAGTTGTGGGAAATTTTAAAAAACAGAACACACATAAATGATTAATCAAAATACAAGATTATTTCTTTTTAGAGTATTTTCCATTATCTTTTTGATTTATGGATGTAACTACTTGTATTGGCGATATAAAGCTTCCTTAAATCCCGATGCTCTAATATTTTCGTACACATTGTTTTTTGCTGAAACATTTATGTTTATAGGTTCTATTCTAATGATAGTTAATCATTGGGATATTAAGAAAATCAAATTACGTAAAACACCATATCTTCTTTCTCAAGTTGATGATTTAGATTCAGAGAATGACAGGCCAATCAAGATTGATGTTTTTATAGCAACATATAACGAACCTATGTCTGTTGTTGAGCAAACAATTCATAATGCAGTTCGATTGAAATCATTTACCAAAAAAGTTGAACTCAATATTTGTCTGTGTGATGATGGAAAAAGAGATGGTACTGACCCCTCAAAAGAAAATTTCAAAGCATTAGCTGAAAAATATGATATTCAATATTTTTCAAGAACAGACAACAAAGGGTATAAAGCGGGCAATCTAAACAATGTATTTTGGCAAACAGATGGTGATTTTATTGTAATACTAGATGCTGACACTATTGTTTATGCCAATTTTATCAACAACTTATTGCCATACTTTAAAAATAAAAAATGGCTTGGGTGCAAAGTCCACAATATTTCTATGACCTGCCCAAAGGAAAACCAATTTCTAATCGTTTGAGTTTTTTAAGGAATATAAGACTTGGAAAGAATATATTTGGTACAGACCCGACCATTTTTTATCAAGTAATACTATTTCATCGTAACTCATCTAATGCGGCATTCTGTTGTGGGGCAGGTTCCATGCATCGAAGAAAGGCACTAGAAAGTTTAATTACAGACAATCAAGTTGATTTGATGAAATTAGATTCTGTAATTGAAGTAGAACACGAACATGTAATAAAAAAAGGATTGTTGAAGCAAACAAAAAATAAAACCATTGGCCCTTTTATTCATCACATTTCAGAAGACATTTACACGTCAATTCTATTGCACGCAAACGCTAATCAATGGCAATCATACCAGCATCCCAATCCCGAATGCAAAATGCTTTCTCCCCAAACTTTAACTGCATATGACAAACAATTTTCACGCTATGCCGAGGGTACATTCAGTATTTTTTTCAGCAGAAATAATCCGATAATAAAAAAGGGATTAACCTTATGGCAAAGGATTGCCTATGGTGAAACCCTTTACTCCTATTTTTCGGCATTTTGGATTTTAATTTTCTTGTTATCTCCGATTATCTTTTATTTTACACTTATCCCACCGCTCAAGTCGTTTAGTTTCGATTTTTTCCTAAGATTCATCATACTAAATATTTTAAGTCAAGTTTTAACCTTGTTTGCTTATTGGGGTATAAGTACGAAACGATCAGATCAATATTTCATCGCTGGATTTTGGTTAAAGATTAGAGCATTTTTTAAAGTTCTATTAAGAAAAGAAATAAAATTTAATACAACATCAAAAGTCAAAGAAGAAATAAATTTTAACGAAAACCTAAAAATAATTGCGCCACACTTATTTATTGTTATTTTAACACTTATTGGATTTTCATACAACTGCTATCTTTTATACAACAATCAACACCCTTCAGTTTCCGCTTTTGTTGCAAATAATATTTGGGCAGTTTATAATATTTATCAACTCAGTCCGATTATTAGGGCTTCATTCATAAAAGAATAATTATGGTTAAAAACGCATTGAATAACAAATTTTGGTTGAAACCATTCGCTTTTGTGATAGGTTTAATTGGAGCTATTTGGATTGTGCTTTGGATTGAAAAGGTTCATCCCAGCGATTTCGGTTTTTATAAGGATATCTTCCAGCGCGAAGAATTAATTCAAAAACGGCAAGACTACCCATTAAGAAAGACTAAAGTTGAATTAAGACAAGAAGAAAAGGAATTTGCAAAAATTGCATGGAAATATTTTGAAAACAACACTATACCTGAAACGGGAATTGTGAATAGTGTCGATAAGTATAACTCAACAACCCTTTGGGATATTGCTAGTAGTATTCATGCTTTTTTATCAGCTTACGAATTGGATATAATAACTAAAGAAGAACTTACCCAACGACTATCACAACTTTTTAACACGTTGCACGGGATTAAATTATTTCAAGACAAGCTCCCCAATAAGGTATATAATTCCATGACACTGACTATGAGCACTTACGACAATAGACCTACCGAAACTGGGGTAGGTTGGTCAGCTATGGATATTGGGCGATTTATGGGTTCATGTAAAAGAATCATTTTCAATTATCCTGAATACCATTATTTAGTCAACAACATAATTGAAAAATGGGATTTTAAATTTGCTATTGAAGATGCTACCTTAATGGGTATTGGATTAAGTTTTAAAGATGGTGTTGAAAAAAGAGTGCAAGAAGGTAAACTGGGGTATGAGGAATATTGTTCAAAAGGATTTATACAAATGGGCTTTGATGCCAGTAACGCATTGCTATATACCGATTTTATAACCTTTGTGGAAATTAACGGAGTAAAAATTGGAACGGATAGCCGAGAAGTAAAGCATCACCCGTCATACAATTATGTGCTTTCTGACCCTTACATTCTCGATGGATTAGAATACGGATTTGATGTTAACTCGTTAGAACTTGGATATCGTGTTTTTCTTGTGCAAAAAAAGCAATCAGAAAAGGAAAATAAACTAATTTGTGTAGGTGAAACACACATAGACCAAGCACCTTATTTTATTTACAATTCTATCTTTACCAATGGTAAAAAATGGAATTGTGTTTCAGAAAGCGGAGAAGATGCCAGCCATCTGAAAACATTTTCAACTTCAGCTGCTTTTGGGTGGTATTATTTGTTTGATGACGAGTATAGTGATAAATTATTTAACAAGGCAAAGGGGTTGTATGATAAAGATATAGGTTTTTATTCAGGATATTATCAAAAAGATGGTGAACTCAATAAGGCAATAACCTGTAATGTTAATTCACTTATTTTATGCGCTTTAGCATATAAGAAAAATGGCAGCATAATTTTTAATCATTGATTGATAACTAAATGAAAATAAAACTACTATTTATTTTTACAATTATATCACTTTTAGCAGAAGCTCAAGAAAAAAAGTATCCAGAACATTTCGGAGATATTTTTAAATCTAACAAATTGCTTTTAGGAAAAACAATATTTAAAGGAGATGTCGGCTTTGCAACTTCAAAAATTTCGTTCGTTAATGATTTTAATGAGCCAATTGAGTTTTATAGATTAACATCAAAAGTTAATTTTAATATAAACCCATTTAAGGATTTTTACATCAAGAATACCCTTTATTTTGATTTAGTCCAAAACCCTGATGCCCCACTTTGGTTGAGCAATCATTTTTATGCAATTGGTGTTTATAATTGGCGTCATAAGACTTTTTCTTATGGTTATGAAAATTATCAACCAAATAGATTTAACAATGCACAAATTGATTATTGGACCAATATGAAGAGGGGTTTGTTTTTCGTAAGTTACAATTATGAATTTAATAAAGAGCGAAACCCTAAAAACCACCTTTTTTTGATGAAACAGCAAAGTTTTTAATTGTCCCTAAAATTCTTGTACAACCCGAATTCGTAGATGCCACTAACCAAACATTGGGCTATATAAAACCTATTATGAACGCTAACTTTAGATATGTTTTTTTCAAAAATATTTATCTCGAAACTGGATTATTTTATTATCCAATTCAAAATACTAAACTACCATGGGATCCAGATTTTACTTATGGTTTTGGTATTTCTGATTGGCGGGCATTTAAAATAAATTTGACCTATGGAAATTGGATTGCAAATCGTTACCCATGGGCAAATAAGGAAATGAAACACGGCTTTATGAATGGAGAATTTACATTAAATATCAACTACGCATGGTGATAAAAACTTCCCACAACAGCACCTACCCAAAAGGCGGGGTTTCGTGTTCCAAAGACAGTTTTGTAGTTAATGAAACATTAGTTTTTCAAATCAAGTTTTGTGGTAAAAGTCCCGCCCTTCGGGTAGCTGCAAAACGTCAGACTGTCTAATAACCTCTCTTTTCAACCTTTCAATGGTTAGCAAATGGCAGGTTGTTTTTAGGCTTTTCCCCTTTAAAATCGTATCCCCCCCCCGAGCAACCACGTAGTATGGTTTAGCCCCAAAATCTTGCTGAGTTTTGTTGGCAAATATAGGTTCGGTGCGTTTACAGGAAAAGATGTTCTCCGATTTGAGCACTGGCTGGCTTTAGGGGCCTCCAAACTGGCGTTTTTATCCGGCAAAGATTATCGTGAGGCCAAATTCAATTACGGGTTAGCGTAGTGGAAAGCATCCCAAGCGAATGAAACAACTGAGGGATTTATGGAGATTGGGTTGGCGGAAGTAACCTTGGGTAAGGTTTTGGAGATTGAAGCTCCATCAGGGCTAAAGATCACGGTGTTTGCATGCGTTTGTTTGGACCAGAAGAAGCGACCCAAGTTTTTCTTTATGCCCGCCCCGCTGATATGCGAAAGCTCATCGGGTCGATTTACAAGGCGAATCTTTGAGCAAATAAATCTAATTTTATAAGCGCTCTTTGACAAACAATCCAAAAAACCTGAGGGGGTCAATATCGCCGAAATGAACAGGCATACTTTCATTTTTGTAGGAAAAGCCTCGGAATCTCCCATAAAATCAAGCTTCAAAGCATCCATGCACTTCAAAGTATGGCCCCCCGGCCTCAAGGGAGGCACGGGCGCAGTGGCTTATTAGGAATGGGCAGGCGGAGGATACCAACCTGAGACTGTTGACGAGAAACTATTCTGGCGGCGATCCTGTCCTGACCGCAGCGTCAGGGTTTGCGTTAGGGCCAAACCTCAAGCACCTCATTTACAATCAGTAAACTGCGGGCTTTCAATTTGTCCCTGCCTTAATCTGCACCGACGCTACGGTCGGCATTAAAAAACCTTGAAAACGCCTCACGTCAACAGTCTCAACCTACGGAGAGGGACTTCGCAGGCCGCCCATTCCAAGAAGCTGCAAGCCCAGCCGGAACAAAGGCCGGCTAAAATACTAACCCAAGCTATGGAAGTGGGGCCCCAGGCCTCCAAGTCATAAACCTTTTTCAAAACAAATTTTGAGCTATGGGCGCACATTGCTATTTTTGAACGTCAATCAAAACCATCTAAGTATGAAGTTCATTTTGTCTCTACTCTGTATTTGGCTTTCGTTAGTTGTTCAATCTCAGGTTACCGTATTTAAAACTTTCGAAGATTTCCAAGCCGAGAAAGGGGAAACCTATGAGGAGTATGAAAAATATGTCATAACCTTCGGCAGTTTTGCCATGAAACTTAAAAATGGGAGTAAATCCACAAAAATTAAAGCTTCTAATATTTGGGGCTTTACTTACGGCGACGCTTTGTTTAGAATTGAAGGTGAGAATAATTTGCCAGTTATGGTTTTAAGCTTGGGCAAAATTGTGTTTTATGGTAACGGCCTCGCGTTTTTGACTATGATAAAGGAGCAAGACAACTCCGGCTCTTTTTACAGTGGTCACCATGGCTACATGTCCAAAGACATCAACTCCCCTATTTATCCGGTGGTTACTAGGCCGGTGGGAGCGCTCATAGCAGGGGATCCACATGTATCATTTAAAAAATTTAGAGACAGTCACCCGGAATATACCCCCATTTTTAGATGCATCGGAGCGTATTACAAAAACCTTGATTTGATGTTGGAATGCGTCCAAAAGTTTGAAGCCGAGGAACTCAATTGATGGGGCTTAGCTCCCCACTCCTGCCAAGAATTTTAACCTGCTATGAAAGAACCACTCGAAGCGTTTATTTATAAAAGGGTAAAAAGTGCTAAAGAGCATGAGGTAAACGATATTCTCTTCATTTTCAAAGAGCAACTGTACAAAAAAGGTACTCTTTTTAAAAAGCACGACACCGTAATCCAACACCTGGGATTCTTGGTTAAGGGCAGTGCCCGATCGTATTTTATAAACGATAAGGGAGTGGAAATTACCGATGAAGTGCTCCAGGCCCATAATTTTTTATCCGATATTATAAGTATTAGGACCAATGAAAAGTCTCCAAATAACATTACAACAACCTGTATATAGGTATGTTAAATTAAAATGACGCGTCAAAGGTCTCAAATGGGTACTATACCTTCAATAAAGAAATAACAAACTTCGTTGAAGTCCGTCCGTGGGCGGCAATTCAATACAACATCCCGGTGGATGAGACCTTTGTTTTGAGGCAGCGATTAAAATACGAATGGCGCTTTTTCTTTACGGAAGGAGCTAATGCTACAAGAGTAAACTACGGTAGATTACGTTACCAAATTGGCTTGGATATTCCCATAAAAGAAGACACGGAATCCTCCTGGAAAATCCGTCCCTCCTTTGAATGGTTTTTCATTAGAAACCCGGCTGAATTTGAGCGCTTTTCCAATGAAAGGGACTTTAGGCTTTTGGCCATTAAAGAAAATAAAAACGACCATGAGCTTTCCTTTGGTTTTATAAGGGAAGTGTATTATGGCTTAAATTCGGAGCCTCAATTCGGATATTTATTTTTGGTTGCTTACTCCTTCTAAAATGAAAGATTCCTTTATGTCAAAAAAAAATTATCTTGGACTCAAAAGCTGCAAAATAATTATTTATATGAGAAATAATTATATAATTTTATTATTGAGTATTATACCTATTGCCGCCATATCCTGCCGCAGGGAATCAAAAAATGCACAAAAAAAGCTTGAAGTAGTTACTTATAAGGAATTTAAAAGGTTTGTACAAAAAACGGGATATGTTACAGATGCTGAAAAATTCGGCTGGTCCATTGTGCAACAAGATGTGTTTAATTTTATAAAAGTAGACAGTGCCCACTGGAGAATGCCGGATGGGCTGCATGCCCCCCTATCCGAGAACCTGCCGGTAACCCAAGTCAGCTATAACGACGCCATGGCTTATTGCGCGTGGTCGGGTACCGAGTTGCCCAGCTACGATCAATACTGGGAGTTGATAAAAGACGATGAGCGGGTGGTAATCGCGAACCATTTGGCTCCCATTTCTGCAGCCGATGAGGCAAATATCCTGGGAAACGTATGGGAAATCACCCGCACCCTGCGTGGAAATGAAATTCGGTTGGCCGGCGGTAGCTTGTTCTGCTCGTCAACCACTTGCCATGGCACATCCAAAGAAAGGGAAGTGTATGTGGATAAACAAACCGGGAATATGCACATTGGATTTGCAGTAATAAGGTAGCTTTTATACCATGGGTGGAATATGGATTCCCTATTCTTAATGGCCAAGCCGCAAAAAGGAGGATGCTGGTTCGTCATTTTGGGCCTTTCCTCCGTAGCCACATCATGAATTCTAGTCGGCCCTTGTTCCGGCCGGCCTTGCCCCTGCTTGGTTTGGGGGGCCTGCGGTGGCTTCTTCCAGTCGCCTCCTCGGCCTCCCCAAACCAAAGCAGCGGCTGCGGCGGGTCCTCCCTTGGGGCCTGGGAGGCCATACTATGGAGTTTTTTTATTCTTTTGGATCCTTCCAATATAAGTTTTCAAAAGATTTAGCATAAAAACCAATGCTGTTGTGGATTCTTTTACTTGTGCAGCACTCGGTGCCCACCCTTAGGGCAAATTTCGGAGTTTTCAAAAGAACAGTCGTTTATTAAACGCTTGTAAACGTTTATTGGAGGTAACTTTTAAATTTAAGCCTTGGCACGGGCACCTTCTGAGACCCTTTTCGCATGGTATTTTCAAGACTTAGTTCCTGACCGCAGCGTCAGGAGTTCTTTAATGCCGACCGCAGCGACGGTGCACATTCAGGCACCTACAAATGGAAAGGCCCCTGACGCTTCGGTCAGGGTTTATGCTCCTGACCGCAGCGTCAGGACAGGAATGCCGCCGGAATAGGCTCCCCTCAACGGTCTCGGTTTGCATTTGAAATCCCCGGCCTTGGTACGTAGGCCGAAAACCCACAGCCTTGGGTCTTAGGCAAGCGGGCAGCGAGGAGGCTCTCTTTTTTTAGAGAGACCCCGGAGCGCCGGCTTGCCTTAGGTCCAAGGCGAGGATTTGAGGCCGGAGGACTTGTGATGCACTTTATGCCGGAGGGTACATGAGGCCCCAAAACCCCAAGACTTTAAACCCAAAGAAATGGTATACCTATGGGAAGAAAAATAATGGACAAAAAAAACCGCCTCAAGAGAGGCGGTTTGCTTACCATAAAGGCATGTTTTATTCCTGTATCAGGCTTTGTTTTCCGCCTGATCGGCGGCATCGTCCTTGGCTGGAGCATCCGTTTCATTGGATGTATCGGCATCTTCCGTTTTGGCTTTAGCCTTAGGAGCCTTGGCTTCCTTGTTAGGTGCCTCGTCCTGGGCTTTTGCATCATCCGTTCCGGCTGTGGCAACCTTACCGGCCCGACGCGTACGCTTGCGGGTAGAAGATTTGGCTTTTTGCTCGGTGAGGAGGTTTTCGTTGAAGTCAACCAATTCGATAAGCGCCATTTCGGCATTGTCGCCATGACGTGCACCAAGCTTAATGATGCGGGTATATCCACCGGGACGGTTTGCAATTTTAACGCCCACCTCGCGGAAGAGCTCAGCAACGGCATGCTTGTCGCGGAGGTACGAGAATACCGTCCGACGGGAGTGGGTATTGTCGTTCTTAGCTTTGGTAAGGATAGGCTCCACAAACACGCGCAGGGCCTTAGCTTTAGCAACAGTGGTGTGGATGCGTTTGTGCAAAATAAGGCTGTTGGCCATGTTCATTAGCATGGCATTTCGGTGGGCAGCCTTTCTTCCTAAGTGATTGATTTTTTTTCCGTGTCTCATGACAAATCCATTGGG
This sequence comes from Flavobacteriales bacterium, assembly GCA_018401695.1. Lineage (GTDB taxonomy): Bacteria > Bacteroidota > Bacteroidia > CAIKAF01 > CAIKAF01 > CAIKAF01. Next base: position 143,294 of record JAGYKD010000004.1, on the reverse strand, counting down.
CGTTAATCGCCGTTTACGTTATCAGTCTTTATCCAGTTTGTATTTGGCCACATTCATACCAAATTGAAGACCTTTGCTTTTCACTAAGTCTTCGAGTTCTACCAAAGACTTTTTACCGAAGTTGCGAAACTTGAGTAAATCGGTCTTGTTGAACGATACCAAATCGCCAATGGTTTCTACATCGGCAGCTTTAAGGCAATTGAGGGCCCGCACCGAGAGATCCAGGTCAACCAATTTAGTTTTGAGTAATTGACGCATATGGAGGGATTCCTCGTCAAACTCTTCGGTTTGCGCTTTTTCTTCGGTATCTAGGGTAATTTTTTCATCACTAAACAAGGCGAAGTGTTGAATAAGGATTTTTGCGGATTCCTTAAGTGCTTCTTTGGGCAAAATGGAGCCGTCGGTTTGCACATCGATCACCAATTTTTCGAAGTCCGTCTTCTGTTCTACCCGGTAATTTTCGATGGCGTATTGCACATTTACGATGGGGGTAAAGATGGAGTCGATGGCGATAGGGCCGATTTCATCAATCAAGACCTTATTCTCGTCGGCGGGTCGATAACCACGACCGGAATTTATGCAAAGCTCGATATTGAGTTTTACAGAGGAATCCATGTGGCAGATTACCAAATCTGGGTTCAGAATTTGAAAAGCTGAAGTAAACTTAGTGATATCTCCTGCGGTAAATGCATCGGCACCGGAGAAGCTAATATTTACCTTTTCGGAATCTACCGAATCGATCTGCCGCTTGAGTCGTACCTTTTTAAGGTTCAGAATAATTTCGGTTACATCTTCTACTACGCCTTTGATGGTAGAGAACTCATGATCGACGCCTTCCACCTTCACAGAGGTAATGGCGAAGCCTTCCAAGGAAGAGAGTAAGATACGGCGAAGAGCATTACCGATAGTTATACCATAGCCGGGCTCCAAGGGGCGGAATTCAAATTTGCCTCGGGTGTCATCTGATTCGATCATAATGACTTTATCTGGCCGCTGAAAATCTAAAATAGCCATAAAGGTGGACGTTTGCGCTTAATTATTTAGAGTAAAGTTCGACGATGAGCTGTTCCTTGATATTTTCAGGAATTTGCTCACGCTTAGGTGAATTGACAAAAGTTCCTTCCATGCTGTTGCGGTCGAAGGAAACCCAATCCAATCCGGCTCCTGTGGAGGCCAAAGCATTTTGGATGGTACTAAGGGATTTGGAACGCTCTCTTACGCCTACTTTATCGCCGGGGCGAAGAGTAATGGAAGGGATATTGGCGACCTCCCCATTGAGGGTAATGTGTTTATGAGAAACCAACTGACGAGCGGCATCGCGTGTGGGAGCCAGTCCCAAACGAAACACGACATTATCCAACCGAGATTCGCAAAGCATCAATAGGTTTTCACCGGTAACGCCTTTAAGTGCAGAAGCCCGGACAAACATTTTGCGGAATTGCTTCTCGAGAATACCGTAGGTATATTTTGCCTTTGCTTTTCCATGAGCTGGATTGCATACTCGGATTGCTTACGACGTCTTTTGGACGGGCCGTGCATACCGGGTCCATATTTTTTGCGCTCCAAAGCTTTGGAAGGACCAAAGATGGGCTCTCTAAAGCGGCGGGCAATTTTGGTTTTAGGGCCTCTGTATCGTGCCATAATATTGAAAATCTATCTTTAGAAAAAATGAATTAAACGCGGCGACGTTTTGGTGGACGGCAACCGTTATGTGGTAAAGGAGTAATATCTACGATTTCAGTGACTTCGATACCTGCATTATGTACGGTGCGTATGGCAGATTCACGTCCGGAACCTGGGCCTTTCACATATACTTTAACGCGGCGCAGACCTAGGTCAAATGCTTCTTTAGAGCAATCGGTTGCGGCTTGTTGAGCGGCATAGGGAGTATTCTTTTTGGACCCACGGAAGCCCATTTTCCCTGCACTTGACCAAGAAATAACTTGTCCTTGGTTGTTGGTAAGTGAAATGATGATGTTGTTGAACGTTGCGCTGATGTGGCATTGTCCAACAGCTTCCACTTTAACCTTTTTCTTATGCGTTTTTTGTTTGGCCATCGTCGCTGAGGTAATTACTTAGTTGCTTTTTTCTTGTTCGGTACCGTCTTTTTCTTACCTTTTCTGGTACGGCAATTGTTCTTGGTTTTTTGTCCACGTACGGGCAAACCTACCCGGTGGCGGATACCACGGTAACATCCGATATCCATAAGCCGTTTAATGTTGAGCTGAACTTCGGAACGAAGCGCGCCCTCCACTTTTAATTCGTTGTTAACGATATTACGGATATTGGCCAAATCCTCGTCCGACCACTCTTGCACCTTCTTATCGAAGTCGATGCTAGCGTCTGTGAGAATACGTCGCGCCGTTTGGCGACCAATTCCGAAAATGTACGTGAGACCGATTTCTCCCCTTTTGTTGCGGGGTAAATCTACACCTGCGATCCTTGCCATAGTTTTGAAAAAATAGGTTTAGCCCTGACGTTGTTTAAACTTGGGGTTTTTCTTGTTAATCACGTAAAGACGTCCTTTTCTGCGGACGATTTTGCAGTCTGCACTGCGTTTTTTTAATGAGGCACGAACTTTCATAATGCACTTATTTGTAACGGTATACTATACGGCCTTTGGTCAAATCATAGGGAGACATTTGTACCCTCACTTTATCGCCAGGCAAAATGCGAATGTAGTGCATCCTCATTTTACCGGAAATATGAGAAGTAATGATGTGCCCATTTTCAAGCTCCACGCGAAACATTGCATTGGACAATGCCTCTATAATGATGCCATCTTGTTCTATGGAAGCCTGTTTAGCCATGTAAGTTATACAAACGTTAGATTATTGTTGTTTTTAATTGTGTTTTCAATTGCGCTGTAGCTGCTTAGCAAATCTGGTGCACCGCCTTGAACCGCTACATTGTGCTCAAAGTGTGCCGAAGCTTTGCCGTCTTTGGTTACAATGGTCCATCCGTCCTTTAGCACCCTCACTTGCTTTTGGCCCATGTTAATCATAGGTTCAATAGCGAGTACCATACCGGAACGCAACACGGTTCCCGTGTTCCGTTTACCGTAGTTTGGTACTTCCGGGGGCTCGTGCAATTCACGACCCAAACCATGTCCCACCAAATCGCGCACTACACCAAATCCAAAGGATTCCGTGTATTGCTGAACGGCTGCACCGATATCTCCAATTCGATTGCCATCGATAGCTTGCGCTACGCCGAGGTAGGTGGCTTCTTTTGTTACTTTCAACAATTGAAGCTTTTCTTCACTCACCCCACCGAGAGCAAAAGAATAGGCAAAATCACCGTGGAAACCTTGTTTAAGTACACCAATATCCACCGTAACAATATCTCCTTCTTTAAGTACTTCATCGGAAGGAAATCCGTGAACTACCTGCTCATTTACTGAAAAGCATACCGAGTAAGGGAATCCGTTAAAGCCTTTAAAGGCGGGAACACCTCCCAAATCGCGGATGACCTGTTCAGCAAGTGCATCGATTTGAAGACCGCTGACGCCCGGGGCTATTCGCCCGGCAACCGCAGCTAGTGCTTGCTCAACTATCAAAGAACTCTGTCTGCAAAGCTCAATTTCTTCTGCTGTTTTTACCTGAACCATAGGTTTGGTAAACATCAGATAGAAGAAGTTGGGTATCCTGCAGTCATCCTGCCCCTAACTTTTCCTGTTTTCATCAATCCGTCGTATTGACGCATTTTCAGATAGGAATCGATTTGAGCGAGGGTATCAAGTACTACACCCACCAAAATGAGGAGGGATGTACCACCGTAAAATTGTGCAAATCCGGGATTCACATTTGCCAAAGTAGCAAAAGCGGGTAAGATGGCCACAATCGCAAGAAATATAGAACCCGGGAGCGTAATGCGGCTCAAAACCGCATCGATATATTCTGCTGTTTTTTTGCCTGGCTTAACTCCGGGAATAAAGCTGCCTTCGCGCTTGAGTGCATCGGCCATTTGTTGTGGGTTTACGATAATAGCCGTATAGAAATACGTAAAAATAACCACCATTAAACCGAACACCAGGTTATACCAAAACCCGGTATAATCAGAGAAGGCACGTACAAAAGCACTTCCATCGTCGGCAAAGCCGGCAAGAGCGATAGGCAAAAACATAAGTGCTTGTGCAAAAATGATAGGCATTACCCCAGAAGAATTTACCTTAAGGGGCAAGTAACTACGCGCACCGCCGTACATGCGGTTTCCCGCCACTTTTTTGGCGGCATGAATAGGCACTTTACGAACCCCCTGAACCAACAATACCGAAACTATAATAACACCAAGAAGGATGAGCATTTCCATAAGGAAAAGAACCAAACCACCGCCGTCCGGCTCTAATTTGGATCGGAACTCGGTTAACAGGCCGGTAGGTAGGGTGGCGATGATGCCTATCATAATAATAAGCGACGTGCCATTCCCCAGACCTCGGTCGGTGATACGTTCCCCCAACCACATAACAAACACCGTGCCGGCGACCAGAATGGTGACAGCCAACACCCACCAAGCCGTGGTATTGGGGTGAGTAGAAGCAGGAACATATTGAGAGAGATAACCGGGAGCTTGAGCCAGGGTAATTAAGACAGTAAGACCTCGCGTAATTTGATTCATTCGGTTTCTTCCGCTCTCGTCTTTTTGCAGCTTTTGAAAATAAGGAACCGCTACACCAAGGAGCTGAATAATAATGCTAGCCGAGATATAGGGCATAATGCCCAAAGCAAAAATAGAGGCCTTAGCAAAGGCTCCACCGGTCAACATATTGATTAGGTCGAGGATATTCGCTGACTGCTGATTCTCCAATTCACGCGAGAGAGCATCTGTATCAATACCGGGAAGAATGATATAAGAGCCGAGGCGATACACAGCCACCAAGAGAAGCGTAGTAATAATACGTTCCCTTAGCTCTTCAATCTTCCAGATTTCCTTTAATTTTTGGATCAGAATCTTCATCAGTCAACGATCAACAATCAAACGTTCTCAGTACTACCTCCGGCCTTTTCGATAGCCTCGGCAGCAGTTTTAGAAAAAGCGTGTACCGAAACCTTGAGCGGGGCTTTAAGCTCACCTCTTCCGAGGATTTTGATACGGTCATTTTTAGACACCAAACCGTTGCTTTTAAGCACTTCAGGATTAATTTCAGTAATTCCTTTGTCGGCTAAGGCTTGAAGGGTATCTAAGTTAAGAGGCTTGTATTCAACTCGATTAAAGTTTTTGAAACCAAATTTGGGGAGTCGACGTTGGATAGGCATTTGGCCCCCTTCGAATCCAATCTTCTTGCTGTAGCCGGAGCGGCTTTTAGCACCTTTGTGGCCCCGGGTAGAAGTACCACCACGTGTGGAACCTTCACCTCGACCGATGCGCTTTTCGCTATGTGTGGCGCCATTAGCTGGCTTAAGTGTATGCAGTTTCATCTTTGAATATCTTAGGCTTGTTCTACTTTTACCAAGTGCGCTACCTTTTTTACCATGCCCAAAATTTGGGGGGTGGCCTGATGCTCTACGACCTGGTTCATCCGACGGAGACCAAGAGCTATTAAAGTTGCTTTTTGACGCTTAGGACGATCAATACCTGACCGAACTTGTTTGATGCGAATGGTTTGTTCTGCCATGACAGGTAAATTAACCGTTAAATACTTTATTGATTTCAACACCACGCTCTTGAGCTACCGTAAAGGCATCGCGCAAGCTGGACAAACCTTCGATGGTAGCTTTAACCACGTTGTGGGGATTAGAAGACCCTTTGGATTTGCATAGTACGTCTTTAACCCCTACGGATTCTAGCACAGCACGCATGGCCCCACCGGCAATAACCCCGGTACCGGAGGCAGCAGGCTTCATAAACACCTTAGAGGAGCCAAATTTTGCAATCACCTCATGGGGTAGGGTTCCTTTGTAGATTGGAACTTTAATAAGGCTCTTTTTAGCATCATCGATGCCTTTGGCAATGGCTTCGGTAACCTCGTTGGCTTTACCTAGACCAAATCCTACAACTCCATCTTCGTTACCCACCACAACAATAGCGGCAAATGAAAAGTGCCTGCCGCCCTTGGTTACTTTGGTAACACGGTTAATAGCCACCAATCGGTCTTTCAGCTCAATTTCGCTGGACTTAACCCGTTTAACGTTTGTTTGTGCCATGAGTTTATTTAGAATTTTAGACCAGCCTTGCGAGCACCTTCGGCCAATGCTTTAACGCGACCATGGTACAAATACCCACCACGATCAAATTTAACTTCCGTGATACCGGCGCTCTGTGCACGCTCGGCAATAAGTTGACCCACCAATTCGGATTGTTCTACTTTGGTTTTATCGCTTCCTTGGAAGCTTTTTTCGGCGGTAGAAGCAGAAGCCAAGGTTTGATGCGTTAGGTCATTAACCAATTGAGCATAAATCTGCTTATTACTCCTAAACACACAAAGTCTAGGCTTTTGATCGGTACCGTTTACCGATTTACGCACCCTTAGGTGAATCTTTTTGCGACGTGAATTCTTATCAACAGGCATGTCGAAATGTTCTGATATTATTTACCGGCAGATTTACCGGCTTTTTTACGAATAACTTCTCCCTGGAAGCGTACACCTTTGCCTTTGTATGGTTCGGGCTTACGTAAGCTTCTGATTTTAGCGGCCACTTGGCCCACAAGCTGTTTGTCGGCAGACTTAAGGGTTACCAAAGGGGCTTTACCTTTTTCGGTTTTGGATTCTACACTAACTTCCTTAGGGAGTTCCAAAACTATATTGTGCGAATATCCCAAAGACAAATCGAGCAGCTGACCTTTGGCCTCGGCCCGGTAACCTACACCCACCATTTCCAAATTAATGGTGTACCCTTCGGAAACACCAATAACCAAATTGTTCAAGATAGAGCGATATAAACCATGCATGGCCCGGTGACGTGGTTGTTCTGTAGGGCGCACGAGAGTAATTAGGCCATCTTCTACATTTACCTTAATATCGGGATGCACTTGTTGCGTTAGGGTGCTGTTGGCACCTTTCACGGTAACTAAATTTCCCTTGCTCACTTCAACACTAACGTTGGCAGGCAGCTGAATGGGTGCTTTTCCTATTCTTGACATGAGCTTGAGTTAATAGATTTTACAAAGAACTTCACCACCAACGTTTTTGGCGCGAGCCTCTTTGTCGGTCATTAAACCTTGACTTGTGGAGACAACGGCGATACCAAGACCATTGAGTACGCGCGGCAAACCTTCAGAGCCGGAGTACTTCCGTAGTCCCGGACGAGAAACACGACTAAGGTGCTTGATGGCAGAAAGCTTAGTCATAGGGTGGTACTTCAAAGCAATTTTAATGATGCCTTGAGGACCTTCGTCAACAAACTTGTACGACAAGATATATCCCTGATCAAAAAGAATTTGCGTAATTCCTTTTTTGACTTTGGACGACGGAATTTCGACTACACGGTGACGTGCTTTAATACCGTTCCTTATACGTGTTAAATAATCTGCAATAGGATCCATGGTAGAATAAAAATAAGTTTACCAGCTTGCTTTGGTTACACCTGGAATTTTGCCTTCGTTGGCCATTTTACGAAAAGTCACCCTAGAGATGCCGAATTGACGCATATACCCTCTTGGACGGCCCGTGAGCTGACAGCGGTTATGCAAGCGCACAGGTGAAGAATTTTTGGGAAGCAGCGCCAACCCTTGGTAATCTCCCTCTTCTTTAAGCGCCTTTCGTTTGGCAGCATACTTAGCAACTAGGCGTTGACGCTTGCGTTCACGGGCTTTCATGGATTCTTTGGCCATATCTTAAGCGTTTTCCGTTTGTTCGTGTTTGATATCATTAAAAGGCATGCCGAAACCTCTGAGCAAAGCGTAAGCTTCTTCGTTCGTGTCGGCATTGGTCACAAAGGTGATGTCCATACCATTGATACGACTAACTTTGTCAATATCAATTTCCGGAAAAATCAATTGTTCGTTGACCCCAAGATTGTAGTTTCCTCTTCCATCAAATCCTTTGGCGGGTACTCCTTTAAAATCGCGTACCCTAGGTAAAGCGATAGAGATTAATCGATCAAGGAATTCGTACATTTTCACACCTCGAAGGGTAACCTTAGCCCCGATGGGCATGCCCTTGCGTAACTTAAAGTTAGAGATGTCTTTTTTGGACTTGGTAGCCACGGCTTTTTGACCGGAAATAAGAGAAAGTTCCTGAACCGCATTCTCGACAATCCGTTTGTCGGAAACAGCAGCCCCTAAGCCTTGACTTAGGACAATTTTTTGAAGCTTAGGCACCTGCATGGTGCTTTTGTAGCCAAACTCTTTGCTTAGAGCCGGAACAATATCTTCTTTGTATTTATTAATCAGACGAGGCGCACTCATTACTTAATAGTTTCTCCGGTTTTCTTTGAATAACGAATCAACTTACCGGTTGATTCATCCAGTTTACGACCCAATCGTGAGGGAGTATCTTTAACAACCACCATTAAATTGGAGAAATGAAGCGGGGCTTCCTTTTCCACAATTTTACCTTCGGGTTGTTGCGGGGTTGGTTTGGTATGACGTTTCACCAAATTCACCCCTTCTACGAGGGCACGATTCTTTTGAAGGTCCACAGAAAGTACAGTTCCCTGTTCGCCTTTATGGTTTCCTGCCGTAACTACGACTAAATCGCCGCTTTTAATTTTGAGCTTTGCGGGCATAATACAATTACTTAGAGCACCTCAGGTGCAAGTGAAACGATTTTCATGAATTGTTTTTCGCGAAGTTCACGAGCTACAGGACCAAATATCCTGGTTCCACGCATTTCGCCTTGCGCATTGAGCAAAACCACAGCGTTATCGTCAAAACGTATGTAAGAGCCGTCAATTCGACGAATTTCTTTGCTCGTACGAACAACAACCGCCTTAGTCACAGCACCTTTTTTCATATTACCGGAAGGGATGGCATCCTTAACGGTAACCACAATAGTGTCGCCTATGGTGGCATACCGCTTGCGCGTTCCACCCAGAACACGGATGCAGAGCACTTCTTTTGCACCACTATTATCCGCCACTTTTAACCTGGACTCCTGCTGTATCATGATTATTTTGCTCTTTCAATAATTTCTACCAATCGCCAATTCTTGGTTTTACTCAACGGACGCGTTTCCATAATGCGTACCGTATCTCCAATATTGCATTCGTTGTTGGTGTCGTGTGCTTTGAAACGTGAGGTCAGTTTTACAAACTTCCCATACTTAGGGTGTTTTACGCGACGTTCGACAGCTACAGTAATCGTACTTGTCATTTTGTTGCTGGTAACAACCCCAATTTTTTCTTTTCGTGTTTTCCTTTCGGTCATATCCGTACCAAAATGGTGTTAACTGAATGTTTTACCCCTAAAAACGGGCTTGCAAAGGTGCAGGTTTATTTTGATATTTCCAATATCAAACTTAGATTTTTTTACAACAATTAAAGACAAAAAAGAACCGCTCCCTGTCGGCAGCGGTTCCAATTTTAAAATCCTCTATTAAGCTGAGGCTAAAATCCGCTTACGCTGTTCTGTTTTTAGACGGGCCAACAAGCGGCGAGCTGCTTTAATCTCATTGGGATTGTCTAAGTTCACTACGGCATGATTCAACTTTAATTGAACCAAATCTTTTTGTTGCTGGGCAATTTTTTCGCTGAGATCTCCCTCAGAAAGCCCCTGAATTTCTATATTCTTCATGATGCATTGTTTAGTCTACCGAGTAATCGCGACGTACAACAAACTTAGTACGCACCGGAAGCTTCTGAGCGGCTAGGCGCAAGGCTTCCTTTGCAACATCCATTGGGACGCCATCGATTTCGAACATAATAACCCCAGGCTTAACAACAGCAGCCCAGTATTCCGGGTTACCTTTACCCTTACCCATCCTTACTTCGGCAGGCTTTTTGGTGATAGGCTTGTCGGGAAAAATACGAATCCACACTTGCCCTTCCCTTTTCATGTACCTGTTAAGTGCAATACGAGCCGCCTCAATTTGCCGGGAAGTCATCCAAACAGAATCTAAGGACTTCAATCCAAAAGATCCAAAAGCAATTTGGTGTCCACGGTGGGCCACGCCTTTCATTCGGCCCTTATGTACCTTACGGTATTTTGTACGTTTCGGTTGTAACATGATGCTTTTCCTCCCTCAATTAGTTACGTTTTCTTTTAGCGCGAGGTGCAGATACCCCACTTGGACCTTTGCCTTGACGTTGGTTAGGTATATTTGGACTTAGGTCACGCTTGCCGTAGACTTCACCTAACATAATCCAAACCTTAACCCCAATACGCCCATAGGTAGTATGTGCCTCAACTAAAGCATAGTCAATATCGGCACGGAATGTATGCAATGGAATACGTCCTTCCTTGTAGGAATCATGACGTGCCATTTCTGCTCCGCCCAAGCGACCGGCTACTGCAATTTTAATCCCCTCAGCACCCATACGCATGGTGCTGGCCAAAGCCATTTTTAATGCACGACGATAATTCACACGACCTTCCAATTGGCGAGCAACTGTTTCAGCCACAAGATGTGCATCCAATTCAGGACGCTTGATCTCGGCTATATTAATGCCCACTTCTTTCTTGGTCAACTTCTTTAGTTCCTCACGCAAACGCTCTACTTCTTGACCACCTTTACCAATGATAATTCCAGGGCGTGCCGTGTGGATAGTAACGGTAACCAATTTAAGGGTGCGTTCAATAATAATACGTGAAATACTAGCCTTGGCTAAACGGGCACGGATATAGTTACGGATGGTATGATCTTCGACCAACTTTTCGGTGTAATTTTTACCACCATACCAGTTGGACTCCCAGCCACGGATGTAACCTAATCGATTGCCTATTGGATTTGTCTTTTGTCCCATAATTCGCTTGCTACGCTAAATACTTAATCTTGATTGGTGGCTTCAACTGCAGCCGGCTCGACTACTTGTTTGGTATCCACAATAATTGTTACATGATTGGACCGCTTACGGATTCGGTGTGCCCTTCCCTGCGGTGCCGGTTGAACACGCTTCAGCATTTTGGCACTATCTACAAAAACCTCTTTCACATACAAAGGCTCTGCATCTGCACGCAAACCAGACTTTTGTTCAAAGTTGGAAATGGCAGAACGCAACAACTTAGACATGGGAAGCGCCCCGGCTTTTGGGGTAAAATGCAATATGTCTAAAGCTTTATTGCAATCCATGCCACGGATCAAATCCGCAACCAAGCGCATCTTTCTAGGTGAGGTAGGATAATCCACCAAGCGTGCCACATACTTGGTTTTATTTGCTTCTTTGCGTGCCTCTGCCGCAAGTCTTTTTCTGCTGCCCATAGCTGCTTATTCTAAATCTTGTAACCTTTATTTTCTGCCTTTGTCTTTCTTTTGTCCGGCATGACCACGCCATGTGCGTGTAGGACTAAATTCGCCCAATTTATGCCCAACCATATTCTCTGTGACATACACAGGAATGTGTTTGTTTCCGTTGTGAACTGCAATAGTATGCCCCACAAAGTCGGGAGTAATCATAGACCTTCTGCTCCAGGTCTTAATGACATTCTTTTTGCCGTTGTCGTTCATTTCAACTACGCGCTTTTCAAGCTTGAAATCGACAAATGGACCTTTTTTTAGTGAACGTGCCATATATAATTATTTCTTTCTACGTTCAAGAATATATTTAGAAGAATATTTCTTCTTGCTGCGTGTTTTGTACCCTTTTGCAGGCAAACCTTTGCGGCTTCTTGGGTGACCTCCCGAAGAACGGCCTTCACCACCACCCATGGGGTGATCCACCGGGTTCATTACAACACCACGTACTCTAGGACGGCGTCCCAACCAACGGTTGCGACCGGCCTTTCCATGCACAGTTAGCGAATGCTCAGGGTTGGATACGCTACCAATCACGGCCTTACATACTACCAAAACCATGCGTTGCTCACCCGAAGGCATCTTTAAAACTGCATACTTGCCGTCTCTGGCCACCAGTTGTGCCGATGAACCCGCAGAGCGACAAAAAGCAGCGCCACGACCCGGCTTAAGCTCAATATTATGTACCACAGAACCTAAAGGTATCTCTGCCATAGGCAATGCATTTCCCAAATCTGGACTACTGCCTGGTCCACTTTGCACCTTTTGCCCTACTTCCAAACCGTGTGGAGCAATGATGTAGCGCTTCTCTCCGTCTGCGTAGCTCAACAAAGCAATACGCGCCGAGCGGTTGGGGTCGTATTCAATGCTTTTTACTGTAGCAGGAATACCGTCTTTATCACGCTTAAAATCAATAATGCGGTAACGCTTTTTGTGGCCGCCCCCCATATATCTCATGGTCATTTTACCACTTCCGTTCCTACCACCGGAACGCTTTTGAGGTGCCAACAGGCTTTTCTCCGGCTTATTGGTTGTCACCGTTTCAAAATCACTAATGACTTTAAAGCGTGTGCCCGGAGTAACTGGTGAAAATTTCCTTAAACCCATAATTAAATATTTGCGAAGAGATCAATGGTGTGACCTTCCTTCAGGGTAATGATTGCTTTCTTGTAGGAAGGCTTGCGGCCAGTCAATACATTGGATTTGGTGTAGCGTGTTACTTTACGTCCAATGTAATTCATGGTATGCACGCGCTCTACTTCAACATCATAGAGTGCTTGAATCTCTCTACGAATTTCGTGCTTGGTAGCCTTGGGATTGACTAAAAATCCATAGCGGTTAAATTTCTCTCCCGCTTCGGTCATTTTCTCCGTAACCAAGGGTTTTATAATATTACTTGCCATGATCCTCAGCTTAGCAATTTATCGATGTGCGAAATAGTATTCTCTGCAATGAGCAATGTTTCCGCATCCATTACTTCATAGGTGTTTAGCTCATTGGCGGTTATTACATTGGCGCCGGGCAAATTGCGTGCAGACAAAAAAGCATTACCTGCGTCCTCGGCTACCACAATAAGCACCTTTTTCTGATCCAATTGCAAATGACGTAGCATGGCCAAAAAATCCTTGGTACGTGGCTGGTCAAAATTCAAAGGCTCAACTACTTTAACCAAACCGTCTTTGATTTTATAGCTCATGGCAGAACGACGTGCCAAGCGCTTCACCTTCTTGTTGAGCTTAAATCCATAATCGCGTGGACGCGGACCAAAAACTCGACCCCCACCTCGGAACAATGGGTTTTTAATGCTTCCTTTACGAGAGCCACCGGTACCTTTTTGGCGGTGTAATTTACGGGTAGACCCGCTAATTTCACCACGTTCTTTGGCTTTATGCGTACCCTGACGCAAATTGGCCATGTGTTGTTTTACATCCAAATAGATGGCATGATCGTTGGGATCAACACCATATAGGGAATCGTCTAAGGAAACCTTTCGGCCTGTTTCTTTCCCTTCTTTTGATATTACGGCTAATTCCATGATTTCTTATGCCAACTTATTTTTCAATGAGTACAATGCCGCCTTTATGACCGGGCACATTGCCACTAACAACCAATATATTCTTCTCGGGAATTACTTTTAGCACTTTAAGGTTCACCGCCTTAACACGTGCATTTCCCATTTGCCCCGCCATACGCATTCCTTTGAATACCCGGGCAGGGTAGGATGCTGCACCAATAGAGCCTGGGTGCCGGGCGCGGTTATGCTGACCATGGGTACGATCGCCCACACCGGCAAAACCGTGGCGTTTTACTACGCCCTGAAATCCTTTACCCTTAGAAGTGCCGATAACATCAATGAAGTCGCCTACTTGAAACAGATCCACTCCAAGTTCGGTTCCCGGCTCCATCAGCTCGGGAAAATAACGAAACTCATGCACATGTTTCTTGGGCGAAACCTTCACTTTTTTAAAGTGACCCAATTGAGCTTTATTTACATGCTTTTCTTTGGCTTCGCCAAAAGATAGCTGCATGGCCTCATAGCCGTCGCGCTCTTTGGTTTTTACTTGCGTAACCACACAAGGTCCGGCTTCTATGACGGTGCAGGCGATGGCTTTTCCCTGCGCATCATACAAACTGGTCATCCCAATTTTTTTGCCAATTAATCCTGACATGTTGTTGTTGTTTAGGCAGCGGAGTCATTCAAGCCGACTCATACCGCAGATTTATTACTAGACTTTAATCTCTACTTCAACACCGCTGGGCAATTCCAGTTTCATTAAAGCATCAATGGTTTTGCTTGAGGAACTGTAAATGTCCATCAAACGCTTGTAGGAGCATAGTTGAAATTGCTCACGTGATTTCTTATTGACGTGTGGTGAACGTAATACCGTGTAAATCCTTTTGTGTGTCGGCAAAGGAATGGGACCATTTACTACGGCTCCTGTACCTTTTACCGTCTTCACGATTTTCTCGGCAGACTTGTCAACCAAATTGTAGTCATAAGACTTTAGCTTAATACGTATTTTCTGGCTCATGCGTTTTGAAGCTTCTTTACTTTACCCTTAAAACGGGCTTGCAAAGGTGCACTTTTTGAATTAAATAAGCAATAGTAGAACGTTCTTTTTTTACAGGATTTTAGGCTAGTAACTGCTTTTTACAGAAACAATAAAAAAACCGCCCCATAGGGGCGGTTCCATTTGTGCGGTAAATATCCCTTAGGCCTTAGCTTTGCCTTTAATTTTGGTAATTACATCCTCTTGTATGTTTCTAGGTGCCGGATCGTAATGGCTAAACTCCATAGTAGAGCTGGCACGCCCAGAAGTAATGGTACGCAAGCTGGTTACATATCCAAACATTTCGGAAAGCGGAACCTTAGCTTTAATAACCTTGGCTCCGGCACGATCGTCCATGCCGTCAATTTGACCACGACGACGGTTCAAGTCTCCTACCACATCGCCCATATTTTCTTCAGGAGTTACTACTTCCACTTTCATAATGGGCTCCAAAAGAATAGGACTTGCTTTTGGCATGGCCTCGCGGTAAGCAATTTTGGCGGCTTGCTCAAAAGAAACCGCATCGGAGTCAACCGCGTGATAAGAACCATCCTTTAGGGAAATCCGTAAACTGGTTACCGGGAAACCGGCCAATACCCCATTTTGCATGCTCGATTCAAAACCCTTTTGAACCGATGGAATAAACTCCTTAGGGATGTTACCACCCTTTACCTGGTCCAAAAACTCCAAACCGGGTTGACCGTCGGGACGGGGCTCCAAGCTAAATACGATGTCTGCAAATTTTCCTCGACCACCGGTTTGCTTTTTGTACACTTCACGGTGCTCAACGCTTCCGGTTACGGCTTCTTTGTAGGCTACTTGGGGAGCTCCTTGGTTACATTCCACTTTAAACTCACGCTTAAGGCGGTCAATAATAATGTCCAAGTGTAGCTCACCCATACCCTCAATAATGGTTTGACCACTATCCTCATCCGTGTGCACCCGGAAGGTTGGATCCTCTTCGGCCAATTTAGCCAAGGCAGTTCCCAATTTGTCCACATCTGCCTGTGTTTTGGGCTCAATGGCAATACCAATTACCGGGTCAGGGAAGGTCATTGCTTCCAATGCGATGGGCCTATTCTCCGAAGTAAGCGTATCTCCGGTGCGGATGTCTTTAAAACCAACCCCTGCACCAATGTCACCGGCTTCTATAAAGTCAATGGCATTTTGTTTGTTGGAGTGCATTTGAAACAAACGCGAAATACGCTCCTTGTTGCCCGTACGCACATTGTATACATAAGAGCCGGCATCCAAGCGACCGGAATACATTCTAAAGAAGCACAAACGACCTACAAAAGGGTCGGTGGCAATTTTAAATGCCAAAGCGGCCATGGGCTCTTCGGCACTAGGCTTCCTGATTTCTTCCTCGTCGGTATCGGGATTGATGCCTTTAACCGGAGGAACGTCCATAGGCGAGGGGAGATATCGCATAACGCAATCGAGCATGGTTTGAACACCTTTATTTTTAAAGGCAGAACCACACAACATGGGCACAATATCCAATACCAAAGTGGCATTGCGGATACCATTAATGATTTCGTCTTGGGTAATGGCTTCCGGATTGTCAAAAAACTTCTCCATGAGGGAGTCGTCGTATTCGGCAACGGTTTCCAACAAGTAATTTCTCCAGTGCTCCACGTCTTCTTTCAAATCCGCAGGGATTTCTACTTTGTCGTACTTGGCACCTTCGGAGGCTTCGTCCCATATAATGGCTTCCAAGGAAATCAAATCAACCACTCCTTTAAAGGTTTCCTCAGCACCAATAGGAACTTGAAGAGGCACTGGCTTGGCACCCAAACGGGCTTTCACCTGCTCTACCACGTTAAAAAAATCAGCACCGGCGCGGTCCATTTTATTTACAAAGCCCAAACGTGGTACATTGTATTTGTTCATTTGGCGCCATACCGTTTCGGATTGAGGCTCTACCCCACCCACGGCACAAAACAAAGCAACGGCACCATCCAGTACACGGAGTGAACGCTCTACCTCAACAGTAAAGTCCACGTGGCCCGGGGTATCGATAATATTGATTTGATACTGTTTTGTTTCCCCAGGAATAGCTTGCCCCTGGCGGGTTGGAAAATTCCAAAAACAAGTGGTAGCGGCAGAGGTAATGGTAATTCCACGCTCTTGCTCTTGCACCATCCAGTCCATGGTTGCTGCACCATCGTGCACCTCTCCAATTTTATGGGTTTTTCCGGTGTAATAAAGAATACGCTCGGTAGTTGTGGTTTTACCGGCATCAATGTGTGCGGAAATGCCAATGTTCCGCGTAAATTTTAGGTCACGTGCCATAGCTTTGTGGGCCTTCGTATTATGTGTTAGAAACGGAAATGTGAGAATGCCTTGTTGGCTTCAGCCATGCGGTGGGTATCTTCTTTCTTTTTGTAAGCACCACCTTCGTTGTTGTAAGCGGCCATTACTTCGTTGGCCAGTTTTTGCGCCATAGACTTGTCGTTACGCTTACGGGCTGCCAAAATCATCCACTTCATACCCATAGACAAACGACGCGAGGGACGAATTTCTTGGGGAATTTGGAAAGTGGCACCACCTACGCGACGGGAACGGACTTCGACCAAAGGAGTTACGTTCTCCAAGGCACGTTTCCACACATTCACCGGCTCTTCCTCTTGAATGCGGTCTTTTACGATGTCCATGGCACCGTAAAAAATATCGTAGGAGGTTTGTTTCTTTCCGTCCAGCATCAAATTATTCACAAATTTGGTAACGAGCGTATCGCTGTAACGGGGGTCGGGAAGTATAATTCGCTTTTTTGGTTTCGCTTTTCTCATGTCAATTTTTACTTAGCGATGTATCAGGATTTTTTCTCTTTCGGACGCTTGGTGCCGTACTTAGAACGACGCTGATTGCGGCCTTCAACCCCTGCGGTGTCGAGGGCTCCACGCACAATGTGGTAACGCACACCCGGAAGGTCTTTTACACGACCTCCGCGGACCAGCACAATACTGTGCTCTTGTAGGTTGTGGCCCTCTCCGGGGATATACGCATTCACTTCACGCTGATTGGTAAGGCGCACC
This sequence comes from Flavobacteriales bacterium, assembly GCA_018401695.1. GTDB lineage: Bacteria > Bacteroidota > Bacteroidia > CAIKAF01 > CAIKAF01 > CAIKAF01. The sequence continues at coordinate 125,877 of JAGYKD010000004.1, read as the reverse complement.
CTAGCAACCTTACGTAATGCGGAGTTTGGTTTTTTGGGAGTAGTGGTGTACACACGCACACATACTCCACGACGCTGAGGACAGCTATCGAGGGCAATAGATTTGCTCTTCTTTACCACTTTTTTGCGCCCTTTGCGCACTAACTGTTGAATCGTTGGCATGCTTTTCGCTCGTTAACCTAAGATATTATGCCCAAAAATGGGCTTGCAAAGGAACTGGTTTTTTTTGAAATATCCAATACCACCTTTTGAAAATCATTCCGTAATCTACTTTAATTCTTTGGTTGGGTTTTTATTGGGGGGCCTGTTCCGGCCATCAGGCGCAGCTGTGCCCCGGCCCGGCTGCCCCTGCCGGGCTCCGGGGTCTCCCGAAAAATCGGGAGCCTCCTCGCTTCCGGCAGGGGCTAGCCGGCCCGAGGCACAGGCTGACTTCCTCTGTCCGGGGCCCAAAATCCTCTTCCAAAATAAATGCATGGATAGCTTGGAACTTATGGCCCAGGGATTGAACGCGGTAGCCCTTTTCAGGCAAAGTCCGTGGCTGCTGGGCGAGGAAGCGACCAAAGGAAGCTACCGCAGCCCTGCAGCCACGTGGCTTTGCCAAAAAGGCTACCGGTGAAAGCCCGCCCGGGGCCCCTACCCTTTTTCTTCCTTGTCCCATGTATAGCCTGCGTTTATTTTTGCTGAGGTATCTTTGCTCCATGGCTACTACCATTTTAATTACCGGAGCCTCCAAAGGTATTGGAAGAGCCTGTGCCTTTGCCTTGGGTCGCCAAGGCTACACTTTGGCTCTGAATGCCAGATCTTTAGAAGGTCTTACCCACTTGCAGCACGATTTGCACCAACAATTTGGCACGGAAAGCATGGTCTATCCGGCCGATTTGGCTACTCCTGAAGGTCGCAATCGACTTTGCCTGGCTTGGAACCCTTTGCCTGAAGCGGCCGTACTGAATGTAGGAAACTTTGCCACCGGAGCACTTTTGGACAATGACCAAGGTCTTTTGCCCCAGTTGCAAAGCAATTTTTTTGCCGCCGAATCAATTGCCTTGTCCTTAATTCGGACCTGGAAAAGCAAAGGTATACCGGGTAAAATCGTGTTCATCAACAGCATCGCATCCAAAGAGTTTAGAGCCGAAGCACCAGCCTACAGTTTGAGCAAAAGCCTGCTCCGGCAGTGGGTCCAAGCATTGCAAAAAGAAGTAGTGCCCTTAGGCATACAGCTGTGTCAAATCCATCCTTCGGCAACCCATACGGCAAGCTGGGATGGCTTGGAGGTTGACCCAGCCCAATTGCTCAAGCCCGAAGATGTGGCCGCAGCCGTGGTTCATGTGCTGCAAGCAGCCAAGGGGCTTTGGCATAGCGAGTGGGTAATGCGACCGGGTAATGCAGATTATTTTTGAATGATTAAGGTATGGGAAAAGGAAAATTAAAGCGCTTTGCCGAAAATCAGCAATTTGGACATGTATTTGAGCCCGATTACCAAAGCCTGATTCAAAAAGGGTTTGAATGGAAGGGCAATTGGCAATCTTGGTTTAAGCAGCCGGGAGACATTACACTGGAGTTGGCTTGCGGTAAGGGAGAATACAGCCTAGGCTTATCAGCTCGCTATCCCCACCGCAATTTTATTGGTATGGATATTAAAGGTGCACGGTTGTGGAAAGGAGCAAAGCAGGTGGCCGAAGAACAAAGGGGGAATGTGGCCTTTTTAAGACAACGCATTCATTTAATTCCCCATTTTCTTTCGCCCGAAGACCGGGTAAGCGACATTTGGATCGTGTTTCCGGATCCACAACCTAGGGAGGGCAAAGAGAAAAAGCGGCTTACTTCACCTGCTTTTTTGAGTCGGTATCGCAGCTTTTTGCCTCCGGAAGGCAAAATCCATTTAAAAACCGACAGCCGCATGCTGTTTGAATATACCGAGTCGGTGGTGGCTGAACAAGGACTTCGGGTGTTGGAGCGGTCCGAAAACGTTTATCGAGATTATGGTCCGGATTCAGAGCTGCACATTCGCACCTTTTATGAATCCATGTGGCTGGAAATGGGAAGAGACATCCATTACCTTTGTTTTGAAATAGGCAGCGATGGCCTCTGAATTTTTTGAACGGGTTTGGGAAGTTGTTCGACTCATTCCCAAAGGTAGAGTGAGCAGCTACGGAGCTATTGGACGCTATCTGGGCAGCCCCAAATCTGCCCGCTTGGTAGGCTATGCCATGAACGCCTCGCACCAAGCTTCTCCTATTGTTCCTGCCCATAGGGTGGTGAACCGAAAGGGCATGTTGAGTGGCAAACACCACTTCGCCTTTCCCGGACAAATGCAGGCCCTGCTGGAATCCGAAGGCATTCAGGTGAACGAGGATGTTGTCCAAAATTTTGAACAGCATTTTTGGGATCCAAACATTGAATTAGATTTAAATCATGAGTAAGGTAAGCAAAGAACAATTTTTAAACGCCTTAGGGCAGGTGCACGATCCGGTGACCGGAAAAAACCTGGTGGACCAAGGGCGCATTCGTCAATTGGAGTTGGTGGGCGACACCTGGCATTTAGATGTGGAAGTGCTGAGCCCAACCCTGCATATTAAAAAGAAGTTGGAGCAGGACATCAAAGAAGCCTTAAATGCCGCAGGAATGGCAGAAATTCCGGTGAATTTTCAGTTTTCGGTAAATCAAACAGCCCGCAATGAAGCCCGAAAAATTCTTCCGGAGGTACGTCATGTGATTGCGGTGGCTTCGGGAAAAGGAGGGGTTGGTAAGTCTACGGTAACGGTAAATTTAGCTGCCGCGCTGAGTTCCATGGGAGCCAAAGTCGGCATATTGGATGCAGATATTTATGGCCCTTCTATTCCTTTGATGTTGGACACCAAATACGTGCGCCCTACCTTAAAAAAGTATGAAGACGGAAGGAGTTTAATACAGCCTGTGGAGCATTATGGCATTAAAATGCTAAGCATTGGCTTTTTTGCCGGCGACGATCAGGCCGTGGCTTGGCGGGGTCCTATGGCCTCCAAGGCCCTTACCCAAATGTTTACCGATGCCGATTGGGGCGCCTTGGATTATTTGTTGGTGGACTTACCGCCTGGCACAGGAGACATTCACTTGTCTTTGGTACAAATTGCGCCATTAAATGGGGCCATTGTGGTAAGTACGCCCCAGGAAGTTGCCTTAGCCGACGCCAGAAAGGGCATAGCCATGTTTCGTATGCCCAACATTAATGTACCCGTGTTGGGTTTGGTGGAAAATATGGCATGGTTTACACCGGAAGAATTGCCGGACAACAAATACTATATATTTGGCAAAGGAGGCGCTGCCAAACTGGCCGAAGAGCTTAAGGTTCCCCTACTAGGTCAGTTGCCATTGATTCAAGGCTTGAGGGAATCCGGCGACAAAGGGTTTCCGGCGGCTTTGGACAGTTCCAACCCGGCCCAAAGCCACTTTATGGAAATGGCAGCCAATGTTGCTGAATTTGTGCATTTGATTGGTAAAAAGGACGCATGAACATTGCCCTGGTGGTTATAGCATTCAATGAAGCGCATCGGATTGGCGCTTGTTTAGATTCTGCCGGGGATATTGTGGACGAAGTGGTGGTAGTGGATTCAGGCTCTACCGATGATACGGTCGCCATTGCTAAGTCTAAAGGAGCTAGGGTTATTCACCACCCTTTTGAAGGCCATGTGGAGCAAAAAAACTTTGCTCGAAAGCAAAGCAAGGCCGATTGGATTCTTTCCTTAGATGCCGACGAGCGTTTGGATGAAGTGGCACGCGAGGCCGTTCTTCAATTAAAGAGGGAGGGACCAACAGCGGAAGTATACGGCTGGAAAAGGCTGAATCACTATGGGGCTAAAGCTATACGTCATGGAGCTTGGTACCCGGACAAAAAATGGCGCTTATGGCGCGCCGATAGCGGAGAATGGGTAGGCATGAATCCGCACGATGCCTTTGAACCGAAAGAAGAAAAACAAAAAGTTTGGTTGAAGGGTCACTTGATGCATTACTCATTTTCCGGCCCTGAAGACCACAAACAAAAGGCCGGGAAATTTGCAGAGATTGCTGCCAAAGCCTATTTGAAGGCCGGAAAAAAAGCCGGGATTTGGGATCCTATACTGCATGCTACGGCACGTTTTGTTCGGGATTTGGTGTTGCTTCAAGGCTGGAGAGATGGAAAAGAGGGTTGGACCATCGCACGGATTTCGGCTTGGGAGGTGTATGAAAAGTACCGACTGTTGCGAAAACTAGGACGGGGCAAAGCTTAACAACAGCTATAGTTTATGATTGAATATATTGAATTTCAAAGTTTTAAATTCAATTTTTTAACTAATACAAACACGTAGTTTACTCAAAAGGACTTGACACGCATGCTTTAATTTCATAAATTAAAGGAAAATTGTGCGTATGGCTTCTTCTTTTCATTTTCGGTCTCTTGTGGTGCCTTTTGACTTTTCCCCTACGGCACACAATGCGTTATTTCAAGCAATTCATATTGGTCGTAAAACCAAGTTGCCCGTAGAGCTTTGGCTTTTAGGAGATAAATATGCCCGAAACCAAGTAGCTCAAGAAAGCAGATCGGGCAGTTTTAAAGAACAAAGCGAGGCAGAAGTCGCTAGCCTGCACCACCAAATTAACCAAGACGGGCCGGTAGAGCTTTCTATGCATTGGTTGGAAGGCAAAACCACCAAGAGCATACAACAAAGGCTCAAAGAAAACCCCGATGTATTGGTGTTTTTAGGAGTACATGGCGAACGAAACCAAGATGCCATGTTTCACGCCAACCAATCCAACAAGCTTAGTTTGTATTGGAAGGCACCGGTCTTGGCCATTCCCCCCGGTATGGAGGGTCGTTTCCAACGCATGTTATTGGCCATTGATGCCGAAAACATGCACAGCCGCGAAAAAATACCCTATGCCCTGTTTTTGGCGCAGTTTACCGATGCTGAGGTCGTGCTTTTGGGCTTGGAACGCAGAAAAAATAAAGAGGACAGGGCACGCCTTCGTGGAATCCTTCATCAGGCCGCCCAATATTTTGGCAAAAAGGGAATTCCCTACCGACAAGAAATATTGGACGGAAAGAATCCGGGACATGCCACCTTGCACTATGCCGAAGCCCATAATATTGACTTGGTTGTTTTGGTCGCCGACTCCGACGGAGCTCTATCGGCTTTAATGGGTCCCTCTTTTCCTTCCTTTTTGTCGCAACGATTTCAAGGTCTGAGCCTTTGTGTACCACCAAGGGTCAATACCATTACGGCAAAAGTTACCATTTAACCCTTATATGCCTGCCCTAAAACCAAAGCTTTGTATGTTTAAGCATGGTTTTTAAGCTTCTTTTACCGCTAATTCTTGGACACGGCTGCCTTGCTCTATCTGCTCAGCCACCACCATCGGTGCACAGGGCTTTGAGCTATTTTAAAAACGACCAGGCAACGCAAGTTTGGCAGCTGTTAATCCCAAAGGTTCAACAAAGTTTGGACAGCAGCAGCTTGCAACTGGCTTGGACCTATAACCCCCTCTTGGGCGGTGCTCCCGATAGCATCGGCAACCCCTTGCCCAGCATTGTTCCGGACCGCTGGATTGTTCCTCTATTTAAAGGTTCAAAAAGCTGCGACCTTTGGCTGCTCCATCATCCCGAAGGTTTGGCAGGATTATGGATTAAACTTGCCGATCAAAGCAGAAACAGTCCGCTCCCAGATTATGCTAATAAAGCAGGGGCAGCGCAAGACACCCTCCATATTGAGTATAAGGAAAAAGCCATTCATGGCATATTAAGCAAACCCAGCAACGCCCCCACACGTGCCTTAGTTATTTTGGTGCATGGAAGTGGCCCGGGAGACGAAAACCAAGCCTTGGGACCCAACCAAATGTTTCGAGATTTGGCTCTAGGTTTGGCTTCAAGAAAAATGGCTTGCTTCCGATACGAGAAAGTTACCCGAAGTCACCCCGACTGGTTTAGAGAAAACTTCACTACTCAAGAGGAATACTTAGAACCCTTGCATGCCTTAGTGGCATATTTTTCACAACATCCCGAATACAAAACCATACCACTTTTCTTGGCCGGACACTCCCATGGGGGAGCCATGGTACCCCTATATTTAGATCAATATCCCAAAAACCCGATTAAGGCTTGGATTGGATTGGCAGCTCCTGCCCAACCGGTTTTAAACATACTTCCGGAACAAATGCATTATTTGGCAGCGCTAGATGGCAAAATCTCTGACAGTGAAACCAGAAATCTGGAATGGTTAAAACAACGCATGCAACTTTTGGAATCCCAAGGTTTATCGGACAGCGTACTCAAAACACCCCAAATTTTAGATTTGCCTTGGGTATATTGGCATCAAGACCTAAAAAGCATCCCCAACCATGCCGCACAAAGGGTCAAAAAGCCCTACCTTTTGCTGTTTGGGGCTCGCGATTATCAAGTGAACCAAAGACAGGTAAGCGAGTGGCGGAGGGTAAAAAAGCTCCATAACACTCCCTTTGAGTACTATGTATTGGAAGGCTTGAACCACCAACTCATGCCCGGAATAGGCCGACCTGAGCCCAAAGAATATGAAAACCCAAACCATGTGGCCAAAGAGGTCATAGACCTTATGAGCAGTTTCATAAATAAACAGTTGGGTGGTGAATAAGCTTTAAGCTTGGCTATGGGCTTTGCCGATTGGCTGTCCTATCTTTGCAAGCTAAGCTAGTTTTACGTGGATTTTTTAGAAGAACTGAACGAACCCCAACGCCAGGCGGCTACTTCTGTAGAAGGCGCAGTAATGATAATTGCCGGCGCCGGCTCAGGCAAAACCCGGGTACTTACCTATCGAATCGCCTATTTGGTGAAACAAGGCATCGATCCCTTTCATATTCTTTCGCTCACCTTTACCAATAAGGCAGCAAGAGAAATGAAGGAGCGTATTGCCTCCGTTATTGGTCCCTCCGAAGCAAAAAACCTTTGGATGGGTACCTTTCACTCCGTTTTTGCCCGCATATTGAGAAGTGAAAGCGACCGTTTAGGTTACCCTTCCAATTTTTCTATTTACGATACCGACGATGCCAAAAGCCTCATCCGAACCATCATAAATGAAATGGGGTTGGACGATAAAATATACAAGCCCAACACCGTATACAACCGCATTTCGAATGCCAAAAATGCCTTAATTACGGCACATGCCTACAGGCAGAGCACAGAATTTATTTCGGACGACGAACAAGCCAGCCGGCCTCGGTTATTTGAAATTTACCAAACCTATACCGAGCGTTGCTTTAAGGCTGGAGCCATGGACTTCGACGATTTGCTGCTTAAAACCTACGAACTTTTTGCCCGCTTCCCTGAAATATTATATAAGTACCAAAGTCGGTTTCAGTTTATTCTGGTCGATGAGTTTCAGGACACCAATTTTGCCCAATACGCTATCATTCGACAATTAGCCGCCCTCTATCAAAACATTTGCGTAGTGGGCGACGATGCCCAGTCCATTTATGCCTTTAGAGGAGCAAACATCCAAAACATTTTGGATTTTGAAAAAGACTATCCCGAGCTCCAAACCTTTAAACTCGAACAAAACTACCGAAGCACCCAAACTATTGTGGATGCCGCAAATCACCTAATTGCCAAAAACAAGGCACAGCTCCCCAAAAAAGTTTGGACCGCCAACCAATCCGGGGAGCGTATCAAAGTCTACCGGGCAGTTACCGACAATGAAGAGGGTCAATTCGTAGCCAACGAGATTTTTGAGCTGCAAATGAATCTTCAAAAGGAGCCCTCAGACTTTGCCATTCTTTACCGCACCAATGCTCAATCGCGTGCTTTGGAAGAAGCCCTGCGCAAACAAAACATTCCATACCGCATTTATGGAGGACTTTCCTTTTACCAGCGCAAAGAAATCAAAGACATTTTGGCCTATTTCCGAGTGGTTATTAACCCGCAGGACGAAGAAGCCATCAAGCGCATCATTAATTATCCCGCCCGAGGAATCGGAAAAGTTAGTCTGGATAAGCTGCTGGTAGCCGCCAACGACCAAAACGTAAGTCTTTGGGAAGTAATGGGCAACCCTGCCGGCTTTGGCGCTTCGGTTGGTAGCGGCATCCAACGAAAAATTCAAGAGTTTAGACTCGGCCTGGAAAGATTCAGGCAAGTAGCCAATAAGGCTAATGCCTTTGATCTTGCCCAAGAGCTTGCCAAACATTCAGGCTTGCTCAAAGAACTTCACACCGATAAATCCCCGGAAGGGGTGAGCCGCTACGAAAACGTATTGGAGTTGCTCAATGGAATCAAAGAGTTTTGTGATCAGGTAGAGGCCGGCAACATAGACCGCACCCCTACCCTAGGTTCTTTTATGGAAGATGTGGCCCTGCTTACCGATGCCGATGAAACCGACGACGAACAACAACCCAAAGTAAGCCTTATGACCGTGCATGCCTCCAAAGGACTGGAATTTCCGGTGGTGTTTATTGTGGGACTTGAAGATACCTTGTTCCCCAGCCAAATGAGTATGAGCACCCGGGCAGAATTGGAAGAAGAACGGCGACTATTCTATGTGGCCATTACACGGGCTATGGAAAGGCTCACCATTAGTTTTGCCGAAACACGCTATCGGTGGGGCCAATTGGTGCACAACGAACCTAGCCAATTCATTAGCGAATTGGATCAAAACCTCATTGATTTAGTAAAACCAGCCTTTGATCCAATGAGCCAAATCCAAGGTCCCTCAGATCCCTTTAGAAAGAAATTAAGCGGTCAATTTTCTATTCCGGAACATTCCAAATTACGAAGCACCAATCAAGCCAAAGCAGCGCCCGGAAAACCCGGACTTGGCGCTTCCGAGATTCGACCCGGGATGCTGGTAAACCACCACAGGTTCGGCAAAGGAAAAGTGCTAAATATCGAAGGAAAGGGTCCGGACAAATCGGCGACCATTTTATTTGAAGGCGGCGAGAAACGTTTGTTGTTGAAGTTTGCTCGACTGGAAGAGGTGGGAACCGCTGAATGAGGTAAAGACGGGATGCCTCCCGTCTCCCCGTAAAGACGGGATGCCTCCCGTCCCTCAAGGACTAGGTAAAGACGGGATGCCTCGCGTCTCTCAAGGACTAGGTAAAGACAGGATGCTTCCCGTATCTGAATAGTGAATGATGGATGATGGATCGTCTTTGCATGCCATTAATCTCCAAAAACGGAGCATAGGACCTCATCCATTCGGCCTCAACCTGGCCCAAAGCGGCCAAAATAAAGTCAAAAGGGTCAGTCCCGAAACCGAAGCAGCAAGCCCTAAATAAAGCAAGTCTCCCATAAAACTTAAAGACAAACCCCAAAACAGCAACAACGAAAACAGCATCCAAACCAACAAACGAACCAACCACCGCCCTTGCAACAGCAATCCCCCCTTTCTCCAAATTAGCCCGGCAGTGGCCATACCATGCAAACACTGCCCCAAAGCAAAAGCAGCCGCAGCCCCTTCAATGCCCCAAATCCGCTGAAACAAAACATTTGCACCAATCTGCACCAATAGAGTTATTAATGAAATCCAAACCAAGGCCTTAACCTTACCCGATGCCGTTGCCAATGTCCCCGAAACCAGCGAAAGCGCCAAAGGAACCAAAGCAAAACCATGCAACAAAAACAAATCTCCCAAATGCCTACCCTCTGCCCCATACAGCAGCATGGCCAACCATTGCCCACGGAACCCACAGGCCAAAAAAACCACCCAAGCCAATCCGCCCAAAAGTGCTAGGCCCGCCCAAAACAACCGCGCCGAAGCAGCCTTCCGATCTTGCCATTTGGCCGCCAAAGGCAACAATATCACGGAAAACAAAGCGCTAAACTGAAAAAAGGCATCCGTTATGCGGTACGAAGCCGCATATCGCCCTGCATCAGCAGCCCCCAATTCCTGCACCCGCTCAATCCAAATGGGTTCCAAACGCAAGTAAATTCCCATGAGCAGACTCAAGAGGGCGTACGGATAGCCTTCTTTAAGCACCCTCTTGAGCAATGCCCAAGGAAACCAAGTCCCTGAAAAACCAACATTCCGAGCCACCAAAACCACCGTAAAACCCAAACCCACAAGAGCCGCTAAACTTTGCAAGGCAGCATAACTCTGTGGATTAAAATCATAGCCCTTTCCCGGCCCAACCAAAAAATACACGCAAAGTCCCAATAATACCAACTTTTCCAAATTGGCCAATACTGCCTCCAACCCATAGCGACCCGCAGCCGAAAAAAGCGAACGAAAAAACTGACCATAGGAAAGCATGGCCAAATTGGCCCCCAACCACAACACCAAAACCAGTTGCCCCCAATCCAAGCCCAAAAGCAGCCCGGCCAATCCCACCACCAAGGCATGCAACAACCATAATCCCGCCTTAAGCATTACCAAGCCCCGCAACCCTTCTCCCTTGCGCATAGCCGATGCCGCCAATTGCCGCGTATAATAGGTGGTTAAGCCGGCGTCCAATACGATATAAAAAGCCATGCTTAGGCTAAACGCCGAATAAAAAGAACCCCAGGCCTGCATACCCATGCTACGCTGCACCAAAACCTCCACCACCAATACCCAACCCAGCTTTACCAAGGCATGCAAACTGCCGCTAAAGGCCACATAACCCAACAAACTATGCTTCATGGCCCTGACTGTTTAGGGTTTTCAAACCTGCCAGCACCCAAAAGGCCGTGAGCTGGTAAAGTCCTGCTTGAGTATCCATTACATCCTCACCCAAAAAGGCGAAGCTCATAAGGCACCAAAAGCCAAAAAACCAAGAACCTACCGGCCTTGGTCTCCAAAACAAAACAGCCCCCCAACCCAAGGCAAACAAAACTACAGAAGGCAGGCCGCCCATAGCCCACAAACTCAACCATTGTTGATGGGGATTCAAGCGATAACGCGGTTCAAGTCCCGGATAATTATTTTCTAAGGCCGCCGACAAACGTGGCCTTAAATGCCCCATGCCATGCCCCAGCCAAGGCTTCTGCAAGGCCAAATGCCAGGTGGTTTTCCAAAGCACTAGGCGCAAGGCAAAGGACTTGCCGTTGGGGTCGCCACTAAGGCGAAATTGATGCAAATCCCTAAAAAAAGCATTTACCCTTGCGCGAATGGCCGGCCGCTGCAATTCCAACCAATTGGCGGTACCCTGCTCAATAGCCTGAATTTCATCATCGCTCAGCTTACGCAAATGGTAGACGTCCTTACGCATGCCTCTGGAAGTCATATACCTTACCAAACAATGGTACAAAGAGCCTCCCTTGGCATGAAGTCCGTCCAAAGGCATACTGCTGCGCTCCGGCCAATAGCGATGCAAATCACCCGGGCTTACAAAATCCCAAACGTAATGGCCGTTCTCTATGGCCGGATTCCCCGGCTGATACTTGTAGGGATGGTGGTCCGGACTAAAAGCAGGCCCCACAACCCTGGGATTATCCGGCCGGTAAAAATTCCACTCAAAAATTAGATATACCGCACTACCCAAAGTAAAAATCGTCAAAAGGCCTAGCCATGCCCAACGACGACGCGAAGCCAAGCCAGCATATACCAAAAACAAAAACGCCCCTAAAAGCCCGGTAAAGGATTGCATAAACAACAGCACCATCAAGGCAAAAAATGCATAGCCCCAAACCCATGCTTTTTTTCGATGCATAAGAAACCAAGAAGCCGTCAATACCAGCAAGGTTGACAAACGTACATTGGAAACAAAAGGGGAGAAAGTTCTGGGATCCGCCAAAGGCCATGCTCTAAAGTATTCCACACTCCCCCAAAGCACGGCAAAAACAACCCCGACCGAAGCCCAGCTCATGGCCCAAACCATGGCCCGCTTTTGAAAGGTTAAAGCAGGAAAAACCAAGGGAAACAAAAGCAAGGCAAGCTTCATTTGAACATCCCTCAATATCAAATCGTGCGCCCCTCCATGCAGCAAGGGCCACAACAATGCCAACCACCACAGCCAAGGCCCCCAAACCACAGGCTGTTTCCACCACCTCTTTGGCCATTGGTGGTATTGACTCACAGAAGCCACTACAGCTAACACCATGCCCACACTCATTAGACTGTTGGAGGTGCTAAGTCCAAAGAAAAGCAGGGCAAGACCCAAGCGGAACGCCCGGCCAAAAACTTGATTCTTCCATGACTCATCCATGCCCATGGCTTCAAATATACAACCCCGTGTTCAGCAATCCTTTCTGCCTTAGGTTTTCAAACATCCCGGCTTTGTGAAGTCTAACTTTTAAAAGCCAAACCTCAGCCTTTCCCTTTCAAATTTAAAATACAATCCTTTGCTTACCCTAGCGCTTGAAACTCAAGCGATGCTCCTTACTCAAGCCATGCGTGGCAATCGCTTTGCGATGCAGTGCTGTCGGATATCCCTTATTCTTTTCCCAGCAATAAACCGGATAGTACTTGCTCAAGCCTTGCATGTGCGCATCTCGGTGCGTTTTTGCCAATACCGAAGCCGCCGCAATGCAAGCAAATTTGCCGTCGCCTTTTACTTCGCATCGGTGCGGTATCCCAAAATAGGGTTTAAAGCGATTTCCGTCTATTAACAACAACTCGGGCTTAAGGGACAAAGCCTCCACCGCTCTATGCATGGCCAATATAGAAGCCTGCAGTATGTTCACCCGGTCAATCTCCTGCGAATCCGAAGAAGCGACCGCCCAAGCCAAAGCGTTTTCTTCTATATGCACCCTTAAGGCCTCCCTATGCTTGGCACTCAATTGTTTGGAATCGTTCAAGCCCGGCAGCTCTTTTCCTACCGGCCAAACAACAGCGGCAGCAAAAACCGGACCCGCCAAACAGCCTCTTCCGGCCTCGTCGCAACCGGCGGTTAAGGGCTCACCTTTTTGCGGATACCTCATTATTTTCATGGATTTCGTTCAAAAGCTCCGATACTTTTTCGGCCACCGCATCCCATGTAAAGTCAGACAAACGCCTTTTGCCCTTTTCTATCAGGCCTTTTCGATAGGCCGCCTCTCCGGCCAGACGCTGCATTCCCTCGGCCATGGAGTGGATGTCGTGTGGATCCACCCAGCAAGCCGCCTCTCTTGCTACTTCGGGCAAGGCCGTTGCTTGAGCGGCCAATACCGGAACTTCGGCCGACATGGCTTCCAGCATGGGCAAACCAAAACCCTCATACATGCTTACATAAACCATAGCCAGTGCACTGCCCATCCACCTCCGGGCATCTTTTTGCGGCACCGCTCCCGGCAAAACAATATCTTCCCTAAACGGGGAAGCTTCTATGGCCGCATGCAATGCAGCATAGTCGCCGGAATCTCGGCCCGCCAATACCAACAGCGCCCCATCGGAGAATGAGGCCCGATAGATTTCCCAAGCCTTGACCAATGCCACTAAATTCTTCCTGGGATACCAATGCCCCAAATAAAAAAAATAGGGCCTGCCTTGGGTATGTGCTGCCCTAAAAGCCTTTTGATCCTCCGCCGATAAGGGCAACCAAGCTCCTTGATGCACCCCATTGCCAACCACCGAAACTTTTTGGGGCGAAACCCCATAAAAATGTACAATTTCTGACTTGCTAAACTCCGACACCGTGGCAATCTTTGCCGCATGCGCCGCATACCTTGGCCAAAACCTTTTGTAATGCCACCGGTGGTTGGGCCTGAAATATTGGGGGAAACGCTCAAAATTCACATCGTGCATTACCGGCAAAGAGGGTACCGAAGAGCGCAAACTCAAATACGCATCCGGCGAAAAAAACACATCGGCTTTCCACTGCTTTAAAGCACGTGCCACCTGCCACTCAAACCAAAGTATAAACAAAAGGCAGCGTGCCGAGCAGGCGGAAACAAATGCCGTCCCTCCACATTTGGTCCAAAAATAAACTGAGGGTCAAAAGGCCGATCAAACAAAAACAAAAACTCATCCTCCGGCCGCATAGCCACTAGCCTTTGGCAAACTTCACGGGTAAAAACCCCAACGCCGTGCACTTGGCCCGGAATCAACACACGGGTATTGATCGCTATACGCATGCCCCAAAGGTAAAGCTTCAAACCTTATGGCCTGCAAACTCTTGAACAGTCAAGCCAAAAAGGGGGCTTCCTTACTAAAGGCTTCCTAAATGGGGTTTTTAGACGCATCCTTCATGTAAGATTCCCCGCATTTCTGTCTACCTTTGCCCCATGGCGCATCCGCAACCTTTGCACAAAGCCGTGCTTCGACTGCAAGACGGCACCGAATTTCATGGCCTCGCAGCCGGTGCTCAAACCACCGTTACCGGCGAGCTGTGCTTCAATACGGCCATGGCCGGCTATCAAGAAACGTTTTCTGACCCTTCCTACACCGGCCAAATGTTGGTCATGACCCATGCCCACATTGGAAATTATGGCATCATCGAAGGCGAATCCGAATCCAAGGGACCAACCCTTCGTGCCCTTATTTGCCGAAATTACAGCGGAAACCAAACCGATCTCCGTCCCGGCTCACAAACCCTTGACCCTTGGCTCAGCGAAGCCGGAGTGCCCGTAATTTACAACATAGACACCCGTGCCTTGGTCCGCAAACTCCGCCGGGCCGGCAGCCTAAACGCCTTGGTAAGCACCGAGGACTTATCCGAGGAAACTCGAAACACCCTTCTCGCCCAAACCCCCGACATGCAAGGCCTCGCCTTGGTCAACGAAGTCACGGTACCCGAGGCAACCGACATCAATTGGCAATCGGCCGGACCAAAAATTGCGGTTTTGGATTTGGGACATAAAGCGGCCATGCTGCGCCAACTTACCGAGCGTGGAGCCCGATTAAGAATCTTTCCCGCCCACACGCAAAGTCAGGAAATCTTGGCCTGGGAACCCGATGGATTCCTCATCACCAATGGCCCCGGCGACCCGGAACCCCTGCAACAAGTTATAGAAACCACACGCCGGCTTATAGCCACCGACAAACCCATGCTCGGCATTTGCTTGGGGCACCAGATCATTGCCTTGGCCATGGGCATTCCCACCTATAAAATGAAGCATGGCCACCGTGGCGTAAACCACCCTGTCCTTAACCTCTCCACCGGCCGGGGCGAAATCACCTCCCAAAACCATGGCTTTGCCGTCGATGCAGAAGCCCTCGCCCAACACCCGGACATGGAGTTGACCCATCGACACCTCAACGACGGAACCGTAGCGGGCATGCGCCACCGCAGCAAGCCCGTATTTTGCGTGCAATACCACCCCGAAGCGCACCCCGGTCCCCACGACAGCCGCTACCTCTTCGACGATTTCATGCACCGCCTGAGCCCACGACTTCAGTCGTGGGGAGGATAGCCGGGCCCCGGTTCCATAGGAAGCTTCAGCTCCGTATCCGGCCCTTGACTGCGGTCGCCCTTGCCCCAAGCAAGCCGCCTTAGGGCTGCGGGGGTTTACCCGAAACAAGGGGACCACCTCCTCGCCCAAAGCCGGCTAGCTAGGGGCTGCAGGCGGCCCTCCGTTGGGGCCGGGGGGCGATTTTACATGGTCCATCCCATAGCCCACGGTTTCAACCGTGGGTTCAATACGGTTTCAACCGTGGGTTTAATACGGTTTCAACCGTGGGTTCAATCGCAGGCTAAACCCTGGGTCAAGGAACCACCAACCGCCCTACCCGATACGCTTGTCCGTCCGGATTTTTAAAGAAAACCTCGTACAGCCCTTTGCTCAAGCTTTGGGTATTCAGGTGCTGAGGGTCAATGCCTTGAATGGCATACACCACCTTGCCCGACATAGATACAAAGTAAAAGCTCGCCTCTTGGTGCAACTCTTTGGCTTCAATGCGCACCATACCTTGGCTTGGATTGGGATAAAGCAAGGCTCCGGTGGCTTCTTGGGCCTGTTGCATGCCCGTAAACTGCCAGGCCGAATCCAAAGGAGAACCACAACCATACACCGGATACAAGCCATGGGTGCTGATTAAATTGCCGTCCCGCCAATAGCAGGAAAGGCTGGAGAGGTGTAAATAAGCTTCATAATTGATAATGGGCGGTCCATAGGGATTATCAAAACTTACATTAAAACTCCTAATTTCAGGACCGAGAACAAAGTTGTTTCCGGCTCCCTCGATGTACTGATACAATTCATTCGCGTCCGGCCCGGGATTAAGTAGCATTGGATAATAGATGGAGTCCACAAAGTTTCCAAATTCACTCTTTCTGGAGGAGGTATAAGCCACCCTTTGGTTATTTTGGGAACTTATTGAATCAATCAAAACTCCCTCTAAAACCCCTCCGGCGGGTGTGAGATTATTCCCCAAGACTTTGCTACCTTCAAAATAATGGATAGTGAGTTCTGGTGAATCTCCACTTTCCGGTTTTGAGCCTAAGTGCTTCAAAAATACCCTTGGCGTGTGGTAACCCGGTCCGGAGTAAAATATCCCATCATTGATAAATTGAATTGCCATGGCCTTTTCTGAAGAATCCATAAATGCATTATTCCCAAAGTCTATAGAGCCACCGCCAAGGCTAGACTGGTAAATATATGTTTGCACAAGAAAATGGTGGTTTGAGTCTTCATATAAAAACAAGCCAAAAGACTCCCAGTTTGCTTTACCTGGTAATCGAAAACGAACCGCATGCAGCATGATACTATCTACAATACCCCAAGGCCTAGCCTCCAGCTCAAAATGTCCAAATACACTCCAACCCTTTTTTAGGGTGGTGGGCGGTGCATAGGGATGAGGGATATAAGGTTGAAAAAACGACAACACTCCTTCCCAACGGGTAAGCGTATCGCCCAAAAAGGGTTGGAAATTTGAACTCTGAGCAAATCCCTTGCCTGCAAATGCCAGAAACAGGGAACACAAGAAAACAATTACTTTAAATGGCATGGATTGAATTTTGGGTTAAGTTAGGGGCTTTTTGTATATAATCAAGCCGTTTGTCTGAAAATTTAACCTTAAATGCTTTCACGCTCCACCAAAAACCCCTAAATTACACCATGATTAAAAAGCCATCCACCATCAGTACTCCCCGCAGCACCAGGACGCAAGCTTGGGGCTTGGGCTGCGCTCTTTGGCCTTTCTTTATGCACCGGAAAATTAGTGGTTCAATGAAAAAAGGATTAACGCTTTATTTATGGGTATTGGGCATGGCTTGGCTAAGCCTGCCCATGAGGGCCCAAAGCTTTGTGCGCGATACGTCCTTTTTGACCAAGGTGCACTGGATGGAAATCAATTCTAACCAAGGTAATGGCCACAGAAGTTCTAACCTCTATAGCTTTCATTTTGGACCCAATCCTAATCAACTGCTGGTAGTGGGTGATTTTTGGCAGCAATATTTTTCGTATCCTCCCCGTGGAGGACAAGCCCATTGGTCCAGTTGGGTGCGCTTCTTTTTGGATGGGAGTCCAGATTCAAGTCTTGTTCCTATGGTTGGTTATGGCGGGGGAGGAGTCGACATGATTGCCGTCGAAGACGGCTATATCTGGAGAAACGGCGATGAATTGGCCAAGCTCTTCCATAACGGGGTTTGGGACGATTCCTGGGACAGCCTGGCCAACCGAAGAATAGGTACCTACTCCGGATGTAAGATTTGGAACCATGGTTTAGGTCTGGACTCCATGGTCTATTTTGTGGTTTTTCCCAGGGTGCATACCCCCTGCATTCCCGAAGGCTTGCCCCCCATTCCGCTGGGCCAACGCACCCTCAGCCGCATGCATCCCAACGGCATTTGGGATACCTCCTTTATGGTGCCCCTGAACCACCACTCCGCCGGCTCTGAAATCTTTTGGGAAAAAGAAGACCACCTCTACATCGCCGGTAGGCTCGATTCCCTTTGCGGTTTGCCCAGAAATGGCATCGGTAGAATTTCTGCCCATACCGGATTGGTCGATTCCACATTCAATCCGCCCTTTGTCCATAGCTACCGCATTCATGAAGGAGATACCTTAGGACTCCCTAATACGGTGGCCGTTCGGCATGAGGACGACCGCGGACGTGTTTGGGTCAGTGGATTTTTATACTACCCCAACGACTCCAACCGCTACCTGTTGGCGCGTCTGCTCCCCGACGGCAGCCTCGACAGCAGCTTCAACAATTTCAATAATTTCCAGCCCATTCCAAGGTCTAAGCTTGCCGCGACCCTTATGAGTTCTTTTTTCGTTCACTCCATTGCTAAGGTACACGACAACCTATTTGTCATTGGTGGGGGTTTTGACATAGAATACCAGGGACACCGCGTCCGTAACATTCTGGCTGTGGATTCCATGGGCAATATTCTTCCCCATGCCTTTCCCTCCACAGGAATTGACAGCACCAAGGCTACCCTCGGTTTTAATCCCCCAGCTTATGTAAGGGACATTCAATTGGGGCCCGATGGCTTGCTCTACGTGGCCGGTTATTTTATGTACTACAAGGACCGCTACGTACCTCCTATCCTGCGTTTTGCATGGTCGCCTTTGACTTTGGATCAACCCACCCATGCCCAAGCGGATTCTGTTTGGCTGTTCCCCAACCCTGTGCAGGCGGGCGCATGGCTGCAGTTCAAAGGCAGCGAAAAAGACTTTAGCCTCTTCAGCACCCAGGGGCGCTTGCTTTGGCAAACCCAGATCAACGACCAACAACAGATTTACCTCCCCAAATATCGCCTCGGGCCTATACCTCTGGCAAGCCGGCAACAAACGCGGGAAATTGGTGGTGCGCTAGCCCAGAACCTCAACCCTGCACTGACCTTCACAACCCATGGTATAGGCTTCTGCAAAACCTAGGGTTTAAACCGCGGGTCTTAGATTTCAGATTCCTCTTCCGGCGGCCCCGGACCGAACGTATGTCCCCGCGCGGTGGGCGGCCTGGCTTAGCAAAGGGAGGCGTGTGGAGCTTTGCGGAACGCCGCCGAGCGCAGCTAAGCCGGCCGCCCACAAGCGGGACAGCAGGGAGGGCCGACACGGAGCGCGATTTTCCCATGGGCGAGGCCCCCTATCCCCTTCCCCCACGACTTCAGTCGTGGGCTTAACACAGACTTCCGTCGTGGGTTACAAATCCGCCTCAAACGTAAAGCCCAAGCGCTTGCCTGTGGTGCCCATGCTCATATGCGCATGGTGCCGATGCAAATCTTCGACCGACACAATTTTCACTTGGTCGTAATTTGGAACCAACAAATCAAAATCCAAGGTATACAACATGCAGGATTCCACCACCCGGCTCAGTTCGTCTACGCTTACCTCGGCTTGACTAAAATTGTTGTACAAGAATCCGAGTTGGCGCTTGCCCTCCACAAAATAATGCCCGTCTTTGTTCACAAAAATCCGGGCAATCATATAGCCCAAATCCTGTTGCCGATGCAGCGCTATACTATCGTGCAAAAAATTGTAAATCTGTATGACCCCACAAAAGCTTCGCCCTTCGTCCTCCCGCAAATAAGAGCTTTGCCACACGGAGTGGCTGCGTTCGAACTGAAACACATTGGAATGGTGGTTAAACACCAACACATCTGCACCAAAAGTTAAGGAAATTTCATGTTCTCCCTTCTCCTGAAGCAATACTTTCGGCCGGGGTTCAGGCCAGCTGCGCACTTGCCTGTCGAGCAGTTGAAACACCCGCTCCACGGCCTTTTGCAGCATGTCATAAGCTTCTCCGGTGCGCCGGTAAACCTGTTGCTTAAGGGCATCCTTTTCCTGAAGGGTTTTAAGTATTAAGGCTTGTTCTTTGCTTAGTTTCATACATCAATAGGCTATGGCAAACAGCACCCGCTGCTTGGAAGGTTTTCCCGAAAATACGCACGTACCCTTTTCCTCCACTGCCTGCAAGGGAATGCACCGAATGGTGGCCTTGGTTTCCTGCTTTATTTTCTCTTCGGTTTCGGCCGTCCCGTCCCAATGGGCACTCAAAAAGCCTCCTTTTTGGTGTAGTACCTGCTTAAATTCCTCCCAGCTGTTAACTTCCGTGGTGTGCTTCTCTCTAAAATCTAAAGCCTTGGCATAGAGGTTCTTTTGAATTTCTTCGAGTAAGTCAGCCAAGCGTTCGGCCAAACCCTCCATGGCTTCCTGCGACTTGCTCAGGGTGTCGCGTCGAGCCAGTTCCACTTGCCCGGCGGCCAAATCGCGCGGCCCAATGGCAATGCGCAAGGGCACGCCTCTGAATTCGTATTCCGAGAATTTCCAACCGGGTTTGCGTTTGTCGTCGTCGTCTACTTTTACTCGAATGCCCAGGGCTTTGATTTCTTCGGCCAAGCGATGGCAGGCAGCCACTACCGCTTCTTGCTCCTCGGGCTTTCGGTAAATGGGCACCAACACCACTTGCGTAGGCGCCAAACGCGGCGGCAGCACCAGGCCGTTGTCGTCGCTATGGGCCATAATAAGTGCCCCCATAAGCCGGGTGGACACCCCCCAGGAAGTAGCCCAAACGTATTCTTGTTTACCTTCGGTAGTAGCAAATTTTACATCAAAAGCCTTGGCAAAATTTTGCCCCAAAAAGTGCGAGGTGCCGGCTTGCAGTGCCTTTCCGTCTTGCATGAGCGCTTCAATACAATAGGTATCCAAGGCTCCTGCAAAGCGCTCCGACTCGGTTTTTACGCCCTTCACCACAGGTATGGCCAATATCTCCTCCACAAAATCGGCATACACCTCCAACATTTGTTGAGTTTCTGCCACCGCTTCCTCACGGGTGGCGTGGGCCGTGTGGCCTTCTTGCCACAAAAATTCCGCCGTACGCAAAAACAAACGGGTCCGCATTTCCCAGCGCACCACATTGGCCCATTGATTAATGAGCAAGGGCAAGTCGCGGTAGGAGGTAATCCAGTTGCGGTAGGTATTCCAAATGATGGTTTCCGAAGTAGGACGCACAATCAACTCTTCTTCGAGCTTGGCGTCCGGGTCCACTTCTACCCCTTTACCGTCGGCCGCATTTCGAAGCCTGTAGTGCGTCACCACCGCACATTCTTTGGCAAAGCCGTCTACATGATCGGCCTCTTTGCTAAAAAAAGACTTGGGAATAAACAGCGGAAAATAGGCATTTTCGTGCCCGGTTTCCTTGAATCGACGGTCCAAATCGTCGCGCATGCGTTCCCAAATGCTAAAACCGTAGGGCTTAATCACCATGCACCCGCGCACGGCAGAATGCTCGGCCAAACCTGCTTTCAACACCAAATCGTTGTACCATTTGGCGTAATCTGTTGCTCTTGATGTTAACTGATCCACAAGGATTTAAATAATAATTCGCTAGAAAATACACTACGGCTTCCCAACCGCACAAATCTTTTGAACCGCAAAAAACGGACCATTCAAATGAGTACAAAGGTACTAAATGCCCTGAGCTTTATGCAGCATAGCGGCAGGGCATTCATTGCTAGGTTTTAATGGTTTTGGGGCCTTTTCCCGTGCTCTGCACAAGTCCTCGCCGCCCTGCCTATGCCTGTAAGGCCCTGCGTGGGCTTCTTAGGTCGCCTCCGCCGGCCAACAGGCATTAGGCAGCTCGGCTGTGGGCTTGTTGCTTCGCCCGGGGGCCCAAATCCCCCTCCGTATGGGCATCTCCTTTTCACAACTCTTTTAGTGATATTTTAGACTTAATGCTAAACCGTGGTATGAAATTTGCACAGGTTTAGGCATGAGGGGTAAACGAAATCCATATAATTTATTGAGCTTGGCCTTAGTAGTCCTCACGCTTTTGGTAACGGGCTGCCAAATAACACGTCAAGAAGATTTCAACGACGACGCCTATTTTAGTATGGAAGATGCACGCATGGAGGCCAATGCATACCGACAGGAACGTGCCCAAGAATTCAATCAAGAACCTTTGGTGGAGCCGATAGCCCGGCAAAACCCAAGAAATTTAGTCGATACCCTTTCCCCCGAAAACAATATGTATCGCGACGATATGGGCAATCTGGTCATTACCAACGGATACGATCCCAGTCCCCTCGCCCTTGAAGACTACCACGATTACAGCTATGCCTCGCGTTTGCGCCGCTTTGGCTCAGACGCACCTTTCAATGGCTATTACGATCCTTGGTATACCAATCATTATTGGTACTCCGGAAGCATGGATTATTGGGGAACCAGCATTTACCAAACCTATCCTTGGTGGTATCAACCCGGAGGTCCTGCCAATGCCTTTGGCTGGGGTTGGGGTTATGCTTGGTCGCCTTTCATGGGTGGCGCCTGGGGCCTTGGCGGCTACAATCCCTGGATGGGCAATTCCGGCTGGGGTTCGGCTTGGAACGGATTTTACAACGGTAGTTTGTACTACAACAGCCTAGACCAAAACGTGTACTATGGCAAGCGTAATGTTGGCAGGTCAGGCGCTAAAGGCGAAAGTCCTACCCTCACCTTTTCCAGGGTAATGGAACAGCCCGAAATGGAAACTGCCCGGAGGCAAAGCCTTCAAAGAAGCAGTCAAAAACCTCCCACCTTGTCAGGAAACACGCCAACCTCGCCCAACCAAAGAACACCGGTAATTCAAAGAGACCCGGCTGTGGGTGTTCCCCAACGTGGCAACAACAGTGGAGGCAGCTTGCGAAGAACCGAGGAGGCTGATCTTGCCCGACCTCCTGTATCCACCGAAGGACAAAGCAAATACGACAACCGAAAAGAAAATGGGATGCTGCGCGAGCAGGGCTCTATAGATAGAACACCGCCTAGCGCCACACCTGTGCGCAGAGAGCCGGTGCAAAACCCTACGCCTGCTCGGTCCGAAGACAACCGCAGCCGTAGAGGCATTTTTGGGGAAGGAAGCCGCAGCGGCATTTTCCGCCCCTCGGAGCAAAACAGACCTCGCACCAGTCCGGCCCCAAGCCGCAGCAACAAGCCTTCCGGGGGAAATACCCCATCCCGCTCAAACCATAACTCCAGAGGAGGGAGCCTGCGCAGCCCGCGCTAAGCCAAATAGCTGATGAAGATAGGAGTTCAAATGAAGACGATGCTGGCGGCCATGCTTTGGTTTTTGGTCGCATATTCAGGGCTTAGAGCCCAACAATACGCTACTGAAGCCTTGCGGTTCAGTGTTTTTTCACCGCAAGGAACCTCGCGCTTTTCGGCCTTGGGAGGTGCTATGGGTGCCATAGGAGCCGACCTATCCACCGCCAGCCATAATCCTGCTGGGATTGGACTTTTTCGGCAAAACCAACTAAGCCTAAGCCCCGGCATTAACTTATCCTACGGATACAGCAACTGGCAAGACCAAGAATTTCCCGAAGAGCATGTGGTGTTTCAATTTGGCAACGCAGGGCTGGTACTTACCAAACGGTTTAATAAAGACACCAGCGAGGGCTTGCAGTATTTGAACTTTTCCTTGGGCTACAACCGCATGGCCTCTTTTAACAGAAGTTTCTTTTTTGAGGGCATGGATGCCATGCATAGCCTGGGCGATGCCTTTATGAGCCAAGCCAATGGCTTAAACCCTGAAGGTTTGGATCCCTTTAGAGAACGCCTGGCCTTTGATACCTACCTTATTGATACCATTCCCGGTGCAAATGGTCAAAGCTACCTTACCAATGGTGCTTTTGCAGAAGAAAACAAAGGCATGGCCCGCCAATTAACTTCCAGCGGTGCGCATGCAGAGGTCGTGCTTTCCGGAGCAATTAACTACAGCAATAGACTGTATTTGGGAGCTACCATAGGCATTGTGCGATTGGACTATTTTTACCGCTCCATTTACCGGGAAACCGACAGTGAAGGCTCCATTCCGGTATTTGAACGGTTAGAATACGAAGAAAGCTTAAACGCTGAGGGAACCGGCTTTAATTTGCGGGTTGGTGCTATTTATAGGGTCACCGATTGGTGGAGACTGGGGGCTGCCATCCACAGCCCCACTTGGGTAAGTATGGATGAAACCTACAGCAGCAACTTAGAAACCGTATTGAGCAATGGTAGCTTTTCGGCCGAAAGCCCCGAAGGGCAGTTTGACTACGGGCTTACCCTACCTTGGCGCACCCAAGCCTCCACCGCCTTTATTTTAGGAAAATACCTTATGCTTGGCTTGGAATACGAATATGCCGATTATGGCGCCATTAATTTAAGGCCTTCTTTAGATTTCAATCAGGAAAACGAACTCATAGACACCACCTTTAGGCAAGGCCATCAATTTAAGGCGGGTATGGAGTTTCGAATTAATCCTTGGAGTATACGGGCCGGTTACCAATACCAAACCGCTCCCCTACCTGATCAGCAAAGTACCGGCTTTCAATTGCAATCCTTTAGTGCCGGCTTTGGCTTGCGCCTGCAATCTTGGCTACAAATTGACGGGGTGCTTATGTTGAATCGCCGAAGGGGTGCCGAACAAATTTACCCCGGCTTTAATGAAAGTCCTTTGGCACGGGTAACGCAAAACAATTGGTTAACTCAAATTTCGTTTAGTCTCCTCTTCTAAATAAAAAAAGCGCACTCTTGTTGGAGAATGCGCTTTTTAATACGGTGAATGGAACGAGGGCGGTTAGCCCTGCAGCTTTTCTTGCTCTTCCATAGCCAAGTCCGGATCGACAAGAATGCGACCACAATGCTCGCACACGAGAATCTTTTTACGCTGGGCAATGTCTAACTGACGTTGAGGCGGGATTTTATTGAAACAGCCACCACAGGAGTCGCGATCGATGCTTACCACAGCCAAACCATTGAAGGCATTTTCTCGGATGCGGCTATATGCGGAGAGGTAGCGTTCCTCAATTTTTTCTGCATAGGCATCCGATTTTTTAATAAGCGCTTCTTCGTCCTTTTGGGTTTCGGCAATAATGGTATCCAACTCGGCCTTTTTGTGCTCCAGATCAGATTTCTTTTCTTCCATTCGGTTTTTGAGGCCTTCGATTTCTTCCTGAAACACTTCAATCCTGCTTTTGAATTCCTTGATGCGTTTTTCGCCCAATTGGATTTCTAGCGATTGGTATTCAATTTCTTTAGAGAGTGAATCAAATTCTCTATTGTTGCGGACATTGGCTTGCTGCTGCTCGTATTTAGCAATAAGCGTTGCCGATTCTTTCATGAGGTTTTTCTTTCCGGAGATTTCTCCTTCTAACGCTTTTACCTCTTCGTTTTTACGTTGGATACGGGTTTCTAAACCGGCAATTTCGTCTTCCAAATCCTGGACCTCCAAAGGAAGCTCACCACGGATGGTGCGGATTCGGTCTATTTGAGCGTCGGTAAATTGCAAATCGAAAAGTGCCCGAAGTTTATCTTCTACACTAATTTCGCGTTTGGTAGCTTCTTTGGTTTTGGCCATAAATCAAAGATAATTAACAGGGTTTGTTTGCACCTGTGATATAAGGGCTGCGAAGTTAGGAAATTTTTCGCTTAGCACCTGCTTAAATACGTATGGAGTAAACTGCTCGGTTTCAAAATGTCCGGCATCAATCAATAAGATGTTTTCTAAAGCCTCAAAAAACTGGTGATACGTAAGGTCTCCGGTTATGAAAGCATCGGCATGCTGCATGGCGTCCGGAAGCAAAAAGGAACCGCTTCCGCCACACAAAGCCACTTTTTCTATTCGAGCTTTTACAGGATCGGTATACTTCAAGACCTTGAGCTCCAGCTTTTGCTTAACCCAATGCAAAAAATCCGGAAGTTCCATGGGTTCTTTCAAACGGCCCACCAATCCGCTACCTCTTTCTGCATGGGTATTCTGGAGGGGATACAAGTCATAAGCCATTTCTTCGTAAGGGTGTGCATCCTTAGCCGCTTGAATCACCACTCGGCTCAGGTGCTTTTCTACCAGAACTTCGGTACGCAGCTCTGCTTCCTTATGGCGTTCACCTGTTTCACCTACAAAAGGATTGGCCCCTTTTAAAGCTCGAAAGAACCCTTGCCCCTCCGATCTAAAACTGCAGGAATCATAGGCACCCATATGACCGGCACCTGCCTCAAACATGGCCTTCTCTACCACCTCCACATGAGCTTGAGGAACAAAAACCACCAATTTATATAGTACTCCACGCATGGGACGCAAAATGCGGCAGTCCTCCAATTCCAGACGACGCGCAATTTCTTGATTTACCCCCTGGTGCAATACATTGTCTATATTGGTGTGACAGGCATAAATGGAAATTCCGTGTTGCACCGCAGAAATAATGCTGCGCTCCACATAATGGGTGGTGGTTAGGCGCTTAAGCCCTTTAAACAATAAGGGGTGGTGTGCTACAATTAAGTCGCAACCTTGCTGCCTGGCCTCTTCCACCACCGCTTCCGTACAATCTAGGGTCAATAGGGCTTTGTTAAAGCTTTCCTTAAGTTGCACCATCCAGCCCGTGTTGTCGTAAGATTCCTGATAGGCTTGGGGCGCTACATTTTGGATGCATTGCTCAAAGTCTTTCTTACGTATTGAGGAATTGCCCATGCAACAAAGATAAGCGTCTGATTAAACAAGCGCACCCAAGCTTATGAACAAAACAAGACGCTGCGCCCAGGCAAGGCCTATAAGCCAATGCAATAACTAAAGCGCTACCTTTAGCCCGTGAAACGCCCCTTGCTTCTACCTTTGGTGCCACTATATGTGCTGGCGTATTGGTTGCATGCCCTTGGCATAAGAGTTTTGGGATTAAGGAGAAAATCACCCATACCAACCTTGGTCATTGGAAATCCTGTGGCAGGAGGTAGTGGAAAAACGCCAATAACCATTGCTTTGGCACAAGAGTTACAGGCAAATGGGCTCCAAATTGCCGTTCTAAGCAGAGGCTATGGAAGAAGTTCCAAAGGTTTGCGAGAAGTAAGTTTAGATAGCAAGCCGGAAGAAGTTGGAGATGAGGCCCTGGAAATAAAACATGCTCTGGGGGATATTCCGGTGCTGGTAGATGGCAATCGCCACCGTGGTTTGGCCTATTTAAAAACAAAGTATGCTTTCTTGGACTGGGTGCTTTTGGACGATGGATTGCAGCACCATAGATTGCAACCCGACATCTCCTTAATGCTATGGCACCAAAACGACCTCGTACAGAAACCTTGGCCCTTACCGGCGGGGAACTTGAGGGTATGGCCGATATGGCCCCACCCGAGGCTAAAAGCCATCAGCTATGCAGAAAAACCTATAAAAGGCATTCCTTCCATCCCATTTAAGATGGAAGCCCCCATAGATTGGGAAAGCAAAAATCCTGTTTCAAAAGAGTATTGGGGCTTAGGTTGGACCGGTTTGGCGCGTCCGGAAAGCTTGGTAAAGCAGTTTTCTGAAATAAAATGGTTGCTTTCGGCCGACCATGCGTTGCCCTCTACCAAGTTTTGGGAGCAAATAGAGGCCTTGGAAGAGCATCAATACCTGATTTGCACGGTGAAAGATTCCTTGCGCCTTGGGCCGCATAGGCAGCGCATCAAAAAATTGGCTGTCGTACCTTTGCGGCCCGACAAACAAAGTTCCGGATATAGGGAAATAGTAAACAAAGTAGTTGAATTATGTACGAGGTCCTCGTAAACGCTGCGGAAACACTCCGAAAAAAAATAGGTGCGGATTTTGAGCCGGAAATAGGCTTGGTCTTAGGCACCGGCTTAGGCCAATTGGCCGATAAACTCCAAGATAAAGTAGAAGTATCCTATGGAGAGCTTCCGGACTTTCCTGTCTCTACGGTTCAAAGTCATGCCGGCAAATTTTTGGCCGGCACCTTAGAAGGAAAAAAGGTCTTGGTAATGCAAGGCCGCTTTCACTATTATGAGGGTTACAGCCTTCAGCAAGTGGTTATGCCCATTCGGGTTATGGGACTATTGGGCATCCGCCATTTGGTAGTAACCAACGCGGCGGGTGGCTTAGCTCCTGCCATGGAAACAGGAGAGGTGATGCTCATAACCGACCATATAAATATGCTGGGCGACTCTCCCCTTTGCGGTCCGAATATAGACCAATTGGGACCTCGCTTTCCCGACATGCATGAAGCTTACGCACCAAAAACCAATGCTTTAATTCGAGTATTGGCACTTGAAGAGGGTATTAGACTCCACGAAGGGGTATACGCCGCCGTAATGGGACCGGCCCTTGAAACCGCTGCCGAATATAGGTACATCCGCACCATTGGTGCAGATGCCGTTGGAATGTCTACCGTCCCAGAAGTGCTGGCAGCAAAGCATATGGGCATTCCTTGCACAGGGTTTTCGGCCATCACAGATTTGGGGGTTCCCGGTAAAATGCACGCCGTTAGTTTGCAAGACGTTTTAGAGGCAGCCGAGCAAAGTGGGCAAATCTTAGAAAGATTGCTCTTAAAGCTCATGAAGGTGTTGTAAAAGGGCAAAAAAAAGCGCTGCTTTACGCATATTTGTATCATGAATCAAGGCTATGAAACCGTTATTGGCTTAGAGGTACATATTCAACTGCGTACCAAATCCAAAGCCTACAGCCCCGATGATGCTGCCTACGGAGGCATGCCCAACACTCAAATCCACCCCATTTCTCTTGGGCATCCGGGAACCTTACCTGTGGTTAACCAAGAAGTAATTGCGGCAGCTGTTAAGCTCGGTTTGGCTACTCAATCCGATATTCGATCCCATAACGCCTATGCCAGAAAAAACTATTTCTACGCCGACTTACCCAAAGGCTACCAAATAACCCAAGACACCACACCTATTTGTACCGGCGGACGTCTTGAGTTTCGGCTGGAAGACGGCAGTCTAAAACATGTCGGATTGGAGCGCATTCACATGGAGGAGGATGCCGGAAAAAGCATGCACGACCAAGACCCTTTTGATTCACTTATTGACCTAAACAGAGCCGGGGTTCCTTTGCTTGAAATGGTCTCTAAACCCGATATGCGCTCTTCCAGAGAGGCTTACCTATATCTGAGCGAAGTGCGGCGTTTGGTGCGCCACTTAGACATTTGCGATGGCAACATGGAAGAGGGTAGCCTTCGCTGCGATGCCAATATCTCTGTCCGCCCGATTGGCCAAAAAGAGTTTGGAACCAAGGTGGAAGTGAAAAACATGAACTCTATGCGGCACGTTCAAAAGGCCATAGAGTTCGAAACCGCTCGGCAAATTAAATGCTTACAAGAAGGCGTCACCATTTTTCAAGAAACCAGATCCTTTGACGCAACCAACGGAACAACCATTGGCATGCGAAGTAAAGAGGCTGCCAACGATTACCGGTACTTCCCCGAACCCGATATTCCACCGGTAGAGGTAAGTCCAAGCTTTATTGAGGCCATAAAACAACACATGCCACCACTTCCTCAAGAGTTATATACCAAATACACCCAAACTTGGGGGCTATCTGAGGCAGAAGCCACTCTGTTGGTCGATCGAAAAGAAGAAGC
Source organism: Flavobacteriales bacterium (assembly GCA_018401695.1). Taxonomy (GTDB): domain Bacteria; phylum Bacteroidota; class Bacteroidia; order CAIKAF01; family CAIKAF01; genus CAIKAF01. The sequence continues at coordinate 96,811 of JAGYKD010000004.1, read as the reverse complement.
ACTTTACTTAGAAGAACTGGTGAAACATTGCAAAGAGGTAAAAAATGCCGCAAACTGGTTGCTTGGAAAAGTGAAAAACTATTTAAACGAGTCAGGCACCCATATTTCGGACTTTCCATTAACACCGGGAAAGCTTGGCTTAGTTATTCAACTGGTCGAAAACAGAAGCATTAGCAATACCGCTGCCGCAGGACCGCTCTGGGATGCCCTAATGGAAAATCCTGAAGCAGCCCCTCAAGACTTAGTCAGTCAGTTAAATCTATTGCAGGAGTCAGATACCGAGGCCTTGGAAGCCATGATTGACCAAGTGCTGGAATCCCTTCCCAATGAAGTAGCCAGGTATAAGGAAGGAAAAACCGGACTCTTGGGTATGTTTATGGGGCAAGTAATGAAAGCCAGCGGAGGAAAAGCCGACCCAAAAGAAGCTTCTCGATTAATTAAAGAAAAACTCGACGCATAATGTCTTATCGAATATTTTCTGCTTTTATTCTTTTTTTGCTTTTTGCATGTGGCAACAGCACGCAAAAAGAAGCGTTCATAAGCGGCCGTATTGAAGGGGGCCAAGGCCAATGGCTCTACTTCGAAAAACTTCTTCCTGAAAGCAGCAAGACCCTAGATAGTTGCCAAATAGATGGCGAAGGAAAATTCGCCATACAAAAGGCGGCAGAAGACATGACCTTTTATCGCCTGCGCTTGGGTCCTGAAAAACGAAGCACCAACTTTGGGGCTCCGGATAACATCTTGATTTTACTCACCGACTCTACAGAGTCTATCCGAGTGGAGCTAAATGCAGCTCGCTTTTACGATCCCGTGCATTTGGAAGGGAGCCGTGAATCTTTGCTTTTTGGAGAAGTTCAGGAAATGGCCGAATCGGCAAATGCCAGACTAGACTCTATGCGTCGCTCCCTTAGAACCAACCCAAATTATTCACAAGAAGAGGCTCAAACACGTTTTGTGGCCTTTCAAGAATCCATCCAACTCGAAATTGTCGCCTGGATCGAAGCACATCAAGGAGCTTTTGCCACTTTGCAGGCCCTTTCGATTCTGGACCCCAATCAAAACGTGGCACTGCTCGATACTACGGCCAAAATTTTGAGCGCAAACTATCCTGAAAACCCTTTTGTAGCCAGACTTTCTGAGAATGTAGCCAAGCTTAGCCAAGCCGCTGTTGGTACTAAAGCGCCTATGTTCTCCATTCCCGACCCTGAAGGAAGTCCAATTGGCCTCCAAGATGTACTGAACAAAGGAAAGCTCATTTTACTTGACTTTTGGGCCTCTTGGTGTCGCCCTTGTCGGCAAGAAAACCCAAACTTGGTTAAAACTTATCAGCGCTTTAAATCAAAAGGACTCGAAATATTTTCGGTGAGTTTAGACAGGGAAAAAGACGCATGGCTTAACGCCATTAAAGAGGATGGCTTAACCTGGTATCACGGATCGGATTTAGGCTTTTGGAATGCAGAACCTGCCCGCTTGTATAATGTAAATACCATACCGCATAACTTCTTGTTGGACCAAGACGGTACCATTTTGTACCGAAACATTCATGGAGAACAACTCAATCAAATCCTTGCCGACCACCTGGAATAAACAGGTAGATCATCCTGTATGGGTGGTTTCCGATGCTCATTTAGGCGTGGATGCAAAGCTTTGCAGCCTTGAACGTGAAAAGCATTTGGTGCGTTGGCTTGACTTGGCTTCTCAGCATGCCCAAACCCTTGTGCTTCTTGGAGATATCTTTGACTTTTGGTTCGAATGGAAACATGCGATCCCCAAAGGTTACAGCCGTCTGTTTGGTAAATTGACCGAACTTAAAGACAAGGGAGTAGATGTACACTTTTTCCCGGGCAACCACGACATGTGGACATTTGACTACCTGGAAAAAGAGTTAGGCATGGAAATACACCGAAAACCTGAGGTGTGGCAAATTCAGGAATTAGCTGTTTACCTGGGCCATGGCGATGGACTTGGCCCGGGAGACTATAGCTATAAGCTGATAAAAAAAGTTTTTGCAAATCCGGTTTTTCAGTGGCTGTATGCTCGTTTTCATCCCAATTTTTCGTTTGGGCTAGCCTCTATGCTTAGCCAACGCAGCCGAAAGTCGGGCGGAGACCAAAGCCAATTCCTTGGCGAAGAGAAGGAGTGGTTGATTCAATTCAGTAAGTCCAAAAGCAAATATTTTCCCAAACATCTCTTTTTGTTTGGACATAGACACCTTCCTATGCATCACGCGCTTCCGAATGGGGCACATTACCTCAACACCGGCGATTGGTTGCACTACTTTAGTTATGTACGCATTGAACAGGGCCATGCCGAGCTCTGGTTTTGGCCCGTCGATGGCCAAGCGTATATGAAATTACATGTACCCTAAGCTCGAAGGCTCCCCTTGAACCTTTTAACGCTTTGTGTTTTCAAGACAAAGTTTCTGACGGATACGTCTAGTGCTTAAGGCATGCCAAAATCCGCTGGTTCCCGAATTAGTATGAACAGGTTTCCCAAGTGGTCGGGCCAAGTGCCGAAGCTTTGAGGGAGCGTAACGCAAGCCATGACATGCAAGGTCATGGTCTCCAGAATAGCAGCGTGTCATCAGTAAACCTTTCTATAGGTTCAACATTCCGGAGCAAGGCGCATTTTCCTAATAAACACAAAGCCCCGCTTCCACTAAAGAAAACGAGGCTCTGCGTTTCGCCAAAAATGTTGAGATTAGTCCACCAACAACTTGCGTGTGATGGTACGACCATTGATGTTTAGTTGCACCAAATAAGCTCCGGAAGCTTGCAAGGCCTCTGTAGGAATGGTGAGCTGGTGATTGCCCGCAGACATGGTGCCGGCATCCAAAGTATAAATTACTCTACCGGCCAAATCCATCAGTTGAGCTTTTACCACAGCTTGCTCGCTTAAGTCAAAACTTAGGTTCGCCAAATCAGAAGTAGGGTTCGGATAGAGCTTTAAGGAAAATGCTTCGTCTTGCTCATTGATGCTTGTAGGTGAATCGGCATCCTTGATCATGAAATCATCTAAATACAAGTCGTTGCCGAATGGACCACCACTTTCGTAACGGAAAGCAATACGCACATTTTCGCGGTTGGTAAAGGTGTTTAGATCAACAGTAAGTAAGCCCCATTCGTCGGCGGCACTGAGGCACAAAACCGTTAGGGTACAAACCGGCGGTAATCATGTCCGGGGTTTGAAGGGTTGAAAAGGGAGTTCCCGCACCGCTAATTTGCATAGGACGTGCTTGCCAAGTTTCCCCGCAGTTGGTAGATACCAACACCTGTAATTTATCTTCTTGCTCCACAAAAGGATTGTTGGTACGGTCTGCATAAGCCCAACGCACGCTTAATTCAGGCGAAGCCACCTCGCGCAAATCGTAAGAAGGAGAGATTAAGAAGAAACGCTCGTAGCGCACGCCGCTTTCGTTGTGGCAACGCACCGATTGTAGGCTTTTGTAACCGGAATTCTCTGCCCCTTCCCAGCCTAATCCTGGTTTACCTTCGTTGACAAACACCCATTTTCCTTCTTCAAATAAGCTGGTTGAAGGACCTGGCTCGAAGGCATCGTAGTAGATGTAATTCGTATTATCGGCGGTGGTAGAACTTACCATAACATAACCGGGACGATCTTTTTGGTCGGCACCTTGGCTATTGGTAGCGGTAAGACTTACATCGTACAAACCGGGGGTGTCGTATTGGGCAACGGGTTCTGCATCTGTTGGCGCGGTATTGTTGGCACCCGGCATATTCCAGGCGTAGCTATCGGCAGTTCCATTGTGGGTGCCGTTGCGGAACACCACAGACTCTCCGGCGCAAATCATTTTAAGGCTTTCAAAGTTATTGGAGCCTTTTCGGGACCAGAAGTCGGCAATAGGAGCGGGGCTACAAGCGTTGTTTTGGGAGGCGTCGTCTGTTCCGGTAGCTACTTGGTTCTCTGGAGTAATTACATTGGTACGGAAAGAAATGGTGGAAAAAACAAAGTCCATTAGGTCTTTTTGACCTTTGGAAAACATAGACATGCAGTCGTCGTCGGAATAGTCCATGTAATTGCCAAACATCTCTCCTATTTGAAACCGTCGCAGGGTATCTTCGGCATCGCTGTTGGGATCTAAGGTTACACAGGTAGCCTCTTTAGGGTAATTAAAGCACCCGAAATTAGGTTCGCGGTGTACGGGTGTATCTTCCACTTGGTCGTCACCACAGGTAGCATCGCCCCAAATATGAATTAGACCCAACCAATGTCCTACTTCGTGTGTCCAGGTGCGTCCTTGGAGGCCATTGGCTGTGCCCATGGTTCCGGTACGGTTATGGATTAAAGTAATCCCGTCGGTGGAAGTTACGGGGTTTTGACCTCCGAAAGAATAAGGGAACTGTGCATACCCTAAAACACTACCAAAAGGATTACCATCGTTGTCGATGGTGTTTACCACCCAAACGTTAAGGTATTTTGCGCGGTCCCAATAGCTAAGCTGTTTGAAGCCGGTATAGTCGCGCGCCAATTCCGTTTTGTAAGAATAGATACGGTTGATGCCGTCGGTACATGCTCCATTAGGGGCTTTCGTAGCCAAGCGGAATTCGATGTTGGCATCGGCGGCAATGGAATCGAAATAAGGAGGAATGGTAATTTTATTGGGGTTGGTGAAAGAGAAATCCAAATTCGCCGCATTGATTTGGCTGATGATTTGGTTCTTAGAAATGTTTTCTGCCCCACCTTCGTGGATAACGTGCACCACTACAGGAATGATACGCTTGCCGTTTTCTGCGGTTTCGAACTGCCCTTGATAAAGTTCTTGATACGCCTTGTAGCTTTCTACAAAGTTTTCGTAACCCTCCCAAAAGCCTGGATATTGTTGAGCGGCCTGTTCCAAAGTACTGCCGCAGCTATGTGGAGCTTGAGCCTGCACCGTGGAGAAGGTGCCGAAAGCGAGCAAGCCGGCAGACAAGAAGGCAGGTAAAGAGTATCGCTTAAACGCCATGATATAAAATTTAGTGCTAATATCTTTAAAAAAACGGATTAAAGTAAAAACAAAAACACCGGTTTATCGGGAAATTGTTCATTACAAAACTACATTAAAAAAAAGAGAAGCTTAACTACTCTTAACCTTAAGGTAAAAACAGGAAGGACATTTATTGCAGAGCGCTCATAATCAAAAGTATGAGTAAATGCTAGACCAAACAACAAAGATAGACGGCGCAGGGACCGCAGGCCACAGCTTGGTTTTTGGGAGCCTTATGGGCTGCGGCGAGCGAGGAGGCCCCGATGGCAAGAGGGGACCCCGGAGCCGCGGCAGCCCAAAGGCTGGCAAGAACCAACTAGGCCAAAGGGCCCGGCCTTAGGGCTTTGGAATACAGCTCCAAACATAGGATACAAAAAAGCCCTAAGGGTGCCCCAAAAATCTGCTTATTCCATCCCTCTTGTTACCTTTGCACAAAATTTCAACGCTTGCACATGGAAAAAATACGTGTGGCCATTAATGGCTTCGGACGCATTGGCAGGATTACTTTCCGAGCCTTGATGCAAAAACCAAACGTTCAGGTAGTGGCCATTAATGACCTTACCGACGCCAAAACTTTGGCGCATTTGCTTAAATACGACTCCATTCACGGTCGATTTCCCGGAGAGGTGCAAGCAGGAGCCGACCATTTTATGGTGAATGGACAAAAAATTTCCATTAGCGCAGCGCGTGACCCGGCAGCTTGCCCCTGGAAAAGTCACCAAGTAGATGTGGTATTGGAATGTACCGGTCGATTTTTGGATAGCGACTCCGCTTCCGGGCACATCAAAGCCGGCGCAAAGCGCGTGCTCTTGTCTGCGCCGGCCAAGTCTTCTGACATAAAAATGGTGGTATTGGGTGCCAATGAATCTATTATTGAATCCTCGGACCAAATTATTTCCAATGCTTCTTGCACTACCAACTGTGTTTCGCCTTTGGTAAAAGTAGTAGACGATTTGTGCGGCATTGAAAATGGTTTTATGAACACAATTCATGCCTACACTGCCGACCAAAATTTACAAGATGCCCCGCACAGCGACCTGCGTCGTGCCCGGGCGGCGGCCTTATCCTTGGTTCCTACTTCTACCGGAGCTGCCCGCGCCATTGGCAAAATTTTCCCTCATTTGGCGGGAAAATTGGACGGTACTTCTATCCGGGTACCAACTCCAACAGGCAGCCTTACCGATATGTCGTTGGTTGTTCGCAATCCAACATCGGCAGAAGAAATCAACGCCGCCTTTAAACAAGCTGCCGAGGGAGCGCTTAAGGGTATTTTGGAATATACCGAGGATCCCATTGTGAGTGCGGATATTGTGAGTAATCCACATTCTTGCATTTTCGATAGCCAAATGACCTTTGTAAAGGATAATTTGGTGAAAGTGTTTGGGTGGTACGATAACGAAGCGGGATATTCCAATCGATTGGCAGACCTTTGCGTACTGGTAGGCCAATAATCCCATATGTTTTTATGTAAGAGCCACCTTAGGGTGGCTTTTTTTATGCCCTAAACTTGGCCCTCCAGTGCTTAAAGCGCAACCAACTCAAATTGGTTTCAAAGCCGAGCAGCAAGGCCATGGCAGAAGCGTAAAAAAACAACATCAGAAGGGGCACAATGCCCAAAAGTCCAAAGACCTCGTTCCAATTATAAAAGCGAATGGCATACCAACGCAGCAAAAACAAAAAAAGGAGCAAAAACAAAGAAGCCACCAACACCCCCGGCGAAAGTAACGGCAGGCCCAATCGCTTGCTGGGCGCCAAACGAAACAACAAACCAATGGAGGGCATGAGCACCAATGCCATTACAATCCATCCTAGGCTTGTATGAAACCATTCCAAGGCCCTGTTCCATAAACCCAGCCAAGTAAGCAAAACCAAAACAAACAAACTACCGGGCACAAACAAAAGGGTTATACCTAGGGCCCAGAGGCGCTGCTGCCAGCCGGGACGTGTTTCTTTTAAAAATGCCGAGGCATTAAAGGCTTGAATTAAGGCAAGTATGCCATTGGAAGAAAACCACAAACCCAACAAAAGGCTTAAGGACAAAAGTCCGCTTTGTTTGGTGAACAAAAGGCCGGCCAGTCCGGGTTCCAAAGCCTCGAAAAGTGCAGAAGGCATAAGTTTTTCCAATCCTGCTAGCAATCGGTGCGGCAAACCGGGTTCTGGAACAAAAGCCACCATTTGCACCAAAAAAAACAGAGTTGGAAAAAAAGCCAACATAAGCCGAAAAGCGACCGAACCGGCACGCATATTGATCCGAGAGGCCCCTACCCCGCGCAGAAAAATCCGCAACACATCGAATATGGGTAAACCATGCAAACCGGGAAAACTGGTTTTTCGGATGCGCCGGAGCAAGCGCGCCGTTAACGGGTAGCGCAAAAGAAAACGGTACAAAGGGCAAAGCTTCATACGCGTATAGAGGACTTCATGCTTAAGTCTAAAGCAGGTACCGAATGAGTGAGCATACCCATGGATATGAATTGCACCCCTGTTTCGGCATAAGCCACCAAATTGCCGGCATGAATGCCTCCCGACGCTTCCGTTTCCAAAGCACCGCCAACCATAGCCACGGCTTCCCTAACCTGAGCGGGGGTAAAATTGTCGAACATAATGCGGGTAAGCCCATCCTCTTGTAAAGCTTGTTCTACTTGCTCCAGGTTTCGGGTTTCGATTTCTACAGGCAGGGTTTGCCCTGTGGCTTTCATGGCCTCTCTAACCGAATGCATGGCTTGAGCTATTCCTCCGGCAAAATCGATATGGTTGTCTTTGAGCATAACCATATCGTATAGCCCGAATCGATGGTTTGCTCCACCGCCATGGCGCACAGCTTCTTTTTCAAAGGCGCGAAGCAATGGAGTGGTTTTGCGGGTATCGAGCAATACACAATGCGTATGTGCAATGGAAGCAACCATGGCATGGGTTAAGCTGGCAATGCCGCACATTCTTTGCAAAAGATTAAGTGCGGTTCGTTCAGCAGTTAGCAGTTGCCGGGCGGTTCCTTGAATTAAGGCTATGGTTTGTCCGGCTTCTATGATTTGTCCGTCTTCTACTTCCGTTCTTACTTGCACCTCCGGACCGGGTAAAAAATTAAATATGGCGTTCAAGTAATTCATACCAGAAGCGATTCCCGAAGCTTTGGCTTGAATAAAGGCCTCTGCTTGAGTATGTTCTGAAAACACCCAATGACTGGAGGGGTCTACATTTCCTTGGAGGTCTTCAAAAAATACGCGGGATAAGAAATCCTGAAACTCGGCACCGGAACTGTTCATGGGTGGAAATTACTCATTCCTTTCGAACCGCAAGGTTTGAATGCGCTCCTCCCCTCCTAGAGTTTTGTATAACAAGTATACGCGAAACACCTCATCGCTCGATTTGAGCTCGCCAATAACATAACGCGCCTGGTCGCCGCTGCTGCCTTGATGCAACACCTGAAATCCGCGACTCGGATGATCCATAAAAAAGTTCTGTACTATTTGTTCGGCTTGCGCTTTGCTGTAGCTTCCTTCCTTGTGCATTACTGTAAGATTTACCGTAGGGTGGAACCAGGGCGATAAGCTCTGGGCATTTCCTTGGGAAAGAGCATCCACTACTTCAGGCAATCCTTGCTGTGCTTGAATGCTTGTATTAAATAGCAAAATGAGCATGAGCAACGCAGTCCATTGGCTTAGTTTCATGAGGCAAATATCCTTCGATGTACATACATTCGTGCAAAAATTGCGCCAATTCATGCAAGTTGAACTCATTTTAGCCGGGAAACCTCAATTATCCTTTGCTGTAAAGGGTATTTCAATGTACCGGGAGCGCTTGAGTCCACTGCTTGGTTTTAAAGAGCATTTCTTGAGTTTTCCAAAGTCTTTTGGGAAATTGGAATTGAACCACCGCAAGGAAAAAGAAGCAGAGGCCTTTGCCAAGCAGTTGAAAGCAGGCTGGTGGCCTGTAAGGCTGGATGAAACCGGTAGGAGTTACAGCTCTGAGCAATTCACTAAGCAATTGGAGCAGTGGCACCTAAGAGGAGGAAAGGGGGTTCAGTTCTTCTTGGGCGGCCCCGATGGATTTGCACATGGTTTTAAAAACCAAGTTCCGGAGGCATTATCGCTTTCGACCATGACCTTTCCTCACGACTTGGCGCATTTGGTGTTTATGGAACAATTGTACCGAGCCGCAACCCTTTGGCGCGGACATCCTTACCATCGCAGCTAAATCCAAATTAGGGAGCGGTAGACCAAAGTGCTCGACGCTCAAGAGTTCCGGTGGCACTGTCAAAATAGAGTTTCAAATGCTGATTGGGGTTGGAGGCGTTCACTAAAATTGCCACATAACTTTGGCTTCCATTGCCCTCGTCCAACAAGCGCACGTACTGAAGGTCGTAGGGACCATTTCCGTTTTCGCCGGTGAAACCGCGCTCCAGGAAAGTCTGAGCTTCGGCCGGCATGGATGCCAAATCGGAAAGAGAAGCCAAGCCTAAATAATTCCCTTGGTCATCGTATTCAGCATAAGCCGGACCTTGATCGGCTTTAAATGTAGCCACATGAGTGTTGCCTTCCTGAGCCCAAGAGGCTTGATTGGTACCAAAACGCTGTGCAAAATCTTGTGCAGCAGAAGCGTTGGATTGAGCAAAAAGACCCTGCCCAAAAGCGAAACAAAGAATAAATATGGTACGTCTCATGTAAAAATACTTTCTACTAAGTTACAAAAAATCAAGATACCACCGCTTTTCTCAAACTTTTTAAAAATGCCATGGTGTCTATTCCGTCCGGATAATCCATCAATCCCGGCATTTGACTTTCGCCAAAGGCAAGGTTTTGACGGTACCCTACGCTACACTGAATGTGCTCCTGATGCTCATTTGTCCAAGCTTCCACTTCCGAATAGTCTTGATATTGGGCCAAATGCACCACGGCGGGAGGACTACTTAATGCCTCAGAAGGCCTAAGCAAAAAAAAGCCGCCTTCGTAAAATGGCACTTTATTGACCAAAAATGCGGCCTTTTGGTAGTCGTAATTGTTTCGGAACCTGCTAAAATCGGAAAGCCAAGCATAGGACCGGAGGCCTTGAATCAAGCCATGAATATCCGCGTCTTGGGGGACCCAAAGCAAAGAAACGTTGCGACAGCCCAATCCATAATAACGAAACATATCGTGCGCCAAGGCTTCTAAATCCGAGGCTTGCTCCTCTCCCGACAATACCGCAAAGCTTTGGCGGTTTTTTCGCAGCACCTTAGGATACTTTGAAAAATAATGTTCGAAATAGCGACCGGTATTTCCTGACCCGGTCGCAATAACTGCATCAAAGTCTTTAACGGTTTCGCGGGTACACAAGGCCCAATCTTCAGAAATACCGGCCTCGCACAACAAGTGCGGCAAGAGCACCGAATCTTGATGACTCATTCGGGCCAGAAGTTGATGTCCGGAAAGCAACACCGCCAAGGCATCGTGAAAATTCACTAAGGGCAGATTACCCGCCATAACCACCAATACACGGCGCGTTAGTGGCGGAAAATCGCCTAAGCCATAGTGTTTGGCCCAAGTATGTAACCGATCTTCGGTTAACCAAGGACGCAATGCCTCCAAGGCTTGTACAATATCTTGCTTCGTAAACCAGGGATTTTGAGCTCCCGACCTACGGCAGAGGTCGTCAAAACCGGCATGATCCGGCGCTAACCAAGCGTCTATGACCGCACCTAATTGAGCCAGTTGCCGCACCCTATCACCTAAAAAGGGGATATTTTTCATTACCTTTGCATGGATTTTAAAACGAGAAAGACCACAAATATGGCCATAAAAATTACCGACGAATGCATCAACTGTGGTGCCTGCGAACCCGAATGCCCCAACAACGCCATTTATGAAGGTGGTGTTGAGTGGCGTGTATCCGACGGGACCTCGGTAAAAGGTGATTTTACCTTATTTGACGGCAACGGAGTAGATGCCGATGCTTCACAGGATCCTTACAGCATGGATGTCTATTATATTGTCACCGACAAATGTACGGAATGCGTCGGATTCCACGATGAGCCCCAATGTGCCGCCGTATGCCCTGTCGATTGCTGCGTAGACGACGAAAACCACCCCGAAACAAAAGAGGTTTTGTTCGCCAAAAAAGACAAACTGCACCTTTAAACTATAGACTATCATACCTAAAGCCCGCTTTTTACGTTCGTATGATATGACAAAAGCGTGGATTATTGGCTTTCTTGCTTTTTCGCTGAATGCGGCCTTTGCCCAGCAAACAGACTCCGTGCGTATTTGGCAAGAAACCTTCATCGATGGAAGAATTCCCGCCTCAATACGTATGCAGGCATTTCAGGCATTCTATGCTTGGTTGGGCAAGGCCTTGGAGGAAAATGGTAGCTTCGCCAATCCACCCAAACCCTTGCCCAAAGTTTCTGTACTTACCCCAACAGATAAGTCTTTTAGGCTGTATACTTGGCTTTACTTAAGCGACAACGGCTTTAAAGCCGCCGGCTTTGTGCAGCATGCTCCAAAATCCGAAAACAAAGCCCCTCAAGTAGTTGCTCTCGAAGATCAAGGGCTAGACCACCGCTCTTTTTCGTACCGATCCTTTAACGACGACAAGTGGCCCGGTATGATTTACTACGAGCTTTTGGAAGCAAAAGACGGTAAAGAATCTTATTATTTGTTGCTTGGGTTTCATCCGGGAGATGGCATAGTGCAACACAAAGGAATTGAAACCCTGTACTTTACCGGAAACGGCAACCCTAAGTTCGGCAAAAGGATCATTGAACACGAGGAAAGACTCAAAGGTCGATTGCTATTCCACTATTCCGTCCAAGCCACCATGTCCATTAGGTATGAGGAAGAAAATAAACGTATCGTAATGGACCACCTGTCGCCCGCCGAACCGAACCTAAAATCACAGTTTCAATTTTACGGTCCCGACGGCTCCTACGATGCGCTGGTGTTTAAAAAGGACCGTTGGCTTCTCCTGTCCGATGTGGACGTAAGAAGCCCCAACGAAGAAAGTGGAAAGCCGGGCGAAGTCCGAAGAATGGGACCCAACATACCTAAGCAACGCCCCCTACCCGATAGCCTAAAGTAAGAAAAATAAGGCATTTGGGCCCCGGTTCCAAAAGCGATTAAGCTCCGTATGGGCTTCCGTTTCAGCCTCAGCCCCTAAGGTCGGATTTGCCATCCGTTCAGGCGGCGTTCCGCAAAGCTCCACACGCCTTCACGGGGCAAATCACCGCCCTTAGCTGCCGGGGTCTTCCACTCAAGCCCGGGGGCCACTTTCCGTAATACAGTCTATATAAGATCCGGCAAGTAAAGACGGGATGCCTTCCGTCTCCCCACCCTCTCCAGGATAATACACGTAAAGACGGGATGCCTCTCGTCTCTCTACCCTCCCCAGGATAAGCCACGTAGTAAAGACGGGATGCTTCCCATCTCCCTACCCTCCCCAGGATAAGCCACGTAGTAAAGACCGGATGCCTCCCGTCTCTCTACCCTCCCCAGGATAAGCCACGTAGTAAAGACCGGATGCCTCCCATCTCTCTACCCTCCCCAGGATAAGCCACGTAGTAAAGACGGGATGCCTCCCGTCTCCCTAAGCTCCATAGTATAAGCCCCGTAAAGACGGGGCATTCCACCTCGCTTTACCGCACCCACAAATAAAATTTTTGATTGTAGGTAGTGCTTGGACTACCTTGGGAGTTACCGCTTGGATTGTTGGTAATGCCGGTTATCTCAGAGTAGCCCCGGTGGCTAATGGTTACGTTGGTATAGCCGCCTCCATTGCACCCGTACCAACAATTGATTCCGGCCCCGTTACCGCCCCAGTTGGTGCATTGCACATAACTTGGACTGGTTGAAGTAGTCCAGGAAGGGGTAAACCGCATGCATTCGGAGACGTTGAAGCTGTTGTTGTTGGAATTGTGTTGGTAGGTGCATTGGGCCGGGTGGAAATACCGGAATTGGAAGTTCTCATTGTTGGTCCGGTAACCGATTCTTGCGTCCGTAAAGCTACGGATGGCGTTGATGACATTGTCGGCATACTTGGCAGAAGTTCCGGTCAATTGAGCTAAACCGGCTGTGTTTCCAAAAGATCCCGAAACTTCGTCTTGATAAACACCATCGCGGTTGTCGCGGGCTACTAAGGTCCAACCTCCTCCATCGTTGCTCATGTCGCAATAGCAAGAAAAAGGAGGAATGGGGCCCCCTTGGTCTGGATCAATGGTATAGGTTCCGCTTTGAGCCCCCGGGTTGTTATTTAAAATCTCCAAACAGTTTCTTGGGGTTGGGCTAACCGTCACGGTAGCCGTGTCGGTGTAGGTGCAGCCTGCAGAATCTACCACCAAAATCACCTGATGGTTGCCGGCACCGGACCAAACCACCGAGGCCGATGCACTGCTGGAGCTGTTTGGGGTTCCAGAGGCAAAAGACCAAGAGTAAAAAGTTCCTTGTACAAGGGAGCTAAAAGAAGCGGCGGCACCGGCATTAATAGGGGAAGGAAAAGAAAACAGGTTAGCAGGAGCCGGGGGACAATCGCAACTTACTTGCCTCCATCCTGCTTGAGGCATAAAAGTTTCCAAACAACCAGTGGAGGTATTATAAATAGTAAGTGCGGTTGCCGGATTTTGAATGGCGTTGCGCTGAACTGTGGTCAAACGTGGCGGCAAAAACCCTTTATCGGTAAATTGAACATCCAATCCTGCTGAGGGGTCGGGAGGGTTTCCGTTGGCATTGATGCCCACACCTTGAGCAGATAGACTTCCGGCGCAAATGCTAAGCGCAATAAATAAGAGGCGTAGTTTCATGAGAAAAAGCTTTTATTACCTCACCCAGAGGTAAAATTTTTGATTGTATTGAGTGCTAGAGCCACCGAGGCTGTTGCCGTTGGTATTGCTGGTAATTCCGGTAACCTCGCTGTAACCGCGATGGCTGATGGTAACATTGGTATAATTTCCTATACCATTGCAGCCATACCAACAATTTATTCCGCCACCGTTTCCACCCCAACCGGAGCATTGGATGTAAGAGGGACTTGTAGAAGTGGTCCAAGAAGACCTGTAACGCATGCACTGGCTTGGGTTTGAGGAATCATGGGCATAAGCACATACGCCCGGATGAAAATAGTTGAACACAAAATTCTCGTTATTGCTGCGGTAAGTAATGCGGTTGTCGGTAAAGCTTCGGAGGGCATTAATGATATTGTCGGGGTATTTTGCCGAAGTACCGCTTAGCTGCGCCAAATCTTGGGTATTGCCAATGTTGTTGGTATTGTTAAATACCATGCTTCCGTCCCTATTGTCGCGTAAAACCAGGGTCCAACCACCTCCATCGCGGGTCATATCGCAATAGCAACTAAAAGGCTGTATGGGCCCACTTTGGTCGGGGTCAATAAAATACGTTCCGTCTTGGGCATTTGGATTATTGGTTAAAATATCCAAGCAGTTGCGTAATGGTGGAATTACGGTTACCTGTAAAGTATCGGAAAATTGGCAACCTGCGGAGTCTACAAGCAGCGTAACCTGGTAGCTACCCGCAGTGCTCCAAACTACATTGGCGCCGGCTCCACTCGAGGAAGAGGGGTTAGCCGAGGCAAAATTCCAGGAATAAAAGGTTCCTTGAATGGAGGATGAAAAACTTGCAGTACCACCTGCATAAATGGTTCCCGGATTTTGGATCAAACTTCCTTGAGGGGGCGGGCAATCGCAAGCATAGGCACGCCAACCACCTTGAGGTAGAAAAACCTCCATGCAGCCACTGGTTGTATTATAGATAACCAAGCCATTGGCAGGGTTTTGAATGGCATTCCTTTGGGTTTGAGAAAGCCTGGGCCCTAAGAAACCTTTATCGGTAAACTGCACGTCTAAACCGGCCGAAGGATCGGGGGGCGTTCCGTTGGGATTAATTCCAACCCCTCCGGTTTGGCCAAAAGCTTTGGCTGCAAGTAGTGCCAATATAATAAATACCTTAAGGTTGTGCATGTGCAAAGAATTTAGACGAAGGTAGCGGCCAAGGGCTACACAGGGAAACAAAAGTCCATGATTTTCTTACTTAGGAATTGTTAGGTTAAGGTAACCTTGCGCCCAGGCGGAGCCGGAAAACCCGGAGGCCCGGCGGCATGCCCGGCTTGGTTTAGGCTTTTGGAGCTTTGCGGAAAACAGCCTAAGGCTAGCCGGGCACGCCGCCGGGACGAGGATTTGGAGGCGGAGACTGAATTGGCGCCCAATAAGCAGTTTCTTAACCCTACGGTCTCGTTGAGAAAACATGAATTGGTTAGCATTGGCCATGTTTTGGATTAAGAAGCTCCTTTTCGTTGCCATGGTTTTGGTTCAGATCCTCTTGCTGTATCAGGCCTTGCAATGGATTTTGGTTCCGGGCTATTCTTTTCCTCCCGCTAAAGTATTTTCAGGTAAATCGTGGTATAATCCGTATCCTGACAGCCTTGGTGGAGCTTGGGTAAAATCGAATTTTCAAATCCAAAGCCGCACTTGGGGCGGGCTTACCAATGGGCGTAATAACCACCCGGAAGCCATTCGCACCTGGTACGAGGGCAAAGGGTACGGATTCTTAGGAATTTCCGATTATATGTCCATACGAGCCATTCAATCGGGCAAAAGTTTGGTTCAAGTTCCCTGTTACGAACACGGATACAATGTCTATAAAGTGCATCATGTGCTGCTCGGGCCTAAACAAGGAGTAGATTGGGTGGACTGGCCCCTTTGGCAAGACATTCATGTCCGTCAATGGAAGACCCAAAGATTGCAGGGGCAATGCGAGGTTTTATGCCTGGCCCATCCATCCAAAGGAGGAGGTTTTGAACCTTCAGATTTTACTCTACTCACGGGGTTTCGACTCATGGAGTTGCGCAGTACCATGACCAACAGTTTGGTGCATTGGGACAGCTGCTTATCTGCCGGTAGACCTGCCTTTCTTCTGTTCAACGACGATGCGCACGATTTGCAGAACCCTAAAGAACCCGGATTTGTGGCCACCCTGGTTCCATTTAGTCGGGAAGTTCCTACGTTATATGCACATCTTGAAGCAGGGCATGCGGTAGGTTATAAACCTCATGAGGCCACCGATCATGGGGGCTGGGATGGGTTGAAAGCAGAGGGTTTCCAATGGTGCATTCGGCTGAATGGAGATACCGCCTATTTTAAACCACCCACAGGCTGGCACGAAATCATTGCCTATGGCCAAGGTGGAAGCGTTTTGCAGCTGGAAAGGTTTGACCCATCTATTGATGAGGTTTCATTTGTTCTACCACAACAGGGATACCTAAGGTTGGAAGTTGGGATGAAAAATGAAGATAGGTACTGGCTAAATCCATTAATAAAAACCGACGAAAAAGGAATTCCGAAGCTTTCTTGGGTTTCCACATCGCTAAGTTTAACCTGGAAGCGAAGAATCGGCGGCTTTCTAATATTCGTTTTAAGTATAGGAATGTGGTGGACATGGAAACATCTGCGTAAACAATGATTGAAGGGAAAAAGGTGGTTGTGGTTATGCCGGCCTACAACGCCGAAAAAACGCTTAAAGCGACCTGGGAAGCGATTCCAAAACCGTTGGTGGATGAAGTAATACTTACCGACGATGCCAGCCAAGACAATACCATTCATTTGGCTAGGGAATTGGGGATACACCAAGTGCTTTTGCACAACCAAAACCTTGGGTATGGAGGGAATCAAAAAACCTGCTACCGGGCGGCCTTGGAAAGTGGCGCCGACTATGTGGTGATGCTTCATCCGGATTACCAATATGCACCGGAATTGATTTCGCCCATGGTTCATTTGTTGCATTCCGGATTGTATGGCGTTGTGTTTGGTTCGCGAATTTTAGGCACCGGAGCGCTTAAGGGTGGCATGCCTTTTTATAAATACGTAGCCAATAGGGGTTTGAGTTTTTTCCAGAATCTTATGATGGGTTTGAAACTGTCGGAATACCATACCGGATACCGGGCCTACAGCCGTGAGGTGTTGGAAAAGATTCCATTCGAAAAAAACTCCAACGACTTTGTTTTCGATAACCAAATGATTTTACAAATTGCCTGGGCAGGTTATGAAATTGCAGAAATAACCTGTCCTACCAGGTATTTTGCAGAAGCTTCCTCCATTAATTTTAAACGAAGCCTTCGTTATGGCCTGGGGGTAAGTTGGTTTGCCTTGGCCTATCGACTCCATAAATGGAAATGGATTCGATTGAAAATTTTGACCACATGAACCAATCCGGGCAAATTTCTTGGAAGTGGTGGTTGGTTATGGGAATTCTGCTCTTTACCGGACTTGGTTGGGTGGAATTGTTCGATTGGGATGAGCTTAACTTTGGAGAATCCGCCCGCGAAATGATTCTTAGCGGCACTTGGGAGCGGGTACAGGTGGGTTATGAACCCTTTTGGGAAAAGCCTCCTTTATTTATTTGGTTGCAGGCATTGCACATGAAACTTTTCGGCATTTCTCCGATGGCGGCACGCCTTCCGAATGCCCTTTGTGGTTTTCTTTGCCTGGCCTATTTGAACCGGTTTCAAAGGCAATGGCTACCCCACAGCCACAGCATTCCATGGCCCATGGTACTTTGCTGCGCTTGGCTACCTTTTTTGTACTTTAGGTCAGGAATAATCGACCCTTGGTTTAATTTCTTTATGCTATTGTGCATATTGAGGCTAGCCAAACCTGCCTCCAACCATATTAAAACGGGATTGGAAGCAGGCCTTTGGGCCGGATTAGCTGTTTTAACCAAAGGCCCGGTGGGTTTACTTCTTCCGGGGCTTACGGCTTTATGGATGTTTTTTAGGCATAAAGAGTTGCGCCTTAAACTGCTGCAATATGCGCCATTTGCGCTGCTTGCCTTTTTGTTGGTAAGCTCGGTTTGGTATGTTCCGGAAACCCTAAATCATGGTACTTGGTTTATTCGGTCCTTTATTGCTTACCAATGGGAGTTATTGAAAGAGCCCGTTGCAGGGCATGAACAACCCTTCTATTACCACCCCTTGGTGGTGTTTCTTGGCTGCTTTCCTTTTTCTCTTTGGGCATTTCCCGAGTTGTGGAAAACGCGTCGGCAGCCGGGCCCTGAAGCTTGGTTGCAAAGCTGTTTTTGGATGGTACTTATCGTGTTTAGTTTGGTAAGCACAAAAATTGTGCACTATTCCAGCATGTGTTGGGTACCACTAAGTGGATTGGCTTGGTATAAGTTAAATACTTCGCAGACCTTAACCTTAAGTGCTGCTCCTTGGTTTAAAACCAATAAAGTGCAAGGTATGGGGCTATGGATTTTTGCCGGCTTACTGTTATTGATACCCCTTGCAGGAATGTTGAGGTACCATTGGATGCCTTATATCCCTTTAGATCAATACGCAAGCGCATCCTTGCAACTTTCGGTTGATTGGAATTGGCACATCTTTATACCCGGTGTAGTCTTTGCATTGGGATTGCTTTGGTGGAATCGAATTCCAAGCCAACAATTGAAGCGCAAGGTGAGGGGTCTATCGATGCTTATACCCTTGGTTTTATGGTTGGTAAATGGAATTGTATTGCCAAAAATTCAGGCGCACAGTCAAGGAGCCGCCCAAACCATTTTTAAAGAAGCAGCAAACCATCAAAAATTGGTAGTACCTGTGGGGTACAAAACCTATGCCCATTTTTGGTTCAACGCATGGACTCCGAAGCATAGGTTTCGAGGGAAATTGCCTTACAGCCATGATGTTTTGATTATAACAAGAATGGATCGGCCGCTAAAGGAGATTTGGTATCCGGGTTGGGTGCTTTGGAAGGTTCATGGGCCGTTTTTGGTGTATGGATACGCAGGGAATGATGAATAATAACGTAAAGACGGGATGCCTCCCGTCTCTGATGGGATGCTTCCCGTCTTTGTAGGCTGCGATGGAAGGGGTAAAGACGGGTCAAAAAAAAAGGCCACAGGGAACCTGTGGCCTTTTTAGAAAGGGGCGACGACATACTCTCCCGGGTGTTACCCCAGTACCATCTGCGCTGGCGGGCTTAACTTCTCTGTTCGGAAAGGGAAGAGGTGCACACCGCCGCTATAATCGCCATAAACTGCTAAATAAGATATGCTGAAAGAGATCCACAAAACTCCGTGGTATAGATTAGAAAAGTTGCTACCTCGAGAACATTTCGGGCAATTAGTACTACTCGGCTTTGACATTACTGCCTTTACACCTGTAGCCTATCAACGTCATCGTCTTTGACGGCCCTCAAATGATAACTCATCTTGGGGTCGGCTTCGCGCTTAGATGCTTTCAGCGCTTATCCGTTCCAGACATAGCTACTCTGCAATGCAGCTGGCGCCACAACAGATACACCAGAGGTCTGTCCAACTCGGTCCTCTCGTACTAGAGTCAGCTCCCCGCAATTATCAACGCCCACCACAGATAGGGACCGAACTGTCTCACGACGTTCTGAACCCAGCTCGCGTGCCACTTTAATGGGCGAACAGCCCAACCCTTGGGACCTTCTCCAGCCCCAGGATGTGACGAGCCGACATCGAGGTGCCAAACCCCCCCGTCGATGTGAGCTCTTGGGGGAGATCAGCCTGTTATCCCCGGAGTACCTTTTATCCTTTGAGCGATGGCCCTTCCATTCGGAACCACCGGATCACTATGCCCGACTTTCGTCCCTGATCGACTTGTAGGTCTCACAGTCAAGCACCCTTATGCCATTGCACTCTACGCACGGTTACCAAGCGTGCTGAGGGTACCTTTGGAAGCCTCCGATACACTTTTGGAGGCGACCACCCCAGTCAAACTACCCACCACGCAATGTCCCCCGAATACTCGGGGTTAGATATCAAATAATTAAAGGGTGGTATTTCAACGACGACTCCACACACCCTAGCGAGCATGCTTCATAGTCTCCCACCTATCCTACACATCAATGATTCAATATCAATGCGAAGCTATAGTGAAGGTTCACGGGGTCTTTCCGTCCCGTGGCGGGTAAACGGCATCTTCACCGTTACTACAATTTCACCGAGCTCATGGCCGAGACAGTGCCCAGATCGTTACACCATTCGTGCAGGTCGGAACTTACCCGACAAGGAATTTCGCTACCTTAGGACCGTTATAGTTACGGCCGCCGTTTACCGGGGCTTCGATTCAATGCTTCGCTTGCGCTAACATCCCCTCTTAACCTTCCGGCACCGGGCAGGTGTCAGACCCTATACTTCATCTTTCGATTTCGCAGAGTCCTGTGTTTTTGATAAACAGTCGCCTGGGCCTTTTCACTGCGCCCTACTTACGTAGGGACCCTTTCTCCCGAAGTTACAGGGTGAATTTGCCTAGTTCCTTAGCCATGAATCACTCGAGCACCTTAGGATTCTCTCCTTGCCTACCTGTGTCGGTTTGCGGTACGGGTATTTTATGCCTGAAGCTTAGAGGGTTTTCTTGGAAGCTCTTAGGAACACTATCCACGCTTCCGAAGAATTGTGGTACTATCAGGTTCGGCTAAAACTGCGGATTTGCCTACAGTCTTAATACCTACACCCTTCAACGAACTATTCCGTCAGTTCGCGGTTCTTTCATCGCTCCGTCGCCCCATCGCAGCATAAATTAGTACTGGAATATTAACCAGTTGTCCATCGGATACCCCTTTCGGGTTTTCCTTAGGTCCCGACTAACCCTGATCCGATTAACGTGGACCAGGAAACCTTAGGCTATCGGTGAGCAGGTTTCTCACCTGCTTTATCGTTACTTATGCCTACATTTTCTTTTCCAAAAACTCCAGCATACCTCACGGTACACCTTCGACGTCGTTGGAATGCTCCCCTACCCAAGACCTAAGTCTTGACATAGCTTCGGTATTGCGCTTGATGCCCGCTTATTCTCCACGCCCGGTCGCTCGACTAGTGAGCTGTTACGCACTCTTTAAATGAATGGCTGCTTCCAAGCCAACATCCTAGCTGTCTGTGCAACCAGACCTCGTTCTTTCAACTTAGCGCAAATTTGGGGACCTTAGCTGATGTTCTGGGTTCTTTCCCTCTCGGACATGGACCTTAGCACCCATGCCCTCACTCCCGTACATCATGTATCAGCATTCGGAGTTCGTCAGGACTTGGTAGGCGGTGAAGCCCCCGCATCCAATCGGTAGCTCTACCTCTGACACACTAATACGAGGCTGTACCTAAATACATTTCGGGGAGTACGAGCTATTTCCCAGTTTGATTAGCCTTTCACCCCTACCCTCAGTTCATCCAAAAACTTTTCAACGTTTACTGGTTCGGTCCTCCATCCCGTGTTACCGGAACTTCAACCTGACCAAGGGTAGATCACAAGGTTTCGCGTCTGCCCCCACTGACTTAACGCCCTTTTCAGACTCGCTTTCGCTTCGGCTCCGGACCTTAAGTCCTTAACCTTGCCAGTGAGGAGCAACTCGTAGGCTCATTATGCAAAAGGCACGCCGTCACCATTTCTGGCTCCGACCGCTTGTAAGCGCATGGTTTCAGGGTCTATTTCACTTCTGTTTCTCAAGATTCTTTTCACCTTTCCCTCACGGTACTGGTTCACTATCGGTCTTCCAGGAGTATTTAGCCTTATCAGATGGTTCTGACAGTTTCACACAGGATCTCACGTGTCCCGCACTACTCAGGATACCACCTCGCTTTTCATCTTTACCAGTACGGGGCTATCACCCTCTATGGCACAACTTTCCAGTTGTCTTCCTGTTCAATGAAATTTGATTATGTGGTCCTACAACCCCGACATTGCCGAAACAACATCGGTTTGGGCTAATTCCATTTCGCTCGCCGCTACTCTGGAAATCACTATTGTTTTCTTCTCCTCCGGGTACTTAGATGTTTCAGTTCTCCGGGTTTGCCTCCCTTTCGGGATATCCCACTTGCGTGGGATGGGTTGCCCCATTCGGATATCTACGGATCAACGGTTGCTGGCACCTCCCCGTAGCTTTTCGCAGCTAGCCACGTCCTTCTTCGCCTCTGGAAGCCTAGGCATCCACCATGCGCTCTTAGTAACGTTCTCGATTAAATTTGTGAATGTTCAATTGTTATTGAGCATTCGGTTACTTTGTAGTCGCTTCTCTAATTTATAATTAGGGAATTTTGCTTTTTCTCTTTCAGCATGTCAAAGAACCTTCAGAACCTCTTCCTGTCTTTTCTCACAAAAACATGTCCTGTCGACAAACCCAAGGGAGTCGAACCCTCCTTAAGACCCCAACGGTCGGTTTGTTGTTGGTTGCGCTTACCGCTTCCTTCTTTATTTGGTGGAGAGTATCGGAGTCGAACCGATGACCTCCTGCTTGCAAAGCAGGCGCTCTAGCCAGCTGAGCTAACCCCCCAAGTAGTCCCGCGCAGACTTGAACTGCGGACCTCTACATTATCAGTGTAGCGCTCTAACCACCTGAGCTACGGGACTAGTTGCCCGCCTCAGCTCCAACCGGCTTCTCTTGCCCGTTTCTAAGGCTTGCTGCGGTAAGCTTATATATAATTGACACAAGCAAACATCTATTCAACTAATTCTCCTACAAGAATCTAAACCCTTTCTCTAAAAAGGAGGTGTTCCAGCCACACCTTCCGGTACGGCTACCTTGTTACGACTTAGCCCCAGTCATTGGTATTGCCCTAGGCGGCTCCTTGCGGTTACCGACTTCAGGCACTCCCAACTCCCATGGCTTGACGGGCGGTGTGTACAAGGCCCGGGAACGTATTCACCGCGCCATGGCTGATGCGCGATTACTAGCGATTCCAGCTTCATGTAGTCGAGTTGCAGACTACAATCCGAACTGAGATCGGCTTTAAGGATTCGCTCCTTCTCACGAAGTGGCTGCCCTCTGTACCGACCATTGTAGCACGTGTGTAGCCCAGGACGTAAGGGCCGTGATGATTTGACGTCATCCCCACCTTCCTCTCTGTTTGCACAGGCAGTTCCGTTAGAGTCCCCGGCATTATCCGCTGGCAACTAACAGTAGGGGTTGCGCTCGTTGCGGGACTTAACCCAACACCTCACGGCACGAGCTGACGACAACCATGCAGCACCTTGAGGACCGTCCGAAGAAATTCTGGTTTCCCAAAACGTCGTTCCCCATTTAAGCCCTGGTAAGGTTCCTCGCGTATCATCGAATTAAACCACATGCTCCACCGCTTGTGCGGGCCCCCGTCAATTCCTTTGAGTTTCAACCTTGCGATCGTACTTCCCAGGTGGATAACTTAACGCTTTCGCTTGGACGCTAACTGTGTATCGCTAACGTCGAGTTATCATCGTTTACGGCGTGGACTACCAGGGTATCTAATCCTGTTCGCTCCCCACGCTTTCGTGCATCAGCGTCAATTATGACTTGGTAAGCTGCCTTCGCTATTGGTGTTCTGCGGCATATCTACGCATTTCACCGCTACATGCCGCATTCCGCCTACCTCAATCACATTCAAGCGCGCCAGTATCAAAGGCAGTTTGACAGTTGAGCTGCCAAATTTCACCCCTGACTTAACGCACCGCCTACGCACCCTTTAAACCCAATGAATCCGGATAACGCTTGGATCCTCCGTATTACCGCGGCTGCTGGCACGGAGTTAGCCGATCCTTATTCTTACGGTACCGTCAGCCCCCTACACGTAGGGGGAGTTCTTCCCGTATAAAAGCAGTTTACAACCCGTAGGGCCGTCTTCCTGCACGCGGCATGGCTGGTTCAGGCTTGCGCCCATTGACCAATATTCCTTACTGCTGCCTCCCGTAGGAGTCTGGTCCGTGTCTCAGTACCAGTGTGGGGGATCACCCTCTCAGGCCCCCTACCCATCGTCGCCTTGGTGAGCCTTTACCTCACCAACTAGCTAATGGGACGCATGCCCATCCTATACCGCCTCAGCTTTCAACATTCTACCATGCAGTAAAATGTAATATGGGGTATTAATCCGGATTTCTCCGGGCTATCCCCCTGTATAGGGTAGGTTGCATACGTGTTACGCACCCG
This sequence comes from Flavobacteriales bacterium, assembly GCA_018401695.1. GTDB lineage: Bacteria > Bacteroidota > Bacteroidia > CAIKAF01 > CAIKAF01 > CAIKAF01. The sequence continues at coordinate 72,938 of JAGYKD010000004.1, read as the reverse complement.
TTCGCCGGTCGCTTCTTCCCGAAGGAAGAGATGCCCCTCGACTTGCATGTATTAAGCCTGCCGCTAGCGTTCATCCTGAGCCAGGATCAAACTCTTCATTGTACAAAATGAATGAATCTCACTCAGAGTGAGCTATCGGTTTATTAATTCCCTTCCGAAAATTAATCTTTCGATGCTTGCTTGTTTATGTCAATTAAGTCAAAGATCGTAGGCCAATCAAAAAACACTTGGTTCATCTTTTTGGCGGGTGCAAAGATAATCACTTAAATTTAAAAAGCAATAATTCTGCATTTTTTTTCGCCTCTAAGAACATGTTCCCGATTGGGAGCGCAAACATACAAGCTTCCTTTAAGCCTCCAAAAGTTATAAGCAACTTTCTGCCAACATAGCACACAAGTCTCTGAAAAACAGACAGAAAAAATAGTTTACGCTCACAGGGGATCCAACAAAGCTACCGGTATAAGCCGGCCATTTATGCAGGTATGGCCCTCCAAAACAAAAGAAGCCATCCATTTTCCCAAGGCATCTACAGACATTCCAACTTCCGAATCCGGAAATGCAATCCGCAACATATCGGTTTCGCACGCTCCAAGAGCCAGAGCATTCACCTGTATGTTCCTATCCAATAAGTCCACCGACCAAGTTTCCGCAAACGACATTAAAGCTGCCTTGCTTGCTCCGTATGCCGACAAACCCCTGTACTTTTTGGCGCCTGTATATCCCGACATACTCCCTACCAATACCACATGACTGCCCTTGCCTAACCTGGGCAATAAGGATTGGGTAAGCAGCAAAGGCACGGTTACATGCAAGCGCATCATTCGCTCAAAATCCTCTGTTTGCAAATCTTCCAGGGAAGCCATGGTGAGCATTCCTGCATTGTGCACCAATCCGTCCAGCACAAGCTCTTTGGAGCTAAGGAACTCTTCAATAGCCCTGGGAGCAGCACCCTTAAGCAAATCAAGGGCCAAGCCATAAAATCCCGGTGGCGCACTCTCCCAAGCACTTAAATTGCGTGAAATGCCCACCACTTTATGTCCTCTGTTTAGCAAATTCTTGGCCAATGCATAGCCAATCCCCTTGCCTACGCCGGTCACCAAAACAACTTTTGCTGCCTCAGCCATTTAACCGGTCCTCCAAATCCAAGCCGTTTTGCATTGCGGTTTCTTTGGCCAAAGTATAACCAGCATCGGCATGACGTATTACACCCATGCCTGGGTCATTATGCAAAACACGTTTTAAACGAGCATCTGCCTCGGCGCTTCCGTCGGCCACCACCACCATGCCGGCATGAATCGAATAACCCATCCCTACGCCACCGCCATGGTGCACACTTACCCAAGTAGCTCCTCCTGCAGTATTAACCAAAGCATTCAGGATGGGCCAATCGGCCACCGCATCTGAACCATCCATCATGGCCTCAGTTTCTCTATTGGGCGAGGCCACCGAGCCGGTGTCCAAATGGTCTCTTCCAATAACAATTGGAGCTTTTAATTTCCCTTCCCTAACCAAGCGGTTGAACTCCAAGCCGGCCTTTTGCCGATCTCCTTGGCCCAACCAACAAATACGGGAAGGCAAACCTTGAAAAGCAATACGGTCCCGAGCCATCCTCAACCAACGCATGAGGCCTTCGTCTTCCGGAAAAAGGCGTTTTAGGGCTTCGTCCAATTCATAAATATCTTCAGGATCTCCACTCAGAGCAGCAAACCTAAAAGGACCTTTGCCCTGACAAAACAAGGGGCGAATAAAGGCCGGCACAAAACCGGGAAAGTCAAAAGCATGCTCCACACCCCGGCGGTCGTGCGCCTGCCCACGCAAATTATTGCCATAATCGAATACCACAGATCCTTTCTTTTGAAGGGTAAGCATCAACTGCACATGATGGGCCATGGTATCCAAACTCTTTTCCATATAAGTATCCGGATCAGACTCCCTTAAGCGATTGGCCGCCTCCACATCCATATGCTCCGGAAAATAGCCTACCAATGGATCATGGGCCGAGGTTTGGTCGGTAAGGGTCTCCGGCACTACCCCCCGCGCTATAAGCCGCTCCAGCAGGTCTACCGCATTGCAAAGCACTCCAATACTTTTAGCCTCGCCGGCAGCTCGATACGCCAAGGCCTGATCTATAGCTTGGTCTATGTCCAAATGCTTCTCATCTAAATACCTTGTTTCCAAACGCTTGTCAATCCTCCACTCTTCCATTTCAGCCGCCAAGCAAACCCCTTCGTTCATGGTAATGGCCAGTGGCTGAGCACCGCCCATGCCTCCAAGACCCGCTGTAACGTTTAAGGTTCCTTTTAAACTTCCCCCAAAATGCTGCCGGGCACATTCCGCATAGGTTTCATAGGTTCCCTGAACAATTCCTTGGCTACCAATATAAATCCAAGACCCGGCCGTCATTTGGCCATACATCATAAGCCCCTTTTTGTCGAGCGCATCAAAATGCTTCCAATTGGCCCAATTGGGCACCAGCATGGAATTGGAAATCAGCACGCGGGGAGCGTCTTTATGGGTTTTCATAATACCCACGGGCTTTCCTGACTGAATAAGCAAACTTTCGTCGTCTTCCAGTTGCTCCAAAGCCTTAATAATCCTATAAAAAGCCTCGGGATTTCTTGCTGCCTTTCCACGACCGCCATAAACAATCAGCTCTTCGGGTCGCTCGGCAACCTCCGGATCTAAATTATTCAGCAGCATGCGCAAGGCAGCCTCTTGCAACCAGCCTTTACACCTAAGTGTTGTACCATGCGGAGTCTTAAATTGCTTTAAATCAATCGTTTCTTTTTGATTCACCTGTTCCATGCTTGCTATTTTTTAAAGAAATGCCGGGCTTTTTAAAACCGTAAGGGCAGTGACGACAGCCGTTCTTACAGCAATAACCGCGTTTTAAAAGGTATTGTTCGGTGAACACCAAATAGCCCTCAGGCGAAGTGTACGCATCGCCGGGTTCCAACTGCGCTGCAAAACCGTAGTAATCATCAGTCACCATAAAACAAAGATACAAAAAGGGAAAAGGAAGATTTGGGCCGCTATCCGGCTATCCGCAGTAGCTTCCGATTGGCGCACCTCCCCAAGCCAGGAGGCTGCGGGGTCTCCTCCTAGGGTAGGAGCCGCCACCCCTCCGGCTTGGGGGGCGCCCCAAACGGCAGGCTACTTGCTGCTATCCGGGCGGCAGCCTACCCGCCGGCCAACATGCGCCTGTGGACAAATTGACGCCAACAACGATTCCTACGCACTTACAGCCTCTAAATTTGTAATGGGAAAATACACTTCCTTCCATTTCGTTTAAAGCATTATAGGTTATGCGCATGCTTCTTTTCCTCCTGTTTACCATGCCCATGTTGGGTTTATTGGCTCAGCAAAACAACAAGCTCAGTACCGAAGAGTACATCGAAGCCTATGCCGCTGCTGCTATTCAAAACATGGAGCAAAGCCGGGTACCTGCCTCCATTACCTTAGCTCAAGGAATTTTAGAAAGCGGCAATGGGAATTCCGATTTGGCCAAACAAGCCAACAATCACTTTGGCATTAAATGCCACAAGGGCTGGACCGGACGTACCTACCACATGGACGACGACGCTCCAAACGAGTGCTTTAGAGCCTACGACCATGTGCTGGAAAGTTATCGAGACCATGCCGAATTTTTAACCGGAAGATCGCGGTATGCCTCACTATTTGAACTGGAAATTACCGATTACAAGGCGTGGGCTAAAGGACTTAAAGCGGCAGGCTATGCCACCAATCCCAAGTATGCCGACTTGCTTATTTCACTTATTGAACGTTACCAATTGCACCAATACGACCAACCCGGAGCCTTAGCCAAATTAAAAACCGGCAAAAAAGACCGAATACCGGATGTGGAAGAAAACCGACCGCCAAAAATCGAAGTTCCCGAAACACCGGGCGGTTTGGATAAGGTGGTTTTCGTGAACGGGCTAAAAGCTATTGTGCTAAGTCAAAACCGGAGCCGGCTTTCATTTATGGAGGCCTATGAAATAAAAGAAAAGCACTTGCTTAAGTACAACGAACTGGGGCCTTTGGACAGTTTGGAAGCCGGGCAAGTAATCTTTTTAGAGCCCAAAAGAGCTTCTGCAGCGCGCGGTAACGACTACCATACCGTTAAAGCAGGCGAGACTTGGTATTCCATAGCGCATAGCTACGGTATAAAAACAGAAAAGCTTATGAAAAAGAACGGTGCTTGGCATGGAAGCCCGCTGGAACCGGGAGAAAAACTCTGGTTGCGTAAAAACAAGCATAAAAAAAGCCTCTTCTTCTGAAGAGGCTTTTCTACATATTTCCAATTAACACTTAGGCATCTTGCTTTTCGGCTAAGATGCTCACCTTGTTTCCGGACATTTCTACTACTCCTGTTTTAACGGGAAGCTCTATGGTTTCTCCACCTGCTGTAAGCACACGAATATTTCCTAGGCTTAAGGTAGAAATGATGGGCGCGTGTCGGTCAAGCAACTCAAAAGAGCCATCAGAACCGGGAAGCTGCACCAATTTAGCTTGGCCGTGAAACAGGGTCTCATCGGGCGTAATAATGCTTAGTTCCATACTTATGCTGTTTCGGCAAGCATTTTCTCGCCGGCTTCTATTACCTCTTCAATGGTGCCTTTGAGGTTAAAGGCAGCTTCGGGATACTGGTCTACCTCGCCATTAAGAATCATATTGAACCCTTTGATGGTTTCTTCGATGCTTACAAACACCCCCTTTAGGCCGGTAAATTGTTCAGCTACATGGAAAGGCTGAGAAAGGAAACGTTGTACACGACGAGCACGGTGCACTACGAGTTTATCTTCGTCGCTCAATTCGTCCATACCGAGAATGGCAATGATGTCTTGCAATTCTTTATAACGCTGTAAAATCTCTTTAACGGCTTGTGCTGTGTTGTAGTGTTCCTCTCCTACTACATCGGGAGAGAGAATACGGCTGGTTGAGTCCAAGGGGTCTACCGCAGGATAAATACCCAACTCGGCGATTTTGCGACTCAATACGGTTGTGGCATCGAGGTGGGCAAAAGTAGTAGCCGGAGCCGGGTCGGTAAGGTCATCGGCAGGCACATACACCGCCTGAACAGAAGTAATAGAGCCGTTTTTAGTAGAAGAAATTCGTTCTTGCATCAAGCCCATTTCGGTAGCCAATGTAGGCTGGTATCCTACCGCGGAGGGCATCCGTCCCAAAAGTGCCGACACCTCAGACCCGGCTTGAGTAAAGCGGAAGATATTGTCAATAAAGAAAAGAATGTCGCGACCGGCTTCGGCATCACCGGAGGTGTCTCCATCACGGAAATATTCAGCAAGGGAGAGACCAGAAAGTGCAACCCGTGCACGAGCACCGGGAGGTTCATTCATTTGTCCGAACACGAAAGTAGCTTTAGATTCCTTGAGTTCGTCCATATTTACCTTGCTGAGGTCCCAGCCGCCTTCTTCCATGGACTCCTTGAATTCCTCACCGTATTTAATAATTCCGGCTTCAATCATTTCGCGCATGAGGTCGTTTCCTTCGCGGGTGCGCTCCCCTACACCGGCAAACACAGAAAGTCCTCCGTAACCTTTGGCGATGTTGTTGATTAATTCCTGAATAAGTACGGTTTTGCCCACACCGGCACCCCCAAAGAGGCCAATTTTACCTCCTTTGGCATAAGGCTCAATGAGGTCAATGACTTTAATACCGGTAAAAAGCACCTCGGTGCTGGTGGTTAAGTCTTCGAAAGCGGGTGGCTGGCGGTGAATGGAGTAACCGTTTTCGCGACTCACCTCACCCAGACCGTCGATGGCATCTCCCACCACATTAAACAAACGGCCTTTGATGCTGTCGCCTATGGGCATGGTAATGGGTTGACCGGTAGCCACCACATCCATACCGCGGCGCAGTCCGTCGGTGGAGTCCATGGAAATGCACCTAACGGTGTTTTCGCCGATGTCTTGTTGACATTCCATAATGAGCTTTCCATGACCTTCGGGTCGATGGATTTCGAGTGCGTCCAGGATATTTGGGATGTCGTTTTCGTTGTCGAAACGTACGTCAATTACTGGACCAATGATTTGAACAATTTTACCTGTAGGGGATGCCATGAATTGTAGCTTGGTATGTTACGGTAATAAGTTTCCGGCCGCAAAAGTAAGAACAAAAGGAAGATAATCCTATGAAAAAACGAAAAGAGCAAAAAAGAACTACAGAGGTTCACGGCCCCCGGATTGCAGCGGCAGCCTTTTGCAGCAGCTTGGCATTTGTTTCCGGCTGAGCCGGGCGGAGCGGCAGCAAGCCCCGGAGAAGCCATAGGAACAAAGCCAAGGTGCCAAAAAGCTATAGCGGAAAGCCGGAAAAGGGCCCCCAAACCAATTTTTGACCCAGGTTTGTAATGTACTTGTACCTTTGCTTCATAATTGAGTAGTATGAAGGTACACCATGGGCGGGAAGGCTTGCCCTCGTTTGCACAAGCGGTAGTCACCACCGGTACTTTTGATGGGGTTCATGTGGGTCACCGAAAAATTTTGCAACGTATTCAGGAGTTGGCTCTGGGATGCGGAGGGGAGTCTGTGTTGGTTACTTTTAATCCACATCCACGGTTGGTTTTGTTTCCGGACGACAACGACTTACGCCTATTGAGTACTTTGGATGAGAAGCTGCGGTTGTTGGAGGCCATGGGTTTAGACCATGTGGTTGTCGTGCCATTTGATCGTGCTTTTAGCCGGCTTACGGCCATGCAATACGTCAAGGATTTTTTGGTAGACCAGTTGGGTGTACATCAATTGGTGATTGGCTACGACCATCATTTTGGAAGAAACCGGGAAGGGCACATAGGTCAATTGCGCGATTTTGGTAAGAGCTTTGGGTTTAGTGTTGAAGAAATTCCGGCACAGGATATCGACGATGTAAACGTTTCGAGCACAAAAATTAGAAGTGCGCTTTTGGATGGCGATGTAGAAACTGCCGAAAGCTTTTTGACGTATCCCTATGCGCTGGAAGGAGTGGTTGGCCATGGCGAGAAAAAAGGGAAGGGATTGGGTTATCCTACGGCAAACATTCATGTGAGTAATCCGTATAAGTTAATACCCGCCCGCGGTGTATACGCTGTTCGGGCTAAAACGGCGTTTGGCTCCGCCTATGGCATGATGAATATTGGTGTACGACCGACCATATCCGAGGGCAATACAGAGACTTTAGAGGTGCATTTACTGGACTATACAGGCAATTTATACGGAACCCATTTGCAGGTGGAATTTGTGCGCCGGTTAAGGTCCGAAATCCGTTTTGGTTCGGCACAGGAATTGCAGCAGCAATTGGCAAAAGACGCACAAGAAACCCGAAACCTCTTTGATTTATGACTCAAAAAACCCTCCATAGAATAGTTTATTTGCTTGTATTGCAATTTATGGCAGCGTCGGGAGCGCAGGCACAATTGTTTCGGGAAGAGCCGCTCTATACCGATTTGGAAATTGCCTTAAAAAACCCCTTGCAAGTAAAGCGTTTGGCATTAACCAAGGAAAAATTTAAGCGTTTTCCAAAAGAGGTGTTTCGTTTTCCTAATTTGATTGAGTTGGACCTGTCGCGGAACAAAATCCGTGAAATCCCTTCGGAAATTCAGCAGCTGAAAAAGTTGGAGGTACTGTTGTTGGAGCGTAACGATATAGAAGAGTTGCCGGCCTTTATTTGCGAGATGCCCAGACTCCGGCACTTGGATTTGCGCAAAAATGAGCTCTTTAAAATACCGGATTGTTTGGGCAAAATGTATAAGCTGCATCGCTTGATACTAGCCAGCAACCCTGTATTTAGACTTCCGCCGGATTTTGAACATATGAGTCAATTGGAGTTTTTGGATTTAAGGAGCACCGACATTCATCCGGAGATTTTAAAGGCATTGGGTAAGGCCCTTCCGGCTACGGAGTTTTTATGGGACTCAGATTGCAATTGCGGACCTAATCACTGAGCCTCCCACCGGAGCTGAATGCCTCCCATAATATGGATTCCGGCTTGCGGGTAGAGGTAATTTTCGGTAACCAATTCTTGATTTAAAAAATAGCTAAAGGTGTAACCGTTGGGCGCAAATAGTGCATTAAACATATTGTAAACACCCAAATTTAAGCGGCAGACCAAGGGGCCTTTCAGAGGTAATTGGTAGTTGGTCAGAAAATCTGCGGTGTAAAAAGGATCCAATCGCCGATTATTGAGTCCGGTGTTATCTAAAAACTGGGGACCGACATATTTGTGACGCCATTGCATACTCCAGCCATTGATTGGGTTTAATTCCAGTGTTGCGGCTGCGAGCCAATCGGGAGAAAAGGCAATGGGAGTTTCCCCTAGGAAGCGCTGCTGCTGTCCTCCATTGTCATAATCATCGATAAATTCAGTAAAGTTGAGGATTCTGTTTCGGCTCCAAGTTCCGTTGGCCTGCAGGCTCATCCAGGGCAGCAATTGCCATGCGGCTTCGAGTTCCAGCCCCAAGCGGTAGCTGCGGTCTGCGTTGGTGCGCGTGTATGCGCCTACATCGTTCACCCGGCCGGTGAGGACAAGCTGGTCGGTATAATCCATCCAAAAGAAGCCTCCTTGCAGTTGGAATTTTGAGGACTGAAACCGGTAGGAGAGCTCCAAATCGCGGAGCACTTCGGCCCGGGGTAAATTAGCGGCGGAGTTTTCGTAATCTACCCGATTTGGCTCTTTGTGCGCTATTCCATAATAGGCATTTATGCGGTGTTTGGGAGAGGGGTTAAAGGTAAGGCCGAGCTTTGGATTTGGGAAAAGGAAGGATTCATCGACTTGAATGTTGGGGTTGTCCGGGAATCCAAAAATTCGGTACCTAAGGCCACGCAGTTGCATATCGGCAAAAAGAAGCCATTTTTTTCCGGCGCCGTATTGGGCTCTAAAAAAGCCATTGTATTCCAGTTTGTCGGCGTTTTGGTCGTAATAACGTGATCCCGGAGGAGAATCTTGCGCAATTTCGGCCCAAATAACCTCGCCGTAATGGTCGTTTTGGTAATAATAAACGCCGGTACCGCCGGTTAACTCCCAGGCCTTTTGTTGCCATTGAAGGGAAGCTTGTCCACCGAAATAGTGGTTGTCGAGCCAAAGTTGCCTAATGAGGTCGCTTTGGCTTAGCGTATCTTGCCCTACAAGCAAAGGAGGCATTTGATAGGCGGTGATGTCCTGATCGACTTTATATTGTTCGTAGTAGCCCCTTCCACGGGTATAAAAAGCGGCCAAATGAAGTTGCAGTTCCGAGGAAAGTTTTTGATCTAAAAACAATTGGTAATGGTCTTGCTGGTAATTGTCGGTTTCGTTGGCATAGGGTTGCTCCCGCAGGCCAAAATCGGTTCCGGCACTATTGAATCGAGGCTGATCTTTCCAAATGGCTTCCGGCACGCCATACCAGGCTTGATAGGTTTGTTCAGCGCCGGAGAAAATATTAAAGCGCACACGCGTTTTTTCTTTAAGATACCCTCCTTTAAGGAAAAAGGATTTTAAATCGCTAAAGGATCTATCGATAAAGCCATCGGAATTGGTTTTAGAGAGTCTTCCTTCCACAAAAAATCCTCCGGGAAGTTGACCGGTACCAAATTCTGCGGAATGGCGCAAGGTATTGAACATTCCACCATCGAATCGGTAAGCGGCAAAAGCCTTGGGATTAAATTCGTTGGTGTTGATGTTGATGGAGGCTCCAAATGCACCGGCCCCTTGGGCAGAAGTGCCCACACCTCGTTGGATTTGGACCGAATTCATGGAGCTGCTTAAGTCAGGCATATTGACCCAAAACACGCCCATGGATTCCGGGTCGTTGATGGGAATTCCATTGATGGTGACGTTGATTCGGGTTTGGTCGGTTCCACGAATTCGCAGGCCGGTATATCCAATGCCGGCTCCTGCATCGGAATGGGTAACCACAGAAGGGGTTTGGTCTAGGAGCATGGGGAAGTCCTTGCCATAATTTAGGGCCTCGATTTGACCTTCGCTTAAGTTGGTTTGCGCAACAGGTTGGTAAGATTCGGCGCGTACGCTAACCAATTCAAAGGAGGGAGCCACAATGGTAGCCGGAGCAAGGCGCAAATGGTGAAAAGTGGGGTCTCCGGGAAAAAAACGTACGGTGTCGGTTTGGTATCCAAGGGACCGGAGAATAAACTTGGCGGTATCTTTTCCGGAAGCAAGAGCAAACTTTCCTTCCCCGTTGGTAAGGGCAAAGCGAAAACCACCAAGTTCTTGGAGCGTAACTCCGGACAATGGCTTTTCGGTTTTGGCATCGAACACTTGTCCGTTCCATTGGGCATGAACATTGGTCAAAGCAAGACCAAAGCAGAGCATGCATGCGGTTTGGCGCAACAGTTGCATAGCAAATCGTTTAAGCACCCAAGGGTGCGGTTCCACAAAAAGCGGTAAATGGAGATGCATTTACCTTTACCTACGCCGGCATTACCCGGATCAGGTTCTGTCCAGAAAGGACGTCGGGTATAATCTCAGCCTAAATGGCACCCCGAGGCGCAATGCGCACATTGCGTTGCAAAAGTAGTGTTTCCGAAGAAAAAAGCAAGGACTCAATCTTTTGAGACCGTTGACGCCTTGCTGTTCTGGCTACGATCCTGTTCTGACCGCAGCGTGAGGGTTAAAACTTAAAACCACAACACGTCAGCGGTCTCAGGAAAATTCAGCAGTCTTGTCAAGAAACATGGAATTAAACCAAAGGAATGAATATTTGAAAAAAAGAAAATGAAAACCAAAATGGCCTATCTTCGTTTTACAGCCATTGAAATTGAATGCATGAAATTGGAAGAGGCACTAAAATCGAGTTTTGCCAGCGAGGGAATCAAGGCCTATTTGAATGTACTGTATACGGCAGAGACCATTGGGTTAATCATTGCTCGCTTTTTTAGAAAGTGGGGTTTAACGAACCAACAATACAACATCCTTAGGATATTGAGGGGAAGTAAAGACCAACCTTTGCAGGTGAAAGAAATTTCGATACGTATGATTCACCGGAGCAGCAATACCACACGCATCATAGATCGTTTGGACGCCAAAGGGCTTACCTTTCGCGAAAATTGCCCGCACGACGGTCGATCGCAATGGGTGCACATTACCAAGAAAGGCTTGAAACTATTGGAAGAGATTGATGCCGAGATGGACAAGGAGTTTCCGGTAGAAATGTTGGAGGAGAGGGAATCCAAACAATTGAATGACTTGTTGGATAAGTTTAGAGGCCTGAATGAGACCTAAAAAAAAGGCCGCAAGAGCGGCCCTTTTTTTACAAGGATTTCTTAGCAAGATAGAAATCAACCATGTCTACCTCCTTATCTGCCAAACGGGCGTCTAAATCTTCCAAGGTTTTTGGTGGAGGTACAATTACAGGGTCACCCGGTTGCCAATCTACCGGCATAGCTACTTTATGGGCATCAGAAGTTTGGAGCGCTTTTAAGGCTCTAAGTATTTCGTCCATATTTCTTCCCACATTGAGGGGATAGTACATAATGAGCCGAACTTTTAACTCGGGGTCGATAAAAAAAACAGCGCGTACTGCGGCGGTTTCGCTCTCGTTGGGTTGAAGCATGCCATAGAGCTTAGAAACGCTCATATCCAAATCTGCAATGATGGGGAAATCAAGATAAACGCCGGTTTTTTCGCGTACGTTTTGAACCCAGGCGATATGGCTATGGATGCTATCTATAGACAGCCCAATGAGCTGGGTGTTGAGGTCGCTAAACTCTTGTTTGCGCAAGGCAAAAGCGCTCATTTCTGTCGTACATACCGGTGTAAAATCGGCAGGGTGCGAAAACAGCACCAGCCATTGTCCTTTGGCATAATTATGCAGGTTCAACTTCCCTTTGGTGGTGAGTGCCTCAAAATTTGGCGCAATATCTCCAATGCGGGGCATTGAAATGGGGTTGGTATGGGTTTCGTTGGAATCCATGATGATGTATTTAATTTGTTGGTACAAATATCCAAAGTCCTTATGGAATCAGTTGTGATGGTTGTCACCAAAAACCTCTACATAAAGAGGTGGACAAAAATGTACCTATTTCATTCCGTAGACCTATGGAAAGAGTCCTATATTTGGGCTATGCGAATACTATCCGCCTTACTTTTCCTTGGCGCCTTGCTTTTGCATAGTGGGTTACACAGCCAAAGCTTAAGTTTTTCTCAAGCCAAATTGGTCAGCCAAACCGAAACCGTGCCCTCGGGTAGGGTTTGGAAAGTGGTGAATATATTGCCTTCGGCACGATTGACGACAACTACCTTTAGTTCGGGAGGTTCTACGCGCGACTTTATTATTACTATCAACGGACAAACCGTTTACTATTTAAGTGCGGAATCCAGAGGGAATTTAAACGGCAACGGCCAAACGGGCATCACTTCGGTTACGGAAAGCATTGGAGAGGCCCCCATTTGGTTGCCTGCGGGAACCACTTTAGCGGCAGGCACCAATGTGCATTCGGTTTCGGTGTTGGAGTTTATTGTAAATCCTTAACGTATGCCTGATGTAAGCAATACGCTTAGGCCACAAGCTCCGAATGCCACTGCTATTCTCATTTTAGGCATATTATCTATAGTGCTTTCCTGCCTTGGAGGGGGAATTGTAGGTTTGGTCTTGGGCATTATTTGCTTAATCTTAACGGCGCAATCCAAGCGACTTATTCGTGCATCTGGGGAAAGCTATGACGAAAGCTCTATTAAAAATGTTGAAGCGGGAAGGATTTGCGGCATTATTGGGGTTTGTTTGGGCGGTTTGTTAATGGTCTTTTGGATTCTTTATTTGTTGTTTTTTGTGTCGCTATTCACTGCTGCGGTTACCTCTTCTGGGTTTCCAAACTAGCTCAATTCACCAAAAATTTTGCTCAACCAAGCTCCAATCAAAAGGGCGGCATCTATAATGGTAAGTCTTAAAAGCCATTGATGCATTTGGGGTTTATTGTAGACGAGGGTAAGCAATGCCAAAAAGAAAGTGAGAATTAAGGGAATTAAAGCCGGGTAGTGTTGGATAGAAGTCCACAGGTCTCCTTCAAGTAAAGCAATAACTGATCGTTGAAAACCACAACCGGGGCACGAAACCCCGGTTGTAGATTTTACTTGACACGGCAGAGCCGTTTCTTTAAGCCACTGAATTAGTGACATCCTTTTAAAATGCTTTTATAGGCAAATTAGCAAGGAACGCAGCACCAATCGCAACTACAATTATCACTAGAGTAATAAAGATGGCTAGACCTACAATACCCAGAATCAAGCCCGCTGTTCCCATTCCTGTGGGTTGACTTGCATTCTTTGCTTTTTTCCTGCCAATAACGCCTAAAATAATCGCGATTATACCCCCAATTGGAGCAGTAACCCCAAGGTAAGGAATGCAAAGACCTACGATAGACCAGATTCCAAGCACCAAGGCGGCAACCATCATACCTTTTCCGGGATTTTGGTTGATTTCATTGATGTTTTCCATAGAAATTAATTTTTGGTAAGTGGGTCTAAATTAGCTTTTAGATTTTTAAAAAAGGATCAAAACCTTTAAAAATTAATGTTTTAGGAAAGTTATTTTACCACCATAATCTCATCCAACGCCTTTCGCTTTAAATCGGGAACCCAAGCCTCCTCTGCCGCATAGCCTACCGGAATCAACAAAAATGGCTTTTCGTTGGCCGGTCGTTCCAATAATTCGGTCAAAAAACCCATAGGCGAAGGGGTATGGGTTAAGGCAACCAAACCCAACCGATGAATGGCAGCCAACAAAAATCCACAAGCCAATCCTACCGATTCTTGCACATAATAATTGGGGATTTTTTCGCCTTGATTTCCCTCCCGCCACACTTGACGAAAGACCACAATCAACCACGGAGCTGTGGTTAAAAAGGGTTTCTGCCAATCGGTTCCCAGAGGTTTTAGGTCATCCAACCATTGCTCCGACATGCGCTGGTTGTACGAAAGCTTTTCTTCTTGCTCTGCGGCCTCTCGTATCTTAGCTTTTAATTGCTTGTCTTGCACGGCCACAAAGGTCCAGGGTTGCTGATGAGCCCCCGACGGGGCAGTACCGGCGGTTTGAATTAAGTTTTCGATTACTTGTTTAGGAATGGGCCGATCTGAAAAGTCTCTTAAACTGCGACGCTTGGACAATTCCTCTGCGATATGTAAAGATGCTTCCTCGATGTTTGGCGTGGAGTTTGCGGAATGGTAGCGCACAAAGGGGTGACCGTTTATGTCTTTGCGCTCCATAATTTAAGCCTGCTGCAGCTCAAAAGTTGCGGTCCAAACCTTTTGGTAAGCGGCGGTGGTACTGTGGTCGTAGCCTCCATGGCCATTTTCAAAGTCATCGCGGCCTTGCAATTGGTGCAGGTGTATTTGGTTTAGCCCACGATTTTCGCAAGCCTTGCGGAGTTTCGAAAATACGAGTTCCTGACTTTGGATATAAGTTTGTTGCGTACCATGCGCCAAGTCGCTGCTGCCCAGCACCAACACCTGAGGTAATTTGGGAGATTTAGCTAAGGCATCCAACAAGGCCAAGTCACTCCCTAATCCAAGGTGTTCGTCAGCCCAAACTTGCTCCTTTGGCACAGATGCCTTGTGGAGCAAAGTTTGCCAAACTTCTTTATGTGGGGTATGAGGCGCTGCCAAGGCCGAGCGGTATTGTACTTGTTGCAATGTTCCTAAAGGGGGCAAGCTCAGTTCTTTATAAGCTGTCCAATGCTTGGGATGCACGGGGGCCAAACCTGCGGGAAGCAACACATGCAACACCTTAGAAGAGTCTTTGGCGCTCCAAACACCTGCATTTGCTAAGCCGGGTGCAGCCAAAAGTCCAATGCCCATCCATCCGCTACGCTTCAAAAAACCTTTTCTGTTCATCATATCTTCCGCATTTGGTCGTTCATAAATGTACGCAATCGAGATCTTTTAGCCCGAAGGAATGCCCGTAATCCTGTCAAAAAATCCAAAAATCATGCCGAATAGAAACAAATGCACTCCAAGAGTCAAACCGGCAATGTACCTTTGATGCATGCGGCGCATTTTGTTTTGTCTTTTGCCGGCATTAAGCTCCTTGGGCTTATTTGCTCAACAAACCGGGGTTATCCGGTCGGAACCGGTAAAAGAAGATCAAAAGGTTTTTGTAACGGTAGGCCCTGAGGTAAACCTTACCATTCCCACAAGTTTTGGTAGCGACCAAACCAGTTTGGCCTCAGATACACTATTTACCGTAAATTCGGCCTTTCGATTTCGGTTTGGAATCAACTTGCGCATTGATTTTTCGAGTCGCTTTTCCTTGCAAACCGGGCTTTATTATCACAGCCGAAGGCACCAAATTCAAATTGGGCGCACCAGTGGTACCAACCAACAAATCGACAGTCTTATTTTTGAAAACGGGGTGAATTATATCGGCTATGAAATTCCTATTATGGCCTTGGTGTATGTGCGCTTGGGAGAACGAAGCTTTTTAAATAATGCAGTAGGTGTAAGCCTGGATTTTTTTCCTTCCAGCTCTCAGCGCCTCGATCCTGAGAAAGAATTTAAAATATACAACGGCAGAAACTCATGGTTTATCCCATCGGCGCGGGCAAGCGTAGGTTTTGAATACCGTACTCGAAATTCAGGATACCTATACTTTGGCGGGAGCTTTCATCAGCCCTTTTTTGATTTAACCGACATTTTTATTGAACGCAATCAGCCGCCGGGACCCATTGGGTTTCAAACCCAGGTTATTCCAATTTCGGGCACCTATTTCAGCATGGATATTAAGTACTTTTTCCCGCCGGGCAAGGACAATAAGTTCCTTAAAAGTACAGGAGGTCGGTAGTATTTTTGGTTTTAAGTAAAAAGGCTTGTTGGCTTTAGGTTCATGGTTTTTTACCCCTTGGGTACCAAACAAGTTAGAGAGGCAGCCATTCAAAGCAAAACTTAAAAGATTCCATGCGGCCCTGACCGACCGGTTACCCTGCAGGGCTGCGCCCCTTAGGGCTTGGCGGGCGGAGGCCCCCATTTAAAGGGGCCCACGCACCGCCTAGCCCTAAGAGGGCGGAGGCCGAAGTGTAAAAGGGAAGGCAGGAAAAGCCGCCCAAAACATTTCATCCAAAAAAAAAGCCTCCCGAAGGAGGCTTTTCTGTATTGCGTACGGATATCAATAACGGTAGTATTCCGGCTTGAAAGGTCCTTCGACTTCCACGCCAATGTAATCGGCTTGGTCTTTGGAAAGTTCTTCCAATTCTACCCCGATTTTTGCGAGGTGCAATTTGGCCACTTTTTCGTCCAAATGCTTAGGCAGCATGTATACTTGGTTCTCGTAATTGCTGTGGTTGGTCCACAATTCAAGTTGAGCCAAGGTTTGGTTGGTAAAGGAGTTGGACATGACAAAAGAGGGGTGACCGGTGGCACAACCCAGGTTCACCAAACGCCCTTCGGCTAAGAGAATGATGTCGTTACCGTTCACATTATACAAGTCCACCTGGGGCTTGATGTTCACATGGCTGCTGCCATGGTTATTTTTCAACCAAGCTACATCGATTTCGTTATCGAAGTGGCCGATGTTGCAGACAATGGTTTTGTCTTTCATGGCTTCGAAATGCTCCCCGCGGACGATGTCTTTGTTGCCGGTGGCGGTTACCACGATATCGGCTTCAGCGATGCAGGTGTTTAATTTTTTCACTTCAAAACCGTCCATGGCAGCCTGGAGTGCACAAATGGGGTCGATTTCAGTAACAATTACCCGAGCACCGGCTCCGCTCAAAGAAGCGGCAGAACCTTTACCTACGTCCCCGTAACCACAAACCACGGCTACTTTTCCGGCAATCATAACGTCGGTAGCACGGCGAATGGCGTCTACCAAAGATTCTTTACAACCATATTTGTTGTCGAACTTAGATTTGGTTACCGAGTCGTTAACGTTAATGGCGGGCATGGGCAAAGTGCCCTTTTTCATGCGCTCGTAAAGGCGGTGTACGCCGGTAGTGGTTTCTTCTGAAAGACCGCGAATAGCGGCCACAAGTTCCGGATAGCGGTCCAATACCATATTGGTAAGGTCGCCACCGTCGTCCAGAATCATATTCAAGGGCTTGCGGTCCTCGCCAAAGAAAAGGGTTTGCTCTATGCACCAGTCGAACTCTTCTTCGTTCATTCCTTTCCAGGCATACACAGAAATTCCACGAGCGGCAATAGCGGCAGCGGCGTGGTCTTGCGTTGAGAAGATATTGCAGGAAGACCAAGTAACTTCAGCACCTAATTCAACCAAAGTTTCAATCAAAACGGCGGTTTGAATGGTCATATGCAAGCAACCGGCAATACGTGCTCCTTTGAGCGGTTTGCTTTCGCCATACTCTTCTCTAAGGGCCATTAGGCCGGGCATTTCGGCTTCGGCAAGACGAATTTCGTTGCGGCCCCATTCAGCCATGCTGATGTCTTTTACTTTGTAAGGCACGTAGGCCGTTGTCGTTTGCGACATATTGTATAAAATTTGGTGCAAAGATAAGGATTACATTGGAGTAGCCATGAACAAAAGGCCATGCGTAAAACCAAAAAAGGGAGCTGTATTACAACTCCCTTTCCTGTTCTCCTTCAAAAAATTTAGTTGGTAAGCGATTGGAACTCGCTGTTTGAGCGCATTTTCAAGAACTCCAAATCTTTCTTGGCTTTTTCTTTCAATGAGGCGTCTTTTCCAATGGCTTTTCCAAGATTGTCGTAGACCGCTTGCTGAGAATTGGTACGGGCAGCAGCAACGGCTTTCAGGTAAAAGCTTAGGGCCAATTCTTTTTGATCGCCGCAGTCTAAGGTAGGACCGGCTTTCTCAGGAGAACCTGCCAATACTTTAGCCAAAGCCGCGTTGAAGGAGCACTCATCGCCAAACATAGAAACCGCCTCAGTATACTTAGCCATGCGAATGTAGAGGCTTCCTAAGTTGTGGTTGTTTTCCTGGCTTCCGCCTTGAGCTTTTTTATAGTGAGCCATAGCCTTATCACGGTTACCAAGCTTCATGTAACAAGCGCCAAGGTTGGTTTGTACATCAGATGCACTTCCATTTACTTTTTCGGCTTTTTCGAATTCGGTTTTGGCTTCCTGGATTTTTCCTTGACGAGCCAAGATTACCCCGCGGTTGTTGTAGGCCCGGTAATCGTCAGGATAACGACGAGCGGCAAAGTCCAAGACCTGAAGTTTGGTGGCATCTTCTTTAATCAAAGTCTCTACGGTGTACAAAAACTCCTCTAAACTCAAAGCTGAGTCGGCAGTAGCATAAGCTACCAACTCTTCGTTGGTTTTTTGACGTTCTTTTACAGTAAGTACTACTTCTGCACGACGGAGGGGAGTAAATACTTCTTTTTCTAAGGTAGCGTAAGTTTCACGACCAAGGCCTTTGAGTTCGGAATTAAAGGCACCGGAGTTGATTTGGCTGCTTACTTCTGCTTTTCCTTCCACTTGAGATTCGTTCAATAAGCGCGAGAATCCGCTTTTATCTTCGCCTTTACCATTTACGGTAAATTGAATCGTAGCAATATCCAATTGACGAGTAAAGTACGACTCCATCATGTCTTTAACTGCTGCTGCACGATCTGAGGAGAGCCCTTGGTTATTGGCTTCTTCCCCATCAGGAGATGCCCAGCCATTCACTTCCACCTTTTCGAAGGTTCCGCCATCGGCTTTTTGAGCTTCGGCAAAGCTTTGGAAGCTTTCCATTTCATCGGAGCTACGTTCGCCGGGACGAATTCTGGCACTGTTGTAAGGGAAGTATACGTGCACGGTGCTGTTTTTGTAAATAGGACCGTAATTGTGTTCGCTGTAATCAAAACGCTCATCACCCATTACTAAAGTTGGGGTCATGATGGTTCCCAAAGCAATAGGCTGAGTGGTGGTTTCATTGAATTTTTCTTTGCCTTTAACGCTACCCACGGCACGAATGTGAAGCTCTGCTTCTTCCATACCCTTAGCAAAGGCCACAATATCGTTGTATCCGTTGATGGAACCTCCGGAGTGGCTCAGGATTTCTCCGCTTCCGGTAGATTTTTCGCCACGGTAACTGGTTGCCTTAAGCGCCAATTCACCACCTTTGTATTTAATGACAGGAGTAAGCGTCACTTCTGCCTTTTTGGGCACTACTTTCTCCGGATAAGACGCAGTAATGGTTACTTCTACTGAGTCGTTGTGGTATTCAAGTGGGCTTGGGCTAACGTTGTATTCTACAAGATCGAGGTTGAACTTTCCACAGCCGGCTGCGGATAATGCTACTAAAGCGACAAGGCCTAACGATTTTGGGCTCATAGTTTATGGCTGTTTAAATATAGGTGCGAAAATAAGACTTTGTTTTCAATAAAGAAATTCTAAGGCGCTTGACTCCTTAAAATTACCTTAAATCACGCCCAAAAAATGCATGGTGCTATCAAAAAATGCATCGGGAGCATCGGCATGCAACCAATGACCGGCTTGAGCTATGGTATCTAATGCGGCATTTGGAAAGTGGTTAAGCACTTCAGGCCAGCGATCTTGAGGGACATAAGCACTTAGGCCTCCTTTCAAAAACAAGCTTGGGCCATCAAAACCGGCAGATTCGGGCAGTGCTCGGCCAACCTCTTCAATTTCTTCGGCCAAGCCATCTAAATTAAACCGCCAAGCAAAAGCTCCATTTTTTCGGTATATGGATTTTAACAAAAACATACGGGTAGCCGCATCCAAACCGGATTGTGCAAATGCATCTTCTACCTCGCTTCTACGCTTGTACTCCCAAAGAGTGAGCGCCTTCATGGCTTGAATAATGCTGCCATGGTGCACCGGATAACTCCAAGGACCAATATCTGCAACCAACAAGTGGTCTACCCTTTCCGGATAGTCTGCTGCAAAAAACATGGCGGTTTTTCCGCCCATGGAATGCCCAATAATACACACCTTCCCAAGGTCATGATCGTCCAAATACTCCCTCAAATCCTCCGACATGGCCGGGTAACTATGCTCCGGATGGTGGGGCGACCTTCCATGGTTGCGCTGATCTATACAATGCACCTGGAAATGTTCTCCGTAACCTTTGGCAAGGCTTGCCCAGTTGTCGCCTGACCCAAAAAGTCCGTGCAATATAATGAGCGCAGGTCCCTCACCGTATATTTGTGCATGCAGCTTCATGGTAATTCTGTTGGGGGATTACAAAGGGCCAAATACATCCCAATGGTGTTTTGAAGCCCATAATATAAGGAGTCGCAAATAAGCGCATGACCTATGGACACTTCCAAAACATGAGGTACCTCCTGCACAAAGGTTTTAAGGTTATCCAAATTTAGGTCGTGGCCGGCGTTTACTCCCAATCCACAAGCATGTGCAGCCTTGGAAGCATCCGCAAATGCTTTGGCTGCCTCTGCTCCTATTTCCGGAAAATGCTTGGCATAGCTTTCGGTATACAACTCTATCCTGTCTGTTCCGGTTTCAGCAGCGGATTCCATTAAAGAGGCGTCCGGCTCCATAAAAATACTAACACGTATGCCCTCATTCTGCAAACGAGCCACCGTCTCCTTCAAAAAATCACGATATTTCACCACATCCCAGCCGGCATTAGAGGTCAATGCCTCCGGTGGATCCGGAACCAAGGTAACCTGGTGGGGTTTGACCTTAAAAACCAAATCTAGAAAATCCGGACTGGGATATCCTTCCACATTAAACTCGGTGCTTACCAATGGCTTTAAATCCAACACATCTTTGTATTTAATGTGCCGCTCATCCGGCCGCGGATGAACAGTTATACCCTGAGCACCAAAGGATTCGCAATCTTTGGCTACCTGAAGCACATTGGGCATATTGCCTCCTCGAGCGTTTCGCAGGGTGGCAATTTTGTTGATATTGACACTGAGTCTAACCATGTGGGCAAAACTATAACAAAGCTTAATTGTTTTAAGTTTGATGCGAAAAGCATGAAAATTACGTTACCATTCATACCATGATAGCCGCAGACTTACTATCGGCCGAAATACCTCCCCTCCGCACCAGCGACAATGGCTTAAAAGCCCTTACCTGGATGGAAGAATTTAAGTTGGAGCACCTGCCCATCGTAAATCATTTGGAGTATTTAGGCTTATTTTCCGAAGAAGATTTATACAAAATGAACGCCCCCGAAGAAGCCCTGGGAGCACACGAATTAAGTCTGCCCAAACCGCATGTTTTGGCTCAGGACCATATTCTGGAAGTGCTAAAGTTTGCCAACCAATGGCAACTATCTGCCGTCCCGGTGCTCAACGACCAAAAACACTACCTGGGCATGATTACCCTAAAGGATTTGGTGGAAGGATTGGCAAAAATAAAAGGTGTGCAAGAGCCGGGAGCTATCATTGTCCTGGAAGTCCTCAACAGAGACTACAGCCTTAGTCAAATTGCGCAAATTGTAGAAAGCAACGACGCCAAAATCACTTCTGTCTTTTTGTCTGAAACCAACGAAAAAGGTCAAATGGAGGTGCATATAAAACTCAATGTTTCCGACATCACCGGCATCCTGGCTACTTTTGAACGTTACAGCTATCAAATCAAAGGCTCCTACTTTGGTACCGGAAGAGACGACTTGGACGACCGGTACGATCTTTTGATGAATTATTTAAATATGTAAAGGGAGCGTACTTTTGCCCTATGAGGCTTTGGTTGCCGCTTTTTTTATTTTTCCCTTTTGCCTGCAGCTTGGCCCAAACCCATGTAGTGGAGTTTATAGAATTGCAGGGCAATAAAATAACCAAAGACCATATGGTGCACCGGGAGCTTACCTTTGCTCAAGGCGATACCCTCACCGGCCCTAAAGACGAGCGCATCCTTCGGTCCCAAGAGAACCTCATGAACACGGCGCTGTTCAACAGCGTGGAAATCAAAGACAGCCTCATAAACAATCGCCATGGCATAGTAGTGAAGCTCCAGGAACGCTGGTACATTTGGCCCCAACCCATTCTAGAACATGCCGACCGCAACCTCAATGCCTTTTTGGACGCCAAGCAATGGGATCGAATCAATTATGGAATCCACCTGGTTTGGGTCAATTTTAGAGGCAGACGCGAGCAACTCGACCTGAAACTCCGCTGGGGCTTTAACCGCGAATTAGGCATTGAATACGGCGCTCCCTTTTTGAACAAAAAAAAGACCTTTGGACTGGGCGGTTTTTTTAAATACAATGCCTTGCGCGAAATGCCCGTAGCCACCAACCTCAACAACCAAAGGGTGTTCTACGAAAGCTCCGGCAACGGCTACCAAAGCTACCGCGCGGCCCTCAGCATGGTCTATCGACCCAAGTTTTGGCAGCACCTAAGCACCACTTTTATGTGGCAAGGCATTGCCCTGAACGACAGCCTTGCCCTACTCTTTCCGGAACTGCTGGGCAACGGCGCACAAACCGCAAACATCCTTACCGCGGCCATAAGCCTCCGCCACGACAGACGCGATTATCAACCCTACCCTTGGAACGGCTACATGCTTAGCACGGGCCTCATAAGGCAAGGCAGCTTGGACCGGGGAAGCCTAAACCGTTGGGTTTGGAGCATTTCCGCCGATGCGGCCTGGGCTTTTAGGCCACGTTGGAGCCTACGAGGACGGCTAGGAGCAAACACCAGCGCCGGCGACCGAGCCCCTTACCTCTTTCGCCAAGGTCTGGGCTATGGACTTTTGGTTCGTGGCTATGAATTGTATGTCATTGATGGAGAACACAGTGCGCTTGGGAAAGTTGACTTGAATTTCCAGATATTCCCTCAGTGGAATCTAAAACTCCCTTGGGTAAAAACACCCAAATTTAACCCGGTTCCGCTGCGCTTTCACGCACGCATTTTTGCCGATGCAGGCATCACCCGCGACCTGCACACAGGCCAAAGCAACCCTCTGGGCAACCGCTGGCTCACCGGCTGGGGCGGCGGCATCGACCTGGTGAGCTACTACGATTGGGTGTTTCAATTTTACATCGCCACCAACGACCGACAGCAAACCGGCTTTTTTATGCACTTTTCCGGTCCCCTGTTCTAATCCTTGCTATTCCTGATTGTTTTTTGGGGGATTTGGGCGCCTTTTCCGTCTCCGGCCATTAGCTGCCTTGTGGGCTAGCTACGCCGCATTGCGTAGGCAAGGAGCTTCCTGTGGTCGCTCTTGCCTACGCAGCGGCTGGGCACCCCACATCGGCAGGCTAATTGGCCTATGCCGGGGCGCTTTACGCTCCGTGGGGGGAAACAAAGGTGTCGCCCCTACAGGGCTGGGGGGTTACCACGCTCCTTTCTGTTACCGAGGTTTCGCCCCTACAGGGCTGGGGGGGGTTACCACGCTCCTTTTTGTTACCGAGGTTTCGCCCCTACAGGGCTGGGGGGGGGGTACCACGCTCCTTTTTGTTACCGAGGTTTCGCCCCTACAGGGCTGGGGGGTTACCACGCTCCTTTTTGTTACCGAGGTTTCGCCCCTAAGGGGCTGGGTGTACAAAGCTTTCGCCCCGAGGGGGCTGGGGTTACGGAGATTTCGACCCGATGGAGCTGGCCCGATATTCCTTCCTGGGTACAAAAAACCCTATCCTGAGTGCAGTTTTGCATTAACCCAAAACAATTAGGGACGCCAAATGCGCTTTGCGTTTTCGCGGCTTTGCGTGAAACCTTTAGCACCGCAAAGACCTTGCAGAGAGGGGGGCATCCCGTCTTTACCTCAACACGCCCCAACGTGAGACGGAGGCATCCCGTCTTTACCTCAACACGCCCCAACGTGAGACGGGAGGCATCCCGTCTTTACCTCAACACGCCCCATCGGGAGACGGGAGGCATCCCGTCTTTACCTCATCACGCCCCATCGTGAGACGGGAGGCATCCCGTCTTTACCTCATCACTCAACACCGAGAGACTGGAGGCATCCCGTCTTTACCTCATCCTTCACCATTTGCCCTGCGTCTCTCCTGAAAAAAACGACTGAGTAAAAGTCCGCAAGCCTCGCCATATACGCCACCTTTTACCTTGGTTTTGGGATGTAGGCGTCCTTCTTCCGTAGAATCAAACCCGTATTTTAAATCAGCGGCGCCATACACCAGTTCCACGGGTCGAGCCCAACGAATGGCACCGGCACACATGGGACAAGGCTCCAAAGTCACAAACAATCGGCATTCCGTTAGGTATTTAGCTCCCAAAAAATTGGCAGCGGCAGTGATGGCCTGCATTTCGGCATGGGCGGTAACGTCATTCAACTGCTCCGTTAAGTTATGGGCCCTCGCAATGATTCGGTGCCCTGAAACCACCACAGCACCCACAGGTACCTCACCCAAATCGTATGCCTTTTGAGCCTCCCGTAAGGCCTCGCGCATAAACCATTCGTCGCTGAACATTTCCATAGCCCAAAGATACACTACCAAAAAAAGCACGGCATACTGCGGCAAAAACTCTCTAGAAATCTTTACCGACTTCCCCGATAAAGTCCTGATTTTGTTAGAACCGGCACACACCAAGGTACCGAGCTATACCGTTTATAAAATAAAAACCATGAAAAGAAATTCATCCAACCGACTGCTGCGCTTTACTATCGGCGTAGGCATCTCAAGCACCCTAGCGCTTATGGCTTTTGAATGGAGAAGCACAAAAGGCGAAAAAATGGCCTTTTTCCAGGAAAACAGCCAAGAGGAACCCTTCATTATAGCATCATACTTTCCTGAACCCAAAGTACAGGAACGGGTTGCCGCCAAGCCCACCCAAGATCCTAAAGAAATCATAGATGAATTTAAACTAAGCCCCGAACCCTTGCCGGAACCAAACCCTGAGCCGAATCCAGATCCGGATTTTAAAGAAGGTCCGGAAATTGAGCAAGGTTTCACGAATGAAGGGCCATCCATTAATGACGAGCCAAGCGTTTCAAATCCCATGGCGGTCCACGATCTACCCTACTTTAAAAATTGTGGACGCCAAAGCAAGAAAGAACATCAGGAAACCTGCTTAAATGATGGTCTACGGAACCATTTGGCCCAACACCTCAGGTATCCGGAAGAGGCCAAAAGGCACAAAATCGAGAGCAAAATTTATGTACAGTTTATTATTGAGAAAGATGGCAGCATTCAGCTCCAAGAGATGGCAGGCAAGCAAAAGGAGTACTTTCAAGAAGAAGTAGTAAGGGTATTCTCCTTGCTTCCCGCCTTAGAGCCGGGAAAAGTGCAAGGACGACCCGTGCGGGTTTCTTATGCCTTACCCATAAGCTTCAAACTGCAACCTTAGGAAAACAAGCCCATGCCACGGGCCTTTTTTAAAGCCTCGGTGCGGTTGTGGGCTTGCAACTTTCGGTAGAGATTCTCCACATGCTTACGTACGGTACCCTGACTAATAAATAGGTTTTGGGCTATGCCCTCGTAGGTAAGGCCGGCATCTAAACTCTTCAAAACTTCCAGTTCCCGGCCGGTTAAGTCGGGGGCTTGCTCTTGATTAAGCTTTGCCGGTCTGCCCTCCCGAAGCATGGAAAACAACCTTCCGCACAAATGATCGGGAATGGGATGGCGGTCTTCCATAACTGCTTCAATGGCTTCGTGCAGCTCGGTGGAAGGCAAATCTTTGAGCACATAACCCGAAGCGCCGGCTTTAATGGCCTCAAAAATGTGGTGGTCGTCGTCAAAAACAGTAATGACCAATACCCGAATATGCGGATACTTGCTTTTGATTTGTGCGGTAGCCTCTACTCCGTCCATAAGAGGCATTTGCAGGTCCATCAATACCAAATCTATACCGCAGTAGGCCTGAAGCATATCGAGTAATTCCCGCCCATTTCTTGCGGCATGTTTTACTGCATAGCGGCTGTTTTGCTCCAGTTTCATCTTAAGGCTTTGGAGCAGTTGCGGATGATCTTCGGCGATTGCCAGTTTTAGTTTACTCTGAATTGCCATACGGTAAAAATGAATAGGGCAAAAATCATACCCAATACGCAGTTTATCCTAAAAATTAGGAAGCCTTTGTCTATTCTAGAGGAAAAAACACCTCAAAAGAACTTCCTTTGCCCACCCGGCTCTCCCAAGAAAACCTGCCGCCTGCATTTAAAATGCGCGCATTAAGGCCATCTAGCCCTCCACCGGACTGCATTTGTTCGGGCTCCATTCCTATTCCATTATCGCTTACAGTGGCCGACATTTGGCAGCTGGTGAACTCAAGAACCACCTTAATTTTACGGGCTTTAGCATGCTTTATTGCATTGTTTACCAACTCTTGAACCACACGCAGCATTTGGATGGCTAAGTGCGGAGGAAGAGGGGCATCGTGACGCATCTCTACCTGCCAATCCATCACCGGATGTTGAATTCGACCAAATTGGTTTTTAAGGCGTTGCACCAAACGGGAAGGATCCAAGGCCTCTTCTCGGATAAGCCAAACTGCCTGGCGGAGGTCTTGCAGGGTTTCCCGTGCCGCAAGGTGTAGTTCAGGGCTGTCGCCCGAAGCATCCAACTGATGAATAAGTACGGTAAGTCGGCTGCCTACATTGTCGTGCAGGTCTTGGGAAATGCGTTGTTTTTCTTCTTGATGCTTTTGCCTTAGGTGCAGCAAGCTCTTTTCTTCTTCCCATTTTGCTTGCCTTTGGGTCCACTTTTGGCGTTCCCTGCTTCGCAGAAAAAAGGCAAGAAATACCAACAAGGACAACAACAAGGCCGAAGCAAGGACAATCACCTGAAGCTGTTGCTGTTCTTTTTTAAGGGCGTCTTCGGCAATTTGAACGTCTTTTAGGGCATTTTCGAAAGCCAGTTGTTCTTCTTCCAAGCTGTGCCTTAAGGCCTCTATTTCCACTCGGTCGTCCTCGGCGTATAAACTATCGTTAAGGGCATCGGCGCGTAATCGACTTAAATAGGCCTGCTTATAAAGGCCTAAGTTTCCGTAAGTGGTTGCCAAAAGATCGGCGGCTTTTTGTTGGCTGTATCCCTGATCGTTAAGTTCGGCCAAGGCTAAGGCCTCCTCCAGCAAGGGTTTGGCCCGAACAAAATCTTCCTTTTGCACATGCAACCATCCCAATGAATAGACCGATTGGCCCAACATTTCTAAATCGTTTATGGCACGTGAGCTCTCCAGGGCTTTTGAAAAATTTACTTCGGCAGAATCCAATTGGTTCCACCGCATATAGACGTTACCTATGTTTAGGTAGTTGGCGCCGATATTGGGAACCCCCATGGCCAACTTTATGCGCAGGCTTTGCTTTACGGCATGCAAAGAAAGACTGTCTCTTTCCTTTTCGTAAAGCAAGACCGAAAGATTGTTGAGTTCGTTGGCATATGGAATCCATTGGTCCAAAGACCAAAAAAGTCGAGCGGCTTTGATGTGGTAATTTAGGGCCTGGAGTGGCAAGTCGATGCGTTGCAAAGCAAAACCCAGATTGCTGGAGGCATAGGCTTCCAACATGAGGTTGGTATCGACCCGTGCTTCTCGAATGGCCTCGTAAAAGGAAAGGGCCGCTGCTTTAAAATCGCCTCGGTAGTTGCTGTTAATGCCCTGATTCATCTTGATTTTTTGCAGCGTTTCACGGACACCATGCTCTTTGGCTACCACCAAAGCATTTTGGTAATACCAATCGGAGGAGTCCAACATGCCTAAAGCGGCGGAAAGGATGCCGGCAATGTTGCCTGCCCAAGCTTGAATTTCGGGCACCTCCTTAGATTCAAAAAACAAGGACCTGGCCAGTGCGTAGGTTTCGGCAGGGGCAATACGCCAATTGGCCTCAATACGCGCTTTTTTAGCCTCCAAAGAATCCAGGGGAGGCGAGGCGTAAAGGAAACCTGCATAAAAGCAAAGGAGAAGAGCAAAGAAACATTTCACAACATGAATTTAACGAAGCTTTGGCAAACTTAGCTTAAGGGTGTTCAAAATCTTGATTTGGGACGATGATTTGCGCCCCGGCGGAGGCAAAAAGCCCGGAAGCTCCGGCTCTTGGGCAGGCTTAGCGGGCGGAGGCGACCTTAGAAGCCCACGCACCGCTTAGCCTGCCCTGAGGCGGAGCTGAGGACTTGCCGCCGGAGACGGAAATGGCGCCCTAATCCAACACGTATTTGGCCATAGCTATACCTGCCGCCACAGCAACATTCAAAGAATGTTTGGTTCCAAACTGAGGGATTTCCAAGGCGGCATCGCAAAGGGCCAACACCTCATCGGAAACACCGTCAATTTCATGTCCAAGCACCAGCACCACCGGTTCCGGACGGCGTTTGGTCCATAAGGGCAAGGAAATACTGCCATGCACTTGTTCCAAAGCCCACAATTCGTAGCCGGATTCCTTGTAAAAATGAAGCGCATCCAGGGCGGAGGGCCAATGCTTCCAAGGAACGGTAAGCTCTGCGCCCAAGGACACTTTTCGGATTTCGGGGCGGGGCGGTTGAGGACTAATGCCACAAATATCCAGGCCTTCTATTCCAAACGCATCGGCCGTTCTAAACAGGCTACCCACATTGGCCATGCTGCGCACCTGATCGAGGAGAATGCGCATGGGAAAACGGGGAGCCCGGGAAGCCTCGTGCGGCAATAGTCTTCCCAGTTCGTCCATCTGCTTTTTTTGCATGGAGCAAAGGTAGGGTATCGTAGGAAAGTAAGTCCAAGGCCTTGAACCAATGCAAAGGAATGGTTACTTTCGAAAAAAATCCAAGACGTGGCAAAAACCGGGAAGCAGGCAGTAAAGGAAACCCCTTTGATGAAGCAATTTTATGAAATTAAGGCAAAGCATCCGGATGCTTTGTTGCTGTTTCGCGTAGGGGACTTTTACGAAACCTTTGGCGAAGATGCCATACAGGCTTCTAAGGTATTGGGAATAACGCTTACCAAACGCAAAAACGGGGCGGCCTCTTCGGTGGAATTGGCCGGTTTTCCTTACCACAGTTTGGATGC
Source organism: Flavobacteriales bacterium (assembly GCA_018401695.1). GTDB lineage: Bacteria > Bacteroidota > Bacteroidia > CAIKAF01 > CAIKAF01 > CAIKAF01. The sequence goes on along the minus strand of JAGYKD010000004.1, from coordinate 44,196 downwards.
CTATTTGCCTCGCCTGGTGCGGGCAGGCTTAAGGGTGGCCATTTGCGAACAACTGGAAGATCCCAAAACCACCAAAACCATTGTAAAACGAGGTATAACAGAATTAGTAACCCCGGGGGTAGCCTTGAATGAAAAGGTGTTGGACGGTCAAAACAGCCACTACTTAGCCGCCTTAGCGCCCATGGGTGAACGCTACGGCATGGCCTTGTTGGACCTTTCTACCGGTGCCTTTTTTGCCGGTGAAGGCGGTTTTGATTTTATGCACCATTTGCTGGGCTCTTTTGAACCCAGGGAAGTATTGGTGCCGCGGGCCCATGAGGAAGCGCTCAGAAACCGAATGGGCAAATCCTATTATATGTATCCACTGGAAGCTTGGATATTTGACCGGGACTTTGCTGAGCCACTGCTCAATCGACACTTCGGCACCCAAAGCATGAAAGGCTTTGGCATTGACCATATGGATGCAGCAGTGGTTGCTGCCGGCACCATATTGCACTATTTGGCCCAAACCCGCCATGAAAAACTTCCGCACCTTAATGTAATTACGCGTCTTGAACGGGGCGACCATTTATGGTTGGATCCATTCACCATACGCAATTTGGAACTGGTAGAGAGTCTTCAAGGCAATGGGGTGAGCTTATTTGATGTGCTGAATGAAACCCAAACTCCTATGGGCGCAAGGAAGCTCAGGCACTGGCTGCTTATGCCCCTACGTTCGCCTGAGGCCATAGAAGAACGTCTGAACCGGGTGCAGTGGTTGGTGAGGCAACCGGAAAAAATAGAGGCCTGGAAAAGCCGGTTGTCGCTGTGCGGCGACGTGGAGCGGCTCACCGGAAGGTTGGCCACCGGCCGTTTATCGCCTCGAGAACTCCCGCGATTGGCCGCCGCCATTCGTGAGGCGCAAGCTTTAGGCCAAGAAATGGCAGCCGAGGGAGGAAAAGATTGGGAAATATTTGCTCAAGCCTTTCCGAATTTGGAGCACCTGGCCGAACGCATTGAGCAAAGTATGGTAGAGGAGCCCCCGGCTCAACCGGGCAAAGGCCCTGTTTTTGCGGAAGGCTTTGATGCGGAATTGGATGAATACCGCAAACTGGCTTATTCCGGTAAAGACGTATTGCTTAAACTCCAAGAAAATGAGGCCGAACGAACGGGCATAAGCTCACTTAAACTTGGTTTTAACCAAGTGTTCGGCTATTATTTGGAGGTGACCAATGCCCATAAAAGCAAAGTGCCGGAGGAGTGGATCCGGAAACAAACCTTGGTGAATGCCGAACGCTACATTACCCCGGAACTCAAAACCTGGGAAGAAAAAATTCTGGGCGCCGAAGAAAAAATCCTTGGTCTGGAAACCCGTTTGTATCAGGATTTCTTAGAAGAAATGCTGCCTTATTTAAACGAGGTAAAACAGACCGCCCAACAATTAGCGGCCCTAGATGTCCTTTGCAATTTTGCAGGTATTGCCCACAGCCGCGGCTACCGCAAGCCGGAAATATTGGAGAACCATCAAATCACTATTTTAGAGGGCAGGCATCCGGTGATAGAACATCAGCTGCCGGCCGGAGAAAAATACATACCCAACAGCCTTCAGTTGGATGGCGACAACCAACAAATACTCATTATTACCGGCCCCAACATGGCCGGTAAAAGTGCCTTGCTGCGTCAAACTGCCCTTATAGTCCTAATGGCTCAAGCCGGTAGTTTTGTGCCCGCAGAACAAGCCAGAATTGGCTGGACCGACCGTATTTTTACACGCGTTGGTGCCAGCGACAACCTGAGCCAGGGAGAGTCTACTTTTATGGTGGAAATGAGCGAAACGGCGGCCATCATGAACAACCTAAGCGACCGCAGCTTGGTTTTGTTGGACGAAATTGGCCGGGGCACCAGCACCTACGACGGCATAAGCATTGCCTGGAGTTTGGTGGAATTTTTGCACGACCACCCCAGTGCCAAGGCCAAAACCTTGTTTGCCACCCACTACCATGAGTTGAACGACTTGGAACGGCACTTAAAACGCGTAAAAAATTACCACGTTTCTGTAAAAGAATCAAACGGGAACATGGTGTTTTTGCGCAAATTGGCTCCCGGAGGAACGGCCCACAGTTTTGGGATTCAAGTAGCCCGTATGGCCGGTATGCCTTTGCAGGTAGTTAGACGCAGCGAACAAGTGCTGAAAGAGTTGGAAGCTAGTCGGGAAACGAAAGGAAGCAAACAAGCGGGAGTTCAGCTCAGCTTTATTCAATTGGACGACCCCGGCCTACTTTCCTTGAGAGATGCGGTTGAAAATGTAGACGTGGATCATTTAACCCCCGTAGAAGCTTTGGTTAAGCTCCATGAAATCAAACGGCTGGTGGGAGTTAAGGAAACAAAATCAAAAAAGTGAGCCCAAATGTTGGCAAAAAAGAAATTGGAGTTTACTTTTGCATCCCACTTGCGGGAATAGCTCAGTTGGTAGAGCACAACCTTGCCAAGGTTGGGGTCGCGAGTTCGAGTCTCGTTTCCCGCTCCAAAAGCTCCGATTCTTCGGAGCTTTTTTTATTTGGATTCTTTTAAAGCTTCTATTTTCTTCCAAATTTCCTCGGCCTTGGCCGTTAAGGCATCTGAGGCTTTTCTGTCGGTATGCGACAATTCGTAAGCTTCCTTTTTGAGCTTTTCGTATTCCTTTTGCAACTTTTTGGCAGGATCTTGAGTTTTAAATAGCTTAAGCATAATTTGTTTACCATGGAAACAGGCAGCCTAAGACAATTGTTGCATGTTTTTTGCTTGAAGATTGCTTTTCTAGCCTTACCTTTGCCCCATGCGCTTAGGCTTCGCATGGTTGTTGTTGGTAGTCCTGTCTACTCCTTTGGTTCTGAGCCAATGGCTGCAGCTTAATTTCTTAATCAACCGAAGCAACTACGCGGAGGCCTGCGTTCAAAAGAAAACCATTCCTGTCTGCAAAGGTACCTGCCAACTCAATTACGAATTATCCCTGGTGCAATGGTCGCCCGAATCCAGCCAAGGAACGGAAAGCCGGACGCCGGAAAGGCCTTTACGCTTTGATTTTATTGCCTTTTTAGCTCTAAACCCTAAATGGGAAAATTCCTCCCCCCCTCTGTTATTCCTTAGTTCGGAACACCATAGTCCCGACCTCTATGGAATCGCGCATCCTCCTGAATCTCCCCCACCCGAGTTTTTGTTGGTTTAATGGCTTAAGCCTTCCTTCCAATCAAGAAACCTTAGGTTTCTCATTTTTTTATTTTACGGTCCGAACCGCTTGGCCCGCTCATTTGGGAGCATGCCCCAGGGGCAGCTAAGCGCTATACGTGACCACAACCAACAAAATTCTCTTTTTATGTCTTCTATTTCAAAATTTCTATTCCTGAGCGCGGTAGCGCTCCTCTTGGCCTCCTGTTCAGAGGAGGAACCCAATACCAACCATGGCACTAGCGGTGAAGTGGTACTGAAGTTAGATCACCGGTGGGACGGCAATCCTTTCGCACTGAACCAAAGCCTTAGCCACCCCACCACCGCAGAGGAACTAAGCTTCACCACCTTCAAATACTATATTTCTAACGTGGAACTTAAGTCCACCGATGGGAACTGGCATCAAGCGTCCAATCAATACTTTTTGGCCGACGCAGCCCAGGGAGAAAATCAGTTGGCGGTAAAAAATGTTCCTGCGGGAAGCTATACCGACATCCGCTTGATGCTCGGCGTAGATTCCCTACGAAATGTTTCAGGGGCACAGGAAGGAGCATTGGCCGTGAGCAACAATATGTTTTGGAGCTGGAACACCGGCTACATCTTTGTAAAAGCCGAAGGCACCTCCTCTACCGGCAACTCCGGACAATTTACCTACCATTTGGGCGGCTTTTCCGGCCCAAATGCGGCTAATCCCCTCATTGAGCTCAGTTTCAATGGTGCTTTGTTGGAGGTAGAAGGTGGCAGTGCACCTCAAGTTCATTTAATGGTGGACCCCTCGCATTTGTGGAACGGAGGCGAAACTACCGCTTCTACGCCCATGGTGCACATGCCCGGGGCCAAAGCCAAAGCCCTTATGATGTCCCTTAAGAATGGCATCACATGGGACCACAACCACAATTGATGTTGATTCGAATGTTGCGTGCATTACCCATCCTTGGATGGGTAATGCTTGCTTCTTGCAGTGCGGATACGGAAGAGCTTGGCACCCCCTATGCCTTTAATCCACCGGAGCATTTTCCTACCCCGGTGTATGGCTTAGGCGAGAAAAGCCCAAGTGCTTATGGCTTTAAGCTGGGCAAAAAGCTGTTTTACGACCGGCAACTTTCCTCCGACGGCTCGGTATCTTGCGGTAGCTGCCATGCGCAAGTGCATGCCTTTGCCGACCACAACACCAAACTAAGCATGGGGGTGGAAGGGCGTTTGGGCATTCGAAATGCACCTCCTGTATTTAATATGGCCTGGCATCCGGCCTTTATGTGGGACGGTGGCATCAACCATTTAGAAATGGTACCCGTAGCCCCTTTTACGCATCCCTTAGAAATGAACCTGACCATGGCTCAGGTGCTGCAAAAAGTCAACCAAGACAGCAGCTATGGTTTCTTGGCGCAACAGGCATTTGGCACCCCCCAATTGCAAGACCACCACCTACTGAAATCGCTGGCGCAATTTATGACCCTTATAGTCTCCTCCGGTTCCAAATACGACATGTACCTGACCACCGGAAAAGGCCTAAATGCCTTAGAGCTGAAAGGACTAAGCCTATTCAGGCAGCATTGCAGCCACTGCCACAGCGAGCCTTTGTTGAGCGATTTCAGCTACCGAAACAATGGCCTGGACAGCCTCAGCGAAGACCCGGGACGAGCAGTCATTACCCTGGACCCGGCCGACCATGGCAAATTTAAAGTCCCCAGCCTAAGAAACGCAGAGCTGACTTATCCCTACATGCACGATGGCCGGTTTATGACTTTGGAGCAGGCCATTGGGCATTATCGTTTTCCCCAAGCCACACCAAATCTTGACCCCTCTTTAAGCGCTGGCATTCCGCTTAGCGACCAAGATATCGAGGCCTTAGTTGCCTTCATAAAAAGTACAACCGATGAAACACTTATTTCCGATACGCGGTGGATGGAGTAAAGCCTTTGTGCTGCTGAATCTACTTTTGCTCAGCCCCCATGCGGCAAAGGCCTGCGATGTTTGCGGCTGCATGGCCCCGTTCAATGCCGGTGGATTTTTACCGGTGGTGCGCACCAATTTGGTGGGCGTGAGGTATCAGTTCCGCAGTTCTGATCATCCGAATACCCCTCTAAACTACAATGGAAGCAACCGTGTGCTCCAAGACCAAATGCACAGCAGCGAGTTGTGGTTTCGGGTGTTTCCCCACCCAAGAATTCAACTCATGGGCAGCCTGCCCTTTAGTTACCACCGGCGTGTGGAAAGCCAACAAAGCTATTCCATAGCCGGCCCCGGCGACGCCCAAATTCAGGCATCCTACATCGCTTTTATGAGCCCCGACAGCTCCCTGTCCAACTGGAAACATGGCTTAATGGCCGGAGTGGATGGGCAATTGCCCTTGGGAAATTACCGGCAAAGAGACCCCAAGGGCACCCTTTTGCCTTTGGGTTTTCAGACCGGTAGTGGAAGTTGGGGCGCCGGTGCGCACATCAATTATACCCTTCGGTACAAAAAACTCGGTCTAAACGTTGACAGCCGCATTCGGGTGTTTGCCCAAAACGAGTCAAGTTATCTGCCCGGATGGCGCACGAGCCAACAGTTGCAGCTGTTTTATTGGAAACAAGGCGAAAAAGTGCAATGGATACCCATGGGAGGTTTGCTTTTGGAGCATTACGGCCGCGACCGCTCCTTTGATATACCGGAAGCCACCACCGGAGGCACCATGGCCAAACTAAGCCTTGGACTAGACGTCTATTTAAACCGTTGGTTTATTAGCGGACATTGGCAGCAGGCGCTATGGCAAAACGTTCCGGAAGCCCAGCCCCGGGCCTTAGGCCGTTTTCAAACCACCTTGGCCTATCGGTTTTAGGAATGGAGGAAATGGAGAGATTATTGTTTTGTGCCGCCGGCCGGGCCCTCCCTGCTGCTCCTCGCTTCGGGGCCAAGGCCTAGGGGCCGCGCGGAGGTTCCGCAAAGCTACACCCCGCCCGCCCACCTAGGCCTAAACCCCGAAGCTGTGGGGCATCCGTGCCGGTCCCTGGCGGAGATCGCGAAGCTATGGAGTTTTGGGTAGGGGTTGAAATCCTGGCCTACAGTTGAAACCGTGGGCTATGGGTGTTTCGCAGTGTTTACATCTGGCTCCACGGGACATGTGAGGTGGTCGGCCTTATTAGACAACTGTAAAATCAAATTTAGTTGTTTTTTCTGTTCCTTGGCAAATCAAGTTCCCAAAAGCCCTCCGGGGCATGGACCGCCCTGCTATTCCGCAGCCTATTTTGAAATTTGACGAAGGAAATTTGGTGTTTTGCAGCAAAATGAGATTGTTTCTCTGCTTTGCCGGCATTCTTCTTTCAAAACGAGCATGGTTCCTTAGCGCTAATTAATGCTCGCCCCCCGGTGGAGCCTGCCCTGCGCGCAGGTGAGGGCATCAACAGCGGTTTCATTCAAGGCATGGCAGGGCGAACGAAACCTTAATTGTTACCTGCCGGCATTCCTATCAGTCCATAACTTGTACTTCTTCCTCCTGCTGCTTCTTTTTGCAATATTCCTTTATCAATCAAGTCATTAATATCTCTAACCGCTGAATCTTTGGAACATTTTGCAATTTTTGCCCATTTCGAAGACGTCAATTTCCCATCAAAGCCATCCATCAATTTGTTCAATAATTTTCTTTGACGCTCATTTATTGCCGTATCTATATGTCTTTGCCAGAAATCCGCTTTGAATAATACGCTTGTTAGTATTGAATCTGTAGCTTTCAAGGCATTAATCAAACAGTTTAGGAACCATACGATCCATTCGGTAAGGTCTAAATTACCCTTTTGGGTTTTTTCTAATATCTCATAGTATTGCTTCCTTTCTAATCGAATCTGTGCAGACATGCTATAGAAGCGTTGGTTACTTTTGTCGGACTGTGCAAGAAGCATATCTGTCAATGCCCTTGCTATCCTTCCGTTTCCATCTTCAAAAGGGTGGATGGTTACAAACCATACATGTGCCAAGGCAGCCTTAATTACCAAGTCCATTTTCCTAGTATTGAACCACTCTAAAAATCGGGTCATTTCTTTTTCCACCAAATTTGAATCAGGGGCCTCAAAATGTACTTTTTCTTTTCCCATTGCTCCGGATACTACCTGCATAGGTCCGGTAGTATCTTTTCTCCAATCGGCAACAGTTATTTTATACATCCCGACTCTGCCTGTTGGAAATAAAGCAGCATGCCAATCAAACAGTCTGTCTGCGGTCAATGGGTCAAAACATTTTTGAGTTGCATCAAGCATCATTTCTACCACCCCTTCTACATTCCTGTCGGACTCAACGGCTCCTGATATTTCCATTCCTAATCTGCGAGCGATGGATGAGCGAACTTGGTCTGGATTAAGAAATTCTCCTTCAATCTCTGATGATTTTAATACATCAAGAGTTAAGGTGTGAAGCAGAGCCTCTTTTCTCAAATCGAAGCCTAGTCTTTCCATTTTCCCAAAAAGCCTGCCTTGTAAATTCCTTGCCTCACTCAATAAATCCAAGAAATCACTGCTATTCCAAGTAAATTCGGGCCAATTGTCCATTTGATGTATAAAAGTCCTCATTCAATGCATTTCTTGCAACGAATGTATCCTATATTCGTCGCAAAACAAAAATATTCGTTGCTTTTTTTGCGTTAATTATTGTCTTTATTCGTTGCACTATGGAGGCAATCGGCTTTGATGGGCAACTTAAAACGCAAAGTTTGGTGTTTTTACCGTTCCTTGGCTTGGGAAGTTCCAAAAGCACTCCGGGGCATGAGCCGCCTTGCTTTTCCGCACTCAATACTGAAATTTGGTGAAGAAAATTTGGTGTTTTGCAGCAAAAGGAGCGTGTGCTTCTCCACATTGCCGCCATGCTTCTATCGGAGCGGGCAAGGCTTCTCTTTTTTGATGGCGTTTGGACATCATTTTATGATTTGTCCAAAGTTGTGGGGGATTTTGGGCTGGGGAATATGGAGTTGGCCGGATGCTTACAATATTCCCGTCTTCGGGTCGGTGTATGAAAAGTTAAACAGAAAAGCCCTAAAAGATACAGCGTCTTTCAGGGCTTTTTGGCAAGGCTACTCTGTTACTCGGCTAAATGTTGGGGGCAGTGTTTCTTTCATATGCTCGTTGCTGAATCTATTTTTGATTGAATTCCATTAAAATATTCGACATAATCAGTTAAGTCTGTATCAATCAAATTAAGCAACTCATATACTTCGTCTTTAATGTCATGAGCCTCTGAAAAGTCAATGTTCGGACCATTGAAGCAAATGGGTTCATTATGATAAATTCGGTTACGAAACTCTCGAATCTTATTTAGCTTTTGGTTAATCAAACTTCTGTTAGCATGTGCTGGTTTAAGAGGGAAGGCTTGTATTGGTGAGCCACCAATTAGTCTATAGTGGTGGGTGTCAAAAAGACTGGTCCAAAAACCAAATGATTGTTCCGCAATTACCTTACCTGAAGTAACAGTACTACCCTTTCTTCTGATTGTTCTTTCCGCCTTCTGAATGCTTTTCTTTAGAAAGAAACGAGAAGGAGCTAAAGTCGGATTACTCATGAAGCCTGTCTTTTCTGACACTATCCAATTTGGATTAGAAAAGTGACTTGAAACGTGATAATTAACAGTATTTCTCAAGAAGATTTCAAAGAGATTGAATACAGGGTAAAAAGCTTGTGATACCCTAAGGTTTACTCTGTATAGCTTTTGGGCTTTTGCCCTTGAATTTCCTGTTGCATTAAGAAATCTTTGAAGTCTGGGTTGTGATAGATAGTATTCAAGCTTTGAGTATTCCAATTCTTTGTTTTTATCAAAAATAAGAGTTACATTTGTAGTGTAATGCTTGATCAAGCCTCTTCTTTCTTGAGAACGTAATCAAGTCTAAGATTTCAAAGAGCGCTCGTTTTCGGGGGCTCTTTTCTTTTTACATTGCCCCCAACTTACTTATAGGCGACATATCTTCAACCTACCTAAGCACATGCTGTTGTATTGGGGTGATACCGTTGCGCCTTTCCGCTATGGAAAAATATGGAAAATACCTCAAAGGTCATCCTACGGACTCCGAATTTGTTCCAAGGCATGCTTACTTTCATGGGTGTAGGTCTTTGTCGTGCGTGGACTCTTTTACCCCAATAATTCTTGAATGTACCGTAAATGAGTTCCCGCCTCAAGCAATTGCGTCGCATGGCTTTCCCTCAACAAATGAAGCGTAGTTTTCTTGTTGACTGCTGTTTAGCCCACGGTTGAAACCCTGGGCTATGGGATAATCCCCACACGGAGCTTAACGCGCCCCGGCGCAGGCCAATTAGCCTGCCGATGTGGGGTGCACAGCCGCTGCGTAGGCAAGAGCGACCACAGGAAGCTCCTTGCCTACGCTTTGCGGCGTAGCTTCCCCACAAGGCAGCTAATGGCCGGAGACGGATTAGGCGCCCAAATAAAAATACTGCCCTAATCGCCCCGGTTATTCCCCGAAATATGCACCCTAGCTAACTATTCCACCGTCTTTTACATACTTAAGAAAGAAGCGCCGGGAAGGCTCTCGGTTGGACTAAGCGGATGTTTCACCGGACAATTTCTGCGGCAGGTCCGGCCGAACTGAATTACCCGCCACGGAATGCAGGGGGGGGGCCAAGGGTATATGGGGGGCCAAAAAAGGTATAGCCTATCCAAAATTTAGTAATGCATTGGTCAATAAGTGGATAGCATTTTCCTCGCTTTGTTTTATCCGGAGTGGCCAAGCACCTAGGGATATGCTCAGAGAACCCTTCAAACAACTTTTGAGAACAGGCGCTAGGATAAAAGGAATTTTGTACTTTAGCCGCCCCAAGCTGCCCGGGTGGTGGAATTGGTAGACACGCAGGACTTAAAATCCTGTGGGCAGTAATGTCCGTGCGGGTTCAAGTCCCGCCCCGGGTACAAAATCAGAGTGAGTGTGGGAGCGAGAGCGACGACAAGCACTCTGATTTTTCTTCACTCCCACACCCAAACTCAAACTGTGGGAGTGTGGTAACGAGAGCGACGACAGGCCTTCACGCTCACACCCAAACTCAAACTGCATTTTGCTCCTGCCCTACAAAAACGCACGTATGTTTGACTTTGAAAAACTGGAAATTTACCAAAAGGCCAAAACCTTCAATTTACTGGTTCGTGACTTCATCCGAAGTGCACCCTTGGATGCCACAACAAGAGATCAACTAACCCGAGCCTCCTTTAGTATTGTCCTTAATATTGCTGAAGGTTCAGGTAGGTTTTCTAAACCCGACAGGCGTAATTTTCTCATCATTTCAAGAAGCTCCTTATTCGAATGTGTAGCAATTCTTGAGCTACTGACAGAAGAAAAGCTATTGAATAAAATGCAATTCCTCCATTTTTACCAAAAGGCCGAAGAAATTTCAAAAATGCTGTTTGCTATGATTAAAAACCTTTCCTAGCCCATCTCGAGCAAAAGGCAAGTTTCAAAATACAAGTCCCCCTTTTCTCTTGCTCCTCTCCCCAAACCCACCCTGTATTTGGGCGCCTTTTCCTGCCTTCCCTACTACGCTTCGTTGGTTAAGCACGCAGGGCTATGTGGTGCGTGGGCCCCTCCTCAAAAGCCGGGGCCTCCACCCGCTAAGCCCTGCGGCTCTCCCAACTGCAGGGTAGCCGGTCGGTCAGGGGCGCAGTGTATCCTTCATAAAAAAACGTACGAACCCATTGACGCCTTGTGTTTTCAAGACGAAGTCCCTGACTCGAAGATGCTGACTCGAAGCATCAGTCCGTAGCGTCAGGTTTTTGATCCTGACCGAAGCGTCAGGAACAGGATCGCCCAAGGATAGCATCGCATCAACATCCTCCTCGTATATAGTGGATATTGGGTTTCTATTGCCAGTGCTACGAACACATAAAGCTGCGTAAGATCAAACAAATGGGCTGTAAACTTCGCCAAAACTATTTCGTTTCCTACTTTTTGGCGAGTTATGCCTAAATCATAAATAATGCGTCCATGTCCAGACTATTCTGGATCAACTCCTTGCTGTATTTATTCTCATTAACTCCAAAGGTTGTAACCATGGTGATGAAAATGTTCTTTCTGGTATTTGTATCTTTTCGTAACTCGGCAACCTTATTCTTTAGATTCAAATAGTGTTTCTTGTCCATGGTGTATGGAGCGTTATAATACTTCATCTCACATAAATTCATCACATTGTCATCTCTGTCAATCAACAAATCCACTTGGGCATTATTATTGAACCAACTCCTATTTGCGGAGTAAATGGCATCTATCCGTAATGACCTCTTAATTTGATAAATGTGTTTGAGGCATAAGGTTTCAAACATGAAGCCAGACCATGAATTATATGACTGGGTGGTGCTAAGTCTTTGCCAAGTCCCTTCTCCGCCATTCTTATTATTTTCAATGAACTTTAGATAGAACTTTGAGTATTCGTCAGTTAAGCGATACAGAGTAAGTTGTTTCTTATTTTGAAAATATGGATATTCAGTTACAAATCCAGACTCGATTAACTCGGTAAGCTTGAGGGAAAAATCTCCTCCAGATGGCAATCCACTCTTTGCTATCAATTCATTTCTTGTAAGCCCTTTATTCGTTCTTGCTAAGGTTCTAATAATCTTCATGTGACGCTCAGATTCATCAAATAGGGAAACATACAGCTGATTGAACTCATCATTTAGGGTGCCATAATTACTAAAACAAAGTGCATCAATGTTTTGCGGAACACTTAGCCCTTTGCTTAATTTCTCTAAGTGGTGAGGAACCCCTCCAAGAGCCATATACACTTGAATTATATCGTACCTGGTGTATTTAATACCGTTTCTTTTTAAAAACAACTCCGTTTCATGTAGGTTAAATGGCAGCAGTCGAATTTTTCTTGAAATTCTATTGTGGAGTCCTCCCTTGTTCCGAATTATTTTTTGAACCATGTAAGAAGCAGCGGATCCACATATTACTACTAAAATATCTTTCCTCTTTATGCAGTAAGTATTCCAGAAGTTTTCAAAGGCCATCAGAAATCTAGACCTGACAGTTGCCATCCATGGGAACTCATCTATAAAAACTACCTTTTTTCTGCTCCCCTTCTGTGTGTCCAAATATTGCTCAAGCATTGTAAATGCATTGAGCCAAGAATTTGGCAACTCTGCGACAGAACTCTTAGTTCTCTTTTTTACCTCCTTAGTAAAGTTTTGAAGCTGGTCACTCATATTGCCGTTGTACAGCCCGGTGACTTCGAAAACTATTCTCTTCTTAAAAAATTCTCTAATCAAAAAAGTCTTCCCGATTCTTCTTCTTCCATACAGAGCAATTAATTCGGACTTTTCACTCTCAAAGGCCTGCTTCAATATGCTTTGTTCTTCAACTCTACCAACAATATTTGACATACTACCTAATTATAATTCGCCAAAACTACGAAAAAAAAGAAGTTTTGGCGAACTATAAGCAACCTTTTTTAGAGCATATACCTGTTTGTTATTACTCCCAAACTCAAACTGTGGGAGAGTGGGAGCGAGAGCGACGACATACGCTCTGATTTTTCTTCACTCCCACTCCCAAACTCCAACTGTATTGTGCTCCCGCCCTACAAAAACGCACGTATGTTTGACTTTGAAAAACTGGAAATTTACCAAAAGGCCAAAACCTTCCATTTACTGGTTCGTGACTTCATCCGAAGTGCACCTTTGGATGCCACAACAAGAAATCAACTAACCCGAGCCTCCTTTAGTATTGTCCTTAATATTGCCGAGGGGTCAGGTAGGTTTTCTAAACCCGACAGGCGTAATTTTCTCATCATTTCAAGAAGCTCCTTATTCGAATGTGTAGCAATTCTTGAGCTACTGACAGAAGAAAAGCTATTGAATAAAATGCAATTCCTCCATTTTTACCAAAAGGCCGAAGAAATTTCAAAAATGCTTTTTGCTATGATTAAAAACCTGAAGGGATGAAATCTGCATTCATCGTTCAAAATGCCTGTAAAAAGGTTATTTCCAAAAAGCGAGAGCGACGACAAGCACTCTGATTTTTCTTCACTCTCACACCCAAACTCAAACTGTGGGAGTGTGGTAACGAGAGCGACGACAGGCCTTCACGCTCACACCCAAACTCAAACTGCATTTTGCTCCTGCCCTACAAAAACGCACGTATGTTTGACTTTGAAAAACTGGAAATTTACCAAAAGGCCAAAACCTTCAATTTACTGGTTCGTGACTTCATCCGAAGTGCTCCTTTGGATGCCACAACAAGAGATCAACTAACCCGAGCCTCCTTTAGTATTGTCCTTAATATTGCCGAGGGGTCAGGTAGGTTTTCTAAACCCGACAGGCGTAATTTTCTCATCATTTCAAGAAGCTCCTTATTCGAATGCGTAGCAATTCTTGAGCTATTGATGGAAGAGAAGGTATTGAATAAAAGGCAATTCCTCCATTTTTACCAAAAGGCCGAAGAAATTTCAAAAATGCTGTTTGCTATGATTAAAAACCTGAAGGGATGAAATCTGCATTCATCGTTCAAAATGCCTATAAAAAGGTTATTTCCAAAAAGCGAGAGCGACGACAAGCACTCTGATTTTTCTTCACGCTCACACCCAAACTCAAACTGTGGGAGTGTGGTAACGAGAGCGACGACAGGCCTTCACGCTCACACCCAAACTCAAACTGCATTTTGCTCCTGCCCTACAAAAACGCACGTATGTTTGACTTTGAAAAACTGGAAATTTACCAAAAGGCCAAAACCTTCAATTTACTGGTTCGTGACTTCATCCGAAGTGCTCCTTTGGATGCCACAACAAGAGATCAACTAACCCGAGCCTCCTTTAGTATTGTCCTTAATATTGCCGAGGGCTCCGGTCGGTTTACTAAAAAAGATAGACGTGTTTTTTGTAATTGCTCGCAGTTCGGTGTTTGAATGTGTTGCTATATTGGATGTATTGAGGGACGAAAACTTCCTTTCTGTTGAGGATTTTGAGGCTTTGGCAAACCAAGCAGACGTGTTATCTCGAATTCTTTATGCCATGATTAAAAACTTAAGCTAATCCGGCTCGATACAACACAAAACAGAATGAGAAGCAGAATGGAAACAGAAACAGAATAAGAAACAGAATGAGAAGCAGAATGAGAATGAGAACAGAAACAAAATCAGAAGGAGAATGATGTTTTCACTTTGATTTCTCCTTTAAAATCGTTTTCCTTCTCCTTTATCATTCTCATTCTGATTTCGTCGGTCAGGGGCGCAGATCCTCTTCCAACAATTAGGTTTGGTTTGGTAAAATGAATGGGAATTGCCCATAAGGACCTAAATCAAGGTTTACCATTTGATAGTGCGTAAAAAACAAAGACGCAAAAAGAGATTTGCTCAGCCGAAAAATTAGGTTACTTTTGCGGACTTCGAAAGATTTTGGAACAAATTAGACGGACTTTCGTTACCAAAAACAACAGCTAAAACGATTGCCCCATGTACTGGACATTAGAATTGGCCTCTTATTTGGAAGATGCACCCTGGCCCGCCACCAAGGACGAGCTCATCGACTTTGCCATGCGTACAGGCGCACCCATGGAGGTTATCGAAAACTTGCAAGAACTGGAAGACGATGGAGAATCCTTCGAAACCATCGAGGATATCTGGCCCGATTACCCCACCAAAGAGGATTTCTTCTTCAACGAAGACGAATACTAAACCTTGGCCTATCTCCTTCCTTAAAGCTTCAACCCAACCATATAGACCTTCCTCTTTGGAAGGTCTTAAGGTTTTTTTATCCGTAAAGCCACATTTCTATCTTAACTTCGCAGTTGGTCTCTTGTAGACCATAAGCTTGTTTGCACATGGGTATTTTAGACACTATACTTTCCGGAATTCTTGGTTCCAAAAACGAAAAAGACGTAAAGGAACTCCAAAAATACGCTACTGAGGTCAACGCAGCCTGGGAACCCTTAAGGTCCTTAAGCCACGACGCCCTCCGCGAAAAATCGGAACAGCTCAAACAAAAAATCCGACAAGGTATTGCCGGGCATCAAAGTACTATTGATGAACTGCGCAAGAAAACCGAGGATTCCAGTGTTTCAGACGAAGAAAAAGAAGCCCTTTTTGAGGCAATAGATAAGGAAGAAAAAGCCTTGCTCGAAACCCTCGACACTCTTCTCGACAAGTCCATGGCAGAAGCCTTTGCCATAATGAAAGAAACCGCAAAACGGTTTAAAGAAAACGAAGTAATTGAAGTGCAGGCCACCCCTTTTGATGAGGAAATTGCGCTCGAAAAGGGCTACATGAAGGTGGAAAATGGAAAGGCCTACTGGCCAAACTCCTGGTCTGCTGCGGGAGGCGAAATTACTTGGGACATGGTGCATTACGATGTCCAGCTCATTGGAGGGGCAGTGCTTCATACCGGTAAAATTGCCGAAATGGCCACCGGGGAAGGTAAAACTTTGGTAGCCACCCTCCCAATTTTCTTAAATGCACTCAGCGGAAGAGGAGTTCATGTAGTAACGGTAAACGACTACCTGGCTCGAAGAGACTCTGAATGGATGGGGCCAATCTTTGAGTTTCACGGCTTGAGAATCGATTGCATAGACAAACACCAGCCCAATTCCGAAGCCCGAAGAAAAGCCTACAGATCAGATATTGTATACGGAACCAACAACGAATTTGGATTCGATTACCTCCGAGATAACATGGCAACACACCCCGACCAATTGGTTCAAAGGGTGCATCAATTCGCCATCATTGATGAGGTCGACTCTGTGCTTATTGATGAAGCCAGAACACCCCTTATTATTTCAGGCCCAACCCCAAGAGGCGACCACCAAGAGTTTATTCAATTAAAGCCATTGGTAGAAAAACTGGTAGCCGCCCAACGCAAACTCATCAACATTCAACTCACCGATGCCAAAAAGGTGTTGAGCCGCGATGACGCCAGCAAGGAGGACAACAAAAAAGGCAGCGAAATGCTGTTGCGCTCCTACCGCGGACTCCCAAAAAACACAGCCCTCATCAAATTCCTCAGTGAGCCCGGAATTCGCTCGGTATTGCAAAAAACCGAGAACTATTTCATGCAGGACCAATCCAAGGAAATGCATAAAATCGACGACGAACTCTTTTTCGTTATCGAAGAAAAAACCAACAGCATTGACCTTACCGAAAAAGGCATCAATCTCATTAGTCAAGGCATTGAAGACGACAACTTCTTTGTATTGCCCGACATTGCTACCGAATTATCAGAAATGGATAATGCATACAGCGATGCCGAAGAACGCAGCAAGAAAAAAGACAATTTACTGCGGGACTTTTCTGTAAAATCCGAACGTATCCATACCATTCAACAATTGCTCAAGGCTTATGCTTTGTTTGACCGCGACAAAGATTATGTGGTCATGGATGGTAAGGTGAAAATTGTAGACGAACAAACCGGCCGTATTTTGGACGGACGTAGGTACTCCGATGGATTGCACCAAGCCATAGAGGCAAAAGAACATGTGAAGGTGGAAGCGGCAACACAAACCTATGCCACCATCACCTTGCAAAACTACTTTAGAATGTACCATAAGCTGGCCGGAATGACCGGTACAGCCGAAACCGAAGCCAAAGAATTTTGGGACATTTACAAACTGGAAGTTATTGTAATTCCCACCAACCGCCCCATACAGCGCAAGGATATGGAAGACTTGGTGTATAAAACCAAGCGGGAAAAATACAATGCGGTTATCGACAAAACGGTAGAATATGTAGAGGCTGGAAGACCCATATTGGTGGGTACTACCTCGGTCGAAATTTCGGAACTCCTGAGCCGAATGCTCAAACTGAGAAATATTAAACACCAAGTACTTAACGCAAAACTCCACCAAAAAGAGGCTGAAATTGTGGCCGAAGCCGGTAAAGCCGGAACAGTGACCATTGCCACCAATATGGCGGGACGGGGTACCGACATTAAGCTGGGGGCCGGAGTTAAGGATTCCGGTGGTTTGGCTATTATTGGTACCGAAAGACACGATTCCCGGCGTGTGGACCGACAGTTGAGGGGGCGTTCAGGAAGGCAAGGAGACCCCGGTAGCTCGGTTTTCTTTGTGTCTTTAGAAGACGACCTAATGCGGATTTTCGGCTCAGAACGGATTTCTAAGCTCATGGACCGGATGGGAATCAAAGAAGGAGAGGTAATTACCCACCGCATGATTACCCGCTCCATTGAACGAGCCCAGAAAAAAGTAGAGGAAAACAACTTTGGGATGCGTAAACGTCTGTTGGAATACGACGACGTTATGAACCTCCAAAGAGAAGCCGTTTACCGAAAACGAAAGAACTCTTTGTTCGGAGAACGGGTAAGCCTCGATATTTCAAACACCATTTACGACGTTTGCGACCAATTGGTGGACTCTTTTTACGAATCCAGAGATTATCAGGGGTTCAGCCTCGAGGTCTTTCGCCAACTTTCCATGGAACCGCCCATGGACGAAGCCGCCTTCCTCGAAATGTCGCCCGAAGAAATCGCTGCTAAGCTTCACGAAGCTGTGATTCAGTCCATGCAACACCGCATGGAAACCATACGAAATGCGGTGTGGCCCGTAATTGAAAAAGTCTATTTGGAACAAGGGCAGCAGTACCAAAACATTATGATTCCTTTGAGCGATGGCATGAAAACCATGCAAATTCAAGTGCCGCTCAAAATGGCCTACGAAAGCCAAGGAAAAGAAGTGATTCGATACCTGCAAAAATCCATCATACTTGCCTTAATTGATTTGCATTGGAAAGATCATTTAAGGGAAATGGACGATTTAAAGTCTTCGGTAAGCCATGCGTCTTATGAGCAAAAAGACCCTTTATTGGTCTACAAACAAGAAGCATTTACCCTGTTTCAGCAGTTCCTGGCCAAATTAAATCAGGAAATGCTTGCCTTTTTAATGAAGGCAGATTTACCTAAGGAAAATCCTCAACAACAAAGGCCGGTAGCTCCTGCTCCCACGGTGAATAGGCCTATGGCGCCACCTCCCGGAGTGGCAGCAAAAGCTCCTGTACCCGGACCGGCAGGAGGTCACCCTGCCGGAAACCTTCCCAACCCTTCCAACATGGCTCAGCCTAGTACGGCTCCTCTTAAAGCCGACGAGAAAATTGGAAGAAATGACCCATGTCCTTGCGGATCAGGTAAAAAATACAAAAACTGTCACGGTTCTTAAGTTCCCCACACCTGCCCCCTACTTCCGCTTTGTCGGGCTCCGGTAACTTCTTTCCATACGTTGGGCTTGTGGGAAAGCTTTAGCCAAGCTAAAAAGGCAAAAATGAGTGCCTCTTTGAAATCTACCAAAGAGTCATCCGGTACTATCCATTCTATTTTGGGAGCCAAATTACCTAAGCCTTCCATCAATATTGGATTTCTGGCTCCACCACCCGTTACTAAAACCTTGGGCTTAGCTTGAAAAGACCCCGCCGGCGATTGGCAAAGCGACGGAATGGTTTCGGCTAGGTAATGAGCCATCCAATAGGTGCAACTCGCCAAGGCATTGTGCACCGAAGGATATTCCGAAACTAAGGGCCACACCTGAGCATCTACATCCTCCCGACCAAAGGAGCGAGGAAAGGGACGCTGCCATAAGTCTAAGGACTGAAGTGCATGAACCAAGTCTTTATCTACGACTCCCTGAGACGCCAAATGTCCATCTTTGTCCATGGTAAAGCCAAGACGCTGAGCCAGCCGATTTAAAACCATGTTTACGGGAATCAAATCCGAAGCTCTGCGCAGCCCCTGAGCATCGTTCCAACTTAGATTTGAAAAACCTCCCAGGTTTAAGCAAGCGGTATACTGAGGAAATAGCAATGCATCGCCCACCGGTACTAAGGGTGCCCCCTGCCCTCCCTCCAGCACGTCTTCAATACGAAAATCACAGATTACCGGAACTTGGCAATGCACATGGATAGCACCTCCATGACCAATCTGAAGAGATACCCCTTTATGCGGCGCATGAAAAACCGTGTGTCCATGGGAAGCAATACCGTTTGGCCTATGCTTTCCTAAAAACTGCTTCGCTTGCTCACCCAACCAATTCCCATAAGCGATATCCAGTGCATGCAATTCCAAACCCGACAAATTATGTGCTTCTGCCAATCTATTTCTCCACACTTCTGTGTAAGGTAATGTTTGGGCTTTTACTATTTCAAAACCGTAACTATCATGCACTTGAGAAAACTTGGCAAGACATAAGTCTAGGCCGTCTAAAGAAGTTCCGGACATCATTCCTAAAACCATTGAGTTGGTTTCCATGTTTATCGAGGGGTTGCGTATCTTTAACGCCCATAATATCCGAAATAAAACAAGGCACCATGCACTTTCAGCTTACCGAAGAACACGAAATGATTCGCAAAGCGGCACGAGATTTCACCCGCGAAGAGCTTCTGCCCGGCGTAATTGAGCGGGACGAAAAGCAGGAATTTCCGCACGAACAAATCAAAAAACTGGGAGAACTTGGTTTTCTAGGCATGATGGTTCCCGAACAATGGGGAGGGTCGGGTATGGACACCTTGTCCTATGTGTTGGTTATGGAAGAGCTTTCCAAAATTGACGCCTCGGCTTCTGTAGTGGTTTCTGTGAACAACAGTTTGGTATGTTACGGTTTGGATGCCTACGGCAATGATTTTCAAAAAGAAAAATACCTAAAACCATTGGCGGCCGGTACGTGTATTGGTGCCTTTTGTTTGTCTGAACCGGAGGCCGGATCAGATGCCACCTCCCAGCGAACTACCGCCATTGATATGGGCGACTATTACCTGCTAAACGGAACCAAAAATTGGATTACCAACGGAAAAAATGCCAAATATTATTTGGTAATGGCCCAAACCGATGCGGACAAAGGCCACCGTGGCATCAATTGCCTAATTGTTGAAGATGGTATGCCCGGCTTTGAAAAGGGCGCCAAAGAAAATAAAATGGGTATTCGAGCCAGCGACACCTGTACGCTGCAATTTACCGACGTAAAGGTTCCTAAAGAAAACCGCATTGGGGAAGATGGATTCGGATTTAAATTTGCGATGAAAACCTTGAGTGGCGGTCGTATTGGCATTGCAGCTCAAGCCCTTGGCATTGCGGCGGGTGCCTATGAATTGGCCAAAGAATACGCCAAACAGCGGAAAGCATTCGGCAAACCTATTGCCGACCACCAGGCCATTGCATTCAAATTGGCTGATATGGCCACGAGAATTGAAGCGGCGCGTCTAATGGTATACAAAGCCGCTTGGATGAAAGACCAAGGGATGGATTACGACCAAGCCTCTAGTATGGCAAAACTGTACGCCTCAGAAACGGCCATGTGGGTCACCACGGAAGCCGTGCAGGTACATGGCGGCTATGGGTATGTAAAAGAATACCATGTAGAGCGCCTCATGCGCGACGCAAAAATTACCCAGATTTATGAGGGCACCAGCGAAGTCCAAAGAATTGTTATTGGACGTAGTGTAACCAAAGATTGATTCTTAAGGGTGTGCTTGATGTAGCACCAAGAGTGCCGGGATTTTGTAAGTTATCGGCGAAGCCTGCAAAAGACTTGGTCGATCTGCGGGAATAAAGCAAGGGAGGGACACCTAAAAATGGTGTCCCTTTTTTTGTGTAGTAAATGGGGAAAATACATGGCCCAGGGACCGCCCGGAAAGCCCGGAAAACCAAAGCTTAGGGAAATGCAGGAGCGAGGATGCGGCGCGCAGCAAGCACCCGAAGCCCGCATTCCCTTAGCTTTGGCTTGAGGACTTGAAGGAAGGGCCCGACCCCAAAGGGGTGGGCCCGGCCAAATTCAAAACATTTACTTTAGGTAGATTTTTGCTCTACTCTACAAAAAACTCAAAGGTTTTATCTGCCTGATTACCAAGCTTATCGATAGCGCGGACCACCACCATGTACAAGCCCTTCTTTTTGAATTTACTAACCTCGGAGATATCGAGGGTGTAGGCGCTTGAATAGTCCAAAAACGGGCCTTTGTTGATGGAGTACTGGATGCGTTGTGTGCCGCAATGCTGGTCGGTAGCCCCTACATACATGCGTGTGTAGTTGGGATATACCTGAAGGGATTTGCCTCCTGATTTTCGGCTACCGATGGCATTGATGCTGAAATTGACATAAATGGTAGGCGGCATATTATCTACAAAAACCTGGGAAGTTTTCTCCTGTTCCAGGTTATTTACCTTGTCGGTGGTTTGGAATTTGATGGTTTTGAAGCCGTCTCCGGCCAAAGTAATGGGGCTGCTGTAGGCTTTTTTGCCTTCTGAATTTACCTGATATTCTGTTTTTTGAACCCCCGAATGGGCATCGCTTCTATGGAGAGTTACCGGAGTTTTGGAGGTAACAAATAAGGTATCTCGGTCAAAAAACTGAGGCGAACCATAGGTAACGTAGGTTTTAGGATTTACGTTATCTACGAAAAAAGTAAGGCTTTTGGGGCTACTTTGGTTTTCGACGTAATCGGTGCCGCGGTAGTAAATGGTGTGGAGCCCTGTTTGGTTGGGCACGGGCACCTCGGCGCTGTAAAGGCTATAGTTTTGGCGGTCAAGATTAAACTCTACATTCTTTACGCCGGCCTTATTGTCGGTGGCACTAAGCTTAATTTTGGTGCGAGCGGAGAGGTATAGGTAGTTTCCTTTGTATTGGTCGCCCATCACTTGGTTGTTGAGCAAAGGAGGGATGCGATCGAGGTAAAACTGCACGGGCACAACGGTTTCTGCATTTTCTACATTGTCTTGGGACCTATAATATAAGGTATGGTTTCCGTCGGAGAGCTGGCTAAAAGAAATGGGGCTGTAATAGCTGCGGTCGGTAGCGTCGTCGAAGTGGTATTTGGTAAATTGGACACCTGAGAGGTTGTCGGAAGCAGAAAGCGTGGCGATAACCTTAGGGCTGTAAATGTTGTCTTTTTGGGGTCCTTTAAAATTGTGGGTGGTTTTGGGTGGGGTGAGGTCTACCATAAAGGTAGAAGATTTGGGTTTAGAAGCATTTCCTACATTGTCGGCGGCATAGTAAGCGATGGTATTGTTGCCTTCTTTGGCCAAAGAAACGGGGGTATTGTAGGGGCTAAAGTTGCTTCCGGAAGCGGTTTGGAATATTCCTTTTACTCCGGAAACCGCATCGGAAGAGGATATTTCAACCATTAGGCCTTTGCCAAAGTAAACGGTTCCTCCCCTTTGATATTTTGGAGCGCCATAAAAACGGTGGGAGATGTTGGGAGCCAAACCATCGGCGTATACCTCAAAAACGATATCGCGGAGGGGATATACCGTTTCTTTTGTTTTTTGGTCCACCGCATAGGGGGAGCGAATGGTGTTTAGTCCTTCGGTATCAAAATACATAGGGTTGGTGTATTCTGCCGAAGCTTTGCTTTTTAACTGGTGTGCGTTTTCTTTTCCATCGGGTGAGGTAGAAAAGTTTAAATACACGGGCAATGCCCTATTCACAAAAAAACGTCCATCCGAATCTTCGTATGTGCCGGGTTTGTGCGAATCAGGAGACTGAGCATGAACAAGGTATCCTATGCAAGGAAGCCAAAAAAGAAGATGGAAAAGTACAGGTATTCTCATGTTAGGAAGTTTATATAACAGGAGAAAGTTAATGAATTAAACCAAACTGACCGCTGCTTTTTCTTTTTGGGTTAGGATTTTTTGGCTTTGGGTTTTGCCCAACAAAACCCAAAAAAGGTATGCCTGCATACGTTTTTTTGTGTATATTTGAACATGTGGTCAAAAGGCTCCAAAAAACGTACCGTATGTGCCGGGGTTAAAAATGCATGGCATGCCATTTCACGGATGTACAATCAGGTGGGAGCGGATAAAGAATTAAGCACTGCGGTGGGTTTTGTGTTGCTGCATATTCCACCGGAGGGCATTCCGGTGACGCATTTGGGGCCCCAATTGGGTTTGGAAGCGCGGAGTTTATCCCGAATGTTGAACAATTTAGAGGGCAAAGGTTGGTTGAAACGTTCGGCCGATCCGAAAGACAAGCGCATGGTGCGCATAACCCTTACCCAAGATGGCCTAAGGATGCGGCAGCAATCGAGCAAGACCGTAAAGTCCTTTCACGAATATATTGCGGGCCAATGCAGTGCGGAAGAATTGGATGCCTTTTTTCGCGTATCGAATTTAATTGCCGAACACAGCAGGACCTTTGCAGAACAACAAAATAACGGACAGGAAATACAAGCGACATGACAGCAAAGTCTAGACATATTCGAAAAGCCGCCGTATTGGGGTCGGGAGTAATGGGCTCTCAAATTGCTTGCCATTTGGCCAATATTGGCTTGGAAGTGTTGCTGCTGGACATTGTACCTCAGGAATTAACCGAAGAGGATCGAGCCAAAGGCTGGACAGAGACTTCCAAAGCTTGGCGAAACAAAATTGTGCAACACCATTTTGAGGCGGCCAAAAAACTGAAACCGGCACCTTTGTACCACCATAGTTTTGCGGATAGAATTCGCATCGGGAATTTTGAAGACGACTTGGCTTTGGTGGCGGAGGCCGATTGGATTATTGAAGCCGTAATTGAGCGGCGCGAGATTAAACTAGGGGTCTATGAATCGATAGAAAAACACAGAAAGCCCGGTACTTTAGTCTCCACAAACACCTCCGGAATACCCATCAACAGTCTACTGGAAGGAAGAAGCGAAGATTTTAAACGCCATTTTTTAGGCACGCACTTTTTTAATCCCCCCCGGTATTTAAAGCTATTAGAAATTATTCCATCCAAAGAAACGGACCCGGAGGTTCAGGAATTCTTTATGGAATACGGCCGCAAGTTTTTGGGCAAGGACACGGTGGCTTGTCCCGATACCCCCGCCTTTATAGCCAATAGAATTGGGGTTTTCAGCATTATGCATTTGTTTCATTTGGTGCAAGAGTTGGGACTTACGGTGGAGCAGGTCGACAAACTTACGGGGCCGGTGATTGGCCGCCCCAAATCGGCGACTTTCCGAACCGCAGATGTGGTGGGTTTGGACACATTAATTAATGTGGCGCAAGGACTTGCCGGTCATTTGCAAGGCAGTGAGGAAGCCAAGGTTTTTGCCTTGCCCGGTTTCTTAGCACAAATGCAGGTAAATGGATGGCTGGGACAAAAAACCGGTCAGGGCTTTTACAAAAAAGTAAAAGACTCCGACGGAGGCAGTCAAATCCATGCCTTAGACTTAAAAGAGTTGGCCTATCGGCCCTCGGAGCGGGTGAAGTTTGCCAGTTTGGAAGCCGCCAAGCCCATTGAAGACCTAAGGGAACGGATGCGCTTTTTACTTTCAGCGAAAGACGAAGCCGGAAACTTCTACCGAAAGTCGACTTTTGCCCTTTTGCACTATGCTGCAGGTAGAATTCCCGAATCGGCCGAGGCCTGTTATAACATTGACCAAGCCCTTAAAGCGGGTTTTGGCTGGCAATTGGGTCCCTTTGAGTTGTGGGATGCTTTAGGCATGGAAACGGTGTTGGAAGGAGTGGACAAGGAAGGCCTTAGTTTGCCGGACTGGGTATCTCAAATGCAAAAAGAAGGAGCAGCATCCTTTTATCGTCTTAAAAACAGTAAAAAAGAATACTGGGATATACATCAAAACGCTTATGCAGAAATTCCGGGCCAAGAAGCCTTTTTGCTGCTGGCAAACCTGGAAGAGAATCGGTTGGTTTGGAAAAACAAGGGCTGCAGCCTATACGACATAGGCGACGGGGTGTTAAACCTTGCCTTTCATACCAAAATGAACTCCATTGGGTCGGAAGTTTTGCAAGGTTTGCAGCACAGCATTGATGTAGCAGAAAACAAGGGTTGGAACGGATTGGTAATAGCCAATGAAGGCGCACAGTTTTCGGCCGGAGCCAATTTAGCCTTGATTTTGATGCTGGCTATTGAGCAAGAATGGGATGAGCTTTCTTTTGCCGTACAAGCTTTTCAAAAGAGCACCATGCGGGTTAGGTACTCCGACATACCAGTGGTAGTTGCTCCTCACGGGCTCACCTTGGGTGGTGGCTGCGAATTGTGCTTGCATGCCGATGCCGTGGTGGCCGCTTCAGAAACCTACATTGGTTTGGTAGAAGTGGGCGTTGGCTTAATTCCGGGAGGAGGCGGCACCAAAGAGTTTGCGCTGCGTGCTTCCGATGAATACCGGGAGGGGGGAATCCGCACCAATGTACTGCGGGAGCGTTTTTTAACCATGGGTCAAGCCAAAGTGGCCACCTCGGCCAAAGAAGCCTTTGATTTGGGCATTTTTGTGGAGGGGAGAGACCAAATTGCCTGGCACGGAGATCGACGGATTGCCCTAGCTAAACAGAAAGTGTTGCAACTGTTTGAGGCCGGCTATACCAGACCTGTAAAGCGAAAAGACATTACCGTCCTCGGTCAAGAGGGCTTAGGAATCGTTTATGCCGGAGCCAACGCCATGAAAGCCGGACATTATATTTCGGAACACGACCAAGTGATTTCCGAAAAATTGGGCTATGTAATGTGCGGGGGCGACCTATCTCAAGCTCAACAGGTTGATGAACAATACTTATTGGACTTAGAAAGGGAGGCCTTTTTGAGTCTTCTTGGCACACGCGCCACCTTGGAAAGGGTTCAGCACATGCTCAAAACAGGAAAACCATTAAGAAATTAAGCGCATCATGGAAACAGCATACATAGTTACCGGCTATCGTTCGGCGGTAGGTAAAGCCCCAAGAGGCAGTTTACGTTTTGTTCGTCCCGACGACTTGGCCGTGGCCGTCATCAGGCATTTGTTGGCTCAAGTTCCGGAGTTGGAAAAAGAACGCATAGACGATGTAATTGTAGGTAATGCGACCCCTGAGGCAGAACAGGGCTTAAACATAGGGCGCATGGTATCGCTCATGGGTTTAGACACCGACAAGGTTCCCGGCATGACCGTGAATCGCTATTGTGCTTCAGGGCTAGAAAGCATTGCCATAGCCACCGCCAAAATACAAAGCGGCATGGCCGATTGTATTTTGGCAGGAGGAGTTGAGAGCATGAGCCCCATTCCATTTGGAGGTTGGAGAATTGTGCCTAATGCCAAAGTGGCCAAAGCCCACGAAGATTGGTATTGGGGCATGGGTTTAACCGCCGAAGAAGTAGCCAGGCGCTACCAGGTATCGAGGGAGGACCAAGATTGGTTTGGCCTTAGTTCCCACGAAAAAGCCATTGCAGCCATTGAATCCGGGAAATTCAAAGATCAAATCGTACCCATTGAAGTTGAGGAAATTTGGGTAGAAGAAGGCAAAAAGAAAAAGAAGAGTTACCTGTTTGACACCGACGAAGGGCCAAGAAAAGGCTCTAGTCAGGAAGCTTTGGCACGGCTAAGGCCTGTTTTTGATGCCAAGGGTACTGTAACGGCAGGCAATGCCTCCCAAACCTCCGACGGGGCAGCTTTTGTATTGGTGATGTCCGAACGCATGATCAACAGCCTGGGCTTAAAGCCAAGAGCCAGGCTGGCATCCTACCATGTAGTGGGCTTGGAGCCGGCCATTATGGGGGTAGGCCCCATTTACGCTATTCCAAAAGCACTCGAAAAAGCCGGCAAAAAACTCCAAGACATAAACCTTATTGAACTAAACGAGGCATTTGCAAGCCAAAGTTTAGCCATACAGAGGGAATTAAGCTTAGACCCAAACACTTTAAATGTAAATGGAGGCGCCATAGCCTTAGGCCACCCCCTAGGCTGCACCGGAGCCAAGCTTACGGTACAAATCATGCATGAATTGGAAGCCCGGAATCAAACTACGGGTTTGGTGACCATGTGTGTGGGTACAGGCCAAGGCGCCGCCGGAGTAATTGAACGTATAGCATCCTAAATAAACGAACCATGTCAGAACAAAAAAACACTACCATGGCCATTAAAGGCGGCGAATGGCTTATTCGAAAAACCGAAGCAGCAGCGGTGTTTATACCGGAAGAATTTGACGAAGAGCAACAAATGATTGCCGACACTTGTCAAGAGTTTATTGAAAAAGAGGTGTGGCCCCGACTTGATGCCCTAGACAGCATGGAAGATCCGGAGTTGATGCCTTCGCTTCTGGACAAAAGCGGTGCCCTTGGGCTTCTTGGGGTTTCCATTCCCGAAGCCTATGGTGGATTTGGTAAAAACTTCAATACGGCCATGCTCGTTACCGAAGTTACCGGTGCAGGACACTCCTTTGCCGTAGCCCTTTCGGCGCATACCGGAATTGGCACCTTGCCCATTTTGCTTTACGGAAACGAAGCTCAGAAAGCCCAATATTTGCCCAAACTGGCCACCGGCGAATGGAAAGCCAGTTACTGCTTAACGGAGCCGGGAGCAGGCTCGGATGCCAACAGCGGAAAAACCAAAGCTACCCCTTCTGCCGATGGCAAAAGCTATATCATAAACGGGCAAAAAATGTGGATAACCAACGGCGGTTTTGCCGACATATTTATTGTTTTTGCCAAAATTGAAGACGACGAAAATCTTTCTGCTTTTATCGTAGAAAAGAAAATGGGGGGTATCCGGCTAAATCCCGAAGAGAAAAAAATGGGCATCAAGGGAAGCTCTACGCGGCAAGTGTTTTTTGAGGATACCGTAGTTCCTGCCGAAAACCTGCTCTTTGAGCGCGGTCAAGGCTTTAAAATTGCCGTAAATATTTTAAATATTGGGCGCATCAAACTTTCCGCAGCTGCTATTGGAGCTTGCAAAGCAACCATACACCGCGCGGTAGGCTATGCCAACGAACGTCAACAGTTTGGCAGACCTATTGCTAAATATGGCGCTATCCGCCACAAAATTGGAGAGCAAATCATCCGCACTTTCGCTTGCGAATCGGCCACCTACCGTGTGGGACAAAACATCGAAGACGCCATTGCCGAGCTTAAAGCCCAAGGAATGCCAGATCAAGAAGCCGAACTAAAAGGCGTAGAACAATTTGCCATTGAGTGCGCCATGATGAAAGTACATGGCTCCGAAACCCTCGATTATGTAGTTGACGAAGGCGTTCAAATTTATGGAGGCATGGGCTATTCGGCAGAAGCTCCCATGGACAGAGCCTATCGCGATGCCCGAATCAACCGCATTTTTGAAGGCACCAACGAAATCAACCGCATGCTCACCGTAGACATGATTCTTAAACGCGCCATGAAAGGTGAACTGGACTTGATGGGTCCGGCACAAAAAGTGGCCGGAGAATTGATGGAAATACCTGACTTTGGCGCTGAAGGTACCGAAGACCCATTGGAAAAAGCCCACGAATCCATCGCAAAATTCAAAAAATCCATCCTACTGGTGGCCGGGGCTGCCGTTCAAAAACTCATGATGGAGCTGGCCAAAGAACAAGAAGTGCTTATGCACATTGCCGACATGGCCATCGAAACTTATGTGGCCGAAAGTACCCTGCTAAGGGTTCAAAAGCTCATGCAACGCGACGGAGCAGAAGCCCATCAAGACAAATTGGATATGCTCCAGGTGCTGGTATACGATACCGCCGACCGTCTTTGGGTTTCCGGTAAAAACGCACTCCATGGATTCGCAGAGGGCGATGAACTAAGAATGATGACCATGGGACTAAAACGCTTTAGCAAAGTAGATCCCATCAATACCAAAGAGGCTAGACGCCGCATTGCTGCATTGGCCATCGAAAAAAATAAGTATCCTTACTAAATAATTTCGGCAAAGCAACGTTAGAATTCAAGAAAAAGGCAGGTTCTCTATGAGCATGACATTACAACGTGCGGTTGAAATAGTAAGTCAATATGGCCGTATAATGAAAGAGGCCAAAGAGGGCCAGTACTTTCAAGCCACTTCGAGTTTGCCATGTTCTGCTGCCCGGGTGAAATTTGCCATTTGCAGGGTGTTAATGGACAGGATTCGCCTCG
This sequence comes from Flavobacteriales bacterium, assembly GCA_018401695.1. Lineage (GTDB taxonomy): Bacteria > Bacteroidota > Bacteroidia > CAIKAF01 > CAIKAF01 > CAIKAF01. The sequence continues at coordinate 15,268 of JAGYKD010000004.1, read as the reverse complement.
GGCAGTTAGACATGGAAACCATGGAAAGTCTGGTAGTTGCCTACTCTCACCTCGCCTTTTTTGTGGATGAAGAAGCGGCAGCAGATTTAAACGCACTTACCAAAAACCGTGGCCAAGACAGGGAAAATCAAGAGGAGTTGGGCGACATGCTCAAGGTCATGAACAGCCGCAAACACCAACTTAGTAGAGAAATTCAACAGTTTATCCGAGAAGAACTCAAAGAACGCTTGGACCAAAACGGCTAAGCTACATCGCTAGGCTTTCATGGCCTCAAGACCTTTCTTAAGGGGTTCATTTGGGCGCCTTATCCGTCTCCGTTTCCAAGTCCTCGGCCTCAACGCAAGTCAGGCTAAGCAGTACGGGGGCTTTCTCAAAAAATGGAGAAAGCCTCCGCCTGCTAAGCCTGCCTAGCGTCAAGGCCTGTGGGCTTTCCAACTCCGCCGGGGCGCATTCCCCTCCGTTTTAGGTTTTGTTTACCGGAAAAAAGGCCGCCTCCAGGTCCAACTTCCCGGAGTTTTGTCCTTGCCCGAAATCCACCAACCCTGTCTTCCCATATCCAGCCATACATCGCCCGGTCGTTCTTGTTTCATTGTATTCCAAGCTTTCCACATTCCAACCGACCAGCGAATGTCGTCAAAAACCACTGCCGAAATGGGTAGCTTGGAGTCCTGAAGCATCTTCCAATAAGCCAAAGTAGGTTCAAATTGGTGGTGTCCGTCGATATACACCAAAACGGATTGTTTTTGGTCCATCTTCCAATCGTTCAGGACTTGTGGCAGCGTGTCAGAAAACAAGCCGAGCCGCAATTCAATGGAAGAGATGCCTGCAAAATCCCAACCACGCTTAGCCAATTGCGCTATCGGCTCCACACCTTCTAATGTCAACACATGAGCCTTAGGATTGGCAACTGCCAGGTAGGCAGAAGTAGTTCCCAAACTCGTACCCATTTCAAGAATGGCATCAGGCGAAAAGAAAGAAACCATTTGAGCTAATCGTGCAGCCGCCGGTCCAGACAGCAAAGCACGTTTGGCTAAGGAAGCCACCGCAATAGAGCGTTTCTTTTGCGCACCCGGGTCATAATAGCTTAATGGTTCTGAATTATTTTGCAGTTTAATTCGCCAGTCCTCCACCTGCTTAACCAAGCCGGGCGAATCGGCATAAACCTCAAACAGGGCACATAAAAAAGGGGGGTGCAACCATCGGTTTCCCTTTGCCTTAAGCAGGTATGCTGCCCATGCCTTTACGACCCAAAAAAAATCCCAAGACTTACGAAACATAAACGAAGATAAAACCAAGCCACCGAATAAGCCATGCCTATCAAAGCTGATTTCTATTATTAGATAGATCTAAAATTCGTTTAACAACCTTTATTATTTTTCTATTAAGTGAAAACTAATAACAAACTACTTTGTATTTTTGAATAGGTTAAGTTAATTAAAGAGATACCCATGACAACCAAGGCAAGTAAGTTAAGTTTTTATTAATCCCCTTGATTTCCATTATAGGACTTTCCAAAGGGTTAAGTCAAAGCTGTAGTACCCCAAGTACCCCAAGTGTAAACAACCCCAACATTACTTGTGGCCAAACCGCTACCCTTACGGCCGGAGGCAGCAGTGGCACCTATCGCTGGTTTAACCAACCCAGTGGAGGCACTCCTTTGGGTACCGGCACAAATTACACCACAGGAGCCATCACATCCCCTACCACATTTTATGTAGAAGCTCAAACCACGGGTGCCTCGACACCCTCTTTGGAAACGCAACCGTTCATCCCAAGCCCGTAGCTCAATTTGATCTACCCGGACATTGTGGTGGAAGCCCTATGCCGCTTACCGATTTTTCAAGCATTCCTGCCGGAAGCATTGACAGCTATCTATGGACCAGCTCCGATGGCCTCAACTCCGGTCAGCAAAACCCCGTTTGGACTTTAGCGCAAGGCCAACAACAAGTAACCCTTCTGCTCACCAGCGATCAAGGCTGCACCGACACCCTTAGCAAGTCTATAGCCGTGGGACAGCCTTTCAACACCAGTTTTGCGCCTACCCTTGTTGGCACCGCAACTGTTCAGTTCTTGCCCGACACCTTAGACCCCTACCTGAATTATATGTGGGACTTCGGCGATGGCACGGTAAGCTATCAAATCAACCCGCAGCACACCTATTGGAACAGCGGAATTTATACCGTGTGCCTCACCATTTCTGACAGCCTGTGCAGCTCTTCGTATTGCACCGACATGCAGTTGAACGCTACAGGCGTTGAAACCCTGGAGGCCCAACTCCTGGAAATCAAAGTCGGGCCAAACCCTTTCAAAGACCAACTCTTAATTCAGCTGCCTGGGTACAAAGGAAACTGGAGTGTTTCCCTAAGAGATGTCCAAGGGCGATGGATTGGTCAAAAAACCAGTACGCAAAATCAGCTTTTGTGGAATGGATTGGAGCATTTGTCGAGTGGCATATACTTAGTGCAAGTAGAGACCGGGGAAGGAACCCGATTTGTAAAAGTTCTGAAGTAAAATAGAGACCAAAAACAAAAAAGGCATAGGTGGACGCTTCCATCTATGCCTTTTTGTTTACCCAAAAATACGAGATTCACTTATCGAAAAAAACAATCAAGTAAATCTGTAGTATCAATCCAAGTAAAAAAAGAGCGCTCAGCAAGCTGATTCAATACACAATATATAAAGAATATCAGCATTTTAAATAAATATAGTAGAAGAAAAACCTTCATTAACCAAGGCCAATAGTATCTAAAGTACTTCTAAACCATACTTTAAAAACATATTTAAATCAAGGAAGATTTGCATACATCAGCTCTTTAGTTTACCTTTAGTTAACCTATTCTTAAGCTAAAGAAAACTGGCTATGAAAACAATGCTTACAAAAGGGCTAACTACTGCAATATTAATCGCATCAAGCCTATTTTTCGCCAAAGGAAATTTGTTTGGACAATGCCCAACATCTAATGGAGCCTCTATTACCTGTGGTCAAACCGCAACGCTAACAGCCAGCGGAGGGAGCTCATACAATTGGTATTCCAGCTCATCGGGAGGGACTCCCCTAGGGACAGGGCCAAGCTTTACCACACCGGTAATTAATTCAAACACCAGTTATTATGTTGGTTCACCAGGTCAGCCGAGCCAAACCAGTGGTTTTTCTGGTTGTTATTCCTCTCAAAACTGGAGCCTTATACAGCAAGGGGGGGGCAATGGCAGTGTAAATTCCGGTGGAATGCCTGGCAGCATGACCTTAACCGGTCCAAACAATACATCAGGAGGGGCTTATACCTTTTATTCGGTGACCGTTCCTGTGGCAGGAACCATTAGCTTTAACTGGTCTGTCTCGCATAATGATCCATTCTATGATAGTTTCGGATACTCCATTAATGGAAACAATACAACAATAACTTCCTCCAGTGGAAGTGGTTTCATTTCAATTTCCGTTCCTGCAGGTGCCACATTCCGGTTTTATGGATATACGAATGACGGGTGTTGTGGAACTTTCACAGCAACGGTATCCAACTTCAGCGGCCCCTGCGTTAGTGAGTGTATTGTTCCCTCCCCAATCACGGTTAACCCTGTCCCTGCACCAAGCATTTCTTTTGTAAGCGATACGGTTCTTTGCGCTGGAGACTCCGTGGAGCTTCAGATCAACCAGCAAGGCAATGTAACTTGGAACACGGGAGCTACTACCCCAACCATTTTTGTGAATCAAGGAGGCTCTTACACTGCCAGCTATGTTACACCTGCGGGATGCAACAGCAATATTTCTCAGCCCTTTTCTATAAGCGCTGCACCTGTTCCAACAGCTCCGTCCATTAGCGCCCTTACAAGTACCTCAGTTTGTGGAAACGACACGGTAATTCTTCAAACCAATCAAAGTCAAGGAGTTGAATGGAGCAACCAAGACACAGGACAGACGGTAACAATAACTGTTCAAGGAAACTATTTTGCAACTTATACCAATCCACAGGGTTGCAGCTCACTTCCCTCAAATGCCATTACGGTGACCGTTAACCCCGCGCCAAATATTCAATTGGCCTCAAATTTTAATTTATGCGAAGGCAGCCCGGCAGTCTTTAATCCGAACGTTCAATTGGGCAATACCAACAACCCCAGCATTTCTCAAGTGCTTTGGACTTATGGCGATGGAAACCAATCCAATGTTCTACAACAGCCCCATACGTATGGTCAGGCTGGTATTTACAACGCCCAACTGGTGGTGCAAACCAATCACGGATGCTCCGACTCCGCCCAAACCAGCGTCTCGGTCAATCCCAAACCTATTATTAACTCTACAGGAACATCCCCTGTCTGCCAGGGTCAAAGCATGTCTTTCAGCCAAAACAGTCAGGTAACCAATACCAACAACGCGTCTATTCAAACCTACGCTTGGAACTTTGGCGACAACAACCAAGGCACAGGAAGCGCCACTAGCCACACCTATGCTCAGGAAGGAAGCTACCAAGGTCATCTTATAATAACGACCAATCATGGCTGTAGGGATACGGCATTCATGAATTTACTGGTGCACCCCAACCCAGTTATTCAGTCCCCCACAATTAGCTCAGGCTGTCAGGGAGCCGCTACAGCTTTTGGAGCGCAAGTGTCCATTTCCAATGTCAATAATGCCTCCATTATCACCGAAACCTGGAATACAGGCGATGGAAATACGGCTAACGGGGCAAATACGACCCATACCTATGCCCAACCCGGAACCTATAATGCTCAGTTGATTGTAAGCTCAAACCATGGCTGCGTAGATTCCGCTCAAGTTTCTGCCATTGTCAATCCTACTCCGCAGTTGGTTCAGTCCAGCTTCCCCGATGTGTGCCTGGGGCAGCTTAGCCAGTTTTCCCAAAGCACCTCCCTGGCCAACGTTAACAATGCCCAAATCACCGGCTTCGCTTGGGACTTTGGCAACGGAAACCAAAGCAACTCCTTGAATCCTACACAACTCTACGCCCAAACCGGCAGCTATATTGTGCAGCTTACCGTACAAACCAATCAAAACTGCCCCATGGTAGTTACCGATACCGTATTGGTGAACCCATACCCTGTTATTGCTTCCATAAACGCCAACAGCGTTTGTCTTGGAAACCTCAGCAATTTTACCCAGTCCAGCTCCGTACCCAACACCAACGGTTCCACCATTAGTCAATACCTCTGGAGCTTTGGTAATGGAAACAGCAGCACCAACGCCAGCCCTTCCTATACCTATCCCAATGCCGGAAGCTATAATGCGCAACTCATGGTTACCACCAACTTTGGCTGTACAGATACCCTGCAAACCAATGTCCTGGTGAATCCCAACCCTGTGCTCAGCAACCTTAGCCTTTCCGATGTGTGTATGGGAAATCCCACCAGTTTGAATGCGGGAGTGTCTATTCCAAACATTAATGGAGCTTCTTTGGCTTCCCAAAACTGGGATATGGGCGATGGAACACAACTCAGTGGAAGCAATCTGAGCCACAACTACCAAAATCCTGGACTCTTTGTGGTGCAGGGAACCATAAGCTCAAATCAAGGATGTGCCTTACAGGTCACCGACACCGCTTTGGTATTCCCCAATCCCAACGCATCGCTTGCCTCCGCCAATACCGTATGCGAAGAAACGGCCACTAGCTTTAATGGGAACGCTTCCATTTCTGCCGTAAACGGTGCTGCTATTGCCGCCTACCAATGGAACTTTGGCGATGGAAACGCTGCAAATGCCCAAAACCCTAGCCACAACTACGCCACTTGGGGCAATTACAACTACCATATGGTGGTAAGCTCAAACCACGGGTGCCTCGACACCCTCTTTGGAAACGCAACCGTTCATCCCAAACCCGTAGCTCAATTTGATCTACCCGGACATTGTGGTGGAAGTCCTATGCCGCTTACCGATTTTTCAAGCATTCCTGCCGGAAGCATTGACAGCTATCTATGGACCAGCTCCGATGGCCTCAACTCCGGTCAGCAAAACCCCGTTTGGACTTTAGCGCAAGGCCAACAACAAGTAACCCTTCTGCTCACCAGCGATCAAGGCTGCACCGACACCCTTAGCAAGTCTATAGCCGTGGGACAGCCTTTCAACACCAGTTTTGCGCCTACCCTTGTTGGCACCGCAACTGTTCAGTTCTTGCCCGACACCTTAGACCCCTACCTGAATTATATGTGGGACTTCGGCGATGGCACGGTAAGCTATCAAATCAACCCGCAGCACACCTATTGGAACAGTGGGATTTATACCGTGTGCCTCACCATTTCCGACAGCCTGTGCAGCTCTTCGTATTGCACCGACATGCAGTTGAACGCTACAGGCGTTGAAACCCTGGAGGCCCAACTCCTGGAAATCAAAGTCGGGCCAAACCCTTTCAAAGACCAACTCTTAATTCAGCTGCCTGAATACAATGGAAACTGGAGCGTTTTCCTTAGGGATGCTCAAGGGCGATTGATTGGTCAAAAAACCAGTACGCAAAATCAGCTTTTGTGGAATGGTTTGGAGCACTTGTCGAGCGGCATATACTTAGTGCAAGTAGAGACCGGGGAAGGAACCCGATTTGTAAAAGTTCTGAAGTAAAATAGAGACCGATGGTAAAAGGTAGATCATCAAAATAAACAAAGCAAAATTATTGCCTTTGAATAAAAACTAATAAGACAAAAAAACATCAATAAGGCCAATGCATTGTTCATAAAATTAGGGATATGTAACAGAAAAAAGGAGCCGACAAAGATATAGCAATGACTTACAGAGGTTTACGTTTTTAAGCTTAAAAACGTAAACAATTAAAAAATTTTAGATTAACTTCAATTAAAATTTCTGTAAGATGGCGCACAAACCTACCCTCGGCTTTCCTATTGCAATCCTGTTTCTGTTAACAAGCCAATTGCAAGGTCAACGAATTTGTTCCTCCCCCAACAATGGCACACTTTTTCCCAGCACCAGTTGGCAAACCGTGTCGGCATGTAGTGGTGGCTACTATGCCTTTCAGGCGCAGGCAGGCTGCAGCTATACATTCTCCCATTGCCAGGGAGGGGGCAGCTATAGCGGCGATACGTATTTAACCATAACCAGTTCACCAACCACCGGGACTGTGACCTGGAACGATGATTGGTGTGGGCTTGGCTCTAATTTATCTTGGACAGCCAATAGTACGGGAACATTTTACATTCATTTAGGTAATTTCTCAGGCGGTTGCGGTGGGCCATGTAGAGTATTGGCCTATACCTCTTCCTGTAACTCAGGACCTGCCGCTCCCACAAGTATACAAGCCAATCCAGCGCAAGTGTGCCAAGGGCAAACCACTACCCTAACGGCGCAAGGGGTAAGCGGTACCGTTTACTGGTATAGCAACAGCTGCGGTAGCGGACTTCTTGGCACCGGGAATTCCATTCAAGTAACAGTAAACGGCCCCACAACCGTTTACGCCAGAAACTATAACAACAATCAATTCAGTACCACTTGTGCTTCGATAAGCTTAAACCCACAAGCTCCTCCCTCAGCCCCTGTCATCTCTATAAACGGCAGCAATTTTATTTGCACTGGCGATTCGGTTATGCTCACCAGCAATTATCCAACGGGAAACACTTGGAGCACCGGGGGCACCGGGAATAGCATATATGTTGATACACAAGCAACGGTTACCGCAACCTATACAGACCCCAATGGCTGTGTGTCGGCTGCATCCAATAGCATTAGTACGAATTTATTGCCACAGCCTCCTGCCCCAACTATTACTGCACTAACTTCAACCACCGGCTGCACCTACGACACCATTGTACTACAAGCAAATCAACCCAACAACATTATGTGGAGCAATGGGTTTCAGGGGCAAACGCTTCAAGCTAATGTAAATGGCAATTATTCGGCACAATTTACAGACAATAACGGGTGTTTATCCCAACCATCAAATGCCATTTCAGTTACGGTAAACCCCGCACCCAATATCCAGCTGTTCGGAGCATTAAGTGCTTGCGAAGGAACGCCTGCAGGGTTTAATCCAACCGTGCAACTGAGCAACACCAACAATTCAAGTATAGCTCAAACCCTTTGGACCTATGGAGATGGGAACCAGTCCAATGTTCTTCAACAACCCCATACGTATGGTCAGCCAGGCAATTACAACGCTCAATTAGTGGTTCAAACAAATCACGGTTGCTCCGACACGGCCCAAACAAGTGTAACGGTCAATCCCAAACCTATTATTAACTCTACAGGAACATCCCCTGTCTGCCAGGGTCAAAGCATGTCTTTCAGCCAAAACAGTCAGGTAGCCAATACCAACAACGCGTCTATTCAAACCTACGCTTGGAACTTTGGCGACAACAACCAAGGCACAGGAAGCGCCACTAGCCACACCTATGCTCAGGAAGGAAGCTACCAAGGTCATCTTATAATAACGACCAATCATGGCTGTAGGGATACGGCATTCATGAATTTACTGGTGCACCCCAACCCAGTTATTCAGTCCCCCACAATTAGCTCAGGCTGTCAGGGAGCCGCTACAGCTTTTGGAGCGCAAGTGTCCATTTCCAATGTCAATAATGCCTCCATTATCACCGAAACCTGGAATACAGGCGATGGAAATACGGCTAACGGGGCAAATACGACCCATACCTATGCCCAACCCGGAACCTATAATGCTCAGTTGATTGTAAGCTCAAACCATGGCTGCGTAGATTCCGCTCAAGTTTCTGCCATTGTCAATCCTACTCCGCAGTTGGTTCAGTCCAGCTTCCCCGATGTGTGCCTGGGGCAGCTTAGCCAGTTTTCCCAAAGCACCTCCCTGGCCAACGTTAACAATGCCCAAATCACCGGCTTCGCTTGGGACTTTGGCAACGGAAACCAAAGCAACTCCTTGAATCCTACACAACTCTACGCCCAAACCGGCAGCTATATTGTGCAGCTTACCGTACAAACCAATCAAAACTGCCCCATGGTAGTTACCGATACCGTATTGGTGAACCCATACCCTGTTATTGCTTCCATAAACGCCAACAGCGTTTGTCTTGGAAACCTCAGCAATTTTACCCAGTCCAGCTCCGTACCCAACACCAACGGTTCCACCATTAGTCAATACCTCTGGAGCTTTGGTAATGGAAACAGCAGCACCAACGCCAGCCCTTCCTATACCTATCCCAATGCCGGAAGCTATAATGCGCAACTCATGGTTACCACCAACTTTGGCTGTACAGATACCCTGCAAACCAATGTCCTGGTGAATCCCAACCCTGTGCTCAGCAACCTTAGCCTTTCCGATGTGTGTATGGGAAATCCCACCAGTTTGAATGCGGGAGTGTCTATTCCAAACATTAATGGAGCTTCTTTGGCTTCCCAAAACTGGGATATGGGCGATGGAACACAACTCAGTGGAAGCAATCTGAGCCACAACTACCAAAATCCTGGACTCTTTGTGGTGCAGGGAACCATAAGCTCAAATCAAGGATGTGCCTTACAGGTCACCGACACCGCTTTGGTATTCCCCAATCCCAACGCATCGCTTGCCTCCGCCAATACCGTATGCGAAGAAACGGCCACTAGCTTTAATGGGAACGCTTCCATTTCTGCCGTAAACGGTGCTGCTATTGCCGCCTACCAATGGAACTTTGGCGATGGAAACGCTGCAAATGCCCAAAACCCTAGCCACAACTACGCCACTTGGGGCAATTACAACTACCATATGGTGGTAAGCTCAAACCACGGGTGCCTCGACACCCTCTTTGGAAACGCAACCGTTCATCCCAAACCCGTAGCTCAATTTGATCTACCCGGACATTGTGGTGGAAGTCCTATGCCGCTTACCGATTTTTCAAGCATTCCTGCCGGAAGCATTGACAGCTATCTATGGACCAGCTCCGATGGCCTCAACTCCGGTCAGCAAAACCCCGTTTGGACTTTAGCGCAAGGCCAACAACAAGTAACCCTTCTGCTCACCAGCGATCAAGGCTGCACCGACACCCTTAGCAAGTCTATAGCCGTGGGACAGCCTTTCAACACCAGTTTTGCGCCTACCCTTGTTGGCACCGCAACTGTTCAGTTCTTGCCCGACACCTTAGACCCCTACCTGAATTATATGTGGGACTTCGGCGATGGCACGGTAAGCTATCAAATCAACCCGCAGCACACCTATTGGAACAGCGGAATTTATACCGTGTGCCTCACCATTTCTGACAGCCTGTGCAGCTCTTCGTATTGCACCGACATGCAGTTGAACGCTACGGGCGTTGAAACCCTGGAGGCCCAACTCATGGAAATCAAAGTCGGGCCAAACCCTTTCAAAGACCAACTCTTAATTCAGCTGCCTGGGTACAAAGGAAACTGGAGTGTTTCCCTAAGAGATGTCCAAGGGCGATTGATTGGTCAAAAAACCAGTACGCAAAATCAGCTTTTGTGGAATGGATTGGAGCATTTGTCGAGTGGCATATACTTAGTGCAAGTAGACAGCCCGGAAGGAACCAAGTTTGTAAAAATCTTAAAGTAAACAATGGGTCAGGAATATAGAAAAACTGTTCCTGACCCCTAAACTATTTAAGGCTAACAAAGGGGGGAGAAAGAGTTAAATTTAAAAAATTACTACATCTCCACCGTTAAAAAAAGCAAATTTCATATCTTGCGCTCAAACCAACTAAAACAAAACTATGACTGCACGAGTCATTTTGAAGCCGGCAATTTGGGGGATTTTGGGGATTTTGAGTTTGACCCAGCTTAAGGGTCAAAACAACGATTTATTAGTCGAGACAGGTGGCTTTTATAACCAAAGCTCAGGGCTTCCTAATTGTCAACCCTCCATAAATACCAGCTTTTCGCCAAGTTTAATTGAGGAGCATCGGGTTCAATTTCTTCCGGACTCATTAAACCCTTATTTGGATTATTTCTGGGATTTTGGTGATGGTTATGTAAGCTATGAAATCAACCCGGTACATACCTATTGGAATAACGGACTGTATCAAGTTTGCCTTACCATTACCGATACAAGCTTGGATTGTAGTTCTAGTTTTTGCACGGAAATGCAATTGAATACCACAAATATAGACCAGGAGGCCTCGTTAAAATCGAAAGTATGGATAGGTCCCAACCCTTTGCATGGGCCATTGCACCTGCAGTGGGAGCAATCCACGGAACCTTGGTCCGCTCAAATTTTAAGCCTTTCGGGCCAATTGATTGCCCAATTTGAAAGCAATCAAACAGCCTATGTTTGGCCAGAGGCTCGGCTTTTGGCCTCGGGAGCATACTTCATTCGAATTCAAAAGGGGATACACCACGAAACCAGATTGTTGATAAAGCCGTGAGTCAATAAAAGTTTTCTCTTAAAGCCACACAAATAGGGCACGATAGAACTAACCATGAATAAATATTACTATATTGTTCACACAAAAACTACAAACCACCCCAAATGAAGCAGAGATACTTTTTTTATAGTGGATTAGGATGGCTGGTAGGGTTAAGCCTACAGGGGCAATGCAACTTCACCCTGAGCAGCTCCTCTACCCCGGCCAGTTGTTTTGGAGATTTAGATGGTTCGGCAACTGTAATTGCTAATAGTGGGTCTGGGAACTTTACGTACAGTTGGAATACCAATCCTATTCAGACTACGAACTCCATAACCAATGTACCTGCGGGAACCTACAACGTTACCGTAACAGACTTAGGAGATAATTGCAGTTTAAACGAAGTGGTGACTATAGGGCAACCCAGCCGATTGACAATGGACGTAGGCTTTGATACCAGCATATGTAGGTATCAGCCCATGACATTGCGCTCGGTGGTTTTGGGTGGTACTCCCCCGTATGGGTATAATTGGTCATGCAATCAACCGGCCTGCAATATTTCGGACCCGGCCACCTTTAACCCGGTGATACAAGCCAATAATTCCACGGTCTACTATTTTTATGCAACAGATGCCAACGGATGTGCAACCGATGTGGATTCCGTACAGGTAAGTGTATTGAGTCTACCCTCGGTTGATGCAGGGCAGGACCAATTTATGTACCTAACCGAATCGGTAAATTTGGAGGCAACAGCCACTACTACGGGCTCTTTTACTTGGTGGCCGACCGATTTCTTGAGTCATCCGGACAGTCAGGCTACTGAAGCCGGCCCCAACACTACCACTACCTACCAAGTATATTTTGAAGACAGCTTCGGCTGCCGAGATACCGGTTCAGTTTTGGTAGAAGTAGAAACTGATGTGACCGTTGCCACAGGGTTTACGCCTAATGGAGATGGAGTAAACGATGCTTGGGTAATCAAAAACTTGGTAAACTTCCCCATGTGCAAAATCTATGTTTTTAACCGAACCGGTCAAGAACTTTATTATGCGGAAGGTAACAACCAGTTTTGGGATGGAACCTATAATGGGACTGCACAACCTGCAGGAACCTACTATTATGTAATTGACCTGGATGGCACAAGTCCAAAGATGAAGGGGTCATTCACTTTAATTCGCTAAGCCATGAGTAAAAGATTTACCCTTTGTTTGAGTCTGTGCCTAGCTGTTGGCCTAAATGCTCAGCAATTGCCTCAATTGAACCAGTTCCAAATGAACGGTTTTATGATAAATCCGGCATTTGCAGGCATTGAAGATGTAACCGATATAAAAACCGGCTTTCGCCAACAATGGGCAGGTTTTGATGGGGCACCCATGACTGGTTGGATTTCAGCCCACACTAATTTGGGGAAAAGCACAGAAACTATAGCCTATCCGGGTAGTTTGCCCCTTTCGGACACCACACTTTTCGAAAAAATGTACGACCGTGGAGGAGACAAAGGGCTTCGCCACGGACTGGGAGTGAACATGGTTTATGATAGACTTGGAGCATTTGACCGAATTCAAGGACAAGTGGCTTATAGTTTCCATTTTCCTTTGTTTAAGAACATAAGCATGGCCATAAGCCCTTCGGTTGGTTTATCGAACCATGGCATCCGCACCGACGAGGTGTTTATGTTTGAAAACAACGATGCCTTGTATGATGCATACATGGGCATGGGAGACCGCTTTACTCATTTAGACATTAGCGCCGGAGCCCTTATTTATGCGCCTAAATGGTGGGTGGGTTATACCGCTCATCAATTGATGCAAAATGACATCTATTTTGGCAATCAGCCTACCGATGCCATGTTGGATTTGCACCACTTTGCCATGGCCGGAGTAATGCTCCCCTTAGGCAATCAATTGGAATTGCAAGTAAATGGTTTGTTTAAATTGGCAGGCGATGCTCCTTATACTTTTGATGCCGGAGCACGCATGCGTTGGAAAGAACTGGCATGGTTCGGTGGTGGTTACCGGCATGATGTCGCAGCTTATGCCATGTTAGGCATCAATATTACGCCTTGCATCTCTCTAGGTTATTCCTACGACTTCCCCATCAATCAAATTCGGGAAGGCTCCTTGGGTAGCCATGAAATAGTCTTGGGCTTCCGCCCTTTTAATCCTAATCGCCTTCAAAACAAATACCTATGGTAACGCACAAATTAGCTTGTTTGCTTGTGCTTAGCGCACTTGGCAGCTTGCACGCACAAAACCCTGAGGTTCCCCAATTGGAATTTACCAATCCGGAAGCCTTAGAAGGAGCCATTAATAGTGGTTCCGAAGAACAGTACCCCCTGGTAGCACCGGACAAATCGCTATACTTTGTTCGGTCCTTTGACCCCGGAAATATGGGCGGAAAATTCGCAGGTCATGATATTTATTTGGCCACAGGCACCAGCAATCCTAAAGCTTTTATTACTCCTTCCAACAAGTTGGGGGCTCTTAATAACAAAGGCAACAATGCGGTGGTGGGCATTAGTTCAGACGGAAATCGTTTGTATCTAATGAATAGCTATGAAACCGACGACTCCAGAAAAATCGGAATTTCATTTACCGACAAAGGAGAAAATGGTTGGTCCGATCCCAAAACCATGGATGTGCCCGGCCTTTCTTTTAAAGGGCAGTTTTATGGAGTAAATGTGAGCCCAGATGGCCAAGCCATCTTTTTGTCCATGGAATCTAGCCCCTCCAAAGGAAGAGAAGATATTTATATCATTTACCGCGAAAATAACTTCTGGAAGGGCCCTTTCCCCGTGAGTGGTGGAATCAATTCAAGCCATAGGGAAATTTCGCCCTATTACGATGCAACCAACAGTTTCCTATTTTTCTCCAGCAACCGTCCGGGTGGGCAGGGAGATATGGACGTGTATATGGTGGCCAAAACAGGAGATTCCTGGACTGAATGGTCAGATCCAGTTCTTTTGCCAAATCCTCTAAATACGGCTTCATTTGATGCCTACTTTTCCGTAAACCCTGAGGGAGCTGCCTATTTGGCAAGCAACCGAAATGGTAAACTAAGCGATATTTACCACAGCACCATGAGTATTGTGGTAGAAGAACCTGTTGCTATGACCGAGCCGGAACCAGAACCGGAACCAGAGCCGGAACCAGAACCGGAACCAGAACCGGAACCAGAACCGGAACCGGAACCGGAACCGGAACCGGAACCGGAACCGGAACCGGAACCGGAACCAGAACCGGAACCAGAACCGGAACCAGAACCGGAACCAGAACCGGAACCAGAACCGGAACCGGAACCGGAACCAGAGCCGGAACCGGAACCAGCGGCCCCAGCTCCAAGCTTAGCATTGGTTGTTCATTTTGATTTCGAGGGCGTTCAACCCCATGAAGAAGCTGTTATTGCCTCAGCTGCAGAACAATTAAAAAACAACCTCAGCTGGAAGGCCATAGTTACAGGACATACCGATAATTTAGGTTCCTTAGCTATCAATAATATGTATAGCAAGAAGAGGGCCGAAAGGGTAAAAGCCAAGCTAGTGGCCAAGGGCATTGATGCAGATCGAATTACCATAGAATGGAAAGCCTTTAAGGAGCCGGTAGCCCCTAACGATACAAGAGAAGGACGGGCTAAAAACCGAAGAACTGAAATTAAATTGGTTCAATAACCTTCGCCAAAACAAAAAAGCCGAGCTAAGCTCGGCTTTTTTTTTGCTCAGCTATTGGAGCTCATTCCCTATTGGGACACAGGAAATCCTTGACGGGAGACTATTCCGGCTGCATTTCTGCCCTGACCCAAACGTCAGGTTTTGCGTTACGGTCAAATCTCAAGTATTTTATCCTGACTCAAAGATGCTGACCGCAGAGACAGCACACAGCGTCAGGGATCTTCATTTACAATAAGTCAACTGCGGCCTGCCCTGACCGAAGCGTCAGGGCCTTTCGATTTGTCCGTGCCATAAGTGTCTCCTGACGCTTCGATCAGGAACTAGGTCCCTGACGCCTTGGTCAGGGTTATACAC
>JAGYKD010000003.1:481575-521155 GCA_018401695.1 Flavobacteriales bacterium | reverse complement strand
TCGGCAGGTTCTACGCTTCCCCTGAGTTTGTTGGCTGCATCCCAAAGAGTTACTTCAATTGGTTTTTCTTTAGTTTCTTTCTTCGTTTTGGCCATTTATAATGTTGTCTGTTATTCAGTTTTCAAATTTCGTTTATTCCGTCCGAGTGTTGGCAAAAAACAGCTCTTTTGGTTTTTACTCACGGCTCCTTATTTTTTTATCGGTGTTCGTGCATGCTTCGCATTTTAGCCTTGGCTTTTGTGTCGGCAAAAAACCAAATGTGCTGTTTGTGCGATGGGCTTTCTTTGTATGTTGCCCAACCACTCAATATCCGCAACCTTGCACATATTTCCCTAATAAATCATTTCTGGATAACACTTGCGAAGAATTGCTATTGAGTTGGTTGGCAGTTTTGATTGATTTCTTTGCTCTAAAAATACACCTGTAGCTCCAAAAATCCAAATCATCGAGCGAAAAGCGGATTTTGCGTATAACGGTTGGGCTATAAGGGATGTAGATTTCTTTGGTTTTGCTGGAATTATGGCCAAGCAGGAGTTTATTCCCGGGTATTCCCCCGGTATGGAAATGGAACGGGTGCCTTGGCGGACGCCTTCCCTCTCAAACTTTGGATGTAGATGGCCCACGGTTGAAATCGCACTACAGCCCACGGTTAAAACCCTTGGGCTGTGGGAAAATTGCCCTACGGAGCTTAAGCGCCCCAGCGCAGGACAATTAGCCTGCCGATGTAGCGCGCACAGCAGCTGCCCGGCCAAGAGCGACCAAAGGAAGCGAGACCGTTGGCACATGGCTATTCTGGCGGCGATCCTGTCCTGACCACAGCGTCAGGGTTTACGTTACGGCCAAATCTCAAGTATTTTATCCTGACCGCAGCGTCAGGGATCCTCATTTACCATTAGTAAACTCCGGCCTGCCCTGACCGCAGCGTCAGGGGACTTTCGATTTGTCCGTGCCTTAATTCGCACCGACGCTGCGGTCGGCATTTAGAAACCTTGAAAACACCATGTGTCAACGGTCTCGAAGCTCCTTGCCCACGCTTAGCTGCGTAGCTGCGCTACAAGGCAGCTAATGGCCGGAGACGGATGAGGCGCCCAAATAGAAATCTTCTCTTTTTCTATTGGCAAATGGTAGCCCGCCCCAAAACTTCGGGGACGCTGCACGCTGCCGCTGCGCTCCGCATCTAAGGTGCTGGGTCAGGAGCACCGATGCAAAGGGCGGATACGGAATTTAACTTGCCTATGGAAGAAATATCCAAGTCAAAACTGCGCCGCCACGGTACAGGGCTTTTTGTACAGCTCGGTTCTGCCGTCGGGACTAAAGATTTCAAAGGCTACGATGTGGATGCCTGTGCGGGCTTTGTTGCCCTCGTCGTCGATGCCGTCCCAAATGAATTGTCCGGAGGATTCCAACAATACGTTGTTGGCCAAGGTGCGCACCAAACGGCCCGCCGCATCGTAAATGGTTACGGTGCCCAAGGCACCCGGTTCGCTGAGTTGGTAGCGAATGAACATTTGGTCCTTATACCCGTCGCTGTTCGGCGAAAAGATGTCGGGATCCAATACGATGTCCTCCGTAATGGGTTCCAAAATTCCCGACTGGGAGTTTCGGTAGCCCGGGGTGCCAAAGCCTTTGGCCTGGGCCGCTGAATTCCAATTGGTGGGGTCTTGGGTGGGATTGCTGAACAATATGCGCTCCATGGCCACCCCATCGGTGGTCTCCAATAAGGGGAACTGGAATTCGTCGGCATTGTAGCTGAGGTGGTCGATTACTTGCAGACTTATGTTCACTAAGGTGATGGCGTCGTCGTCGTTGTTTAGGGAAGGCAAGTCTTCTACGTCCCAAAAGGCTAGGGAATCTTCGGTGAGGTACTGAGATTTTACAATTTCCTGGTCTTCGGAGAGCAAGAGGTACTCGCCGGGGAAGAGCAATAAGGGCAAGGGGGCTGCCCGGTAGGTGGTTTCAAATTCGCCGGTAAGGGTATCCAAAGTAGTTAAATACAATTGGGATAGATCTACGGCTTCTGTGCCGTTGTGGTAAATTTCAAGGTAGTCTATACCGTCGTCTTTGGGGTCGCTCAATACCTCATTGATAAGAATATCTTGCTCCAGAATAGCCTCCGGGTTGCGCAAACGCACGCTGTCTTGAGGCATGAGGTTCCCTGCACAGTCTTCTACGTTTCCACTAATGGTTACCCATACTTCTTCTCCGGGGTTTATGGGGTTGGCCAACAGGATGCGGGCTACTTGTAGCTCGGGCTGGATCAGTCGAACGTCTATGGGCAAGCCGGGAGCTGCACTTAGCGTGATGTCGGAAAGGTCCAAGCTTCCCGGACTTAGCTGTTCGCTAAAATAAAGGTAGGCGGTATCGGGGGCTAAAAAGCCGCTGCGGTACATGCGGGGGAGGCTGGCATCCACCGAGGTTCCGAGTACCGAATTGGTAGCCCCGGGTGTGCCTCCTTGCGTGCTTGTGCTTGCGGTCCAATTGTTGCGGCCACCGCAAGGATTGCTTGGGTCAATCATTTCTAAGGACCAGCCACCGTCGGATTTGGCATTGCTTCCGTACCAGCTATCGGAATACAAGACACTGTGGAGTAAGGAGCCATTGGGCGCACGAAGGGCAATGGTTCCGGAGGTGTTGGTTAAAGAGCCCAAGGAAGGCATGGAAACTACATTGATTCCGCTGAACAGGGCGGCCTCGTCTTCGTCGACCAACACCACGAAGCTATCGGGAGGTATTACCCCGGAAGGGAGGGTGTAGCTGCTGCTGCCCACTTCAATGGTCCAGTCGCGTAGATTGATGGGAAAGTCTTTGGTATTGTATAGCTCAATGTATTCGGCTTCAGGCAGCAATACGGCAGGAGCTTCGTCGGCCATGAACTCGTTGATGAGCACATCGAAAGCTTCGGGTGCATAAAACAACAGGTCTTCTTGAATTCCTGCACCAAAGCTGTTTCCGGCACAGTCGTTGATGTCGTTTACAAAGCTCAGGCTATAGGTAGTGTTGACCTGGAGGGCAACACCAAGTAGAAGCCTCAGTTGGTTTGGTGCCACCAGAGCAACAGATAAGGGAGCGCCAATACCGCCAGAAATATTAAAATTGGCAGGGCTAATGGAGCCGGCGTCCAATTCCTTATTGAATTCAAGGAGTACTTGGCTTGCGGTTTCGGCCTCGACTAAGGTAAGCGCGGGGGCCACCGGGGTCGGGTCAAACACGCTGTTGGACCGACCGGGGGTTCCTCCGGAGTTGTTGAGGGAGGCTGCCCAATTTCCGGAGCCACCACAAAACTCGTTGGGATTGATGCGCTCCATGCTGTAGCCTCCATCGTCTTTGGAAGCGTCGTTGTAGAAATCTAAATCGTAGGTGACCCGATCGAGTAAGCTGCCCGTGGAGTCTTCGAACTCAATGGTGGCGCCGCTGTTGGTAAGCGAGGGCCAAGAGCTCAAATAAGCTATGGGGGTATTGGGCAGAAAGAGGCCTTGGGCATCGATGTCGGTAAGGACCAAAAAGCTGTCGGGTTGAATGGTAGCGGCAGGAAGTACTCGATCGGAGGAGCCCACTCTAAGGACAAACTGGTCGATATTTATGGGAAGGTTGGTCCGGTTGTAGAGTTCAATATACTCATACTCGGGCATTCCAATGGCGGGTGTAGGGTCGGGATGGATTTCATTGATGACAATATCGCCGGAAGTGGCTACCACCAGGGCTATAGGAAGGCTGGTGTCTTGCATGGTATTTCCCGAGAAATCCTGAACAGCAGTTATGTCCAGGTTGTATAAGGTGGAAGTGCTGATGGGGTTGGCCAAGGTCAAAACCACTTCATTGGCCGCTTGGGGATTGGGTTGCGCCGCACTTGGGTTTCCAATACCCGAAGAAATCAAATAATTGGAGGTGGTGGAAGCGGTAGCAGGAGACACCGGTTCTGAAAAGCTTACCCGAACTTGAGTGGTAGATTCCGCGGCCACCGAACTGACGGTTGGAGGTGTTTGATCGCTTTGTCCGGTTCCTGTCACCACAAAATCATCGAAGAACATTTTATCGGCCCGTGTGGTGGTGTATCGGCAATACACCCCTGAAAAAGCCGAAAAAGTATGGGAGTTGTCGGTGGCTGTGCCGAGGCTGACAAAATTGCTTCCTCCGGTGGCGTCCCAAAGGAGTTCCCAGTTTCCGCTATTGTCTCGGGTGGCACGAACGCGCACATTCACCGGATCTTGGTCTACCGAAGCCGGGGGAGACAAAATTAAAGGAGTGGTGGTGGACCCGGTTTGGCGGTACAGGCCAATTTCATCGTCGGAGCCTCCAACAAGAATGAAGTAACCATTTAGGTTGCCGGAGAGTGCGGCGACATCGGATACCAAATAAAAGCGCGCAAAATTGCTTGAGGAAGGATTGAATTCCAGGCGGACCAAGGCTTCCCAGGAGGCATTATCCATGGCATTGGATGCAGTAGCTAAATAGCGGACATTGCTGGATTGCGCTGCACCGTCGTTTAGCCAAAGCGCATTAGCCACGCTAATTTGAAACTGAGCGGCATCGCCAAGCCAAGTGGGGTTATTGGTGAAGTCACCGTCGGAAAAATCGTCGGAATACTGGGCTGACAAAGGCAGAGCCAGGGCAACGCTTAAAAAAAGATAGAGTCCTTTCATGAGGTAGATTGAACTGTTAAATCGAATGTAAAGGTAATTATACTATTTTTGGGTTTGGAGCTGTCTTTGATTACCAAAGAATTAAGATGAAAATTGCTGTGGTAGGTGCTACAGGTCTGGTAGGCCGGCACATGATACATATATTGGAGGAGCGAGGATTTGGTGAGGAAACCATAGTGCCTGTAGCCTCAGAACGTTCGGTAGGAATGTCCATACCCTTTGGAGGCAAGGAGTATGCTGTGGTAGATATGGCCACAGCTTTGGAAGCTGTCCCGGACTTTGCCTTGTTTTCGGCAGGGGGAGAACTAAGTAAGACTTGGGCTAAAAAATTCTCTGAATCGGGAACGGTTGTTATTGACAATTCTTCGGCCTGGCGTTTGGATCAGGATACGCCATTGATTGTTCCGGAGGTGAACGGTGCTTGGCTGACCGGCAAAGAGCGATTGATTGCCAATCCCAACTGCTCCACCATACAATTGATGGTAGCTTTAGCGCCTGTGCATAAGAGTTTGGGCATTCGTCGGATGGTGGTAACCACGTTTCAATCGGTTTCGGGTGCGGGTCAAAAAGGCTATCAACAGTGGGTGGATGAGGTACAGGGTAAGGAAGAAAAAACCGAATGTTTCCCCCACCCTATTCATGGCAATGTGATTCCTCAATGCGATAGTTTTGAGCAAGAGGGTTTTACTAAGGAGGAAATGAAGCTCATTCGAGAGAGCAAAAAGATATTGAACGATTACCATATATTGATTGCTCCCACCTGTACCAGAGTACCTGTTGCCATAGGCCACTCGGAGTCGGTGGTAGTAGAGACCTTCCGGCCCTTTGACATACAGGAATTGTTGGAAATTTTCAAAAAAGCACCGGGTTTGAACTTGCTAGACAAGCCTGAATCCATGAGCTATCCCATGCCCTTAGATATTGCGGGTTACGACGAGGTATTTATAGGAAGGATTCGCAGGGATCCGACCCAGACCCATGGATTCCATTGTTGGATTGTAGGCGACAATCTAAGGAAGGGCGCAGCAACCAATGCCATTCAAATAATGGAGATTATGTTGGATCGGCGGAAGAAGCGGTGAGTTTTGTTTCTAAACAGCCAAGCCAATCTTTTTCAAAGGCTCTAAGTCCTGCCCCGGACACTTCCGCTGCGGCTCTGGTAAACGCCACATACCAAATATGCGCCTCCTCTCGGGCGAGTTGCCATTGGAGACTTTTTTCCTCGGAAAAGTGGAGAGTTTTCTGAACGTCAGACAATAATGGGAAGTCAGAGGCCAGAGAAACTTTCTTATATTCCAGTCCCTTAACGGAATGAACGGTTGCTCCAAGCCAATCTGCCTTGTATCGATACGCTTCTGGAAGGGTACGTTTTTTAAGTCGTTGCAACAGTCCGGGCAGTGCCTTACCATAACCTTTGACCAAGCGCATACATTGAGCTAGCGTATGGTCAGAAGAAGTTTTAGCTAAGGTTTCAAGGGCCTTCCAATCAGTAACCTCATTAAGCCAGGCATTTTTGAATCCCCTTTTTTTGCCATTCCTAAGTGCAATTAAATCTTTAAGCAATTGAATTTCCTGACGCCAAAGTTTATCACCGGACTGGCCTTCCATGCCAATAGAGGGGCAATGGCGGGCATCCATAAGTTCCAAAAGGCGGTGCAACATTCCCAAATTAGTACGAAACAGGTGAATAGCAGGCACTAATTCTTTATTTGGAGGGCCTTGCGGTTTAATGGCATCTAAATACAAACCATAAGGTTGTAGCCATAAAAGCACCTTATTGGCCAGTTCGGTAGGCTGCATGCTTAAACGGTGGCTTTGGTCGAGATGGATAAGTTCAAAGTGAGGAGGTGGAGGCGGAGTTTGGGCAAAACGCCAGGCATAAATATGTTGAGCGGGATCTCCCACCCAATGCATGGGCATGGTTTGATTTAGTAACCACAGGCTGATTTGTGGTTGGAGGTCTTGCATTTCGTCTACAAATAAGGCATCGTAGGTAAGTTTAGGTTGTTGCTTAAGCCAAATATACAGGTAAGCATCATGGCAAAGAGGCATGTTGGGGTGGCTCAAGTTCAGTAATAATTCCTGACAGAGAGATTCTATGGCAGCGCGGTTGGCCAATAAATAATCCAGTGCCGGTGAGGGGACCAACCAAAGGTTGGGATCAGGCAAGGTATGAGGGGAAGCTCCAAAGCGAAGAGCAGCTTCTGCCCAACGTATTGCTTGAAGTTTTTTGGCTCTATCCCTGTTTTTTTTACGCCAAGATTTTAGGCCATTGACCTCTTCCAACAAACCGGGAGACCAATTGGGAACTACCCTGGACTTTTGGCTGAGGCTTAAAGATTGGTAGGCTAAGCCGTGGATGGTTTTTACCTCCATGTGCGGCATTAATGAGCTCCCCAAACCTGAGGTTGGACTGTTCCATCGCCTATGAATATCTTGGGCTACCCTTCGGTTGAAAGCTAAAAAAAGTAAGGACGTATTGGGAGGGGCAGAGGAGGCGGTGTTAAGCAGGTAAGATGTTTTACCGGTTCCTGCACCGGCCAATACATAAGAGGACTGATTCCAATTGCCTGTAATATGCTGCATACGTATAGCATTACGGGCGGGGATTGTTTACTAAATTAAGCAAAATATCTTTGAGAAAAGGTCAAAATGATGCCTATTAAAGTGGATAAGAAAAGAAAATAAAAAAAATAGCCTGCCACATAGCCAAGCAGACTTAGAAGAAGTCCGGGCAAAGGTTTAGGCTTAAGCCAGGACAAGAGAGAGAAGGTATAATACACCACGCTCCCGATGAAAATAATAAGGTAAACAAGTCCCGATGAAACCCAAGGAACCAACATCCCAAATCCCAGGGTTAAGATGTTCAATTGACAAATATGAAAAGTTTGAAAAACCAAGTGTTCGGCATAGTTGTAGCCTTTTTTAAAAAAGAACAACCAAGAAAATACCGCCATAATGGGAATAAAAAGCCATAAAAACAGGTTATACCATTCCAAAACCAAGTTTTGCATGGCATTGGGTGCCAGCTTGCCCATGTTTTGACCATCTTCTACCCCTTTTTGAAAGTTTTGGAAGCCTTGGTCCCAATCGAACAAATAGACAGAAAACAAACTAAGGGCGGTAGTCACCAGCAAAAGCCTAAATGGGCTGTATAAAATATAACGACCTTCCCAGAGGTAAAGCTGCATGAGTTGGCCAGGCCTAAGGAGCAGCAACTTGAGGGTATAAAAAAAGCCCCTTTCCACATTAAAGGCGCTTAGTAAGGTAGCCATTATGGTAGAAAAAGTAATCCGGTCTACTTTACGTTGATCATTGACGACCAAAGGATAATTACGCCTTGGCATTTTCATAGGATAAAAATAAAAAATGATGGTATTTGGTCACCGCCTGGATATACTAAACCCATGTCTATTTATTTTT
This sequence comes from Flavobacteriales bacterium, assembly GCA_018401695.1. GTDB lineage: Bacteria > Bacteroidota > Bacteroidia > CAIKAF01 > CAIKAF01 > CAIKAF01. The sequence continues at coordinate 513,092 of JAGYKD010000003.1, read as the reverse complement.
TTGAGTAATTATTCGTATACTAGCCATATAAATCACGACAAAAGCAGGCATGTTGCCTGAATTGTTTATTAAGTGTGCGAAACTATGGCATCACTGGCCCCGTATTCCCAACCGCTTAACCCCAGATTAGCGGGTCACTTAATGCGAAGAGTGACCTTAGGTCCAAGTCAATCCGAAATACAATTTGCCACGGGACAAACCCCCGGTCAAATTTTGGCCAATGTTTTGGTTACGGATGCTCCGATAAACCCACCTGTAGATCCGGCAACGGGTTCTAGTTGGGTAAATCCTTCTCCGGGCCCCGGCAACAGTATGGACGACGACCTGCGCGGGCATTTTATGGCATGGTGGATGGGCAATGTGCATAGACACCCTACCACCATTTACGAGCGCATGGTTTGGTTTTGGCACAACCATTTTCCAACCATTTCGAGTAGGGTCACCAACTCTGCTGCCATTTGGTACCAGCATCAGTTGTTTAGAAAATATGCTTTAGGCAATTACAAAACCCTTACCCGGGCTATTTGTGTGGACAATGCCATGTTGGCGCATTTGGATGGAAAACTCAATGTTGCGGCCTCTCCTCAAGAAAACTTTGCGCGTGAATTCTTTGAACTATTTACCGTTGGCAAAGGAGCACAGGTAAGTCCAACCGACTATACCACCTTTAGCGAAAACGATGTAAAAGAGGCTACCCGTCTGCTCACCGGATGGGATATAGACCACACGTTTAGTACGGTAGATGCAGTTACCGGAATTCCACGAGGAAAACTTAAAGGCAATGGTCAGGTAGCGACCCAACACGATGCCGGAACCAAGAATTTTGGTCCCGCATTTAACAACACCAGCATTACGCCGGCAGGAAATTCCAAAGCAGATGCGGAAGCGGAATTGGATGCCTTTATAGATATGGTGTTTCAAAGCAGTCACACAGCAAAGTATTTATGCCGTAAGCTGTATCGATTCTTTGTGTATTACGACATTACCCCGGAAATAGAACAGGACATTATTGAACCTTTGGCGCAGCAACTGATGCAGGCCAATTATGAAATTGTTCCTGTGCTTCAAACCTTGTTGAGTTCGGAGCATTTTTACGATGTAGATGATCAAATAAGCACCAACGACAATGTAGGAGCTATCATAAAGTCGCCTTTGGAAATAACGGTGGGCACGCTCAGGTCTTTGGAAGTGCCCATGCCTTCGGAGTCTGTGGACTTAAATGCCTTTTACAGAGCTTATGGCAATTCCTTGGTAGGCTTAATGGATGGTCAGGGTTTGCAGCTTCATGAGCCCTATGACGTAGCCGGTTATGACCCCTTCTTTCAGTTCCCTTCCTTTAATCGTCTTTGGATTACTCCCAATTATTTGGCCATGCGGTACAAGTATGGAGAAACCATTTTGACAGGCGTGGCAGATATGATGGGCAACCTATTGTTTAAACTGGAGCCGGAGCAATGGATTAGCACCTATTGCAGCAACCCCTCCGATCCCGACCAGCTGGTCTTGGAAGTGTGTAGTTTTTTGGTTCCCATTGATTTGGATCAGACAAGACGTCAGGAATTTAGAGATCAGGGCTTGTTGGATGGCATAACCGGAGCTGTTTGGTCTACCGAGTGGAATAGCTTTGCTCAAGGAGGGACCTCGACAACGGTAAATACACAGTTGGAGAAGCTCTTTAGAAGAATTTTACAATCTCCTGAATATCAAATTTATTGATTATGGACCGCAGATCGTTTTTACGGAAATCAGGTACGGCAGCCGCCGGTGCGGCATTCACTCTTCAAGGCGTTCCGATGCGTGCCCTATCGCCCCAGGGGGTTTTTCAAGCTGCTGCGGCAAACAGCACCAACGACCGGGTTCTAATTTTCATACAATTGCATGGAGGAAACGACGGCTTAAATACCCTTGTGCCCTTAGACCAGTATCCGGAATATTACAGCCATAGACCCAATTTGGCCTTGCCGGAAACAGGGGCTCGTTCGGTAATTCCATTAAGCAATAGTTTGCCTTCGAACCGAGCTTTGGGTGCCCACCCGGACATGGATGCGTTTAGGCAGATGTTTCAAGAAGGAAGTGCCGCAGTGATTCAAAACGTTTCGTATCCCTACATGAACGGGAGCCACTTTAGGAGCAGGGATGTTTGGTTTATGGGGGGCGATTACGACGACTATTATTCTTCAGGCTGGATGGGACGTTACTTGGACCATAAGTTCCCCAATTATCCCGACGATTATCCAAATCCTCAAATGGAGGATCCTTTGGCGATTGAAATAGGCACCGGAGTTTCTTTGGCGTTTCACCGGGACAATGGCATACCCTTGGGACTTTCCATTTCGGACCCTATTGGCTTTTATAATCTGATTAACTCCGTGGGAGGATCGGCTCCCTTAAGTCTTCCGGATACCCATGCCGGGGATGAGTTGGAGTATATTATGCAGATTGAAGAAGAAGCCAATGTATATGCCAGTCGATTGCGTGATGTTTGGCTTCAAGGTTCCAACAGCAATACTCCCTACCCTCAGCAATATCCATATTTGGCTCCGCAGGGAGCCCTAAACAATCCATTGGCACCACAGCTAAAAATCATTGCCAGGCTATTGAGTGGTGGCTGCAAAACCAAAATCTTCCTTTGCCGCATTGGAGGTTTTGATACCCATGCCAATCAAGTAGAAGAAACCGACACCACCATGGGACACCATGCCGCCCTTTTGTATCACATTGCAGAAGGGGTTCGGGCATTTTATAAGGATCTGGGACAGTTGGGCCTGGATCAACGCGTATTGACGCTCACCATGTCGGAGTTTGGACGGAGGGTAAAATCGAACGGAAGTTTTGGATCGGACCATGGAAATGGAGCGCCGTTAATGGCTTTTGGCCCATGTGTGGAAGGCGATGTGTTTGGCAACAACGCCAATCTTAGTGCTTTGCAGAACGGAAATATTCCCCTGGGTATCGATTACCGCCAAATTATGGCTACCGTGATTCAAGACTGGTTTGGTGCCGATGCCCAAACGGTGCAAGTAACCGGCTTTACCGATTGGGTGGGCGTAGGCATACCGTTTGTGGAATGTGCAGCCACTTCCATAAAAGAAAACAGTAAAGCCCAAATGCAATTGTTTCCCAATCCGGCCAAAAATAATACCCGGCTTAAAATACCGGTATTTGAAACCGGGTGGCACGAGCTGACGGTGCACAATATTTTGGGTCAGCAAGTAATGAAAAAACAGATGGAATTTAGCCCTCCGGTGGTTCAGATGGATTTGGACATTCGTGGATGGGCACCGGGAACCTATATTGTAGAAGTACGGGGAGGAGGAAGAAGATTTACTGCAAGTTTGGTCATTACTCCCTAATCTCCTGCGGTAGGGATAGAAGCGGCAGCCCGGAATGGCAAAATTTAGGGATGCCATGGCCTGCGGGCGACCTTGGAAGCCCCGCAAGGCAAGGAGCAGCCCTTAATTTTGGCATGAGGACTGTGAGCTGATAGCCCGCTACCGCCCAAAAACCATTTCTATTACCTTCGCACTATGGAGCAAACAGTCTACGATGGATTGTTCTACGGAGCGCATGGATCCGAAGGTTGGAGTTTACCTGCTGAGGAATGGAAGCATGCCTTAAAAGTAATGCGCTTACCTGTGGGAAGCCGCATGCGCATTTGCGATGGCAAAGGGAAAGGGGCGCTTTGCCGCATTGCCGAAGGTCAAGCATTGGAGTGGCTGCAGGATCTTACTCCCCTCCCAAAACCAAGGCTACCCTTGCATATGGCCGTGGGTATGTTGCAAAAGGCAGATCGATTTGAATGGATGGTGGAAAAACTGGCGGAACTGGGCGTTGAAAAGCTCTACCCCTTGTTGACGGAACGATCGCCTTACTCCCGCATAAAAATAAATAGATTAGAGAAAATTGCACAATCGGCCATGAAACAATCGGGACGTTTTACGCTAATGGAAGTGGCTGAGCCCATGAAATTGGAGACCTGCATACGCATGGCACCTCCGGGTATTTGGCGCCTGGCCTATTGCAAAGAGCAAGCTCCTAAGCTAAATTGGCCCACGGAGGGAGCTTCAAATGACACCGTGGCCGTCGGATTTATTGGTCCCGAAGGAGATTTTTCGGCAAAGGAAGTGGAAATGCTTCAAGCCCATCGTGCGGAGACGATGCCCTTAGGTGCGGCACGGCTGAGAACAGAGACCGCGGCGCTTTTGATGACCGCAAAATGGATGCAGGCGCAAGGTCTGGATCAAGATGCTATGCAACAATGAAACAATTGAATCAATGGTTTAATGAGCAAAGGCCGGACAGCCGAAGCTCTAAAGCAGGAAGCGCCGATGCCCATAGGATGGAGTTTGAGGTGGACTTGGATCGGATCATATTTTCACGTCCTTTTAGGTCTTTGCAGAATAAAACACAGGTAGTTCCCCTACCTGAGCATGATTTTGTGCATACACGCTTAACCCACAGTTTGGAGGTTTCGAGTGTGGCCCGAAGTCTTGGTCGGCAAGCAGCACAAGGCTTAATGGGAAAGGGCCTGTTGGCCTCGGATGCGGCCTACTTAAGTCCTCAATGGGGAGCAGTCTGTGCAGCAGCAGCTTTGGCCCATGATTTGGGAAATCCTCCTTTTGGGCATGCCGGAGAAGAGGCCATAAGCCGTTGGTTTCAGAAAAATCATTTGCCTGGATTGAGTGTGGAAGAACAGGCCGACTTACAAGCCTTTGAAGGAAATGCCCAAGGGTTTCGGCTTTTGGTTGGCAGGAAAGACCTTAGGCCCACTTTTGCCACGCTAGGAGCCTTTAGCAAATATCCTTGTCCTGCCTATTTTCCCAAACGAGACAAAAGCAAACGCAGTCAAAAAAAATACGGATGGTTTAGAAGCGAAGAACAGGCCTTCCGTGCCATGGCTGAGGCTTGTGGTTTGCCGGTGGCCGATGAAAGCTTGGGCGCATTTGGCAGACATCCGCTGTGTTGGTTGGTAGAAGCCGCCGACGACATTTCGTACCTCTTGGTGGACTTAGAAGATGCGGTTTTGATGGGCGTGGTGCCCCTAACCGGTATGTTGGAATTGGTTCAACCTATTTTAGGCAAAGGTTTTGAACCTAATCCGAGGTTTTGGAAAAGGCCTTTGGCAGATCAAGCCGGACTGCTTCGTGCCATGGCCATTCAACAATTGATTCGTTCGGCGGGAGATACCTATGTGGCTAATGCAGAGGCTTATATTTCGGGTGCTTTGGATCGTTCACTAGACGAGCTTTTGCCTGAAAGTCAATCCATGAAAGAGTTGCAGGGCTTTTCGAGGAAGCATATTTATCAATCGGAACGGGTGTTGGAACTGCAAGCTGCCGGGTTTGAATTGCTGCCGAAACTTATGGATATGTTTATGGAAGCTTGCTTGGACCGATGGGAACATGGGGATGGGTGTAGCGCGCGCAACCGAAACCTAACGGCCTTATTACCCGTGGATTGCAATCCGGACCACAGCGTTTATGACTTGGCACGTCAAGTAATCGACTTTTTGGCTTCTTTTTCGGACCGGCAAGCGATGCGCTGGTATAGGAAGTTGCAGGGGATAGAGCTGTGATTAATGGTGGATAAGGTAAAGACGGGATGCCTCCTGTCTTTGAGTGATGAGACCGTTGATGCGTTGCTATTCTGGCGGCGACTTTGCGTTACGACCAAATCTCAAGATCCTCATTTACAAACAGTAAACTCCGGCCTTTCGATTTGTCCGTGCCTTAATTCGCCTTGAAAACACAACGCGTCAACGGTCTCGTGATGCGTGATCTTTGCGAGCGCTTAGCTCCGCTTAAACCTTTGCGGCTTTGCGACTTTGCATGAAACCTTTCCTGCGTTACAGCACTGCCACCCTAAAGGCAAACGCAATTTTAGCCTTGATTCGCTTCGAAAAAGGCTACCTTAAAAACTCATATTCAACCCAACGGTAGGAATAATGGGCAACTGGTCTACCCGATCGAAGGTGATGCGATCGATGTAAAAAATATTGTTGCGGTTGTAGACATTGGTTGCACCCGCATTGATTTCGAGTTTGGTGTGCTTACCAAAATTGAACCGCCGCTTGATATTCACATCTAAGCGATGATAGGCCGGTAAGCGTCCTGTATTTATTTCGCCCAATTCAATGCCCAGCTCGCCATTTTCTGAGGTATAGTCGGTAGTAATTCCCTCTTGGAAACCTAAGAATTCATAAAACCCTTGCGTTTGGGTAAAGGGAAATCCGGTACCCATATTCCAACGCGCATTTACTTCCCAAGCCTTGTCCTTGCCAAACTGATAAGAGGCCACTACATTAACGTTGTGGCGCCGATCAAAGTGCGGGGTGTAGTCCTGAATTTCATCGGAGCGACCAATGGCCATAAGCGAATAGCCCACCCACAAGTACCAATTTTTGTACTCGGCTTTGGCTAGGACATCCAAACCGGCCGACCAACCCGTTTCGCGGATAAAGTCCTTTTTGAGGTAATCGGGTACTGCGCTATTGTCCGGGGTATCGTCGAATTGTTTGTTGCGGTTGATATTGATGAGCTGATTAAAATTCATATAATAGCCCTCGATATTAAACTCTAAGAATTTGAAGAGTTCAAATTCAGCACCAAAAATGGCATGTTGGGCTTTTTGGAGGCTGCTCTCCACTTCGTCTCCTCTAAATTCGTCCGGCAGGTTTTCGCTGCCCGAAAGAAAGCCATAAAACAGATTGACCACATCGCGGTCAGAATTGGCGGCAATAAGGTTTTGGCTGTACAATCCACCGGCTGCTTTCAAACGAAAATGTTCGGTAATGTTCATTTTCATCGACAGGCGCGGCTCTAAGGAAGGCTCGTTGAGTGAGGCATAATAGTGCACCCGAACGCTGGGGTCAAATACAAATCGCCCGGCCAGAAACTTATAGCGCACATAGGTGGCAAATTCGGTGGTGTTTTCGGTTTGGGCTATGGTTCTTCCCTGGCCATTTTCGTAACGGAAATCTGTGCTAAACCCATTGGCTTCAATACCATAGGACAAGCGATTGATGCCATAATACTGGTGAAAATTCACATTGAAATTAAAGCCGTTGATTTCGGAAGAACGGGGCGGGGCGGCCGTTTCTTCTAGGTTAATCATGTAGTTTGAGTAACTGAAAACCCCATCAATGTTTACATTGGCAGCTCCGGGAATCAAAAAGAAATTGGCTCCACCGCCTGCCGAACTCCAATTCAAATCCGAGGTTTGATTAAAATTGACCCAGTCGTTGTGGCTAAAGCCAAAGAAATTTACCTTGGAACCATTGTCTCCGGCATAGGCGGTGATTTTGCCATAACCATCAAAGAAATTAAAGGGCAAGCCTGTGCTGTCGGCGTAGGGATAAAACACATCGGCCGATTGTTCCAGAAAAGACCCTTTGGCACTAAGCATAAAGGTAACCGGAGCGGCACCGTCTTTTTTGGGAGCCAATGGTCCTTCCAACATAAACTTTCCGGTAAAGGTGTTCACATTGGCTTTTCCTGCCAGGCGTGTTCTATTGCCATCTCGGGTACTGATGTCCATGATGGAACTGATACGTCCCCCATGGTTGGCACCAAAACCGCCGGCATATACTTCAAAATTGTTGAGCAAATCGGTATCAAACACACTAAAGAAACCTATGGAGTGGAAGGGATTATAAATAATGGCTCCATCCAAAAGCACTTTGTTTTGAATGGGCGGCCCACCGCGAATAAACAGCTGCCCACCTTGGTCGCCGGTAGTGGTTACTCCGGGAATCACTTGCATGATTTGAGCCACATCGGATTCACCGCCGTAACTAGGCATACGCTCCATTTGCTCCGGAGTTATAGAAATGGTAGATACGTTGGTATTTTCCCGTTTCTCTTGAATCTTATCGGCCTCAAAATCAAAAGCATCTAATTCCTTACTTGAGCTTTTTAATCGGACCTTAATCTGTTTTATTTGTCCCGGTTCCAAGGCAACTTCAGCGCGATACGCCTCATAACCTAGGGCCGAAATAACCACCTTGTAGGTATCGGGTTGCAATTGCGTAATGGAGAAAAAGCCGTTTTGGTCGGTGCTGGTGCCGTATCGGGTTCCTTCCAATTGAACCGAAGCGAAGGGCAGGACTTCTCTGGATTCTTCTTGTTCTACAATCCCTTTGAGGGTTGCTTGTTGCGCAAAAACTGCCGTTGCGCCCACAAAAAAAAGGGCAACCGAGAGAACAATGGGTCGTATCATGATAGCACAAAGGTATTTTCCTTGAGCAAATAATCAAGCTACAACTTTAGCCCTTTATCGGAACAAAACGATTTTCCTTTGGTCAAAAGTCCGCAGCACACTAACTTTGCGCCCTGCTTTAACAAGCTTTAAGAAGCAATACATACATGCTTAGACCGGCACATGGATAAGAAACAACTGTTAGGACTGCTGCTCATCAGTGCGCTGATGGTAGCCTACTTCATTTACAATAAACCCGACGAAGCCACCGTAAAAGCCCAGCAACAAGAGCGGGCTCGACTGGATAGTTTGCAACGCGTAGCCGACAGCCTTCGGTTGGATTCCCTGCAAAAACAGGAACAACAAGAACCACAGGCTTTAGCAGAAGCCCTTCCCGACAGCCTCTTGAACGCTACCGATTCGGTTTCCTTGGCCAAACGCGACTCTCTGCTTTCGACCCAAAACAAACAGCAGTTCGGTGCTTTTTCCGCCCATGCGCAAGGCGAAGCCAAGCGATTTGTATTGGAAAACGAATTTTTGAGGCTGGAATTTTTGAGCAAGGGAGCCCGCCTAATTTCCGCAAAACTCAAAGACTACCAAACCTACCACGTCCATTTTAGCGAAAACAGCCAAGAAGCGCTTGACCTAATTCACGAGGCAGCTGCGTTCTTAGACCTTAGCTTTTATACCGAGGGGAGGCAAATCAATACCGGCGATTTGTACTTTGAGGCAAGCCCTTTAGATGCGCAAAGCCTTAGTTTTAAAGCTTATGCAGGCGCCCCCGATCGGTATTTGGAATGGCGTTATTTCCTACCCAAAGAAAGTCGAATGCTGGACTTTTCGGTTCATTTTCATAATCTGGAACGTGTACTCGATCCCGGACAGGCCGATTTGCCCTTGGCTTGGTCTCAATTGGCACCAAGTCAAGAATTGGATGTGGAAATTGAGCGCAGCCGAACCACCATTTATTACCAAACCGAGGACGAAAGCGTTAGCCGTATTGGCCGCGGAGGTGCCAACGAAGAAGAAATAGATGAATCCCTGCGTTGGATTTCTTTTAAACAACAATTTTTCTGCAATGCCCTTATCCTAAACGAAGGCTTGTTTAAACGCCCCGTTACCGCCAAAGCCGGAGTGCCAAACGAGGAAGACTCAACAGTAAATATGGCTTTTCTGGCCAACCTCTCCCTACCCTACAGCTACCAGCCGCAGGAGCAGGTGTCCATGCGTTGGTTCATGGGGCCACTGCATTACCAAACCCTTGCCACCTACGAAATTGGACTGGAAGACCAAATTGATTTGGGCTACATCGGAATCTTTTCCTGGATCAACAAATACCTTATAATTCCGGTATTTAATTTCTTCGACGGGCTGGGTGTAGGCTATGGATTGATTATTCTATTGCTTACCCTAATCATTAAAGTGCTGCTTTCGCCTTTAAACTTCAAAACCTTTGTTTCCTCCGCCAAAATGCGGATTCTTAAGCCGGAAGTAGATGAGCTAAGCAAAAAATACAAGCCGGAAGAGGCCATGAAAAAGCAACAAGCGGTAATGACATTATATCGCCAGGCAGGGGTAAACCCACTAGCCGGTTGCTTGCCCATGCTGGTGCAAATGCCCTTCTTGTTGGCCATGTTCAGCTTTTTCCCCTCTGCCATTGAATTGCGCCAGCAAGGATTCCTTTGGGCCGAAGATTTATCGACCTACGATTCCATTTTGGCCCTGCCTTTCAATATTCCATTTTACGGAAGCCATGTAAGCTTGTTTACCTTGCTCATGACCGTTACCACCATTTTGTATACCCGCATGACCAGCGGCCAAATGCAAACCGGTGCCAACGCACAACAAATGAAAATCATGATGTATGTGATGCCCGTGATTTTCTTAGGTGTGTTAAACAACTACAGCTCGGCCCTGAGCTATTATTATTTCTTGTCGAATGTGGTTTCTATAGGCATTACCCTGGCCATTCGTAAATTCTTTATTGACGAAGATAAATTGCGCGCCAAAATTGAGGCCAACAAACAGAATCCCAAGAAGAAAAGCAAATTCATGCGTCGATTAGAAGAGGCGCAAAAAGCCAAACAACAGCAGGCCCGCCAAGGAAATGCGCCCAAAAATCGCCGCGGACGTCGCCAAGGCAATTGATTGGATTGGGGTAGAGACGCAAAATATTGCGTCTCCACGCCCCCCATTTCGGCGCATGATTTCGGCGCATGATTTCGGCACATGATTTCGACGCACGATCATGCGTCGCTACGCCCCCATTTCGGCGCATGATTTCGGCGCATGATTTCGACGCAAAATATTGCGTCTCCACGCCCCCCCCATTTCGGCGCATGATTTCGGCGCATGATTTCGACGCATGATCATGCGTCGCTACGCCCCCATTTCGACGCGTAGCCATGCGTCGCTACATTTTTAATAACGCAAAGGGAATCCCCGCAACCAAGGGTCGGAGGACTGGAAATGGCTTTGGTCCAAATGTACTTTTAAACTATCGCTTCCTTTATCGTAGAGCCTAGTTTTGCTGTTTGTGTTTTCTGAAAAAAAGTCGTAGGTCAATGCTAAGTTTTGAAAACTGGAGTCGACAGGAAACCAGCGTCCCAAGGCTAGATAACGTACGCTACTTTGCTCCAGAGGACGACCAAATTCCAAGAAATACCAAAAACTACCATCGGCACGGAAGCAACTTTCGAGGCGCTCCCATTGGCGTTCTTGCGCATCAAAAGGTACATCCCGTTCACCATCCCATACCGTACCATCGCTTGGAGATTTGGCCCAATGTCTTTCGTAGCGAATAACCTGGTCAACCATGGGAGCCAATGCCGTTTTCATTAAGCTGTCCTTTCGGCGGAGGGGCATAGATTCCACGGAGTCCTCTACCAATTGAAACCAGCGGGCACCCGACCAAATATCTAATTCCATAAGGGCCAATTCCGGAATGCGAGGTACCTCTTGCCAGCCAAATGAAAAATGACGTCCGCCCAAAGTATCTTTTAAGACCGGTAGCACATTCCAACCGGGTTTGACTTCCCAAGAACGCTCCTCACCGTTGGGCGGAAACAAGCGAAAGGTCATACGGGCATCTTCCGCCCCTGTAGCATAAAGACGAAAGCCTTGCAAGGGCAAATTGTTTCTGAACTGGTAAAAAAAACGCCGATCGCCTTCCCCCGGTCTAAGCCGAATGCCTGAGTAGAGCAAGCCGTCGTGTAAGGTATACTTATCGGTTTTGTAGCCCGGTCCGGTCACTCGCATATTGGCAGAGTATCTGGGCTTAGCCTTTACCGGCATCACCGCTCCGGAATGATCCAGAAAGCGTATTTCTGAGATACCTACCGGACGAGAATTGTACACCTTAGAAAAATAGCGTTTGGTAAGCATTAGGGAATCTCCATAGCGGTTGTTTAGAGGCAAGCTCACCGGATTCCAGCCCTCATCGCACAGCAATTGAACCACCAATTCGTAGACCGGGGCATACAAAGAAACCGGAGCACCATTAGGAAATTGACCCAAATATGCCCCATTCAACCAAACCCGTATTCCGGACACCTTGGCCAAACCGGGACCTTGGGCGATATCTACCTGCATTTCCTTCGCCGGAAGGCCATCAAAAACCCAATACATTCCTTCGCCCACATTGAGGCCTACCCTACTTTCCCAGCGTGTTTCAGGATCACCGTCAAACACATGCTCTATCCTGAATTTGTCCAAAGGCGTATGCTGACTGGAAATGTGTTGCCTTAGGGGATATACAGCGCTGTCGGGCCAGGCTTCCAACCAGTCGGATGCCTGAGCTTTGGAAAGGGATTCTTTTCCTTCGGGAGGCTCTTCGCCACAAGAAAAAAGCGAAACAAAAGGCAACAACAAAAACAAAGCAATTCTGGGCATAAAAAACAGATGCAGGCATAAAGGTAATGGTTGTTTGGCTAGGCAAAGAAAGGCAGAACATGGAAACCAAAGGAAAGTACCAGACAGCAATTGCCTTAGAAACACCCCTAAGATATGCGATCTTCGGCCCCCGATGGAGCAAAGTAGCTGCCGAAAACCGAAGGCCAATGGCTCCGAGCAGCGAGGAGGCCCCCGATGTTTCGGGGGACCCCGGAGCGCCGGAGCCATGGCCTGAGGTTGAGGCACTACTTGGGACAGCGGGATAAGGCCGCCAAAAAAACAGTTAAACCATGCAACTGCTACAATTGTAGCATATGCTACAATTGTAGCAGCCTGCTGTTCAGGTCGCTAGGGCAAAAACCACCCTACAATGGGCAAAAACATGTACCTTAGAGCATGCACTTTATTCTTGATTTATGCATGAGCACCCTGTTGATGGTGCACAGTCAAATGCCGCTGAGCCCTATTCCTGAAAAAATGGATACGGCCCACTATTTGCAGGGCAAATTTGAGGCTTCGGAGCATCCGGACTGGTTTGCGGAAGTACCTGCAGCCTACGCCGATCGTTCCGGCCACTATTTGCGAAAAGAAGCTTTAGCAGCCTTTGTAGAAATGGCCAAAGCAGCTAAAAAAGATGGAGTTACACTAAAAATCATAAGTGCTACGCGTAGTTTTTACCGCCAAAAATCGATTTGGGAAGCCAAATGGACCGGAAAGCGAAAAGTGGAGGGTAAATTTTTGCCAAAGTCTCATCCGGAGGCCAAAGCGCGTGCTTTGTTTATTTTGAGGTATTCCTCCATGCCGGGCACATCGCGGCATCATTGGGGCACCGATTTTGATATCAACCATTTAAACGACAGCTATTTTCTAAAAGAGCCCGGCAAAAGTGAGTATGCCTGGCTCAGAGAACACGCTGCCGGTTATGGGTTTTGCCAGCCATATAGCGCCAAAGGAAGCCTGCGGCCCAGTGGCTATGAGGAGGAAAAGTGGCATTGGTCTTACATGCCTCTAGCGATTCCGCTAACCAAAATGTATGCTCATTTACTAAGCGACCAGGACATTCAAGGCTTTGCCGGGGCAGAGAGTGCGCTGAGCATTGGCATGGTGGCCGCGTATGTAGAGGGCGTAGACCCCAAATGTTATGAATAAGTTTGTAGGTATTGTTTGTTTCCTTTTTGCAAGCCATACGGCTAATTTGCCTGCACAACACCGTGTTTTTGGGCCGGATCAGGGCAATTGCATTGGTCGAAACCTGGTAGAGGGACCACAATCCGGCAGTTATGTGTTTTTTGGTGCGGAACGGCCGGTTCAGCAGCCCAACCAAGACCTGTTTTGCTTGTATGTACTGGATGCCCAGCTTCAAACGCTGACCATTAAGCATATTGAAGTTCCCGGAAATGCAGCCCCCGGGTCTATTGCCAGGCTTAGCAACGGCGATTATGCCTTGGCAGGGCTTTGGTACAATGCCCAAGGCAGTTCCCGGGCTTGGATGGCGCGTTTAAACCCCCAATTGGATACCCTTTGGACAAAAACCATTACCGCTCCCCTAGGCAATGCCTCCTTTAAGCGGGTAATGGAAGCGCCCAACGGAAGCTTAGCTTGGTTGGGTACCCATACCCGGCCCGGAGGAAACGACAACGACTTATGGCTTTATGCTACGGACGGTTCAGGCAGCATGCTTTGGGAGTTTTTCGGAGGAGATACCGACAACGATGTGGGGCAAGGCTTGGCTTGGCATCCGCAAGGCTTTTGGCTGTTGAGTGGCGATGTGCTTTTGGGCAGCTATGGAAATATGGTGGTGGCTTTGGATTCCTTAGGTCAATTCAAGTGGCAGCGGCTTATTACCGATCAAAACGTAAACGGGAATCAAACCCTATTGGCACACAGCCAAGGCGATATTTTCTTAATTGGGGAGTCAACCACCAACCAAGGCTTTGCATTTGATCTATTTGTAGTTCGCCTAAATGAAAACGGACAAGTAAAGAGCTATGGTTATGTGGGCGAAAGCGGCACCGATGCCGGTTTTCAGGCCGAATGGCTGGGCAACGACACCTTGTTGGTAACCGGTTATACCGCCAGCTATCCCAATGCAGGTCCTGTTTCGCCCTACCTGTTGACCATGAATATGGATTTTGAAGAGGCGGCCATCCATTGGTTGCCGCGAAACCAGGTGAGTATTGGCCAGGGTTTGTATTGGAATCCGGCGGACCGTAAGGCAATGGTTTCGGGCAGCGAGGGAGACCGGCACTTTGTGTGGCGCAGCGGCTTAGACAGCCTAATCCCGGGTGTTTTTCAATCCAGTTTGGTCTTGTCTATGCCTCAGCACATGGAAAAAGCCCATTTTTGGTATCCAAACCCTGCCAACCAAAGCCTGAGCCCGCCCACGGGAGCCCTTCCTAAGCAAATACGGATATTCACCGCTTCGGGTAGGCTGCTTTGGGAAACATCCAAACACCCGGCAGAAAATGCCACGCTTTCCCTTCCCATGGATTGGCCCAATGGTCACTATCTATTGGAATGGACGGATGCGCAGGGAGCTGTACATAGGCAAAAGCTTAGCATTCAGCGCTGATTTTAATTGTTCAAGCTTGGCGGAAACCCTTTCAACGCCATTGGCAGTTGCTGCGGCTTAGCCTCTTTGAACCAAGATTCTAAATCAAAAATGGAAGGCCTAAGCGGTCTCCTGCAATTGCCAGTACGCTCAAAAGCCCGGCAGAACCTTACCCACGCTTGCGTTGGGTACGCGAATTTGTAATAAAGTAGCCAAGCTCGGGGCAATATCTACCACACGGGTTGGGCCATGCCACTCCAGCCGGTCCATGCCCTTGCCAAACATAATTAATGGCACATGCGTATCATATGCATAATGACTTCCGTGGGTGGCCCCCTTGCCTTTAAAAGTCACCTCTACGTAACCCGGAGCAAGCAACAACATGACATCTCCCGAACGATGCTTTCCATAGCCTCGTGCAGCAAAACCGGTGGCTAAGGGATGGTTCAAATGGGCGTCTACCTGATCGGCCCAAAGGATGTCTTGAACCCACGCTTGCTTGTGCAGCCATTGCTCCAGCTTAAGACGAAAATCAGGAAAAGGCACGGCGGCTGCCTCCAGGGCAGGGTAGTCAAAATAAATCTGCAAGTTCTCGAAGGCCAAAACGGCACCCGGGGCTCCTTCCCTGTTGCACCACTCCATCAACTCTTTTTCGAAGGTGGGAGGAATTACCCCCGCCGGAATATGTTGGGCCTCCATGGCATGTGGATTGTCGGCTACTCCATGGTCGGCGCACAACACCACCACATATTCGTCTTTTCCAACGGTTTTATCCAGGTAATTCAAAAACAAGGTCATTTCTTCATCAAAACGGCGATACATGTCCGCCAATTCCAAACTACGCGGTCCAAACTGGTGGCCGCAATAATCCGTGGCCGAAAAGCTCAGATGCAGCAAATCGGGCTGATAATCCTGGCCCAGTGCTTCGCCCTCAATGGCGGCTTGGGCCATTTCAAAGGTGATGGTATTTCCGCCCGGAACAGATTTTATGAGTCCCAAACCTTTTTCCTTGGCAATTTTTGTGAGTGGATAGGGAAAAGTTACCTTTTCGTGGCCCTTAAAGGGCATTTCGTAGGGACTGTCGTCCGCACCAAAATCTTGCAGCATAGCTTCGGGAATGCTCAGGCTCCAGTCGTCCTGAAGGAGGGCTTCCGCGCGCTTTTTGCCGTTGAATTGCTCAAGCCAGGCAGGTAAACTTTGGGTATAATAGGTTGAGCTTATAAAACGTCCTGTGCTTTCGTCGAACCAATACACTCCGTCGGCAGAATGACCGGCCATAAGGATGGCCGCCCGGTCTTTTAAAGCAATGGCCACCGACTTTGCTTCGGGATAGGCCAGCTTGAGCTCGTCGCCAAGGGTACTGCTTTTAAGCCAAACGGGACTCATTTGACCATTTTTGTGCGTGGTACCTACCGGCTGAGCACTGGCATCTTCGACGCAATAGACCTTGCGTTCCACTTCTTTATCGAACCAATCGTTGGCCACAATGCCATGATAATAGGGCCAAGTACCGGTGCTGAGGGTCGCGTGTCCGGGACCGGTGTAGGTGGGCACATAGCTGAAATGGTGGTTTCGATACACGCGGCCTAGGCTCTCCATGCGCAACAAGCCTGTGGTTGTAAATAACTTACGAAAACGAAACAGGTAATCTGCCCGCATTTGGTCTACCGAAATATACACCACCAATTTTGGGGGAAGTTGCGCCTTTAGGGTGCAACCTAAACCAAGAAATATCAAGAAAATGACAAAGCGCCGCATGCGTTTTCTTTGCAAGGTAAGGATGTACTTTTAAACTAAAGTTAATTCGGGGGTTTAGATTTTTTTGGGGCGCTATCCGGCTCTCCGCTTTAGCTGTATGTGCCTTGGCAGGTCGTCCCTGCGCTTCTCCGGGGCTTGCATGCGCTCCGCCCGGCTCAGCGGGGCCGACGCTGCCTCGTCCCACACAGGCTATCGCGTCCATCCGGGCGCCGGATTACGATCCTATGAATAATCGTCCTCATCCTCGCTGTTCATTATGGCATTCAACAGATCAGAAAGTTGGATTTCTTGATTTCTGAGGTGTTTGCCCAAGCGAGAGAACTCGGCCAAACCCAGAAGCACAAACTCCATAAGGGCTAGCGTTTCTTCTCCTTGGCTTCGGCCATATTTTTCGGCAAAAGCGCGTAGCCCCGGTACTGCTTCTAAGCTTTCTTTATATTCCTTGTCGGAGGCCATGGCGTCAAGGTCGGTTTCATTGCCTTGTCCATACCAAGCCAATAATGGAGCATACACATCGCCTTCCTTGCTTCGCTTCATGCGTTCCGGATCGGGAAATATTTCGGTAAAGCAGCTTCGGATGGCTTTATTGATGAGGGTGTGGGCAACGGTTTGCCTGCCCTCTTGTTCTCCTTCGTACACCAGCTCTACTTTTCCGGTAATGGCCGGTACCATGGCCAGCATATCGGTAATGCGCATATGGGTTTTCTTTTCCCCATTCATCGCCATGCGGAGTTCGGCCTGAGCATACAAGGCTTCCAGAGCCGAAACCGACAATCGCACACTAACCCCACTACGCTGGTCAATTAAATCACTTTTTCGTGCCTCAAAACTCACTTGTTCAAAAAGGCGAAACATCCATTCGGGGACCGATACTCTTTCAAAAAGCTCCTTAGAAATCTTGGCTTCTTGTCGGGTAATGGCCATGCCTGCCTCCACGCTTCTTGGATAATGGGTCAAGATTTGGGCTCCAATCCGGTCTTTGAGCGGGGTAATAAGATTGCCTCTGTTGGTGTAGTCTTCCGGATTGGCGGTAAATACAAAAGAGATATCTAAAGCCAAACGGAATCTAAAGCTTCGGATTTGAATGTCTCCTTCTTGCAGGATATTGAAAAGGGCCACTTGAATTCGGGCTTGCAAATCGGGGAGCTCGTTCAAAACAAACAGGCATCGGTTGGCCTTGGGAATAAGTCCAAAAAACAATGCGTCTTCATCGCCCAGACCTGTTCCTTTGTGGGCCGCAGCAATGGGGTCAATGTCCCCAATAAGGTCTGCCACCGTTACGTCCGGGGTTGCCAGTTTCTCTACATAACGATCGCTGCGGTGCATCCAATCGATGGGGGTTTCATCGCCCAAGTCCTCAATTAGCCGTTTGCTTTGAGGCAGCACAGGAGCCATGGGGTCGTCGGGTATGGGAATGCCCTTAACCACAGGAATCCAAGGGTCAAGTAACTCCACCATCATGCGTGCCATGCGCGTTTTGGCTTGCCCCCGCATCCCCAAAAAGTTGATGTGGTGTTTGGCCAGGATGGCTCGTTTCAATTCAGGGATAACGGTGTCTTCATAATCCAAAACTCCCTCAAAAACCGGTTGATTATTGGCTATGGCCTGCAGCAAGTTTTGTCTAAGTTCATCGGCCACGCTTTTGAATTGATACCCGGAAGCTTTTAGGGCTCTTAGCGTTGTTATGGAGGGTTTTTCGCTCATAATCTTTTTTTTCTGTTCTTTTCAAAATCTCTAAAGACCAGGCTTCCTAAGCCTTCTAAATCGCTAAAAAAGGCTCTACCGCCGTTGATTTCGGTGAATTCTTCTACAAATTCTACCAACCAAGGATCTTGAGCGACCATGAAGGTGGTTACGGGAATGGACTGACGACGGCAAACCTCTGCCAGGTTCAGGGTGCGGTTCAAAATTTTTTCGTCTAGGCCAAAGCTGTTTTTATAATAGCTTTTGCCTTCCTTGAGGCAGGTAGGTTTGCCATCGGTAATCATAAAGATTTGCTTGTTGGCGCTTCGGTGTCTCCTTAAAATATCCAAGGCCATTTCAAGCCCGGCCACGGTGTTGGTATGAAATGGTCCAACCTGTAAATAAGGTAAATCTTTAATGGATATTCGGTGGGCATCGTTGCCAAAGGCCACTATTTCGAGGTGATCGCCCGGGTATTTTCGGCGCACCAATTCGGCAAGGGCCATGGCTACCTTTTTAGCCGGAGTAATGCGGTCTTCTCCATAAAGAATCATGGAATGCGAAATATCGATAAGCAACACAGTGGCCACTTTGGATTTGCTTTCGCTTTCGCGGACCCTTAAATCCTGTTCTTCCATGTGTCGCCATGATCCGGTGCGCCGCATAGCCTCCTGCATGGACAAGCTTAAGTCTATATCTTCTAGCGGATCACCAAAATTGTAGGAGTGATAGGAACCTTGCCATTCTTCTTTATTTCCTATGCCGGTGCTTCGGTGCTGTCCTCCGGTGTCTCGTTTGAGTTTTCCGAAAATTTGTTCCAGGGCAGCTTCACGCATCATTCGGTCGGCCTTTTCGGTAGCTTGGGCACCTCCTTTAGATCCCGGAGTTGCTTGGCGCAAATAGCCGCGTTCAAATAGCTCCTCAATAAAGTCCTCCATGGTGTAGTCCTTATCGGTTATTTGATGTTGCCTATCCACTTCCCTCAGCCAATCAAGGGTTTCTTCCACATTTCCGGAACTAATCAGGAGCAATTCCCGAAACATAGGCAACAAGCGGTCAAAGGGGTCTTTTTCGGGAGCAACAAACCGAGTAATTAGATATCCTGTTTGCATATCAAGCCTTTTGAACCACCGACAAAACCATCAAAATAGCCCTTAGGGTCCACAAGCCCATGCGCACATATTGAATCCGAATGAGCTGCAGATGCACCTTACTGTCGGGCTGTTTAAAAAACTGTTTCCTTGCAGGCCGCATTAAGGCCACAGAAATAAACCAAATAGCCAAGAGCATAAAAAAAGCTATCCCATTCATCATTAAGAAGTTGTCACCCCCAGGGGTATCTGCGGAGAGCACTTTAACGCTAAAAATCACTACGGCAAAACTGGTAAGCAGCTCCAGGGACATGAGCGGAAACATGAGCAAAAAGCCTCTATTATGCACTAAAGGCCCACGCAAGGGAATGGCTTCTTTTTGCCAATAGGTAAAGGAGGGATAATACACCAACGCAGAATACCAAGCAATGCCGGTAAGGAGCAAAGTGGCAATTAAGGCAATAAAAAAGACCGGTGAAAACATACCATTACAACAAGTAAACCGCCTATCAAGTTTAAATTAAGGTCCAAGGCGCTCCCTTCTCCAATTTCGATTCTCTTCTAAAGAAAAGCGGATTCGGTCATGCAACCTTCCGGGGCGGCCTTGCCAAAACTCCATGCGGGAGGGAGACAGGCGGTAACCTCCCCAAAACGGAGGTTTTTCGATTTCGTGGGCAGCCTCAAATCTCTGTTCAAACTCACGGAACCTGGCTTCCAATGCCTCTCTGTTGGCAACCACCTCGCTTTGCGGTGAGGCCCACGCCGAAATTTGATTTTGACGTGGCCTGGAATGAAAATATTCGTTGGATTCCATAACCGAAATCTTTTCCACCTTACCCACAATCCGCACCTGACGTTCCATGTCAACCCAGAAAAAATTTATAGCAGCGTGTGGATTGTCCGCTAGGTGCATGCCTTTTTCGGATTGATAATTGGTGTAAAAAGTAAGCCCTTTTTGCTCTAAATTTCTCAACAGCAGAACTCTAGAGTGAGGAAACCCCTGCGCATCTACGGTTGAAAGGACCATGGCATTAGGCTCTGACACATGGTTATTTGCGGCATCTGAAAGCCATTTTTCGAGAAGTTTAATGGGGTCATCGCCCGCTTCGTCCTCCGATAATGACATCATTTTATAATCTTTACGGAGTTTTGACAAATACGTTTTCATAAGATATAAGCGATCGTTTTCCCAAAGGTACCCAAATGAATCAAAAACCACAGGCCTTTTCAGACGACAAACTCCGAAGCTTGCGGTACATGATGTGGATGCTCCTTGGCTTAGGTCTGTTGCTTCGCCTCCTTAAGGTTCAATCCATAGGGTTCACCATAGATGAATTGCAGGTGATGCACCACTTAAAGGAGTTGGGTTGGTGGAACTATATAAGCCAAACCCTTAATGAGGGCGACAATCACCCGCCACTGACAGCAACCATTCTGGCTCTTTGGATGCAAGTGGTTCCACCAATAGAGGTGCTCATACGTTTGCCTTTTGTGCTATTTTCGGCCTGCAGCGTCTTTTTTGCATACAAAGTTTTTGGAAACTGGTTCAGCCGCCGTACCGCCCTTCTGGTTTGTGCCTTTATTGCCTGTGGAAACTTACCGGTGCTTTTTGGCTTTTATGCCAGGCCATATGGCTTGGGTTTAAGTTTAGTGCTGCTTAGCTTGTACCAATGGGATCGAATTTTTAACCGAAACAAAGTGGTTCCCTTAAGCCGAGGCTTAGCTTTGGGGCTATCCGTTCTTGCCTTGTTTTATACCCACTACCCCTCTTACTTTGTGGCCTTAAGCCTCTGTTTGTTTTCCCTATTCTTTTTAAATAGGAACAACCGAAAAGCTTTTTTCTTTGCCTTAGGATTATCAACCCTCGGCACCCTTCCTTATGTGCACCTAAGCCTGCAGCATGCCAAAAAAATGCATATTGGACCCAATGGCTGGCCGGTGCCACCAAAACATTGGGAAGATTACTTTTCCATTTTTGCAGAAGGGATTAACCGGTCGTGGTTGATTGGTTTGGCCCTGTTGGCCATGCTTGTTTTGGGATACTTTTCTAAGGCTAAGCGCAGCAAAAAAGTAACCAAACATCTTAGGCTTCCTTCCGAAAAGCTGGCCTTGTTGAGTATGGTCTTAGTTTTTTCCTCTTTGTGTTTGTATTTGTTTGTAGCTTGGTTTCAGGGTCAGTCGGTACTGCACCAAAGCATGCTACTGCCTTTGCTTCCCTTTGCTTTAGCGGCTATACTTCCATTGGGAAATAAGTGGTTTAGACAGCTTAAACCTCCCATTTTCCTGGCTTTTTCTTTTTTACTGGCCTATTCAACCCTTTTTCAAAATGAAATTTTTAGAACCACTCCATTTGCAGACATCCGTCCCGTAGAGCGGTTTTTAGCAAGTCATCAAAACCAGGTGCCGGCCATTCTGGTGGAGTTTCCAAAAGCAGTGGCAAGCCACCTGCTTAGGCAAAACCCGGATAAAGGGGTAGAGCTTCATGACCCCTCCGATTGTCTAGCTTTAGTTAGTTTAAAAGAGCGTTACTGGTCTTCCTCTTCCGATGCACCGGTGGCTTTTGTTCATTACCTTACCTCTGCCAAAGCTTACGAAGCCTTTTGCACCTTGCCATTCCAAGCATTTACACCTATGGATTCGTCCAAAAGCCTAAATCTTGCTTGGAACTTCTTTACCTTACAAAGATCAGAACAAGCGCCTTCTACTTCCCCTTTTATAGACACTGCATTTGCCGATAAACGTGATTTTCAATGGATTTTTAACCAAAAAAAATGCCAAGCTGAGGGTGAAGCGGGGACCTCCTATTTGCACTGGCAAATCCGGTTAAAGGCCAATACTCCAATCCAAAGCTACTTTTCTATTGAGGTCGCTCCACCCACAGGAGGTTTTGTTAAACTCATTAACGAACAAAAGTTTAGGCTTCCTGAAGATCGTATGATTTCATGTACCACAAATTCAAAACTCTTGCATTGCAGTATTGATCATCCACTCAGAGTACGATGGAATTTCGGCCCTTTGCAAGACTCCGTGCAGTTTCAGGTGCAAGGCAAGTGGGTTCACCTTAAAGAGCTATACAATAAACCGTAAATTTGCGTTATACTAGCTTCGGAGCATGCATATGAAACATTTCCCCCTTTTCTTCGGCGCACTATTTTCCTTTTTGGGCCCACTAAATGCTCAACAAAACTTAGCACAAATTGCCCCCGGAGCATGGAGAGCGCATGTCCCCATGAATCGTTGCCAAAGCATAGATGCCGGGGCCAATCAACTGGTTTTGGCTTCTCAAAACGGACTATGGGGCTACCAATTTGCGGATTTTGAAAGAATTCCTTACACCACAGCTGAGGGCTTTAGTTCCATCCAGCCATCTGCCCTAAGGTACCATAAAACTCAAAACTGGTGGATTGCCGGGTACCAAGACGGTCAAATTGATTTGATTAAAAATGGCAGAATAACGGCCTTTCCTGATTTGCTTAGTGCCGGTATTTCCAGCAGTCGAAGAGTGCAACGCATTTTTATTTCTCAAGATTCCGCTTGGTTGGCCTGCGATTTTGGGCTCGTGCTGGTAGATATGCGTCAAGAAGTCATCCGAAACTCGGTCCTTTTTTCCGATAACCCTTTGTTTACGGGACAGCAATGTTTTGATTTTGTCACCTTCCAAAACTTTGGCTATGCCGCCTTGTCCAATGGCTTATTTAGGTTTCCCTTAGGAGCTAATTTCAAAAACCTTACGCTTTGGGAAAAAGTAAACGACATAGGAGCCGGTGGAGTTCAGTCCTTGGCAGTGTATCAAAACCATTTGGTGTATCTAAAAAATGACCAAGCCGACAGCATCTTGCGTTGGGCACCGGGCCAAAGCCCCCAGCTAGTAAATACAGGCCAAAGCAGCCCCATCCGCTCCTTAAGAACTTCCCAAAACCGCTTATTGGTGGTAGCAGATGAGTCTGTTTTAACCCTCAACAGCGCTTGGCAGGTGGATTTTAGTTACAGCGAGGCCTTCGGGCCATTTAGGGAAGCTGTGATTTCCACTCAAGGTGAAATTTATGCAGCTTCCGACCGCAGAGGCTTGGTGATTATTTCCCAAAACGGCGCAACAAGTGGTCCTCCCGGACCCGAAACCAAAAACGTTTACGACATGAAGGTTTTGGATGATGGCACCATTTGGGTAGCCTCCGGCGCCAGAAGCCCAACCTGGGGACCAAGTTTTAGGGCAGACCAAATGTTTTACCGAAGAAATGGCGCTTGGAAGGTATTAAGAGAAAGTAACGATGGCTATGCCTTTACCCATGCAGATTTTGTTCAAATTGCCATCGATCCCAACGATCCCTCCCACCTTTTTGTAGCCTCTATTCTATCCGGCCTTTACGAAATTCGTGATTTTCAATTTACCAATATTACCCAAGGCCCCCCAATTCCAATGGGTCAAGGTCGTCCCGGCATTGGAGGCTTAGCTTTTGATGCCGAAAGCAATTTGTGGTTTAGTCCTTCTTATTCAGATATTGGCTTAATTCAACTAAGTACCGATGGTACCACACTACAAAATGTAAATTTTCCGGGGTTTAGCTCCGTTAATGTCCCTACAGGTGACGTATTGGTAGATGACTTTGGCCATGTTTGGTTGGCTTCCATAGGTCGTGGCATTGCCGTATATCAGCCCGAAACCGGTTTAAGGCAATACCTTACCGGACAATTCAATAATGGAGATTTACCCAGCCTTAGTATCCGCTCCTTGGCCAAAGACCGCAATGGTGAAATTTGGGTAGGAACCGAAGACGGCATACGTGTTTTTAGCCCCGGTCAATTGTTTACCGGACAAGCAGTTAATGGACAGAGAATTGTCATTACCGCAGAGGATGGAAACAACGAGCTTCTTTTGGCGCAAACCGTGATCAACGACATTGTGGTCGATGGGGCCAATAGAAAATGGATGGCTACTCAAGGCGCAGGAGTCTTATTGGTCAGCGACGATGGCCGCGAAGTTATTCACCGATTTAGAGCCGGAGAAACACCGCTTTTCTCCGATAATGTATTGTGTGTATCCATTGATCCCATAAGCGGAGAAGTGTACTTTGGTACCGACTTAGGCATTATTTCCTTCCGAGGCAATGCCACTGAAGCAGACGATAGCTTTGGCGATGTTTACGTCTTTCCAAACCCCGTTCGTGAAACGCATGACGGACCGGTAACCATTACCGGCTTGGCAAGAGATTCCGATGTTATTATTGCCGATGTAGCCGGAAATTTGGTCTACAAAACACAGGCTCAAGGCGGAACCGCTACTTGGAACGGACTACGATACGATGGAAGACGGCCTGCCACCGGAGTTTATTTGGTTTTTTGTACCAACGAAGACGGCTCCGAAGCCATGGTTACCAAGTTTTTGTACATCCACTAAGCATGCGGCTAACTTGTCGGGGTATTGTTTTGCGTCAAGTCCGCTTTGGGGATCAGGGTTGTATTGTTTCGGTGCTCCAAGAACAAGGCGAAAAAAACGATTATGCCGTTAGATTGAGCGCCTCGCAACGAAAAAAAATTGCCGGACTTCTTCAGGTAATGACCTTAGTGGAGTTTGAAAGCAGTCCTCAAGCTAAAGCAAAGCTTCCCTACGCCTCAAACTTCCAGTTGTTGGATGGTCTTTCCCCTGCCATGGCCGGACCGGTCCAGGGAGCTTTATGCATGTTTATGGGAGAAGTGCTTCAAAAAATTACCGCAGAACACCATGCCGATACCGACTTATACCTGCTTGCTCAAAAATACCTGAAGCTTTGCTTAAGCAAAGCAGTTCCTCCGGCCCAACTTCCTTTGAGCTTCACCGCTGAATTGATTCAATGGTCCGGTGTAGGGCCGGATGCTTCCCGTTATGCCTTGGGCATGGGCTTTTCTATTCCTTTGCAATCCTTTGTGCCCTCCAACCCTAGAGCAGACCCTAGTTTTGAAATGAGCCCCCGAATTGCCGGTTGCTTTGCAAATTTGCTTCTGGGACAAGCTTATGAGGCGGCTTTAGATGAGCGGAGGTCGCTGCTCCAAGCCATGGTTAACTACCTGGAATACCATGTTTTGGGCAGCCGAAGCATAAAAAGCCACTTGGTTTTAGCTCAAGAATAAAAGCTATTTGAAACGCGCCAAAATGTTGCGCACCGATTGCACATAACTGCCTACAAAAAGCTGCACATGCACCAACAAGGGATATAAATTGCAAAGGGCTACACGCTCTTCCCAACCCTTTTCTAAAGGCCATTCCTCTTGATAGGCATGATAAAAAGCCGGTTCAAAGCCTCCAAACAATCGACTCATGGCCAAGTCCATTTCGCGGTGCCCATAATATACTGCCGGATCAAAAAGCACAGGCTCTCCGCTTAGGTCGGCCATGAAATTCCCGCTCCATAAATCCCCATGCAATAAGGCCGGCTTTTCTTCCGGAAATATTTCCGGTAATCGAGCCACCAACCGCTCCATGGGAGCAATCAATTCAGGTTCTGCCTTGCCTGAATCCACAGCCTTCTTTAAAATAGGCAACAAACGATGTTCACCCATAAATGCCGCCCAACTGTCTCTAAACGTATTGTTCTGAGGCAAAGAGCCCATGTAATTGTCGTAATCTAAACCGAACTGTGGGTTACTATTTCGGTGCATAGCAGCCAACTGACGACCAAAATCAACCCAAAAATCAAAATGAGGCGTGCCCGCATCAATCATTTCCAATACCAACACATCCTCCCCACCCGTTTCAGTGACACCAATGACTTCTGGAATTCTAAAAACGCCGACAGAACGCAACAGATCCAAGCCCTTTTGCTCCAAATGAAACATCCGGGGATAATCGGCAGAATTGTTGTGCTTCAAGAAAAAGGTGCCTTGATCTGTACGTACCCTGCGGGCGGTATTTATGCTTCCCCCACGCATTTGGGGCATTTCAAGAACGTTGACCGGCATCGATAGCTTTTGTTCCAACAAAGCTTGTACAGCATGGGTAAAATTTGCGTCAGGCATAAATTAAATTTGCACAAAAATGATAAATAATTAGCTTTGCACCGCTCTTTAACAAAAATTGGGGCATTAGCTCAGCTGGCTAGAGCGCTACAATGGCATTGTAGAGGTCATCGGTTCGACTCCGTTATGCTCCACTCCAAATCATCGCTTTCTTAATGCATCAAGAAAGCGATGATTTTTTTTATCCAAGTCTCCGGAAAAGCACCGGGATTGAATCTACCCGGCAAATCAAAGAAGAACTTACGGCTTACCACCGTACGCAGGTGCGAAAATGCCTCAAAACCATAGCGCCCATGGTAAGCTCCCATGCCGCTATGGCCAACCCCACCAAACGGCGCATCAGAAACGGTAAACTGCAAGGTGGTATCGTTTATGCAGGCCCCTCCCGAACGAATGCCATACCTGAAGGCTTTTTTCTTGGCCTTGGACTTGCTGAACAAATAGGCCGC
The DNA here is from genome assembly GCA_018401695.1 of Flavobacteriales bacterium. GTDB lineage: Bacteria > Bacteroidota > Bacteroidia > CAIKAF01 > CAIKAF01 > CAIKAF01. The sequence goes on along the minus strand of JAGYKD010000003.1, from coordinate 486,483 downwards.
CAAAGGACCCTCTTGGCGGGTTTGTGCTTCCATGGCCTTCCACCTGCTTTCGGACTCCTCAGGACTATACCATTGCACCGGCAAAATGGGACCAAACACCTCTTCACTCGGTGCTATTTCCACCTCAAGTAGCACAGGGAGTATCCGCCTTGTTTCGGGGTCTAATTCCAACTTAGTCAATGGTTTACCCTGACTTAAAAGCGCTTGCATACGGTCAAAATGTTCGCTATTTACGATACTTCCCAAGTCTTCGGCCAGGTCTAAGCTACCCCCAAACCTGTCTTGACAACAAGCATTCCATGCTTCCACTATTTTTTCCTTCAAAGCTAGTGGGGCCATCAAAAGGTTGGGCGCCAAACAGGTTTGTCCGGCATTCAAAGCTTTGCTCCAAAACAGCCGACGTACAGAGGTCCAAACTTCTGCGGTCTCGTCCATCCAAACCGGGTTCTTCCCACCCAGTTCCAAAGTAACCGGAATCAGTTGCTTGGCAGCAGCCTCATACACCAATTGCCCTACCCTGCTGCTTCCCGTAAAAAAGATGTGATTCAAAGGCAACTGAGTCAGAGCCTTAGCCGTTTCCGGCCCTCCTTCATAAAGGGCTACCTCCTCAGGCGCAAAACAGTCCTTAATTAAGCCGGCCAATTCCGACGAAACATTGGGGACCATTTCCGAAGGCTTAAGCAAGGCTGTGTTTCCTGCTGCCAAAGCCGCTACCAAAGGCACCAAAAGCAACTGCACCGGATAGTTCCAGGGCGATAAAATAAGCACTTGACCCTTGGGCTGAGGAATCAAACGGGCATTGCCCGGCCAAATCAACAGTCCCCCGCTCAAAGGTTTTGGACGCATCCAATGCTTAAGCTCACGTTCAGCTTGTGTAATGGAAGCCTCAATTACCGAAAACTCGGTCATCCAAGATTCCAATCCCGATTTTCCTAAATCTTTTTTTAAAGCCTCTGCCAAGGCAGATTCTCTTTGCCTTAATCCCTTTCTTAGGCGCTTTAATCGATCCAACCGTCGGGCATAGCTCCTGAACTCCGGCACGGCAAAGGCCTCCTGTTGTGCCTCTAAAATGGCTGAAATATGTGGGTTCATAACTGGTCTTGTTTTAAATAATCCAAATAACGCAAGCCAAATGCTCGAATCGGGGTAATAAGGGCATGGGCCTCTTTTCCCAGATTGGTGAGCCGGTAATCTACCTTCGGAGGTACTTCTCCATAATTCTTCCGCTCCACCAAACCGTTATCTGCCAAACGTTTAAGCTCCTGAGCCAGCATTTTTTCACTAATGTCCGGAATGGCCTTGTTCAAAGCCCCAAAACGCATAGGCGACGCATGCAAGGCATGCAAAATAAGAAAGGCCCATTTACCGCCCAACATTTCAAGGGTGGTTCGGATGGGACAAGAGGGACTTACCTTCATTTTCTTTGTGTTTTGGGCCGCATTTCCGGCCCTCGCTGCAACTCCGGTGGCCAAGGGCTAGGGCATCCGGCCTGCCCGGGGGCTTGCTGCGCGCCGCCCCGAGCAGGCACGGCTGCCCAAAGCCCTTGCCCATCCGGGGTTTTCGCACCGGTCCGGGCGGCAAATTAAATTACTAACCTAAAGGTAGGTACTACAACTTTAGTTAGCAACAATGGATTGCCTTAATTTTGAAAATAAAAGTTATGCATATAGCCATTACCGGTGCCACCGGAAGAACAGGCATCCTTGTGGTAGAAAAACTATTAAATCAAGGGCACAGTGTGCGTGGCCTTTACCGAAACCCCGACAAAATCGAACTACAGCACCCTAAGCTAACCTGGGTAAAGGGAGATGTCTTAGACCTAAACTCTTTACATGCATTGGTGCATGGCACTTCCTTAGTATTTAATGAGACTGTTGATGCGTTGCGTTTTCAAGGCAAATTAAGGCGCAGGCAAATAGAAAGGCCGCAGTTTACTAATTGTAAATGAGGACCTTGATATTTGACTGCAACGCCAAGTTGCCGCCAGAATAGCGTCGCATCAACAGTCTCTTAATGTATTTGGTCAAGTTAAAGGTGGCCCAAAAGATATTCAAAGCTTAGGCACTTCCAACCTTGTTCAAGCCATGAAAAGTGCCGGGGTTTCACGCATCCTTTCTTTATCGGGAGGAGGATTGCCTTTCCCTGAAAAAGACCAACCCAAACTGCCCGATTTGCTCATCCGTGGAATTATGAAATTGGCGGTTCCACATGTGCTCCGCGATGCCGAAGACCATGCCACAGTTTTAAAAAGCAGTGGGCTGGAATGGACCATTGTTAGAGCTCCCAGATTGGTGGATGGCCCTGAAAAAAATCAATACCGCGTGGGTTGGGTTGGTGTGAATGGCAGCACAAAAATTTCCCGAGAGGACTTGGCCAATTACTTGATAAGCCAAACCGAGGCCTTTGATTACCCTCAAGCCATGCCTTTTGTAAGTTGGTAAGCGGGTTTAATAGGGCAAACGCAGTTTCTTTAAAATAAAATGCATGAGCCAGGCAGGTCCTATCAACAAAAACTGAATGTCTTTTAAAAACGAAGGCTTCTTTCCTTCCACGGCATGGCCTGCAAATTGACCGGCCCAAGCCAGGAAAAAAACAAGCAAGGAAAAGGTCAATAGATACGCCCTGCCGTAGCTCAGCAATTGTTGATTTCCCAAAGCTACCAAACCTCCAAAGAACAAAAAACCAAGGGCGAGCAAAGGAGAAAGCCAAGCGTAATACAACAGGACCAAAACCAATACCACATTGGCCCAGTGCAGGCCGTCCGGAAAAAACGAAGGGACCGGAATGCAAGCCACCAAACCAAAAATGGAAAAGAAGATTAAAGGAACACACCACCAATGCACGGCTTTATTGAAAGAATTTTGATGGCTCTCACCATAAGCCTGCAACAAGGATTCAAATCTTGGATTTTTAGCACTTTGCACGTGCTTAAATTAAGAAAAAATTGCGGCTTCTGCCCTATCCTGCTCCTTTGCGTATCTTAGCTCCATGCTAAGGCCTTTCCGCGCATTCATAACAGGGATTTTCATTCTTTTTTGCCTCGGAATCTCCCAAAAAATTCATGCTCAAAATTATTCGGGCTTAGGGCTTCAGTTTATGATTCCCGACGGAAGGTTTAATTCTGCTACGGGCGACGGTTGGGGCATTGGGTTTTACGGCAACAACCGGTTTTTTGTTAACGATTGGTTCAATATAAACGGAGAAGGTAGCCTGTTTTTGCTTTTTGAGCAAGGAAATTTAGATGGCCAGTTGATTGGCCTGAATGTGGGTCCTGAGTTTTTTTTAAAACCCGAAGGTGCGCTGTTTAGACCTTATGCCGGAACCCAAATGGGCCTGGATTTATATACAGGCACTGCTTTTTTTCAAGTGTCACCGCAAGCGGGCGTTTTAATGGAAATTGGAGACATCACCAGCCTTGAATTTGGCCTAAGATACCGCCTTATGTTTGGCGTGGTAGAAATGGGAGCCATGGAATTTCGACTTGGGCTTACCATGAATTTGGATTATTTTTAGAAGTGAATTCTAACTGGCAGTTTGTTGACCCGCAAGAAGCGTCATTGGCTTGGTTGCAACAAGTTTGGAACGATCCGCTTACCCTTCAAGTTACCGCAGATGGCATTTTATGGGGAGAGCCATTGCTTAGACATGTGAGGCTGAACTCTTGGCATTTGGCTTGCCATTCAAAGTTTGAACCGGTAGGCTTGGTAGCCTTTCATAGATTCGAACCGAATCAAGAAAGCGTAGACCTTCGTTTTCGTCTCCACCCAAGGCAGCGCGGAAAGGGCCTAGCCTACTCTATGACCAATGCCTGGATGGCAGAGGGACCCAAGCAAGTACAGGCACAAGTTCGGGCCGATCATTGGCGTTCCAAAAAGCTGCTTCGCCGCTTGGGCTTTTATTTGAAAAAGGGCTTTGCTTGGGGTGGAGCTTCCTGGGAGTTATGGGAGTTAAACCATTCGACTTAATGCCTTAGGATACCGTCGGTACTGACTCAAAAATGGGTAAAAACAAAGTAATGGACTGTTTTTCACTTTTAAAAATACCGGAAAGGGTCTGAGAATGAAACCGTACCGCCCTCCCCTTTTGCCGCTTCCTGACCTTGCGTGAAACCTATAGCACCACAAAGACCTTCCAGAGACGGGAGGCATCCCGTCTTACCTCATCATGGAGAGACGGGAGGCATCCCGTCTTTACCTCATCTCTCATCATCGAGAGACGGGAGGCATCCCGTCTTTACCTCATCACTCATCATCGAGAGACGGGAGGCATCCCGTCTTTACCTCATCACTCATCATTAACCATTCACCATTCACCATTCACCATTCATCCCTCACCATCAACTTCCCGCTTTCCTTGCCGCTTTGCCAAAAATACAAGCCCGGAGACCAGTCCATGGGCACTTTGAAGCCCGATTTCAATGCCTCAGGAGCTATACCTAAAAGCAAACGCCCATCCATGGAATAAATCTTTAGTGGAGATTCTATAGACCTATGGTACAGAACACCTCCACGGCTTACGGGATTCGGATACAAAGGACCGGAAGGGAGTTCCTCCTCCTCCAATCCTGCCGGAGACCATTTAAACCGCAATACCGGAGGTACGTCCTGGCCCATATACTGCAAAAATGTCCCTCCCACATACACCATGCCGTCGGGACCTTTCACAATGCTATTCACTTCGGATAGAGAGGATTCCCACACGCCATTATGCCAATCCCTAGAGCTATCTATTCCGGGCTCCGGAAAGTACTCGGGCAATAAAAAACCGTTGGAATCCACCGCCACCAAATCCCCCCTTAAGCTGTTCTGAAAAATGTCGATTCCCCCTCCCACTAGAAATAAATTGGGTTGAATGCGTTCAATATCTACAATATAATCGGTGTCATAAATCCCCGGTGTTTTTACCCGT
>JAGYKD010000003.1:0-481475 GCA_018401695.1 Flavobacteriales bacterium | reverse complement strand
AAAGCAAACGCCCATCCATGGAATAAATCTTTAGTGGAGATTCTATAGACCTATGGTACAGAACACCTCCACGGCTTACGGGATTCGGATACAAAGGACCGGAAGGGAGTTCCTCCTCCTCCAATCCTGCCGGAGACCATTTAAACCGCAATACCGGAGGTACGTCCTGGCCCATATACTGCAAAAATGTCCCTCCCACATACACCATGCCGTCGGGACCTTTCACAATGCTATTCACTTCGGATAGAGAGGATTCCCACACGCCATTATGCCAATCCCTAGAGCTATCTATTCCGGGCTCCGGAAAGTACTCGGGCAATAAAAAACCGTTGGAATCCACCGCCACCAAATCCCCCCTTAAGCTGTTCTGAAAAATGTCGATTCCCCCTCCCACTAGAAATAAATTGGGTTGAATGCGTTCAATATCTACAATATAATCGGTGTCATAAATCCCCGGTGTTTTTACCCGTACGTTGTTGAAATTGTTGAAGCTGGAATCCAAGCGGCCGTCCGGCAGCAGGCGGAACATCCCATACACAATGCTATCGCCCATCAATTGCAGAAAGCCACTTACCCATAGCCGCCCTCTTTCATCTAAATACTCGGGTTTAACCCGTATGATAGAATCGGAGAAAATGGAACGAAAGCTGGTATCCAGGCTCCCATCGGAGCGGCGAAGCCGCGCGATGCCTGGTTGAGACCGTCCATGTACGGTATAAAACTTCCCCCCAATATAAATCATGGAGTCTGCGGACAGATGACTTAAGGGCTCTATCCCCCCTATAGGCACTACAAAGCTGCTGTCCCAGGTGGCATCCGGATAAAGACGGGTATAGTGTTGGTTCGGCAACACCACCGAGCCAGCGGCATTGCAGTTGAAGGTACCAATGTAAATCATGGAATCGGCAGGATCTACAAAGGCCCTAGGCATACCACAAGCAAACTGACTGTGCAGGTGATTCTTCCATACGGTGTCCAATTGCCCCTTAGAGTCCAAACGAGAAAACCCCAAACCAGAGGAAAAAATAAAACCGCCGGAGGAACCATATATCCGTCTGATTTACTCCCCCATGGCCAGAATTCAATGTAAAATCAGGATTCCAATTCCCCTCCAAATCAAACAGCATCCAAGAAGTCGAACCAGGATTGGGAAAACCGGGACTACCAAAGGTTACGTATTGCTGTCCAATACCTCCCACCAGCATCATTTGGTTGCCCCAAGGAAAACTGATTTGGGCAATCCTGGAAATGCTATCATAAGTGTCATTCAGCTCCCAAGCCAAGTGCGTCATAAAGCCCTCGTCTCGAAAAAAGGCTTGGGCATGGGCATTGGGGCTAAAGATGTTCCCCCCAATAACAATCAAAGCGACCGGTTTGATAACAAGGTTTTTAAATCTTCTATAAAAATCTTTATCCATGCTCTATTGTTTTTGGACCATGAGTTTTCACTCATCCCTCACCATCAACTTCCCGCTTTCCTTGCCGCTTTGCCAAAAATACAAGCCCGGAGACCAATCCATGGGCACTTTGAAGCCCGATTTCAATGCCTCAGGAGCTATACCTAAAAGCAAACGCCCATCCATGGAATAAATCTTTAGTGGAGATTCTATAGACCTATGGTACATAACACCTCCACGGCTTACGGGATTCGGATACAAAGGATCGGAAGGGAGTTCCTCTTCCTCCAATCCTGCCGGAGACCATTTAAAACGCAATACCGGAGGTACGTCCTCTCCCATATATTGCAAAAACTTACCTCCAACATACACCATACCATCAGGACCTTTAGCAATGTCGACAACAAAAGAACGATTACCGGTGTTTGGAGATCCTCCACGAATACTATCAATACAAGGCTCCGGAAAATACTCCGGCAGCAAAAAACCGTTGGAATCCACCGCCACCAAATCCCCCCTAAGGCTGTTTTGAAAGCTATCTATAGCTCCTCCTATCAAAAACAAATTGGGTTGAATACGTTCAATGTCCATAATTTCATTTGTGCCGAAAATCCCGGGTGTTTTCACCCGCACATTATTGAAATTGTTGAAGCTGGAATCCAAGCGGCCGTCCGGAAGTAGGCGGAACATCCCATACACAATGCTGTCGCCCATCAATTGCAGAAAGCCACTTACCCATAGCCGCCCCCTTTCATCTAAATACTCGGGTTTAACCCGTATGATAGAATCCGAGAAAATGGAACGAAAGCTGGTATCCAGGCTCCCATCGGAGCGGCGAAGCCGCGCAATCCCCGCTTGAGGTCTGCCTTGAACGTAGGCAAATTGCCCGCCAATATAAACCATAGAATCGGCGGATAAATGATAATTTGGGTATTTACCGATAGGCACAACAAAACTGCTGTCCCAGGTGGCGTCCGGATAAAGACGGGTATAATGGAAATTCGGCAATACCACCGAGCCGGCGGCATTGCAATTGAAAGTCCCAATGTAAATCATGGAATCGGCAGGATCTACAAAGGCCCTCGGCATACCACAAGCAAACTGACTGTGCAGGTGGCTTTTCCATGCGGTGTCCAATTGCCCTTTAGAGTCCAAACGAGAAAACCCAAAACCGGAGGAAAAAATAAAACCGCCGGAGGAACCAAATAGTCTTAGTTTCACCCCCCCCTGAATTCAATGTAAAATCAGGATTCCAATTTCCCTCCAAATCAAACAGCATCCATGAGGTAGAGCCGGTATGGGGGCCACCCCATCCAAAGGTTACGTATTGCTGCCCAATTCCTCCCGCCAGCATCATTTGGTTGCCCCAAGGAAAACTTATTTGAGAAACTATAGAAATACTATCCGTGGAATTATTCAACTCCCAAGCCAAGTGGGTCATAAAACCCTCGTCTCGAAAAAAGGTTTGGGCAGGTATGTTTGGGCTAGCCATACTCCAAACACCCAAAATAAAAGCAGTTGATTTAAGGATAAGGACCTGAAAACGTTTAAAATACTTTAGATACATGCTTTATGGATTATGGACCATGAGTTTTCCTTGGCATAAGACCATGCCTTGGCTGTTTTTAAAGGGAGGACTTTATGCAGCCAAGGACTCAAGCAGAGCTAAACTCAAGATTAAAAACAATGGATGGGAAGGTTTTCATAATCAAATTTTTCTCAATTTGGTAATTTTCAATCAATAATCAAAATAGCGAGCTGATTTTCACTTTAATGGATAGCAGAAAAAGCCTTTACTAGAAACCGAATCGGCCTCCCCCTTTGCTGCCTCAGGCCCTTGCGTGAAACCTATAGCACCACAAAGACCTTGCAGAGACGGGAGGCATCCCGAGAGACGGGAGGCATCCCGTCTTTACCTCAGCATGGAGAGACGGAGGCATCCCGTCTTTACCTTATCACTCATCACTGAGAGACGGGAGGCATCCCGAGAGACGGGAGGCATCCCGTCTTTACCTTATCACTCATCATCGAGAGACGGGAGGCATCCCGTCTTTACCTAATCATTCACCAGTAAAAACCTACATTATGCTTGAATGTGCATGGTGTTTCCCATGAAACGCAATCTCCTGCCAGGGACAGAACCCGGGAGCGGCCTACAGCAAGGCATGACGACCCTTGGGCGAGGAGGTGTAGCTTTGCGGGACCACCACAGCCCTAGGGACGACATGCCTTGCCAAAGGCCCGAAGGGTGATGGCCCGGCCGGCAGCCCAAAAAACTACTTGATTTTCAACACCTTGAACAAGGCCGGCAATAATACCAAATCGGCCAACACCGCAAATATCAGTACAACGGAGGTGAGTAAGCCTATCATTTTGGTGGCCATGAAACTGGAAACGCCCAGGATGGAAAAGCCGGCGCATAAAATTCCGGTGGTGATGAGTATGGGTTTGCCGGTATGCAAAAAGGCTTGACGCAGAGCATCTTGGGTGCTGTATCCGGCTTTTTGCTCGAACCTGAGTCTGGTCAAAAAATGGATGGTATCGTCCACAGCAATTCCAAAAGCAATGGTAAACAATATGGCGGTGGAGATTTTTAGGCTAATGCCTGTCCAACCCATAATTCCGGCCAACAGAATCAAAGGCAATAAGTTGGGAATCAATGAAATAAGGACCATCTTAATGGATCGAAACAAATACATGATGATGCCCATGATGAGCAAAAAGGCAATCGCCAATCCTTGAGCAATGTTCAAAGCCAGGTTGCGGTTGTTTTTGTCGATAAGTTCGGCAGTGCCCGTAAGCGAAAAATGAACCTTGGCAGGCAACTTGGCCTCGCTTAACCATTGTTCAAAAGATTGACGCAATTCCCAGGCCTTAGAAGAGCCTAAATCGGGCAGCATACCTCGAATTCTGGCTTCTTTTTGGTCTTCGGAAATCAACTTCCGAAAACGGCTGTCTTGTTTAAAGCGTTGCAGATCTCTTTGAATGCGGCTTAACCGAGCCTTGCTTTCGGGAAGCACATAGGCCTCCGGATCGTCCCCCGACCAGGCCCGGTTTGCTCCACGCACTAAGGAAAGCGGCGAAAACAACATGGGAATGCCGTAAATGGAGTCTACCGCGTGCTCCACGTGTTGTATGGATTCCAAAACCGTGGCGTCAAAGACACTGAGTGAGGTATCCTTTACTTCTAAAGCCAATTCAAAGGGCCGGGTACCGTTGAATTCCTGCGCAAAGAACCTGAAATCCTTGGCCAGCTTGCTGTTCTGTGCCAAGTCTTCCATCAGATAGGTATTTTCGCGCACCTGCAAGGTTCCGGCAATTCCCGCCACCAACAAGACCAAGAAAAAGGAAAAAATATACTTAGGATGGAGCGAAAGCCAGTCGTAAATCTTGGTTAATGGCCCAAACCATTGGGGAGATTTGACCTTGGAAGCCGAAGGGTGCACCAGAATGAGTAAAGCCGGCAAAAAAGTAAGGGACAAAAGCAGAGAAAAGCCTACGCCGGCAGCGGCATATAGCCCAAAATCATCGATGGGAATAATGCCCGAAGTGGCCAAACTGGCAAAGCCGGTCATGGTGGTGGCCGTAGTAAATACATTGGCCAAACCCACTTGTTTGAGCGCTGATTTTACCGATTCCTGGTGATTTTTCCCTTGCTTGAGAACGTCCAAAAACTTGGTCATGAAATGGATGGCCACCGAAAGCCCCACCACCACAATAATGGTGGGAATGATGTTGGCCAACACGTCCATTTCTTTGCCGGTCACCTCCATTAATGCTACGGTCCAAAGCACCGCCACCACCACCATAAGCACCGGCACCGTTACACCCCAAAAAGTTCGGAAAATGGCAAAAAGCACCAGCAAAATAAGGAAGAAGGCAATGATTAAAAACATGGCCAATTCTCCCTTGATAATATCTACATAATAGGATTGGCCAATGCAACGGCCTGCAATATGGTACTCGTCAAATCCAAAAGATGCGGTGATGGCTTCGATTTCTGCGCTCAAGGGTTGACAAGCGGTATCGCCAATGTAGGGGGTGTGGTCTATAACCAAAGCCACCGACTTCCCATCCTTAGAGAACAAAGAACCCATAAGTTCGGGGGCCTTGGAAATTCTGGCCGAGTCCGAAGGCAGCAGCTCGGGTTTTTCCGGGTGTAAATAAGGGATTTCCAGCGCCGAGCCCATAAGCGGGTCTCGAATAAAGGTAGAAACATTGGTAGGCGCATTGATGCGCTCTACCCATTTAATGGTTTTAAGCGAATCGCTAAGGGCCCGGACTTTGAGCAAAAATTCGCTGTTGTAAACTCCTTCCCTATTTTGAATGCCCACCAACACAAAGTCGTTGTCGGGACCAAACTGCTTTCTAAATTCCAGAAAAAAATGCGTTTCCGGATCGCTTGCCGGGAAAAATGCTTCGAAATCGTAATTAAAGCCCACAAAACTTGCACGCCAGGCCGCTCCTAAGGTTAGGACCGCTACCAAAGCAATTATAAGCCGGGCGTATTTGATTTGAAACATGGGGAGCAAAATTGCTAATAAAACTGGAAACAGGAAACGGCAACAAAGCCATAATTCTCAAAAAGTTTACTGCCTAAGGGAATCAAGGAAACGTTGCCTCATAAAACTTGCTCTGCGGGTGACCTGTTCGGCCCATTGAATCTTGAGTTCAAGTTGTTCATGGGCTGAAAGTTGCCATTCTTTTTGACTTTGTTTTAACTTCCAAACCAAATGATGCATGCTCACGGCCGCAGCAACGGAAATATTTAAGCTTTCGGTAAAGCCCACCATAGGAATGCGCAGGTAGCCATCGGCCAGGGCTAAAGATTCCGCACTGAGCCCTTCTTTTTCGGTGCCCATCAACAAGGCTATGGGCTGATCCACAGGCAACTCTTCCAAACAAAGGTCGTTTTGGTGCGGCGAAGTAGCCCAAAGCGCGTAACCTTTTGCTTTCAACCGGGCTGCGGCATCTGCGGTAGCATTGGTCCCGTCGTAACGGTGCAAACTAAGCCACCTGCTGCTGCCCAAGGAAATTTCGTTGACCGTAGAGAACTGCTGTTCCGACTCAATCACATGCACGTCTTGAACGCCAAAACAATCGCAAGAGCGCAACACGGCACTGGCGTTGTGGGACTGATGAATGTTTTCGAGCACCACACACAAATGCCGTGTTCTATGCGCCACTTTCTCCTCAAAAAGCGAGGCTTTATGAGGAGAAATATGGGCATACAAGAATTGCAGGTATGCTGCTGTCCGGAGTTCCTCCGGGAGTGTCATCCCACCTGCTCTAAAGCACTAAAGAAAAAATTGCCCTCTATGGCGGCGTTCTCATCGCTGTCGCTGCCATGCACGGCATTAGCGGCAATCGACTCGGCATATTTGGCACGGATGGTTCCCGGCTCTGCCTTGGTAGGATCGGTGGCTCCAATTAGGGTGCGAAAAGAAGCAACAGCCTCGTCTTTCTCCAAAATGGCAGCCACTATGGGACCGGAAGACATGTAGCTTACCAATTCGCCATAGAAAGGACGCTCTTTGTGCACTTCATAAAACTTCCCGGCCTGCCCTTCGCTTAAACGGGTAAATTTCATGGCAATGATTTTGAATCCTGCGTCCTGAATGTCCTTAAGGATGTTTCCAATATGACCGTTGCCTACAGCATCGGGCTTAATCATGGTAAAGGTACGGTTTCCGTTCATGTCCTTTCTGTTTGTTAATTTCGACCCTTGGTCAATGATGGCCGCAAAATTAAACAAAGCAATTGGATTGAACAGCGCACTTAAGGCAGAGGATTTTAAAAGCTTAGGGAAGAATACTTCCCTTGTATTGCTTTGCCACCAAAGACCCGATGGCGATGCCTTGGGCAGCCTCTTGGGCTTAGGGCTTTGGCTACGTAGTTTAGGCCTTTCTGCGCACCTGCTTTGCCCGGACGCCTACCCCAAAAATTTATCCTTTTTGCCGCAAAGCTCCGAGCTTGCCATTTTGGAATACCAACCCACCCATTGGGAATCTATGATTGAGGGCGCTGATTTGGTGGTCCTTTTGGACCATTCGCGCCGGGACCGAGGGGGAGCATCGGCGGCCAAAGCGCTCCAAAAAAGGACCGGACCGGTTTGGATGATTGACCACCACCCCGAACCGGAATCCTTCGACAAAAGCTTGCATAGAATTTCGGCCAGCAGCACCTGTGAATTGGTATGCGAGCTGCTGCATAAGGAAAAACTAACTACGGAAATGGCCACCGCTCTTATGTGTGGACTCTTAACGGACACCGGAGGATTTAAGCATGCCGTGAGGTCCGAAACGTTTCAAGCCGCAGCACGGCTGCTGGACAGCGGAGTAAATTACCCCGAACTAAGCACCCAAATTTTTGATACCAACAGCCTTCAAAGCCTAAAGCTTACCGGATTTGCCCTAAAAGACCGCTTGCAGCAGCATCCGGATTTGCCCTTGGCATGGATGGTGCTTAACCATAAAGATGTATTGGATTACAAGATTGAAAGCGGCGATACCGAGGGCTTGGTAAATTACACCCTGTCCATTGAAGGAAACAAAATGGGCCTGCTGTTTCAAGAAAAAGATCCGGGCATAACACGCATCAGTTTCCGTTCCAAAGGCGATTGCGTGGTAAATCAAATGGCCGAACGCTTTTTTTCGGGCGGAGGACACAAAAATGCAGCCGGTGGACGTTATGAAGGTACGGCCGAAGAAGCCGAAGCATTTTTCCTTTCCATTATTTCTGAGCAATTCGCATGAAACTCCTCCCCGCCTCCCTACTCCTGGCCTTTTGCCTCGCTTGCGGCTCTCCTGACCCGCCAAAAAACCAAGAACCCTTGGTGCTTCAAGGCGAAAAATTGGAAGAAGCCTTGGTTCAGGTAAACAAACGCTTTCTAAAAGAAGAGGACTTGCTTATCGACCGCTTTATTGAACGTCGAGGCTGGGAACCCCAAGAAACCGGCACCGGCTTGCGCATTGTAATGCTCAAGGAAGGTCATGGGAATCCCCCAAAGAGCGGACAAATGGTGCGTATAGATTACGAAGTCCGACTATTGGACGGCACTCTTTGTTATGCCTCCAAAGAAAATCAAGGTTTCGAGTTGTTTCGGGTAGATTACGACGAAGTAGAAAGCGGCATCCACGAAGGCATCAAATACATTCCCGAGGGAGGCCGCGCCTATTTGTTTATGCCCTCTCACCGAGCCTTTGGATTGGTGGGCGACCGAAACAAAATCCCCCCCTACAACCCCGTTTGGTACGACATTACTTTAATTGAAATTTTGCCATGAAGCGTAGTTTCATGTTTTTTTTAGCTGTTGGCTTGCTGTTGAGCAGCTGTGGTCCTTGGAGCGGGTATGACGAAGTGGCCGACGGCTTTGGTTACGCCTTGGATGTAGATTTGGATGGAGGACCCGAAGGGGACGAGGCCAAATATATGGTGATGGACGCCTGGCTATGCAACAGCCAAGATTCCATTTTGGCTCCTACCGGCGGTTTTTCCTTGGAGGTGCTCATGCGTCCCACCACGGATCCTTACGATTTGGTGCACCCCTTAAAACATATTTCGGTGGGCGACAGTGGCTCTTTCCAGTGGGAATATGCGCATTTCAAAAAGAATCCCTTTTTCAAAAATTTAAGGGTCGATGGATTAACCACGGACAGTTTGGTGCGCCTCAGGTTTCGCATGCGCGAGGTACTGAATGCCGAAGGCTATGCCGAAAAAGAACAGCAAGACAAACGCCAGAGGCAAAGCGAAGCGGTAGATGCCTTTAAAATGTACGTGCAGCTCTACCGGCCTGATGTAGAAAACGTCCCAATGGAGCCATTCGTTATAAAAGAGACCTTTGTTTCGGAGGGGCAAAGCCCACGCTATGGCGACAGCGTATTGGTAAAGTACCTGTTGTTGGACTTTTCCGGCAAACCCTTGGATGGCATTTGGGGCACCGAATCACCCGTTTGGATGCGCATGGGCAGCAGCGGCTTTCCTCTGGGCTTTCACGAAGGTCTCAAAGGCATGCGCAGCGGGGAAACAGCCATGGTGGTGGTACCCTACACCTTTGCCTGGGGCGAGGAAGGCAACCCGGATTTATACATTCCCCCCATGGAAAATGTTGTGTACAAATTGGAATTGTTTGAGGTAAAGAAGGGGAATTGAAGGATTTGGGCGCCTAATCCGTCTCCGGCCATTAGCTGCCTTGTGGGCTAGCTACGCCGCCAAGCCCGTCCAAGGAGCTTCCTGTGGTCGCTTTTGGCCGTGCGGCGGCTGAGCACCCCACTTCGGCAGGCTAATTGGCCTGCGCCGGGGCGCTTAAGCTCCGAAAGGGGTTCTATTTTTTGGAAAAAAATCTCTACATGAAAAATGACATTCAACTGATTTTCAATGCATTGAAAAAATGAAAATCTCTACAGCAAAGGTTTGAACCGTCCCATTCCAACCAAAAGCATCCCTACCCTTTAATCCTAGCAATGATCTACCCCCTGTCGGGTTTGGAAAAAGGATTTGGGACAACGATTTCAAAACCAACCTGCCCATTGGCGACCGCAACCTCAACCACCTGCTCATGGAGGATGAAGCGCTGTTGCAATTTTTTGATATGGCGAGTTTTAGATTTTAATGAATGATTTACCATTCGTTAAGTGTCTTAATAGGCTTTAATAAATGATATAAGATTCACTATTATACTAACTCAAGGATTAATACTACCTTTGTATGATAATTGATTCACTAAGACCAAAAAAGCCACTTTATGACCGATAAATCATTCAAAGAATGGCCTTTCATGAGCGATAAAGCCTTGGCCGAATACATTGGTACATTTGTGAAGCACCATCGCATGGAGCAAAATAAAACGCAGGATGCCTTGGCAACCGCAGCCGGTATCAGTCGATCTACCTTTAGCTTACTTGAACGCGGTAAAACCGTAACGGTAGCCACGCTCATTCAGGTATTAAGGGTTTTGGATCAACTATCCGTGCTGGGTGCTTTTGAAGTCAGGGAAACGATAAGTCCCTTGGCATTGGCCAAATTACAAAAAGAAAAGCGCCAACGGGCCAGGGGTAAATCAAAGAACGAAGAGGATAACAGCACAGATTCAAGTTGGTAAGCCATGCAAGTAGCCGAGGTAAAAATATGGGGGAAATTAGTAGGTGCCGTAGCATGGGACTCCGATAGCGGTTTTGCTTCTTTTGAATACGATCCCAAATTCAAGACATTAGGCTGGGATTTGGCTCCACTTAAAATGCCTGTTTTTGATAACCGGAATAAATTTTCATTCCCCGAACTACGCAAGGATAAAAATTCAGCATACGATACCTTCAAAGGGTTACCTGGTTTGTTGGCCGATGCCTTACCCGACAAATACGGAAACCAACTCATCAATCTTTGGCTGGCACAACAAGGTAGGCCACAGGACGGCATGAATCCGGTTGAAATGCTTTGCTTCATTGGCACTCGAGGCATGGGTGCCCTGGAATTTCAGCCGACGGTTTTGAAAGAAAGCCAAAGAACATTTTCGGTTGAAATCGACAGCTTGGTAGCTACAGCACAAAAGATGCTCGACCAAAGGGAAGCCTTTGCCACCAATCTCAACAAAGACGAAGAACAAGCCGTATGGGAAATTTTGAAGATTGGTACATCTGCCGGTGGTGCTCGTCCAAAAGCCCTTATTGCCTGGAATGAAAAAACCGGAGAGGTAAAATCCGGGCAAACCAAAGCACCAAAGGGATTCGAACACTGGCTTATTAAACTCGATGGGCTAAGTGATGTGCAGTTGGGTAGCAGTCATGGATACGGCAGGGTAGAAATGGCCTACTACCATATGGCAATGGCATGCGGCATTAACATAATGCCCTCACGCTTGTTGGAGGAGAACGGCAGAGCTCATTTTATGACCAAGCGTTTTGATCGGGAAGGCGGTGCAGTGAAGCATCATATACAAACTTTTTGTGCTATGAAGCACTTTGACTATAACCTGGTCAACAGTTTTAGTTATGAGCAACTCTTTCAGTGTATGCGAGGCTTGAAATTGACTTATGCCGATG
The DNA here is from genome assembly GCA_018401695.1 of Flavobacteriales bacterium. Lineage (GTDB taxonomy): Bacteria > Bacteroidota > Bacteroidia > CAIKAF01 > CAIKAF01 > CAIKAF01. The sequence goes on along the minus strand of JAGYKD010000003.1, from coordinate 470,041 downwards.
CAGAGCAGATGTTTAGAAGAATGGTTTTTAATGTGATTGCCCGGAATTGTGACGACCATACCAAGAATTTTTCTTTTTTGCTCAGGCAAGGAGGCCAATGGGAACTGGCACCGGCATACGATATTTGTCATGCATACAGACCCGGAAGCGAATGGGTGAGTCAGCATGCCTTGAGCATTAACGGCAAGAGAAAGGAAATAACTAGAGCAGATTTGTTGGTTATTGGCAAATCTATACGGTGCAAAAAAGCATCGGAGATTGTTGACGAGATTAACAACACAGTCAATCAATGGAGCAAATTTGCAGATGAGGCAAAAGTGAAACCAAGCTTGCGTGATGAAATAGCCAAGACCCTTTTAAACCTGAAAAAATGAGGTATAAAGGCAAGGCATGTATTGCTGAACTGGAATGGATGTACCACCAATGATGGTACTGCTATCAAGCTGGTTGCGGCACTTAGACTATCATACATGCCACCTATGACTGGTTAATGGCTATCGGAATACCTACCGATATCGATAATGTGGCTAAAGCATTTAAAAATACCTGACAGAAATTGTGCTTAAGAATGAAATGTTCACGTTTTTTCTTGTTCACGTAACGTGAACGCCTTATATTTATGAACACATTCAATAGAAGATGAAACATGAAATTGTACATTTAGCCCTTGAAGCGCTAAAGCAAACCACCGGTATTCAAGCTGTTTTTAAGGATAAAAAACCTTTAGATGGTGAATTGAAATTTACCTTTAATGGTATTACCTATGCCTTTGCGGTAGAGATAAAACAAGAATTAAGAACACATCAATTACCGCGAATAGAAAATTACTTTGAAAACAATGTCAATTATTTGTTGATTGCTAAACGCATATTTCCAAAAATTAAAGAAGAACTCCGTCAGAAAGGCATACCCTATTTGGAGGTCAATGGAAACATCTATTTAAAAAAAGACGGGCTGTTTTTGTTTGTTGATACCCAAAAACCAATAGAGGTAGAAAAAAATAAGGGAAACAGGGCATTCACCAAAACGGGTTTAAAAGTCTTGTTCTTTCTATTGCAGCACAAAGAAGCTATTCACCTACCCCAACGCGAATTAGCAGAATTGACCAATGTTGCCTTGGGAAATATTCCGCAAGTGATGGATGGGCTCAAAGAAACCGGCTATTTGATACCACTAAACAACAAAACCTTGGTGTGGGATAACAGAAAAGCCCTCTTTGAAAGGTGGATAGCCGATTATGCTACCATTTTGCGACCAAAGTTGGTGAAAGAAAGATATAGACTAAAAGCCAATTGGCAGGAAATTCAGTTTAAAAACCAAAAAACCCTTTGGGGCGGAGAACCAGCAGCAGATATACTGACCCATCATTTGCGTCCGGAAAAGTTTTTGATATATACCAAAGAAAGCCGAATGGAACTCATTAAAGATTACAAACTGATGCCGGATAAAAATGGCGAGCTTGAAGTATTGGAAATGTTTTGGAAAGAAAATGAAAGCAAAACTGCACCACCAATCATAGTTTATGCTGATTTGATGTTGGAAGGAGGCAAGCGAAATAAAGAAACAGCCCAAAAAATTTACCATGAGCATATTGAACCAAACCTATAAAGAGCTAGCCATACCTTACTTCAAAGAAACTTTTGATTGTATTGATGAGGTCATGCAGGAATTTAAGATTCCTTATTACCTGATTGGAGTGAGCGCCATTGCCCTAGAATTGCTAAAGGAAGGAATTAAGCCGAATAGAGGCACCAAGGATATTGATTTTGCGGTAATGATTTCAAGTTTAAAAGAATATGACAAAATCACTGATGCACTAAATGCAAGAGGCTTTAAAAAAGTGGCAGCACCATGGACATTTTATTCAGAGCAGTTCAAAGTGGCCATTGATCTACTTCCCTTTGGGGAAATAGAAGAAAACTTTACGGATAATTTCAACCAACGGTACACAGATTTGCATGTGTTGGGTTTTAAAGAAGTAATGGAAGAGGCTGTACAAGTGAAAATAGAAGAAAAAGTGGCAGATATTCCACCTTTACCGGGAATGGTCATATTAAAACTGATTGCATGGAGCGATCGTCCGGAGGAACGAGAGAATGATCTTTCCGATATCCTTAGAATCATCCAACACTATTATGATTTGAAATGGGATGAAATCATAGAATTACATTACGACACACTGGATAAAGACCCATTTGATCAATTACTGATTGCAGCAGAAGTGTTAGGACGAAATTCCAGACTGTATTTGAAAAAATCCGAAGCCATATCAGCAAGGGTGTTGAAGGTGCTGGGAAACAACTTAGAAGATGCTTCCAAATCCGCCATAGCCAAAGATTGGGCAAGAAAACTGGATAAGGAAATGGAGTATGCATTTGCCTTACTCGGTGCATTTCAAAAAGGAATAACGCATGAGATATAAAGGCAAGGCATGTGAAAGGCAATTCCTACCTCAACAAATTTACCTTACCCACTAAGGTGTGCAGCTCTCCAAAACTGTCCAACAAATCAATTTTGTACACATACACCCCTTGGGCTACTCCCTTAGGCTCTCTTTGATTTCGGCCATCCCAGCCTTTCTCAATGTCTTTGGTGTAGAATAGCTGCACTCCCCAGCGGTCAAAAATCCACATTTCCCCCTCTTCAATACCGGTTCCATACACACGGAATCGTTCATTTAGACCGTCGATGTTGGGAGTAAAGGTGTTCGGTACATGAAAATTCACATTCAAACGCACCGGACTGCATTGTTCCACATCGTCTATACACCCATGTTCTGTGGTTACTTGGAGATTAACACAATACTGACCTGTATCTAAATAATTATATGTAGCTATTTCTCCAGTTTGGGTAGACCCATCAAAAAAGGTCCATAAAAAGCTGGTTCCAAGGTCGGACTGGTTTTCATAAGTAACCAAAGGGTTGTCCATGGTGGCTACAGCAGGATCGTAACTAAAGGCAGCCACTGGATTTGGATGCACCGTTAATTGGTGTGTATTGGGAGCCACAGCGGTGCAACCATCCGAAGAGGTAACCTCGAGTCCCACCTGATAACTGCCCGGGTTTTCAAAACAATGGCTTGGATTAGCCGTATTGGCAAAGTTCATTCCATTGGACGTCCAATTCCAATCGGCAATGGTAGCGTTTTGCACCGTGGAGTTGTCGGTAAACTGAGGACACAAAGGAGCACAGCCCTCATCGGGATTTACGGAAAAGGTGGCTTGAGGGACATCGAACAGCAATACGGGTTGTTGCACAGTATCTACGCAACCAAATTCTGTCTGTACAACATGTCTAGTGTTCCATGGACCAATAGCACTATAGGTATGAGAAATTTGACTTGCGCTTTGGCTACCTGAACCATCACCAGGATCAATCTCTTCCATAACGATGGACCCGGTGCTGTTGGTTGCCTGACTCGTCAATTGAATAGGATTGCCTAAGCACACCGGTTGGTATACAAGCCCCGCTTGTGGATTACTTCCCACACGAACCACTGTGGATTGGTTGATTAAACACCCGTTGGCATCGGTAACGGTAGAAGTTATGTTCATTGGACCTTCAACCGCCGTAAAAATAGCCTGCGCATTGATTCCCGCGGCAGGACTCCAAAGGTACTGATAGGGAGCCGTTCCACCACCGGCAGCTGCATTGGCATTAAAGTTTTGTCCGTCACAGATGCTGTCCACGGAAGTGGTGAGCTGCAAGGTCAATTGGGTAGGCTCGGTAATGCTAAAATAGGCACTATCGATGCAGCCGTTCTGGTCGGTGGCGACCACCCAGAAATTTCCGGGTCCATACCCGGTACTGTTGGAGCCGGTTTGGTTATTTGCCCATGCAAAGGTATAGGGGCCTACTCCACCCAACGCATCTGCGGTAGCCTGGCCATCTGCCGCATTAAAACAGGAAACGTTTTGGGTAGTGGTTATGGAAGCGTTAAGTACCGGAGGCTCCCAAATGGCACCTTGAGCAGAGTCCACACAGCCGTTGGCATCGGTAACAACCATGGTGTAATTCCCAGGGCCTAAATTTGACGCCTGCGATGAAGTACTTCCGGTGTTTGTCCAAGCATAATTAAGATTTCCTGTACCTCCTGCCACATTAAAACTCAATGCACCATCTGCTGCACCATAGCAGGAAACGTCTTGCACTTGAGGACCTGAAATTTGGATGGGCGTAGGAGGGTTTAAGGTAATGCTGTCTTGAGCGGTACATCCATTTGCATCCGTTACCGTAACCAGATAAAATCCTTGTCCAATATTGTTTAGGTTTGGTCCGGTTTGATTGTTGGACCAAGCATACTGATAACCCGGAGTTCCGCCGGATCCGGAAGCACTTAATGCAGCAGATGTTGTGCCGGGACACAAAGGAGTGGTAACATTAATTGATGCCGCAAGAGGGCTTGGCTCCGTGAGCGTTATGCTGTCTTGCAAAGAACAGTTGTTGGTATCGGTAACGGTTACCACATAGGTTCCTGCAGGCAAGTTGTTTACAGAAGAAGAAGTGCTTCCGCCAGGAGACCACAGGTAGGACAAAGGCCCCGAACCACCACTTGCACTAGCCGAAACACTGCCGTTGTTGCCTCCGTTGCACGAAATATTTTGCCCTGAAACAGACAAGTTGATTGCCGGAGGAGAACCCACCGTTGCAGAAGAAGTAGCCTGAGTACCATTGGCATCCGTAACGGTTACCGTATATGTTCCCGGACAAAGATTTTGAATGGTATCGTTGGTTGAACCACCGGGACTCCAAGAAAAACTAAAGGGCGGTGTTCCTTGATTGGTGGTGGCTACTACCATTCCGTCGCAGGCTCCGGGACAAGATTCGTCCGTTGCGGCAGTAGAAACCAAGGCATTTTGCACACAACTAAAATTGTCGATCAATATATTGATGTAACCGCTGCAATTGCCGGTATGGTAAGGAGCGAAGGATATATAACAATAGTTCTGGGTTGGGGTAAATGTAATGTTATAGGTTTGCCAACCGGTATGGGTTATGGGTCCTGAAGTATACAAGGTTTCTGCAATAGCGCAAGGTGAGCTTCCTGCATACATGGCAAAACTAGAGGGGCAATTCCCGGGACCGGCAGTATTGTAAATGGGGCTGTGGGCCAAGTCTACCGAAATGGTATAGGTATTTCCGGCTACCAAACAAGGGTTGAGCAATTGGGTCATACCCTCTTTATACCCATTTGCACTATTTCCTGCGTGCAAAAAACTTACGTAGGTATTTCCATTAGAAGCAGGCAAATTAATGCCCCATTGCCCGGGCTGGGTATCGGGCGAACCATAACAGGCTTGCCATGGAGCGGGTACAACATGGGCCTGGGAATTCCCCTCCATGGAGGCATTGGAATAACAGGCGGGGTTTTGAGCTAAAAGGCAACCCAAAAATCCATAAATGGAGAAAAGAACAGTTGGTATTAACTTTGGCATAATGAAGTAATGAACTTAACAGGACATAAATTTAGCAAACGTCCAAGGTCTAAATAACCAAATTCTATAAAAAAATATCTTAATTCTATCAAATAAATGACTGTATCCTACATGGGAACCCCCGACTTTGCCGTTCCCTGCTTAGAAGCCCTGCACCAAAGCCATCATAGCATTGCTGCGGTTATTACTGCACCCGACAAACCTGCCGGCAGAGGTCGTAGCCCTCAAGCTTCGCCGGTCAAACAAAAGGCACTGGAACTGGGACTTCCCGTGCACCAGCCCACCAATCTAAAATCGCTGGAATTTGTGGATTTCTTTCATGGACTCGGCTTAGATTTGAATGTGGTGGTGGCCTTTAGAATGCTCCCGGAAAAGATTTGGTCGGCGCCAAGAATGGGCACCGTTAATCTGCACGCGTCCCTTCTTCCGGCCTTTCGAGGAGCAGCACCCATTCAATGGGCCATTGCCCAAGGTGCCGAAAAAACCGGCCTGAGTACCTTCCGTTTGGCCCATGCCATTGATACCGGAGATGTGCTGCTCCAAAAGGAAATGGCCTTAAACGGATCGGAAACCGGTGGCAGCCTTTATGCCCAAATGATGCATTTAGGACCCAAGCTTTTGCTCGAAACCCTTGATTTATTGGAATCCGGAAAGTTTAAGGCTACTTCCCAGTCCGAATTGGCAAAACTTCCTCACAGAAATCCTTCGGAAGCCCCAAAATTGGAGAAAGCACAGGGGTGCTTATCTCCCGAATTCTCGGCAAATGAAGCCGAACGCTTCATCCGCGCTTTCTATCCGTTCCCCGGTACTAGGTTGCAATTATGCATGGACGACGAGAGCCTTTTGGAACTAAAGGTGCACGCCGCTGAATTGGTAGACCTTCCAAAAGTGCTGCCCGGAAGCATTGGCATAGCGCATGAGGAACTTTTTCTAGGTTTTAAGGATGGAGTGCTGCGCCTGGCCCAAGTGCAAGCCCCCGGAAAAAAAGCCATGTCGGCCTCAGATTTTTTGCGCGGCCTAAGAAATCGGCCTGTTCGTTGGCAAAAATCTACCCACTAAGGCCTTATTTGGAGCCTAAAATCCCCGTTTCACCTTCTAAATGGGTCATTATAAGCGGCTAAAGGAGGCGAAAATGGAGGCACTTATCAACAAAAAGGCTGTTTTATTAACAAAAGCCCCTGTTTTCAAGGGCTTTGACTTGCATTCCTCATTCAGGCGTATAAATTTGCTTAACGTATTTCAAATACCTGTTCATTACACACTAAATCTTTACATCATGAACAAAGCTGAATTGATCGAAGCGATCGCAAACAATTCCGGTCTTTCTAAAGCCGACAGCAAAAAAGCTTTAGATGCCTTTATCGAAACCACTACCGATACCTTGAAAAAAGGTGACCGTGTAGCTTTGGTAGGTTTTGGCTCTTGGAGTGTTTCTTCCCGCGCTGCCCGCACCGGACGTAACCCCCAAACCGGCAAGGAAATCAAAATTTCTGCGAAAAACGTGGTAAAATTCAAGCCAGGCGCAGAGCTATCTGATTCCGTAAAGTAATACAATCTTTACTTAGAAAGGCTGCCCCTGGGCAGCTTTTTTTTTGGCTTTTTTGGAACAACTAATGCCAAAGTATAGCCCCCCGGCCCCACGTAGGGCCGTTTGTTTTGGCTGAGGTGCAGCCGCCGGCTGAGGAGGCCTACCGATTTTCGGGAGGACCCCGCAAGCCTGTGGATGCCCTACAGCCAAAGCAAACGACCGGAGCAAGGGCCGGTTAGTTTAGTAGTTTTTGATTGGAACCGGGGCCAAAAAAAACCGTCTCCAAAAGAGACGGCTCGTGACATCGTTTTAGAATTAGTCTAAACCTTTAGTTTATAGATATTTGCTTGGGCTGTGGCGCTTGCAATTCCGGCTTTTTAGGCAGCTTAATGCAAAGAATCCCTTCCTTTACTTCCGCCTCAATGTGCTCCACATCAACAGTTTCAGGCAGCTGAAAGCTTCGTTCAAAATCCGAAAATTGAAATTCACTCAACCAGGTCTTTGTTTCGGTCTCTCTAGTTCCCGGCTTGTTTTGCCCTTTGACCACAAGTTGATCCCCATGTAAGGTCATACTCAACTCTGCTTTGCTGAAACCGGGGGCCAACAATTCAATTTCAAATCCTGCCGGGGTTTCCAAAATGCGGGCTGCAGGGCGCACTATGGCGTTCTTGGTATGGATGCGCCTAGGGCTCAGTAGCTCCTCAAACAATTGATCAAAATTTAGGGGGCTGTGTGTGCTAGATTTCATAGGATACATATCTTTTGTTTTGGCACATGCTCTGCAAAAAGCCAACCATCTGAATATAAGTGACATAGTGTCATTTTTCTTAAATCTTATTTGCATTTTGGCTGACAATTTTTCACTTTAACGCATCTTTGTACTGCCATTTTTGCATGTATGGAATTTGATTGGAACGGCCCGGCGACGGAGGATAGTGGAATTTTTGGATTGCCTTGGTCGGCAAATGAGAGTCCTTTGGTCTTATTGCCGGTGCCATGGGCGGCAACCGTTTCCTATGGAAATGGAGCGGAGCGGGGGCCGGAAGCCATTCTGAATGCATCCAAACAAGTAGATCTTTATTCGGATTGGTTGCCGGAAATATGGAAATACAAAACAGCCTTGCTTTCAGCTCCTGAAGGATTGGAGGAGAGCAACCTGGCCACCCGGAATATGGTGGAAAAGATATTGGGAGAACTATGGGAAGGAGAGAAAAACTCCTCTACAGAAATAGAACAAATCAATGAAGCCTGCGCATCCATGAACGCCGCCGTTAAGGCTGCCTGCATGGCTCATTTGCGTCAGGGGAAACGATTGGGCTTGGTGGGTGGTGACCACAGCACTCCTTTGGGTTATTACCAGGCCTTAGGAGAAAAATATGCATCCTTTTCTATACTCCAAATTGACGCCCATGCCGACCTCAGGAGGGCCTACGAGGGTTTTACTTACAGCCATGCCTCCATCATGTACAATGCCTTGGCCCAAGTTCCGGCCATAGATGCCTTGGTGCAAGTAGGCATCAGAGACCTGTGTCAGGAAGAGGCCGAATTGGCAAGAGAACATGCCAAAGTATACCTGCATACCGATGCCCACATGCAAGCGCATCTATTGGAAGGCAAAGGTTTTGAAGCTTGGGTAGCCTCCCTTTTGAAGCCATTGGGCAAAGAGGTATACATAAGTGTAGATATCGATGGCTTAGATCCTGCGCTATGTCCCAGTACCGGCACCCCGGTACCGGGAGGCTTAAGTTTTTATCAGGCTTGCCGCTTGGTACAGATGGTGGTAGAAAGCGGCCGCAAAGTCATTGGCTTTGACTTGGTTGAGGTAGTTCCTGGCTCCACCGAATGGGACGCCAATGTGGGCGCCCGAATGTTGTTTCAATTATGTGCCGCAGTGCACGCATCTTAAAAAAATTAACATGAAAGGACCTGTTTCTCAATTTATGGCGCATCATTATCGGCACTTTAATGCGGCCGCCATGATGGATGCCGCCAAAGGCTACGAAACCCACCTAACTGAAGGAGGCAAAATGATGGTTACCCTAGCCGGAGCCATGAGCACGGCTGAATTGGGGCTTTCACTGGCCGAAATGATTCGCCAGGGCAAAGTGGATATCATTTCTTGTACGGGTGCCAATTTAGAGGAAGACATTATGAATTTGGTGGCCCATAGCCATTACAAAAGGGTGCCTCATTACCGCGATTTAAGTCCAAAAGACGAATGGGAGCTATTGGAAAAGGGCTTTAATAGGGTAACCGACACCTGCATTCCCGAAGAAGAAGCTTTTCGCCGCTTGCAAAAACACATGGAAGCCTTGTGGAAAAAGGCTGCGGCCGAGGGGAAGCGCTATTTCCCCCATGAGTATATGTACCAAATGCTGCTCAGCGGTGTATTGGAGGAGCATTATGAAATCGACCCCAAAAACAGTTGGATGCTCGCCGCAGCCCAAAGGAATCTACCTATGGTAGTCCCGGGCTGGGAGGACTCCACCATGGGTAATATTTTTGCCAGCTATTGCATAAAAGGAATCTTAGAACCCTCCTTGGTGAAATCCGGAATTGAGTACATGACTTGGTTGGCCGATTGGTACAGGAACAACTCAAGCGGCAAAGGCGTGGGGTTCTTTCAAATTGGGGGCGGCATAGCCGGTGATTTCCCCATTTGCGTAGTGCCTATGATGTACCAGGATTTGGAATGGACCGATGTGCCGTTCTGGAGTTATTTCTGTCAAATTTCGGACTCCACCACTAGTTATGGATCATACAGTGGTGCCGTACCCAACGAAAAAATTACCTGGGGAAAGTTGGACATCCACACCCCGAAATTCATTGTGGAATCGGATGCCACCATTGTAGCTCCTTTGATTTTTGCCTGGTTGCTGGGTTGGTAAATCGGAGTTTAGTCCTTGCACTGCACCATAACGGACCCATGAGACCAAAGGTGCATGTTCTCTGAAGAGAAACGGCGTACTTCGGCCGGGAAAAGTGCATCCAACAGGCTGTCCGGCGCCAGTCCGCTGTTCAGGTAGCGTTGATCGCCAAACCAAATGGTATTGACCAAAACGGCAGGCCCTTTAAGTTCGGCTACAGGAGTCCCGCCAAAATTAGGTTCGGCATATAAAATTACCGAAGTTCCCTTATCTACCGCTATGGCATCAAAGGTTGTAGCTACAGCCTTGGGAAAGGCTTGCGTATTGTCCGGGTAGCGTCCGGCGCCTACCATTTCTCCGGCGGGGTCATTGAGGTCATAAATTTGGGAAATATGTCCTTCTACCACCCGATTACCCAAAATAGCTCCTGAAAAATGGGCACGGCATCCGGGTTTAGGAGAAGTCGTAGCCATGGGCACAAATACCACTTCGGCCTTGCGTTGCAAAGGATAAGTCAGGGCCCAAAACTCATGCTGCTCTCCCCTACTTTCTACTTGAATACGTTCCGAAGGCCAACCCAACGCCAATAATTGGGCTTTTAAAAACTTAGCCCGAGCCAGACCAAGAGCGATATTAGAAGCCGCATTCCCGGCAGGGTCGGTATATCCCACCACGATTAAATTGCCTTTCATGCTGTCCGGGTGCAAGGCCTGAGGGAGTCCATCAACCGGGCTTTGGGCCGAAGCAGTTTCAAAATACAAGGTCCAAAACGCTTGCTGCGCTCTGGACATGGGAGCCAAAAAAAGCAAGCACAAAAAGTAAAAACACAAGCGCATACTATCTAAACGTTACAGAAGACCCATTGGTATTTCAAAGGTAGCTTAAGCCTTTAAACGCTCCCATTATGTTTTGTATTTTTGTAGGAAAGCACAACATTGGGCAGCAGCGTACTGGATACATCGGTGGCTTTTTTGAAAGGAGCGGGCCCCAGAAAGGCCGTCGTGTTTAAAGAGGAGTTGGGCATTGCTACCTACGCAGACCTCGTTACTCACTTTCCCTTTCGTTACGAAGACCGAACCAAACTGACTCCTTTATCGGAATTGGCCCAAAAAACCCACAACGTTCAATTCTTAGGCGTTGTATTGAGTGCAGAAACCTTGGGGACCACCAAATCTCGGCAGCGATTCGTGGCACACATTCAAGACAAAAGCGGCAGTGCTGCCTTAATTTGGTTCGGAAAAACGGATTGGTTGGTAGGACGTTTGGTGCCGGGCAAGGTGTATTTATTTTTTGGCAAACCCACCCTCTTTCAGGGAATGGTTCAAGTATCGCATCCGGAATTTGAACTTTTTTCTGATGGAACGCCGGTAAATCGAGGATTGGAACCGGTGTACCCTAGCACCGAAAAAAGCCGAAAATCGGGACTAGGTCCCATGCAAATTGGCAAGTTTGTGCGCCAGGTTTGGGAGCAGTTTCCTGTAAAAATTGCAGAAAACCTTCCCCATGACCTTTTGCAAAGGCTGGATTTGCCGGACCGTAATACTGCCCTTCGGCAAGTGCATTTTCCGCCCGATGAACCGAGCATGCAAAAAGCACGGCTTAGACTCAAATTCGAAGAGCTGTTTATGGCCCAAATGCGTCTGTTGCGTAAACGCGATCTGCGCAAAGCCCAGCAAAAAGGCTTTCCCTTCGAAAAAGTAGGTGGAGCTTTTCTCGATTTTTACAAGCATCATCTTCCCTTCAGCCTTACGGGCGCCCAAGAGCAGGTGATAAAAGAAATTCGCTATGATTTAGGTTCCGGAAGTCAAATGAACCGATTACTTCAAGGGGACGTAGGCTCCGGAAAAACCGTGGTGGCCGTTTTTTCCATGTTGTTGGCTTTAGACAATGGATTTCAGTCGGTGCTTTTGGCACCCACCGAAATTTTAGCCCAGCAACATGCGCAAAGCATACAAGAATTACTGAACCCCATGGGTTTAAAGGTGGGTTTGCTCACCGGATCAACCAAAACGGCTGCCCGAAAAGTATTGCACCAAGCCCTCCGCGACGGTAGCTTGCCCATTTTGGTGGGCACCCATGCTGTGTTGGAAGATGTGGTGCAGTTTAAGCAATTGGGCCTGGCGGTTATTGACGAGCAGCATCGTTTTGGGGTTGCCCAAAGGGCGCGTTTGTGGAACAAAAGCACCCCGCTCCCTCCCCACGTGTTGGTAATGACCGCAACCCCCATACCCAGAACTTTGGCCATGACCCGGTACGGCGATTTGGACGTTTCCATCATTAACGAACTGCCGCCGGGCAGAAAACCTGTGCGCACCGTGCACCGCCACGAGGCCTACCGACTGGAAGCCTATAATTTCCTTAAAGGACAAATTCAGGAAGGCCGGCAGGCCTATTTGGTGTACCCACTCATTGAGGGAAGCGAATCCCTGGACTTTAGAGACCTTTTGGAAGGGTTCGAACGGCTCAAAAAAGCCATGCCCGAAGTACCGGCCGATTTGTTGCACGGACAAATGAAACCGGCCGAGAAAGAAGACGTTATGCGGCGCTTTGTAAAAGGGGAAGTGAAGGTGTTGGTGGCTACTACCGTAATTGAGGTGGGCGTAAACGTACCCAACGCCACGCTTATGGTAATTGAAAGTGCCGAACGCTTTGGCCTTAGTCAATTGCACCAATTGAGGGGGCGCGTAGGCAGAGGTGCCGATCAATCCTGGTGCATTTTACTAACGGGACCAAAACTCAGCGAAGAAGGCAAGGCCCGCATGCGCATCATGTGCGAAACCAACGATGGATTCAAAATCGCTGAAAAAGATTTGGAACTGCGGGGCCCGGGAGAGATTGAAGGCACCAGACAAAGCGGTGATTTGAAATTTAAAATTGCCGATTTGGCCGAAGACCGATTAATCATGCACCACGCCCGTGCAGAAGCCGAGGCTTTGCTGGGCCAGGACCCGGAACTTTCCCTGGAAAAACACCAAGGACTTAAACGCTACCTTCAGGTTCGCGAAGAATCACGCAACGATTGGTCCATGATCTCATGAACGGAGTAAGAATAGACAAACTGCTTTGGATGCTGCGCTACACCAAAACACGCACCCAAGCCGCCGAAGCTTGCCAGGGAGGCCGCGTAAAAATGCAAGGCAAAACCCAAAAAGCATCGAAGGTGGTATTGCCCGGCGATGAAATCAGTTTTTCAAAATCGCCCTTTGTGTTTCAATTTCGAATACTGGAAATTCCCAAGCAACGACTGCCGGCCAAACAACTGAATGCCTATCGGGTAGATTTAACGCCACCACAAACAGCGGTTTTGTCCGGTGGCAAAGTGCTCCGGCAAGGCGAAAGGCAAAGCGGCACCGGAAGACCCACCAAAAAAGAACGCCGCGATTTGGATGAATTCAAACCCGATGAAGATTCGATTTAAATCCTTGTTGATGGCTGCTTTGTTTGCCACCCTAAGCCTTGGTGGCTTATACTGGCTGAGCAAACAGGTATTGCACCAAGACCAGGCACAGGAGAAATGCCTATGCCTAAACTGGATTGACATCGAAAAAGTGCGGGTAAAAGAAGCCACCGGGGTTTTTCAAAACAAAGATGCCCTGTACCTTCAAATCTCAAGCACGGAGGGTCGGCTGCAATACCGAGGCGCAGACGCCGACAGCTTGGCCGGGGCACTTAGAAATCAGCCGCAATTTTGTGGCTGCCACATGGGCAAAGAGCAAGGAAACCTATGGCCCTGGCACATCGTTTCGGGCCCCTTGGACTTGGAAAACCGTCGCCAAAACTATTGGGAGCAGCGACAAAAAAACTTAGGCTGGATGCCTTGGGGCATAGGAATTTGTGTATTGCTTAGCGGGTTGGTTCTGGGCTTTGGATGGAGCAGAAAGAAAGGGTGATTAGGGCGCCAATTCCCGCTGTCTGCGGTAGTCCTCGGTTGCAAAGGCGGGCTTAAGGGCTGTGGTCGGCGTTCCGCAAAGCTCCACGCGCCCGCAGCTCCTAAGCCCAAGCCTCTGCACCCTGTGGGCTACCTGCTTCCATCGGGGGCGCAGATTTTTGAACAAAAAAAAACTGCCCTTCCAAAGAAAGGCAGCTTTTAAAAAAATGTTGGAGCGAATTATTCTCCGGTTACAATGGTTTCGTAAGTAACTACAATACCCAAAAGATTTTTCATCTTCATGTCTACTGTAGAGATTTTAGAAATACCACCGTTAGCAGCTGCAGTTTGGATAGAAGCATCTACACCAAAGCAAAGGTATCCGAAGATACAGCTACCGGAAGACATACCTACTTTGTTACCCACAGGGTTAGAAGTAGCATTCACCGGCATGGTGATTGAACAAGAAGAAAGCATCATTCCGCCGGCAACTACGGCAGCCATCATTAGTTTGTTGATCTTTTTCATAACGTTAAGATTTATGGCAAGTATAATAGGAATTCAAATAACCACCAACATTTTTTAATAAACTAATACACATTTGATTGTGAAATACGCAAATACTCCCATGTAATCTAGAATGGGCGGTCGTGCATTTGCTGCATAAGTCCGCGCACTTTATAATGTTTTGTGGTCTCCATTAGGGATAAATCTCCCAAATGCAAAAACCATCGGTCCTTTTTGGGTAAATAGCTTTGCAGAAAGGCTTCCTTCGAAATTTTAGCTTCGAGCCTCCACTCCCAGCTCTTTTTATTTGGCTTTAGAAAAACAGTTTTAAAATTTCCAAACAGCAGACTATCGCCAAACTGACTGAGCCCTATGGAAGGCAAAAGCTCCGTGTTCGGTCTTTCTTTGGTTTTATAGGTAAACCGAATATCTATGGAATCCTGGTTGGTTAGTACGTAATTTTGATCCACAAACAAGGTGTAGTCCATAGCAACCTTTTCGCCCTTAAACTTGAATTTTTGGGGCTTCCAAAAAAGCATATAGCCTTGTTCCTTTACCAGGGAAAGGTAGTATTTGGGAGAGGGAAGCCCTTTTGACCCGCCTCGGGCACCACCCATGCCCATGCGGCATTGACTTAAACTTAGAGCTATAATTAATACGCCCCCAAGGGCTAAAGCCTTAGCTATTTTATGCATCCATCAATCTTTTAAACGCGTTAATACAAAATGGTCTTCCTGGATAAAGCTTGCTTCCAATGGACTTGCTTGCTCTGACCGAGCCACCAAATCAATACAAACCCTCATATTGGATTGATGTTCCATGAAAAGGATTCTAAAAACGGTGTATCCTTGTTCTTGGTAAAAAAAGGAAGGGATTTGGTGTTGATGCCATCGATCGACCCTTTTTCTCACATGCTGTTCTTTGGTCATCAAAGCCGATTCAATGTCAAAATCAGAAGTCATAAAGGGCAAAGAAACCAACAGCTGAACATCTTTTCCTTTGGCGTATTTATTAAGTACCAGTTGGCAACTGTCGGGGGTAAGTAATGCCAATAAGTCTACTTGCTCCTTGCCAATGGAGGCCGGCTCCAAATCGTAGGGCAAAGCAAAATCCGTGAGCAATCCAATGCGCATGCTTGGCTCCTTTTGCACGGCAAAAGCCCAAGTCCCCAGAAAAAATACAGGAGCAAGTAAGGCAACAATCCATCGCTTAGGCATAGGACAAAGGTAAGTTTTGTGCTTTGCAAAGCGTTGCTTTTTTCTTAATTTTACCCTACCCCACCCGCAAATGCAATGCCATGCGGGTTATTTATCCTTATTCATTATCCTTGTTTTTTTTGGCGGCTTTGCCATCTATTGTTTGCAGCCAATGCTTGATTGGCCCTTCGGTAGGCTTTAAAAGAACCGAGGGGAATGCCTTATCCGAACACAGCGGCAGTTTGCATGCAGAAGTGTTGTTCCAACAAAAAAGCCTTTGGATGGGGGCACATGTGCATGGAAGCTTTGGAGGGCATTCCAGCAATCAACAACAAAGCCGTAGCGAAGGCAAGATGCATCAATACGGCGCCGGACTGGTTTTGGGCTATACCCCCAATCCTCAAATCCGAAAAATAAAATTGGTGGGTTTGTGCCGCTTTAGTTGGGGGTTTGGACACCAAGAAGAGCAACACTGGTGGCAATCTCAATTGATGCACCGATGGGAAGGGCCAAGTCAACACTTAGGCATTCAATTAAGCGCCGAACTTTGGATTCCTTTAGGTACGCGTTTTTGGTTGCGGGGCGAAATTTTAGGCTTGGAATACAGCTACACCCAACAGGATGGGGACTTTGAAGGGAATACCCAACGCCATGCTTGGGATTTACAAAGCTTGCCCTTTCATTTAGGAATTAACGTATCCATGCAACTAGGTAAGATCAGGCCTTCGTCTCGGCCTCAGCGTGTGCTTCCTGAGCAGCCAAGAAGCGTTCCGCCTCCAGGGCAGCCATACAACCGGTTCCGGCCGCAGTAACGGCTTGCCTGTAAATGGCGTCTTGCACATCGCCGGCAGCAAAAACACCTGGAATCTCGGTGGCGGTGCTGTCGGCTTTGGTCATTAAATAGCCGGCCTCGTCCATGGCCAATTTTCCTTTAAAGATATCGGTATTGGGTTTGTGGCCAATGGCCACAAAAAAGCCGGTCACCGGAATTTCTTCGGTTTCTTCGGAAATACGGTTCTTTATACGGACTCCTTCTACCACATCATCCCCTAAAATTTCATCGGTTTCGGTATTCCAATACACCTGAATTTTTGAATTTTTCAGCACCCTATCTTGCATGATTTGGCTGGCGCGCATTTGGTCGCTACGCACAAACATGTGCACTCTGCTGCAAATCTTTGAGAGATAGGTAGCTTCTTCACAAGCAGTGTCTCCACCACCTACAATGGCTACTTCTTGATTCCGGTAAAAAAAGCCGTCGCATACCGCACAAGCTGAAACCCCTTTTCCGTTGAGTCTTTGCTCGCTTTCAAGCCCTAACCATTTGGCAGAAGCACCTGTAGAAATAATGAGGGTTTCGGCATATACCGTTTTGGTGCCGTCTACTTCTATTTTGAAGGGGCGTTGGGAAAAATCAACCGCGGTTCCCATTCCAAAACGCACCTCGGTTCCGAAGCGTTCGGCTTGCTTTTTAAAATCTTCCATCATTTGTGGCCCCATGATGCCGTCGGGATAGCCCGGGTAATTCTCCACATCGTTGGTGATCATGAGTTGACCTCCGGGTTCTGCACCGGTAATCATAACCGGATTTAGACCGGCGCGTGCTGCATAGATAGCGGCCGTATAACCGGCCGGGCCGGAACCTAAAATTAAACAGGGGATAATTTCTTTTTCTTCACTCATGGCCTAAAAATATGAACTCTCTAAGTATAGGGCAAAGGTACGACTCAAGGAACGATATATGTGTGATAACTGGCACCATAGCCTACAAAACCTCCTATAGCTCCATTTACATTGCCTTTTACAAAGGTGGGTGCAGAGAATGGATTTTCAAAACTACCGGAAGCCGCTTCATAGGTTCTGATAAAATTGTAGCTATCGCGTGAGATGCTGCAAAACTTAATATCCACGGTATCTCCACCGGTGTAACGGCGACGTTCGTCGAAGTCGAGGGTATCGGATACCAAAAAGAAAGGCAAAGGATCGGGTTTGGAGATATCGAAGAAAATGGAGTCGCCGTTTACGATGCGGTCTTCAAAGACGCTGCGCCTAAGCGGTGCAAAGTCAGGAAAGGCCTGAGTACGCGCAAAAACCCGGTAATGGTTGCCGGGTACCGGAGGGTCGCGAAACCAAACGCGAATACGGCCAAATTCCGGCTCGTCGCCATCGGGTTCAAAAGCCAGGCTGTCCAGAGCCACTACTTCGGGAATAGTAGTAGAAGCAGTGGCGGTATCTTGGCCTGCAATGACGGTAAGAAAGTAGGTACGCCCTACTTGTCCCATAAGTGCGGGATTGGTGCCTCTATAATACACGGGCGGGAAACTGTTGGGGTCTATGGTAAACTCCAGGGTATCGGTAAAAAGACCATCGCTAAGAATGACGGTGGCGGAGTCTACCACTAAGTTGAGTAAGCTGTCGAGGGAAATTACCTGGGTATATGGATAGGTTTCTGTTAGGGAAACTTTGGCAAATTGGCCCTGTTCGATGGAGGCATCGATCACCAGGCCTACCTCATTTACCGGAACGGAAAGGTCGATGTCTGTTTCGCAGGAAACCACAGCAAAGGAGAGCAAAAGGCTAAGTAGCGCAAGATTTTTCATAAGGGTTCAGGGATTGTTGGGAGGAATGTGCTATGGGCAACGGGCCAGGGACTGAGGGTAGTCAGCCCGGCGAAGCAGCGCTCCAGCCATGGCCGCCGTGCCGCAGTGGAGCCCAAAGGGCAAACTCCGGCACGGCGATTGCCATGGCGGAGGCGGTGCAAGCCGGCTGCGACCGAAGGCCCGGTGCCCGGCCCTAAGGACGGGCAGGCCCCCAAAAAAGAAAAAATATGTTGGGGCCGGCAAATCATCATTAAAACGAAAAATTCCAGGTTACGGCAGGGATGATGGGGAACAAAGACACCTGCTTGCCTTGAAATTGCAGGGTTTCGGTTTCTTCGTTGTTTTGGGCGTCAAAGAAAATAAAGAAGGGGTTTAGCCTGCTGTATACGTTGTAAATGCTGATGTTGAGGCTGGATTCCCATTTGTCGTTTTTGTGCACCTGGTAGGTTGCCGAGAGGTCCATGCGGTGGTAGGGCATCATGCGGTAATTGTCGCGATCGGTAAAAAAGGGCACGATATCGTTGCCAAGGAAATAGAATTCGGAAGGAACCGCCAACACATTGCCGCTGGAGAACACAAAAATTCCGGAGACCGTCCATTTGTCGTTGATTTCGTAGGTGGCGGTGATGCTTACGTCGTGGCGGCGGTCGTAGCGCGGATAAAAGAAATCGCCGTCGTAGCTTACCTCGTCTTTGGGGAAGTCGAAGCGTTGTGTCCAGGCGAGGGTGTAGCCGATCCAACCGGTGAGGCGGCCTATGGATTTTTTGATAAACAGTTCCATTCCCCAGCTTCGGCCTTTGCCAATGGAAAGGATGTTGTCGGGGTTGTCGTTTATGATATCGCCGAAGCTGCTGTTGTCGCGGTACTCAATGAGGTTGTTCATGTGTTTGTAGTACAACTCCACCGAGGTTTCGATTTTATCGTTCAAGAAATTTCGGAAGTAGCCTATGTTCCACTGCAAGGACTCTTGGGGCGGAATGATTTCGGTGGAAGGAAGCCAAATATCGGTAGGCAGACTTACGGTGGCCAAATTGGCCAGGTGCAGGTTTTGGTAGTTTACGGTAAAGGCCCCTTTGAGGGAAGAGTTTTCGTTGATTCTAAAGCGCAGGGCCAAGCGCGGTTCTGCCCGGTAATAGTCTTGAATATTGTCGAAAGTTTCGTAGGAAATGGTGTCGGTATTGAGCCCATCCGGACCTTTTACGTAGCGGTCAAAAGGGCCGGTATGCTGGAAGTAGGAAAGCCTAAACCCGTAGTTGAGTTTCCAGCGGGTGCTGATGTCCCAATCGTCCTCGGCATAGAGCATCCAGTCGTGGGCATATAGGGTTTGTGCCGAAGGGACGCCAATGGCGTTGTCTTCTAAAGTGGCTTGTGCTGTGCTGGGAGTGAACTCATGAAAAATCATTTCGGTGCCAAAACGGAGGGTATGTTTGGGGTTTGGAATCCAGCTAAAGTCGGTTTTGAGGCTGTAATCTCGGATTCCGGAACGGAGTTCAAAAGAAAAGTCCTCGTCCTCGGCAGCGGTTTTAAAGGTGTAGTCGGAAAAAGTAGCGGTGGTATTGAGGAACAATTTAGAGCTGAATTGGTGGTTCCAGCGCAGGCTGGCGATACCGTTACCCCAAGGGATATCGATGCCTAGATCGCCTGAGGGGGATTGAAAGGCAAAAACATCTTCTCCGTAATAGCCGCTGAGGTAAAGCCGGTCCTTCTCCCCTATTTTCCACTGGATTTTACCATTGAGGTCGTAAAAAAAGTACGAATTGCCTTCCAAGTCGCTTCCTTCGCCGGAGAAAGGAAGCAAAAGCAGGTCGATGTAGGTGCGTCGGGCGGAAGCCAGCACCGAGAGTTTGTCTTTAACGATGGGGCCTTCAACGGACATACGGCTGGCGATGAGGCCGATTCCTCCTTGACCGTGCCACTCCCGCATATTGCCTTCTTTCATGGAAATATCGAGCACGGAGGAAAGGCGACCACCGTAGCGTGCGGGCATGCCGCCTTTAACCAATTCTACGTTCCGAATGGCGTCGGAATTGAAAACCGAAAAGAAACCAAACAGGTGTGAAGCGTTGTAAACGGTAGCGTTATCGAGCAAAATCAAGTTTTGGTCGGGTCCCCCGCCTCGGACATAAAAACCGGAAGTACCTTCGGCAGCGCCGGCCACGCCGGGAAGGAGTTGAATGGTTTTCAGCACGTCTACCTCACCAAAAATCACCGGCATTTTGCGCACCTCTTCCATATTAAGCTCAATGGTGCTCATGCGGGTGCTTTCTGTATTCTGCTTGGAGAGATCGTCGGTTACGGTGTATTCCGCGGTGGTAATAACGCCGGTTCCAAGTTCAAAATTTTGGCTGATGTCGGATTGTAGGTTGATGGTATCAATTTGGCTATTGAAGCCGATGAATTTGCATTCTATAACGTAGGTTCCTTTATCCAGGGTAAGGGAATAAAAGCCAAAATTATTGGCTACGGCACCGGTGGTGGTATTTTTTACAATTACAGTGGCTCCCAGGAGCGCTTCACCGCTAGAAGCATCGCGAATGTAACCGCTGAGTGTAGCTTTGGAATTTTTTTGGGCAAATGCTTGAAAAGCGCATAGAAAAAAGAACAGGATAATCCACGTAGGTTTAAACGACATTCGGATGAATTTATCTACTACAACCTTTGTAGGTACATGAAGTTCAGGAGCAGTCATTAAAAAATGTAAAATACCATGCAAAGCTAAGGTTTGGGATGGTAAGAGGGCGTTATTAAAATTTAAATAATGGTTTTGGTTTGGAGGTCAAGGAAGTAGGTTTAGCAAATAGGTTTAAAACATAGCTAAATTATCTAAGAAGTAAAGGTATACCCTAATTCCCCCGATACACTTGGCAAGGGGAGGCCTTTTTTGACTCAAATCTGAATTTTACTATATTTAAGAGGTATAAATCAATTTAGTATCATGTCAAACATCCAAAAAACACAAAAGCGCATAGATTTTGAATCCCAAAGGCAGGATTACATAGAAAAGGACTTACAGATGGAAATGCTTTATACGAATTGGCTGACGTATGAGGCGGCGGAGAAAACTAGGAGGAATACCAACACTATTATTTGGATCATCGTGATAAGTTTGGTCTTAAGTTTGATTCTCGGGGTTTTTTCTTTGGTGTAGCTTTTTCAGCCTAGTTTTTCATCTTCATCAATAGGCGTTTGGCCATCCATGTAGTCAAGCTCTAATCCCATAGCATCTTTGGTAGCTCATTTTTGATTACAGCAGTCCTCTCTTCGATGGCTTTTTTGAGCCGTTGCTGCGTGTTTTGCTGATCTTCTAATTTCATGGTATTAGAAGTTCTGGAGACAATGCGGGTAGCCAATTCCCTGGCCTTTCGGTCAATGAGTTTCTCAATGCTTCCATCTTTGGGCACCAATCCGTAAACCAATTGCATATCTAAGGCATTGGCCGTTTCACGTAGGCTTTTAAGTGTTATGGTTCCTTCCTTTTCACGCAGCTCTATTTCCTGGACACTTTGCTTGGTGATGGAGAGTTTATTGGCCAATTGCTGTAGTGACATTCCTAATGAAACTCTTACAGCTTTTAGCCATCCTGTTGGAGGAGCAACCACTTTTTGAGCTGCATTAAATCCGCTCAATTTATTCTCCAATTGTTCTATTTGTAGCCTTTTCTTGTTCATATCGTAAGGGTATAGCCTGACATTACGGATTCAAAAGTAAGGTTATACCCTGACATAAGCAAATTAAAAGTCAGGCTGTAACCTGACAAAAAGTTCATAAGGTAAGGATATAGCCTTTCAATTTTCAATAGATGGGAATAGAGGATGTCTTTTCATTGATTCAAAATGGGGGTTTTATCATACTTAAGAAGTAAAAACAGGCCTATAGTATTGTGGTAGAAGCACAATAGGAGACTTTTGACGCGCTGCTATTCTGGCGGCGACCTTACGTTACGCCCCAATCTCAAGGTCATCATTTATAAATAGTAAACTCCGGCCTTTCGATTTGGGCGCGCCTTAATTCGCCTTAAAAATACAACGTATCAACAGCCGCATCCCATAAATTTAACTATCCCAAGGATGCATACCGTGGCTGGGTACTGAAGCTTATGGCCAAGATCTTTGATTCCGCATCTTTGACCCAGGATGGGTTCGGTCACGCAAGAACCCTTTGAATCTCCATACAACCCTCTAAACGACAAGAAATCTTGAGGTTACACTCGGGATGCGTTCGATAAGGCAATCGCCTTGTGAATCTCTATAAAACCATCTAACCGACAAAATATCCCGAGGTTACACTCGGGATGCGTTCGATAAGGCAATCGCCTTGTGAATCTCTATAAAACCATCTAACCGACAAAATATCCCGAGGTTACACTCGGGATGCGTTCGATAACGCAAATCAAAGATTTGCTATCTCACTCACTTCCCAATGCAAAACTTCGAAAAAATGGCCCCTAATACCTCTTCATTGCTGATGTCCCCCGTCAACTCCCCAAGGCTGTGCAATACATAGCGCAAATCCAAGGCTACCAAATCGCTGGTCAAACCACTTTCCAATCCTTCCGATACACGTTTTAGACCTTCCAACGATTTGGTCAACACGTCTTTGTGCCTGGCCTGGGTAATGTATAAGGCACCGGATTGGTAGCCTTTGTCCTTTATCCGTTGCAAAAGGGCGCGTTTTAATGGATCCAGGCCCAAGCTTTCCGGAGCAACCAACCACAATTTTTCACTTGTCCTAAGCTCCGGCACCAAATCGGCTTTATTCCAAACCACCAAAAAATCTTCGACACTTTTTCCTGTATTTAGTGCCCAAGTCTCCACCTCTGCAGCGACTGCATCGTTGGTTTCTTGCTGGGCATCGGCCAAACGAATCACCAATTCGGCTTTTTGAATGGATTGATGGCTCCGTTCAATCCCCAACTGCTCTACCCTATCCTCGGTCTCCCTTAGTCCTGCGGTATCAATAAATCGAAATTTTAATCCCTCTATAATCACATCGTCTTCAATGGTATCTCGGGTGGTTCCCGGAATTTCGGTTACCAGGGCGCGCTCGTCTTCCAACAAAGCATTCAACAGGGTGCTCTTACCGGCATTTGGAGGACCTACAATGGCCACCGGTATGCCGTGCTTTATGGCATTTCCCATTTGATAACTGCTCAACAGGCCTTCAATTTGCGCTTTTAGCGCATCCAAAAGGCTTTTCAGTTGGTTTCTATCGGCAAAGGCTACATCTTCTTCGGAAAAATCAAGTTCCAATTCCAGCAGTGATGCAAATTCAATCAATTGATCGCGCATGGCCTTTACTCTGGACGAAAAATGGCCTTTTACATGTTGCATAGCCAACTTGGCCGATGCCTCCGATTCAGAGGCAATCAAATCGGCAATGGCCTCCGCTTGGGTCAGGTCCATTTTGCCTCGTACAAAGGCACGGCGCGTAAATTCTCCGGCCAAGGCAGGGCGACATCCGGCTTCACTAAGCTGTTGAATGGCTCTGGAAAGGATGTAAGGCGAACCATGAAAGGCGATTTCTACCACATCTTCCCCGGTAAAGGAATGCGGCGAGGGAAAAGTGGTTAAGAGTACTTCATCCAAAGCTTCTGCTCCGTCCATCCAGCGCCCAAACTGGGCTTTGCGGGGTTTGTTGGGTATTTGGGGGCTTTCCGCACCTAATGGCAAAAAAAAGGCCCCGGCCAGGTCAAAGGCCGCAGCACCGGAAATCCTCAACAGGCCAATGGCACTGCTTCCGGGGGGAGTGGCAAGAGCTACTATGGTGTCTTGGTGCAAAAAATCGTGCATAGGACAAAGGTAGGAAGACCTTGGGAGCTGATGTAATGATAAGGTAAAGACGGGATGCCTCCCGTCTCTCCATAAGGTAAAGACGGGATGCCTCCCGTCTCTCCATAACGTAAAGACGGGATGCCTCCCGTCTCTTAGGGATGAGGTAAAGACGGAGTGCCCTCCGTCTCCCTCCGTCTCCCTCCGTCTCCCTCCGTCTCCCTCCGTCTCCCTCCGTCTCCCTCCGTCTCCCCGCCCTCCCCGGCTCCTCGTCTCCCTGTCTCCCCCTGCCATCCATCCTTAATAAATTTACAGGGCAGATGTAAACCGGTGCCTGTGAAAAACAAACTCCCAAGGCAAAACAAAAAAACAGAACAAAGCCTTAATTTTAGGCATGTCCCTCACCCAGCCTCAAACCCTTGAGGTCTGTTGGAATCCCGCAGAACTGCTGCTGGCCTACCAACAGGCGCTTCAAGTAAAAATAGAAACCGAACCGCTTCAACTCTCCGGAATCTTTGAAGCCGGTAACGGTCAACTGTATGGTGCCTACTACTACGACCGCATCCGCGACGAAAAAGCACAAGCGAGAGTCAACTTACTCGTGCCCCGCCAACTAAAAACCAATCTGCACGACGGCATGCAGGTGCAACTGCGCGGAATGCTTCAGCGCAAAATAAATGCCAACGGATATTTTACCCTACAGTTCATCGCCCGTGATTTGTTGCAGCAAAACGCTCCCGAAAACCAAGACCCCGACGAAATCCGCCGCCAGGAACTGTGGGAAAAGCGCCTTCAACAGCCCCCGGTCATGATCGAAGAAGTGCTCCGTACCGCCTGGACCCAAGGCGAAAACCCTACCATTTGCTGCCTCATGCCCTCCGGAAGCATTGTAGAACAAGAAATGAAAGAAGCCGCAGGTGCAGCCGCAGACCACTTCCAATGGGACCTCAGGCGTACCGCCTTCCACCAAAAAAATGTGCTTTTTCAATCGTTGCGTGAAGCCGATGCCAATGCCCCCAACCTCATTGCCCTGGTGCGCGGCGGCGGCGAAGGCCTCGAAATTTTTAACGACCCCGAACTGGCCGAACATGCCCTAAACCTCAAAAGCCCCTGGGTCACTGCCCTCGGACACGCTACCGACCGACTTTTTCTCAAAAAAATTGCCCACCAAGCCTTCAATACCCCCACCGCTTTTGGTCAGTTTTTGGCCCAGTGCTTTGAACGCTACCACGAACAACGCGAGCACTCCAAAGCCAAAATCCGCCAGGAGGTCATGCAGCACTTCCAGGGCCAGCTCCAAAGCATGGAAAAGCAACAGCTCCTGCTGCACCAACAAAACAAAGAGCAAAAAGAACTCAGCGAAAAATGGCAGCTCGAAGCGCGCCGCCAAGGCGAACAAATCACTCAGCTGCTGCGCGATATGGAGCAAAGGCAACAGCATTTTTTGCAGGAAAAAGAACAGCTGTCCCAATCCATCCGGCAGCAGCAAAGGCAGCATGAAAGCCAACACCAAAAGCTGCAAAACAAATTGCGCACGGCCTATATTTTCGCCATTTTGGCAGGCCTTGCTTTAACCTTTATCCTGATTTTTTTGGCCCGCTAATCCTGCTGTCCCCACCATCCGGCTTACCATGGCTTGTGCTTGTGGGGCTCCGGGTGTTTGCTGGCGCGCCACATCCTCGCTCCTCACAAGCACTAAGCAATGGCATCACCGGGCTGGTTGGCTCCATCAGGGCGGGAGCATAATATGCTTCGCTTATATTTTATTTATGTTACCCCCCAGTATGGAGTGTTATTTGGCATGAACTTTGACCATTCTCTGTAAATTTCATTCATCTATGAAACTAGTTACCATTTCAACGGTCTTATTCTTTTACACGGTTTTTCCATCGGCACATGCCCAATTGAACCCCAGCTATACTATCGAATCTTCGGGGTCAATAAATTTTCAAACAGTTACCGCCTCCGGTTCTTGGTTGGTGGGTAGCGACGGTGCTCTTGCTGCCTATAACCAACAAGACGGAAAAAAAATGTGGGAAAATGAAGGCTTATCCGGTCTCAAAAGCGACCAAATAACTGAAATTCCCGGTTCCAGCTTATTGATGATTCAACAAAACAATAACGTTCAGTTCCTAGATCCCTTTACGGGAGAAGTGCGCTTTAGCACCGCCAAACAAGGCCTCGAAGAGCTGAGTTTTCATCAATTGATGTACCTAAGCAACTCTTTGCTCGTCGCCGGAAATAAAGGAAAAGACAAACAAGCCCTCATGCTGGTGGATTTATCTACCGGACAAGTGCGTTGGACTTTAGAAGAGAAGTTTGGCAAAATCATTACTGCCAACGAGTTCAACAAAGACGAAATGCTTTTGGTAACCTTGTTTCATGTATACAGATTGCAAAACCAAAGCGGAAAAATTGTGTGGAAAGAAACCACCTCGGAATCTGCAGACGCCCTAACCGGAGGTGGTGCACTGGGTGCAGCTCTTGGAGCTATGGCCGAACAAATGGCAGCCAACATAACCTTTAATCTCCGCTATTACGAACAACCCGAAAAAGACCTTTTTATTATTGGCTCTGAGGTAGAAAATAAACAAACCACCAGCGACGGTAAAACCACCATTACCTATACCAATAACTACACTGCATTTAAACTGTCCTCCGGAAAGAGAATTTGGAAACAGCCCATTGAAATGAAGGGAAAGTTTGGCGTGGTGCTCTTTCATAACGACGATGTGTTGGTACTTCCCGATGATGGAAACAGAACCAACATCAATGCTTTCGATTTAAGCACCGGAGAAGGCAAATGGGGCAAAAAAGGGAAGGGAATCAATCTTAAGGGGGGAGTCTACGATGCCTTTATTACCCCAAAGGGAATTTTGCTGATTTCCGGCACCAAAAACAATACCTTTCTCAACTTCCTAGACCCTCAAGCCGGGGTGCTGACCTTTGAAAAACCCCTCAAAGTTGGTGGAGAAGTGGTAAAACTTATGCCTGCCGGCGAGCATTTTGCCTTTGTTACCACCGAGGAAATGAACATTCTCAACCCGGCTACCGGCGAATTATTGCTGGAAAAAAGCCTCTCCACCACCCCCGACCTAACTGCATTGGACGGTACACATTTACTGGTTGCCGACCCTAAAAAAGGCACCCTAACCAAGGTTAATTTGCAAAATGCGCAAGCCGAAACCCTTTTTGCAGCAGGGATAAAATTCGAAGAAAAAGAATCCCCAACCCGTATTGAAGTACGTGAAAACGGGTATTTGCTCACCTCCGATCAAAACCTGGCGCTGATAAGCAAAACCGGAACTCTGACTTTCCACAAGTATTTTAAAGCCCCAAGGGAAAGCGGTTGGAAGCAAGCTTTACTTTATGCACAAGCCGCAAGAGCCGCTTACATAAGCGCCAATGCCTACTATGCTGCCGGCGTGTTAAAGTCTTCGGCTCCAAAAGTTAGCGAAGAGGATGCCGTTGGTGGAGCCTTGGTTCAAGGTTTGGGACAGGTATACGAAAGCATCGGCGACCAAGCCCAGAATTTTGCCAAAAAATCCATTGAACAAGCAAGGGCCAGGGCAAAGTCCACCACCCAAAGCCGCGACTTTATGCTGGTACTTGCTGACAACGGAAAAGAATTTGCCCTGGTTAAAGTCAACAAAAATACGGGGGAAACAGAAGCTGAAATTGGCTTAGGCAAAGACAAGGAGCCCCAGTATGCAGTAGATGAAATTACCAATAGGGTGTTCCGAAAAACTTCGGCAACAGCCATTGCATCCTATCAACTTTAAGTATAGTTAACACGCAAAATAAATTACCTGTAATTTAATATTCCATACTAAAGGTTCAAGTTTGTCAATTAAAATGCGTGTTGGCCTTGGCTTACACGCATTTTTTTATGTTCAAACCTCACAGATGCTGCATTAGGATTAAGATTCTTGGGTATCGATCATTTTGAGATGTTTGACCGAAAATAATACGGTGGCTAAACAAGGGGTATATTTGGCCCGCTAATCCTGCTGTCCCCACCATCCGGCTTACCATGGCTTGTGCTTGTGGGGCTCCGGGTGTTTGCAGGCGCGCCACATCCTCGCTCCTCACAAGCACTAAGCAATGGCATCACCGGGCTGGTTGGCTCCATCAGGGCGGGAAATCCTCCTCCGTGGGTCAATTTCCTATTCAACAAAAATTTGCATTCCGCTTTTGCTAATTTTAAGGCATGAACCACGATGCAGGGCAAACTAAAAATTCCTTTGTTATCGCCGTTTCCAGCATGGGCGTACAGCTCAACCCTAGGTTGCGCATTCCATTCGTCCAAACCAATATTCCTGCCGAGGCCCTGTCGTTCCACTCCAAACCAACCTACTGGCTATTGAAACAAATGGCCTTTGACCCCACAAGAAACCTACTTAGAGTTGAAGTTTTAGACTACAATACAGACCTCATAGATACCTTCCTAAATCAAGTGCCAAAAAAGGAAATTCAAAGCCTCCATTTTGCCTATTTGGACTGGGAACCGCTTCAAGAACAAGTCTTTGGATTCAAAAAACTTGCACTTAAAAAGAACCCCATCATCCGTGGTTTCTCTGAACCGGAAACCGAAACACAAACGGGTTTTCCGGGTACTTTTCCTGAAAACCATTTAGAAACTCAAGAACAGAGTTCCGAAGATAAAGAGGGGCACCGGATAGCACTCCGCTTTTCGAAAAAATTGGAGGCATTATGCTTTGGTTTAGGTTCGGTAAGCTTTAAAAAGCATATACCCCAACTCCGTAAAAGCTTGGCATTTGAAATCCAAAATCCACACCTCTTGCCGGAATTTGATTATATCAAACCTTGGTTCGCCAAAGCCTTAAAAACCAAAAATGTAGAAATAGATATCCTAATTAGGGTTTCTTTAGACAACCAAATCCTTAGCCAAACCGCTACATCAGAAACCCTGGACCGCATCGATGGAGCCCTAATCGAAACGGTAAAGTTTCAGCGCAGTTTGGGTTTTACCAAAAAGACCTTGTTGACGCCCCCCGACAAGTCTTTGTTTAGTGCGGAAGATTTTTTTGATAAAAACCAAGAAGAAGCATCCGGAGGAAATGTCTTTGGGCAAAACCCCGAAGACTTGATGAACGATCTTCTGAATGCCAAAGATGTCCGAAACAAACGCAACATTCAATATTTGGCTGGACTGCAAAGCCCCTCTTTGCCTCTAAAGTTCACCCAACATCCCGATTTTGGATTTTTGTTTTTTATTGAAGGCCAAAGCCAGCACCATTTTGCTTGGGAACTGCTGGATTCGCATGCGACCTATCTGTGGAGCTTCGAAAAAGAGACTTCTTCCATTCCGCAACAATATGCGCGCATAGAAGCCATTCTGAGCAAACTTAGAATCATGAAACGAGAGCCCTACAAACGGGCATTTAACGAAGGTTTAATCGATTCAGACTTGGTATTCTTTGCCTTACACCATAGCCACAAAAACTCCGCCTTAGTAGACAGTTTTCCCCGTTGGAAGCATGCGCTGATGGAAAAATTGGTGTAGGATCTTCTCTGCGCCAGGGACCGAACGGAAAGCCCGGAACCCACAAGCTTAGCAAGGTGAGGCTGTTGACGCGTTGTGTTTTCAAGGCGAATTAAGGCGCGTACAAATCGAAAAGCCGGAGTTTACTAATTGTAAATGAGGACTTTGAGATTTGGACGCAACGCCAAGTCGCCGCCAGAATAGCAACGCGTCAACAGTCTCAAGGCTTGGGCGAGGAGGCGGAATTATATGGAGCCACCGCATCCTTTGCCTTGCTTGGCTTGTGGGTGAGGACTTGGAGGGAAGGCCCGGTGCCCCCGGTGACCATCCTAAGAAAGTCCGGAAACATGTAGGGGGCAGGCGCCCTCAACCCTATTATTTTCATAAATCAAGGAACCGGATCGTGGCCCGAACCGCCCCAAGGGTGGCAGCGTCCAATGCGACGGATGCCTAGCCACAAGCCTTTGATGGGGCCGTGTTTTTGCAGGGCTTCAATCATGTACTGGCTGCAGGTGGGTTGGAAGCGGCAGCTGTTGGGCAGCCAGGGCGATAGAATGCCTTGATACAGGCGCACCAACAGCACCAATGGAAAGATGAGTACTTTCCGCAGTCCTTGCTTCAGGGCGCTCAATGCAGTAAGTCCACCGAGCGTTGCATGAATCGGGTCATGGCCTCTCCTTTCAACAGCCCTTTGCTGAGCAGGGCCAAGTCAAGCGCTTGCTGGGCCACTTCCTTTTGCCTACCTTCTTCGGCTTGAAGCAAAAGTCGTTTCATAAGCGGATGGTTGCCGTTTATGACTGCCGTATGCATGCGGAAAGCCTCGTTGCGGCTGCCGGGCTGCTGCATTTCTTGCATGCGGCGCATAAATTCCGGCTCGGTAATCACTACCGGCGGATCGTTTTCGCTGAGGTTTTCCAATTTTACTGTAAGTTGAGTCGTTTCGCCTTTGGCTTGTTCAAACAGCTCAGCAATCTGCTTTTGTTCCTCCTCATTGAGCTTGGCAGGCACCTCAATTCCTTTATCGATAAGCTTTTCGGGAGAGTCAGAATCTACGCGTACAAAACGCAGTTTTTCGTGCTTGCTTTCCAGGTAGCCGATATAATGTGCCTCAATAGGCGAATGCATATGAAAAACGGTGTAACCGCGTTCTTTGGCGCGTTCAATAAAGGCGTGATCCACCTCGGGTTGCGCCGAGTACAGCATCACCAATTGTCCGTCTTTATCGGTTTGCATGTCTTTGAGCTCTTCTTTCCAATCTTCTAAAGGCTTAAAGACATCCTCGGTGTTTTTGATGAGACTAAACGAAGCCGAACGGTCGGCAAACTTGGTTTCGGTAACGGTTCCGTATTGCACAAAGAGCTTAATGTCCTCCCATTTGGACTCAAAGCCTTCGCGGTCGTCTTTGAACCAGGATTCGAGTTTATCGGCCACCTTTTTGGTAATGTGTCCGCTGATTTTGCGCACATTGCTATCGGCTTGCAAATAAGAGCGGCTAACGTTTAGGGGAATGTCCGGTGAATCCAGCACTCCATGGAGCATGGTCAAAAATTCAGGCACCACACCCTCCACCGCATCGGTAATGAACACTTGGTTGGAATACAGGCTGATTTTTTTCTTTTGGAGGTCAAAAGAGTCTGTAATTCTGGGGAAATAGAGAATTCCGGTAAGGTTGAAGGGGTAATCTACATTGAGGTGGATGTGAAAGAGGGGTTCTTCGTAGCTGCCGGGATAAAGCTCTTTGTAGAAATTGGCGTAATCTTCCTGGCTTAGGTCGGCAGGTGCTTTGGTCCATGCGGGGTCGGTGGTATTGATTTGCGCATCTTCAAAAAACACGGGCACGGGCAAAAAGCGGCCATATTTTTCCAGAATATGCTTTATGCGTTCGTTTTCGAGGAATTCTTTGTTTTCTTCGCTGATGTGCAGCACAATATCGGTACCCCGTTCGCTGCGTTCCGCAGGTTCCAGGCTGTATTCCGGGCTGCCGTCACATATCCAACGGTGGGCTTTATCGGGCTCTTGCCAGGATTTACTTATGACCTCCACCTGTTCCGAAACCATAAAGGCCGAATAAAAGCCTAGGCCAAAGTGCCCAATAATGGTTTGCTTGTCTTCTACGCCTTTGTATTTTTCCAGAAATTCCCTTGCCCCTGAAAAGGCCACTTGATTAAGGTACTTTTCGATTTCCTCGGAGGTCATGCCCACCCCATGGTCGGAAATGGTGAGCGTTTTGGCTTCTTTATCTATGCTTACCGAAACTTTAGCATCGCCAATTTCGCCTTTAAATTCTCCGGCGGAGCTTAGCACTTTAATTTTTTGAATGGCATCTACCGCATTGGACACCAGTTCTCTTAGGAAAATTTCATTGTCTGAATACAGAAATTTCTTAATAATGGGAAAGATATTGTCGGTTTGCACCTGAATTTTCCCTTGCTTTTTTTGGGTTTCCGTAGCACTCATATTCCTAAAATTTGGAGAAAAGATAGCAAAGCCCGTACCATCGCGGACAAAACTGACAAAATGGCAAAGTTGGAACGGTTTAAGGATTGTATCTTCGCAGTATGGCAGCAGCGCAGATGTCCCTAAGAGATCGACTAAACAT
The DNA here is from genome assembly GCA_018401695.1 of Flavobacteriales bacterium. GTDB lineage: Bacteria > Bacteroidota > Bacteroidia > CAIKAF01 > CAIKAF01 > CAIKAF01. The sequence goes on along the minus strand of JAGYKD010000003.1, from coordinate 438,167 downwards.
ATATCGAAATGCTTTGGAAGGCTTGGAAAACCGCTGGGAAGCAGACTGGACTAAAGTATTAGAAGCTTGTACAGAGGCCCGGCGCCTGGTATTTTGCGGCACGGGAAAATCGGGTTATGTAGCCAGGAAGTTGACCGCCACAGCCCACGGCTTGGGTCTTTCGGCTGCATTTTTGTCACCTGCCGAGGCCTTGCATGGCGATTTGGGCATGCTGCAGCAAGGCGATGTGTTGGTGGCTATTTCCAACAGCGGCAACGGACTGGAATGGCAAGCCTTATTGGAGTCCGCCCACTTTTTAAGCTTTCCTATGCTGGCGCTTTTGGGGAGCAAACAAGGCGTGCTGGCCCATCATGCCCAATGGATATTGGACTGCAGAGTGTCGCGCGAAGCCGATGTAAGCAACCTTTCGCCCTCCACCAGCACTTTGGTAGCCCAAGTATGCGGAGAATGCTTGTTGTATGCTATGGCCGACCATAGAAAATTTGACGCCACAGCCTTTGCCAAAATCCATCCGGGCGGACAGTTGGGGCGCAAACTTCACCTAAAGGTATCAGACGTAATGCACATTCCACCCAAAGTTGCGCTAGTCCTGCCGGAAGAGGGCTTTAGGGAGGTGATTTTAGCCATGACCGAAAAACCCTTAGGCGCCGCCGTAGTATATCAGCATCAAAACCTGTTGGGCATCATTACCGATGGCGATATCCGTCGGGCATTGCTCCAAAACGATGGAGTAGACCATTTAAAGGCCAAGGACTTAATGAACAAAAACCCGGTTACAATTGCTCCAAATGCACGGCTAAGTCAAGCCTTAGAATTGATGGAAAACCGCCCCTCTCCCATTTCGGTATTGCCGGTAATGCAAGACCAACAATGGTTGGGCATAATACGATTGCACGATGTCTACTAAACAGCCCTGGTTTTCTCCGGAAAGACCCTTATTGATTGCAGGCCCTTGCGTAGCCGAATCCTACGACCTTTTGGACACCACAGCCGCAGCGCTTAAATCTATCGAAGAATCCCTGGCCTGGCCGGTGATTTTCAAAAGCTCGTTTGATAAAGCCAACCGCACTTCAGGCGGAAGCCAACGTGGCCCCGGAAGGGATAAAGCCCTTGGCTGGCTGGAGGACATACGCAGCAAATACGGCTTGGCCATCCTAACCGATGTACACGAAAGTCAACAAGTGCCTGAGGTTGCTCAAGTGGTGGATGTTTTGCAAATTCCGGCATTCTTGTGCCGACAAACCGATTTATTGGCTGCGGCAGGAGCCAGTGGAAAGTACGTGAACATCAAAAAAGGCCAGTTTATGGCTGCCGAAGACATGCAATTTGCCATCCAAAAAACTGGAGACTTACCCAAAGACAGGGTTTGGTTGACCGAACGGGGCACTAGTTTTGGCTACCGCGATCTGGTGGTAGATTTTCGAAATTTGCCCATTATGCGGGCCCTTGCCCCGGTCATTTTCGACGCCACCCACAGCGTGCAGCAACCCGGTGCTGCCAATGGTAAAACCGGCGGCAACCGCACCATGATTCCCTACTTGCTGCGGGCTGCCTTTGCCGTAGGCGTAGACGGTTTATTCCTGGAAACGCATCCCAATCCCGACAAGGCTTGGAGCGATGGCCCCAACATGATTGCTTTGGATACATTAGAATCCGTTTTGAAGGATGCAGCCCCCTTTTTTAGGCCGAAGCACCCGGTCTAAATTTTATTTTCGATGCGGTAGGATTTTTTTTGGCCGCCTAACGGGCTTTCCGCTTATAGTCCTCGCTGCCAAACCAGGGGTCAAGGGTTTCGGCGTAGCTCGCTAAAGCTCCGCCCGCCTCAGCCACTTGTCCCCAAGTTGAGCAGCTGTGGGCTACCGCTGCAATCCCTGGCGGAGGGGATATCGTATCCTTTAAAACCGGCTCCTCCGAGAAATATTAAACCATAGGTTGAATCAAGACCCTTCTTCTTCTTCCAAACCTGCCAAAAGCCGCAGTTCATTATAGTCCAGTTTAAACAAGCCTGGGCGGACAAACTGTCCAGCTACCGAAAAACTGCCACACAAAACCACGCCACCATCCTGGTCAATGGCCAGGTCGGCTAAGCGCGCCGGAGCACCTTGTCCCAAATCAAAAGTCCCGAGTTCTTGGCCTGAGGAGGACACAACACTCAAGTGCATTTGAGCGTCTGTTCCGGTGTAACCGACCAATAAATAATTTTTTCCGTCCAAACTATGGGATTTAAAACGCACCGGCGTACCGGGCATCCACTGAAACCTAAGTCCTCCCCCTAAATTTTGTGCAGTAAATATGCCGGAAGGAGCCACAGGGACCGGATAATCAAAATACATGTCGTTGTTTAGAAATCGATGGATGGCCCAGCCCTCCCCCAGGGGAAGTGCGGCTGCCACTCCTCCTTTGTACTGGGTGCCTTGATACAACGCTTGTTGGTTCAATGCCTGGTCAATAAGCAGGAACGAATAGCTGTAGTTTACTAAGCCATTGAAATAATAACCTCCACCGGGCAAAGCTCCCGCAAAAAAGGGATACACCTGTTGGCGTTTGATATGGGCCAATACCAAATCGTCAATCTCCTGAAGATTATTGAACCCTTTAATTCCCGTAACTGCCCCGGAAGCATTCATTTGGTAGAACATGGTTCTTCTGGATTGCCGCTCATAGGCAACAAGGAAAGGATTGCCGTCGGCACCAGCGCCAAAACAAAGCGGGTATTGGCCTCCACTCAAACGACTTACCTCCACCACTTGTCCTGCGGAGGGTGCAGCAAAAAGAATGGGTTGCAGGGTCACCTGATCCATACACACAAAATGCGGTACGCCGCCCAAGCTCACTATACCCGAAGCCGGGTGTATAATACCTTGAGGAGCTTCCCAGGAACCGTTCAAATTTCCTGCGGCATCCATCCAAACCATATGGGGGGTCCATTCCCCTTTGGCCGATAACATCATATAGCCGGAGCCGGTAATTGCGACCGATTCGGGCATATATTTGGCTTGAGCGACATCGTCGTTAAAGACGTGAAAGAAGGAGTCTCCCTCTTCGAAATCATCGGAGCAGGAGCCCAAAAGCGTTAGTAGTATTCCAAAAACTAGAAACCTTCTCATAAACTTCAATTTCTTCTACGGCGTTTTTTTGTATTGCTTCCAAAGCTGCAATTGGCCCAATTACCGGCAGCTTGTCCGCCACCTCCCGGGGTTACCAGCAAATACAAACCTGCTTCCAGATGCTGCATAGAAAACGCATCATATACATCCATGGCGGAGCTAGCCCAACCGTCGGCGTTGGCATACCTTCGCGAATCCAACACCGGAGCCGTAAGTTCCCAGCGCAGATTCACCATTAGGCCTACTTCCAAAATATTTCCGCGCCAACGGACTCCAAGTCCACCCAGCATTCCGGCATCGAAGGATTGAAGCGCATCGTCGCCCGGGCCGGATTGAGCGCGTACAAAGCCTTCGTTATTGTCTTGGGGCAATTGGCTTTCGGGTAAAAGTCGTTCGTCCAAACTCTTTTGGCCATCTATTAAAAATCCGGCATAGGCACCCGCTTGCACAAAGGGACTAAAACGGTTGGGCAAAATATCCCAACGCAACATGACAGGAATTTGCAAATATCTAAGCTGGTGGCGAAACCTTTGGTCATAGACTAAAGGGTCCGGATTTAAGGTATCGATAAAGCGCTGGCTTACATCGTAGCGAAAATGGTGCTGCATATACAGCAACATAGGCACAACCGAAATCTGGTCGGTGATAGGGATCAAGCCCATTAGACCGGCTTGAAACCCCATTTGTTCTGAATTAAACCACTCGATATATTCCTTGCCTTCGCGTTCGGGGCCAACAGGCGTTGGCTCCAGGACCGAATGAGCCTCTGTGGACAAAACGTTGGTAAGGTTTATACCCCCATAAACACCAACCCGTACCGGATTTTGGGCCATTGCGTCTGAGATAAAGACCGCAAAAAAGCCCAACAAAACAATTTTGAATTGCATATCAAGGTTAAAAATACAGCTTTCCCGCCTCATATCCATAAGCTTTAGGCGTTTCCTTAACTTTATCTTTTGCAAGAACAATGCCTAAGATGTCATTTCTGAAAAAATAAAACGCTGTTTTGGGCTATTTCCTGCCTTATTTTCATGGGAAACTTTGGATTTTTCCTTCCTTCAAAAGCAGCGTCCATTCGCCTGGGGACTAAGCAAAAAAGTGTGGCCATGGATACATGCCCCTCAGCGGTTACCTTGAGCTACCAACCTTGTCCATTAGAAATGCTCCAAGAAGCCTAAGCAAGGAACTAAAAACCCTTAGAGGTTCAAGATATTTTAACACCTATTCCGGCGCAAAAGGAGCAAATACAATGTATATTTAACAAGACTGTTGACACCTTGCTATTCTAGCGGCGATCCTGCCCTGAGGGGAATGTGTAGGTTGGCCTTGCGTTCAAATCTCAAGGTTCTCATTTACAATTAGTAAACTGCGGACTTTTGATTTGTCCGCGCCTTAATTCGCACCAACGCCCTAATAGGCATTCCAAAACCTAGAAAATACAACGCGTCAACAGCTTATTAATGTAAAAAAACCTTTGGAGGAGTTTATGCTGGTCTTATTTCTTGCTTGAGCTATTGAAAAAATTCCAAATTCGTAAACGCCCTTCACCGGCAAGCTAGGTATGTGTTGCAAACAAAAATTTCCATAAACCCTTGAAATTTCCTGAGCTTTTTCTTGTATCCTTATTCATACTGGCCCACTTCCCTGTAGCGAAAGCTCAGGAGAGCAAAGGATTCAAACCTTCTATTGCATTTATTCACCCTTTGCAGGCACCACGAACGCCCAAGGGGCCACATCATGTTTCTTTAAACTTGATTTATGGGAAGCATCAAGGAATTCAAGGCTTTGAATTAGGGTTTGTACAAACGCATGCGGCAGCGGTTCAAGGCCTTCAGTTGGGTTTTTGGAACAGCATTAATGCCGGAGGACAACAGGGTATGCAGTTTGGTTTATTGGCCAACCATACCCGTGGGTTTAATCGAGGAGTTCAGTTTTCCGGCGCTTGGAGCAAGCATTTGGGCAGCATGGATGGCTTTCAATTTTCATGGATTTTAAATTATGGGCGAGGCGAAAGCTTTAGAGGAGCCCAATTGAGCCATATTTGGAATCACTACGGCGGGGCCTTTTACGGTATGCAATGGGCGCTGGGAGCCAATACAGTATATGGAAAAGGCTATGGAGTGCAAGTGTCCTTAATTGGCAATTTTGTATCAGGGGAGCATCGGGGAATACAGTGGAGCACCGGAGCAAACGTGGCAGGCCGTTCTTTTGGCTGGCAAATGGGATTGATTAACTGGGGCATGCTGGGTGCCGAAACCCAAATTGGTGTTTTTAACTATTCCGGAACGGCGAGCAATACCACTTTAGGACTTATTAATATTGTAAAAGGAGGCTACAATCATGTTGAATTGGAGTCTGGAGAGCTATTTCCGGCGGCATTGCTTTGGAAAAGCGGAGGTCGGAAAGGCTATTCGGTGGTGCAGGTGGGAAGCAATCCATTCCAGGCAGATCCCTATTGGGGCCTAGGATGGGGTTTTGGCTGGCATTCGGAACATAGTAAGCGGTTCTACACCGATGTGGAGCAAGTGATTAGCTGGTTAAACATAAATGAAGTATGGTCCTCGGGTAGAGGAAATCAAACTTTGGTGCACCAATTAAAACTTAAAGCAGGTTTAAGTTTTGGGAAGCGGTTTGCTTTGTTTGTAGGTCCATCGTTTAATTTTTTGGTTTCGGACCGCTACAATTTAGGTTCGGGAGATGGAAAAGGCACTGTTTTAGCTCCAACGTTTAGAACTGCCTATGGCAGCGTAAACGATTGGGTGTGGGCATGGTGGCCGGGAATTACCGGTGGCATTCGGTTTTTTTAGGCAAGCTTAGGAATTGACAAAGGCTTATTATCGGAGCTTAAGCGCCCCTGACTGAACGGATACCCTGCAGGCCAAAGGGCACACAGGGCTTGGCAGGCGGAGGCTGCAGCCCCCGTACTGCTTAGCCCTGAGTGTTCTTTGGCCGAAGCGTAGGAGGGAAGGCAGGAAAAGGCGCCCCAAAAAACAAAAAACCCGACCAAAGGCCGGGTTTTTTTATGGATTATTGCTTTATAATCAAATCTTGGTTCCCAGGATTTGGCAAGATTTGATAATCATCATGGTGGAGTCGGTGATGGAGGAATCTACGATTTGGTAATCCAAAATCAAATCGCGGTTACGAAGTACGCCTTTGCCCATGTACCAGATGGTGGTGAGGGTATCCATTTGTTGGGGCAGGATTTCGACCTCGTTGCGCTGTACCTCTGCGTTGAGTATTTTTCTTCCCAAATCGAGCGCATCCTCGTTGCCCAAATAGTGGTCGACGGTTAAGCTGTATTCAAATTTCTCACCGGAACCAAAGGCAATGTAGGAGACAAATGCTGTGTTTGAATCGCAACGCTCTGTGTTCATGAAGGTTCCAAAGAATTTGCGGGTAGTTTCTATAGGTGCACAGGATCCGTCGTCTTTATCGGCATACGGATCGAAATTATCGGAACGGAAGTCGGTGCAACCCTCACGGGTGCAGCTCTGCATAGAAATGCCGGCTGCAAACAACAACAACAGACCGAGGGGGGTAAAACGCTTCAATCGCATAAGACTTGGGTTAAGCTTCGATGCAAATTTAATGGATTTTTTGAAGGGAGACCAAATAGGAGTTAAAAAAGACTGACATTCAATAGTTCAAAGGCAAAAAAGGCGGATACTGGAGGCCATGGGAAGATGTTTTGGGCCTACACTCTTCCCCATATGGGACTCTACTTGCCTACCGGAGCAATGCTTTGGTCTAATTTTGAAAAGGGCTTTGCGTACTTTAGCCACAAAATTAGGTCCATGAAATTTGAACGCGGTGGCTTAAGCAAGGCAGAGTTATTGGAATTGTATGAAGCGCTTGTCCGCCCTCGGATGATTGAAGAAAAGATGTTGGTATTGCTTCGGCAAGGCCGTATTTCGAAGTGGTTTTCGGGCATTGGGCAAGAGGCGATTTCTGTGGGTGCGGCCATGGCTTTAGACCAAGAAGCTTATCTATTGCCGATGCATCGGAATTTGGGGATGTTTACTGCGCGCGGGGTATCCTTTGAGCGCTTATTTAGCCAATGGCAGGGCAAATTAAACGGCTTTAGTAAAGGCCGTGAACGATCGTTTCACTTTGGCACACAAGACTACCGTTTGGTAGGCATGATTTCTCACTTGGGGCCTCAATTGGCCATTGCCGATGGCATTGGCCTGGCCCATAAGCTCAAAAAAGAGAAGCAAGTTTGTTTTGTAATTACGGGCGACGGAGGAACTTCGGAAGGAGATTTTCATGAAGCACTAAATGTGGCTTCCGTTTGGGATTTGCCCGTGATTTTTTGCATCGAATCCAATGGATACGGGCTATCTACTCCCAGCAATGAGCAATACCGATGTGAAAAATTGGCGGACAGAGCTATAGGCTATGGAATGGAGTCTAGGGTTATTGACGGCAACAATTTGCTTGAAGTATACCATACCGTTTTGGAGTTGTCCGCTTCTTTAAAAGAAAACCCAAGGCCTGTTTTGCTTGAATGCATCACCTTTCGCATGCGTGGTCACGAGGAAGCTTCGGGCACCAAATATGTACCCCAAGCGCTTTTTGACGCATGGAAAGAGAAAGATCCGGTAGACAACTACAGAAATTGGTTATTGCAAGAGAATCTTGCGGATCCTGAGGCCTTAGACCAAATCGAAAAAGCGCTAAAACAAGAGATAAATACAGGAGTTAAAAAAGTATTTGATGAGCCCGAGGTGCTTGCCAATACCCAAAGCGAACTTTCGGAGGTGTATGCTCCCTTTTATTTTAGCCGCAAAAGTCCCGAAGCTGCCCGCAGCAGGGAGCTTCGATTTGTAGATGCCATAAAAGAAGGTTTGGAAGAAGCATTAAAGGCACACCCCAACTTGGTGTTTATGGGCCAAGACATTGCCACTTACGGGGGTGTTTTTAAGGCCACGGAGGGTTTTTTGGAACAGTTTGGAGAAGCACGCATTCGCAATACACCCCTGTGCGAATCGGCTATTTTTGGTACCGCGCTGGGCCTTTCCATCCAAGGCATGAAAGCTATGGTGGAGATGCAGTTTGCCGACTTTGTGACTTCGGGCTTTAATCAAGTGGTGAATAATTTAGCCAAAATTCATTACCGCTGGGGACAGAACGCCGATGTGGTAGTGCGCATGCCTACGGGCGCAGGAGTGGGAGCCGGACCATTCCATAGCCAATCCAACGAAAGCTGGTTTTGCCACACACCGGGCTTAAAGGTTTATTATCCGGCCTTTCCGGAAGATGCCAAAGGGCTCCTACTCACAGCCTTTGAGGATCCAAACCCTGTTATGTTTTTTGAACACAAAGCGCTTTATCGTTCGGTTTCCTCCGAAGTAGCAGAGGGCTATTATAATGTAGAGCCCGGCAAGGCCATTTCGCGTTTAAAGGGAGATAAATTGGCCATTATTACCTATGGCATGGGCGTGCATTGGGCCTTGGATGCCGCCGAGGATTTTCCGGAAAACACGATAGAGATCATTGATTTACGCACTCTGATACCCTTAGACGAAACGGCTATATTGGAAGCTGTGAGGAAGTGTACCCGTGCTTTGGTACTTTATGAGGACACCTTAACGGGCGGCTTTGGGGCAGAAATTGCGGCACTCATTTCCGAAAAGGCTTTTGCATGGCTTGATGCCCCGGTGAAGCGATTGGCTTCTTTGGATACCCCTGTACCTTTTGCCGGTGCATTGGAGCAAAATTTCCTTCCTAAAATTCGGCTTAAGCAAAGCATTCAATCCTTGCTGGACTTTTAATTGCCTAGGAGATTTCTGAGTCGGCTCAAATTTTCTCTAACTTTTGGGTGCTTTAAGGCTTCTTCCATGGTGCGTTTTTCCCTTTCGGTCAAATGGAGACTCATGGAAATTTTGTCGGGCAGCACATCGGCAAGCCTAAAATCGACCACATCCAGACTTCCTTTGTACCATGCTTTGGCCTGCATAATCATTTGTTCTTGTTCTTGCAGGTGCACCGAAGTAACATTATTTACTACCCCACCTACCGGAGAAAAAAGGTGGTCAAATAGCCCCGGATTAAAGTCGGCATCGTAGGCATTGCTTCGGCTGTCGTGAATACGGAGCAGAATTACTCCGCTGGTGTTTTTGGCAAACCATTGCCTCAACTGAAATAGGTATGCCAAACAGGTTTGCCCTCCGTAATTGTCGCGCAATCCTGCATCGCTGATTTCCATACGGGGTCGAGAAGGCAAACTCACCGAAGGCAGAATGTAGGGAAAACTTGCATTCATGCGCAAAGCCGACATAAAGAACAAACTGTCAGCCCCTTGTTCCCGAAACAAGCTTCTAAACTCTACATTGTCCAATGCCGGACGGTAGGGGTCGGCCCCTTGCCGAATGGGCAATGAAAAAAACGACAAAGGTTGGGTGCCAATGATTAATCTCCGGCCATCGTTTAATATGGTGGGCGAAAAAATCAGTTGAGGAATGACACCGGAGGCCTCTAGAGCCGCATAATCTATAAGTCGTTTATCCAAATACCCTTTTAAATTTTTGCTTAAACTTTGCTCAAAAGCATAGCCTCTATCTTTTGGATAGATATTGCCTTCCCATTCAAAATATTGGAGCCGCAACAACAGATCGTTTAGTGCAATGGTGGTAGCTACAGGGTTGAGTAAATCACTGCCCAGCCAATCCAAGTATTTGGGATTAGTCAGGCTGTCCTCCATGCCTTGTCCATGCCTCAAGTACAATTCGCGGTAAAAAGAAGAACCAATCATGCCGCCCGAAGAACCTGTAAGCAACACGGTATGGTCCATAAATTTCCCCCCGGTCAAACTGTCTGCCGCCTGAAGACATAAAAAGCTCCAGTAAGCCGCTTTCATTCCGCCACCGCTGCACTGCACAAATACCGCTTTGGGCTTTTGCCAAGCCCGGTAAGATTTTCGAATTTTACCCCTCCAATTGTCCAAAATCACCCTTTGATTGGCCAAATCCTTCCGGAAGGGTTTTTCGCGCATTAATTTGGCTTGTATGGAGTCGGGATGGTATCGAACAGGCGCTGTATAATTTAACCCATAAGCCAAAGAATCTATGGTGAGCGCATTGTTCTTACTTAAGAAATGTAAGCCCACAAAGACCAGAATAAAAAACAAGGTTGACCAGTGTTTCAGAAGAAAATGCACCGAGCTGGCCAGCATAAGCAACATGGTGAACAAGAGCAAAAAACAAGCACCTGCCGGTATTTGAAACACCGGTATTTCTCTAAACCAACCCAAAACCAACAAGGACACAAAAACAATTACCTCAAACACGGCCCCATTTATATGGTTCTGGCGGAACACCTGCCAAAGCATTTCTTGTTGGTAGTGGTCGGCAGGTCTGGCTAAAGCAATTCTAAAAGGACTTCTTAAATAGCTTTGTACCCTCCATGTTCCAAAAGAAAGTGGTTTTGCTCTGCGCAATACCGGATCGAGTTGTATTCTAACAGGCCGTATGGCATGTCTTGATTTACGACTTTCGGCATCGACCCCAAACAACCGGGCCAAATCCTTATTAAAGGTGAAAAAATAGCCTAAAGTAATGCCTATAAATAGGGCTGTTCCCGCTAAAAAAGCCATGAGCCACCATATAATATCTACCCAATCCTGGGCCTCATTCTCCCTCAAAAAGTGGGAAGTCTTGACCAAATAATATAGAGTAAAGCCTAGGGGAATTAGGGCATTATTGATGCAATACTTAAGAAAGGGACGTCCTAAAGTGGCCAAAAAAGGAAATCGACGGGCATGAATTATATAGCTTGATATCTGAAAAGACATGATAAAGCCTCCAAAGGAAAAACCCAAAATACCGTAAGACCATCCGCTAACTTCGTTTAAGTACTCCGGAAACAAGAATAAGTAAAACAGTCCATATGAGTCCCCAAAACTACCGGAAACAATGCCCCATAGCACCAACCAAAAAAAGATCAATAGGGCATTTTGCCGAAAGTGAATCAGCAACAGTTGAACCGGAAAAAAACGCCAAATGCATTTCATTTAACCCACAGCTAAAAGCCTTGGGCAAATTACAAAAGGTCGCAACGGCCTCAAAGCTTTTTGCCTACCCTTTCCAAAAGTTCCCGGGCTTTTATTTCCATAGTTGCTTCCAAAGCTTTGCACTCCTCCAACAGAGTTTGTGCTTCTGCATTAGACTCCATGCCCTTGCCGTTGATTTTCACGTTTAAATAGGCCCCTTGAAGCCCCGCCCGTAGCATCCATACCCCTACGACTGCATCGGACAAACTGGAAGCCATCCCCTCCTCTATCATGGCCTCAGCCGACTCTAAGCCTTCCAAACAACTTTGCATTACTTCCATGGGAATGCGCATGGCCTGAACCGTAGCTGCTTCAATAGCCTGTTTGCGCGTTTTGGTCTCCCATTCGCTTTGCTTTGGCATAGAAAAGGCATCCATTATAGCCTCAAAGGCACGCGTGTCTTCGTCCACCAAGCCAAGTAGCTTTTCACTTAGCGCCTGTCCACGCTCCGCCCAGCCACTAAAAAATTCAATTCTATCGTCCCACCCTCTTTTGTGCGCGCTTAAGTTAGCTACCATAGTACCCAAGGAAGCTCCCAAAGCCCCGGCCAAGGCAGCAACTGAACCCCCACCCGGTGCCGGAGACTCCGAGGCTGTCTCAAATGCAAAAGACTCTACCGTCTTGCTTATCAGTCGTTTTTGATTAGGATCTTCAAGTAAATATTCAATTACTTTCTTGTCCGGATCAAAAGGTTTTAATTCGTCCAACCCCAAGCTTTTTACAGCAATCCGAATGATTTCTCGTTCCGGTAAACCTGTAGATCGCCCTTGCTTTTTTAGATAGTGTAGACCGGCATCAAGTAGGGCTTGCTTGGGAATCAAGCCCACCAACTCAGAACCCGTAACCCGAAGCCCACGACGCTCCGCAGAAGCACAAACCGCATCAAAGGCTTCATGTACTTTGGTAGTGCTAATGTCGGTTAGGTTCATCGAAATTTGAGCCAGGCCATACTCTTCAATATACCAACCAATGGCCTTAACACTTTTGAGCATTCCGGGCTCCCAAACTTGGTTCCCCTCAGCATCCAAAACAGTCTGCCCGGTAATGGGATTTCCTTCCCGCTTCACTCGGCCCTTTTCGCGCACATCAAAAGCTACCGAATTGGCGCGGCGCACCGAGGTGGTATTTAAATTTACATTATAGGCCACCAAGAAATTTCGAGCGCCTATAGCTGTAGCGCCGGCACCGGCATGAAACGCAGCGGGTCCATAATCAGGAGCCCATTGGGACTGTTTAAGCTTTTTTTCCAAACCTTCGTATTCACCGGCTCTTACCGTTGCCAAATTGCTTCGCTCCGGCACCTGAGCGGCTTGTTCATAGCAATACACCGGCAACCCGAGCTCTTCACCAACACGTTTGGCTAAGCGATGGGCCCAAGCCACGGTCTCTTCCATACTTATACCTCGAACCGGAATCAAAGGACATACGTCGGTAGCCCCCATTCTTGGATGCGCACCACTGTGCTTGCGCATGTCTATGAGTGCCATGGCCTTTTTAATGGCTCTAAAGGCCGCCTCTACTACGGGTTCAGGAGCACCTACAAAGGTGAATACGGTGCGGTTGGTGGCCTCTCCCGGATCCACGTCCAATAGGCGAACGCCTTCAACACGCCTTATTTCCTCCGCTAAGGCATCCAACACGGCCGGATTCCTACCTTCCGAAAAATTGGGTACACATTCTATGAGCTGCTGCATCCTTTGTTGCTTTTGGCAAAAGTAAGGTTTTGGCTGCCTGCCTGCATGCCTAAATCTTTTTTCTTTTTTGGTATTCTTTTTGGCATGCAGGCACCGGGCGCTCCCCACTAGCTTTGGCGTCAAGCACTGGCCCTGCCAAGGGGCTGCGGGAGTTTGCTGCGCGCCACTTCCTCGCCCCGGCAGGGCCGCACTTGCCACCAAAGGCTAGTCGGCTCGCTCCCTGGCAGAAAATTTTTGTATTTTCACAAGCCGAAAACATTAACTTAACGTATGCATCGTTCTTCTTTGGTTTTGCCTCTCCTTGTTCTTCAAATGCTTATTTCCCAAGCAAGCCTTAAAGGCCAATCAAACCCTCCATTACCCAAAGGCTTTGCTCCCGGCGAAAAAGAAGCCATGCCGGCCTATATCCAACAGCAAATGGTCAACCGAAACGGAATAACTACTCCTCCGGGTGGCTCATTAAGAACCATGGCCGAATGGGAAGAAATTCAAGCTTTGGTTATCACCTGGACGGCGTTTCCGGCCATTCATCGTGAAATTGTGCGCTACGCTCAAGAAGAAACCATGGTAATCATCCATTGCTCCGATTCCAATGCCGTAAAAAGCAATTTACAAGCCTTTAATGTACCCCTCAGCGCAAACCTTAAGTTTCTGGAAGTTCCTTTCAACTCCATTTGGATTCGCGATTATGCCGCCAATTCTGTGTACCGCGACAAAGTTGGTGACCTTATTTTGGTAGATTGGATTTACAACCGTCCAAGGCCCAACGACGATGCCATTCCCGAACACTATAGCCAAGCATTGGGCATTCCTCTATTCCAAACCTATTCCGCACCAAACCAGTTGGTGCATACCGGAGGCAATTTCATGAGCGACGGCAGCGGAAATTTCTTCTCCTCCGAATTGGTACTCGACGAAAATGAACCGGGCAACCCCTATTACAGCCCCGGAAAATCAGAGGCCGAAGTAGATCAAACCATAGATGCCTTTATGGGTATGTCCAATTACTGCAAAATGACCAATCTGCCTTTCGATGGTATTCACCACATCGACATGCACATGAAATTACTCGACGAACAAACCCTTATTGTAGGCCAATACCCTCAAGGGGTGGCTGATGGTCCTCAAATCGAAGCCAACCTTCAATACCTACTCAGCAATTATCAAACCAAATGGGGCACTCCTTTTAAAGTAATACGTATTCCTATGCCCCCCAGTACCTCCGGCTTATACCCCGACAATGGAGGCTATTACAGAACCTACAGCAATGCCGTTTTTATAAACAAAACGCTTTTAGTGCCTACCTATAGAGAAGAATACGACACCACAGCATTACGAATTTTAAGAGAAAACCTCCCAGGCTATAGAGTTATTGGCATAGATTGCGACGATAATAGCCAGAACAGCAACCTCGATCAGCAAATCATTCGACAAGGAGGTGCCATCCATTGCATTACCCATTCCGTGGGAGTAAACGACCCACTCTACATTTCGCATTTGCCCTTGGAAGATAGCTGGACCAATGGCCCCTTCTTGGTGGAAGCAGAAATTTTGCATCGCTCAGGAATTGCTAATGCCACCGTTTTCTGGACTACCGACACTACCCAAGCATTTCAAGTGCTACCTATGCAGTTGCGGTCCGGTTCTACCGAAATTTGGGAAGCAAATATCCCGTCCCTACCCGGTGGTAGTAAAGTCTTTTACTATATAGCCGCCAATGCAATTTCCGGAAAAAGCCAGATGAGGCCTATGACTGCTCCTCAAGGGCGCTGGGAATTCACGGTTTTTGGTAGCATGCAACAAGAAAAAATCCAAGGCAACCCTTTTGTTCAACCGGTTTTTCCAAATCCTTCCTCCGGCCTTACCGTGCTTCCTGTTCAAATAAGCTCAGCCGAACCTTTGGAAATTGTAATTCAAGATATGCTTGGAAGAATCGTTTGGAGCTCCGATTCCAAAAGTTATTCTCCCGGCAACACCCAACTCTTTTTCAATTCTGAGCACTGGAATCCGGGACTCTACCAAATAATAGCTAGGCAAAAAGAAGTTAAAACAGTTCAAAAATTATTGGTGTACTAAGCCGCTCTTAAACGGTGCCAAAAGTAAAGGCTAGCCAACAACAACATTAAGGCCCCCAATTGATGAAATAAAGCAAGGGCTACTTGAACCTCTGTCCAAAGGGTAAGCACACCTAACGCAAATTGCAGGGCCACAAATCCAAGCATGTAGCGTAAACCTTCGGTTTGCCTTCTACTAAACGTAAGTTTTCTAGAACTTAAGGCCAAGTACACCAAATAGCCCACAACCAACACCGCAACCCAGCGGTGCGTAAATTGAATCCAAGCGGGGTCATTCCATAGCGCTCTTAATTCAAAACCCGAAGCCATGGGCATCCAAGAATCCGAAGTCCATTGAGGCCAGTGGGCCGAAGCATGTCCGGCATCTTTTCCTGCCGTAAAGGCTCCATATACGATTTGCAAACCTAGTAAGCCCAAGAAAATCAAAACCTTAGACCTAAATCCGGGATGAGCATTCACCGGAGGAATTTTGGTATCGTAACGGATATCCAACCACAACCACCAGGTGAGCGAAATGGTTAAGAATGCCGTGCATAAATGCAAGGCCAAGCGGTAATGGCTTACTCTAGGTTCTTCTACCAAACCACTGGCCACCATATACCAACCCAGAAAAGCCTGCAATGCCCCTAATCCCAGAATAACCAACAATCGGGAAACTCCTTTTTTGCGGAGATACTTTTTCTTAAGAAAATAAAGAAAGGGAATCACAAACACTAATCCTATAAAGCGCCCCCATTGCCGGTGTATCCACTCCCACCAAAAAATATATTGAAACTCGGAAAGACTCATACCCGAGTTCTTATGTTTGTATTCCGGTGTAGTTTTATATTTTTCAAACACCTCCGCCCAATCGGCTGCATTCATGGGAGGAACAGCCCCCATAATAGGATCCCATGTAGTAATGCTTAAACCCGACTCCGTTAGTCGAGTTAAACCTCCAATAGCCACCATAACAAACACCATAACCATTCCCACAAGCAACCAAGTGCTTACGGCACGCCTACCCTCCGATGTCGTATACGTCATGGATTCAAAGGTACAACCTTCGGTCTTTTTCATGTATTTGTTTGCTAACTAAAAATTATTCCCGGCATTTTGTTTATTAATGACCCTTACCCTATCTTTAATTTAACAAAACTTCCTCACCATGAAATGCGTGCACCTCCCACTCACGCTGTTCATGTTCGCTATCGCTCCTGCCCATACGCTGGACGCGCAAAACGGCCTTACGGCCGGCAACATGCAGCACCCTTCTGCCCCGATGAAAGCAGAATCTTCAATCCTTCATGTCTTTGAAGCCTCAGCACATCCCGTAACGCTTTACATTAAAGGCTTGGATGAAGGCACAATAACTTGGGTATCGGTAGAGCCTCAAGTTCCCGGAACCTTCAACGACCGCCTCAATTGCCAAGTAGGTTGCGACAGGGTTAACTTTAAACCCACCCCCAATGACCCTGCCTATATTGATTTTAAGGTCTGTGGAACTCCACTGGATCCGGGGCAAGGATATACGCTTTGCCATATAGTGCGGGTTGTTCAACGAAATTAACCTGCTCTAGCCAATACAATCCTTGCGTTTTTTAAAATCACAATTTAAGGAACATTAGGCAACGCTCAACCGCCTGGAAATCCATATAACGCAAGGATTAGCTTCTAAACAACAGGCCTATGTTTTGGGTCTGTTGTTTTCTTATTGGCCAAAACATGGCCTAAAATTGCGCTTGAGTACCTAATGTCCTTTGGTTTATTCTTTCTTACCTTTCCGAAACGCTCATTTTACTCAAATTGCTTTTTCCATGAAGGAATACCCCATGTTTTTTGCAGGTCAATGGATTCAATCCAACCAAACGCTGCCGGTTCATGCACCCTGGGACGGAACTGAATTAGCAAGGGTTCATTTGGCCGATGCATCCTTAATTGAACTAGCCATCCAAAGGGGATTGGAAGCTCAAAAGGTGCTTTTGCATTGGCCGGCCTACAAACGTGCTGATTTTTTGCGTGAAGTAGCCCAAAAACTAAAAAGCCAGGCCGACCGCTTTGCCTTAAGCCTGGCCAGAGAAGCTGCAAAGCCTTATCAAGATGCGCTTGGCGAAGTATTGCGTGCCTCCGAAACTTTCTTAATTGCCTCAGAAGAAGCGCGTCGATTCTCAGGCGAATACATGCGCCTGGATTGGACTGCCTCAGGTGAAGGTTTATCGGGTAGAACCCGTTGGGTTCCCTCCGGCCTGGTCGCAGGTATATCCCCTTTCAATTTCCCTTTAAATCTTGCTGTGCACAAACTGGCTCCGGCGATTGCTTGTGGTGCACCTATCGTTCTTAAGCCTGCATCTTCCACTCCCTTAGCTACCCTTATGCTGGCCGAATTGTTCCAAGAGGTGGGTGGTTTACCTCAAGGAGCTGTTTCCATACTACCCGCCAGCCGGGAGGCCGGTAATCTTCTAGTGACCCATCCCAATATTGCCACCCTTAGTTTTACCGGTTCAGACAAAGTAGGCTGGAAACTAAAACAGGCAGCCGGCAAAAAGAAATCCATTATGGAACTTGGGGGAAATGCAGCACTTATAATTAGCGAACACGCTCCCCCTTTAAATGACTTCATTGGCCAACTCACCAAAAGTTGCTTTGCTTATGCAGGCCAAATCTGCATACATACGCAACGCATTTTTGTGCATCATAGCCGCTTTGATGAAACCGCAGAAGCATTAGTACGAGAAGCTAAAAGACTAAACGTTGGGCCTCCGGAGTCTCCAAACACCAATTTTTCCTGCATGATCGATGAATCCAATGCCAAACGGGTGTCTGAATGGATTCAAGAAGCGCTAAACCAAGGAGCTGAAGCCTTATTACATGGCCAGCAACAGGGAACATTTCATGGGCCTACCATTCTTTCTGGAACCCAAGCTCAAATGCAGGTAAGGGCAGAAGAACTGTTCGGACCTGCGGTGTGTATTGAACCTTACCACGATTTACAAGAAGCGCTCCATCTTGTAAATGAAGGACGCTATGGACTACAAGCAGGGCTGTTCACTTCACGCAACAGCGAAGTTCAAGAAGCATTTCAAAACTTAGAGGTGGGCGGTTTGCTCATCAATAGAACCCCTACGCTTCGACTCGACCATATGCCCTATGGTGGTGTTAAAGACTCCGGTTTGGGAAGAGAAGGAGTACGCTACGCCATGCAAGATTACTGCGAACCGAGGCTACTGGTGCATCCGGGTTGGTAGCTCCTTTCCCATCCCCTATCTTTGTTCCGCTTCATTTTTTATTCCTTTTGCCATGTGGTTTAACAATCATTCCTTAGCCGAAAGGCTGATGCAATACGCACAAATCGATACCCAAGCCGACCCAAACTCCGAAAGCTGCCCCTCTTCCGAAAAACAAAAAGATTTGGGACGGCTTTTGGTAGAACAACTCTTAGCGCTTGGTATCGAAGATGCCGAAATGGACGGCTTTGGCTATGTCTATGCCACCATTCCATCCAATGTGAACCATAAGGTTCCAACCCTTTGCTTTTGTGCCCATGTAGATACCGCACCGGATTGCTCAGGAACTCATGTTAAACCCATACTCCACAAACAGTGGAATGGAAAAGCCATGGAACTACCGGACGCACCGGGCAATCCCCTGGACCCCGAAAAACACCCCTACTTAAAACAAAAAATTGGGGAAGACATTATTACCGCTTCCGGCAATACCCTGTTAGGTGCCGACGACAAAGCCGGTGTTGCCATCATTATGGAACTCGCCGCTCAACTTATGGCCAATCCTAACCTAGCCCACGGACCCATTCGAATCTTATTTACCGTAGACGAAGAAATCGGCCGTGGCGTGGACAAAGTCGACATGGAAAAATTAGGCGCAGATTTTGGTTATACCCTCGATGGAGGGCCACGAGGCTCTTTGGAGGGCGAAAACTTTTGCGCCGACGCCGCAGAACTTACTTTTTTTGGCAAGGCAGCACACCCGGGCTACGCTAAAGGTAAAATGCTAAATGCCATTAAACTTGCCGGAGAATTTCTAACCTTACTTCCTCAAGACCGCTTATCGCCCGAAACTACCAGCAATAGAGAAGGATTCATTCACCCTGCAGGTTTGGATGGCCGAATGGAGCAAGCTACCATTCGCTTTATTTTAAGAGACTTTGAAACACCAAAACTGGAAGAAATGGCCGAAATAATTCGCCAAACCGCCGAAAAAGTCTGCCAAAAACACCCCGGAAGCCGGTACCATTACCAACAAAAAGAACAGTACCGCAACATGAGGGAAACGCTGGAAAAGAATCCTCATATCATGGAATTGGCAAGGGAAGCATACCGTAAGGCAGGTCTTGAGCCGGTAGAAGAACCCATTCGCGGTGGTACCGATGGCAGCAGGCTGAGTTTTATGGGCCTTCCCTGCCCCAATATATTCACCGGCGAAATGGCCATCCACAGCATCCACGAATACTGCTCGGTGCAAGATATGGAAAAGGCGCTTGAAGTACTTGGCCATTTGGTTAGCCTAGCCACAGAAATACCCTCAAAAAATTAATTTTTCGGTAGGGTTCATGCTGCATTTTTAACATCCGTGGCATGATTTTTTGCTGCACCTTTGCGCCGTGTTTGATCTTTCGAAAAAAGGGTGGCAATTTTTTGTGCTTGCCGTTTTGGGAATTACTTGGGGTTCCTCTTTTGTGCTCATGAAAAAGGGACTGGAGGCCTTTAACCCTCTGGAGCTGGCCCGACTACGCCTGGCCTTTGCCGGGTTCACTTTGTTGCCTTTCATTTTGCCCAAACTCCATAAAGTACCCAAAACGGCTTGGATTTGGCTTTCGCTCACCGGTTTGGTAGGAAGCGGTATCCCAGCCTTGCTCTTTGCCGCAGGAATTACCCGCATCGACTCCTCGCTTGCCGGAATCATTAATTCTACGGCTCCTATTTTTACCCTGTTGGCTGGTCTACTTTTCTTTGGTCTTAAGGTCTCCAAATTTGGAGCTATAGGTATTGGTATTGGTTTGGTTGGAACGGTGTTTCTTATCCTTTCCCAAAAGGGCTTATCCGTAAATGGAAACCAATGGGTCTTTGCCGCTCTACCTCTGCTGGGGGCCATTTGCTATGGCTTTTCCACCAACATCATAAAATCTAAACTTCAAGGCCTTTCCGCCCTAACGGTAACCGGAATCGCACTCTTTTTGGTGGGGCTGCCTTCCGCCTTTTGGCTCCTTATCGACGGAACGCTTAACCCTTGCCTGCACAGTCCTTTACACCAAAAAGCACTGATTTACGTGGCCCTGTTGGGAACGGTGGGAACAGCATTAGCCGTGCTGGTATTTAACTTTCTTATTCGGCATACCACCGTGCTCTTTGCCGCTTCGGTTACTTACCTCATACCTGCCTTCGCTATTCTTTGGGGCGTGTGGATGGGCGAATCCTTAATTTGGCAAACCTTAGTCGGTATGGCCATTATCCTTTCAGGGGTCTACCTGGTCAACCGTCGTTAAGCAAATACTACCTTTGTACTATGAACATTGCTTTGGTGCAAACCAATACGGTATTGGGAGATATTAAGGGCAACACCCAAATCTGCCTTAACGCATTCCAAAAAGCTAAGGACGCCGGCGTCGATTTGGTCGTTTTTCCCGAACTCATGCTCACCGGGTATCCTCCCCAGGATTTATTGCTTTGGGATGCTATTTTCCAAGAAGTCAACCTGGCCCTTGAGAAACTTGCTGCGCAAACCTCCAACCAAATAGCTATGGTGGTTGGTGCTCCCGTTAAAAATCAGGGACAAGGAAAGCCTTGTTTCAATGCCGCCTTTTTGCTCGGAAACGGAAAAATACTAGACTCCGTTCATAAAAGCTTACTCCCAACCTACGATGTCTTTGACGAAGACAGGTATTTTGAGCCCTCCCAAAAAACGCCTCAATTGCTCCAATGGAAAGGCAAAAAATTCGCTTTGGCCATTTGCGAAGACAGCTGGCACATGCCCCCAAACCCTAGTCTTTACCATCGCGATGTACTCTTGGAAGCAGGGGCCGACCAAGCCGATTTCATCCTCAACATTACCGCATCGCCCTTTCATTCCAAACAAAAATCACTGCGCCATGAAATGGCATGCTTTCAAGCCAAACGCTTTAAGACCCCATTTATTTACCTAAACCACGTAGGTGCGCATACCGAACTAATCTTCGACGGAAACTCCTTTGTTTTGGATGCCTTGGGAGATCCATGCTTGCCATTGGCCTCCTTCAATCAGGATTTCCGAATTTTCAATATTTCCAAGTTATCTCCCTGCCCAAAAACTCCTTCTGGTAACGCCCTCGAAGACCTCTACCAAGCCCTTTGTTTAGGCATACGCGATTACTTTGAAAAAAACGGATTCTCCAAAGCCATTCTGGGATTAAGTGGCGGTGTGGATTCGGCCTTAACGGCCGTTTTGGCCGCAGATGCCTTGGGGCCGGAAAACGTTAAGGCTTACCTCCTTCCTTCGCCTTACTCCTCCGACCATTCCATCGCCGATGCCCTCGAACTCGCCAAATGGAATGGAATCCAAGCCTATACCCTGCCCATCAACTTAGGCTTTGAGGCCATTAGCCAAAGCTTAACGCCGGTTTTGGGAAAAATGCCTCAAGGACTTACCGAAGAAAATCTCCAAAGCCGCATCCGGGGCCTTTTGCTTATGGCCATTTCCAATGACTCCGGGGCAGTTTTGCTCAACACTTCCAACAAAAGCGAAGCAGCTGTGGGTTATGGAACTTTGTACGGCGACATGTGCGGAGGGCTTGCCCTTATCGCTGACCTCTACAAAACCCAGGTCTACGAGCTTTGCCATTACCTAAACCAAAGCAAGCCGCGCATTCCGGAACATATCCTTACCAAGGAACCCTCGGCAGAATTGCGACCCGACCAAAAAGACTCCGACTCCCTTCCCCCCTACCCGATTTTGGATACACTTCTGTTTGATCTCATTGAAAACCAGAAATCTCCACACCAACTCATTCAGGAAGGCATGGACTCCGAACAAGTGCAACGCATTTTTCGTTTGCTCAAAAACGCAGAGTACAAAAGGCATCAATCGCCACCCGTATTAAGAGTGAGCTCCAAAGCCTTCGGCCCCGGACGCCGATTCCCCATCACTTCTAAACCGCCCATGCCATGAAAAAAGACATTCCTCTACCCAAAGTTTCTGAAGTGGCCGTGGCCATTGTCCCAGACCCCTCCGAGGGTGAAGACATTTGGGCCGTGTACCTTATTAACCTCCGCCAAGAAACGCTGAAAAACGTCCTCATAAACTCACGAGGCTATGGAACCATAAACTCGCGGCACAAGGAAACAGCTACCATTCGCCAGTTCTACGAAGAAATTCCGCCTCAGAGCGCCATCCGTATCGAACCCATCCGCGAGTCCCTGTTCCAAATCACCAACGAATATTGGATTAGCTTTTACCTCGGCCAACAGATTTACGATAAACGCTATATTTTTGTGCCTGAGGCCATTTCCAAGGATCACTTTACCCAAATTCCATTGCTCAACCAAAAAGGGGTTATGATTGCTTAGGGCGCCTGCCGGGCTGCCCGCTCATAGGCCGGCCTGGCCCATGCTCCGGGCGGCTGGGGCCGGACGGGGCTTCCTCCGTCAGCCCGCCCGTCTCCCGTCGCCCGGGCATGCCCCAAGCCGGCGCTAACCGCTCGCATCCCTGGCGCATCTTCCAATGCAAGAAGCTTCAAATAATTAGGTCTATTCATCATGCCTTGCCTCAAAACCAATGGTTAAAAGCCTTTAAACCTTGTCAAAAAACCTTTTTCCATCCGTCTGCTTTCGTTTTAATAAATATTTTTGAGGTACAAACCACTGATTTAAACCGACATGAGAAACTTCTGGGGATCGTTTTTGGGATCCGTTATTGGCTTAATACTAGCCTTTGTTGTTTTTGCCTTCATTCTGATTGCAGGCATTTCTTCTATTTTCAGCGATTTTGAAGGCGACCAAGAGGATGTATTCTTGGAAGTTAAAGACCAAACGGTGCTCCACCTCAATTGGAACCAAGCGCTGGTTGACCGGGCTGAGGAAAATCCCTTTGCCGCTTTTGACCAAAGCAATAAAAAAAGCACCGACTTATTTTTTGTTTTACGCACCCTGGAAGAAGCAAGCAAAGACGAGAAAATTGTCGGCCTTTACATGGATATGGACCGCATGCCCACCGGTATGGCCAACATGGACGAATTATTGGTAGCCTTAGAAAAGTTTAAAGCCTCCGGAAAATTCATCATGGCCTACGGAGAAACCATTGCTCAAAAAACCTACCTGGCTATGTCTGTTGCCGACGAAATTGGTCTAAACCCCTACGGCGACTTTGTAATGACCGGCTTAGGTGCCGAAATGATGTTTTTTAAAGGCGTTTTGGATAAGATAGGCGTAGAGCCTTATGCCATTCGCCCAAAAGGAAACAAATTCAAAAGCGCCGTGGAGCCTTTCCTTTACGAGCAAGCCAGCGATGCAAACCGCCAACAAATGCGCGCCTTGTTGGGCAGCATGTGGCAAAGCATGGGTCAACGCATAGCCCAAAGAACCCAAATGTCCATGCCACAACTGGACAGCCTAATTAGCAACCTTAGCGTAACCCAGGCCAAAGAGGCGCTTAAATACGGCTTTATAGACGTTTTGGCCTATGAAGACGAGTTCATGGACAAAGTAGCCGCCAAAGCCGGATGGGAGGATGGTTTTTCCGAAGATGCACCCTTATTGGCTTTCCATAAATACGCCTCAAAAGTACAAGCCAACTGGATAGCCGATAGACTCGAAAATCCAACCATTGCCATAATTTATGCCGGAGGAGGTATTGTGCGCGGCAAAGGTGGCTCCGACGAAATCGCCAGCGATGATTTGGTAGAAACCATTCGGGAGGTTCGCAAAGACGAAGAAGTCAAAGCTGCGGTTCTCCGAGTAAACTCACCCGGTGGAGATGCGCTTGCCTCAGAAATCATTTGGAGAGAGCTCTCTTTGCTCAAGGCCGAGAAGCCGCTCATCATTAGTATGGGTAATTTGGCCGCTTCCGGAGGCTATTACATTAGCTGCTTGGGAGATTCTATATTTGCTAACCCAAATACCATTACCGGATCTATTGGCGTATTTGGTTTGCTCTTTAATGCCCAAACCATGCTCAACGACCGATTGGGAGTTACCACAGATACCGTAAATATCCACAGCCACGCCAATTTTGCTTCAGGTGCTCGCCCGCTGCCTGAGCGCGAAAAAGAAGTATTGCAAGAAAGTGTGGATAAAGTATATACCGACTTTAGACAAAGAGTTGCCGATGGTAGAGGACTGTCTATGGAATTTGTAGACTCCATTGGCCAAGGAAGAGTGTGGACCGGTACCATGGCCTTAGAATTGGGTTTGGTAGATGCCTTGGGTGGATTAGACGATGCTATTGCCTGTGCAGTGCGCATGAGTAGCCTCAACGACTACACTATCAAAGGGTATCCTGAAAAAGAAGACCCTTTTGAAGCATTTTTTGAAAACTTCAACGAAGAGGCCCAAGCTAAATTAGCCGATTACGGATTGGAAAATACCTTGGAAACCCTTCGAATTATTCGAGATGCTCAACGAATGGAGGGGGTTCAAATGCGCATGCCTTATGTGCTAAAAATTCAATAGATAAAGCCCTGTTGAACCAAATTTTTCGTTCCCTGTTTCCTATCTTTGGAGCAGGGAACGATTTTTTGGCACAAGCCTTGCTATACATTTTAAAAATGAAACATTAAAGTTTATGAAAACGCTTATTACCAGCCTTGCGTTCCTTAGCCTTGGAACATCCCTTCTTGCCCAGGGCAGCCTTATCGTTTTCTCAGAAAACGGCGAACGCTTTTCGTTGTACGTTAACGGCCAACAAGTATCGTTAACTCCCGGCACCAATGCCCGCTTTGACGGAATCAACACCGAATTTGTCCAAACCCGGGTGGTATTTGAAGAGCCGGCCTTTGGGGAATTTAACAAAGGGGTTATGGTGGCACCCACCAAAGAAGTTACCTACGCCATTCGCCAAAACAACAAAGGCAAATGGACCTACCGCTACGTTTCGGAAGCTCCGGCCGGAAGCACAGCCCCTGCCGTAACCCGCACACCTGTGGATGGCGACGGATCCATGAACCAAGGAAATATGGGGGGATCCATGAACGGAAATGTGCAAGGAGGAAGCACCACCACTACCACTACCACCGGCGGAAACCAAGGCAATGGCTCTGTGGCCATTAGTTTTGGTGTAAATGCCAACGACAACGGAATGGGCATGGGAGTAAACATGAACGTAAACGATGGCATGGGTAATGGAAATGTGAACATGTCTAGTACCACCACCACCACCACCACCACTACTAGCGGAGGTAATATGGGACACATGGGCAACCAAGACGATGGTTGGGACGAAATGGACGATAATCAAGGAAGCGCAAGTTCCGGTTCGGGCCGTTATGAAATGGCAGAACGAGATATATTTTGTGTGAATGGCATGTGGGACAACGAATACCGTCAGGGAGTGGCCACCATTAAAGACCAAAGTTTTGAGGAAGAAATGCTAAACTCCGCCAAGCGCATGGCCGATTCCAAATGTTTTAGCCTGGCTCAAGTAAAAGGTGTCATGGAGTTATTTACCTATGATGAAACCAAACTCAATTTTGCCATTTACGTTTACCGTAGAGTGGGCAAAAGCGAAAGAGAAAACTACTATACCCTAACAAGCAACTTTACCTTTAGTAAAACCAAATCAGAGTTCGACGAATTTTTAAAATGGGCGCGAACCAACATAAATGATTAAAAAAAAATCCGCCAAAAGGCGGATTTTTTTTTTGGCGCAGGGACCGCGCCGATACCCCGGATGTGGCAAAGTCCTTGGCTGCGGGGCAGGCGGAGCGACCAAAGGAAGCTCCCGCCTGCCCTTGCAGCCAAGAGGCTTTGCCACACCGGAGTATAGGCAAGGGCCCGCCCGGCGCCCCAAATTGTAAAAACTTAAGCCTTAGCATTGACCGAATTTTTATTTCTTTGCAATAGGTACAACCGCAACATCACAACATGAAAATCCACAATTTCAGTGCAGGGCCGGCCATTTTGCCCGAAGAAGTGTTACGCAAAGCCTCTGAGGCCGTCAAAAATTACCAAGACAAAGGATTGTCCTTGATTGAAGTTTCGCATCGCGGACCAGAGTTTGTAGAAGTTATGGAACGTGCACGGCAGTTGGTATATGAGCTGTCCGGCCTATCCCCAAACGAGTACGAGGTTATGTATTTGCAAGGTGGGGCCAGCATGCAATTTTACATGTCGGCGCTTAATCTTTTGAGCAACAAAGGATATGCAGCCTACGTCGATACCGGAACCTGGGCCTCGAATGCCATCAAAGAAGCCAAGCGTGTGGGACGGGTAGAAGTTGTGGGTTCCTCGGCTGATAAGCAGTATACCTATTTGCCTGATATCGTGGCTCCTGCCGATGCAGACTACCTGCATTTTACAAGCAACAACACCATTTACGGAACCCAGTATCAAGAGTTTCCTGAGGCAAAATGCCCCTTGGTTTGCGATATGTCCAGCGATATGTTCAGTCGGCCATTCGATGCCGAAAAGTTCGATTTAATTTATGCAGGGGCACAAAAAAACATAGGACCTGCCGGCACCACTCTGGTAATTGTAAAAAAATCAGCGCTAGGAAAAACAGATCGAGATATTCCAACTATGTTGGATTATAAGGTACACGCCTCCAAAGAATCCATGTTCAATACTCCACCGGTATTTGCCATTTATGTGACCATGTTGACCCTGGAATGGTTAAAGGAAAACGGAGGTTTGGAATGGATTGGCAAGATAAATCAACTTAAAAAAGACTCGTTTTACCAAGCGCTGGATAGAAACCCCATGTTTAAAGGCACGGTAGATATTTCCGTTCGTTCGGGCATGAATGCCACCTTTTTGCTGGAAGACGAAGGCCTAAAATCGCATTTTGATGCCATGCTTAAAGAGGCAGGTATTAGTGGACTCAAAGGACATCGATCGGTAGGTGGGTATAGGGCAAGCATGTACAACGCCCTTCCTTTGGAAAGTGTGCATGTGTTGGTAGATGTTATGAACCAATTTGCTCAAAAATTCGGATAATGAAAAGAGTCAAAATTTTAGCCAACGATGGCTTGGCAGCCGATGCCATAGCCTCCTTACGCGAAAAAGGCTTTGAGGTAATTACCGATAAGGTAGCCCAAGAAGACCTAGCAAGCTATATAAATCAAGAAGAGGTAAAAGCTCTATTGGTGCGCTCTGCCACCAAAGTTCGCGCCTCCTTGTTTGATGCCTGTCCTAACTTGGAGTTTGTAGGTCGCGGCGGTGTAGGGATGGACAATATTGATGTAGATTATGGTCGTTCCTTAGGAAGAACAGTAACCAATACCCCCAATAGTTCTACCCACTCGGTGGCCGAATCGGTGTTTGCCCACCTGTTTTCGGTAGCCCGTTTTTTGCACCACAGCAACAGAGTAATGCCATTAAGGGGACAAGAAGAGTTTTCTGCGCTCAAAAAATCCTATGCTTCTGCCTTTGAATTGAAAGGAAAAACATTGGGTATTGTGGGCTTTGGACGGATTGGACAGGCCACGGCCAAAATAGCTTTAGGTTTGGGAATGCGTGTATTGCCCTACGACCCGGTGGTAAAGCAGGCCGAATTGGACATCGATTTTTTGCAAACAGGAGACACTTTTACCATTCAATACGACACCGTAGGTTTGGAAGAAGTGTTTGAGCACAGCGATGCCATTACTTTCCATGTTCCCATGCCTGAGGACGGTAAAGCCTTGATTGGTTCTGCCGAGATGAAACAAATGAAGGATGGAGTGGTACTCATCAATACGGCCCGCGGAGGAATACTGGATGAAGAAGCCTTGTTGGAGGCCATAGCCGGTGGAAAAGTAGGCTTTGCCTGCCTCGATGTATTTGAGGGGGAGCCCAAACCCAAAGTCGCATTACTGAACCACGACAAGATTTCTGTTTCCCCTCACATTGGTGGATCAACACAGGAGGCTCAGGAAAGGATTGGGGAAGAAATGGTGGAACGGTTGGTGGAGCATTTTTCCTAAGCTATGGCCGTTTTAAAGCCCTTTCACGGCTTGCTGCCGCGGGCTAAAGACGCAGCGTCTATTGTTAGTCTTCCTTTTGACCGCTACACTCCTCAAGATTTGGAGAGGCTCAAAGCAGAAGCTCCGGATTGTTACGTTCAAGTGATTTTGGCCCAAGAAAATTTGGGAGAAAACCGCCGTGTTATTTTTGAGGAGATGCTAAAGCGCGGGATTTTTGCTCGAGATGGTCAGGCCGGCTATTATTTGTATAGGCAATACAACCATAGCAAAGTCTATACCGGCATCATAGGCGTTGTACCTGCTTTTGGAGAAGAAGGAGCAGCTCAGCTAAAAAAGCACGAAGACACCCTAGAAGTTCGAGAAGCCCAACTAAGTACCTATTTGGGTCAACTCAACCTTAACGCAGAGCCGGTATACTTAACCTATGTTGCTCCGGAAGGAGAAAAGCCTCCCATTCAAGATGTATTGAGCAAGGCTCCGGATGTGCAATTTGCCATGGAGGCTTTTGGCACACATGAACTTTGGCGCATAAGCCAACCTCAAGATGTGGCGTCTATTGGCCAATACTTTTCGCAGGTTTCCTGCTTTTACATTGCCGATGGTCACCACCGCATGGCCTCTTCCTTTCGACTTGCCGAAGCACGCAAAGCGCAAGGACGGAGTACCGGAGGTGATCAGTATTTACTTTGTGCTGTTTTTCCGGAAGAAGAGGCCGGCCTATTGCCTTTTCATCGTTTATTAAGAGGCCTTGATGCATTGGAGGGTGAAGCTTTCTGGAAGCTTTGGAACCGGTATTTCTATGTCACGCAAGGCTTGGCTTCTTTTCCCCCTCCGCAGGGAGAGCTTGCCATGTTTGTAAAGGAGCATTGGTATGTTTTGCGGCCCAAAGAAGTTTGGGGTTTGTTGGATATCGCCTCCGAAAAATTGCAGAACGAAGTATTGGGACCGGACTTAGGCATTGAAGACCCACGGAAAGACAATAGACTTGGTTTCTTGGGCGGTGATATAAGCCAACAAAGCCTTGAAGCCAAAGTGAAGGGAGGAAAGTGGCAAGTAGCCATTGCGCTGCCTCCGGTTAGCCACAAACAGGTTAGAGCCATTGCCGACCGAGGGGACCACATGCCTCCAAAATCTACTTGGTTTGAGCCAAAACTTTTGAGTGGTTTGGTTATGCTTGACCTTGCAGAAGCTTTGTAACTTGCGGTATGAATTACCCTGAGGAAGCTTATCAAACGATAAAAAACAGCCTTCCAAATGATGTTTGTTTGGTTGCTGTATCAAAAACCCAGCCCATAGAATCAATAAAAAAACTCTATGAAATAGGCGTACGGGATTTTGGAGAAAACAAAGTGCAGGAGTTAAGCCAAAAAGCACCCATGATGCCCAAGGATACACGCTGGCACATGATTGGCCACTTGCAACGCAATAAGGTGAAGCAAGTTTTGCCTTTGGTGCACTTAATTCACAGCGTTGACAGCTCCAGGTTGTATAAAGAGCTATTAAAAGAATCGGAAAAGCAACAAATAGTGGTAGGCATTTTGTTTCAAATTCATCTTGCCCAGGAAGAGAGCAAGTATGGATTTGCTCCGGAAGCCTTTAGGGAATTTATCCAAAAAGAAGTTTTGTTTGACCATCCTTACATTAAGCCACGTGGTTTAATGGGCATGGCAAGTCTAACGGAGGATAATGCCCGGATTGAGTCCGAATTTGCCAGGTTAAAGCAGCTGTTTGAAGAAACTAAACCCGAGGCGGGTGCCGGGTGGAAAACGGTGAGTATGGGCATGAGTCAAGACTATGGAATAGCCCTAAACCAAGGCAGCACTATGTTGCGCATAGGAAGTCAAATCTTTGGCTCTAGGCAATATTAAGCTGACTTGTTTGGCTTTGCAAAAATTTGAACGTCCTCACCGGTTATTTTTTGGTCGCAAAGAATAATAAGCCGCTCCACCACATTTCTTAGTTCACGGATGTTTCCTGTCCACTGAATTTGCTGCAGCTGCTCGAGTGCATCGGAGCTAAAGGTCTTTTTGGGCATTCCTTGGTCTTCCAAAATTTCTTCCAAAAAGGTGAGCGCCAACAAGGGGATATCTTCCTTTCTGTCGTTAAGATTGGGAACGTGAATAGGAATTACATTCAGGCGGTGAAACAAGTCTTCGCGGAATCGTCCTTCGTCGATTTCCTTGCGTAAATCTTTATTGGTAGCAGCAACCACCCGCACATCTACCTTAATTTCTTTATCGCCACCTACTCTAGTAATTTTACTCTCTTGGAGGGCCCTCAGGACTTTGGCTTGTGCGGAAAGGCTCATATCTCCAATTTCATCCAGAAAAAGGGTTCCTTTATTGGCAAGTTCAAACTTTCCCTGGCGCTGTTTTACGGCGGAGGTAAATGCGCCTTTTTCGTGGCCAAAAAGTTCGGATTCAATCAATTCGGAGGGAATTGCGGCGCAATTTACTTCCACCATGGGACCCGAAGCCCTAGGGCTAAGCTCATGTATCCAACGTGCCACCAATTCTTTGCCGGTTCCATTATTTCCGGTCACCATTACCCGTGCATCGGTAGGAGCAACCCGCTCAATCAACTCTTTGATTTTGCGGATTGGTTCGGATTCACCGACAATATCACGAACTTTTCCTTTAGAAACCTTTTTCTTTAACTGTTTGGTCTCGGTGACCAATATTTTTTTTTCAAGGGCATTGCGCACCGTAACCAACAAGCGTGGCAAATCAATAGGTTTGGGAATATAATCGTAGGCTCCCTTTTTAATGGCATCTACGGCTGTTTCAATGTTTCCGTGCCCGCTTATCATAATAATGGGGACCTCAATGCCAAGACCCACCACCCGTTCAAGGAATTCGATTCCGTCCATTTTTGGCATTTTAATGTCGCATAAAACGGCATCGTAGGCTTGTTTTCTAACCAAATCGAGCCCTTTTTGACCGTCTTCGGCCTCGTCTACCGAAAAATCTTCGTATTCCAGTACCTCTCTAAAACTGTTGCGAACACTTTGTTGGTCATCGATTACCAAAATATGGGCCATATCAATAGATTTACACATTCAATGCACTTGACAAAAGTACATGCTTTGGATGAGGGAAAGCAAAAATCAGGCCGTTCCATGGATTCTATGGAAAACTTACCTTTGACGCCCATGAAAAACGGCTCAACAATTCATGTAATATGCGCCCAAGTATCGGAGCGGCTGCATTACGTTTTGGAGCTATTGTTTTCGGAATTGCCGGCTAAGCCTATTCCCTATGCTGTTTATCGGACTGCAGATGAGGTAGCAGAAGGGGAGCCCATTATTTTTTACGGCATGGCCTCGGTAAGAAAAGGCATGTACATTCCAAACGCCGGACTTTTAGAAGAATGGGGATTGGAGCGAGAGAATATACCGGTAAAGGGGAAAGGAAAGGATGTAAAGTTGTTCCCAATGGAAGCTAAGGAATGGCCGGATTTTGATGTATTCTCCGCTGTTTTTTGGTTGGTGAGCAGGTATGAAGAATATTTGCCGGGGCCGCGCGACCCGCATGGCCGCTTTGCCGCCAAAGATAGCTTGGCCTTCAAGCATTATTTCTTGCAGTTTCCCATGGTAAATATTTGGGCGAGAGTCTTACTAAATCGTTTGGAAGAACTATTTCCTTGGCTTATTTTCCCTCCCCCCTATTTTGACTTTTTGTCCACCCTTGACATAGACAATGGATTTAAATTTGAAGGTAAACCGCTTTGGCGAAATATGGGAGGCTTGGCCTTGGATTTAATCAAGGGCGCCGGTGAAGACTTTAAAAACAGGCAATCACTTTTGCTAAAAAAAGCTGAGGATCCCTACGATGGCTATTTCTGGATTAGGAAACAAATTTTGAGGTATCATATTCGGGTCAGGATTTTTGTTCTGGCAAGCCCTAAAAGCAAATACGACCATGGCCTGCCTCCCAACAAAAGGCCTTACAAAAAGCTGATAAAACGGTTAAAGAAGATTGGTCCTGTTTCCTTGCATCCCAGCTACGCAAGCTATAAAAGGCCGGATGTTCTGGAAAGAGAAAAACAAGCATTGGCAACTTTTATTCGCAGTGAAGAAGACCTTAAACATGTAAGGCGGCATTTTTTAAAAATGGATTGGCCCGACTGGGTTCATGAAGCAAGTGCTGCCGGTTTTTCCCACGATTATTCCTTGGGTTATGCCCATAGCTTAGGTTATAGAGCCGGAATTGCACACAGTTTTTTTGCTTTTGACCCTAGAACCAACAAGCAACTCCCCTTAAGAATACATCCATTCGCTTTGATGGAAACGGTATTTAGGTATCATCAAGTGTGCAGCCCTAAAAAAGCATGGGACTTAACCCGAGAAATGATGGAAACCCTAAGTAAGTATGGAGGCTGCTTTTCCAGCATTTGGCATGACCGAAGTTTTGCTAGAGAAGTGGAGGCCCTGCCTTGGAAGAAGCTGTACAAAAAACATCTTAAGTTGGCTATGGAACTCATGGCTGCAAACCAAACTGAGCCAAGCCATTAACGTGTATGAGCTTTACATGCATTCCAAGGAAAGATTTAGACCCCGATTGGTGGGACACACAACTGCAAGCCTGCAGTAATGCCTTGGTCTTTGGAAACTCTTGGTTTTGGGACGCCTTGGTTGGCCAAAATTGGACAGGGTTTTACCATCCTCAAACAGCCACCATGATACAAGCGGCCCACCGCAACCTTTTGGGTTTTCCCATAAGCTATCTCCAGCCTATTTGGTGCCGGCCTTCGGGACCTTATACTCCTAAACCGGAACAACTCCCACTTTTTGCGGAATTTTGTAAGAGCATACCCAAAAGTGTTTTAAAGGTAGAGCTGCACTTGGAGTGGCCAGGCCTCATCGGCAATAAAAGGATTTACCAACGAAGTAGCTTTCCCCTGGAACTCAAGAAGAATGCCATTCGTAATCTAAAGAAGACTAAGAATTTCCATTTGGCATTGACTCCCACCAACCCGGAGTTCATTAACCAATCTTTTTTCTCTAACAGAGGAAAGCACATGCATCACCTGCATGGGAAATGGAAGAGGGCCATGTTGCGATTAATGTGGGCAGGTACAGAGCGAGGTTTGGCATGGAATTTTTCGGTTCAAGACCAACAGCACCAATCTCATGCCGTTGCCTGTTTTTTTGTGTATAAAAACAGCCTGACGTATATCCATGGATCGGTAAATGAGCTGGGAAAAAAAAGTGGAGCCATGTATTTTTTATTTCATGAGCTATTGACCAGAGCCGAAAAAGAAGGCTTGGAATTTGTTGATTTTGGTGGTTCAAACCAAGAGCCTGTAGCCAATTTTTATCGGAGCTTTGGTGGTAAAGACCAAGCCTATAGCGTGTTTACTGAAAATAAAATGCCGGGGAAATTCATGTAGTTAAATTGGGAAATTTGCCTAAGATCTGTTTTAAATAGAAGCTGCAAATCCATATATAATGCCTAATTTTCGACAAAATTCAGGAGGTATGGTGCAGGTATTAGGAAACAAACCCTCGGTTTTGAATCGCTTTATTTCTGAAATGCGCAATGTAGATGTGCAGGGCGACAGAATGCGGTTTAGACGCAATTTGGAACGTTGCGGTGAATTGATGGCCTATGAAATAAGCAAAGTGCTTCATTCCGAAGAACAAGAAGTCGTAACCCCCCTTGGCACGCACCGCAGCAAATTACCTGCCGAAGCCTTGGTTATTGCCACCATTTTACGGGCCGGCCTCCCCTTGCATCAAGGCCTTCTTTCTTATTTTGACGACGCAGAAAATGCAGTAATTTCTGCCTATAGAAAGCCCGGACATGGCAACGATTTTACCATAGAAATCGAATATCTTTCCTCTCCTGCAATGAAGGGAAAAACCCTAATTCTATGTGATTCGATGTTGGCTACAGGAAGAAGTATGGTGCTGGCTTGGGAGGCTATTGTTGCCGAAAGAGGCACCCCAAACCACACCCACATAGCCACCGTATTGGCCAGTGAAGAAGGTTTGGAGTATTGTCAGAAACACATCACAGGACCCGTTAGTTTTTGGATAGGAGAACTTGACCCTGAACTCAATTCAAAATCATACATTGTGCCCGGTTTGGGCGATGCGGGTGATTTGGCCTATGGTTCTAAACTTTAGGCCTAGGTGAATCTGCTGGAATTTTTTGCCTTTGCTTTTATGGCAACCATTAAGTTTGCCATACTTGTGCCTGTTTACATCGTTAAAGAAGAATTGCCTTTTGGGCAAGGTTTTCTGTTTGGATTAGCCTCAGGAATTACCGGAATTTTGTTCTTTATGTACCTAAGTACCGGAATTTTAATGGCTTGGAAAGCTTTTTTGCGCAAAATTTGGCCCAATAGAAAAAGTAAACCTTCCTTTTCTAAACGCAACAGAAATCTTATTGGTCTCAAATCTAAATTAGGCTTATGGGGAATCGCTTTTTTAAGTCCCCTATTATTAAGTTTACCTTTAGGATGCTTTTTAGCGGTTAGGTATTTTAAAAACCGTTGGCGCATATTTTGGACCATGTCGCTGGGAGTTGCCTTTTGGTCAGCCATTTACGCCGGATTTGGAGCCTCCATAGTGAACATTATTAACAGCATTAGGGCTTGATAAAACACATCTTTTTTGACTTAGACAGAACCCTTTGGGACTTCACTTCAAATTCTCGGGCCACCTTAGCTGAGCTTTACGATTATTATGATTTGAGGTCTTTGGTTCCGACCAAGTTGACCTTTATTAGTCACTATGAATACCATAACGAATGGTGTTGGGAACAATACCGCAAAAACAACATGCGGAAAGATTTTTTAAGGCACCAACGTTTCTTTTTAACCCTAAGAGATTTTGGTTTGCTGCACCGAACCCTGGCCAAAAAACTAGGCGAAGCTTATGTAGATAGGTCTCCCAAACAAACCAAACTCGTGGAGGGTAGCTTAGAAACCTTGGAGCAACTCCACCCTCACTTTCCTTTATCCATAATTACCAACGGGTTTGAGGAAATACAATCCATTAAACTCAAAGCCTCAGGCATTGACCAATACTTTACACATATCATTACCTCAGAAAGGGCCGGATGTAGAAAACCTCATGCCGGCATTTTTAAATTGGCCATGAAATTAAGCAAGTGTAACCCTCACGAGTGCCTTATGGTAGGTGACGCCCCCGATATAGACATTGCAGGAGCCCTACAAATGCATTGGCAAACCGTTTGGTTCAATCCAAATAAGGAAACAGCTGAATTAGCGCCCAAGGCCTTTCAAGTTCAGACCTTAAAGGAATTACCTGAGCTTATTCTTCAAATTTCCCAAAGCTAAAATAAGGGCCACTTTTTCCATAACAAAGGCGCAAAATAAGGGCTCTAAATTTTGAAAACCAGCCTTTTGGATGCGTATACCACGGCGTGTTTTTCAATGGCCCTGTATACCTTTTTCCGGTCTGGAGCATTTGTTGACGCACAAAGCCCGGCATGAGTCCCCATTTGCAGGCAAAGGTTTTTTTTCCGGGATTCATGGATACCCGTTGTACGGAACGACTCATAAAATGGTACACTAGCGCTTGGCCAAAGCCTCTAAAATCGCGCACTCCTTGCTTCCAAAGCTTCATTGAAAAATCAGGATCGGAGTACAAACCGGGGGTGTATTCTTCAGAATAGCCTTCTACCGCTTCCCACAGGCGCTTGCTTACAATATTAGGAGGCCAGGTAGCTCCTTGCCAATCTTGCCTCCTTAACTCTGAAAAAGCAGCCAGTAAATGGGCTTCTTGAAAGGTATGTGGACTCCTGCCAAAATCGACCGGTGCCACAACGGCCTTATTTCCGGTCGCCGTGGGTTCAAGCATGGTAGCGCTAAAAAAAAACATATCGTCGCTACGAGACTCTATGGCCTCAGTCCATGGAATATCCCAGCCCGGAAGCACATACATGTCGTCGTTCATAAACACCAAATACTCCCTTTCTGCCAAGGCTGCAGCGGCATTTAAAGCCTTGCAAACCCCAACGTTCGCCTTTGAAAAGCTGTATTTAATGCCCTCTCTTTCCAAAAATGCTTTTGTACCATCTAAACCCTCATTCACATGCACGATTATCTGGTGTGGATAATTGCTGTGCACTCTTAAGCTTTTAATCAGCAATTCCAAAAACTCCAGATTATTCCAGGAAGGAATAAGAATACTAAACCCCTTTTGGGGCTCCGGCCTACTCTTCATCGCCTGCCTCAGGACTTTCCTCAGAAAGCTCCTCTTCGTCATCCGCCATATCTGCCGCCGGAATTACAAAAGAGGGCGACAATATGGAATCGTACCTACCGGAGGAGTTTAAAACCTCTAAGGCTTGTAGCACTTCCTCGTCGTCTTTAATATCTGAGGCTATTCTTCCTCTTCGGTAATAATACCTACTCACTATTTCTAAACGCAAAAACTTAGAAATCTCTTTCTTAAAGTGCTTTAGGTCTTGGCTTTTCATATCCTCTTTTTTGGCCAACAAGGCCTCAAATTCGGGACGTATACGGTCCAAATACTCTTCTTTCTCCGCCGTTACTTCCAAAGCATCTAACTGCTGTTCGGTGCGGGTAGTATACGAATACTCTTTGGTAGCCAAAAAGTCCAAAAACTCCTGGTACAAAGCATCGCTCACTTCAAAGTACGAAGGATGCTTAATGCTTGGATTTTGTTGCACATATTCAGTAGCAAACTCAAAAAACAAATCGTTGCGGACTAGTGATCTTAGAATATTTGGAGTTTTACCTGGCTTTACCGGCACGTCCGGATAAATACCGGCACCGTCATATACCACACGCCCCATTTGGGTTTTAAATTTTGTCCGTAAAGAGTCAGGGACTTCATTTACCCGGCCATTCGCATCTCTGTGGCTATAATCTAAGGCTTGAATACAACGTCCGCTAGGAATATAATATTTAGAGGTGGTTAATTTAAGGTGGGTATTATAGACCAAAGGCCGGGTCGACTGCACCAAACCTTTACCAAAGGTTTTTTGGCCTAAAACCACTCCCCTATCCAGGTCCTGGATGGTGCCACTCACAATTTCAGAGGCCGATGCAGACCCCCGGTTCACAAGCACAACCAAAGGGATATTGACATCGGCAGGGTCTGCCAAGGTTCGGTAAGATTGATTCCATTCACTCACCTTCCCTTTGGTAGTAACCACCATCTCCCCGCGAGGAACAAAATTATTAACAACAGAAATGGCCTCACGCAACAAACCTCCCGGATTTCCGCGTAAGTCCAATATCAACCCGTCCACCTTTCCAGCCTTTTTGAGCGAATCCAATGCTTCTCGAATTTCAAGTCCGGCATTTGGGGTAAACCGCTCCAATTTTATGTAGGCATTACCGGCATCTGCCATGCCGTAATAGGAAACATTTTTCATCTGAATCCGTTCTCGAGTCAGCTCCACTTCTTTGGGCTCAGACGCCCCGGGCCTCTCAATGGTTAACCGCACCCCGGTGTTGGGAGCGCCACGCAACAGTTTAACTACATCATCGGTGCTCATTCCTACCACCGACTTATCGTTTACCTTCACTAACTTATCCCCTGCCTGTAAACCGGCTTTAGCTGCCGGAGTTTCTTCGTAAGGCTCGTAAATGGTAACGTATTCGCCTTTTTTGCGCACGACAGCCCCAATACCTCCATACTGCCCTGTGGTGGACATCCGATGGTTCTCTATTTCAGACTCCGGAATAAAATTAGTGTATGGATCCAAAGATTCCAACATGGACTCTACGGCAGTCTCCGTCAAATCTCCCGGATTTATTTCGTCTACATAATAGGTGTCCAACTCCCGCATCAACACAGAGAAAATTTCCAGGTTTTTAGAAATTTCAAAGTGCTGCCCAAAGGCAAATAAACCGGTAAGTACAACACCCGAAAAAAGACCAAACAGATAGGGTCTGGCCGATTTAAATGAATTCATATGCATGATTTGCTAACGCCAAAAGGGACTTAAAAGTACAAAATTCGATTCTTTTGGGGCATCCCCCTATGGGGGCCGGGCTGTTTCTTCATGCCTGCCCAATGCCGGCCGGCCACCAACGGGCTCCGGGGTCTCCCGAAGGGTCGGGAGCCTCCTCGCCCTGTTGTTGGCGCATTCTGTGGGCATAAAGCCTTATTCTCTCAACTATAGAGACCCTCAATCTGCAGGCCATTTCCCCTCCAAACACCAAGTTAAAAATGTGAAAAATTAGAAGCACCGGCCGCCATTGGGCAGGGCATTCCGTGCCATCCCTATGCCGGTCGCTCCGATTCATTATTCTTGCTTTCCTTAAGAAATCCCTTGCTGTTTTTTGCCTCCCAATGCGCCATAAACCCAAGCCATGATCTCCAAATGTGCTTAAACTCAGGTTTGCCTTTTCCTATAAAAATCAATGCCATGTCTTGAGGCCATGGTTCTAAGACTCCTCCTTTTCGGATCGCCTCCCGCATTAAGCGCTTAACCCGGTTTCGATCCACGGCTTTGGGAAAGCGCTTTTTTGACACAGAAACCAGGTAATGACAATCCGAGGAACTTCCTATACCTCTATATTTTATGAGCAAAGGAGGTTTGTAAAAGGTAAGCCCCTCCTCAAACAGCGAAGCAATACTAATCTTGCTTTTGAGCATGGACTTTTTGTTCAGCTTGACCGGGGCTCCGCTCCAAGCCTCCCCCATTATTTCTTGCCGTGATTTTGAACCAAATACCAATCCAAAGCCATGGTCATGGAAGGAGCCTTGGGCAAAGGTGCTTTTAAGTGCACTTTAAGACCGGCTTCCTCTGCAGCTTTGGCAGTGCTGTCACCAAACACTCCAATATGCATTTCTCCTTGTTCAAAGTTTGGAAAATTGTGCACCAAAGATTCCACGCCGTTGGGACTAAAAAACACCAACATGTCGTAACTGTTAAGCGGTACATTTTTCATATCCGTGGCCACCGTGCGGTAAAATACGGCAGGGGTAAACTGCACTTTTGCGTTTTTCAAAAAACTCGAAATTTTGTCGGTGTGCTTGTCTGAACACGGAAACAAAAATTTCTCATTCTTATTCTTTTTAAAGGTGTCCGCTAAGTCCTCTAAGCCGGTTTGTCCAAAGAAAATTTTGCGTTTTCTAAAAACAATATATTTTTGAAGATAAAGGGCAATGGCCTCGGTGGTGCAAAAGTATTTGTTGCCTTCAGGAACATTAAACCGCATTTCCCCGGCCAACCGAAAATAATGATCCACAGAATTCTTGGAAGTAAGAATAATGCAACCAAACTCCGACAAATCTATTTTTTGTTTGCGAATTTCATTCGCCGGAACTCCCTCAACTCCAATAAATGGCTGGAAATCAACTTGAACCTTGTGATTTCTGGCAATATCGTAATAAGGCGACCGTTCAGATTCTGGTCGGGGCTGACTGATGAGAACCGTCTTGATTTTCATACCTTGGAAATTAGCCCGTTTATATCCAAATTGAGGTTGCTTTGACTAACCAAAACAATGGCAACAATTCGAGGGTGCAAAGATACAAAAGGAAGTAAATAAGGGAAATAAAAGTACTCAACCTACACAAAGTAGCCAACTTAAAAAGTTGGTAAATGAGCACTATTCCCAGGCCAATACCCGGCAAAACCCAGCCGGGCCAAGGCGTAAGCCATCCCACCATGTCGGGCAACATCAATACAAAAAACCAAAGCCCCAGCAGGGTGTGGCTCTGAAAACTAACCAAACGATGGAGCGTTGTCCAAGATTCCAAGCCAAATAAACGACCGGTAAGCCCAACCACAGCAGATTTTACTATAGGCAAAACCAACCAAATGCCCAAACCATACCAGGCCAAAACCTCCTCCAGTTCCAAAACTCCTTTACTCACCAAATACAACCAGGGGCTTAACATGCTTATAACATAAAGAAAGGAAAAGGGTGGCATAATGCGGCTACCGTATTCTTCTCTAAACTGCCGTAAACGGGCGTTTTGTAAAACACCTCCCAAAAACTGCCGAAACCCAGCACCCTCTACCCACCTTAACCATACCATCCCAGCCAACCAAAGCACCAAATACAACCACCAATACCAACCCAATACTTTCTTATGGCTGTAGGGCAATCCTAAAAAATCCGGGCGCTTTGACTCTACATAAACTTCCACCCTCCAGGGCTGATCCCAGTTCGATTCAAAAGTATCGGAAAAGGATGAACTCTCTGTTGATGCGCTGTCTGTTAAGGCACGCCATACGTATGTGGTTGTATCCGGGGGCATCCGCCGCAAAATTCCGAAAAAAACAAGGACTTTGCCTATGGGTGCTTAAAATAGCTTCCCCATGGCCCATTTAATGGCGATTTGTGCCATCAATAAGCATGGGCAATACCCGTTCCACCGACTTTATAGCCACTTTTTGAGCAGAATAACTGCCCAAATGAAAAGTCAATAATGTGTCGTGACCCGCCAAATCATCCATCCGAACCATAGTACAATACGACTTTCCATTTATGCACCGTTCTATGGACTTTAAGCGAATTTCCAAGCCTAGCCTATTAAATGGAGACAACCACACAATGCGAGCCTGAGGACTGGGCCTTCGAATAAGTTCAATTAAATCTTCATGGGCATCTATTCTATTGCTTCCAAGAGCAATTAAGACAATTTCAGGCTGCCAATAAGCAACCATACTATCCAATCGATAATTCCAATCCAGTCCAACACCCGCTTGGTCCCCCACCGAAGACATTTCAATCCTGCGAACATGTTCCCTTTCTTCAAACACATCTCCAACCCAGGTTCTTCGAATCTTATACCCACAACAGTGGTTGGTGAGTTTCTTTCGGGTAAAATGCAAACTTCCGGCCCCACCAATAGCCACATTTAAAATATTAAACCTACCACTTTCGTGTAGTTGCCGATGAAAATACTCACCCCAATAACCAACCATGTGGCTGTCACCCAAAATCATTAGCTGAATGGGGCGTGGATGACAAATCACCTCTGGCTCGGATTGCCCTTTTAAGCTAAAACAGCAAATTAAGCAAACCAAAAGAGCTCCCGGTTTCATTCCCTAAAATTAATCAAACGTTTGGTAAATCGGTCCAATCGACACAGCATAGGTATCTTATCGGAGGCACCTTGCATTTCTTCTTGAAGTGCTTTGGCCAAAAATGGAGCCATTAAAAGCCCTTTACTCCCCATACCATTTAGAACAAAATGTTGATCAAAAAGAGGATGTTGACCCACCATGGCTTTTCTATCCGGACTAGCGGGTCTAAATCCTGCCCAATGATTCACCAATTTAAAGTCTTTAATACCGGTTAGTTCAATGAATCCGGCCTTTAGTTCTGCCAAAGCCTCAGCGCTTGGTTCCGGCCGCAAGTCGCTCCAGCTGTAGGTAGATCCCACCCGCCAAGCACCGGGGGACTCCTGGAATGCGAACATTCCTTT
This sequence comes from Flavobacteriales bacterium, assembly GCA_018401695.1. Classification (GTDB taxonomy): domain Bacteria; phylum Bacteroidota; class Bacteroidia; order CAIKAF01; family CAIKAF01; genus CAIKAF01. Next base: position 396,761 of record JAGYKD010000003.1, on the reverse strand, counting down.
ATGTTTGATGAATTTTTGCCCGGCAATACCTTGAGTGCTTAATTGAAGTCCTTCTCCCTTAGAGGGCTTTATGGGAAGTGCTTTGAATGGCCCTGAATCTAATGACTTAACCCCCTGAGCCCAAACAACAACATCAAATTGACCACCGGCGTGCTCTATTGGATCACGGTGCCCATAACCGGAATACGGCCATTCAAACCAGGCTTGATGGTACAGGCCCATTTCTTTCAGATAGGAGCGGCTTTCTTTAAGCAATGTGGGCACTGAAACCATGGCCACTTGAGGAAGCACAATGCGAACGTTCCCTAAACTATCTTTCGTTGGCCTCTCTATAATGGAATGCAATTCGGACTCCCAAGCCATAGACCAATGAGCCAGAGCTTCAGGTCGTGCATCAAGGTGCTCTAGGGGTGCCTCGTATACAAAGCTTCGATGGAGCTTTTTTTCTAAGCCCCTATAAAATGCAAGTGACTCCGCGTACCAAGAAGCCCCGTAGCTTAGGCCAAAGCTTCTAAAATGCACCGGATTCAATAGGCCCCAGGCGGCAGGTGAGGCGGCCCCAATGGTATCCATTCCTTGCAATAAAAAAGGAATGCCTGCCACCACCATTCGGTGTGCCAACACATGGGCACTCAAGCCATCCCCAACTATCAATACACGAGGGAGCTTTTTTAACATGCCTAAAAGTAGCCTTAATTTCTTACAGAAAGCCAGACTTTAAGGGCTTAGACCGGGGGCTAACAAATAATTATCCTTGCTTGGCTTGGCATGCAAATTGGGATATGTTTAGATTTGTGGGCTTTTGAATTACAGGCATTAGAATTATGCGATTATGAACATCATTATACCAATGGCAGGAATGGGGAAAAGGATGCGCCCTCATACCCTCACGGTACCCAAACCTCTTATTCCTATTGCCGGCAAACCTATTGTCCAACGTTTGGTAGAAGATATTGCCAAAACCTGCCCCGAAAAAATTGAAAACATTGGCTTCATCATTGGCGATTTTGGGGCCGAAGTAGAAGAAAAGCTCCTAAAAACAGCCGAAAAGGTGGGTGCCAAAGGGCATATCTTTTACCAAGAGGAGGCTTGGGGCACTGCCCATGCCGTTCTTTGCGCCCGACCCTTGCTTCAAAACAAAATTGTAATTGCCTTTGCCGACACTCTTTTTTCGGCTGATTTTAAAATGGACACCAACAAAGACGGCATTATTTGGGTCAAAGAGGTGGAAGATCCCCGAGCCTTTGGCGTGGTAACCTTAGACCAGCAAGGTTTTATAAGCGGTATGGTGGAAAAGCCGGAGCAGCCGGTTTCCAATTTAGCCATCATTGGTATTTACTTCCTAAAAGATGCGCAACACCTGGTGAAAGAATTGGATTATTTAATGGATAACAACATCACAAGCAAAGGAGAGTACCAACTCACCGATGCTCTGGAAAGCCTTAGAGCCCAAGGCAATAAAATCTCCACAGATACAGTAAAAGAGTGGTTTGATTGCGGAAACAAAGACGGAACCGTTTTCTCCAACCAACGGGTGCTCGCGCTAAACCACCCTTATGAAAATCTGATATCTCAAAAAATTACTCAAGAAAATTCTGTAATTATTGAGCCCTGCTTTATTGGAAGTGATGTATCTTTAAAAAATACAGTGGTAGGACCCTACGTTTCTATAGGTAATGGCACCATAATTGAAAATTCAGTGGTGTCAAATTCTATTGTTCAGGAAAACAGCCACCTGAAAAATTGCGTTGTATCAGGGTCTATGATTGGTAATTATGCAAAAATTGAAAAGCACGCAGAAAACCTTAGTCTGGGAGATTATTCCAGCTGTTCTTAAGTCTTTTGCCTGGTCTGTTTTATTGGTTTGGGGATTGTCCTATGCACTCCCCTGCTCCTCCGTTTCTGCACAAGAAACACAGGAATCTATGCGTCTAAAACAAATGTATTACGACGCGGCAACCCAAAAGGTATTGAACAACTTTTCCAAAGCCTTAAATCTATACAAAGACATTACCCAATTGCACCCTGCAGAAGCGGCAGCCTTCTATGAAGCTGCCGATATTTTGCGTCTGCAATCCCCTCAAATGGCTCTGCCCTACGCTCAAAAGGCATTCGAATTAAAACCCGACCAAAAATGGTACGCCATGCTCTATGCCCATTTGTTGGATGAACTTGAAAAGTTTAATTTGAGCGGGGAGGTCTACAAAGCCCTTTACCAAAACAAAAAAAACCCGGATTTCGCCCTAGAAGCCGCCGACCGTTTTGCACGCTCCAAAGCCTGGAGTGAAGCCGACGAACTGTATGTGGAGCTCTTCAAGCTTCAAAATTACAGCGAAGAGGCCATGCAAGGCCGATTAGCACTTTTGCGGAGGTATAAAAAACCAAGCAAATACCTGAAAAAGGTCAAGAGATTTTACAAGAAGCATCCGGACATGCCATTAGTTATGGGTGCTTATGCCGAAGCACTGCAAGAAGCGGATAAAAACAAAGAGGCATTAGACGTCTATAGAAAATTACAAAATCGCTTCCCGGAAGACCCTAAAGTGGAATTGGCCATGGCTGGTTTGTTTCAACAACAATATATGCTCGATAGTGCCTTCCATTATATTTATAAGGCCTTTCAAAAAGAGGAAGTCCCCCTAAAGCATAAAATTACCATTCTTCATTCCTTTCTGGACTTGTCCAAAAGAAATGCGGAACGAGCAGAACAATTCGACCAGCTCCTAATGCTCATTGAGCAAAATCAAGACATTCAGGATCCCGAACTTTTGGTCATTTTTGCCCAAAGAAGCTTGGATAAAGAAGCCTATGAAGAAGCTTTAGAGTACTTTGTTCGCATTACACACTTTGGCAATACTTCCTACGATGTTTGGAACCATGTCATGCGCATCGAAGCTTACTTAGGGCGTTGGAAACAATTAGAATCCCATGCCGAACGGGCGGCCATTGAATTTCCCAACCAGCCTATGCCCTACCTTTTTTCTTCTACTGCCATGCGCTACAGCGGACAGTACGAAGAAGCCGTAAATACGCTACTCAACGGCATGGCCTTTATCCTGCCCGAAGATGCGGAAACACGTATTAAATTTCATGTCCTCCTTGGTGAGCTGTACCATGAACTAAAAGAATATAACTCCTCGGATGCAGAACTAGAGCAGGCCATGAACCTACGCAAAACACATGCCGGTGCTTTAAATACATATGCCCGAAACTTGGCCGAACGTAAAGAACGGTTAAACCAAGCTCTGGAAATGGCCGAACTTGCTATTAAAATTTCTCCCGAGAACCCGGAATACATAGGCACAAAGGGCTTTGTATTGCTTCAACAAAATAATATTGGGGAGGCCGAGCAAACCCTGAAAATGGCACTCCAAATGGGAGGATCCGACCATTTTAGGGTTTTGGAACAAATCGGGGACTTGTACCAGATAAAAGGCAATACCTCTAAAGCGCTTGAATTTTGGGAAAAAGCCCGCGATGAATCCATTTATCCCAGAGAAGAACTCCTGGAAAAAATTGAAATGAACCATAACCGCCCATGAAAAAGTTGCTGTGCCTTTTTTGCTGCGCTTGGTTATGGTTTGGCTGCTCCTCTACAAAACACAGGCAACATCCCCCAAAACAAACGCAAGCCATGGAAGTGTCTTCGCTTCCGCTCGACAGTCTGGTTGGCCAAGCTAAATCTTGGGAATGGCTGGAATCTAAATTCAATGCCTCCATTGAAACCCAAGAGAAAAACTTTAGCGCCAAAGGCCGTATGCGCATGCGCAAAGACAGCCTTATTTGGATTTCTATTAAGCCCGACATTGCCATATTTGAAGTTTTTCGCTTGCTTATTCTCCCCGACTCTACCCAAGCACTTGACCTGCTCAACAAAAATTATTATTTCGGCGCCAATGGCGACCTAAGCAAGGCCGCCGGCATTCCCTTCGAACTTCTTCAATTGCAAGAAGCCATGTTGGGACGTCCTTTTTTTACCCAAAAACAAGAAAGCTACCGAACAGGTGCGCTGGGAGACTTGCTTTGGGCGGCTTCCAACGGAGCCGAATCTATGAAGGAAAACCCGGACCTTATTTTGCCCGGGCAATTTTTGTCCTTTGAAAGCCCGGGAAGAATCCAACAAATCATTTTGGGACAACCACAGCAGCAGCAGCGCACCGACATTACCATTCACTCCTACACCGGGCAAGAAGGGTATTTGCTGCCCCAAGTACTTAGCCTAAAATCCACCGGACCTGGTCGCCGACTCACCATTCGCATGGAATTTAGCAAGTACAGGCTCAACGAGGAACTGAGCTTTCCTTTTACTGTTCCCGACAGTTACCCCCGAAAAAGCATTCAAGAGATTCAAAGTAAGCCATGAATCCTAGGCAAAAACCAAGCGCCAAAGCATTGCTCCTTATGCTTGGCTCCGCATTGCTGTTTGTGGGCCTAGCATGGTGGTTGCAAATACAAACCGAGCCTTGGAAAGGGGTATTTGATGAAGCAGGGCGTTTTACATCTTGGACTCCTAAACACCCTCCGCTAAGTGAATTGCTGTTTTTTGTTTGGGTACCCAAACTTCTTAGTAGCCTCAGCCTTGCCTTGGCTTGTGGCATTTGGCTTTGGTTTTCGGGCCGGGGTTTATTTGGTAAGCCCGGAAAATGGCTCATGGCTTTTCCTGGAATTGCTGCCCTCCTTGAGCTGGTGTGCAGCTATTTGAATGTGCAGGCCATGCCCGCACCACCCGACTTTTCTGATGTTTTTTTATTAAAAGCCCAATGGTGGTTGCTTACCGTTCTGTTGGCTTTAGCATTGGCCGGCTTTTGGGTTAGCAGATGGTTGTTTAGAAAAAGGGGACAGTGGTTTTAATAGACTGCCTTGCAGGAGAGCGGTCTTGTTTCGGTGCGTAATGCACCCGGCGGAGGTGGAAAGCCCGGAAGCCCCGGATTTAGGGCAGCAAGAGCTGAGGAGGGTCCTGACGCTAAGGTCAGGATTTTTTGCTTGGAACGGGATGGCGCAGGGACAGAGGCCGGGAGCGGCGGGCGGCAAGGCCGTGCAGGAGCTTGGCCGAGGAAGTGGAGCTTTGCGGAACTACCGGAGGCCTAGCTATCTGCCGGCCTGGCAGCCCGCCCGGAGGCCGATGGCCCGGTTGCGCCCCAAAAAAAAGAAAATTCAAGGCTTTAATGAAACCGAAGTGCCCGAATGACCGAAATTCGCGTAATGAGGTAGGTGGGCCCCACCAAAACTAAGAGGCTTAAGCACATGGTGCCCAAGTTAATGAGCAAAAATTTAAACCACACCAAGGCCACGGGTACATAGTCCAAATAGTAGGTTTCGGGATCCATCTCCAGAAACTTAACATGGTGCTGCAAAAGGGCCAGCCCCAGACCAAAAAGATTTCCCCAAAACATGCCTTTCCATAAAATTCGAGCAGCTTGAAACCAAAAAATGGCGCGCACTTGTCCGTTGCGCATACCCAAAGCTTTCAGAAGGCCAATAGCCTGGGTACGCTCCAAAATCAAAATCAACAAAGTGGAACTCATGGCCAATAAGCTTACCACAATCATCAAAACCAAAATAATTTGAGCATTTTGGTCTAAGGAAGGCAGCCACTGAAACAAATCGGGATACCTTTCTTGCAAAGTACTTATGTACAATTCGTAAGGCACCACCTCATCGGCAAAGGGCAAGGCTTCTTCCAAAGCTTCCACGCCGGTAAGCATCAATTCTATGCCGGTAACATGCCAAGCGCTCCAATCGTACATGGCTTGCACGCTTTCCAAATCGGAAAACAGCAAGTTTTGATCCATTTCTTCCACCCCGCTGGCATAAATGCCATGAACGCCCATTTTATAGCCTCTAGGCATGGTTCCACCCTGCTTTACATAATAAGCAGAAAGGCTGTCGCCAACCTCCAAACGCAGCTTTTTAGCAATATTCTTAGATATAAGCAGACTTCTAGGGGGCAATGCCTGCCCCTGTTGGGGAATACTACCGGAAACCAAATGGGCGGTCAAAAAACTCCAATCGTAATCGGAGGCCACCCCTTTGAGCAGTACGCCCTGGATTTCTTCTTTGGTTTTTAATATGGTGGGTTTGGTAGCGTAAACCTGCACATGACGTAAACCGGGCATGCCTTGGAGTTTGCGCAACCAAGATGGATTTCGGTGTACCGGTTGGGTTTCAAAGGACATAGAATTGCTCAAAGCCGCAATTTGTATATGCGCTCCAATGCCTTCCATTTTGCGGGTTATGCCTTCTTTAAAACCCGTTACAATGCCCACGGATAGGAGCATAACGGCCAGACTAAGTGCAATAGTGGCAATGGCGATTCGAACCACCGGACGCGAATAACCGCCACCTTTTTCAAACCTTTGCGCTATGAATCTGGCTAAAATCAAGGAGTCCTGTATCTTTGATGTATGCCCAAAGGTACAGCTATGCATTTATTTTTTGCCCCATTTCTCTGCCTGCTCTCACTCAGCCTAAGCTCCGGAGCTCAAATTCTGACCGGTGCAGATCAGCTAAACAGCTATCTTCCTTTGCTTAAAGGCAAAAAAGTAGGCATCATTGCCAACCAAACTGCAGAAATTAATGGCGTTCATTTGGTAGACAGCCTCAAAAAGTCGGGTGTGGATATTGTTCGGGTTTTTGGTCCTGAGCATGGGTTTAGGGGAGATGCGGGCGCAGGGGAACGGGTTAACTCCAATACCGACCCCGAAACCGGAATTCCGGTAGTTTCTCTTTATAGCAAGCACAAAAAGCCCAAACCGGAAGATGTGCAAGATTTAGATGTGCTCATTTTTGATATTCAAGACGTTGGAGCTAGGTTTTACACCTACATTTCAACCATGAGTTTAGCCATGGAGGCCGCTGCTGAGCAAGGCATTCCATTTTGGGTATTGGATCGTCCCAACCCCAACGGCCACTACGTGGATGGACCGGTGCTGGAACCATCCTGCAGTTCTTTTGTCGGCATGCATCCGGTGCCGGTTGTGCATGGAATGACGGTGGGAGAATATGCCCAAATGGTCAAAGGCGAAGGCTGGATTGAGCAAAGTGAGGCTCTAGATTTGCGTGTTTTTGCATGCAAAAACTACACCCATTCCAGTTTTTATGAATTACCTGTTGCGCCATCGCCCAACCTGCCAAATATGACCTCTATTTATCTTTATCCCTCGGTCTGCTTTTTTGAGGGCACTAAGGTAAGCGTAGGCCGGGGCACTGACCTTCCGTTCCAATGGGTGGGGTATCCGGGTTTGGATGGAAACCTACCCCAAACCCCAAGGTCCATACCCGGCGTGGCCGAAAAGCCCAAATACGAAAACCAAAGCTGCGGAGGCTACGACTTGCGGAAATTCGGAATGGAATATATCCGCAATTTAAACGGCATATACTTGCTTTGGCTCGAAGATTTATACCAGCGCTACGAGCCCAAATCCGAGTTTTTTATCGCCAGTTTTTTTGATAAACTCATGGGCAACCATTGGTTGCGCGAAGCCTTAATTAAGGGCACCGACCTAGATACCATTCGTGCCCGATGGATGCCCGATGTGCTCGCGTTTAAAAAAATCCGCAAACAATACTTGATTTATCCCGATTTTGAGTAATCAGCCGTTTACAGCGGCCCTAGCTTTAGATTTGAGCATGGCATAGGCATTCAAGCCCTCCTTTAGGCAAAGCATGGCTTTTCTCAAGGCATCTTCTTCCAATACATAGGCAATGCGTACTTGATTTTGGCCCAATCCCGGCGTACTGTAAAAGCCTGCAGCCGGAGCCAGCATTACGGTTTGGTTTTCATAAGCAAACTCGCTCAGCATCCAGGCACAAAAATCCTCAGCATCTTCCACCGGCAAGGCGGCAACCAGGTAAAAAGCCCCTCCCGGCTTAGGAGCAATCACACCGGGAATTTCCATCAGCAAACTATGCATTACATCTCTCCGGTGCACATATTCACGATTCACCTCCTCAAAGTAGGAATCCGGCACATCCATGGCTGCTTCAGAAGCCACTTGACCTAAGGTAGGAGGACTTAACCGGGCTTGCGCAAATTTCATGACCGTTTGGTACACTTGCTGGTTTCGAGTGACCATAGCTCCAATCCGCACACCACACATGCTAAAGCGCTTAGAAACAGAATCTACCAAAATCAAATGCTCGTCGAGTCCTTCCAAACTCAGCGTACTTAAATAGTCTCTTCCGTCATACACAAACTCGCGGTACACCTCATCGGCAAACAAAAAGAGATCGTGCCTCAACACCAATTCACGCAAGCGCTCCAACTCGGCTCGGGTATATAAATAACCGGTAGGGTTGGCAGGATTGCAAATGATAATGGCTTTGGTTTTGGGGCCAATGGCCTGCTCAAAAGCATCCATCGATGGCAAAGCAAACCCTTGCTCTATGGTGGAGGTTACCGGCACAATAGAAGCACCGGAAGCCAAGCAAAAACTGGCATAATTGGCATAAAAAGGTTCGGGAATAATTACCTCATCTCCTTCGTTTAAAGTAGCCATTAAACCAAACAAAAGGGCTTCCGACCCACCGGTAGTCACCAAAATATGCTCGTGGGTAATGCGCTCATCCAGTCCCCGGTAATACTGAGCCAATTTCATTCGATAGCTTTCAAAACCGGCCGAATGGGAATATTCTATGACCGAATTATCAAAATTTCGAATGGCATCCAAAGCCACTTGAGGGGTTGGAATATCAGGTTGACCAATATTCAAATGATAAACGGTTCGACCCTTGGCGCGCGCTGCTTCGGCATAGGGCACCAGTTTTCGAATCGGAGAAGCAGGCATAGCACGTCCTTTGGTCGAAATAGAAGGCATGGCAATGAATTAAGAATCAAAAATACAGACATCCATTCAAAAAACAGCCGCAGAAATGCAATGTTTTGTTTTTTGGGCGGTGGCCGGGCTCTCCGCTTTAGTCCTCAGCTCAAAATCTGGCAGCTGCACGCCGTACCGGGGCTTCCTGCGGTCGCCGCGGCCGGCTGTTGGCTGCCGCTTTTGAGCTTCCGGGCTATCGCGTCCATCCCTACCGCGGTGTATTTTCAAAAATCACTGAAAAAAGACCACTTATTTAATCATCACTACTTTCCCCAGAAGGGTACGTGGGGTGCCATCCAACTCGGTCACCTCAATTTTGTAGTTATACACGCCTTGCGCACTCTCCATAGGAGGAGCTCCATCTACACTGCCATCCCAACCTTGCGCCAAACTTCTGGTACGAAAAACTTCCTTTCCCCAGCGATCGTAAATAATCATGGTAAACTTTTGGGGATCCATGCCAATACCGGTAACCCTAAAAAACTCATTCAAATTGTCGCCATTTGGAGTGAAGGCATCCGGAGCAAAAAAGGTAAACTCATAGGTAACTTCTATGGTTCGGGTGTAACTATCCATGCAGCCGTTATTGTCATAGGCATATAAGGTAACCGGAAACTTACCGATGGCTGCAAAAGAATAACTTAGGTTCTCGTCCGTAGGACTTTGTCCATCTCCAAAATCCCACACTATGGAACTTTCGTATTCGGAGTCGTTAAAGAAGTTAACATTAGGTGTAAGCACATCAACCTCTTCGTTATCTACGGTAAAAAATGCCCTTAAGGTGTCGTTGGTAATATTATCCAACCAAACCGTGGTGTCTCTTTTGCAGCCATTGGCATCGGTTACCAATACCTTATATACCCTATCTCCTTCCAGTCCGTTCCACAAACTATTCCCGGCAATGGTATCTTCCCAAGTATACGTAAATGGGGCTTGCGGTCCAACCGTAATTACTTGCAACTGTCCACTGCCCTCTTGGCAGGTATCCGGCACTTGATGCACATCAATGGTAAAGGCAGTAGGGTCGCCAACATACACACTACCTTGCACCGAGCAGCCCTGCGCATCGCTCACGGTTACCGTATAGGTGCCTCTGGGTAGTCCGGTGGCAGTGGCCGTGGTTTGCGCGTTGGCATCGTTCCATTGATATTGGTAAGGCGGGGTGCCTCCCACCACATTTACGGTTGCAGTTCCATTATCCACCGGACAATCCGAATCCGTAGAGCCAAGGTTCAAGACCAAGGTTGTGTAGTCAAAATCAAACCCTGGACCGGGCACTAAATTATTGCCACACACATCCGAAATGTTTCCTGTAATGTCTAAGGAGAAGGCACCGGATCCATTAATGGCTTGAGCCAAGGTTAATGTAAAGGTGCGGCTATACTGCCCTCCGGTTAGGCAACCAAGACCAGACACAGAGGCAATGCTGTAGGGACCTCCGGGCCCGTTTACCACAAAATCTCCGGCTTGTATGCTGCTGCAGTCTATGTTCTCACTAAAGCTTACCGTAAGTTGGGTAGCTCCACAATCCGAATTGGGAGTTACAGCTTCAATGGAAGGAGCGGTATTGTCAGGAACTTGAGCAGTGGATGGCCCAAAATCCAACTGATACCCACTTTGGTTTGTACCGAAATTATAATTGGATATATATAAGGCAAAGGTTTGGCCTGCTTGTACATTGAGCATGTCCTCATTTTCATCACCCGGTTGTCCATTGGCACCGGTAATGCCATTGTTGGTGGTTTGAGCGCTAAAATTACAAGCCACTTCCAAAGCACCGTTATTGTATATATCGGCACAACTGGCATTGGTTAAATCAAACAAGGCCCAGTCGTAGTCGCTGGTGGGATCGTAAGGCACGATATTGAAACCCAATTGACCTGCCGTTTGAACCGTAAAGGTATACCATTGTCCATTGGTTTCTCCATTTAAACAGGAGTTACCGGCATTGATTTCGTTGGGGTAGTTGTTCGGAGCAGGATTTAAGGTAGGCACATCGTAGTTGCTGTTGCACACCGGGGTGGCTCCAAGGCAATCCGAAGTGGTCGGCACCTGTGCCCTAAGCTTCCCCGTAAAGCACAACAAGACCAGCAGGCAAAAATACATGCCTGCCCGAAAATGGCCCGTAAAATGCTTCACCCTCATGCTCCTTATTATACGTAAAATTCGTTTAAATGTTGTAAAATTTCCTTTGGCAATGGGTGGGTTTTCTATATTTGCACACAAGTCAAAAGTAAACAAATCAAGCATATGAAAATCACCGTAGTAGGCGCCGGAAATGTAGGTGCAACCTGTGCGGACGTAATTGCCCACAAAGAATTAGCCAACGAGGTAATCTTAATCGACATTAAGGAAGGACTTGCGGAAGGTAAATCGCTCGATATGTGGCAAACTGCTCCGGTGAACTACTACAATACCCGAGTAGTGGGTTATACCAATCAATACGAGCCCACCGCCGGTTCCGATGTTGTGGTCATTACCTCCGGCCTTCCCCGTAAGCCGGGTATGAGCCGCGACGACTTGATTGCTACCAACGCCGGCATTGTACGCACGGTTACCGAAAACATCATTAAATATTCACCGGACGCAAAAATTATTGTTGTCTCTAACCCCTTGGACGTAATGACTTACTGTGCCTATTTAACGGCTCAGGTAGACTCCAACCGGGTTATGGGCATGGCCGGTATTCTTGATACGGCTCGCTACCGGGCGTTTCTTGCTTCTGCCTTGAACGTTTCTCCTAAAGATATTCAGGCCATGTTGCTCGGAGGACATGGCGATACCATGGTTCCACTCCCCCGCTACACAACAGTAAGCGGCATCCCGGTTACTGAATTGATCGAAGAAGAACCATTGAATGCCATTGTTGAACGCACCAAAAAAGGGGGTGGTGAATTGGTTAACCTTATGGGCACCAGCGCATGGTACGCTCCAGGTGCCGCTGCCGCTCAAATGGTTGAGTCCATTGTACGCGACCAAAAACGTATTTTCCCTGTGTGCACCTGGTTGACAGGCCAATACGGCCTAAGCGACATTTATCTCGGCGTACCGGTAGTTCTAGGTAAAAACGGCATCGAAAAAATCATTGAGCTGAAACTAAACGATGCAGAAATGGCCTTGCTCAATCAATCTGCCAAAGCAGTACGCGAGGTAATGAGCGTATTGGACAATATGACCAGCAAAGCCTAATTCACCATATTAACCCAAAAAGCCCTGCGGGGCTTTTTTTTTGTCCATTTAGTGAAATTAATCGCGGAGCTCATTTCGCGAAATCACCAATTTTTGAATTTCGGAAGTTCCTTCTCCTATGGTGCAAAGCTTTGAATCCCGGTAAAACTTTTCGACCGGATAGTCCTTAGTGTACCCATATCCTCCAAAAATTTGAACGGCTTCGGTAGATGCTTTAACGCACACTTCGCTGGCATAATATTTAGCCATGGCAGAAGTCGTAGTTACGGGCAAAGCTTTATTCTTGAGGTCTGCTGCTTTAAAAGTAAGCAACTCGGCTGCTTCAATTTCGGTAGCCATATCGGCCAACTTAAAAGAGATGGCTTGAAAATTTGCAATAGGCTGCCCAAACTGTTCGCGTTCTTTGGCATACTTAATAGAGGCTTCAAAAGCACCTTTGGCAATTCCCAATGACAAGGCTGCAATAGAAATACGTCCACCGTCAAGCACTTTCATGGCTTGACGAAATCCCTGCCCTACTTCGCCTAAAATTTGGCTTTTATGGACCCGGCAATCTTCAAAAATCAACTCTGCCGTTTCTGAGCTGCGCATACCCAATTTATTCTCCTTTTTTCCGCCACGAAACCCGGGAGTTCCTCGTTCTACCACAAATGCCGTGATGCCATTAGAGTCTAAAAGCTCACCGGTGCGTACCAAAACCACAGCCACATCACCGGAAATGCCGTGCGTTATCCAGTTTTTGGTACCGTTAATTACCCAATAATCTCCATCTTGAACGGCAGTACATCTCATACGCATGGCATCAGATCCGGTATTGGCTTCGGTTAACCCCCATGCGCCAATCCATTCGGCAGTAGCCAATTTAGGCAAGTACTTCTGCTTTTGTTCCTCGTTACCAAATTGTAGGATATGACCCGTGCACAAGGAATTATGTGCCGCCATAGACAACGCTATGGAACCGCAAATTTTTCCCAGTTCAGTAATGGCCGTAACGTATTCGAAATAACCAAAGCCTGAACCTCCATAAGACTCGGGAACCAATACTCCCATAAGTCCCAATTCGCCAAGTTTGCTAAACATTTCTCTTGGAAAGGTTTGATTCTCGTCCCAATCCATAAAATGAGGGCGAATTTCTTTATCTCCAAAATCTCGCACCATTTGGGCAATCATGGCTTGGTTCTCGTTAAAGCTGAATTCCATATGTTTTAGCAATATTTTGATGGTAAAAATAGCTTGCACATGTAAAACCACCAAAAGGCGCTCAAGGTTTAGAAGCTAAATAGTGAAAGCATGTTAATCGCCAGGCAATTGCGTCACTGACGCGGCTGTCGTGCCGAATCAGCACTATCTAAATGGCTGAATTCATCCTCAATCGTGGTCCGGAAATGGCAACTCAATTTAAAAACAAACCAACTCGTAAACCAACATGAGGCTGTTGACCATATCTGCAAAAGTCTTCATTGTGCGCACTCAAAAAAGTATTTCCGAAAAAGTTCCGGCCGCTGTTTCTGCCGGTATACTGATAAGGACTAAACGGGCTTGGCTTAAAACCGCATTTCCCTACTTTAAATATTCCAAAAACCACATGGCCGTACTATCGTTCATCCCTGCCTGAATGCATTGAGCTTTGCTTGGTATCCTTTTACTTTGACGCTTTCTTAGGGTAAGGATAGCTTTGGCAACCTTCCAATCAACAAAAGGTAGGGCCAACAATTGAGTTCTACCCAAATATTGCCAGGAGATAGGTTTAACTTCCAAAGTATCACACACCAATCTCTGGCGCAGCATTTCGTAGCGTTCCGCTTGCATTCCCCTTAAATAATGAAGTTCTCCTAAAGAAATAAACGCACCAAAAGTTCGTCGATGGTGGAGAATTTGCCCCACCGTGAAGGCTCCCAAGCCTTTTACGCTCAACAACTCCAATGAATCGGCGGTGTTTAAGAGAATCTTTTCGTTTGATGGGTATGGAGCAGGCACTTCAAGATTATTCCATTCTTCCAAGGTGGAAACCTCAGGAAATACCAGTATTTGTTTCAGGCTTTCTCTTTGTGTTTCGTTTAGCACAAATAGCTGATCAAGGTCCTCCGGCTTTTTAAAACCTTGTTTTTCATTTCGAATTTTCTCGGCCCAGAGCACCTGCTTGGGGCTTAATCCAAGGTTTTGCCAATCCTTGGCTGTAAGACTATCGACTAAGGTACCTTTTTGGGGGTAAATCAAAGGGTGTTGGGTTGTTTGCCTCTTGGAGGAATATCGATGGGTAAACTTCTTTTTTGGATAACTATATTGTTTTTTTGAAGATTCAAAGGGAGTCCAAGTCGCTGCAATCGGGACAATTATGGGCAAAGCCTCCTTTTGTGAGCTCCTCCACCACCTAGCGCCAAAATGCACTAGCAAAAGCACTACCATTCCTGCAAATGCAGCTCTAGCTTCCACGCGATTAAGCATGCCTAAATTTAGGTTTGGAGAAGCAGGCCAGCCGTAAAATAAACGCTTATAAACGTTTAAACCAAAGCTAAGAGATTAGGTAAATCACCGGCCAAAAGAGTGTGAGGCCTGTATTTCTTGGAATAAAGACTGCCTGCCAAAGCGTGCCATAATACTCCGGTTAGGGCGGCTTGTAAAGGCAAAAGGCCTTGGGTCAAAAGGGCTGTAATGATTCCTGTCAATACATCCCCGCTTCCTCCGGTTGCCAAAGAAGCTGAGCCCAAAGAACAGTAATACATTTTTCCTGAAGGTGAGGCTATGGCAGTAACTCCTCCTTTTAGCACTATTACCGCCCCGGTCTTTTGGGCAAAATCTGGCAGGGCCAACCATCTTTCTGCCGGAGTTTTTGGGCTTTTTCCAATAAGCCTGTCAAACTCCCCCGGATGCGGGGTCAAAATGCAGTTGTCGGGAAGAAACCTCATCCAAGTAGGTTCTTGAGCCAAAAGGTTTAAGGCATCGGCATCAAAAACCGTAGGAATAGCAGCCCTATGCATCCATTCTTTAAGCCAATTCTTGGTTTTGTGCTCTGTTCCCAAGCCCGGACCTATGCCCATGGCCTGTAATCCGGGTAAATCGGGCCAATTTTCAATAAAATGCTCACCTCCGACTAAATACTGGGCCTCAGGCACAAGAAGTCGAATACTTTCTGCTCCATTTTTGGGTCCCAAAGCAAAGCCCTTGCCTGATCCGGCCCTCATCATTGCTTTTGTGGCTAAAGCCAAAGCACCCATGCTGTCTTTAGAACCACCGGCAATCAAGCCTGTCCCAGCGGTACCTTTATGGCTGTGCTTGGTTCTATTGGGCAACCAAGCCTCCAAGTCTTCGGGTTCAAGCAATACATGTTGTGCTCTTGGCCATTGCTCATCTAAGGCTTGCGGGTGGAATGGAAGGGGCACCTCAATCAAATCGCCTACAAATGGGTCAGCTTCTGCCGAAAGCATGGCGCGTTTGGGCCGATCTACCGTTAGAGTGTATTTTGCCCTAACCGCCAGTCCGTCAAAATCCAGCAAATCGTTTACATCGGAAGGAAATCCCGAAGGAACATCTATGGACAAAACCGGAGCATTTAAGGTATTTAGTGCTTCGATTACTTTCCTGTAGTGTGCACGTACAGGCCCATTAAACCCTGTACCAAACAGACCATCGATCCAAATTCTACCTTCTTGAACAGTAGGCACTGAACTTCCGGGCACAAAAGGAAGGCAATGCAGCGGTGGACTTATGGATTGCAAAAGCTGAAATTGGGTTTTAAAATCAGGGCTCCAAGCCTCCGGCGTATCCGGATACCAAAGCTCTACTTGCGCTCCTGCGGATAAAAACCGAGCCATGGCCAAAGCATCCCCGCCATTATTTCCGGGGCCGGCAACAAAGGAGTATATGGGTTCGTATCCCAAAGACTGAACCAAGTATTGGCAGCGGCGGGCCAAAAAGAATGCGGCCCGCTCCATCAAAGCCAAAGAAGAAATGTGCTCCAGCTCTATGGTTCGAGCATCTAAAGCCCGCGTTTCGTTGGCGGTAAATAATTGCTTCATAGGTTTTGAGCAAGTTCCATAAATTGCCTATGCAAAGCAAGTACTTTAGGGGCAATGTCTTCTCCGTTGGGATTGTTTAAGGTATGGGTAGCAAAGTGCAATCTTTGGTCATCTTTCCATTGGCTTTGAATGCGACTCATTACTTCTTGTTTGGGGAGTCCGTCGCGCTTCATTACCCTTTGGAGGCGTTGATTTTCGGGGGCGGTAACCACCAAAATAGCGCTACAGTCATTGTAAGCATCGGATTCAAGCAGTATTGCGGCTTCCCTTAGTACATAGGTAGGCTCATTGAGGGATTCTTGCCAAACTTTAAAAGCCTGCTTTACTCGTGGATGAATAAGTCCATTGACCCATTCACGGGCTTGGGCATCAGAAAAAATGCGTTGGGCCAAGGCTTTTTTGTCCAAAACTCCTGTAGAATCGGTTAAGGACATCTTGAGTTTATCTTGCAAGAGTCGAATCAAATCTGGGTCTCGGTATTGCTCTTTTGCCACTAGGTCTGCATAAAATACAGGCACGCCCAGCTTTTCGAATGCGCGGGCCACGGTAGATTTACCGCTTCCAATTCCTCCGGTTAAACCAACAACCATCATGGGTTTTTGCGTTTAAAAAGTTCCACCTTATGAGGTGCTAAACGGATAAGCTTTGGGCCTTCCTTGGGTTGCTGTACTTCCAGAGGGACATACCTTTTGTTTGTAGATGCTTCAGAAAAATCCGCAAAAACTTTAATTTCGGAAATGTCCGGATTATCCATGGGCACCGAAACCCAAACCTGAGCAAAAGCCGGTTGAATTTCAAAGCCTTCAGGGGCATTCCGTAATACTATGGGCAAATCTACCCGTACTTCTGTAAAACGGGAAACACTCCATTCCACAAACACAGCCTTTTGGCCGGGCAGCATTTGGCCTTGGGATTCCAAATTCACCTGCATGGTGCCATTGGTGGCTTCTTGGGGGATAATAGAAAAAGGGAAGGACCAACAGGACAAGGAATCCAAAAATGCTTTTGGACCACTAACGGGAATACTGGAGGGGCTCAATTGAAGGGGCCGACTTAGCTTCCAAGCTTTGTCTTGTATCCAAACCTGTGGGCACAAAGGAAGGACCTTTTGAACCAAAGGCTGGACGGGCCATTCCACTTGTTTGGGTTTTAAACTAAGCAGTTGAATCGAAGAAGGTAGGTATTGGCTAAGGCCCTCTTGTATTTCCTCCGTGGTCCAGTAGAGGATGTTTGTTCCCTTTTCGGTTTGTTTTAGGTTGGGGCTACCTAAGTCAAGTGCCTCAGGGTTCCACAAATGCTTTAGATTTAAGCCGAGTATAGCAAATCCGGGGCCACGCACTTGGATTTGAAGATGGGGCATTTGGTGCGTTTCCGAAATCCATCCTTGAGGTATAGAACTAAGGTTGAAGGAAAGGTTGAGGGTGGTTTGGTGGGTTTTATTTAGGGTTTGAAGAAACCAAAAAAGGATACTGGTAGCCAGACAGACCATAAAAATCAATCCGGCTTTTACCCGTACCCTTTCCGGCCATTTCATTTCCCTTATTTTTTATCGGCAAGGGTTGTGGTATTTTCCATGGAAACTGCTGTTTTTTCTACACGAAGTCGTGTTTGATCCAGTACTTCTACAATAAACGTTTGCTCTTCTACATCGATAATTTTTCCATGGATTCCACCAACAGTAACAATACGGTCGCCTTTACCAATAGATTCTCTAAACTTCTTTTGTTCTTTAGCCTTTTTCATTTGAGGCCGAATCATAAAGAAGTAGAAAACTACCAAAATAAGAACCAGAAAAATAAGTTGTTCGGGGCCACCTCCCCCGCCTTCGGGGTTGGCCATTAATATCACATGCTGTATCATGATGCGTCTTCGGGGGTTTCGATTTCTCCTTTAATAGTCAATTCGGTTTCTATAGGGTCGGTATTTGCCGTAATGGTCACTTTTTTCTCTTGCTTTCCAGACTTACCGGAAGAGTCAAAAACCACTTTAATTTCGCCGGACTCGCCTGGTTTAACAGGTTCAGAGGGCCATTCGGGAACAGTGCAACCACAGCTTCCTTTGGCATTGGCAATGACCAGTTCGTGTTCTCCGGAATTGGTAAACACAAAAACATGCTCTGCCTTTTGGCCTTGTTGAATTACTCCAAAATCATAGGTGTCGTTTTCGAAGCTCATTTCGGTGGTTTGACCAACCACTTCGGATGAAACAGTAGCTTTGGGATCGCTGCTGTTTCCTCCGCAAGAAGACAAAACTGCGGCAGCAAACATAGATGCTGCAAACATGGTACGTGTACGCATGGGTTTATGTATTTGTTTGGGTTTATGTATTTGTTTGGGTTTACTTTTCAATTAATCCGCGGCCTGTTTTCTGGACGCGGCCTTGTTGTTTCAATTCTATGGCTAATTTATCTAAAATACCATTCACAAAGGCGTTGCTTCTGGGGGTACTAAAATATTTAGCCAAGTCAATGTATTCGTTCAGGGTTACTTTTACCGGAATAGAGGGAAACTCCAAAAGTTCGGAAAGCGCCATTTTCATAAGAATGATATCTATAAGGGCGATTCGTTCAATTTCCCAGTTTTGTGCTTTCTCCTTCACCATAGCTTCATAACCCGATTCGTTCAAAATGGTTTTGCGGAAAAGCTCCAAAAGAAAATGTCTATCTTCTTCAGTATCTTTGTAAAGGCGCTGCAAACGGATGCGGCCATCCGGGCGTAAATCTTTAAACGTCCGCATAATAGCTGCATTAACCACGAACAAATCGTCGGACCAATGGATGTTCAACTCTTCGTACATGGACTCCAAAAGCTCTTCTTCGAACAACCAAAACTTGAACATTTGGAGCACAAATTCTTTGTCCTCTTCAAATCCGGCTTGTTCTAAACCAATATAGCTTAAGTAAAAATCTTGCTGCCGTAGTTTTCGCCAAAGTTTCTGGGCTGTATCTTGATGAGCAGACCAAGAAACATGATGTTTAGCGCAGGTTTTGGTCAGGGACTCCATTTGGCTAAGTTGCACCAAGACCTTATTACGGGTAAAAGTGGTAGTTTCTTGCAAATCCATAGCGGATGGTTGCAGTTTTTGTTTTGCTTCATCGCGTTCTTTTAAGCCTTGATAATGAAGCTCAGTAAGCAAGGTAATTTGGAACAGGTATAATTGATATATATCCTCGGCCGAATTTAGCAATTGCCTTTCTGCCAGACCGATATCGTGCTGTCCGGACTGAAAAAACGCATATAAGGCTTGCAATACTTTAACACGTAAATGCCTGCGATTTAGCATGAATCTCCTTTCGTTCTTTAATAAACACCCTTGGTTAGCTCCAAGAAGCTATCCGGTACAAAAATAGGTAAAAGTATTGGCCTATCTTAGCTTCTGGTGCGAAGCTGTGCCATGCTTTGAATGCGCTCTTGGGCAAAGCGAACCGCTACTTGGCCACTAAAGACAAGGGTTTCAGCAGATTCTTTGTGTATATTACGTGTAATATCATAAATAAATTCGGCTTTTTTCATGGCTACTTCTTTGTTGTAGCCTACAATTTCACCGTATACATTAATGAGCCCACCGGAGTTGATCAAAAAATCGGGAGCATAAGCCATGCCCCGGTCCATGAGCATGGCCCCGTGTTTGGTTTCGTCTTGCAATTGGTTATTGGCTCCTCCGGCCACTATGGCACAAGTTAGCAAAGGAATGGTATGGTCGTTTAAAATTCCGCCCAAAGCACAAGGGGCAAAAATGTCCATAGACTCCGTAAATACCGATTCAGGGTCAATTACCTTGGCTTGAGGAGCCACGGCCTTAACTTCTTTGAGGCGATCTTCGAAAATATCGGCCACCATAACTTCGGCACCTTCTTCTACCAAATGTTGTATGAGGTATCGACCTACATTTCCGGCACCCTGCACCACCACCTTTTTTCCAGTGAGCTTGTCGCTGCCGTACACATGCTTAGCCGAGGCTTTCATGCCCATGTACACTCCATAAGCAGTTACAGGAGAAGGGTCACCGCTGCCTCCCAAATATTCTGGCAAACCGGTTACATGTCCGGTTTCGGTGTGGATTTGTTCCATGTCTTTGGTAGACATGCCCACATCTTCTGCCGTAATGTATTTGCCGTTGAGCGACTCTACAAACTTGCCGAATCTGCGAAGCAAGGCTTCGCTTTTCATGGTTCGGGAATCGCCAATTATCACGGCTTTTCCGCCTCCTAAGTTCAGGCCGGCAATGGAAGCTTTAAAAGTCATACCTCTGGACAAACGCAATACATCGAGTACGGCATCCTCGTGCTTGGCGTAGTGCCACATACGAGTTCCGCCCAATGCGGGCCCTAAGGTTGTATTATGAATACCAATGATGGCCCTAAGCCCACTGGCTTTATCGTTGCAAAATACCACTTGTTCGTGGTCCATTAGCTCCATTTGTTGAAGCACTCCTGAAGTTGCCACAGCAGGTTTTACCTCGATGTCCATGAAAAACCTTTGATTAGTGTACTTTTGGGACAGAAAAGCCTGTCCTGTTTCTGGCTGCTAAAGTAATATTTTTTGATTTGCCTTAAGCAGGAAAGGCAAAAGCAACAAAGTTTAACGGTTTTTATTGGTGGGATCGCTTAAAAGACTTAATCGCTTTTTTTGGAAATACCGTTACCGGCTTCTTTTGGGTATTTTATTTACCATTATTTCCAACATTTTTGCCATATATCCCGCCCGATTAGTTCGAGAATCGGTAGATG
Source organism: Flavobacteriales bacterium (assembly GCA_018401695.1). Lineage (GTDB taxonomy): Bacteria > Bacteroidota > Bacteroidia > CAIKAF01 > CAIKAF01 > CAIKAF01. The sequence continues at coordinate 376,011 of JAGYKD010000003.1, read as the reverse complement.
TGGTAGTAGAAAATTTGCACCTCTTTAGGTTATTCTCCGGATCGGAACTCCTAGAAGTAGGACGCTCCAGACTGCTTTTGCTGCTTCTGGGCTTTGCCGGCTTAATTTTTTTAATGGCTTTGCTCAAGGGCCTTTTTCTGTTTATGGTACGGCAAACCATTATTGTTACTTCCCGGTTAATGGAATACGATATGAAAAACCAAATCTATGCCCAATATCAGGCCTTGGATTATGGTTTTTACAAGCGAAACGCTACCGGAGACTTAATGAATCGAATTTCTGAAGATGTCTCCAGGGTACGCATGTATTTGGGACCTGCCCTAATGTACGGAATTAACCTGCTGGTGCTTTTTGTGCTTATTATAGGTACCATGTTGTCGGTGAGCCCTACCCTCACTTTATATGTTCTGATTCCCCTACCGCTGCTTTCTTTGGCTGTGTATTTGGTAAACAGCGCCATTTTGAAGCGCTCCGAAGTGGTCCAAGCCCAATTGTCCACCATCTCCTCTTTTGTGCAGGAAGCCTTTTCCGGCATACGCGTACTCAAAAATTACGGAAGAGAACGCATTTATGGAGGAATGTTTGAAGAAGGTGCCGAAACCTACCGACGTAGAAACCTGGATTTGGTAAAGCTTAATGCTTTCTTTTTTCCACTCATTATGATGCTCATAGGGCTTAGCACACTGCTTACCGTATATATTGGCGGTGTGGAAGTATCCCAAGGAGGCATTTCTGCCGGGGTTATTGCCGAGTTTATCATTTATGTAAATATGCTCACATGGCCGGTGGCCAGTTTGGGATGGATTACCTCCATCATTCAACGTGCTGCGGCATCCCAAAAGCGTATCAATGAGTTTTTAGATACCCAGCCAGCTATTGTATCGCCGGGAGGAGAGCCCCGAATATTGACAGGCCAACTGGAATTTAGGAAGGTCAGCTTTACCTATCCGGACACAGGCATTCAAGCACTCAACGAAGTAAGTTTTCAACTCAAGCCCGGAGAAACGCTAGCCATAGCCGGGCGCACCGGATCCGGAAAAACCACCCTAGCCCAGCTCGTGATGCGGTTTTTTGATCCGGAATCCGGAACTATTCGGGTAGATGGAATCGACCTGAAAAATTGGCCCTTGGAAAGCTACAGAGAGGCAATAGGCTATGTGCCCCAGGAGGTCTTTTTATTTTCGGACAGCATTGCCCAAAACATTCAGTTTGGCTTGCATAGAAGCAATGCATCAGAAGATGAACTATGGAAACGCATGGAGCAAAGTGCCGAACAAGCGGCCATTCATGATTCCATAATAGAATTTGCCAAAGGCTACCAAACCCGATTGGGAGAACGAGGCATTACCTTGAGCGGTGGACAAAAACAAAGGATAAGCATTGCCCGAGCCATTATAAAAGAACCGGCCTTGCTCATTTTTGACGACTGCCTATCGGCAGTGGATACCGAAACCGAGGAGAAGATTTTGGGACATTTGAGAAACATCATGAAGGATAGAAGCACCTTACTGATTTCTCATCGTGTTTCGACCTTAAAGGATGCCGACCGCATTTTGGTGCTGGACAACGGAAAAGTTGCCGAAGAAGGAAGCCACGAAACCCTGTTGGCCTCCGGAGGATTGTATGCCGAAATGTACGAAAGGCAACAAAGAGAAAATCAAAAATCTAAGGGCGCCTGACCGACCGGATACCCGACCTTCTGAAAGGCAGAGGCCACAGGAGGGTTGCAGGAGTGGCGCGCCAGCAAACTCCCTGCAGCCCCCTGTGGCCCGCCTTTTGGAAGGGCGCGTAGCAGGAAGGGCAGGATTACGCCCCCAAAATTCCTTAGGGCTAAGCTCCCCTTTCGTATATATATTTTGATATATTTGAATGGATATACACGAGGCGCTTATGCAGGACAAGTACAAAAACCACCGTCCGGAGAAGTTTTCAAAACCGGTTCGTGCCGGAAAAAGAACCTATTTTTTTGACGTAAAAGCTACGCGGGACGAAAATCTCTTCATTACCATTACCGAAAGCAAACGCAAAATGCGGCCCGATGGCAGCTTCTTTTACGAAAAACACAAGCTTTTTCTTTACAAAGAGGACTTAATTAAGTTTGCCGATGGCTTGCAAGAGGTAATGGATTATGTGCGAGAAAACAATCCTACCCCTGTTGAAGAGCAAGTTTATGTGCCGCGGGAACACGAAGACGAGTACGGCGAAGGAGGAAACTTCGACGACTTATAATCGATACTATTTCGCTCCCCCTTTTGGCTTTTAGGCACCCCTCGTTGGCGCAGAAAAGGTATGGCATCTGATGCAAGGGGCATGGGGTATGCCTCCCGCAAACCGCATTGACCTTTGTTCACAATTTTTCCACAACGCAAAGCCGCCCGTCTGCTTTTGGTAACTTTGGGCTTATGCCCTTACCTTAGGGCAAGCCGGATGTTTTTTGTTGTGGACAAAAAATAGCAAAGCAATCAAAGGCTTTTCGTTGATTAGCCCAAGATTACTTCGTTTCCCAAAGCAATATCCAACGGTTTGGCCAGGTTTAGGGCAACCATACAAAACAAACACTATGCCCAGTTTCAATCACCTGCATGTGCACACCCAATTCTCCTTATTGGATGGCGCTGCCGATATTGGTAAACTATACGACAAAGCCCAAAAAGACGGTATGCGCGGCCTGGCCATTACCGACCACGGCAATATGTTTGGTGCTTTTCAGTTTGTGGCCGAAGCTTGGAAACGTAAAGATGCCCAAGGCAACCCTTTGGTTAAGCCTATTGTAGGCTGTGAGTTTTATTTGGTGGCCGACCGCCACAAAAGACAGTTTACCCGCGAAGAAAAAGACCTTCGCTACCACCAACTGTTGTTGGCCAAAGACGAAATTGGCTACCAAAACCTTTGCAAGCTCTGTTCCTATGGATTCATGGAAGGAATGTACGGCAAATATCCGCGCATTGACAAAGAACTGATACTTCAATACCACGAAGGACTTATTGCCACCACCTGTTGCTTAGGCGCCGAAATTCCCAGAACCATACTTCGCAAAGGTGAAGCCGAGGCCGAAAAGCTCTTTAAATGGTGGTTGGACTTGTTTGGAAAGGACTATTATGTGGAAATTCAACGCCACCAAATTCCCGATCAAGAAAAGGTGAACGAAGTATTGCTGCGCTTTGCCGCCAAATACGAAGTACCCGTCATTGCCTCCAACGACAGCCATTACGTGGACCAAAAAGATGCCAATGCCCACGATATTTTGCTTTGCATCAATACCGGTGAAAAGAAAAGTACGGAAAAGCTTACCGAGTTTTCGGACGACGACTCCTCTGTAAAAGGCAAGCGCTTTGCCTTTTACAACGACCAATTCTTTTTTAAGACCACCGGCGAAATGGAACAAGTGTTTTCGGATTTGCCGGAAGCACTCGACAATACCAACCAAATTGTGGATGCAGTAAAGCCTCTGAACCTGTTCAAGGATATTTTGCTGCCCAATTTTCCAATTCCGCCCGAGTTTCCGGATCAAAATACCTATTTGCGCCACCTTACCATGGAAGGAGCCAGAGACAGGTATAAAGAAATGAGTGCGGAAGTAGAGGAGCGGCTCAACTTTGAGCTCTTTACCATTGAGCAAATGGGTTTTGCCGGCTATTTTCTTATTGTTGCCGATTTCATTAAAGCCGGACGAGAATTGGGCGTCCTTATTGGCCCGGGAAGAGGTTCGGCGGCCGGTTCGGCAGTAGCCTACTGCATTGGCATTACCAATATTGACCCCATCAAATACGACTTACTCTTCGAACGGTTCCTAAACCCGGAGCGTAAGAGCATGCCCGATATCGATACCGACTTCGACGATGCAGGCCGCCAAAAGGTTATTGACTATGTTGTAGACAAATACGGCAAAAACCAAGTAGCCCACATCATTACCTACGGCTCTATGGCTGCCAAAATGTCCATAAAAGACGTAGCGCGGGTCATGGACCTTCCCATTGCAGATTCCAATGCCCTGGCCAAACTGGTGCCCGACAAGCCCGGAATTAAACTCAACCGAATCTTGCATGCCCCGCTCAGCGGTGCCGACAGCCTAAAGGAAAAAGAAAAGCTGCAAGAAGACGATTTAAGTGCCGTTAAAAAACTTAGAGAAATCTACGAACGCCCGGGAAAGGAATCGGATATACTTAAGGAGGCCGTTATTCTCGAAGGCTCCGTGCGCGGCACAGGCATTCATGCCGCCGGAGTTATTATTGCTCCTCAAGACTTAACCGATCTTATTCCCGTTGCTACCGCCAAAGACTCCGACCTTTTGGTGACCCAATACGATGGTTCAGTGGTAGAAGATGCCGGGGTCATTAAAATGGACTTTTTGGGCCTCAAAACCCTGTCCATTTTACGCGATGCGCTGGAGCTTATTCAAGAAAATCACAACAAGCCCATCGATTTGGATACCCTCCCCCTCGATGATCCTAAAACCCTTGAACTTTACCAAAAGGGCGAAACCAACGCTACCTTTCAGTTCGAGTCCAAAGGCATGCAAAAATACTTGAGGGAACTTAAACCCGACCAGTTCGAAGACCTCATTGCCATGAACGCCCTTTACCGTCCGGGGCCCCTAGAATATATTCCCGAATTCATTGCCCGAAAACACGGCAGAAAACCCATTACCTACGACCTGCAAGAGCAAGAAGAGCTGCTCAAAGAAACCTACGGCATTACCGTGTACCAGGAACAGGTAATGCTGCTCTCTCAAAAGCTGGCCGGATTTAGCAAAGGTCAGGCCGACACCCTGCGGAAGGCCATGGGAAAGAAGAAAAAGGACGTATTGGATGAGCTCAAAACCTTGTTTATGCAAGGCTGCGAAAAAAATGGCTTTGACCTTAAAGTCTGCGAAAAAATTTGGACCGATTGGGAGGCCTTTGCCAGCTATGCCTTTAACAAATCGCACTCCACCTGCTACGCTTTTGTGGCCTACCAAACCGGTTACCTCAAAGCCCACTACCCTGCCGAATACATGGCCGCCGTTTTGTCCAACAACCTCAACAACATGGACAAGCTCATCTTCTTTATGGAAGAGTGCCGCAGGTTGGGCATTGCCATTTTAGGACCGGATGTAAACGAATCTAAACTCCGCTTTGCCGTAAATAAAAAACAACAAATCCGCTTTGGCCTGGCCGCCATAAAAGGCGTAGGCGAAGCCGCCGTGGAAGCTATTGTAGAAGAAAGAGAAACCAAGGGGCCCTACCAAGACATCTTTGACTTTATAAAGCGCGTGAACCTTAGGGCCGTAAACCGAAAAAACATTGAGCAACTGGTCTTGGCCGGAGCTTTGGACAATTTGGGGCCCTTGCACCGTGCCCAGTACTTTGCTGCTGCCGGAGGAGCCGAACATACCGTTCTTGAAAAATTGGTGCGCTGGGGAAATACCTTTCAGCAGCAGCAAGCCCAGGCTGCCAATAGTCTTTTTGGCGACATGCAAGACGTTGCCATTAGCACTCCCGAAATCCCGGACACCGAACCCTGGACCGAACTTCAGGCCCTGGCTCAAGAAAAGGCCGTTACCGGATTTTACCTGAGCGGACACCCTTTGGATGAGTTTCGGATGGATTTGGATTTGTTTTGCAGCCACAGCCTTAAAGAACTGGCCGATTTGCAAGCCCTCAACGGCAAAACCGTGCAATTTGCAGGCATTCTCACTGACGTGCAACACCGCCTAAGCCGAAACGGCAAAAACTTCGGCATTCTCACCCTCGAAGATTTTCAAGGAAGTACCGAACTGGCCCTCTTTGGCGACGATTACCTCAAATTCAAGCACTTTATGGAAACCGGTGCCTTCTTGTATTGCACGGCACAAGTGCGGCCCAGATTTAGAGACAGCGACCAGCTCGAACTCAAAGTGCACCAAATTGAGCTTTTGCAAGACATCCGTGGCCGCAAACTAAAAGCCCTTAATCTTCGAATGCAGCTTAGCGCTATAAAACAAGAAAGTATAGACCAGCTCAAAGGCCTCTTCGACCAATTCCCCGGAGACATCCCCTTGCAGCTCCAAGTGGTAGATTGGGAAGGGGAAATGGCCACACAGCTCAAAAGCCAACAGGGAGGCGTGGAGCCAACAAATGCCCTGTTTAAGGCACTTGAAGCCATGCCCGAAATCGAAATCCGTTTCTCCTAATCGGTTAATAAACACTAAAGGGGCAACCCTATCCCCCATTTTTCGTATTTATGTACCAACAAACAACACATTATGGCACTTGAAATAACCGACAGCAACTTCGAAGAACTCGTAAAAGGCTCCGACAAACCCGTATTGATTGACTTTTGGGCCGAATGGTGTGGCCCTTGCAAAATGATTGGCCCCGTGGTGGAAGAACTCGCCGGCGAATACGAAGGCAAAGCCGTCATTGGCAAACTCGACGTAGACTCCAACCCGGTAGTGGCATCAAGCCTTGGCATACGCTCCATACCTACCCTCTTGTTTTTCAAAAACGGCGAATTGGTCGACCGCCAAGTGGGCGTAGTGCCCAAAGCCGCTTTGGCCGAAAAGCTGGACAAATTGCTATAATCCCTGCGCAAACTCAAACAACATACAACCTCCCCTTGCGGAGGTTTTTTTGTTTTTTGGGCCTGTATCCCGTGCTCCCTGCAAGTCCTCAGCCCAAGGCCACGCCTAGCTAGGGCATCCGTGGGCTTCCTAAGCTCAGCCTCCGTTGCCTTAGCTTGGCGGGCCTTGGGCTTCCGGGCTTTCCGTTCGCCCGGGGGCAATTATTCTTTGAAACCTCCGGTAAAGTGCAGGTAAATTTTGGAGGGCTCATCCCACAAATTATAGCCTCTCCCAAACAGCTTCCACCCTTTTTTCTCGTAAAAACCTTCCAAATCTGTGCTTAAATACAAGGTAGAAAAACCCATCCGCTTAGCTTCCTCTAGCCCGTGCTCCAATAATTTTCCTGCCCATCCCTGATTTCTAACCGATTCATTAACATACAAACAGGCCAACCAAGGCATTAAGTCTTGTCGGCTTATGATGTCGTTGGTGAGCAAAGCATAGCACCCTTGAATTTGGTTGCCCTCCAGCAAAAGATAAAAACCGGGAAGGGATTGCGCCCCCAAAAAGGCATGATTTATGCAGTCTTCATAAAACTTCCTGTTGTTTTGGTTGCCCCAACACTTCCAAATATACTCTATCGCTTCCTTTTGTAAATGCGCGACATGATTCAATGCTTCAATACGCATGCTTCACTTTTTTAAAATGGTATTTTTTCCTCGGCTCATGGTTTCCTTTAAATGCACGGTAGCAATTTTGGTAGCAAAAAGAATAAACAATCCTACACTAAGCGCAGTGTAGGCAATAGTAAACAGCTTGCTGGTATCGGTACTGGGCGTTAAATCGCCATAGCCTACCGTACTCATGGTCATAAAGCAAAAATACAGGGAGTCCACCAAGCTCCAGCCCTCGTGCTGATGGTAAAAAAGACTGCCTAAACCCAACAGCAAAACAATAGTTGTTCCCAGCACAACGATTTCTGGATCCCTAAGCAAAGGACGAATTACGGAAACAAATGCTTTTATGACCATAGCCCAAAAATAGGGATTCTAGTCTGCGCTTCCGCTAAGTGGCCTCAACCAGCTATCTTTGAACCATGCTCAGCCTGTGGCCCTGGTTCGTAAGTATTGCTCTTTTGGTTTGGTTTTGGCGCAAAAAGCCTGCACCGTTTCAGGCCTGGCCGAGTCATACCCTAGCCTTAGCATTTGTGGCTAAACTCTTGGCCGGACTGGGTATTGTGGCCATCTATACCTGGTACTATACCGACCCTTCCAAAGCCGATGTGTACCGCTACTTTAACGATGGCATGGCGCTGGCCGATTTGTATGCCCAACAGCCCTCTGGGTTTTGGCGCAATTGGCTTGGATTAGCCCAAGACTTCGATTACGACGGCAAATACTTTGACCGAATGGCCAATTGGACCCTTCCACACGGCAATCGAATGTACAACGACAACCGCATTGTTATACGCATTCATGCCCTTTTTGCCCTTATTTCGGATCGAAGCATTTGGCAACACAGCTTGTTGTTTGCCTGGATTGGCTTTGGGGCCTCCTATGCTTTGGGCAATGTTGTGGCTCTATGGTTTAAAATCCGCAAAGACTGGTGCATATTGGGCATCCTCTTTTTTCCGAGCCTTTGGCTTTGGGCCTCGGCACCGCTCAAAGAGCCCATGGTGCTTTTAGGCATGGCCATGTGTCTTTGGGCAGCTTGGTTCTTAAGCAAAAAACCCCTGTTGGGAATCCTAGGCCTTTTGGCGGGTTTTGCCCTGCTATGGAAAACCAAATTTTACGTGTTGGCCATCGCTCTTCCATTGGTTCCTTCGGTCCTATTGCATCGCTTATTTCACGAAAAATTAAAGCTAGGGCAATCGGTAGTTTTAGGATTTTTGATTCTTGGTGTAATTTATGCAAGCTATGTACATCAAAGTGGAAAAGACCCATTACTCCAACGCTTGGTACTTAAACAAAACGATTTTATAAACCTATCCGAAGCCGAATCTGCGGGAAGTTTAATCCCGCTGGAGCGCCTGGAACCCAATTGGGCATCGGTCATTCAAACCATTCCTCAAGCTTTATACAACGCCACCTTACGCCCCTTGCCTTGGCAAATTAGGCAGCCCGGGGCATGGCTCATGCTTTTGGAAAACCTCTTTTTGCTTTGGGTGGCCTTTTTAAGTGTATCCCGAGCCAAAGGAAACCAGGCGCGGCAAATGCTTACCTGGCTTTACATAGCGGCGTTTTTGTTACTGTTGGGCCTTAGCACGCCTGTTTTGGGGGGATTGTTTCGATATAAAGCGCCTATTTGGCCCTTAGTTTGGGGCTTGTTTTTGACCTTTCCGAGCACGGTAGCTCGTTTGGAACAATGGACCCGACGGCTAGGACTAAAAATCGGGCCAAAAAAGGAATAGCGCAACGCATAGGGATGCGTCGCTACAAACCATGGCGACGCATGATGATGCGTCGCTACAAACCACGGCGACGCATGATGATGCGTCGCTACAAACCATGGCGACGCATGATGATGCGTCGCTACAAACCATGGCGACGCATGATGATGCGTCGCTACAAACCATGGCGACGCATGATGATGCGTCGCTACAAACCATGGCGACGCATGATGATGCGTCGCTACAAACCATGGCGACGCATGATGATGCGTCGCTACATCCCCACCCTCACCCTCACACCCACTCTGTCTTGGCGTAGGGACCGCACCGGTACCCCGCAGTCGCGACCGCCGGAGCGCTTGGGCACAAAGAGCTGCCGGAGAAAGCTCCTTTGGGCCCTAGCGCTCCGTGCGGTGGCGGCGAGGAGTAAAGGTAAGGGCCCGGGAACGCCCCAAAAACCAAAGGGCATCTTAGCTTTCCTCCTTTCCACAAAAATTCAAAAATTCCTGACCTTTGGTCCGGCATTTCTTTTTTACCTTGCTTACTATGCAGTATACACATGTTCTAATTACCGGCGCTTCCTCCGGAATTGGCGAGGCCATTGCCCGGTCCTTGGCCGCAAAGGGTTGCCATCTTTGGCTTGTAGCCCGCAGAAAAGAGCGCTTGGTATCTCTTCAGCAAGAATTGCAAAAAGAATTTCCCCATATTCAGGTGTTTACTTTTGCCTTGGATGTGCGGTCGGCCGAGGCGGTAAGGGGATTGTTTAATGACTTAGCATCCGGGGAATTGCGTCCCAATGTGATTGTAAACAATGCAGGATTGGCGGCAGGATTGGCGGCGGTGGATGCGGCAGATTTAGAGGACTGGCACCGTATGATTGATACGAATGTTAAAGGGGCTTTGTATGTTTTAAAATACGGCATTCCTTTGCTTAAAACACCCCAAGGCGGCCATATCGTTCATATGTCGTCGGTGGTAAGTCGCGAAGTCTATGCGGGTGGCTCGGTATATTCCGCTACCAAGCATGCCCTCGATGCTATCCACCGTACCTTAAGACTGGAATTGTTGCCTTGGCCCATTAAACTCACGAGCATTAATCCGGGTTTGGTGGAAACGGAGTTTAGTTTGGTGCGCTTTGCCGGGGATGTCGACCGTGCCCAACAGGTATATGAGGATATTGAGCCTTTGAAGGCCGAAGACATAGCCGATGTGGTGGCTTATTGCCTTTCGTTGCCTAAGCATGTGAATTTGCCGGAGGTACACATTACGGCCTCAGCTCAAGCCACGGCTACCAAGGTTCGAAAAAAGGACGGCAGCATTCGCGGCTAACCCCGGGCAATGAAACCTCCTCCAATCACATCCTCGCCGTCGTAAAATACGGCAGACTGACCGGGTGCAACGGCCTCAGCGGCTTCTTCAAAAACTACTTCTAAGGCGTTGCCCTCCCAGAACAGGGCAGATGCTTTTCCCTGGTCTTTGTATCGGATTTTGGTTACGGCTTTGGAGCCGTTTTCAATGACCGGATATTTAATGGTATTTACGTCGCGCACGCGCATGGTTTGCCGCTCCAAATCTTCGCGTGGCCCAAGGGTTACCTGGTTTGTTTCGGGCGAAATGGCGGTAACATAGGCAGGTTCTCCCAAGGCAATACCAAGGCCTTTGCGCTGGCCAATAGTAAAGAATGGGTATCCATGGTGCTTACCCAAGGTATTCCCCTGTTTATCAACAAAGGTTCCTCCATCCAGGCTATGCAATTGGTCGGGGCGCTTGCGTTTGAGAAAACCCCTGTAATCGTTGTCGGGAATAAAACAAATTTCATAGCTCTCGGCCTTTTTGCTTAGTGCTTCAAAGCCTGCTTTGGCGGCTATGTCTCGAATTTCTTTCTTGTGGTAGCCACCTACAGGAAAAATGGTTTTTGCCAGATTTTCTTGTTTGAGTCCCCAAAGCACATAGCTTTGGTCTTTGGCATGGTCCAAACCTTTACTAACGATGTAGCGACCGTTTTCTTCCCTCACTTTGGCATAATGCCCGGTAGCAATAAAGTCGCAATCCAATTGTTCGGCGCGTTTTACCAAGGCATCCCATTTGATGTGGGTATTGCACAACACACAGGGGTTGGGGGTTCTACCGGCGAGGTATTCGTCCACAAAGTTATCAATAATGGACTCTCCAAACTCGGAACGGATGTCGAGGATGTAATGCGGAAATCCAAGTTCCACGGCCATGGCTCTGGCGTCGTTGATATCGTCGAGGCTGCAACAGCCGGTAGTTTTGCGTGAACCACCGGAGCTGGCGTAGTCCCAGGTTTTCATAGTAATTCCAACCACGTCGTAGCCGGCCTCATGCAAGAGCAAAGCCGTTACTGAGCTATCAATTCCACCGCTCATAGCTACTAAAGCGCGTCCGTGTTTGCTCATAATTTGATTAAGGTCCTTCTTCCATAAATTTTTGCCTGATAATATCTTCAGGCAAATATTGTGGGTCTGATTTTTCTCCAAGTTTTTCTTGATCCTCGGGGTGCAATACTCCCTTGTGGTAACGCAGCACCATTTCTACCTGACCGTTTTCTTTGTAATAGGTAAAAGGTCCTTCTCTAAGGTCGTTTTGGTATTTCCCGGACAAAAACATGCGCCCACTGCTGTAGAAGTACACTACTGGGGAGTTTAGTTTTCCTTGTTCGTAGGCGCCTCTGGCTTTTAATACTCCGGTATCGAAATACTGTTCCCACAACCCCTGTTTATGTCCCTGCTCGTAAGTCCATTTTTCGTAGAGCTGTCCATTGATATGGTAGTTGAGTACGACTCCGTGGAGTTTTCCTTCTAAGTAATTTTCTTCGGACAAGAGGCTGCCGTCGGTATCGTAAAAGAGCCATTTGCCATGGCGCTTTTGGTGCAGGTACAATCCTTCGCCGGCGACCTTTCCGTTGGGATGAAAAAATTTAAAGTTGGCGGTTTGGCCATCTTGCATAAATTCGGTTTCGGCTTTTACAGCGCCACTTTCGCGGTAAAAGGTCCACAAGCCTATACGTGCACCGTTCTTATAGATTCCTTCGGCTGTTTTTCTGCCGGTGGTGTCGGTCAGCACCCATTTGCCGGTGCGCTTTCCTTGTGCATTGGTAGCGTTTTGCGCCCAGACGGAGAAGCCAAAAGCCCCGAACAGACAAATAAGAAATGGAATTAATGCTTTCATGCGCATACAAAGATACAAACACAAAACGGGTAGCTATTATTGTAGCTAAATTAAACAGGCCTACCGGATTCTGTGCGGTGATATTAACATGTACTGTGCATAAATCATGCCTAAGGTTCGCTCGGATTTATGTAGTTTCGGCACAAAGAAACAGCGAGGGTTTGTGCCTTCATGGACTTAATACCCCATAAAGGTCAAGGTTAACCCCCGGGTACATTGCCGCAAAAACATATGAAAAAGATCATAAGTCTGGCCACGCGCATGGTACCCCGAAAGTACCTACACCATGTAAGCCATTGGGCACTTCGTGGGGTTGCTCTTTTTTATAAGGGAAATAAAGTAACCGACCCCATATCCGGCCACAGCTACCGAAGCTTTTTGCCCTATGGACGTGTTAAGTCCAGACCCAATGCCCTTAGCCCGGGAAGTTTAAGTTTGGAAAGGCACCGACTGATGTGGCTTTATTTGCAAAGAGAAACTTCTTTTTTTGAAGCCCCGCTAAAGGTGCTGCATATAGCTCCAGAATATTGCTTTATCAAGCGCTTTAAAGCTCAGAAAAATCTGGATTATATCAGCGGAGATTTAGAATCTCCCTGGGCCGACATAAAGTTAGACATTAACGCCCTGCCCTTTGACGCAAATACCTTTGATGTGGTGTTTTGCAATCATGTTTTAGAGCATATTCCGGATGATGTTCACGCAGCCTCCGAAATTTGTAGGGTGCTAAAACCAGGAGGATGGGCCATCTTGCAAGTCCCTATGCATCCCGATTGGGAAGAAACCCAGGAGGACTTGACACTCACCGACCCCAAAGAACGGGAACGCAGATTCTTGCAAGCCGATCACTTTAGGTTGTACGGCAAAGACTATGCCCAACGGCTTGAAAATGCAGGGTTTCGCGTGGAAATCAATGCTTTTGTTCAAACCCTGACTGCCGAGGAACGGGGCCACTATGGCCTTCCGGAAAACGAAATGCTGTACATCGGTCATAAACCCAAGGAATCATGATTGCCGTAGTATTGGCCGGGGGAAAAGGCAGTAGACTAAAGGAAAAAACCCAAGCGCTTCCCAAACCCATGGTGGAAGTTGCCGGAAAACCTTTGCTCGAACACAGCCTTTCCTGGCTAAAGCGAGAAGGTGTGGAAGAAGCTTGGATTACCCTCAACTACCTACCGGAAGCTGTTCAGCAACATTTTGGCCAGGGGGGCGGGAATTACCCTCTTCTGCACTACTATATAGAACCCCAGCCCAGAGGTTCGGCTGGCGCGCTCTACGATATACACTCCTCCCTAAACGAAACAGTACTGGTAGTGTATGGCGATGTGTACATGGAAGTGGATCTAAAGCGGCTGCTCTCCTTTCATAAAGTAAAACAGGCGGAGGCTACCCTGGTTTTGCATCCCAACGATCACCCACACGACAGCGACTTGGTGGAAACCGATGCCAAAGACCGCATTGTGGCATTTCATGCCAAGCCACGCAAAGAAGGACTTTGGCTCCCCAATTTGGTGAATGCGGGATTGTACCTCTTAGAGCCAATACTTTGTCGCCAAATTCCGGCGCAAGGAACCCCCGATTTCGGCAGAGATTTGTTCCCCAATTGGGTTGGTCAATGCAAGATGTACGGCTACAATACCCCGGAGTATATGAAAGATATGGGTACGCCCGACCGTTTGGAAAAAGTAGAAAAAGACGTCTTGGCCGGTCTTCCTGCCAAAAAGCGCTTGAGCGAGCGAAAGGTGGCTGTATTTCTGGACCGAGACGGAGTAGTAAACGACGATACGGAATTCATTTCCACCCCGGAGCAAATGCAGGTTTATCCGTTTGCCGCAGAAGCCATTAAACAGCTCAACAAAAGCGGCATGCTGGCTATTTTGGCCACCAACCAATCGGTGGTTGCGCGTAACCTTACCAGTCTTGAGGGTTTGCAAAAAATCCACCACCGCATGGAAACGGATTTGGGCCGGGAAGGTGCCTATTTGGACGCCATTTATTTTTGTCCGCATCATCCCGACAAAGGCTTTCCGGAGGAGAATCCGGAATTTAAGACCGAATGCAATTGCCGCAAACCCAAACCCGGCATGTTGCTCGAAGCCGCCGGAAGATTCAATATCGATTTGCAAGCCAGTTTTATGGTGGGCGACAACGAGCGCGACTTGCAAGCAGGGGCCGCAGCCGGTTGCACCACCATTGGTGTAGCTACCGGGAAAGGACTGAAAGACGGACAAACTCAACCCGACCTGTTTTTCCCCAACCTCTTGGATGCCGTTCGTTTTTTAACTTCTAATCCCTGGGAAAAAGCATTGCAGGATATCGATAGTGCCTTGGCCATGCGCCCAAGCAACAGCTTGGGATTGGTGCGCATTGGCGGCAATACCGGCTCAGGCAAAACCAGCCTTTGCACCTGGCTGGCCAGGCACCTAAGACTTCAAGGAAAGCGCGTGCTGGTGATTCACCTGGACGATTGGATTGTACCACGCAAAAAACGTAAACCCGGCGAAGATAATTTTGAACATAGCTTTAGGCTCCATAGATTGGCCGGCGATTTAAACGACATTTTGCAAGGAAAACCCGTAATGGTTCCCGGCTATGCACGGCATCCGAAACAGCAAGCCAAAGCCTTGGAATACCAACGCCAAAATGAAGAAATTGTGCTGGTAGAAGGAGTTCCCGCCTTGCATGATAGCCTCGATGCCCTGCCTTGGACCTGTTCCATTGGCCTCAAAGAAAGTAAAGACGAATTGGAGAAAAGGGTCCATGCCTTGTATGCATGGAAAGGCTATTTGGAAGAAGAAAGGCTAGCCCTTTGGGAAAAAAGAGAAGCAACCGAGTACCGTGAAATTGCAGCTTTGGTTCAAAAAGCCGATTTTGTATATACGCGCCCTCAAGAACGCTAAGACCTGGCCATGATTATCACACGAACACCCTTTAGAATAAGTTTTGTGGGAGGTGGCTCCGACATGGAAGCCTTTTACAGCCAATACCCCGGAGCGGTATTGAGTACTTCCATCAATAAGTACATGTACATCAGTTCCCACCGCTTTTTTGAACCCGACAAAATTCGGGTAAAATATTCCCAAACAGAAACGGTATCGAACCCAGAAGAATTAGAACACCGCATTTTACGCGAAGCCCTTAAAGCCTACGGCAAAAAAGGGATTGAAATAAGCTCCATTGCCGACGTTCCCTCCGGCACAGGCATGGGCTCCAGCTCCGCATTTACCGTGGGGCTGTTGCACAATTTACACGCAGCCGAGGGACGCCTGGTATCCAAAGAACAACTTGCAGAAGAGGCGTGTATACTGGAAATTGAGCAACTCAAAGAACCCATTGGAAAGCAAGATCAATATGCCGCAGCTTTGGGAGGAATGAATGTATTGCGATTTTTGCCCAACGGCAAGGTAAATATTGAACCGGTGTATATGAACGACGAGGTATGGAAGGCCTTGGAATCGCACCTAGTTATGTTTTATACCGGTCAGCAACGCAGCGCTTCCAAAATATTGGCGGAACAGAAAAAAAATCTGCCCCAAAACAACCGAATCGAAATTCTGAGGCAAATGACCCTTTTGGTAGACGAGCTAAAAGAAGCCCTGGTGCATGGAAATTTGGAGGCCATGGGGCATTTGCTGCACGAAAACTGGATGCTCAAGCAGCAGTTGGCCTCGGGCATAAGCAACCCATTGATTGGACAGGCCTACGAGGCGGCAAGATCGGCGGGCGCCTTGGGCGGCAAACTGTTGGGTGCGGGCGGAGGTGGCTTCTTGCTGTTCTTTTGTCCACCCGAACGGCAAGAAAAGTTGAAACAAGCCCTGCACAAATTACGTACCTTTGACTTTGCCTTTGAATCCGAAGGCAGCACGTTGATTTATTATGGAAGGGAGCAATGAACATAAATAAGGCCACCAGTGCAACGTATTTGGAATTGCTGCAAAGCACCTTGGCTTCGCTCGACTTGAACAAGGTAAATGCCCTAAGCACCTATTTTTTGAGGGCTTGGGAACAAGAAAAACAGATTTTCACTTTTGGCAACGGAGGCAGCGGAGCCACCGCCAGCCATGCAGCCGGCGATTTTTTAAAAGGCGCCAGCTATGGATTGGACAAGCGTTTTAAAATGCTGTGCCTAAACGACAACATCCCCTCCATGATGGCCATAGCCAACGACAGCAGCTGGGACGATATATTTGTGGAACCGCTCAAAAACTACCTGCAATCCGGCGATGTGGTGATTGGCATTTCGGGCAGCGGCAACAGCAAAAACGTGGTGCAAGCCCTCAGCTACGCCAAAGAAAAAGGCGCCATTACGGTGGCCATGTGTGGTTTTAAAGGTGGGAAAATTGCAGAATTGGCCGATTTGGTCATCCATGCCCAAGTCATGGACATGGAGGTAACCGAAGACGTCCATATGGCGGTTTTCAACATGGTCAAAAAGCAGGTGATGGAGGTGCTCCCCCACTCCGGCAGCATGGGCGCCACTTACGACGCGCGCATATCTTAGACCTAAAATTATTCCGAATCGAAAGTTACCCCGGCGTTAAAAAAGTAAACAAAAACAGGGGCACGTATGCCCCTGTCGTTCATAGTGTGGAGGAATACCCGTTGGGCTCTGGGAGCTAGCCCTACGTTTCCCAATCCTAAATTAAACAATATTTTTAATTGCCCAAAACGAATTATTACTAATCCAAAAAGGCCGTTTACTCAAGCAGGCCTAATTCAACCTCAAGTTCCAACAGCAATCGACTCAGGTCACTTAAGTAAAGATTTCTCAGCAATAGTAAACAAAAAGTAGATTGTTGTATAAAGATTAAATAATTGCTTTGAGGTGCATTGTAGGGGAAAAGCATGGCTGAACCTGAGTTTTTTGGGAGGAACAGGGTCGCCAATCGGCCTTTAGAACTAAAAAAGGGGAAAGAAGGGGGGGGGTAATTTGGCCCGCTGATCCGGCTGTCCCTGCAAGTCCTCGCTTCCAAAGGCAAAGCCACTAAGCGGTGTGGGGTCTGCCCGCAAAAACGGTCAGCCTCCACCCGCTAAGTGGCTTTAGCCTTTGGCCGCTCCGGGCTTTCCGTTCCATCCGGGCGGGATGAGATTCTTAACCAATGGAGGATTAGGAGGAAAAGGTATTTTCCAGCTGAATTTTTAAAATTAAACTCCATTTTAAAACCTTTCTTACAGGGAAATGCTGCTTTCTTGTCATTAGCCTACCCTAACAAAATCAGGCTATAGATTTATTGCATGTCCGGCCTGGCAGCACACCCACCAATCACCAACAATCCAAACCATTAAAAACCGACCAATCAAACCTAAGCTCAAACCATCAATCCAAGGCTTGGTAAACTGCCAACAATAATTTAAATTTGTAGTAGAGCAGCCTATCGTGGTAACCGGCCAAGGACTCAACAAATCCCCCTAAAGGTTTTTTTGCAATCCCAAGGCTTTGAGACATAGGTATCAGGTCCGGGAATTGGAGATTGAGCATCCGAAGAATAAACCAACGAAATAAATCCAAGGAATTGGTGTGTGAAAAGCTACGGAAGGTGGACAAAATACTTGGAAAAGTAAAACTAGAGAAAATGAAACTGCTCGGATTATAAACATTTGATTAGCAAATAAATACATATAACCCTCAATAAGTTTACTTAAAAATGAAACAAACCGTCCCAAATTTCAGTTATAAGTGAATACATTTGCTCTTGAGGTATTTGATAACGAAAGACAGGTTTGCACCTTCTATACGGTAAGATGGGAAGACTCCCCCATTTCAGAAACCGATAAGTTTTTCATGAAATATGAAATCCACATCATTTTCCAAAGGTCAATCCAAGAATTGGCAACGTTTATTTCCAATGAAATTGGGGATAAATTTGGGGCATTGGAGTATTTCTTCAGATTTGAAAACGCAGCCCAGGCACTTCCTCCCTCAGGCAGGTACAAAGTGGAGCATCTTTCCATCAATTTCGGCAATTTCCCTCTTCGTCTTTACTGTTTGCGGATTTCGGAAACCTTGGTTGTTCTATTTAACGGAGGTGAGAAAACAAGCACTACCGCCCAAGGAGGAAAAACAAGCATGGCATTTCAGGAAGCTAACCTTTTTGCAAAACGCATATTAGATGCTTTAAATGGAAAAGAAATTCTGATAGGTTCTGATCACCGATCATTCTTCTATTACAACGGCAGTAAAGAAATATTCATTTAAGAGACAAGCAAAATGAGAAGTAAGGTTTTTCAAAGAATACTAGACAACACTCCGGAAGATGTTGACTTATTTGTGGACTGGTATGCAGACCTCGTAGTTCGCATCCATCAATTGTTGAAGGAGAAAAACCTCAGCCAAAAGGAACTTGCAGAAAAAATGGGGAAGCAACCCTCCGAAATTTCCAAATGGCTGAGTGGAGAACATAACTTTACCTTACGTTCCCTGGCTAAATTATCGGCTGAGCTGGGAGAACCTTTATTGGAGGTGTCCAAACGAAAATCACAGGCCAATTTTATAAGCAGCTACAGGCGCAGCCTGCATACCTATTTTGTTCACAAGAAAATAGACTCTTCAAAAACAGCAAAGACGGTTCGGTGGCAAAAAGCGAATGAATTAACTTCAGTAAACAATGTCGGATAAAGACCAACCCATATTTAAGCCCGAAAATATCAGCATGGTTGAACACAAATTGGTAAAAGGGATGGTGGATGTGCCCGAGGACTTTGAACCGATGCATGTTATGGGGCATTATGTAGAAAACGCCTTGGATTTAGGATTTAATATTGACGAGAAATTGGTAAAGGCGGATTTCACGATTGAAATAAGAACCGAGAGTCAAAACCTAAACAAAAAGGAAGCTACGGGCAATTTTCACCTGGTATTTATTTATCAGGTAGAAGGTCTGAACAACCTGGCAAAACCCAGGGAGAACCGGTTCATTGAATTGAATCCTGCCTTAGCCAATGCCCTTTCCTCGGTAACCTATTCTACCTCACGAGGCATTCTTTTGACCCGATTGCAGGGCACCGCTCTACAAAACTTTATTTTGCCCATTATAAATCCAAACAAATTGCTGCACGATAAGTAATCAATTCTAAATTGAATGGTTTACAAACCTAGAGGATGCCCCCCAAACCAAACCTCCTAATCCTCTGCGGCCAAAACAAACGACGCAGCAGAACCGCTGAATATCTTTTTAAAAACGACCCAAGATTTCATATCCGATCCGCAGGCTTAAGCCCAAAAAGCAACCGGAAAATCTCGGAAAAGGATTTGCTTTGGGCCGATTTGGTGCTGGTGATGGAACATAAACACTCCAAGAAAATCCGTACGCTTTACCCTCACCTGGAATTGCCTACCATAGAAGTCCTTTCCATTCCGGATGAATACGAGTATGAGACCGTTGACGCGCTGCTATTCTGCCGGCGACTTTGCGTTACGGCCAAATTTCAAGTTCCTCATTTACAACCAGTAAACTGCGGCCTGTCCTGACCGAAGCGTCAGGGGACTTTCCATTTGTCCGTGCCTTAATTCGCCTTGAAAACACAACGCGTCAACGGTCTCAGTATATGGACAAAGATTTAGTACAGTTGCTCCGTGAAGGGTTGGAGGATGCATTGCAGCAGCAAGGATATGTTTAATCTTAGGATGGGAAGTTGTTACCATTAGCCAAGGGCCAGTTTTAACCCCGAAAGCCTTACGGCGAACACCAACCTCTCCCAAGCTAATAATCATTCTCACGCTCACGCTCACTCGCTCCCACTTCCACGCTCACGCTCACGCTCACTCTGTTCCCAGCGCCGGGGGCGAGCCGATACCGCCGCCGCAGCGCTTGTGTTGGGAAAAAAGCCGGGCGGGTGTGGAGCTTTGCGGAACGCCCCGCCCGGCTATTTTTCCCCACAAGGGCTGCGGGGGAGTAAAGGGGAGCACCCGATGAGCGCCCCAAAATCAATTCACTACAATAGATACAGTGGCTTTGCTTTGGTTAAAATACCGATCCCAAACCTTCAAACTCAAGATATTATTTCCACTTTCGGTATTGCTTGGAAAATCCAGTCCGGTGGCGCTAAAGCTTCCTGTACCCGCATCCCATACGGCATTGATTTCGTCGGTATTGTCGTACAAAGCCACTACGATTTCGGTGCCTCCTCCGGCAGGTTCTACCGTTATTTCAATTTGATGGAGTTCGCCGGCCGCGTTGCCGTTGGTCAAAAAGTCGCTGATGCTGCCGGTGATGTTGAAATTGCTGCTTAACGTGGCTCCGTTGGTGGGAGAGCTAAGAATTACTTGGGGAGCAACGGTATCTGTGTTGTTTACAAACACAATAGCACGGCTTTGATTGCTCTCGTTGCCGTTTAAATCAAGCGCAAAAACAGTCATGTGGTAGGGTCCGGGCAAAATGTTGGCAGGAATGATAAACTCCGCATCGATGGTTCCGGCGCTTCCTTCCAAATCGCCAATGACCAGCGTGTCCCAAGCCGGCAGCGCCGCCTGTCCTTTGCCGTGGCCATGGCCATCATGGTTGCCGTGAATATCAATTTTGTACTGGCTAAGGGCCTCGTTGTCCGAAAATTGCAACTGAGCACGGATGGTGTCTCCGGTTTCGAACACATCGTTCTCTTTGGGGTTGTTGATGGTGATTTCGGGCATAATATCGTCTACTCCGCAGCCCACCATTAGTAAAGTTGCAAAGCCTAGAGCGGAAAATAAGGTGCGTGGATTCATGATGTTGTAGATTTACGTGTAAAGGTATGACCAAAATGAATGCGTAAGGTAAGGAACAGGTTGCGGCCGGGTTCCGGAATGTTCAACAATCGGTAGCGGTTCATGTGCACCATATACGATTGGTTCAACAGATTCTGCACCTCGGCTTGCACATCAATCATCATTCCCGAAAACTCAAAGGAGGTTCCCAAGGCAGCTCCCACCAGAAAATAGCCTTCGGTTTGGCGTTCGTTGCGGGCAATGAGGTATTGCGGAGCTGCGCCGCGCAGATTGATGCGCACAAAAGGATGTTTCCATCGCTTGCTGTCTTCTAAATGGAACTCCACTTCTGCCCCGCCGGAGGCGGGAGGAATAAAGGGCAAAGGATAACCGTCGGTGAGGTTGTAGCCAAAGACGCCATCGAGCCAAGATTTGATTTGCCAATGCTTGCCTAAATGGGTATCGAAACTCATTTCCAGGCCACTTTGCAAGGCTTGGGCCTGTTGGTAGGCAAAGAGCTGTCCTGCGCCGGAAAGCGGAGAAAACTGTCCGGTAGGGTTTAGGAAAATAAATCGATCGAAGTAATAAAAGAAGGGCGTAACCGACCAATGGCTGTTGCGGGTTTCTCCCTCCCAGGCTACATCCAAATGCCAGCCTCTTTCGGAGCGTAGGTTGGGATTGCCTTGTTCGTGCCTAAAGGTGCCATGATGTACGCCATCGGCACCCAGTTCTGGAACGGTGGGCAAACGAAAGCTGGAGGCCAGGTTGAATCGCCAGCGGTATTTCTTGCTGGGATTGTATACAAATCCCAAGGAGGCACTCCAATTGGCGTAGGTTCGTTGAAACCCTTGCAGCAGCCGGAGCGTGTCCACAATTTCGTCGTTCTGATTGTAACGCACTTGATCGAAGGTTTGCACGGATTGCCCGGCAAAATCTACTCGGGCCCCTCCGCTGAAGGACCAACGGGTGTTTAAAGGCCGCGTAACCATAGCCCAGAGCCCGGATTGCCAGGCATCAAAATTGGGAATGAGGTAGGAAAAGCCGGATACCCTGTTTTGTTGGATTTGACCGGAAGCACCCAACTTGGGTGCCCATTTGGCCCCGGATTTGCGCCAACGGATGTTCCAAGACAGGGTTTTAAGGTCAAAACCATGTTCCAGGTTTCCGGCGTCGGGAGGGTAAAAATCGCCGTGGGTATGGGGATAGGAAATTTCTTGTCGATAATTGTGCTGCAACCCAATATCTGCTTCCAGCCAGCTTTCTTTGATTTTTAGACTGCTGTTCCAAAGCACTTTGCGGTGCATTACGTCTTGGTAAGGAAAATCCAGGTTTCGAAAATCACCGTCGTGGCTAAGGCTATTCGCGGTTGGAATGCCATGCGCACCTGAAAAAAAGCCGATTTGTTGATGCACTTGAGAGAAACTAAGCAGGGAGTAACCGGCATCGCCTGTATATCCAACAGTGCCACTAAAGTTGCGTTCCTGTCCGGCCGTATTTTTTAGTCTTTGCTCCTGAATGGGCAGCCAAAAACCATTGTACAAAAAGGAATCGGCAGGTACTCTAAAGTCACCAAAATCCTGCCGGGAATGGCGGAATCTAAAAATCCACTTGGTTTTGTGCCGCCATTGCAAGGCATAAGATTGGGCATGGAGGTCGTTCACACTGCGGAAGGATTGAAGTACATCCGCTTCGAGGGTATTGGGTTCGGGAAGCCTTGGAGGTCGCAGCAAGAGCACACCACCAACGGCATCGGAGCCATAAGCCAAGGAGGTAGGTCCGCGAATTAGTTCCGCCCGGGAGATGTCAAACTGATCGAGCTCCAAACCGTGGTCCCAGCCCCACTGTTGGCCTTCTTGTTTTATGCCTCGATCAATAACCGCCACCCGGTTAAAGCTAAAGCCGCGGATTACCGGTTTGGCCACATGGGTACCTGCAGACATAACTTGAAAGCCCGGCAAATCGTCGAGCTGTTGCAAAAAATTTTGACCGGAATGGGTATTGAGGTAGGCTTCGTCTACCGACTCAATGCGGAGAGTAGATTCACTTAAACGGGTTTTTAATTGCTCGTCTTCCACGGTAAACTCCCCAATATGGTGGGAGGAGCTGTGAAGTGCCAATTGAAGGGTTTCGGCAGGGCAACTATGCTTTAGATCAACGATTTGCTGCTCAAAACCCAAGGAGCGAATATGGATGTGGTAGACTCCGGGCTTTAGGTTTGGAAATATGGCCATTCCTAAAGAGTCCGTAAGGGCCTGTTGGTAATTTTCATGAATGAAGAGATAGGCTCCCGGTACTGCTTGATGATACTCATCAAAAACTTGTAGGTGGGGAGGGCAAGATTGACTTTGCCCTATAACCCAAAAACAAGCAGCACAAAGAACCAAACCAATCCTCCGGAGCGTCCACCACATACTACAAAGATACGAACTTGCAACAAAGATGCAAAAACTTCAAGGCCAAGGATTCATCCACAATTCCATAAAGCTCAGCACTTCGGCCGCTTCATTTATTTGGGCATCGATGGACTTTCCGGCCCCATGGCCTGCCGAAGTGTCTATGCGAATGAATACAGGTTTATGTAAGGAAGCCGCTTGCTGCATAGCGGCAGTGAACTTGTAGCTGTGGCTAGGCACCACCCGATCGTCGTGATCGGCGGTGAGTACTAAAGTTGCTGGATAGTGGGCATTGAAATTAAGGTTATGCAGCGGGGAATAGCGCAATAAGGCCAAAGCATCTAGAGAATCGTCGGGGTCTCCATATTCGCTTCGCCAGGCATGCCCTATGGTAAATTTATGAAATCGCATCATATCCAATACGCCCACCGAAGGAAGGGCCACCGCAAAGAGGTCGGGACGGCGTGTGAGCACAGCAGCCGCCAAAAGTCCTCCATTAGATCTTCCGTGCACAGCCAGCCATTGAGGACGCGTAATGTTTTTGTCAATCAAAAACTCTGCGGCCTCTTCCATATCTAAAAAGACGCGTTCCTTGCGGTCTTTCATACCTGCGTGATGCCAAGCTTCGCCAAATTCAGCGCCGCCGCGTAAGGCCGGTACGACCAAAGTGCCACCGGCCTCTACAAAAGCATGAAACCAAGGCTGATAAAAGGGAAGGATGGAGATATTGAATCCACCGTAACCGTAAAGTAAACAAGGACCTGGTCCGGGTTTTCGGTCTTTGCGCCGGACGATATACATGGGCACGCTAGCTCCATCGGAGGCTTGCATCCATTCCTGCCGAATATCTATGGCTATGCCCTCCCCTTCCTTAGGACTTGCATACATAGGGATAGGAATAGACTGACCGTATGCTAAAGTAAAAACCCTAGGAGGAGTAGCGTAAGAAGTCAAGGTAAAATAGGCAGTGGAATGATTTTCCTTAACGCTTAAGCCGGATACGGAGCCCTTGAAAGGCAATTCGATAGGCATGGGATTACTCCCTTCTCTAAAGTACCAAAGTTCAGAAGCCACTTGATGTGTATACAAGACCAACCATCCCTTTTTCCAAGGTTTTACGCTTTGCAGTACTTTTTCGGGATGCTCAGGAAGGATGGTTTCCCATTGGCGGGATTGGTCGCCCGGTTTGAGCCGCACCAATTTGCGGTTGGGCGCTTCGTGGTTGGTGTAGAGGTATAGACGGTCGTTGTGGTGCCAAACCACGGAGGATTCCGAATCGAATTCACGGGTAATGATGCTGTAATGGTTCGATACCGGGATTCCATCCTTCAGGCGAACGGCCTTGAGCATATTGCCATAGGTTCCGGGAGATATAGAAACAATCAACCATTGTTCGTCGGGGGTGGTGTAACCATACACCCCATATCTTGGATTTTGGGGCCATTCAAAAACAACGGGGTCTTGCTCTACGGAAGTTCCCACCACATGGTACCGCAATTGTTGCCCTTGGTTTTGGCTGGTCAGGTCTTGCCTTTGTTGCGGGAATTTACTGTAAAAGAATCCCTTTCCGGCCCAAGACATTCCTGAAAACTTCACTTGGGAAATCTCTTCGTCCAACCATTGCCGGGTGCTTAAATCCATAATACGGATGGTGCGCCAGTCGGATCCGGCATCAGAAACGGCCACAGCCAACCAACGCCCGGATGTATCGGGCGCCCAAGCAGCCATGCTTTGGCTTCCATCAACCGCCCATTGCAAAGGGTCGGCCAAGGTGTCGGGATGGTCGGCACCTTCGGTATATCTAAGCAGCCAAGGCTGATTACGCAGGCCCGGATTATAGGTTTGCAAACGATAAGGACCGGCCAGTACCGGGCTTCCCCATTTTGGGTAATCGTAATAGGATTGGAGTTGTTGCTTCCAAGCCAATACTTGGGTTCTGTTGGCCATGTACGAGGCGAACAGTTCTTTTTGAGCCTCAATCCAGGCTTGCGTGCGTTCCTGTGTTTCGTCTTCCAGCCATCGGAAGCCATCGGCCCAATTGTACCAACGATCGCCATTGGCTACGGCCTTGTCGGCGATTGCATCGGGGTATTTCAATGGGCCTTGAGCCATCGCAAGGCAGCTAAAGCTCAGTCCCAAAAGGAGGCAAAGGTTTTTCATCTTACAGCAGTTGGGTTAAATCGGACACTCCGGGGGTGCGTGGGCAGACGAATGCCTCTGCGTAGCGCACTCCAATAAGCTTACCCAAGTCCAAAGCTCTGCCCTCGATGGAGTCAAAAAAAGACTTGGAAGCGATGACGGTTTCGGGTTCTTTGGAATGGGGGTCATAAAACTGTGAGGCATGGGCCCGAATACTCTCCATTTTGGTAGTAAAATCTTGACTTACGTCCACCAAAATGCTAGGCTCAAGGGTGTAAAACTGCACGTAATGGTACTGGGCTCTGGGTCGCCAGGCTTCCAAACCTTTGGTTTCAAACTTGCGCAACCCGGCATAAAAAATGGCATCGGAGACAATCTTTGAGGCCCTTCCATGATCCGGGTGGCGGTCATTGGGGGCATTTAAGATGACCAAATCCGGTCGGTAACGCCTAAGCAACGTTATCACTTGAGTTAAATGATTTGTATTGTGCTCAAAAAAACCATCGGGCCAGCCCAAATTCAGTCGTAAGGAAGCACCTAGTATGGTGGCTGCCTTTTGTGCTTCTTCGGCTCTAATATTAACGTTTCCGCGGGTTCCCATTTCTCCGGCCGTTAAGTCTACCAAGCCAATGGATTTGCCTTGTCGGCTTAAACCTGCCAAGGTTCCTCCGGCGCCAAGTTCTATATCGTCGGGATGAGCGCCAAATGCCAGCACATCGATTTTTTGTTCGGTCATATAGGTGTAATAGGAATTGCTAAGTTCTGTAAATCCTTTGAATTGATCTTTTTAGGTTTTATCTGTAAGCTTTCAAAAAAAACGGTGCAAAGACAAAGCTCTGCACCGTTCCAAAGAAAACAATTACATGCTGTTTGGCTTACTTGCCTTCAATCCAAGCGGTAATTTCAGCATCAAAGGGGTCGGTACCGCTGTCTAAATGGCGTACATACTTACCGTCCTCATCAATCAAATACTTATTAAAGTTCCAGCTCACTTTGCTGTCTTCTACCCCATTCTGCTCTTTTTGAGTTAACCAGGTATAGATGGGATGTTGGTCATTGCCTTTTACGTCTATTTTAGAAAACATGGGAAAATCAACCCCATAATTTCTTTGACAAAAAGCCTTAATGTCGGATTCCTCGCCGGGTTCTTGCCCTAAAAATTGGTTGCAGGGAAAGCCAAGGATTACAAACCCCTTGTCTTTATAGGTTTCATAAAGTTTTTGAAGCGGCTCGTATTGCTTGGTGTATCCGCATTTAGAGGCCACGTTCACCACCATTACTTTTTTGCCCTTAAGGGAGCTCATGGCAAAAGAGTTTCCGTCGATATCGGTGGCTTCAAAACTGTGAAAGGTAGTATTGCTCATCATTTGATTTTGATTTTGGAGTGAAGTTGCCTTAGATTCCACTGAGTTTTCGGGAGAAAAACAGCTCAAACCCAGCAAGGCGATACCCAGAGAAATGGTTGTTAAGTACATAATGTGCATTTAGTAAAAAAACGGATGGGGGCGTATTTTGTTTGACTACCTTACCTTTGAGATGCTAAAAAAATTTATGGAATTCACTTCATTTGGGGCAGCACGAACCGTAACCGGGTCTAAACACCTGTTGCGCACCGAATCCGGAAAAACGGTTTTGTTGGACTGTGGATTATTTCAAGGCCGAGACCCCCGCAACCCTACCCTGAACACCCACTTTGGTTTTGACCCAAGAAGTATTGATTTCCTCATTTTAAGTCATGCCCATATCGACCATTCGGGACTTATTCCCAAACTGGTGAAAGATGGATTTACGGGGCCTATTTTTGCCAGCCAAGCTACCATCGATTTGTGTGGCATTATGCTTCCCGATTCGGGACACATTCAAGAAGCCGATGTTGCCTTTTCCAATAAGTTTAGGAAACGCGACGGAAGAGCCCTCAAAAAGCCTTTATACACGGTAAAAGATGCCTATGCCTGCCTGAAACAATTTAAAGCGGTAAGCTTTTATGATTGGCATGAGCTGGAAGAAGATTTGGCTTTTCAAATCATTCCCAACGGTCATTTGCTGGGCAGTGGAGCGGTGGTAGTGTCTTGGAAAGATCAAGCCTCAGGTGCCGAACGGCGCTTGGCCTACACCGGTGATATAGGCCGACCTGAGCCCAACATGCTCAAAGCTCCTATGCCTTTGCCTGAGGTAGATTACCTCATTTG
The DNA here is from genome assembly GCA_018401695.1 of Flavobacteriales bacterium. Classification (GTDB taxonomy): domain Bacteria; phylum Bacteroidota; class Bacteroidia; order CAIKAF01; family CAIKAF01; genus CAIKAF01. The sequence goes on along the minus strand of JAGYKD010000003.1, from coordinate 348,515 downwards.
CGAAAGCACCTATGGAGACCGGCTGCACGACAATCAGGATTTTGGTTTAAGCGATTTGGTGCAACTCATACGGGAAACCTGCGTAGAACGGCAAGGGAAGCTCATTATCCCGGCCTTTTCCATTGGCAGAACTCAAGAAATTGTATTTGCCTTAGATTATTTGCACAATTTCGAAATGCTGCCACCTATTCAGGTATACGTCGATAGTCCCCTCAGCACCAAAGGCACGGAAATTTACCGCAAGCATTTGGAGGCTTTTAACGCACAGTTTCAAAGGTATTTGGCACAAGACGCCACGCCCTTTGCGTTTCCACAATTGCACTTTATTGAGTCGGCAGACGAGTCCAAGGCCCTGAACGACAGCCCGGACCCTTGCATAATCATTTCGGCCAGCGGCATGATGGAGGCCGGAAGAATTCGGCATCATATGTTTAACCACATCGAAAACCCAAACAATACCCTACTTATTGTTGGCTATTCGGAGCCCAGCTCTTTGGGCGGTCAATTGACCCATGGAGCCAGAACTATACGCTTATTCCGCCAAGACCTTCAAGTAAAAGCGCGTGTAGAGGTGATTCAATCTTATTCGGGGCATGCCGATTATCGGGAAATCCTGCATTATTTGCACCCTTTAAACCAAGGCCGGCTTAAGGCGGTTTTTCTGGTACATGGCGATTACGAATCGCAATTGGCTCTGGCTTCGCGCATGCACCGCCAGGGTTATCCAAATATTGAAATTCCAGATAGAGGACAAACCCGAACATTGGCATGAAACAACCCTCAAAAAATATACTTTGGGAGTGGATGCTGCTGGAATGGAAGCTGGAACGGCGCAACCGAACCACGTTTCAGGGCTTTTTGCTGTATATGTTTTGCATTGTGCTGGTGGCCTATCAAGTATTTGGTAGCCTCTCAGAGCCCAATACCTGGACCGCTCTTTTTTGGATAATTATGTTGTTTTCCTCCATTAATGCCGCTTCCAGGTCCTTTACCAACGAAAATCAGGGCAAACATTTGCTTATTCACCAGCTTATTCGTCCGGGAACCCTGATTCTGGCGCGTATGTTGTACCAAATGGTATTGAACATGGTGTTGGCGCTACAAGGCCTTCTGTTGTTTGCCGTGTTTATGGGCTTGCCCGAAGGCCATTGGCCCTCCTTTGTGGCCGTGCTAATTGCAGGAGCTGCAGCCCAAGCAGCCCTCATGACCTTTATTGCGGCCATGGCTGCCAAATCCGGTCAAGGAATGGGTTTATCGGCCATTTTAGGGCTGCCGCTGTTGGTTCCATCGCTCATGGCATCGGCCAAAGGAAGCGTATTGGCTTGGGACGGGCATGTGTGGCCGGCCCTTGGACATGCCGGCCTTTTGGTGGGTTTGTGCAGCCTCTCCTTGGCCCTTGGCTACGTATTATTTCCCTACCTTTGGACCGATTGATATGATGCATCCCCTTTGGAAATGGATGGCCGTCTTAATAATGGCCGGCGTTATTCCCCTGGCCTTTTTAGGCGAGGTGTCTGTGCAAGTTATTTTGCATGAAACCATCCGGAATTTGTATTGGCATGTTACCATGTGGTTCTCTATGTTTATCTTGCTTGGAGGGGCGGTTTTTTCGGGCATCACCTACCTTCGAAAACAGGATTTGGATTGGGACTTAAAGGCTGCGCTCTTAACGCAAATAGCCCTTGTTTTTGGGCTTATTGGCATTGTTACCGGTATGATTTGGGCCCAATTTACTTGGGGAAAGCTTTGGATAAAAGACCCCCAACTCAATGGAGCAGCGGTTACCATTTTGGCCTACTTGGCCTATTTTGTGCTTAGAAATTCCATCAACGACCCTAGAAAAAAAGCCGAAATTTCTGCGGTTTATGGCATTTTTGCCTTTGTACTCATGGTGGTTTTGGTATTGGTTTTACCCAGACTTCAGCCTGTAGACTCCTTACACCCGGGCAAAGGTGGAAATCCTAGCTTTGGCAAATACGATTTGTCCAACGACATGCGCTTGGTCTTTTATCCGGCCATTCTGGCCTGGACCCTCATTGGTTGGTGGATTTTTGAACTTTCCCTCCGCATTCAGCGCCTTAAAAACACAACTAAAGCATGACCTACCTCCGGTTTTTTGCCCTTTGCTGCCTAATCTTTTCTCAGGCACCTCTTACCGCCCAAGACAGCACAAAAGCATCCGCTAGCGTTCTTGCCCAAGCCGGTGACACCCTTGCCGATCTCAATGCCTTGAATCGTGGAATTTTGGAGTTTCAAGTCGATTTAGGGGACAGCACTTGGTATCAAATGAGCAACCAAGGACATGTCATTTTGGCGCAAGACGTGGTAGAAGGGGACCGCCTACCCCACTTGGAAATCAAAACTAAAACCGCCGACAACGAATTTTACGAGAACCGAATCCGGGTGCTTACTCAACAAGGTACATTGACGATTCATGTTTCTTCAGACAAAATCGAAATGGCTACCGGGCTGCGCGCCAACGGAAAAATCGGGGTGGTTATTGCGGTTGTTTTTGTCTTGTTTCTCACCCTTATTGGTTTGTTGTTGTATCAGCAACAAAGCCTGCGCAAGTGGGAAAAAACACAAACAAAAACCTAAACATTGGCCAGCCTGCCTAAGGAATGGTCGCAGCAGCTGTTGCTCCATTTCACCGTGGTCATTCTAGGGTTTACCGGAATTTTAGGTGGACTAATCAGCCTCAACGGCCCGTCACTGGTTTGGTGGCGCGTTGGCATTGCCGCTCTTAGCCTGCTTCCCATTTTTATTTTCACCACCCGAAAACCCATGCTGCCACCGCGCATGCTTTGGGCCACCCTTGGCACCGGATTGGTGGTAGGCGCCCATTGGGCCACTTTTTTCCAAACCATTAAGCTCTCCAACGTCTCCATAACTTTGGCTTGCCTGTCGTCCACCACGGTTATGGTGGCCTTTTTGGAACCCTTGCTTTTTCGTAAAAAAGTAGGCTGGGCCGAACCCATCACCGGTTTGGTGGTCATTGGTGGCTTGCTGTTTATTTTGGGCGTAGAACCCGGTCATGAGGCCGCTATGGGCTTGGGCTTGATTTCGGCATTTCTAGCCGGCTTATTTACCATACTCAACCGCAAGCTGGCCACGGCCACCAAGCGCCCCTTGGCCGTGACCTTTTATGAAATGCTGGGGGCCTTTGGAGGCCTCACCATCTATTTAGCTATTCTCCAACCCGAACATTTTACAAAAGTTCCTCAGGGGAGCGATCTTTTATGGCTGTTTTTATTGGGCAGCGTATGCACTGCCCTTGCCTTTTGGATTACCATGAAATTGCTGGAACAGTTATCGGCCTACACTTTGGTGCTGGCCATTAACATGGAACCGGTGTACGGATATTTGCTGGCCGCCTGGATATTCAATGAAAACGAAAAGCTTACGCCTTGGTTTTATGTGGGCAGTTTACTCATTATAGGTGGGGTAATTGGCTATAGCCTTTGGCAGCAACGCGCCAAAAAGAAAACAAAACAGGTTTAGGGGCCGCCTAATCCGTCTCCGCCTACAAATCCTCGCCCACAAGCCAAGGGCTGCAAGCACTCCGGGTGCCCCCAAAGTATTGGGGGCATCCTCGTTGCCTGCATCCCTAAGCTTTTGGGCTGTGGGTTTTTCGGCTGCGCCGGGGCGGTTAAGCTCCGTTTCAAAATTTTTGAAAGAATCACGCGCCCCGGACCGGTACGGAAAGCCCCCGGAAGCTAATGGCCATTCCTGCGGGCGGGCGGGCGTGGCGCGCAGCAAACGCCCCGCACACCCTTGCAGGAATGAGCCTTTAGCGACGGGGCTTGCAGGGAGGGCCGGAAATGGCGCCCTAATCCAAACACCATGGAAAGAGCGTACCTTTGCGCCATGGAATTCATGCAAGAGTACCTGTTGGTAATCCTTAACCTCATTTTGATTGAGAGTCTGTTGTCCATAGACAACGCAGCGGTAATTGCCACCATGGTCATGGATTTACCTGAAAAACAACGTAGTAAAGCGCTTCGTTACGGCATTATTGGGGCTTATGTTTTTCGTGGTTTGGCCTTGGTATTTGCCAGTTTTCTTATTCAAATTTGGTGGCTAAAGCCTTTGGGCGGTGCATATTTGCTGTATTTGTTTCTGCATCACTTGTTTTTAAGTCCTAAAAAAAAGCAAGAAGAAGACCGCCAATCCCTCGATGCTTCGCACAAAATGGAATCTTGGCTGCATCGCTTTCTTAGTCCCTTTTGGGCGGTAGTGGTATCTGTAGAACTTGTGGACCTGGCCTTTTCTCTGGACAACGTGTTTGCGGCGGTAAGTCTGTCCGACAATTTATACGTGATTTGGATTGGGGTTTTTATTGGCATATTGGCCATGCGCTTTGTGGCTCAAGGCTTTGTGCGCATCATGGAAAAATTTCCTCAGCTGGAGGCAGCGGCTTTTGTAGTTATTGGCATTCTTGGCCTTAAACTCTTACTTTCTACCGGGCATCATTTTTGGCCGGAAAATCCGTTTATGGCTTGGCTGGAAACCGAGCATGCCGATACCGCAGTTTCGGTATTAACGCTTGCGGTTTTTGTGTTTCCTATTTTAATCGGATATTTCAAAAGAAATCGACAAGCCTAAGCGGCCCTTGCTGATTCTGTTTGTAGCTCATCTGCAAAAAGCTTAAGCTGCTAAATCCATACCAAAGGGTTCGAACGTGCATGCCGAAAGCATGGCTCATTGGCTGTTCTATTGACCTTCACAAGGGTGTAGCAAAAGCCCTTAGCAAATTGGGGTGTATTAAAGAATCTGCTTAAAAGCTAAGTTATCCTTTAAGGCAAAAAAAAGAGGCGCCGAATCAGCGCCTCTTTACACATTTCTTTTTCTTGTTAGTCGCGAAGGAATTTAAATTCTACGCGACGGTTCAGCTGACGATTCTCGGGAGAGTCGTTAGGCGCCACAGGCTTGTCGAAAGAGTAACCCTTGGGTACCAAGCGTTTCTTGGGAATACCGTTTTTAATCAACCAAGCCACAACAGACTCGGCACGGCGGCGAGAGAGCACTTGGTTGTATGCTCTGGATCCCACATTATCGGTGTGCGCAGAGAGTTCTACCCGTACATCGGGATACCTTTCAAGCAAGAATTTGAGGTTACGCAACTCTTTGATAGAGGCCGGACGTAAGGTAGCACGGTCAAAGTCAAAATAAATATTGTTGAGTCGGTAGTCCTTGTCGAAATCGAGTTTATCCAAGTAAAAGTCTTTGATGTACTCAGGGATTTCTGGATCCACATCAAATTTTGCTTTTTCTACTACGGCCTCATAGCCTTCGGCACTTACCTTAATGGTATACAATTGCTCTGGGGTAATGGCTGTTTTAAAACGACCGGATTGATCGGCACGAATGAGCTGTGCAAAGTGGTCCTCGGAGCTGATTTCGATTTTTCCGGTAATTTTTTCACGGGTAAAGGCGTCGTAAACGGTACCTGCAAGCGTAACCACATCTTCGCCAAGGTTCATGTAAATCGTATCGCGAAGCTCGGTAACGTCAGCGGTTTCGTAACGTGTTGAGATGGAACCGATGTAGCTTTTGTAGCCAAGGGAAGTAGCCTTGATGTAAAAGGATTGAAATACCGGCAGCACAGCCATGTGTCCATCGGGTTGTTCGTAAATTTTGAATTCTTTTTGGTCTTTGCTACCTACAACTTGCACAGAGGCCTGTATGGTTTCGCCTGTGGCGGAGTCCATAACTACGAAATAGTAAGGAATGGTTTTTCCTTCGAGCAATTCCACGAGAAAGATGTCCTTATCCCCGGTGGTCTTGATACGGTCGGAGTCCATATAGACCTTGTCGGAGCCTGGGATAAAAGATACGAAGATATCTTCGGCGGGAGAGTTCATGGGGTATCCCATATTGACCGGTTTAGACCACTTGCCGTCTTCGTCCAATTCGGATTTAAAAACGTCCTTTCCACCCATGGAGTTGTGTCCTTCGGAAGAGAAATAGAGGGTTTTTCCGTCTTCGCTAATAAAAACGCACTCTTCGTCGTATTCTGTATTGATGATACCGCCTAAATTCAGGGGCTTGGTCCACTCCCCGGTATTGGTATCGATCATCACTTTGTAGATATCGAGGCTTTGGGTTCCAAGTTCGGGGTTATTGGAGGTAAAATAAATAGTATTGCCATCGGCAGTCATGGAGGCATGTGCTTCTCTATACTTAGAGTTTAGCATTTTCATGGGTTCGGGCTTGCTCCAATCGCCGCCACTTCGCTCCGAAAGATATAAATCGCCGTTATTTTTAAAGCGGTATATGATCATTTTGCTGGCATCTGATGACAGCCAAACCGAACCATCGTGTCGGTTGGTATTAACCCCATCCAATTTTTGTGCGGGGACCCAGTAACCGCCTTCGGATTTTTGTGAGAAATAGACGTCTTCGTATTCGAATACTTCTTCTTTAGGCTTTTTACCTCCGGTGTTGCCTTCTCTTCTAGAGGTAAAAATCATGTAGGTTTCATCGGCATTTACGCTAGCCGCATAATCGGGGTACGTTGAGTTGATGGGGTCTCCCAAGTTGGTTACCATTATAGGAAGCGTATCCTTGGTTATTACCATACCGTTTTCGCATTGAATGATGCGGCGGTTGATAACAGCAACGTCAGATTCGAGGTCAAGCCGCTGCCTGGCGTCCATAAATTCCAAATTTACGGAAGCCAAACGAATATACTCTTTGTAGGTTTCGATGGCTTCTTGCCATTCTCCGTTTCGGTGATGCTGAACGGCTTGCAGATACACCCCAAAAGACTTGTACTGAGGGTCTAAGACCATGGCACGTTCCATATAGAAGGCAGCGGAATCAGGTCTGGACATATCCTCATGGATGGAGGCAATTTGAAAATTCAATCTTCCATTTTCTGGATTAAACTGGTAGGCTTGCCTATAGAAGCCGAGCGCCTTTTCGAAATGGTGTGGGCCTCTTTCGTAGTACCGGTCACCCTTTTCGTAAGCATCAATAGCTTGACCCAATTCCGCTTCTTTGCCGGGGAAATTTATGGGGTCAAAAGTGACGCTTTGGGCTTGGGACAGGGAAAAAAATCCAATCCAAAAACATACAGATAGGAGAAGATAGCGCATAGGAACACTCTTACATTTACTTTGGGCTCAACCAACTTGGTGCTGCAAAAATAGAATTTAATTCAAGATTTTGAAATTGTTCAGCAAATGAATTGGTAATTAATTCGCCTAATAGGGCTTATTGGCCCATGCGGATTTGAGTAATAATTTTTTTTGTGTATGCGGGGAAGTCCCCTTCCATCATCCAATTGTAATATCCTGATTCTTTGGCAAACACCTCTGCCACTGACTTGCCTCGGTGTTTACCGAAATTAAACACAACTTGACCTTGGTCGTTTTTCACCAATCGGCCTTCGAGGTCTACTCGTTTATCGTTGCCTGTAAACTTGGCAATTTCGGTTATGGATTTAGGTAAAGAGGGGTATCGTTCGGTTTGAGCTTTAAAGACTTCCCAAGTAGCCAGGGTATCTGCCTTGGCGCTGTGTGCATCTTCTAGGTTTTTGTTGCAATAAAAGCGGTAGGCGGCGGACAAGGTGCGCTCTTCCATTTTATGGAAAATCACTTGAACATCGATTACTTCTCTTGATTCAATGCCAATGTCCATTCCAACCCTTAGGAACTCTTCCATAAGCATTGGAATATCGAAACGCAACGCATTGAAGCCACCCAGGTCGCAAGCTTCGATAAATTCAAAAATTCTGGGGGCTAATTGTTCGAAGCGAGGTTCGAAAACGACATCCTCGTTGGAAATGCCATGCACTGCAGTAGCTTCGGGTGCAATCGGTATTCCCGGATTAATTCTAAAGTTCAATGATTCTTGGCTTGAATCAGGAAACACCTTCAGTAGAGCCAATTCTACAATACGGTCTTTGGTTACATGAAGTCCTGTGGATTCAATATCAAAGAAAACAATAGGTCGGTTTAAAAAAAGACTCAAAATTATGGAGTTAAATGATTCGATTGGGGTCAAAGGCTTCGAGCAAGTCGGCAACACGCTTCACAAAACTGCCACCAAGTGCACCATCCACGACCCTATGGTCGTAAGAATGAGATAAGAACATCATGTGCCGGATACCAATTAAATCTCCTTCAGGAGTTTCAATCACCGCAGGCTTTTTGCGGATAGCACCCACCGCAAGAACAGCCACTTGGGGCTGGCTAATAATAGGCGTTCCCATGACATTGCCAAAGGTTCCCACATTCGATACGGTGTACGTACCGTCTGCAATTTCATCGGGCTTCAATTTATTAATTCGGGCACGGGCAGAAAGGTCATTCACCGCTTTGGCTAAGCCAAGCAAATTCATTTGATCGGCTTGCTTAATTACGGGTACGATTAAGTTGCCGGAAGGAAGAGCCGCAGCCATTCCAACATTGATTCGCTTTTTATAGATAATTCGGTCTCCGTCTACCGAGGCGTTGATACCGGGAAACTCTTTAATGGCTTGAACTACAGCTTCCAAAATCATGGGAGTGAAGGTGAGTTTCTCTCCATATTTTTGTTGGAATGCGGTTTTGTTGGCCTCTCTCCACCGCACCAAATTGGTAACATCAGCTTCCACAAAGCTGGTTACATGGGCAGAAGTATGTTTAGACAAGACCATATTGGCGGCAATCATTTTGCGCATACGGTCCATTTCCACAATTTCATCTTCACCCGAAACACTTACAGCAGGTAGTTTGGCCTCAGGTATGGTGCCTGCTGGTTTTGAAGTTGGGTTCGGAGCGCTCGGAGGAGCGGCAGCTGAAGGAGCCGCAACTTGAGCAGAGCTTTTGTGCGCCAAATAGCCCATTAAGTCTTCCTTGGTTAGACGGCCTTCCAATCCGGTGCCATCAATGGCTTCCAGTTCGTTTAGAGAAATTCCTTCGGTTTGGGCAATGGTTCGCACCAAGGGCGAGTAAAACCTACCGGAATCGCTACGGCTGGGAATAGGTGCTTTTCCATTGTCCACAACAGCAGCGGTGGGAGCTTGGGCGGCAGGTGTAAACGTTTCCTCTTTCTGGTCAGCAGACTCAGCATTGTGTGCGGCATGGGCAGCATCTGCTCCTGTAGCTCCTTGACTTTCGGTTTCAAGAATGGCAAAGACATCCCCTATTTTAACCGTATCGCCCTCATTAAACAAGCGTTTTATTAATTTTCCGCTTTCAGGTGCCGGCACTTCCGAGTCAACTTTATCGGTAGCAATTTCTACCAAAGCGTCGTCTGCTTCAATGACCCCTCCTTCCTCAATTAACCATGAAGTAATGGTGGCTTCCATTACGCTTTCACCAAGTTTGGGCATCCTGATTTCTACCTGCGCCATGCTGTTCAAATTTAGATGCCCAAAGGTAATGATTAGGCCTATATTCACGAATGAAAAAAGGGAGCTAAAGGAGAAAGCTGAAAATTTATCAGAATTTGGCTTAAGAAACCCTAGGGAATGGTCAAGATAAAGAGGTTCAAAAGAAATTGCTTAAAAAAAGCAAACAGCCATTGTCTAATCCCTAATGTAAAGCCTTGGCACCCTTTGGTGAATGGTTGAAATTACTTCGTAAGGAATGGTCTGGCAATCTTCAGCAAACCGTTCTAAGTCATAAACAGGACCAAACACCCACACATCCATCCCGGGTTTCACTTTAAAGGGCAAATCCCCTACGTCAATCATGGTTAAATCCATGCACACCTTTCCTACAATTGGGCAGGCTATTCCTCCAATCCAAAGTTTTCCTTTGGTATTGCTAAGTCTTCGGGGCAATCCATCGGCATAGCCAATAGAAACTATGGCAATTTGGGTGTCTTTGGGCACCATATAGCTCCGGCCATAGCCCACAGAGGCTCCTGCTTTAAGGGTGCGCACCTGCAAAACTTTACTTTTCAGACTTACGGCAGGTTCAAGCGCAAGGGCATCTTCGCCTACCCCATAGCCATATAAAGCAATTCCAAGGCGCACCATATCGAACCGTGCCTCAGGAAAGCGCTGAATAGCTCCACTATTGCTTATGTGTTTTAAGACCTGTATTCCCAGGGCTTTTTCTACGGACACTGCAATTCTTGAAAAGCTTCTAATTTGTTCTTTAGTAAAGTGGTCTTGGCCGGGGTCGTCACTTGCAGCCAAATGACTAAATACAGAGGCTATGGATAGCCTTGTGGGGCTCTTTTGGAAAAGGCTAAGCACATGGGAAAGCTCCTCTTCTTCAATCCCTAATCGATTCATTCCGGTATTGAATTTAAGATGGCAAGCAGGAACCTCTACATGTAGTGCTGCAAAATGCAGCCAGGCGCTAAGCATGGGAATGCTGTACAGTTCAGGCTCCAAACTAAAATGCAGGAGTAAATCAAAATCCTGCACTCCCGGGTTAAGCACCAAAATTGGAATATTAATGCCCTGCTTACGTAAAGCGACCCCTTCGTCTGGATAAGCTACGGCCAAATAGTCTACTCCATAATAATTGAGTAAGGCGGGGACCTCGAATCTGCCGGTTCCATAGGAGGCGGCTTTCACCATTACCATAAGTTTGGTTTGGCTCCCGATTTTTCTGCGAAAATAGGCAAGGTTATGGACCAAGGCCGACATGGAAATTTCCATTTGGGTGCCGTGGTGCTGGTATTGCAAATGGCTAAGTAAGGATTCTAGCCTTTGATTTCGAGCGCCTTTGATTAGTACCACAGCATTGTGGAGTAAAACGGTATTGATTTGTGCTTTTGCTTCCTCCAAATTGTCAAAAAAATGAACTTTCATGCCTTCCGGCACGGAAAGTTTTGGCCAGGCCTTTCCAATACCTACCCATTGCTCAATGCCATAGACACAAAGGGTCTCAAGGAGAGTTTCATAAAAGTAGGAATCGGCCTCTAGGTGCGAAAAATCAGAAAGGACGACCGCTTTGGGCCTGTTCTGGGCAATCTCTTGCAACTTTTTTAGGGCCAACTCTAAGGCATTTAAGTCTGCAGAGTAGGTATCGTTCAATAGCAATCTTCCCTGCAAGCCTTCGAGGGTTTCCAAGCGCATAGACACCGGGAAAAGGATGGCAGACCGCTTTACCAAGGCCTCAGGTGCTATTCCTAAATGCAAAGCCAAAGCCCAAGCGGACGCCAAATTTTCTGCATCTACAGAGCCGGGAGTATCCCAGGGAATTTGGTAGGTTTGGTTTTTCCATTGAAACTGAATACAGGAGGAGTTCCATCCATAGCGCAAGGCGGCCTCCCGGTTTATTCCGTAATCCAGTTTGGCGCAAGGCAGGTCCTTAACAGTAGCCTTAACTAAGGGATGATCGCTACCATAAATTAAAAAATCAACTTCTTTAAAAAGCTTGGCCTTTTCCTGTATTAGCGAGATTTCGTTTGGGAAATTGCCTACATGGGCATTGCCCATGTGTGTCCAAAGTCCAATATGGGGTTGAATCATGGACTCTAACCTATCCATATCCTTGGGTTGACTTACCCCGGCTTCAATTAATGCGAGTTGATGGTTTGGAGATAAGGGCCATAAAGATAAAGGAACCCCAATAGAAGAATTATAGCTTCCCGGACTTCGAAGTACATCAAAATCTGGTGAAATCAAGCGCCAGGCCCATTCTTTTACCACGGTTTTTCCATTGCTACCGGTAATAGCTACTATGGTTGCCTTGGAGGAACTTCGAATGAATCGGGCCAAATGCTGCAAAGCGTGCAAGGTGCTTTCGGGGCCACGAAACACATAGATGTCGGTGGGGAAACTTGGGGGAATCTTTTCCACAACCACAGCAACCGCTCCCGCAGCTTTTGCCTCCTGTAAGAAAAGGTGTCCGTCGTGGTTAGGCCCATCTAAAGCAAAAAACAAAGAGGGGCTATCGGCTCTTAAGGTTCGCGTATCCTGACTTATTTGAGAAATCCAAGCGTGTTTGCCCTCCTGCAGGATTTCCCAGCCTAAAGCAGAAGCAAGTTCCGGCAAATGGACCGGTTCCTTACGAATCATGGGATGGTTTGTCTGAATCGGTTACTTTATGAAAGCAGTCGCGGCACAAGGCTTGATATGCATCTGTTTCGCCCAACAACACCACCTGTTCGTCTTTGGTTAAGCGATAAGAATGGTTGGCAATATGTCCACAGCGGACACAAATGGCATGTACTTTAGTAACGAACTCTGCCGTTGCCATGAGTTTGGGCATAACCCCAAAGGGCTTGCCGGTATAATCCATATCTAAGCCGGCACAAATTACTCGTATTCCCCTATTTGCCAAAGTATTGCAGACCTCCACCAAACCGTCGTCAAAAAACTGGGCTTCGTCTACCCCAATAACATCGACAGTATTGGCCAATAATAATATGTGTGCCGCACTAGGAACAGCGGTGCTATGAATAGCGTTGGAATCGTGGCTTACCACATGGTTTTCGTCGTACCGAATATCCACCTCAGGTTTAAAAATTTCCACCTTAAGCTTGGCGATACGCGCACGTTTTAGGCGTCGAATCAATTCTTCGGTTTTACCGGAGAACATTGAGCCGCAAACCACTTCAATCCAACCTCTTCTTTCGCCTTCTTTAAGGGTGTTCTCTACAAACATGTACCTTTACCGTAAATTAGAGTCGAAAAATAGAGCAATCCCATTTACCCACCAAAAACCAAGGAATGGATAAAGCCAAACTAATTCAAAAAATCCGACGCAACATGCTGAAAATGGAGGAGTTGCTTAATAAAATTGAAAATGAAGGTCCGGACGAATTTTGGTTAAACGGCACGGTGCAACTGGCAAGAGACCTCCATGAAGATGTGTTAATTTACAAATTTCTGAGCAATCAACAGGTGCCCTCTTTAGTGGTTGCGGGCATTCCTCTTCCCCAAGCACAAGCGACTGACACCCCAACTCCTCCCCAACCAGAGGTCAAAGCCCAAGTGCCGGAATCGATTCAAGAAACAGGAATAGCCCAAAGCTCCGCCCCAAATCCGGAGCCAAAGGTGGAGGCAAAAAGGACACCAAAATCTAGCCAAGATTCCCAAACCGAAGAGGCCCAACAAGAATATAAGCCGGATCAAAATCCAAAAGAAGATTTGGCGGCCCCATCTCTCAAAAACAAAGAGGCTCAACCTAAAGAGGTCCAAGTTGAATCTGCAGAAGCCTCAAAAACTAAAGATAGCCCTATAACGCATCCTTCGCCCGCCGAAGGGTCAGATATTGCCCCCGGAAGCAGCCTTAGTTTTAACGATAAAGCCGCCCACCAAACAGGAGGAAGCTTAGCAGACAAACTAAAACAAGCCAAAAGCAAAGACTTAAAAAAGTCCATGCCCCTTCACGAGAAATTCAGATTCATCAATGAATTGTTTGAAGGCGACAATGGGCCTTTTAATGAATTGTTGGAAAACTTAAATGCATGCCAGGATTGGGCCTCAGCAGAGGCGCTGCTTAAACAAACCCAGCAAGAGCGCTCCTGGAATGCCGAGGATGCAACGGCTCAGGACTTTTTTGAACTTATTTACCACAAATTTGCCTAATGAAGCTACGATGGACCCTAGGTGTATTAACCACCTTATGTTGGTTAAGCCTAAAAACCACCCGAGCACAAAACGATTCCCTTAGCTACGGAGCCTATGCCCGATTGAACAAAGACACCCTTGCCAGCGATGTCTTTCATGGCAGAGGCTATGTTAAGGACGGGCATAAAATGGCTTCCTACCATATTGCCACCGAGTTTTACAAGCTGGGATTGAAAACCTTGTTTCCCGCACCCGGCTTTTACCAGAGCTTTACCATGAGTGCCAATGTATTTCCGGAAGTCCCTGTACTGGCTTTTGATGAAGACTTTTTGGTTCCGGGGAGAGATTTCCATCCGGCACCCGATTGCCCCCCAATTCATGGAACTTTTGACTTGATTTGGATTGATAGCCTAAGCCTTTCCAACGACAAAGCCTGGAAGAAGTTAGTCAAACAAGATTTATCCAAGAGCTTTTTAGTGATGGATGTTGGTTCTATTAAAAGCAAGGAATTGCAAAATGCAGCCAACAATTTGCGGAAAAATGTTTTTGGAGCTGCCGGTTTTATTGAGCCTAAATCTAAATTGACATGGAGTGTTTCTCAAGCTCCCGGAAAAACTCCGGTAATAGAAGTGGCCGACAGCTTAATCCAACGAAGGTACAAGCAAGTCCGTTTGCGGATTCAATCGGTGCAAATGTCCGATTTTAATACCGTTAATGTGGTGGGTTATGTGCCGGGCAAAAGCGTGCGAGACACCTTTATTGTGGTTACCGGCCATTTTGACCATTTAGGCAGACTGGGAAACCGCATTATGTATCCGGGAGCCAACGACAATGCCAGTGGCATAGGTCACATGCTTGCCCTAGCCAAATACTTTTCCCAACCCGAAAACCAACCCGAGTATTCCATTGCCTTTATTGCTTTTGGCGGGGAAGAAGCGGGCTTGCTCGGCTCCTTGCACTACGTGCGAAACCCGGTAATTCCCTTGAAGCGTACCCGCTTTTTATTGAACATTGACATTATGGGCTCGGCAGAAGGCATTACCGTGGTAAATGCGACCAAGCATCCTGAAATCACAGGAATATTGGAACAGATAAATACCCAAGACCAGCGCATAGGAAGGATAAGAAGAAGAGGTCCGGCCGCCAACAGCGATCACTACTTTTTTTCTGAGATGGGGGTTCCGGCCTTTTTTATTTACACCGAAGGAAAAGTAAAAGCCTACCATGACATTTACGATAGGGCCGAACATGTTCCGATGGAAAAGGCAGACGATTTACATTGGCTTTTTGTTGACTTTATTAAAACCTTGGAATCTCCTGAATGGAATCCCTATCTGAAGCAGCGTTAATATTTATTCCAACCCCGATTGGAAATATAGACGACCTTAGTCCAAGGGTTTTGAATGCGCTAAATGAAGTGGATTTGCTTTTGGCCGAAGACACTCGACATACGGGCCAGCTGCTCAAAAGGCTCGGCATTTCTGTTAAACTCATGGCCTTCCATGCCCATAACGAACACAGGGCTCTAGAGCATGTAATTCATCTGCTCAAATCAGGTCAAAAAGTGGGCATGGTAAGCGATGCAGGCACTCCCGGAATTAGTGACCCTGCCTTTCTCCTTAGCCGTGCTTGTCGCTCGGAAGGCATTGCGGTGAGCTGCTTACCAGGCCCCTCTGCCTTTGTTCCAGCATTGGTAATGTCCGGGCTTCCCTGCGATTCCTTTTATTTCGAAGGCTTTTTGCCCCATAAAAAAGGACGCATGACCAGGTGGTTGTTTCTACAGTCCTTACCCTGCACGCTTGTTTTGTATGAAAGTCCACATAGGATTAGTAAAACCCTAAAAGAAGCGGTTAGCTATTTGGACCCACATAGGCAGGCCAGTTTGGTTCGAGAAATTTCAAAAGTGCACGAAGAGGCCATTCATGGTAGCTTGGAAGCGCTTGAAAAAGCCTTGGTAGAGCAACCCAGAAAGGGCGAAATGGTGTTGGTTATTGGCCCAAAGGAGGAAGCTTCAAAAAAAACAGAGACCAGGTCCAAAGAGCCTTTTTGAACGTACAAGCGGCAGGGACAGCAGCGGCAGCCCGGAGCCTTTGTACTTAGGTACTGCCGGTGGGCGGAGGCGACCATAGGAAGCCCACGTACCACCAGCAGTAGCTTAGTACAAAGGGGAGGACTAGAGTGAATGGCCCGCAGCCGCCCAAAAACAAGCACACATCGATAGGTTTAGTATCTTCGTAGGATGAATTTTTTGCGCTATTTCGCTTGTTTTGCCCTTGTTTTGCCTTTTTGCTTCGGCAAGACTGCCAAAGCACAAGATGCTGAGCCTAAGTGGAAGGTAGACAGTACCTTATTTGACAAGGCGGACACGATTTCCTTTACCACACGTGAGGGTACTTGGATGAATTTGGACCTAAGTCCGGACGGTAAATGGTTGGTATTCGATTTGTTAGGCGATATTTATGTGATGCCCAGTGCGGGCGGTGTTGCAAAGGCCATTAGGACGGGTCCTGCTTGGGAAGTTCAACCGCGTTTTAGCCCTAATGGAAGCCAAATCGCCTTTACCTCAGACTTGGGAGGTGGTGACAATATTTGGGTTTGTGATCGGGAAGGCAAACATGCTAGGCAAATCACCAAAGAGGATTTTCGCTTACTCAACAACCCCGTGTGGTCGCCCGATGGCAAGTATATTGCTGCTCGCAAGCACTTTACCTCCACCCGTTCTGCAGGAGCCGGTGAAATTTGGTTGTACCATACCTCAGGGGGACAAGGGGTGCAGCTTACTGAACGCAAAAACGATCAACAGGACGTAAATGAACCCTTTTTTCATCCGGACGGAAGCAAAATTTGGTTCTCCGAAGATATGTACCCGGGGGGCTATTTTCAATACAACAAAGACCCCAACAGCGAAATTTACATTAGCCGGAGCTACGATTTTGCGCAGGGAAAGGTCAAAAATGAGGCAACAGGACCCGGCGGTGCCGTGCGCCCTACTCCCTCTCATAAAGGCGACCAACTGGCTTTTGTGCGTCGCGTACGCACCCAAACCGTACTTTTTGTGCAAGACCTGGTCAGTGGCAAAGCCAAAGCGGTTTATGCCGATTTAGATAAAGACCAACAGGAAGCTTGGGCCATTTTTGGAGTATATCCCGGTTTTGCCTGGTCGCCGGACGATAAGTACATTTACATTTGGGCCAAAGGAGGCATACAAAAAGTGGATGTGAGCAGTGGGGAGGCCATTTCCATTCCTTTTGAAGCCAAAGTGCAGCAAGTGGTGAAACCCGCCCTTAGGTTCAAACAAGGCAAATTAGAGAACCGGTTTTATGCCAAAGCCATTCGACACATGTGCAGCCATCCCGAAGGAAGGGCTCGCATTTTTCATGCCGCAGGTAAGCTCTATATTCAAGAAAACGGAAGCATAGATGTGCTGGGAGACTTGCCCGGTCTACAATTTGATCCAAGTTACAGCAAGGATGGAAAGCGTTTGAGTTTTGTTTCCTGGCAAGACACGGCCATGGGTTCTATTATTGTGGCTCAAAAAGCCAAAAAAGCGTGGGAGTTTACTCGCCTAAACCTGCCTAAAGGCATTTACCGTACACCTAGGCTTTCTCCCGACGGCAGCAAACTGCTCTTTGTAAAAGAGTCTGGGAACCGCCATTTGGGCTACGCTTGGTGTTATGAACCCGGCATTTACCTTTACGATTTCCGGACCGAAACCACAGAAAAAGTTTCCGAAAAGGGCGAAAACCCCTGGTGGCACCCTTCGGGCACCAAATTTTATTACCAAACCGGAGGTATTGTTTTTGGAAGCCTAAACAAAACCTTTGAAATTTTTGACTTAGAAAAGCGCAAATCTCAGGTGCTTACCAAGTCCAAATATGCAGGCTACTACGCACCTAGCCCCGATGGGCAGTGGTTGGCATTCACAGAACTGCACAAAGTATTTCTTATGCCCATGCCTTCCTATGGACAATCCTTTGAATTAAGCGGAAAGGCAGGAGCGCTACCCATTTCCGAAGTTTCGGACGATGCCGGCATTGCGCTCCATTGGTTGGGCAATAGCCAAACCCTGCGCTGGACTTTAGGTCCTGTGGTCTATGAAACTGAACTTAGCAAGCAATTCGACTGGTTGAGTCAGGGACAATCAGATACCCTTAGCGGCCAAAGCCAAGTGAGTGCAGACACCATAAAATTGGAGCTGGCGGCCGACGTCCATCAAAGCACCTTTTATATACGGGTAAAGCGCATCATCACCATGGGTGAGCAAGGCGTTTTGGAACCGGGAGTGGTGGTGGTAAAAGGAAATCGAATCTTGCAGGTAGGTCGCCCGGAGGATATTCCACCGCAAAAAGATTGGGAATTACTGATGATGGACAGCAGTACCCTAATGCCCGGTTTGGTTGATGTGCATGCGCATACCGGAAACTTTAGGCATGGTATTAGTCCGGAAAAACAATGGGAATACTACGCCAATTTAGCCTATGGAGTTACCACGACCCATGACCCATCGGCCAATACAGAAATGGTATTTGCCCAAAGCGAAATGCTAAGAGCAGGTAGGATGCTTGGTCCACGGCTTTTTTCGACGGGAACCATTTTGTATGGTGCCGATGGCGACTTTAGAGCTCCCATAGAAACCTACAGAGATGCAGAACGGGCCATTGCCCGCACCAAAGCTTTTGGCGCCTTTTCGGTAAAGTCCTATAACCAGCCTCGAAGAAATCAACGGCAAATGGTCATACAGGCAGCAGAGAAACAAAGGGTTTTGGTAATGCCTGAAGGTGGTTCACACTTTTTCCACAACATGTCTATGATTGTGGACGGCCACACAGGAATTGAGCATAACATCCCGGTTGCTCCTTTGTATGGCGATGTATTGAATTTTTGGAGCAAAACACAAACAGGAAATACCCCTACCCTAATTGTGAATTATGGCGGTATCAATGGCGAATATTATTGGTATCAAAAAAGCAAGGTTTGGGAAAAAGAACGCTTGTTGGCCTTTACTCCAAGGCCAATAATAGACAGCAGGTCCAGACACCGCACCATAATTCCTGAGGAGGAATACGAAAACGGGCACATCCTCAGCTCCCAAAGTTGTGCTGCGCTCCAAAGCCATGGAGTTCGAATGCACATGGGCTCTCACGGTCAAATTCAAGGCTTAGGGGCGCACTGGGAAATTTGGATGCTGGCCCAAGGAGGTATGACTCCCCTAAATGCCCTTAAAGCGGCCACCATAGATGGTGCTGCATATCTTGGACTCGACCATGAACTGGGTTCTTTGGAAGCGGGCAAACTGGCCGATATGATTTTTATTGACGGAAACCCTTTACAAAACATTCAAGCTACCGAACACATCGATTTGGTGATGCTTAACGGAAGGTTTTATGACCCCTCTTCTCTAATTGAAGTATTTACAGGGAAGTTTAGACCCACTCCCTTTTATTGGCAAATGGAAGATAGTCCGGTTTCCTACCCTTGGGAAGAGGGTCAAGATTTAAGGCAACATATGTGCGGATGTGGCCTCCATTAAGCAAGGATATGGTATGAATAAACTGTTTTTTTTCTTAGGCATTTGCACCCTGCTTTTGCCTGCCCTCAAGGCTCAGGATTCTTCGGATTGGCTGGCTTGGGTAGGTGCCCCTACCGATAATGGCGTGCGAGCCAAGGTGTTTGCCCCCAATACAAATGATTTAGATTGGCTGTTGTTTGACCCTGCACGCGGTAGCGAACATCAAATCAAAGGCCGTCCGGTGGAGGGAGCTCCCGGCTGGTTTAGCTTTGAAGCCTCTGAACTTTTGCCGAATACCACCTATTTCTACCACTTTCAAAACCAACAAGAAAACCAGGGAAAGCCCGGACAATTCCAAACCCTAAGCCAGGGGCCTACCTCATTTAGTTTTCTTAGTTCCTCTTGCGGATTCTTTCCCAATAACCCGGCGCATGCGCATATGGCCAAACAAGAGGCACTCTTTTATTTAAATGTGGGCGATTTGCATTATGCCAACCCAAACTCCGAAAGGGCCGAACCCCATAGAAAAGCCTATATTCAGAGGGTATTGCAGGGCGAAGCAGAGCAGCAATTGTTTTCAAAAATGCCCTTGATTTATGTGTGGGACGACCATGACTTTTGCGGCAACAACAGCCTGGGGGAAAGTCCCTGTGGAGCAGCAGCCCGTCTGGCTTACCAACAAGCCGTGCCTTCGCACCAGCCTTACCAAGAAGGCGCAGGTATTGCACGTGAGTTTCGACAAGGGAGAGTGGCTTTTTTACTTATGGATTTACGCTCTGAACGAAGCCGCGAAAAAATTATGCACCCCGGACAAATGCAGTGGTTAGAACAAAGGCTTCAAGCCCATGCCAAAGAGGGTTTGTTTACCGTTTTGGTAAGTTCGGTTTCTTGGTATGGCACCGAAGACGACAATTGGGGTGGTTTTCCGCAAGAACGCAGCCAACTGCAATCCATTCTCCAAAATCTAGGACACGATAGGCTTATGTTTATTTGTGGAGATGCCCACATGCTTGCCATGGATAATGGAAGTTCCGCTACTGACTTTGAACTTAGCCAACAAGCCATTCCGGTGCTGCAGGCCGGAGCACTTTTGAGCTTTGGCAGCAACAAGGGGGGCACTTACTCCGAAGGAGTGCACATTCCCCCTCTGGGAAGTGGACAATACGCCAAAATTAAAGTAGTAGACGATGGAAACGATGCTCTACTCTTTCAAATACAGGGTTACCGACTTCAAGGGCCTCGAGCCGAACCCGAAACCTTAATGACCTACACCTTTTGCAAAGCCATGCCAAAGGCAAACACCGAGCAAGAAACTAAGGTTCAATTAACTCCTAAAAGTCTTTACCTTTCTGATTCTACAGAATTTAGAGGAGGTGTTGCCCTGGTTCGCAACCGCTGGGGCCGCTTGATTGAAGCACAGGTTATCCCCGATAAGGGCAGGTTTAGCATGCATTTTGAAGCCTCCCAAGAGCCACGGTTTATTGAGCTTAAAAGCAACCAGGCCCACAGCATTCGCCAAATCCCCAAACCCTAATGCAATCCCCAAAGCCAGGTTCTATTGCAGGTATTTGCCTGACCTTAGGGCTTTGGATTGGCC
This sequence comes from Flavobacteriales bacterium, assembly GCA_018401695.1. GTDB lineage: Bacteria > Bacteroidota > Bacteroidia > CAIKAF01 > CAIKAF01 > CAIKAF01. The sequence continues at coordinate 327,941 of JAGYKD010000003.1, read as the reverse complement.
TGTTTTGCGCTCCGTTTTCTGTTTTTTCTCAAGACTTTTCGTACCGAAACTTCCGAACCGACTGGTCGGAGTTTCACCCGGTGGTTATGGAACCTCTCCCGGAATATTCCCAAGAAGATGCCCTCATCTTGGACATGCAATTGCGCTTAGATTTTAACAAAAGAGAAATTCGGGTATATCAGCGCTGGCTATTTAAAAACGCATTGGGTCTGCTGCGCTTCAATAACTTTTACATTCCTTTTAATGTAGATCCGCTGCGTTACCCGCGCCGCAAAAACCCGACCCATTGGTTTGGAGAATCGGACATTCGGCAATTGGATGCCAGAAAATTAAAGGGCGACACCGCCCACCAGGTTTTGCTCAAACAATGGGCCCTAAACCGCTCCTTTATTGGCAACAAATCTAGAGTGCAGGCCTGGGCTTATGGTTTTAGGGCCTTGGAACTTGCGCCGGGAGACGAGTTGGAAATCTTGCTGAGATACAACATGCCTGCTACCTTTCGACTGATTCCCTACCAAGAAGTTCCTACCCAACGTTTGGAAGTACAGCTTATTGGAAGACCCCCGGAGCATTATTTGCTCATGTTTAGCGAGGGTTGGAAATTCGATAGCCTCTCCGGAAAGGTATTGCGCAGCGAAATGCACAAGATCCCGGCCATTAACCCTGCACCTTATTTTCAACGCCCCGAAAACATGCTCTGGCTAAGCTTTGGAGCACCTGACCCCTACCAACCGCAAAAGCAGGCCATGGATTGGCGCCATGTTTTATCCGAATTAGCCGACTACCAACCCAATCCCTCCGGTTCCTTCTTTGCCGGCCCTTTTAGTCCCCTATCTCTTCAGCTCAACCGCTTGTATCTCCATGCCGTCCCGGATACCTTTAGTGGAAACTCCCCCGAAAGTTGGCGACGAATTCAGGCCATGCTCACCCACCAATTCCGTTTTCAGAACGACAGCCTCTTTTTTGCAGGTGAGGACGTAAAACTGGAACGGTTACGAAGCTTTTTAAGCCAAGGTATTCTGCGTCAAATGAGTCTTTTTAGGGTATATAAAGAGCTTATTTACCGCAGCGGTGCAAAAGCCTATTTGGTGCTGTTTAGACACCGAAACCGCACCCTCTCCGAAGATAGCTTGGTGCACTGGGCACCCTATTGGCCCATGCAAGGCCTTGCCGTTGAAACCGACAGCGGTCTTAGCTACCTGGTGCCCCGCCAACACGCATTCGGCTGGGAAGCCAACGAACTTGCCTTTTATTTGAGGGGCATTAGGCACTGGCATATTCCCATCAACAGCGACTACGCCGACTGGCTCAACCGACCGGTAGGCATCCCCATCCAACTCAAAGAAATCAAAAATCATTCCAAAACCCCGGCAGAAAGGAATATTCGGGCTTCTTTGTTTCTTTTTGAAGCAGCACAAAAAAGCCGTGTAGAAATGGAGGTTTCCCTAAAGGGAGATTGGTCTACCCTTCTTCGCGGACGACTGCTGCATGGTTTTGTAGACAGTTTGGCACACCCGGACTATGCCCTGCTTCCCACAGCGCTTCCCAACGACAGCCTGGGAGATATTTCAATTAAAACCAAAGAGTTATCCTCGGTTTCCCCATTTTTATTTGACGCAAACTTGAGCTACCCTTTGCATCACAAAACCCATCCGGCACGAGGTTTTGCTTTGAATCTGAGGCGCTTATTTCCTATGCCTTTGTCTCCGGCTTCTTTGGACGCTTTTCCCGGAGGTTTTGCCGAAGATTTCCCACAAGCTTCTGCATTTGATCTTAGCATGCATTGGCCTGAAACCATGCAAGCCCCTAAAATGCCTGAATGGCTGCTGACTCCCGGCCACATTAGCTCCGATTACGGAAAGCTATCTTGGAACCTTATCGAGCTAAAGGCCAACCAACTGAGGCTTCAATGGCAATGGGAAAGCCATATTGGGGAACTCGCCCCGGACCAATTTAAAGCATTTGAGCATTGGATGCGGGTAATTTACAAGCATTGGAGAGGAAGTTTTATTTGGACTTAGGTCTGGGCGGCTTATCCGTCTCCGGCTGCAAATCCTCATTGGAAAGCTAAGTGTGGCGGGCCCTGCGGGGTCTTTCCGAAGGCTCGGAAAGCCTCCTCGTGGCGCGCCCCCCTAAGCTTTCCCATTGCGGGTTTTTCGCCTGCGCCGGGCCGCAGATGGCGCATTTGTTTTGGAACTTAATGCTAAGCTTTGGTCCGAATGGAACGTTCTTTACACTCAAGAATTGCCGCAAAAAGACCTTCGCAAGAACCAATTAGGGTCAATAATTTCCTCTATTTCGGATTTTTGCATTGGGCACGGGCCCCTGATGGAAGCAGGTAGCTTGGTGGTTCAAAACCCTTGGCAGGCCGTGCAGCGAGGAGGCCCCGACACTTCGGGGACCCCGGAGTGCCGGCATGCCGGGTGTTTTGGACTACCAACTACCGCAGACAGCAGGAAAAGGCCCCCAAAACAAAAAAGGGTTTAAAGACGCAGTCCCTCTTTTTTGCGGAGCACATAGGTGGCCCAAAGGTTGCGCAAAAATCCCCAACCGTAGCCAAATAGCTGAGTCCAGGCCGCGCGGACCGACAAAAGGGCGACCCAAAGGCTTTTTTCGCTGCGCCAGGCATCCAGAAATAAAGCCAGTCCGTATAAGGCCAAACCAAGACTTGCCAAAAGGCCTAAAGGACAGGAAATCAAAAACAAAAGCAAAGTTATGGGATGGGCAAGCAAAAAAACGGCAGGAAACAAATGGGTGATTTTAAGTTCACCGGGGTGCTGCCGAAACAAGTGAATGCGGGCTGCCCCGAAGCGGAATACCTGTTTAAAAAACTTCCGGAAATCGGTGCGTCGTTTGTGGTATACAAAAGCCTCCGGAATTAGTGCGGATGTTGCACCGGCGGCAATGAGTCGAATGCTGAGGTCTACATCTTCGCCGCAAACCAGCTTGGTATTGTATCCCTCCACCTTACGAAACCAATCGGCGCGAATGCCCATATTGAATCCACGTGGGTGAAAAGTGCCAATTCCCTGCTTTTTGCCACGGATGCCTCCTGTGGTAAACAAGGAGGTCATGGTATAGGAAATAGCCTTTTGTACCGGGGTGAAGTTGGGGTGTGCGGCATCGGGTCCACCAAACAAGTCTAGGGCTTGTAGGCTCAAGTGGGCCTCGATTTTGTTCAAATAATCGGGAGGAATAAGGCAATCGGAATCGAGAAAAATAAAAAACGTGCCACGCGCCACCTGTGCGGCTGCATTACGTGCATCGCTCACCGGCAAGCCCGATTGGTAAAGGAAATGCAGGTCGAGTTTTCCCCGGTGAGCCTCGGCTACCTGCTCCAAAGATTGTTCTGGGGTTCCATCGGCCAAGATTACTTCGAAATCAGGAAAATCTTGGTCTTGTAAGGAGTCCAAAAACTCCGCGACCTCATCGGCCCGTTTAAAGGTAGGTGAGATAAGGCTGTAGCGCACCTTATCCTTTTTGCCGCGATGCCACAGCGAAAGTTTATCCATGGTTGGGGTACCGGTCTCTTATTTCGTAATGGTTACGGTCCGGGGCATTTCTGGCGACCATTTCGGCTAGAAAACCGGCCAAAAAAAGTTGGGTACCGAGCACCATGGAGAGCAAGGCCAAATAAAAGATGGGGCTATCGGTAATTCGATCGGCGCGTTCGTTGAGCCCATAGGTAAGCACCAGTTTATACACCCCCATCCAAAGCGTCATAAAGAAGCCGAGCACGAATACGATTAGTCCCAAGCTGCCGAAAAAATGCATAGGTTTTTTAGAGAAGCGGCTAATGAAGGTAATGGACATGAGGTCGAGCAGACCATTTACAAAGCGTTCCATACCAAACTTAGAGCTGCCGTACTTTCGGGCTTGATGTTGGACTACTTGTTCTCCGATTTTTTTAAAGCCGGCGGCTTTGGCAATAACGGGAATATAGCGGTGCATTTCGCCATAGACCTCAATGGCTTTTACGACTTCGAAGCGATAGGCTTTGAGTCCGCAGTTAAAATCGTGGAGGTAAATTCCGGAGAGTTTGCGTGTGGCCCAATTGAAGAGTTTGGTAGGAAGCGTTTTGCTTAGCGGATCGTAGCGTTTGCGTTTCCATCCGGAAACCAAATCAAGGCCATCTTCTAAAATTTTTCGGCGCAGTTCGGGAATTTCTTCGGGACTATCTTGGAGGTCGGCATCCATGGTTACGATAATCTGACCACGTGCTTCGGCAAATCCGGTATTGAGGGCTGCTGATTTGCCGTAATTTCTACGGAAAGAGATGCCCTTGATGTTGGGGTTTTCTTGGCTTAATTGGCCAATAACCTCCCAGGAATTGTCGGTAGATCCGTCGTCGATGAGTAAAATTTCGTAGGTCCATTGATGGGCGTCCATCACACGGTGAATCCAGGCGCAAAGTTCGGGCAAGGACTCTGCTTCGTTGAGCAATGGAATGACCATGCTAAGGTTTAGACTATGCGAATGATGGAGCGTTTTCAGATCAAAGGAATTTGGCCTGCAAAGATACGAAAACCCGTGGGAAAGGCAGGTTACTATAAGGGCATAGTTAAAAAGCAGGGCGAAATAAAGCTTCGTTGGACTAAATAAATGTATACATTTGTGGCCGGGCAAGTCTTGTACGACCAGCTCCCTTTGAACTCCCCCAGGTCAGGAATGAAGCAAGGGTAGAAGGTTGTAGCGGTGCGATGCAAGTAACTTGCCCTTTTTCTTTGACCTTTTTTAAATTAAAAATAGCCGGGCGACTTGCAGTATCGGTAACATTTTTCTTACATTACCCTAATGTTTTCCGAAAGCTGAATTCACGGTTCAATTACACAACCACATGAAATTCTTTATTGACACAGCCAATTTGGATCAAATTCGGGAAGCACAAGCCTTAGGCGTATTGGATGGAGTAACTACGAATCCCTCGCTTATGGCCAAGGAAGGCATTTCAGGAGAAGAAAACATCAAAAAACACTATTTAGACATTTGCTCTATAGTGGATGGGGATGTTAGTGCAGAGGTAATCAGCACCAGCTTCGAAGAGATGGTAAAGGAGGGAGAAGCGTTGGCTGCCTTGCATCCGCAAATTGTGGTAAAAGTACCCATGATTCAAGACGGTGTAAAGGCCCTCAGGTACTTTAGCGACAAGGGGATTAAAACCAATTGCACTTTAGTTTTTTCGGCAGGTCAGGCTCTATTGGCTGCCAAAGCCGGAGCAAGCTATGTATCTCCATTTCTTGGCCGTTTGGACGATGTTTCGACAGATGGCATTGAGCTCATCGGACAAATCGTGCAGATTTACGACAACTACGGATTCAAAACGGAAGTATTGGCCGCCAGTATTCGTCATGCCATGCACATTGTGCGCTGTGCAGAATTAGGAGCCGATGTAGTTACTTGCCCTTTAGCTCCAATTTTGTCTTTACTAAAGCACCCACTGACCGACCAAGGGCTTGAAAAGTTCCTGGCCGACCACCGGAATGCGCAGCAAGGATAAAGCCTACTGGCGCCGCGTTCTTTTTAACCCCCAAACCCAAAAAACGTATGCGTCTTAAAGTGTATTCCAAGAATCCTGCCCCCAAACACATTGAGCAAATTACCGAGGCCTTAAAGGAAGGTCAGGTGGTCATTCTTCCAACCGATTCGGTCTATTGCTTTGCATGCGATGGAAGTCAGCCGGAAGCCATTGCAGAACTGGCCAGAATTAAAGGTCTTAGTAAGGATAAGGCTCGATTCGCGTATATGTTTCACCAGATTTCCGGACTCAACGATTACGTGAGGCCACTTTCAAACCCGGTGCATAAACTTATGCGCAGGCTTTTGCCCGGACCCTTTACTTTTGTTTTGCCGGCTTCATACAGCCTCAAGAAAAGCCTTCCCAACCGCAAAGAACTGGGCGTGCGTATTCCCAACCATCAAATACCGCTCCATGTAATTGAGGCTTTGGGGCACCCCTTGGTGACTACCTCTGTATACGATGAAGACGAAATTTTAGAGTATACTACGGACCCTGAAATTATTTGGGAGCGGTATCAAAAGCAAGTAGGTATGGTGGTTGATGGCGGTTTTGGCCACAACGAAGCCAGCACGGTCCTAGACTGCACAGGAAACGAAGTGGTGATTCTTAGGAAAGGCATTGGAGCATTGGAAGAAGTAGCCTAAACCTATTTCCATTAGGCATTAATCCACAAAAAGAGCCGAAAAATCGGCTCTTTTTTTTTGAATCAAATAAACCTGTAAATTCCGGAGAGTTATGTGGTCTTCCCTAGCGAGCACAAACCAAAAACCTCAGGGCACAAGCCTTGGGTTTAAGCAATAATAGCTTGGATTTTTTGTGCAATTTCATCCTCTTTGCCTACCCCGTTCACCACAAAAAGCTTGCCGTGTTCGGCATAATAATCTCTTAGAGGGTAGGTTTCGGCTTTGTAGACCTCAATACGCTTTTCGATGATGTTGGGATTGGCATCATCGCTTCTAGCGCTAATTTCGGCGCGCTTTTTAAGGCGCTCCTTGAGTTCCTCATCGGGGACTTCGAGCAAAATTACATGGGTAATTGGAGCCTTTATATCTTCAAGCAATTTGTCCAATGCAGCGGCTTGAGCTTTGGTTCTAGGAAATCCATCAAAAATAAATCCGGGGGCGTTTGCATGCGCATGCAAAGCCTCCCGAATCATTTGAACGACCACTTCATCGGGCACTAAAAGTCCTTTATCAAGGTACGCCTTGGCTTCCATTCCCACGGGGGTTTGGTTTTTCAAGGCCTCACGAAACAGTTCTCCGGTGGACAGGTGCACCAATTGGTGGTTATGAACAATACGTGCAGACTGCGTACCTTTTCCGGCGCCTGGAGCACCAAAAACAATCAAATTTTTCATGTGCTTATTAAAGCTTCAATTGATAAATATCGGGCAAGTTTCGTCCCAGTTCGTTATAATCCATACCGTAGCCAACTACAAAACGGTCGGGAATTTCTTTCCCAATAAATTTGGGGCGTTTGTTGCCCTTAAATGCATCGGGTTTAAACAGCAGGGTAGCAATATCCAAGCACGCGGGTTCTTCTTTCCACAAAAGCTCCTCAAGTGCTTGAATGGTGAGTCCTGAGTCTACAATATCTTCTATGAGCAAGCAGTGCTTACCTTTGATTCCCAATTCTGAACGGGCATGTACTTGCACAATGCCCGAAGAATGGGTTCCTTGGTACGAAGAAGCCGAAATAAATGCCATTTCCATTTCCCCATCTAAAGAACGCATCAGGTCAGAAAAAAAAACCAGACTCCCCTTCATCACACAAATAAGGAGCAATCGTTGGTTGGGGTAATCCGCACGAATTTTTACTGCAAGCTCCTTTACGGTGGCTGCAATTTCGCCTCTATCGATCCAAGAGGAAAAAGTTTTATCGTGTATCCGGAGCTCCATTTTTGCTTAAAGGACAAAAATAAGCAAAGCAAACCGGATGCGTTGCCTAAAAAAGTTTGCTAACCAGGTGATCGGTAGAAATCCCCTCGGCCTCAGCTTTATAATTTCTAATGATTCGGTGCCTTAATACGGCATGAGCTACCGCCTGTACGTCTTCTTTGTCTGGCGAGAAGCGGCCATTTAATGCGGCATGGCATTTGGCGCCTAAGATTAGGTTTTGGCTGGCTCTTGGTCCTGCGCCCCAACTGAGGTAGTCGTTGGCTAAAGCATCGGCTCCTATTTGGTTGGGACGGGTTTTACCCACCAGTTTTACGGCATAAGCAAAAACGCTGTCGGGAACAGGTACCTTCCTTAGCAATTCTTGAAAGTCAAGAATATCTTGCGCCTCCATTACTTTTTGAGCGCTTTTTTGCTCATTACCGGTGGTGCGCTTCACAATATCCAATTCTTCTTCGTAGCTCGGGTATCCAAGTTCCAGGCTAAACATAAAACGGTCCAACTGAGCTTCGGGAAGCGGATACGTTCCCTCTTGTTCAATGGGGTTTTGGGTTGCCAAAACAAAAAACGGTCGATCAAGGGGATACCTTTTACCGCTTACGGTTACTGCCCGTTCTTGCATTGCTTCTAATAGAGCTGCTTGGGTTTTAGGAGGTGTCCGGTTGATTTCATCGGCAAGCAGAATCTGGGAAAACAATGGCCCTTTTACGAATTCAAATTTTCGTTGGTCATTCAAGATTTCTGAGCCGGTGATATCTCCGGGCATTAAATCGGGAGTAAACTGTATGCGTTTAAAATCGAGGCCTAAAGCTTCGGCAACGGTGTGCACCAAAAGCGTTTTGGCCAAACCAGGCACCCCAACCAACAGGCAGTGTCCTCTACTAAATATGCTCAACAGTAAGTTTTGGACAATGGAATCCTGGCCAACAATTACTTGAGCGATTTCTTTTTTCAATCTTTTATTGGCTTCGGCCAAAGCCTCAATGCCTTCTTTGTCGTTACTAAACCTCATGGTGCTTGATGCCACTTTTTCAATGCCGGACATTGTTCTAAATATCCTGTAAGATTCAAATATAAGTCATCTTCTCGGCGCGAGACCCATTCTCTGAGCACCTTAACTTTTTTTTCGGAAAGGGCAGCTTGTTGAATTTTATTGTAGTCCTCCCTGAGATTGGCCACATGAGGCTCAATTTTTTTTACTATTTTAATGACTCTCACCATTTTATCACCTATTTGGTTGGATGCAATTTGAGGGTCGGAAATTTCCCCCTGGCTCAAACCTTGAATCAAACGCAAGGTGGGAGGGTCCAATTCCTCCATCATAAAACGGGTTCCTCCGGTTCTGGGGTTGGTGAGTTTACCACCGTTGGCACTGGAAGACTCATCCTGACTAAAACGAAAAGCTAAAGTATTGAATTCAAGGGAGTCGTATTTGACCAAAAGGGCATTTAGTTTTTCTTCGGCTGCAATAAGGTCGTCCAAGGCCACTTCGGGCTTAATAAGGATGTGCCTAAAACTGGCATATTGACCACGTTGGCCCAGTTTTTCAATAATATGAAAACCATATTGAGTTTCCACAGGTTCGGAAATCTCCCCTATTTCTAAGCCAAAAGCCACGGCCGAAAATTCCGGAACCAGGTCTTCGCGTTTTACATAACCAAGTTCTCCGCAGTTTTCTGCCGAGCCTGGATCTTCGGAGTAAAATTTGGCCTTAATGCAAAAGTTGCTGCCAGACAAAAGGTCTTTCCGGATATCCATCAACTCCTGCTTAACGCGTTCTTTTTCTTCCTCGCGTATTTCGGGAATCAAGGCGACTTGTGCCAATTCGACCTCTCCGGGCACCGGAGGCAATGAGTCGGAGGGCATGGAACGGAAAAAGGCTTCAACCTCAGAGGGTGTAACCCGTACAGAGCCGGTAATGTCCATTTGCATGCGCTCTACCATCAACTGTTCGTAGATGTTGGGACGCGAATCTTCTTTCAATTGATCCACGGTTTTGCCCATCATTTCTTCCAGACGCTTTTCTCCACCTACTTGAGCTGCGGTTTGCGCAATACGCCTTTGAAGTTCGTCTTCTACCATTTCATCGGTAACTTCCACCGAATCCAATTCGCCTTGCATTACCAGCATTTTTTGGATTACCATATCCTCCAACACCTCACAGCGGTCTATCTCGCGGGTTCGATTTCCCCGCTCGTCGGCTTCCATTTGAAACGCCCTTGTTTCGACCTCAGACCTAAGGATTACTTGGTTTCCGACAACCGCTACCATCTCATCTACCACGGTTTGTGCATGCATTAGGGGCGGAAAAAGTAAAATAATCCCTAGGAAATACCAGGATTTAGGGTTCCACATAAACAATTGCTTTTTTCTGTTCAACGGCCTCTTGCAACAACTGTTGCTCTAAGCCCTCTAAATATGCCCTTTTTCTCTTTTGAAGTAAAATAGCACGAATCTTTGGAGCTTCAAACTCAAGCGGCGACTGGCTTTCTTTCATTCGAAATGCGTCCAATCGCAACCAATACAAGGTAGCAGTATCCCGCACTTCCACAAACCTGTTTTGCTTAAGAAACAATTCCTGACTCGAATAGGCCAAAGGTACCATCTTTTCTATCTCGGCAAAGGCAGTCCATCCTGTATCACGCAGTATGTAGGCTTTGGCTCGCTTTTGGCAATAGTTTTCCAGCTTTTCAATATCGGATGCTTTCTTGCTCAAAAACCAATGTTTCACTCTGGGCTTGGGGCTATGACTTAAAGGAAACTCCAAAAGTCCATACCGTACTATATTTTGACGCAATTGAAAATTCTCCCGGTTTGCCCGGTAATATGCCTCCACTTCTTCCTCAGAAACCAGGGTATCCAAATTCTTGGCTAACATTTGCTCCTGAAAGGAAAAAATAAGCAATGCTTTGCGGTAAGTTTCTAACTTAACCTCTATTGCCTTTAGCTCCTCTCCCAGCCCCTTTTCGGCCTGTTGCAGCAGTACTTGCTCTTTTACCCATTGATCTACATAGGCTTTTAGGCGCAGTAGGCTATCCTCCTTACTCTCCCCAAAGTTAAAAGAGGACAAGTCACTCCACCATAACTTTTGGTTGCCTACCTCTGCCAATGCCACAGTTGAATTACCCGCACTCGGCCTATTCTCCCTCGAACAGGAAGAAAAAAGGAAGGATGCACAGCTGAGCAGCACCCAGAAAACAAGTGCCCAGTTGCCACGAAATCCAAATCGATCAAAAAATACCGGTGTTTCAAATAAACATCTAATAGCCAGATATTGATATCCATTGCTCCCTACATGCTCCCCCCTCATGGGTATGGTTTGGCCGTTCATAGAATAGCTAAAATATAATAAGCTATACGAAGGTACATAGGCTTAGGCCATTTGCAAGCGGGCATCGCAGCATTCCCTCAGAACCTCCATTGAAGCTTTTAAGGGGTTACCAATCGATAAAGAACCTCTTTATCTAAGGATACCGGATACTTTTTCTCCAGCTCTTCCACCCAAGACTGTTCTAGCCAAGAAGCATAATCAGAAATAACCTTACCACGAACATCCCTAAGCTCCTTTGGCCCGGGAGCTAATACTTCGGTCACCATCGCAAAACGAATTTTATTCTCGCTACGCAAGGTTGTTCCAACTCCTACTTGTTGGTTGGCCAGGTCAACAACCGGATGATCACCCGGCAAAAAGGTGCCCTGGGTCACCAAAACGTTGTCCGGAACGTTCTTATTAAGTTTTCCGGTAAATTTGCTGATATCCCACTTTCCGCTGGCTACTTTCTCGGCATACTTTCGCGCAAGTTTCTCGGCTTCATCGTTTTTACAATCTACCAACCAAGCCTTCATTCTTGGCTGTTCCCACCTGTAACGATCTCTATGTTCTGCAAAATAGCTTTCTAAACCGCTAGAATCACGCACCGAACGTTTCCAAACCTTTTCGTCCATTAATCCAAAGAGTAAAATGCCTTCGCGGTATTCGTTGACCAGGTAACGAAACTTTAAGTTCTCTTGAGGCAACTGCTGTTCCTTATAGCTTAACAATACGGATTCAAAAAACGGAACCACATAGTTTTTTTGGAAAAGGCAGGGAGGAAGTGCTTTAAGCTCTAGGCGCTCAGCATCTAAATAGTCCAATAAAGTGGCGACACTCAAGGCGTTATTCTGGAAATTGGCCAAAACCAAGTCCTTATGCTCCTCTAAACTGGCAAGGCTTATCAGCCCCTCTTGGTTGGTGTATTTGCTCCACTCAAGCGCAGGTTCGGTAAAACCGTACCGGCCTTTCAATTGCTCTACAAAAACTCTTTTAGGTTCTTTCCATCGTGCTGATTTGGCCAGCATTTTGGTAAGCTCATCCTCAAATTCTGCAAAAGCAGGCAAACCGGCAGGCTGTTCTAAACGCAATAAATGAAACCCTTGAGGAGTTAGAATAGGCTCGGAGAGGTCACCAACCTTTTTCAAAGAAAAGGCCGCTTGCTCAAAATCCGGAGAATACTCATTGATTCCAAAGGACGGCAATTTACCTGCCCGTGTAGCTGTTTTGTAGTTTTCGGAATAGGCGCGCACCACCTCTTCCCATGGGGTTCCCGACATGGCTTTTTCTTTGGCTTCGAGAATGCGCTTCCGGGCTATTTCAACCGACCCACTATTGCTGGCATCAGCACTTACAAAAATGTGCGAAACTTCTACGCGCCCTCTAGCAGGACGTTCCTCCTCTACCATAATTAAATGGTAACCGATGGATGACCGCACAATATGGGACAATCCGCCAACCGGGGCATCATACACGGCCCGTTCAAAATTTAAGGCTGCATTTGGAGCAGTAAACCAACCGATAAGTCCTCCATTGCCGGCGGAACGCTCGTCTTCGCTGTAATTTTTGGCGGCTGTGGCAAAATCTACTTTTCCCCGCTCAATATCCTTTCGAATGTCTTCCAGCTTGTTGTAGGCCTTAAGGGTATCGGAAGGGGCTGCACAGACCGGAAGTTCAAGGTAAATCTGCCGAATTTTCCGGTCAGTTTGCATCCTGTTCCACGTATTCCTTACCAATGAACGCTCGGCTGCGGTGTCTCTTAAAAAAGGCTTGGCCAATTGCTTTACGTAGGCTTGCAACTCCCGCTTAAAGGCAGCACTGGTATCCAAACCTTGCTGCTTGGCATCATATACCTTAAGTTTAAATACACGAAACAAATCCATGTATTCATCCAACTCAGCCTTACTAATAGACTTCTCCTGATTGTTTTTTTTAAAAATAGCTTCAAATTCAGAAAGGCTCACTTTTTCGGAGCCCACGCTCATAACAATCGGGTCCTTAGACTGAGCATTCACGTTCAATCCAAGCAATAGAATGAGGCTTATCCTCCAAATGGTTTTCATACACACTGAATTTTACAGGCACACGAAAGTACAAAAACAAGGTCAACCTTGAATTTATTTATACGAGTCTCTGCTGTAATTGGGCGCCTCTCGAGTTATGGCTATGTTGTGCGGGTGCGATTCAATCACTCCCGCATTGGTAATTCGAATAAACTGAGCCTTGCTCAGCTCCTCTATGGTTGCGGCTCCCACATAGCCCATTCCTGCCCTCAACCCCCCAATCAACTGATACAAAACCTCGCCTACGGAACCTTTAAATGGCACTCTACCTACAATTCCCTCGGGCACCAATTTACCGGGATCCGATTCCTGGCTTTGAAAATAGCGATCCTTGCTGCCTTGCTGCATGGCATCCACAGAACCCATCCCACGGTAGGCTTTGAATTTGCGGCCCTGATAAATAATGGTTTCTCCCGGGGATTCCTCCGTACCCGCCAACAAAGAACCCAACATAACGGCATGTGCTCCTGCCGCCAAAGCCTTTACGATATCGCCGCTAAACCTAAGCCCGCCATCTGCAATAACCGAAACCTCCGGATATTGCTCTGCCAGCGCCTTTGCCACTTCCAATATCGCCGTAAATTGAGGAACTCCAACTCCTGCCACCACTCGGGTGGTGCAAATAGAACCTGGGCCAATTCCCACCTTCACTGCATCTGCTCCTGCTTCTGCCAAGGCAAGGGCTGCATCAGCCGTAGCTATATTTCCAGCTACTATGCTCAGGTCCGAATAGCTCGCTCTGGCTTTTGCCACCGCCGCCAAAACACCTTCCGAATGCCCGTGGGCCGTATCAATCACCACCGCATCCACACCTGCCTCCACTAAAGCTGCCAAACGGTCCTCGGAGTCGCCGCCCACGCCCACAGCGGCAGCTACGCGCAAACGACCCATCTTGTCTTTAGAAGCATTGGGGCGCTCCTTGGCTTTAATGATATCCTTATACGTTACCAAACCTATCAACCGATATTGAGCATCAACCACCGGCAGTTTCTCTATTTTGTATTCCTGCAATATCTCCTCTGCTTGGGCCAAATCCGGAGCTTCAGTAACGGTTATCAAATGCTCCGAAGTCATAATATCCGTTACCGGCCTATTGGTCCGTTTTTCAAACCTTAAGTCCCGGTTGGTTACAATGCCCTTTAATATTTTATTTCCGTCCACCACAGGAATACCTCCAATATGGTATTCCTCCATAAGGTTCAAGGCATCTTGAACCGTACCTTCCACATCTAAAGTAACCGGATCTATAATCATTCCACTCTCGGCCCGCTTGACCTTGCGCACCTTGAGCGCCTGCTCTGCCACCGGCATGTTTTTATGCAACACACCCATTCCTCCTTCCCTAGCCATGGCTATGGCCAAGCTGGATTCGGTAACGGTATCCATAGCTGCCGAAAGTACCGGAATTTGAAGGCGAATATGTTTCGTAAAACGCGTTTGGGTCGATACTTGGTGAGGAAGCACCCCAGAACGTGCCGGCAATACCAATACATCGTCGTAGGTCAATCCTTCGCCTACAATTTTAGGCCGCGAAGCATGCGCCATAAGCTTGCTTTTAAAGGCCAAAGATACATGTACAGGACGGAGTTACCTACTCCTAAAGGACCGTTTGAGGCTATCTTGCCAGTTTTTACAATTTATTAAATATGTTTTTAGGGGGGCGACCGGGCTTTCGCGGGTAGCTCCCTCTCCAAGCCGCCATTTTCTTTGGGCCTGCGGGGTCAGCAAGGCATTGCTGCCTCCACCGCCCAAGAAAATGTGCGGCTTGGCTTCGGCAGGCTACCCTGCTCTATCCCTGCCCCGGGTTCATCTTCCCATAACAGGCTTCCTAAAAAATCAAAATGTCGGGGTGAGAGGATTCGAACCTCCGACCTCGTCGTCCCGAACGACGCGCGCTAACCGGGCTGCGCTACACCCCGATTCCGGGTTTAATCCCAAAAACGAGGCACAAAGTTAGGCAACAGGGCTAAATGAAACCGGTTTTTACTCCCTTAACGAGCTTTAGCATACCATGTCCTTTGCTCATGCCCGATTTAATTACCTTTGCAGGTATAGCAAAAATTCATGATTTCTAACCTTGAACGTATCGCCGTTATGACCTCGGGAGGAGATGCCCCGGGCATGAATGCAGCCATTCGAGCCGTTGTACGCACAGGACTTTTTAACGGTTTGGAAGTCTTTGGCATTAAAAGAGGCTATGCAGGGCTCATTCAGGGCGATTTAGAACCTATGGACTCTTACTCGGTTTCAAACGTTATTCAGCGTGGAGGTACCATCCTTAAAACAGCAAGAAGTCAGGAATTCAGAACCAAAGAAGGGAGAGAAAAAGCCTACGAGCAACTTAAAAAGCACCAAATAGATGCCCTTATAGCCATTGGTGGGGATGGCACATTCACAGGTGCCATGGTGCTTATGCAAGAATTTCCCGATATCCGCTGCATGGGTATTCCGGGCACCATTGACAACGACCTTTTGGGAACTGATTTTACCATCGGCTACGATACGGCCATAAACACCGTAATAGATGCGGTAGACAAAATCAGAGATACTGCTGCTTCCCACGACCGTTTGTTCTTTATTGAAGTCATGGGAAGAGACTCCGGAATGATTGCCCTGGCTTCCGGTATTGGAGTCGGCGCGGAAGCCATCTTAATTCCGGAAACCAGACTTGGAATAGATCAATTGATTCATTCCTTGGAACGAGGTTGGCTTCGAAGAAAAAGTTCCTGCATTATTATCGTGGCCGAGGGCGATGAATTGGGGGGAGCGTACCAAGTAGCAGAAAAAGTAAAGGCGAAATTTACGCAATACGAAACCAAGGTTTCGGTGCTCGGTCATATCCAACGGGGAGGAAAACCCACAGCTAGTGATCGAATCCTGGCAAGCCGACTGGGTTACGAAGCCGTTGAAGCCCTAACCAGAGGTAAATCCGGACTTATGGTAGGCATTCAAAACAACGAAGTAGTCTACACCCCTTTTGATCATGCCATTAAAGACACCGGCAAAATCAACCTACACCTTATAAAAATCGCAGAAATCCTTTCTTTATAATCATGAAGCCCCGCTTCGCCAATGTTTGGGTGAACCTTGCCCTTCCCGGAACACTTACCTATAAGGTTCCGGAAGAACTTTGCGAAGAAGCAAAACCAGGATTCAGGGTATTGGTCCCTTTAGGGGGAAATAAACTGGTAACCGGAGTTATTCACTCGGTTTTTTCCACACCTCCCGAACATGCAACAGGCTTAAAAACCATACATGAAATCCCGGATGAATTTCCGGTTTTTCAACCCTATCAATGGCCTTTGTTTGAATGGATGCTAAGCTACTATTTGTGTCGCCCGGGAGATCTTTTGACTGCGGCTCTCCCCGCTGGATTAAAGCCCAGCTCCGAGCAGGTTTTTGTACGAAAACCTCATGCACAACCCGTTGAAGAAAGCCTAAGCGATAAAGCCTATATTTTATGGGAGGCTTTTCAAATTCAAGAAAAGTTGAGCCTGAAAGAAATACAGTCTATCCTCAACCAAAAACGCGTTCAGCCCTTATTAAAAACCTTCCTGGATCAGGGATTAATATCCATGCAAGTTGAGGTAAAAAACCAGTACAAACCCAAAACCGTAAAAATGATTAGGCTTCGGTCCGAAATGCACGATCCGGACCGATTAAGGAAAGTAATGGATGAGCTCACCAAAGCGCCCAAACAGTTGGAGGTCTTAATGCAGTTCCTTTCACTTTCCGATGCCTTTAGCCCCAATCCTCTGCCCGTAAATAGCCAAAGGCTTAGTTCCTCGGTTTCCAACGGTGCTCCTGCCATAAAAGCCTTAATAGAAAAAGAAATTTTGGTAAGCGAAGAGTCTACGGTAGCCCGCATGGCTACTTTTGGGAGCAGCAAAGGAGAGTTGTTTCAGTTGAGCGATGCACAACAAAAAGCACTTAAAGAAATAAACCTAGGCATCGAAGCTCAGCTCCCGGTTTTATTTCATGGGGTTACGGGCAGCGGAAAAACAGCCATTTATTTCGAATTGATTGCCAAAGCCATTGCTGCCGGCAAACAAGTCTGGTATCTGATTCCTGAAATTGCCCTTACCACTCAACTTATAGACCGTGTAGCCGAACGATTTCCCGGCGAAGTAACCGTATACCATTCTCATTTGTCGGAAGCCGAACGTGCCGAGGTATTTTTGCAATGCTTGGGAAACAAAGAAAAACAACCCTCCATTGTACTTGGTCCTCGTTCGGCCTTATTTTTACCCCTCGAACGTCCGGGTTTAATTCTGGTAGATGAGGCCCATGACCCCGGATTCAAACAACAAGACCCGGCCCCAAGGTATCATGGGGTACATGTGGCGCTTTGGTTGGCAAAACACCTCGAAATCCCTATTCTTTTAGGTTCGGCCACTCCATCCCTCGAAAGCTGGCATTTGGCATCCAAAGGCAACTACCACAAAGTGACCCTTACCGAGCGGTTTGGAGAGGTTCAATTGCCTCAAATCCAAATAGTAGATTTATCCAGAACCCCCGAAGAGCACGAAGACAAACAATTTAGCCCGGAATTACTCGAAAAAATTACTCAGTGTCTCCAGCAGAAAAAACAGACCATTATTTTTCAAAATCGGCGCGGCTTTTCTCAGATGCTCAAATGCCTGGATTGCCGCGAAGTCCCTCAGTGCGCGCATTGCGACATTAGTCTTACTTTTCATAAAAGCAGCAGAGAGCTGCGTTGCCATTATTGCGGCTACAGCATTCAGGTTCCCGAAAAATGTCCATCCTGCCAAAGCCAAAGACTGCTGCGCATTGGCTTAGGGACCGAAAAAGTAGAAGAACAACTCAACCATTATTTCCCAAAAGCCTCGGTGGAGCGTCTGGATCTGGATACAACACGCAAAAAAAATGCATTCAAAGAAATCATTGGCAGATTCGCCTGTGGGGAAACCGATATTTTGACCGGAACCCAAATGGTAAGCAAGGGCCTTGATTTTGAAAGGCTACATTTAGTGGGTGTGCTTCAAGCCGACACCCTTTTGTACTTTCCGGATTTCAGAGCTCAAGAGCGCGCCTTTCAATTGCTTTTGCAAGTTAGCGGTAGGGCGGGCCGAAGACATAACAGAGGCTTGGTGCTCATTCAAACGTATTCCCCGGGACACTCTGTGATTCAAGCAGTAGCAGAGGACAATTTGGAGGATTTTTACCAAAGAGAGCTCGCCGAGCGTCAACAGTATGTATATCCTCCCTTTTGCCGATTGATATACCTCGATTTAAAACACAAAGATCCCCATCGCTTAGAAAAAGCTGCACTTAGGCTCAAAAAAAATCTTGAAACCTACACCGGTTGGAGGGTTTTGGGACCGGAGGCTCCCGGGCCGGAGCGCCTTCGAAACCTATTCCAATTGCGGATTATTCTTAAAATTCCGGTTCAAACCCCTTTTGCCCCATTGCGTCAGTTTTTAAAGCAGCATTTGGAACACATTACTGCTGAAAAATCCCCACCAAGAATTACGGTAAATGTGGACCCTAATTGAGTCAATTCAGGGGAAGAAGCAAGCTGCCAGATACCTAATTTAACACTAAACGAGTCTCTTTGGCCAGCCCATGCATACTCAAACGCACCGAGTATACTCCGGTATTCAAACCCATGCCGGCCAAAGAAAGAGGATAGGCCACCGGCCCTTTATCGCTCACCCCTATTTCTGTCGAAAAAGCCTCTGCCCCATTCACCATAAAAAACTGGAGTTGGTACACACCGGTATCTGTGGCATGAAAAAAGAAGGTAACCATTTCAGATTTTTCTACCGGATTTGGGGCAACCATAAAAGTTTCAGCCAATAGTAGCTCAGGACGAGACAAACGCGCATGGGCATTGCCAAAATGAGGAATGCCATAGCCCAAATCCGGCCCGGGCGCTGCAAAAAGATGCCCACTTTCAATCATAACGGTTCGAATGGCGCTTGCAGATTCGGAAGGATGTAAACTCCAAAAGGCAGCACCGCCTCCTGCCAAAACAGGAGAAGAAAATGAAGTACCGTTAGAATTGGTAAGTGCATCCCCGGCACCATACAATACGGTTTTACGTCCCATGGCGGCGAGTTCCGGCTTTACTCTTTCATCTGCCGAAGGACCAAAAGAGCTAAATCCCGCCTTTTCTCGATTGGAATCTACGGCTCCTACGGCAATAATATCTTTGGCATCGGCAGGGGCACCGATATACTTCCAAGAACTGTTGCCGGAGTTACCGGCGCTATTGAACACCAACATTCCTTTCTCTGCGGCCATTTGTGCCGCCTTGGAAACCAATAGCGTTTTGCCATCCAAATCTGAATAGCTGTAACTCTCAAATGGGGCATCAAAGGTGGTATAACCTAAGGAGGTATTTAGCACATCGGCTCCTAAACTATCTGCCAACTCGGCCGCGCAAATCCACAGGTAAGGCTCCATAGGAGTTTCTGCCGCAGTATGCTCGGTCCGGAAAAGCAAGTATTGTGCCGCAGGAGCGGTTCCCACCATTTCTCCGGGGGTCCAACTGGCCATGCAACTTAAGACTTGCATACCATGCGAAGCATCTTCACTTACCGATGCATGACCGGCTACAAAATCCCAAGTCCCCAGCAAGCGCTGTTGGCTCAACAAAGGTTGAAAAGAGGTGATTTTATCGTAATTCCTAAAACCACCATCCATAACGGCAATCACCAAATTTTGGCCCCAGCCCCCTAAATGATGCACAAAATCCATGCCGAGCATGCGTTGTTGCCGGTCAGAAGCTCCATAAAAATCCTCTCCCATAGCCCTCAATTTCATGGTCATGGTGTCGGCTGTCCCTTCCTTAGGGCTCAAATACTCGGTTCTAATACCTGGTTCCCAAAGGGCACTTCCACGGTAAACACATACCACCCTTTCAACAAAATCTAAGGAGGCTAAGGCGGTTGAAAGGCTGGAATCGGCAGTGCTTACCATTTGAAAATTCATCCATTTGGAGATAGCCACCTCTCGAATATCGGCATCTAAACCAAGCACCAACGCACGATAGGCTTCGTGAACGGGCAAATCGGAAGCGTTTAGTGCTAATTTTTGGCGTTCTCGGCGGTCCAAAGCACGAGAACTAAGAAATTGTTGAGGAGACTCTAAGCTAAATTGGGCTTCATTGCCACCCTTGTCTGCAAAAAAAACCGCAAATCGGTATTCTTCTTGTTGGGCCCATAACGTACCAAAACATAGGCTAAAGGCCTGAATCAAAAGAAAGCAATTGCATTTCATATATGTATCCGAATTTAACGCGCTCTAAAATGGGAAGGGAATTCCATGGAACCGAAGGAGGCAGATATTCTGCGCAATCGTTGGGGTCGTTTGGGTCCGTCACTATACCTACCACATCAATTTTTATGGCATGCACCAACCCTATGGAAAAAGCATATCGTTCAGAAAATAGCTTTTTCTCCAGAAGGTTTTCTTCCTTCTGCTGCACCACCAAAACCGTGCGGCTTAAGCTGTCATAAGGCGCATCCACTTCTTGATATTGCCACTCTTGGGTCGGTTCGGCTAAATAGGCATGACCGTCCCAGGTCTTCTCCAATTCAATGGGAAAAGTCAATTTAATCAAAGCGCGGTTCTCTTCGGTTCGAATGGCGTGTAAATTATTTCGTCGAGCGGTCCAAATGCTTGGCGCTCCCCACGGGCTATTGCTGTCGGCTCTGTAGTAACGGGCTATGCGCATCAGGCTATCGCCGTTAGCACCATTCACCCAAGCTTCCATCTCTTCTTTTATTTGAAACCTGGCGGTATCAAATCGGTCCGCCAAACAATCCACCCAAATGGAATCGACCTGATACACCCAAGTTGCTCCGGGTTGCAGAGGGAAGTAGTTTATATCTTCCAGTGCAACCAACTCAGATTCGTTGCTGCACGAACTAAAACCCAGGACTAAACCAAAGCAAAGTAAAAAACCACAAGAACTAACACAACGCATATTCAAAGGCATTAATCAGGAACTTCCCCAAGCAAAAATAATTGTTCTTCTCCACTAATATTTGTGGAGGGAGTATCGTTATAATCTCTAACCTCTCCGGTAACGCAGATTTTTTGACCCATGAGTTCCTCTTCCGGAGCATAGCTGAAATTTTTTACGTTGGAGCTCCAAATTGAAATACTGAATACTTGGTTGGGGAACCGCTTGTCTAAATTTAGAAAGACATTCCCCTTTTTGCTTTTATTGGTGCTTACAACCGTGCCACAAACCGTAATTTCTTTTTCTTGCTCGTAATAGAGATCTTTTAGGGTTTTGGTATTAAAAGCACCCTCAGGAAGCTCGCTGTTTTTTATAGGAAGGGCCTCTCCCAACTGCTTTTCGGGCAACCATTGTTGTAAGCTAAAAGAAGCTTCCATTCGTTGCTCCAAGGTGTCGGGAAGCGCCGAAAAGAAATCAAACCCGGTAAGGGTTTCAATGGAATCGATAGGTACCGCATACCATTCTACGGGATTGGGCAAACTTTGATTGGGCATTAAAAAAGCGATACCTGCACCAATAAGGGGATTGTATACCACTTTCCAGTATTGGTCCGGAAGGCTCATGCCGTTTGGACTGCGTTCGACTTTAGGCATAGCTTCATACAATACAGGGCCTGTAACTACATAAAGGTCGGTTTGGAATCGGTACACGTTTTCGCGCACAAAACCTTCCAGCCTTGCCCATTTTCCGCGGTTAAAGCCAGGACGCTGGGGAGACATATTGGAATAGAAGTAAGAAGCCGCCAGTGCCTCTGCGCTCCATTTAAAATCAGCCGAGGGCGCTAAGTGGCCCCGGTCAAATCCATACCCGTCGTAGCTATACCCACCGGAAGGTTTGGGGGTTTTCAAGAAGTAATCAAGCTCTTGAGCACTACCTGTGGCTACTTTAGGATCTTCCATAAACTTGTTGGTACGACCTTCGTTCCCTTCTTGAATATCGGTAAGCACCATATGCGCCACCCAACGTGCTTGTTCGTGTTCCTCGGAATAACTCAAGGCAAAGCCCGGGTGGCTAATTACCGGGGTATCGGCACTAGGCCAACCCATTTGTGCCAGCTTATGCTGAATATCGTCAAGTTTAAGTCTATGAAGGGAGTCTCTCCATGCCTCATCTTGCTTGGCCAAGGCCGAGCGTTTTGCTTCTAATTGCTCAATTTGCTGACTTACCTGGCCTTGGAGGCCTGCTGCTGAAATCCATAAAACAGCCAAAATCCATGCATACTTCATAGGTCAATGTTACAAAAAAAGTGAGGAAGCCGCAGCACAGCGGTTGAGGATTCAGCTACCTAAACACAAGCTTAACCCCCAAAAAGATCAAAGAAGGCCTCAAGGAGACCTGCTATTTAGGGCTCTACTCGAAAAGCTGCTATATTTGAGCGAATATTTGCTATGAAACAAACCGCATTACACGCCAAACATCTTGCCTTAGGTGCCAAAATGGTACCCTTTGCTGGCTACCATATGCCCCTTCAATACAAGGGACTTTTGCCTGAACACCATGCCGTGAGGGATGCTGCCGGCATGTTTGATGTATCACACATGGGCGAGTTTTATGTGCAAGGGCCCCAAGCTGAGGCCTTGTTGCAGTACGCCACCAGCAACGATGTACAAAAACTAAAGCCCGGAAACATCCAATACTCCTGCCTCCCAAACGATCGTGGCGGAATTGTAGATGATTTATTGGTGTATCGCTTGTCTAACGCCCAATTTTTGTTGGTGGTAAACGCCTCCAACATTGAAAAAGATTGGCAAAGGTTGGTAGAGTTAAACCAAGATTTTGGTGCTGAACTCGAAAACCGAAGCGACCAAATAAGCCTACTGGCAGTGCAAGGTCCTAAAGCAACAGAAGTGCTTCAAACACTTACTAAGGTAGACTTGGCCGGCATTCCATATTATAATTTTGCCCTAGGCGAAATGGCAGGAATGGAAGACGTGCTTATTTCCAATACCGGCTATACGGGTGCCGGAGGCTTTGAGCTTTATGTAGCCAATGAAGATGCCGAAAATCTTTGGGAGGCAGTAATGGAAGCCGGCCAAAATGTAGGTTTGGTGCCCGCAGGATTGGGAGCTCGTGACACCCTTCGCATGGAAATGGGCTTTTGCCTATACGGCAACGACATTACCGACGAAACCAGTCCTTTGGAAGCCGGTTTGGGTTGGATTACCAAATTAGATACCGGTTTTGTAGCCTCAGAACTGCTTATTAAGCAAAAAGAGGAAGGTCTGAGTCGCAGGCTTTGTGGTTTTATAATGCAAGAGAGAGGAATTCCAAGGCAAGGCTACCCCATAAGAGATGCCGAAGGGAATGCCATTGGCCAAGTGACCAGTGGAACCCAAAGCCCCAGCTTGGGTCAAGCCATTGGCATGGGATACATTCAAGTGCCTATGAACAAAGCGGGACAGGAAGTTTTTGTAGAAATTAGGGGAAAGCAGCTTAAGGCACTAACCACCACATTTCCCTTCCTTAAAAAAGACAATTCCTGATGTTGCGCCCGGAGGGCCCCATAATTAGCGTTTGCTTAAGCCCCGACTTATATCCTAGATATAGGGAACGCCCTAGCATTACGGTAGTAGTAGATGTATTTAGAGCTACTACGGCCATTGCCGCCGCCCTTCACCATGGAATTAAAGCGGTTCGCCCCGTGGCCGGCTTGGAAGCGATGGCCAAGATTCCTAAATCCGAACATAGGCTCATGGCAGCCGAACGTGGAGGTGAAGTAGTAGAGGGCTTTGACCTTGGCAACTCGCCTTTGAGTTATGTAAATCGACCCGAAATCCTAGGGAAAGAATTGGTTCTAAGCACCACCAACGGCACCCAAGCCATTGAGGTGGCACGCCACGATGGCCCCTTGGTTACCGGTGCCTTTGTTAACCTCGGTGTTTTAAGCAAATACCTTGTAGATCAACAGCAAGACGTGATGATTTTGTGCGCCGGGTGGAAAGGTCGAATCAATTTAGAAGACTCTCTTTTTGCCGGCAGTTTGGTCAAAGAACTTAGCCTTAAGGGTTTTGGATTGGATTCTGATGCAGATGCCCCACTTATGGCATTGCATCTCCATGAAATTGCCGGAGAAAATCGAGCGCATTTTTTGAGGTTCAGTTCCCATAGAACTCGACTCAAGCACTTGCAACTGAGTGAAGATATTGACTACTGCTTGAAAGAGAATACCGCCCCCGTAGTTCCACTTTTAAATGAATATGGGCTATTAGTAGCCGCAGATTTTTAACTCAAAGTTTACATTGATTTCCAAAGAATGGCCCCCCGGGAAGGTGGACGCCATGCACAAGGCAAGGCCGACATGCCCGGCTGAGGAGGCGGCGCGCATGCAAGCCACCGCAAGCCTTGGCATGACGAGCTTTGCCTAAAGCAGGGCGGGAGCCGGCCCCGGCTAAGAAAGAAATACCCCACATGGAAGCAGGGCCCAAAGCCTTCCTAGCCAAAACGATTGCCTACCTTTGTTTTATGGATTGGACAAAGCTCTTTATGGACAGCTCAAGCAACTTGCCTTACACGCATTGCCACTTATGCGAAACCATGGTGCAAGGCCAAAGCTATGCGCTTATGAAGCATTTTCGGAGGTATCCCAACCAAGATATGGTAGTCGCCGACCTGGAAGCGGTTATATGCAGCACCTGCCAATTAAATATGGCAAGGAGTATTTCTGAAAGCTCGAGGAAGAATTTACAAGCCTTTATGGAAGAGGCCTTTGATTTAGAAACGAGAAAAAAGGCTTTGCTGTCCGAAAAGCATCCTGCCGCATTGGAAACATGGCTTGATCGTTGTGCGGTTACAAACAAACAAGTGGATGACTGTTTGGAATTCCAAGTAGAGTGCCTTATGCGCGATGGCTACCCCCTATATGATTTGAAACAGACCATGAGTCCTATCTGTTTGTCGGGCGAAGCATTAGAGCAAATGCAGCAATGCTTGTCCAAAGAAACCAAAGAAAACTACGACCAATTTATGGATCAACTCACCGACCTGCCTCCGGATTTGGCAGAATGGTTTAAACGGCGTCCGGTTTTGGTTTAAAATTCGAGCAATTCCTTTAAAGCCGTGGCCACTTTATGCGCATTGGGAATCATGGCCTCTTCCAAAATTGAGTTTAGGGGTATGGCCGGTAAATTTTCGGCTCCCACCGAGGCTACAGGAGCATCAAGGTAAGCAAAACAAGCTTTTTGGATTTCGCCGGTCAGTGCCATACCAAAGGAATGCGGTAGGGACTCTTCTACCAAAACCAAAGCTCGGCCGTGGGCCTTTACACGGGCCATAACCAAGTCTTTATCCCATGGGTTTAAGGTCCGCAAATCGAGAACCTCTACCCTACCGGGCCAGTTCTTAGAAGCTTCTAGCGCCCAATATACTCCTCTACCGTAGGTAATAATTACGGCAGTGGCCTCTGTTGATTGCGGTTGTGCCTCTTGCACTATACGGCCTTTGCCAAAAGGAACCACATAGTCGGCATCCGGCTCAATGGTTTTGGCCCCTTCGGTGCCTTTGATTTTGCTCCAGTATAAGCCTTTGTGCTCAAAAATCACTACCGGATTGGGATCCAACCAGGCCGATTTAAGCAAACCTTTTAGGTCGGCTCCGTTGGAGGGAAAGGCAACCTTAACTCCGCGAATTTGCATAAGTACAGTTTCTACGCTGGAAGAGTGGTAAGGGCCACCCGAGCCATAGGCTCCAATAGGTACGCGAATAACACAGGAAACGGGCCATTTGCCGTTAGAAAGATATAGGGAACGGCTTACCTCCGTAAACAATTGGTTCAATCCCGGCCAAATGTAGTCGGCAAACTGAACTTCTACTATGGGTTTGAGTCCCACGGCAGACATGCCCACGGTGCTTCCAATGATAAACGCTTCTTGAATGGGGGTGTTAAACACCCTTTCGTCGCCAAAGGTTTTGGCCAAGGTAGCCGCCTCGCGAAACACGCCTCCGAGGCGAGCACCCACGTCTTGCCCATAGAGCAAACATTCGGGGTATTGTTCCATCAGTTCACGAACGGCAAAAAGGGCGCAATCTACCATTACGGTAGCTTGCTTTCCTTTAGGGCTTCGTTCGCCGAGTTCCTCCGTAACAGGACTGGGCAAAAAAGCATGGGTAAACAAATCTTCGGGTTCCGGATTGGGGGCTTGCAAAGCCAGGGCATAATCTTGTTCCACCTGTAATTTGGCCTCTTGTTGCAGGGCATCCAAGGTGCTTTGGGTCCATCCTGCCTTAAGCAAGTCTTGGGCCAAGCGGGGCAAAGGGTCGCGCAGGGCCTGCTCGCTCAAGTCGTGGCGGTACCATTCTTTGCGTACGCCCGAAGTGTGGTGGTTTAGCAAAGGTACTTTGGCGTGCACCAAAAAGGGACGGCGTTCCTTGCGCATGATTCCTATCACCTCATTCATAGTTTGGAAGCAGGCTTCGGCATCGGTGCCGTCTATGGTGCGCACTTCTAAGCCTTTAAATCCCTGGGCATAGGCGGTGGCGTCCATGGCACGAAATTCGGAGGCATGGGCTGAAATGTCCCATTCGTTGTCTTGCACCAAATACAATACCGGGAGGGATTTTAGCACCGCCATTTGAAAGGCTTCGGCTACTTCTCCTTCCGTAATTGAGGCATCGCCCAAGGAACACAGGCAAATGGGGGCTTCTCCCTCTTCAAAGGTGTCTAATTTTTGTTTTTCGCGGTACCGAAGCCCCAAACCAACGCCGGTGGCCGGAATGGCTTGCATGCCGGTGGCCGAGCTTTGGTGGGGAATTTTGGGTTTATCCGGATCGTTTAGGCTGGGATGGCTGTAATAGGTTCGACCACCACTAAAAGGGTCGTCTTTTCGTGCCAAAAGTTGGAGCATAAGGTCGTAAGGCCTAAGGCGCATGCCAAGGAGCATACTGTCGTCGCGGTAATAGGGAAAAGCAAAATCCTGAGGTTTGAGCAACATGCCGGCGGCAAGCTGAATGGCTTCGTGGCCACGGGAGGTAGCATGCACGTATTTTGCAGTTACCGCCGCATTGGCCTCGTAAAGCTCGGCCATGGCTTGGGCGGTGCACATCAGTTGCCAAACCCTTTCGGGGTCAAACGAAAAACCTTTTGCTCCAACCTTTGAACCTGCCATAGCCATAAATTTTGCCAAAAATAACAAAAAGCTAGGCGGTCATGAATCCGCGGGTCTTGTATCTTTGAGCAAAATCGAATAAAATGAAATCCAGCCTTTGTTTGCTTTTAGGCATTAGCTTAAGCCTTGCTACTTTCGCTCAAAAACCCAAAGCCACTTTTAAACCCAAAGAAAAGGGCTTGTACGTGGAAATTCAAACCAACAAGGGCAATATGCTTTGCACCTTGTATTATACCTTAACCCCCATGACGGTGGCCAATTTTACCGGCTTGGCGGAGGGCCGCATTCCCAACAGTGCCAAACCGCTTAAAACGCCCTATTTTGACGGCATTAAGTTTCACCGGGTGGTGCCCAATTTTGTAATTCAGGGAGGTGATCCCGACGGAAACGGTATGGGAGGCCCAGGCTATGCATTCAAAGACGAATTCCACCCCGAACTCAAGCACGACACCGCCGGCATACTGTCCATGGCCAACGCAGGCCCCGCCACCAACGGCAGTCAGTTTTTTATTACCCACAAAGAAACGCCTTGGCTCGACAACAAACACAGCGTGTTTGGCAAAGTAATTCAAGGCCTGGATGTGGTAAACAGCATTGCTCAGGGCGACACCATTCTGCACATGATAGTCATCCGCAACGGCAAAGAAGCGCGCAAATTCAAATCGGCCGAGGTGTTTAGAGAGCTCAGCGGTCTGGTAGGTCCCACCGAACGCAAGTAAGCGCCGGGTATGGCGGGAACGGATTGACTTTTAGAGACCGTTGACACGTTGTGTTTTCAAGGCGAATTAAGGCACGGACAAATCGAAAGGCCGGAGTTTACCAATGGTAAATGAGGACCTTGAGGTTTGGCCGTAACGCAAAGTCGCCGCCAGAATAGCAACGGGTCAACGATCTTTTTTATGGGGCGGCCTTATCCGGCTCTCCGCTATAGCTGCCTAGTGCCTGCCCGTTTTGGCTAGTCTTCGCCGGGGCTTGCAAAGCTCCGCCCGGCTCATCGGCCAAAACTGGGCAGCCCCTTCGGCAGGCTATCGCGTCCATCCGGGGCCGATGAAAACTCCAATAATTATGCGAGTTTCGGCCTATTCGGAACAAATTTCCGCAAACAAATCAAAAGCTTCCGCATCGGTGATGCGGACTTGTGCAAAATCACCCATTCTAAGGTAATCCTGGTCGCCCGATTCAATCAATACCTCGCAATCCACTTCGGGGCTGTCGGCTTCGGTTCTTCCTACAAAAAAGCCGTTTTCGTATTTGTCTATGAGCACCTTTTGGACGGTTCCTATTTTGGCTTCTTGAATTTCGGAGGAAATGCGCTCTTGAATTTCCATCAATTGCGCCGCCCGTTCTTCTTTAACTTCTTGCGGCACATCGTCGTTCAAAAGGGCTGCATGGGTATTTTCTTCGTGGGAGTAGGTAAATACCCCCAAACGTTCAAAGCGGTTTTCTTCTACAAAGCGACACAAGGTGTCAAAATCTTCTTGGGTTTCTCCGGGGTAGCCCACAATCATGGTGGTTCGTAAGGCAATGCCCGGCACCTTTTCCCGGCAAAGCTTTAGCAGGCGGTTGGTACGCTCCAAGGTAGTTCCTCTGCGCATGCTTTTGAGCATGGCATCGGAGGCGTGCTGCAAGGGCATGTCCAAGTAATTGCAAATCTTGGGATTGGCGGCCATTTCATCCAAAACATCTTCCGGAAATCCGGTAGGAAAGGCATAATGAAGGCGAATCCATTCTATGCCGTCCACCTCCGACAAAGCCCTCAGCAGTTCGTTCAAATTGCGTTTCTTGTACAAATCCAGTCCGTAGTAGGTGCTGTCTTGGGCAATCAATAGCAGTTCTTTGGTTCCTTGAGCGGCGAGCGATTCGGCCTGTTTCACCAAATCTTCGATGGGTGTGGAACGGTGCTTTCCGCGCATGAGCGGAATGGCGCAAAAAGAACATGGTCTGTCGCAGCCTTCTGAGATTTTAAGGTAGGCAAAGTGCGCCGGAGTTGTGAGCAAGCGTTCGCCCAAAAGCTCTTTTTTGTAATTGGCTTTAAGCGTTTTAAGGAGTCTGGGCAAATCACGGGTACCAAACCAAGCATCTACTTCAGGAATTTCGGCTTTGAGTTCGTCCTTATAGCGTTCGGAAAGGCATCCGGTAACGTAAACTTTTTCAATCTGCCCATCGACTTTTGCTTGGGCATATTTTAAAATAGTTTGAATGGATTCTTCTTTGGCTTTATCAATAAACCCACAGGTATTGACCACTACAACTTCTATATTCTCTGAGGATTCATGAAAAGCTTCCATGCCGTTGGCCTTGAGCTGGCCTAATAGAACTTCGGAATCGAACAGATTTTTTGAGCAGCCCAGGGTAACTACATTTACTCGGTTTGCCTTTAGGGTTTTGGCTTTCATAGGTGGGATGCATTAAAGAGCGACTCTACAAACTGGTCTCTATCGAACAATTGCAAGTCTTCCATACCTTCACCCACGCCAATATATTTTACGGGCACCTCAAGTTGATCCGAAATACCAATCACTACTCCCCCACGCGCTGTGCCATCGAGCTTGGTAATTGCCAGGGCGGTAATTTGTGTTA
The DNA here is from genome assembly GCA_018401695.1 of Flavobacteriales bacterium. Lineage (GTDB taxonomy): Bacteria > Bacteroidota > Bacteroidia > CAIKAF01 > CAIKAF01 > CAIKAF01. The sequence continues at coordinate 298,481 of JAGYKD010000003.1, read as the reverse complement.
CCTGAGCAAATTGTTTGGCTTGTTCAAAGGCATTTTGTCCGGTAGATCCGTCCAGAACCAATAAAACCTCATGGGGTGCTCCGGGCACTACCCTATCCATAACTTTTTTCACTTTGGCAAGTTCGTTCATTAAATTGACCTTGTTGTGAAGCCTTCCGGCCGTATCGATAAGCACAACCTCGGTTCCTTTAGCCACTGCGGAATTAAGGGTATCGAAAGCTACAGAAGCCGGGTCTGCGCCCATGCCTTTATCTACAATAGGTACTCCGGCCCGTTGGGACCAAATGCGGAGTTGGTCTACGGCGGCGGCGCGAAACGTATCGGCAGCTCCAAGGAGTACTTCTTTTCCTGCCTGCTTAAATTGCCAGGCCAATTTTCCAATGGTGGTGGTTTTTCCGACCCCATTAACGCCCACCACCATAATAACATAGGGCTTTTGGTCTTGGGGTAGTCCGAGGTGGCCATCCAGGGCTTTATTTTCGCGAAGCAGGGACGATATTTCTTCTTTCAGAATGGCATCCAACTCCGAGGCATTCATAAATTTATCTTTTGCGGCCCTTTCTTCAATACGCTGAATAATGTTGAGGGTGGTTTGCACACCTACGTCGGCCCCTATGAGAATTTCTTCGAGTTGGTCCAAAACCTGAGCATCTACTTGCTTTTTTCCAAGCAGACTGCGTTTGATTTGGCCGAAGATGTTGTCGCGCGTTTTGGAAAGCCCGTCGTCGAGCTTTTTCTTTTTGTCTTTATTGAGGAAACCGAAAATTGCCATTGTGAGGGTATAAACAAAAAAAGCTTCCCGAAAGAAGCTTACAAAAGTACAATGTTTGCCGGTGCGGTTTTACTTTTCACCAAGGAAATCCTTGATATGGTCTTTGTGCACCATTTCTTCTTTAAACTGGTAATTTCCTTTTTCGCCCTTCACCATTTTAATTACCTTGGTAAAATCTCGGCCTTGGCCTGTACGGAGGGTCGCTACGGTTTTCTTTGCCATGGGATATTATTTTATTTCTTTGTGCACGGTTACTTTGCGAAGAACGGGGTTGTACTTCTTCATTTCTAGCCGGTCGGGCGTGTTTTTCTTATTTTTAGTGGTAATATAACGAGAGGTACCCGGTACTCCACTTTCTTTATGTTCGGTGCACTCCATTATAACTTGCACTCGATTACCTTTCTTCGCCATAGCGCTGAGCTTTCAATTTTAGGGACTGCAAAAGTAAGGCTTAGCTTTGAATTTTCAAAAGATATGTATGCCATAGGACAAAAAAAACCGACCATTTGTTTGGGTGGGCTTAGTTTTGTTCCAAATACCTTAATAAATCACATAAGTTTTGAGGCCTCGAATACCCATATCCACCACCGTATCTCCGGCAAGGGGTTCATAATAATTATTGTTCCCTGCCTCTTTCCATTCAAAGCTTTTATTGGTGGCCAGGCTTACTTCAACACGAATGTCTTTGGTTTCGTTGCCAGTAATTTCTAGGGTTTGATCAAAAGGTCCGGTAACCACGCAGCTTCCTTGTGGTATGGGAGAGGACTGCCAAATGGGATTAGGTACAGTAATTCCACCGGCGGGCACCTGGCCTGTGCTTAGGCTTGGCTCGGTTTGCCCGGGCACCTGAGCCTCAAAGGCCCAAAATCCCTGGAGCTTGTTTTGATTTAAAGTCAAGCTTTTTGTGTGTACAGTAAAGTCTCTAACGTAAGAATTGTAGCCTATAAAACTGGCCAGAGTAGCGGTTCCATCAAGGGTAACAGGCACTTGGGGAGGCCCAACCCTAAAATCTACCTCGTAGTTTTGGTAGGCCAAAGAAACCCGAATCCAAGTATAATTGCCTTTAGGCACCTTGCTTAAGGGGATTCGATAAAACACCTCTCCGTTATTGACTAAGGGCAAACTATCAAAATCAATGGCCTCATTCCCTCCAATAGAGGTAGAAGGAGTTTGGTAAAGTACTTCTCCCTCCCCTAATAGCGTGGTGGCTTGCGGACTTAGTTCTATGTAGTGCACTCCAATGGCGTTGAATCGAGGATTTTGTCCACGATGATTGGCGGGCATGGGAGAGGCTTGACCGATGTTATTCAGACGTTCTTGGTTCGGATCCAATTTCATAACAAACACCAACTCCGGCTCATCGGTAGGAAGATTATCGGTAACATCCTCAGAACAGGAGGCTAAAATGAAAAATGTGGAGGCTAGGATAAACCATTTCATAAAGAATAAGTTATTAATTAATTCAAATTTAGGAAAATTTGGGCTTTAACCTAGGTTGCGGTTTCTCTTGGCAGCAAGGAATGGCTAATTTGGAGGCATGAAACGCTTCCCCATTCCAACTTCCCTTTTTGCACTTACGGTTTTGGGTTCTTTTTGTCCATTGCTCGCCTATGGGCAAAAAACCGAATTCAGGCCAGATTCCATTTTTATTTACCGCGACAACTGGGGGGTTCCCCACATTTATGGGCCAACGGATGGAGAAGTAGCTTATGGTTTGGCCTGGGCACATGCAGAAGATGATTTTTCCACCATTGAGGAGACCATGTTAAGCGGCCGTGGGATATTGGCAGAAGCAAAAGGAAAAGACGCTGCCATGCTAGATTTTTTTATCCGATTCTTTGAAATTCCCTCTACCATTTCTTTGGAATGGAAAAGTCACATTAGCCCGGAGTTTCAGGAGGTGCTTTATGGGTATTGTGCCGGATTAAATGCCTATGCGGTGCAGCATCCAAAAGAAGTACTGTATAAGCGCGCATTGCCCTATACTCCGGAAGATATCCTGGGAGGTTATATGCTTTCGTTTTTGCTGTTTACAGGTACCGCCGGTGATTTAGGAGATTTATTGCAGGGCAGCCTACCAAAAGCCCAAGAGCTTCCAGGCGGGAGCAATGCCTTTGCCCTTAGCAAAAATCAAAGCAAGGACGGGAATACCTGGTTGTTCTTAAATCCACACAATAGTTACAAAGGTCGCTACTCATGGTACGAGGCACACACCAAAAGTGGGACCGGAACCGAAATGTATGGGGCGCTGTTTCCGGGAGGAGTTACCATTTTTCATGGTTTTAATCAATATCTGGCTTGGGCGCACACCTTCAATTATCACGATATGGTTGACGTGTATACATTGGAAACCAACCCAGAAAAAACTCAATATAAAGTAAACAACCAATGGCTTCCATTAGAAGCGGTAGAAGTGAAAATTAAAGTAAAGGCAGGCCCCATCAGAGTTCCGGTTAAGCGTACTAAATACAATACCCTATTTGGTCCGGCTATGGAAGGTCCCCAAGGCATTTATGCCATTAGAAATGCCGCCATATATGGAATTAAAGCAGCAGAACAATGGTGGCATATGGGTGCATCAAAAAGCCTTGAACAATTCGAAGAAGCCTTAGCCATGGACGGCTTTCCGATGCTAAACATTGTCTATGTCGACCAAAAAGACAACCTTATGCTGCGCTCTCAAACGCACCTTCCCCAAAGAAAAATGGGCCCCGATTGGAATGGGGTGCTTTGGGGAGTCGACACCAACTACATTTGGCACAAGCCAATTCCTTATACAAGTCGGCCCGTGATTAAGAATCCTATTCCCGGTTTTTTGTTCAATGCCAACAACAGTCCATACAGCTGCACCTGCGAAGGAATTGAAAAGGCCCCAGATTCCACCCAATACTTTCCGGGAATCCAGACCATAGAAACCAACAGAAGTCATAGAATTCAAGAGCTCTTAGATAGTTTGGGTTGCCCGGATTCTCCGGAAGCCATTCGACACATCAAATACGATAGACAGTACCCCAAAGACGGATATGTGTGGAATGGGTTTCGGAATCATTTAGAAGCAGCCAAACCCGTTCCTGAAGACCTAAAGCCAATATATGAGGTATTGTATGCCTGGAATGGGAATGCCGAGAAAGAAAGTGTAGGCGCTGCCCAATTTGTAGAATTTGCCAAACGATTGAGTCAAATTACTGGGGTTCCACTTCAATTCATGTATTTAAGAAATCACCAACCGCCTCAAGCACAAATCCACCAGGCACTCGGTGAAACCCAACACCGATTTATGGAACATTTTAATCGGGTAGATATTAGCTTGGGAGAAGTTCAAAGAGTGGGTCGTGGGTCAGAGATTTTCCCCAGGGGAGGTATCAAAGAAACCTTAGCGCCCACCGAAACCCGACCCTTATCCAATGGCTACTATGCAGCAAACGGTGGAGACTCTTTCATAATGGAGGTATGTTTTACCTCAAAAGACCGTGTGGAAGCTCGAGCTGTCCAAGCTTTTGGTAACTCAAATAACAGCTCAAGTGCGCACTACAATGACCAAACTGCTCTTTTTGCCAATGACCGTTTGAGAGAGGTACTATTTTATTTGCCGTTAAATGAATGGAAGTGTAAAGGATATACTCCTAAATCTCCCAACCGGAATAATTGACCATCTAAACCCCGTTTCTTTGTACCTCTTATTATTCCAAAATATTGATTTTAAATGGAATGAAAAGGCCTATACCTGTTTAAGCAACCAGTAGGCCTGAGGAACTTTGTGCTTTGCCTATAGAGCAGTACTTGCCGTCTTTTGATTAAACTTGCCTAAGCACCCAACGTACCCCGGCATACGGAAAACGAAAAAATCAGACAAATGAATCATTCATGTAAGAACTTAATTGAGTTTTAACGTATATTTGATAGCTAAGAAACATAAATACCAAACCATGAGAAAAACCTTACTAAGCAGTTTTGGTGTATTAATGGCCGGAAGCTTGATGGCACAATCTTCGGTTCCCAGTGGTCACGCCTCAAATATTTTTACTTCGCTAAGACCTAGTCAGAATCAGGTTTTCGCAGACCCGGCCTCGGGTACGATTGTTTTTATTCACAGGCAAGACATCAACCTCTTTGGTGGTGTAGCGGCAGACAATGGCCGGCTTCGTTACTCTATTTCTACCGATGGCGGAAGTTCCATTACAGAAGATGTGGGCATTTTGAACAATACTTACACGCGCGTAGCAAGGTACCCTCAAGTACTTATATACAATCCCAATAATGCAACAGACGGACTAAATACCGAACTGGTTTGGGCTGCACCCAGCCTTCAACCCAGTTTATCCGGCTGGGACGGGCATGCCAATGGCCTAAGCGCCACCTCCCTCACCACCCCAAGTTCCACTGAAAATTACCAATTTCAGTCTATGATGAGTGGATTACCCGGCGGGCTTAGCCAACGTCCCGGAAGTGATGAGTTTTTTATGGTGGAAACCCCTTTGCGCAACGATTCAAGTATTGCCGACTCCATTTTTCTTTATAAAGGGGTCTATAACAGCCAAACCGCTAACGTAGATTGGTCTCGCGACCAAGTGCTCACCGCAAATACCTACAAAGGATTTGATGGTGCCGGTCGACAAAACAGCCCCAATTTGGCCTTTTCTCCGGATGGCAATACCGCTTGGATAGGAGCTCTTGGCGACTTAATAGGTGGTGCAGACTCCGTCTATCATCCCATTTTGTATCGCTCCACCGACGGCGGGGTCACCTGGGGGGCTGCTATCGAAGTCCAATTGGAAAACATTTCTTGGATTATGGACTCCCTTACAGCAACCGCCTACCTATCGCAGTCCTTGGATACGGTTTTGGTTACCGCTCCAACCACCACTTTTGACTTTGACCTTACGGTAGATGCCAATGGCAATCCCCACTTTTTCTGTACGGTGGGAGCAGCAGAAGTGCGCGCAACTACAGGAGCCGTGCAGGGAGCAGGAAAGCAATACTCCATTTACCCCTTTTACACTCCTATGATGGTAGATATTTATTCTACCGATGGAGGACTCACTTGGGATGCCCACTACATTTCTCCACTCAACAGCTTTAGAACCGATGTGCCCGACGATGTGTCTATCGACGCTTTCCCACAAATTGCTCGAGACCAAACCGGTAATCATATATTCTATTCTTGGTCAGACACAGATACCCTGTTGGCCGGTTCAACTATAGACAATATTGCACCCAATTTGCGTATTGCGGCGCTACGCATTGCTGATGGTTTCCAAACTTGCTACAAGCGAATCGAGGGCAATATCAACGAAGACGGAGTTTTGACCCCGACCATGTCGCCATTGGTCCTAAAAGAAAATGTTCAATATACCCTCCCCGTAGTTTCCGCTCGGCTTATTTCCAATGCCAATGGTCCGGTGGAATACCACTATTTAGGACAAATTGCCACCCTCTGCGATGAGGACTTTAAAGACCCCACTACCCTCGATTACACCTACAGCTTTAATGGAGGATGCTATAACTACCAATTCTGCGAAAACGTCTCTATTGAAAACCATACGCAAGACAAAGTGAATTGGTCTGTATACCCCAACCCGGCAAATCAAAGCATGCAAATAGACTTAACTGCCTTTGAGGGAAAAACCGTGGAGCTGAAAGCTTATGACCTGAATGGAAGAATGGTGGCCGACTTTGGTAAAACCAATCAAAACTCATTTGGCGTAGAATTAGCTACCCTGAGCAATGGAACCTATATCCTAGAAGCTACCGAAGGCGAGAACCGCTTAAGCTTGAAGTTTATTGTCCAACACTAATTTTTAAGCATATTCCAAAAAAGCGGGTTGCACATGCAATCCGCTTTTTTTATTTTTATACCCATGGTGCTTCCTTTGTCTTGGAAGTTCCTCGCCCTATTTTTCCTTGGATTTTATGGCCCTGCAAACGGAATTGGCCTTTTAATTGCCCTACCCTTTTTTTGGCAAGGGTTCAAAAGAAATGCTTTAATCCTGTGCCTAGCTTATTTGGCCATACCCTTATTCGGATTTTACCTCAAACCAAAACAAGAGGCCGAAAGATCATACGAAAGAATTTCCGCAAAACTGTTGCTCAGCCCAAATGGCCAGTACGAACATCCAAAAAAGCGCTATTTAACGGCCACGGTGCTTTCCGGTTCTACAGCACCCGAGGGAACTGCTATTCTGTGGAAACTCCCCTATAAAAGCAGCCTGGATCCTAAACCCGGAGAACTATGGCAAGTGGAGGGCTTTTTGGAATGGCCTGCTCTTATGCAAAGACCCAATGCATTTCAAATCCGGAATTGGCTTCAACACCTAAATGTGGAATACCTTTTGTCAGCAAAAAAACAAAACATTCGCTGCCTTAACCTATACCCTAGCCCAACACCCGGCATTAGAAAAAGATGGGTAGGGTTTATGTCTTCCAAAGCCAATGGAAGCCCTGCCAAATCACTAATGCTGGCCATGGCTATGGGCGAAAAAAGTATGCTTCCCAAGGAAATAAAAAACTGGTTTGCTCAGGCCGGCCTCTCTCATGTACTAGCCGTTTCTGGCTTGCATGCGGGTTTGATTTTCGGTTTATTTATATGGCTACTTAAACCATTGCCCAACCATAAACTCACTTACAGGATTTTGCGTTTTGTTTTACTGAGTTTAGCCCTTTGGGCCTATGCTTGGCTTACAGGCTTTAGCGCATCGGTAACAAGGGTTTGCCTCATGATGAACCTGTATGCAATGGCCGGTTTGGGAAGAAGGAAAGTAGACACCCTTCATAGCCTAGGCTTAGCCGCTTTATTTATGATTGCGATAGATTATACATACCTAAGCCTTCCCGGTTTTCAGCTTTCCTTTTTGGCCGTTGCCGGAATCTTGATTTGGGTGCCTAAATTGGAATCTAAGCGCCCAAAAGTTATTCCTAAATGGCTTTGGTCAGGAATGTCTGCAACACTTGCTGCCCAGCTATTTACTACTCCACTTGCCCTGTATCATTTTGGAAGTTTTCCCTGGCTATTTTTACTCAATAACCTTGTAGGAATTCCCTTAGGCGCGCTAACGCTTTATTTTGCAAATGCCTGGCTCCTTTGGCAGGCCGTCGGGTTCCAAGTTTTGTTGCCTATAGATTGGTTTTGGGAACTTCCGGCAAGACTCTTGATATACTGGGTATCCATAACAGGAGCTCACGATTGGGTCAGTTTGGAGGGAGCTTCCATTTCCCTGATATGGGTGTTATGGCTGTATGCCCTGTTCTTTATGCTAAGTTTTGCTTTTAAAAAAACAATGCATAAAAAACTAGCCTTTGGGCTGGTTTGGGCTTGGGGAATTAGTTTAAGTTTGGAGCAGGCCAATAAAGGAACTTTCTTTTACTTAGAGCCTCAGGGTAATGGATTTAGCCTGTATAAGGACTCAGAACTTTGGTTTCAACTACAGGCCCAGCCGAACCAAAACTCCAAAGCCTACCAAGTCCAAAACTACAAGATTGCTTCCTTAATAAAAGAAGAAATTCCTGATTTTAAAGCCGATATAATACTTTGGCTGCCCTTTAAACCACCGACAGATGCCTTTGTGCGCCAGTTTCCCCCGCATACCCTCTGGTTTGTTCTTTATCCCATGGATGGCTGCAGAAGGTGCATTTTTCTTTCAAAAACAGGAGGAAGGGTATGGACTATGTGACCGAATGCCTAAATTCGCAGTACCATGAAACGCCAAATATTAGTCTGGTTATTATTTCTTTGGATTTTTGGTTTGTCGGCAAAAGCCCAAATCAATTATTCTTGGGAAACTTTTCAACCCGAAAATTCGAATTTACCCGCAGCCCAAGTGACTCAGCTAACCAAATCTGTGGGAGATACGCTTTGGATAGGTACCAGTAATGGCCTGGCATACTTGGTGGACAGTACCATACAAGTCGTGGGTGTCTCTTCCGGGTGGTTTGTTACCGCCCTAGAAATTGACCAACAAGGCAGATTGTGGATAGGAACCTCAAGTCAAGGAGCCTTTAGAAGAAATCTTGATGGTACTTTTTCGGAGTTTTCTTCCAACAATTTGGGTGGACCGGGAGGATTTAATCACGACCATATCCTTTCTTTTGCCTTTGACAATAATCTGGTTTGGATTGGAACCTCCGGGGGAGGTTTGTACCGCTTCGATGGCATTACCTGGCAATTGTTCAACAACCAAACCACCAATGGCTTATTGCCTTTTTCGGACATTCCGGATCTGGAACTAGACGAAGCAGGTGACCTTTGGATTGCCACATCATCGGCCGGTTTGTATGCGTTAAAAAACAATGGCAGTACCTTCTTCTTCAATACCGACTCGGGCCTAACCCATCAGCATGTTCAGCGTTTGTCCTTGGATGGCAACGAATGGATGTGGCTTGGCTTTGCCGGACAAACAGGCAGCAACCACCTCATGCGCTTCAATCGACAAAACAGTCAATTCGAAATATTTAACCAAAGCAATACAGGACTTAGCCATACCAATGTTTGGGACATCCAAAAAGACAGTTTAGGGCGCTTTTGGTTTGCCTGCAACGGCAATGGTTATGGGCTTGCCTACTACGATAGCTTGGGCTTTCATGCACAAAGCGCTTTTCAAAACCAATCCATTACCGATTTGGTTTATTCACTAGCTCCAGCCGACAGTGGTTTTGTATTTGTTGGACACTTTATGGGACTTTCGATCAATAAAGACCAACCCGGAGTGGGTATTGCCTCCTTAGAGGCCTCATCCCAAGAACTTATTTTCCCAAACCCTGCCAAAGACTGGCTAAACACCAAAGAAGCAAACCTGCAACCTGCAGCCTGGAGTATAGTAAGCCTAAGCGGCCAAACCATTAAAACAGGGCAGGGTTTTCCCATTTCGGTGGTTGATTTGGCACCAGGTCCCTATTTGCTTCACATTTCTCCGGAACATGCACCGGAAAGCTGGATTCGACTCATTCGCTCATGGTAAATCCTCCCGACGACTCCCCTTGGTCCCTATTTTTTTTGGATCAAACCAAATCCGACCAGAAAGCCATTAAGCGCATTCAAGAAGCCCTACAAAAACTTCATATTCCTTTCGAATCATTTGGCTTCGATAGCCCCGACGCCCTGCGTCGAATGGCTCGAGCCCTAGCTAAGGAAGGCAAAAAGAAATTTCTTGCCGCCGCAAGAGAAGAAGCCGTGCACGCCACAATGAATGGTATGCTTGAGGACGAGCTAAAAGTTCCTGCCGACCATGTATTGGGTTTCATCCCATCCGGGGAAGCCAAAAATTGGCACCCCTCCGTGGGTATACCCTCTACCCCGGAAGAAGCCGCCCGAAACCTAAAGCTTGGTCATTACTTTTATCAAGACCTTGGTTTGGCAACCTACATAAAGGATGGACAAGTAGACCAATCTTATTTTTTAAATGCCGCTGCTTTAGGTTGGTTAGGCAAGGCAAGTCAGAACCTTAGCGCAAAGAAAGCCAAAGGAAAAAATGCCAAAAGTCTTAGCGAAATCAAAAACCAGTTGCACCAATGGAAAGGTACCGAAGTAGAAATTTCGATTGACGGAACCTTGGTGTACCAAGGTCCATGCTTTTCTTTATCGGTCCATTTGGGCCAAGCACATGGCCAAGGATTTGTGCATGCACCCAAGGCCATTCCCGACGACGGGCTTTTTGAAATCCAGCTTATTCCTAAGCTAAGCACCTTTGAAAGATACAGCAAATGGTCGGCCATTCGTCAAAGCAGTTTTTTGCAAGAGCCTTTGGCCAAAAGTTGGCAGGGCGAACAAATAGAAGTTAATGCTCCACAAGCTTTGCCCTTGGCTTTGGACGAATCCTATGCCGGCGAAGCCCCGGCAAGATTGGACTGCCTTTACCAACGCCTCAGAATCATATCTATGCTTAAGAACATGCAACCCTAACGGTTCTTTTTTGGTTACTTTGTGCCATGAAAGTCTCCGTCGTTGTTGCTGTAATGAATGAAGGGCCAAATATTGAAGCCCTAATTTACCAAATAGAAACCGCGCTAAGTGCCTTTGATCACGAAATCATTCTGGTAGACGACGGCTCTACCGACGACACCGTGTTGCAGGTCAAAAAACACGCTGGGCCAAATACGCATCTACTTATTTTTCAAAAAAATTATGGCCAAACACAGGCCATGTCTGCCGGAATTGAGCATGCTACCGGAGACCTTATTGTAACCTTGGATGGCGATCTTCAAAACGACCCGGCCGATATTCCGGCCATGATTGAGGCTTTGGAACAAGGTGAATTTGATGTAGTAGCCGGCAACAGAGCCAACCGCAAAGACGGAATGGTGTTGCGCAAAATTCCTAGCCGCCTGGCCAATAGCATGATTCGGCACCTTACCGGGGTACATATCCGCGACTATGGCTGCACACTAAAGGTATTTCGGGCAGACATTGCCAAAAACCTGAGCATGTATGGTGAATTGCACCGCTTTATTCCCGTGCTGGCCAGCCTCCAAGGGGCTCGAATTCATCAAATGAATGTGAACCACCGAGCCAGAACCGCAGGAACCTCCAAATATGGATTGGGCCGAACCTTTAAAGTTCTGAGCGATTTAGTGCTTATGGTATTTATGCAAAAGTACTTTCAAAAGCCCATGCATTTGTTTGGAAAGTCCGGAATACTCCTCTTTCTGGTAGGCCTAGCCATTAACGCCTACTTACTGGTAATAAAAACTCTAGGAAACGAAATCGGAGGGAGACCCCTCCTTATTTTGGGCGTTTTGTGCATTCTTGCAGGCATTCAACTGGTCACCTTTGGGCTTATGGCCGAAGTCCAAATGCGCACCTATTTCGAAAGCCAGAAAAAACGCCCCTACCGCATCCGTAGCATATTTAAGGGCGACCCAAAATAAAACAAGGCAGAAAAATTCTGCCCTGCAAGGTTCAGGTAAGGCCTCATGCTTACCCTATAAAATTACACATTTTTTTTGGTCTTTTTGGGCCCTTCCTTTTAAGGAGTCTAGCTATTCTATCCGGCCCTGTCTCCGGTCGTAATTGCCCAAAGCCGCCAAACCAGGGGCTGTGGGGTCCCCGAAGATTCGGGGCCTCCTCGCTCCCGGTTTGGCTGGCTGTGGGCTGCGTACGGCCCTCCGTCCGGCCGGGGGGCCATTCTCTTTTATTCGTTTTCCAAAAGCGCCCATGGGAAAATCCACCCGAACCAAGCATTGAAGCAAATAGAGACTTTTGGTCCCTTGCGTTTTCAAGGTTTTTTAATGCCGACCAAACCGTCGGTACAAACTAAGGCGCAGGCAAATAGAAAGGCCTCCGACGCTTCGGTCAGGGCAGGCCGCAGTTTACTGATTGTAAATGAGGATTCCTGACGCTGCGGTCAGGACAGGATTGCCGCCAGAATAGCATCGCATCAAAAGTCTCAAATAGCCCGAAGCTATGGCTGAAAGCCAGGCCGACCCAAAAGGCCGGGCGCCCAAAAACCTAAAGGGAATCGCTAATCCAAATTTGGGGAATCGGCTGCTCCATGTCCACCTGCACAAATTGTCCAGGCAACGTCGAAAGGCGAAAACCAGCCACGTCGGCGATTAATGGAAAGGTTTTATGGGCTCGATCTACCAAAACCGCCAAGCGAATGCACCGCGGCTTCTGCTGCAAAAGGGCTGACATAACATAGCTTACCGTTTTTCCGGTATTCAAAACGTCGTCTACTATTACCACTTGAGCATGGGTAAAAGAACCCGCCGACGATGGAAGACCGGGCTGCTCCCAAGGAGCCGATTTATTGGGATTGGTTGGTATCAATTGAACCCCCTCAGGAAATTCAGGCTCCAAATAAGCCATCAAACCTTTGGCCAAAGGCAGTCCGTTTCGAAGAATGGCCACTAAAAAAAGAGGTTTTTGGGTGTCCAAGATTTCCAGCAACTCGGCGGCCATACGTTGCACACACCGCTGCATGTTGGCAGTTTCGAGGATTCTGCGTTCCGGTCCAAAACTCATGGCTGCAATTGGTTTTGAGAAACATCTACTAGAAATCTGTTGCGCAGCAATCTGCGCCCCACCAATACCGGAAAAGTTAAGCCTTCCCTATTGGCCAGGCTGCACTCGGCTACACCTTCAAACTGTCCTAATTTAAGGCGGATGCGCACCAGCCAGCGTTCTTGAGATTGGCCATTGCTGCTGATGATGTTTTTTTTGCGGATTCCGGGCAACCAAATTTCAGGAGCTTGGTTTAAGGATAAAAAATAGGCACGCACCAGGAGTTTTTTTCCGCGCTCTTCTATGACTTCGCCGTGCAGGGCCGATCGATAAGCACCGGTATCTATTTTGGCGGGAACTCCTTGCTCCGAAAAATCGGGGAAATAAATATATGCGCTGCGCCCTATGATTTCCACCTTACAAAGGTAAAAATTTAAAGCATGGTAACGCTTGCTTAAAATGCTTGGCTACTGCGAATGCTACCTTTGTACAGAGATATGGAAGGTCAATTATGCGTATACAGATTTTAGGAACTGCTGCTGAACAAGGCTGGCCTCGATTGTTTAGCAAATCGCATGGAAGCCACCGTTCCTTGGAGTTGGGAGGCAAGCATGTGCGTTCCAGGAGCAGCCTGCTCATTGATGCCTGCTTAAAAATTGACTTTCCGGCAGATACCTTTCATCAAGCAGTTACCCAGCAGCTCATGCTGGACCAAGTAAAGTATTTGCTTTTGACTAGGTCGTCGTACCACAACATAGCGCCGGAAGAATTAAGTTTAGTATTACAAAACGGCCAGGATTTAAAAAGAATTTCGCCTCTTAACGTTTTTGGAAACACCGAAACGGTAGCAAAACTAAAAGCAAATTTGGGGCAAACGTCAGCCTCCTTGTTCGAGATTCAGGCTTTTCAGACCTTATCTTTGGGGAACTATTTGGTTCATCCCATTCGGGCCAACAACAACGGCGACAGAGAGCCCCTGAACTACCTTATACGAAAAGGGAAGTACAGCATGCTCTATGCAAGCGATACAGGCATATATGGAGAGCCTAGTTTTCGGTTTTTAAAGTACCACAACCTAGATTTGGTTTTGTGTGGGTGCCGATATGGAGCACGTCAATCGGGTGACCCCTACGGTATGGGCTTTCCGGAAGCCCTAGCTTTGAAACGTAGGTTCGAAAAAGAGGGCATCAGCCAGTCCAAGACCTTGTGGTATTTGACTCAGCTTCAACACCAAGACAACATTCTTCATGAGGAATTGGAAGCCCTGGTACATCCATTTGGGTTTAAGGTAGCCTGGGACGGACTAGAATTGGATTTAGGCAAGCCAAGTCCACAAGAGCTAAATGCCCCAAAGGGAGCTTAGCAATCCATGCCACCTGAAGAAAGGGCATGTAGCCCTGCTTTAAAATTGATACCTTTGAGCTATGCCAAAGCCCGGGGAGAGGCAAAATACCAAGGATAGGTGTGCCTAAGCCTGAAAAAGCTGTGGAAACGAGCAGATGGGAAGCTTGAGCCAAATAGGAGAATTGTTGAGCTTGCAAACCTTTGGAGAATCACATGGGCCTGCCATTGGGGGTATCCTGTCCGGCGTTCCGGCAGGGATTCCGGTAGACTTTGCCCGTGTAAAAACCGAAATGGAGGCCCGAAGACCGGGAGCAAATGCTTTGCGCAGCCCAAGAAATGAATCGGATGAAGTTGAGTGGCTGTCCGGCATTTTTGAAGGAAAAACTACCGGAAGCCCAATAGGCTTTTTAATACGGAATACCGACCAACGGTCGGGAGATTATGAAGCCCTCAAGGAGGTTTTCAGACCTTCTCACGCCGATTATACCTATTGGGCCAAATATGGCATTCGCGATTACCGCGGTGGCGGACGGGCTTCGGCTCGAGAAACGGCATGTCGGGTAGCTGCAGGAGCCTTGCTCATGCCTTGGTTGGAGTCTTTAGGCATAGAAATTAGGGCTTGGGTTAGCTCCATACACCAACACGAAATGCCGCAAGATTTTGGAGATTGGACCAAGGAGCAGATACGCCAAAGCATAGTGTATTGTCCGGACCAAAAATGCAGCCAGGCCATGATAAAAGCCATAGCCCTTGCGCGGGATGAGGGCGACAGTTTAGGGGGCATTATCTCCGCCAAGATTACCGGAGTTCCGGCAGGTTTGGGCGAGCCCATCTATTATAAATTGCATGCCGCATTAGGAGCTGCTATGTTGTCTATAAATGCCGTAAAAGGATTTGAAATGGGCCGTGGTTTTGAGCTCACCCGCCACAAAGGTTCTGAGGTAAACGATCTTTTTTATGCAAAAGAGGGAAAAGTTAAGACGCGGAGCAACCATTCGGCCGGTATTCAGGGTGGTATAAGCAACGGTATGCCGGTGCAATTTCGGGTGGCCTTTAAACCAACAGCGACGATAAGAAAACCGCAAGAAACCCTGTCCCAAACCAAAGAAACCATAGCAATAGAGGCCAAGGGAAGGCATGATCCTTGCGTGGTACCCAGAGCGGTGCCCATTGTAGAGGCCATGGCAGCGCTTGTTTTGGCCGATATGTGGCTTATTCAGCAAAGTAAAGCACTTCATGAAGGAACAAAAGCATAAAAAGCGGCGCTTGCCCTTGTATGTTCAGATTTTACTGGGCATGGTCCTTGGCTTGATTTACGGTATATTGGCCGTACAGCAAGGATGGCAAGATTTCACCAGAGATTGGATTAGTCCTTGGGGGGATGTATTTACCAGACTTTTGCAAGTGATTGCTGTGCCCTTGGTTTTGGCTTCCTTAATTACAGGGGTTGCCTCCTTAAAAGACTTAGCCAGCCTTTCCAGGATGGGTTTAAGGACCTTAGGTCTGTATATGCTTACCACAGTCACGGCCATTAGCTTAGGGCTTGGGTTGGCCAATACCTTTCAACCCGGCAAATCGTTTCCTGCCGAGATGCAAGTGCGCATGCAAGAGAACTTTGCCAGCCAAATGGAAAAAGACCAAGCACTATCTAAGGAAACGGTGTTGGATAAAGCAAGCAAAAAGCAGTCGGAGCCTGCGCTTCAGTTTTTGGTGGATATGGTTCCCAAAAACATATTTGGAGCAGCTTCGGACAACCAGTATATGTTGCAAGTTATCTTTTTTGCCCTGCTTATGGGTATCGCTTTAATGATGGTGCCCGGAAACAAGGCGGCGCCCCTGCTTGACTTTTTTGATAGCCTGAATGAGGTAATTTTAAAAATGGTGGACCTCATTATGCGCTATGCTCCCATTGGCGTTACCGCCTTGCTGGCGGGGGTTTTGACTTCGGTGGCCGACAATGCCGGCGAAGTGCAGGACATTTTGTTTGCCTTAGGAAAGTATACGGCGGTAGTATTGGCGGGGGTTTTGCTATT
This sequence comes from Flavobacteriales bacterium, assembly GCA_018401695.1. Taxonomy (GTDB): domain Bacteria; phylum Bacteroidota; class Bacteroidia; order CAIKAF01; family CAIKAF01; genus CAIKAF01. Next base: position 282,400 of record JAGYKD010000003.1, on the reverse strand, counting down.
GATTTTTGCTGTGAACCCGCTCATTATATTCTTATTTGTAAAGAAAACCAGTCCCAAAAAGATTTTCCGCTTTTATCGAGAGATTTTTCCGGCTCAATTGGTGGCTTTTAGCACCTCCAGTTCGGCGGCCACCTTACCTGTGACTTTAGACCGCGTGGAAAACCACTTAAAGATTTCGCCGAAAACCTCCGGTTTTGTGCTTCCGTTAGGAGCCACCATAAATATGGATGGAACCTCATTATACCAGGCCATTGCTGCTTTGTTTATTGCTCAATCTTTTGGCTTAGATTTAAGTTTTTCGCAGCAATTGATGGTAGTATTGACGGCAGTATTGGCCAGTATTGGTTCTGCGGCAGTTCCGGGAGCGGGAATCATTATGTTGGTTATCGTGCTTAAGTCGGTGGGTATGGCTCCCGAAGGTATTGCTCTTATATTGGCGCCCGATCGATTGCTGGATATGTTTAGAACCACCGCCAACGTTACTTCGGATGCCATGGTGGCCTATATCGTTGATAGTCACGAGAAGTAGGCAGATGGCTTCGTTTCAATCTAAAGTTGCAAAGAAACTCTTTCGTTGGTATAAAAAACATGGCTACCACCAACGCATGCCCTTATACCACATGCGTCCGGGCATGGAACGACTGATGCGTTTGCTTCCTTCTCCCAAAGGCTGCACTAAGACTTGGGAAAAATTAGCACACTTGGAAGCGCTTGTTGTGCAGGCCAATAACAAAAAGCCCAAAGCCCCTCTGCTTTATTTGCATGGGGGAGGCTATGCTATGGGGAGTGCCCATACCCACTGGAAAATGGCCGGCAGAATTGCTCGAAGAACCCATTTTGAAGTTTGGATACCCAATTACAGATTGGCACCGGAACACCCCTACCCTGCGGCATTAGAAGATGCCTTGGCTGCATGGGAAGCCATGGAACAAAGATTTCCGCACCAAAAGCTGTTTTTGGCTGGAGATTCTGCAGGCGGAGGTTTAGCACTTTCGCTATTGTATAGATTAAAGGAAAGGCAAAAAGCTATGCCCACAGCCACCTACTTGATATCCCCGTGGTGTGATTTAAGCGGCCAATTGCCGGGATATGACCGACAAGAGCAAAAAGACCCTTATTTAGATAGGCAATCCTTGGCGAGATTTGCCAAGTTTTATGCAGGAACACAGACCAAAAACCCTGAAGTTTCGCCTGTATTTAATGAGGCTAGAGACTTAGGCCCAATCCTATTGCAAGCAGGTGGGGACGAATTACTTTTGCCCGACGCCTTAGCTATGGAGCGCTTGCTTAAGGAAGGAAAAACGGCCGTAGATTTAGAAGTCTACCCTGGTATGTTTCATGTATTTCAGGCCGGAGATGGCTTGTTGCCGGAGGCCACAAGGGCCTTGAATAAGGCCGGGACCTGGCTATTGAGTCACTTGTAAGTATTTCTCTAAACTTTCGGTATATATTGTATACCAATCCTCAATATTACCCCAATCTTCTCCCTCCACCCGGACTTTATTGGGCAAGGTGTGGCCAATGAGCGTTAAAGGCACCCCCGCTTCTGACGCCAAGTCGAGCAAAGCCTCTTCATTTTCGGGATCAGCCGAAATCAAAATACGGCCTTGACCCTCCCCAAACAAATAGGCATCGGGTCGGAAACTATCGTCGAGAAAAGCCTCAAAGCCAAGCATATTGGGATAAGCAGACTCCAGCAAGCATTGCCAAAGACCTCCCTCACTAACATCATGTGCAGAAGCCACCAAACCTTGAGCAATGGCATGTTGAATAAGCGTACAGAGCACAATTTCTTTTTCCAAGACAAAATAAGGAGCCGGAGAAAGCAAATCGGGATAAAAGCAACGCAAGTATTCGGAGCTTGCTATATCGTTGGTTGCCTCACCGAGCAAGAAAATAGCCTCGCCGGGCTTTTGAAAGGCCAAGCCGGTATGATGCTTTAAGTCATGGAGCAAACCCAACATACCAATGGACGGGGAGGGCGCTACAGGAATGGTTTGATTGCCTTTGGTAAACTGGTTGTAAAAACTCACATTACCTCCCGTTACAGGAGTTCCAAAGGCCTTACATGCCTCTCCCATGCCCTTTACGGCGTGTACGAACTGCCAATACGCCTCGGGTTGGTATGGGTTGCCAAAATTCAGGCAGTTGGTAATGGCTTTGGGAGTGGCACCGGAACAGGCAATGTTTCTTGCGGCCTCGGCTACCGCAATCATGGCACCTTTTTTGGGATCGGCTTGCACATACCTTGGGTTTACGTCCACCGTTAAGGCCAGCGCTTTTTGGGTACCCTTTACCCAAATTATGGCTGCATCCGAGGGTTTGTTGGCGCTTAGGTTGGCGGTTCCAATCGTAGAATCATATTGGCGAGTGACCCAGGTGCGGCTGACCAAATTGGGCTGGGCATGCAGCTTTAGGGCAGTGTCTTTTAAGTTTTTGGGTTGCGGAATTTGACTTGGGGAGAATTGCTTGGCCGTTTTAATATAAGCAGGTTCTGCAAACTCTCTTTCGTAAACGGGAGCCCCTCCACCAAGAACAAGGAGGGAGGCCGGAAGCTCGGCTTCCAAGGTCCCATGCATATAAAAACGAAGGCGATCTTGTCCAGTTACTTCACCGATACAGGCACATTGCAAATCCCAGCGATCAAAAATAGCTTCTACCTCTTTTTCGCGGCCCTTATGCACCACAACCAACATACGCTCTTGAGATTCTGAAAGCAGCAACTCGTAAGGCTGCATTTCCCCACCGCGTGTAGGGACACGGTCTAAGTAGATATCCATGCCGTGGCCGCCTTTCTCTGACATTTCGGAGGTGGAGCAAATGATTCCGGCGGCTCCCATATCTTGAATGCCAACTGCTGCTCCTGAGTCAATAAGTTCGAGGGTTGCTTCTAAAAGCAGTTTTTCTTGAAAAGGGTCACCCACTTGAACAGCGGGTAGATTGTCTGCGCTGGACTCGGTAATATCTCCGGAAGCAAAGGAAGCGCCATGAATTCCATCCTTGCCTGTGGCTGAGCCTACAATGTACACAGGATTTCCTGCGCCGGTGGCAATAGCACTCATGACTTTGTGGTGCTCAACAATACCTGCGGACATGGCATTCACCAAAGGGTTTTGTCGGAAGGAATCGTCAAAAAACACTTGTCCGGCGACGGTGGGAACACCAAAGGCATTTCCGTAGTCGCCAATACCCTTAACCACACCCCGCATGAGCCATTGAGATTTGGTTTCGGCAGGATGACTAAAGAACAAGGCATTGAGTTGGGCTATTGGGCGGGCTCCCATGGTAAAAATATCGCGGTTGATTCCTCCAACACCTGTGGCAGCACCTTGGTAGGGCTCAATAGCTGAGGGATGGTTGTGCGATTCAATTTTAAAGGCACAGGCCAGGCCATCGCCGATATCGATTAAACCGGCATTTTCTTTCCCTGCCTCGGCCAACATATCGGGACCGGTGCGCGGCAAAGTTTTGAGCCACTTTATGGAATTTTTATAGGAGCAATGCTCGCTCCACATACCGGAAAAGGCGCACAGTTCGGTAAAGTTTGGCACCCGTCCTAGGGCCTCCACAATATGTTGAAACTCTTCGGGCAAAAGGCCCAATTGCTTTGCTGTGTTGAGGTCGGTGGGGTGTGCATGTGGCGTTTGGCTCATACCGGCGGTGTTTGCACAAAAGTACGTAGCAAAGGGCGTTTCGCAGGCATATTTTAGGAATAATCCTAAGACATTTTGTGGAAGAAGGTTTGAGCAGAAACAATAGGATTTTGTTTAGCGTACATGAACAACAGAGTGTTTGGCCCGGGACCGAACGAATGCCCCTGTGCAGGCCAAAGGCTTAGGGGCACTGCTTGGGGCTTGTGGAGCTTTGCGGAACACAGAACCAAGCATTTGCCCCTGCCTTTGGCTAAACAGGGCAGCAGGGAGGGCCCACACAGCGCGCAAAAATCCTATGGGCAGGCCCCAGATGATAAGGCCCCCCAAAAAATGGGACGGGTAATTGAGGTTTAAAGAAATAGGGACGGTGCAGATTTCGTATGTTTAGGTATGAAATATACGATGGTGTGTCTTTTTTTGGTAAAGCTGGGTTTGGCGCAGGGCAACTACCCGATAGGCAAATGGAGTTATGATTTACCTGCTCCTGTATTTGGTTCTGCTGCTGCCGCAGATTTGGACGGAGACGGTAAATTAGAAATGGTGTTTACCACCTACACCAATGATGGAAAGGCCCATTGCTTGCATGCGGAGGACGGAACCGTGGCGTGGGTATTCGACATGGGTGGTTGCGGCGATGTTGCGCCCTTGATTTATGATGTGGATGGAGATGGCGCTTTGGAGGTTTTACTGCAAGGTTCCTGCGTACCCACCTTATTTTGTGTGGATGGTGCCACGGGGCAGCAGGAATGGGCGGTTAGCACCGGCGGTGGAGACTCGCCTCCTGTTGCCGTGGATACAGATGGAAATGGTACAATTGAAATTCTCTTGGGAAATTTTCAGGGACAAGTGCTGGTGCTCAATGGCTCCGATGGAACTACGCTGGCCACGGTACAGGCCGATCCGCTACAAGGCCCCATCCAAACGGCTCCAAGTCCGGTAGATGTAAACGGAGATGGGAGGTTGGATGTGATTGTGGGCAATTATTTCAACAACGATTTATTTATTTGGGCCTACGATTGGCAAAGCGGTCAAAATCTTTGGACCGTTCAACAAACCGACAGCTCAAGCTTCAATGCTTACCATGCCGGTGCTGTGGCGGATGTGGACGGCGATGGAAATAAAGAGTATTTGATTGGGACCAATAACGGTTATGTGCGGGCATTGCATGTAGAAGACGGTTCGGAGCTTTGGAGTATGCACATCCCGGAAAGTACTATGGGAGCTGTTTCCGTGGCAGATTTGGACGGTAATGGCACATTAGAGCTGGTGGTATTCAACAACGATTGGGTGCAGCTGGACGAGCGGGTTTGGGTATTGGATGCTGCTACCGGGCAAACCTTATGGAGCTTTGCCACCACTTATTCTTCTTTTAGGGGTTGTGCTGTGGCCGACATCAATGGAAACGATACCTTGGACCTGGTTTTTTCCACGTTTATGGGTAGGGTTTTGGCGGTGGAACCTTTTGAAGGACTTATTTGGGAAATTTCATTGGCCGACAGCCTTCCTTCTAATTTGCCGTATGTGCTTACCGATAATGCCCCCATTTGTGCCGATTTTGACGGCAATGGTACGATGGATGTATTTGTTGCTGCCGGTTACGGCACCTACACGCCGGATGCACAAAATATAGGCAAGGCTTTTATGATGGAAGCAGGCAAAGGCCAATGCCCCGAATGGACTATGTTCCGTCAAGATGCGCAAAGAAGCGGATTTCTATCGCCCCTAGAAATAAATGAAGCATGTGGTACACAATCTTTAAATACTCACGCAAATGCACAAGAGTCTTTTCCCTACCCCAATCCTTGCCACGCTTTTTTTAGCATGTCAGGACCTGAGGATGCATGCTATCGTTTAGTTGGCCTTAGCGGAACAGCAATTAAGCGTTGGTGCGGCAGGGGTACTGTGGCCACTGAGGATCTGGCGCCAAGCCTGTACCTAGTAATTCCTGAAAAAACCGGCTCAAGAAGTTTGTTGTCCGTAGTTGGAGCGCCTTAGCGGAGACGCTTAAGGTAGCCGCGAGGAGCTACAGACACCAGCAATTTGTTGTCGATTTGCTGATCGATTTCAAATTCGGGGTGGTCATTCAGATACGCATCCATAGCGGTCATGGGATTGTCGCCTACGGACCAGGGACGGTTGGGGAACATATCGTCCGGTAGAAGTTCCACTACGGTATCAAAAACAACGCAATAGGAACCCACGGAAGTAAAAGGAGCATAGAGTTCCAACTCTTTGAGCACATGGTCGTGGGTGTGGTTGGAATCCAGACAAACCATTATGGTTGTTGCCCTATCGGCATGGGCTTTTACCTGTTCGTAGGTTTCCTGGGAGGTGGAAGAACCTTGAATCATTTCGATGCGTTTAAACATCGGATGTTGCTCAATTTCTTTTCGGTTATGTGGACGAATATCGATATCGATACCCAGAACCTTTCCTTTACCTATAAGCTCCATAATGGAGGCATAGAAAATCAAAGAGCCGCCATGGGCAATACCGGTTTCAATAATTAAGTCGGGTTGAATATCCCAAATAAGCTCCTGCATGGCCAACATATCTTGGGGATATTGAATGATTGGTCTTCCCATCCAGGTGAAGTTGTAGGAATACTGTTCTTTGTTGGAGCTGATTAAAAAATCTTTGCTGGCATTTTGCAGCTCTTGGTTTTGGGCATAAGAGGCTATGCGTACTTTTTTCTCGTCTTTAAACTCCTGTATGGGATCCATGGGCAAAATTTGCGCTAATATAACTTAAAAGGTATCTACTGCAAAGTCCTAGAAATTTGGGAACTACCACTTATTTGGAATCGGGGACTCCCCAAAAGGCAAAAGGCTCGTATTCGGGATAAGCCACTTTTCCCGGTTCCAAATCAATGTTTAAGTTATGCTTATCCAAATAATTCTGCACAAAGTCTAGGACAGAAATAGGTGTTCCTGAACACAGGTTAAAGCACCCTGTAGAATCGGGGTGGTTTAAATACCAAAATACCTCATGAATCAATTGATCCATGGAAATAAAATCGCGGATTTGGTTGCCTTTGCTCATGGGGAATCCGGGCAATTTTTCTTCAATAGCCGCATGCAGTTTATGGAGCAAAGTTCCTTTCCTTGGGGGATTACCATACAAATAAAAAACCCTAAGCCACTGAAGACGGGCATTGTGTATGGGTGCCAAAAAAGTTAATGCTTTATGGAGGCTGTCTTTGGCCAAGCCATAGGGGGTAACAGGCAGTGTTGGATGAGAAGAAGGAATAGCTCCCTCCACTAGGCCATATTCCATACAGGTACCCAAACTTAAAATGCGTGAAACTCCACGCTTCAGCACTTGACTAGTAAAATCGAGCTGTGCAGGAAGAATATGGGTGAGATGCGCAGCATCAAGGTAATTATTCAGCTTAGGCCAAGCCAAATGGATGAGCATGTCAAAGCTTCCTTGGGGAAGGGTATAGTTGCCATGCACACATAGGTCCAAAGGAAACCAGTCGACTTGATTGGAATAGGGCAAGTGGTGCACCTCATTAGACCTACTGGTTCCTATGCACAAGCTATGGCCATGCTCCAAGAGTTTGGGAACTAAGGCAGAACCAACGAATCCGGTACCGCCGGTTAAGATTATGCGCATATTCTAAGGCCTATTCACTGATTAAAGGGTGGATACTATCATTGAAGTTTAGAGGCATCCAATAATAGCTTAATATTAGATATTTTTTGAGAATAGCAAGGCAATCCATTGGTCCTTTATTTTACCAAAACAAAGTACCAAAAAAGGATTAAAGCCTAGGAAAACCAAAAAATTTCAAAAGCATTAATAAAACAAGTAGATACACTTGGATAAAAAGCCGTCACCAAAATGAGATCCCAAAAATCTTCAGGATAAAGGTCCATAAAAAAAGAGCCCCGAAGGACTCTTTCTCTAAAATTTTGGGAGGCTTATTGTTCCCACATGTCGTGTTCGAAGGTAAAGAGCTCATCTTTGATTTCCTCTCCACGCAATAAGGCATGTATACCTTTTAGGTATTCCTCAATTCTACGGTCGTGCACGTTGTCGATTTTTCGAATCTTGGAAGCGAAAATCCGTTTCATGAACACATCGTCGTAGGTGAGTCGCTGACCAAAGTTATTGGTGTTGTATACTTCTTCCTGAGCAAAGGTATTCCTAGCTTGGGGGAAATACACCCAAAACATGGGTTTGTTGTAGCGGAATTCACCGGTAGTTCGGTCAAACACCTGCATTACGGGACAGATGCCTAAAATACGGGCTTCCATAACGGAGCGTTGACGATCAAAGAACCAGTCTTCTTTGAGCCAAATCTTTTTTACCGTTTCGGGTCTAAAGGGCTCGTCAATAACTTTAGGCTTAAGCTCATAGGGAGGTTCAGGATCAGGAATCATTTGGGTATCTCTATAAGCCCCCATGGCCGCGACATCCGAGGTGGTAATTTCTGCGATAAAATCGTCAGAAATAGCATCGAAAGGCGTCATGGATTCATTGGTAAGCACCGCATCACGCACTATGGTAATGAAGTTCTTCCGCTGATTGGTAGGCGTTAAGGGATAATAATACACCTGATTCATCTTCTCGCGAAGGTCAATTTCCCTCCAAACGCGCCATTGCTTGGTCACATCTGCTTCTCTAAGGTGCGGATAAGGCACCACCCTTCTGTTTTCGCCGTGGATCCTTTCGTAGGGACTGTCGCGAAATTCAGGTTCAAGGGTTTGACCACCACCGGTATTACCCCCGCCCGTTTGGGCAGAAAGCTGCATACCGAGGAAAAAACAAAGAGAAAAAGCAGTGAGACGCAACATAGCTATGCGGTTTACTTGATTTTAAATTGGGCGTTTACCTTACGACGCTCACCGGAGGGCAATTGCACTACGATATCGTCGAAATACACCTTTTGCCCGCGGCGCATTCCTCTAATTTGACCGGCAACGTCACCAGGGAGCACGTTCCCGTTAACGGTTTTGTCTCGAGGCACACCTTGTTCAAAATAGGTAACGGTAAAGCTTAGAATTTTAGAATATACTTCGAAGTCAAAGTTTTCCATTTCCGGAATAAGTGGAGACTGAGAAGCCAAGCCGGCAGCAACCAACTCACCGCTTTTGACCCCGGCCCACTTTACCACTGGTGTAGGAATGGCTTTGCACCGGAATTCCTGGGCACCCATAGAAATGCTTTTTCCATCTTCGGTTTTAACGGATACATTGACCTTTGCTGCGCCGGTATTTGATGCTTTTACGGTGTATTTACCATTGGATCCGCTCACAGAGATAGGACCTGAGGTAGTAACTACCAAATTTTCCGGGGCATAACCGGGTACAGAAACGGTGATGGGATTTTCCAGACCCACGTAGAATACATTCATTTTATCTGCCGCCACAGAAGCCATGGGTGGAGAAACCGTGTATTTGGTTTGGAAAGGGTATGGGCGTTTATCTCCTGTTGCCTTATCCATAAGGTTAATAACCCCTGCAAAGGTGCGCTCTCCGGTGCCGCTGGCAGGAACTTTTATCAGCCCCACTCCATTGTTAATATTGGTGGTATCCAAAACGTTGGGATTGGCTACCTCTCCGGAGGCAGAATCCACGGCAGAGCCATACACGATTTCTGGTTTGAGGGTAGTGTTGTATGCGGCAAGGAAAACATCGGCTTCGAATTCCCCTCCGGCAACCACAAAAGTGGATTTGGGTACCACTTTAGCTTCTACGGCATCGAACTTTACGGCATTGGCAGAAATACCATCCCAAATAAGCTTGAGGACTTCGGCTTCTGCTCCACGCACTACGTTTTGCCAACGGGCAAGCTCCATAAGCGCAGCCGACAGCGGTAAATGGTAGAAGTTTTGAAGTTCCCAGGTAACCAACCGATGTTTCTTAACCGTTTCGCTGTTTGGGTCTGGATCATCCAAATGAATGGTTGCAAGGGCCTTTGCTACCAAAGTATCAGCAACACCCGGAATCGCGATTCCGGCTAAATTGTCCTTAAATTCCTGGAGTTTCTTCTTTAACTCATTGGCACGCCCCTTATCGCCTGGGGGCTCACCGGTGCCAAAAAAGTTTGTTGGCATATCGTAGTCGTCTTTTTTATTGACACGAAATGGGTCTTCTATCAACTCCTTAGCCGTGGCTTCGTCAACTCCGTCTACGTTGACCAACAATTCCACTTTGGTCTTTTCGATATAGTCAACCATATCCCTAACGTACTGGCTAAGCTGGTTGGCATTGGCCTCGGCTTGTTTGTACTTAGGGTCTTTGGGATTAAGCAGCACCTGCTGGCTCAACTCATTATAGGTACCGCTGTTCTTAGAGACCAATACACCATTTTGTTGATTCAGTGCAATGTTGGCTTTAACGAACGCATCGAGTACTTCTTTGGATACGTTCAAGGCCAGAAGCGCAGTCAACACGAGGTACATCATGTTGATCATCTTCTGTCTTGGACTGGCGTTTCCTCCTGCCATGGATATTAAATTTTAGTATTGAACAATCAAAAATGAATCAACCCGAAATTAACCGCGGTTCATGTTCATGGCAGAAAGCATGTTGCCATACACGGTATTCAAGGCATTCAGGTTATTGCCCAACACATGGATTTCTTCTTTGTACCGCTTGGTATCTTCGACCGAAGCATTCAAATTCTCTAAAAGCTCGGCAATATTTCCGTAGGCTTTGCTGGAAGATTCGATGTAATCTTTGCTTCCTTGGATTTGCAATTCATACACGCTATTGAGCACTTCCAGGTTTTTGCTTACCCGTTGCAATTGCTCACCGTACGAAGCCCCGTCTTCGGAGGACAAGCCTGTGAGAGATTCAGCGGCTTTAACATACGAATCCGAAAGCTCGTTAACGGTGCTGCTGGCTTTGCGCACATTAGAAATATATTCGTTGGTGGCTTCACCGGCATCGGACATATCGGCCAATTTGGTGGTGGCATCGCTTAAGCGACGCATACCGCTACCTAAGCTTTCGATAAGTTCGGGACCAATTTTAGCTTCTTCAAGCATCTTATCCAATTCTTGGCTTACAGGATCGGAAGAGGCTTTGGCAAGGGCTCGCCCGTGACCGTGGCCATGGCCACCTTCGCCATCTTCTGATGGAATTCCTGCTAACTCAGGATAGGCAAGAGTCCAATCCAATTCTTCATGAGGGGGTTCAAAGGCTGAGATGGCAAAAATAACCGCTTCTGTAGACAGACCGGCAACAATCATTACCGATGCACCAGGCCAGTGCATAATTTTAAACATAGCACCGAGAATTACAATGGCGGCTCCAAACCCGTAAACGAAGTTCATTACCACTTTACCTTTGCGTGATTGCAGGAATTTCATCTTGCTTTTAAGATTAGGTTAACGTAAATGAATAGAGATTTCAACAGTAGTAAACGCAATAAACGTTCACATATTTTAACGACAGATCAATATTATTCAAAATCTGCCTTGTCACGGCCCATGAAGGTTTGCACACAACGGAAGCCAACATAACTTTTTGCGGTATCCTCATACTCGTAGGAGCGGGTGCTTACTTGTAAGTAAAAACCAACATCCTTCCAGCTGCCACCACGAACTACTTTCCTTTTAAGAGCGGGTGGATCGTTATCTTGACTCAAATACTTCAAATCCGGGTTCAAGTCATGAGACCAATTGTAACCGGCTTCTTCAAAGGAGCCGGAAGTCCACTCGGCCACATTACCGGCCATACAATACAATCCAAAATCGTTCGGGTTGTAGGAATCTACAGGTACGGTATGGAAACCACCATCGTCGATATAGTTACCACGCATGGGCTTAAAGTTCCCTAAGAAACAACCGCGGTTGTTACGGATATAATTTGAGCCCCAAGGATAGGCAGCCAAATCGCGACCACCTCTAGCTCCGTATTCCCATTCCGATTCGGTAGGCAAACGGAAATCGTGTACCGGAAAATCACCGTTCCAAACCAAATAATTGTTCATGTATTCTGTCCGCCAGTTGCAGAAGGCATTGGCTTGCAACCAATCTACACCTACTACCGGGTAATTATCGTATGCCGGGTGCCAAAAGTACATTTTGGTCATGGGCTCGTTGTAGCTGTAAGAGAAATCAGCAACCCATACCAAGGTATCGGGATAAATCCGCACCGCTTCTTTGCGCAAAAACTCTTTACGGTCATGCATGGGTGTTTCGATATCGTCTGAATTTCGGCGGTATTTGTACTTAGCGGCTTCCTGAAAATCAATCCACCAGTAGGTGTACACCAACTTATCTACGTTGATTTCACGCTTGCGGAAATAGCGTTGGTCTTCTACGTAGTACAATTCCTCAAGAATCTCACGGAATTCGGGATCGTCCCAATAAATACGCATATCCCATACCAACAATGGCGGATCAAGAATTTCCTCATAATCGTTTTCCATGATATGGTAATCCTCGTCCAAGTTTTCTGCAATGAGACGACGGGCTAAGGAGTCACGCACATAATACACGAACTGCCGGTACTCGTTGTTCGAAATTTCGGTTTGGTCCATATACAAGGCCTGTACCGACACCGTTTTGGCAGGAGCATAAAAAGACGAAGGCACGTCTTGATCGCTATTGCCCATGTTGTAGCTGCCCATTGGCAAATACACCATGCCATAAGGATCGGCTTGGTACCAGCGCGGGCGACCTTGCACCCCAACCAGCTGGCCATGGTCGGACCCAGCGCAACTGGTGAGCAACCAAATAAGGCTGGCAAATATGATCAGTTGTTTCATGGGAAGATTGTTTTTGGCGAATGTGTTCATGGCTTAAACGAGAGAGACCTTTGCTTTATTGCCTTACGGGTTATTTGAACTCAGGTGCTACTCGGTCGCTGGTATCGGTATATCGTACAGAATACCCCGGAATAATCACTTGAGGTTTACTTAAATTCAAACAATAGCGCACCGAAACCTCGTGTGAACCGGAGTTGTATGAACTCAACCTAGATAAGTTGATATCGTAGCTGTAACCGATTTGGAGGGACTCCAAAGAAGGCTTCCATATGCCTAGGTCTGCACCCACATTAATAGCAACAGCATCTTCTAACCGATAGGTTACACCACCCCAAACAAAATTCCTCCAAATGGCATTCACGTTAAAATCTGCAGTAGCCGTTGCAAAGTCTGTTTTTATCAATACGTTGGGATTAAAATCCCAATCTTGGTGAAAAGGCTCCTCCCAAGTGTAGCCACCCATAATAAACATATGGCGGGCTTGTGTGATGTTTACATCGGCGTAGCGCATTCCTGCCAAGTGCAAGGCAGAGATACCGGCGTAAAAATTAGTGTTATACCAATACGCTCCCACACCCAATTCCATGGCCATATTGGAATTGTTGTTGAGGGCGTCAATATCCGGCTCATTTTGTGGCGTTGGGTAAATCCATGTAGCCCCACCAATACTTTTATTGGTAAATCCTAAATCAAGTCCTGCACGCAAGTACCCGGGACCTATCATATTGGGAGCTTTCCAGTTGGCGGCCAATCTTAGGCTATGGTTGCTTTCGAATCCAATATAGTCGCCTATAAATGTTGCCCCAACACCAAATTCTTGACCTGCAAGCCTTATAGGAGCATCTCCGGAAAACAAAAAGGATGTTGGTGCACCGTCCAATCCAACCCATTGAGAGCGGAACAAACCGGTAAAACACAATAATTCTTTTGACCCAGCATAGGCCGGATTCATTACCAGCTTATTGTAAAAAAACTGGGTAAATTGGGGATCTTGCTGGGCAGAAACTCCCTGGGCAAGTCCGGTCGCTACTAGGGCGGTAAGGAGGTATTTTCTCATAAACGGCCTGATAATTTTAGGCTTATGTTCATACACTTAAAGCGTAAATATATGGATTTTTTTTTGCGTACACACCAAACCTTAGGGATATAAATTTTAGCACCCAAGTGTTAAGTTGCTAATAGTGTGCTGTTTAAATTTTTTCAATCATTTAACTTATGAAACCTTTGCAGCCATCTTTCGGGCAAATCTTGCCCAACAGCCGCTTCATAATCTTCCATTCCACAGGGCACTAAGTACTCTTCCAGCTTCATTTGCGATTGCCATTTGCCGGCCACAGGAACACCCATCCACCACTTTTCCGAAACCTGGTTCTTATAAAAGGTAATTTCCTCCGGAAAACCTTTCATAGGTACCGTAAAACGCAGGTAGGGATCAGCATCCACTTCTAAGGTTTCGGGTTTGCGCACATAAAAACCTTCCAATACATGCCAAATTACTTGCGCTGCCAAGTGCCCATCCGGACTTTGCTGAGCCAAATCGGGCGCTAAGCCGGTCAGTGCAACTGCCCGTAATTTATGACTCAAACCCGCATACCTGGCCAATCTACAAATTTCATCGGCGGCCAAGCCATTGGGCGAAGCTCCCGGCGCATGAGGCACATCGGCTTTCCGAACTGCGGCCATATTTAAGCCCACTAAATGTGCATCGCGGATTAAGGGTTCGGTGGTTTCCACGCGGCTGCGCACCTCCCCGAGGCGCATCAAATCAAAATGAAACTGTTTAAACAAACCCAACAACTCGGGTGGATTAAAATAGGTTTGATAGCCTAAATTGCAATAATGAAAAAGCATTTGGGGGTCTTCCCCGAGCATGCGGCCCAACACATTCTCCGGAGTCAGCTGATCACTTACTTCCCTAAAATGCAAAACAGGCGAAACTTCCAATAAGTTAGCATAACGCCCCGCCAAAGTAAAAGACCGGTACAATGAAAAATTCAACTCCGAGCCACCGCCAATTAATAGGGGGACGGCTCCGGATTCTTGGATTTCGGCCATAATTCGTCCCAACTGAAGGCAGGTTTCCTCCGCACTGCGGCGCAAAGAAAAATTCCCTAAATCGGCCACACGCACCGAATAATCGCCTTTATATAAGCGATAGAACCAGTACCTGACGGCATCCGGCGTTTGATGGCACGAAGCCGATAAGTCCTCCATGTCGTAGCCACAGCCCAACAAAACTATGTCGTAGCCCGTACCCGGAACATCCGGAAAATCGTCTTGACCCGAAAAATATTTCAAATGGGCACCCCATTGCGCGGCATTGTAGTCTTCGGCCAGCACCTGGCCCGAAACCGGCAAAAAACATTCTTCCCACTCCTGCCAGCTGTTTTCCATAGCCTAAATATCGAAGTTTTCTTTGTTTTTGGGGCGCTTTTCCGGCTGTCTCTTCAAGTCCTCGCACACCGTCCTCCAAAGCCTATGTCTTGCGGGGTCTTCCCCTTATTGGGGGGAAGCCTCCTCAGCACATGGCTTTGGGGCCGCCGTGCTCCGGGCTTTCCGTTCCATCCGGGCGCCAAATCCTTATGCACCCTTATTTTTTACTGCCCTTTGCCTTAGCTTTTTTCTTTGGGGCTTCCTTTTGAATAGCCAAGCAGGCCTCCCGGGTCAATTGCTCCGGTTCCACATCTTTAGGAATCCGCACATTCTCTTTTCCGATAGAAATATATGGCCCATACCGACCTCTCAATACCTGCACCGCAGGATCGCCTCCAAAATCATGAATGATTCGATTGGCTTCCACTTCTCGTTTTGCCTTAATCAGCTCCACCGCTCTTTCCAAATCTATTTCTAAGGGGTCTTCTTCTTTTGGAATGGAAACGAACTTGCTGTTATGGCGCACATAAGGACCAAACCTGCCACGACCCACAATAACCTCTTTCTCCTCGAAATCGCCCAAACTGCGCGGCAGTGCAAAGAGTTTTAAGGCTTCCTGCAACTCAATACTTTGTATGCTTTGGCCTTTTTGCAAACTAGAAAAACTGGGTTTCTCTTCGTCTTCTACATCCCCAATTTGTACCATGGGGCCATAACGCCCTACCAAAGCATAAACCGGTTTACCGGATTTTGGATCTTCTCCCAACAAACGCTTTCCGGTGGCCTTTGCACTGTTTTCTTCGGTGTTTTTAACCGTTTGGTGAAAAGGTCCGTAAAAACTTTCAATCATTTTGTCCCAGGCTTTTTTGCCTTCGGCAATTTCATCAAACTCCTGCTCTACCCTAGCCGTAAAATGGTAGTCCATGATTTGCTCAAAATGCTCCACCAAAAAATCATTGACCACCATGCCAATGTCGGTAGGAAATAGTTTGTTTTTTTCTGCCCCGGTGGTTTCGCTTTCCTCCTTGCTTTTTACCTCCCCTTGTTGAAGCGTAAACACCCGGTATTTTCGAATATGGCCCTCCCTTTCTTCTTTTACCACATAGCCCCGTTTTTGTATGGTAGATATGGTGGGCGCATAGGTCGAAGGCCGTCCTATGCCTAATTCCTCCAATTTTTTGACCAAAGAGGCCTCTGTATATCGAGCGGGAGCTTGGGAAAAGCGCTGGGTAGCTTGCATTTGGGCCAAAAGCAAGTTTTGCTGTTCTTTCATAGGTGGCAACAAGCCGGCATCTTCTTTGTCCTCCTCTTCGTCGTCGGTGCTTTCGAGATAAAGACTTAAAAAACCTTCGAACTTAATGACTTCACCACGGGCCACAAACAACTCATCTCTACCCGACACGGCAATTTTGGCGGTGGTTTTTTCGAGTTGAGCATCGGCCATTTGGCTTGCCAAAGCACGTTTGCGGATGAGCTCATACAAGCGCTGTTCGGAAGCGTCGCTGCTGGCCAGTTCCGTGGCAAAATTGGTTGGGCGAATACACTCGTGGGCTTCTTGTGCGCCTTTAGATTTGGTGGAATATTGCCTTTCTTTATGGTAATTCTCGCCGTATTGATTGCGGACCACTTCGGCTGCGCTTTGGCGGGCAAAGTCGGACAAGTTTACCGAGTCGGTTCGCATATAGGTGATTTTTCCGCTTTCGTAGAGCCTTTGGGCCAGTTGCATGGTTCTTCCTACCGGCAGACCCAGTTTGCGTGAGGCTTCCTGTTGCAAAGTAGAGGTAGTAAAAGGTGCCGCGGGAGTGCGTTTGGCCGGTTTGGTTTCCAAACTGCTTACCATATAACTTGCCGAAGTGCAATGCTTCAAAAATTCAGAAGCTGTAGCTGCATCTTCGGGCCGTTGATTGAGTTCGGCCTTAAAGCCATGCGCTCCTTGCTCGTTGGTAAAATGAGCCACCACCCTAAAATAGGTTTCAGGGCTAAAGGCTTGCCTTTCCCGTTCCCGGTCTACCACCAACCGAACGGCCACCGATTGGACCCTTCCTGCCGACAAACTGGGTTTTACCTTTTTCCAAAGGACTGGACTTAATTCGTAGCCTACCAAACGGTCCAACACCCTTCGGGCTTGCTGTGCATTCACCAAATCTTCATTTATTTGGCGTGGATTGTCTATAGCTTTAAGAATGGCCGTTTTGGTAATTTCGTTAAAAACGATGCGACGGGTAGTTTCTTTTTTAAGGCCCAACGATTGAAACAAATGCCATGCTATGGCTTCTCCTTCGCGGTCTTCATCCGAAGCCAACCACACGATTTCGGCTGCTTTGGCCAGTTTTTTTAATTCGGCCACCAACTTTTTCTTGTCGGCAGGCACTTCGTATTCGGGTTCAAAGTTTTCGTCAATCCGCACGGAAATGCCTTTGGAGGCTAGGTCGCGCACATGACCGTAAGAAGAACGTACCAAAAAGTCCTTACCGAGGTAGCCCTCAATGGTTTTGGCTTTAGCGGGGGATTCGACGATCACTAAATGTTTAGGCATAGGCAATTGTTTGCAAAGCAATGCCAAATTAAGGCAAGTTGCTGCATTAGGTCAACAAAGAAAGAAAAAAGAAATCAAGACATGGTTTAGGAAAAAAAATGAATGCCGGGGCGAGGACTGGTTTAAGGTCTGAAAATCAAACCACTAACAAGGATATTAAATTATTCTCGAAAGGCTTAGAAAGCCTAATGCCGAAGAATAAAGGAACCCGGGGCAGCGATGCGCCGAAAAACCCGGAGCTCGGAGGCCCTTGTGGCTTAAGGAACGGAGGCCCACGATGCTTCGTGGGACCCCGTAGCCTTTAGCCACAAGTGGTCTGCGGGCGAGGATTTGCAGGCAGCAGCGCGGTTCAGCCCCCCAAAACTATAAGAAGCCCAATTCCAATTGGGCCTCTTCGCTCATCATGTCTTTGTCCCAGGGCGGATCAAAAGTTATTTGCACGGTAACCTGCTCAACCCCCTCGATTTCTTTTACTTTTTGTTCGATTTCGGCCGGAATTTCTTCGGCAGCAGGGCAGTTGGGACTGGTGAGTGTCATTAGAATATGCACGGCCTTTCCCTGGTTCCGGGATTCAATATCGTAAATCAAGCCCAATTCGTATACGTCCACCGGAATTTCGGGGTCGTAGACGGTTTTGATGCGTTCAATGATTTGTTCTTGCATGGTTCAATGGTTTAATTGATTTCCGGCATACTGCTTCATTTGATGAATCATAGACACCAAGCCATTGCTTCGGGTGGGCGATAAATGGGCTTTAAGTCCAATGGTGTCTATAAAGCCCAAATCGCTGCGCACAATGTCTTCGGGGGTTTGATGGCTCAATGCGCGCACCAAAAGTGCCACAATGCCTTTGGTAATGATTGCGTCGGAGTCGGCACGGAATACCACCCTGTGGTCCTCGGACTCGGCATGCAACCAAACCTTGGACTGACAGCCGCGGACCAATCTCTCGTTGGTTTTGTAGGCTGCGTCAATGATAGGCAGTTGCCTGCCCATTTCAATCAAATGCTCGTATTTCTCTTCCCAAGAACTAAACCAGGAAAACTCTTCTACGATTTCTTCTCCAATTTCTTGTATGCTGGGGTGACTCATGGCAACAACATTTTTTGAGCTTTGGCAAGGGCAGCTATGAGTTGGTCAATTTCGGACTTCGTATTGTAAAAGGCAAAAGAAGCGCGCACGGTTCCGGGAACTCGAAAACGATCCATTAAAGGTTGGCAGCAATGGTGTCCGGTGCGCACGGCAACGCCTTCTTTGTCGAGGATAAATCCAACATCGTAGGGATGGGCTTCTCCCAAAAGAAAACTAACTACCGCAACCCGTTCCGTTGCTTCGCCAATAAAGCGCAGCTTTGGAAATGCTTCCCGGAGCTTGGTGCGGCACAATTCGCCCAATTCCTGTTCTCTTGCCGCCACCCTATCCATTCCGATCTGGGCCAAATATTTTAGTGCAGCACAAAAACCAATGGCACCGCTAATGTGTGGAGTTCCTGCTTCGAATTTATGGGGCAGGGCATTAAAGGTGGTTTCCTCGAAGCGCACTTGGTCAATCATGTCACCACCTCCCATAAAAGGAGGCAGCATATCGAGCCAGCTGCGCTTGCCGTACAAGACTCCAAAACCCGTGGGACCGATGACTTTGTGTGCCGAAAAAACCAGAAAGTCGATATCCAGGGCCTGAACATCTATGGCCATATGTGGCGCTGCCTGAGCAGCATCGAGCAGCACCGGTACTCCCAGAGACTTGGCCTTTGGAACCATGTAATCTACCGGATTAATGGTTCCTAAGCTATTGGAAACCCAAACCATGCTCAAAAGCTTGGTTTTTTCGCTAAGTAGTTTGTCAAAGGATTCGAGATCCAAGGTGCCGTTATCCAGCACGGGCACTACTTTAATGACTGCACCGGTTCTGCGGGCAGCCAATTGCCAAGGCACAATATTGGCATGATGCTCCATGCCGGTGAGCAAAATTTCATCGCCCGGTTTCAGATAATCCAGGCCAAAGGTATAGGCCAATAAATTGATGCCGTCGGTGGTGCCTTTGGTAAAAATCACCTCCTCCTTTTCGGGAGCGTTGATGAATGAAGCCACCCAAGCGCGGGCCTCTTCGAAGGCGTTGGTCCCTTCTTGGCTTAAGGTATGCACTCCCCGGTGTACGTTAGCATAGTACTGGTCGTATAGGGCCTGTTCGGCTTCCTTTACCTGCCAGGGTTTTTGAGCGGAGGCAGCATTGTCCAGATAAGCCAAGGGGTGTCCATTGACTTGCCTTTGTAGTATGGGAAAATCGTTTCGAAGTTTTTCCCAGTCTACAGGTTGGGCAGAGCTTCCCTTGCGCCAAGATAGGATATCGGGTAATTCAGCGTTCATGCTTAGCTCCATTTTTTGCGCAGGTCGTTTTCGATTTCGTCTTTTAGGCTTCCCTGGGGTAATTTATCCAACACGCTTCCATAAAAAGCTTCGGTGAGCATTCTTTGGGCTAGGGCTTCGGAAATGCCCCGTGCCCTTAAATAAAAGAGGGCCTCTTCGTCGAGTTGTCCGGTAGTAGCACCATGGCTGCATTTAACGTCGTCGGCATAAATTTCCAAAACCGGTTTGGCGTATACTTTAGCCTGCTCGTCTAAAATTAAGCCGGCGGCATGTTGGTAAGCCAAGGTTTTTTGTGCATCTCTAGCCACAAGGATTTTGCCGGAAAATACCGCTTGTGCCTTACCTCTGGAAATGGAGCGATACTCCTGGTGGCTGGTGCAATTGGGCGCCAAGTGCCTTAAATCGACCCGAGTATTGATGTGCTGTTGAAACTCCGGAACTTGAAGTCCGATAATTGCTGCATGGGCTTCTTCTTCGCACAGGTCTACGAAGTAGTTTAAGCGTTGAAACCGCGCATCCAAGCTGCTGGTATGCATTTCCAGGCAAGATTTAGTATGGAGCTTGGCGAGGGTATGATGCACCAAACCCCGCTCCTTTCCTTGAGCCAATTTTCGGCGTAGGCTGAGTTTAGCACCACGCTCCAGATGAATTTCCCAAGCATGATTCAGCAAGCCGGGCAATCCATTTCCTTCCAACAAACGATAGTCCAAGGCCATGGAGGCATCTTCTTCCAAATGGAAAATGCAGCGTACCGGATTCAAATCGGGGCCCTTATCAAGCCAAGAGAGGGGCGCATTCAGGTGCAGGCCTTTGGGCACATGAAAAAACAGCCCGGCTTGCGCATGGCCGGTATTTATTTCGGCAAAAACATCGTCTTCTCGGGTGGGTGCCGCTCCAAAAAAATGATGCAGCATTTCTGGCTGGTGCATAGCCATATAAGGCAGTGAGGCCACGAACCATCCGGAAGGGTCTTTATGGCAAAATGCAACATCTTGGTATTGCCAAGAACCAAGCGAATGCCCTGGTACGGGCACGGGTTTTGGGGAAGGAGCTTCTTGAAACCAGGGCAACTCGTTAAGCAGGGACTCAATGGGGGCGTATTTCCAAATTTCTTGCTTTAGGGTGGGCTTGCCTAAAGCTTTTGCCCGTTGCAAAGCCTCCGATTGCCGCCCTAAAACCTTAGGGCTGCTTGCTTCTTTAGCGGCTTGGTTTAGCCAAGTATCAAAGCTAATGCTCATGTTATCCTTCAATTTGCTCGGTTGCGGAGAGTTTTAGCCAGTCGTAGCCTTTCTCTTCCAATTCTAAGGCCAGCTCTTTGGGGCCTGTTTTCACAATTCTGCCCTGGTACAGCACATGCACTACGTCGGGCACGATATAATCCAACAATCTTTGGTAGTGGGTAATGACCACAAAAGCATTGCTTGGGCTGCGGAGTTTATTTACCCCATCTGCCACAATGCGCAGGGCGTCAATGTCTAGCCCGGAATCGGTTTCGTCCAAAATGGCAAGGGTTGGTTCCAACATAGCCATTTGAAAAACTTCATTGCGCTTTTTCTCTCCGCCTGAAAAACCTTCGTTTACGGAACGATTGGCCAGTTTTTTATCCAATTCTACCAGAGCTTGCCTTTCCTTAACCAGTTTTAGAAAGTCTTTGGCGTTCAAAGGGTCTTGACCTCTGTATTTGCGCACTTCCTGAATGGAGGTTTTTAAAAAGTTCATCATAGAAACACCGGGAATTTCTACAGGATACTGGAAGGCCAAAAACAAACCGTCTCCGGCTCTTTCTTCGGGTGCCATTTCCAGCAAATTTTTCCCATTAAAGTGCACTTGGCCTTGAGTTACTTCATATGCTTCTTTGCCTGCCAAAACAGAGGCCAAGGTAGACTTGCCCGAACCATTTGGCCCCATTATGGCATGCACTTCTCCGGGCTTGACGTTTAGGTTCAAGCCTTTTAAAATCTCCTTGCCTTCGATTTCGGCATGGAGGTTTTTGATGTTCAACATGTATTTCGATTCTTAGCGTTAACAAAAATTATCCTACCGATCCTTCCAAGGAAATTTCCAACAATTTCCTAGCCTCCACGGCAAATTCCATGGGCAGTTTATCGAGCACTTCGCGGCAATAACCGTTTACAATAAGTGCAACGGCCTTTTCGGTAGGAATTCCCCGTTGATTCAGATAAAAAATCTGGTCTTCGGCAATTTTGGAGGTGGTAGCTTCGTGCTCTACCTTTCCGGTAGCGTTATCTACTTCAATATAAGGAAAGGTATGGGCACCGCAACGGCTTCCGAGCAGCAAAGAGTCGCATTGCGAAAAATTACGCGCTCCTTTGGCCATTGGCGCCATTTTTACCAATCCCCGGTAGCTGTTGTTAGACTCTCCGGCACTAATGCCTTTGCTTATGATGGTGCTTTTGGTGTTTCTGCCCAAATGCACCATTTTGGTTCCGGTATCGGCTTGTTGTTTGTTTCCGGTAACAGCGACGGAGAAAAACTCTCCAACGGAGTGGTCGCCTTTTAAGATAACGGAAGGGTATTTCCAGGTAATGGCCGAGCCGGTTTCTACTTGAGTCCATGAAATACGCGAGCGGTCACCTGCGCAAATGCCACGCTTGGTCACAAAATTGTAAATTCCGCCTTTGCCGTCTTTATCGCCCGGATACCAATTTTGTACGGTAGAGTATTTGATTTCTGCATCTTCCATGGCCACCAATTCTACAACGGCTGCGTGGAGCTGATTCTCGTCGCGCATGGGAGCTGTGCAACCTTCAAGATAACTTACATAGGAGGCTTCTTCGGCCACAATTAGAGTCCGTTCAAACTGACCGGTATTCATGGCATTGATTCGGAAATAGGTGCTTAATTCCATGGGACAGCGCACGCCTTTTGGAATGTATACAAAAGAGCCATCCGAAAAAACTGCAGAATTGAGCGCTGCATAGAAGTTATCCTTGTATGGAACCACCGAGCCCAGGTATTTTTTGACCAATTCGGGGTGTTCCTTTACAGCCTCGGACATGGAGCAAAAAATAATGCCTACTTCGGCCAACTTTTCTCTAAAGGTAGTTTTAACGGAAACCGAATCAATGACTGCATCTACGGCTACCCCTGCCAGCATCTTTTGCTCCTCTAAGGAAATTCCCAATTTATTAAAGGTTTCGAGCAATTCGGGGTCTACCTCGTCCAAAGACTCATATTGAGGTTTGGTTTTAGGCGCAGCATAGTATATGATGTCTTGAAAGTTCACCGGTGGATAGGATACATGCGCCCATTGGGGTTCTTGCATGGTTTGCCAATACCTAAAAGCCTTTAAGCGCCATTCCAACAACCATTCAGGCTCCTCCTTTTTGGCAGAAATAAAGCGCACGGTGTCTTCGTTTAGACCCGGTGGCAAGCTTTCCATGTCTAAATCGGTCGACCAACCGTATTGGTATTCTCTCGTGGTGACTTCGTTAAGTAGCTTATCTTGTTCGGTCATGGTAGTTGTTTAGAGGGAGAAACTTTCCCCGCAACCGCAGGTGCGCGATGCATTGGGATTATGAAAGACAAAACCTTTGCCGTTTAATCCATCCGAAAACTCCAGGGAGGTCCCGGCCAAATACAACAGGCTTTTTTTGTCCACTACGATACGCATGCCATTGTCTTCAATGACTTGGTCTTGATCTGAAGATTCTTTATCGAAAACCAACTGGTAGGAAAGACCAGAACAACCTCCACCCTTAACACCCACACGCACAAAGTGTAAGGCCGGGTCAAAGGAATCGGCAAGCATAAGCTCGTTCAATCTCTTCTTTGCTTTTTCGGTTACGGTAATCATATAGCGTTGCATTAGGTTGAACGTATAAATCCAAAAGAAGTTTAAGCTTATTTAGAAAAGTTCTAAATAACTTTATTTGCCACAAAATTAGAACCCACAATCGGTATAAGCAAACGATATTTGCCCCTATGTTGCTAGAAAATTCGGAAAAAACCCCCTTAGGTCAAATAGGAGAAGCCAAACTTATTGAGCTCATTCGTGAAAAAGTGAACTTACAGCACCCCTCCTCCATTTTTGGTATAGGCGACGATGCGGCTTTGATTCAACCAAAAAATATGGAACAAGTCATTACTACGGACTTACTCACCGAAGGAGTCCATTTTGACTTGTCTTACAGCCCAATTAAGCATTTGGGATACAAAGCCGTGGTGGTGAACTTAAGCGACATTGCCGCCATGGGAGCCAAGCCCACCCAAATTCTATTAAGCCTTGCCCTACCTCCAAAATTTACCTTAGAAGCTTACGAAGAACTCATTGCCGGGGTTTTGTTGGCTTGTAACATATATAAAGTGGACCTGGTGGGCGGAGACACCTCCCCTTCCCTTCAACATTTACACCTGAATTTAACGGCCATAGGCGAGGTTGAGCCCGGTAAAGCCATTCGCCAAAACACGGCGAAAGCCAACGAAATTATATGCGTAAGTGGAAGCCTGGGCGCTGCATTTGCCGGCTTTTTGCTGCTGGATAGGGAAAAAGAGGTGTTTAAAGCTAACCCCGAAGTACAACCCGACTTAGAAGAGTTTCCCTTTTTGTTGGAAAAACAACTTAAGCCTGAAGCACGCTTCGATGTACTCGGACATTTAAAGGAAGCCAACATTCCGGTGAGTGCCATGACCGATGTCTCCGATGGTTTAGCCTCAGATTTGCTTCGATTGGCTAAAGCTTCCAAGCTTGGGGTACGATTGGATGCAGAGCGTATTCCCATTGACCAAGAGGTATATAAGCTAGCCGAAACCATGAAATTAGACCCCTTTATGTTGGCCTTAAATGGCGGTGAAGATTATGAATTGCTATTTACGGTTCCCGTGAGCCATGCCCAAGCATTGGAATCCATTCCCGACCTACACATTATTGGATTCACCACAAACCAAGAAAACAACTACCATATGGTAGACAGCAGCGGAAAAGCGCATCCCATTACAGCAGGAGGCTGGGATGGCTTCACCGAAAGCTAATGCTCAGCGTATGGTTTTAAGACGCCCACGGCGTCTAAATACCTTGCCGGCTCGCTCTAACCTAAGCAATCCACGCCTTAGCGTACTCAGGCTAACGCCCATATATTGTGCCAACTCCTGATTACTGGCTTGCACATTCAAAAAGCCTTCGGAATCTCTCCCAAATTTGCGGGCCAAACTTTGCAACAAAGCAAACAGCTGATCGTCTTGTACTACGCCTTGAAGCATAACCGCTTGCTTCTCCACCTCGGCAATTTGCCGGAGCACCTCTTGCATGGCACTAAACACGAAATGAGGCGCTTCCACGCTTATGCTTTTTACATCTTCCTCTACCAGGCAGTCTAGGCAACTAGAACGGGCCACTACATGCTTCCAATCGGGCGCCATAAAAGGCCAATGACCAAATCCAAACAAGTCGCCCGGCCCCAACCAAAGGCAAGCCCCATCTTTGTGGCATAGTTCTATCCGCCCACGAATCAAGCGATAACCAGCTCCCGATTCGGGTTCCAACTCCTTTACTCCAGACCAACATTGGCGGTCCACCGTAATTTTTCGGTGCACCGTTTCGCCGGCCAAAGAAGCAAAGCCCGAAAGATGAAATGGCAACTTGCGTATTTGTGTGGTTTCTGCCATGCTTAGCACAAAGCTAATCAAGACAAAAATCATACACCATGATTAAAATCAGGAAAAGAAATGAAAAAATGCAGGCTACTCCTCTACCCTTCCTGTACGCACCAACTGGGGAATGCTTTGCAGCACTATCCGTTTGCCGTCCAAACGAATCATGCCTTCCTGTTGAAAATCAGACAACACCCTTATGCAGGATTCCGTTGCAGTGCCTGCCAAGGTGGACAATTCCTCGCGCGAAAGGCGCACATCTAAGGCGTTATCTTCGGTAAGACCAAAGGTTTCTTTGAGCATGAGCAGCATCTCGGCCATGCGTTCCCGAACACTCTTTTGAGCCAGATTGGTAATAAGCTTTCCTGCTTCGCCAAGTTCATGACAAGCCTGTTGCATAAACCGCATGGAAAGACAACTTTGTTGGGCAAACAAGCTCATTAGTTGGGTTTTTGGAACAAAGCAGACAGTGGTTTCATCCAAACACGAAGCGGTACTGCTGTATTTTTCTCCGCTAAGCAAGGATCGATAACCCACCATATCTCCCTCTCGCGCCAGACGCACAATTTGGTCTTTGCCGTCAGGACCGGTGCGGTAAATCTTTACTTTGCCCGTCTCAATGCAATACACCCCTTGAGGCGTATGCCCTTCGTAAAAAATGCTTTCCCCCCGCTTAAACTGAAAGCAGGTTTTTCCAACATCTACTTCATCTACCGCATCTAAGGGAATTTGGTTAAATACCGACCTGTGCCGTGCCTTGCAATCTGCACAGTGAAACGTATCGGCAAGTTTCTTCATAATAGGTTGTTGTTGCGCTCGGGGTAAATGTAGCACTTCGGTTGGAAGCTTGCAAGTATAAATGATATTTGAACGTTCTGGGGGCCAAACGGGCCATCCGCTATAGTCCTCGGCTCCGGCCTATGCTAGGGCAAGCAGCCCCCGGGGCTTGCTGCGCTCCGCCCGGCCGCTGCGCCCTAGCAAAGGCCGGCTCCTCCGGGCTGCCGCTGCTGTCCCTGGCCCGGTCTTCCATAGGCAGCTTCCTGTGGTTGACCTTCTTTTGCACAGCATGACCAAAATCATGCTTTTTGAACCTCCAAATCCTGACATTTGACCCCATGGAGCATGCG
Organism: Flavobacteriales bacterium; assembly: GCA_018401695.1. Lineage (GTDB taxonomy): Bacteria > Bacteroidota > Bacteroidia > CAIKAF01 > CAIKAF01 > CAIKAF01. Next base: position 256,008 of record JAGYKD010000003.1, on the reverse strand, counting down.
CCCGAACAACCCTGTCTTCATTGTGGCGACCCTATTGGTGCTAGCCCGGTCCAAAAAGAAAAAGAACTTTTTTGTTGCACAGCCTGCGCCGAGGTATACCATATGCTGCATCACAGCGGTTTAGAAGCCTATTATTCCCTTCCGGAGCGCTCCTCCAACCGCCCCGAAAAGGCCCGTTTTGCCTGGATGGATGCCCCGGAGCACCTAAACTCGGTTTGGAAATTTAGGCAAGAAGATAAAGCACGTGCCCGCTGGTATCTCCCCGGCATGCATTGCGCTTCGTGCATTTGGTTGCTTGACCGACTTCCCGAATTGCACCCCGGAATCCTATCCGCAGAAGCCAATTTAAGCAACCGAACCATAGACCTTTGGGTAAACCCCAAGGCCATCAAAGCCTCCGAACTCGCCCTATTACTCAGCAGCATTGGCTATCCACCCCAACCCGACCAGGCACAAAACAGCAAAAAAGCTATAGGCAACCATACCTTAATACAACAGCTGGGCGTGGCCGGGTTTTCCTTAGGGAATGTGATGCTCTTGAGTTTTCCGGAATATTTAGGCTTTACCGAATCCGAAGACCCTTTGCTTTATCAGAGTTTTCAATACTTAAACCTGGCTTTTTGCCTGCCTTTGCTGTTTTTTTCCGGAGCCGATTACCTCAAAACAGCTTGGTTGGCCATAAAAAACCGACAAGTACATATTGATATCCCTCTGGCATTAGGCATGTTGGTGCTTTTTATTCGCACGGCCTGGGACATCCTGACCCAAACCGGCCCGGGCTATGCCGACAGCTTGGCCGGTCTTATTTTCTTTCTATTGCTTGCCAAATGGTACCAGGCACGCATATTTCATTCGCTTAGGTTTGATCGGGACCCGGCCGCTTACCTCCCGCTTTCGGCCGTGGCCCTTGAAGGCGATTCCGAGGTAGAACGACCGGTTAGTCAACTAAAAAAGGGAGATAAGCTGCGCTTATTTCCGGGCGATTTGGTGCCTGCCGACGGCACTTTGCTTAGCCCCAAAGCCTCCTTGGACTACAGTTTTGTAACCGGAGAAAGTGAAGCCCTTTCGGTGGATGCCCAAACGCCGGTTTTTGCCGGAGCACGCAATGCCGGTCAGGTTTTTGACATACAATTGGAACAAAGGGCCGACCAAAGCTACCTCAAAGGACTTTGGAACAAGGGCACCCAAGATGCCCTTAAAGCTCAGGGCAAAGGCTTAACCGATACCTTAGCCGGCTGGTTTATTTTGGCCGTATTGTTGGTAGCCCTGGGTGGGGGCATTTTTTGGTATTTCCGATCGCCCGACCGTTGGCTTGAAATTGTAAGCTCTATCCTCATTATTGCTTGTCCTTGTGCTTTGGCCTTAAGCGCCCCATTTGCTACGGGCAATATGGCCCGCCTGCTGGCCCGTCGCCGTTTTTTTGTGCGCGAACCCAAGGTTTTGGAGCAGTTGGCGCATGCGCAAACCCTGGTTTTTGACAAAACCGGTACCCTAACCGAAGGAAAAACCGGTAAAGTGCTATGGAAGGGTGAGCCGCTATCCGGTGAGGCCCTGCACCAGCTTGCTTCTATGGTTTCGCAATCGCGGCATCCGGTGAGTTTGGCCATTAAACATTGGTTGGAAAGCCAAAACATAGCAACGCATAATGGCATAGCCTTAGAAGAAATACCGGGAAAAGGATTGCAAACCAAGGATGGTTGGAAACTGGGACATTATGCCTGGGTAAGCCAACATCCGGCCGACCCTTGGCGCACAGGCCGAACCCTTTTGGCAAGCCCCGAAGGTGTGTTGGGGGGATTTCATTTTCAGAATCAATATCGACCGGGGGTGCAAGGCATGTTGCAAAAGTTGGGAAAAAGCCATGCCTTGTGCATCCTTAGTGGAGACCACGAAGGCGAAGCCGAAACCTTGGGGAAATGGACCGGGCCAAACGCCCAACTGCTGTTTAGGCAACAACCCGAAGATAAAGTAATAGCCATTGAACAGGTGCAAAAACAGGGGGCCAAGGTCTGCTTTTTGGGCGATGGTTTAAACGACGCCCCGGCCTTAAAAAAAGCCGATATTGGGGTGGCGGTAACGGGTACAGTGAATGGATTTTTTCCGGCCTGCGATGCCATTCTAGAGGCGGGAAACTTAGCCGACTTTCCCGACATATTGCGCTTAAGTAGAGCAACTACACGTATAATAAAAGAGTGTTTTACCTTAAGTATTCTTTACAATACCATAGGTGTAGGGGTTGCCTTGGCCGGATGGTTGCACCCGGTAATTGCGGCGATTCTAATGCCCATAAGCAGTTTAACGGTTGTAGCCTGGGCTATAAGTCGGACGTGGTGGATAGCTAGAACAAGTCAAAAAAACAGCTGCAATCTATAAACGGAGGATGCAGGCGCAGGGACCGCGCCGGTACCCCAAAGCCCAAAGGCCCAATGCCCCTTGGCCGGCCGAAGCGACCACAGGAAGCTCTCGGGCGGCTTAGGGGCATAAGGCCTTTGGGCTTTGGAGTAAAGGCAAGGGCCCGCCCGGCGCCCCAAAAAAAACAGTCCAAAATCAGTCCAAACGGCTTTCTAAAAAACTGTTAATAAAGCCCTTGCGCAAAACATGAGAAATATCATTTTTTGCCCTGACGTGGCTCATACCTGAAGCCTAGAAAGAAGGTGACCTTTGGAGTGTTCAATGCCCATTATATGCACGTATTGCTTGTATTGATTGGAATTAGTTTGTGTGTTGCAGGTCTTTTTTTGTGGCTGTTTTTTTCGGCGGTAAAAAAAGGTCAATTTGAGGACACGCAAACTCCGGCTTTGCGCATGCTGCAGGAGGATGGGGTGACCCAAAGCAAACAATCGGAATCAAAAAACCATGGAGCACTTTAAGTACGACAACAAAATTGTCAAGGCCTTTTTAATTGCCACTGTTGTGTGGGGCGTTGTGGGCATGCTGGTGGGCTTGCTTGCGGCTTTTCAGCTGTGGTGGGTACCGGCCAATATGGACACCTCCTTTACCACCTTTGGCCGCATTCGTCCCCTGCACACCAATGCGGTAATTTTTGCCTTTGTAGGGAACGCCATTTTTACCGGCATTTATTATTCCATGCCCCGGTTGCTTAAGGCGGCGATGTGGAGTAAGTTTTTGAGTTGGTTTAACTTTTGGGGTTGGCAGCTCATTATTTTATCGGCAGCCATAACCCTACCTCTGGGCTATACCAGTTCAAAAGAGTATGCCGAATTGGAGTGGCCGATAGACATTGCCATTACTTTGGTTTGGTTGGCCTTTGGCATTAACATGATCATGACCATGATAAAGCGCCGGGTGCGTCACATGTATGTGGCCATTTGGTTTTATCTGGCCTCTTTTGTGACCGTTGCGGTGCTTCATGTGGTAAACAGCCTTGCCCTGCCGGCCGACGGTATGAAAAGTTATTCGCTGTATGCCGGTGTGCAAGATGCCTTGGTGCAGTGGTGGTATGGGCACAATGCGGTAGCCTTTTTCTTAACCACTCCCTTTTTGGGGCTTATGTATTATTTCTTGCCCAAAGCGGCAGAGCGGCCGGTATACTCCTACAAACTCTCCATTGTTCACTTTTGGGCCTTGATTTTTATTTACATCTGGGCGGGTCCGCACCACTTGCTCTATACTGCTTTGCCGGGATGGGCGCAGGCCTTGGGCACCGCGTTTTCTATAATGCTTATTGCTCCCTCCTGGGGAGGTATGGTCAATGGATTACTCACCCTGCGTGGCGCCTGGGATCGCGTCCGGGAAAATCCGGTTTTGAAATTCATGGTAGTAGCTGTTACCGCTTACGGTATGGCGACTTTGGAAGGCCCTCTACTTTCGCTCAAAGAGGTGAATGCCTTAGCCCACTTTACCGACTGGATTGTGGCCCACGTACACGTGGGGGCCTTAGGCTGGAACGGCTTCCTGACCTTTGGTATGCTGTACTGGTTGGTTCCCAAAATGTGGAACACCAAGTTGTACTCCAAAAGTTTGGCCAACTGGCACTTTTGGATTGGCACCATGGGCATTATATTTTACGCTTTGCCCATGTATACTGCAGCAGTTACGCAAGGTTTGATGTGGAAGAACTTTGAGCAAAGCGGTCAATTGGCCTACAGCTTTTTGGAAACCACCAATCAAATTTTGGATTTGCACATGGTGCGGAGTATTGGGGGTAGTCTTTACTTGATAGGAGTTTTCCTAATGGTATATAATTTGGTTAAGACGGCCTACTCCGGCAAATTTGTGGCCGAAGAAGAGGCCTCTGCTCCTGCCTTGGCACCTATGCGCAGCGGTGGCAAAGAGTTTTGGCACCGTGTATGGGAGCGCAAGCCAGTTTTCTTTACGGTAATGACCTTTTTGGCCATATTGATTGGCGGAGTCATAGAATTTGTACCGGCCTTTCTGATCAAATCCAACGTACCTACCATTGAAAGCGTAAAGCCATATACTGCGCTAGAGCTGCATGGCCGAGACATATACATACGCGAGGGCTGTGTAGGATGCCACAGTCAAATGATTCGGCCCTTCCGAAGCGAAACCGAGCGCTACGGAGAATATTCCAAGGCGGGCGAATTTGTGTATGACCGACCCTTTTTGTGGGGTTCTAAGCGCACCGGTCCTGACTTACACCGGGTAGGAGGAAAATATCCCGACGGGTGGCACTTTAACCACATGCTGGATCCCACCAGTACAAGTACAGGTTCCATAATGCCAAGATACCCTTGGTTGGTAGAAAACGAATTGGATACCTCCGTAACCGCCACACGGATTAAAACCCTTCAGAAGTTGGGCGTTCCTTATCCGGAAGGATATGCTGAACGAGCCAATGCCGACTTGAGCCGCCAGGCCGATTCGATTGCCACCAATTTGATGAAGCAAAAGATTGAGGTACCCGCCAATCGAGAAATTATAGCTCTCATAGCCTATTTGCAGCGCTTAGGCACCGATATTAAAGTATCAGAAACTGCTTCAAACACAAAGCCATGATAAAAGAAGTAGCCCGGAGCATACCCAATATTGAGGTATACCCCATCATATCCTTAAGTATATTCTTTCTTTTCTTTTTAGGCCTTGGATGGTATGTTTTACGTGCCAAAAAGGAAGAAATGAACCGAAAGAAAAACATTCCCTTGGAGGACGAAACCAACGAATTTTGAAACCTGCGACATGAAAAAGTTTGTGCATTTTCTTTTCCTTTCTGCCCTACCCTCCTTATTGATTGGGCAAGAAGCTTCCACTGAACCTGCTTCTGTTGCCTCCACCGGCATAGGCATGGATGATTTGGTGTTGCTCATGCTGGTAAGCTTGGGCTTAGTGCTGGTGCTTTTGGCGGTGGCTCAGGTGAGGCTAATTCGGACCGAGATTCGAGCTTTGCAAAATTTGGAGCGGAAAAACCAAGGACTTGAGCCTTTGCCGGAACCTATGACCTTAATGGACTGGTACCGAAAAAGAGTCGTTGGCCTAAAGCCCATCGAAATGGAGGAAGATTTGATTATGGAAGATCACTCCTACGATGGCATACACGAAATGGATAATGGCATGCCGCCCTGGCTCAAATGGATGTTTGTGGGCACCATTGCCTTTGCTGTTATTTACATGGCCTGGTATCAGGTGTTGGGGTATGGCCCTACCCAATACGAAGAATATGCTGCCGAAATGGAAAAAGGCAATGCCATAAAAGATGCATGGCGTAAAAAGATGGCCGATGCCATGAGCGAAGAAAACGTAACCCTTTCCGATGACCCCAAAGACTTAGCCGAAGGAAAACAATTGTTTTTGGACAATTGCGCAGCCTGCCATGGAAACTTGGGAGAAGGAGGGTCAGGTCCCAACCTTACTGACCTGTATTGGTTGCATGGGGGAGGAATTAGAAACGTTTTTAGAACCATTAGTTATGGTGTTCCTGAAAAAGGAATGATTCCTTGGAACGACCAAATGTCTCCCGGAGAAATTAGAAACATTGCCTCATTTGTTTTGACCTTAGAAGGCACCAATCCACCCGATGCCTTGGAGCCTCAAGGGGAACTATGGACCGGGGAGGAAACGCAAAGCCAAGACAGCACAAAGCAAAGCACCGACACCCTGGAAGTAACCGAGGAGTCTATGGTAGCTCAAACTCAATAAGACACCCATGGACTTTCTGGAACACGCCGAAGACTATCGCTCCCTGCTTCCCAATGTAACCGAAGACGGGAAGAGAAAATGGCTGTACCCCCTTAAACCTTCCGGCAAATGGCACAAAAGAAGGGTGTGGGTTACCGGCATATTGCTCAGCTTTTTTTTCGCCATGCCCCTGTTTCGGGTCAATGGGGAGCCCTTTTTCCTTTTAAATTTCTTGGAGCGAAAGTTTATTTTGTTCGGGGTTATTTTTTGGCCACAGGATACTATTTATTTGCTCCTTGCTGCGCTTATCTTCTTTGTGTTCATCATTTTATTTACGGTTGCCTTTGGCCGCATTTGGTGCGGTTGGGCTTGCCCGCAAACGCTGTTTATGGAAATGGTGTTTCGCAAAATTGAATACGCCATTGAAGGAAATGCCAGTCAGCAAAAGCTGTTGAACAAAAGGTCTTGGGATGTTGATAAGGCATGGCGCAAAGGCCTTAAGCATTTCCTATTCATAGCCATTTCATTAGCCATAGGCCACACGGCCATGGCATATATTGTGGGCATGGATGAAATGAAACGGATTGTTTGGGAGGGCCCGGCTGCTCATTTAAGTGGTTTTATTGCCCTTTTGGCCTTTTCGTCGGTTTTTTATTTGGTGTTTTCTCAATTGCGCGAAATTGCTTGCACCATCATTTGTCCCTACGGTCGTTTGCAAGGTGCACTCATTACTCCGGACACGTTCCATGTCATTTATGACGAAAGCCGAGGAGAACCCCGAGGGAAAAAAGAAGGTTCCGGCGATTGCGTCAATTGTTTTAAATGTGTGGCCAGTTGCCCAACAGGAATTGATATTCGAAACGGCATACAATTGGATTGCGTCAATTGTACCGCCTGCATAGATGCCTGCGACGATATCATGCGCAAAGTGGGCAAACCCGAAGGCTTGGTACGCTATGGCTCTCAACAAAGTATAACCCACGGAACCAAACCGAAAATGGATGCCCGAAAATGGGGATATACCGGCGTTTTATCTGTTTTGGTGGGCATATTTGTAGTTTTATTGGCCACAAGGTCTGCGGTTGAAGCTACCATTACCAAAATTCCCGGTAAATTGTACACTACCACTCAAGAAGGCAACATTCAAAACCTGTATAAATTGCAGGTAATCAATAAAACCAGAGACTCCATTCCCCTTACTTTGAATCCGGATGACTCCTTTGTCGGCCTCGAATTGGCCGGAGGAGGCACCCAATGGTTGGGGGGAAGCGAAAAAAGGGATTTGATTTTTATGGTTACGGTAGCTCCCAAAGACCTAAAAGGACACACCACGCCACTTTCCTTTACTTTACAAGCGGGCGGTGAAAGCCAACATTTGGCCATTGATTTTGCCGGCCCAATGGTATTTAAATAAGAAGTTATGAACTGGGGAAAAGGAATTGTACTTGTATTGGTATTTTTTGTGGCGTTTATGGCCACCATGGTAGGTATCGTGGTTAAGCACGCCCAAGTAGATCTTGTGGTTGAAAATTATTACGAGCAGGAGGTACGCTATGGCGAGCAAATGGAAGCCTTAAAGCAGGGATTAAAAGAGCGCCATAAGCCCTCAATTTCCTTCAATCAAGAATCTCGAAGGCTGGAAGTTTGGTTTAGCAAAACCCTTCCCGACCAAGGCTTCAACTGCCACCTATACAGGGCCAGTAATTCCAAAGAAGACTTGTTTTTCAGAACCGAAGGTAACCAGCTGATGGTATCTATGAACGAGGCACCAGTCGGACAATGGACCATAAAATTAGACTGGGAAGTGGAGGGGAAAGCGGCTGCTTTCCAAAGCGAAATAACCATTTAAGATGCTCCTAACGGCCCCTATACTTGGACTTGCCGGTAGTTTGCACTGCATGGGCATGTGCGGGCCTTTGGTTTTAGCCGCTCAAGCCAAAAAACTCAAAGCCTGGCAGGCCGGTTTGCTCTACCATACCGGTCGCTCCATAAGCTACGCCGCTTTGGGTGCCTTGGCCGGATGGGCCGGAACCGGAATATTCAGCTCCAATTGGCAGCATCAAATTGGTGTACTGGCGGGTATTTTGATGATGGTCTGGGGCCTTGCCTATTTTATCCCTAAAAAAGCACGGTTGTCTTATCCGCCTTTATGGAAAAAAGCAGCCGGGTTTTGGATGCGCAAAAAACACCCCTTGTCTTTGGTGGGTCTGGGACTGGTAAACGGTCTGCTGCCTTGCGGACTCCTTTGGGCCGCCCTAGCGGGTGCATCCATGCAAGGAACCTGGTTGGGAGGACTCAGCTTTATGGGATTGTTTGCTCTTAGCACCTGGCCGGCCATGATGGGTATTTCCGCCATAAGAGATATGTTGCAACCCTGGCTAAAAAAGCGTCAATTGCTTATCGGTTGTTGGCTCATCTTGAGCGGTGCATGGTTGGTTTACCGCAGCCAATGGTTATTGCCCCCGGGTTCCGAAAAGGAAATTACCGAATGCCATACCAACTAAACCCGACCCAATTTGCCCACTAGGTTTGCAAAATTCCCGGGTTAAAGGCCTTTTCTATGGGTGCCCTATTGGCTGCCTCCAAACTAACAGAAATATAAGCTCTGGTTTGCGCTGGATCAATCACCTCATCTACCCAAAGGCGTGATGCCGCATAGTAAGGCGTCATTTGTTTGGCATATCTATCTCCAATTTTCTTAAGTAAGGCGTCCTCTTCTTCTTGGCTGTATTCTTGCCCTTTTCCCTTAGCGGTTGCTTTTTGTATTTGCAAAAGGGTTTTGGCCGCTTGGGCTCCACCCATTACGGCAATTTGTGCCGTTGGCCACGCATAAATAAACCGTGGGTCATAGGCTTTACCGCACATGGCATAGTTCCCTGCGCCGTAGGAGTTACCGGTAATAATGGTAATTTTAGGAACTACGGAGTTCGACACCGCATTCACCATTTTGGCCCCGTCTTTAATGATGCCTCCCTGCTCGGAACGACTACCCACCATAAAGCCGGTAACATCTTGTAAAAACACCAATGGTATTTTCTTTTGATTGCAATTCATGATGAATCGTGCGGCCTTATCTGCACTGTCGGAGTATATGACACCACCAAACTGCATTTCTCCTTTCTTGCTTTTTACAATTTTTCGTTGGTTGGCGACTATGCCCACGGCCCAACCGTCAATGCGTGCATATGCACAAACTATGGTTTTGCCGTAAGCCTCTTTGTATTCCTGAAATTCCGAATTGTCGCAAAGACATTTCAAAAGTTCTTTTACCTCGTAAGGTTTGTCGCGCGAAGTAGGCATAATGCCATAAACATCGGCGATTGGACGCTTGGGTTCTTCTGCCTCCACCCGGCTAAATCCGGCATCTTGGCTATTTCCAAGTTTGTCCATAATAAAACGGATGCGTGTTAAGCAATCCTTATCGTCGGCGCAGCGGTAATCGGTAACGCCGGAAATTTCACAGTGGGTTTCGGCTCCTCCTAAGGTTTCATTGTCAATTTCTTCTCCAATGGCTGCCTTTACCAGATACGAACCGGCCAAAAAAATGGAAGCAGTTTTGTCCACAATTAGGGCCTCATCGCTCAAAATAGGAAGGTAGGCCCCTCCCGCAACACAAGAACCCATCACCGCAGCAATTTGGGTAATTCCCATGGAGGACATTATGGAGTTGTTTCTAAAAATCCGTCCAAAATGCTCCTTATCGGGAAACACTTCATCTTGCATGGGCAAATAGACTCCGGCACTATCTACCAGGTATATGATAGGTAAGTGATTCTCCATGGAGATTTCTTGCGCCCGAAGGTTCTTTTTGGCGGTAATAGGGAACCAAGCCCCGGCCTTAACGGTGGCATCGTTGGCAACCACCAGACAAAGCCTCCCGCTCACCCGAGTAATTCCCATAACTACTCCTCCAGCCGGACAACCGCCTTCCTCGGCATACATATCGTCACCGGCAAATGCCCCCAATTCATAAAAGGGTTCCTTATCGTCTTTTAGAAAGTCTATCCGCTCTCTTGCGGTAAGCTTTCCCTGAGCATGCTGTTTTTCAATTCGCTTTTTGCCGCCGCCCAAATAAATTTGGCGCAGTTTCTTCTCCATTTCTACCACCTTTAGCTTTAGGTGGTCTTCGTTTTTGTTGAATTCCAAATCCATGCGCTAGTTTTCAGCAAAGATACACAGCACAACCCACACCTCAACTGGACTATTTTTCAAGTTAAATAATAAAAAAGTCAAAACCCTTGCACAATTAAAAAAAAGTCCCCACCTTTGCCCCCGCTTAAACCAAGGCAGTTGTTGCATGATAAAAAGCTGGTTTTTAGTTTTTTTCACATTTATTACCCTACAAATTTTCCCAACAAGAGAAGTAAATGCTGCTCGTTTAACCAAAACGGGGGAGGCTTTTATTCGGGAATTTTTGCCGGAAGTACGAAAAGTGAATTACGAAATTCGACGGGAACGCCAAACCATCCGTTACTGGAGAGCACATATCGCTATTAAAGGTTGGTTGCCCATGCATGCCTACAAACAATTGTGGAGCATTGCCAAAAAATACGATGAGCCTACCTATACCCCAAAAACCGGCCATATTAAAGCTCAAATTTGGTGGCGCATTCAGAATTTAGCGCACAAGGTGGACGAAATCCCCGAAGAAATTGTGCTTGCCCAAGCCATTTTGGAGTCCGGCTGGGGCAAAAGCGGAGCGGCCCGTAGCACCTTTAATTTCTTTGGACTTACGAGTAGGAGCCAAACCGGAAATCCCTTGGTAACTTCTAGTGGATCAACCCACTACTATTTAAAGTCGTACAATAACATGCACGAGGGCATTAAGGACTATGCACTTACCATCAATACGCACTGGGCCTACAAAGATTTCCGAAACATGCGGTTCAATTACCGTCACCAAGGTAAATCGCTGGACCCTTGCCAACTTACCCAAGGGCTATTGCGCTGGTCCGAACGCAGAGAACGTTACACAGCCAAACTGCGCTTGGTTATTCGTCGGTATTTGCCCCTAGACATGGAAAGCTTTTTGGCTAAAGCCTAAAGCAGGCAACCAAGAGCACATAATTATCCTTAGTTTTGAGGCCATAATTTGGTTTTATGACTCGTTTTGTTGTCCTCGGCGCCGGCCATATTGGCAAACGCCATGCGCACATGATTAAAAATAATCCCGCTTCTGAGTTGGTGGCACTTATCGACACCGATGCTGCTCTAAAGCTAAGCCTCGAATCTGAATTTGGAGTTCCTTTTTTTGAAAACGCAGAGGCCTTTTATGCTTCAGGCTTAAAGGCCGATGTAATTAACGTGTGTACTCCTAACGGTTTCCATGCCCAGCAATCGCTTATGGCCTTAAAACATGGATTCCATGTAGTTTGCGAAAAACCTATGGGACTCAGTAAGGCCTCCTGTGAGGAAGTACTTTACCAGTCCTTGCAGTCCTCCCGCTTGGTGTTTTGCGTTATGCAAAACCGATACAGTCCCCCCTCCCAATGGCTTAAAAGCCTTATGGAGGAAGGACGTCTCGGAGAAATATTCATGGTGCACATCAATTGCTACTGGAACCGCGATGAACGGTACTATAAAAAAGAAGGCTGGAAGGGCAAGTTGCAACTGGATGGAGGTACTTTATTTACCCAATTCAGCCACTTTATTGACATCATGTTCTGGCTTTTTGGAGACATTACCGACATTTCTGCACGCTTTGCAGATTTTAACCACCATAACGCTACCGATTTCGAAGACAGTGGATTGGTTAATTTTAAGTTCCTCAAAGGTGGACTCGGCTCACTCAACTATTCTACTTCCATCTGGGACACCAATATGGAAAGCTCCATAACCATTATAGGTTCTAAAGGCACTGTAAAAGTGGGCGGGCAATACATGGATCGTGTAGAATACTGCCATATTGATAAGTATAGCATGCCCGAACTTCCTCCCTCAAATCCCCCCAACGATTACGGTGGATACAAAGGAAGTGCTGCCAATCATCATTTCGTAATCGAAAACGTAATCGATACCCTTGAAGGACGCAACATAGCCACAACCAATGCGTTGGAAGGTCTAAAAGTGGTCGATATCATCGAACGAATCTACGCTTTAAAGCAATAAAGCTAGTTGGTATCACAACAAATAGGCATACATAATTCTTCCCGTTAGGAAGTAAATGAATATGCCCAAAATATCGTTCAGGGTAGTAATGAACGGCCCTGTAGCAAGGGCCGGATCAACCCCAAACTTATGGAGGGTAAGTGGAATAAAGGTACCCATAACACTAGCGGTCACAATCACCGTAAGCAAAGAAGAGCCCACCGTTAAGGCTAGAGGCAGCTCATTGCTAAACAATAAATGGTAGGCCAAAACCACCAAAGCACAAACCAAACCGTTCAACAAACCTACCGCCAGCTCTTTCAAAAACTTATTCAAGGCGGCCCCCTTTCTTAAGCTATTGTTGGCCAAACCCTGCACAATAATGGCGGAACTTTGTACCCCTGCGTTGCCTCCCATGGCCGCAATCAAGGGAATAAAATAGGCCATTTCCGGGTGTATTTGTATTTGATCTTCGTATTGGCTAATTACATTGGCGCCCAAAATGCCGCCCATAAGTCCTACCAGCAACCAGGGAATCCTTGCCCGGGTCAAAGGCCAAATATGGTCGTCGGATTCCACATCCTCACTAAGTCCCGATAGCAATTGGTAGTCCTTCCCGGCTTCTTCTTGCATTACATCCACCACATCATCAATGGTAATTCGCCCCACCAGGCGCCCCAACTGGTCCACTACAGGCATGGCGACCAAGTCGTATTTCTGCATGGTTTGAGCTACCTTTTCTCTCGGGGTATGCACATCTACATACACTACCTTGTCGATGTAAATATGATGCAAAGGCACATGGTCCGGTTCTATCAAAAGCCGCTTTAGAGGCATAAGCCCTTTTAAACGGTTCTGGTCGTCTACTACATAAACCGAATACACATTTTCAATTTCACTGGCCTGCTCTCGGATTTCTTGTATGATGCGGTCGCGGCTCCAATCCTCCCGAATCCGCACCATCTCTTTGGCCATGAGCCCTCCCGCCGAATATTCGTCGTATTGCAGCAAATCCACAATATCGCTGGCCACATCAGGATCGTTGATTTCTGCCAAAATCTCCCGCTGCCGCTCCTCCGGCAACTCCGAAAGTATGTCTGCCGCATCGTCCGAATCCAGATTCTCTACAAACTTCTCGGCAATATCTCGTGCTGTCCGCCTCGACAAAAACCGCTCTCTATCCTGTTCATCCAGCTCTGTAAGAATTTCTGCCGCCAGGTCTGGGTCCAAAACCGTATACAAAAAGTCAGCTTCCTCAACGCTCAGGTCATGGAAAATCTGCGCCAAATCCGTGGGATGCCAATCTTCCAACAGCCGCAACACCTCATCTTGCGCTTCTGCGCGCAAGGCCTGACGCAATTCTACAAACAGCTCATGGCTTAATTCCATCCCTCAGGATTTTAAAGGTTTTCCTTCCAGCTTCGGGCCATGGTCTCAAAGGCCTCAACGGGCAATTGCTCCGCACGCTTTCCTTTCCACGCATCCGGCAGCACCCCTTCCGACAAATGTAGACCCGACAAGGCGTTTTTCAAAGTTTTTCTTCGTTGACCAAAAGCCGTTTTTACCAAGGTCCTGAACTGCTTCAAGGGCAAATCTGCCACCGCTTCCTCCGGTTTTGCACGTAGCCGTATCACCGCAGAATGCACTTGCGGGGGCGGATCAAAAGCCTCCGGAGGCAATTCAAACAAATACTCCATCTCAAAAAAGGCTTGCAACAATACGCTGGTCACCCCATAGGTTTTTGAGCCCTCCTTGGCCGCTACCCGCTGCGCTACTTCACGCTGAAACATTCCTACCATAACCGGTATATTTGGATATTCATCCAACAAGCGAAAAAGTATTTCCGTAGAAATCTGATAGGGAAAATTTCCGGTAAGTGCCATAGCACCCTCTACCGGCTTTGCCACACGCAAAAAGTCGCCATCCAACCATCGTTCCTCGGGCAAAGAAATATTTTGGCGCAACCAAGCTTGCAAATCCCTGTCTATTTCGGTCAAATACAATTCCCAAGCCTTGTGCTGAAGCAATTTTTGGGTCAATACACCCTGCCCGGGGCCAATTTCCCAAACAGGCCCTGCGGGCCAATATGCCTTTAAGGCCTGAACAATAGCTTCCAATGCGGATTCATCGCGCAGGAAATGTTGACCAAACTGCTTTTTGTGCCTGTATTGCATGGCCTAAAAATAGATAATTGACTTCTTATTGGTTTTTTGAGGTTTGGGGGCTAAACCGGGCTGTTGGCTTTACCCGGCTTGTCCAAGCCTCGGGCGGCAACCCGGCTTTGGGGGCTTGCAGACGCTCCGCCCCAAAGCCGCGGCCGCCCGTGGCTTGGACTTCGCCGGGGTACCGCCTCCATCCCTGCCCCAATTATCCTTTCAAATGCAACATCCGTGGAAATTGATGCGTTACATACCTGGCTTTACCTGCGGCTAAAACCGACCAATGCGTTGCTTGCCATATCACTAATCCGCAGGTCGGCAAATTATCCAAACTTTTAAAACCCAAACTTCGATTTACATAGGTTAAGCCGGGATTGTGTCCTACCATAAGCACACGTTCGGCACCGGAAGATAGATCTTGTATATGTTGTAGCAGCATTTCCTGCGAAGCATGATATAAGGCGGGAACTAAGGTCAATTTCAAATGAGTCTGCTCAGCGGCATGCATCATGGCAAAAGCCGTATCCTTTGCCCTCCGAGCATCCGAGCTAATCCAAATATCCGGCAACCAACCACTACCCAACAACCAGCGTCCCATCGCAGGTGCATCTCGCTTACCTCGTGCATTTAATGCCCTTTCATGATCAGAAACTCCCGCCTGACTCCATGAAGATTTAGCATGTCTAACTAAAATCAACGTTTTCACTCCCTCAATTTACTGCATTTTTTAGCGCCAACCATAGGTTTGGTCTTTTTCGCCCCTTGTAATTGGCGTTTAATTTCCACTTTCCATGAGCAAAAAGTCTATAGCTACCCTAAAAAGACGAAAGAATGCTTAGGGAAATGGCCAAAAGGAAAAACCAAATCCCAGCCCAATACGTACCTTTGGCGCCATGGAAAGCTACACTCAAACCGACCTCCAACGGTTGGTCACTCAAATACGCCGCGATATTGTGCGCATGGTGCATGCCTGCAGCTCCGGACACCCCGGAGGCTCCTTGGGATGTACCGAGTTTTTGGCCACTTTGTATTTTAAACACATGACTACCAAAGCCCCGGTCTTTGAAATGAACGGCATTGGTGAAGATCTCTTCTTTCTTTCCAACGGCCATATTTCCCCCGTTTGGTATTCGGTTTTGGCGCGTAAAGGGTATTTCGAAGAAAGTGAATTGGCCACTTTCCGTCAAATCAATTCCAGACTTCAAGGACACCCTGCTACCGCAGAACATTTACCGGGTATCCGCATTGCCTCCGGCTCTTTGGGCCAAGGTCTGTCGGCGGCCATTGGTGCTGCACAAGCCAAAAAGCTGAACCAAGATCCTCAGTTGGTGTTTTGTCTTATGGGCGATGGCGAATTGCAAGAAGGACAAGTTTGGGAAGCTGCCATGTATGCTGCCGCAAAGAAAATTAACAACTTAGTGGCCGTGGTGGATTGGAACGGACAACAAATCGACGGTTCTACACAAGAAGTTTGCGATCCAGGCGATTTGGAAGCTAAATGGAAAGCTTTCGGTTGGGAAGTTTTGGTCTTAGAAAACGGAAATTCAGTGCCCGATGTGGACCAAACCTTATCTACAGCCAAAAATTTAACCGGGAAAGAAAAACCGGTAGTGATTTTAATGAAAACCGAAATGGGCCATGGCGTAGATTTTATGATGGGAAGCCATGCTTGGCATGGCAAAGCTCCTAACGACGAACAATTGGCCTCCGCTTTGGAACAAAACCCTGAAACCTTGGGAGATTACTGAACATGAGCATACTAGATAAATTTCCAATTAGAGATCAAAAAGATACCCGGTCCGGATTTGGGGAAGCCCTTCTGGAATTAGGAAAAAGCAATCCCAAAGTGGTTGGCCTAACCGCTGACCTTACCGGATCTTTGCAAATGGGGGCATTTGCCAAAGCTTTCCCCGATCGCTTTTTTCAAGTAGGTATTGCCGAAGCAAATATGATGGGCATGGCGGCAGGACTTACCATTGGCGGTTATATTCCGTTCACCGGTACTTTTGCCAATTTCTCTACCGGTAGAGTCTACGACCAAATTCGTCAATCCATTGCCTACAGCGGTAAAAATGTAAAAATATGTGCCTCGCATGCCGGCCTGACGTTGGGAGAGGATGGCGCAACCCACCAAATATTAGAAGATATTGGCATGATGCGCATGCTGCCCGGCATGACCGTTGTTGTTCCCGCTGATTTTGAACAAACCAAACAAGCAACCTTGGCCATAGCCCAACATGAAGGCCCGGTTTATTTGCGTTTTGGACGCCCAAAATGGCCGGTTTTTATTCCCGAATCTGTACCCTTTGAGCTGGGAAAAATCCAGCGCTTGGTTGAAGGTTCCGACATTACCCTTGCCGCCTGCGGACACATGGTTTGGAAAAGTTTGGAAGCCGCTGAAGTATTACGTGAACGAGGCATTGCCGCTGAAGTGCTTAACATACACACCATTAAACCTTTAGATGAGGAAGGGCTTCTTCGCTCCCTAGAAAAAACAGGCGCTGTGGTAAGTGTGGAGGAACACAACAGATACGGCGGATTGGGAGAAACCATTGCTCAAACCTTGGCCATTAGAAAGCCTTGCCCCCAAGAGTTTGTTGCTGTCCAGGATACCTTTGGTGAAAGTGGCAAACCCGCCGACTTGCTTAAAAAGTACGGACTAGATGTACCTCAAATTGTAGCTGCAGCAGAAACAGCAGTGCGCAGAAAAGCGTAACTTACCCCGATATTTCAAATACTTGCATGGAATACAATTCTCAACGAAGTGCCATTAAACTCCCGGAATACGGCCGGGCTGTTCAAGAAATGGTGGAGCAAATTTGCACCATCGAAGACCGTGAAGAGCGTACAGCCGCTGCTTTTGGAATCATTAAAATGATGGGTTTGGTAAACCCCGCAACCAAAGAACAAAACCAAACCGAAGAAATTCAACAAAAGCTTTGGGACCATTTGTACATCATTTCTGACCATAAACTGGAAGTAGATGGGCCTTTTCCTCCACCCGACCCGGAGGCCATAAAAGAAAAACCAAAAAAAATTCCTTACCCAAAACTCAATAATGTAAAGCAAAAACACTACGGGGCTGTAATTCCCGGCTTTATAGAAAAAGCCAAACAAATGGATCCCGGCCCTGCCAAGGATTATTTCATTGAGGTCATTGCCAACTTAATGAAAAAAGCCTATTTGCTTTACAATAAAGATACGGTAAACGAAGAACTCATCCGAGAACACCTAAAAGAACTTTCGGAGGGTGCTCTTGAACTTCCAGCCCAAGTGCGGTTAAGACCCTCAAACGAACTTA
This sequence comes from Flavobacteriales bacterium, assembly GCA_018401695.1. Lineage (GTDB taxonomy): Bacteria > Bacteroidota > Bacteroidia > CAIKAF01 > CAIKAF01 > CAIKAF01. Next base: position 238,365 of record JAGYKD010000003.1, on the reverse strand, counting down.
TTGCAGGTATTCAAGACCAATTGCGGGGAGGAAGTAAACCTGGACCTAGCAAAAAAAGAAAAAAGAAAAAGCCCATAGGGCAACATAGACATCGAAACCAACAACGCTAATGGGAGCTTCGGGAACTTTTATTGTAAAGGGTGGAAAACCCCTAAAGGGAAGCATTGAACCTCAAGGTGCAAAAAACGAAGCCCTTCAGATTCTTTGCGCTGTTGTGCTGACCGCCGAAAAAGTGGATATCAGCAACATTCCGGAAATACACGATGTGCTTAGACTTATTGACATCCTCAAAGATTTAGGAGTTAAAGTACACCACAAATCGCGGGGGCATTTTGTCTTTGAAGCCAAAGAAATTAACTTCGACTACCTGCAATCCGAAGATTTTCGCATGTCTGCCGGTAGGTTAAGAGGTTCCATTATGCTTATGGGTGCTCTTTTGGCACGCTTTGGCAAAGGATACATGCCCAGACCCGGAGGAGATAAAATTGGCCGCAGAAGACTCGATACCCATTTCTTAGGCCTGCAAAAACTCGGAGCAAAAATTGAGGTCGACTCTGTCCACCAACTGTATTATGGCCATGCCAAAAACCTACAGGGGGCTTTTGTTCACATGGACGAAATTTCGGTGACCGGAACCGCAAACGTGGTTTTGGCAGCCGTTATGGCTAAAGGCACTACCCAAATTTACAATGCTGCTTGTGAACCTTATGTTCAACAGCTTTGCCGTATGCTCAACCACATGGGGGCAAAAATTTCCGGTATAGGCTCCAACCTACTCACCATTGAAGGGGTATCCTCGCTGGGAGGCTGCAAACACCGGATTTTGCCCGATATGATTGAGGTTGGGTCTTTTATTGGCATGGCGGCCATGACGCAATCCGAAATTACCATCAAAAACGTGGGCTACCAACACCTGGGTATTATACCTTCGGTATTTGAAAAGTTGGGCATAATTTTGGTCAAAAATGGAGACGACCTCATTATTCCGCAGCAAAAAAGCTACGAAATAGACACCTTTATGGATGGGGGAATATTAACGGTTTACGATGCTCCCTGGCCCGGATTTACCCCCGACTTGATTTCGGTAATATTGGTGACGGCAACCCAAGCCAAAGGAAGCGTGCTTATTCACCAAAAAATGTTTGAAAGCCGCCTTTTCTTTACCGATAAGCTCATAGATATGGGCGCTCAGATTATTCTGTGCGACCCCCATAGAGCCACTGTCATTGGCTTGGACAGAAAATATCCCTTGCGTGCCATTTCTATGAGCTCGCCCGACATTCGCGCCGGAGTAGCCCTGCTCATTGCGGCACTTTCGGCCGAAGGTACCAGCCATATCCACAACATTGAGCAAATCGATAGAGGCTACGAGAGAATCGACGAACGCTTAAACGCCTTAGGAGCTTCCATTCAAAGGCTGTAATTGGCACGAAATTGGCAATAGTTTCTGTATGAACACATCTCAAGAACCTTTAATCAGCCGAATGAAACGTTCAAATATTTTGCTGTTGGCTCTTGCCTTACTTGCTGTTGGGGCAGGTTTTCTAGTCCGCGACAAGGTGGCAGCACCCAACACCGGAATTGAATTGGGCAACAAAGTACCAGATATTGAAATGGCCAATCCGGAAGGCAAAAGCTTGGCACTCTCTGAGCTGAAAGGTCATGTAGTATTGATTGACTTCTGGGCCTCTTGGTGCCGGCCATGCCGTGCCGAAAACCCTACCCTTGTTAAAGCCCACCTTAATTACAAAGACAAAAAGTTTGTAAATGGCCGCAAGGGCTTTGCTATTTTTAGCGTTAGCCTAGACAGAAATAAAGAGCAATGGCTGGCTGCCATTCGCAAAGACCAACTCAGCTGGAAATGGCATGTGTCTGATTTGCAGCATTGGGGAAATAAAGCCGCCCAAGTTTACGGTGTACGATCCATCCCCTCCAATTTTCTGATTGACGGAGAAGGTGTTTTATTAGCCAAAAACTTAAGAGGGCCGGCCCTGGAAACGCAACTTGCCAAATTGGTAAAGTAAGTCCGTATTATCCAAAGAATACAAGCGCCCCGGGGCGCGCGAAAAGCCCGGAACCGGACAAGCCGCCTAGCTTAGGCCACGGAGGCGGCCCCGATACTTCGGGAAGCCCCCGTAGGCCTTAGCTAGGCGTGCTTGACCGGTGAGGACTTGCAGCAAGCACCGGATAAGGCGCCCAAAAAACAAAAACATCCCTTTTGACCTGTCGTTTTGACACCATACCCTCCTATTTTAAGGCATGGCGTCAGCAGGAATGGACAAAGCTGACAGTTTGTCGCACCTCTTGGCTTTGGCAAAAAAATTGCGCTAAGCCCCCTAATCGGATTAATTTGCACGCATGAATATTCCCGGTAAAAAGAAAAAAGAAAAAGAAACGGAAGCTCAAACAACAGCAACCGAAGCTACCCCTAGGGCTGAAGAACAGCCTGTTGAAACCTCAGAAGCAACCGAGCAAAGTCATAAGGAATCAATAGATTGGAAAACCAAATATGACGAAAGTCAAGACCAATACTTGCGTTTGTATGCCGAATTCGAAAACTTTAGAAAGCGCACAGCACGCGAACGCCAAGAATTGATTCTTTCCGCAGGAAGCGAAGTGCTCAAGTCCATTTTACCTGTAATGGACGATTTGGACAGGGCCTTAGAAAACATGCAAAATAGCGATGCTTCCAAGGCCGTGATTGAGGGAGTTGAACTCATTGCAAATAAATTGCGCCATCATTTGGCCGAAAAAGGCCTAAAAGAAATGGAGGTTTTGGGCAAAGCCTTCGATGCCGATATGCACGAAGCCATTACCCATTTGCCCGCCACTTCTCCGGAGGCAAAGGGTACGGTTTTGGCCGTGGCCGAAAAAGGGTACACCCTCCACGATAAAATCATTCGCTACCCCAAAGTGGTGGTAGCCAGCTAAGCTTATTTTCATGGCGAAACGCGATTATTACGAAGTATTGGGAGTATCTAAGCAAGCTACCGCAGAGGAAATTAAAAAAGCCTACCGCAAGCTAGCATTGAAATACCACCCGGACAAAAACCCCGACAATAAAGAAGCAGAAGACAAATTCAAGGAGGCTGCCCAAGCCTACGAAATACTGTCCAATGCCGATAAACGTCGCCATTACGATCAATTTGGACATGCAGGGCCTCAAGCCGGAGGATTTGGCGGCTTTGGTGGCGGTGGCATGGACATGAACGATATTTTTGAGCAATTCGGCGATATCTTTGGCGGAGCCTTTGGAGGCGGCGGTTTTGGCGGCGGTGGTCGCAGTCGCCGTGGGGGCGGACAACGCGGCACCAATATCCGCATCAAACTCAAGCTCACTTTAGAGGAAATGTCCGAAGGCGCCAATAAGCGCATTAAGGTCAATAAATACAAGGTCTGTTCGATATGCTCAGGCAGTGGAGCAAAAGCCGGCACCAGCCCTACCACCTGCCCTACTTGCAAGGGAAGCGGACAGGTAACTCAGGTGACCAATACCTTTTTGGGTCAAATGCGCACCGCCAGCATTTGTCCTACCTGCCAAGGACAGGGCACCATTATTTCCGACAAGTGCTCAAGCTGTCGTGGCGAAGGCATAGAACGCGGCGAAGAAGTGTTGGAAGTGAATATTCCTGCCGGTGTAGAAGAAGGAATGCAACTTAGCCTTTCCGGCAAAGGAAACGCAGGCATGCGCCAGGGGCCGGCCGGTGATTTGCTTATTGTTATTGAAGAGGCCGAACACCCAAATTTCCGCAGAGATGGACAGCATTTGTTTTTTGATTTGTTCTTAAATTTTGCGGATCTAGCCCTGGGAACTTCGGTAGAGGTCCCCACCTTAGGCGGAAAAGCCAAAATTAAAATCGATGCCGGAACTCAATCCGGTAAAACCCTACGCTTGCGGGCTAAGGGCATGCCTTCGGTAAATCATGGAGGGCGAGGCGATTTGTTTGTAACACTTATTAGCTATACCCCACAATCGCTAAGCTCAGAAGAAAAAGAGCTACTGGAGCAATTGAGAAACAGTTCCAATTTTGCACCTAATCCCAATAAAAAGGAAAAAGGTTTTTTTGACCGCATGAAGGAATTTTTCAGTTAAAAAAAGCGGCCTATGGGCCGCTTTGAGACTATAATCAAATCAAGACCTAAGTCTTTCCACACATTACTGGATTTCAATATCTACATGCACGTCTGAACTATTGCCCTCAGTGTCGGTAGCAATTACTTCGAAATGGTATTCGCCGGGATCAACCTCATCTGGGATGACAAGCTCATGGTGGTGCACATTAATACTTGTGCCTTCGATTGGCCAAGTCTGATTCACCTCCCAACCATTCGCCAAACCATCGGCATGGATATCAATGGTGTAACTGGCCAAACCACTTTCGTCCGATACATCCATGTCAAAATGCATGTCCGTACCACGCTGATAAACCTCCCCATTGGTGGGGTCATTTAAAGTTATCTCGGGGCCGTCGCTGTTACCACAAGAACTTAACCAAATTCCAAATGCTAAAGAAAAAAAGAAAAGAGTGCTTTTCATGAGTACAGGTTTTTTGAATTTTTGTTGGTACAAATCTACGCCTTAAAAACATTTAATGCAACTTTATTGCATAAGCTGCTTTGCATTTTTTTTGAATTGCAGGCTTATTTCTTCCGCTTAGGCCGCTTACAATCTCTATTTTAGCTACATGGAACAAATCATGTTGGACGTCCAAGATTTGGTGAAGCGTTATGCAGCCCATACCGCCCTTGACGGGGTATCCATTCAGGTACCCAAGGGAAGTATTTTTGGCTTGTTGGGACCCAATGGAGCAGGCAAAACCACTCTAATCCGAAGCATAAACCAAATCATTCAGCCCGACCAAGGCATCATTTTGCTGGACGGTGAAAAACTAAAGCCTGCTCATATCGCACGCATTGGATATCTGCCCGAAGAACGTGGTTTGTACCGCAAAATGAAGGTAGGAGAACAGGCCTTGTATTTGGCTCGGCTCAAGGGACTCTCCACCGAACAAGCCAGGAAAAACCTAAACTATTGGTTCGAAAAATTTGACCTCAGCTCTTGGTGGAACAAAAAAGTAGAAGAACTTTCTAAAGGAATGCAGCAAAAGGTGCAATTTATTGTTACGGTGCTGCACCAACCCGATTTTCTGATTTTGGACGAGCCTTTTTCCGGCTTTGACCCTGTAAATGCCCAACTGATCCGCGACGAAATCCTAGCCTTGCGCAATCAAGGTACCACCATCATGCTAAGTACCCACCGCATGGAATCGGTCGAAGCTATGTGCGACCACTTAGCGCTAATTCACAAGTCCAAAGTGCTCCTGAAAGGAAGCGTACAGGGCCTCAAAGAAACCTACCGAAGCCACACCTACAACATCCAAGTGGAACTTAAAGACCTACATGCCGTCTGTCCTCTGCCGGAATCTATAGGCCAACTTATTAAGGAAGAACGGAATCAGCATTCCGTAACTTGGACTTGCCATTTGCCCGATCCCGACCAGCTAAATAAGGTATGGCCTTTGTTCATGGAATTAGGGCAACTTAGACAAGTGCAAGAAGTGGTCCCCTCCATGAACGATATTTTTATCCAAACGGTTAACGGAAATTCCCCCTCATGAAACAAGTGCGCATCATCATTGCTCGGGAGTTTCTTTCCCGGGTTCGAAAAAAATCCTTTTTAGTTATGACCCTTTTGGGTCCCCTGCTTCTCGTTGGCTTTTATGCAGCCCTAATTTTAGTGGCTGTTTCCGAAGAAGCTCAAGAATATAATGTGCTGGTTTTTGATGAAACTCCGGATCAAATGAGTTTGGAGCTTCAAGCCCTAACCACAGAAGGGAAATTGGGCGACGTACACTATCATTTTGACGCAGCCCCTCAACTGGAAGCCAACAGAGATCGTATGTATGCCGAAGAAAAGTTGGACGCCATTTTGGTGCTGCCCCCACGGGCTTTTCAAAATCCTTCGGGCATTTACTTGGGCTACAAAACGCGCCCCGGACTGGAAACCCGCTCCAATGTTTCGAATGCGGTAGAAAAAGTCCTCGAAGATCGGAAACTGGCTTTTTACGATATTCCCAGGGCAACCTTCGACGAAATTCGCAAGCGCATCAACATTCCCGCCAACAAGCTCAACGAAGCCGGTGAAAGAGAACAAGACGACACCCTGCTGCTCACCGGCCTGGGTGTAGCCTCCGGTTTCCTGATTTACTTCTTTATTTTCATGTATGGTGTTATGGTTATGCGCGGGGTTATGGAGGAAAAAACCAGCCGCATTGTAGAAGTAATTGTGTCTTCGGTGCGACCCTACCAACTTATGCTTGGAAAAATTGTGGGCGTAGCGCTTGTAGGCCTTACCCAATTTCTCATTTGGGTTATCTTATCCGGCATTGCATTCACTGTACTAGGTGCACTTTTTGCCCCGGCGGTCATGGAGCAGGCGCAATCCGGAAACTTGGAATCAAGAGCAGAAGTAGCCGGATTTAATGCCGGTGAAACCCTGTCTCTGCTGGCTTCGGTCAATTGGTTCACCCTAATCGGCACCTTTATTTTTTACTTTTTGGGTGGATACCTGCTCTACAGTTCGCTGTTTGCCGCCATTGGAGCCGCTGTAGACGCCGAAAGCGATACCCAACAGTTTATGCTGCCGGTGACCTTGCCCCTTATTTTTTCCATTGTATTGGCCATGAACATCATTAAAAACCCGGATGGAGCAGTTGCCAGTATCTTTTCCATTGTGCCTTTCACCTCCCCGGTAGTTATGATGAGCCGTGTGCCTTTCAATCCCGACCTTTGGCAAGTCTTACTCTCCATGGCTTTGCTCATTATTACCTTTTTGGGAACTACTTGGTTGGCCGCCCGAATTTATCGAATCGGTATTCTTTCCTACGGTAAAAAGGTAAATTACAAAGACTTAGGAAAGTGGCTGTTTCAGAAAAACCTCTAATCGGCACAGGGGCCAATAGAATGGCCATCATCGACATGGGCTCCAACACCTTTAATTTGTTGGTGGCCGATGTGGAGCACCAGGCGATTCGACCTGTATTCACCGAAAAAATCCCCGTTTTGCTGGGCCGTGGCATGAATTCCTCCCGGCACATAGGCTTGGAGGCCGCTAAAAGAGCTTTACAGGCCGTGGAAACACTTCAAAAAAAGGCCTTTGCGCTCCATAGCTCCCATTGCTTTGGGCTAGCCACAGCAGCCATGCGCGAAGCCAAAAACGGCCCAGAACTCGCCCGGCAATGGACCACACAAACAGGCTGTCCCATACGCATCATCAGCGGCGAACAAGAAGCCGAACTTATTGCGCTTGGTGTTCAAGCCCAAGTCCCTTGGAATAACTTCCGGTCGGCTTTAATAATGGACATTGGAGGTGGCAGCACCGAGTGCATTGCCATAGCCGAAGGCACCATCCAAAAGCTTTGGTCTTTTAAGGCAGGAGCCGTGCGCATGCTCGAAGCTTGGCAGGGCAGCGACCCCGCTCATGCATCTGAGCTACAAAGCTTAGACCAATTGCATCAAGCGCGCTTTGCACCTTTGCTCAACCAGCACTTCTCGCAAAAACCAGAGCTGCTGCTTGGCAGCAGTGGATTCTTCGACACCTTAGCCGAGTTGGATTTCCAAAGACAGGCTGCCGGGCAAAACAGAGGCCAAGAACCCTACCCCATGGATTTGGCACAATTTATGGAATGGAATACCCGTATACAAAAAAGCAGCTTGCGCGAGCGCTTATCCTGGCCCGGAATGCCCGAATTTAGAGCACCCTATGCCGTAGTAAGTGCCCGGCAAACTGCCTTTTTGATGCAATATTTCCAAATTCCGCGCCTGCTGTGCGTGCGTTATTCCCTCAAAGAAGGTGCATTGCTTGCAGCCCGCGAAAAAGGATGGGTATGAAAATTTTTCTTGGCATTTTACTCCTCATTTGGTCACATAAAAGCGCTTATAGCCAGCAATTTGGACCTGCTCTAAAAGAGCTGTTTTGGCTCGAAGGCACCTGGATATGCGACAGCAAACCCGAATGGCACGAAGAGTGGATCAAAACCGGTGATGGACTGGAAGGCCGTGGTTTTCACTTGAAACAGGGCAAAGAATACGTCATTGAAAACCTGCAAATCCGACTTCGAAACGGTCGCCCGGTCTACATTGCGCTCCCCAAAGGTGCCGGCCGCGAAGTCATTTTTGCCATAGAAAAGCATGGCAACCGCTTTGTTTGCACCAACACCGCCAATGAATGGCCACAAGTCATTGTTTACGAACGCCTTAAAAGCCGACAAATGAAGGTGAGTCTAGGCGATTTGCATTCCGGAGGGAAAAAAGACAAAATCTACTTTTTCACCAAAAAGAAAGGCCGCAGCTGGAATTTTTATTGATTCGTTTTTGGGGTTTGGGCCCTCCCATCTATAAGGTCTAGTATTCTTTCCGCCCATGGCTCCGGTCGTACTTACCAAACCTAAGCCCTTTGTGGCCTGCGGGGTCCTCCCCCGATGTTTCGGGGGCAGGCCTCCTCGGCACACAAGGGCTAAGCTTTGGTGGCGCACGGCCCTTTGCTTGGGCGGGGGGCCATTCTTCTTTAATCATCCTCCAAGCACTCAAAAAAATCACCTAAAGGTTCTGGCTTTAGTTGAGAGAAAAATATACAGGCAACTTTCCAATGAAATAGTTCTCAAAGCTTTCCATGGCAAAACCAAATTCTATTTTAAATAGCACTTTTACTTTACAAAATAAACCCTAGTTAGAACGAAAATCCCCTGAAAAAGAAGCGCAAGTCAAAAAGAACCGCACAAAAATTGCATTAAAGCCTTTAAAATCAACACAAAAAAATAAAAAACTAACAAAGGCCCGAAAATATACCCTAACGCGATCTTCATCGGCTTTTTCTACTTAAATGTGTTTAAATTGAAAATAACTTTCCTATTTGCACAATTGCCTAATCATTGTACCATGAAGAGAGCATTTTCATTTTTTTACTGTAGGTATACTGCTGAGTGTCTGAGGAGGTGCAGAATGCATCACTTGCACGGGCAATAGTTCCGTGCTTAATGCTTGTTCCGACGACGCCCAATTTGCCAATGACGCAGCATGGGACAGCTATGTCACCGCTTCCACTGCCGAAGCAGCCGTAGTTGTTGAATGTATGGAATGCGCCGAAGCTCCGGCTGCACAAAATCTTTGTTCAGATAACGAAGCATTTACAGAGCCTGGTCAATTTGACTTGTACGTTGAAGGGATGAAGGCTTTGCATGGTAGTTCCAACTGCGACATTACAACCACAGGAGGCAACACCTGCACCTTAGAATAATTGCGGCATATACCATTAAAGCGTTTTGGTTATTCCGGTGCGCTTTTTTTTGCGCTAATTTGGTGGGCGAAAACCAAACCATACTTGTAGAACCACAAAAAAAGCCGAGGCAAAACCTCGGCTTTCTCCAATAGATAATATGAAGCTTATCCCAAATAAGTGCGCAGTAGTTTACTGCGTGTACTTTGGCGCAAACGCTTTAGGGCTTTCTCCTTAATTTGACGAACACGCTCGCGGGTCAAATCGAACTTCTCACCAATCTCATCAATGGTAAGGCCATGATTCATGCCTATACCAAAATAAAGCTTAATGATTTCTTTTTCGCGCTCCGACAAGGTATCTAAGGTCCGCTCAATTTCCATTTGAAGCGATTCCTTCAATAGATCACGGTCGGCCTTGGGTGAATCTTTGTTCACCATAACGTCGTATAAGGTGCTTTCTTCGCCGGCCACCAAGGGGGCGTCCATGCTGATGTGCCGTCCGGAAATTTGAATGCTGTCTTTCACCTTATCCTCGGCCAAATCCAGTTGCTGAGCCAATTCCTCTTCGGTTGGTTCGCGCTCAAACTCTTGCTCAAGTTTGGAAAATGCCTTGTTGAGTTTGTTCAAAGATCCCACTTGATTCAAGGGCAAGCGCACAATGCGCGAATGTTCGGCAATAGCCTGTAGGATCGATTGGCGAATCCACCAAACCGCATAAGAAATGAACTTAAAGCCACGGGTTTCATCGAAACGCTGAGCGGCTTTAATAAGCCCCAAGTTCCCTTCGTTAATTAAGTCAGGAAGACTTAAGCCTTGGTTTTGGTATTGTTTGGCCACAGAAACCACAAAGCGCAAGTTGGCTCGCGTAAGTTTTTCCAGGGCTATTTGGTCGCCTTGTTTGATGCGACGAGCAAGTTCCACTTCCTCTTCCGCTGTAATAAGGTCTTCTTTGCCGATTTCCTGTAGGTATTTATCGAGCGATCGGCTCTCCCTATTGGTAATCGACTTCGTAATTTTTAGCTGACGCATACCCAAAAGACTGCAGGTTTTAATCGTTAATACATCTGGACATAATCTGCCCGAAAATATGGAGTGCAAAGGTAAGGCCTTGTACCTCTTTTCGCAAGTTTTAACAGAAAACTTGGCCGAATGTTGTGTTTTTTTCTAATTAATGGAGTAAAACACTTTTTCGCCTGAAGGGTAAAAGCCTCCTACATAAAGCCTTCCGGGTGCTTTACGTAATGCTTGGTCTACATCGGCATGTGAGCCAATAGCCATTCCATTGATTTCTGTTATAATATAGCCTTTGCGGATGCCCATGCGACTCAGTAAGCCATCTTGCAGTGACTCTACTTCCAGTCCCCCACTTAAATTCAAACGCTCTGTAAGCTTGGGGTCAGGCTGTACCAAACTTGCACCAAGCATGCGCTTAAGGGCTTCATGGTTGTTTAACAAGCGGGTATCCCCCAGCCTATTGCGCAGAGTGACCCGCTCTTTCAATTCCTTTCCGTCGCGCAACAAATGCACCTCAATTTTGTCGCCGGGTCTGTAAAGACCTACTCTTTCCTGCAATGCCGCCACCGATTCCACTTCATGCCCATCGATTTGCTTTATTATATCTCCGGGTTTTAAACCGGCATCTTGAGCGGCACTTCCTTCCATTAAACCATCAATCCAGACACCTTTGAGTGATTTTAAGGACTTCTTGGTAGCAAACTCCTGATCAATATCTCGAATATTAACGCCAAGCATAGCCCGTTGAACGTTACCAAATTCTATCAAATCGGCCGCAATTTTCTTGGCAAGGTTGGAGGGAATAGCAAAAGCATAACCGGCATAAGCTCCCGTGGTTGAGGCTATGGCTGTATTTATACCCACCAACTCTCCATTCGTGTTTACCAGGGCGCCGCCACTATTGCCCGGGTTCACTGCGGCATCGGTTTGGATAAAAGATTCAATTTTATAATTCTCTTGAATAATGTCAATGTTTCGGCCTTTGGCACTAACGATACCGGCGGTTACTGTACTGGCCAAATTAAAGGGATTGCCAATGGCCAGGACCCATTGCCCCACTTTTACCTGGTCGGAATTACCGAAATAGGCAGGACTTAAGTCACCCACTTCTACCTGTATTACCGCCAAATCGGTTTGAGGATCCGCCCCAACTAATTTGGCTTTTGCACTTCTTTTGTCGTTTAAGGTCACTTCTATTTCTTCGGCACCATCTACTACGTGATTGTTAGTTAAGATGTAGCCTTCTTGTGAAATAATGACTCCACTGCCCGAACCGGCACGGTAGCGAGGCTGCTGAGAGTAGCCCGGATGCCCAAAAAAGAAATCATGAAAAGGGTTACCTCCTTGCAATTGTGACTTAGAGAGGGTTTTTATATGCACAACTGCATCTAGTGTTTTCTCCGCAGCATCTACAAAATCTACTTCTTGCCCTACATTTTGCCCATTCCCGTAATTGGCGAAATGAATCGGTGCTTGTGCAGGCCGGTAATCCAAATCTGCTTGTGCCTCACTTCGGCTGCCCATCCAGGTAAATGCGGCAAATGAAATGCCTACGCTTGTTGACACGGTAATGAAAAAAACTCCCAATCGTTTCATGCTCTATGCTGCTTTAATGCTGTTTTAGTCTTTACGATGCTTTGCTTTGTTAGGAATAGATGGTATGCTACCATGGCCAGCCCTGTTAAAGCACCCCACTTAAGGAATTGCATCGGCATTCCTTATAAACGAAAAGGGCTACCTTTGGTGTCTATTTGCGGGTTAAACAATGTTAACTTAGACTTGAAGGCAACTTTTTGGAAATTTCATGGTACCGGCAACGACTTTATTGTAACCGACAATAGAGCAGGTATATTCAACAGTTTCTCAGCGGATTATTGGGCAGCGCTTTGCCACAGGCGCTTTGGAATTGGAGCAGACGGAGTGCTTTTGCTTCAAGAAAATGACGGATCGATTGAGATGGGCTACCTAAACTCCGACGGCAAGCCTTCGAGCTTTTGCGGAAATGGAAGTCGATGTTTTGCAGCTTTTTGCCATATGCTTGGTTTGGTTGCACTTAATGAGCCCTTGCATTACTTAGCCTCAGATGGTCCACATAGGTCTTGGGTTAACCAAAAAAAAGGGGGGAATTTTGAAGTAGCGACTGAAATGAAGGATTGTAAGGGACTCAAACACTATAAGGAAGGTCTGTTTATCGATACAGGGAGTCCACATGTAGTGTTCTTTCATTCGGACCCCTTGGAAAGCACTACTGATTTTGAAACTTGGGCCAAATCCATTCGATACAATACAGATTTCCGTGAGGAAGGGGTAAATGTAAACTTGGTTTACCAAAACCAGAACGAGCTGCACATGCGGACGTATGAACGTGGCGTAGAAGCAGAAACTTGGAGCTGCGGAACGGGAACGGTTGCCGCAGCCTTGTGCAGCGCAGGTGCCCAATCCATGGGCAGCCACGAACGAAAGGTCTATACCAAGGGCGGACAACTTTCCGTTCAATTTGAGACGGGTCCACTAGGCGATTTCCATCACATTCGATTAAAGGGCCCCGCTGTTTGTGTATTTAAGGGGGAAATAGAAGTATGAGAACATTACTTTTTCTTGGCATTATCCTGAGCTTAACTTCATCTTGTTCTTGGTATAAAAACAAATACGAAAGCAATACCAAGGGGTGCCAAAAGGCTATTTTTATTCCCAGCCAAAGCCCTAGAACAGCAGCGGTAGATTCCATTATAAAAAGTGGATGTTTAAAAGATACGGCAGCACTAAAGGCCTACTTAGCAAAGGGGGAACCCATTAAGCCGGGTCGGTACCTTTTGGAAAAAGGCTTAAGCAACCAGGAAATTGCACGCACCTTTTATTTAGGAAAACAAAGGCCATGGAATTTAACCTTTCATAGGATTGAAGACATGAATGATTTGGCGGGTATAGTTTGCCGCAAATTAGAACCCGATTCAACCGCCTTTGCACATGCATTTAAGGATGTAGCCTTATTGGAAAAACATAATTTCCCGACCGATCCGCGTATTTTACCGGCCTACTTCATTCCCAACACCTACGAGTTCTTTTGGAACAGTTCTCCGGAAGATTTTCTGGAACGTATGCAAAAGGAGTATCAACGCTTTTGGAACGAGGCGCGTAAATCCAAAGCAAAGGCCTTGGGATTAAGTCCGGTGGAGGTGAGCACTCTTGCCTCCATTGTGCAAAAAGAGCAGGCCAAATGGGAAGACGAATGGCCCACCATTGCAGGCTTATACTTGAACCGGTTAAACATAGGCATGCGGCTACAGGCGGACCCTACCGTAAAGTACGCCTTGGGGCAGCCCGATTTACGACGCGTCCTTACCCGGCATTTGTCCATTAATCACCCCTACAACACTTACCAAAACGTTGGACTTCCTCCCGGCCCCATATGCATTCCTCTGCCTAATACGATTGATGCGGTGTTGAATTACGAAGCCCACGACTATCTATACATGTGCGCCAAATCCGATATGTCAGGAAAGCACGCTTTTGCCAAGGATTTGGCAGAACACAACCGGAATGCAAGAGCATTTCAGCGGGAATTAAACCGGAGAGGCATTTACTAAGCCCTTTCATCCAAGGGGGGTTTTCGCTCTGCAAAGGTCTTCGGGCTTTGCTTTATTCTTCTATTTTTGCCACTCAAAGCATGTGATATGGATACCATTAAGTTTGGAACAGACGGTTGGAGAGCAATTATAGCTAAAGAGTTTACTACCAATAATGTGAACAGGGTTAGTCAGGCAGTGGCTCAGTGGCTTAAAGGAAAGTATAGCCAACCTTCGGTTACTATTGGCCATGATTGCCGATTTGCCGGCGATTTATTTTCCGAAGAAGCTACACGGGTGTTGCTTCACCACGGCATTAAAGTATACGCTGCTCCCGGTCCCGTTACTACTCCAATGGTATCCATGGCGACGCTTCAAAAGGAAGCGCAGATTGGCGTAGTTATCACAGCCTCCCACAACCCTCCGAGCTACAACGGTTACAAGCTCAAAGGTAGTTTTGGAGGGCCTTTGCTTCCGCACCATATCCAGGAAGTAGAAGACGCTATTGAGGCACAATCCGGCCCAAAATATGAAGGCGCCTTGGATAAGCACGAGAACTATGAGCTACTGGATATGGAATCTATGTATGTAAATGCCGTAGAATCATCCTTTGATATGGCCTTGATCCGTTCCAAGGCAACACACTTGGCTTACGATGCCATGTTTGGTGCAGGTCAGTTTGTAATGAAGCGCCTATTTGGTTCGGATATGAGCTACCTGCATTGCGATACCAATCCCGGTTTCTATGGAACGGCTCCGGAACCTATTCTCAAAAATTTAAAGCCTTTCGCCAAACTCATGGCTGAAAATGCAGACTTGCATTGCGGTTTGGCTACCGACGGAGACGCAGACCGAATTGGCCTGTTTAACCGCAGTGGGCATTTTGTGGATTCGCACCACATCATTTTACTTCTTGTGCACTATTTGGTGAAATACAAGGGTTATACCGGCAAGGTAATTTCTGCCTTTTCCGTATCTCGCAAATTGCAAAAGCTTTGTGCACATTATGGCTTGGAATTGCATACCACCAAAATTGGTTTTAAACACATTACCGGGTTCTTTTTGGAAGAAGATATTCTGCTGGGTGGAGAAGAAAGCGGCGGTATTGCAGTTAAAGGACACATCCCCGAACGCGATGGGATTTGGATGGGTTTGATTGTTTGGGAGTTCATGGCCAAAAGCGGCAAAACTTTGGAAGAGTTGATCGAAGAAGTGTATGCCATAACCGGACCCTTTAGTTACAACCGCTGGGACCTTCATTTGAATGAGTCTCAAAAGCAGGGTGCCATGGAGCGCTGTGCCAAAGGACTAGATGCTATTGGTGATCGCCCTGTTCAAGGTATAGAAACCCTGGACGGTTATAAGTTTTTGTTGGAAAACGATGGCTGGTTGCTTGTTCGGGCTTCGGGTACGGAGCCGGTGCTGCGTTTGTACGGCGAAGCCGAAAGCCCCGAAGCTACCGAGGCTTTGCTAAAGGACGCTCAAGCTGCGCTCATCCCGGAATAAGCATTCGCTTAACCAAGCTCCAAGGAAGTAAAACGAAACTCCCGACCATCAAAGAGGCCTTTATCGCTGAGCTTCAGGTCGGGGATCACCAATAAAGCCATAAAGGAAAGGGTCATGAATGGGGCCTCTAAGGTACAGCCCCACTGCTTGAACACGGTATTCATGGCCTCGTATTCTTTGGCAATAACATCTCCATTTTTGTCGGTCATAAGTCCGCCAAAGGGCAGGGGAATAACCATAGATTGGTCCCCGCAAGCCAAAGCCAAGCCGCCTTTGTGTAGCTTGAGCAATTCCACCACGGCATGCATGTCCGCATCGTTGGTACCGGCCACCACAATATTATGGCTATCATGGGCTACAGAAGCAGCCAAAGCACCACAACGAATGCCCAAACCTCCAATAAAGGCCACAGCAGGGTCGGCTTGTTTATACCTGTTCACCACAGCCAATTTCCAAAGACCTTGCTCAGGATTTGCTTCCCAATATCCCTGTTGGGGGATGGAAACCATATGGGCTTCGCGGGTGATGAGTTGACCATCTTCGGGAAGAATAACCCTAAGTGCGGCTTTGGGGTTTTTTACCGGCACCCTAAAATCTTCGGGCTTAAGGTCGAAAGCAAAGAAATTATTGATTGGAGTTTCTTGTACTTCGGGCCAGGGCAAAGCATCATCGCCCATAATTTTGCGGCCCTCCAACCATGCGCCGGTAACTTTAAAGTCTTCCAAAGACGCCACCTGAATAAAATCGGCAGAATCGCCCTCTCGAAGCAAGCCTAAGGGAATGTTGTAATGGTTCACCGGATTTAGGCAAGCCGCTTTGAGCGCGTTAAATAAGGGCACACCTTTGCGCACGGCTCTGCGCACCAAAGCATTGATGTGTCCCAACACCAAACTGTCCGGATGCTTGTCGTCTGAACAAAGCATGCATTTCTCCGGATGGGTTTTGAGTAAAGGCCAGAGTGCTTCAAAGTTGCGTGCAGCAGAACCTTCGCGAATTTGTATCCACATCCCTGCTTCCAATTTATCGGAGGCTTCTTCGAGGGTAAAGCATTCGTGATCGGTATGAATTCCGGCTGCCGCATAGGCTTTGGCTTCTTGCCCGCGCAATCCGGGGGCATGCCCATCCACCGGCTTGTTGCGGTCATGGGCTGCTTTGATTTTGTCCATCACCTCGGGGTCCTTGTTCAGAACTCCCGGAAAATTCATCATTTCGGAAAGATAGAGTACTTCGGGCCGGTCTAAGAGCCGAGCTACTTCATGGACATTTAATGCTGCCCCTGCCGTTTCGAAATGGGTGGCAGGCACACAAGAAGGCGCACCAAAACAGAACCTGAAAGGCACTTTGGCTCCGTTTTCCATCATGAACTCAACGCCTTTCATGCCCAAGACGTTGGCAATTTCGTGGGGATCAGAGACGGTGGCTAAGGTTCCGTGACGTAAGGCCATACGGGCAAATTCAGAGGGAATCAGCATGGAGCTTTCTACATGCACATGCGCATCTACAAAACCGGGCAATATAAATGCCCGGCTATGGGTTTCGGTTAAAGGGTGTATGCTTTGTATGCGGCCTTTATGCACACGAATACGAGCCGGATAAATACGTTCCAGGTGAAGATCGACCAGTTGACCTTCAATTTCAAAAGAATTGTAGTGCATAAAAATTCAGGGAAAAACTTGAATCCAAAAAATCATTTCACCGGAGCGGCCTCGTTGTTCTAAGGAAACTACGGCGTATGGGGCATGTCCCCAGCCCTGCTTGGAGCTTTGAATATGCCATGAAATTCCTCCAATCAGCTCTACTTTACGCAAACTCCAGTGGGAAGGCATGCATTGCCTAAAGCTTTCAATAAGTTGGTCAAACTGAGGCTTTATTTGCCCTACACCTTGCACCGGGCCTTTTCCAAAAGTGAAATTCAATTTTGGCCCTGCGGGTCCATTTTTATCCCAAAACCCTTTTATATCAAATATAAAGGGGCCATCGTATGTCGGTGCCCCCTCTGTTTGAGCTTCACGTGCCAAATCCATAGCCCGTTGCAGCGCAAAACAGGCATAATTGGAATAGGAAGATTGATGGAATTGATCGAAAGCCTTACTGGCGGCTTGATACTCGTTAAAGTAGCGGGTAAGCAGCTGGTTGATTCCATTAAGGTTCATGAAAGCTTCCAAGTCTTTGGGGCTTAAATCGTCTTGGGTTTTGATGTCGGGAGGGTAAACCGTGGCATGTTGGGCAAGCCAAAGAAAACCGGGCACCAAGGAATCTTGGGCTTTGCTAAAAAACACCAAGGCCGCTTTGTGAAGGCTAGCATTGCCCTTAAAGTCGGCGGGAAAGGTATCGCAGGCTTCCTTTTGCAGCTGAACCATTTGAATGGTTTCCTCAAAGGCCTTGACTTGAGCCGCGGAATCTTGCTTTCCAAAGCCTTGAATGGCGTTGCTGGCCATTCGGACCACGGTTTCAACGCTTCGGGCATGAAGTCGTGAATAGTCAAAGGGATGCCATTCAGCAGCTTGAGTAAAAGCAGCCAAGCTTAGTAGGCCATAAAAAATACCAAAGAAGCATAGTCGAAAAAAGCGCATGGTGTAAAGATAAGGAAGTGTTTGGAGAGGGAGCTATCCTTCGGGCAAACCTACAAATACCGCGTCCTTTATCGGGAAAACACACTCCGGAATATAGGCAAAGCGCCCCCGGCCGAGCGGATTACCCCGGCCCTGAAAAAAGCATAAAAACGACCATGCCATAGCAGCTCTTCACCGCATGCTTAGTAAAAGCAAGGGGAGACTGTTGATGCGGTGCTATTCTGGCGGCGATCCTGTCCTGACCGCAGCGTCAGGGTTTGCGTTGCAGTAAAATCTCAAGCATTTTGCCCTGACCCTTGCGTCAGCAGGTCCTCATTTACAATTAGTAAACTCCGGCCTTTCTATTTGCCTGCGCCTTAATTTGCACCGACGCTACGGTCGGCATTAAAAAACCTTGAAAACGCAACGCAACAACAGTCTCAAGGGGCTGAGGAGAGGGCCAATTGGTAAAATAGAAGCGGTCCAAACACCCTTTTGTTCGGAATTTGGTGCGAAGGAGCAGGGCGCGGTGGCGCGCAGCAAACCCCGACCTGCCCTGCTGCACCGCATTTTTCAGGGCCGGAGTAGCAGTGAGGACGGGAACAGGCGCCCAAATATTTTCCTATTTTTTTAAAAAACCGGGCACTTGGCTATACAATTCCAAGGTTAGAGCTGATTCTACCTCGCCGGGATTGCTTTTTAGGCGAATTACCGCCAAAGGTGCGCGGGGGTAGGCGTAGCGGGCGGGCATAATGACCATCAAGCGATCGGCAGCTTTGTCCCAAGGTTCCATTTTCCAATCTAAGGCCATGCTTTGTAAGGCGTTGCTGATGTTTTCGCTGAGGGCATCGAACTGGTCTTGATACGCCATTTTATCGGTTACCATTCCTTGGTCGATTTGAAAGACGTAACGGGTTCCACGTTCGTAGGATTCGGGGTCGGCAAGAAAATCAAGATAGACGGCCGGACGGGCAAAAGTGCCTCGTTTCATGTCTTGCAGCAGCTGCATGAGTTTGGATGCCGGATAATTGGCAAAAGCCTCGGCGTTTTCTTGTCCAAAGTTTTGGTGGGTTTGGAGTAATTGTTGCACCCTGGAAATGTATCCTTTACGCAAACGCACGGCAGCCAAATAGGCTTCTTTGGCCTTAGGTTTCAGTAGGTCGGGATTGCGTTCCCCGTCCGGAAAGGAAGGGGCTTCTGCAGCCACCTGATTAAAAACTTTGGAAGAATTCATAGCAAACTGAGCAAAGGAAAGATAGGCTTCCCGAATCTTTTCGTCGCCTTCGCGTCGCTCAAGACTTTGAAGTTCATTGAACAAGCGGCGGGATTCTGTGTTGATAAGCTCGGAAATAAATATCAAACGGTCGGCGTTCCCGGAAGCATAAATGGTAAAAAACTCATCCAAACGATCTTTGAGGGGTGTAACTTCGTTGTCCAAAAACCTGGCAAAATCGAAGGGATGGTCGCCCGATTTTGGCTTTGGAAGGTTGAGCCGATTTTGTGCAGAAACCGAACCGGCAACCACAAAACTCAGGATTGAAAACAGGCAAATTATATATTTCATGACATACATTGGGGCAAAATTCAAAAGACTTAGCAAGGTCAAAAATAGGTGCTCTACCTTAGTTGCGGTAATTTTATTTTCAATAAGTGGCTCCCTATGGGCCCAAAACAAAACAGGGGCCATAGAAGGGCGCGTTTTAGATGCTTTGAGCAACGAGCCGGTTCCGGTAGCCACGGTGGTAGTAGAAGGAACTACCTTGGGCGCCAGCACCGACTTCGACGGCAAGTTTACCATTGAAGGCGTGGCTCCCGGTTTTCAGAATTTAAGGGTTAGCTGTGTGGGCTATGAATCCCAAATATATCGGGATGTGAACGTACGGCTAAACCAACCTTCGACGGTAGAAATTCGGCTTTCGGCAAGCACCCGGACCTTAGATGAGGTAGAAGTGCGGCCCTCGCCCTACAACAAAACCCCGGAGAGTCCGGTGAGTTTGCGCACCATTGGCATTGCCGAAATCGAGCGAAACCCCGGTGGCAACCGCGACATTAGCAATGTATTGCGTTCGTTCCCGGGGGTAGGTAGTACACCAGCTTTCAGAAACGACATTATTATTCGTGGAGGAGCGCCTAACGAGAATCGTTTCTTTTTGGATGGAGTAGAGGTTCCGGTTATCAACCACTTTCAAACCCAAGGTGCCAGTGGTGGACCGGTAGGCATAATAAACGTAAACCTAATACGCGAAGTAGACTTTTTGTCCAGTGCCTTTCCGGCCAATAGAGGCAATGCGCTGAGCAGCGTGTTGGAGTTTAAACAAATCGATGGCAATACCGACCGCTGGAAATTTAGAGGAACCATTGGCAGCTCCGATGCCGCCCTCGCTGCCGACGGCCCAATAGGCAAAAAAAGTTCGCTTATTGTTTCGGCGCGGACTTCTTATTTGCAGTTTTTGTTTGCTGCGCTAAAATTGCCCTTTTTGCCCACCTACTACGATTTTCAATTCAAGTATAAGGTTAAATTTAATCCCCGCAGCGAACTCACCGTATTGGGTTTAGGCGCCATTGACCTGTTTAGCCTAAACCGGGAGGCCAACGAAACCGAGGAGCAGCGTTACCAACTCAGGATTTTACCAAAAAACCAACAGTGGAACTATACCTTGGGGGCAGTATACCGACAGTTTACCAAAAAAGGAAGCCGTCACACCCTGGTTCTTAGCCGCAACATGCTAAACAATGAGGCAGAAAAATACCAAAACAATGTAGAGGTAGACAGCAACCTCATCTTGTTTTACCGTTCCCAGGAAGCCGAAAACCGCCTGCGTTACGAATTTGACTTTCGTAAAGGAGGGTGGAAATTTAATGTGGGTGGCGGAGCCATGTATGCCCGCTATACCAACCGAACCTATAACCGAATAAACACCTTGGAAGGAGTAGACACCATAGATTTTGATAGCGGATTGAATCTATACAACGGATCGGCATTTGGCACCCTAAGCCGCAGTTTTTTTGGCGAAGAACTTACCCTTTCTTTGGGGCTGCGCATGGACAACAACAATTACAATGCGCACATGGCTAATCCTCTCAACCAGTTGAGTCCACGATTTAGTGCCTCCTACTATTTCCTTCCCAAATGGGCCATAAACCTTAGCCTTGGCCGCTACTACCAGCGCCCTGCCTATACCATTTTAGGTTTTGGCGACGAATCGGGCAATTTGCTGAACCAAAGCAACAATTTAAGATACATCCGCAGCGACCATTTTGTGGCCGGTTTGGAGTTCGCACCTACCGAAAACACCCGCATTACCACCGAAGGATTTTACAAGATTTATGCCGATTACCCCTTTTCCCTGCGCGATAGCGTTTCTTTGGCCAATGCGGGAGCCGATTTTGGGGTGGTGGGCAACGTGCCTGCAGAAAGCAGCGCCGAAGGCAGAGCTTATGGCTTGGAAGTGCTGGTGCAGCAAAAACTGTACAAAGGATTTTACGGTATTCTTGCCTATACCTTGGTGCGCAGCGAATTTGAAGATAAAGACGGGAATTATGTACCCTCGGCTTGGGATTCACGCCATATCTTAAGCCTTACTGCCGGTTACAAAATCAAGCGAAACTGGGAATTTGGTGCACGGTTTCGCTATGTAGATGGCCAACCCTTTACCCCTTTCGATGTGGCTACCTCCTCCCTGAAGCAAGTATGGGATATTACCAATCGAGGTATTGAGGATGTGGACCAGCTCAACAGTCAACGCATTCCTGCCTTTCATCAATTGGATATTCGGGTAGACAAGGTTTGGTATTTCAACAAATGGTCGCTTAATCTATATTTGGACATACAAAACCTTTACAATTTCCAAGCGCAATCGAGGCCTTTCCTTACTGTTCAAGAAGATGCCAGCGGCACCCCCATTACCGACCCGGAAGACCCTTCTCGGTATTTGACCAAAACCCTCGATAACACCTCAGGAACCGTATTGCCAACCCTTGGAATTATTGTGGACTTTTAAAAAATTGTCTATCTTAATTGGCAGAATTATCTGCTATCCTTTGGAAAACCGTGCCGGCCTTGCCCTATTCCTTTTGAGCCTGCTCATTCCCTACTCAAGCTCGGGGGGCTACATTCGACACGACGCTCAAGCGGATGCCTACGAGGCTCTGGGAGCCCGCTCGGAGTTGGAACCGGTTGGGTGGATTGGCGACAAACAAGGGGAAACCTTACTGGGCTCCTGCGTGCTGGTGGATTCGCTGCATGTGCTAACTGCAGCTCACAACCTATTTGAATACAAATTCCAAATGCACCGATTAGCCCATGGGGAGGAGGTAGAAAAAGTGGTGGAAGAACGCATTTTACCTTTAGGCTTTTTAAGGGTTTGGTTTAATCAAAAGAATTATGAAGTCGTGGATTGGACTTGCCACCCCGACTACCGCTTAGGCACCGGTCCCGACTTAATGTTGTTGAAACTCAATAAACCCCTAAAAAATATTTCGCCGGCTCAATGGGACAGCTCTCCCGCCCTGCCCAAAGGAGCAAAAACCGTTTGGTGTGGCTACAGTCCTTTGAGGGATGCCAATTTTAAAAGAACCTATGGCTCCGAAATAAAACGCCGTGCCGGTGAAAACCGAATCGACAGCAGCATGGCCTATTTGGGCTGGCTAAATTGGGGAAAACCCAGCGCCTTACTGCTGGCCGACATGGACCACCCCGAGTTTAAATCCATGAGCCGAAGTGGAACAGGTGAAGCCCTTCCCTTGGAGTACCTTACCTCAGGTGGCGACAGTGGAGGTGGGGTTTTTATTCCAGACACCACAGGTTGGAAACTCATTGGCATAATTCATGCCAACCGTATCCGCCGCGAAGGAATTCCTTTTCAAGGCTTGTATGGAACCGAAATGACCTGTACCGCATTGGCTCCTTTCCACAACTGGCTTCACCAATCCATGCAGCCTTAGTGGCCGGTATCAAATATCATTGGGCTCCTTTCTTAGGCGTTACCTGCTCCAAACAATACACATCCGGCCTTCGATCCTTTAAATTCCGTACCGAACCCAAACTGTGTAATTCGTCCAATAAGGTCACATCCACATCTACTATCAAGGTCATTTCGGTATTTGGCGTAGCCTCTGCCTTAATGGCATTGGTTGGAAAGGCAAAATCGCTGGGAGTAAATACCGCCGATTGGGCAAACTGAATGTCCATATTTTCTACCCTAGGCAAATTGCCCACGGAACCCGCCAAGGCCACATAACATTCGTTTTCAATGGCTCGCGCCATGGCGCAATGCCGCACACGGGTATAGCCGTTTTGGGTGTCGGTAAGGAAAGGTACAAACAAAATTTTCACTCCTTGGTCGGCCAAAAGCCGGCCCAATTCGGGAAACTCCACATCGTAACAAATCAGTATCCCTACCCTGCCGCAGTCGGTATCAAAAGCCTGAATCACATTTCCGCCAACCATGCCCCAAGCCTGTTGCTCGGAGGGCGTAATATGGATTTTCTTGTAGGATTCCCAAGTCCCATCACGGCGGCACAAATAGCCCACATTGAACAACAAACCATCTTCCACTAAAGGCATACTACCGGTAATGATGTTGGCATTATAACTCACTGCAAAATCCGCAAAAATCCGCCTCAGTTCCTCCGTATAACCTGCCAACTCCCGCATGGCCTGTGCTTCTGAAAGGTGATTGAACTGGGCCATCAAAGGCGCATTAAAAAGCTCGGGAAACAAAATAAAGTCGGTTTTGTAGCCCGACAAGGCATCGATAAAAAACTCCAGCTGGTCGGAAAGGGCCGAAATCCCAGAGAGCGGACGCATTTGCCATTGCACCAAACCCAACCTTACTACCGGCTTAGAAGCATGTAATGGATATTCTTCCACCTGATAATGGATGTTGATCCACTCCAACAAAGTTGCATACTCCCGGCTGTCCTTGTCCCCGGGCAAATAGCCTTTCAACACCCGCTTCACATGAAAATCGTTGGACAATTGAAAGGTCAGTGTCGGGTCGAACAGCTCTTTTTGTTTCACCTTTAAAATGTAGGCCTGGGGCGTTAATCGGTCGGCATGACTTGCATAGCCGGGAATCCGCCCTCCGGCCACAATGGCCTTTAAATTCAAATACTCGCAAAGCTCCTTTCGGGCATCGTACAAGCGGCGTGCCAAGCGCTTGCCTCTAAAATCCGGATGCACAAACACTTCTATGCCATACAGGGTATCTCCCTCTGCGGTATGGGTCGAAAAACTGTAGTCTCCTGTTATGGATTGGTAGCTGTGTCTATCGCCAAAGCGGTTGTACTGCACTATTATGGACAGCGCTATTCCTGCCACTACCCCATTCACGGTTATGCAAAACTGGCCTTCAGGAAAAACCTCAAGCAATTTTCCGAGCGAGGCCTCCGACCAATATCCACCTTCCCAACCCGGATATGCCTTTTGCATGGCCTCCCGCATGCCCAAATAATCAGACAACTGCAAATTCCGCAGTTCAATGTGCATTGAATCCTCCATGCCCAAAGGTACAAAGCCTAAGCAGCTCTATGGACTAAAGGGGCAAAATAGTGAACCCTATGGGCTTCTTTTGCAGTCATTAAATCGCCGAAATTATTTTTTTGTTTACTTTTATTTCCGTCCCAACCTTTGATAAAATGAAACATTGGAAAACCGATGAGCTAAACCGATTTCATTTTGTTCACGAAGCCGACCGGCTTCGCGCCAACCTTTTGCTTAGCGCTTCATGGCTTAGGAACAATATGAACAATTTGCTCAAAACTTTCGACATTACGCTCACCCAATACAATGCCCTACAAATTCTTAAGCAACACTATCCCAAACCCTTGTCTACCCTCCACCTAAGAGAAGAAATGCTCGAAAAAATGAGCGATACCCCAAAAATCGTGGACCGCTTGCTTAAAAAAGGCTTAGTAAACAAAAGCCCATGCCCACACGACCGGAGGCTGGTAGACATAACCATTACTGATGCCGGAGTGGAACTTCTATTCCGCATTGAACAGCAGCAAGACGGCATGCAAGAAATTACCGGCAGCCTTTCTTACAACGAAGTGCAGCAGCTCAATCAGTTGCTCTCTAAGCTGCGCCTTGCACCCAAACGACAAACTACAAAACCCATGGTATAGAAATTAGGGCCTACATTTGTGTATGCGCCGCCTATTGCTATTTGCCCTTGCATGCAGCTTTACCCAAAGCTCAATGGCCCAAGACAGCCTCAAAAGCACCCCAAGGTGGACCAAACCCTTTGTTTGGTCGCTTACCGGTGCCGCCTACACCGGTAGCCTACTAGCCTTGCACCAAACTTGGTACGCCGATTACCCACGCAGCGATTTCCATTTCTTTGACGATCTAAACCAATGGGGAGGTATGGACAAAACAGGCCATGCCCTCAGTGCCTACCTTATCGGCGAAAACCTCTATCGAATAAACCGTTGGGCAGGCATGAAACCCAAGGCCGCACTTTGGGCAGGCAGCCTAACCGCCTGGTCGTATTTGGCCACCATCGAAGTCATGGACGGCTTTTCCTCTGCCTGGGGTTTTTCTCCGGGCGACATAGTGGCCAATAGCCTGGGCACCGGACTTTTGCTTAGCCAGGAATTGCTCTGGCAAGAACAACGCATACGCCTCAAGTACAGCTATTGGCCTAGCGAATACGCCCCTCTCCGTCCCAATCTGCTGGGAAACAGCTTCGCCGAATCCTGGCTCAAAGATTACAACGGCCAACGCTATTGGCTCTCGGTCAATCCAAGCTCCTTTTTTAGGCCGCACAAGAAAAGTACCTTTCCGCAATGGTTGAACTTTGCCCTAGGCCACAGCATCAGAGGCTATACCGGCGGCAGCGCCAACCCCTACCTCACAAACCACCTGGAACGGCGGCAGCAATTTTTCCTAAGCCTCGACATCGATTGGACCCGCATCCGCACCAATAAAGCCTGGCTGCGCACCCTTTTTCATGCCCTCAACTACATCAAAGTGCCGGCGCCCACCCTGGAATGGCAAAGCGGCAGCGGTCAAAACTTAAGGTTCCATTGGTTGTTCTTTTAGGTATGGATTGGCTGAGAAACATAATGAAGCGCAGCAAACCCCAACCCGAAGATTTTCGGGAAGCCTTAGAGCGGCAAGATTGGGAAAAACATGCCGCCGAAGCTTGGGAGGCCTCGGGCGAAGCCGAGGAATGGAGCAAACAAATCCTTTCTGCCTGGCGGCTCAAACGCAGCGGTCTAGACAGCCGATTGATGATCCATTTGCACGAATCCCCGGTATCCAACGGGCTCTTTTTTCAACCGCCGGAAGAGTGGGATGTCAAAGCACAGCATTGGCTGCTCGACAGGCTTTGCGCCCGCGTCCAAGCCCTGGACTACAAGCTAAGCTTCACCGAAAAGCACCACGAATTTTTGGACAGCGGCCTGCGCCTCACCGAAGTATATTATTTGAAACCCAGAGTAGAAGGCGCCGCCCCTTGGAACCAGCGCTACGGCAACATCCACCTGGAATACCGCAAACTAAGCGACCGCGGCCTATGGCTTAAAATCATGGCCAACCAATACCACGACCGCAACTACAGCCCGGCCTTAGCCTTCGACGAATTCATCCCTTTACTTTTCGGTTAAAAGCTTGGAGGGCGGGCCCCTATACTCTAGGTAGTGTTTCTAATCTAGTCGGCCTTATTCCGGACTCCCTCCCCTGCGCTAAGCCGCTCCGAGCCTGCGGGGGTTCACCCTATTGGGGCTCCACCTCCTCGCCTTGGAGCGGCTAAGCGCAGAGTTCGGGCGGTCCTCCACGGGCCTTGGGGGCGATTTTTTGGGGAGTATGCTTCAAGTAAAGACGGGATGCCTCCCGTCTCTCGGGATGCCTCCCGTCTCCCAAGGATGAATGGCCTTTGCGTGCCATTTATGCGCTTCATAGCCAGGGCTGAAACTCTGTCCTTGGTAGCTTTCCCTCGTTTATCGACGGGCTATGCAAGTTCCAAATAAGCCAGGTTCCAAAGCCTGAATCCGGCTGGAATGCAATGCATACGTACCCACAAGCTCAGGAATGGTCTTGCGCTCTTTAATGGCATCAAGGGCTATTGAAGTTGAAGACCGAACTGAAGGTTCTCCATTGTTTGCACATAAACGAAATGTAAGCCTTTGGATGTTGTTGTCCGGTTTTTGCTGAACACGACAATAGAGACGCAAGATTTTGCGTCTCTTCAAATGGGACCTAATACACCGAAGAATCACGCGCCCCGGCGGAGGTGGAAAGCCCGGAGGTGGGCGGCCCGTTCGGCTTAGCGGACGGAGGCTGAGGTACGAAGCCCACGTAGCGCTTAGCCGAAGGTGGCCGGCCTCCGAGGACTTGGAACCGGAGACGGATTAGGCGCACCAAACCAAACCTAAAATATGCTTCCCAAGCGGTTTTACCAGGTGTTGTCCCCGTCGTTCCATTGTTTTTTGCTGCGCAACACTTGCTCCAATAGGTCGCGGACGCAGCCTTTGCCGCCGGCCAAGGGAGAAATGTAATCGGCCAGCTGTTGGATTTCGGAGGCCGCATCTTCGGGACAAGCCGACATACCTACCTGCTGCATTACTTCGTAGTCGGGCAAATCGTCGCCCATGTACAATACGGTTTCGGCCTGCAAGGATTCTTCAATGGCCAAATGCTGAAAGACCTCCCATTTGTCGGAGGCGCTTAGGATTACCCGGCGAATGCCCAGGGCCTCCAGCCGCTCTTTTACTTGCTCCGAATTTCCCCCGGTAATCACATACATGGGTAGGCCTTTTCGGGCGGCATATTGTACGGCAAATCCGTCGCGGCTGTTGAGGGTGCGTACCACCGAGCCATCGGGGAACAACTGTACCGTGCCGTCGGTGAACACTCCGTCCACATCAAAAACAACGGCTTGAATGTTTTGAAACTTTGCCTTAAGATCCATGCTTGTTCTTTTGGGGGAATCGTTGTTGTATGGCTTTGGAAAGTGTGTTGTAGACCTCCAAAAGCCTTGGTTGTTGGTTCAATAGTTCCCTATGGGCCTCCAAGCTTTGGGTGTCGTTGCGGTAGGCAGGTCCGGTCATGGCATCTTCCGGCCCCAATTCTAGGCACTTGGCCAAGGTTTCTTCCATGAGCGGATGCATCAACTCAGGGTCAACCCCGGCATGGTTGCACAGGTCTTGGGCCAGCAACCAGGAGAAATTCACAAAGTTGGAAGCAAAAACTCCGGCCAGATGTAACTTTTTCCGCTCTTCGCTTTGCAGCATGGCCACCTCTTGCGATAACTGCGAGGCCAAATCAAAAAGCAAGGCGGTGCATTCCATGTCGGAGCCTTCCACAAATAGGGGTAAGCTTGGCCAATGCAAGCGTTTTTCGCGTCGTATGGTTTGCAGCGGATAAAAAACACCGGTGGGTCGATCCGGCATTTGGAGCAAGGGCTGTGCTCCGGAGCAATGCACCAAGATTGCGGGTCCTTTGGGAATTTGTTGGGCCACCGGAGCAATGGCGCCATCGCTAACACACAAAAAAATAAGGTCAACGCGAGGGCTAATTAGGGCAGTGCTGCCTAAAGGTTCTGCCTCTACCCTACGGGCATAGGTTTCGGCCTTTTCTAAACTGCGGCCGGCAAATTCTTGAATGTGATGCCCTGCCTGAAACAGCGCATCGCTTAAATGCCAGCTTACATGCCCTGTGCCTACAAAGCTGATGCGCAGCGGTTTCATTAGCGGTTTTGTCTAAATCGAAACCCTGCGGCCCAAAGGCTTCCGATGGCCAGCAAAAAACAACCCGCCCAAAGGATTTTAATCCCGGGAAATACCACCGCCTTCATAATGATGAAATCGTCCATGTCGGTGTATTTTTTCCGGATCATGGTGACTTCCACTTTGTTTTCCTGCGTCAAAAGTCCGGTAACTTCAATTACCATTCCGTTGCGTGCGGCAGTATCGGCACGGGTAACCAAGCGGCTGCCCTCTACTCTAAAGAAAGGACGCACCGAATCGGGTCGACCTTCCAGGTTGCGCACGGTAAAGAGCGGAGCCAATTCCAGGTTCAGCAAGCTGTCGGCTAAGGTGGTATCGGGAGCTTCCAACATTTCTATGCCTTCTAAAACCACGTAGGCGTTGGAGGAAAAGACGGTATCGCCCACGTCGAGTTTAAAGTGCTGGGGTTCTTCGTAGGTAGGGGCATCGACTCCGGCCATGCGGCGTTTTAGACGGTCCAGGTCTACGTAGGTTACGTGGGTAAAGATGTCTTTGTGCAAGAAATGAGCGGTGGCGGGTTCCGCTACATTGCCCATGGTATTGCTCATGATGAGTCGCGGGTACAGGGTAAAAGCCTTTTCCAAACCGCCTTGTGGGTTGGATTTGAGGTATTCAATTTGGTACCAGGCATAATTGCCGGACATGCTATCGCCTTTATACACCAAATAGTAATCGCCCATTTGTACGGTATCGTTTCGGAAGAGCATCACGTTTTCGTCGTTTCGAAACTCTTCGTTTAGGGCCTCCAATTGGATGAAATTTTTGTTCTCAGAAATGGTGGTTTGGTGTCCCGTGGCAACCACTACACCCAACATTAGCAATCCAAATCCTCCATGGGCAACCGCGCCCCCGGCTTGGGCAGGGTATTTGCGGAAAAAGCGGCCGGCATAAACCAGAGAAGTTACCACAGCTAAACCGCCGCCCCAGGCCAAAGCAAGATGTATGGGATGCCGAAATTCGTCCCAAAGGGCAACACCGGTCAATACCAGGGCAGTAACCACCAAAACGGGTTGGAGCAATTGTTTGGCCAAACCTTTAGGTGCGCCGGTTTTTCGAGCATAAGGCAGCAACAAGCTCATGCCCATAAGCACCGAAACCAACAAACCAAACCACCATTGCACTTGGTTGTAATCGCCCACATCTCCCACGGCCATGCTTGTGCCCACCAATTTGTTAATAACGGGCTTGGAGGTTTCGATGGTTAAGTGCAGCCCACTCACCAACAAAACCATACTACCCACCAGCATCCAAAAATCGCGGGAATAGGTGCTGTCTTCTACCAGTATTTGCTTGCTCTGCGTTCTTTGGTTGAGTTGATGCACAAAATACCCTGCCGAGGCCAGGCCGAATAAGAACCAAAGCAGCTTGGCCGGGCCGGCAAAATCCGAAGCCAAACCAAAGAGGCAGACGGAAAGAGAAACCACCAAATAAGCAAATCGGTGCTTTTTGGGGCTCAAGACCACCACCGGCAGCCACATAAAAAAGAATAAGAAGAGCAACAATTGACCGGTTAAGCCTAAGTCGGTAAAGGAGTGCACGGAGGCGTCGCCCAATACACCACTTCGGGTAAGAAAGGTGGAATACAAGACGAAAATAAAGGCAAAAATCAAGAACAAAAAGGCCAACTGAAGCACCAGTTTGGTCTTTTTGGGAATCAAGAGCATGTGGGCTCCGGCCGTGAGCAAGAGCCAGGGGACCAGAGAGGCATTTTCTACCGGATCCCAGACCCAAAAACCTCCAAAGCTAAGGGCTTCGTAGGCCCAAGCGCCTCCCATAAGAATGCCGCCGCCCAACACAGCCACGCCCACAAAAGTCCAAGGCAAAGCAGGACGCATCCAATCCATAAAGGAACGACGCAGCAAGCCATCCATTAAAAACCCGAAAGGCACGGCCGTTAGGGCAAAACCTAAGAACAAGGTGGGCGGGTGAATGGTCATCCAATAATTCTGCAGAGCAGGGTTTAAGCCTCGGCCGTCCAGTCCGGCTAAGTAGTCGGGGAGTTTGGTAAAAGGCGCCCCCATGAAATTGGGATGTTCCCGGGTGAGCAAAAAGGGATTGGAACCAATAGTAAAGTCAATGCCTAAATCGGGAAAGTAAATGACCCGTCCCAAGACCATAGTTCCCAAAAAGGCTTGAATTAGAAGTAGAGTAAACATGAGTCCTCCCTCATGTTTTCGAGCCATATGTACCAAAAACATGCCTAAAATAGCATGCCAAAAGGCCCACAATAGAAAAGAACCTTCTTGTCCCTCCCAAAAGGAAGCGAAAATGTACTTGTTTTGAAGGGCTTTATTGGTATGCTGCCATACATAATAGTATTCGAACTGCCGGGTAAGCAACAATCCAAACAAAAGGGCTACCGTAGCCATTAAGGCGGAGGCATGTATCCAAAAAAAGCGACGTCCCAAACGGTACCAACGTTCCCTAAGGTGCGCTTCGGAGCGGGTTCCTTTAAAATAAAAGAAGGCGCCAAAGGCAGCGGCTGTCAAAGCCAAAACCAATAACCAGTTGCCTACAATGCCCGGCCATAGTTGTTCGTCGATAAATTCCATCAGTTAGCTACGGTCTGGGTCGGGGCGTCGTTGTATTTGGAGGGACATTTGGTTAGAATATCCTTGGCTTGAAAGGTGCTTCCCTGCATTTTTCCAATCACCACAATTTGCTCGGAGCGGTCAAAATCCTGAGGTCTGGGTTTATGCAGCACCACCTTACGGCTGAGGCCTTGGCGATCGGTCATGTGAAAAGAAAATAAGTTGGCATTGGCGACAGGATTGTAGTCCATAGGTTTGTCCAAATCCAAGGTGCCGGCCACATGAAAAACCCTTTCCGGATCGTCTTGGGCTTGTTGGAACGAGGCATAGGCATCGGAGTTCCCCAGAGCCACGAATATAACTCCGGAGAGCATGGCAACAAACAATAGAATTAAAATATGCACCCGTTTCATGGCCTCAATTTCTTTGTTGAACAGGCAAAATTACTGCTTTGTTTTAGAACCCGTGGGGAAATCAGGTCTTTTTAAAGCCTAAAGAAAGCTAAACAATTGAGGCCTTGATAGGCCTGCTTTCTGCGGTGTGCCATAAAACAATATCTTTGCCAAAAAGCAGGCATGAATTCCAAACAAAATCTTTTCATGGGCCTTATTGCCCTAGCCGTTGTTGGTTTGTACATTCTTCATTTCAGCTCAAAAGAGCCCTCCGAAACTCCAAGCAAGCAAGCCAATAAGGGAGCCGAATCAGGCGTGCCCCTAAACGGCAAAATACTGTATGTACAAGCCGATTCTATTATGTCGAGTTACCAATATATGAAAGATTTGGAAGTCCAGTTTCTTTCCGACAACCAACTGCGCGAAAACAAGTTACGCGATGGACAGCAACGGTTGCAGTCCATGCTCAAGGATTACGAGCGCAAAGTACCCACCATGACTTCAAGAGAGCGCATGAAGGAGGAAGAAAAGATTACCGCCTTCCAACAACAATTGATGCAAGACCAGCAGGAACTAAGTCAATTGGCCGCCATGCAAGAAGCCGATATGATTAGCCAGGTTTACGACAGTTTGCATGCGTTCTTTTCGGATTTTGGAGCGGAGCGCGAGGTAGATTTTATCTTGGCAACCCAAAAGGCCAGCGGCGTTTTGTATGCGCACCCCGATTTGGACGTTACCGGAGAAGCCATAGAAGCCCTCGATGCACGCTACAAAGGCACCAAAGAAGATTCCACCGCAAACTAATTTGCTATGAAGGCTACCCTATTCCTCCTTGCTTGTTCTGTTTCCCTAACCTGGCTTAATGCACAGCGTAAAGGCTATTGGCAACAGCAAGCCGATTATGTAATGGAAGTAGCTCTCGATCCAAAAAATCATCAGTTGGAGGGAAGTCAAACCATCCGATATACCAACAATGCTTCCGATACCCTTCGAAGGGTTTATTATCATTTATATTTTAATGCCTTTCAACCCAATTCGGTCATGGATTACCGCAGTAGGCATTTGCCCGACCCCGACCGTAGGGTGGCCGACCGCATTCAGAAACTTAAGGAAGAAGAACAAGGATGGCACCGCATCAGCAGTTTTCGCTGCCGGGGAGAGGAACAGGCCTTTACCATTTTGGGTACGGTGATGGAAATCCCTCTATCCAAGCCCATATTGCCGGGTGAAACCGTGGCATTGGAAATGGAATTTAAGAGCCAGGTGCCGATACAAATTCGACGCTCGGGCCGCAACAGCTCCGAGGGCATTGACTATTCCATGACCCAATGGTACCCAAAGCTGGCCGCCTTCGATGAAGACGGTTGGCATACGGACCCTTATATTGCCCGGGAGTTTTATGGGAATTTTGGTCGTTTTGATGTAAAAATCACCCTTCCTTCCGAATATGTGGTCGGAGCCACCGGCGTTTTGCAAAATGCGGAGGAGGTTGGCCATGGTTACAGCAAAGCAGGAAATAAAGCCAAAAACTCAGGCGGTAAAAACACCTTGCAATGGCACTTTGTAGCCGAAAATGTGCATGATTTTGCCTGGGCCGCCGATCCGGACTACGCACATAAAACCTTGCAGGTGACCGATGGACCGCTTTTGCACTTTCTATACCTCCCCAAATCTAATGAAGATGGGAAGTGGGACAAGCTTCAACCCTTGTGCCGGGCATTTTTTGAGGAAATGAACAAAACCTTTGGGCCCTACCCATATCCGCAATTTAGCTTTGTGCAAGGCGGAGACGGAGGAATGGAATATCCCATGCTTACCCTTATTACCGCCTCCGGCGATTTGAGCGGTTTGGTGCACGTGGCCTTTCACGAGGCCATCCATAATTGGTTTTACGGCATTTTTGGTTTTCACGAAGGCCGCTACCCTTGGTTGGACGAAGGCTTCACCACCTATGCCACCGATTTAATGGTGCACGAAGTTTATGAAGCCGGCGAACACCCCTTTTATTGGCAAAGCTACCAGGCCTACCGCATGATGGTGTCCGACCCCAACCGTCAACCCATGAGCACCCATGCCGATTGGTACAATCAAAACAGAAGCTATTCCTTATCCTCTTATATAGGAGGGGCGGTATTTTTGAATCAACTCCGTTATATTTTGGGCGAAGACGCCTTTCAAGAAGGCATGCAGCGGTTTTACCGGCATTGGAAATTTAAGCATCCCAAACCCGAGGACTTTATGCGCGAAATGGAACGTGCCGGACAAATGGAGCTGGACTGGTACCACAGGGAATTTATTTTCTCTACGCACACCATTGATTACGCCATTGACAGCGTTTGGAGCGAAGGAAACAAAACCCGAGTTCGTTTAGAGCGCAAAGGTTTGTTTCCAATGCCCATTGACTTGGCTTGGAAACGTAAAAACGGTCCTCTAGGCCTGGCGCTGATTCCCTTAGACGTGCAAAGAGGAGTTAAAACGCCCAAGCGCAAATGGAACGAAGTACTGCAAGCTCCGGCTTGGGAATGGGTGCGCACGTATTACGAAATTGAACTGCCTGTGCCCATAAACGATTTGGAAGTAATCATGATTGATCCCGACCAACTCTTGGCCGATCAGGACCCCAAAAACAACCTTTGGCAACCCTAACATGGGGGCATACCGCCTTTTTTTATCATACCTTTTGTACCTTGAAGCATGGAATATACCCGTCTAGGAAAATCCGGACTTCAGATTTCCCGGCTCTCTTTTGGCAGCTGGGTCACCTTTGGTCATCAAATTCAAAACGATACCGCCAAGGAGCTGATGCATTTGGCCTACGATTCCGGAATCAACTTTTTCGATAATGCCGAAGTGTATGCCCATGGCGCCTCCGAAGAGGTAATGGGTAAGATTTTAAAAGAGGCAGCTTGGCAACGCAGCTCATATATAGTATCCAGCAAAGCATTTTGGGGCGGCAAAAAGCCGAATCAAAACGGTCTAAGCCGCAAACACTTGGTGGAAGCCTGCCATGCCGCTCTCCAAAGACTTCAAGTAGACTACCTGGACTTATTTTACTGTCACCGGCCCGACAAAAACACCCCGCTTGAGGAGACGGTGTTTACTATGGATATGCTTGTTAGGCAGGGCAAAATCTTGTATTGGGGTACCAGCGAATGGGAAGCGGCCACCATTGCCGAGGCGCATGCCATTGCCCGACGCGAACACCTGATTCCACCCATAGTAGAGCAACCTCAATACCATATGTTTCATCGGGAACGGGTAGAAATAGAATACCACAATTTGTACGAATGGTACGGTATGGGCACCACTACTTGGTCGCCTTTGGCCAGTGGTTTGCTCACCGGTAAATACAATCAAGGACTGCCCGAAAATACCCGAGCCTCTTTGCCGGATTTGGTATGGCTTAAAGAGCTTTTGGTTGGCCCTCAAGCGCAAAAAAACATAGCTAAAATCCAAGCCTTGCAAGCTTTGGCTCAAGAGTTGAACACTAGCCTACCCTGCCTGGCCATTGCTTGGTGCCTTCGCTTCCATGGCGTAAGTTCGGTTATTTTAGGAGCATCCAAAAGCTCCCAACTCAAGGAAAATCTTGGCGCTCTGGAGCTTTCTTCTCGACTAAACCAAGAAGTTTGGCAGCGCGTCGAAGAAATTCTTGAAAATCAACCCAAAACTCCGGACTTCGGATAAATAAAAACACTCCATGCGTCTGCCCTCGCTTAGCACCCAACAAACCGACGGCCTCAATATGGGCCTTATGCTTCTCTCGCTCGGCATTGCTTTTGCCTTGCCCTTTGAGCTGTTTTTGTTCAGCTACGCCGTACTTGGACCGCTTCATTACCTCACCGAAATTTCCTGGTTGCACCGCAAAAACTACTTTGTACCGGGCAAAAAAGATGGCCTTTGGTTTGCTGTTTTGGCCACTGTGCTTGGCGCTTTATTGGTCTTGGGTTCCTTTGGAGAAGAATGGTTGGGCAAGCGCCAATTTAGGGAACTGGGCTTTTGGGGAGCCAACCTCATTTTTATGGCCTTTGCTTCGGCATTTATCTTGGCCATGTTGCGCAAGCCTTTGCACCGCTTCATTGGCTTTGGACTTATGTTGGCGGTTGGTTTAAGCTACAATATGGAAATGCCCATCACCACCGTCAATGGTCCCGACGGCACCGAGTTGGCGCGCACCAAAATTGGTAAGCAAGACCAATGGGTCTTTTTGGACAATGCACGCATCGTGGATGAACAAAGACCGGAAGGTCAAACCATGGATTTGCAATTCAAAGTAAAACGAGAAGGCAGTGAAATCGTGGCCATAGACATGCATCGTGCGGCGCCTGAGCTCAGCATTCCTGCGCATGCAGCCGTGGCCGATATCCAAAACCAAAGCATAGCCTTTGGCGAAGGCAAAGGACTGCGCTTTGGCTCGGCACAGGGCGGTAGTGCCCTGTTTTTTGCCTTTTTCCTGCCCACACTCATTCATGTTTTTCTATTTACTGCTTTATTTATGCTGTTTGGGGCACTAAAAAGTGGTTCAGGCTTGGGATTATGGTCGGTGGGCTTGCTCTTTGCCTGTGCGGCCTTGCCCTTTTTCTGGGATCCGGGCATTACCGGCTACGCCGTTTCCGAAACGGTGCGCCAAAGCTACGATGTGTCCTTTTTTGAGCTGAACCGGCAAATCATAGCCTTGCTGAAAGCCGGACCGGTGCATGGCAACGAACTTGCCGTTGAAACCGTTTACGGCAGCTCCTTTGGCATAGCCCTCACCCGATTCATTGCCTTTGCCTATACCTACCATTACCTCAACTGGTTCAGCAAAACCTCCATCATCCAATGGCACAAAATGCCTTGGGCCAACCTAGCCGTGGTCTTCGCCCTATGGGTCGGATCGGTGTACCTATATTGGACAAGCTACGAAATTGGCCTACAAGCGCTGTTTTTCCTCAGCTTTATGCATGTCTTTATGGAATTCCCTTTGAATTTTATGAGCATAAAAGGCATTGCCTCCAGCCTTGGAAAAAGGTTTAAACCGGTAGCAAGCTAGCTTCGCAAGCCATGCAAAGTCAGGAGGGGCCTTGTTTCATAGGGCATTTTACCATCCTATCCTCCCCTGGTTCCTGCCCTGCTTGCGGCCGGTCGGGGCTCCATGCCCCTGCGGTGGCTTGCTGCGCGCCGCCTCCTCGTGGCGGAGCCCCAGCCCGGTCGCAGCGCAGGGGCATCCACCCGGTCGGGGGCCGCAATATTCTGTATTGTTGTAGACGCAATATATTGCGTTGTTGTAGAGACGCAATATTTTGCGTTGTTATAGAGACGCAATATTTTGCGTTGTTATAGAGACGCAATATTTTGCGTTGTTGTAGAGACGCAATATTTTGCGTTGTTATAGAGACGCAATATTTTGCGTCTCTACAACCCCGGATTCATGGCATCATAAACAATTTGTTGGGCTTTGGCGCGAATATCTTCCTGAATAATCAATCGATTTTCTGCGCTTGGATGCACCCGATTGCTTAAAAACACAAACAAAATATTGTATTCGGGATCTGCCCAAACTAGGGTGCCCGTAAATCCGGAATGCCCAAAACTCAAAAATGACACGCAATCACAGGCCGTACCCCCTTTTCCATTCGGGTGCTTTTTGTCAAAACCAACGCCCCTTCTATTCCCATTGGCACAAAACTGGCATTTGGCAAACTCCTGAATCACTTCTGCATCTAAATATACTTTTCCACCATACATGCCTTGGTTTAGAAACATTTGAACCAATTTGGCCAAATCATTGGCGTTGGAAAACAAACCGGCATGGCCGGCCACTCCTCCCATGAGTGCGGCTCCTTGGTCGTGCACGTATCCGTGGATCAATTGCCCCCGATACAGCATATCGTCTTCGGTAGGCACAATTTCTTCTTTAGGAAAACGCTGCAAAGGATTGTATCCTGTCCTCCAGGCCCCTAGAGGCTTAAAAAAATCTTGTTGCGCTAAAGCATCCAAACGGGCCTTTCGATACCTTTCAATGATGCGTTGCAGGTAATAATAGCCCAAATCGCTGTACAAATAGCGTTTTGAAGCCTGCAAAGGGGTTTGAATATTGCGCAGAAAAATAGAGTCGGGCAAGTCGTTTCGGGCAAAGAGTCCCTCGGCTACCTGCAATTCAAAACCGGGTTCGGCCTGGGTTCGGTAAAAGTTGCTGTCGGGCTTGCCGTTGGTAAGGGTAGCGTTATGAAAAGGAATCCAAGGTTTAAATCCCGCTTGGTGGGTCAACAAATCGCGGGTGCTCACCGTGAATTTATCGGTACCATTAAGTTCAGGCAGAAATTTGCCTAATGGGTCATCGATGCTCCAATTCCCTTTTCCGGTCAGCAACATGACCTGAGGAAGCGTACCGGCAATTTTGGTAATGCTGGCCAAATCGTAGAGGTGGTGATTCTCCACTTTACGTTCTTTGGCGTAGGTATGGTAACCATAACTTTTGTTCAAAAACACCTTTCCCCCTTTGGCCGCAAACACTTGGCATCCGGGAAACGCTTTATCACGAATGGCCTTTTCCAATAATAAATCCAGTTCCTCCAGTTTCTTGCCATTAAACCCGGCATCTTCGGGCAAGGTATACTCCATACGAAATCCGGCAGGAGTAGACAAGCCAATGCCAGAAGAGAACAAGCCGGGAATGGCCACCGGAAGCTTGCCTTGGGCAGGAATTCCTCCAAAAATGAGCTGAGCCGCATAGTCGCGTGCGTCGGGTACATCTTCGTAGGCTTGCACAATGGCTTGAGCCCGCATTACTTCCTCAAAATGAGCCAAGGCATACGGTTGGGCAAAATGAACCAAAATGCCCGGCTTGTAGGAGAGCAACTCCCCTACAAAAGTTTGGGTTGTCTTGGCCCAGCGCTTGGTTCTAAACGGCTTTTCTCCGGGTCGGTGCATGGATAAAATCACCAAATTGTGGGACTTTAACCGGCTCCATAACTTCGTCTTCTCCGAAGCATCCGGACTTTCGCTTACCGAAATCACAGGCATATCTGCATAATTTTGCAAGCGTTCGCTGAATTCCGGACCTTCAACCTTACCCAATTGAACCAAAACCGGACGAAGGGTATCCAGGCTTTGCAAAGGCAAAAGTTGGTTGCGGTTGGTCAATAGCGTTAATGCATTTCGGTAAAGGTTGCGGCGCAAACGAATAGCTTCGGGCTGAAAAAGGTCCTTTTCCAGATTTTTTATGGACAAAGCTTTCCATTGGTGCAGGCCTACCAAGT
Organism: Flavobacteriales bacterium; assembly: GCA_018401695.1. Taxonomy (GTDB): domain Bacteria; phylum Bacteroidota; class Bacteroidia; order CAIKAF01; family CAIKAF01; genus CAIKAF01. The sequence goes on along the minus strand of JAGYKD010000003.1, from coordinate 199,556 downwards.
ATTTATAGATTAAAATTTTGCGGCAGCGGGCATCTACCTCCTGACGTGAAATACGGCCGTCCAAAATCGCTTGATGGATAGCGGCAATGGCTTTGGGCACGTCTCCGGAGAAAAGCAATACATCGTTTCCGGCAATAAGTGCTTCGGCATCGACTTCACCGGGAGGCAGGCTGTTGGAAACCCCTTTCATGTTTAGTGCATCGGTCACAACCAGGCCACTGTAGTTCATTTGTTTTTTTAGCAAATCGCCGACCACTTTGTAGGAGAGTGTGGTGGGCAAATGGCTTTGAGGTTCCAGAGCAGGTACCGAAAGATGGGCAACCATAATGGCAGCAACTTGGGCGTCGATTAACTGTTGATAGGGTGCTAGTTCTACCGAATCTAAGCGTGCTCTGCTTTGGTTTACGGAAGGCAGGGTATGGTGCGAATCGGCATCGGTATCGCCATGGCCGGGAAAATGTTTGGCACAGGCAAGCACTTTACGGTCTTGCATACCGGAAGCATAGGCAGCCCCCAATTGGCCAACCCGGAGGGGTTGATCGCCAAAAGAGCGCGCATTTATGACCGGATTGGCGGGATTGTTGTTCACATCAATTACAGGGGCCATGTTCATGGTAAGGCCAACTCTACGGCATTGACTGCCAATAATGCGGCCCATGTCGCGGATTAGGCTTTCGTCTTGAATGGCACCCAAGGTCATTTGGTACGGAAAGGCCATGGTAGAATCCAAGCGCATGGCCAAGCCCCACTCTCCGTCGATGGAAATAAGGAGCGGCACTTTGGCCTTTTCTTGCAGCCGATTGGTTTGCAGCAATTGACGACCGGGACCGCCTTGCATAAAAATTAACCCGCCCACGCCCTGTTCTACCACCAAGCGTTCTACTTGACCGGTGGGTTGGGTTCCATGTTTGGAATAGGCCGCTACCATAAACAATTGAGCGGTACGTTGGGCAGGGCTCATGGCTTTCATGAGCGAGTCGGCCCAATGCGCTGCTTCTTGAAGGGCAATGTCTTGACCGAAAGAAGTGGAGGAAAAGCAAAAAGCCATTCCAAGGCATAGAGCAGAAAAAAACGAGCGCATTCCTTGATTCATTGTACAAAAATAACGTAGACTTGGGCGCGGTGTTGTGGTGGCGGGTTTGAGCTTTCAGCAGTGGTTTGTTGAAAGTTGATTTGTAAACCCATGGAACAAAAAATGTCTACTCTCGTATACCTCGTTTGGTCCATGCGCATAGGCGGTGGGTCAAAAAAATGCAGGAAAGCAAAACCCATGCCCGGATTAGGATTTAAAGGACTTAAACAACCGCAGCCCAGGAAATTTCGGTACAAACCCATGTATTACGATCCACGGAAGGATGAGGCCTACATGGAAAAGCGGCGCTTGCGGGCCAAAATGGAACGCAGGTTAGATCCTTTGGTGCATGGAGAAACCATGTACGAAAAAATGACCGGAGGGATAGATCCGCAAGATGAAGTAGATTATGGAGAAGAGCGGCGGGCCAAACTGTTTCGCTTATTGTTTGTGGGCCTTGCCCTTGGGGTGGTCCTATTTTGGTTATGGTTCTAATTTGACGGGAAGCTTTTCTGGCGGCATACTTCCCCTGACGCTTCGGTCAGGATTAAAAACCCTGACGCTTCGGTTAGGGACTGCGTCTTGAAAATGCCTACCGTCCAAACTTGCAAACATTTTAAATGAAAGGTGTTTAAGGATCTCGGCCCCGGATTGAGCGATTAGCTTGGTGCAGACGGGCATTAGCCAAGCTTGGCAGGCGGAGGTTCGGTCCCAAGACCGAAACCCCGTACTGCTTAGCTTGGCTTATGGCCGGCAAGACAACTAATAGGGAAAGCCGGAAAGGCCGCCCACTAACAAATCAGGCCTAGGCTTGTTACCTTTGCAGCATGAAAGAGGAGTTGGATCCAAAAGCGCAGTGGATTGCGGTGTTGCCCGACGATGTGGCGAATCAAATAGCCGCAGGGGAAGTGGTGCAGCGGCCGGCAAGCATTGTTAAAGAGCTGGTAGAGAATGCTGTAGACGCGGGAGCCACGGAAATTGAGGTATTTGTTTCCGACGGGGGACGGCATATGGTGCAGGTGCGCGATAACGGTTGCGGCATGTCGGATTTGGACGCGCGGCTGGCTTTTGAGCGTCATGCCACTTCCAAAATAAAGACGGCTCAAGATTTGTTTAACCTGCACACCAAAGGGTTTAGGGGTGAGGCTTTGGCCTCCATTGCTGCGGTGGCCCAAGTAGAATTGGTAACCTGTCGCCGCGGCGCGGAAGAAGGCGCGCGTTTGGTGGTAGAAAACAGCAAAGTGGTGGTTCAGGAGGCTGCCCCTCCCCTGCCCGGATCCTGCTTTACGGTGAAGCAACTGTTTTTTTCGGTTCCGGCACGGCGGAAATTTCTAAAAAGTGCCCGTTCCGAAATGGGACATGTACAGGAGGAATTTCAGCGGGTGGCATTGATACATCCTGAGATTTCTTTTGTGTTGCAGCACGATAAGCAGGTAGTATACAAATTACCTGCCGGTTCGTTCAAAAAGCGGATCACGGATTTGTTTGGGGCCGGCTACCAAGAAAAGCTGGTGGATGTTAAAGAAGATACCTCGGTGGTGCGGATTTCAGGCTTTTTGGTAAAGCCTCAATTTGCGCGAAAGACCCGTGGAGAGCAATACTTTTTTGTAAACGGCAGGTTTATTAAAAGTCCTGCCTTACACCATGCGGTACGTGATGCCTGCAAAGACATGATAGCCGCCGAGGCCCATCCGGGTTACTTTATACGTTTAGAGGTAGATCCAAATCGCCTAGATGTAAATATTCACCCAACCAAAACCGAAGTTAAGTTTGAAGACGAGCGGATGATATACACCTTATTAAAGTCCACGGTTCGTCAAGCCCTAGGTAAATCTCATGTGGCGCCTGTGTTGGATTTTGACCAAGAGCAGGCCTTTGAACACTTGTTGCCCAAAGATCTGAGTCAAATTCGACCTCCCGAAGTACGGGTCAATCCCGATTACAATCCCTTTGAAAGCACCAAAGCCGGCCAGCAGCCCAAAGATTGGGATGACTTTTATGCTGTACAAAGCAAGGAAAGTGTAGATCAGCTAAAGTTGCCGGGCTTATCGGAGGAGGAGGAACAGTTTTCGTTTTTTCAGATAAAAAAGACCTATTTGGTGGTAAAAATGAGCGGTCAATTGCTCATTTTAGATCAGCACAGGGCGCATGCCAGGGTATTGTATGAGCGCTTGCAAAAGCGGGTTCATGCGCAAAAGCGGAGTACGCAGTTGAGCATGTTTACGGAAACCTTGAGTTTTCAGCCTCAGGAATACCCATTGGTGGTAGATATGCTGCCTCATTTGCAGGCCATGGGCTTTGATGTAGAGGAATTTGGGCCCTGCACCTTGGTATTTAGAGGAGTTCCCCCGGAGGCGCAAAATAAGTCGCTTAAAGATTTGATGGAGCGTTTGATGGAAGATTTTAAGCATCAGCCGGGATTGGGTCGGGAAGATCGCTTGGATTCTATGTTGAAACGAGCAGCGGCAAACATGGCTGTTAAGGCAGGCTATGCCTTGAAGGAAGAGGAGGCGGCGCAGCTGGTAAAAGACCTGATGCGCTGCCGCATGCCTTGGGTATCGGTGCATGGAAAGCCTGTAATTGTAAGTTTAAAGATCGAAGAGCTGGATGAACGTTTTGGGAAATGATAAATTATTAACTTGGAAACATCATGTATAGAGGGCCGGGAGGATTTCGCATATTGCCACCAATAATAAAGAACCTGTTGATAATCAACGGGATATTTTATTTATTTTTTGCTTTTAGCAGTGGACAAGCCATTGGACAGTGGATGTATGAGCACTTGGCCCTGCACTTTCCGAACATTTCGGAGGGGAAAATGGGTTCGTTTAACCCCATACAATTGGTGAGTTATATGTTTTTGCATGATCCTACCAGTATCTTTCACATACTCTTTAACATGTTTGGGTTGTGGATGTTTGGTTCGGTGATAGAGAATGTAATGGGTTCCAAGCGGTTTCTAAGCTTGTATATGTTTAGTGGCATTGGGGCAGGCATTATACAGTTGGTGGTCACTTGGGTGCAATTAAATTACTTTCCGGAAAGCCTTATGGTTCCGGGTTACGGGGGGCCTGTAATTCCGGTGGTGTTAGGCGCATCGGGTGCAGTGTATGGGGTGTTGTTTAGTTACGCCTATTACTTTCCGGACCAACCCATTTACTTGTATTTTTTTATACCGGTTAAAGCCAAGTACATGATGGCCTTATTGATTTTGGTGAGTATTGTATCGGGTTTTGGCGGGGGCGATGGAATTGCGCATTTTGCGCACTTGGGCGGTGTTTTATCGGCCTTTTTGTTTCTTAATTATTATCGAATAAAAAGATTGCGGAGGTGAGTCAATACGGATTCAGCAGAAGAGGAGGCATGCAAGTTCCGCCCAGATCGCCGGTGATGCAGTTGCTGGTGGTGAATTTAGGGCTGTTTTTGGCCGGGAATTTGGCGTTTTTTGTGGTGCTTCTGTTTCAAGGTGCGGAGGGGGCTTCGGCCTTAAGAAACATACTGAGCGATTGGCTCGCCATGCCCTACAATTTAGAGGCCTTTGTTTTTAGACCTTGGACCTTGCTTACCGCTGCCTTTTTTCACCAAGGCTTTTTTCACTTTTTGTTCAATATGGTATTCCTTTATTTTTTGGGGGGCTTATTGCAAACCTTGCATGGAGCATCCAAAATATGGCCGCTGTATCTTTTGGGTGGCATTTTAGGAAACATCTTTTCTTTTCTAATATTTCAAGCGCCGGGAACCCAGGCTATGTTTGGCGCATCGTCGCTGTTGGGGGCTTCCGGAGCACTCATGGCCTTTATGTTTGCTGCAGCCAGATTGTATCCCAATATGCAAGTGCAGCTGCTGCTGTTTGGGGCGGTTCGGCTAAAGTATATTGCCATTTTTTACTTTCTGCTGAATGTATTGATGCTGGGAAGCGCAAGCAATCTAGGCGGCACGCTGGCCCACTTGGGAGGTGGCTTGGCAGGACTACTTTATGCCTGGCAATTCCAAAAAGGGAAAGATTGGTTGGCACGACCTGCGAGGTGGTATGAAAAAATTTCGGGTCAAAAAGAACAGGCACCGGTCATGATGAAAGTTCAATATGGTCGAACATTAAGCGACTATGAATACCGAGAAATAAAAGCAGAGCGTGAAGCCACCTTAGACGAACTATTGGACAAAATCAATGAAAAAGGGTTCAATAGCCTTAACAGAAAAGAAAAAGCTCTGCTTCAAAAATACTCCAAACAGAAGTAAGCCCAACAGGCTAAGAACTTTGTAAACGGCACTTTAAGCGCCTTTACAAAACAAGACTTCTTCTCTCAAGGGGAAAGTTTAAATTTGCTCTATGGAACAACACAATATGCACGAAAGCCAAGGACATTTTCCTGTGCGTACCAACTGGACGCGCGAAGAAATACAATATATATTTAACCAACCTTTGTTGTCTTTAATTTTTCAAGCTGCGCAAGCCCACCGAGCGTACCACGACCCTTCCGAAGTACAAATGAGCACTTTGCTTAGTGTAAAGACAGGCGGCTGTCCCGAAGATTGCTCTTATTGCCCACAAGCCGCGCGCTACCATACCGACGTAAAAGGAACCCCCTTATTGAATGTTCAAGAGATTGTAGAGTCGGCGCTTAAAGCCAAAGAAGCAGGGAGCAGCAGATTCTGTATGGGTGCAGCTTGGCGCGAAGTAAAAGACAACGTGCACTTTGACCGCATGATTGATGCAGTAAAGCAAGTAAACGCCATGGGCATGGAGGTGTGCTGTACTTTAGGCATGTTAAATAAAGAACAAGCCCTTAGACTCAAAGAAGCCGGTTTGCATTCCTACAACCACAATTTAGATACCTCGCCTGAGTATTACGATAAAGTCATTCAAACCCGCACCTATCAAGATCGATTAGACACCCTTGAACATGTAAGAGAAGCCGGGCTTAACGTGTGCTGCGGAGGAATTGTTGGCATGGGCGAAAGCGATGCCGATCGGGTAGGTTTGCTGCATACATTGGCTACGCTTCCGGAGCACCCACAATCGGTGCCTGTAAACGCATTGGTGGCTGTAAAGGGAACTCCCTTAGAAAAACAAGAAAAACTACCCTTCTGGGAAATGCTAAAAACCATTGCTACAGCTCGAATTGTGATGCCTGCCAGTATGGTTAGGCTATCGGCAGGTAGAACAGAATTATCTGCGGCCGAGCAGGCTTTGTGTTTTATGGCGGGTGCCAATTCCATTTTTACCGGAGACAAGTTGCTCACCACCCCTAACCCCGACTTTAATGAGGATGCAACCATGCTTCAATTGTTTGGGTTGAAGCCCCGACCAGCATTTAAAGATCAAAACCAAGAAGCGCCAATGGCCAATGCCTAAGCCTTGGAATGGAACCGATGATATAAGCCAACGGATTCTTTTTGCTCAAGGTAAGGGATATTTAAAAAGTCCCATGCCCGAAAGCAAAGGAGTGGATTTTTGGTCCAACGACTATTTGGGCGTACTGCAGGACATGGAGTTTCAGCAAAGCCTGGTAGATTCCTTTTTGCGTAGCAGCCTTCCTTTAGGAAGTTCAGGCTCGCGTTTAGTTTCCGGAAACTTAGACCTGTATTTGGAGTTGGAGTCTAGCCTTGCCGAATGGACGAAAACAGAGGCGGCTCTTTGGATGCCTTCGGCCTATACGGCTAACTTACTGTTGCTCCAAACCCTTCCTCAACGTAGTGATTTAGTGCTTTTTGACGCCGAAATACACGCCTCCTTACGCGATGGATTGCAATTGAGTCCGGCTAAGCACCAAAAATTTGCACATCAGGATTGGAACTCCCTGGAACAGGCACTAAAAAAGCATAAAAATCAAGGGGTGTATGTGCTTTTAGAGAGTGTATATTCTATGAGCGGAGATCAGGCCAACGCAAAGATTCTTGGTGAATTGCAACAAAAATACGGGTTCCGACTGTTGATAGACGAAGTGCATGCCGGTGGGTTGTTAGGTCCCAAAGGGGCCGGTTGGTTTAGCCAATATTCTTCAGATTTGCAGGTTTTTGCCCGTGTTTTTGGCTTTGGCAAAGCCTTTGGCAGCTCAGGGGGAGCCATTGTTGGAAGCTCGGAGCTTATAAAGCTGCTAAAAGGGACCGGGCGTGGCTACATTTATACCACGGCGCCCTTGCCCTTTGCGGCGCATCAGGTCTTAAAACTGCTGGAAAAGCCGGAGGTTTTAGAAAAAAAGAGGAATGCCCTGAAGCGTTTATACACGCAAGTAGCCCACTTTTTACCGCCTTCAGAGAGCCCATGGCTTAGATTTTTGAGGAGCCCGGTGGCCAATGCTCCTACCGGTTTGGCGCTTAAGTGGTTTGGCCCACCCACGGTGCCCGCTGACAAATGCGGTTACCGCATTATTTTGCACGCCCACAACAGCCTTGAGGAGTGCGAAGAACTAAAAAAATGGATATGGGACGCGCAGCCGCAGTATTCGTAACCGGAATAGGAACCGATGTAGGCAAAACCTTGGTTTCTGCCGGACTATGTTTGGCATGGAATGCCAAGTATTGGAAACCCTTTCAATCCGGTGCTTCGGTTGAAACCGATCGTGCACGATTGGTTTCTGAATACGGAGTTCCTGAGTCGCAAACTCTCACCGAAGCTCAAGTGCTTCAAAGCTTTTCTTCACCGCACCATGCCGCAAAACAAGAAGGCCTTAGCTTAGATCCATTCTCGGTTAAGCTACCCGAAGACAGACCTTTGGTGGTGGAAGGAGCAGGTGGATTGTTGGTTCCTTTAAACGAAAAAGACACCGTTGCGGATTTTATTCAATACCTCAAACTTCCTGTAGTGCTGGTTATAAACCATTATTTGGGCGCCATTAACCACAGTCTATTGAGTTTGGCCTATTGCAAGCACTCTGGAATTCCTATTCAAGGATTAGTGTTTGGTGGAGCCCCCTTTTTAGACAATAAGGAAATCATTTGTGCTCAATACCCAAATTTACCGGTATTCCCGGATTTACCTCAACTGGAGAATCCCAAATCTATTGGTTTAACCCATTGGGCGAGGAAAGTTTCCGAATTTAACCCGGCACCCTATGTCTGGTAAGTCTCTATCCAACTTAGACCAAGCATGGATTATGCATCCATTCAGTCGGCCTATGGAGGAAGGTTTGCTTCCTGTCCTGGTAAAAGGCGAGGGGGTTTGGCTTTATGATTCTGAGGGCAAGCGCTATTTAGACGCCTCCGGGTCGTGGTGGGTAAACTTACATGGCCACGGCCACCCCTACATCAATCAAAAAATAAAGGAGCAGCTCGACCAGCTGGAGCATGCCATTTTTAGCGGATTCACCCATCCCCAAGCTGTTCGGCTGGCCGGAAGACTTCTAAACCTTACAGGAGTTCCAAAGGGGAAAGTTTTTTTTTCCGACAATGGGTCAACGGCCATAGAAATTGCTTTAAAGCTTGCTTGGCAGTATTTTGTAAACCAAGGCATTTCTAAAAAAGGATTTGTGGCTTTACGTGGAGCCTACCATGGCGACACCTTGGGAGCCTTGGCTGCGGGAGAACGGGATGTCTTTGTACGCCCCTTTGAGTCGCTGCTTGCGCCTGTAGATTATATTGAGCCACCGGGTCCACAAACCGATTGGGAATCCCTAAAAAGCTTTTTAGAGGAAAAGAAACCGGCGGCCTTCATTTACGAACCCTTGGTGCAAGGAGCAGCGGGTATGCGCATGTATGAAGCCCAACCGCTGCACCGGTTGCTGGGTCTGTGCCGAGAATTAAACATTTTGTGCATTGCCGACGAAGTCCTCACAGGTTTTGGACGCACAGGAACACTGTTGGCCTCCGAACAATGCGGCACCCCCGATGTTATGGCCCTATCCAAAGGATTAACCGGGGGCTATTTGCCCATGGGAGCCACCTTGATTTCCGAGAAAATCGCATCCGAATTCTACACCGAAAACACCCAAAAGATGTTTTATCATGGGCACAGCTACACGGCCAATCCGCTGGCATGTGCAGCAGCCAATGCCAGTTTGGATGTTTTGGAGCAACCGGAAATCCAAGCCCACATGCAATGGTTGTACGCAAGCCTTGCATCAAAAGCGGCAGAATGGAACGCATCTGACCGCTTACCCAAGGTCCGCGTAAAAGGAAACATTTTTGCCTTTGATCTGGCAAGCAACTACAAGGGCTACTTTTACAACAATCCGGCACGGAAAAAAATCTATGCTTGGTGTATTGCCCACGAACTGTTGATGCGGCCATTGGGCTCCGTAGTGTATATTATTCCGCCCTATGGAATCCAACCGGATGAGTTGGACTTTTTGTTGGACCGGTTAAAACTTTTAGCTCAAACATGGCCCTTGAAAGCATCTACATAAATGACCTAAGGTCCCTGCAGTCCATGCCCGAACCAAGCCTTGGCCTTAAGTCTCCTTTTCTTTGGGATTCCCGGGGGTGGTGGAATCGATGGCCGGAGTGGCAAAAGGAAAACCGCAGTCCACATTACCTGCAGCAAGCCTTGGATTTATATGCCCAAAGGCCGCCTGAATTGCAGCAAGAAAAGGACGCCGCCTTATTCACCGGCTCGGCTCGTGGCGCTGAATCTTACTGGTTCGAAGCCCTGCATGGTCCTAAGTTTAGCCCCTACACTACTCCCGGCTTTTTGGCCAGTCAACTGAGCCGCAGATTTTTCCAAGGCCCGGCATTACATAGCAGCCAAACCTGTAGTTCCGGTTTGCAAGCTCTTTTAAACGGACTTGCCTGGCTTCAAGCGGGATTTTGCAATCAGGCCTGGGTAGTTGCCTCAGAATACCCCACCCACCCTAAAACCCAAGCTCTTCTCAAAGCAACAGGAATTCTTTGCACCGACCCCAAGGCAGGGCCTTGGCCGGTATCCAATAAAGGCACCGTTTTGTCGGCTCAGGCCGTCGGCTGCGTGCTTAGCAAAGAGACTAACTTAGCCTCCCTGAGGGTTCTTGGTTTTGGCGTAGGAAATGAGGAAGGCCCAAGTCCTACGGGAATTTCGCCGGAGGGGAAAGCCCTGAGAAAAGCCATGGAACAATGCATGGAAATGGCGCAAACAGGGCCGGACTTGGTGGTCGGCCATTTCCCGGGGACACCTAAGGGGAACGATGCGGAGCGGAAGGCATGCTTCAGTATTTGGGGCAATACAACTCCTCAAATTTCAGGGACCAAGTGGTTTACAGGCCACGGACTTGGCGCCTCGGGTATGCAAAGTTTGGCATGGGTGTGGGAAGCCTTAGTTTTGGGAAAAGCTTGGCCCGAGGCCCCGGAAAGCAGCCTGGCTACTCATAAAATAAACAAGGCCATGATTAACGCCCAAGGCTTTGGGGGCCAAGCCATTTCGATAATGGTGGAAAGGGTTTGAAACACGAGGCCTAAGAAAGCGTACAATATATTATGTTTTTAGATTGGTTTGCTTCGTTGAATTTTTGGGAAGTAGTGGCTTGGAACAGCTTTGTAGCTAGCATAAGCTTAACCCTTTTGTTGGTTTACCTTGCCCAAAAGGCCGATTATAGATATAGCGAACGAGAACTGCTTAAGCCACGGAGTTTCCCTATTGTGGTTGGCTTTGGATTAGGTATGTCTTGCACTTGGCTATTGCTGGGTTGGTGGATGAACGAAGGCCTGCTAAGGAGTGCTTTATCCTTTGGTCTGGGCCTTGGGGGTGGGGGGCTTGCGGCATGGCTCACCTATCACTTTAAAGAAATTGTTAATAAGCTCCCATAAATGTTGAAAAAACCAAGTCAAGGCCTTGCTGCATAAGCCTTTCAAGCGAATCAAATGCCTATCTTTGTGGCTTAGTATAACGTGGATTATGAGCGAAGAGATGAAATCAGCAGCGCCGGGCAGTTATGGCGCAGATAATATTCAAATTCTAGAAGGATTAGAAGCAGTACGCAAACGTCCTGCGATGTACATTGGAGACACCAGCGCCAAAGGCCTACACCATTTGGTATATGAGGTGGTCGACAACTCCATAGATGAGGCTTTGGCCGGCCATGCATCAACTATTGAAGTACATATTCTGGAAGACAACTCTATTCGAGTTTCGGACGACGGAAGGGGCATTCCCACCGGAATGCACACCAAAGAAAAAAGGTCGGCATTGGAAGTGGTTATGACGGTGCTGCATGCGGGAGGTAAATTCGATAAAGACTCCTACAAGGTTTCGGGCGGTTTACACGGCGTTGGGGTATCCTGTGTAAATGCCCTATCCACCCATTTAAGGGCAGAAGTTCATAGGGAAGGAAAAATGTTTGAACAAGAATACGAAATAGGTATTCCAAAGTACCCGGTGCGCGAAATTGGAACTACCGATAAAACCGGTACCATCATTACCTTTAGCCCAGACAACACTATTTTTACCCATACCGAATATTCTTGGGATACCTTGGCCGCTCGCCTTCGAGAACTGGCTTATTTGAACAAAGGCATTTCCTTAAGTCTTTTTGACCATCGCCATTTAGACCAAGAAGGAAAGGCAAAAGAAGAAACCTTCTATTCCGAGGGTGGACTTAAGGAATTTGTGAGGTATCTCGACGGTACCCGTGAAGCCATTATTCCCGTTCCCATTTACTTAGAAACCGAAAAGTCCGGAATTCCTGTTGAGGTGGCCTTCCAATACAACGCCACTTACAACGAAAACATCCACAGCTACGTTAACAACATCAATACCCACGAAGGTGGAACTCACTTGGCCGGTTTTCGTCGAGCCCTTACCCGTACACTAAAAAACTACGCCGAAAAAGAAGGCCTACTCAAATCCCTAAAATTTGAAATTGCAGGGGACGACTTTAGAGAAGGGCTTACCTCTGTTATTTCGGTTAAGGTGCATGAACCACTTTTTGAAGGACAAACCAAAACCAAATTGGGCAACTCCGAAGTATCCGGAGCTGTGGACCAAGCAGTAGGTGAAGCCCTTTCCAACTTCTTAGAAGAGAATCCCAAAGAGGCTAGAACCATCATCAATAAGGTGGTTTTGGCTGCCCAAGCCCGACACGCGGCACGAAAAGCACGTGAAATGGTGCAGCGCAAAGGAGCATTTACCGGTTCAGGCCTCCCGGGTAAGCTTTCCGATTGCTCCGAGCGCGATCCCTCCAAATGTGAAGTATACCTGGTGGAAGGCGACTCGGCCGGAGGCACAGCCAAACAAGGCCGTGACCGAAAATTTCAAGCCATTTTGCCCCTTCGAGGTAAAATCCTTAATGTCGAAAAAGCTCTTTCTTACAAGATTTTCGAAAACGAAGAAATCAAAAATATCTTTACTGCCCTTGGAATTTCCATTGGCACCGAAGAAGACTCAAAGGCCCTCAACCTTACCAAACTTCGTTACCATAAAATCATTATTATGTGTGATGCCGACGTCGATGGCTCCCACATTACAACCCTTATCCTTACCCTGCTCTTCCGCTACATGAAAGAGTTGATTGAACAAGGCTACGTCTACATTGCTACGCCCCCTTTGTATTTAATCCGTAAAGGCAAAAAAGAAACCTATGCCTGGTCCGAAGCCGACCGACAACGGATTACCCAAGAACTAACGGTAGAAGGAAAAGAGTCCGGCATATACCTGCAGCGGTACAAAGGCTTGGGTGAAATGAACGCCACCCAGCTCTGGGAAACCACCATGGACCCAAACACTCGCACATTAAGGCGTGTAACCATAGACTCGGCAGCCGAGGCCGACCGCATCTTCTCCATGCTTATGGGCGACGATGTTCCACCTCGCCGGGAGTTTATCGAACAAAATGCCAAATACGCCAAGATTGACGTTTAGTCCCGTGAATATCAAATAGTAAAAGCCGGCCTTGTTGTACAAGCCGGCTTTTTTTAATTCAAGCCGTACTCTACTATCAACCCAATCCGGAAATTGAACTGAGACACCGGATAGGCACCGTTCAATTCTTGCCCCAGGCCACCGGTGAGGTCTTCTCTAAAGGTAAACAGCCGGTTTAAAGGTATGTAGTAGCTAATGTGTGGCCTAAAACGCCACTTCCTGTCGTCCGTCGAAAAATTGAAGCCCATATTCATCACAAAATCAAATTGGGGCTCCACCTGAGCAATCAAAAGCGACCCATTAAGATCGAACTCGTCTCCATTGGCCAAAGATGCTGCTCGAAAACTTTGACTGCTGGTTTGTGCAAAGGTTAAATCAAAGCCCCCACCAAAAAAGAAATCTTGCGATTGATACTCCGCTATAGCATAGCCGCTAAAAAAACGGTTACTCCAGGTCTCTGTAATCCTAAATTGCTCCCCGGTGCTAATGTCGGTTCCCGGGTACTCCACCCGAAAAGACTTATTGAAATGAGAAACACCGCCCCGTACACTAAAATGTTCGCTTATCCGGTAGCGCAGCCCTAAACTTAATTGATACCCCGGTCCTGGAGTCGTAAAAGCATAGCCCAAAATATTGTTGTAGGCATACTCATCAAATTCCATAATATTCAGCGAAAGCCCTGCGGTGGCTTCCACCGCAAAGCGCCCTGTGGGCAAATCCTTTTCCGGCCTCTCCTTTACTTCCGGTTCATGACTCACATCAATGGTATAATTGCCGTTTTCTTTGGTCCAAGAACTGGCTGGGCGCCCCTTATCCACCCAAGTATTGTAGGCCTCTACCAAAGCCTGTAAGTCTGCAAATTCATAAAATTTATCACGCACTTGCGCAGCCAATTCGGTATGGTCGGCAATGTGTATGGGTATTTCCTTTCTGAAATTCCTGTCGGTGACCTCGTGGATTTTATCTGAGCCTTCTCGACGGACAAAATAACGCACAATGGTTATATAATCGCCACGCTTTTTAATCCTATCCTTAAGGCTATACAACACCAGCTCCCCACCTTGCTCTACTTTAATAAACTGGTCCCGTTCGTCTACCTCATGCGATTCAAAACGGCGCTCGTCCAATTCAAAAGCCTTTACTTCGCGGGCATTGTATCGCTGAGGATAAGTGTCCATGTTGGGTGTAAACTTCACCGAACGACTCAAACGCTCTTCCTTAAACGGGTCAAAAAAACCGGGCATCACGTCGCCATTGGTCAGATACAGCGTTCCCGGTATCATTTCATCGTTTTGCGCCCTAGCCATACCCAATCCGGAAACAAGCCAAACCATCAACACATAACGCCACATGGAGTAAAAATAGGACATAGCTATTAATACAAACGCAAATTTAGTGCCGTAGTTTCTTTTTTTTGTTTTTTTAGGGCGCTTGCCCCGTCCTAATGGGCCGGGGCACCGGGCTTTCGCCCTTCGGGGCCTGGTTTTTGGCACGCACGGACGGGCTTTTGGGGGCTTGCAAAGCGCCGCCGCCAAAAGCCACGCCGATACGGCCAAAAACTCAAGCCCGCTCCCGGGCTCAATCCCTAGCGCAAAAAAAAATCCCCAAATTTCGGGGATTTTGCATGCATTTGTTCTTTGATTCTAGTGCGCAAACCAAGGTTGCACCAATATATAGGTGCCGGCTCCTGCCAAATAACCTAAAAGCGCCAACCAAGAAATTTTTTTAACGTACCAGAAAAAATCAATTTTTTCCATGCCCATAACCGCTACACCGGCCGCAGAGCCGATAATTAACATAGAACCTCCGGTACCCGCAGCATAGGCCAAAAACTCCCAGAAATAGCCGTCTCGACCCATAATACCTCCGGCAACGTCATCCATAGGATACATGCCCTGAGCTGCGGCCACCAAAGGCACGTTGTCAATAATGGCAGAACCTGCACCAATGGCCAAGGCCACCGCACCTTTGTCGGGCAACACCTGATCCATCCAGGCGGCAAACTGATTCAACAAGCCCATGGCACCTAAGCCGCCAATGGCCAACAAAATGCCCAAAAAGAACAATACCGAGGGTACATCTACTTTGGTGAGGGCATGAATGGCGGTATATTCCTTACGTTCTTCTTCTTCCTTATCCAGGTGAAGCAACTCCGAAACCGCCCAAATGATGGAAAGCGAAATGAGCATGCCCAAATAAGGAGGAAGGTGGGTGTATACTTTAAACACAGGCACAAAAAGCAAACCGCCCACCCCTAAGAAAAACATCAAACGGGAGCCTTTTATTCGCTCTGCTTTGCTGGCTTCGTCGTAGTCGTAATCGGCACGTATCACATCTCCCTTGAGCATCATCATAGCCACACCAACGGGTACAATCATGCAAACAAAGCTGGGAATAATTAGGGTTTTGATGATGTTTACATCGGTGATTTGTCCTTTAATCCAAAGCATGGTGGTGGTAACGTCGCCAATGGGCGACCAAGCGCCACCGGCATTGGCAGCAATCACAATCATACCCAAGAAAAACATACGTTGGGTTTTGTCGTGAATAAGACGGCGCAACAAGGACACCATAACAATGGCCGTGGTAAGGTTGTCTAAGGTTGCCGACATAAAGAAAGTAACCATGCACAAAATCAAAAGCAATTTTTTTTGATCCTTGGTCTTGATGCGGTTGGTAATGATTTTAAAGCCTTGGTGGGCATCAATGATTTCCACAATAGTCATGGCCCCCAATAAGAAAAATAGGATTTCGGCGGTTTCGCCCAAATGCTCTCTAAGGTGGTGAATAACCCCATGCTGAAAATCTTCACCTCCGGGGCCCATGAGCATGTATACCGTCCAAATAAGCCCGGCAGTGAGCAAAGCCGGCGCGGTTTTATTTACACGCAAAGGATGTTCCAGGGTAATGGCTGCATACCCGAGGATAAAAATGATAATGGCTAGTGTGGTCATCATAATTGCCAAATTTGAGCGCTAAGATAATGGATTGGCTATTCCATTAGGAGAAAATGTAAAAAAAAGCACCGGGCCAGGGACCGCGGCGGCACCCCGCCTAAGGGAGGCAGCCGCCAAAAAGAGCAGGAGCGCGGCGACCTCAGGAAGCCCCGCAGCTGCCTTTTTGGCCTGCCTACCTGAGGGGGAGTAAAGCCAAGGGCCCGGCGGCCGCTTGAATACGCCGTATTGTGGAGCAGTATTTACTTAGCGGCCGGGCCTCCCAACGCCAATAAATCGCTGTAAGATTCGGCCACCAAATCCTTGGCATCGATTTCTAACACCTGCATGTAATGGTTGCATTGACGCTGCAACTCCTTTGTAGCCATAGACTTGTCCTTATCAATGACTTCAATTTCAATAAAATCGCCGAGTCCCTCCACTTGGTCTAAGTGAAACTTCACATGATCTATGAATAAAATCCGTCGGGATTTTCGGACCGTGATTTTTTCGCCTAGCGCCGCCAGCAGTACGGGCCTGAGGTCGGTGTCGGCAGGCAAGCGGCTCAAATGCACATCCGAGGCTTTGGGCCCTTCGCTGTTTTGGCGCTCATAAAAAATAAGGCTGTTTTCGATGTTTCCTTGGCGTAATTTAAGCCGCCCCTTAGGCACTTTAAAATAGGTATCGGTTTGGTGATCGACACCCAAATCTTTGGCTCCTAAATCCAGTAAGGTTTGGTATTGCTTATGGCTTTTTTGGGTGCGTGCCTTTATTTCGATGTTAAGATGTGCCATACTAGGGTCTTCCTTTTAGGTAGGATCGGTCAAAGCTGTCGCAGCCCGGGTTTCTGGAGCTGATGTTGATGTTGGGGAACAACAAACGAATACCAAAATGAAAACTAATGCCGGAATAGCGGGTTTTGAGCAGATTGCTGAGCAAATCGCCCGAACCAATAACCACAGGTCCTGCCCTTAGAGAAAGTCCCCAGTTGATGAGGCCCATATGGTCGAAGGACAGCGGACTATATGCCCCAAACCATTTGATTTCCCAGCGGGGAGTTACTGTAAATTGATGCAAATAATGGCTTTTGAAGGCATTAGACGCACCGGTCCAGAGGGCAAATCGTCCACCGAAGTGGAGTCCTAAATTGTAATTGAGTTTAAAATCGACAAAAGCATCGATACGGCCGGGCAGCCACATAAGTACCGTGGAATCGTTTGGGTTGATTCCTTGGAAATTATCTTCCAACATTTCCCCTAGGTCGGCCGGGCCCTCTACACCATCAAAAATGGAAAGAGGGATAGAATCTAGGCTTACCTCAAAACTAGCGGAGCTGGGATGTACCGGATAAGGGATAAAACCTATATCGCCAAAACTAATGCCTAAGCGAACGGCATAATCGGTTTCGTCT
Organism: Flavobacteriales bacterium; assembly: GCA_018401695.1. Lineage (GTDB taxonomy): Bacteria > Bacteroidota > Bacteroidia > CAIKAF01 > CAIKAF01 > CAIKAF01. The sequence continues at coordinate 182,373 of JAGYKD010000003.1, read as the reverse complement.
TCGGTGCGCAGTCCCCAGTGCTCTTGGTAGCGTTTGGGGCGAATGAGTCCATCGCGTTCGAAGGTGCCGGGAACAATTTCTAAAATTAGTCCGGCATCCAACCCAAAACCGGGTCCTCCATCGAAACCAAAACCAAAGTTTTGATTGGCCAAGGCAGGAGAAAGTACCAATTCGCCTTGAAGGCGCCTCATGGTGAGGGTATCTTGGTTGTGAAAAATATAATTGTAGCCATTGCCGTAGAGCACGCCTGCACCTAAGCCTTGAAGCAGGTGCAAGCTAAGTCCTCCCTTAAGACGGACCATGCCATTATCGTAGAGCGTTCTAGCCCCGGTAAAGCTGTATTGTGCCCATAAGTTGATGCTGCCTTGGGTCCATCGGTTGCCAAATTCCTGGTTAAACAAAGGCGGGTAATCGAGGCCTTCGCTAATAAGTCTGGCCAGGTTTTCGTCCACCCTGTTTACGTTGGTGAAACTGCGTATGGCGGGAGCAAAACCAAAGGAGGTTCTTTCGTTGAGTTGGAACATAAAGGCCGGAGCCTGCACATGGAGGTTTACATAGGCATCGTAAAACTCCTTGTGATCGCTATAGTACATGTACCGATCATCGAAGTTTGGCTCGCTGAACGTTTCCTCAGGATTAAAGAGGGTTTGAATATCGAGGTTTACATAATTGTTTTGCACCCTGGCGTGCATGGCCAACAGACTTACATCGAGTTTGTAGTTATTGCCGGCCAGGAAAGCAGGGTTGTAGCCTACGGCATGAATACCGGCATAATTGGACGTGTGGTAGCCCAGCCAATCTTGAGCAACAAGACCGGACCAAGAGAGAAGAACCCATAAAATCGGTGCACATGACCGAAGAAAATAATGCATAGGTATACCCTTAGCGTTTGCCTTAGGGCACCATTACCGGGTACAGGTAGCTGTTATCTTCGTCCGGAACAACGCGCACCAAACCTCCACCTGTGGAGCTTACGGTGTAAATGCCGTACCGTTGATACTCCAAACGGTGAAACAGCAATTGCTGATCGTCGGAGGTCCACCTCGGATAATAGTTTGCCCTTCCATCTCTTAATAACTCCGTTAATTCTTCTCCATTGTTCCAAACAGAAAACAAATTGGCGGATTGGTTCGGATAGAGTTGATCTTCTACCTCTGTAAAGGCGATGCGCTGGCCATTGGAAGTAATGGTCGGTCCGGCATTCCAGTAGTCGTCATCGGTCAATCGAGTTTCGTCTACAATGGTCCAATTGGAGGTATCGATTTTGCCGGTATGGACTTCGAGTGACCAGCGGGCATTGTAGGTAAAAGGCTGAGTTTCTCCTTGAGGCCAAGCGGCGTATACAATTTCAAGGCCACCTCCGGGATTAAAGGAGGGTTCGTAATACATTCTGCCGTCTTCGGAGACATTCCGAGGGTTTTTACCCAAGCTATCGCACACGAAAATCTTCCAGCGATTTTCGCCGGTTTCATCGTCGAGCATTTCTACGTTTAAGATAATCCATCGGCCATCGGGAGAATACTTGGCATGGTGCATAGAGAGCCAGTTGTTCTCTTGAAGGCTAACGAGGCGTTCGGCTTTAGAGCCGTCCAAATTATAGCGCCAAAGTTCACTGGTATTAAAACCGTTCATAATGGGCCCTTTAAAGCAAATGAACTTTTTTCCGTCAGGATGAGGTTCCGGCAACCAGTGGTGGTATTCCAAATCGGTGGTAACCAATTTAAGCGAATCGGGAGTCCAACGAAAAATTTGAAACTTGCCTTCTCTATCTCCGCAAAACAACAGGTTTTTTCCTTGGAAATAGGAATTTACATCAATGGGGTCTTCTCCGCTGCACGAAAAGCTACCCGCGGCAATGGCAAGGCTAAGAACAATATGGGTAAAAGACAAGCGCATAAGCAGCAATATTATATTCCGTACAAATATAGACGGATTTCCCGGCTCATGGGTTGTATTCCTTTCCTTGAATGAAAACCCGGTAGTTTAGGCCGCTACCAAAACGGTAGGGAACCATGGCAAGGGTTTCCAAAGGCTCCATGGAAATAAAGGAAGCTACTTTGCCGGGCCACAGGCTACCATGGCTGTGTTGCAGTTCCATGGCATGAGCACCGTTTAAGCTTAAGGCGCTGAGGGCCTCTTCGGGTTCCAAACCCATATAAATAGAAGCCAAAGACCAAATAAACCAGGGATTCCCGGACGGGCAAGAGCCCGGATTGTAATCGGTTGCTAAGCACACCGGTAAGCCGGCATCGACCATGGTGCGTGCCGGTGGATAGTCCATTTTAAGAAAAAAGGCCGTACCCGGCAGAAGCGTGGGAATGGTATGGGAATTCAACAGGCTTTGAATTTCCTCCGGCCCGGTATGTTCTAAATGATCTACGCTAAGGGCCTGATGCGCCACTCCTGCCTGAATACCTCCGGTGTTGCCGAGTTCGTTGGCATGAATTTTTCCTCGTAGCCCAAAACGGGCGCCGGTTTCTAACATACGTTCTGTTTCTTCCGGAGTAAAAAAGCCGGTATCGCAAAACACATCTACATAGTCGGCTAGACCATCGGCAGCGGCAGCTGGAATAAGTTGGTGCACAATCATATCTATGAAATCCTGGCGGCGCTCCTTGTATTTGGGAGGCAAGGCATGCGCCCCAAGCAGCGTAGCCTTAATGGGAATAGGCAATGCTTCTTTTAGTCGGGCAATGACCCGCAGCATTTTAAGTTCGGACTCCAAGCTCAGTCCATAACCCGATTTAATTTCGAGTGCTCCTGTACCAAAGGCCATGCATTCCTGGCAACGGCTCAGGGCTGCGGCAAACAAATAATCTTCCTCGGCCATTTCCATTTTTTGAGCGGAATTTAAAATACCGCCCCCTTTTTGGGCGATTTCTGCATAGGACATGCCCCGAATTTTGTACAAAAACTCCTCGGGCCTCCACTCCGGAAAAACCAAATGGGTATGGCTATCGCAAAAGGTGGGAAAAACCCAGCTTCCTTCCAAATTATACTGCGCATCGGCGGGTGTTACCGGGGCTTCTCCGGTACCAATGGACTGAATAAACCCCGCATCGTCTACCTGCATCCAGGCCCGGTCCAAAAAACCGGGTTTCTGCATTGCCTTTCCTTTTATGGGAGATGCACCGTCTTGGTGCATCCACAATTTGCCAATATTGGTATACCATTTGCTCATGCATCAAAAATAAGAATCCTAAGGCTTGGCCTCGGCTTGGCCAAGCCGTATCTTTAGAACGATGAAGTTGCTCCTAAGGGGATTTTTGGGGATATGTCTATGCTTGCAGGCCTTGGTGCATGCTCAACAAGTTTTAGATATAAAGGGACAACTTCTGGATCCAAAAGGACAGCCGGTTGCCTTTGTTGCCTTAGAATTTAAAGGGCGAGCCTTTAACCATGCGCTAATTACCGACTTTGAGGGAGCTTTTCGTTTAAAGTTACCAGAACATCAAAAAATCTTGGTTTATCTAAAAGACCCCAGGTTTTCAGCAATACTTACAAAAATTAAAACCGATAGCCTAAGCTCAGATATTCGACTACTATTGACCAAAAAACAGAGCGAAGCTCTTTCTTGGCCGGAAATTCAAGCCACCGAGAAGCCTGAGTTGTTTGCCATTCGTGAGGCCATGAGACGCAGAGTTTGGAACCTAACCGCACCCGGCAATTACCAAAGTCGCGCCGAAACCATTTTGCGGGTGGGAGTTCCCTCCGCCAGACCCTACCCGCGCTTTTGGCTTTGGGAAGTTATACCTGACAGTACCGAATCCGGCACCAATTATTTAAGTCAATCCCTTAGCTCGCTCTATTTTGGCCACCAGCCCAGAACATATGCAGAACACCTAGAAGGCTATAGATACCGCGGCTTGGAAAAGAGCTTTTCCAGACAGGCAAGGGCTTGGCACCAATTTAGTCTGTACGACAGCCGCTCTGCCCTCCCCGGATTTTCGGATATCCCTTATCAATCCCCCATTGGTTGGGGAGCCATGGTAAACTACAATTATACACTTATTGGCTATTTCTACAGAAACGGCAGAAGAATGGTGCATTTGGCGGTGGAACCCAAAAACCCATTTCAGCCCTTATGGACCGGGACTTTGGTTTTGGAAGAGGGCAGTTGGCAAATCACCCGTGCCGACCTAAAAGCCTTAAAATCTACTGGCTTATACCGAGTAGATAGCCTACATCTTCAAATAGAAAGCACACTAACCCAATTGGGTTGGCTACCCTCCAGCTTAGAAATCCAAGCCTGGAAAAAAGCATACGGGGCCCTATTGCAATACGATATCCAGGCCAGCTATCATAATTACCAAACCATAGACAGTTTTCCCAAAGGAATAGCCAGAAAAGGGTATCGCCTACCCGAGCAAGCGTTGAACTACGACGAAGCCTTTTGGGAGCATTTTACCTGTTTAAGTCCTGAAGAAAACGCAAGCCTTTGTGCCGAGGACAGTTTGCTAAACCTGCCCTACACCAGCCGTGAGGTGTACGATAGTCTAAACCGCACCCGAATAAGCCCCTTCCGGTGGTACGCCACCCTATTGGGTCATACCTTTCAAAACCGAAAAAAGCGAAGTAGCCTGTATTTTGACGGACTATTGAACGACAAGCTCGAATACAATACGGTAGAAGGGTTTGTTATGAAACAATCGGTAAAATACACCAAAAGCTGGCCCAGCCTATGGCACCTGGAAGTGGAACCTATCTTACGTTATGGGTTTTCGGACCAAAGGCTCAAAGGCAGGTTGAGCACCCGCCTTTGGTCTGAAAGTAGTCTACAGTCTTTCAATGTAGAAGGCGGCAGCTACATGTTTCAAATCAACAACTCAGAACCCATCAATTCCATAATTAATACATTTTACTCCCTCGTTTTTCGGCAAAATTTTATGAAATTATACCGAAAAGAGTATATTAAGTTCAATTATGAACGAGAGGTTGTAAACGGGCTTTACCTTTCCGCAGGAATGGAATGGGCCAAACGAACTACGGTGGAAAACAGCGCCGACTTTTCGTTTTTTTCCTTGGGCAATGGCTTTACCCCCAACAATCCAAACAGCACCCTATCTGAAAATCATAGACTGTATGGCCATCAAGGCACTTGGTTTCGGCTCGGTCTTACCCTAAAACCCGGCCAGCAATTTCTCAGGCATTTGGGAAATAAAGAAGTATTGGAGTCGGACTACCCGGTATTTTCCTTGTTCCTACAGAGCGGAGTGCCTGGATTGCTGGGGAGTAAAGTAGATTACAACCTGTTAGAACTTTCGGCCTCGGATCGGGTTTCCTTTGGTGCAGTGGGAGAAACTGCCTTTATTTTACGTACCGGCATCTTTATCAATGCCCGCGAAATGACCTATTTGGATTTTGTGCATTTTTTGGGCGAGCAAACCTATTTTTTGGGTTCGGCGGCCAATGCCACTTATCTGGACCAGTTCAGGGCTTTGGATTATTACCGCTACTCCACACGAAACAGTTATGTAGAAGGACACTACCAGCACGATTTTCACGGCTTTCTACTGAACCGAATTCCCGTACTAAAGCATCTGAAATGGAATTATTACGGAGGCATTAACTTCTTGGTGATGTTTAACCAAAGTGTAACGCCTTACACGGAAGTATACGTAGGTTTTGACAACCTCTTGGGCGCCATTCCAAGCATGGAGTGGTTTAATTTCAGGTTCGATGTGGCCATGCAGGTAAACCAAACGGGCGTGTTATCCCCAACTCTTTTGGTGGGTTTGAGCACCCGTTTCAACGAACTGCTTCGTTGATTTAGGTCATTGCGGCCTTAACAAAATGCACAAACAAAGGGTGTGGAGCATCTACCGTACTGGAGTATTCCGGATGAAACTGGGTTCCAATAAACCAAGGATGCTCCGGGACTTCCACAATTTCTACCAAACCGAGTTCGGGGTTGCGGCCGCTGGCCAACATACCGGCTTCTTGCAGTCGGTCCAAATATTGGTTATTGAATTCCAATCGGTGCCGATGCCTTTCGCTTATGTTTTCTTTGCCGTATACCTTATGGGCCAAGCTACCGGTCACCAAGGCACAATCAAAAGACCCTAAGCGCATGGTTCCGCCTTTTTCCACGTCCTCGCTTTGGCCATGCAAATAATCAATTACCAAATGAGAGGCTCTGGATTGAAACTCAGCCGAATGTGCTTCTTTCAATCCAGCCGCATAACGCGCAAATTCAATAACGGCGCATTGCATGCCCAGGCAAATGCCAAAGAATGGAATACGGTGGGTACGGGCAAAATGTACAGCACGGATTTTACCTTCAATTCCTCTATTCCCAAAGCCCGGCGCTACCAAAATCCCGTCTAGCTTTTTCATTCTGGTCAAAAAGTCTTCCTCACCTAGGTCTTGCAAGTCTTCGGAATGAATCCATTCAATTTCCGGTTTGCAGCGGTTGGCGGCACCCGCATGAATCAGCGCTTCGGTTATGGACTTGTAGGCGTCTTTAAGCTCAATGTATTTTCCGACGATTCCAATGCGAACGGCGCGCAAAGGGTGTTTAAGGGTATACAAAAAAGACTCCCAGCTTTCCAAATCCGGTTCGCCATACCCGCTAATGTTGAGCTTTTCCATAACTACCCGGTCCAACTCTTCCTTTTTCATGAGCAAAGGCACGTCGTAAATACTTTCGGCATCAATGGACTCAATTACCGCATCGACAGAAACGTTGCAAAACAGGGCAATTTTTGCTCGGATTTCGGGACTCAAAGGGTGTTCGGTTCGCCCTACCAATATATCGGGCTGAACGCCTTGTTCCAACAAGGTTTTTACAGAATACTGGGTAGGTTTGGTTTTGAGCTCTCCTGCCGCACTAAGGTATGGAATAAGGGTAAGGTGAATCACCACTGCGTTTCCTAGACCGAGTTCGTATTTGAGCTGACGCACAGCTTCAATGTAGGGAAGGGACTCAATGTCGCCCACAGTGCCACCGATTTCGGTAATAACTACATCGTACTTGCCGGTTTCGGCGAGGAGTTTTATGCGCCGTTTTATTTCGTCGGTGATGTGCGGAATCACCTGCACAGTTTTGCCGAGGTAATCGCCGCGGCGTTCTTTCTGAATTACCGATTGGTAAATACGACCGGTGGTTACGTTATTGTCTTGACTGGTGCGGATATTTAAGAACCGTTCGTAATGTCCAAGATCCAAATCGGTTTCAGCACCGTCCTCCGTAACGTAACACTCTCCATGCTCGTAAGGGTTCAAGGTTCCCGGATCGACATTAATGTAAGGATCCAACTTTTGAATGGTAACCCTCATACCCCTAGCTCTCAACAGCTTGCCCAAAGAGGCGCTAATGATTCCTTTACCCAAAGAGGAGGAAACACCTCCGGTGACAAAAATAAACTTAGCTGCCGGCATAGACTAAAATTTAAAGCACTATGCCCGCAAAGATACCAAGTTCGGTGCAGCTCTGGTCTAAAAAAGGCAGATGATTTTTTGGGCGCCTTAACCTGCTTTCAGGCTCCGGCCCTTGCCAAAAACAGCAGCCACCAAGGCTGTGGGGCTTTCCGGCTGTGGCCGTAAATCTCCTCGCCTAGCTGGCTGCAGGTTTTTGGCTGCGGGCGCTCCCGCCTTCAATCAGGGGCGCGGGTTTACTTAAAGGATGGAGCAACCACCAATGCTTTGCTACCCGGTGTGTAGGTGTAAAACCCTTCACCGGATTTAACCCCAAGCCTTCCTGCTTGCACCATATTGACCAACAGGGGACAAGGCGCATACTTAGGATTACCCAAGCCTTGATGCAATACCCGTAAAATACTGAGGCAAACATCTAAACCAATAAAATCGGCCAATTGGAGCGGTCCCATGGGATGTGCCATGCCCAATTTCATTACGGTATCGATTTCCTCAACTCCGGCTACTCCTTCAAAAAGACTAATGATGGCCTCGTTTATCATGGGCATAAGAATACGGTTGGCCACAAAGCCCGGATAATCGTTGACCACCACAGGCACTTTGGATAAAGCCTCCGACTTTTTCCGAATAATCTCGGTAACGGCGGCATCGGTCGCGTAGCCATTTATGATTTCAACCAGTTTCATTACCGGCACCGGGTTCATAAAGTGCATCCCTATCACTTTTTCGGGGCGATTGGTAACACTGGCGATTCGAGTAATGGAAATGGAGCTGGTATTGGAGGCTAAAATGCATCCTTGGGGAGCATGGGCATCGAGTTGCTTAAAAATGTCGAGTTTTAAATCTTCGCGTTCGGTGGCGGCTTCTACCACCAACTCTGCTTGTGCAACCCCTGTTGGGATGTCGGTTGTAAAGTTCAAATGGGCCAAAGTTTCGGCTTTTCCCTCTTCGCTTAAGATGCCTTTGGCCACCATGCGGTCGAGGTTTTTGCCGATCGTTGCTTTTGCTTTTTCCAAAGCGGGTTCGGAAACATCGATTAACTCTACCTTATGCTGATTCATGGCAAATACATGGGCAATACCGTTGCCCATGGTTCCTGCTCCAATAACGCTAATATGTTTCATAGGTCTAAAATTTCGTTGCTCAAAGATACATAGGAAGAGCCCAGCCAAGCAAGAAAGAGAGATAAAAGGGGAAAGGAAGTGCCGGAGAATCGCTGCCCCGGACCGGTACGGAAACCCCGGATGCCGGTCGGTCTATTCCGCCACGCGCCGGCAAGCGGTGTAGCTTTGCGGAACCCCTTTGCGGCCGGCAGCGGAAGACCGATCGGCACCGGAGTTGGAGGGAGGGCCGGAAAAGGCCAAAAAGGTCAAAAAAGAAAAGCGCCCTCAGGCGAGGACGCTCTCCTTAAACCAACCCTAACTAAAGAAAACCATATCAGTTCTCTTTGTGATGTAAAAGTAAAAAGCCTTTTTAAAAAACGCAAAATTCTCATGAGATATTTAACATTAATAAATAAAAACGACCGTAGAATAATCATTTCCCTTCTGCCCGCAAGACGGTAATTACGGTAAAGGCAAGAATTTTTATATCTAAGAGTAGATTTACATTCTGTAAGTAAAGTAAATCGAAGGTAAGGCGGTCTACCATTTCGGAAACGTTCTCTGCATATCCGTATTTCACTTGTCCCCAAGAGGTTATTCCGGGTCTTACCCGATGAAGCAAGACGTATTGGGGTGCAATTTCAACAATCTGGTCAATAAAGTATTGCCGTTCGGGTCTTGGACCAACGAGGGACATATCGCCCTTTAAGACATTGTAAAATTGGGGCAGTTCGTCGACTCTGTATTTGCGCATCCACCTTCCTATTCGGGTAATTCGGCGGTCGCCGTCTTTGCTAAGAGCGGGCCCTTTGGCCTCGGCATGAGCCACCATGGAACGGAATTTAAAAATTTGAAAAGGCTTGCCGTGCAGTCCAATACGTTCATGGCTGTAGAACACACCTCCCCTGCTGTCCAAAGAAACAAGCAGTGCCACCACCAAAAAGAGGGGAGCCAAAAGAAGGAGCATGGTAGCGGCCACCAGCACATCGAACAATCTTTTGGTGGTTTGCTGCCAGTCGGGCATTTTTAGGGCGTGGACCTCAATAAGCGGAGTTTCGAACAAATTGGAGAAACGGACGGTACCGGAGACTATATCGTACATATTGGGATGTATACGGATGCGCAAGCCGGCAATATGCAGGTCGGTAATGAGTTTTTGCATGGCCTGGTGATCGGTTTCCTTCATGGAAATTACGACGTCTTCAAGCTCCCTCTCCTTCAAAATCTTAGAAATTTCGGTGGAATTTCCCCAGTAGGGCAAATTCTCTTCCAGGCCGGAAATAGGATTAGGGGCCAGATAGCCCACCAAGTGATTGCCGGAAAGGTATCTGTTGGGATGCATGGTTCTAAAAAGTTCCTGCATGCCATTGTGGTCTCCAATCAAGAGCGCAGGAAAACGAAGTTTTCCGCTTCGAATGCGCCTATGCATGAGGGTGGTATGGACAAGCCGTGGAAGCCAGGTAAGAAAAAACTGACAAGCGATATAAACCAAGACATTGATGTAGTAGTCCTTATAGTTATTTACAACATCATCCAAAAACAAAGCAAAAAACAGCACCACGGTGCCAAAGAGGGTAGTAAAAATTGTGGTCGAAAGTTCGGCGAGTCTGCTTTTTCGCTCCATGTCGCGGTAGTAACCACTAAAGTTGTGGGCTAAGAGCCAAAAGAGGGGCAAAGCAAACAGGCCAAAATAGAAATTGAGGTCTACCTCCACGGGAGCGTCCCAGCCCATAAAAACACGTTCGGGGAAGAGTTTTCGGTAACCGTAAAAAAGCAGCCAGCTAAAAGCGGCAGCCAGGGCATCGTGAGCCATGTACTTCCATCGGCGGCGCGCATTTCGAACTCTAAAGTAAGGTTGGGGCATCAATACAGCACTTTCAGGTTATCGATACGCACAATTTGGTCCTGAACAGAAGTGTCTTGGTCTATTCTAAAGTAAATATGTACGGATTCGCTCAGGCCACTCAATTGATCCACAGGTTGAGTGATATTTACGTAAATTTTATTGTATACCTGCCGAGGTCGAATGCCAATTAAGGAAGTAGTCTGATTGGTTCCCCCGGCTCTAAGTCCAATGAGAAAATCGCAGTTGTTTCGGTAGTTTAACTCAATAAAATACCCTGCCTGTCCGGTGGGCACGGGAATCGAACTGGTTTCCAACACCATGTGGCTTGCTCCCGGAGGTAAATAAAGTTCCAGAGAGCCACTTCCCTCAAAAGCCTCTTGAGGGTTAAGATCAATGTTGTAAAAACCGGTTCCATCGACTACAGCGAGCGAAATTTCGGGGACTTGAGCATTGTCGAAGGTAAGGTTAAGAGGAATTTTAAGTCCTTTTTGGTACCGAACTCTAGGTTGCAATACTAATGTATCCTCCTTAACCAGGGTAAGGTTTTGCTGCCAAAAGGCATAAAAAGGGTATCGAGAAGCTTGGGTTCCGATTCCATTTTCGGAAACGCCTGCAAAGACGGTAATTTGTTGGTTACCTTCGGCCAAAACGGGAACAACTGCCGGTAGTTCGTGAACGCCAATGAGGTTGTCGTCGACATAAAGCCAAGCAAATCGAATGGCATGAGATACGGAGCCTGTAGAATCGAACGAAGTGCTATCCACCGCAATGGTATCGATACGGACAAAAGCAGGGCGTTCGGCTTCTGAGGTATCGCAAGAGCTAGGTACCAAAGCCAGCAAAATCCAAACGCTAGGAAAAAAGGTGGCTAGTTTCAAAAAAACAGTTCTGCAACGCATAAGGCAAAGATAAGGAAACCCTGCCGTCAAAATATACGCTTTAGTGCTGCAAAGCCTCAACAATACGCTGGGCCATAGCAACATTTCGGAACCCGTGAGCTGCGGTTACGGGCGGAGGAGTATTTTCCAGGATGGATTGAGCAAAGCATCGGAATTCTTCGAGTATGGCGTTGTTGGGGTGTACGTAAAAGGGTCGGGTTTCGCTGCTGCCGTTGGACGACCAAACCTGGCTCCAAGCCTTTTTTTCCAACATATCGATTTCTATAGTTTCTTTGGCCTGGTACCAAGAGAGTAACCTTGTCTTTCTGTGGTGGGCTCTAGAAGCAGTTAAACGGGCGACTACCCCATCTTCAAAGGTCAATTCAGCAAAAACAGTGTCGTGAAAATCGGTAAACACTTGTTGCCCAAAAGCCCGAACCTGAGTAACTTCTTTGGAATGGAGGGACAAAATTAAATCCAAATCATGAATCATCATGTCCATTACCACGGGCACATCCAATCCGCGTGAGCCCGGTCCGGTAAGTCGAACAGCCTCTATGAGCTTGGGACGTTTCATTTGATCACGAGCGGCAATAAACGCAGGATTGAACCGCTCCACATGGCCTACCATAAGCACCAAGTCGGTCCGGTTTGCTACTTCCATAAGTTGTTGGGACTCATGGGCCGTTGCGGTTAAAGGCTTTTCAATAAAACAATGTTTTCCCAAGTCCATGGCTTGCATAGCCAATTGAAAATGGGCAGGAGTAGATGCAGCAATATCTACGGCCTCAGAGGCATCAAACAACCCTTCGGGAGAATCAAAAGCAGGTATATCAAAGGCTTCAGAAAACTGAAGAGCTCGGTCATGAAGTACATCATAGACTCCTACCAATTCAAAAGAGTCCTTCAGTTGCCGTATCAGTCTTCCGTGGATGCTTCCCATTTGTCCGGCACCAAGCACACCAATCTTAATCCGCTTCATCCATTGGCTTTTGGCAAATGTACTATTAAAATATATTCGCCATTCCCTATTTTTGTGGAATGGAAGGTGACTCCTACAAGTATAAAGGGCAAAGAAAGCAGTTGGTTGAACAGCTCAGGCTAAAAGGAATCGGGCATGAAGGAGTTTTGGAAGCTATTGGAACCATACCAAGACATCTATTTTTGGATTCACAATTTGACCGATTTGCTTATCAAGATACCGCCTTTAAGATTGGGGCAGGCCAAACCATTTCACAACCCTACACGGTAGCTTTCCAAAGCGCATTACTTAAGCCCGAACCCGGCCTTAAGGTATTGGAAATTGGCACCGGCTCCGGGTACCAAACCTGTGTATTGGCGGCTCTTAAAATGCAGGTGTTTTCGGTGGAGCGGCAGCGCTTGTTGTATGACCGAAGCAAAATCCTATTACGAAAGTTTCCTTACAAATTGCGGCTTTTTTACGGAGATGGGTACGCAGGCAAAAAAGCGTATGCTCCTTTTGACCGGATTTTGGTTACCTGTGGTGCGCCTGAAATTCCCGAAAGTTTGCTGAATCAATTGGCTCCAGGAGGAATTCTTGTAATTCCAGTAGGTGCAGGTGAGACCCAAGAAATGCTTCGCATAAGCAAAACACAAGAGGGAAGCTTTCAGAAAGAATCTTTTGGCAGCTTTCGCTTTGTGCCCATGCTCCCGGAAAGAGCAACAGATAATTAAAACTGTTTTTTTGCTCGGTCTATCTCTCTTTTGGCGTCGCGTTGCTTAATACTATCGCGTTTGTCGTGGCTCTTTTTTCCTTTAGCCAAACCAATATCCAATTTAACTAAGCCTTTATCGCTTAAGTATAGCTTTAGTGGAACAATTGTATATCCCTTTTCCTTAACTCTCTGATGCCATTTCTTTAGTTCGTGTCTATGCACCAGCAATTTTCGTTGCCGGCGTGGACTATGGTTTGCATCGGTCCCTAAAGTATAGGCACCTACAAACATATTTCTTAGCCAAAGCTCATCCTCATCTACCACGCAAAAGGCTTCCGACAGACTCCCCTTACCCTCTTTAAGCGCCTTAATTTCAGTGCCTCGAAGCACAATTCCTGCAGTCAACTGATCAACAATTTCGAAATTAAAAAAGGCTTTTTTGTTCCTAACATCCAGTTTAACCAAACTCATACCACAAAATTAGATTTTTCCGGGGGTATGCAGAGAAAACAAACGCCTATTATAAAATTCATGCATCCGTCTTTTTTTAAACTATAAAATTATTTTATACACAGGAATATATTTTAAATGCAAACTAAGAGGCGCGTCAATGTCTCTTTGGGCTTAATCTAAAAATCATGAACTAAAGGCCTCCAAAACCATCAACTAAAAAATAAAAGCTTGATTATATAATATTTAAATGCCATTTTAAGAAACCGAATCAAGAATAGTAAAATCCCGAACGACGAACAATTTCCATAATATAGACAAAAAGGTCAAAAAAAATAAACAAATAGGCTAAATTTTCGAAATATTAAGTACATTTGTACTACCAAGTTAGACAACTAAAGTTAGTTTATGCCACTACCTACGTGTACTCAAACACTGGGGGAAAGAGTTCACTTTACCCAATATGGAACCGTGATTCGCGTGCACATTAGAACCTTTTACCGCGGCGACAAAAATAAATTGAAAAGAGAATGGCACCAGCTCTTTTTTATACTCAGCCTTGGTCTGCCTCTGCTTCCTGCCTTGATTTATTCCTACAGATGGAATACCCAATGGGCCGCCATTTTGGGCGTTAGTTTGTGGGCTTTATTAATTATCGCAAACCTCATGCGTTGCATTTCCAACAGATATGGCGTAGAAACCATCACTATGGAAAAGAATAGAATGACCTACGCTGCTGCACTTCAAATCCAAGACAAACGCTATGTTCTGTTTTGTAAAAATCTGCAAGGCAATTTATCTATTGCACTTAAACCCGAAATAAAACCTATCCTAAACGGACCAAAAATTATTCCTGATTCGGGAAGGCGAATTTTTATTTCAAAGGAACAAAAGAAAATAAGGATAACCATTCTATTGGACAAGCATGCAGGCCGTAACCTGATTCAATTGATAAAAAAGGCCTATGCGGCTTAGTAAGCCAAGCCGCACCTTACCTTTTACTTTGGAATTTTGCTCTATTGCTCAACCCAAGCTAACACCTATAATCTCAGAAAGCCGGAAGGATTTAGTGTCTATTGGCTAAATAAGACCGATGAGCCACAGCGCTTTAAGGCTTGGTCAAATCCGAGGCGTCCGTATCCTTAAATTCCGGCCAAAGCGTCGATAAAGGTTTGGCACAAGGGGAGTCCGCTGACTCGTTGTGTTTTCAAGTGTATAAGCCTGACCAAGGCGTCAGGGGCGAATTAAGGCACGGACAAATGGAAAGTCTCCTAACGCTTCGGTCAGGACAGGATCGCCGCCAGAATAGCACAGCATCAACGGTCTCAATCTGCCCTCAAAGGAAGGCCCAAGCAAATGAAAAGCACGGAGTTCACCCATATAATTGCCCCCCGACGCTTTGGTCAGGGGCCTATATAACGACTCCAAGATGCTGACCGCAGCGTCAGGACGCAGCGTAGGTACGCATTAGGGCACCGGCAAATCGACAGGCCTACTGACGCTGCGGTAAGGAAAGATGCTTGAGATTTGGCCCTAACCAACCCCTGACCTTCCAATCAGGATTCTTGAACCCTAATCGAAGCGAAAGAGCAGGATGGCCCACAGAATCGCCGTGCGTCAACGGTATCAATTTCCCGTGCCAAACACCCAACTAAGCCAAAAAAAAGGCCGACACAAAGGTCGGCCTTAAATGATTTGGGCATTTTGAAATCAACGCTCAAAAATGGTAATCGTTCCATTGGCTTCCAGCCCTCTATTGCCGGTAATGGTCCAATAATATGTTCCTTTGGAAAGTTGCGTTTCGCCTTCTGTAAGGCCTTTAAAACAGTCTGCGCAATCTAAATCCGGAGCAGAGGCAACATTCTCTGCAACGTAAACTGAAACTCCCCAACGATTATAGATGGTAAGCTCGTAGTCGTAACATTGATTGAAACCCGGTGCAAAACTGGTGAAATCCAGTTTGTCGTTACCATCGAATTGTGGGTTCAATACCAAGGCATTTGGCATATTTGGCAATGGAATTTCACCCACCACATTCACCAATTTTGTGGTATCCGATCTACAACCATTTGCGTCTTCAACCAGCAAGGTAACTAGCGTGTCTTTATCGCTAGGGAAAATATGGACAAAACTATCTGTGTTGGTATAAACCGTGTCTTGGTTATCGCTTCCAACCATAGTCCATGTATAATTGTAGTCTCCTTCACCTCCAAAGGAGGCATCAGCAAAGAGAACCTCATTGTAACAAATAGGAGTACTTTCGAAATCTGCTTGCAGTTCAGGATACACCTCGAATGGTACTTCAATAGAATCGGAACAACCTGTTGATGACTCTAAAAACAGAAACATCGTATGCTGTCCTGAGGCATCAAAAATAAAATTAGGACTAGTTCCTGTACCGCTTTGGTTACCGCTTGGACCATCCGAAGTCCAATTAGCCAATTCAATGGTCCCACCGGTATCAATAACCGAGTTATTGGTGAGTTGAAGTGGGTCGCCAATACATACGTCTTGTACGGTAAAATCAGCAGTTGGTCCAGGACGAACAGTAACCTCAATGGAGTCGTCTCTGCGGCAGCCTTCACTAGAAATAGCGGTAACTTTAACAGTAATAGCACCACTAACGCTAAAGGAATAATTCAGGGTGTCTAGTACCAAGGTGTTCGAATCAATAGCTCCATCATTAGTAAAGTCCCAAATCAAAGAGTCCACGGTGGTATTAAATCCGGGCGGATTATTAATCCCTGCCGTAGCAATCAAATCCAAAGGTTGCCCTTGACAGATGTTCAGAGGATTCGCATTGAGATTAATGTTGGGTCGAGGGTTCCGTGTAAGCACCAAAACCGTATCGTGCTCGCATCCACCGCTGTTGGTAATGCGCATAGGCACATTGTACGTACCCGGAATAGGATTTGGGAAAGGCACATCGCCCGTAGTGCTGTTGGTTTCGTAGGTGCCGTTATTATCGAAGTCGTATTCCCAATTCACTACACTACCTACAGGGGTAGAAATGGATCCCTGAATGGTTACTGCATCGCCGGCGCAGCTAGGATTTTGGTAATTGGCTAATGCCGTCGGCAGGTCAACCACTTGAATGCAGAGCGTATCTGTGCACGTCAATCCGGAGGTATCGGCTATGGTAACAATTACACAACTATCGTTTTGAAGAGCAAACAAGGTATCGGTACCTGCCTGTCCAGGGGTTCCTGTTAGACCGGTAGACCAAGACATGTTAGAAAGCGACCCTGCATTAATTACGATATTGTCAAGCCCCCAGTTATCGCAACAAGATCCGGAGGAGTAAATTTGAATCCAACGGAATCTTGTGCTTGGTGTTTGTGCAGCAGGAGGGATAGGAAGGGAAACCGTATTCCACACCGTGTAAGGAGTAGGTCCATTAGCTACGCCGGTTGCCGGAAGTCCGGGATTGGCCGGCAACTGAAATCCTCCCGGTGAAAAGTAAGTAATATCGACCCACGTAGCTCCGGCATTGGTCGAATACTGAACAGAAAAACCTTCTGTAGATAAGTCGGGGCCTTCACAGGGTGGTGCGCCGCCTTGTTGCTCCATAACGAATTCGAAGTCGATGCTTCCTCCTCCGGAAACGTCCAAATCCGCCGTTTCAAGCTGTGGAGTTAAGGTTCCCGCGGAACCTGCCCAATAATAAGGTGTGCCATCTGGACTCGGAAGACAGGGAGCATTGAAAAAGCTAGTACCACTAGTTCCCCATCCGGGGGGAAGGCTACCTGTGTTAAAGTCAAAGTTGTAAGAACCGGCATTTTGTATAGCTCCGGTTGCGTTTACAATGACGTCCGTACCTTTACATACCGGGTTTTGGGCAGTAGTAACACTAATGTTGCAAGTTTGAGCTTTCACATGAAGAAAGCTCGAACCCATAAGCATAGCCACTACCCAGATGATGTTATTGTGCTTGACCATCGTGAGCAGAAATTTTATAAACCGTTTATTGAATTACAAGGTTTTGCAATTCATAGCGTGTATAATCGCTATAGTTTGGTTGGCTAATGTTCTTTTGGAAGATACTTAGCATCCCTTTTTCGGCAGTGTCAAATGCGCAATCTCCGGTAATGGTTTGTCCGGCCGGGATGTTTACGGTAAACTCGTACTCATTATTGGCGCAAGTACGGCATTGGTTGTCGTAATAAATCGCCATTAGGAAAGAAACTTGTACATCGCTCGCCGTTTTATTTTTCATTCTTAAGAACGTGTACATCATATCAACATTCGCTGCGCTTATGTTGCATACGACATCCGTCTGCTCAAAAATGTCCACACTGGGCGTGCTTTGCACCAAATTCCATTGATTGTTTTGAGCATTCGCTCCACCAACAACCAAAAAGAACGACAGGAGTGCTACTCCTTTCGAAATCATGTTTGAATAGATATTTTTCATCGAAACCTACTTTTGTGCTAAAATACTAAAAAGCTACTTCAAAACCAATCACAAGCCCATATTTATCTTTTCACAAAAGGTTAACATCATAGGTATTTAGAGGTCACAGAGCCCATGGGCCCTGTCTTTAACGCTTCGGGAGGCCCACTAAAAAGCAGATATCCGCCCTCCGGGCCACCCTCTGGACCCAACTCAATAAGCCAGTCTGCATAATTCATTACCGATATGTTGTGCTCAATTACAAGCAGGCTATGCCCTTGGTTCACCAACGCATCAAAGGCTTTCAACAACCTACCTACATCATGCGTATGAAGCCCGGTTGTGGGCTCATCAAACAAAAACAGCTTTTTCCCCTCTTGTTGGCCTTTGCTCAAAAAAAAGGCCAATTTAACCCGCTGCGCTTCTCCACCGCTTAAGGTGCTGCTGCTCTGGCCCATTTTTACATATCCTAAACCTACTTCCTGAAGGGGCAACAGCTTTTTTATTATCCTCTTGTCCAATGGACTTGCTTTGCCTTCCTTCTGAAAAAATATTAAGGCTTCGTCAATGGTCATTTCCAACACATCACTTATATGTTTGCCTTCATAGCTTACTTCCAACAATTCTTCTTTAAACCTTTTTCCTTTGCAAGCCTCACATTCCAACTCTAAATCCGCCATGAATTGCATCTCAACCCGCACTATCCCTTCTCCTTCGCACATTTCACAACGACCTCCGGCCACGTTAAAACTAAAATGGGCCGGTTTGTACCCTCGGCTTTTGGAAAGGCTCAATCCGGCATATAAGTTCCGAATTTCATCATAGGCCTTTATGTAGGTAACCGGGTTAGATCTGCTCGACTTTCCTATAGGGTTTTGATCCACCAACTCTACATCGCTTAGCCCATCTAAATCCCCACTCAATTTCCCAAACTTACCGGTAGCACCCGCATGTCCTCCATAATACTTCTTTAGCGCCGGGTACAATATGCGTTTTACCAAAGTGGTTTTACCTGACCCACTCACGCCTGCCACTACAGTCATTATACCCAAAGGAAACTCCACCGTTAAGTCCTTTAAATTGTGCTCTGAAGCCCGCTCAACAACAACCCGCTGTTTCCAATTACGCTTAGAGCTTGGAATGGCCAATTGCATGGTTCCATTTAAGTAAGCCGCCGTGTAGCCTTTGCCCGCTTCCATTACTTCCTTGGGACTTCCCGAAGCCACCAAATACCCTCCCTCGCTACCTGCCTCAGGCCCCAAATCCAACAAATGGTCCGCTCTGCGCATAAATGCCTCATCGTGCTCAACCACCAGCACCGTATTGCCCTCTTCCCTAAGCCGCTCCACAACACCAATGAGGCGCTCCGTATCCCGTGGATGCAAACCTATGCTTGGCTCATCCAATATATACATGGACCCCACCAAACTGCTTCCTAAAGAGGTTGCCAAATTAATACGCTGACTTTCTCCTCCGGACAAACTACCGGAAAGCCTGTTCAAGGTAAGGTAACCTAAGCCTACTTCCTTTAAAAAATGAAGTCTGTCCCTAATTTCTCTCAATAAGCGGCGTGCCGTTTTTTCCTCATGCTCCCTAAGCTCCAAATGCTCAAAGAAATGAGCAACGTCCACTATGGTCATTAACACCAAATCCATAATGGACTTTCCCCCTACCATTACATAGCTGGCATCCTTTCTAAGCCGGGTCCCCTTGCAATCCCCACAGGTAGTTTGACCTCGGTACCGACTCATCAGCACACGGTATTGAATTTTGTACATATTCTCCTCGACAAACGAGAAGAAATCCCAAATGCCATTTATTTCTTTGGCCCCGTCCCAAAGCACTTTTTTTTGCACCTCCGTTAGGTCTTCGTAAGCCGTATGAATAGGAAATCCATAATCCGGCGCCACGCGCATAAAGGCTTCTTGCCAACTCGACAAGGTTTCTCCCTTCCAGCAAGCCACGGCCCCCTCATAAACCGATAAACTTCGGTTGGGAATGACCAGGTCCTCATCTATCCCCAACACTTTGCCAAATCCTTCGCAGGTCTTGCAGGCCCCAAAAGGATTATTAAAACTGAACAAGGCAGTACTGGGTGGCTCAAAGAAAATTCCATCGGCCTCGAAGCTATTTGAAAAAACCACCGGAGCAGGCTCCCTGATTCCCATGGGCAAAAGATGGACTATACCCCCACCCTCATAAAAAGCGGTTTGCACATAGTCTGCGGCAACACTTGGCCAATCATCGCCTTCCAACTTCAATCGTCCTATCACCAAGTCAGGCCAGGGGGACTTAGGTTTGCCCTCATAGCCTTCCATACGTTTTGCTTCCCCATCTACCCAAATTCGGCTAAACCCTTGTTGCTGCCTAATTTGCAACACCTCTTCTAAATTTCGCTTTCCATCCTTAACCATCGGAGCAGCGACCACAAACTCTTTTCCATTTCCTTGCTGTCCAAGCCAATCCACCACATCCTCAACACTATGGCGCTTTACTTCCGATCCGCTTACCGGTGAAAAAGTACGACCTATACGGGCAAACAACAACTTTAAATAGTCGTAAATTTCTGTGCTGGTGCCCACCGTTGACCTAGGGTTTCGGGTATTCACTTTCTGTTCAATCGCTACCGCAGGCGATATCCCTTGAATCCAGTCCACATCCGGCTTTTCAAAGCGCCCCAAAAACTGACGCGCATAGGAGGACAAACTTTCTACATAGCGCCGTTGCCCCTCGGCATACAAGGTTTCAAAAGCCAAACTGGACTTCCCAGAGCCTGACAAACCGGTGATTACTACAAACTTATCGCGCGGAATGGCTACATCTATCGACTTCAGGTTATGCACACGCGCCCCTTTCACCAATATAAACGACTTAGGATCCATGGACTTCAGGTCCACCAAACCATTTATTTCTTTCAACTGACTGCTCACAAATGCAAAGATACCTCGGTTAAATGTGTTTACGCTAAGGAAACTCATTTTGGTGTACTTTGTTTTAAGGCATGGTTTTGGGCCGCATTTCCGGCTCTCGCGGGTAGCTAACTCACCTCAGGGGGCGCTTGCCGGCTTCCGGGTGCTTGCTGCGCGCCGCATCCTCAGCTCGGCAGTCGCCAACCCTTCGGCTTCGTTAGGCTACCCCACTCCATCCGGGCGGCATATCACCTTCCAATGAACATCTGTCTCCCCTTTTCTAGCCCTTATTTAGCATGGCTTTATGCGCTTAAATCAAACAACCTTGCATAATCTTGCGTAACTTCGCCCGCATACCGTTAAGTCCATGAATGAGCTACACGCCTTGCATGCCATTTCTCCGGTCGATGGTCGATATGCATCTACCACCCAAGCTGCTGCTGCTTATTTTTCTGAAGCTGCACTTATTCGGTATCGAATTAAGGTAGAAACGTTGTATTTGTTGCATTTAAACCAATTGCAACTGCCCAAGGGCCCCTCCTTTTCTCCCCTGGATCTACAAAAAATTAAACAACGACTGTTGTCTATTTCACAAGAGGATTGCCTAAGAGTAAAGCACTTAGAAAAAACAACCAACCACGATGTAAAAGCCGTGGAATATTTTATGCGGGAAGTTTTACAAGACTTAGGTTTCCAAGAGCAACAATTGGCATTCATTCACTTTGGGCTTACTTCCCAAGACATCAACAATACGGCAGTACCTTTGGCTTTAAAAGACTTCTTTCTTCAAGAACTTAGCCCACGCTTTGAAGCGCTTTTAAAAACCCTGCAAGCCCAAGCTTTTGCGCTGAAAAACATTCCCATGTTGGCCCGTACCCACGGCCAAGCAGCCAGTCCTACGCGTTTGGGAAAAGAATGGATGGTATTTGTAGAACGATTGCAAGACCAATGGGTATTGCTAAAAACCATTCCCTTCCAGTGCAAGCTAGGCGGAGCCACAGGCAATCTGAATGCCCACCATATTGCGTATCCCCAAATTGCTTGGGATAAAGAAATGAATCAATTCTGCCTCAAAGACTTAGGTTTAAATAGGCAGCAATTCACTACACAAATCGAGCATTACGATATGTTGGCAGCTTTTTGTGATGCGTGGAAACGAATTGCCGTCATTCTTGTGGATTTTGCCCGAGATGTTTGGCAGTATATTTCCATGGATTACTTTAAACAACAAGTAGTAGAAGGAGAGGTAGGCTCCTCGGCCATGCCTCACAAAGTAAACCCAATAGATTTCGAAAATGCCGAAGGGAACCTTTTATGGGCCATTCAAATGTTGGAGTTTTTTCCGCAAAAGCTTCCCATTAGCCGTCTCCAACGCGATTTAACCGACAGTACAGTGCTTAGGAACTTAGGCATGCCTTTCGCCCATTTGCTTATTGCCTTTTCGTCCCTTCAAAAAGGACTTAATAAAATTAAAGCCAACGAAGAAAAAATAGGAGCGGATCTGGCATTGCATGCAGAAGTTTTGGCAGAAGCGGTTCAAACCATACTCAGGAGAGAGGGTATATACGACGGATACGAAAGACTCAAAGCCTTTTCGCGCACAGGAAGCGGGCTAGACTTGAATAAGCTCAGGAGTTTTATCGCAGCGTGTCCTTTAACCCCGGAAACTAAGGAATGGCTCTTAGCACTCGAACCTAAAGACTATACCGGCCTGAACCTTATGGAACCATGAAGGGTTTTTCGCGGCTTTTTAAATACATTCGACCCTATTGGCCTTATTTGGTTGGCTTTACCTTTCTCACCCTTCTGGGAACCTTGTTTAGTGTGCTTTCATTAACCATGGTTATCCCCTTTTTGCAAATATTGTTCGACCAGGTATCTCCCCCACAAACGCAACCCGAATTTGCCTGGGAAATGAATACCCTGTTGGATATTCTTTACTTTAAATTAGGCACCTCCTTGGGTACCGTTACCAAAACAGGACTTTTGGCCACCATTTGTGTGGGTTTGGTTGGCATGTTTCTCCTTAAAAATTTATGCAACTATTTTGCGCTTCACCTCATTGCCCCTTTGCGTTCAGGAGCAATTCATGATTTAAGAAAACAAGCGTTTCATCATTTAATGGACCTGCCCCTCTCCTACTTTGGACGACAAAAGAAAGGAGACATTATGACCCGAGTCTCCGGTGATGTTTTGGAAGTTGAATGGAGCATTATGAACTCCGTGGTTTCTTTGCTTAAAGACCCAATAACCGTGCTTGCTTTTTTGATAGCCATGCTCGTTATGAACTACCAACTCACTTTATTTACCCTGGCTATGCTTCCTGTTTCTGCCTTAATTATTGGGAAAGTAGCCAAAACGCTAAAAAAGGCTTCCTTTCATGGCCAAAGTATTTTGTCAGATTTAAACGTTTTAACCGAGGAATCTTTGGGCGGCATACGCATCATTAAGGCTTTTCGGGCAGAAACACACCAGAAAAATAAGTTCGATGCCTTAAACGCCCAATCGTTAACCTTGGGCAATAAAATTTTTAGGCGACGGTCCCTTAGTTCACCGCTTTCTGAGTTTATTGGCAGTATAGTTATCGCCGTAGTAATGTGGTTTGGAGGGAATATTGTGTTGGATGGGGCACTTGACCCCAAAGCCTTTATCACCTACATTGCCATGTTTTCTCAAGTCATTTCTCCCGCTAAGGCGGTTGCAACTACCTATTACAATATGCAAAAGGGCGTTGCCAGCTTAAATCGAATTGAGGGCGTTTTGGATGAACCAAACCCTATTCAAAATCCAATAAACCCCGCCCCGTTTCAAGGGTTCAAAAAATCAATTGAATTTAAGGATGTTTCTTTTGCCTATGGCAAACAGAATGTACTTAACCACATTAACCTAAGCATTGAAAAAGGCAAAACCATAGCCTTGGTTGGCCCTTCCGGTGGAGGTAAATCTACCTTGGCAGATCTCATACCAAGGTTTTATGACCCACAAAATGGACTAGTCTTAATGGATGGTGTCGACATCAAGACTTTAGCCTTGGAGGACTTGCGTAAATGCATAGGCATGGTTCCACAACAACCTGTTTTATTTCATGACTCTGTGGCCCATAATATAGCCTACGCAGATCCAAATCCGGACATAGGTCGGGTAATCCAATGTGCAAAAATGGCACATGCCCACGACTTTATTTCCGGACTGGAGCAAGGCTATGAAACGTCCATCGGAGATCTCGGAAACCGCTTAAGCGGTGGGCAAAAACAACGTTTGGCCATTGCTCGCGCCCTATATAAAGACCCCCCTTTACTCATTTTGGACGAGGCAACTTCTGCTTTAGATTCCGAAAGCGAACAATTGGTCCAGCAGGCCTTGGATAAACTTATGGAAAACAGAACGAGCTTGGTAATTGCCCACCGCCTAAGCACCATTTTGCATGCCGATGAGATTGTGTATCTTGAAAACGGAATTATTCATGAACAAGGCAACCACCAAAGCCTGCTGAATATGGGAGGAAAATATCGACAACTTTTTGATGTTCAGTTTAAGGCAGGAAATTATACCAACCATGGCTAATTTGCGTTATGGAGCCATGCTCCTTAAACCAGGAATTCTTTTTTTATGGCTTTGCTTTGCCATGCAACTTAATGCCCAGCTGGGAGGTTCAGGTGCGTATAGCTTTTTAAAACTCCCACCTTCTGCTCGTGTGGAAGCCTTGGGAGGAACCAATATTTCTGTTTTCGACAATGACCCTGCCATGGTTTTTGAGGCCCCTTCGCTGCTTAACGAAGCTATGCATAATCAGGCTACTGTTGACTTTAACAGCTATTTTGCAGGGATTGGTTACGGTACCGTGGGTTATGCCCGCTCTTATGCCGGTATTGGCAACTTTTTTGCCGGAATTCAATACGTCCATTACGGAACATTTACCGCAGCGAATGAACAGGGAGAGAAAACCGGCACCTTTTCGGCCAGCGACCAAGCCATTTATCTTGGATATTCAAGACCCTTTTTTGATAGCCTGTTATATTTAGGCGGAAACTTTAAAGCCATATTCAGTCAATACGAAAGCTATGCCAGTTCCGGACTCGCTTTAGATTTAAGTGCTACCTACCAAAGCAAAAACAAACGCACCCATACTTCGCTTACATTTAGCCACTTAGGATCCATGCTTGTACCCTACACCAGCGGAACTTACGAATCCCTTCCTTTTGAAATCACCTTAGGGTTTGCTCATGAATTAGAGCATTTACCCCTGAGACTTATGGTAACTGCAACCAATCTCCAAAGGCCCGACCTTAGTTATGTGGACCCCAACAACCGATTTACCATAGATCCTTTAACCAACGACACCACTGAAAACCGTATTGGCTTTGGTGAAAATTTTATCCGACACTTTATTATTGCTGCTGAATTGATGCCCTTTAAAAAGCATTTATTCCTCAGGCTAGGTTATAATTTCCTAAGAGGTGGAGAGTTGGCGGTGGAGCAAGCCGGAGGGGCAACCGGCCTAAGTTTTGGTTTGGGTATTCGTATTTCGCATTTTACCTTTTCTTACAGCAGAGCCAATTACCACCCCGCTGGCTCTCCCAACCATTTCAGCTTGCAGGTAAATATGGGAGGACTTTTCGGTCCCAAAACCAAAAAACCCGTAGACAATTCACCCTGAACGCTTCCGGGTAAGCGCTCCTTTTATTACTTTCACACCCCAGGATGGAGCGGAAAATAAACATTGCCATAGACGGCTTTTCTTCCTGTGGAAAAAGCACCTTGGCTAAGTCTTTAGCAAAAAAACTCAAGTACAGGTATGTCGACACAGGAGCCATGTACCGGGCCATTGGGCTTTATGCCCTAGAAAATCAGTTGATCGACCAACAAGACCAGGTGGTAAACGAGGCCCTGATTGAACACCTCAAACAAGTACAGGTAGAGTTTAGAGTGGACCCTATTAGCCACAAAAGCAAGGTTTTTCTCAATGGACGTTCCATTGGAGACCAAATTCGCACCATTCAAATTGCAGACCTTGCCAGTCAAGTGAGTAAATTGAGGCAGGTACGCGATAAACTCCAAGTGCTCCAAAGAGTTTTTGTACAGGAAAAGGGGGTCATTATGGACGGTAGAGATATTGGAACAGTAGTAATGCCCCAAGCAGAACTTAAAATTTTCATGACCGCAGACCATGAGGTGCGCGCCCTAAGAAGATTCAAAGAATTGGAAGAACGTGGAAAACCAATCTCCCTTGACCAAGTAAAACAAAGGCAAAGAAAAAGAGACCAAGACGATGTGCAAAGAGCCGAAGATCCTTTAATTCAAGCCGAGGATGCCATTGTTCTTGATAACAGCTTTATGAGTCCTGAAGAACAATTGAATTTCGTTTTGGACAAAGTACATGCTTTGATTGAACAATAAATCCGGCTTTTAAACCGGATTTATCTTTATTTATATACTTTCAGTTAATATTCTTGTGCCTCCTTGCGCGCATGTTAGTATTATGAGACCGTTGACGTGTTGTGTTTTCAAGGTTTTTTAATGCCGACCGTAGCGTCGGTGCAAATTAAGGCACGGACAAATCGAAAGGCCGCTGACGCGGCAGTCAGGACAGGATCGCCGCCAGAATAGCAACGCGTCAACGCGGTCTAATTATGGGCTTTTTCTATTGATTTTGAGCCTTATTTTATGCTTCCCTTGCCTTAGTTCAAGCGTGTATATTCCGGAAGCTAAATGGGGCAGTTTATCAAGTATAACGGCAGTTTCTG
Organism: Flavobacteriales bacterium; assembly: GCA_018401695.1. Classification (GTDB taxonomy): domain Bacteria; phylum Bacteroidota; class Bacteroidia; order CAIKAF01; family CAIKAF01; genus CAIKAF01. Next base: position 155,997 of record JAGYKD010000003.1, on the reverse strand, counting down.
CACCCTCAATAGCCTCCTCACCCATGGCTACAATCCGGCCTTGCAAGTCTACAATAAGCCAATCCATTTGACCGGGTTCCAAAGCACTCCAGGCAATGTTTAGGTGCTCCCCAAAGGGATTGGGATATACCTTTAGGTTTTCAACACCACCTGATTGGTCCAATCCTGTATTTCCGATATCTACCATTTGGCAAGTTTCAGATACACAAAAACTATCCACTACCGTTAGGCAAACGGTATATGCCCCAGCGGCTCCATAAGTCTTTAAAGGTCCTAATTGTAATGAGGTTGTCCCGTCTCCAAATGTCCAAGAATAAGTATTGTACGGGTCAATTTGGTCGGGCAAAAACTCTACCGTTAAGCCACCCTGAGAAGTAGCGTTAAAGGTACTTGGCGGCAAGTCTCTTACTTCAATATCCCACTGAGCCGCACTAGTGCAGCCTTGGTCTGAACTAACTTGATAACTAACGGTGTACATTCCGGGTCCGGCATAGGTATGTTGAGGAACAGACAAGTTGCTGTTTGAACCATCGCCCAAATCCCAAGCATGCGTATTGATTTGACCGCCTCCGGTTACGCTACTGTTGTTTACCCAAGAAACAGGCTCCCCGTCGCATAGATCCGAAACTTGGACGTTAATGGTGGGTGTTGGATGCACCGTAATGGCTGCAAAAAGGGTATCTCCGCATCCTTGATTACTTTCTACAATCAAACTCAAAGGGTAAGTTCCGGCGGATAAATAGCTATGCGTAGGGCTAGCACCATTTGCCTGATTTCCATCGCCAAAGTTCCAGCGGTAGTCTTGCAAAAACGCTCCACCGGAACCCGAAAAAATAATGTTTGGCTGAGGATTCCATGAAACCTGGCTGCAAAGGCCTGGAACCGGAAGGCCTAAAATTTCCGGCTTTTCAAGTACTTGAACCGTTTGGCTTAAGGTATCTGCACAGCCCGAGGGGTCTTGAACCACATAGCTGACTTGGTAATTCCCGCTCTGTTGGTAATTATGTTGAACGTTGGGCCCAAGCCCACTGTTCCCATCGCCAAAATCCCAGGTTCCGGAAAGACCTCCACCGCTTCCGGGACTTCCAAAAGCTTGAAAAGCTAAAAGACTCAATGCACATCCGGACTCAAGCACCAAAGAATCCAATTGAGGGTTACTTAATACTTGTTGGTTAAAAGCAAGTGAGTCTTGGCAACCATGATTGGTTTGAACCAATAAGTAACCTTGGTAAACACCGGGGCCTGCATACAGGTGCTGCGGATTGGATTGACTACTTCCATTGCTGTCTCCAAAATCCCAGGTGTAGCCGGTGATTTGGGCTTGATTAACATTGGATAAACTCACATTGGGATTAAAGGATACGGCATTTCCAAAACAGACATCCGGCAATACCATGGGTGAAATTTGCGGATTGGGGTTTACCTGAACCTGCACGGTGGAGCTGTCCGAACATCCTTGATTGGTGGTAATCACCAATTGCGCTTGGTAACTTCCCGGTTGACTGTATACATGTTGCGTTTGATTTCCTTGCCCCATATTCTGATCTCCAAAATCCCAATTAAAGCCTGTAATTACTGCACCTTGGGAACTGTTCACCTGTTGGCTGTGTGCAAACTGCACCGTTTCTCCATCGCAAACCGTATTGGCAGACAATGCGTTTAGTTGGGGGCTTTCCAATAAAGTAAGATAACCTGCATTCATGGTATCCCTACAGCCAAATCCATCCACTACCACTATACCATAATTTCCGGAGTTCTGTGGACTTAAAGTTGCCCCTGTTTGGTTCGGAATAATCTGTCCACCATACAACCATTGAAAACTTTGACCTCCGGAAGCATTAAATTGAAAATTTGTGCCTTTGCAAACCAAGCCCGGGGTCATTGGGGCCAAGACTGCTTGAGGCGCAGTTTGCACTTGAACAGATGCCGTGGTCTGACCTACGCAACCGTTTTGACTAAGGGTATAGGTGACAATGGGGTCATTTACTCCTAAAGAAGGGTCAAATAAACCTAGGGTTGAGTCCAATATAGCTCCTCCTGTCCAAGATCCACCCGGAAAATTGGCTTGCAAATTAAGGTTGCCTTGATTGCTGCAAACCGTATTTGGAAGCGATATGCTCACATTGGGTGTATCCAACAAGGTCAAAATTAGGGTATCTGCACCCAAACAACCATTGAGAACCACCGAATAAGTGGTTTGAAAACTTCCGGAATTTAGCCCGACCAAGTTCATTTGCCCATTTTGGTTGATGTTGGTTCCGGACCAAACTCCCCCTGGCGTGCCAACGGAAAATTGAACATTGCTTTGTCCAACACAAACGGTATCGGATCCCTGGATAAGGGCATCGGGTCCTTGAGTTACCTGCACAACAGCCGTATCTGCCGAAGAACAGTTGTTTACTGAAACCTGGTGAATGATCTGATGGGTTCCTACGCCGGCTACTGTGGGATCAAACTGGGCAGTATTGTTGCCACTAACCCCGGGCCCTGACCAGGATCCGCCGGAGCTTGGAGAACTAAGTAAAACCGAAGGGTCGCTGCTGCAATAATTTGCCCCAAGTCCCAAAATACTGGCATCGGGGAATTGGTTTACGGTTACCACCACAGGCGTCCTAAGGCTTGCGCAGCCGGGTGCACCGGGCCATGTGATGGTCACCTGACCATTTTGGTTTTGAGAAGCCCCCCCACCGGTAATATTCTGACTTACATTGGCTCCGTTTGTGGCAAAATTAGAACCTCCGCCACCACCTCCGCCACCGGAGTTGCCGCAATTGGAAGGAATGCTGCCACCGGCCCCGCCTTTGTGGCCGCCACCGCCGCCGCCGCCTGCAGAAATTCGGGCATTGGTGCTTCCCCAGCCGCCGCCACCGCCGCCGCCGCCGCCACCGAATCCGCCGCGTCCGCCGGAGCCACTAACCTGGGCTTGTTGTCCCCCATTACCAAAAGCGGTTCCAAAACCACCGCCACCGCCACCAGCGGCCCAGTTGCTGCCACCATTTCCTCCGTTTCCTCCTCCGTTTGAGTTTCCGGAAGCGCCGTTACTAAATCCGGAGCCGCCGGCACCGCCGCCTTGGGGACCAACGCCCCCTTGACCACCGGAACCACAACCTCCGTTGCTGCCGTTTCCACCACCGCCATTACCTCCATTTCCTCCACCGCTAGAGCCACCTGCTCCTCCTCCACCTCCGGCGGATACGATGTGGTTTCCGTTTTGAAGCAATCCGGAGAAACCGCCTCCACCACCGGCGGAACGGTTGTAGCTGGATTGTTGTCCTGCTCCACCAACAATCACTTGATAGGAAGCTCCGGGAGTTACAGAAATGGTGGCCACCATTCTACCTCCTGCCCCCCCTTGCACTGAACTTTCCGATGCTCCACCTGCCCCACGTGCATCTACCGTTATCTGGTTTACACCTGCAGGTACGGTAAAGTTCTGGACACTTCCTGTAAAATTAAAACTTTGACTTCCTCCTTGGCTGGGCTGGCCAATTTGAGCCACATAATAGGTAGTAGTATTGGTCAGGTTGGGGGTGGTAATGCTGTTATTGGTAGAAAAAGGAGCCCCTCCTGTAGCCGAAGTATACCAGGCATAGCCATTGGGGGCGCCCGAAGCTGTAAGGGTAACCGACCCTTGTCCGCAAACACTAGCACCGGAGGCCTGCGGAGCGGTTGGAGCTGAACTGGTCGTTATTTGAATGCTTCCGCAAGGGCTAGGCTGGTTATTAAATAAATAATTTGCGTAGTAGGTGGTAGTTTGCGTGGGATTAACCACAATGGAATTGCCGGTACCAATAACTACGCTATTGCACTGTGCGGCAAACCAAGAAACAGGACCCTGAGCACCGCTTGCAGTTAAGGTTACTGACTCCCCGGGACAAACCGTTAAATTAGACGCTGAAACCGTAGGAGCAGATTGGCTCCAAAGATTTGAAGCACTTACACACATTAAACTAATTACTAGGATTCGGATTGGCATGCGGTTCATAAGCTTGGATTTATTCGAAAATCAGATTTAAGTTAGTAAACTTTTTTACACGATAAATTTACGCTCCCAATTTTCTTATCCAGGCAGCAGTTTAAGCCCTTGTAATACAGACATAAAGGCACCATTGTCAAAAAAATAGAAAGGAAAGGCTTTTTTAGGTAGTAAACAAAAAATGGGGCTGCTGACGCGTTGCTATTCTAACGGCGATCCTGTCCTGACCGAAGCGTCAGCGGCCTTTCAATGTACCCGCGCATAAATGCGTACCGGGGCTATGGCCGGCATTCAAAAAACTTAAAAACACAAGGCATCTACAGTCTCAAAAGGGACTGGGATATAAAAAACAAAAGTCAAACGCCGAACTTCGCAGCATGGCCCCCGGACAGAGCGGACGCCTTTGGCTTTGGGCCAAAATAGGGATGCTGCCTTGGCGGTGTGGAGCTTTGCGGAACGCCCGGCAAGGCAATCAGCCCTTTTGGGCCATGCCTAAGGCTGGAGGGATGGCCGACATGGAACACAAAATAACAGAGAGGGAGGGGCCCAAAAACAAAAAAGCCCCAAAATGGGGCCTTAAAAAGTGAATCCTCTGGGGCTCGAACCCAGGACCCCAACATTAAAAGTGTTGTGCTCTAGCCAACTGAGCTAAGGATTCGTTATCGAATTGGGAGTGCAAATGTAAAAGCTAATCGGGATTATGCCAAACAAAATAGAAGATAATTAAGAAAAAAAATCGTTGATAAGTCCTGTATCCTTGAATATCAAACTGCTTAAAGAGTCCGTATTTTTATGCACCAAAATCGTTTTTGAAACGTTATTACCCACATGATGCACACGATTACTCGTTTCTGCTTGGCTTTGGCACTGGTATTGCTCACAAGCGGAGAGGCTCTGCCCCAATTATGGAAAGTGAACCCTGAGGCCTGCCCGGAATCCTGCTCAAAAGAAGCTGAAAAATGGCTGAAAAAGGTGGAGAAATCCGATATATCGGGCGAACAACGCATGTTTTTGCGCAAGGCAGTAGAAAACGACCCCTCCTGCGTTGAAGCCCAGTTTTTGCTGGCAAAAAAAACCTGGCTGGCCGAGCGCTTTGACGAAAGCTTGCCAGCCTTGGAAGCCGTGGCTGAATGGTGTCCCGAATACAGTCCATATACCTATTTTTATTTAGGTAAAATGAAATATGGATTAGGATTAATCCCAGAGGCTGTGGCTGCTTGGGAAAAGTTTTTGACTTTTGACGATGTTTCGGACGCCAGCTACGACGAAGTAAAACAAAACCTGCCCCTGTGGAAAAAAGAAGGCGACCTAAAGAAAAATCCGGTGCCCTTTGAGCCTAAGGCCGTAGCGCATATTTGCACCGAAAAAGACGAATACTCTGCCTCTTTATCACCCGACAATAAATACATTTATTTCACTCGAAAAGAACTACGGAAACCAAGAGGCGGAATTGCGGGAAGCTCAGCAGAACCAATTGGTGTGGAAATCTTTTACCGAAGCAAAAGAGAGGCCGACGGTGCTTGGGAATTGGGAGAAGAAATGCCACGACCCTTTAATATGGAACATACCAACGGAGCCGCCTCAGTGACCGCGGACAATAAAACCATGTATTTTGTGGTCTGTACCAACAATGCCGCCGAAGCCTGCGACATTTGGACCAGCTATTGGGACAAATACCGGTGGGCGCCTTTGCGAAATTTGGGAGGAGTGGTGAATTCCAGCACCTGGGATTCCCAACCTACCATAAGCTATGATGGAAATACTATGATTTTTGCCTCAGCCAGAGGTGGAGGACTGGGAGGCACCGACTTGTACATATCTACCCGCGATGCGCTCGGCCGTTGGAGCAAACCCGAAAACCTGGGACCGGTAATTAATTCGGAGCAAAATGAACTTACGCCTTTTTTGCACAGCGATAGTCAAACCTTGTATTTTTCCTCAAAAGGCCACAGAGGTTTGGGTGGCTACGATATTTTCTATACCAAAAGAAACATCGATGGCAGCTGGAAAGAACCGGTCAATATTGGATACCCCATAAATACCGAAGGCGACGAGGTTAGCTTTTTTGTTTCCTTGGACGGCAAAACAGGGTTCTTTTCAACCAATCAATTAAGTCTACCTAATGGCACACGCTTGGGAAAAGGTGGTTTGGATTTGTTTTCTTTTGAATTGCACCCCGCTGCACGCCCCGAAAAAGTAATGCTTATCGAAGGCGCACTGGAAGATCCCGACGGCAATGCCCTGGGTGGAGTAATTGAAATAAAAAACGAAACTACCCAAGAAGTAACCAGGCTTCGAGCCGACTCCACCGACGGAAGCTTTGTAGCAATTGTGGCCGTCCATGCCGAACATAGAGTCACCGTCCAGTCCGAAGGTTTGGCCTATGCTTCTACCACCATCAAACCAAAGGAAGCAAGCGCTGAAACCAAGGTTAAACTCAGCTCCGGGCCCATCAAAGAAGGTGCCGCATACCGCTTGCAAGACATAGTGTTTGCCACCAATTCTGCCGAATTGAACCAGGCCGCCATTAAAAACATTCAAGGCTTTGGTGAATGGCTAGCCCAAAAACCTAAACTAAGGGTTGGGATTCACGGGCATACCGACAACGTTGGACAAGCCGCTCAAAACCTCGAGCTTTCACAAGCAAGAGCCGATGCCGTTAAGGCCTTTTTAATGGCCATGGGCATTGAGGAGCAGCGCTTAGAAAGCAGAGGCTTTGGACAAAGTCAACCGGTCGCCGATAATGCAAGCGAAGAAGGTCGAGCCAAAAACAGACGCACTGAATTTGTTATTCTTGCCGACTAAAGCCTGCGGTATGGCCTAGGCATGGCCTTTTCATGGTTCTTTGCCACCTTTTTTCCCCTAAAGTTTTAATACGTGTTGGCAAAAATGTAAAGGCAGGCAAAGCCAAGCTGACTATATTTGCAGGGTGTCGCTACAGGCAGTATGGTTTTAACCTAAGCTAAACCCTTTCAGAAATAAAGCACGGTTGCATATGCTTAGAAATTTGGTTTGGACAACATAAAAGGTAAAGCATACTCCTACATCGACCGTTTGGTTTCAAAACTTTGTACCATGCATCAGCGAATGCTCATTTTAGATTTTGGTTCGCAATACACTCAGCTCATTGCAAGAAGGTTGCGTGAACATCAGGTATATTGCGAAATTCTTCCTTTTTCTACCCCTTGGGAAGAGGTAAAAGAGCATTTGCCCCACATTAAAGGTCTTATTTTTTCTGGGAGCCCGGCTAGTGTTCGACAAGCAAACCCTCCCGAACCTCAAGAAGCTTGGCTAAATACCCGGTTGCCTATTTTAGGCATTTGCTATGGCGCTCAATGGCTGGCACAACACTGCGGAGGAAAAGTAGAAGCATCTAAACACAGAGAATACGGCCGGTCCAAAGTTTGGGTTGAGCAAACAATTCCCTTGTTTAATGGCTTTGAAAACCCAAGTCAAGTATGGATGTCGCACGCCGATTCCATCGTTGATCCGGGACCCGAAATTGAGGTAATTGCCCGAACCGAAGACATTCCTGTGGCAGCTTATGTACACAAAGAAAATCCTTGGTTTGGCTTGCAGTTCCACCCCGAAGTTTACCACTCCACCCAAGGCAGCCTGTTGCTCAAAAACTTTTTGTTTGATATTTGCGGCTGCACCGGCGATTGGACTCCCGGAGCTTTTATTGAAGAAACCATTGCTGCCATTCAAGAAAAAGTAGGCGAAGCCGAAGTTGCTATGGCCCTTTCGGGTGGAGTTGACTCTACCGTGGCCGCCACTTTAATTCATCGAGCCATTGGTTCCAAACTGCATTGCTTTTTTGTGGACCACGGCTTGCTCCGACTCAACGAAGGCGACCAAGTAATGGAAGCCTACCGCGAACTAAAACTTCCGGTGAAGCGGATTGACGCCAAAAACTTATTCTTTAAGGAACTGAAAGGAGTAAGCGATCCGGAAGAAAAGCGAAAAATCATTGGCAGACTTTTCATTGAATTGTTCGATAAAGAATCCTCGGCCATACCAGGAATTTCTTTCTTGGGCCAAGGCACCATTTATCCGGATGTGATTGAGTCTGTATCTGTTAATGGCCCTTCGGTTACCATAAAAAGCCACCACAACGTGGGAGGCCTACCAGAACAGATGAAATTAAAGGTGCTGGAGCCTTTAAGAAGTTTGTTTAAAGATGAAGTGCGAAGAATGGGACAAAGTTTAGGCATTCCGGCGCCCTTTTTGCAACGGCACCCTTTTCCCGGTCCGGGACTTGCCATTCGCATGCTGGGCGCCATCGACGAAAAAAACGTAGAAGCTCTAAAACAAGTAGACCATATATTTATTGAAGGACTCAAATCTGCCGGTTTATACGATCAAATCTGGCAAGCAGGGGCCATTTTTTTACCGGTAAAATCGGTGGGCGTTATGGGCGACGAACGCAGCTACGAACATGTGGTAGCCCTTAGAGCCGTTAGCAGCACCGATGGCATGACGGCCGATTGGGTAGATTTGCCCTATGAATTTTTGCAGCATATTTCCAACCGCATCATAAACCAAGTTCCGGGAGTGAACCGGGTGGTGTACGACATCAGCTCTAAACCACCTGCCACTATTGAATGGGAATGATAATTGCATGAAAAAATCATGAAAAAATACCTTGGGCTTTTTTTGTTTTTAATCTTGGCAGTTGCTGCTTCTGCGCAGCAGGTATACCAAGTGCAACCGGGAGATACTTGGTACGGCATTTCCAAGACCTATAAAACCACTGTAGATACGCTCATTCAAATGAATCCCGAGGCGGCAGAAGGCTTGCAACCGGGCATGATGCTCCGAATTCCCTCCATAGCATCAAGCCAAAGTCCACAGCAAGATGCTCCCCCCGGATTCATTTCTCATTTGGTCAAAGAAGGAGAGACCCTTTATGGACTTTCCCGGCACTATGAAGTCAGCATCGACAGTATGCTGATTTGGAACCCATCCTTAAGGCAAGGCCTCAAAGCCGGACAATCGTTACACATTCGATCCCAAAAGTACCAAAGCGGGGTAAAAACAGTGCCGGATACCGCCCAAGCCAACAAAGGACAAAAAGACACTGCCGGGCTGGCGCGCCTGGAGCTTTCCAAGGCTGTCCCTTGCGAAATCATTGAAAAAAGGGCTCGAGCCCTTCGCATTTGCCTTATGCTTCCTTTTGGCGGCGGCGCAGAGCCTGGAGCTTCTTTGGCGGCATCATTTTACCAAGGCTTTAAAATAGGCTTAGACAGCTTAAGTTCCATGGCAGGTGAAGTGCAATTAAGCATTTTTGACACCCAAAACCCTTCTTGGGAATCCAGGCTAAATACCGGAAATTGGATAGTAAACAAGGACACCCCCGATGTGGTGATTGGGCCACTGTTTACCGACAAATTCCTAACCGCAGCAAAAGCACTTAGCGCAGTAGGTAGACCCCTCATTTCTCCTTTCAGTCAAAGTCCGGACATTTCCAAGGCACCCGGTGCAACCGTTCGGCTCACTCCCACCGAAGACAGCCATTGGCGCGAACTTTTCGGATACTTTAAAACCTGGTACCCCACCGCCCGAGTAGTGCTGGTTCAAAACCAAAATAAAGGCGATAGCCTTAGCCACAACAAAATTAAGCGCATACTATTTGAGACCTTAGGCAGCGACAGCACTCGGATTCGGCAACCCGCCTTTAGGCCCTCTTCGGTTTATGCTGAATTGCAGTCTGAGCATAAGTCAATAGTAATTTTGACACGTTCAGGCGAACTGGACGTCAAAAACTTTTTGACCGGTTTTAATCGATTGCTCAAAGAAAAAGACGACTTGCTGTTGGTAGGCCGACAAGCATGGATAAACTTTCAAATTTTGGAAGTAGGCTACTACGACCGCATGAATTTGCATTTGCCTGCCCCCTACCAGCATGCTTGGCAAGACAGCCTTACTAAACAATTTAGGAACCGCTACCGCCGTCAATATGAGTTGGAACCTGACTACTTTGCAGTACAAGGCTTTGAGTTGGCAAAAATGTTGATGCACCAATGGAGCACCTATGGCCGTTTGGCCTTGCATTGCCCTATCTCCGAAAAGGGTCCGGTAGCTTTTGAATTTAAGGAATACGAACCGGGGAAATACCAAAATATAATGCATCGATTCATGATTTTTGACCAGTTTCATTATCGTATAAAAAGCTTATACTCAGAAAAGTAGTTTTCATTAGGAAAAGGAATTGCCTTTGGGGCGCCCCAAGGGTCGGGTGCTCCCCTTTAGCGGGGCATTTGGGTGGCTGCCAAGCCAAGGCCGCAAACGAGCTTCCTTTGGTCGCTGTGTGCAGCCAGGCTTGGCATAGCCACCCAAACGCCCCGGCTACCGGCTCGCCCCCTGCGCCATACTATTCCATGTTCAGTTTCAAAATACGGCCCTAAAAAAACTTAATTTCTTGTTTTCTTACAGGAAATTTTTAGGTAAGAAATGGCAATTTTGATATATTTGGTTGATATATATCCAATAAAAATGAGAAACACTTTTACGCGTTTTCTTCCTGTCCTGTTCTTTATCCTTGGTAGTCAATCCTTTGCACAAAATGTGTGTAATATTAGCGTTACCGCCAACCACAATCCGGTTTGCAGCGGTTCTGATGTGATTCTGACGGCCAACGGTTTTTTACAATCCGGTGGAGCCTATAACTTTAATTTCAATAGCGGTGGACTGCCTTCAGGTTGGACCACAACCGGCAGCACCTTTTTCAGCTCTCCTTGTGGGCCAAGCCCCAGTGGCACTCCCTATTACTGGGCTGCAAGTGCCGGCAATACTACCCCTCAAATTACTACATCAGCCCTAAATACTACCGGAGGTGGAACCATTGATTTTAGTTTCATTTATTCAGTACAAGGAGGAGGTCAACCTTGCGAGGGACCCGACCAAGCCAATGAAGGGGTTTCGCTCCAATATTCTATAAACAATGGCGTTTCATGGGTAGACATTACTTATTTTTCGCCGGGAGGATTTCAATTGCCGGCCAACCCCGGCACTTTTGGTAATGCTGCCATGGGTCCAACACCCTACACCGTTTGGAATACGGTATCCATTCCCATTCCACCTGCCGCTCAAACTCCAGCCACCATGTTTCGTTGGATTCAATTCAACTCATCCGGTACTTGCTGCGACAACTGGGGTTTGGAAGACATTCAAATCAATTCGGGTTCCTCCGCCTCGTTTCAATGGTCGACCGGTCTTTCGGGAGCCAATGCCAATACCGATACTTTATTTAACCTAACTCAAGACTCTTGCATCATTGTAACCATTGCAGATACTTCTGGATTTTCTTGTTCAGATACTCTTTGCATACAAGTGATTGATTTGGCCGGAGCCGTAAGTCAAGTTCCGGGCTGTTCGGGATTAATTAATTTCAGCGATACTTCTTCCTACGCCCAAAACAACCAAATTGCCGGCTGGAATTGGGATTTTGGTGACGGAAACAGCTCCAACCAACAAAATCCATCACATACCTATCAAAACTACGGCAATTACACAGGAACGCTCATTATAACAGCTAATTCAGGTTGCCAAGACTCCATATCCTTTCCTGTAACAGTAGTAGATGCCGACCCCTTGGCCGGTTTTTTATTGCCCACGGATTGCGGACTTACTGCCAATTTCACGGACACCTCCACAACCCCAAGCGGCCCCGGTCAAATTACCGGCTGGAATTGGGACTTTGGTGATGGAGGTACATCCAATCAGCAAAATCCCTCACATACTTACGCACAACCCGGACAGTGGAACGTAACCTTAACGGTGACTGCTGCGAATGGTTGTACAAGCACTTCAACGCAACAATACACCAATTGGGCCTACCCCGCAGCACAGTTTTCTGCGCCATCGGTTTGCGACTTGCAGGCCATGACTTTTACCGATCAAAGTACGGTGCAGTTTAGTACCATTGCAGATTGGCAATGGGATTTCAACGACAACGGAGCTACCGACCAAGGAAATGCTGCCACCAACCATGTGTTTAGTAGCCATGGAAGCTATAGTGTGCAGCTTATTGTGACTTCGGCCGAAGGTTGCAGCGACACGGTCAGTCAGTCTATTGATATTTATCCATTGCCCGTTCCTGATTTTACGTTTACGGAGGTTTGTGAAGGTTACACGACACAATTGACCAATCAGACCACCATACCCTTCGGTTCTGTACCAAACTACACTTGGAATTTGGGTGCCGGCCAAGGCAGCTCCAATGCCACCAACCCCACTGCAAATTATCCGGGAGATGGACTGTATCCTGTAACCCTGATAGCTTCCAGTAATCACGGATGCGTAGACTCCATAACCAAAAGTTTGACGGTTTGGCCTAATCCCGAAATTGATTGGAATGCTGATCCGGTAGATGGTTGTTATCCTGTAGCCCCCTTGTTTAATAACCTAACTACTATAAATACCGGTCAAGTAGTAGATTGGATGTGGACTTTTGGTGATGGCTTTACATCTACCCAACAAAGTCCCAGCCATAGTTATCCAAATGCGCCGGGAACCTATGACGTTACTTTGTATGCCCGTTCAGACCAAGGCTGCGACACAAGCATTACTAAAACAGCATATATCACCGTTCGTCCTCAGCCTACGGCCATTTTTGAGTATAGCCCGGAAACACCTACCACCAACAATCCATTGGTACAGTTTGGCAACCTTTCAGATATGGGAGAATCAAGCGAATGGGATTTCGGTAATGGGGAAACCAGCACCGAAAATAATCCGACGGTTTTGTATCCGGCAGATACCGCCACCTATTGGGTTACCTTAATATCATTCAACCAATACGGCTGTTCGGATACCACCACACGTCCGGTTACGGTATTGCCTGAATACAGCTTGTATATCCCCAATGCCTTTACTCCCGACGGAGACGGTCTAAACGATGTCTTTTTGGTGCGCGGTGCAGCCGTTGTAGAAGTTGAACTGGACATTTTTAACCGCTGGGGAGAACTTTTGCATAGCCAAGGCAATTTAGAGCCCATGAAAAAAGGATGGGATGGAACCAAGGATGGGGAGTTGTTGAAAAAGGACACCTATACCTATCGAGTTCGTGCCAGGGATATTTTTGGAGAATGGTATGAATACCATGGCAGACTGCATTTGATTCGATGAATTTAAAAAGAGGCTTAGGCCTCTTTTTTTTATGAGGGCATAGGTAATGTTTGGGATAAGGCCCCATGTGAGAGGGGGTGCATATGCTTAAACAACACCATCCAAACAAAGAACAACCCTTGGAAGATGCGCCCCGGGGAGCGGCGGCACCCCGCAAAGGGCAAGCCCTATGCTTTAGGAGGCCTTTAGGAGCGGAGCGCAGCAAGCTCCCTAAAGGTCCATAAAGCAAGGGCTTGAGCTGCGGAGTAAAGCCAAGCACCGGAAAAGGCGCCCAAACTTCTTTATCATTTCTTGCTTATTTTAAGCCCGTTGACGTGTTGTGTTTTCAAGGATTTTTCCTGACGCTGCTGGTCAGGACAGGCCGAAGTTTACTAATTAAATTGGTCCTTGCCCCAGCGCTTGGGAAGCTGTGGTGACACTCCGGGGTGGCTGCAACACAGCCCAAACCTTGCTTTTAGGGCAGCGGCGGAGAAGGGATGCGTTCATGATCACGCCAATTGGATTTATAGGCACCACACCGCGTAAAATTCAGGACGTAAAATTCACGGATTTAAAATAAGAAAGGCCCCCTGGACAAATTCAAAGTTTCGACTCAGATGTTCTGATTAAACATTGGGCTGGGGTGCATTTAAAAATTGAACATCAAATATTTACTTTGAGTTTTACATCGCATTAGTACATCCATTCTTTAGGAATACTTTTCAAAACTATTTGCCGTATTAAAAATAGTTTAGTATTTTTACATGAAAGAAACAAGTGTTTTTATACTTATTAATACTAGACATGGGGAAAAAGTTACCGTTCTTTAAAAAATTCCTGTCATTTTTTGGTGCATTTTTGCTGTTTTCGGCCATACATGGGCAAGGCATCAATTTAGGTTGTCCGAATGCGGATTTTTCCATGGGGAATTTCACCAACTGGATAGGTGCCACAGGAAACAATCCGGGTACGGGAACCATCAACATGACGGTGTTCAACACCATTGTAAACGGCCGCCACACCATCATGTTTCCCAACATCGACCCCATCGTTCCTGCATTAACCACAGTTCCTCCGGGTTATGCTTTTTCTGCGCGGATAGGCAACAGCCAAACAGGAGCTGAGGCAGAGCGCTTGACATATTCGTTTCCTGTCACCGGTCAAAATACCTTATTTGAATACCAATGGGCGGCTGTTTTGCAGGATCCAGGCCACCCTCAGAATGCCCAACCTAGGCTTCAAGTGCAGGTGCGTAATCAGAATGGATTGGTAGTGCCTTGTACTTTTGTAAACATTGCGTCTGCGCCAAATATTCCTGGCTGGAACTCGCAGGGGTCGGTCCGTTGGAAAGATTGGACTTTGTCTGGTATTGATTTAACAAATTTGATTGGACAAACGGTAACTATAGAAATCACATCAGCAGATTGCTCCTACTTTGGCCATTATGGTTACGGTTACATTGTAGCGCGTTGTCGTCCTTTGCAAATCGATGTTGCCTATTGCCAAGGCGACACCTTAGCTACCTTAACCGCTCCTGCAGGGTTTCAGAACTACGCATGGAGCAATGGCGCTACCACCCCTTCGGTAACGGTAATTAATCCCCACATAAACCCAATACCCTGGTCCGTAACCATCACCTCAGAAACAGGTTGCTCGGCCATGTTAACGACGAATGTGTTGCCTCTTATTCCGGTGGCCCACTTCAATACATCTAATCTATGCAACGGCACGGTACAATTTACGGATTCCACCATAATTCCTAACTCTTGGCCTAGCCAATGGTCTTGGGATTTTGGTGACGGAAATACCTCAACGGTGCAGAATCCGGTGCATCAATATCAACAACCGGGGACCTACAATGTTACTCTAATTGCTCAAGCACCGGCAGGTTGTGCAGATACTGTTGTCATTCCGGTAACTCCACCTCCTGTTATTCAAACATCGTTTTCGGTAGATACCCTTTGTGGATTATCCAAACAATTTACCGATGCCACCACGGTAGGTTCGCCCAACACCATTACCAATTGGGCTTGGGACTTTGGAGACGGCAATACCAGCAGTCAACAAAACCCCAACCATACTTTTGCCATGCCGGGCAGTTACAATGTAAGTCTGGTAACTACCGATAACTCAAATTGTACAGATACCTTAATTCAACAAATCAATGTTAATGCCTTTCCCACGGCGGCCTTTACCTTCCAAGCCGTTTGTGAAGGAAACCAATTGCCATTTTTTAATACAAGTACTGTAGCCGGCGGAAGTCAAATGACCTACCAATGGGACTTTGGAGACGGAAATAGCTCCACGCTACCCAGTCCTGCCCATAACTATCAACAAGCAGGCACATACAATGTTACCTTGATTGCAACCGGTACAGGAAATTGTAGCGATACTCTTACCCAGCAGGTTAGTGTCAACCCTCTACCTGTCGCCTCTTTTACCTTACCACCGCCTTGTGGGCTCACAGGACAAATTACGAATACTTCTACCATTGCCTCCCCGGGCAACATCACCTCTAATCAATGGAATCTAGGCAATGGACAAACTTCCGGTCAGCAAAACCCGAACTTCACCTACGGTAGTCCCGGAACCTACACCATTATTTTAAATACGACATCAGCCAACGGTTGTGCAGACGCCGACACCCAAAACTTTACCGTTTACGCCATTCCAAACGCACAATATACTGCGCCCCAAACCTGCCACGGCAATGCCGTGCCTTTTACCAATACCTCCTCCGTTCAAGGCGGTGGAAACCTTGCATACAACTGGGATTACGGCAATGGACAAAACTCCAATCAGCAAAGCCCCAATTACAATTACCCACAACACGGAACCTATAATACCTCACTGGTAGTTACAGGTCCCGGCGGATGTACCGATACCGCTACCCAAGTGGTGGTGGTTCCCCCTACTCCTACCGCTTCCTTTACCATGCCGGATTCCTGTGGACTCAGCGACAGTTTCCTCAGTACAAGTGCGGTAGCTCAGCCCGGGAACATCAATACCTACCATTGGGATTTGGGCAACGGGCAAACGCTCAATACCCAAAACGCTGCCTTTAATTATCAAAGTCCGGGCACTTATGCCATTACCCATGCGGTAACCACCGCCGACGGCTGTACCGATACCACAACACAGAACTTCACTGTATATGCCATTCCACAGGCTGCCTTCTCCGGACCGCAAACCTGCCATGGAAATGCCGTGCCATTCCAAGACCTCTCTACCATTCAAAACTCCCAAATCACCCAGTGGGATTGGAGCTATGGAAACGGACAAAACGGCAATACCCAAAACCCCGCTTACAGCTACCCTCAGCATGGTCAATACAACGTCACCCTGGTGGTAACAGGCGTGGGTGGATGTACCGATACCGCTGCAAATCCAATCAACATCCCTCCTACCCCGGTTGCAGGCTTCACTCTGCCCGATTCTTGCGGTTTGACCAATGCATTCTCTAACCTTTCTTCCATTGCTCAGCCCGGTACCATAACTTCCAACCAATGGAACTTTGGTAATGGACAAAGCTCCAACCAACAAAATCCTACGCACCAATACACCAATCCAGGATCCTACAACATCTCCCTTATTGTGGTTTCCAACGAAGGGTGTTCCGATACGCTCGTACAGCCTTTCACCACTTGGTCCATTCCCCAAGCCGCCTTTAGCGTACCACAAACCTGCGACGAAACTCCCGCGCCCTTCTCTGACCAGTCTACCATTCCTAATTCAACCATCGCTAACTGGCAATGGGACTTTGGTGACGGAAACAGCTCGAATCAGCAAAACCCTGCTCACCTGTATGGCACCCATGGACAGTATAACATTACGCTAGTAGTGACCGGTCAAGGGGGATGTACCGATACCGTTACCAATCCCTTGCTTATTACTCCTAAGCCGGTTACCAACTTTGCGCTGCCCCCCTCTTGCGGTATGATTGCTCCATTCATTAACCAATCCTCCATTCCTGCGCCTGGCTCTATTGCCACCTGGGATTGGGATTTTGACGACGGAAACAGCTCTTCGGCTAACTCGCCCACCCATACCTATGCCGATAACGGTACCTATAATGTTACCCTCATCGCTACTTCCAACGAAGGGTGTACCGATACCATATCTATTCCATACACCAATTACCATTGGCCTGTGGCTGCTTTTACCGCGCCGAATACTTGCCATACAGCACCCTCTCCTTTCACCGACAACTCCACCGTGCAAAACGATCAAATCAGCCAATGGCAGTGGACCACCGGCGATGGAGGAAACTATACCAACGCTACCTTTAACCATACCTATGGTGCTCCCGGAGCATTCCCCATTACCTTAATTGTTACCTCTTCCAATGGTTGTACCGATACCGTAACCGGAAACACTACCGTTTGGCCTTTGCCTGAGCCTGACTTTTCCGCTCAGAGCGTTTGCTCCAGAGAACCTGTGATTTTTAACAACAGCTCTTCCATTGCAGGGGGATCCATCACCGGATATACCTGGAACTTCGGATCCGACAGCGTGCCCACATCGTACACCGTAGATCCGGTGGTACAATATGCCGCCGATGGTACCTATCAAGTTACCTTAATGGCTTCATCCAACCATGGATGTATCGACTCCATCACCAAACCCGTTTCTATCTTCCCTAGACCGCGCATCAACTTTACCGCAGATCCGGTGGAAGGTTGTGCCCCGCTTCGGGTGTATTTCGAAAACCAAACCACCATTCCCGGCGACAATACCGTAACCGGAATTACTTGGGATTTGGGCAATGGAAATACCTCAAATCAAGACGATCCAAACCAGTGGTACATGAACCCCGGATTCTATACCGTAAGCATGTATGCCATCTCCGACAAAGGATGCGATACCTCCGTTACCGTAAACGACATGATTGAAGTGCATGCCCTACCCGATGCTCAATTCAAGTTTACCCCGGAAGAACCAACCATTGCCGAGAGAGACATCGAATTCTTCAACCAAAGCCTGGGTGGACCCACGGAGTTTTATTGGGACATGGGCGATGGGAATACCTACAATTCCATGAATGTATCTCATGTATACCCTGCAGATACCGGCACCTATTACATTTATTTGTGGGTAGCAAATGAGCATGGCTGTTCTGATTCTATAATCCACCCTCTAAGCATCAATCCGGATTTTACCATTTATATTCCCAATGCCTTTTCACCAAATGACGATGGATTAAACGATGTCTTTAAAATTGAAGGTCGAGGCATGGCAGAAGCCGAAATGTGGATCTTTAACCGCTGGGGTCAAGAACTTGCCTACCTTAAGAACCTAGAACCCTTGGCCAAAGGTTGGGATGGATCTTATGCCCAGGAATTGGTAAAACAAGGCGTGTATGTTTACCGTATTAGAGTTAGAGACTTTTACGGCGAATGGTATGAGTATCGAGGGAAAGTAAATTTGGTCCGCTAAAATCACCGAAAAGCAAAAAATAAAAGCCATGCTGTGCACGACGGTTTTCACAAATTTGACAACCAAAGTATAGAGGCATTGCTTCTAACCCACATATTATTTTTTTTTAAAATCTCCGGTAGGGCAATAGAACCTAATAAATATCCGCAGATGCACTAGATAACTCTGTGGGCATGGAATGCGCTAACGGAACATCCGTCGGCAAAGCAAAAGCAGGGCATTATTTTCCATAGGATTTAAGAAAAAAATCCAACCAAAACATAGGCGCGCTTCAAAGAATTTTGCCAGGGGGAGTTTTCTTTACTAACTTTACGATGCGGATTTTGCATAATAGTCATCGCAAACAAAGACTATGATTAAACGTATACCCCCTTTTGTTCTTTTGGCTCTAGCCTTATTGCTAGGTGTAGTCCCTAAATCTAACGCACAAGGGAATTTCGGTTGCCCCAATGCGGACTTCTCTTTTGGCAACTTCCAAAACTGGACAGGTGGAACCGGAATTTGTTGTCCAACCATCAATATCAATGTTCCCAATGTCATAGTCAATGGGCGACACACCATTATGACTCCGGGTACGGATAATATTGTGCCCATGCTCCAACGGGTGCCTCCCGGATATAACCAGTCAGCTCGTTTGGGAAACAGCTCCGGAGGACGTCAAGCTGAGCGCCTTGCCTATTCTTTTGTGGTGAACAATCAAAATACGCTTTTTACCTATGAATATGCCGTTGTTCTTCAATACCCTGCAGGACACCCGGTTCCTGACCAACCCAAATTTCAAATTCAAGTTCGAAACCAAAACGGACAAATAGTACCCTGTACCTTTCTAAATGTTTGGGCAAATCCAAACCTTCCGGGCTGGGGAAGCTATGCAGGATATGTTTGGAAAAACTGGACAAAATCCGGTATTGACCTTTCTCAGCTCTCAGGTCAAACCGTTACTATTGAAGCCCAATCGGGTGACTGCGGCTGGGGCGGCCACTCCGGTCATGGATATTTAGTGGCAGAATGTCGCCCTCTTCAAATCGATATAGCCTATTGTCAAGGCGACACCCTGGCAACCCTAACCGCCCCAGCCGGATTTGCTAATTATTTATGGAGCAACGGAGCTACAACCCCTTCAGTTACTATTCAAAACCCACATCTTAATGTAATTCCTTGGTCGGTAACCTTAACCTCCCAAACCGGATGTAACGCAACCCTTTCAACCAATATTCAACCCATTGTTCCTGTAGCCCATTTCACCACATCCAACCTCTGCAACGGTACCATTCAGTTCACCGACTCTACCATTATTCCCAATTCCTGGCCCTCCAATTGGTCCTGGGATTTTGGCGATGGAAACTCGGGAACAGGACAAAGTCCTATCCACCAGTACCAACAACCCGGCACCTATAACGTAACCCTTATTGCCGAAGCTCCCGCAGGCTGTGCCGACACCGTTACCCTGCCCGTTACTGTCCCTCCGGTAATTCAACCCGGATTCTCCATGGATACGCTCTGCGGACTAAACAAGCAATTCACCGACCTCTCCTCTATTTCCAGCCCCGGTACCTTGGTTTCTCACGCCTGGGATTTTGGCGATGGAAACACCTCAAATCAACAAAATCCAGGCCATACCTATGCCGCACCGGGAAGCTATAATGTCTCTCTTATTGTGGGCGATAATGCCGGTTGCTACGATACCATTACACAGCAAATTAATGTAAATGCCATACCTACCGCTGCATTTACCTTCCAGTCTGTATGTACCGGAAACAACCTACCCTTTATTAACCAAAGTACCTTGCCCGGTTGGGGAAATATGACTTATACCTGGGATTTTGGCAATGGAAACAGCTCATTCCAACAAAGTCCTTGGCATAATTACCAACAATCCGGCACCTACACCGTCACCCTCATTGCCACCGGAGCCGGAAATTGCAGCGATACCGCCACACAACAGGTTACCGTGCACCCGGTACCTGTCGCCTCATTTACATTGCCTCCTCCCTGCGGGCTAACAGGACAAATTACCAATACTTCTACCATCGCCTCTCCGGGCACCATTACCTCTAATCAATGGAACTTAGGTAATGGACAAACTTCCGGACAGCAAAACCCCAACTTTAATTTTGCCACTCCCGGAACATATCCTATTACTCTCACCACTACTTCTTCCAACGGCTGCGTAGACACCGAAACCCAAAACTTTACCGTTTACGCCATTCCAAACGCACAATACACTGCGCCCCAAACCTGCCACGGCAATGCCGTGCCTTTTACCAATACCTCCTCCGTTCAAGGCGGTGGAAACCTTGCATACAACTGGGATTACGGCAATGGACAAAACTCCAATCAGCAAAGCCCCAATTACAATTACCCACAACACGGAACCTATAATACCTCACTGGTAGTTACAGGTCCCGGCGGATGTACCGATACCGCTACCCAAGTGGTGGTGGTTCCCCCTACTCCTACCGCTTCCTTTACCATGCCGGATTCCTGTGGACTCAGCGACAGTTTCCTCAGTACAAGTGCGGTAGCTCAGCCCGGGAACATCAATACCTACCATTGGGATTTGGGCAACGGGCAAACGCTCAATACCCAAAACGCTGCCTTTAATTATCAAAGTCCGGGCACTTATGCCATTACCCATGCGGTAACCACCGCCGACGGCTGTACCGATACCACAACACAGAACTTCACTGTATATGCCATTCCACAGGCTGCCTTCTCCGGACCGCAAACCTGCCATGGAAATGCCGTGCCATTCCAAGACCTCTCTACCATTCAAAACTCCCAAATCACCCAGTGGGATTGGAGCTATGGAAACGGACAAAACGGCAATACCCAAAACCCCGCTTACAGCTACCCTCAGCATGGTCAATACAACGTCACCCTGGTGGTAACAGGCGTGGGTGGATGTACCGATACCGCTGCAAATCCAATCAACATCCCTCCTACCCCGGTTGCAGGCTTCACTCTGCCCGATTCTTGCGGTTTGACCAATGCATTCTCTAACCTTTCTTCCATTGCTCAGCCCGGTACCATAACTTCCAACCAATGGAACTTTGGTAATGGACAAAGCTCCAACCAACAAAATCCTACGCACCAATACACCAATCCAGGATCCTACAACATCTCCCTTATTGTGGTTTCCAACGAAGGGTGTTCCGATACGCTCGTACAGCCTTTCACCACTTGGTCCATTCCCCAAGCCGCCTTTAGCGTACCACAAACCTGCGACGAAACTCCCGCGCCCTTCTCTGACCAGTCTACCATTCCTAATTCAACCATCGCTAACTGGCAATGGGACTTTGGTGACGGAAACAGCTCGAATCAGCAAAACCCTGCTCACCTGTATGGCACCCATGGACAGTATAACATTACGCTAGTAGTGACCGGTCAAGGGGGATGTACCGATACCGTTACCAATCCCTTGCTTATTACTCCTAAGCCGGTTACCAACTTTGCGCTGCCCCCCTCTTGCGGTATGATTGCTCCATTCATTAACCAATCCTCCATTCCTGCGCCTGGCTCTATTGCCACCTGGGATTGGGATTTTGACGACGGAAACAGCTCTTCGGCTAACTCGCCCACCCATACCTATGCCGATAACGGTACCTATAATGTTACCCTCATCGCTACTTCCAACGAAGGGTGTACCGATACCATATCTATTCCATACACCAATTACCATTGGCCTGTGGCTGCTTTTACCGCGCCGAATACTTGCCATACAGCACCCTCTCCTTTCACCGACAACTCCACCGTGCAAAACGATCAAATCAGCCAATGGCAGTGGACCACCGGCGATGGAGGAAACTATACCAACGCTACCTTTAACCATACCTATGGTGCTCCCGGAGCATTCCCCATTACCTTAATTGTTACCTCTTCCAATGGTTGTACCGATACCGTAACCGGAAACACTACCGTTTGGCCTTTGCCTGAGCCTGACTTTTCCGCTCAGAGCGTTTGCTCCAGAGAACCTGTGATTTTTAACAACAGCTCTTCCATTGCAGGGGGATCCATCACCGGATATACCTGGAACTTCGGATCCGACAGCGTGCCCACATCGTACACCGTAGATCCGGTGGTACAATATGCCGCCGATGGTACCTATCAAGTTACCTTAATGGCTTCATCCAACCATGGATGTATCGACTCCATCACCAAACCCGTTTCTATCTTCCCTAGACCGCGCATCAACTTTACCGCAGATCCGGTGGAAGGTTGTGCCCCGCTTCGGGTGTATTTCGAAAACCAAACCACCATTCCCGGCGACAATACCGTAACCGGAATTACTTGGGATTTGGGCAATGGAAATACCTCAAATCAAGACGATCCAAACCAGTGGTACATGAACCCCGGATTCTATACCGTAAGCATGTATGCCATCTCCGACAAAGGATGCGATACCTCCGTTACCGTAAACGACATGATTGAAGTGCATGCCCTACCCGATGCTCAATTCAAGTTTACCCCGGAAGAACCAACCATTGTAAACAGAAACATTGAGTTCTTCAATCAAAGCTTGGGTGGACCCAACCAATTCTATTGGGACATGGGCGATGGAACCACCCACAGTTCCATGAATGTATCTCATGTATACCCTGCAGATACCGGAACTTATTACATTTATCTATGGGTAGCTACCGAAAATGGCTGTTCTGACTCCATTACCCATGTGCTGAGCATTAATCCCGATTTCACCGTATTCATTCCCAACTCCTTCTCACCCAACGAGGACGGTCTAAACGACTTCTTCAAAATTGAAGGCCGCGGTATGGTAGAAGCCGAAATGTGGATCTTTAACCGCTGGGGAGACGAACTCATCTACATGGAAAATATGGAACCCCTAGAGAAAGGGTGGAACGGATTCCATGCCGATAAACTTGCCAAGCAAGACGTATACGTGTACCGAATAAGAGTTCGGGACTTTTACGGAGAATGGCATGAGTTCAGAGGAAAAGTAAATCTGGTTCGATAAGCAACATCAACGTATCGAGACCGTAGACCTATTGTGCTTTCAAAACGAAGTCCTTGACCGAGGCCCAAGGGGTTTAAGACACGGACAAATCGACAGGCCTCCTGATGCTTCGGTCAGGATTCAAGAAACTGACGCTTCGGTCAGGACAGGCCGCAGTTTACTGCTTGTAAATGAAGAACTCCTGACGCTTCGGTCAGGACAGGAATGCCGCCCGAATAGTCTCCCGTCTACGGTCTCTAAATGCTATCTTCCCAACTCCCGCCAATATTGAAACATCATATTCCAGTCGCCTTGCAAAGAAAAATCCTTGGCATACAGCAGGTTCACTCGATGAAAAAAATCAGGGTCTACATGCAAACCGTTCAAATGCATGGCCGGGTGAAGCACCCCGGGGCGTAACGCCGGTAAACCTTCCGTTGAACCGGTACGCGCATAACCTACCCAACTGCTTTTGCCCCGCAATACAAGGCTCCACCGACCAAAAAAACGAGGAAGGTTCCACACAAACAAACCTGCCGGAACCGTAACCAACAACAAAAGGCACATCCCCAAATCAAACAACCGTTTTTTGCGCCTATTTCGCCTACTCCCAATGGCATTCACCTGAGTCATATACCAAGTGCCTGTGCTATGTATGCTATTGCTTCCAATAATAAAGGCACTTTCCGGGGGAGCAATTTTAAAATCCAAATGTGGCAGACGCGTCCGCGTCATACAGTCCATTATCAAATCTGCCGTAAGATCCTTGGCACAAAAAATTACTTCATCCACTCGGTGCACCTCGGCAAGCAAGGGCAAATCCTCTACCAAACCGGCAAACAAGGGATCTTTATATACAGTATGATGCACAAATCCCTGCACCTCAACAGCAAAACCCGACTCATGCAGCAACTTTTGCACCCTATGGGTCTCCTCTGAACCACCCACCAACAATACCCTGCGCACCACCTGCCTCCGCAATCCAAAACCCGAATAAGGCAAAGCCCAGGCAAGCAAGGTCCGACCCAAACCCAGGGCCAAGGCCGAAGAAGCCGCTCCTAAAAATATCAGCATCCTACTAAAGCGCAAATGCTCAGGAAGCACACTGTAGCCCAGCAAAATCAGCACCGTACCCCAAATAATGCCCTTCATGGCCTTCCCCGCCCGGTATGGCGCCTGATAAGCTCCCCCCAACCATAAACCAAGCAACCACAGCACAACATAGGAAGGAACCAATACCTGCGTAAAAATGGGAGGATAAGTCCCCCCTTCTACATACTTGTGGTTTATCTCCCAATACACAACCGCCCCATACATTAGGGCCGAAATCAATATACCATCAAAAAAGGGCAACCATAAGGCCTGGGCCAACCGACGCAGCAAGGCCAAACCGGCTCTAAACCATATGGCCGCATGAATCAAACTGCTGAACAAGCCCGCACGACCTTTGGAAAAGTGCTTTCGGGCAAAAATCACCATGGCCTTATAGAACACAAATACGTAATTCGCCGACCGCTTTTTGGTGCTTTCTCCCTTGTAATGAATAATCCGCGTACCCGAAAAATACACGTTCTTCCAACCGCCCAACTGAATCCGGTAGCTTAAATCTATATCCTCGCCATACATAAAAAAGGTCTCATCCAGCAAACCCACCTCGTCCAATGCAGCACGACGCATCATCATAAAAGCACCCGACAGCACATCAATTTCATGCGTCTCCTCAGCACTTAAATAGCCCAAATGATATCGACCAAAGACCTTAGATTTTGGAAATAAGGCCGATAGACCAAATATTTTCCAAAAAGCCACCGCAGGCGTAGGCAAGCCGCGTTTGCTTTCCGGCAAAAATTGCCCCTTACCATCCAGCATTTTCACGCCCAAACCGCCCACATCCTCATGCGCCTCCAAATACTCCACGGTCCGCACCAACGTATCCTCCTCAACCACCGTATCCGGATTCAACAAAAGCACATATTTGCCCGAACCGGCGCGTATCGCCTGATTGTTGGCCTTGGAAAAACCCAAATTTTCTTTGTTCGCCTGCAAGCGTACCCATGGAAACTGCGCAGCCACCATCTCCACCGAACCATCCACCGAATGGTTGTCGACCACCCAAACCTCCGCCGCTCCGGTTCCATAACGCCCCTCAAGCCGCTGCACCGCCGTTTCCACCGAACGCAAACACTGCTCCAGAAAAAAACGTACGTTGTAATTAACAACCACCACCGAAACATAAGGCTGCTCCACAGCACAAATATAGCACTCTCCCACATGCTTAGGATGGAGACTTTTTATGGGGCGCCTTTCCGGCTTTCGGCCTTCGGGCCATGGCCCAAGCTAAGCAGAACGGGGCTCCGGGCTTTTCCGCAAGGCTGCAAAGTCCTCGCTCCACGTTCTGCTAAGCTTGGTCTGCTGTCCGCTCCCGGCCTCTATCCGGGGCGCAAATCCCTCTCCATAGGGCATTTATGTCCTTAAGGTCTGCGCAAAAGGCAATCTAAATTGTATGCTTCTCCCCAAAGTTAGTTCATCGGCATACTCCAGCGCATCACCAAAGCCAACACCACGTGCAATGGTACTAATTTCAAGACCCATAGGCTCCAACTTCCTGTAAATGTAAAACCCCGTAGTGTCCCCTTCCATGGTCGGAGATAAGGCCAATATCACCTCCTTTAACTCCTCTTCTCGGCATCGGGCCAACAAAGCTTCCAAATTTAAGTCGGAAGGCCCTACCCCATCCATGGGCGAAATACGTCCTCCCAACACATGGTACAAGCCATGGTATTGGTGCGTACTTTCTATGGCAAGCACATCTCGAATATCCTCCACCACACACACCATCTCCTGCTTTCTGCTCGGATTCGAACAAATCCGACACAATGCTTCATCGCTCAAATTAAAACACTTGCGGCAAAACCGCGCTTCTTCCCTTAGCTTCAACACGGAGGCACTAAATTGGCGTACCCAAGCCTCGTCTTGGTTTAAAACGAACAAAGCCAAACGCATGGCCGTTTTTCGACCCACTCCGGGCAAGCCCGCCAAGGCCTCTACGGCTTCGTCAAACAATCGAGAGGAGGAAGGTTCGTGCATCCACAAAGATAACAAAAGCATATATGCCTTGGTTCGGCTGAGCAGGCTTGACCACGGTTACTTTGCTTTAATTTCCCTAAGAAACCCAGGCTTCCATAGCTTTTTAACGGGCGCAAAACAAACCATAGTTTTGCGGTTTTAGAACTTGCAATCACCGAGTTCTTTTGGCAAAAACCCCACAGGTCTCCACCTTTGAGCCAAAAACCTAAGCTAGGACATCCTACTCGTCCCAATAGTAACAAAAACCGCCATGTTCTTGGTGTCCCTCGGATAGTGCCTTTTCAAATTCCTCCCAGGTATAATCATCGGGCAATTCAAAATACACCTTTAGCTCTTCAAATTCGTCTTCGCAAAAATATTGGTAACCATTATTTCCATCACACTCTATGCAACCCTCCTCTCTTCCGCAGGACCAAAAAGCAAAGGTTGCCAAAAACAAACCGCTTAAAAAACCTAGGTACTTCATTGTTCCTTGCAATAATAATAGGTGTGGTATAAATCGTCACGTGCTTCTGCCCAGGCTCCATTGTCGGAAAAAGAATTAGAACAAACGGGCGGCAATTCTTTATCTAAATACTCAATGTCCAGTTTGCGTTCCGCCGAAAGTGTCCAAGTTAAGCCCGAAAAAAAGGCAAAAGTATCTGACCCCGGCCCCCCATTTCTAAACTCGGACAAACAAAGACCATCATAAAACGGGTCGTTTACGCTAATGCAATTATCATAGCAAACCATACAACCCTCCGGAGCTTCTTTGGAACAAGAAAAGAGGGCGAAAAGGAACAATATGGAAATGAATATTTTCATAACAGCTAGCATAATATGAGCTAAAGTAAAAAAACGCAAGCAAAAAGCGTTCTTTTTTTGATATTTTTACTTCATAAATAGAATTAGGCATCCATTCTCGTATACCCGGGATCTTCGCAAAAGAATCAAGCATATTGGGCTAATCTCAACACTTTTTGGAGTATTTTCGCCATAGCTCCGCCCAGCCGCCCGCATGCATCATCGCTGCAACGGGAAATCTCCCGCCTTTACCTCCTCCATATGCCCCATTCCCCTCCTTGGCCCAATATTTGCACACTCTACGTACTTTTACTCCTTAATCTGCGTTGGGCACCTCATGACATCGACCGAAGCACCGCAACCTTCTTCTGCTGCGGCTCCAAAAAAGGGCCGGTTTTTTCGGCGTGTCGGTCGCATTTTCCTCGGTTTTTTTCTCTTTTTGCTTAGCCTCCTTATTGCCCTGCAATTGCCTTTTGTGCAATCTTGGTTGGGTAGTGTGGCTGCCAATTGGCTGAGCAATAAAACGGGACACGAGGTGCGGGTAGAAGCACTTCATATCGATTTCCTAGACTTGGCGGTCGATCTAAAGGGACTGTATTTGGGCGATTTGCATGGAGATACGCTGATCTTTGCAGAGAATCTACATGCGGTTTTGGGCGAAGTGCAACAAGAACGCCGCGCCATTGTCATTGACGAAGTGGCGTTGGAAGATGGCGGTATTTTTTTGGTAAAGTATCCAGGGGAATCCGGCATGAATCTCGATGTCTTTTTGGCAACCCTTAAACCTGAACAGCCCGATACCCTTTCCACGGCCCGGCCCTGGATTATAGAATTTGACAAGGTGCGCTTAAACCGAGCTTCGTTTCGCCTTCAAAATCCGGAAATTACCGGTACCGAGGCCGCATTTCAGCCCTCCGATATCGGCCTTAGCGATATTTCGGTGACGGTGCATAGTTTTCATGTGCGACACGATACGGTTATGATGCATGTGGACTCGCTGGTGGCCCGCGATAAGGGAGGGGCATACTTAAAAGCATTGAGCGGGGATTTCTTGTATTGCAAGCATCAATTGAGTTTGGAAGACTTTTCCCTCAGCACCGGACGAAGTACCATCCGGGGTTTTATGTCCATGAATTTTGAGGATCCAAGGGCTTTTCAAAATTTTGAGGAGAAGGTAGATTTGCATGCCCAACTGGCCCTTTCCAATGTGCATATGGGCGATATCGCTTGGTTTGCCCCGGGGTTGCAGGGCTTGGAAAGCAGCTTTAGAGTTCGTGGTAAAATCAAGGGCCAACTCAACAATTTACGGGCCGAGGGCCTGAGGATTTTGTTTGGTTCGGTAACCCAACTCGACGGGCGTTTACACCTTAAGGGCTTGCCCGATATCCAAAATACCTACATGGACATTGATTTGGACCGCATGGTGACCAATGGCTACGATTTGGAGCGGATTCCCTTGCCTCCATTTCCCGAACAACGCTATGTGCAGGTGCCTGCCGAACTCAAACGCTTAGGCGTGCTTAAGTTTAATGGTCATTTTGATGGCTATTTGCGCGATTTTAATGCTTTTGGTCAACTTCAAACCGGTTTGGGCAGTGCCTCGTTGGATATACATATGGTGCAACCGGCCAAGGGCCTTCCTTATTATGAGGGTTTTGTAGACTTGAAAAAGTTTCAGGCCGGAGCATTGGCCGGAAAGCAATTGGGTTTGGGTATGGTAAGCGCCTCCGGCGAAATCCGCGGCGAAGGTTTTTCGGGCAACGATTTTTTTGCCGCTTTTGACGGAGGGGTGAGCCTTCTGGAAATCAATGGATATACATACCAAGGCTTGGTCGTTAATGCCGATATCGGACCAGGGGTGTTTACCGGTAGGGTAATGCTGGATGACCCCAACGCCAAACTCGATTTTAATGGCCGCATCGATTTTAGCCGAGAAAAGCCCACCTTTGACTTTATAGCCCGCTTGCGGGATGTGGATTTGGGACAGTTGAACTTGGTTTCTTTGGACAGCAGCAGCAGCTTATCTACCATTGTATACATCAATGCCAGCGGAGACCAACCAGACAACATCATGGGAAGTTTGCGGGTAGACAATACCCGCTTTTCTTTGGGCAGCCGGCATTACCAAATGGATGAACTAACCCTAAGCTCCGAGTTGCTTCCCGAAGGAAAAACTTTGTCTCTGCATTCCGACTTTATCGATGCCGATGTGGACGGTCAATACCGTTTTGTGCCTCTATTTCAGCATTTGGGCAACCAATTGGCCGCCATTAACCCCTCTTCAGGTATAGAAAAGGTAGAAATTTTGGATAGTTTGCCACAGAATTTCACCTTTTCGGTCCACCTAAAAGAGACCGCTGCGCTTACCGATTTGTTTGTTCCCGGCTTGTCCATTCATCCAAATTCCATAGCCTACGGCCAATACAACAGCCAAGAGCGCGACATACGCCTAAATATACGCAGCGGCAAAGTGCAATGGAAGCAATGGGAACTGGATAGCTGGACTTTACGGGCCGATACCCGCAACGATTCCCTCACCGTGCAAACACGGGTGGCCCATGTGCGCATGAACGATAGTTTGCAGGTGGACCGTTTTATGGGAAGGGTGCAATGGTTGCGCGACACCTTAGTATTTGATTTGGGTTTTAGCAATGAAACCCAAAAACTCAACGCCCTGAGCCTGCATGGACGCACACGACTGGGCGACAGTTTGGGTTTGCCCTTGGAGTTCAGCAATAGTTATGGGTATTATCAAGATGGTTTATGGGGCCTCCAAGACGGTGCTTTTGTCTTGCTGAGTGCCGACCGGCTAGCCTTTCGAGACTTTAAAGTAGAATCAGAGCGGCTTAAGCTCCCTTTGCTCAGCATTTCGGGAGCAGCAGGGCTAAACGAAAAGGAAAAGCTGGACATATCATTCGCCGATTTTCCCGTGGCTTTGCTGGGTGAGTTTATTCCGGGGGGTGGTTTAGAACCTTCCGGAGATTTGTCGGGCTCGCTGTCCTTGTTTCGATTATTTTCTGAAGAAATGCCCTTAATGACTTCCAACTTAAGGGTCGAGGATTTAAGCATGAATGGGCTGGCCTTGGGAGCGCTTAGTGTAGACAGCCGCTTCGGAGCCGAGAGTAAAGTACTGGAAATTAGTGCGTTTCTAAAAAAAGACGGGGTAGATTTGCTTAAAATTTCCAACAGTAAAGTGCGGCCTTTTGAGCCGGAAAATTTGTTGGATTTAGAAGCCAATATAGAGGGCTTGCCCCTAGAAGCTCTAAAGCCCTTTACCGGTGATTTATTCAAGAGTTTGTCGGGAAAAGCCTCCGGGCGCTTGTTGGTAAAAGGGAGCGGTACAGACCCTCAAATCAACGGTGTCCTGTTTTTGACCAACCCCCAAATGAATCTTGCCTTTTTAAACAGCCCTATGAAGCTGGACTTAAAAGGCGAACCGATTTTGGTTACCAGCCATTCCATCATTTTGCCGGACATTCGAATAACCGATAGCAAAGAGGGGTCGGCTCACTTGATAGGCGTATTGTTTCATAGAAACTTTGCCGATTTAGAAATGCGCCTGAACCTGGACCGCATCAAGAATTTCCAGGCCATGGCCACCACAGTCAAAGACAACGAACAGTTTTATGGCAAGGCTGTGGTAACCAGTCAAGATCTGGTCCCCAAAGGCAATGGTAGAGCAGTGGAAATCAACGGCCCCCTCAACGATTTGTACATCAAAGCCAATTTGGAGGTAGGGGCAGGGACCTCTATCAATCTACCCATATCGAGTGGGGCAACTGCCCAGGAAAACAACTTTGTACGCTTTGTAGACCGGGACAGCATGCAGATCAAAGGCAAACTTGGTGGAAATCAAGCCAATGCGGCGGCGACCGATGAGGGAAACCTTACCATTGAACTGCATTTGCGCACCACAGCCGAAGCCGAATACCGTGTGATTTTTGATGAAACCGTGGGCGACGTACTCACCGCAAGAGGCACTTCCAACCATTTGGCCATTACCTTGGACATGAAAGACCGTTTCGAAATGGACGGTACCTTTACCATTTCCAAAGGGGATTACTTATTTACCCTCTCTAATTTAGTTAACAAGCCTTTTATCATTAAACCTGGCAGCTTTGTTACCTGGAGCGGAGATCCGCTCGAAGCACAAATCAATGCCACAGCCATTCACCCGGCGAGAGCCTCCTTATATCCTTTGGTGTCGCCTTTTACCAGCGATCCGGCTCAGGCCGAACGCTACCGCAGAGCCAGCAGGATATTTTGTGAACTTAATTTGACCGACCGATTGATTGACCCGCGCATTGGTTTTGGCCTTTCCCTTCCCGACGAGGACGAAAGCACCCGCGCTTTAGTACGTTCGGTAATGAACTCGGAGGAAGAGGTGAATAGACAAGTTTTTTCCTTGCTTATCATCAACTCTTTTTTGCCGCCGGAGTCTATTGGTTCGGGCGGTTTGGGTGGTGGTGCACTCGCCGCCTCCGGTTTAGGAAGCAACTCCCTGAGCTTGCTAAGTGGTCAGCTGAACAATTGGTTGGGAAAATTCACCAAAGACGTAAACATCAATTTGGATTACCAAGCGGGCGAACAAAACCGAGCCGAACGGGTAATGGTTGGTCTACAAACACAGCTGTTCGACAACCGGGTAATCATAGACACCGACTTAGGCGTGGGTGGAGGCGACCAAAGCCAGGCCGACAATACCAATACGGTGGTAGGTAACGTGAATGTAGAAGTGAAAGCCACCGAAGACGGACGTTTGAGGATTCGGGCCTTTAACCGAAGCAATGAGTACAACCTCTTAAAGAACAGCATTCCTTATACACAGGGTGTAGGGCTAAGCTACCAAAGAGAGTTTGACGGATGGTCGGATTTGTTTCAAAGCCAAAAGACCAATGACAGTCTACCGGCGCAGACCCCAAAACAGGAACGTGAAAAGGCGGCTGGAGAGCAACCGGAGTTAATTCATGACTCCGACCCCGAGTATTTGAAGGAGCAGCGCAACACCTTCGACGAAGAGGAAGAGGAGTCTCCACCGACTCAAAGTCCACCTCCTAGCCAGGGTATTTTGGTGCCGGATCCTACCGATATGGATTAGGGCGCATGATGACATTTAAGGACGCCGTTGGTTGCACGCAAAGACGCCAAGGCGAAAAAGGGCGTTTGAGTATACTGCCTCTGGCACGCTAAAGTCCCTCCGTGCTAAAGCCTAACCTGAACATTTCTTTTTCTAAGTCAATCCAACCAACCCTCCGGATACCCTACTTTTTCCAAACATAATCCTTGTGCTGGCGCACTTGGTCCGGCCTTTGTCCGGTCTTTGGCTTCCAAAACCTCCACCAGATGGTGCTCAGGAAATTTACCTTGACCAATGGCTACTAAAGTACCCACCAAAGCCCGAACCATATTGCGAAGGAATCGGTCGGCTTCAATATGAAACTCCAAAACATGATCATTTCTTTCCCAGGCCACCTCTCGGATTTTACATAGGGTGGTTCCCGCATCGTGTTTGCTTCGGCAAAAGCTGGCGAAATCGTTGTATTGAAACAACACCTGCGCCGCTTTTTCCATGAGATTTTGGTCCGGGAAAGGGTAAACCCGCCAAGCCATAGTTTGCCAAAAGGGGTCCTTACGCGCCACCATGCGATAGGTGTATCGTCTATAAATAGCCGAGAATCTAGCGTGCCAATCTTGAGGTACCTGTTTGGCGCAATGCACTGCAATATCTTGTGGCAAAATAGAATTGAGTTTATGCACCAAATCCACGGAAGCATAAGGTAAGTTTGGCAAATCTACATGTACCCACAAAGAACGGGCATGCACGCCGGCATCGGTTCTTCCTGCCCCAACGGTTTCAATACTTTGTTGAGTTACCCTGGCTAATGCATCCTCAAGGCATTGTTGTACGGTAGGGGCATTGGGTTGCCGGGCCCAGCCGTGATAGGCGCCGCCTAAAAAGGAAATTTCTAAAAACCAGCGCTGAAGCATTATTCCTCTTTTTCGTAAGCTTCTATGGCTTTCCGCCACGTTTCAGGCATGGCCATGCTGGATTGTTTGGCATAGTCATAGCAAACCATAAGGGTATTGCCCTCGGCAGCAAGCATTTCTCCTTCGGACAGCTGTTTAACCAAACGGTAGCGAATATTGAAACTTCGGGAAGAAATATGGTCAACCGTCAAGTACACCCACAATTGGTCTTCTAAAAAAAGAGGAACCTTGTAGTTGATTTCGGCCCGGGCCAAAATAATGCCTTCTTTGGACCAATCCACCAAACCGGGCAGCACTTCGTTAAAATACGAAACTCGACCTTGCTCCATATAAGACAAGTAGTTGGCATTATTTACATGCCCTAACATATCCGTATCCGAAAAACGAATGGTTACTTGTGTTTTGTGGCGAAACATTAGGCAATCGGGTTAAGTGAAATGGAAAAAATAAGAGTAGAGGTAATGTCTTTGTTGTAATAAAACTTATCCAGTACCTCATACATATGCTTCCCTCTAAAATAGGAAGTATGTAGCTCCGAATCTTCCCTCAGCGCCCACTGAATGGTGTAGCTGTTTTTGGTTTGCCGGTTGGTGCGCACATAATCTGCCATTTTGTGTGTGGCATCCAATACCCCAAAACCTGGCAGTTCATGAAACAAAAAAGATTGCTTGTGCCTCGGATTTATGGTCACCAACTTAAGGCTTCCCTCCTGATCGTTTCCCTCATATTCAAATCGTAAATGGTCTAAGTCCATGCCCAAAAGTTGAGCAATTTCTTTTTGCAGCCCTAATAAGGTTTCCTTCAATGATGCCATGCCTTTTCATTTAGACTTCAAAGGTACGGGCATTTTCTAGCCTGCATAGGTATTGAGAATAATTCCTTGGCGTAAACGAACCAAAAATTTTCCAAGAAAGAAGGCTCCTAGGCTGCAACAAACATGCCATAAAAAGTGCGTGCCCATGGTTAACCAACTGAATTCCCGATCAATTACTCTAAACCAAAGGGCCAAACCAAAAAAAACAACAGCCGTCATTAACCATTGGCTATGTTTCCACCCCATGCGATTCAAACATAAAATGGCCGGTACAAACATATATACGCCACGCAAAAAATAATTTATATTAATGGCTGGGGTGCCCGAAACCGACAAGCCTGCAAGCACGGAAGCACCAATAAAGAGCACCAAGGCCAGCCAAGCTCCATATACCCCCAACAATTGCTTCCATAAAAACCAACCCAAACCCAAACAAAGCACCAAAATGGGCAAAACATCCAGGTAAAGAAAGAAGGGGGCACTGCGAAACCCATGAAAAAGGGCACTACCCAAACCCCCTATAAACAATAACGGCGCACAAAAGTACAGCAGAAAGGGCCCTACTGGCCCTACGTTTCTGTGTCTCCACAACAACCAAAACACAGGCAGCCAAAACAATAACGACGACCAAGCGTTCCAGGGCTCCAAAAACAAACCCTCCACCAGGGGTTCTTGATAAATTGGCCCACCGTCCTGTATTCTATTCAGTAAGGATTCTTTCATCTTATGGAAGCAACACCTGCAAGATAAATATGTTTTTGGATTTGTTTTATGGAATAATGAAGTAAAAATGGCAAGCAGCCCCCACCCGGTCTCCCGACTTGCCTTGCCTTGGTCTCCTGGTTCTCTCGAGTTAAAATGGCCGCCATTTCCTGCTGTCTGCGGTAGTGCCCCGTCTCCGGCCCACGGTCTGCGGCCGCTCCGGGGTCTTCGTTCCTCAGCCTCCTCGCCTGGCCGCATACCGGGGCCGGAGCCGCGTCAGCTACCTGCTTCCATCAGGGGCGGAGGCTTACCTAAACTGTTTCCATCGCTGGCCACAACTATGCACCATTCATAGACGGGTCACCCCGTCTTTACTTCCTCACTTAGAGACGGAGGGCACTCCGTCTTTACCTCCTCACTTAGAGACGGAGGGCACTCCGTCTTTACCTCCTCACTTAGAGACGGAGGGCACTCCGTCTTTACCTCCTCACTTAGAGACGGAGGGCACTCCGTCTTTACTTCCTCACTTAGAGACGGAGGGCACTCCGTCTTTACTTCCTCACTTAGAGACGGAGGGCACTCCGTCTTTACTTCCTCACTTAGAGACGGAGGGCACTCCGTCTTTACTTCCTCACTTAGAGACGGAGGGCACTCCGTCTTTACTTCCTCACTTAGAGACGGAGGGCACTCCGTCTTTACTTCCTCACTTAGAGACGGAGGGCACTCCGTCTTTACTTCCTCACTTAGAGACGGAGGGCACTCCGTCTTTACTTCCTCACTTAGAGACGGAGGGCACTCCGTCTTTACTTCCTCACTTAGAGACGGAGGGCACTCCGCCTTTACTTATTCATTCACCTTTTATAACGCATCTAGGTTTCCTTGTACTGCTTTATTCGGTACCTTTGGCGCAAAGCTTAAGCCAGTAATGCCGGAGTTTAAATTCCACACCATAGAAGAAGCCCTCGAAGATATTCGTCAGGGTAAAGTCATTATTGTTGTTGATGACGAAGACCGCGAAAACGAAGGAGATTTTGTTACCGCAGCGCGTAACATTACCCCCGAAATAATCAACTTTATGGCCACTCATGGCCGTGGTTTAATTTGTGCCCCGCTCATCGAAGACCGCTGCGAAGAACTGGGCCTTGAACTTATGGTCAACGACAATACGGCACTGCACCAAACCCCTTTTACCGTTTCGGTAGATTTGGGTGGAAAGGGCGTAACTACCGGTATTTCGGCCAGCGACAGGGCCAAAACTATTTTGGCGCTTATCGACCCCAAAACCCAACCCGAAGATTTGGCCAAACCGGGGCATATTTTTCCTCTAAAAGCCCGTAGAGGTGGGGTGTTGCGTAGAACAGGGCATACCGAAGCTACCATTGACCTATCGCGTTTGGCAGGTTTTGAACCGGCCGGAGTGCTGGTCGAAATCATGAACGAAGACGGCACCATGGCGCGCTTGCCCGAACTTTTTGAAATTGCCCGTAAGTTCAACCTCAAAATCATTTCCATTGAGGATTTGGTGGCTTACCGCATGCAGAAAGAATCTTTGATTGAGGAGGAAGTTGCGGTTCAGATGCCCACCGAATACGGCGATTTTACATTGGCTGCCTTTAGGCAAATAACCAACGATCAAATTCATTTGGCTTTGGTGAAGGGTGAAATTAAACCCAACGAACCGGTCTTAGTGCGCGTGCACAGTTCCTGCATGACAGGCGATATTTTTGGTTCATTCCGCTGCGATTGTGGTTCCCAACTGCATGCCGCCATGGAACAAATCGGGGCTGAGGGCAAAGGCATATTACTCTATATGAATCAAGAAGGGAGAGGCGTGGGTTTAATTAATAAACTTAAGGCATATAAGCTCCAAGAACAAGGCATGGATACGGTTGAAGCCAATTTGAGTTTGGGTTTACCTATGGATGCACGAGATTATGGTGTGGGTGCTCAAATTCTACGCGCCTTAGGCGCTTCAAAATTGCGCTTGCTCACCAATAATCCCAAGAAGCGGGCAGGTTTGCTCGGCTACGGTTTGGAAGTGGTAGAGAATGTGCCTTTGGAAATTCCTGCCAACGAACACAACGCCAAATACCTTAAAACCAAGCGCGACAAAATGGGGCACTTGCTTCGCCAATTAGGGCACTAAGCGGCACGCCCGGAGCTGCACCTCTCCCCAAGCTTTTGTTTTTTCTTGGCCCTTGCTTCACAAAAGCAGGACAACATTTGTTTTCTTTGCATGGTGAATTCCTCAAAAAAAGGCCGAGCCCTCGATTGGACCCTGTTGATGCGGGTGCTGTCTTTTACCAAATCCTTTCGAAAGGTATTTTTACTGACGGCTTTTTTAACCGTTTTTGCCGCCCTAATTAGTCCTATTCGGCCCTATTTAATTCAATATACCGTAGACCATTTTGTATTGCTCGGCGACCTGAACGGTTTAGCCATTATGACCGTCATTATGGTGGGCTCTTTGGTATTGGAGTCCTTGGTAATGTATGCCCAAACTTATTATTCCGGTTGGGTGGGGCAAACCGTAATTCGTGACATTCGTTCCCGTTTATTTGCGCATTTGCTCAGTTTTAGGTTAGGGTATTTTGACCGAAGTCCCATTGGAACCCTGGTTACACGGGTCATTAACGACCTGGAAACGGTAGCCAATATTTTTTCTGAAGGATTACTAAGTATTGCCGGTGATTTACTCAAATTGGTGATTGTTTTGATTTGGATGTTTGCCATATCGCCCACCATGACGCTTATTTCCTTAATCCCCGTTCCCTTGCTCATTTTGGCTACCTGGATGTTTAAAAACGGTATTCGAAAGGCCTTTAATGAGGTTCGGAATGAAGTTGCCAACCTCAATGCTTTTGCCCAAGAACACATTACCGGTATGAATTTGGTGCAGGCCTTTAACCGTCAAGATGTGGAGCAGGAAGCCTTTGAACGAATCAACAAACGTCACCGCAAAGCCCACATTAAATCGGTGTGGTACTACAGCGTGTTTTTTCCTGTGGTAGAAGTATTGCAAGCCATTTCTATAGCCTTGGTGGTTTGGTGGGGTGCCCGGGAAATTATGACCCATCCCGATGCAGGGTTGCAACCGGGTGCCATATTTTCCTTTATTCTTTGGATTTATATGCTCTACCGCCCCATGCGTCAATTGGCCGACCGTTTCAACACCCTACAAATGGGTATGGTAAGCTGCGAGCGGATTTTCGACCTACTGGACCGCGACGAATCTATGCCCAATAAGGGAACCACGCCTTTGGAACAGGTGAAAGGCCATATCCGTTTCGAAGCCGTGCATTTTGAGTACCTGCCCGGAGAGCCCGTTTTGCGGGGTATTGATTTGGACATTCAACCGGGGGAAAAAATTGCGATTGTAGGTTCCACAGGGTCGGGAAAATCTACTCTTGTTCAATTGCTTTCCAGGCTTTACGAAACCAAGGTAGGCTGCATCCGCTTGGATGGAAAAGACATACATGCCTATCCGTTGAGCCAATTGCGTCAGGCGGTAGGTATGGTATCTCAAGACGTGTTTTTGTTTTCCGATACCCTGGCCAACAACATTCGCTTATACCAGCCCGACATTAGTCTGGACCAAATCCAGGCCGCCGCCGAAGAAGTAGGCGCCCAAAGTTTTATTGAGCGTTTGCCTGGAGGATTGCAATTTCAAGTAGGTGAACGTGGTGCCGCTTTATCGGTAGGTCAGCGCCAACTCATTGCCTTTATTCGTGCCTGTGTGTTCAATCCGGCAGTGTTGGTGCTCGACGAGGCCACCAGTTCCATCGATTCCGAATCCGAGGCATTGATACAACAAGCTACGGAACGCATAACCAAAGGCCGAACCAGCATCATTATTGCACACCGCTTAAGCACGGTGGTAGATGCCGACCGAATTCTAGTCATGGATCGTGGACGTATTGTGGAGTCGGGAAGCCATAGACAATTGCTGGAGCGAGAAGGGGCCTACAAGCGCTTGTTTGAATTGCAATTTGCCGTGGAATCATGAGTGCTCCGCGTTTTTTCCCAGGCCAATGGGTCAGTCTAAGGGACGAAGCGCGAAGGGTGCAGGTTGCCAAAGTAGATAAGCAAGGCGTTTGGGTAAAACTGGAAGCCGACTGGGAAGTGCCTTTTGCCCCCGAAGAACTGATTCCAGAAGCCGGGCCAAACCCAAAGAAAAGCAAGGAGCTTTCAAGTCCTAAACCATCGGTGGCTCCCCAAAGTACAGGTCTAAATTCCACAAGTCGGACCAAAGAGGACAATACGCATAAAAAAACCAACCAAAACTCCCCAAGCACACAATTTCCACCGCCATTTCCGGAGGATTGGACGCCCAAGCGCTACATTCCCAAGCGGAAAGATCCTGAAGCCTTTGTCCCCAATAAAGACTTAAGCAAACCAAAACCTAAGAAAAAGAATAAAAAGCAAGAGCGTCCCGAAATTGACCTGCATTTACCGGCCTTGGTGGGGAAAGGCCCATGGCCCAAACCCCAAGACGCCCTGAATTATCAACTGGATGCCTTGGTTGCCTTTTTGGAAGAAAGTCGTGCTAAGAAACACAGGGAAGTGGTGGTGATTCATGGCGTTGGGGAAGGCATACTAAAAGCCGCAGTGCGTGAATACCTAGAGCATGTGCATTGGACCGAGGCCATGGATGCTCCCATGCGTCAATACGGCGATGGAGCTACTTTGGTGCGGATATTTGGGGAATAAGCGGAAGGCCGTAACCGGATTTTCAAAAGCACATCATATTAAACCAAAAGTATAACAAAATTCTCTTTAAGGAAATTTGATATCTTCATGGTTTTTTCGGGTTCAGGAATTCCATTAAAAGCAGCACAGAATACTAAACCCGCGGCAGCGACCGCACGGAAAGCCCGGAAGTGGGAAAGCCCATGGGCTTAGGCGGCGGAGGCCCCATAGGGCCCACGCAGGCCTTAGCCCATGGTGCTTTGCCGCTGAGGACTTGCAGTAAGGGCGCGCCCGGCCGCCCCAAAAAACATCCCGTCTTTACCTCATCCTTGAGAGACGGGAGGCATCCCTCATGGAGAGACGGGAAGCATCCCGAGAGACGGGAAGCATCCCTCATAGAGAGACGGGAAGCATCCCGTCTTTACCTCATCATTCATTCTTCCCCTCTAAAATCTGAAAAATCAGCTTGCTCGCCTTTTGCCCGTTCTTCCGGGGTTTTGTATTTAAAGAAAAAGTTGAGCCAAATGAGTCTGGAGAGTCTGAAATTGAAAGGTACGGTGAGGAGAATGGCTCCTCCGATGCCCCCGATATACACCCATTCGTTATCCCAGCGGTAAAAGGGGAAAAGGACCGTAAACACAGCTATAGAGACGGCAGTGGTAAGGGCGTAAGATACGTAGCTGGCGCCGAAATAAAAGCCGGGTTCGGGCTGGTAATTCAGTCCACAGTGGTCACAGCGTTTGTGCATGGACAAATAGCCTTTGCCTTTGAGCAGGGAGCGTTCTTGAAAAACGGCCCCTTCGTGGCAGCGCGGACAGCGTCCCCGCATAATCGAAAACATTTTGGTTCCTTTTACCAGCATGCTGCAAAGGTAAGCCAAAGCCCAAAGGGCTTGGTAACTTTTGGCACAAACTCCAACTTAGGCAAGCACTTCCGACACCTTTTGGGCGGCTTCTTCCAACAAAATCGCAGAAAATACTTTCAGGCCGGATTCATCGATGATTTTTTTGGCTTCTTCGGCATTGGTTCCTTGCAAACGCACAATGATGGGTACTTGAATGGATCCCATGTTTTTGTAAGCATCTACAATACCTTGGGCTACGCGATCGCAGCGTACAATACCGCCAAAGATATTCACCAAAATGGCCTTTACGTTATCGTCCTTTAGAATGATGCGGAAGGCTTGTTCTACCCTTGCGGCATCGGCGGTTCCGCCCACGTCCAAGAAATTGGCCGGTTCTCCACCGGAAAGCTTAATGATGTCCATGGTAGCCATGGCCAAGCCTGCGCCATTCACCATACAACCTACATTTCCGTCCAATTTAACGTAGTTGAGGTGGAATTTTCCTGCTTCTACCTCGGTGGGGTCTTCTTCGCGGGTGTCGCGCATGGCGGCCAAATCGGGATGGCGGAAGAGGGCGTTGTCGTCTAAGTTCACTTTGGCGTCAACGGCCAAGATTTTATCGTCGCTGGTTTTGAGGACCGGATTGATTTCGAACATGGAAGCATCGGAGCCTTCGTAGGCCTTGTAAAGGGCATCGGTAAACTTAACCATTTGCTTAAAGGCCTGACCGCTAAGCCCTAAATTGAAGGCAATGCGTCGAGCTTGAAAGCCTTGAAGGCCCACCGAGGGGTCGATTTCCTCTTTGAAAATCTTTTCGGGAGAGCTTTCGGCCACCTCTTCAATGTCCATTCCGCCTTCGGGCGAGTACATAATGATGTTGCGTCCCGATGCACGGTCGAGCAACACGGACATATAATATTCTTCGGGTTTGTTTTCGCCGGGATAATATACGTCTTCGCAAATGAGCACCATGTGTACATCTTTTCCCTGTTCACCGGTTTGTTTGGTGACCAAGTTCATGCCAATGATTTGATCGGATAGGCTACGTACCTCGTCCAGGCTTTTGGCCAGTTTAATGCCTCCGCCTTTTCCACGGCCACCGGCATGGACTTGAGCTTTAACCACCCACCAACCGGTGCCGGTTTCTTCTTGCAGTTTTTTGGCGGCTTCCACGGCCTCTTCCGGACTGTTAGCCAAGATACCGTGTTGAATGCCAACCCCGTAAGAGCTCAGAATGTCTTTTGCCTGATATTCGTGAATGTTCATGGTCTCGTTTGTTTGCCCCGCAAAAATAACTCAGCCGAACGGCTATGCCAACCCTTTGAGAAAAAAAAGAAGAAGAATGATCAATGATTGATAGCGAAGTAAAGACGGGATGCCTCCCGTCTCTCAAGGATGCTGTAAAGACGGGATGCCTCCCGTCTCTCAAGGATGCTGTAAAGACGGGATGCCTCCCGTCTCTCAAGGATCCCGTAAAGACGGGATGGCTACCGTCTCTCAAGGATGCCGTATAGACGGGATGCCTCCCGTCTCTTAAGGATCCCGTAAAGACGGGAGATATCCTGTCTCTTCGGGAGTTTTCCTGTCTTAAAGAAGGGTTGTCCTAATCCTATCAAGAACACAAAGGGGCACTATTGGAACCATTAGGGCCGCTTAGGCAACATCCTTACCATAGAAAGCACACCAATCCTTATCTTTAGGGCATGATTCAAGCGAAGGGCATTGAACGTAGGTTCGGAAGTTTGCAGGTGTTGCACCAGGTTTCTTTAGAGGTGCAAGCCGGAGAAATTGTTTCTATTTCCGGGCGCTCAGGGGCGGGGAAAAGTACGCTATTGCATATTTTAGGAACCTTGGATAGACCCGATGCCGGTCAAATCCGGATCGATGGCGAAGAGATTTCAGGGCTTTCGGACAAGGCCTTGAGTCAGTTCCGCAACAAGCACATTGGCTTTGTTTTTCAATTCCATCATTTGCTGCCTGAGTTTACCGCCGAGGAGAATCTTATGATTCCTTGGTTGATTCAAGGCAAGGCCGAGGCCAAAGCCAGGCAAAAAGCTCGCGAGCTTTTGGATTTGTTGGGGCTTAAGGAGCGTTTTCAGCACAAACCCAATGCTTTGTCCGGGGGAGAACAGCAGCGCGTGGCGGTTGCCAGAGCCTTGATGAACGACCCCAAGGTAGTTTTTGCCGATGAGCCGTCAGGGAATTTGGATTCGCAAACCGCCGAACAGTTGCACCACTTGTTTTTTGACCTTAGGAAAGAACTGGGCCAAACTTTCGTGATTGTTACGCACAATCAAGAGTTGGCCGGAATGACCGATCGAAATATTGAGATGCGGGATGGGAGGATTGTGGTTAATGATACATGAAGAAGCGTCAGTAGAGACGGGAGATTTCCCGTCTCCCAATGACGCGGTAAAGACGGGAGATTTCCCGTCTTCGAAGAATGCATGTGGGGTTTAGAGAATTTAAAAAAGCAAGCGAACCTGTAAGCCGGGTTCTGTCGAGTTCTGCCATTTATCTAGGGCAAAAATTGCTTTTTACCTCCAACGACCTACCCGTTTATGGGTCCGAAGACAGGGCGAGCCACCCACCATAAACCTATTTGGTCTTTCAGCCCGCGGGGTTTACCCCCAACACGGTCGCCCGCATTGGGCGTGAGCTCTTACCTCACGTTTTCACCTTAACCTGCCGAAACAGGATGTCTGTTTTCTGTGGCACTTTCCGTCGTTTCACAACGCCTTCCCGTTAGGAAGCGCGGTTGCTCTATGCTGCCCGGACTTTCCTCATTGCCAAAGCAACGCGGCAGAACGGTTCGCTTGCGGGTCAAAGGTAGTAAAGACGTTGAAATTCCCTCACTCGCTGCATGGGTGTTCCCCACTCAACAAAGATATTCTACCTTTATCCCATGCAGTCTCTACTGGTTCTCGGCATCGAAAGCTCTTGCGACGATACTTCCGCAGCAGTGCTTAAAGGCGCAACCGTGCTGGCCAATGTCACGGCCAATCAAGAGGTGCACCGCCAATACGGCGGCGTGGTGCCCGAATTGGCCTCCCGTGCCCATATGAGCCACATGCTGCCTGTGGTGCATCAAGCTCTGGCAAAAGCGCATTGCCGCCTCGAGGATTTGGATCTAATTGCCTGCACCCGTGGTCCCGGTTTGCTGGGCTCATTGCTGGTGGGAACCTCATTTGCGAAGGGGCTTAGCTTGGCCCTGAATCTTCCGCTTATTGATGTGCACCATATGGAAGCGCATGTGTTGGCGCATTTTATTGAAGACGCTGAAATCGGGGGCAAAAGGCCTCCCGATTTTCCTTTTCTTAGCCTTACAGTGTCGGGTGGACATACCCAATTGGTGCGGATATACTCCCCTACTCGCTTGGAATTGCTTGGCCAAACCCTGGACGATGCCGCCGGCGAAGCCTTTGATAAGGCCGCCAAATTGCTGGGACTGCCCTACCCCGGAGGTCCGGAAATCGATCGTCTGGCCTCGCTAGGTCACCCCGGGAACCACCGT
The DNA here is from genome assembly GCA_018401695.1 of Flavobacteriales bacterium. GTDB lineage: Bacteria > Bacteroidota > Bacteroidia > CAIKAF01 > CAIKAF01 > CAIKAF01. The sequence goes on along the minus strand of JAGYKD010000003.1, from coordinate 112,102 downwards.
TTCCCTGTGCCCAAGGCCGGCCCTTTACATTTTAGTTTTTCGGGCCTAAAAACAAGTTTGTACCAGTACCTGCAAAAGCAGGATGCGATTCCTGAGGGACAAGCCTTGGCCGATTTGGCCCGTGATTATCAAGACGCCATTATTGCCACCTTGTGGAAAGGGCTGCAAGAGGCGGTGGAGGCCACAGGGGTACAACGAGTGGTGCTGGCAGGCGGCGTATCGGCCAATAAAGGGCTTCGGTCATTTTTGCAAGAGGCTTGCGCTGAAAAAGGCTGGGAACTGCACATCCCCAAATTGGCCTACTGCACCGACAATGCGGCCATGATTGCCATGGCGGGATTATTGAAGTACAAAAGTGGGGCTAAGGGGTCGTTGGATTGGACGGCACAGGCTCGGATGCCCATGTCGTAGAGACGTAAAATTTTAGGTCTCTACGACGGGTCCGGTCGATCCGGACAATCGGATTGGTTGCAATCTCCGTAAAGGATAAAGGAATGGTGTTTTATTTGAAAACCGAGCAAATCGCCTACGCCGGTTTGGATGTGGTGTAGGCGCGGATCACAAAACTCGGTTACCTTGTGGCATTGGTTGCAAATGAGGTGGTCGTGTTGGCTGTAGCCGTGGCTTTTTTCGTATTGGGCCAAATTGCCGGTAAATTGGTGTTTGCGCACCAAATGGCAATTGAGCAAAAGATCTAAGGTATTGTACACGGTGGCCCGGCTCACGCGGTAGTTTCGCTCTTTCATGGACTTAAAGAGCTCTTCCACGTCAAAATGGTGGTTGCGGCTGTAAATTTCTTCGAGGATGGCAAAACGCTCCGGGGTCTTGCGGTGGCCATTGGCTTCCAAAAAGCGGCTAAAAATGTCGCGAACTTCTTCCATCTGGTTCTTATTCATGCGGTTGGGTGCTCAGGGGTAATGCGTTCTACGTCAATAACTCCTTCTAAATCGCGCAATTTGCCGATAAGTTCGTTCAAGTGCAGGGTATGTTGCACAAAGAGGGTCATTCTGCCTTCAAAGATACCATCATTTGAGTCGAAACTCAAAGAGCGAATGTTCACCTTCATTTGATTTGAGATAAGACGAGTAATTTTATTTACGATACCTACATCGTCTACTCCGGTAACCCGTATACCCACCAAAAATGCCGGTTCGTCGGAGTTGGTCCACTTGGCTTTTACCACCCGATAGGCGTAGTTGGAAAGCAATTGCACGGCGTTGGGGCAATTGGTTTTGTGAATCTTAATGCCCTCACCCACGGTGACAAAGCCAAAGACTTCGTCGCCGGGAATGGGATTGCAGCAAGGAGCCAGGCTGTAGTCTAGCTTTTCAAGGTTGTCACCAATAAGCAGCTGATTTTCTTCTTGCTTGAGTTTTTTAAGCAGCTGTCGGTCTTTGTCTTCGGCTTTTTCGCTGATTTGGCTGCGTTTGAACTTAGTGGTGAGGTAGCGGTACCAGCTGCGATTGCTTTCGGCCCGGTAAAAATCGCGAATTTGTTGTGAGCTAATGGCCGCAGTACCCACTTGAAAATAAAATTCCAGGGGATCGTCGATGGAAAAATACTTGAGCATTTTGGGTAAATCGTCCTCCGTAAAATGGATTTTGAGGCGGCGGAGTTTGCGTTCCAATACTTCTTTTCCTTCGGCAGCAATGCGCCGTTTTTCGTCTTTAAGAGCAGCTTTAATTCGGCTACGGGCCTTTCCGGTGACCACAAAACTGAGCCAATCTTCTTTGGGTTTTTGCTTTTTGGAGCTTAGAATTTCTATTTGGTCCCCACCTTTGAGCACATAGCTTAGGGGCACTAGTTTGTTGTTTACCTTGGCGCCCAGGCAGTGATCTCCCAACTCGGAGTGGATATCGTAGGCGAAATCCAAGGCGGTGGCGCCTGAGGGCATGGTGCGCAACTCTCCCTTAGGTGTAAAAGTATAAATCTCCTCGTTGTATAAATTCAACTTAAAGGAGTCCATGAAATCTAGGGCCTCGCCTTCCTGGTGGCTTTCGAGCATTTCACGAACGCGGGTAATCCATTCGTCAATGGCCGATTCGGCTTGATTTTCCTTGTACTTCCAATGGGCTGCATAGCCTTTTTCGGCCTTATCGTCCATACGGCGGCTGCGGATTTGAACTTCCACCCATTTGCCTGTGGGACTCATTACCGTTACATGCAAGCTTTCGTAGCCATTGGCGCGAGGAAAACTTATCCAGTCGCGCAACCGATCGGGCTTAGGCTGATACGCATCGGTGACCAAAGAATAGGTGCGCCAAATTTCGGCTTTTTCGCGTTCGGGAGGCACGTCGAGGATAATTCGTATGGCAAAAATGTCGTAGATTTCCTCAAAAGGCACCCCCTTTTTTCGGATTTTATTGTAAATGGAATAAATGGATTTGGTTCTTCCTTTTATTTCAAAATCAATTTCTTGAGCCTTAAGCGCTTTGCGTATAGGATATACAAAATGCATTACAAAGCGATCACGCACCTCCTTACTCTTTTCGAGTTTCGCTTCAATATCGGCAAAGGCCTCGGGTTCTAAATAGCAAAGGCTCAAGTCTTCCAACTCGGTTTTGATGTTGTACAGGCCAAGGCGGTGAGCCAGGGGGGCATACAAATAGAGCGTTTCCGAGGCTATTTTAAGTTGCTTTTCGCGCCGCATGTGGGATAGGGTGCGCATATTGTGCAATCGGTCGGCAATTTTAATCAGAATAACCCGAATGTCTTCGGCCAGGGTGAGGACAATTTTTCTAAAATTCTCGGCCTGAATAGATTGGGTATGGTCAAACACCCCTTCCATTTTGGTGAGCCCATCGATGATTTTGGATTCTTTGGGCCCAAAAAACTGCTCAATATCTTCGAGGGTAATTTCGGTGTCTTCCACCGTATCGTGGAGCAAAGCACAAATGATGCTGGTGGCTCCCAGGCCCATCTCCTCCGACACAATCCGCGCCACGGCAATAGGGTGATAAATATAGGGTTCACCGGACTTTCGGCGCATTTCTTTGTGGGCATCCACCGCCAAATCAAAGGCCCTTCGGATGCGCTTTTTGTCCTCCGGCTTGTCTACATTTTTGCCCGCAGCCCGCAACAGGGCACGGTATTGCTTTTTGATTTCGGCCTGCTCTTCGGCCAAATAGTCATCGATTTTGTGGCTTTCCATGCTAATTCAAAGATACGCAAATAGGGATTTGTAGGTTTCATTGGGCGGCCGGGCGGGCCCTCCCTCCAAGTCCGGTGCCGCCTGCGGAGCCAAGGCTAGTTCTGCCGGGGTTCCGCAAAGCTTCACCGCGGCAGGCCTGCCTTGGCATCCGCCGGCGTCATCCGGGCTTTCCGTGCCGGTCCCTGGCCGGTCTTACCAACTAAGGATTACTTGCCCATTCCCACTCCTCACTCCGGCTTGATTGCTCGGGTTGGTGCCTCCATTAAAAGAGCCGCCACCACCTCCGCCGCTGTTGTCCGTGGTACCGGTATAATTTCCGGAACCTCCACCTGAGTATCCTCCGCCGCCACCGGCGCCAAATGCTCCTGCACCTCCACCGCCAAAACCTCCGTCGTACCCACTACTAGAGGTAGAGCCTCCTCCACCATTGGTAAAAGCAATGGCTGCGGTTCCATAGGAGCTGCCGTAGGCTTGGCTGTTGCTCTGCAATCCGGCTCCATTGGTGGCTCCACAGCCACCGCAAACGCCGGGTGCTGCATTTCCGCCGGTGCCGCCGGGCATTCCATTTCCTTTTCCTGCCGTTCCGCTGTTTCCTGTTTGACCCGGATCGGGCGTACGAATACTGCTGTTGGAAGCGGTTCCTGCACCGCCACCGCCACCGGCTACCACCATAGGCTGATTGTTGCTTCGGGTCACAAAAGAGCCGCCCCCTCCTCCACCGCAGTTGCCGTGGCCACTAGATCCGGCTTCGCCCTGCTGCCCTACCAAAATCCGTAAGAGCTCCCCACCGTTCACCGAAAAGGTGCCTTTGATGTAGGCCCCTAAGCCACCGGAAGCTGTATTGGTGCTTCCTCCCTGTGCACCCCAAGCCTCTATGGTAACCGAAGTAACACAGGCAGGTACAGTAAAGGTTTGAATGGTGCCGGAGGCCAAAAGGCCATTGGCCGTAAACGTTTGGGAACCCGAAGGACAACTGTTTACCACCACCGTTTGTGTGTCGGAGGCCGAACAGCCTTGGTTGTCGGTCACTTGAAGCACCACCGAATAACTACCGGCATTGGCCCAGGTAACCGAGGGGTTGGCCTGGGAAGAAGAAGCCGGCGTACCGGAGGCAAACAACCACTGGTATTGAAGCCCCGACTGTTGCGGGCTAAAACTTACCGCATTTCCTACACCGGGGTTGTTGGGCGTAAATGAAAACTGAGCGTTGGGAAAATTTTGGCAAGGGCAAGCCACCGCAAACCAACTATTGGAAATAAAGACTTCCATGCATTGACTGGTGGTATTGAATATTTGCAGCCCATCGGCAGGGTTGGAAATAGCATTGCGTTGGGTGGTGGTTAATCGGGGCAGCAGTAAACCACGGTCGTTAAAATCCACATCCAAACCGGCGCTGGGGTCGGCCTGTCCGGGACTTGAAGCAATGCGTACAGATTGAGCATAAAGTCCTGTAGACCAAAGGAGCGTAAGCAAAAAATAAAGGAACTTCATAAAGAATAATAAGGTTATAGGTAAAGGTAAGGACAAAAGAGCAGTTGGGCTTGGGGCATTGAAAACAAGTTTTTGAGCGAGGAAAAGGTAGATCCTGACTCATCCTTGGGAGACGGGAGGCATCCCGTCTTTACCTTGTCCCGGAGAGACGGGAGGCATCCCGTCTTTACCTTGTCCCGGGGAGACGGGAGGCATCCCGTCTTTACGGCATCCTTGGGAGACGGGAGGCATCCCGTCTTTACCTTGTCCCGGGGAGACGGGAGGCATCCCGTCTTTACCTTGTCCCGGGGAGACGGGAGGCATCCCGTCTTTACGGCATAGTTTACATAGTATTATTCCTTACCTTGTCCCATGGACTTAGAAAACCCCTTTTCCTACCAGATAAATAGCGCGCATGCTCCATTGCATGTTTTGGTGCTGGAAGGCAAGCTTTTGTCGGCCTACGATGCCCAACGCTTTTTACGCACCGTGCAAGAGCAATTGGGGGAAGAAAAACCCTTGTTTTTGTATTTGGATTTAAAAGGCTTGGAATACATCAATTCCGAAGGGTTAAACGTATTGTTGAAGCTATTGACTATGAGTCGTAACAGCGGAGGTGAGGCTTGGATTGGCGGCAGCAACGATTCCTTAAACGAACTCTTTATCCTCACCAAAATTCATCATATTTTTGCTAAGGTTTCGGGGCCGGAAGAAGCATTACAAGAAATACAAACTCCAAACAGCAAAGGCAAAGAAGACGCATGACCAAAGCGGATGTATTGTTAGGTCTCCAATGGGGCGACGAAGGCAAAGGAAAAGTCGTTGATGTAAAAGCCTCCAAGTATCAATTGGTGGCTAGATTTCAAGGCGGCCCGAATGCCGGGCATACCATTTCTTTTGAGGGCAAAAAGTTTGTTTTGCACACGGTTCCCTCCGGAATTTTCACCGAAGGTTGCCTTAATATAGTAGGCAACGGGGTGGTTTTGGATCCCATTGGCTTTATGAAGGAATTGGCGGGCTTACGAGCTGCAGGCTTTTCTCCGGAAAAGCAATTGGTGATAAGCCGCCGCGCCCATTTGATTTTGCCCACCCACCGATTGTTGGATGCGGCTTCAGAACAGGCCAAAGGCAAAGAAAAAATTGGCAGTACCTTGCGCGGCATAGGCCCAGCCTATATGGATAGAACCGGTAGAAATGGGTTGCGGATGGGCGATTTACTGACGGCAGATTTTGACCAAAGGTATGGCAAATTAAAAGCCAAACACCAACGGCTTTTGGCGGCCATGGACTGGGGAAATCCGGAAGAAATACCCGATGAACAGGCTTTTTTGGAGGCTGTAGAAAAATTGAGACAACTCAAGACCGACAATACCGAATACCTGATTCAAGAAGCCCTGAATCAAGGGCAAAACGTACTAGCTGAGGGAGCTCAAGGCACCCTACTCGATTTGGAATTCGGAAGTTATCCCTTTGTTACTTCATCCAATACCTTGGCTTCGGGAGCTTGTTCCGGCTTGGGATTGGCCCCTTCTCAGCTGGGCAACATTACCGGAATTTTTAAAGCCTATTGTACCCGCGTTGGCAGTGGCCCCTTCCCTACTGAGCTGTTTGATGCGGCCGGCGATTTTATTCGTGAAAAAGGCCATGAGTTCGGCTCTACAACCGGTCGCCCAAGACGTTGCGGTTGGTTGGATTTGACCGCCTTGCAATATGCGGTAATGATAAATGGGGTCACAGAACTGGCTATGATGAAAGCCGATGTGCTTTGCGGCATGAAGGAAGTAAAGCTTTGTAGGGCATACCGTGTTGATGGAAAAGAAAGCAGGCAAATGCCCTTTGACCTAAGCACAGCCACTCCCATCTACGAGACCATGGAAGGTTGGGATTTTGATCCCTCCGAATTGCTTCAGGGAGATTTAGCTAACCCGGGAAAAACCGAAATGCCGAAAGGTTTGCAGAAGTATATTGAACGCATAGAACAATGTTGCGGGGTTCCGGTACGTTTGGTGTCCATTGGCCCTGGTCGCACCGAAACCTTGATGCGGTAATGCAGACAGCCTACAGGTTACTTCTTATTTTTTTCTTTTGCTCATTGGTTTCCGCCCTTTGGTCACAGCAGCCGGGCAGCGACACGAGCAAAGTAATCGAAATTCGAAATGCCGACTTGCTATTGGGCAGCAGAGAAGAAGGGCAAAGCATACAAACCCTTCGTGGCCGTGTGGTATTGTTTCATGAGGGTGCCTTTATGTATGCCGATTCTGCTTTACTGTATGAGTTAACCAACTCCATGGATGCCTTTGGGCATATCCACATTCGTCAGGGAGATACCCTAAGCCTCTACGGCGACAGCTTGCACTACGACGGAAATACGCGGAAGGCCGAAATTTGGAGTCGGGTGCGCATGCTTGACCCACAAGTTAGTTTGGAAACCACCCGTATGGAGTACGACCGCAATACCGGGAAAGTATGGTATCCCCAGGCCGCCGAGATACGTAACGGACAAGACGACATCTCTTCCAAAACAGGGGTTTACGATACCCGGACACGAAGCTTTACCTTTAAAGACGATGTGGTCATTACCAATCCCGAATACCAGCTTTACTCAGACACCCTTCATTACGACACCCGCAGCGACATTGCCTATTTTAGAGGGCCAAGCACCATTTACAGCGAGGGTAGTATTATTGAATGCAGGAACGGTTGGTACGACAAAAAACAAGACCGAGCGCAGTTTAATAAAGATGCCAAAGTCACCTCCGAAACACGAGTGCTTACCGGCGATAGTTTGTATTACGAACGAAGATCGGGTTACGGCAAGGGTATTGGAAATGTTTTGTTGGTAGATACCGTAGAAAGAGTCACCGTAGCCGGCCAGTTTTCTGAAACCTGGGAAGATTTGAGACGGTATTATGTAACCGACTCGGTGCTCATGACCCAGGAATTTGATCAGGATACCCTATTTGTAACTGCGGACACCCTATTTGGGAAAAGAGACAGCATGGATTTGCATTCCATCCGAGCTTATGCCCATGTAAAGTTTTACAAGGCTGATTTGCAAGGCGCCAGCGACAGTCTTTTTTACAGCGAAAACGACTCTTTGATGCGGCTGAGGGGTAGGCCTGTGATGTGGAGCGACTCGAGTCAAATGACCGCAAAGCGTATAAACCTTACCATGGCCGAGGGCGAAATTTTGGGCTTGGATTTAGACAGTTTGGCCTTAATGATTAGCAGAGACGATAGCATTCGGTTTAATCAGGTAGCGGGAGAACGCATGCATGGTTATTTTCGAGAGAATACGATGTATCGCTTGGATGTGTTTGAACAAGGAAGAAGCATTTATCACCCTAGGGAAGAGGACAGCAGCCTAACTGGTTTAAACGAAGTGTTCTGCCGCAACATGCATATTTACATTGAAGAAAACCAAGTGATAAAGATTGTGTTTTTGGAAGAACCCTATGGCACCATGTTTCCTTGGGAGGATATAGATCCCAAGGCATACCGTTTGGAAGGTTTTAGTTGGCAAGCGGCGGATAGACCCCAAAGCCCTATGGACATTTACAGGGAAAGACCTTAAGCATGCATGCCTTTTCCGCTCTGGAACTTTTGAATTTGTCCGGCTTCATAGTTTAGCCACGCTCTCCACCGTACGTCGGTAGCTTCTCTACCGGTTAAATCGCGGGCCAAGCTTATAAATAAGGTATAATGTCCGGCTTCGCTTGCCATCAATTCTCGGTAAAACCCTGCCAAAGAAGGGTCTGCTATTTCTTCGCTCAGCAAACGAAACCTTTCGCAACTGCGGGCTTCAATAAGAGCGGCCATTAAAAGCTTGTCTCTTAATCTATGTTCCTTGCTGCCCTGTTTGATTTGGAAAGAAATTAAGGCATGTACATAGGGATCTTTTCGTTCTCTTCCGAGGCTAAGCCCTCGGTCCAGAATGCATTGATGTACCCGCTGAAAGTGTTCCATTTCTTCACGGGCCAATGCGGCCATTTGGCTGACCAACTCAGGGAACTCCGGGTATTGAACCATGAGAGATATGGCAGCACTGGCTGCCTTTTGCTCACACCAGGCATGGTCGGTCAATATTTCCGAAATATCCATTTGAGCAGCATGAGCCCAACGGGGGTCGGTAGGTAAGGCCAATCGCAACATGCTCCAAAAGTACAAAGCCCGGCCATGAGCGCAAAAAAGTTGGAATCATTGAAGGTAAAAAGACTTAGCAATCAAGAGGTGGCCTTCTGCTTAAAGCAAATGGACCCGGCGTACATTTTTCCACAATTTGGAGTTTTTCATAAAAAAATAAACCACCAAAAAACTACTAGAAATTCGTTAAAAGAAAATCAAAATGCTGATTACACAAGAATTACAGAACTACAACCGAATTAAAACAAAACCCAGGTTTAAATTTAGTAATTTCTAAATTTTGGAAATCCTGATGGGTAGCTTATTTTTGAATATTAGAGTGAAAACCAAATTTAGGACATGGTGCCTATAATGCTGCATATTAACCCGTAAGGGGCTGCTAAGTTTGGAGCTTGTGCTCTTTGTAAAACATAATGCGTTAGGCACATATGATTTATGGTACAAGGTGGATTAACCATATTTATAGTTGAGGACGATCCTTGGTATGGAGAGTTTTTGGAGTACTATTTGGGAATGTCTCCGGCAAACTCTATTACTAAATTCCAATCGGCGGGAGAGTGCTTGGACTATTTGCACCTGAACCCGGATTTGATTACCCTAGATTATAGGTTGCCGGACATGCCTGGCAGCTTAGCTTTGGAGAAAATTTTGGCCTACAACCCAGATCAAAAGGTTATTATAATTTCGGGTCAGGAAGACATCAAAACGGCAGTAACCCTACTCAAAGAAGGGGCTTACGACTACATCGTAAAAGACGATGACACCAAGGAAAGGCTTTGGAAGGTAGTAAATAATATTTCCAAAGCAACAGCATTGGAGAAGGAGAACCGTGATTTGCGGAAGCAGCTTGGGGAGCAATTGAACCCATCCCAAAGTTTGGTGGGGCAAGGAGCTGCCATGCAAGAAGTGGCCAATTTAGTCCAAAAAGCTGCGGATACTCAAATCCATGTAACCATAACCGGAGAAACCGGAACCGGAAAGGAGCTTGTGTCCAGAGCCATACATTACAGATCGCCTAGGAAAGCCCAACCCTTTGTACAAGTAAACATTACCGGAGTTCCAGAAAAAGACATGGAGGAAACCTTGTTTGGATCCGAAAAACAGGGACCGGACCCCAAATCGCCTGTCTCGAGGCCGGGTCTTTTGGAACAAGCTCAAGGAGGCACTTTACTTCTCGATGAAATTTGCGATTTACCCTTGGGGGTGCAGGGGCGCTTATTGCAGGCCATACAAAACAAAACCTTAACTCGTGTGGGAGGAACCAAACCAATTCCCATTGATTTGCGTTTTCTTTTTTCTACGACAAAAAATCTAGAACAACTGGTAAAGGAAGGGGCCTTTAGGGAAGATTTGTATTATTCCATGCTGGGATTAATCATTGCCTTACCGGCATTGAGGGACCGAATAGGAGATTTGCCCAGCCTTACCGGCTTTTTCTTAAAGCAGTATGCTACCCAAAACAACCGAGGGGTTAAAACCCTTAGCGAGGAAGCCATGGTAAAACTTAAGAAGTATAGCTTTCCCGGTAACGTGCGCGAACTTAAAGCAATGATTGAATTGGCCTGTGTGGTAAGCAATTCCGAGATAATATCGGACAAGGATATTATTATACATAAAGTGCAAAAAAATCAAACCGGATTTTTGCAAGAAGAAAAACGGCTAGAAGAATACACCCGAGACATCATCAATTTTTATTTGGATAAATACGACCAGAAAGTATTGTTGGTAGCCGATAAGCTAGGCATATCGAAGAGCACCATTTACAATATGCTCAAAAACGATCGCAAAAAAGTCAAATAAGGTAAAAAGTACCTTGGGGTGATCTAGGATTGAACACGGCGTGCTTTCCCTTCTTATTTATGCGCTTACTAAGGTTATGGATCAAGCTTCAACATTCCAATTGCTGCGAGAAGTGAGCAACGGCGACCAAATCTTTATGCGCCGCATGATTGATAGTTTTGTACGTCAATTAAGTAAGGACTTGCCTGAATTTAAAGCGGCCTTTGAAACAAAAGATAGCGACACCTTAGCCAAAACATGCCACCGGCTTAAATCCTCCCTAAACTATATGGACATGAAAGAGGAAAGGGAATTGTGTATTTTTTTAGAAAGCGCACTAAGGTCCGGACTCTTTCCCACCCAAGAACTGCAAAAATTCATCGCCGGGTTGGAAGCCGGTCAATCAAGGCTCGCTCAGAAACTTAGCCAGGAAATCCTTTAGTTCTCGTTTTTGGGGGTTCCATTCTTGCTTTTGTTAAGCATGTTTAGGAGGTGCTCTGCCATGTCTTTGGTGCTTTTTATATATTCCGGAAAGCCCTTTTCGCTAAAGCCAGGTTCAAAGGGCAGCTCTATTGCCCAAGGCATATCGCCTAATTGTTCCTCCAAATGCAGCATAAACTGCCATTTTTCATCCTTGTCCCAAAGATGGTAAGCCTCTCCCTGCATTAGAGACGCCACTTCTTCCTGTGCCCTTTCCAACAGGGCTTCCAATTTCGTTAAGTCCATTCCGTTTTAATTCTTAGACTTCAGCAAATGTTGTAAGATTCTAACCGCGGATTGCCCCTCTCCATAAAAGTCAGGAAAGCCTGTGGGACAAAAGTTTTGTATAAATGCTAAGGCCGGTTTAAGCTGCAAAGGCCCCGAACCATTGACCCAGCAAAAGGCATGTTCTACCAGGGCCTTCCACTCGGTAGATGGCCGCAACACCACCACCGGCTTTTGATGCCAAGCTCCCTCTTTTTGTAAACCTCCGGAGTCGGTACACAAGGCCCGACAGCCTGCCAACAAATGCTGCATAGTTCCATAAGAAGCAGGAGAACAAAAGCTTAGAAATGAAAAGTCTTTTAAAGCCCTATTGTCCATAGGCAATAGCTTGGCCACTCTAGGATGCACAAACATAAGCATCCGCATGTGCATGCTTTCGGCTAGGGCATTGAGGGAATGGAAATGATTCAGTATGGAATCTCTAGTCAGGGTATTGAAATCTCGATGCAGGGTAGCCACTAGGTATTCATTTTCTTTTAGGCCATAAGATTCTAAAACCGCTTGGCGCTGGGGCTTCTTCTTTTGCCAGGTAAGGCACAAATCGGCCATTATATCTCCGGTTACAAATATTTCGGGCTGCAAATTACCACTTTCCTGAGGCACGCCCTCCCGGTTCAACTGCGCCTTTTCCAGTATAGAGCTAACAAACAACCACCGGCTTAGACGGTCGGTAAGTATTCTGTTTTGTTCTTCGGGCATGGCAAAATCTCCTGAGCGCAAGCCGGCCTCTACATGAGCAACGGGTATGCCGGCCCTCACGGCGGCAAGAGATGCTGCAAGGGTGCTGTTGGTATCGCCAAACACCAATGCCGCAGAAGGCCGTTGGGAATCTAGCCAAGCATAACACTCCCGCATCATTTGCGCCATTTGCCCCATGGCATCCAGGGTCTTATCAAGGTTAAAATGAGCCAAAGGTTTAGGTAAATCCAACTCCTCTAAAAACACGGCCGACATATTGGGGTCGTAATGCTGCCCGGTATGCACCCAGCTTAAGCGGCAGAGATCTTTAAAATGATCGGTCCAAGCATTAAACAAAGCGGCACATTTTATGAGCTGAGGCCTGGTTCCGGCAAAAACCACTATGGAGGGTACTAAAGCCATTGTGCAATATTAGCCAATTCCTTTAAAGAAGCGCAATAGAAGCATTTGGGCAAACCAAAGCCCCCCTGCACCCAGTGCCTTAAGGTACAACGCCAACGCTGGGCATGCGCCCTTCGTCAGCGAAGGAAAAATAAGCATCTCCGGCAATAATCAAATGGTCTAAAACCGCCACGTCCATAAGTTGTCCTGCTTGCACTATTTTGCGGGTTAGCCTAAGGTCTGCCTGGCTGGGTTTTAAATTTCCGCTAGGGTGGTTATGACACAAAATAATCCCGGTGGCAAAATGTTCTATGGCCTGTCGAAAAATAAGGCGTAAGTCGGCGAGGGTGCCGGCAATTCCTCCTTGGCTAATGCGCTGCACGGTTCTTACCTTATTGGCTTGGGAGAGAAAAAGCACCCAAAACTCCTCATGGGGCAAGTCGCGCAGCAAGGGAGACAAGACTTCGGAGGCATCCATGCTCGAACCAATTTTTTTTGGCTTAGGAGAGGCTTCATGAATTCTTCGGTTGCTCAATTCTAAAGCGGCCATCAATGCTACAGCGCGGGCGGGACCTATGCCGGGCACTTTGCTTAGTTGGTGTCCGTCCATGCGGGCCAACTCATGTAAATTGTGACCGGCCAATTGCAACACATCGCGAGCCACATCCAAAGCCGTTCTGCCTTTTTTCCCCGAGCTAATTAAAATGGCCAACAGCTCGGCATTGCTTAAATGTTGTTTTCCTTTATTCAATAACTTTTCGCGGGGGCGCTCATCTTCTGCCCATGACTTAATGCCAGGGGCAATACATGTTTCCATAAGTTATCCATTTTGAGTACATCTAATTTACGAAAAATGCACAAAAAAAACACCACAAAAAGAAAAAAGGGGTTAAAACCTTGTTTTAACCCCTTAACACACAATAAATCGTTTAGAAGTTTGGCTTAAGCGAATACTGGCTATAGAAATCCACAATGATTTTTACTGCATCGTCGGCGGTATCTACCACTTTAAACAAATCTAAGTCTTGGGGATTGATGTTTTTTTCCTGCGCCAAAACGGCGTCTTTTATCCAATCCACCAAACCGGACCAGTAAGAAGAACCTACCAAAACAATAGGGAATTTGCCAATCTTGTAAGTCTGAATTAAGGTAAGGGACTCAAAAAGCTCATCGAGGGTACCAAAGCCGCCGGGCAAAACCACAAAACCCTGAGAATACTTAACGAACATTACTTTCCGAACAAAAAAGTAATCAAAATCCAGGTTTTTGTCGGGATCAATAAAAGGATTCGGTTCTTGTTCAAAAGGAAGTTCGATATTCAATCCCACCGATTTTCCTCCGCCGGCTTTGGCGCCCTTATTTCCGGCTTCCATAATACCTGGTCCGCCTCCTGTAATAATTCCAAAGCCTTGTTGGGTAAGCTTGTAGGCCACATCTACCCCAAGTTGGTAGTAGGGGTTGTCGGGCTTGGTGCGTGCCGAACCAAAAATACTAACGCAAGGGCCAATTCGGCTCATTTTTTCGTAACCTTCTACAAACTCGCCCATAATTTTAAACAGGGCCCAAGAATCGTTGGTTCTGATTTCTACCCAGTCTTTTTCTTTAAAGGCTTCTTTAATTTTTTCTTCGCCGGATTTGGCGTACTGTTCCATGTCTTGACTCATACTTGTTCTACGTTTTTGTGCATGATTAATTCTTTGGCCAAAAAGCGGCCGGTATGGTTTCCGGAGATTTTTGCCAACTCCTCGGGAAGCCCGGAGAACAATATTTGTCCTCCTTCTTTGCCGCCCTCAGGGCCTAAGTCTATTAGGTGGTCAGCAGATTTTATTACATCCATGTTGTGCTCTATAACCAAAACGGAATTTCCTTTGTCTACCAATTTATTTAGCACGTCCAGCAGCATTCGAATGTCTTCAAAATGCAAACCGGTGGTGGGTTCGTCCAATATATAGAGGGTATTTCCGGTATCGGTGCGGTTGAGCTCAGAGGCCAATTTTACCCGTTGGGCTTCTCCTCCGGACAAGGTGGTAGAGCTTTGCCCCAAGGTCAAATAGCCTAAGCCAATTTCGTTGAGCACGCCAATTTTTCGGGTGATTACCGGAATGGAGGCAAAGAAATCCACGGCCTGTTCTATGGTTAGGTTCAACACATCAGCAATGCTGTGTCCCTTGTAGCGCACTTCTAGGGTTTCCCTATTGTAGCGCTTACCCAAGCAGGATTCGCAGCTCACCTCAACGTCGGGCAGAAAATTCATTTCAATAACCCGTAAACCTGCTCCCCCGCAGGTTTCACATCTTCCGCCTTTAACATTAAAGGAGAATCGGCCGGGTTTATAGCCCCGAATCTTGGCTTCGGGCAATTGGGCAAACAGGTTGCGAATATCTGAAAATACCCCGGTGTAGGTGGCCGGATTTGATCTAGGTGTACGCCCAATGGGGCTTTGATCTATGCGAATTACCTTATCTATGGCTTTACTCCCTTTGAGTTTGGCATAAGGCAGAGGAACCAGCTCCGCACGATGCAGCTCTCCCGCCAACAAAGGATACAAGGTTTCGTTAATAAGGGAAGACTTCCCACTGCCCGAGACCCCGGTAATACCTACCAACATGCCCAAAGGAAGTTTAAGGTCTACGGACTTTAGATTATGGCCGGTGGCCCCTAGCAACTCCAAATACTTTCCATGGCCTTTGCGGCGGCTTTTGGGCACTGCAATTTCTAAAACACCCGAAAGATATTTGGCGGTTGAGCTCTGCTGTTGAAGAAAAACCTCTACCGTTCCCTCTGCCATAACTCGGCCGCCATGCTGTCCGGCACCTGGTCCAATATCTATCAAATAGTCGGAAGCCAACATCATGTCCTTATCGTGCTCCACAACCAATACCGAGTTTCCACCGTCGCGAAGCTTTTTGAGGGCTTCAATCAAACGGTCGTTGTCCCGTTGATGCAACCCAATAGAGGGCTCATCCAAAATATACAAAACCCCGACCAACTGAGCTCCAATTTGGGTAGCCAAACGGATGCGTTGGGCTTCGCCTCCGGACAAACTTCTTGCCGGCCGGTCCAGACTTAAATAGGCCAATCCTACATCGAGCAGAAAGCCTAACCGTTTCCGCACTTCTTTGAGTACTTCGGTGGCTACCGCTTTGCGCATAGGAGGCAAGCGATCTGCCATGCCCTCCAGCAGTTTTTGCAGGCTTTTTAAGTCGAGGGCGGCCAACTCGGCAATATTATAGCCTTCCATTTTAAAATACATGGACTCTTTCTTGAGACGGCTGCCTTCACATTCAGGACAGGCTTTGCGCTGCATAAACCCTTGTGCCCAGCGATTAAGCCGCTTGCTTTGTGCCTCTTCTGCTTGTTGCTGAATAAACACCCCAATGCCTTCAAAATCTACGGTTTGCAATACACCCGACTCCTTGGTTCTAAAGGATATGGATTCCGAAGTTCCCTGGAGCAAAGCCGAAATCACCTCCTCTTCCAGTTCGCCAACGGGCGTATTCAAATCAAAGCCCATGGCCTTGCCCAAAAGCTCCAATTGCCTAAAAATCCAATTGTTCTTGTACGTACCCAAGGGAGCCACTCCTCCCTTTTTAATGGATAAGGAGGGGTCCGGAAATATTTTTTCCCGGTCAATTTCCAAAACGGTACCCAAGCCATTGCAGTTGGGGCATGCGCCGTAGGGACTGTTGAAAGAGAATAAATTGGGGGCCGGTTCTTCGTAGGAAATACCGGAGGTGGGACACATAAGGTGGCGGCTAAAATGACGGGCGTCCTGCGCAGCTCGGGCTTGCACCAACAAGCTTCCCTTGCCCATTTTGAGGGCAAGTGCCGCAGAACGACGAAGGCGGTCTAACTGACCTTCGCGCACGCTTATGGTATCTACCAAAACCTCAATATCGTGAACCTTATACCGGTCCAGCTTCATGCCATGCGTAATTTCACGGATTTCGCCATCGACCCGCACTTTAAGGTAACCGCTTTTGGCCGTGCGCTCGAACAGCTCGCGGTAGTGCCCTTTGCGTCCTTTTACCAGCGGAGCCAGCAGATGCAAATCCAGGTCTTTGTAGTCCCGCAGTAGGGTATCTATGATTTGGTCGTCGGAATAACGGACCATAGGCTCCCCGGTAACATAGGAAAAAGCCTCGCCTGCCCGAGCGTACAAAAGCCGCAGAAAGTCGTAAATCTCAGTGATGGTGCCCACAGTGGACCGTGGGTTTTTGTTGGTGGTTTTTTGCTCAATGCTCACTACAGGACTCAAGCCACGTATGCTGTCTACATCGGGCCGTTCCATACCTCCCAAAAACTGCCGGGCGTAGGCCGAAAAACTTTCGATATAGCGGCGTTGTCCCTCGGCGTAAATGGTATCGAAAGCGAGGGAAGACTTACCGCTGCCGGAAAGCCCGGTAATAACCACCAGCGATTCTCTGGGAATCTTTATGTCCAAATCACGGAGATTGTTCTCGCGTGCACCCTGAATTTCGATATAGCTTTGTTTGCTGCTCATGCGTCGATAACCGCTATAAAGGCCTCTTTGTTTAGGATAGGCCAAAGCCGCACGAAGTTAGGGTAAATAAGCTAATTTTTGAACTGAAATGGCTGCTGCTCTTACACAAAGCTAGGATTTTTGGGCCCTGGTTCTTAGGTGTGTTTTTTGCTTTTATCGGCCCCTGGTTCCAGCCCCACTCCGGCAGGCCTAAGGTCGGCAGTCCGGCCTTACTGAGTTCCGCAAAGCTCCACTAGCAAGGCCGGGCCGAACCTAAGTCCTTCCGCAGCGGGGGCGTCCACCCGGGCCGGGGGGCCATTCTTTGGAATGTATTAAATGCTAAGGCTTAGAGACCGTTGACGCGTTGCTATTCTGGCGGCGATCCTGTCCTGACCGAAGCGTCAGTTTCCTGAATCCTGACGCTTCGGTCAGGGTTATAAACTTGAAAACACAACGCGTCAACAGTCTCGCTTAGATGGTCTACCAAAGTATAGAGATTCTGCGCCGGGGACCGATGCGGAAAGCCCGGAGGCTTGGGCACCGGAGCGCTTGGGCTGTGGAGGCGGAGCTTTGCGTAGCCCCCGCAAGCCATAGCGCTCCGTGATCCCAAGCCGAGGACTTGCAGCGAGGGCCCCAAAAGGCGCCCCCTAAATCCATCATTTTTTGGGCTAGGGAGCTTTAGCCAGCCAAGTGGTGCTATAAAGGCCAATGAGGCTTAGCAAACAAAGCCCAAAACCAATAATTAAGTGCCACAAATTGAGGTGTGGAGCAGGTAAAATAAACCAAATGGCAAGCATGGTTCCGGCGAGGGAAATAAGCAGCAAAAGGGAAGCCACATGCCTATCTTTTAGGCCAAGATAAACCAAATGATGGGTGGTATGGTCGCGTCCGCCAACAAAGGGCGATTTGCCTTTCATTAAGCGATTAACAGACACGGTGGTGGTGTCGGCAATAGGGACTAGGAAAAACAGCCACACCAAAAGAAAGGCCCGCAATGGTTCTTGGCTAAACGCACCCACGGAGCCCGGTAGCCACTGTCCGTTCCAAAGGTAAACTATGGACATTCCCGCAAGAAATACGCCCAAAAATTGGCTGCCTGTGTCGCCCATGAACATGCGGCTCGGGTTCCAATTGTAATACAAAAATCCCACCAAAGCGGCTGATACTCCAAGAAGCAGCACAAAAAACACGTGCATTGGAGCCTGAGGTTGCACCAAATGCATTAGGGTAAGTCCCCCGGTGATGGAAAGGGAAGTGGAGGCGGTAATGCCATCCATATTGTCGAGCATATTTACGGAGTTCATAATGCCCACGGTCCACAGCAAAGTTAGGGCCTCATCGAAGCCCTTTTGGGGGAAAAGATCGATGGTAATGCCTGAGGCAATGAGTATAATTCCACAGGCCACTTGTCCGGAGAACTTTAGGAGAGGTTTGGTATTGTAAGCATCGTCGGCCAGACCAATGAGAAAACCCAGGCCCACAGCTGCGGAAAAACCGAGCAAAGGTAGGTTTGACTGGAGGTTTGGGGCATAAATAAGGCCAAAAACTAGGGAAGTAAGAAAAATTATAAAAAAGGAAATCCCCCCTACGGAAGGCTTTACCTGACTTGACCAACGCACCAAGCCTGCGGTGTTTCGGGTGCCTAAATTGGTAGAGAATTTAAGCAATAAAGCGTTAATAAAAAGAGATACGCCCGCACTAATGAGGGCAAACAACAAAAGGACAAGCAGCGTAGACTGAATCATAGTAGAAAGGGTCATGGAAATGGCGAATCAAAATCGCGGAATAGCTGGGCTGCCTGGTCTTTGGGCGAGACAATGGCCTGATCTATATTCCAAGGGATATCTAAGTCCGGGTCGTTCCATAGAATAGCCCCCTCGGATGCCTTATGGTAAACGTTGGTGCACTTGTAGGAAAAAATGGTTTGGTCTTGCAGGGACAAAAAGCCATGGGCAAAGCCCGGAGGCAAAAAGAGCATATGTTTGTTTTCGGCCGAAAGTTCAAAGGTTTTGAATTGGCCGTAGGTGGGTGAGCTTGAGCGAATATCGAGGGCAACATCCAAAACCGCCCCTTGGATAACCCGAATAAGCTTTCCTTGGGCGTAAGGTGGTGCCTGGAAATGCAAACCACGCAGCACGCCTTTGTCGGACATAGACTCATTGTCCTGCATAAAGCGTTCATTTAGGCCTAATGCCTTAAGCTTTTCTATGTGGAAAGTTTCCATGAAATATCCCCTATCGTCTTGGAAACAAGGAGGACGAAAGAGCATCAGTCCATTGAGTTGATTATCGATAAGCTCCATGAAACAAACTATCGTTTAAAGATTTTTTTGAGCCATTTTTTAATGAATGGCTCGTCGTCAAAGCTATCAAATGCAGAACCATGCGGTGGATGTTGATCAGAGGCCTTGGAGGGAGCACCCACCATGAGTTCCGTTTCAAAGTCCTTATCGTTTTGAGTCACCTGATTTTTAGAGGCTTCTGAATATTGTGTATAGTCATTGGTTTCCTCCTCATTGGTGTAGCCATAGCCATAGCCGTAGCCGTAGCCATAACCATAGCCGTAGCCATAGCCATAAGATTTATTGCCTCTTCCACCGGGTTTAAGACCGTTAACAATGTAGGACAAACCCTTAATGTTGCTCTCGGCAATGAGGTGGTTTAGGTTGTTAATAAAAAACTTACGGGAGTAGCCTGCACGAAAGACATAAATAGGGAAATCGGCTCTTCGCAGGGTAGGGATTCCATCGGTTACAATACCTATGGGTGGGTTATCCATAATAACCATATCGTAGCGGCGGAGAAGTTCATCAAAGAATTCGTCCATTTTTTTGGATAAGATGAGTTCGCTAGGGTTTGGAGGAATGGGCCCTGCGGTAATATAATCCAGGCCTGGAAGTTCGGAATGTCGGATGCACTCATCCAGGGTATTTCTGCCAATCAACAAGGTGCTGAGGCCTTTTTCGTTGGGCGAATTAAAACCCAGGTGAATCTTAGGCTTACGCATATCGCCATCGATAACCACTACTCTTTTTCCTGCCAAGTTTAAAATTCCGGCAAGGTTAATGGCCACAAAGGTTTTTCCTTCCCCAGAAATGGTAGAGGTTACTGCGACCAGTTTTGAGCTGGGAGAAGGGTCGAGGAAGTCCAGATTGGAACGGATGTTACGAAAGGCCTCTGCAACGGCAGATTTGGGTCTTTTGTCCACCACCAGCTGAGAAATTGGGAAATCGCCCTTTACTTGTTGCACACCACCTAGGCCGGGAGCTTGCGAATGCTTGCGAATATCTTCGGTACCTAAAATTTGGTTGAAGAAAAGGTAGCGCAATATTATAATCATGGCAGAAATAATGAACCAGGCACCAATGCCTCCGCCAATAACCAAAGGTTGGTTTGGCGAAACCGGGCTCTGGGGCACCGGGCTAAAACTTAGTACACGGTAAGGAGGTGAGTAGCCTTCCCTTGCCAGGCTATACTCTGCTTTTTGTTCAATAAGCTGGTTGTAGTACTTCTCATTGACTTCGAACGTGCGTTGAAGTCTGGAGAGTTCTACATAATCTGCAATTCCTTGCTCTTGGTACAATTGGGTTTCAAGCGCAGCAATACGTTGTTGGCTATCGGAAATTTTAAATTCCAAAGTTCGAATAAAGGAAGCAATGGCTTCCATGAGCTGTTCTCTGTAAATTTTAATGGTATAATTGAGACGCTCAATTTCGGCACTTGATTTCTTGTAGGTAAACAGGGCCTCTTCCTTTTCGATTTCTTTGGTACGTATTTCTTCGGCAAGAGAGCCTATGGTGGGTGCACCTTCGATTTGAGCTGTGTAGCTTATGATTTCCTGATTGGTAGGGTTGCCATCACTCAGGATTCTAAAGGTGTTTCTGGTTACCCTAAGGTTTACCTGGTCGCTCAGCTGCTTTTCTTTTAGCGATTGAAGCAGAGCAAAATAGTTTTGGTCGAAGGGACTGTTATTGTCTTCGAGCAAATTGTTTCGTTTTTTAAAAATGGTGAGGGATGAGTCAGATTCGGCCAGCCGATCGCGCAACAAGCCGAGGGTTTCGTCGATGTAGCGCAGCATTTTATTGGCGCTTTCCTGTTTATTTTCCAAATAAAAGGACTCATAGGCGGTGGCAATACCGTTTACCAAATCTGCGGCCCGGGCAGCGTTCACGTCGCGAGTACTGATTTTAATGGTTTTGGCAGATTCACTGTGGAGTTCTACCCTAAGATTAGTTAAAAACTTGGCTCTAAGGTTGTTTGGGTCGTTTACGATAAACAAATAAGGGTCGTTGGTCTGTTCGAACACATTGTCTTTGGGCAAAAGAATGTTGAACTTAAATTGAGGCCCTTCAACGGCACCGGATCTAGAAATAGGCAAAACCACCTCTTCTTCGTTGACCATGTAGGTTAAGGACATCCTTTCTTGGCTAGAAGAAATGGTAAAGGGATTTCCGTACAAAATGGGATCAATAAACACCACCTGCACATGGTATGGGGCTTGGTTGTAATAGTCGGTGGACCGAAGCGCGCCTTTTCTATAGTAGGTGATGCGTAAATCAAGTGAGTCCAGCACTCTATCTAGGAAAACCGGAGACCGGAGCAATTCAATCTCCCGTGCCAAATCCACATCATAAAGGGTCTCGCCTTTAAAGAAATTTGGTCTTTCGCTGGAGTCTTCGGTAAGCTGAATGATGGTTTGGGCATCGTACAAGGGGTCAGAATACCTCAGGAACACATACACCGAAAGAGCAGAGAGCGTTAGCAATAGAACAATAATCCAGAAGGATTTCCGGACCATCATAAGCAGTAGGCCTACATCCAAGTCTTGATTTATGGAAGATACCGGTCTTTTTTCCATATCAATTGCTTAGCGTTTGAACCACAATAACTGTAGTTGCTACGCTCATGAGAGCGGTGAGTGTTGCCAAATAAGGTTGAATACTTTGAAGGAAGAGTTCTACGGGTCGCCTTCTAGGCTCTACATAAATGACATCGTTGGCTTGTAAAGACAAGTCCGCGTGTTTCATTCCGTCAATGGTGGAAAGGTCAATGAGGTAGACTTGCGGGTTTTTAAATTCGCCTCGAATAAGTTTAATTTTGTCGGCCCGACCTAAGGTGTTGATTCCACCTACCTGAGCCAAAGCCTCAAAAAGGTTCATATTTTCGCGTGCAAAGGGCACAACTTGGGCATTGCTTCCGGTTCCCGGAAAAATAATGACCTGCCGATTTGTTACATGAATGGTTACGTAGGGCCGGTTGATTTCTGTTTGTTCGAACAGGTCTTCTATATAGATTTCGGCTTCGCGTGTGGTTAGGCCTTCTAAAGGAACACGACCAAGCACAGGGAGTTTTGCCATACCATCGTATTCTACCAAAACATCGAGTTGATTAAAATTCATGGTTTGGCCGCCACGTCTTAAATTGAGGTAAAGTTCTCCACCATCTCCCAAAATTTGCATGGAAAATCGGTCGTTTGGAGCAATTCGATACGAAGAATCGGGCTGTTGAGGAAACGCATCGTATTGAAAATCCTTAGGGGTTCTAAGCATAATACTAGGGTTCATGGCTTTGCACGCAAACAGCAACATGGCCAAGCCCCCAAAAAGTATAAACGGAAATCTCACCTCAACGTGTTTCGGGCAAAGGTAGTAAAAACAGCGGCTGAAGCCCAAGTAAACAGCAAATTACAAAACCTTATGATGAAGGCTGGAACTTTGCTTCAAGAGCAGTTCTTCATAAAGATTGCGCATATCTTTCACAAGCCGTGTATAATGAAAGCGATCCGAAACCCAATCCCAACCTTGTTGTCCAAGCATTTCGCGTTCTTCGGGAGAAACGATGAGTTGCAATAGGTTTCTGGAGAAAAGCTCTAAATCGTCTTTTGGGGACAACAGAGCCGTTTGGTTGGGCAACACCACATTTTCTATGCCACCCACCTGAGTTGAAACCACCGGCTTACCCGAAGCTTGGGCCTCTATTAAACTCACGGGCGTGCCCTCGTTGAGTGAGGTGAGGCAAACAATATCCAAGCCAGCGTTCACCACATCTACTTGCTTTTCCCAACTCGTAAAAACCAGGGGTTTTCCGGCCGAATTGTCGGCACCTACAGAAAAGGGAATATCGAGTTGGCCGGCCAACATCATCAAATCGTCTTTACGTTCTCCGTCGCCTACAATAAAGGCTTTCACTTTTCCTGGTTTGTGGTCAAGCACCTTCTTTATGGCCATCAGAAAGAAATCATGGTTCTTTACCGGAACCAACCTTCCTACAATGCCAATTGCAACCTCATCGTCGGCAACATGGTACTTGGTTCTAAAAGCCTTGCGCTTTTGCTCTTTGTTTTCTTGAAACCTTTGTAAATCAAAACCAAGAGGAATCACCGAAATTTTTTCCGGCGAACAAATGCGATGCTCTTGGCACAGCTCCGATTTTTGCTTTTCTGACAAGGCTATTATTCGTGTGGAGGCCTTAGCCAACCGCCGTTCAATTTGCTTGTATATGGTAGTTTTGGTTTTGCCAAAATAAGAATGGAACACATGTCCGTGAAAGGTATGCACAATTACAGGGACTCCCGCATTTCTTGCGGCCATTCTTCCCAAGCTACCGGCCTTACTGGCATGGGTATGTACAATATCGGGTTTGAACCGATCTATGATGTGCTTAATTTTATAATAGGCCCGGATGTCGCTGTTGTAACTAATGGAGCGACGCATTTCGGGAATCAAAATAGGCTTAACCCCAATTTGTTTTAAGATGAAATCCGAAGAGTCTTCGTTTTCTTCCTTATCTCCTCCAATCAATACCGTTCTGTATTCCTCTCCCAGATGTTTAGTTAGATAAGCCGCATTGTACGTGGGCCCACCTAAATTAAACCGATTTATTATTCGGAGAACTTTAGGCATAGAGAAGGATTAGTTTTCAACAAAAATATTCCAAAAAATGGAGTTAACCTATTATTCCCCTAAAAAAGCGAAATTCAATCTGCAACATGTTGATCATAAAAACTTTGCCAAACAATCAAGGTCCAAAGTTTAAAATGAAGTTCTCCGGGGTTTGGAGCATGTAAACGGTCAAGCAAGTTGGCCACAGGTTTAGCGTTTAGTATGCCTTGAGCCTCAATTTTTTCCAAATCCAAGGTAGTTTTAAGCCTTTGTTCCATAGGGCCTCTAAACCAATCCAAAAGAGGAACTTCAAAGCCCTTTTTGGGTCTATTATATACAGCCTCGGGCAGAAGGTCAGAAAAGGCGGCAATCAATAACTTTTTCTTCTGGCGTCCGTCCATTTTAAACGCTTGGGGCAAGCTGTGAACAAAATCTACCAAGCGGTAGTCTAGCAAGGGCACACGCACCTCTAAACTATGCGCCATGCTCATTAAATCTACTTTTGTGAGCATATCGTAAGGCAAAACCATAGATAGGTCGGCACGCAATACGTCGTTTAGGCTGCCCGGGTTTGGAAAGTCACCTAGTAAATCCAGGAGAAAGTTCCGCTCTTCTTCTAAAGCTGCCGGTGCACGTAAAAGTTGTTCAGGCCAGCGGTCCAATCCTACACCGGCCAAAAGGCGGTAACGTTCAAAAGGCGAAAGCGTGCCTGCCTTCAGGAGCTTTTTCATTTGCCTGATTTTATTCCCTAAGCTGCTATGCCGAGAAGAAGGCAAAAGGTTCAAAATAGGCAACATCCACTGTAAGGCGGCTAATTTGTTTTTATGCTTTCTTGCCAGCCATTCCCCGCGGTGCTTATGGTAACCACTAAATAGTTCATCGCCTCCATCGCCGGATAAAGCCACCGTAACATGCTTGGAAGTTTCCTTACTCAAAATATACACAGGCAAAGCCGAGCTGTCACCAAAGGGCATATCCAAGTAGTCCAACATATGGTCTACTTCGGCCAATAAATCATGGCTGCTAAGGCTAAATACCCGGTGGTTGGTATTGAATTTTAAGGCGACCTCTTCGGCATACCTGGTCTCATCAAAATACGGTTGATCCTTGAAGCCAATGGAAAAAGTATGTAGGTTGTCGGTATACTGACTAGCAGCAGCCACCACTACCGAAGAGTCTATTCCTCCGCTTAAAAAACTTCCCAAAGGCACATCCGAAACCAGGCGGTCGCGAACAGCAGCTTCGGTCAACTCCCTCACCTGATGGCAAGCCTCGTTCCATGAATTTGGCTGAAACAAAAAACCTGTTCGAGTTTCGGGCAAGCGATACCATGCGGTTGGTTGGCTTGGCTTTCCGTTTCGAACACGCATTAAATGTCCCGGAAGCAATTGGTATACTTCTTTGAATACGCCTGCAGCCCCGGGAATATAGCCCATGCGAAAGTACATCCGTAAGGACAAGGGGTTTAACTCTTTGGCCACCCCATAGGGATACAGGGCTTTTTGTTCCGAAGCAAAGAAAAAGCCTCCTTTGTTTTGGCTATACCAAAGCGGCTTAATGCCCATTCGATCGCGAACCAACAGAAGATCCTCCTTTTGAGCATCATAAAATGCAAAAGCAAAAAAACCATTGAGCAGAGGAAGCAAATCCTCCCCCCAAGCCACTAACCCTTTGAGCAAAACCTCGGTATCGCCACTCGAAGAAAAACTAAAGCCCTTAGCCCTTAGCTTATCTCTAATTTCTTTGAAATTGTAAATTTCTCCGTTGAATACCAGCCAATACCGCCCCGACTCATCGGCAATGGGCTGATGAGCCGCAGTAGAAGTGTCCAAAATAGAAAGGCGGGCGTGCCCAAAAAGCCAGGACCCAACCTCTACCTGCTTAGAAAAATCAGGACCTCTTCGGGCCAGCTTTTGCAGCGAGGCCTCCATGAGTTCCCTTTGCGGTCGCTCTATAAAACACGCCCCACTAATTCCACACATGAGGCCTTAGGTCAAAGGTGAATTACCTCACCATACGCAGCCGCTGCAGCTTCCATAACAGCTTCGGACATGGTGGGATGCGGGTGAACTGTTGTAATGATTTCGTGTCCGGTAGTTTCTAGTTTCCGCGCCGCTACCACCTCGGCAATCATCTCGGTTACATTAGCTCCTACCATGTGCGCTCCCAGCAGCTCTCCATATTTTTCGTCAAAAATCAATTTTACGAAACCATCTTTAGCACCTGCAGCACTTGCTTTACCCGAAGCACTAAAAGGAAACTTACCCACCTTAATGGTATAGCCTGCTTCTTTAGCAGACTGCTCGGTATATCCAACGGAGGCAACCTCAGGATAGGTATAGGTACAACCCGGAATGTTGTTGTAATCTATAGCTTGCGGATTTTTGCCGGCAATTTTTTCGACACAAACAATGGCTTCATGCGAGGCTAAGTGGGCTAATGCGGGGCCCGGAATCATATCTCCAATGGCATAAACCCCGGGAATATTGGTTTGGTAAAAAGCATCTACCGGCACTTTGCCCTGCTCGGTTTTAATGCCCAATTGCTCCAAACCTAAATCTTCGATATTGGCGACTACGCCAACAGCAGACAATACCACATCGGCTTTGATTACTTCTTTCTTACCTCCTTTGTCTAGGTGGACTTCCACCTCCTTGCCTTTAATTTCTGCCTTTTCTACCGTAGTGCCTGTGCGCACATCAATGCCTTGTTTTTTAAAAATCTTCTCCATGGTTTTGGAGCTTTCTTCGTCTTCGGCGGGCAAAATGCGCGGCAAATATTCAACTAGAGTAACCTCAGTTCCAATAGCGTTATAGAAATATGAAAACTCAGAACCAATAGCCCCACTTCCTACAACCACCATGCGTTTGGGTTGCTCGGTTAGGGTCATGGCTTCCCGATAACCAATGATTTTTTACCGTCTTGAGGAATGTTGGGAAGGGTTCTGGAACGGGCGCCTGTAGCTAAAATAATATGCTGGGCCTGGTAAACGGTCTGCTTATTGTCCGCACCGGTAACCTCCACTTTATTGGGTCCGGCTACCTTTCCTTGCCCCATAAGAACCTCAATCTTGTTTTTGCGCATGAGGAATTGTACCCCTTTACTCATGCCTCCCGCCACTTCGCGTGAGCGCTTAATCATGTCGTCGAAGGCAACTTCCGCCTCTTTTACTTTGATTCCATAATCGCCGGCATGCTTAATATAATCGTATACCTGAGCACTTTTTAATAGCGCTTTGGTTGGTATACAACCCCAGTTGAGGCAAATACCTCCTAGGCTTTCGCGCTCAACAACCGCGGTTTTAAGTCCTAATTGGGCTGCCCTAATGGCTGCCACATAACCTCCGGGACCACTTCCTATAACAAGTACATCAAATTGCATACCTTCATTTTTTTAGCTGGCACGAAAATACACATTTTAACCAAGTTCCTTTCTAATGGCTTGGAGCTTGTGAAGCCGTTGTTTCTGTCAGCAAAAGGTAAGAAATAGGTACTTTCGATGTATGAAGGAAGGTGTAGTCTATAGAATAGGCATGCAAGAGGGACAAAACAGCGACTACTTAAAGGTCGAAGCCCATTTTTTGTTTAAAAGGAAAAGGCAAGAACCTTTAGGTTTCCTTTTTGGCGACCGGGCCGATACGAAGCAGGTAATTTTGAAAAATTGGTAAGAGGCCTACAGGCCTTTACTCCTAAAGGGGAGCCTTTATTTGCGGAAACCTTAGACCAAAAGAATTTTGTGTGGAGGGAATCTGAACTGTGCATACGCTACGAAATCTGGGCAGGGGAGTTGAATGCCGGCAGTTGTTATGCAGATCCCCGAACTAGGGAAGGACGCTTGCAAATAAACCCCATACAGGCTTGCATTATGCCCCTCTCTGAGCCACAAATTTCTTGCAGTCTTGAAGTCGAGATTCCTGAGGAGTGGTCATTTACTACGGGCCTTGAGGCGCATCGGAAGGAAAACACCGTCGTTCTTGAAGCCTGTAGCTTTGACCGACTGGTAGACGAGCCCTTTTTGGCCGGTCCAAATGTACTTTCCATAGATATCCCGGGCACGCCAAGTTCCATTTCTTTATTGGTTTTTGGAAATTTCCCCGTAGACAAAGAGCGAATTGCTAAAGATCTTGGGCTCTGTTGTCAATGGCAATGGAATGCCTTTGGGGGAATGGATGTGGAATCCTACCGCTTCTTGCTGCAAACCACAAGGCAAAAAGCACACCACGGGGTGGAACACGAAACCAATAATCTATGTGTACTTGGGCCCGATAAAAGCCTAGGTGAAGAAGGTTATGAGGAGCTTTTGTCCTTATTCTCCCATGAGTTTTACCATGCCTGGAACGTAAAGAGATTACGACCGGCATCTTGGGTACCTTATCCTTTGCACCGAGAAGCTCCGGAGCCCTTGGCGCTTATGGCAGAAGGTGTAACTACCTATATGGGCGAAATGGCTCTGGTAAGATGCGGTCTTTTTGACGAATCAAAAGCACTTAAAGACCTGAGCACATGGTGGCAAAGGCATAAGTTTAACCCCGGGCGATTGGCCATGGATTTGTTGGAAGCCGGCAACAGCACTTGGATTGATGGATACGGAAATGGAGCTAGAGGCCGAAGAATGTCCATCTACAGCGACGGAGCGTTGGCCGCCTTTATCTTAGACATTAAACTATTGAGCGAAAACCCCAAAGCCGGAGGAATTCAAGGGCTAATGAAGCACTTATATGCCCATCCGGCCCTTCGGAAAAATGGCTATACCCTATCCGATTACCTTGCAGAAATTGAGCGGGTATCAGAAAAGGATTCGTCTTGGTATTTGAATGAAGTACTTAAGCAAAGAAAGGGCTTGGACGAATTGCTTGAAAGCTCTTTGGAAGCAATGGGTTATACCTTAAGCTACGCTTTCCCCTGGGGTATTTGGGAACATAATTTAGGCATTAGGTTCGATACCACACGAAACAAAATAGTGGAAGTAGCCACAGATAGCCCGGCAGCCCGCGCCGGTTTGCGCTTTGGCGATGTTTGGGAAGCCGGCCAACCCGAACTCATGCCGGGCAAAGCAAGATATACCTTTAAACGCTTGGGTATTTCTTTTGAGGTAGAAATGGAGGCCGACGCCTCCAAGTACTTTGCTGTGCCTGAATTCGAATCCATGAAAAAGCTAAATGCCGGCCAAATGCACCTACGCAAACTTTGGTTAGGAGTCCATGAGCAGTTCCATTAAATTTCTGTGGGTTGGGCTATGCCTTGGTGCCACTCCAGGCCTTTGTTGGCAGTTGATGAACAGCTGGGTAAATGCTTTAGAACCGGCCACCTTTTGGACAAGCGGGGTGCATCCGCTAAATTCTTGCTGATACTTTGTTGGTTAAAAGCACAAAAAGAAACCAAAAATCCAAAAAATATTCTCCTAAATTCGTTAGAAATTAACAGCTATGGAACAAATCAATTTAACAGAGCAAGAAAAAGCCTCCGGAGGCCTTATGGCATTGATTGTAATGACCATTATCTTTCAAAGCTTAGGCGCACTTTTTGGATTAATTGGTTGGGCAAATTTGGCCAACCCAATGATCCCCACTTTTTCAAAAATCGTATCCTTATTAAGTCCAATTTTGAATGTGGTAATGATTATTGCAGCTATTCAAATGATTAAACTCAAACAAAAAGGGTTTAATCTGTATATGTTCAGCAAGGCGGTTATTATTCTTTTAACCATCATAAGCTCTTTGGTCACTTTTGACTTTCAGGTGAGCATGATGAAAATCACCATGGCTCAAATTAGCCGTTCTATGGCTTCAGCCTCCGAAAGTGTTATGATTGCCGGAATTTTAATTGCACTCTTTGGAAAATCCCTCTTCCCTATCCTATACCTTACCTCCCGCAAACGGTTCGTGAATTAATATGCAACCCAAAAGGCGGCCTTTTTCCGCAATCCTATTAGCTTTAGGTAAAGTCCCCATGCTGGGACTTTACCTTTACTTTTTTAGGTTCATGCATGTGAACCTGGACTTTTATTTGGGTATTGGCCTCGCCGATGTCCGCCTACCCATTGCCCTACTTTTTTTGGTTAGCCTGGCAACCCTTGCCTTTCTGTGGTCTTATTGGAGAAACCCACAACAAAAATGGTGGAGGCTCTTTCTTTTGGGCAAAGGGCTCGAAATCACCGCATGGCTTTACCTTTGGCCTTTAATGAGCGAACACTTAACCCGCGTGTTGCCCGCCATGAAAGACGGAGCCTTCGCCCCTACCCTTTTGGCTTTTTTAATGGCCGCTAATGCCTTTGGCCCCCTCTGGCTTTATTTGCACTACAAGCATGCAGTTGCACCTCATCGATAACTACGATTCGTTTACCGGAAACCTGGTACACTACCTGGAGGTTCTGAGCGACAGCTCCTGTAAGGTCTGGCAAAACGATGCGACCTCTTTTAACCAGGTTTTTGAAGCCGATGCCCTGGTGCTTTCTCCCGGTCCGGGGCTCCCCAAAACCTCAGGCAGATTAATGGAAATTCTAAATCAACTGCCTCCCGATTTGCCCGTACTCGGAATTTGCCTAGGCATGCAAGCCCTGGGCCAATGCACCGGAGAACAACTCGAGCAACTACCGGTGGTGGCCCATGGCCAAGAAGACCGCTTGCAACTTGCTCAAGAGAGTCATTGGCTGTTTCAAGGTTTAGAAACGCCCATCCAAATTGGCCGATACCATAGTTGGGCATTTAAACAAATGCATCCAAGACAATGGCAAGTCCTGGCCCACACCAAAGATGGAGCCTGCATGGCCGCTGTACATCAAACCAAACCCTGGACCGCACTCCAATTCCACCCCGAATCCGTCATGACCCCCGGCGGATTCCAAATGCTGCAGAACTGGCTATGCCACGTTTGCCCTCAAGGGCATGATGCCCGTCTTAAGCAATGGTCGTACCTTAGCTGAAAACCTTAAAATATGGCTGCTACACCTACACACCAAATTCCTTTGGGATTTAGAGCACCCAACTTTGAATTGCCCGATACCATTGGCCCATTAGAATGGAACCCCGATGACCTGGTGGGTCCAAAAGGCCTATTGCTGGTGTTTATTTGCAACCACTGCCCCTATGTAATTCATATCCTCCCCAAATTGGTGGAATTATGCAACGAATGGCAAGACAGGGGCCTGGGAATTGCCTTTGTATCCAGCAACGATGTAGAAAAATATCCCCAAGACAGCCCCGAAAAAATGAAAGCCCTAGCCTTGGAATTCGGATTTGAATGGCCCTACCTTTACGATGAAGCGCAAGAAACAGCCAAAGCCTATTTTGCTGCCTGCACGCCCGATTTCATGCTCTTTGACGATGCCCTCGCCTGCGTTTACCGCGGCCAATTCGATGATGCCCGCCCCAAAAACGAACAACCCGTCACCGGAGCAGACCTGGCCCAAGCCGTGGAACACCTCTTGGAAGGAAGCGAAATCCCTTCGGAGCAAAAACCGAGCATAGGTTGCAACATCAAATGGAAACCCGGCAACGCCCCGGAATATTTCGGCTAATTTCCCACTTAAAAAAGCAGGCTTCAAGGAACTCCAATGTTTAGCTTATGGCATTTTAAAGATTTGGGCGCCTTATCCGCTTCCGTCTCCAAGTCCTCTTTGGAGGCCACAGCCGGCTAAGCGGTGCGGGGGCTTCTCCAAACAAATGGAATCAGCCTCCACCCGCTAAGCCGAGCCGGGCCTCCAACTTCCGGGCTTTCCGACTCCATCGGGGCGCTTTAAGCTCCGTTGGGCAATGCTTCTGCAACAAGAAAAATCTCTACATAAAAAATGTTAAACCGCTTACTATCAAATACTTAACTTTTGCCGAATCTCTACATCCGCCAAAAAAGCAAAAACGAGAACCGGATGGCCTCGCTGCCCCCAAAAAACGCTTAAAAAAGAAGGGCGGCTAGCTTTTTGTTAAAACCCGTTCCACTCCACCTTATTCATCCAAATGTTGCGCTTTCCCTCGGGCCATTCCTCCTCGGGGTAGCCCGGATAAAGCACACCCAACACCCGATCCGGAGATTCAATGCCCAGATACTTGGCAAAAGAGGGTGCATAGGCCACTTTTCCGGAAGACCAAAACAAACCCATGCCATAAGCTGTGGCCACCAAGCTCATGTTTTGCACGGCACAAGCCACCGCCATCATCTCTTCCTCTTCAGGAATTCGGCCGCTTTCCTGACGCTTCATCCATACTACAATAGCCACGGAAGCCTTCTGTGCTCTGGCTTGAATTTGTTCGTATTTGGACTGCAAAAATGCATCGGGTGCACTCACCTCTTTGTATACATCTGCCATGTGTTGCTGCAGCGCTTGCAAAGCCTCCTCTTGAAACACCTTAAAGCGCCAAGGTTCGGTTTTTCCATGATTTGGGGCCCAATTGGCCGCCTCAAACAT
This sequence comes from Flavobacteriales bacterium, assembly GCA_018401695.1. Lineage (GTDB taxonomy): Bacteria > Bacteroidota > Bacteroidia > CAIKAF01 > CAIKAF01 > CAIKAF01. The sequence continues at coordinate 79,951 of JAGYKD010000003.1, read as the reverse complement.
CAGTTCCAATTGATCGCGGTGTACCTTACGGTTGCGCAACTGCTCCGGACGAATGCTTCGTCGAGTTCGAATTAGACGAGTAACGTCGGTGAGATTAAATTTCATGCTACGAATTTCATAAAAGCCTGTCAATAGAAGTAAAACTTGCGGCTAAAATTTGCTAAAAATTGGAACCTTAAATGCATTAGGCCTGTATCTTTACCCCATGGAAAGAATTGTGGAGCGTATTGCCCTGGAAGCGGAAAAGATAGTGGCTGTTTTGGCCCGGGAAAAATCATGGGAAATTCCCGCAAATCTCAAACAACCTCAGGTGCAATTGCCGCCCAACGAAATGGATGAGGATTTTGCCGTAGTATTATTTCCTTATCTAAAGCCCCTGGGGATGGCCCCGGAAGACCTGGGGCAGGTATTGGGAAACCAACTCATGGCAAGCCTAGCCTCCATTGAAAGCTACCAAACCGTACGTGGATTTTTGAACCTAAAGCTAAAGGCAGCATACTGGAACGAGGCACTCGAATGGTTGCTTAAACATCCCAAAGCCGGATTGGAAACTCCCGGTAGTCGTTCCACCGTGCTCCTGGAATATCCCTCGCCAAACACCAATAAGCCCTTGCATTTAGGGCATTTACGTAACATCTTTCTGGGAAGTTCATTGGCCGCAATTTTAGAAGCAAGAGGGCATAGGGTGGTGCGCACCAATTTATTCAACGACCGAGGCACCAACATCTCCAAGTCTATGGCGGCCTATTTGGAGAGCAAGGAAAAACTCAGTCCTGACCAAGCAAACATTAAGGGAGACGCACTGGTAGGCCAATACTATGTAGAATACAACCATAGGTGGAAAGAAGAAGCCGAAGCCCTAATGGCTCAAGGTTTAAGCAAAGAAGAGGCTCAGAAACAATCACCCATTGCCCAAAAAGTAGACGCACTAACCATTGCCTGGGAAAAGGGAGACACTGAAGTTAGAGCCCTTTGGCAAAAAATGAACGACTGGTTTTACCGGGGAGTCAACCAAACGTTTGAAACCCTTGACCTAAAGTTTGACAAAGTATACTTCGAATCCGACGTATATAATTTAGGGCGAGAAACCGTTCAGGAAGGTCTTAAAAAAGGGGTGTTTTTTGAAAAAGAAGATGGTTCGGTTTGGATAGACCTTACCGACATCGGGCTGGATGAAAAGTTGGTTTTGCGCAGCAATGGAACCACGGTGTACATGACCCAAGATATTGCCCTAGCTTATCAAAAGCAGCAAGATTTTGATTTTGAGCGTGCCATATATGTGGTGGGAAACGAACAAGACTACCATTTCAAAGTACTTTTTGAAATATTGAAACGCCTAGGACTAAAGGCTTCCGATCAACTGTTTCATTTGTCTTACGGCATGGTAGAACTTCCAACCGGGAAAATGAAAAGCCGGGAAGGCACGGTGGTAGATGCCGACGACCTTGTAGAAACCGTAAGGGCCATGGCACGCGAAAAAGCTTCTGTGCAGGGAAGACTCAACCAATTGAACGAGGAAGAACAACAGCACATTTGGAGTTCTATTGGCTTAGGCGCACTCCGCTATTTTATTTTGAGGGTGGATCCTAAAAAGCGTATGGTGTTTAACCCCCAAGAAAGTATTGATTTCCAAGGAAATACAGGCCCATTCATTCAATACATGCATGCCCGTTGCCGTTCGGTGTTACGCAACGCCTCCACCTCGGGTTTGGAATTTGTTAACACCTCCCTATCTGGCCAATACCAAGCAGATGCCGCCGAATGGAAAATGGTGCGCTTATTGAGCCGGTTTCCCGAGGTATTGGTATCTGCATCAAGGAACTACAGTCCCTCAGAAGTGGCCAACTACGCCTACCAGTTGGCCTCGGCCTACAGTAGTTTTTATCACGACCACCCGATTCTTAGAGCCGAAGATACCGAAGCAAGGGAATACCGATTGGCCTTAACCAAGGTTGTAGCAGACCATTTGGCAAAGACTTTGAGCCTGTTGTGTATTGATGCTCCTGAGCAAATGTAATATTGGCAGGCATTGAGTTTTCAGCGCATAATCTTAGGGGCAGGGATGGAGGCGGCACCCGGCGGCGGCAACCGGGAGTGGCAGCCCCAAAGGCGCGGCGGAGCGCAGCAAGCCCCGCCTTTGGGTTGCTGCCACCCCCGGTTGCCGCTGGCGCGTATAGCCGACAGCCCGTTTGCCCCCCAAAAAAATTAAGGCTATGGCACATTGGCATTTGGTCGGAAGGTATGAGGTAAAAGAAAATGCCGATTCGCTAAAGGAATTGCTTGAAGATGAAGGGTTTTCAGTAGTAATCCGCACAGAAAACAGACCTTTTGACGCCATTACGGGTCGAGGGCCTTTTCCGCCGGTGCTATGGCTGTATGTTTTGGCAGAAGAAATTGCTGAATTGAGAGAACGTCTGCCGGAACTGCTGGGAACGCCTCCAAAAAATCATCCCTTTTGGTCCATGAAGGATTTGGAACTCATTGAAATTTTCAGGAAATCCAAAGAATGGGGCGAGGAGAACTTGGCTTTAGCCCGTTTGGTTTTGGCGGAACGCGGCTTGGAAATTCCAACGGAAGTGGTGGCCAAAGAAGTAGCAGATGGGAAGAAAGCGAAAGCGTTTGAAGGAGCTGAGATTATGGTTTTGCCTTTGGTAAGCCTTCTGGCTTTGAGCAGTCCGGCTATTGCTTGGTGGCAGGGTTATCCCTTTTTTATTCCCACGGCAACCCTTGGTTTGCTCGGGGCTTTTTGGTTGCAAAGTCAAAAAGAAAGGCTGTGGCTCAGCTATGGCGCTTGGGCCTACTATTGGACCTTTATTCTGTTGGGCTTCTGCTTTTTAAGCGCCTATTTGGCCATTGCTCAAGGCCATTGAGGGCTTGTCAATCTGTTTTTAATTGGTCGGGTCCTTTGGTTGGCGGTTGGTCCTCATCCTTTGAGGGAGCATGGTCTTCCGAACTTTCCGTTGCGGAGAAGTCGCTGTCGTAGGGGTTGGGCTTAGGGGGTTTGATGTAGTCCTCGTCGGAAAATGCCTGATCGAGGGTTTGGTCCAGCTCGTTTCTTGCCTCTCTTTCGGCTTTGCGCGCGGTGTCGGTAATTTCTCGTTTGATGCTGTCTGTGGCGTCTTTTACTTCCCGAATGCCTTTACCCAAGCCTCGTGCGATATCCGGTATTCCTTTGGAACCAAAAAAGATAATGATTACCAAAGCAATGAGCAGGAATTCGCCGCCTGAGACGTCGAAAAGGAGCAGAAAAGCCATTAGGCCAGCATCATGAGAGGTTGCTCCAACATGCCTTTGAGGCTGCGCAAAAACTCAGATCCTTTGGCGCCGTCTACCACGCGGTGGTCGCAAGAAAGCGTAACTTTCATGCGGTTGCCTACCACAATTTGTGCATCCTTCACCACCGGCTCTTGACGTATGGCACCAACGGCCAAGATGCAAGCGTCGGGTGGGTTAATGATGGCAGTAAACTCCTCAATACCGTACATTCCCAAATTTGAAATGGAGAAGGTATTTCCTTGCATTTCGTCGGGTTGTATTTTCTTTTCGCGTGCACGGCCGGCAAAATCACGCACCTCGGAGGCGATATGTACCAAGCTTTTTTGGTCGGCATGACGTATTACAGGCACCACCAATCCGTCGGGAACTGCTACGGCAACTCCCATATGTACATGTTCGTGGTATCGAATCGTATCTCCCAACCAGGAAGCGTTGACTTCCGGGTGTTTTTTGAGGGCAAGAGCAACGGCTTTGATTACGATATCGTTGAAAGACACCTTGGTATCCAAGCGTTCGTTGATGGCTTTGCGTGCCTTAACCACTTCATCCATGTCCATATCCATGGTGAGGTAAAAGTGGGGTGCGGTAAATTTGCTTTCCGCCAGGCGGCGCGCAATGGTTTTGCGCATTTGGCTTACCTTTTCATCTCTGGAAGATTCCACCCCGGCAGGCGCACCGGCCAAATGGTTTAGGCTAGGCAGGGGTGCACCTTTAAAGTCTTCGATATCTCTGCGGACAATTCTCCCCTGGTCACCGGAGCCCTTTACATTTCGGAGGTCGATGCCTCTATCTCTGGCCATGCTGCGGGCGAGCGGGCTAGCTTTAATTCGGCCGTGATCGTCGGAGAAGCCTTGCGATGTTTGAGAAGCGGACTCCGAAGGCTGAGAAGTGGGAGTTGGCGTACTTTCTTTAGCGGCAGGAGCGGGAGCTTCTTTTTGGGTAGGCTCAGGCTCTTGCTTGGGTGCTTCTTCGGTGCTTTCCTTTTTAGGAGCTTCTTTTTCTTGAGCGAGGAGCTCAGAAATATCCTCGCCTTCTTTGCCCAAGATGGCTAAAATAGAATCGACCGGAGCGGTTCCACCGGTTTCAACCCCAACATGCAAAAGCACCCCTTCCTGGAAACTTTCGAATTCCATGGTGGCTTTATCCGTTTCAATTTCGGCCAACAGATCTCCTGCTTGCACTTTATCGCCCACATTTTTATGCCAAGCAGCCACCACACCTTCGGTCATGGTGTCGCTAAGTTTCGGCATACGCACAATTTCCGCCATGTTTGCTTAAGAATAAAAAGGTTCAGTCTTTAATGAAAGGATAGGATTTATCGGAATACACATTTTCCCAGAGGTTTTCGGGGCCGGGGAAGGGTGATTCCTCAGCAAAGTCAACAGCTTCTTGGACCTGTTGCTTTACCCTGTCATCGATAGTTTCCCGTTCTTCGTCGGTAATCCAGTTATTTTTTTGGAGGTGGGCCAAGGCATAAAGGATGGGGTCTTGGGCTTTGTACTGTTCCACCTCGTCTTTGGTTCGGTATTTTTGGGGGTCACTCATGGAGTGTCCTTTGTAGCGGTAGGTCCTTGCTTCAATGAGGGTTGGCCCTTCCCCTTTTCTGGCGCGTTCTGCGGCCTTTTCGATGCATTTATGAAACTCATCTACCTTCATGCCGTCTACTTGTTCCGAAGGCATATCGTAAGCCAAGCCCAACTTATACAAATCGGTAACGTTAGAACTCCGTTCTACCGAAGTGCCCATGGCGTACATGTTGTTTTCAATGATAAAAATGGTGGGTATTTTCCACAACATGGCCAAATTGAGGGTTTCGTGGAAAGAGCCTTGTCTAACGGCGCCGTCGCCCATATAGCAAAGCGTTACCCGATCTGAATCGTTATATGCGTCGGCAAAACCAAGTCCGGCTCCCAGCGGAATTTGTCCGCCCACAATGCCGTGGCCACCAAAGAAGCGAAGTTCTTTAGAGAACATGTGCATAGAGCCTCCATTTCCACCGGAACAGCCGGTTGCTTTTCCATAAAGTTCCGCCATCATAAACTTGGGCTCCATACCTTTTCCAAGGGGGTGCACGTGATTCCTGTAGGCAGTAATCATATTATCGTCGGGTCGAATGGCTGAGCAAGCTCCGGCTACCAGGGCCTCTTGACCGATATAGAGGTGGCAAAACCCACGGATTTTGCCCATGGTATACATTTGTCCGGCTTTTTCTTCGAGGCGGCGCCACAAGAGCATTTCCTCATACCATTTTAGCCAAGTTTCTTTGCTGTGGGTGCCTTTTTTTGCGGCACCGGCTTGTCTTTTTGCCATAATGCAAATCTATCTGAGGGTACAAAGTTAGATAAATAAGCGTGGAAGCGTAAGGCATAAGCCCATAATGCCTCAGCTTTTGTTGTTGAGCTTGAAAGTAAAGGGCATAAGTTCTGAAATTCCGGTGCAACGGGTGACCTTTTCGCCCGGACCTTCAAAAATTATTTCCAAAGGCTCTTGGTTTTGCCTGTATTCTGTTTCAGACATCACTTGATCGGCAACCACCGCAAGGGGCGTAAACGGCATCGGCGGTTTTACGCTCCGATTTTACAGCAATAACCAATTCTTTGACAGGAACGCCGGGGTATCGGGCACCGGCGTATTGCAAGTGCTACCCGCTCGGCACACATGCCGGAAGGGAATGCACTGTTTTCTTGATTGGATGCAGCGACGATTTCACCATTGGCCAAAAGCAAGGCTGCACCTACACCAAAAGCGCTGTAGGGAGCATATGCTGTTGAGGCTTGCGCGCGGGCTTTTTCCAACAACTCTTTTTCATCGTCGGGCAAAGAGCTCGCCTCCTGTTGCCAAAGGTTTAGTGTTAAGGATAATTTCTTCATAAGAACCCTCATTAAAAAAGGGATGCAAAGGTAACATATCCTATGCGGACGGCAATAGTACGTAAGTTTCATCATGCATTTGGCTGCAATACCTCCCCAAATACTACCAAAACCAAAAAGAATGCCTTCATGCGTGCTGCTTTTTCAAAGAAAATCGACCTTTTGTTAGGTAAACCTTGATACTGCAGCCTCTGTATCCTTCCTAAGCCACCGAAAGACTGATCAGCTTACCTTTGATACCGCCAAAAGGTCAGGTTGGCGTTTGTGCACCGGAAAAGCCTTTCGGCAAAGACCTTCATGGGTTAATTAAGAATTGCCGCTTCGCTAAGTGCCTTTTCTTACCTTTGCTGCTATGCAAAAACCTTCCATACACCTTCAAAATATTCAAGAGCCCAAGGAGACTTACGGGCAAAACATATGTATTTGCGACGAAAACAAGCCGTGGTTGCCGGTTGAAGATGCTTGGGTTAATGAATGGTTGACCGCCTTACCCAAAGAGGAGCCCGGCCTTTGGTCGGTTCAAAAAGGAAAGCAAACTTGGTTTGCTTGGCGATTGCCCAAGGAGCCTGAGGCCATTAGAAGCGAAGCTCCTGAGTTAAAAAAAAACCTAAAGGGTGTAATGGTTCGGCACAACCAAGCCACACATATTCTGCCTGCCTTAGAAGGCCTTTGTCTTAAAAATTATTGCTATTTACGCCAAGATCAACTCTTTATTGACGTCCAAGGCGAACCAATATCCGGCCTGCAAGAATTAGAGGCTCTGGTACAAAGCGTTTGGCTTGCCCGAGACTGGGGAAACGACCCATACAACACCCTGCACGCCAAAGAAGTGCATGCGCGCTTGGAACAACTGGCGGCCGAATGGGATTTGCACTACGAAGGCTTAGGCCCGGCAGCATTAAAGTCCTTGAACATGCAAGGCCTCTTGTCCGTAAATAAAGGAAGCGCAACGCCCCCCCTTTTTGCAGTAATAGAATACCGTGGCAGCCAAGCACTAAATCAAAAACCATTGGTGTTGGTAGGTAAAGGGATTTTATTCGATACGGGGGGTAGCAGCCTCAAGACCCCTAAGGGAATGGAAGAAATGAAAGCCGATATGTGTGGTGGCGCCAATGTGGTTGCCACTATGGTTTGGGCGGCTAAAACCAAACAACAGGTACATCTTGTAGGCCTCATTCCCTTTACCGACAATCGATTGGCCCCGGATTCTTTGGTTCCCGGCGATGTGATTCGCTACAACAACGGAACAACGGTAGAAGTACTAAACACCGACGCAGAAGGCCGATTGGTTTTGGCAGACGCCCTCTTGTACGCAAAAATATAACCCGGCTTTGGTCATTGACCAAGCCACACTTACCGGTTCTGCCGTTGGAACTTTGGGCTTTGAGGCAATGGCCGGCATGCAACACCAAGCCAAAACCTCTATGGAGCAATTAAAGCGTGCCGGTGAAAACATGGGTGAAGTGGTGGTAGAGTTTCCCATGCTGCCCGCCTATGAAGATGCACTTAAATCTCAAGTGGCAGATCTTAAAAACATTGGTGGGCCCTATGCAGGATGCATTACTGCCGGAATTTTCTTAAAGCACTTTACCGACTACCCCTGGATTCACTTGGATTTGGCCAATTCTTTTAGAAATGCCCCCAAAGCGTATTGGACATCGGGAGCTACAGGTGCCGGTGTTAGACTTTTAGCCCAGTTTATTTCCCAATGGAAAGCACATGATTAAACCGAATCCCAAAATCACCTATCCGGAAGCTACCGAAAAACCCATAATTGCCATTTCTGCAGGTGACATCAATGGCGTGGGGCCTGAAATTATTTGGCAGTGTTTCGCAACCCCGGGTATGTTTTCCATGTGCATCCCCGTGGTATTTGCTAGTGGAAAAGTCATGGCCTTCTACAAGAAAAATCTCCAGCTGGAGGCCTTTTCTTTTCATCAAATTAAATCGATAGACGAAGCGCAAGAGGGGAAATTAAACCTTATCCAGGAGCATATGCCTAATTTGTTGGCAACTCCCGGAGAACGAACCTTGGAGGGAGCACAAGCCGCTTTCGCCTCTTTAGAAGCCGCTACAGAGGCTGTTTTGAATGGTAAAGCCGATATACTGGTTACAGCTCCAATAGACAAGTCCTTTATGGTGGAAGCCGGAATGAACTTTCCGGGACACACCGAATATTTAGAACACAAGGCCTCAGGCAAAGCACAAATGATTATGTGCCACGAGAGTTTAAGGGTGGCCTTACTTACTGGCCATATACCCTTGGAAGATGTACCCAAGGCCATTAGTCCCACACTTCTCAAAGATCATATTCTAAGGTTTAACCAAACCTTAATTCAAGACTTCGCCATTACCAAACCTAAAATAGCTGTGTTGGCCTTAAATCCGCACGCCGGCGATCAAGGGCGCTTTGGAAACCAAGAGCAAGAGGTGATTTTGCCAACCCTTCAAGAACTTAGAAGCCAAAACAACCTACTTGTAGCAGGCCCTTTCCCTGCCGACGGATTTTTTGGTTCGGGGAACTACCAAAATTTTGACGGGGTATTGGCCATGTATCATGACCAAGGGCTCACCGGGTTTAAAAGCATCACCGGCTTTGAAGGGGTCAATTTCACCGCCGGTTTACCCATTGTTCGGGTCAGCCCTGATCATGGTCCCGCATTTGATTTGGCAGGCACAGGAAAGGCAAACCCAACTTCCTTTATGCAAGCAGTATATCATGCCTTAGACATCCAAAAATGCAGAACCTTGTACAAAGAAATTACCGCCAACCCACTTAAAATCCCCAAACGCAGAGAACGGGAACGCGATGATTAAGGTTAAGGCATACCTCAATTTTGATTTGTTGAATTAACCGCCATAACTTATCTTTGCCCTCCGATTTTCAGCAGCTTGAAAGCATTTAATCCATACAACATTGAGTTTACTGGGCTGAAAGACGGGCTCCATCACTATGAATTTGTGTTGGATGATGCGTTCTTTGATGGTTTTACCCGAGAAGACTTTGAGCATAGCCACATTGAAATTATGGTGGACATGCAAAAAGACGACTCAATGCTGGTGTTCCATATCAAGTTTGACGGCAAAGTATCTATGTCTTGCGACCGATGCTTGCAGTCCTACAACCAAGGCCTACAAGGAAATAAGCATCTGGTGGTACGGCTTGATGGAGATACCGAAGCAAACCCATCGGAAGATGAAGACCTGTTGGTCTTAGGTTCCAATGAAATTGCTTTTGATCTCGCCCCTTACCTCAACGACCTCATGCAAGTATCGCTTCCTTGGACGCGTAGATGCAGTCAAGATTTGGGGGGAGAAAAACAGTGCGACCCGGAAATGCTCCAACGCATTGCGAAATATCAGCCCAAAACCGAAGAAAAAGAACCTGAAAACGACCCCCGGTGGGACGCTCTTAAAAAATTGAAGCATAACTCATAGAAATTATGGCACATCCTAAACGAAAAATCTCGAAAACACGTCGCGATAAGCGCCGTACACATTACAAGGCTTCTTTGCCTACCCTTTCTACTTGCGCAAACACCGGTACCGTGCACCGCCGTCACCGGGCCTACATGGTAGACGGCAATCTCTATTATAAAGGGAAATTGGTGGTAGAAGCCACCACGGCAGAATAACCGGAAAATCCCCAGGGATTTTCGTTTGCATACGCAAAGCATGAACATCGGCATCGATATCATGGGTGGGGATTTTGCCCCCGATGCTACCTTGGAAGGGGTCAAGCTCGCGCTCAATGCTTGGGCCGGACAGTTCCATATTACCCTATTTGGCCAGGAAAACCTCCTGAATGCCTTTGTGCATGACCACAAAGAATTAGCCGCTAATCTTAGCCTGGTCCCTTGCGAAGAAGTCATTCTTATGGGCAGCAGCCCCGTTCGTGCTCTCCAAGAAAAACAAGATTCCAGCATCGCCGTTGGGCTAAATTACCTAAGCGAAGGTAATATCGACGCTTTTTGCTCCGCCGGTAACACCGGAGCCATGCTGGTTGGTGCCGTCCTCAAAACCGGTGTGGTTAGAGACGATCTTAGACCCTGTTTGCTAAGCACACTTCCTCGCATTCATGGTGGAAAAGACGGAGTAATGCTCGACGTCGGAGCCATTGCCGATACCAAGGCCGAAAACCTAGTCGACCTGGCTGTCCTAGGCTCTGTGTACGCAAGAGAAATCCTCAAAATTTCCAACCCCAAAATCGGCCTTCTCTCCATTGGCGAAGAACCCGAAAAAGGAAACGCCATTACCATAGCCGGACATAAACTTCTAGCCGAATGCCGTGATATTAATTTTATCGGTAATATCGAAGGCCGTGATGTGTTTACCGACAAAGCCGATGTAGTAGTTACCAGCGGTTTTACCGGTAATGTAGTGGTGAAATTGGCCGAAACTTTCTATGAATTTGCCAAAGAAGCCGGTTTAGACAGCCATCCCTTCTTTGATCGATTAAATTATGAGATTTATGGAGGATCGCCTATTTTAGGTGTAAACCGACCGGTAGTAGTCGGACATGGAATCTCTAGCCCTACCGCCATCCAACACATGATTCGTCTTTCTTGGGATATTGCGCGGAATGGTCTACCCGAACAAATCAAACAATCCCTCGCCCATGCCTGATACCTACGCAGCCATAACCGCTGTGGAGGGCTATGTTCCCCCCGATAAGCTCACCAATAAAGAGCTGGAACAAATGGTAGATACCAACGACGAGTGGATCATGTCCCGAACCGGTATCGCCGAAAGACGCATCCTCAAAGGCAAAGACAAAGGAACCTCCGTTATGGCTATCGAAGCCGTAAATGGACTCCTCAAAAAAAGAGACCTTGACCCCGCCGAAATAGACTTAATCATTTGCGCTACCGTAACCCCTGATATGCAATTCCCGGCTACCGCAAACATCGTATCTGATGCAGTAGGAGCCATTAATGCATTTAGCTACGACATCAATGCCGCTTGTTCCGGTTTTATTTATGCCCTGGTTACCGGTGCTAAATTCATTGAAGCAGGTACCTACAAAAAAGTGGTGGTCATTGGCGGCGATAAAATGAGCTCCATCATCGATTATACCGATCGAGCTACCTGCATCATTTTTGGAGACGGTGCCGGTGCGGTCTTGCTCGAAGCTTCAGACGAACCTTACGGCATCATGGACAGCATCCTTAAATCCGATGGTTCTGGAGCTCAATTCTTGCATCAAAAAGCCGGAGGAAGCCGTAGACCTGCCAGCCACGCCACCGTAGATGCGCGCGAACACTTTGTGTACCAAGAAGGACAAGCCGTTTTTAAGTTCGCCGTCAACAACATGGCCGAAGTGTCTGCGCAAATTATGGAGCGCAACGGACTAAAAGCCGAAGATATCGCTTGGTTGGTTCCCCACCAGGCCAACAAACGCATCATTGACGCCACGGCACAGCGCATGGGCTTGGGACCGGAAAAGGTGATGCTCAATATCCATAAATACGGAAATACCACCGCCGGAACGCTACCGCTCTGCCTTTGGGATTACGAAAAACAGCTCAAAAAAGGCGATTACCTCGTGCTGTCGGCCTTTGGGGGGGGATTCACCTGGGGAGCCGTATTGGTTCGCTGGGCCTACGACCCAAGCTAAAGGCCATAACCGCAACCCAATCCTAGCTTAAGGCTTCCTTTGCTTTTTCCTTTTCCCCATTCCTTGGGCTTCAACATTCTTCTTACTCCTCCTCAGGTAATTTTTGCATCTTTGACGCGAACCAAATTTCTATTCTTTGGTTTATTTCCTGTATTAAAAGTATCAATCAAACATTTAGCTCATGTATAAAGCCCTTTGCGTAGGAATCTTATTGGGAGCCCTTGCCCCTCTGCAAGCCCAAATCGAGATGCCCCAACCCAGCCCAAAAGCCGAACTCAAACAAGCCATCGGCTTAATGGACGCTTCCATTACCTATTCGCGCCCAAGCGCACGCGGACGCAAAATCTTTGGTGACCTCGTACCCTTCGGCAAGCTTTGGAGAACCGGAGCTAACATGGCTACCGTTATTGAGTTTTCCGACTCCGTAACCATTAGCGGCAAAAACCTAGCACCCGGAAAATACAGCCTCTTCAGCATTCCGGGCGCACAAGAGTGGACACTCATCTTAAACAGCGTTTGGAACCAAGGAGGAACCTCACGCTACGATGAAGCCAAGGACGTGGTCCGCATCAAAACAAAACCCGAAATCATACCCTTTACCGAAACCTTTACCATTGATTTCAACTACATTACCCGAAATTCTGCCTTTGTAGAAATCAGCTGGGAAACCAGCAAGGTCTCCTTTAAAGTCGAAACCTCGGTGGACGACAAAGTGCTCGCCAACATCCGTGAAGCACTCAACATTTCGGCTACCTCGTATTTCCAGGCGGCGCGATACTATTACGACACCAACCGTGACCTCAATCAGGCACTCGAGTGGATCAACAAAAGCCTCGAAATGGAAGAGCGCTTTTGGGTGTTGCGCCAGAAAGCTCTTATTCAAGCCAAAATGGGCGACTACAAAAACGCCATCGCCACGGCAGAAAAGTCCATTGCACAAGCCAAAGAAGCCGGAAACGACGACTACGTGCGCCTCAACACCGACTCCATCGAGGAATGGAAAAAGAAATAAGTGATCCCTTTAAAACACAAAAGCAGCTCTTTGGGCTGCTTTTTTTTTGCCCTTTGGGCCCCGGTTCCATAGCAATTTCAAGTATTCTATCCGGCCCTAACTCCGGTCTCCCTCGCCACCGTAAAGCCGCTTCGGGCTCCGGGGGTTAACCAAAGGAACCACCTCCTCGCCTCGGAGCGGCTAAACGGTGGCTTCGGGCGGCCCTCCATGTGGCCGGGGGGCCATTCTTTGTAAATCCTTTATCCTAAGCTGAATGACAAAGTAAAGGGAGACATCCCGTCTTTACCTCATCATTCATCATGGAGAGACGGAGGCATCCCGTCTTTACCACATCTCTCATCATCCAGAGACGGGAGGCATCCCGTCTTTACCTCATCACTCATCATCCAGAGACGGGAGGCATCCCGTCTTTACCTCATCATTTATCATCGAGAGACGGGAGACATCCCGTCTTTACCTCATCACTCATCATCGAGAGACGGAGGCATCCCGTCTTTACCTCATCTCTCATCATCCAGAGACGGGAGGCATCCCGTCTTTACCTCATCACTCATCATCCAGAGACGGGAGGCATCCCGTCTTTACCTCATCACTCATCATTCACCATTCACCATTCACCATTCACCATTCACCATTCACCATTCATCCCTCACCATCAATTTCCCGCTTTCCCTGCCGCTTTGCCAAAAATACAAGCCCGGAGACCAGTCCATGGGCACTTTGAAGCCCGATTTCAATGCCTCAGGAGCTATACCTAAAAGCAAACGCCCATCCATGGAATAAATCTTTAGTGGAGATTCTATAGACCTATGGTACATAACACCTCCACGGCTTACGGGATTCGGATACAAAGGATCGGAAGGGAGTTCCTCTTCCTCCAATCCTGCCGGAGACCATTTAAACCGCAATACCGGAGGTACGTCCTCGCCCATATACTGCAAAAATGTCCCTCCCACATACACCATGCCATCGGGACCTTTCACAATGCTATTCACTCCGGAGGTAGAAGACACCCATACGCCATTATGCCAATCCCTAGAGCTATCTATTCCGGGCTCCGGAAAGTACTCGGGCAACAAAAAACCGTTGGAATCCACCGCCACCAAATCCCCCCTAAGGCTGTGCTGGAAACTATCAATGACCCCACCTACCAAATATAAATTTGTTTGTATTCGCTCTATGTCAGAAATCCAATTGGATCCATATATCCCAGGTGTTTTCACCCGAACGTTGTTGAAATTGTTGAAGCTGGAATCCAAGCGGCCGTCCGGAAGTAGGCGGAACATCCCATACACGATGCTGTCGCCCATCAATTGTAGAAAGCCACTTACCCATAGCCGCCCCCTTTCATCTAAGTACTCAGGATGTACTTCTATGTTAGAATTGGAGAAAATAGAACGAAAGCTGGTATCTAGGCTCCCATCCGAACGGCGAAGCCGCGCGATGCCCGATTGAGACCGTCCATGTACGGAATAAAATTTCCCCCCAATATAAATCATGGAATCTGCGGAAAGATGACTTAAGGGCTCTATCCCTCCAATAGGCACCACAAAGCTGCTGTCCCAGGTGGCGTCCGGATAAAGACGGGTATAGTGTTGGTTAGGCAATACCACCGAGCCGGCGGCATTGCAGTTGAAAGTCCCAATGTAAATCATGGAATCGGCAGGATCTACAAAAGCCCTCGGCATACCACAAGCAAACTGACTGTGCAGGTGGCTTTTCCATGCGGTGTCCAATTGCCCTTTAGAGTCCAAACGAGCAACTCCGCCGCCGGAGGAGTAAATAAAACCGCCGCCGGAACCGTATAGCCGTTGACTTCCCCCCATGGCCAGAATTCAATGTAAAATCCGGATTCCAATTCCCCTCCAAATCAAACAGCATCCAAGAAGTCGAACCAGGATTGGGAAAACCGGGACTACCAAAGGTTACGTATTGCTGTCCAATACCTCCCACCAGCATCATTTGGTTGCCCCAAGGAAAACTGATTTGGGCAATCCTGGAAAGGCTATCACGTGTGTCGTTCAGTTCCCAAGCCAAGTGCGTCATAAAGCCCTCGTCTCGAAAAAAGGCTTGGGCATGGGCATCGGGGCTAAAGATGTTCCCCCCAATAACAATCAAAGCGACCGATTTGATAACAAGGTTTTTAAATCTTCTATAAAAATCTTTATCCATGCTCTATTGTTTTTGGACCATGAGTTTTCACTCATCCCTCACCATCAATTTCCCGCTTTCCTTGCCGCTTTGCCAAAAATACAAGCCCGGAGACCAATCCATGGGCACTTCGAAGCCCGATTTCAACGCCTCAGGAGCTATACCTAAAAGCAAACGCCCATCCAAGGAATAAATCTTTAGTGGAGATTCTATAGACCTATGGTACAGAACACCTCCACGGCTTACAGGATTCGGATACAAAGGATCGGAAGGGAGTTCCTCTTCCTCCAATCCTGCCGGAGACCATTTAAACCGCAATACCGGAGGTACGTCCTCGCCCATGTACTGCAAAAATGTCCCTCCCACATACACCATGCCGTCGGGACCTTTCACAATACTATTTACTGCGGATAGAGAGGATTCCCACACGCCATTATGCCATTTCCTAGAGCTATCTATTCCCGGTTCCGGAAAATACTCGGGCAGCAAAAAGCCGTTGGAATCCACCGCCACCAAATCCCCCCTTAGGCTGTTCTGAAAACTGTCAATTGCGCCCCCTACTAAAAACAAATTAGGCTGGATGCGCTCAATAAGTGAAACGGAATTTAAGCCCAAAATCCCCGGGGTTTTTACCCGTACGTTGTTGAAATTGTTGAAGCTGGAATCCAAGCGGCCGTCCGGCAGCAGGCGAAACATCCCATACACAATGCTATCGCCCATCAATTGCAGAAAGCCACTTACCCATAGCCGCCCCCTTTCATCTAAGTACTCAGGATGTACTTCTATGTTAGAATTGGAGAAAATAGAACGAAAGCTGGTATCTAGGCTCCCATCCGAACGGCGAAGCCGCGCAATGCCTGGTTGAGACCGTCCATGTACGGAATAAAATTTCCCCCCAATATAAATCATGGAATCTGCGGAAAGATGACTTAAGGGCTCTATCCCTCCAATAGGCACCACAAAGCTGCTGTCCCAGGTGGCATCCGGATAAAGACGGGTATAGTGTTGGTTAGGCAATACCACCGAGCCGGCGGCATTGCAATTGAAAGTTCCAATGTAAATCATGGAATCGGCAGGATCTACAAAAGCCCTCGGCATACCACAAACAAACTGGCTTTGCAAATGACTTCTCCAAGCGGTGTCCAACTGCCCCCTTGAATCCAAACGAGAAAACCCAAAACCCGAGGAAAAAATAAAACCGCCGGAGGAACCATATATCCTTCTGTTTACTCCCCCCCCCCCTCCAGAATTCAATGTAAAATCAGGATTCCAATTCCCCTCCAAATCAAACAACATCCAAGAGGTAGAGCCCATATAGGCACTACCCGATCCAAAGGTTACGTATTGCTGTCCAATACCTCCCACCAGCATCATTTGGTTGCCCCAAGGAAAACTGATTTGGGCAATCCTGGAAATGCTATCATAAGTGTCGTTCAGTTCCCAAGCCAAGTGGGTCATAAAACCCTCGTCTCGAAAAAAGGTTTGGGCATGGGTATTGGGGCTAAAGATGTTCCCCCCAATAACAATCAAAGCGACCGGTTTGAAAAAGAGGTTTTTAAATCTTCTATAAAAATCTTTATCCATGCTCTATTGTTTTTGGACTATGAGTTTTCCTTGGCATAGGACAATGCCTTGGCTGTTTTTAATTTGGTAGAGGTATAGCCCCGGAGGATAAGACTCCACAGAAATGGTATAGCTGAAGGGTTTCTCTTCCAAATCTAGGTCTAAAAGCCGCCTACCTTCCAAACTGAACAAAGCAAAACGGCCTGCAACCCCGTGGCCATAATGGAACATAACCTTAGCTGAAGCAGGATTAGGAAATAAACCGCAATCAGGAACGGCTAAGCTCCTTGGAATCAGGTTTTCTTCAGAAGGTTTGGAAGTAGGTGGTTCAGGCATGGGAGGACAGGTGTCGTAAAAGAAACATAAAATATTTCTGGCAAATCCTGAGGCGCTACCGCTCAAGTTCTCAGCCATCCAAAGCAAACTGTCTTGGTTTGCCTCACTCAAACGGTCTATTTGCCAAGTGGAATCACTCATCATCAATTTAAACCGCAACCAATGCCCAAAATCTTCCCACTCCTCCAGCGAGGTGCCTTCCAAAGAAAATAAATCCTCCATGGCCTGATAGGTAGCCTCAGCCGTATCGCGCTCTCCCATATCTGCAAAATAATTGGCCTGAGCGTAATAATCCGAAACTTCGCCTCTTTGCATCCGCCAATTCAATAAGCTGTCGGCATAGTACAAGCTGTCGGATTGCATGGCTTGAAAAATCAAAGCCAAAGTTTGGTCTCGTTCCAAAGCCAATTCGGCTAGGGAAGATTTCATCTGAGTTAAAGGTCCTGCGGTACCCCAAGCGGCCTCAATTATCAAGACCATATACTCGGCATGGGACTGGGGATATCGTAGCGCAGCATATTTAAAAAGAAGCCCCCATGGTGGCATCCACATTGGCCAAACAAACTTCCAAAAGCATGGCATGAGGCATGACGCCCGTTAGGGCGGCTTCGCTTAGCACGGTTTGGGACAAATAGGGCGCCATATCCATTAAGGAATCACGCATTTCCCAAGCATCCTGCGACCAAGCACCCTGCACTTGTTGAATTAAGTGGGAAGTAAAGCCCTGGTCAAGCGTTTGCTTATAGGTATATAGGAGGTTCCCGTACTCGATTTGCTTTTGCTGAAAATCAATCTGAGCCTGTTGCTTTAAGGTGGAAACATCGTTGGCATAATTTGGGTACATGCCCGGAGGCAAATTTATGGAATCACAACTGGGGGATGTGTAGGTGAGAAATACCCCGACCTTGGTTGGTGTAACGTACAAAGGTTCTGATATGCCTCCGTTGTGGTACCAGTATATGTTATTTCCAGTCAAATTCCTAATATCAGCCTCAGCCACCGACCCAATCCGATTGAAACTCCCCCCTTGGGTAGAGGGGCCTTTGGTGGATTGAAACTCGGCAACTCCTTCATTAATGTTGCTTTGTGGCAAAAAGACCCTTACCACTTGAATGCCAAAAGTAGAGGGAACCGAATCCGGCCGGAAATTGCAGCGGGATTGCAAGCCCTGCCATGGAGCTAATCCATTCCGGTTTTCGTCAATATAAAATTCGGTGGTGCTTAATCTTCTAAAACGGTTCAAATAGACCAAATTGCTCACCAAGCCCCCATTAAGCCATTGAAGACCGACCCGGTTGTCGGAAGTCCCCATCCACTCCCCATTGAAATCGTTCTCCTGCACCCGAACGAGTTCCGAATTGTTCAAAAACAAGCCATGTATTCCTAATTCAGGAATCGAGGTGTTGTAATTGGGCAATGAATCATCCACCAATTCAAAACGGGAGCGGCTTACCCAGCCCCAATCGTTCTTATCGTACCTCATGCCCCATACGTTGGCTCTAAACTTACTTTCGTCCACAAAAGCTGAAAGGGCATTTTGGGCAGAGGCTCCTGTGGAGTGTATCCCATAACTGAAGCCAAAAAAGGAGCTTGGCTGCACTTGGGCCGGACTGCAAGTCCCTCCCGGAAAAGTAGTCGGGTTTCCTCCATTGCAGCGAGATAAAACCTCGTAATGGGCATCAATGGAGTACATCCCGCTAGTATAATCTTGCCAAGGCTTGCTGCTGCGCAAATCTTCGAATCGACAGCCCATAAAGCGCACTTTTCGGACTTTCCAAAGGGTTACGTGCGATTTAAACCCGTCGTCACCCAATCGGAAATTATCATCCACAGTGAAGGTACAGTTGGAAACGCTACCCACATAAGCGGGCATGGCTCCGGAAACGGTGTAAGGGAAATGATAATACTCTAATGCCCTTCGGCAGTTTAGGAAGGTGGAGTTTTGAGCAGAAATAATGCCCCCAATGCTGCTCCAGTCTCCGCTTTTCCAATTCGAAACCCCGGTTCTTGCATGCTCAAGGGTGGCACCATTCAAAAACACATATCCTTGATTGGCGAGGGTTTGGGCTTGGTTGGAATTTCCAATGGCCATAATTCCTTGCCACATAGCCCCATCGCAAGCAGTAGTAACTGTACCATTAACGGTCAATTTACAGCCCGGCTCAACAAATATGGCTCCTCGGTGGGGCATTTTCAACGTATCATTTATAATAAGTGTTGCACCATTGGTAAGCCGTACGCTTGAAATCAATGCCCGATTTCCAACCCAAGTCGTATTCTGGTTAATAATTAATCCAACGGGTAAGGGTCCATCCGGTTCAGGCAAACTCAACTCCCAAGTGCCTCTACCAAAGGTTGTAACCTGCAGGGTATTTTCACAAGGGTTGTAAGTCATGGAAGTCACCGAAACTCTTGGTAATCCTGCATAAAATTGCCACCCATTGGTATCCGGATCTAAATAATATACACCTGCATCGGTACCTACAAACATGCGCGGTCTGCCGCTGGAACCCGCCGTTTCGGTTCCGGGCTGCAAGAATAACCTACGGGCAGGTAAGGAGGGTGGATATCCGGTAAAGCTCCCACTGGTATAATCTCCATCAGCACCTAAAGGCTCCCAGCTTTGACCTGCATTTGTACTAACAAAAAATCGCGAACGGTTGTCGTAACCTCCTGCTATTGCCCAACATTTTTGTGGATCCAATTGAGATACCCCAATATCAAAGATCAGCGGAGGGTCTAAGCCTGCAGTGTCTAAAAAGACGCAGGATGAGTCCTCAATAGAAATCCTTTTAAAAATCGGAGGCACAGAAATATCAGCGGCATCGGCAGAATCTGCCAGCCCTGTAGTGGACACATAAATATGCGAAGGGTTATTCACCAAACTCTCTTTGGTAATGGGGTGTGGAATGTTTTTGCCTATTTCTCCACGCATCAGCACATAAATATAGTCAGGGTTTTGGGGAGAAACCAAAAATTGCTCCACACTGGTAAAGGTTGGCCACCGTTTACTTCCCGGGCTGGGCGGGTTGGGAAAGGTTTTCCAAATATCGGACCTAAGCTTCCAGCCTTGAAAGGAAGCGTTATCATAAACCGTAAAGAGTTCATTGAGACCAACGATATATTCGGAATTGTCTAGAATGTTCATGGCTGTAGGAACCCTACCCGTTGAAACATCAACCCCTGGATGGGCAGGATCCTTAGGTAAAATGGTACTATTTTCAGAGCTTGGAATGGTGTCTAAAAACCAATCTCCAACCGTGCGGTTTCTTAAGCCCTTGCCTTCTATAAGGATATGTTTGGAGTGGTTTCCTAAAAATGAAACGACCCAGCCTTCGGTTTGAATAATTGAAGAAACATGATTTGAATTGGGTTTGTCGGTCACAAATCCATAATCCATGTCATGTAAAATCGAAGCTTCTCCTCGTTTTCCTGTCTTATGCACATCGCCTTCCCAAGCTAAAAATGTGCTTAGCCCTTTATTGCGTGCTTGGTAATCCAACAAGTAAATTCCAGTATTTAATATCGAATCTGCGGAAACCCAACTTACGCCGCCATGATGGCTAAGAAAAAAGTGGTTCGTACCCGGAATAGACTGAATATCATGCTTGTCTGCCCAAACCTCTCCAGAAGGAAAAGATCTGTAGGTGAAGTTTTGAAATAATATAGGGGTTGTGTCTCTATGCATTATAAACCCATTTGCTCCGGCAACGGCTACTTTATTTGGATTATTCCCTATGACGCTTATCCCCATCCATTCGGCGCTTAGTGATTGTTCCGCTGTGCCATTATTAAATCTTGAATAATTAACAACACCTGAGTCATTGGATAGTGGATTAAACCGACAGTTTATCTTGCTCTGTACATTTTGTCCTCCTTGAATATAACGCATTATCAATTCAAGAGTATCGCATTTATTAAAACGATACACTCCAAAGGCAGGGCGCAAAACCGGACAGGTATAGCCCGGAACATAATAATTGCTTCCACATTCCCAGCTTATTGAGCAATCTTTCGCAGAAGTATCAACTATCGGAATTCGGTCTAGGACGTATCCTACCACATAAATGAATACATGGCTATTCTCATGACTTTGGTCGTAAGGGGAAACCGCTGAGCAAGTCGTGTTGGTATCCCCAACTACGGCAATATTTACCCGGTAAGGCAAAAACTCTCCATACTTTGTAGAATCTTCCCAACTTTGCATGTCGGGATAGCCATCCGTTCTATATCTGGGGGTATGATTTAACGAAGGATGGGTACAAGGAAAATCGAACATATTCTTAAAGCCCTGAATCCCAGAGCCGTCCCATTTCATTAGATAACGTATTTCCTCTACCGTATTCAAAACAGAATCAAATTCAATCTCAACTACTGATCCAGAACCTGAGGCATATAAGATGTTCGGATTTTCCGGATGAAACTCCAATCCGCGCCATCCCTGCGCATTGAAATTTGAGTCCGGCATGTTATGCAAATGGATTTTCAGCCAAGTTGGATAAGCATCGAGAGGGTCAACACAATAAAAGATACCTTTATTGGTCGCCATCACCAATAACGAAGAGTCTCCGGGTTGTACAACCATCCTGCGGATAATATCACTAGGCTCAAGAACGGAGGGTGAAAATAAATTATCCTGTAGGCGCTCCCAAGTAGCTCCTCCATTTAGGGACTTATAAACTCCATTGCTAAAAAACTGCAACAGAGCTCTTACGCTGTTGTATTCGCTAACTATGCCAGCAAAATCTGCATTCCCTGTACTTACATACAAGACTTGGTTTGAAGCAGTGCCAGCATGTTTGGCTACGGCAATATCAGATACGGAGGTGGTAGGAAGGCCAAAATCTGTATTCAGATTAGTCCAATTTAACCCGTTATCCAAAGAGGTGTACGCTCCACCGAAACCTGAAACGGCAAAAATAGTTTGGTTGCCACCAATGCCGTAATCGGGATGCAGGGTAATTCGGTGCATTTGTCCGGCTTGCTTTCCGGTATTTCCAATTTCTCCTCCTTTGAGGTAGGGAGCCTGTTGGGCATATGGAAAAGCGGAACCAAAGGGGTGCATTCCCGGAGTATTCGCATTTGCCCAATGCACATAACTTTGATAGGATGCTGCAGCGGCATTCGGATTTCCATGAGGGTACAAGTTCGGTAAGCCCAATAAAACCATGCGGTCAATTCCTTTTCTAAATCCTCCTCGATTTATGGTGTCACCTCGCGGATTTTCTTGGTAAAAGCTTCCGATGGTCTCGTAAACAGAGGGAGGACTTTGTGCAGCCAAGGACTCAAGCAGTGCAAAACTCAAGATTAAAAACAATGGATGGATGAAGGTTTTCATAATCAAATTTTTCTCAAATTGGTGATTTTCAATCAATAATCAAAATAGAGGGCTGGTTTTTACTTTAATGGATAGCAGAAAAAGCCTTTACTAGAAACCGAATCGGCCTCCCTCTTTGCCGCCTCAGGCCCTTGCGTGAAGCCTATAGCACCACAAAGACCTTGCAGAGACGGGAGGCATCCCGTCTTTACCTCATCTCTCATCATCGAGAGACGGGAGGCATCATGTCTTTACCTCATCATCGAGAGACGGGAGGCATCACGTCTTTACCTCATCACTCACCATCGAGAGACGGAGGCATCCCGTCTTTACCTCATCACTCATCATCGAGAGACGGGAGGCATCCCGTCTTTACCTCATCACTCATCATCGAGAGACGGGAGGCATCCCGTCTTTACCTCATCACTCATCATCGAGAGACGGGAGGCATCCCGTCTTTACCTCATCACTCATCATCGAGAGACGGGAGGCATCCCGTCTTTACCTCATCACTCATCATCGAGAGACGGGAGGCATCCCGTCTTTACCTCATCACTCACCATCGAGAGACGGAGGCATCCCGTCTTTACCTCATCACTCACCATCGAGAGACGGGAGGCATCCCGTCTTTACCTCATCACTCATCATCGAGAGACGGGAGGCATCCCGTCTTTACCTCATCACTCATCATCGAGAGACGGGAGGCATCCCGTCTTTACCTTATCACTCATCATCGAGAGACGGGAGGCATCACGTCTTTACCTCATCATCGAGAGACGGGAGGCATCCCGTCTTTACCTCATCTTTTATCATTTATTTATCGTAATATTGCAATATAGTTTTTTACCATGGGAACCACCAGGAGCGACCTCTATTCACCACAAATAAACCTACAAGCCGAAGCCTTCAAAGCCTTGGCTCATCCCGCACGCATTGCCATTATTGAACACCTACTTTCTACAGGCACCTGCATAAACAACGAATTGGTGCAAGAACTCGGACTCGCTCAAGCCACCGTAAGCCAACATTTGCGGGAACTCAAACAACTCGGCATCATCCAAGGTCAAATTGAAGGAACCCGCATGTGCTACTGCATTGAGCCTAAAGCCTGGGAAAAACTCCAACAAATGCTCCATACCTTCTTCAACCGCGACCTCCCAAACACCCAAAACCTCTGTTGCTCTTAATTTCAAATGCTATGAATACTCAAAAAGATTCCCTCAAAAAAATTGTGCAAGACCGCTATGCCGCCATTGCACAACAAGACAAAGCCACCAACGCATCCTCCTGCTGCGGGGCAACCAATAGCTCCAATAAAGTCTACAACATCATGATGGACGACTACAGCCAAACCCAAGGTTACGTCCCCGACGCCGATTTGGGATTGGGCTGCGGTTTGCCTACGCAATTTGCTCAAATAAAACAGGGCGATGTTGTTATTGACCTGGGATCCGGAGCCGGAAACGACTGCTTTGTAGCCCGCCACGAAACCGGGCCCGAAGGCAAAGTAATTGGCATTGATTTCACCCCCGAAATGATTCAAAAAGCCAGAAAAAACGCGGAAAATCTAGGCTTTCATAACGTCGAGTTTCGCCAAGGCGACATTGAGCATATGCCCATAAACGATAACCTTGCCGATGTGGTGGTGAGCAACTGCGTGCTCAATTTGGTTCCCGATAAACCCGCCGTAATCCGCGAAATTTTTCGGGTACTAAAACCCGGTGGCCATTTCAGCATTTCCGATGTGGTGCTCAAAGGCGAACTCCCTCAAGCCTTGCGTCAGGACGCCGAAATGTACGCCGGTTGCATTGCCGGAGCCATTCAAATGGACGATTACTTGCAGTACATCCAGGAAGCCGGCTTTGACAAACCCATAGTTCAAAAACAAAAACCCATCCAAATCCCCGACGATATCCTTGAAAAATACTTGGATGCCCAAGCATTACTGGCATTTAAGCATGGAGGCACCGGCATTTTTTCCATTACTGTTTTTGCTCAAAAGCCCGGAGCAAGTCCTGCTAAACCCAAAATCTCCCTCGCCGAACTTCAAGCGCAATCCTCGGCTTGCAGCCCGGGTGGTTCTTGTTGTTAATTCCTAAGCCGCCATGTATCCAACGCTTTACAATTCCCTCAACCCAGGGCTTAGCCAAGCAATACCTCCGGAACGAAACCTGCTGCTTACCTCCATAGCACAAACCCTTAAGGAGGGCCTCCTTAAGGAAAATCACCTACACCTGCGCTTTGTCTGTACGCACAACGCACGCCGCAGCCAGCTCTCCCAATTCATTTGCCAAGCACTGGCCTTTATCTACCAAGTGCCCATAAGCACCTCTTCCGCAGGAACCCAAAAAACAAGGGTGCACCCCTCTGTGGTGGAGGCCCTTAAGCACCTTGGTTTTAACGCTACCAAAGCCACACATCCTCCCTACGAATACCTGTTCCATATTGCCGAAAATCAAGCACCCCTAATTGCCTATTCCAAAACACTAGAAGAAGCAGCTCTAGATGAAAAAACGTTTTGGGCAATTATGGTATGCAACCAAGCCGATGCCGACTGTCCCTACGTTCCCGGCGCCTCCCAACGGTTGGTTCTACCCTACACCGATCCCGGAGCAAAGGACGGAACCCCCGAAGAGCTCGAAGCCTATGAAACCACAGCCTTAACCATTGCCGCCGAATGGCGTTGGATGTTTCAAAGCATAGCCGCCTTATGAATCAAGCGCAGCCCAAATTATCTCTGCTCAACCGTGGATTATGCCTTTGGATTTTCCTGGCCATGGCTCTGGGCTTGCTATTAGGTCTTTTATTTCCCGGTGCAGTAGCAAGTTTCCAAACCTTAAGCATAGGAAGTACCAACATACCTTTGGCCCTTGGACTCATAATAATGATGTATCCACCGCTGGCCAAGGTGCGGTACCAAGCCTTGCCTGCCATCATGAACCGCCCGCGGTTGTTGCTCTTGTCTTTACTGCTCAATTGGGTCATAGGCCCTGTCCTTATGTTTGGCCTGGCTTGGATTTTCTTTAAAAACGAACCCGCTTATTTTTCCGGTTTGGTGCTTATTGGATTGGCGCGATGCATTGCCATGGTATTGGTATGGAACGACTTGGCCGGAGGCAGCAGTTCTTGGGGAGCGGGTTTGGTGGCACTGAATAGCCTGTTTCAAGTCTTTGCCTACAGCCTTTATGCCTGGGTATTTTTGACCTTAATTCCCCCCATGCTGGGCGCCGACAGCATGCAACTTAAGGTGCCTGTATCTTTGGTGGCGCAAAATGTGGCCATTTACCTGGGCATTCCCTTTGCTTTGGGAGCTCTAAGTCGGCCCCTGTGGAGCCGCATCAAGAGCCCGGCATGGTTCGAACAAAAATACCTGCCTTTTGTAGCTCCATTCACCTTGGTGGCGCTTTTGTTTACAGTGGTTTGGATGTTTTCGCTCAAAAGCGAGGTCATTTTTGATTTACCCATCGATGTATTGCGCCTTGCCTTGCCACTTATGCTCTATTTTTCCTTGATGTTTGGCATTTCGTACAGCATGGGCAGATGGCTCAAGGCCGATTATCCCGAAAATGCCGCCATTGCCTTTACCGCCGCGGGCAACAACTTCGAATTGGCCATTGCAGTCTCCATTGCCCTTTTTGGCTTGAATTCCCCCCAAGCTTTTGTAGGCGTTGTAGGCCCATTGGTAGAAGTTCCAGCCCTTATTTTATTGGTTCGACTGGCCAAATATTTGCGGTCACGCCATCAGCCAGGTTCCACCCTTCAAAGCCAAGGAACTTAACCCATTTTCTTTTTTTGGGCCCCGGCTCCGTGGGTTGCCCACCTACTCTATCCGGCCTTAATTGCGGTCTCCCTCGCCCAAAAGCGCCATGGCGGGGCTCCGGTAGCTTACCCAATGGGTTGGGACCGCTTCCTCGCCCTCCCCATGGCTGCTTTTGGGCTTCGGGCGGCCCTCCATTTGGCCGGGGGGCCATCCTAAACCAAATCCTCAAACTTCCCTGCTTTTATTCCTTGCGTCAAACCTTTTAGTTGGCCCAAATTAAACCCAAGGTAGTCTAAATGGCATACTCCAATGCTTCTACTTCCATTTTAAGCCAAGTCCAAGGCCCTGCCGGATTATGCCAGGTAGACTCCATTTTGGAGGGAACCTTAACGCCGTCGAATACAGCATGCTCCAACACCTTTATTTCCCAAAGGAGTAATGGGGCATCCTCCGCATTGCCTGGATACCTCATCGCCGTAAATTTCTCCACGGCTCCATCTGCCCCAAAATGAAAGGTTCCCTTGCCGCTTGTCCCTCCGCAACTTAGCTCGGCTTCTGCACTGGATGCGTCTAGCGCCTTCCACCGAATGTATGGACTCAAGGCCATCTGGGGATACCATACAATTTCACCCAAATAACGCTGCAGGCTTCCTTGATCCAGTTTGGGGCCACGTGCGTCTACTATTGAAAAAAGGCCGTTCAATTGAATCAGCATTTCGCCTTTACCTTGCATAAACCTATCCCTGCCCAACATAAAAACTCCTGGAAAAAGAGAGGCCTTAACCGACCAAACAAACCCGGGCGGATTCAAGCTACTGATTTGAAAGGCCTCTGCCTCCAGCCACTTTTCCTGTCCGGGCTTCATTTGCAATTGGGCCTTTTGTTGAATTCGAACACGTTTGGGCATAGGCTTGTCCATGGCCCTACTGGTGTTTAACCACCGTTGAACGGATGGAGGAAGCTCTGCTACATCGTTATATTCAGTAGTATCTAATTCGAAGGCATGGGTGGCTTTAATGAGGGCATTTTGGTCCTGTTCCACCATACGCTGAAACCTAAGTTGGCCCCATTGCACCAAACATAGAAAAGCCACCAGCAGGTTAGGAATGGATCCAAACTTAGCGTCCTTCCAAAACCAAAACACCAATACTTGCGACAAAACCAAGGCGGCCAATCCCACCATCCATGCCTGCGGTTTGGACATCCAATACAAAAGGACAAAACCCAGCAAAAGGAGCAAAGCCAAAAGCCACAAAAGTCCCATGGGCTTTGAAATAGGCGTGCTCAATGCTTTGATTTCGGCCAAGCCGAAGCCTTTAACAAAACCTAGGGCATGGATGAGTCCGTGAACCAATACCAAACATAAAACAAGGGTACGCATTAGACAGTATTTATGGCTGTGAGTCGTTCTTTGAACAAAGTAAAACTTAAAAAATCAAATGCGCTAAAACCATCTCACCGCACATGTTTACCACCAGCTTGCTTGTGTTATCGATTCCGCTTAAGGCTGCATGCCTCTCGCCCTCTGCAAAGAATCCATGCGCTCAAAATGCATGGGATTGTTGGAATCCTTTATTTGAGCTTTGATTATTTCTGCATACTCGGGGTCATGTCCATAATACATATCCACCAACTGGTCGTCGGAGGTCAAGGCCAGCGAAAGGCTTAGCGTTAAGAAAACCACCAAACGAACAAGGTTTAGCTTGGCAACGCGGTGGAACTGCTTAAAGGACACCATGCCTACCCAAACCAAGGCTGCCAAAGACAACACCAACCCTATTTTAAGTTGATTTCTTGCGTTCGGCCAAAACATTAGAGTAAGAAGAAGACCTACATGCAAAACTCCCAATCCAAATTGCATTAAGACCACATAAGGCCTTACTTTGATGGACTTCCTCCCTTTCTTTATAAGCTCTCTAAGTCGCACGCCGGAAAACAAAGCAAAACCAAGTCCAAAATGCAGAAATGCAAGGCTAGACAGGGCAAAATACAATAAAACGTTTCCACCGGGTATGCCGTTAAGCTTAAAGACAAAGGCCAAAATACTCAAGGCAATCAGTACAATTTCCAGCATTCTCATGGCGGTTAGAGTTTTTCGAAAGTAGCAAACCACACCAAAAATAGCTACTTAAGGTACAATCTCTCAACTTTACATTTAGGAAGGCTACCTTTTTGGAAGAGGATTTGCGGCCCCGACCGAACGGAAAGCCCGGAGCCCTTAGGCTTTCTGAGGCTTGGCGGGCGGAGGCTTCCCGATTTTTCGGGGAGACCCCGTACCGCCTAGCCTCAGATAGCCTAAGGGCGAGGACTTGCAGGGAGGGCGGGAAATGCCGCCCAAAAAAACGTTACCAAGAAATTACAATTTGTCCGTCTCCGCTGCGTACGCCACTGCTGCTGCTTACATTGGTGAGCCCGCCGGTGAAACTGGAGCCGCCGCCGCCGCCGGAACCTAGGTTTCCTGCAGCCGTTCCTCCACCGCCGCCGCCGTAGTAGCCGCCTCCGCCGCCACCGCCGCCACCGGAACCGCAGCCACCGCTTGCGCCATTTCCACCCTGTCCCAAAACACCCGGGGCTGAGGTTTGGGCGTTACACAAATCTTGCCCTGGAGCGCCACCTGCGCTTTGCGTTCCGCCTTGTCCGGGATAAGGGCCTTGACCCGCGCCACCGGTAGTTCCGCCGCCTTGTCCTCCGGCGCGATCCCAGCCGGAACCGCCGCCACCGCCTGCCACTGCCACCCGGTCGGAAAGGTTGGTTCCATTCAGCCGCAGATCAGAAGCACCGCCACCGCCGCCGGCTTCGCCACCGGCCTGAAAATCGCCGATGCCGCCCCCGTTCCAACCTGCGCTTTGCTGATTGGCACCTCGGCCACCCACAAAAACATAGACCAATTGGCCCGGCGTAACGGCCAAATCGCCGCTCACCATGCCCCCTTGCCCTCCGGGTTGGGTGTTCCGCTGCCCTCCGGCTGCTCCGTAAAGGGTAACTTGCAAACTGGTGATGCATGCCGGAACCGTAAAGGTTTGCATACTTCCGGTATAGTTGAAGGTTTGGCTACCGGATTGCGGATTGCAGGCATTTACGATAATGCTTTGGTTGCTGGTGTCGGTGCAGCCGTTGTTGTCGGTTACTACCAATTGCACGTTGTAGGTGCCGGCCTGGGACCAGCTCACCTGAGGACTTGCAGCGTTGGAGCTTGCAGGAGTGCCGGAGCCAAAGGTCCATTGGTAGGTAAGGCCACCGGAAGCAGGGGTAAAACCAACGCTTTGGTTGAGGTTAGGGCTGTTTGGGCTAAAACTAAAACTTGCCGAGGGAGGGTTGGGACAATCGCAAGCTACATCGGCCCAGCCTTGGCTGGGGAAGTATAGTTCTACGCATTGGTCGTCGATATGGTAAATTTGCATGCCCGGTACGGGGTTTTGCAAAGCGTTTCGCTGCGCCGTGCTGAGGCGTGGCATCAAAAGGGCTCTTGAACCGCGCAATTCGAGCAAAGCATCCGGATGAGGCGGCTGAGCCGTGTCTCCAATCAAAACCCCTTGAGCTGAGGTGCTAAGGCCAATACAAACCAGAAGAATACCAAAAATAAAGTTGCGCATGTGATTTAACTTTGCAACACAAGTTAGAGAATCTACCCGGAGCAAATGCACCAAGCTTTCAATAAATCTTTCAAGTGGGGTATCACCGCAATGTTTCCAAAAAGCTTAGTCCTTGGAGTTCATAACCTCTATGCTTAGTTAAATTCTAAGTTTCAAGGATTCTTAACACTTCTTGCATACCACTCCTCCCGAGCCTCCTTTTTTAAAAGCGCCTGTATTACCGGTAAAAAACAAAAAATACAGCTGTGGAGACATACAGGTGGACGATAAAAAACGGGTATACATTAACCGGGCATTGGGATACAGTTGGCCATTCGCTTAAATGTTAGGCCTCAAATAACCGTGTTTACCTTAGTCCGCGCCTCGCCCGGACCCTTCCATCGAACCTTTTGTCCTAACCTTTGCCTTTCCCTTTTTCACATGCTTTTCCAGTGTCCGCACGGCCTTTTTAAACAGGGGATAGACCTGCTCGGCCGTATGGTTTTTCTCGTCCAACAATGGATTGATTTCGGTCATTTCAAAGCATACCACCCGTGGATCAGCCAAGAGGTGTTGCAGCAGCAATTCAGCTTCCCTAAAGGTCAAACCATTATCCACCGGGGTTCCGGTTCCCGGCACCAAGCGTGCATCCAAACTGTCGATGTCAAAGCTTATGTACAGCACTTCGCAATCCGATAGATAGGCCAACATTTCCTGGCACTTTTTCTTAACGGACTGTTCTCTCAGTTGCTGTACGGTATGCACGGCCACCTTATGGTCGCGGATATAATTGGTTTCGGGGCTTTCTAAATCTCTGATTCCTACAAATATCAAATCGCCGGGGGCTATTTTGGGTCGAATGCCTCCGGTATTCTTTAGACGCTCCCAATGCAGCTGTATATCCCCGTCGGTTAGGTCGTTGCGTTGATTGTCCAAGTTATCCACCGCCAAAGCCGTGGCCAGAGGCATGCCATGTACGTTGCCGCTGGGGGTGGTGTAGGGAGAGTGCAAATCGGCGTGGGCATCAATCCAAATTACTCCAAGTCTTTTGTTCGGAAAGGCCATTTTGACCCCGGCTATGGTTCCCCCGGCGCTGGAATGGTCGCCAGACACCACCACCGGCAAAGTATTTGCTTGGAGCTTTTTTTGCACGGTATTGGCCAGCTTTCCAAAAATTTTTTCAATCCCTCGAATCCGTTTGGCGTGGGTGCGCACCGGATTGCGGTACAAGAGTCGGCTGCTGTCTCTAATTTCGTGGCTTTTGTATTTGCCAAACAAATAATCGCCATAATGCAGGGAGGCTATTTTAAGGGCATCTACCCCCAAACTGGCACCGCGGGTGCCTGCTCCAAGTTCCGATTTAACCTCAACAAAACAAATATCTTTCATAATCCGAAACGATTACATGCCACTTTACAACATAAAGTAAAGCACTTGGTTTATTTTTTAAAGCCACCTGTACCACAGATGCATTATTTTCTCATCTTTGAACCAAAGCGTGTGGTTTATGAAAATTAAATACGAAGACTTAATTCACCAAACCTTCGATTTCCCACAAGACGGATTTCGGGTAGAAGACGAAGTGCTTTATTTTTATGACATCCCCTTAATGGAGGTTATAAAGCAATACGGTACCCCGCTAAAAATCACTTACCTTCCCAAAATCTCCGCTCAAATCCAAAAAGCTAAGATACTCTTTAAGGTGGCTATGGCCAAAGCCGACTACCAAGGAAGTTACACCTATTGCTATTGCACCAAAAGCTCCCATTTCTCCTTTGTACTCGAAGAGGTATTAAAAAACGATGTGCATATCGAAACCTCCTCAACCTACGACATGGATATTGTAAAGGAACTTCATGGCCGTGGCTTGTTCGACAAAAACCGCTTTCTGGTTTGCAATGGTTTTAAGCGTCAACCTTACCAAGAACATATTTTGGATTTCCATGCCCAAGGGTTTAGCAACCTTTTGCCGGTCCTAGACAACATGGGCGAACTGGATTTTTACAAAAAACATTTGCCCCAAGACGCCAAACCCCTCAAACTCGGTTTGCGCATCGCTTCTGAAGAGGAACCAAATTTCGAGTTCTATACTTCACGCCTGGGTATCCGTTACAAAGACATCGTACCCTTTTACCGCGAGCACCTCAAAGGCGACAAACGCTTCGAGGTTAAAATGCTCCACTTTTTTATCAACACCGGCATTCGAGACAATGTGTATTATTGGTCGGAATTGTCGAAATGCCTTAGTGTTTATGTAGCCTTAAAAAAAGAGTGCCCAAGCCTAAACACGCTAAACATTGGCGGCGGTTTGCCTATTAAAAATAGCCTGGGTTTCGATTTCGACTACGAATACATTATACAGGAAATCATTGCCCAAATCAAGCAATACTGCAACGACAACGGCGTAGAGGAGCCCAACATTTTTACAGAATTTGGGTCATTCACCGTTGGCGAAAGCGGCGCCAGCCTCTTTTCTATTCTTGACGTAAAAAAGCAAAACGATACCGAGTCCTGGTACATGATTGACTCCAGCTTCATCACCACCCTACCCGACACCTGGGGCCTTAAGCACCGATTCATTTTGCTGGCCATAAACCATTGGGATCAGCCCTACCAGCGGGTCAACCTGGGCGGCCTCACCTGCGATAGCCTCGACTATTACAACAGCGAAGCGCACATAGGACAGGTGTTTTTACCCAAAATTCCAGAAGGACAGCCCCTATATTTGGGCTTTTTCCACACCGGTGCCTACCAAGAAAGCCTAGGCGGATTTGGTGGCATTCAACACTGCCTCATACCCTCGCCCAAGCACGTAATCATTGACCGCGACGAAGACGGAGACTACACCACCAAACTGTTCAGCAAAGAACAGAGCTACAAATCCATGCTAAAAATTTTAGGCTATTGATATGGGCTTAGGGCTTGGGCCCCACTTCCATATACACATAGCGCTCCGTATGGGCTTCCGCTGCAGCCTCGGTACCTTAGGTCGGGCTTTGCCATCCGAGACCGTTGATGCGTTGCTATTCTGGCGGCGACTTTGCGTTACGACCAAATCTCAAGGTCCTCATTTACAAACAGTAAACTCCGGCCTTTCGATTTGTCCGTGCCTTAATTCGCCTTGAAAACACAACGCGTCAACGGTCTCCATCCGTTCAGGCGGCGTTCCGCAAAGCTACACACGCCTTCACGGGGCAAAACACCGCCCTCAGGCACCGGGGTCTTCCGCTCAAGCCCGGGGGCCACCTTCCGGAGGACAATCTACCATTGAGATGATTTGTAAAGACGGGATGCCTCCCGTCTCTAACGGGATGCCTCCCGTCTCTGACGGGATGCCTCCCGTCTCTAACGGGATGCCTCCCGTCTCTGATGGGATGCCTCCCGTCTCTGACGGGATGCCTCCCGTCTCTGATGGTATGCCTCCCGTCTCTGATGGGATGCTCCCGTCTCTGACGGGAGGCTTCCCGTCTTTGTAGGCTGCGATGGAAGGGGTAAAGACGGGTCAAAAAAAAAGGCCACAGGGAACCTGTGGCCTTTTTAGAAAGGGGCGACGACATACTCTCCCGGGTGTTACCCCAGTACCATCTGCGCTGGCGGGCTTAACTTCTCTGTTCGGAAAGGGAAGAGGTGCACACCGCCGCTATAATCGCCATAAACTGCTAAATAAGATATGCTGAAAGAGATCCACAAAACTCCGTGGTATAGATTAGAAAAGTTGCTACCTCGAGAACATTTCGGGCAATTAGTACTACTCGGCTTTGACATTACTGCCTTTACACCTGTAGCCTATCAACGTCATCGTCTTTGACGGCCCTCAAATGATAACTCATCTTGGGGTCGGCTTCGCGCTTAGATGCTTTCAGCGCTTATCCGTTCCAGACATAGCTACTCTGCAATGCAGCTGGCGCCACAACAGATACACCAGAGGTCTGTCCAACTCGGTCCTCTCGTACTAGAGTCAGCTCCCCGCAATTATCAACGCCCACCACAGATAGGGACCGAACTGTCTCACGACGTTCTGAACCCAGCTCGCGTGCCACTTTAATGGGCGAACAGCCCAACCCTTGGGACCTTCTCCAGCCCCAGGATGTGACGAGCCGACATCGAGGTGCCAAACCCCCGTCGATGTGAGCTCTTGGGGAGATCAGCCTGTTATCCCCGGAGTACCTTTTATCCTTTGAGCGATGGCCCTTCCATTCGGAACCACCGGATCACTATGCCCGACTTTCGTCCCTGATCGACTTGTAGGTCTCACAGTCAAGCACCCTTATGCCATTGCACTCTACGCACGGTTACCAAGCGTGCTGAGGGTACCTTTGGAAGCCTCCGATACACTTTTGGAGGCGACCACCCCAGTCAAACTACCCACCACGCAATGTCCCCGAATACTCGGGGTTAGATATCAAATAATTAAAGGGTGGTATTTCAACGACGACTCCACACACCCTAGCGAGCATGCTTCATAGTCTCCCACCTATCCTACACATCAATGATTCAATATCAATGCGAAGCTATAGTGAAGGTTCACGGGGTCTTTCCGTCCCGTGGCGGGTAAACGGCATCTTCACCGTTACTACAATTTCACCGAGCTCATGGCCGAGACAGTGCCCAGATCGTTACACCATTCGTGCAGGTCGGAACTTACCCGACAAGGAATTTCGCTACCTTAGGACCGTTATAGTTACGGCCGCCGTTTACCGGGGCTTCGATTCAATGCTTCGCTTGCGCTAACATCCCCTCTTAACCTTCCGGCACCGGGCAGGTGTCAGACCCTATACTTCATCTTTCGATTTCGCAGAGTCCTGTGTTTTTGATAAACAGTCGCCTGGGCCTTTTCACTGCGCCCTACTTACGTAGGGACCCTTTCTCCCGAAGTTACAGGGTGAATTTGCCTAGTTCCTTAGCCATGAATCACTCGAGCACCTTAGGATTCTCTCCTTGCCTACCTGTGTCGGTTTGCGGTACGGGTATTTTATGCCTGAAGCTTAGAGGGTTTTCTTGGAAGCTCTTAGGAACACTATCCACGCTTCCGAAGAATTGTGGTACTATCAGGTTCGGCTAAAACTGCGGATTTGCCTACAGTCTTAATACCTACACCCTTCAACGAACTATTCCGTCAGTTCGCGGTTCTTTCATCGCTCCGTCGCCCCATCGCAGCATAAATTAGTACTGGAATATTAACCAGTTGTCCATCGGATACCCCTTTCGGGTTTTCCTTAGGTCCCGACTAACCCTGATCCGATTAACGTGGACCAGGAAACCTTAGGCTATCGGTGAGCAGGTTTCTCACCTGCTTTATCGTTACTTATGCCTACATTTTCTTTTCCAAAACTCCAGCATACCTCACGGTACACCTTCGACGTCGTTGGAATGCTCCCCTACCCAAGACCTAAGTCTTGACATAGCTTCGGTATTGCGCTTGATGCCCGCTTATTCTCCACGCCCGGTCGCTCGACTAGTGAGCTGTTACGCACTCTTTAAATGAATGGCTGCTTCCAAGCCAACATCCTAGCTGTCTGTGCAACCGGACCTCGTTCTTTCAACTTAGCGCAAATTTGGGGACCTTAGCTGATGTTCTGGGTTCTTTCCCTCTCGGACATGGACCTTAGCACCCATGCCCTCACTCCCGTACATCATGTATCAGCATTCGGAGTTCGTCAGGACTTGGTAGGCGGTGAAGCCCCCGCATCCAATCGGTAGCTCTACCTCTGACACACTAATACGAGGCTGTACCTAAATACATTTCGGGGAGTACGAGCTATTTCCCAGTTTGATTAGCCTTTCACCCCTACCCTCAGTTCATCCAAAAACTTTTCAACGTTTACTGGTTCGGTCCTCCATCCCGTGTTACCGGAACTTCAACCTGACCAAGGGTAGATCACAAGGTTTCGCGTCTGCCCCCACTGACTTAACGCCCTTTTCAGACTCGCTTTCGCTTCGGCTCCGGACCTTAAGTCCTTAACCTTGCCAGTGAGGAGCAACTCGTAGGCTCATTATGCAAAGGCACGCCGTCACCATTTCTGGCTCCGACCGCTTGTAAGCGCATGGTTTCAGGGTCTATTTCACTTCTGTTTCTCAAGATTCTTTTCACCTTTCCCTCACGGTACTGGTTCACTATCGGTCTTCCAGGAGTATTTAGCCTTATCAGATGGTTCTGACAGTTTCACACAGGATCTCACGTGTCCCGCACTACTCAGGATACCACCTCGCTTTTCATCTTTACCAGTACGGGGCCATCACCCTCTATGGCACAACTTTCCAGTTGTCTTCCTGTTCAATGAAATTTGATTATGTGGTCCTACAACCCCGACATTGCCGAAACAACATCGGTTTGGGCTAATTCCATTTCGCTCGCCGCTACTCTGGAAATCACTATTGTTTTCTTCTCCTCCGGGTACTTAGATGTTTCAGTTCTCCGGGTTTGCCTCCCTTTCGGGATATCCCACTTGCGTGGGATGGGTTGCCCCATTCGGATATCTACGGATCAACGGTTGCTGGCACCTCCCCGTAGCTTTTCGCAGCTAGCCACGTCCTTCTTCGCCTCTGGAAGCCTAGGCATCCACCATGCGCTCTTAGTAACGTTCTCGATTAAATTTGTGAATGTTCAATTGTTATTGAGCATTCGGTTACTTTGTAGTCGCTTCTCTAATTTATAATTAGGGAATTTTGCTTTTTCTCTTTCAGCATGTCAAAGAACCTTCAGAACCTCTTCCTGTCTTTTCTCACAAAAACATGTCCTGTCGACAAACCCAAGGGAGTCGAACCCTCCTTAAGACCCCAACGGTCGGTTTGTTGTTGGTTGCGCTTACCGCTTCCTTCTTTATTTGGTGGAGAGTATCGGAGTCGAACCGATGACCTCCTGCTTGCAAAGCAGGCGCTCTAGCCAGCTGAGCTAACCCCCAAGTAGTCCCGCGCAGACTTGAACTGCGGACCTCTACATTATCAGTGTAGCGCTCTAACCACCTGAGCTACGGGACTAGTTGCCCGCCTCAGCTCCAACCGGCTTCTCTTGCCCGTTTCTAAGGCTTGCTGCGGTAAGCTTATATATAATTGACACAAGCAAACATCTATTCAACTAATTCTCCTACAAGAATCTAAACCCTTTCTCTAAAAAGGAGGTGTTCCAGCCACACCTTCCGGTACGGCTACCTTGTTACGACTTAGCCCCAGTCATTGGTATTGCCCTAGGCGGCTCCTTGCGGTTACCGACTTCAGGCACTCCCAACTCCCATGGCTTGACGGGCGGTGTGTACAAGGCCCGGGAACGTATTCACCGCGCCATGGCTGATGCGCGATTACTAGCGATTCCAGCTTCATGTAGTCGAGTTGCAGACTACAATCCGAACTGAGATCGGCTTTAAGGATTCGCTCCTTCTCACGAAGTGGCTGCCCTCTGTACCGACCATTGTAGCACGTGTGTAGCCCAGGACGTAAGGGCCGTGATGATTTGACGTCATCCCCACCTTCCTCTCTGTTTGCACAGGCAGTTCCGTTAGAGTCCCCGGCATTATCCGCTGGCAACTAACAGTAGGGGTTGCGCTCGTTGCGGGACTTAACCCAACACCTCACGGCACGAGCTGACGACAACCATGCAGCACCTTGAGGACCGTCCGAAGAAATTCTGGTTTCCCAAAACGTCGTTCCCCATTTAAGCCCTGGTAAGGTTCCTCGCGTATCATCGAATTAAACCACATGCTCCACCGCTTGTGCGGGCCCCGTCAATTCCTTTGAGTTTCAACCTTGCGATCGTACTTCCCAGGTGGATAACTTAACGCTTTCGCTTGGACGCTAACTGTGTATCGCTAACGTCGAGTTATCATCGTTTACGGCGTGGACTACCAGGGTATCTAATCCTGTTCGCTCCCCACGCTTTCGTGCATCAGCGTCAATTATGACTTGGTAAGCTGCCTTCGCTATTGGTGTTCTGCGGCATATCTACGCATTTCACCGCTACATGCCGCATTCCGCCTACCTCAATCACATTCAAGCGCGCCAGTATCAAAGGCAGTTTGACAGTTGAGCTGCCAAATTTCACCCCTGACTTAACGCACCGCCTACGCACCCTTTAAACCCAATGAATCCGGATAACGCTTGGATCCTCCGTATTACCGCGGCTGCTGGCACGGAGTTAGCCGATCCTTATTCTTACGGTACCTTCAGCTCTCTACACGTAGAGGAGTTCTTCCCGTATAAAAGCAGTTTACAACCCGTAGGGCCGTCTTCCTGCACGCGGCATGGCTGGTTCAGGCTTGCGCCCATTGACCAATATTCCTTACTGCTGCCTCCCGTAGGAGTCCGGTCCGTGTCTCAGTACCAGTGTGGGGGATCACCCTCTCAGGCCCCCTACCCATCGTCGCCTTGGTGAGCCTTTACCTCACCAACTAGCTAATGGGACGCATGCCCATCCTATACCGCCTCAGCTTTCAACATTCTACCATGCAGTAAAATGTAATATGGGGTATTAATCCGGATTTCTCCGGGCTATCCCCCTGTATAGGGTAGGTTGCATACGTGTTACGCACCCGTTCGCCGGTCGCTTCTTCCCGAAGGAAGAGATGCCCCTCGACTTGCATGTATTAAGCCTGCCGCTAGCGTTCATCCTGAGCCAGGATCAAACTCTTCATTGTACAAAATGAATGAATCTCACTCAGAGTGAGCTATCGGTTTATTAATTCCCTTCCGAAAATTAATCTTTCGATGCTTGCTTGTTATGTCAATTAAGTCAAAGATCGTCAACACCCTCTTGTTGATTTCTCAACTTTGGGAGTGCAAATGTCGGTTTAACATTTGACAGCACCAAATCTTTCTTGAAAAAAAATCTTTTTCTTGAAAAAGACCCGTAGATGCTGCGATGTAAAGAACCTAGGTTGGCGGTACCCGAAGGCATGCTTCCGTTCAACCGGACGACAAAGATAAGACAGTCCTCGGTTATTTTGACCTAATCTTGGGGTAAATTTTTCTTAAAGTCAACAAGTGTTTGCTAAACAGGGTTTTGCGTTTCAACAGACGAATGTTAATTTCTCCCCTGCCTATTTTTTGGAACAGCATCGCCATCGGGGCCCGGATGGCACGGAAAGCCCACAGCGCCAAGTCCTAGGGATGGGTGCAGCGAGGAGGCTTTTAAGCCCCCGGAGCGCCCCAGCCCTTAGACTTGGTGCGAGGACTTGGAGGAACAGCCGGATAAGCCCCCCAAAAAAACTAATCTGCCTTTCCCGTTCGCATCCAACGTTCCCAGTCGTTGGCCAATGCATCTCTATGGTTGGGATGGGCAAGACCTATGAGCGCCTGCGCGCGCTCCTCCACCGAAAGGCCAAACAAATCTACCGCTCCAAATTCCGTTACTACAAAATGCATGTGCGCTCGGGTGGTGGTGACCGGACTCCCTTGAGGCAAACACACCGAAATCTTGCTTCTGCCGTCCGTGGTGGTGCTTCGCATGGCCAATATGGGTTTACCCTCATGCGAAAGTGATGCCCCGCGCAAAAAGTCCATTTGCCCCCCTACTCCGCTGTATTGATTCGGTCCAAGGGCTTCGGCAGCTGCCTGGCCCATCAAGTCCACGGCCATGGCCGAGTTGACCGCTGCCACTTTGGGGTTTTGGCGAATGACTCCGGTGTCGTTTACATAACTTGCCTCTAAGAGGGCGACTCCGGGATTGTCGTCCAAAAAATCGTACAGTTTACGGGTCCCCATGGCAAAGGCAGCCACCGATTTGCCCGGATGTTTCCTTTTGTTGGCATTGCTTACCACCCCGGATGCAATGAGCGGCAGCAGCCCGTCCGACATCATTTCGGTGTGTATCCCCAAATCTTTGTGGTGGCGCAGCGCCAAACAAACCGCATTGGGAATGCAACCGATGCCAAGCTGCAGGGTTGCTCCATCGGGAATTAACTCGGCCACGTGGTCTGCCAATTGGGTATCGCGTGCTTCGGCACGTGCGCTGTAATCTAAGGTCGGTAACTCTTGTTCCCCCCATACCATTTGATCTATGGCCGATACATGCACAATGCCATCGCCCCAAGTTCTGGGCATGCGCGGGTTTACCAAAGCCGTGACCTTGGCAGCAGATTCCAGGGCCGCTCTGGCCACGTCTACGCTGGGGCCGAGGCTGCAAAAGCCATGGGCGTCGGGTGGACTCACTTGAATGAGCGCATGGTCAAGCGGCAAGCGACCCGACCGAAACAACTGCCCTATTTCGCTCAAAAAAATAGGAATGTAGCTTCCATGCCCTTGGTTTAGGGCCTGCCGAATGTTGGTAGAAACAAAAAGCGCATCTATAGGAAACGTAGCACGCACCTCCGGACGCACCAAAGGCATATCGCCTTGGGTAGAAATAGCGCACCAACGCACATGCTCTAATTCGGAGGCTCTTGCGGCTAAGGCTTCCAATAATATATGTGGTGTGCAGGCGCTGCCATGCACAAAAATGCGTTGGCCCGAGCAAATGGCTTCCATGGCTTCTTGGGCGGAACAGGTAATGGGAGATTTAGACATACATTAGCATTCTATTCGATGGTTGCTACCGGTTTCGGCATAAAGGGCTGCAAAAGAGCAGCGAGCAACATGGTGAGCAGACAACCAATGGGGTTTAGCCACAAATAGGCCGGAGCCTCCAAATCCCATCCGAAGGCAAGGCTGAGAGGTTCGGTACCAAAATAGACCAGCAATACAAAGGCCTCAGCAATTAAACCGGCCCACAGCACAGCCCTGCCTCCCACCCAACGCATAAAAAAGGCCACACAGAATATGCCTAAAATGGTGCCATAAAACAAGGAGCCTATGATGTTTACGGCCTCAATTAGATTGTCGAACAAAGAAAAAACGGTAGCAAAAACAATAGCAAGCAGCCCCCAAGCCGCTGTAGCTAAACGGCTCACCAGTAGTTGTCCTTTGCCGCTGGAAGGCATTAAACCAAAAGTTTGTATAAAATCGACCGCAGTAACCGAGCCTAAGGCGTTGAGTTCTCCGGCGGTGGAAGACATAGCCCCCGAAAAAATCATGGCCAATAGCAGCCCCACCAAACCTACCGGCAAATAGCCCATGATGTAAGACAAGAATATATAATCGGAATCGTTTGGATCGCCCTCAGGAATATGGCTTACCACCAAATCGCGTACATCCTGACGAATGGACTGTTCTTTTTGCAGCTGCCCCCGGTAGGCCGGACCAAATTCCGAATCGCTTAATTGTCCTGCCTCCCAGGCCTCTTGCAATTGCTGCTTTTTGGAAACTACGGCACGGTAATCGGCCTCGGATTGCAGTAGGGCGGGACGTGCTTCGTCAGAGGCCCGCAACACGTCCAGCTGGGGAGCATTGTAATGCACAGGCTGAGGATTGAACTGAAAGAAAACAAACACCAGCACGCCCACAAAAAGCACCAACAGCTGCATGGGAATCTTAAACAGGGCATTAAACAACAGGCCCATGCGCGATTGACGGATGTCTTTGCCGCCAATGTAGCGGCCAACCTGCGACTGATCGGTGCCAAAATAGGACAGGGAAAGAAAAAAGCCGCCCAAAATTCCGCTCCATATATTGTAGCGGCTGCTGAAATCCGGTTTTAGGTCAATCAGGTTGAATTTACCGGTCATGCCGGCCATAGAAAGCCCCTCATTCAAGGGCATGTGGTTGGAGATACCCACCATGAGCAAGGCCGCCGCCACAAACAAGCCCAGCATCATTACCCCCATTTGCTGTTTTTGGGTTTGAGCCACCGCTTTGCTCCCGCCGCTTACCGTATATATTATGACCAAAATTCCAATAAAAATATTGGTTAGGGTAAGGTTCCATCCCAGCAGGGTACTCAATACAATGGCCGGTGCATAAATGGTGATTCCGGCAGCCAAACCGCGCTGCACCAAAAACAAAAAGGCCGTGTACAAACGAGGCAGCCTTCCAAACCGTTTTTCTAAAAACTCATAGGCCGTAAAAACCTTGGTTCGGTAAAACAGGGGCATGATTACCGCCGACACCACCAAAACCGCCAAGGGCATGCCCAAATAAAACTGGATAAAGCCCATGCCGTCCTGAAAAGCCTTGCCGGGCAGAGAAATAAAGGTAACGGCCGAAGCTTGGGTCGCCATTACGCTAAGCCCAATGGTCCACCAAGGCAGACTGTTGTCGCCCATTAAAAAACTTTTGGCGTCCCTTTGCTTGCGGGTTTTCCAAACGCCAAAGGCCACCACGCCCAAGAGCGAAAGGGCCAACACCAACCAATCCAAACTATGCATTAGGCGAAACGCTGAGTCAATATATACAACAACACAATCAATAGGGCTTCCACACCAATGACCAAAAGGTACCAGGCTTTCCAGGAAGGCAATAAAGGCGGCTTTTCGTGGTCTTGCATGGCCAAAAGATACAAAATGCCTAGGTTTAAGCGATGCTTTGTACCGTAACCCATAACATTCTACGCCATGAAATACCTAATTGCCGCCGATGAGGGCACGGGGTCTGCGCGCTGCTTGCTTTTTAGCATCGACGGTAAACTCATAGACCTGAAACGGGTGCCCATAGAAACTCTGCATCCGGGCCCGGACCAGGTAGAACAAGATGCCCTGGCCCTGTTTCAAGCGCAACACCGAGCCTTGGAAGCCCTGCTCGAAGCCCATCCGGAGACCCAAGGCCATATTTTGGGATTGGGAATAACCAACCAACGAGAAACCTGCCTGCTTTGGGACAAAAGCAACGGCAAACCCTTGGGCCCCGCGTTGGTATGGCAAGACCGCCGAAGCCGCGCATGGAATCAACATTGGATGGACCAAGGCCATGGACAAGAAATCCAAAAAATTACCGGCCTTCTTCCCGATGCCTACTTCAGCGCAGGTAAGTTATGTTGGATGCTTCAAAACTACCCTCAGGCACCAAGCCTTTT
Organism: Flavobacteriales bacterium; assembly: GCA_018401695.1. GTDB lineage: Bacteria > Bacteroidota > Bacteroidia > CAIKAF01 > CAIKAF01 > CAIKAF01. The sequence continues at coordinate 37,603 of JAGYKD010000003.1, read as the reverse complement.
GGCAGAAGGGCGCTTGGCATTTGGAACCATCGACAGTTGGTTGTTGTGGAAATGGACCGGTGGCCGGGTGCACAAAACCGACCCCAGCAATGCTTCCCGCACCTTGCTGATGGATCTTAAACAAAGGACTTGGAGCCCTCGCTTGCTGAACTTATTTGGTATCCCCGCTTCCATTTTACCCGAAATACAACCCAATCATATACCCTTCGGAACGCTGGAACTGCCTCTGGGCTTTGGTCAGGTTCCTATAGGCACACTCATCGGCGATCAACAAGCCGCTTTACTGGGTCAACATGCCATGGCACCCGGAGACACCAAAAACACCTACGGGACGGGCTGCTTTTTGATGCAATACACCGGCAAGCAGATTGTCCAAAGCGCGCATGGGCTTCTAAGCACGCTGGCCTGGGAAACCGAGCAGGGCCCGAGCTATGCCTTGGAAGGAAGCATATTTCATGCCGGCTCCTTGTTGCAGTGGCTCAAAGACGGTTTGGGGCTTTTTAGCACGGTGGAGCAGCGAGAGGCATTGGCCCGCACAGCGGCTCCACGGCCCGAAAGCATGTTTTTGCCGGCCTTTGGAGGTTTGGGCGCCCCTTGGTGGGTGCAGGGGCTTTCGGCGCAGTGGCAAGGAATCCCGCTGGATGCCCCAAAATCGGCATGGGTACGCGCAGCCTACGAGGCCATTGCCCACCAAGTTTGCGATGTGTTGCAAGCCTTGGAACAAGACAGTGGCTTGGCCATAACAAAACTAATGGTGGATGGCGGCCTTAGCCAATCTCCCCCATTGATGCAATGGCAGGCCGACCTGGCCGGCTGCGAAATAGAAGTGCACCAAGACCCCGAAGCCACGGCACGAGGGGCTTTCTTGATGTGCGGCATTTCCTTGGGGCTATGGGACTTGGAGCATTTGCCGGACAAGGCCCTGGCCGAAAAAACATACCAACCGGGCCCCTTTGAAGGCTTAAGTCGAGCCGAATGGAGCCGTCGTCTGCAAAAAATAATCGCCGACCACAGGTAGAGGTTGGGTATTGTTTTTGGGCGGCCGGGCGGGCCCTTTGTTGCAAGTCCTCGCCCGGGAAGCACCGTGGGCTAAGCCGTACGGGGTCCCCGACGCATCGGGGCCTCCGCCGGCCAAGCCCACGGGCGTCCCGTGCTCCGGGCTTTCCACGTCGGTCCCTGCCGCGGGTTTTACCATGCTCCAAAGTTCTTTTGCGTAAATGCACTCCTGGCAAATGTGTTTTCAAAAATAGGAGGAGACACAAGGTTTTGTGTTTCTACAGGCAAAATTCACGAACTAAAAAACGCTACCAGGAGGAGAAGCAAGGTTTTGGGTCTCTATCTGCGTGCAAAATACACCAACAAAAAACACAACTAGGAAGAGACGCAAGGTTTTGCGTCTCTATCTACGGGCAAAATACACTACCAAAAACGCTACTAGGAGCCCCTGGGCGAGGACTTGCAGAGACAGCCGGAAAAGCCCCCCAAAAAAACTTAATTAAGGACAGGTGCGGGTAATGACCACCTCGCCGTGGCCTGTTTTTGTGCCCAAAGAAGAGGGATTGGTGTTGTTGATGACATAGCAGGTGCCGCCGCCGCCGCCGGAGGCCAAGCTGTTCCATCGCCCACCATTTCCACCGGTGTAGCCACCACCGCCACCACCGCCATCGGAAGCTCCACCGCCGCCGCCAAAGCCGCCTACGGCCACATAAGGTTGCCTTGCGCTGGAATAGTTTCCTCCCAACCATCCTCCCGCTCTGGAACGTCCACCTTCTGTGCCGGAATATTGAACCCCATCCATACCGTTGCCGTTCCAGCCGGCACCACCGCCTGAATCGTAGTCTCCTTGACCTATTACGCCGCCATAGCTGCCTCCTCCATTTCCCGTGGGCGCGTTGTAGGTGTAGGTGCTTGGGCCATTGTTGTTGTCCTGTTGCTGAGTTCCGGAATTTTGAGCGGTGGAAGCGGTGCGTCCCGGTTTGCGGGTGCTGTTGCCTGCCCCTATACCGCCGCCGCCACCGGCCGCTACATACAACACTTGGCTGTTGGCATTATAGACAAAGCTGCCACCGCCGCCACCGCCGCCGCCGGATTGGTTGGGGGCAATGGCTTGACCGCCTAGCTGGCCAACTACAATACTCAACACATCTCCTGCATTGAGCGTTACCGTTCCTTCAACAATTTGGCCTTCTCCGCCATTGTTCTGATAGTCTTGCTTATCGCCTCCTTCAGCTCCGGCAGCACGGATGGTATAGCTTCCGGTAGCGGGCACTGTCCAGTTTTGGATGCCGTTGTTCACGGTTACTACTCCGGGACCATAGCTGCTGTTGCACTGAGCCTGGCTGGGCCCGATCCGTCCGGTTTGGCCGCAATTGCTAAAGGTCCAGGTTTGTGGCTGGCAGTTGGTGATGGTAAGGAGGGAGTCGTTGGTTCCGGTGCAGCCGTTGGCGTCGGTTACCGTAAGGCTCACTTGCACTTGTCCGGTTTGCGACCAAGTTACTTGAGGGCTTTGGGCCACGGAGCTGGCCGGGGTCCCGTTCTGAAAAGTCCAGACATAGCTGCCGCCGTTGGCATTGGCAGAGAAGGTGGCTTGGTTATTGACATTTATGGGAAATGGCGTAATGGAAAAAGAAGTATCTGCCGGACTCACCTGTATGGAAAAGGAAGCTGTTGCCGAATTTCCGCAGGCATTTCCTGCCACAAGTCCGATGTTTCGGCTGCCGCCTTGGCCGGAAAAGTGCACCATAATGGAATCGGTCCCTTGACCCGATACGAGGGTGTCTTGATTGTCGATGGTCCAGGTGTAGGTAGATGCCCCTTGTACACCCGTGGTATAAATCCAAACGGAATCGGCACTAGTACACACCACATTTGGCCCGGAAATACTTGCCTGCGCCGGTGGGTTGGTGCAGTCGCATTGCACGGGTTTCCAACCACCGGGGAAATAGGTCTCCACGCAATGGTTGTCGGTATTGTAAATTACTAAAGCGTTGGGTGGATTTTGAATACCGTTGCGTTGGGCTGTGGTGAGCCTGGGCAGCAACAAACCGGATTGACTGGATTGCAGGTCCAATACCGCCGCCGGGTCCGGAGGATTGTTCGAACCAATGGTTACGCCTTGGGCAAAGGAAAGTTGGGAAAGTATGACCCAACCCAAAAAACATAAGGTGCTGAGAAGTCTCATAGGTTTATTCGCTTAGATTAAGGACAAACGGTAGTAATAACCACCTGGCCATGGCCGGTACGTTGACCTGCCGTTCCGGTTTGGTTGGTGCCGCTGTTGAAGGAAGATCCTCCGCCGCCTGTACCGGGGTTGCAGCCATCGGTACCGCCTCCCCCGCTGTACCCGCCACCGGGAGCAGCGGCGGCATAGGCTGCTCCTGCGCCACCTCCAAAGCCGCCGGGGGCAGGGCTGAAACTGCTACCGGAACATGTGGTGGTATTGGCTGGGGTTCCACCTGCTCCGCCATTAACGAAGGCTTGTCCCGGTCCGGGAATGGAGCTACCGCCATCAGCGTTGGTGGTGGCTCCATTGGCATAGAATCCGCCACCACCCGGGGTAAGACGGCCTGCGCTTCCACCATTGCCGTTGTTCCCGCCGGGAGCCTCTCCATTAGTGGTTCCCGGTCTACCCGGGTTATAGCCACGGTTGGCCGGATCGCTAAGTTTGGCATTGGCAAAGTTTGCATCGTAATAAGAACCGGCTCCACCGCCGCCACCGGCCACAATAAGTGGGGTATTGTTGGAGGTTGCCACAAAGGAACCACCTCCCCCGGAGGGAGCCGTATTGTTGTTGGCTCCTTGCTGCCCAACCAAAATACGCAGGACTTGTCCCGGAGTCACCTGAAAAGTGCCTTTCACATAGGCTCCTCTTCCTCCGGCATTATTGTAAACCGTGGAAGTTCCTCCTTGGGCACCCCATGCTTCAATCTCAATCGTACTTATATTAGGCGGCACGGTCCATTCCTGGATGCCGTTCACTACCGTTACCACTCCCGGACCATAGCTGCTGTTGCATTGGCTTTGGCTGGGGCCGGTTCGACCGGTTTGGCCGCAATTGGTAAAGGTAAAGGTAGCGGGTTGGCAATTGGTTACTGTTACCTGTTGAGTTCTATTTACGGTACAACCCAAATTGTCGCTCACACTTAACTGTACTTGATAATTACCGATTTGAGTCCAGGTTACTTGAGGATTTTGAGCGACCGAACTGGCCGGAGTTCCACTTTGGAAAGTCCAAGCATAGGTTGCTCCGGATTGGTTGGCCGAGAATTGTGCCGCATTGTTGATGATGGGCGAGTTGGGAGTCACTGTAAAGGTGGAGTCCAACCACTGCACATTTAGGGTGGCATTGGAAGCCGAAGAACTTCCGCAACCGTTGGTAGCAAGCACAGAAATGGAACGTGAACCGGCTTGCCCCGAAAAATGCACCAAAATAGAATCTGTACCCTGACCGGTAACCAAGGTATCTTGGTTATCGATGGTCCACTGGTACTGCGTAGCACTGGAAACCAAAGGTACCGACAACCAAATGGAATCCTGACCGGGACACACTTGTGCCGGAGCCACGATGGCGCCGGGTTGGGTCGGGGGGGTGGTACATTCGCATTCGATGGACTTCCAACCTGTAAGAAACCAAGATTCTACGCACTTGTTGTCGGTATTGAAAATCATAAGCCCTTCAGGCGGATTTTGAATGGCATTTCGCTGAAGGGTGGTTAACCGAGGCAACATGAAGCCTTTGGAGTTGGATTGAAGGTCCAATACCGCCGCCGGATCAGGCGGGTTGTTGGAGCCAATGGTTACTCCTTGGGCGTGCAGCCCCAAGCAAAGCATTCCAAAACAAGCTAGGAGAATAAAGTACCGCATACTAAGAACAGATTATATGAGGGTTTTAAGGACAAATTCTGGTTATCACCACTTGCCCTGCCGCCGAATTCCAGCTGTTAAGGTTGGTGATAGGTCCATTTAAATTGCTGCTGTTGTTGTATTGGCCGTCGGTGGTTGCCACATTGGTAGCGGCAGGATCAATGAAAGACCCACCACCACCTGCCGGAGGAAAGGGGTTGTTGTTTCCTCCGCCACCACCGGAATAGCCTCCTCCGCCGCCGGAACCGCCCCATTCGCCTTGACCGCCGCCTCCAAAGCCGCCTTCGGTATTTACACTTTGACTTCGAAAGCCGCCGACTCCACCGTTTCTAAAAGAAAGCGGAGGCGTACCGCTCCCGCAACCGTTGCCTAGGAAGCCTGCTCCGGAAGCTCCTCCGGAACCATTGCAGCTGCCTCCGTTTCCGTTGCTGCCTCCGGGTACGTTGGAGGCCTTACCGGAATTTGAAGTACTTGCATCAATAATGCTTTGGTAATTGGACCAATTGTACCCACATCGGTAGGATCCACCGCCGCCGGCAATAATGAGGGCTTGTGCATTCGATAGGTTGGTACCGGTAGTAACAAAAGTTCCTCCTGCTCCGCCATTAAAAGCGGATTGGGCGGGGCGTTGACCTACCAAAAATATGAGTGTATCTCCGGCCATCAAAGAAAGCGTTCCACGAATTTTCACCCCACGCCCGAAATAATTGTAGGGTGTTTGGTAGGTTTGGGTTGGGGGACTCGCTCCCCAAGCTTCAATTTGGTAAGATCCGGAAGCCGGAACCACCCAATACTGATACCCATTGACTACGGTAACTACCCCAGGGCCATAGCTGCTGTTGCATTGGGCTTGACTAGGCCCATTACGACCGATTTGTCCGCAATTGGTAAAGGTCCAGGTGCCCGGCTGGCAGTTGGTTACGGTAACCAAGCTGTCTAAACTACTTACGCAACCATTATTATCGGTCACCGTAAGTTGTACTTGAACGGTTCCGGTTTGGGTCCAGGTAACCGAAGGCGATTGGTTCACCGAGCTGGCAGGAGAACCGTTTTGAAAAGTCCAGGCATAGCTGGCACCGGATTGATTGGCCGAAAAAGAAGCCGCGTTGTTTACTATCACCGGGTTGGGGGTTATGCTAAAATTGGAATCCGGAGCAACCACCTGAACCGTAGCTTGGCTTGGGCTTGAAGTCCCGCAGAAATTATTTGCAGTAACGCTAATGGTGCGCGTTCCGGGGATATTGGAAAAATGCACCAAAATAGAATCGCTGCCTTGGCCTGTTGCTAAGGTATCTTGGTTGTCAATGGTCCAAGTGTATGACGCAGCACCCTGAACTTGAGGAACCGAAAGCCATACCGAATCAGCACCGGCGCAAAAAGGCCCTGCATTGGAAAGTGCAGGAGCAGGGGGTGCTGTGTTGCAATCGCACTGAAGGGCTTTCCAACCGCTGGGAAAATAGGATTCCACGCACTGATTGTCGGTATTGTAAATAACGAGAGCATCCGGGATGTTTTGCAGGGCGTTCCGTTGCGCCGTACTTAACCTGGGGAGCAACAAACCTCCATTGGTCGATTGCAAATCCAAAACCGCCGAAGGATTGGGCGGGTTGTTGGCGCCGATGGTCACCCCTTGAGCCATTCCGCTAAAGCTTAGAAAGCAAAGTGCTGAGAAAAGGACAATCTTTTTCATGGTATTTATAAATGTTCAATAAAAATCAAGGACAGATTCTGGTAATGGTTACTTGGCCATGCCCTGTATGCGTATTGGATGTATTGCTTTGGTTGGTGCCATTGTTCAAGGAGCCGCCACCACCGCCGCCGCCATTGCCACCGCAGTTGATATCACCTCCGCCGCCACCACCGGAATAGCCGCCACCACCGCCGCCGCCATGGGGTCCGGTACCACCTCCCCCGCCAAAACCGCCTTCGTTGCCGGAAGACCAACAGTTGCACCAGGTGGCTCCATTGCCTCCATTCAAATAGGATTGAGCATTTGTGCCTGCGGGGTTTGAGCCGTTTCCACTGTAGCCTGCCCCACCACCACCTTCATAGCCGCAGCCGGAGTTGCTACCTCCATTTCCATTGGTTCCTCCGGCAGCTCCATTGGCGCCCAAGCCATTGGTTCCGCTTGGTCCGGTTTGACCACCTGAGCCGTTGTCTCCGTTATATCGCCCGGAACCTCCGCCACCACCGGCGATGACAAGTATATTGTTGGTATTCGTGACCACGTAGGAACCACCTCCTCCACCTCCACCCAATTGGTTGTTGATGGTTTGCTCCTGACCTTTTTGACCTACCAGTATTCGAATTACTTGTCCTGCATTGAGGCTAAAGTCGCCTTGAATAACCGCCCCACGACCGGGAGTGCTGCTGCTGTAGCTGGAAGTGCTATTGGTCTTACCTCGACCTCCCTCTGCCCCGGCAGCCTGAATGCGGTAAGTCCCGGAAGCAGGAACAGTCCATTCCTGTATTCCACTGCTTACATTCACCACACCGGGGCCATAGCTGGAGTTGCACTGGCTTTGGGATGGTCCCGTTCTACCTGTTTGGGCACAATTCGTAAAGGTCCAGGTTTGCGCTTGACAGTTGGTTACGGTAACTTGTTGGCTGCCCTGAACCGAACAACCAAAATTATCGCTTACCGTAAGTTGAACCTGGTAGTTGCCGGTTTGTGTCCAGGTTACCTGTGGATTTTGAGCAACCGAGCTTGCCGGGGTACCGCTTTGAAAAGTCCAGGCATAGCTGGCTCCGCTTTGATTTGCAGAAAACTGTGCGGCATTATTTACGTTTGGCGAGCTTGGATTTACCGTAAAGGTATTGTCCAACAATTGTACGTTCATGCTCAAATTTGCTGCCGGAGAAACCCCACAGCCGTTTTGTGCACTAACGGTTATAGCACGGCTCCCTGTTCCAGCCGAAAAATGCACTAAAATAGAATCGCTGCCTTGTCCCGAGCTTAAGGTATCTTGGTTGTTGATGGTCCACAAATAAGAAGAGGCGCCAGATACCGGAGCCACCGAAAACCATACCGAATCTTGTCCGGGGCACACCTGAGCCGGTCCTTGAATATTTCCCGGTTGGTTGGGTGGCGTGGTACATTCGCATTCGATGCTTTTCCACCCGGTTAAAAACCAAGACTCCACACATTTGGTGGTGGTATTAAAAATAACCAAACCCTCGGGAGGATTGGAAAGGGCATTTCTTTGGGTTGTGCTCAATCGAGGTAAAAGCAAACCTCCCTGGGTCGATTGTAAATCTAAGACCGCCGAAGGATCAGGTGGGTTACTGGAGCCGATGGTTACCTGGGCCATCGTCATTTGCGCTACACTCAAAAAGAACAAAATGAGCGAAAGGGAAATGGAACGAATCATAATCAAAGCTACATAACTTAAGCGCACAAAGTGAACATTTTTTTTGCTGCTTCTTTCATTGAATAGGTTACTTTTGGGTTATACCTTTGGGTCAAGCCTCCACAGGTGGAGCTACTTAGCCTTTTAAAACAAAAAAACATGCCCCTGAACAGCCACGAAATCGACTACTTTATTGTAGGTGAAGAAATGCAGGCCTTGGCCATAGAGTTAGACCCTATGGAAACGGCCGTTGCGGAACCCGGGAGCTTTATGATGATGGAAGACCAAATCCAAATGCAAACCATTTTTGGAGACGGTAGCCAAGAAAATCAAAGCTTCATGGGCAAGCTCTTTAGTGCAGGCAAACGGGTGCTCACCGGCGAAGGGCTTTTTATGACAGCCTTTACCAATCAAGGAAACGGCAAGCGTAAGGTGTGGTTTGCCTCCCCTTATCCGGGCAAAGTATTGCCCATGGACTTAAACCTATACGGCAATAAGCTCATTTGCCAAAAAGATGCCTTTTTAGCCGCAGCAAAAGGCGTGAGCGTGGGTATTGAGTTCCAAAAACGCATCGGCACCGGACTGTTTGGCGGAGAAGGTTTTATCATGCAAAAATTAGAAGGCGATGGCCTGGCCTTTTTGCACGCCGGTGGCACCATTATTGAAAAACAATTGCAGCCCGGTGAAAACCTTAGGGTGGATACCGGCTGCCTGGTAGCCTTTGAACAACAGGTGGATTACGATATAAAATTTGTTGGAGGACTCAAGAATACCTTGTTTGGGGGAGAAGGGGTCTTTTTTGCGTCTATGACGGGGCCTGGCAGAGTATGGATACAAAGCCTGCCCTTTAGCCGTCTGGCCGATCGCATTATTGCTTCTGCCCCCAAAATGGGAGGAAAAAGCAAAGGCGAGGGAAGTATCTTGGGCGGTTTGGGCCGAATGTTGGACGGCGACAACCGCTAAGCAACAAACTACCCTTTACATAAATCCAATTTAAGCATTTGACCTACAAGGTGGCGGGCTTCGCTTTTTGTTTGCCCCAGCCGCTCCGATCCAAACTCCGGTATTGAATGGCCTCGGCCAAGTGTCTTGCTTCCACCGATGGGCTTTCGTCCAAATCTGCAATGGTTCTACTCACCTTTAAAATACGATCATAGGCACGGGCCGAAAGCTGAAGACGTTTCATGGCATGCTCCAGCATTTGCCCTGCCGAGTCATTGAGCTTGCACACTTCACGAACCATGCCCGGAGGCATTTGGGCATTCGCATGCACCCCTTTTAGATCTCGAAATCGGTATTGTTGCCTTTGGCGTGCCTGCACCACACGAGCGCGTACCTCTTGACTCCCCTCGGAAGAAGGTTTTTTGCGGAGCGACTCTAAATCAACGGGCACAACTTCTACATGCAAATCCATCCGGTCGAGTAAAGGCCCGGAGATGCGGCTCACATAGCGCTCTACGGCCTGCTCGGAGCAGGAACACGAGCGTTCGGGATGATTATAATACCCGCAAGGACAAGGGTTCATAGCCGCAATCAGCATAAAACCAGCCGGAAAAGTCACTTTTAAGCGAGCTCGGCTAATGCTCACTTCCCTGTCCTCCAAAGGTTGCCGAAGCACTTCAAGCACCGCCCGCTTAAATTCCGGCAATTCATCCAGAAACAATACGCCATTATGCGCCAAAGAAATTTCACCCGGCATGGGATGGGTGCCACCTCCTACCAAGGCCACATCGCTAATGGTGTGATGTGGAGCTCTAAACGGGCGTTGGTCCATAAGCCCATTGACCGATTTAGCACCAGTCACGGAATGGATTTTTGTGGTTTCCAAAGACTCTTCCAAACTCATGGGAGGCAAAATCCCGGGCATGCGGCGCGCCAGCATGGTTTTACCGCTTCCGGGCGGACCAATCAGCAGTACATTATGGCTGCCGGCTGCGGCAATTTCCAAAGCCCGTTTAATTCCCTCTTGACCACGCACTTCAGCAAAATCGGGTCGACCTTGGACCGCACCCTCGGAATGTCGCTCTTGGCCTTTTCCTTTCGGCAACTCTTTAATACCCTTAAGCCAATCCAGTACATCTATCAAATGTGCGGCACCAAGAACTTCTATACCCTCTACCACCGAAGCCTCAGCAGCATTGATTTCCGGAAGCAACAAGTAGCGGAATCCACGTTCTTTGGCCAACAAAGCCATGGGCAAAACCCCGCGAACAGGCCTTAAACTGCCATCCAATGAAAGCTCGCCCATCATAAGGCATTGGTCCAAACGCTCCGAAGGCACCTGCCCCGAAGAAGCCAAAATCCCCACAGCTATCGGCAAATCGTAGGCGGCTCCCTCCTTCCGTACATCTGCTGGAGCCATGTTTATGGTTATCTTTTTGCCGGGCTTTCTATAGCCACTTTCAAGCAAAGCAGACTCTATTCTGCGTTCGCTTTCCTTTACGGCATTATCGGGCAGACCCACCAAATAAAACCGCAATCCTTCCACCGTGTTCACTTCTAAAGTTATGAGCATAGCATGCACTCCCTGCAAGGCTGCGCCATAGGTTTTTACCAACATGTTTCCCCAAATTTAATAAACAACTAAGATACGAATTTCAATTTTAAGAACAAATAGGTAGGTTATTTTTTTGGGGCGCCTTATCCGGTGCTTATTTCAAGTCCTCGGTGGTAGGGCTCGCCGGGCTAAGCGGTGCGTGGGCCCCCGAAGTATCGAGGGGCCTCCGCCCGCCAAGCCCGGCCGGCCCTCCCCCCTCCGGGCTTTCCATGCGCCCCGGGGCGCAAATCTCAAATCCTCCCAAATTCCCCGACCCCGAAGAGGTTGTATATATTTATAACACTCCCCGTTCTTCCAACGACCCCGAAGGGGTCCTATATTTTATAAACCTTACCCATCCTCCTCCCGACCCCGAAGGGGTCACATATATTCCCCGACCCCGAAGGGGTCGTATATTTTATAAACCTTCCCCATCCTCCTCCCGACCCCGAAGGGGTCGTATATTTTTTGGACCCAACCAATCCTCTAAATACCGCTCCTCATATTCCACCTTCCCAACATCCAACATCTCTTTAAACTCTGACCTAAACGATTTTCGCCTATGCCGCTCCTTCTGATTCTTTATATAAGAAACCAAACCATCAATTTCCGAATACCTACAAGAAAAAGCACCATACCCGCCCTGCCACTGAAACTTCGTCTTACAAAACCCCTTATCTTGAATAAAAGCGTTGGACGCCTTCTTAATTTCCCGAATCAAATCCGAAAGGCAGCAACTAGGCCGAATACCAACTAGAATATGCACATGATCGGGCATACCATTAATCGCAATCAACCATTGATTCTTTCCCTGAATAATCCCGGTAATGTATTTGTAAAGCTCATCCTCCCAAGAAGCCTCAATCAAAGGCCTCCTAAACTTTACCACAAATACCAAATGAATGTAGATTTGAGCAAAATAACCCGCCATAAAAAACAGTTAGCGGGTGAGGGCTCATAAAATTAGCAAAAAACAGGCAAAAGAAAACCTGCCGAACAAGAAAATACACCTAAAGTAGCTGAATAGGTCTGGCTGTTTCACGCATGGTTGATTGCCATAAATTTAAGGTTCAGCGATTTAAACCCAAAATTCACAGGCGACCAAGGCTTATATTCGGACAAATCGAGCTTACCAAGAAATCACCACCTGCCCATTTCCGGATTGACCACCGATTTGTGTGCTACCATTCGTTACTCCTCCAATATAAGAAGAGCCACCACCACCGCCGCCGCCGTGGTAGGAACCTCCACCACCGCCATAATATCCACCACCACCGCCGGAAGCTAGCGTATTGTTGCCGGTAGAGGCGTTTCCTCCTTGGCCCAAGCTACCTGCCTGTCCTGCAGGTTCATTATTGTTGTTGGCCCCGCCGGCTCCCCCATTGCTTTGAGTTCCACCCAATCCATGTCGCTGACCGCTATATCCGCTGCCTGGGGTATCGTACCCTGCTTGACCTGTTAATCCTCCACCGTTGCCGCCGGCACCATTGCCCCAACTTCCGGAGCCGCCACCGCCACCGCCGCCGCCGGCAACGATAACCCGATCGCTGAGCGCTGTTCCACCTACGCGTACATCGGAGGCACCTCCACCACCGGCACAAAACCAGCCGGTATTTCCAAAATTGTATCCATTTCCGCCTCCATTCCATCCTCCTAGCATAGGACTATTATTGGAACGCTGCCCCTGTCCTCCTACATACACATGCAAGGTTTGTCCCGGGTTAACGGCCAGGGTACCGGAAGCAATTCCACCTTGCCCGCCCGGTTGACTTCCGGTATGCCCTTGTGCTCCCGCAGCTCCTCTACACGTAATGGTTACTTGGTTCACACATTGAGGAACCGTGAAGGCCTGCGGAGAGCCTGTAAAATTGAAAGTTTGGCTACCGGCTTGGTATTGGCAATTTTGCACCACCACCTGCTGAGTATCTGAAAAACTGCAGCCTTGACTGTTGGTTTCGGTCAAAATCACATCATAAGTTCCCGCCTGCGACCACGTCACTGAAGGATTAGATGCGTTGGAGGAAGCGGGAGTTCCACTTTGAAAGGTCCATTGATAGGTCTGTCCGCTGCTCACCGCAGAAAACTGAACCGCACTATTCAAAAACACCGTACCGGGGCTGTAGGTAAATGCAGCAGTTGGAATGGAGTTGCATTTGCAAGAAATGTCTTTCCAGCCCGTTCCATGATGCACTTGCAAGCACTCCGTACTAACATTATAAATGGTTAAACCCATGGCAGGATTTACAATGGCATCCCGCTGATTTGTGGTGAGTCGTGGAGGCAAGAAACCGCCTTGATTGCTCCGAACTTCCAATCGGGCAGAAGGGTGTGGAGCTTGTGCCGTATCTCCAATAAGTACCCCCTGTGCACCGATTTGGGCAATTTGAAAAAGAAAAACTAAAGCAAAGATTAGATACTTCATGCTTGGCAATTTGATTCGAATGTACCCAATTCTTATTAACTAAATATTAGAAAATAAACCTCCAAAAAATCCCGACCCCGAAGGGGTCACACCCTTTACCTCCAAAAAATCCCGACCCCGAAGGGGGCACACCCTTTATTACCCGAATCTCCAAAAAATCCAGACCCCGAAGGGGTCACACCCTTTATACCAAAATCTCCATAAAATCCCGACCCCGAAGGGGGCACACCCTTTACCTCCAAAAAACCACGACCCCGAAGGGGTCACACCCTTTACCTCCAAAAAACCACGACCCCGAAGGGGTCACACCCTTTACCTCCAAAAAATCCCGACCCCAAAGGGGTCGCACCCTTTATTACCCGAATCTCCACAAAATCCCGACCCCGAAGGGGTCACACCCTTTATACCAAAATCTCCATAAAATCACGACCCCGAAGGAGTCGCACCCTTTACCTCCAAAAAACCACGACCCCGAAGGGGTCGCACCCTTTATTACCCGAATCTCCACAAAATCCCGACCCCGAAGGGGTCGCACCCTTTATACCAAAATCTCCATAAAATCACGACCCCGAAGGGGTCGCACCCTTTATTACCCGAATCTCCACAAAATCCCGACCCCGAAGGGGTCGCACACCTTGCTTTTGGCAAAGCCCCCAATCCGTACTATTTTCGACCCATGAGATTCCCCTTAATGCTCCTTTTGTGCCTGGCCTCGGCGTTACAGGCCCAAGATCGTTGGTCCACTTCCAAAATCCACCATGAACTGCAAAAACTCCTGCACACCCCAAGAGTGCTGTATATCGCAGCGCATCCGGACGACGAAAACACTCGAATGATTGGCTGGCTCGAAAACCACCGGCATGCTGATGTGGCTTACCTAAGCCTAACCCGTGGAGATGGCGGGCAAAATTTAATTGGTCCGGAATTGGGAATTCCTTTGGGATTAATAAGAAGTAGAGAATTACTGGAAGCCAGAGCCATTGACGGAGGAAAGCAGTTTTTTTCCAGAGCACGCGATTTTGGATATTCCAAAACCTACACCGAGACCTTTGATATTTGGGAAAAAGAAGCCGTATTAAAAGATGTGGTTCGCGTCATTCGGGAGTTTAGGCCCCACCTGATTCTTACCCGTTTTTCGCCGGAACCGGGAGGCACACATGGTCACCATACGGCTTCGGCCATACTGGCTATGGAAGCCTTTGACTTGGCCGCAGACCCTAAAGCATATCCCGATTGTGGCGAGGCTTGGACAACTGAACGCTTGCTTTGGAATACCTCTTGGTGGTTTTTTAGACGTAGCGGACAAAGCTTTGTACCCGATACCTTTTTACGCGTTCCCACCGGACATTATGTAGAAGAATTGGGTCTTTCCTGCCCGGAAATTGCTGCCTATGCCAGAAGTCAACACAAAAGCCAAGGGTTTGGAACTACCGCTGACTTTGCCGATACCCTGGAATATTTTCAACATTTAAAAGGCAGTCGGGTTTCTAAAGACCTTTTGGAGGGAATTCCGCAAAGTTTGGAAGATCTGCCCGGCGGAAGAAAAGCCGACGCCTTACTCAAACAGCTGCTAAAATCGCCCAGGAATTTTGGTAGCGAGGCATCCTTAGACCTTTTACTCCAATGCTACGACGCTCTATCCGAGTTGGTAGATTCCGAAATCAGGAAAGAAAAGCAAAGGCTTTGTGCACAGCTAATTTTTCAGTCTTTGGGACTTAAGGTAGACGCTTTAGCTTCACAAGAAACCGCTGTTGCAGGCGATACCCTCAGCATTCAACTTCGGGCTACGGCACCCAAATCATTGACCGGTTTGGTGTTAAAGAGCACATTAAACTCTAGAGCATTGATTCTACGAGGTATTTCAAGTATTCCCGACCTCCCGCTCAATGGCTGGTTGAGTGCAGCACCTATTCCGGTTCAAGTAGTTGTTAACGCTCCTATTTCCCAGCCTTATTGGTTGGAGTCTCTGGATAACCCGGGTTTATTTACTTCCCAAGCCGCATATATCGGAAAAGCTTGGAATGATCCCGTAGCGGAACTTATGCTTGGTTTACAAATTAAGGGCCGAAGTATAACCCTGCCTCTGGAAGTTCGTTGGGAAGGAAAAGACCGGGCCAAAGGAGCCCTTAACTATCCCTTTCGAGTATATCCGGCACTAAGCTTGCAAGCCCAACAAGAAGCCTACGTAAATGTATCGGGAAGCGATATAGAACTCCGCTTTAAAGTTAAAAATCACAGCTCAATGCCTAAAACCGGAAAGCTTGATTTGGAGCTAAGCGAAGGCTGGGAACAAAGCCAAGCCCCCCTTGAACTCAGCCTTGTTCCCGGCCAAGAAAGTTTGGTTCGGGTAAAGGTGCGGCCCACCGGCAATACCACACAAGAAATAGGTAAGGCGAAGGCCTCTTGGCAAGAAACCTCGGGACAGAAGTTTAATCGAGGGCTTGAATATAGCCTGTACGACCATATTGGACCGGTAGAATGGTTTCCGGAAGCGACCTGCCGATTGGTACATTTGCCCCTGACCATGCCTTGGTTTCAGGTAGCTTATCTGCCGGGCGCAGGAGATGAAACCGCCTCTTATTTAGAAAAAGCCGGCTTAAGGATTCAAGAAATAAACCTCCAAAAATTACTGGATAAGCAAGTCGATGCACCGGTAGTACTTGTAGGAATTCGGGCGATGAATGTAGCCGAAAATCCTGCCAATTTAAAAAGAGCCCTTGAAGATTTTGCTCGAGAAGGCGGCACCGTAATTATGCAATACAACACCAGTTGGGGACTGGATGACCCCGAAATATTGGAAGGCCTAAGCCTGAGCAGAAACCGAATTACCGACGAAACTGCTACTTTGAGCCATTCCGAAACCCGCCACATGATTACCATGCGCCCATTACCTATAGAAGACAAAGATTTTGAAGGTTGGGTTCAGGAGCGAGGACTATATTTTGCAGGAAAATGGAGTCCGGAGTGGGCCGATGTGCTCCGCGGTGCCGATCCCGGCGAGGAAGAAGTAGGAGGCATGCTTATGGTAAGAAGCTATGGAAAAGGAACCTTGATATACACCGGTCTTTCCTTTTTCAGGCAATTGCCGGCGGGAGTTCCGGGAGCGTATAAGCTGCTATTTAACATGTTGCAATACGGTCGGCCATAAGTTTTGGAAGATAATCTTGGGGCCCGGACCGCAGGAAAACCCTGCAGTACCAAGGGCTTTGGCTCCAAGAGGCTTAGGGCCACTGAGCGCTTAGCGAAGGGCGGCCTATGCCCTTGGAGCCTGCCCTTGGGACGAAGCGTTGCACTAAGGGCCGGAATTGCCCCCCAAATAAACCCTTGCATCCCTTTTCCTGTTAATTTTGCGCTATGGATGCAGTAGAAAACAGCTTTGACATTGCCATTGTCGGCGGCGGAATCGTCGGTGCAGCGACTGCCTATCGCTTGCAGGAAGCCTATCCGGATTTACGCTTGGTGCTTTTGGAAAAGATGCCGAAACTGGCAGATCATCAAACCGGGAACAACTCCGGGGTAATGCACTCCGGCATTTATTACAAACCCGGCTCGCTAAAAGCAAAGAACTGCGTTCAAGGACGTAAAGAGCTGGTAGAATTTGCTAAAAAACACAAAGTGGCTCACGATGTTTGCGGCAAAGTGATTGTGGCTACTGAACCGGAAGAAATCCCTCGGTTGGAAGGTATTTTTGAGCGCGGTAAAGCCAACGGTATCGAAAATTTACAAATAATTGGGCCGGACGAAATTCGGGAAATTGAACCCCATTGCCGTGGCTTGCAGGCCATACATGTGGGCTGTACGGGCATCATCGACTTTAGAGGAGCTACCGAAGCCATGGCTGAGGCCATCCAAAGCATACAGGCCAAATCTGAGGTCCGCTGCAGCACCGAGGTATTGGGCATTCATCAAGACGGCAATCTTAGGGTTTTGGAAACCAATGGGGGCAGCATAAAAGCCAAACATGTGGTGTTTTGCGCGGGTTTGCAATCGGACCGCTTGGCCAAAAAGGACGGCATAAAGAATTCCATGCGCATTGTGGGTTTCCGTGGCGATTATTACGATTTAACGGAAAAAGGTCTACATAAGGTAAAGCACCTGATTTATCCCGTACCCGACCCTGCCTTCCCCTTTTTGGGCGTGCACTTTACCCGCATGGCCTTGGGAGGCGTGGAATGCGGACCAAATGCCGTGTTTACCTTTAAACGCGAAGGCTACGGAAAAACCGACTTTGATTTAAAGGATACGGTGGAGGCTTTGGGCTTTTCCGGCACATGGCGCTTGTTTTTCAAGCATTGGAAATTCGGTTTGGATGAATACCGGCGTGCCTTTAGCAAGCGTCTGTTTTTAAAAACCTTACAGAGGCTAATTCCCGATTTGGAAATGGACGATATTACTCCGGGAAGGGCCGGTGTGCGCGCCATGGCCTTGGGAGCCGATGGAGAAATGATTGACGACTTCGAAATTGCGTATTCCGAGGGAAGTATTCACGTATTGAACGCCCCCTCCCCTGCCGCAACTTCGGCCTTAGCCATTGGAAGTCAAATTCGAGACATGGCCCGCACACATTTTAATTTAGTCACTCAATAAGTCTAGCAAGCCTATGTTTGGATGGTTTGGAAAGAAAAAAGTAAAAGCAGCCGACTTGACGCCTCAATTGGTGGCAGTAGTACACGAAGCAAGTACCGAAGGGTTCCCCTTTATTGCGGAAATGCTCAACGAAGAGCGCGAATTTGCCCAATCGCCCAGCATTGAGGCCGCATCAAATGAGTGGTTTCGCTACATTGTGTATGCCGGAAATTTGCTGCATTTAGAACAGTATTTTGACCCCGAAGAGGCAAGTAAACTTCAGGGAATTTTGGCTACTGAAATCAGCCGGTTTATGGGTAAAGACCCGGAAATTGCCAACAGCATTTTGTTTGACTATTTGGACTTTTTGCGCAGTTTGGACAAGCAGCATAAGTCTCTGGTTAAGAGCATGAGTTTAGCTATTTTTCACAAATATGAGTTGAACCGATTCCAAAAGGAGCATTTTCAAAAGCTCAACACGCCCAATCCTGTGGTGATGAAAGATTTGATGGAGGTAACGGGCTTGTTTTTATGGAATTGGGCGGTTTGGTTGGAAGATCATAAGGTGCTTGTTTAGTTTTTGAGGGGGGCTATCGGTTGCAATTAAGCCCAATAAGGGGCGCAGACAAAGGAGTCTTTCCAAAACACGCGGAGGAATTTTCGCGCAAAAACCCAAAAGCCAAAAGCAAAGAACCAAAACCCAAAACCAAAGAGCCAAAACCAAAGAGCCAAAACCCAAAACCAAAGAGCCAAAAGCAAAAACCCAAAAGCAAAGAGCCAAAAGCAAAGAGCCAAAAACCCAAAAGCAAAAACCCAAAAGCAAAAACCCAAAACCAAAAACCCAAAACCAAAGAGCCAAAAGCAAAGAGCCCAAAACCCAAAAAGGCATATGCCTCTAGGACTCTTTTCTGCCCTAGGTCTTTGCGACTTTGCGGCTCTGCGAGCCCTTTTTCACGCCCAGACGCGAGTAGGCAAAAAAAAGGGTGGCCAAGCCACCCCAAGAACATAAAACACAACCGAAGCTATCGAATCTTTTCGACCAAAGCTTTAAAGGCCTCGGGATGTTGATAAGCCAAATCGGCAAGTGCTTTGCGGTTTAGCTCAATGTTGTGTTTGTGGATTGCGCCCATGAATTGAGAGTAACTCATTCCATGCTCGCGTGCTCCTGCGTTGATACGCTGGATCCAAAGCGCACGAAAGTTACGCTTTTTGGCACGGCGGTCTCGGTAGGCGTAGCCAAGGCCTTTTTCAACCGAGTTTTTGGCGACTGTCCACACGTTTTTCCGGCGGCCAAATGAACCCTTGGCCAGCTTTAAAACCTTTTTCTTTCTTGCTTTAGAGGCTACTTTGTTTGCGGAACGTGGCATCGTATATAAAAATTAATGAATAGCGAATGGCTTATTTAAGCAACATGAGTTTAACGTTTTTCACGTCGGCCGGATCCATCATGGTAAAGTGGGTCAAGTGACGTTTACGTTTGGTTGCTTTTTTGGTTAGGATGTGGCGTTTAAACGCGTGTTTCCTTTTTACTTTTCCGGTGCCGGTAACGGTAAAACGCTTTTTGGCGCTGGAATTGGTTTTCATCTTTGGCATGACGGTACAATATGTGCCTCGCGGCAGGTTTATTTCTTTTTCTTTGGTCCAATCATCATGGTCATTCGTTTGCCTTCGAGTTTGGGTAGGTTTTCGACCTTTCCATATTCTTCGAGTTCTTGAGCGAACTTAAGCAGGAGCATTTCTCCTTGGTCGGCAAACAAGATAGACCTTCCTTTAAAGAACACATAGGCTTTTACTTTAGCGCCTTCATCCAGAAAGTTTTTGGCATGATTCAATTTAAATTGAAAATCATGATCGTCGGTCTGGGGGCCGAAACGAATTTCCTTTACGATTACCTTGGTTGCATTGGCTTTAATTTCCTTTTGCTTCCTTTTTTGTTCGTAGAGGAACTTTTTGTAGTCGATAACTTTGCAAACGGGGGGATCGGCTTGCGAGGCAATTTCGACCAAATCTAAGCCGGCATCCTCGGCAAATTGTTGTGCTTCCCGGAGCGTAAAAATGCCGTTTTCCACGTTGTCACCAACAACCCGTACTTTAGGAGCACGTATGCGGTCGTTGATTTTATGCTCGGGTTCTATATTTACCCGGCGGGGCCTAAATGGTTTACGGTGTCTCAGTGTTTCCTCGTTTGGTTAATTATCGGTTTGTTTTTTTACTTGCTCATGCACCAATTCGACAAAAGAATCTATTTCCATAGTTCCTAAATCTCCCTGTTGATGGGCTCTCACAGACACGGTACCGGATTCGGCTTCTTTCTCTCCGACAATGAGCATGAAAGGTATTTTTTTCATTTCACTGTCTCGAATTTTTCGGCCGATTTTTTCGGTACGTTCGTCAATGAGGGTGCGAATATCGGAATTATTCAGCAATTGCAAAAGTTTTTGAGCGTATTCGTTGTACTTGTCGCTAATAGGCAAGACAACCACTTGCTCGGGGCTCAACCATAAGGGGAAATTTCCGGCACAATGCTCGGTAAGTACGGCAATAAATCGCTCCATACTGCCAAAAGGCGCGCGGTGAATCATCACCGGCCTATGCTTGGCATTGTCTGCACCGGTATATTCCAACTCAAAACGCTCGGGCAAGTTGTAATCTACCTGAATGGTTCCCAATTGCCATTTGCGACCTAAGGCATCCTTGACCATGAAATCCAGCTTAGGCCCATAAAAAGCCGCTTCGCCATACTCAATTACCGTGTTCAAATCGCGCGCATTGGCTGCCTCCATTATGGCTTGCTCTGCTTTCTCCCAATTCTCGTCGCTGCCTATGTATTTGGACCTGTCCTCTTTGCTTCTAAGGCTAATTTGAGCCGTATACTCTTCAAAAGAAAGTGCCTTAAATACAAACAGCACCAAATCTATAACCTTAACAAACTCCGCTTTTACTTGGTCAGCCGCGCAAAAAATATGGGCATCGTCTTGCGTAAAACCTCGAACACGGGTTAATCCATGAAGCTCCCCGCTTTGTTCGTAGCGGTACACCGTCCCAAATTCGGCGTACCGAATAGGTAAGTCACGGTAACTGCGGGGTTGTGCTTTAAATATCTCACAATGGTGCGGACAATTCATAGGTTTGAGCATAAACAGTTCGCCCTCCTCAGGTGTTTGGATGGGCTGAAAACTGTCTTCGCCGTACTTGTCCCAGTGTCCGCTGGTCTCGTAAAGCTGTTTGCTGCCAATATGCGGGGTAATTACAGGTTGGTAACCGGCCTTTTTTTGCGCATCACGCATAAATCGCTCCAAGCGCTCCCTTAGCTCAGCACCCTTAGGCAACCACAATGGAAGACCCTTCCCCACCCTTTGGCTAAAGGTAAATAAGCCCAACTCCTGACCAATCTTTCTATGATCGCGCTTTTTGGCTTCTTCCAACCGCTCCAAATACGCTTCCAATAAGCTTTGCTTGGGAAAGGATATGCCATAAATGCGGGTAAGCTGTTTGTTCTTTTCGTTTCCGCGCCAATAGGCTCCCGCTATGTTTAAAAGCTTCACCGCCTTTATGTATCCGGTATGAGGCACATGCCCCCCACGACACAGGTCGGTAAAACCTCCTTGATCGCAAAACGTAATTTCACCATCGGGCAAAGCATCAATGAGCTCCACTTTATATGGATTGTTCCGGGCTTTATAAAATGCAAGGGCATCGGCTTTGCTTATGGGATACAAGCGAAACGTATTGTTCTGCTTGGCCAATTCCATCATTTTCTTTTCCAAGGTCAGCAAATCAGCCTCGCCAGGCATTTGGTCACCGAAATCTATGTCGTAATAAAAGCCGCTTTCTACCGGTGGACCAATGGTAAATAAAGCCTCCGGATACAATTCCTGCACCGCCTCGGCAAGCAAGTGTGCCGAAGAATGCCAAAATGCGGATTTCCCTAAATCATCGTCCCAACTAAGCAGCGTTAAGCGGGCATCCGTCGTAAGCGGTGTAGAAAGCTCCGTAAGCCTCCCATCTACAACGGCTACCAGTACTTTTTTGGCCAATCCATGGCTTATGGACTTGGCTACCTCAAGGGCGGTAGTTCCTTCAGGTACTTCCTTTTTGCTGCCGTCGGGCAATGTCAATTCTATTTGGCGCATAACAAGGCAAAGATAGCCATTCCCCCGAGAGCTTGCCTAGGGCTTTGTTTATAGGTGGCTTAGAAAACTCAGTGAAAGATTTACCAATGATTTTACACCAAAAAAAGTGCGGGTTTAACCCTACTTCCGTATCTTTTGTCTCAAAATAAGGAAAACCCACCATATGCTTCGTTCCCTTTTTTTATCTCTTTGCCTAGTATTTTTCGGTGCTTCGCATGTGTTTGGACAGTCGGTTGGTATTAATACCCAAACGCCGGACTCTTCTTCTGCCTTGGATGTGCAATCAACCAATCAAGGCGTATTGGTACCCAGACTTACCGACGCCCAGCGCCAAGCCATTACAAACCCGGCACAAGGGCTACTAATTTACAATACCGACAGCCGCTGCTTCGAGGTCTTTGGAGGCAGTTTTTGGGACAAATTTGGCTGCGAATGCGCCAGTCAACCCGGAATTCTTTCAGCGCAAGCCGATACCATTTGTGGCGGAACCAATGCCCAGCTTAGCACCGCCGGCAGCAACGGAAACCTACAATGGGAAGTTTCCACCGATAACCTCAATTGGACTCCTATTCCCGGTGAAACGGGAACCAACCTCAGCCTGCAAGCGCCCAACCAAGGGCCCAACCAATACTACCGGGTAACCGCATCTACCCAATCCTGCGGTTCTGCCAGCTCCAACGGTTACTTGATTGTGGTGAACCCTATATTAAACCCACCCGCTTCCATTACCGGCCCTACCAATGTAAACCCCAACCAACAAAACGTTAGCTACTCTGTGGCCCCTGTTTCCGGTGCCACTTCCTACACTTGGACTGTTCCCTCCGGAGCTAGCATTGTTTCGGGCCAAAACACCACATCGATTGTTGTGAACTTTACCACAGGGCAGGGGAACATTACGGTTACTGCAAACAACGCCTGCGGCAACTCGCAGCCCCAAACCCTAAGCGTTTCTGCCGGAAACCAAATCAGTTGCCTGGCCATACTACAATCCAATCCCAACGCACAAGATGGTACCTATACCATCGACCCTGACGGCCCGGGCGGAAACCCACCCCTGAGTGTGCACTGCGATATGACTACCAACAACGGCGGTTGGACCGAAGCCGTAACTTTCGTAAATACCGCCAACCAAGACCTTGCCTGCCCAGGCGACAATGCTTGGTTTGACCGAGCCGTAGATTGGACCATGGCCGGCTGGAGCGGCAACGAGGTCATGGTGCAAATGATCGACAACAACAACAACATCGTGTACAGCGGCTGGGGCACCCGAAACAACAGTTGGACCTACAACAACATGACCTCCAGCAACGGAAACACCAGCCAATACAACCACAGCTCCGACCACAACAACCCGGTAAGCTTAAATACCGGACACCGGCTTACCATTGCCGGCAAAAACTCCGACAATAGCGGCTGGGGCGGCAGCTGGGGCAACGGCTATGTGCTCAATGTGCAACGCAGTCCCTTTGGCTATGCGCAATATATTGTAGTTGCTGCCTTTCAATACCTTCAACCCCAAAGCGGCTGCAACACCCGGTCGTTCAATAGCTACAATGCCGGCCATGAACTCATGTTCGACAATGCCGGAAACATCGGCACCAACAGCAATAGCCCTTTAACCAGTGGCAATCAGTTCCTTGGTAGATTTCGCTTCTACGTACGATAAACCCCGGTTTTTATGCTTCTACAACAAAACCTAAACGGATGGATGGAGAGCATCAAACCTCTTGTTTTGCAGTATGGCGGTCAGCTTCTTGCAGGTCTGGTGGTGCTGTTTCTTGGTTGGCGTTTGGTAACCCTGGTTAGCCGTCAGCTGGAAAAACTTATCGACAAAAAAGACCTGGATCCGAGCATAAAACCTTTTGTAAAATCGTTAACCAAAATTCTACTGAGGGCCCTATTGTTGATTGCGGCCTTGGGCACCATGGGCGTAGAAATGTCGGCATTTGCTGCCCTAATTGCCGCTACCGGTGTCGCCATTGGCCTGGCCCTCTCCGGCACCCTACAAAACTTCGCCGGGGGATTGGTTATCCTAATTCTAAAACCCTTTCGCGTGGGCGATGTAATTGAAACTTCCGACGCCACCGGAACCGTCACCGAAATCCAAATTTTCCATACCTACCTCAAAACCTTCGACAATAAAGTGGTGGTTTTGCCCAACGGACGCATCAGCAGTGACCGGGTCACCAATTACAACGTATTGCCCCAACGCAGGGTAGATTTTGTGTTTGGCATCGGCTACAACGACGACCTTAAACAGGCCAAGGCTTTGCTTATGGAGGTGGTCGAAAACAACGAAAAAATCCTAAAGGAACCGGAGCCCTTTATTGGACTCAACGAATTGGGCGACAGCTCCGTGAACCTGGTGGTGCGGGTTTGGGTAAACACCCCCGACTATTGGGACGTGTATTTTTATATGATGGAAGAGGTGAAAATGGCCTTTGACAAAAACGGCATTTCCATCCCTTTCCCCCAACGCGAATTGCACATTGTACGGGACGAAAACCCTTCCTAAAGCACTAAATGCTGCCCTTTCCTTGAAATTTGTGCTTTTTGGGGGCCTTATCCGGCTCTCCGCTTTAGCTGCCTTGCCAACATCGGTTTGGGCTGCTTTTCAAAGGGGCTTGCTAAAGCGCCGCCCTTCTCAAAGCGCCCGCACACGCTGTTTGCTTCGGCAGGCTACCGCGTCCATCCGGGGCCCGAATCCCTGCCCAAAAACCCAATCCCGGACCTTATGCTCCATTCAAGATTGACACCCTTATCTTTACAGTTAAAAGGAATCCACTTGGCCGATACCCGGATTAACTTTAGAGCTATGCATTTAACTTTTAAAAACACGCAGGCTCTCTCCGAGTGCATTTTAAACTGTTGATTCAAAAAGCGTATGAAAAAGAGTGTGGTAAGAAAAATGGCCAAGGAGCGCATCAAAGAAGGAAAAAACCATCAAGAAACCTTTGATGCGGTCTATGCCGAAATTAAAGAGCAACCGGAAACAATAGCTAAAATCCTTCGCTATGTACCTACCTTAGAGAAGCGTTGGAAGTACAAAAATTGGCGCGCTGCATTAATTGTACTCCTTATTGTGGCATTTTTTCTGCAATTGTTGGGAGGGCTATTGTTGGCCTTTGATCGTGGAGCACAATTTCTTCCCATAATACTATTGGGGCCGGCCATCAAAATAATTTTAGTGTATGGCATGGTGCATCATCGGTCGGATTATTATATGGCAACGGCCTTTCTTGGCCTTATTGGCATTGTGCGCACTTTGCCGGAACTATCTTCTAACTTCTTGGACCCTTGGCTGCTTATTAATGTAACCATCGTCGCCATTTCAGTCGGCCTTAGTTTTTATTTACACACCAAAATGGTAGCAAAATATGAGGTGGTCAAAGAAAAATACACCAATGCGCAGGGTATGCTCAAACTAAGGCATGCGATAAAATTCACCGATTAAGGTCCTAAGCCTTTGGCCCGACTGTCAATTTCACATGGGCTAAATTCCGGGGCCCGGACCGAACGGAAAGCCCGGAAAACCAAAGCTTAGGCAGCCATGCAGCGAGGAGTTTGAGGCCCCAGCCGAAAACCCCGGAGCCATAGGCTGCCTTAGCTTTGGTTTGAGGACTTGCAGGGAGGGCCGGAAAAGCCCCCCAAATACACTATTGCTTTATTAACCGTCGGCTGTAGCTCTTGCCTTGGGCTTGGTCCACCACACGTACCGTGTAAATGGCGGAGGGCAAACCTTCGAGGTGGAGCAGCATTTGGCCCTCGAACTCCATTGCTCTTAGTTGCTGCCCGCTGAGGCTTAGGAGCTCCAAACGGTACTTACCGCCGGGGAGGCTAAGCTTTACCCAGTCGCGGCCGGGGTTGGGAAACAGCTCAAATTCAAAGGCATCGGTGGACGAAAAACCGGTGTTGGGCAGACCAAGTATGCTGATGTTGCCCTGTGCATCAAAGGGGTCGGACCATTGCTCTGCGGAGTAGACGGCCGTTCCGGTGAGCGTTCTCAAAAAGGCTTCCAGGGCCGCTTTTTGGTTGTTGGAAAGCTGCAAATTCTGCCCTTGTCCACCGGGACCGGCTAGCCTGTTGTCCAAATTGGGATTTCCCGGAACCGGCTGTATAAGGTTATAATGTTCGATCACCTCGGCCAGCGTGTTTAAACTGCCGTCGTGCATGAAGGGACCGTTTTGCACGCCATTGGGGTTCACCAAATCCCTTAAGCTTGGGGCGCGCGTGTTGGTGAAATCGGTGGCACCGGGACTTCCGGCCACGCCAACCACGTTGTTGTTTCCGCTGTTGGGCGCAATGTCGAACTCCGGCGCGCGGTGGCAGCCCTGGCATCCGGCGCCATTGGGCGGTGGTGCCGTAAACATGGCTTTTCCCTGATTTTCTTGTTGGGTAAAATTGGGAAAGGGAGCGCCGGGGTTTCCGGTTTGGGCCAAGCCTGCGTCGTATTTGCTGTCGAAGCTTTGAATGGAGCGTACAAACTGCGCCAAGGCCTGTTGCATGCGGTTTTCGGTGATGGTGGGGTCGCCAAAAGCCCAGGTAAAAAGTCCGGGATAATAAGAAACCGTGTCTAAGCGTTGAATGAGTGCATTCAAATCGGGATCGCCATTGGTGCCGCTAAAGCCCATTTCTACATGGTCTTGAATGGGCATGGTGCTTTGATTTTCTAAAGATGTAGCCCGTTCATCCCAGAAAAAACGCTGCTCGTCGGCGAAGCGAGCATTGATAAGGCGCATGCTGTGGCGACCGGTGAGTCCGCCATTTAGGCCTATGGATTGTAGGGCAGTGTCGCCAAAGGCAAAAGCTTGCTTGTGGCAACTGGCGCAAGCCATGGTTTGGTTGGCCGAAAGCTTGGTATCGTAGAATAAAATGCGCCCAAGGGTGGCTTTTTTATTGTCCGCCAAATTGTTGGCCGGAGTATTGTCTTTGGTAATGTAATTGGGAATGCTTTGGGTAGCGTAGCCAAAGGGGTTGTTTAGGTCAATGGCCGCCACCAAACTCCCCAAAAGCAAAAGGGTGGCAAGCATCAGGCTTAATTTTTTCATGGCAATTGGTTTTATCCATTAGACGCTGAAAAAAACAAAGCCCTTAGCGTCCTTTCGATTTTTTCTAAGGATTTCCCATTCCATGCCTAGGAGGTCTTCCTTTGGGTGGTGGGCCGGGTTGCAAAATGCGGTGCATTAGCGCTTCTTTAACCTCAGGAAATTTAGCTTTTTGATCGGGCCGGCACAGCGCTTCCAGAAACTGAAAATGGGTCTCGGTCTTCTCCAATTTTTGAAGCATGCAGGCTTGAATGGTGTCCAAAGCCCCTTGCTTTTCCAATCCTTGGGTTTCAAAATACACCTGAGTCCATGCGTTTTGCTTTTGGTCCAATTGCCGCATAGAGCGGTGGTGTTCTTCGGCATTTTTTCTAAAGGCCTTGGCTTGCCGGGCATCAAAATCCAGCATTTCCACCACCATAAGCTTGGGAGGAGGAAATTGCGGCTCAGGAGTTCGGTTGATTGTGCGGGTGAGCACCCAAATATTAGCCGCCATGAGCAAGGCTACCAAGGAAAGAGGAATCCACATCCAAGGTTTCATTCTGCGTAGGGATCTAAGGGTGTGGTAATAGAAATTGAGGAATAGCCCTTTGCGTTTTGGTCTGATTGGTTCATAAAGGCAAGGTTTAGGCCCAGCAACAGCAAAAGAGAGGCCGCGGCGGACCACCAAAGGGTTAATGCCAGCCTGCGTTGCTTGTAAAGGGCTTGAAATATGCGGGCCTTTAGCTCTGGTGGAGCTTTAAACCGGGGTAAGTGGCCTTGGTATGGAAAGTCCTGGTTCATATCAATGGTTTAGACGCTAGGTTTTAGAAATTCCTTCGTTACTTTTTGGATGGAGCAGTAGCTTAAGTTTATGTTTGCCGCGCTGCAGCAAAGATTCGAGGGCTTTGAGTGGAATATCCAGTGCTTCGGCAGCTTCCTTTTGGGGAAGACCTTCTACAAAGACTAAGGTTAGTGCTACTTTTTGCCGAGGGGGCAGCATTTCCATGGCACGCCAAAATTGGTGCATCTGCTCCATTTTTTCGAGCGTTTCCAGGGGATTGTTGGAATCTACAAAAGCGAGGGTATCTTGTTTGGAAGGAGCGCGCAGGTTCCAAACGGCACAGCTTTTTCTTTTGCGTTGGCGGAGTCTATCAAGGCATTTACGGCTGGCAATAGCATACAACCAGGTAGTGGTGGCCGAATCGCCCTTAAAGGTGTTGGCATGTTCGGCCACTTTCAAAAAAATGTCTTGACAGAGCTCTTCGGCCTCTTGTTTGTTTTGCATAAGGCGCATGCAAAGCTGAAATACAAAATCGGCGTAGCAATCGTAGAAAGCTTCAAAGGCTTTATCGTTTCCGGCAAGCCATTGCTCGAGTAAAGCTTTGCCTTGGGGCAAGTTGGTGTCTTAAAAGAGTTTGGGAATAAATCGGCCGGTTTTGCGGATGTACTCGGCATACTCCGGATATTTTTCCTTGGAAATGCCTTCGCTAAAGTCGGCACTTCCCTTAAAGAGTATCAGCAGCAACAGGCAACCCGCCATGGACCAGTTGATCCACAAACCGGTAGCTGCCACACTAAAGAAATAGAAAACCACCCAAATGCTTTGTTCTGCAAAATAGTTTGGGTGCCGGCTTATTTTCCAAAGCCCGGTGTGGGTAAAACCCTTGGCGTACATGCCTTCCAAAGGCTCTCCGGCATTTTTGCGGCGGTATTTTTCTTTTTGATAATTCCACTGCTGCTGGTCGGCAACCGTTTCCATTACAATCAATGCCAAAATTAAGGCTGCTGCAAGAAAATCCAGCCACATCAAAGGAGTTCCTAAACCTTGGTAGGCAACCATAATGGGCATGGTAAACAGCCAAATCAAAAAGCACTGATAGCCGGAAATAAAAAAGAGATTGAAGGCCAACCAAGCCCATTTGCCCGAAAATTCGGGTTTTTGGCGCAATACGGCCCAACGGTAGTCTTCTTCTCCTTCCCAGAATTTCCAGGAATAGCCACCTCTTCGCGAAAAATTATAGGAAAGTCGGAGTCCCCAAAGGCTCACCAAAATGGCCATAAGAACCAGCCGTGGGTCCCAATCGCCACGCCAGGCAATATGCCAGGCATACACTAGGGGAGCAATGCTCCAAATTTTGTCTACTTGGCTGTAGTTTCGGGTTAAAGTGCTGATAATAAATGTACCTGAGGCAAAGCCAATGCAAATGTACAGCGATTCCATAAGCACCGATTTTTGATCGGCAGTCATTTGGGTATCGTCTACATAAAAAGTTACTACCGGCAGGACAATGAGGGTAACGATAAGAATAAGCACGGTCCGTAGCATGAGCTAAAAATTTGGTTAAAAATAGACAAATTAGGTCTGCCGGCTATTTAAAGGCTATAAAGGGTACTTTTCTTCCCAAATGGGCAAACGTTGAGGCAGTGCAGACATTTGCTGTTGAGTGCTGTCCCAGCAAGATTCCAAGCGGTGCAATGCAACCAAAGACATCGCATCGGTTATTTCGCCTCGGTGTGCCATGGCAAATACCTCCTCCAGCTTGATTCTTTGTATGCTCAGCTTTTCGGTTTCATCGGGTTCAGCAGTGCCTTGGCTTAATCCAAAAGCCACAAAAAGGGTGGCATGTTCGTTGGTAACAGAATTGCTGGTGTGCAAATCGGCCAAGAAATGCCACTCCTGTGCTTCTAAGCCGGTTTCCTCCTTAAGCTCTCTTTTGGCTCCCTCTACTAAGGATTGGCCAATGGGCGATCCTCCTTCAATAATTTCCCAGGAATAGTGGTTTAATGGATATCTATGTTGCCCCACCAAATAGGTAAATCCCTGTTCGTCGACAGGAACAATACCCACGGCCAAGTTTTGAAAGTTCACCACCCCATAGATTCCGGTATTTCCGGAGGGATTGATGACCTGATGTTCTTGCACCTCAATCCAAGGGTTTTTGTAGATGAGATTTCGGCTTAGCGTTTTCCAGGGGTTCTTGCTCATTTATTTGGAATCCTTTCCTGCTGCTTTGGTACTGTCGGGTTTTCCAATAGCTTCACGCATGCCGGTATCGCTCTTGATATTTTGCATTTTATAGTAGTCCATAACGCCTAGATTGCCGCTGCGGAAGGCATCGGCCATGGCTTTAGGGATTTCGGCTTCGGCTTCAATTACTTTGGCTCTGGCTTCCTGAGCAGCGGCTTTCATTTCTTGTTCTAAGGCAATGGCCATTGCGCGTCGTTCTTCGGCTTTGGCTTGGGCAATGTTTTTATCGGCTTCGGCTTGGTCTATTTGAAGTTGTGCGCCAATATTTTTACCTACATCAATGTCTGCAATATCTATGGAAAGTATTTCGAAGGCTGTTCCTGCGTCGAGGCTTCGAGAAAGTACCGTTTTAGATATGCGGTCGGGGTTTTCGAGCACTTCTTTGTGCGAAACGGCGGAGCCGATAGAGGAAACCACACCCTCGCCAATTCGTGCAATAATGGTGTCTTCTCCGGCGCCGCCCACCAAACGGCGAATGTTGGCGCGAACAGTAACCCGTGCTTTGGCTATAAGTTGAATACCGTCTTTGGCCACCGCAGCTACCGGGGGAGTATTGATTACTTTGGGGTTCACCGACAACTGCACGGCTTCAAACACATCTCTCCCTGCCAAATCAATGGCGGTGGCTGTTTTAAAATCCAGGTCAATATTGGCTTTATCGGCACTGATTAAAGCGTTAATTACAGGCAAAACCCTTCCACCGGCCAGGTAGTGGGCTTCTAAGTCGTCGCGCAATACATTTAAACCGGCTTTGGTGGCAATGGTCATAGCCTTAACAATAATGCCCGGGGGTACTTTTCGGATGCGCATAAAGGCCAGCTGAATCAGGCTTATGCGCACCCCGGCAAACTGGGCAGAAATCCATAATCCAAAGGGTAAGAAATAAAAGAATATTAGAAAAAATAAAAGAATACCGGCGAAAATAATGCCAATCAATACCAATGGGTTGCTCATGTTGCTTTAGATTTACGGATGAATATATGCTGATTTTCGATACGTTGAATTTCTACTGGGCAATGGGCATCAATCATGTCCCCTTTGGCGTATACTTCTTCAATAAAGTTGCCAAACTTTGCTCTTCCAATGGGGTTGCAACGGCTAAGGGTTATGCCCTGATCACCGGCTTTGAGTTGATGTTCCATTCCCGGACTTTTAGAGGCAATTTTGCCTTTTACCTCAAAACGTTCCCAAGTGCGGGTCTTAAAGCCCAAGTAACTCAGTATTCCGGTAATGGCCAAGGTGGTTCCAAAAACAAACCAAGCGGTGGATTGATCCAGGTAAACAAAGGCAGCTACAACCCCGCCGGTCACCGCCAATGCTCCTAGAATTCCACCAATGGTGGCTCCCGGGATAAAAAATATTTCGGCAAGTATTAAAATCATGCCAAAAACAATGAGCAATATAACGGTAGTGAGTGTCATTTCCAGCCTTAAAGGTAAGCGAAAATGGCACAGCAAAAGGCCTATTTCGGTAAAAGAAATTTATTGAACCGTAGCTGTAAGGCCCCGTTGCACAACGGTAAGATGCATTTTCTCAATCACCGGTTCCGGGCCGTGCTTAACGATGCATTTGCCTTTGTGATGCACCAAAAATGCACATTGTTCGGCTTGCTCAGGGGCGTGGTGGCATACTTCCATTAAGGTTCGGATAACCCAATCAAAGGTATTGTGGTCGTCGTTGTGCAAAACCAATTGCTTTTCGTCGCCCGTAAGGGTAAGTAAGTCGCTCTCTTCTTCCTCTTTAGGGTTCCAAGAGTTGTAATACATAGTTTGCAAGGTTTTGTAGAAACTCATAACTGCCTGCAAGTTTGTAAAAAAAAGCATGCATGTCAAGTACCTGAGCGGTTTTTCCTAAAATTCCCGGGGGTTAGTTCTATTTTTGCAAAAAGACCATATGCGCCTAGGAATCCTTAAAGAACGTAAAAGCCCCCCCGACTATAGGGTACCTCTGTCGCCTGATCAAGCCGCCTCGCTCAAGCAAAAACACCCGGAAATTGATTTGGTGATTGAATCTTATCCGGACCGTGCCTTTTCGGACAAACAATACCAGGACGCCGGATTGGAAATACGGGAAGATATGCACGACTGCGATGTGCTTTTGGGCGTAAAAGAAGTACCTGTAAACGCCTTAATGCCCGACAAAACCTATTTCTTTTTTTCCCATACCCTAAAAAAACAGTCCTACAATTTAGGCTTGCTCAAGGCCGTATTGGCCAAGGAAATTCGGCTTATTGATTACGAGTGTCTACGCAACGAACAGGGGATGCGAACTACCGGCTTTGGTCGTTATGCCGGAGTGGTGGGAGCCTATCATAGCTTGAGGGCCTGGGCCTTAAGACAAGGCAACCACGATTTACCGGCCCCTCAGGATTTGACCGGCAGATATGCCATGGACAAATTGCTAAAAAGCTTTAATCCCGGTAATTTAAAGGTCTTACTCACCGGAGAGGGCCGAGTAGCCAATGGCGCAAGAGAAGTGCTAACCACCACTGGTTTTAAGGAAGGCTCCCTTCTCGATTTCGAACGCATAGAGGGACCTACCTTCTTAAACGTAGATTTTACCCGATATAATGTCCGCAGCTCCGACGGAGGTTTCGATTTGCAAGAGTTTTTTAAACATCCCGACCGTTACACATCGGGCCTCTTGCCCTACCTTAAGCCTGCCCACATGCTTATTACCGGCCACTATTGGGCAGAAGGTTCGCCCTTTTTATTCCACCATGAACACCTAAACAACGAGTTACCCCTGCTTCGGGTGGTAGGCGACATTAGCTGCGATATCGACGGTCCCATTCCTGTTACCATGAGGCCTTCCACTCTTGAAAACCCATATTACGGAGTGTCCAGAACACAAAAAACAATACTAGACCATGCCTTCGACCCTAATGGCATTACTGTAATGGCTGTAGATAACCTGCCTTGTGCCTTGCCACAAGACGCTTCGGAAGACTTTGGAAAGGAATTACTCCCTATACTCGATGACTTCCTAAAAAATCCGGAAGCCGAAACGTTTCAAAGAGCAACCATTGCTCAAGAGGGAAGGCTCGGAAAACACTACGGATACTTAGCCGATTGGGTAGCCGGCAAAGAGTAAAAGAACATAAATTCCTCAATATTTTAGGCTTGGTGTAAATCTTTAATTGCTTCGTAAGGATCCGAAGCTCCAAAAACCGAAGAACCGGCAACCAAAACTTGCGCACCCGCCTTTTTTAATTCGGCCGCATTAGAAACACTTACGCCTCCGTCTACTTCTATCAGAACATCCTCTCCTCCATTTTGATGGAGCAAACGGCGGGCGCGTTCAATCCGCCGGTAAGTAGCCGGAATAAAACGCTGACCACCAAAACCGGGGTTAACACTCATAATTAACACCAAATCCAATATGGGGGCCAAATCTTGCAAAACATCCAAACTGCTGTGAGGATTAAATGCCAAGCCTGCCTTCATGTCAAGGTCGCGAATGGCAGACAAGGTGCGATGTACATGGGTACAGGCTTCCAAATGAACCGTTAATACATTTGCCCCGGCCTCTTTAAATGCCCGGAGATACAGCTCGGGGTGCTCAATCATTAAATGCACATCCAGAGGTTTGGTGGCACGCGCTTGTATGGCCTTAATGATGGGAAAACCAAAGGATATGTTGGGCACAAAACGGCCGTCCATCACATCCAAGTGAAACCAGTCTGCCTGGGAAACATTTACCAAATCAACGGCCTGGTTAAGGGCTCCAAAATCTGCACTAAGCAGGGATGGAGCCACAAGGGTATGTGCATGCTGTGCCATGCGTCAAAGATAGTGTTCAGAAACCAAGGACAAAAAGCGTAGTTGTTATACCATTAACCCAGGTAGCTTTTGAGCATTTTACAGCGGTTGTTGTGTTTGAGTCGCCGGATGGCTTTTTCTTTAATTTGACGCACCCGTTCTCTGGTGAGGTCAAATCGAATGCCAATTTCTTCCAAGGTCATGGCTTGTTCGCCACCCAATCCAAAGAAAAGGCGCACTACATCGGCCTCTCTGGGGGTAAGCGCAGCCAAGGAACGTTCTATTTCGCCCCGCAAACTTTCGTTCATAAGGCTATTGTCGGGCGCTGGACTGTCGCTGGAGCGCATAACATCGTACATATCGCCCTCCTCACCATCTTGCAATGGAGCGTCCATGCTCACATGTCGACCGGAGGACAGGATGGAGTCTTTGACCTCCTGTTCATTCATTTCCAACAATTCGGCAATTTCACCGGCTGAGGGTTCTCGCTCAAACCGCTGCTCGAGCTCAGAAAAGGTGCGGTTAATTTTATTGATACTACCAATTTTGTTGAGCGGCAAACGCACAATTCGGGCTTGTTCGGCCAAGGCTTGCAAAATGGACTGGCGAATCCACCACACGGCATAAGAAATGAATTTAAACCCTCTGGTTTCGTCAAAACGTTTTGCGGCTTTAATAAGCCCCAAATTACCTTCATTAATTAAATCGGGAAGCGTAAGGCCTTGGTTTTGGTATTGCTTGGCAACAGAAACCACAAAGCGCAAATTGGCTTTCACCAGTTTCTCCATGGCCATTTGATCGCCCTCCTTAATTCGGCGAGCGAGGTCGACTTCTTCTTCAGGAGAAATAAGGTCTACCCGACCTATTTCCTGAAGGTATTTGTCGAGGGATGCCGTATCTCGGTTGGTGACCTGTTTGGCAATTTTTAATTGACGCATGGAATAAACCCGTTTTTGGTATTTATGCTTATACGAAATCCATTTAAGATTTGTTTCAAAAAAAAACGGCCTGCATGCAGGCCGTTTCATAAAAAATAACTATAGGTTAATAGCGTCTGCGGTTACCGCCACCACCACGGCGGTCTCCATCGCGGCGGTCTCCATCGCGATTTTGTGGTCGTGGTCTTGGTTCCGGTTCCACCCAACCTTCGGGTTTAGGCATTAAAGCCCGGCGAGACAAGCGCAGCTTACCGGTAGATTCATCGACCTCAATCAATTTCACTTCCAAGCTGTCGCCTTCGTTAAGTACATCGGCAATGTCGGGAGTTTTTTCCCAAGCGTATTCAGAAATATGCAATAAGCCTTCTTTCTTAGGTAAGATTTCTATAAAAGCTCCAAAAGTGGTGATCTTTTTCACGGTGCCTTTGTAGACCTCCCCTACGTCGGGAACAGCAGTAATGAGTTGAATTCTGAGCTGCGCTTGGCGGATACCTTCGGGATCGGCACCGGCAATTTCGATAATGCCCAAATTACCCACTTCTTCAAGACTGATGTTGGTATTGGTTTCACGCTGCAATTCTTGAATATGCTTTCCGCCGGGACCAATAACGGCACCAATGAAATCGTTGGGGATTTCCATGGTAACAATCCGAGGTACAAAAGGCTTGAACTCATCTCTAGGATTGGGCTGCACCTCTTGCATGGTTTGCAAAATGTGGGCACGACCACGGCGGGCTTGCTCCAATGCTTCGGTCAGTACTTCAAAAGAAAGGCCATTAACTTTTATGTCCATTTGACAAGCAGTCAAGCCCTTATCGGTACCTGCTACTTTAAAGTCCATATCGCCCAGGTGGTCTTCATCTCCTAAAATATCGGAGAGAATGGCATACTTTCCGGTTTCTTCGTCGGCAATGAGCCCCATAGCAATACCAGATACATGGCTATGGGTAGGCACACCGGCATCACGCAAGGCCAAAGAACCTGCGCAAACGGTAGCCATGGAACTTGAGCCGTTGGACTCCAAAATATCGGATACAATCCGGATGGAATAATCGAAGGTATTTGGCACCATAGGCTTAAGAGCCCGCATGGCCAAATGGCCGTGGCCTACTTCTCTTCGTCCTGTACCGCGCATAGGACGCGCTTCTCCGGTAGAAAAAGGAGGGAAATTGTAGTGCAGCAAAAACCGATTTTTGCCTTCGATTACCGCACCGTCAATAATTTGTTCGTCCAGTTTAGTTCCCAAAGTCACGGTAGTGAGGGATTGGGTTTCGCCGCGAGTAAATACCGCAGATCCATGCGCCGAAGGCAGGTAATCGGTTTCTATCCAAATGGGACGCACTTCATCGAGGGCTCTACCGTCTAGGCGGCGACGCTCGTTGAGTACCGCATCACGCACGGCCTTTTTTTCGGTGTCATGAAAATAGGTTTTAATCAAAAAGGCTTGTTCGGAAGCTTCTTCTTCGCTGAGTTCGGCTACGAATGCTTCGCGGATGGCTTTGAAGCGCTCAGCACGTTCTTGCTTATTTGCCAAGCCTTCTTTAGCAATGGCATAGGCCCGATCGTAAGCAAAGGCACTGATTTTTTCGCGCAGGCCTTCGTCGTGTTTCTCGTGCACGTAGCTGCGCTTTTGTGCACCTACTTTCTCGGCCAATTCTTTTTGTGCCTGCACTTGCACCTTAATAGCGGCATGGGCCGCAGCCATAGCCTCCAACAATACGGTTTCGGGCACTTCTTTCATTTCGCCTTCTACCATAACAATGTCGCGTTCGTTGCCGGCAACCATGAGGTCTACATCGGCACGCTCCAAATCGGCGCGGTAGGGATTAATTACCATTTGCCCATCAATACGGGCTACCCTTACTTCAGAAATAGGCGCGGTAAAGGGGATATCGGACACGGCAATTGCGGCAGAGGCAGCCAAACCGGCGAGGCAATCGGGCATTAAATTTTTGTCGTGACTCACCAAATAAATAAGCACTTGGGTGTCGGCATGGTAATCGTCGGGGAAAGTTGGGCGCAGGGCACGGTCTACCAATCGAGAAATGAGGATTTCGTGATCGGAAGGTCGCGCTTCCCGTTTAAAAAAGCCACCGGGAAAACGTCCTGCAGCCGCATACATTTCGCGGTAATCTACGGTAAGTGGCATAAAGTCCACTTCATCGCCTGCTTCTTTTCTTGAAACGGCAGTGGCCAGCAACATGGTGTCGCCCATGCGCACCACAACTGACCCATCGGCTTGCTTGGCAAGCTTTCCAGTCTCCATGGTAACGGTCCGACCGTCACCCAAGTCAATGGACTGGGTAATTGGATTTAACATCATATCTATCTAACTATTGTGCACGATAAGGATACAAAAAAAAAAGGCAAGCGTTGCCGTTGCCTTTTTTTTTGTAGTTTATTTACGAAGACCTAATTCCTTAATGATGGCCCTGTATCTTTCGATATCGGTGTTCATAAGGTAATTTAGCAATTTACGCCGCTTGCCCACCAAGGCAATAAGGGAGCGCTGCGTGCCAAAATCCTTAGGATTCTTTTTGAGGTGCTCGGTAAGATGCTTAATGCGGTGAGAAAAAAGGGCAATTTGACCTTCGGCAGAGCCGGTATTGGTTTCAGAGCCGGTAATTTCCTTGAAAATGTTCTTTTTAACGTCGCTTGTCAGGTACATGTGCGGTAATCATCTGAATTAACAGGATGGCAAAAGTACAATCTTTGCTCAATTATGCAAAACAAAGTAGCACATAAAACAAGGAAAAATCAATTTAAGAAAAAAGAAGGGTGGATTTTGGGCGCCTAACCGGCTTTCGGCCTTCGGGCCCGTGGCCTCGGCCGGTGCGTCGGGGCTGTGGGCTTTTCCTTAAAACTGCAAAGTCCTCGCTCCACGCCGCACCAGGCCGCTGCCCCGGTCCGCTCCCGGCCTCTATCCGGGGCGCAAAATCATCTTCCAACAAAGTAAAGTACCTCTCTTTTGGAAGAGGATTT
>JAGYKD010000002.1 GCA_018401695.1 Flavobacteriales bacterium | reverse complement strand
GGTTAGCAACCGGCCCCTTCAACAAGTTCGTTCCCCGTTCCATGACTTGCAAAAACTACTTATATTAGCAAAGAGTAACCTAATAAGATAAACCATCACTTTACCTACCATTGAGAGTGGATGAATGAGGTTTAAGCTCATTTGTAAACGAGTTGTATGCCATGCTGAAAAAGCCACCGCACAAACAGCACATTTGGTTTTTGCCGACACACAAGCAAACACTGAAATGCGAAGCATTCACGAACACCTTTAGAAATTAAGGTGACGTGAGTAAAAACCAAAAGAGCTGTTTTTTGCCAACGCTCGACAAAAAAATATAGATACTGAAAATGAAAAATGAAGCTCATGCAAGAATTAAAATAAACCAACTGCTGACAGAAGCGGGATGGAGATTCTTTGACAATGAGGAAGGAAAAGCAAATATTTTGCTTGAAAACCACGTGAAGATTACCCAAAACGAAATTGACGCATGGGGCAATGACTATGAAAAGACAAAAAATGGTTCGCTTGACTTTCTATTGGTTGACAGCAATAACAAGCCGATTTGCGTTTTAGAAGCAAAAAAAGAAAGCCTTCACCCTCTAGTCGCGAAAGAACAAGCAAGAAAATACGCAAAGACAGTTGGTGCTCAATACGTGATTTTATCGAATGGAATCGTCCATTATTTTTGGGATGTAACCAGAGGAAATCCAAAACCGATTTACAAGTTTCCTTCACCAAATGAAATCGGAGCAATAAAAGAATGGAATCCTGACAGAAATGCGTTGGCAAGCGAAAAGGTAGCTATTGATTATATCGCTTCCATTCAAATGCCTGACTATGCCGAACGACCTGAATGGCAAGGAAGCATTGAAGCAAGCAAAGATTTTATTTGGACAAACGGCCTAAGATTTTTACGTCACTATCAATTAAGTGCCATTGAACATTTACAGAAAGCGGTTGCTGAAGGCAAAGACCGCTTTTTGTTTGAAATGGCAACAGGAACAGGAAAAACCCTTACATCTGCTGCAGTCATACGTTTGTTCCTGAGAACCCAAAACGCAAGGCGAGTTTTGTTTTTGGTTGACCGTTTGGAATTGGAAGACCAGGCTTGGAAAGCGTTTACCCAATATCTTAAACCCGATTATAGCACATTCATTTACAAAGAACACCGAAGTGATTGGCACAAAGCCGACATTGTCGTTACTACCATTCAATCGCTGATGTTCAATGACAAATACCGCTACGATTTTTCGCCAACTGATTTTGACCTAATTATTTCAGATGAGAGCCACCGTTCTATTTCAGGAAACGCAAGAGCCGTTTTTGAATATTTCCATGGCTACAAATTAGGATTGACAGCCACACCAAGAGACTACTTGAAAGGCGTTGACCCTGAAAATGTAAAAGAAAACGACCCAAGGGAAATTGAACGGAGAATGTTACGAGACACCTACTCAACTTTCGGTTGTGAAGGTGGCGACCCAACTTTCCGATATTCTCTTTTGGATGGTGTGAAAGATGGTTATCTCATCAACCCAAGGGTGTTGGATGCACGGACAGAAATCACCACACAGTTACTTTCTGATGAAGGTTATGCGGTTGTTGTGCCAACCGAAGAAGGAGAAGAAACGGAAACCTTTGTTTCACGCGATTTTGAAAAGAAGTTTTTCTCTGAAAAGACAAACAGCGTTTTCTGTCAGACTTTTTTAGAAAATGCTTTGCGTGACCCGATAACCAATGAAATTGGCAAGACCATCATTTTTGCGGTTAGTCAAAATCATGCTCGTAAACTGACCGAAATACTCAATGAGTTTGCCGAACAACTCTACCCAGGTAAATACAATTCTGATTTTGCGGTTCAGGTTACTTCTCAGGTGGGTGATGCACAACAAATGACCATCAACTTTACCAACAACAACTTAAGCGGAAAAACAACTTGGTTGGAAGGTTACAAATCATGCAAAACAAGGGTTTGTATAACCGTGGGAATGATGACCACAGGATATGATTGTCCTGATTTGTTGAACATCTGCATGATGCGACCGATTTTTAGTCCTGCGGATTTTGTACAGATAAAAGGTAGAGGCACAAGAAAAAACACTTTTGAATACACCTTCAAAAACGAACTGAATGAAGAGGAAACTCAACGACACGAAAAGGAAGTATTCAAACTCTTCGACTTCTTTGCCAACTGTGAATATTTTGAAGAGAAGTTTGATTATGATGAAAAACTAAAACTTCCCAAACCCAGAAAAGGCGGTGAAGAAGGCGGTGGCGGTGGTGTGGATATTGACAAATACACCAGTTATCGGGTTGACCCATTGGCTTCAATGGTTGAAGAACCAGTCGGACCACAAGGAATGCGGATTGATAGAGAACTCTTCAAAAAATTTGAAGACCGCATCATCATGGACGACATCATCAAGAAGAATGTAGAACTCGGAAATTGGGAACATGTGGTCAGCCATATTCAGCAGGAGATTTTCGATAAACCCGAAGAATACTTTAACCTTGAAAAACTGAGAAAGGCTGCCAAGATTGACCGAAAGATTTCTATTCGTGAAGTGGTAGAAAAGGTTTTTGGTATCATTCCAAAATTCAAATCAAAAGATGAATTATTGGAAGAAGAATTCGACAAATTCATTTCCATTTATCCACCCGAAGAAGATGTGAATTTGAGAGCATTAAAATACTTTTTCAAAGCCTACATTGTTGACCAAGACATTCGGAAAATCATTTCTTCTAAAGATTTCCACGCCTTGCAAACCCACCCAACGCTTACCATTTCGCAATTCAAAGAAGTGGCAGCCAAATACCGAGAAGTGATTCCTGTATATATCAATGATTATGTTCCATTGGAAAAATTTGCGGCCTGATGTCAGAAAAATTCAAGGGGAAATATCGTAATGAATCCGCCCGATTACAAAATTGGGATTATGGCAGTGATGCCGCCTATTTTATTACCATTTGCACAAAAGACAGGGAACATTATTTCGGAGAAATACAAAAAGGGAAAATGCAGGTTTCGCCTGCAGGTGCCATAGCACATGCGCTATGGTTTGAAATTAAAAACCATGCAAAAAATATCGAATTGGGCGAATTTGTGGTGATGCCAAACCACGTTCATGGAATATTGATTTTGGATGGAAATAATGACATTGCAAATATTGGTAGGGACGTTGCATGCAACGTCCCTACGGAAACGGAAACGCCCAACCAAAAAAACGAACAAATGACCGCCATTTCCCCAAAATCGAATACCATTTCATCCATCATCCGTTCCTACAAATCGGCCGTAACAAAATATTGCAACCGATTAGAATTAACATTCGCATGGCAACCGCGTTTTCACGACCATATTATCAGAAATGATGAATCATTTCATCGCATTTCAGAATACATTAAAAACAACCCTGCCAATTGGCATGAGGATAAATTTTATTGAATAGATGTACGGACGTTGCATGCAACGACCCAACGGTCAACGTCCCCATAAATAGGATAAAAGACAAACATGCTAGACACACAAACAAAGAAAAGAATAGATGACTGCCGAGATATTTTGGTAGGTAAACTACCAGACCCAAAGGCACAAATTGAGCAAATTACCATTGGCTTAATATACAAGTTCATGGATGACATGGACAAAGAAGCCATTGAATTGGGTGGTTCGGCTAAGTTCTTCTCGGGTGATTATGAAAAATACGCTTGGGACAAACTGTTTGACACCAAGGTAACGGCTGCTGAAATGCTTCGCTTGTATTCGGATGCCATTGAAAGCATGGAGAAAAACCCAAACATTCCGAAATTGTTTCGGGATATTTTCAATAATGCCTATTTGCCCTATCGTGACCCTGAAACGCTGAAACTGTTTCTGAAAACCATTGGTGAGTTTGAATACACCCACAGTGAAAAATTAGGCGATGCCTTTGAGTATCTGCTTTCTGTAATGGGCAGTCAAGGAGATGCAGGACAGTTCAGAACGCCCAGACACATCATTGATTTTTTGGTGGCGATAATTGACCCTGACAAAGGCGAAACCATTTTGGATCCTGCTTGCGGAACAGCGGGATTTTTGATTTCGGCTTACAAGCATATTCTGCTCAAACATACCAAAGCCAACAAAGAAGGGTTGAATATTTACGAGTATAACAAACTCGAAAAAAAGCCTTTCAACAATTTGGGTGACGCCTTAACGCCTGACGAACGCAAAAAGCTGATTCAGAATTTTGCAGGCTACGACATTTCGCCCGACATGGTGCGACTGAGTTTGGTGAATTTGTATTTACACGGATTTTCTGACCCTCACATTAATGAATACGACACACTAAGCAGCGAAGACCGTTGGAACGAAAACTTTGATGTGGTGCTTGCTAATCCGCCTTTCATGAGTCCGAAAGGTGGCATACGGCCACACAAGAAATTTACCATTAGCAGCAATCGCTCGGAAGTGTTGTTTGTGGACTACATAGCCGAACACCTGAACCCCAAAGGTAAAGCGGGCATCATTGTACCCGAAGGCGTGATTTTCCAAAGTGGAACGGCTTACAAAGACCTGCGTAAAATGTTGGTGGAGAATTACCTCTATGCCGTTGTGAGTTTGCCCGCAGGCGTGTTTAATCCATACAGCGGTGTAAAAACATCCATTTTATTGATGGACAAAGCCATTGCCAAACAACGCAACGAAATTCTGTTTGTAAAAATTGACAATGATGGCTACAACTTGGGAGCACAGCGAGCAGCGGTTAAAGGCAGCCAGTTGGAAGAAGCCATTGATGTACTTAACCAATTTAAAGAACGGAAGGAAATCCAAAGTACAATTGCAAATTCCGTTTTGAAGAGTGAAATCGGAGCGAATGGCGAATTCAATTTAAGTGGTAGCCGATACATTACAAATGATGTCCTTGAAACCGAATTTGATAAAGTGGCTTTGGAAGAAGTTTTGGATTATGAGCAGCCTACCAACTACATAGTCGAAAATGAAGAATATGATGATTCATTTAAAATTCCTGTTCTTACAGCAGGTAAGACTTTTATTCTAGGCTACACAAATGAAGAAAGTGGCATTTTTAATAATCCATTACCTGTAATCATTTTTGACGATTTTACGACAGCTACAAAGTTTGTTGACTTTCCATTCAAGGTAAAATCTTCTGCAATGAAGATTTTGAAAGCAAAGGAAAATGCGAATATCACTTTCCTTTACTATTTGATGCAGCATATTCAGTTTGATAGTTCAGACCACAAGCGATATTGGATTTCACAATACTCAAAAATCCAAATCCCCCTTCCCCCCTTATCCATTCAGGCAGAAATAGTAGCCGAAATAGAAGGCTACCAAAAAATTATAGATGGCGCCAAAGCCGTAGTAGCCAACTACAAACCCAAAATAGACATTGACCCAAATTGGGAGATGGTGGAGTTGGGAGAAATTATTGACGAATTAGAAACAGGAGTTAGTGTCAATTCAGAAAGCAGAAACATAAAGAAAGGTGAGAAAGGTGTTTTAAAAACAAGTGCTGTTACTTATGGCATTTTTCTCCCTGAAGAACATAAAACTATTTTGCCTGCTGAATATGAGAGAGCAAAATGCAATCCTAAAAAGGATTCAATAATCATTAGCCGAATGAATACTGAAAACCTTGTTGGTGCAAGTGCCTATGTAAAAGAGGATTTTCACGATTTATTTCTTCCTGATCGTCTTTGGCAAACAGTGATTTCACGGAAAGATATATCTGCTCGTTTTGTTCATTTGATTATTTCATCAGAAGATTATAGAAAGCGAATCTCAGAAATCTGTGGTGGTACAAGTGGTAGTATGAAGAACATTTCTAAAAAGAATTTTCTTTCAATTTCAATTCCATTACCTGACTTAGAAACCCAAGGCAAAATCGTAGCACAAATCGAAAACGAGCAGGCATTGGTAAATGCCAATATACAACTGATTCAAATTTTTGAGCAGAAGATAAAGGATAGGATTGCTAAAGTTTGGGGTGTAGAAAAAACAGAAGAAGAAACTTTAAATATGGCTGCTGAGCCGAAGGTGGAATATGAAAAGGCTTAATGCTGAATAGTACATGAACATTAGCCAAATAGAAATAACGAATGTAAAAGGTATTGGCAGTAAGTCATTCCAGCTCGATTTGAACCCTAACAAACCGAATATTCTTGTAGCACCAAATGGTTTTGGCAAAAGTTCTTTTGCACTTGCATTTGACCGCTTGAAAAGGGACAAAATTGAATTAGGTGATAAAGAATATTTCAATAAATCCACTGCTAATCGTCCTGAATTAAAAATCACGTTATCCAATGGCACTGAATTAATCGCTGACGATAATCAAAACACAATCAGTGATATGTTTGATGTAGTTGTTATTAAAAACCAGACCGAGCCAAAATCGGTTGTTCAAACAATTCCAGGTCGCCCGCCTTTTGCAAGAACATCATTAGACATTGTAACCACTACATTGGTTCAAACAATCCCACCGAAGGTTGATTTTGCATACCACTCAGCAACTCTAAAAGCTAATTTCGGAACAAACGGAAATAAAATCCTAACTAATATATCAAGCTTATTCAGTTCAGGTAGGTTCTTCTATACTATTGAAAACAAAATTGACTTTTCAAGATTCGACCTTAAGTCTTTCAAAAAGCTCATAGAGCCAGCTATTGAACAAATTAATAATCGAGAAGGAACAGGGAATCAGTTAAAAACATGGATTGAAGATAATCTGCTTAATGAGCTTAAAGCCCATGATGAATTTTCAAAATTTGCTTCTATAATTCAATCTTTCGGCTTTGAGGTTTTGAATGATGACGTGGATTACTACTTAACCGCATGGCAGTTAATCACAGTCAGAAATGAAATGGGGGCCGACTTTAAAAAAGCTTGCAAATACCTTTACTTCTTAGATAAAAAGCAGCATTACACAGAAACAATTGCAAATTACAATCCTGTTAAAGACAGGTTCGATATAAAACCAA
Source organism: Flavobacteriales bacterium (assembly GCA_018401695.1). Classification (GTDB taxonomy): domain Bacteria; phylum Bacteroidota; class Bacteroidia; order CAIKAF01; family CAIKAF01; genus CAIKAF01. The sequence continues at coordinate 588,773 of JAGYKD010000002.1, read as the reverse complement.
AAGCTGAAGGAAACAGCCTTGTGGTTAATTGGCCGAAGGCACATGAAATTTCAAATGGTCAACGAGATATTTTGACCTTTATGGCCATGCTTTTAAAAACCAGAAATAGTTTTAAAAAGAAAGATTGCATCCTTGTTATTGACGAAATATTCGACTACATGGATGATGCTAACCTGATAACTTTTCAATACTACATCTCAACCTTTATTGAAGAGATGAAAGGTCAGAAAAGGAGAATTTTTCCAATTCTACTCACACATTTAGACCCGTTGTTTTTTAATCACTTCTGCTTCAACGACAATAAAATCAAAGTTTGTTACATAAAGGACATCAAGGTTAAGTCCAACCAGCACATTCTGAATATCATTTACAACCGTGAAGATGAAACCATTAAAGATACGGTAGATGCACATTATTTTCACTTCCACCCTGATTCAGGAGCAATTGATATAACGAATGAATTCAAAGCCTTAAATCTGAACTCTGATTGGGGAACGCCTGAAAAATTCTTCAAAAAAATTTTTAGGGAAGTAAGACGATATTTATTTGATGATGAAACATTTGACCCGCTTGCAATTTGTTTTGGAGTTAGAAATCGTATAGAACAGTTAGTCTATGACAAAATCCCTGATGCTGAAAACCAGAGGAAGTTCATAGAGGAATACAACGGAACGAAAAACAAACTTCATTTTGCAGAAAGCATAGGAGTTCAAATACCTGAGACCTATTTCTTATTGGGTATTATTTACAATACTTCTTTGCATTTATCACAGGGACAAGATATTTCAAAACCACTTGGACTGAAATTGGAGAATGGAACAATCAAACAAATGATAATGAACTTGTGGAATTAATAATGCCAACCCTAAGCATCCATACACATTGGCAAGTCGCTCAGAGCGGCCGCACAAGCCTAAACTTGCCAAAGAGTATGGCTGCCCAACCGCACAGACGAAAAGAAAGCACGGGCATACAACATTGTATAAAAGCAATAGCGGGTGAAGTGGCAAAATCAAGGTCTTTGCATTTAATAAACTTTTGTGGTGGCGGACAGGTAATTGCCTTGAAATCCGCTACTGCTCTTATACTTGACCGTTGGGCACAAGCTAAAAAAGAGAACCGTTAATGATAATAAATGACAAGTCAATAGAGAAACTCAGAGACCTGATAAACGAAGAAACGGAATATCGGTCAGGCCCAAAACTTATCGAGTTTTTCAAAGACTTGGGATTCAATGATACTTATGGTCAGGGATTTCCTTCTCGATGGAAATATACAGATGATCGCCTTCACAAGATTAACGGAAAGCCAGAATTAGATAAGTGTATTAAAAAGTTATTCAACCCAGTTAATTTTATTGGCAAAACTTCTGAACTTGATAACCACATCAAAAATCTGAATCAATATTTAGCTTTTGATAAATGGCAAGTAGTCCGAAATGGCACGGAAATAACCTTCAAAAAGACAGATAAGGTTGAACTTCATGATGACAATGTAGAACTGAAAGCAGATGATTTTTTAGATAAAGAGTTTGATGATATTTCAATTGATGCTCTAGGTCTAGATTCTATAGTTTCAGAAGTTCTCAAAATTCGATTCGGAGAGATAAAAAACTGTTTTGCGGCAAAAGCACATTTGTCGGTCATCTTTCTTTCAGGCAGTAGTCTTGAAGGAATACTTCTTGGAATTGCTTTGAAGTCACCAAAGGAATTTAACCAAGCTAAATCTGCACCTAAAGACAAGGAAGGTAAAGTCAAACAATTTCCTGATTGGACTTTGAGCCAACTAATTGACGTTTCGTTTGAAATTGGTCTCATTAAGGATGATGTGAAAAAATTTAGTCATGCACTTCGAGATTTCAGAAACTACATTCACCCATATCAGCAAGTAAGTTCGGGATTTAATCCTAATCACTATACAGCAAAAATTTGCTTTCAAGTATTGAAGGCAGGAGTATTTCAACTATCAAAAAACAAATAAATGGATACAAAACAATTTAAACAGGATTACTACATTCAGAGAGTTTATCACCCAATCTCAGAAACTGAATTCAAGTGTCGACTAATAGTCAAATCAAAGGCGGATAATCAAGAAATAACAGGAATAGAGACTAAAATAAATACGTTTGAGATTGGACAAGGATTAGCAGACTCACAATTTAGTGTTAATCCAATAAGTTGGGAGGGATATTTAAACCAGACAATTACAATGTTATTCAACATGTTGATGCTTCGTATTAATATTACCGACCTGTATAATGTTAACGGAGAAAATAAAATTTCCGAATTCTTTGGCGAAAATCCGTTTCACCAAAATTAAAAAAAGCCAGTGCCTAACAACTAAGCTTTCGCCCGCCCCGCAAGGCCCAGAATGAAACCGCTATTGCACCCTTCGGCTGCACGTAGGGCAGGCTCCACCGGGGGAGTTGCCAAACTTTTAATTAGAGGTATGGGTAAAGCTTATTTTTCAGCTTCTCCATAGTTGCAGAAAGATGGGCGGCGTGCATCGCTGCCAACCTGCATATTCCGGAACATCCTGAGGTGGTCGCCCCCTTTAGACAACTTCAAAACCTCAATTCGTTGGTCTTGTTGTCCGGTTTTGACATACCAGTTCAGCACACACTTAAATAGAGGGCTTTAAAGTGCACCTTTTATTGAAAATATGGCAGAAAAGCTTGGTTATGTAAAGAATAGTGCATTTAAAAGCTCTTTTTGTTGAATTTTCAATAATTAGCTTTATATTTGCATCAAATAATGCTATATAATGCACTTTTCGGAATTAATAAAAACCCTAAAGATGCGTAGGGAAGCGCTCCAAGTAACACAGGAGGAATTGGCAGAACTATCAGGGGTTGGCCTGAGAACTTTAAAACAGCTAGAAAGCGGAAAAGGAAACCCTACGCTTTCAACCTTGCATAAGGTATCTGATGTGCTGGGCATGGAGCTTTGCCTAAAAATTAAAACTTTGACGCATAGTAAATGAGAAAAGCCAAAGTATTATTCAAAAACGAGGAAGCGGGTACCTTGACCCAGCACGATGATGGTTCGTTTTCATTTCATTATCACGTAGACTGGGTAACAAATAACGAAAGGCCAAGCATTAGTCTAACTTTACCAAAAGAAGAAAATGAATTCCACTCCAAGTACTTGTTTCCGTTTTTTTTCAGTATGCTTCCTGAAGGCCCCAATAAGCAAGTGGTTTGCACACTCCATAGAATCGACAACGAAGACCATTTTGGATTGCTTATGACTACTGCAAAAAATGACAGCATAGGCGCCGTTAGGATTATTAAACTTGAAAATTAATGAGCTTACCGGAAATTAAATATTGCCCCGGCACACTATCTGAAGGATTTAATACATACAGCAGGACCGCTTTACATAGAGTTTTTCAGGGCAGGAAGGTAAATCATGTTTTGCCATACGATTCCCCGGCATCCAATCCGGAAACTGCTCAGATGTTTGACGAAAATCGGAACCGTATGTCGATATCAGGTGTCCAAGAAAAATATGCTGTATTGCTGGACAGAAACAAGTTAAGGCTAATGGATGAAAATGAGCGAGGTACTTATATTCTGAAACCCATTCCGGGGGCCGGTAAAAAGCGCGATCAGATGCCTGCCAATGAACATTTAACCATGCAAATTGCTCGTCAGGTTTATGGCATAGAAACCGCAGAAAATGCATTGGTATTTTTTAAAGATGGAACACCTGCATACATCACAAAACGATTTGATGTAAAAGAGGATGGCTCAAAATTAGCTCAAGATGACTTTGCTTCCTTAGCAAAAAGAACCCCACAAACCCATGGCGAACATTACAAATACCTCGGGAATTATTTAGATGTGTTTGAATTAATGCGCAATTATTTAACAACTTACAAGACAGAAGCGCCAAAACTTTTAAGAATACTTGTCTTTAATTATCTTTTTTCAAATGGAGATGCACACTTTAAAAACTTCTCTATCCTAGAAACGCCTTTTGGAGATTATCGACTAAGCCCTGCGTATGACTTGCTAAATAGCCGTATACATATAGATGATAAAGACTTTGCCTTAGATGATGGTCTACTGCCTAAACATCTAGCCCAAGGCAATATCGGTATACAATTTGCTACACTGGCAGAGCAAGCAGAAATACCTGAAAAGACCTTTCATGGAATAATGGCATCCATGCTATCCAAGTCTAAATGGATTGAAAAAATGGTAGCTGCTTCTTTTTTAAATGATACCACCAAAAGAAATTATTTCCAATCGTTTCAAGGCCGTTTAAAACAACTGACCAAAGTATGAGATAGGGTACTCATAAAGAATTAGGAAATCGATCTATAATACTGTAAGCCTTCAGCCAAGCCCATATTCCTCAGCCCAAAAACTCCCCTCAACTTTGGACAAAGCATAAAATGATGTCCTAGAACGATCAAAAACGAGAAGCTATGTTGGCTTTGGTAGAGGAATGGCGTCAAAGCGGAGAAACCCAGGCGCATTTTGCGGCATTGCACCCAATCAAATGCAGCTCCATGTGACCAGTGGCGATGTGTTTGTGTTCATCAACCGCAGCCGCAACCGCATGAAATTGCTGCGGTGGGAGCCGAGAGCCTTGGTGTTGTTTTACAAACGCTTGGAAAAAGGGACTTTTCCCCTGCCCAAAGAAGGCGTAAAAGCGGATTTAAGCTATGATGCATTGGCGATGGATGCAACGGTTCAAATAGTGCCACCGATTTCGGTTCGTTAGTGCCAGTCTTTTCGGTTCAAACCGTGCCAATTTTTTCGGTTCAAACCGTGCCACTTTAGAAGATTAAGTAGAAAACTGCTATATCCCAGGACAAGAACTGAGATATGGCAAATAAACTTGATCCCATGGATTTAAAACAAATCATTAGCCTCCGTCTGGACGGACTGAGTAACAGGAAAACTGCCGCATTGCTTGGGATCCCGTAGCCACGCATGGCCCTGCACCGTTTTAATATCCATGCCTTTCAAAGCATGCGGCCCCCGGCCAGGAGGAGGACCGCCCGAAGCGCAGGCGGTTGGGCAAAGGCCAGCGAGGATTCCGAACTTTAGAGAGGAACCCGGAGCGGCCTGCGCCCCCGCCTGCGGGAGGGAGTCCGGAACCAAGGCCGGATAGAATAATAACATGCCCTATGGGCAAAGCCCCAAACCGTAGAGACGCAAAATATTGCGTCTCCCCATGCCCCATGGGCAAAACCCCAAACCGTAGCGACGCATCGCCCTGCGTCGAAAAATCAATTGGGTAAATGCGTCTTCCCTGAATTTCAGGGCACAAAAAAAGGTACAAGCTCCGGCTTGTACCTTTTCGAAAGTGTCTTAGTGTGTAATGATTATTTGGCCTTCTTTTTTTGCAAGTCCAATACGATGGGTGATGCAATAAAAATAGAGGAGTAGGTTCCTACCAATACCCCAATGAGTACGGCAAAGGATAAGCCGCGGATGCCTTCGCCACCAAACAAAAAGGCAACCAACAATACAAACAGCACGGTCATTGAGGTGTTGATGGTTCGCCCCATGGTGCTGTTGAGGGCGTTGTTGATCATGTCGCCCATGGTGCCTTTTCTGGCTTCGCTGACGTATTCGCGGATGCGGTCAAAAATGATTACGGTGTCGTTGATGGAGTAACCAATTACGGTGAGCACTGCGGCAATGATGGCTTGGTCAATTTCCAAAGAGAAGGGCAATATGCCATCAAAAATGGAGAATACGGCCAATACAAGAACTACGTCGTGCACAAGTGCCGCAAGCGCTCCCAATCCATATTGCCAACCGCGGAACCTCAACAGAATGTAAGCAAACATAATGATGAGTGAAATAACGACGGCCCAAATGGATTTGATGGCCACATCGCGCGCCATGGTGGGACCTACGGTTTCCACACGCTCAATACCGGAATTTTCCGGTTTGTTTTCGTTGATGGTCACAAAGGTTTCCTCGGAAGGAGGGTTGGTATAGAATCCGCTTAATGCAGCAAAAAGCTCAGATTTTACTTGGTTGTCTACTTCTTCGGACTGGTCGTCGATTTTGTACTTAGAAACCAACAATACCGTTTTTTGGTCGCCATAATACTTCACCTGGGTACTTGCTCCACCGAAGGCTTCGGTAACGGCTGTGGATATCTCTGAAGTACTAAAATCGCTGTTGTCGAAAGCCACCACATAAGATCGACCGCCGTTGAGGTCAACGCCTAAGTTAAAACCTTTGGTAGCAAAGCTCACAAAACCGGCAATCATAAGTACCGCAGAAACGATGTAGAAAGGCTTTCTTTTGCCTACAAAGTCGTAAGACATGCGGCTAAAAAGTTTTTCGGTAGCCTTGCTGGAAAAAGAGATGCTGCGGTTTTTGCTAAGCTGCCATTCGAACAACAAACGGGTAATAAAAATGGCAGAGAACAAAGAGGTAAGGATACCTAAGAAGAGAGTAATGGCAAATCCACGTACCGGACCGGCGCCGAATACGATCAACACCAAGGCAATTAAAGCGGTGGTGATGTTGGAGTCGATGATGGCGCGGTAGGCTCGTTTGTAGCCATCGGCGAGGGCCATTTTAACCCCTTTACCGGCGCGTAGTTCTTCACGAATACGTTCGTAGATTAGAACGTTTGCATCTACCGACATACCAATGGTCAGGACAATACCTGTGATACCGGGTAGGGTGAGGGTGGTTCCAAAGCCTGCGAGGGCTCCCAATAGGAAGAAAAGGTTGGTAAACAGGGCTAAGTCGGCAGTTATACCTGCTTTTCCGTAGTAAAATGCCATGTACAGCAATACCAACAAAAAGGCGATGGCCAAGGAAGAAATACCGGCGGACCGTGCTTTGCTGCCCAAGCTTGGACCCACAATAGCCATTTCTACGATTTCGTTGCGTGCGGGGAGCTTTCCGGATTTTAAGATGGAGGCCAAGGCTTTGGCTTCTTCCAATCCGAAGTTCCCTGAGATACTGGAAATACCACCAGCGATTTTTTCATTTACGTTAGGGTAGGAGTAGACCCTGTTATCTAAAACAATGGCTACGGATTTACCTACATTTTTTTCGGTCAGTTTGGCCCAGTCTCTTGCCCCTTCGGCATTCATTTCCATTACGACTTCAAAGCCACCGGAGTTTTCGTCGTTTTGGAAACGCGCATTTACCACTACATCGCCTTCCATGGCGGGGCTGCCATCGCGTGAGTTTGAGCGAAGAGCGATGAGGGCAAATTGGCCGTCAATCAGCTCGTTGTTAGGGTCTTCAATGGCTTTATTTCCCCAAGCCAGTTTAAGATCTGGGGGAAGCAATCCTTTTACCTCTTTTCGGTTAAAGAGTCGATTTAGAGCAACAGTATCTCTAGGGCCATTTCGAGTGTAACCAAGGGTAGGTCCAAAACCATATTGAGCTTGGCCTTCGATTTCTACAATATTTGTTACGAAATTACGGAACAAAGGTCCGAGGTCTTCCTGAGCGCCAAATTCTGTGTTTTCGGTATTCAATGAGGTATCCTCCGGCAATTCGGGATTTTGCAAATCAGGTGCATTGACTGCGAGGGATTCTTCAGGCGCATCGTTTTGACTTTCTTGGCCAGGTACCGGCTCAAGGCTTGGGATTTTGGTTGTGTCCTGGTCTTTAGCTGCAGACTCTGCAACTTCCTGACGTCGGAGAAGCTCATCGATTTGAGCAAATCGGTTAAGCACTTCGGCGGCCTCGTATGTTTCCCAGAATTCAAGCTTTGCGGGCTTTTCGATCAATTCACGAACGTGGGTTTCGTTTTGCACCCCGGGTAATTCTACCCGAATGCGTCCGGTAGTTCCCACCTTTTGGATGCTAGCTTGGGTCATGCCAAAGTTGTTGATACGGGCGTCTAGCACTTCGAAAGTTCTCGAAAGGGCCATATCGGCTTCGGATCGAAGTAAATTGAGCACCTCTTCGTTGCTCATATTACCGTTTACCAGCTTTTGGTTGGCATGCCCAAACAAACCCGGTGCAGCAAGTCGTGCCCCTGGATTGGCCTCTTGATATGCGTTCGCAAAAAGGTCTACAAAAGGCTCTTGGCTGGTTTTTTGCGATTCTTTAGCTTTAGCGATGGCTTGTTCAAACGCCGGATCGTTTGGATTGTTGGCCATATTTCGGAGCAAGTCCGAAATAGAAACTTCCACGGTGACGTTGATTCCTCCACGGAGGTCAAGTCCAAGGTTCATTTCTCTTCTTTTGGCATCGTTGTAGCTTACAGAAAACAAACCCAGATCTAAGGCAGCATCGTTGCCTATGGAATCTAAAATAGCTCTTTGTTTTACAACATCTCCTCCCGCTTCTTCCATCGCTTGAGCCTCAGTACGTTGCGTAATGAAGGTAAACGACAAGTGAAACACACAGGCCAGCGCCAACAAAATGGCAAATGTCTGGATGGCTCCCTTATTCTGCATATGCGTTATCAATTATGCTTTTAGCTTTTCAAAATGAACGCAAAGATATACTTTTATAGCTACAAATGTTATGGTTCGACTTGGTTTCCTGATTTTCTTGTGTTTTTGTGGGCTAGCACCCAACAGCATTGGCCAACCAATTTTGGCCTTTGAGGAATCGTTGAATCCTCCATGGATGCTCAATGGTCAAGGAGATACCCTGAATTTGGCATGGGTAGGAGGCTTTAATCAGCCTCAATTTGGGGAATTGGATTGGGATTTGGATGGCACGGTTGATTTGTGGGTTTTTGACCGCATGGGAAATGTAGTTTTACCTTTGGTGCGCTCCGGAAATTCTTGGGTGTACCGGCCGGATTTAAAACCCCAGTTGCCGGGTATTCGAAACTGGTGTCTACCCTTTGATGCCAATGGTGATGGCTTCCCGGATTTGATAGGATATAATATTGATGGGCTACAAGCTTGGATGCACAGGGGCACCTTAGCGAATTCGTCTACTTGGCAGGCCTATGGAAGTCCCCTGAAGACCGATTTTGGCTTTGGTCCCTCTGCCTTTTTTATATCTCAATCGGATTTGCCGGGACTTGCCGATGTGGACGGGGATGGCGATATGGACGTACTCACCTTCAATTTTTTGGGCAGTTGCCTGGAGTGGCATAGAAATCTAAGCCAAGAACTATACGGGCATTCGGACAGCTTAATTTTTACCCTTGAAACGGGAAATTGGGGTAGGTTTAGGGAAGGAGCCAACTTGGATGATTTGCAACTGCAAGACAGTTGTGATCAGGGTGGGAACTTAGCAGGAGGTAATCGCCATGCAGGCAGCAGCTTATTTGCGAAAGATTTAAATCAAGATGGCCTTACCGACCTGATTTTAGGAGATGCCGGCGACAATCGTTTAGCCATTATGCTGAATGGAGGAACTTTGCAGCAAGCCGAAATGGTTTTTGCCCAAGCCGGATTTCCTCAAGGCTTTGGCAGTGGGCCCTTTTCTATGGAAGTGTTTCTTGGAGCCTTTTCGGCAGACCTTAACAACGATAATTTATGGGATGTATTGGTGGCACCCAATACCGATAGCGATGCTTTGGATTCCGGACAGGTAGTCGGCTTTTTGCAGGACCCAGATCCGAATCCGCCCAAGTTTCAAGCGCAGGAGTACCATTACTTCAACGAGCAGGTGTTGGATTTAGGAACCAATTGTCGTCCTGCCTTAGGGGATTTAAACGGGGATGGTCATGCGGATTTTTTGTTGGGAAATGGAGGCGTAAATCAGGGCCCGGCTTCCTGGCATCTGTATTTAAGCACTCCCGGAAGTCAAGGAAGCACCTTTAGAAAAAGCACCTTGGTTGGGCTGAATTCTCCGCCCAACAGCTTTGATTTAAGCCCAAGTCTGGGCGATTTGGATAAGGATGGGGATTTGGATTTGGTATTTGGAAGGAGGCAAGGCGATTTGTTTTGGCTTGAAAATATCGGATCGGTTCAGCAGCCGGTATTCTCGGGTAATCCACAAAGCTTAGGTATTTCTATAGCTGCCGGATATAGTGCGCCTTGTTTGTTTGATTTAAATCAAGACGGCTATTTGGATTTACTTATAGGTGCCGCCGATGGTCAATTGAGTTATGTGCCTCATAATGGCTCATCGGGTGTTCCCTTTTTCTCATCCAACGCCTTAGTGAGCAGCTGGGCCAATGTGCAAGTTACCGATCCTTTGGTGGGCAATCAGGGGCATTCGGTTCCTCACCTGTATCACGGAAGCCAAGGCGTAGAATTGTTGGTTGGGAGCTATCGAGGCACGCTTTACCATTACCAAAACGTAAGCGAAAGCAATGCCCAATTGGTAACCCAGTCGGCAGGATTCATAGATGTAGGTTTGTATGCCGCTCCCATATCCTTAGACAGGAATAGCGATGGTTTTTTGGATTTGGTGGTAGGGAATGGAAGAGGAGGGCTTCAGTTTTTTGATGGAAAGGCCGGAAATCTGGCTATTGAAAAAAACACATTTGACCATCATGGATCAGCTTATGTGTATCCTAATCCCTTAAAAGGTGAAGCAGCCCTTATGCTTTCTCCGGAAGCACAATCAGGCTGGCGATGCATGGACTTGAGCGGCCGTGTGCTAGGAGAAGGGAGCGCGTGGGATCCTCAATTTCCGTCCCAATTGACTGCCGGGACTTACCTTTTGGAGTGGTTGGATGCTTTAGGCGCAATCCATCAAAGGCTCTGGGTAAAGCAAGAATAAAACACCCGCACGATTTTACTTACTTTTGGGTATGAAATGGACGATGTTAGTTTTGGTAATGGCTGTATTTTCCTCTGTTGGAGCTCAAGGAGCCGACTATCCGGTGGGTCGGGTGCACCGGCATATTTTCTTTAACCGCGTGCATGGGCCGGTATTTGAGCCCGGATTTAAGGCATACGAACCTAATAAAGAAGCCATTGCCACGCTAAAATCGGAAAGAAAGCACCTCTCGTTTAAATGCGTCATGGGCTTTTGGTGCGAAGATAGTCAGGTGTATACCCCTTATTTTTTCAAAATCATGGATGAGGCCAACATGGACGAGGACGATTATAAAGTGTTTGCCGTAAATGAGGAGAAACAAGCGGCTTTTGAAGGGTTTAATGCCTTAAATATCAGCTATGTTCCTACCATTATCATGTACTATGACAAAAAAGAAATAGGTAGAGTGGTAGAGCTGCCGGAAAAAAGCTTGGAAGAAGATTTGGCCAAAAAGCTGAATGATTATTTAAATCCCTGATGGCAGGAGCCATAAATCCCAACTATACGAAGGGCAGTGGGCAAAGCGCTCCCCAAAGCCCGGAGGCTTGGTTAGAACTAGTGCGCCATGGCGGAATGCCCGGATTGTCTAGGGCCATAAGTTTGTTGGAAAACCACAAACAGGAAGCTAGAAGCACAGCCAATGCTTTATTGGATTTGTGTTTGCCCTACAGTGGCAATTCTTTGCGCTTAGGCATCACCGGAATACCCGGGGCCGGTAAATCTACCTACATAGAGCAAGCAGGTCCATATTGGCTGCAAAAAGGCTACCGTATGGCCATACTTGCCGTTGACCCAAGTTCGCAACGTACGGGAGGATCCATTTTAGGCGATAAGACTAGGATGGAAAACTTGAGCCGCAATCCGGAAGTGTTTATTCGGCCCTCGGCTTCGGCAGGGGCTTTGGGTGGGGTTGGATTAAGAACCCGCGAGGCTATGCTTTTGTGTGAAGCTTCCGGATATGACCTGATACTTGTGGAGACTGTAGGCGTTGGGCAGTCCGAAATCGCCGTGCATTCCATGGTGGATTTATTTACTTTAATTGCCATACCCGGAGCCGGGGATGAATTGCAAGGAATCAAAAGGGGCATTATGGAAATGGCGGATACCATTTTAATCAATAAAGCCGAGCCACCTGCCGAGCAAAAAGCAAAAATGGCGGCTGCAGAATTACGTAACGCCTTGCATTTATTCCCGAAACACCCCTATGGGATGGAACCCCAAGTGCTTTTAATGTCTGCTTTGAAGAATCAGGGCATAAAAGCGTCCGTAGATCACTTAGAAAGCATGCTTTTGAAGGCTAGAGCCAGCGGAGCCATGGAAAAACGCAGAAAAGACCAAGCCGTGTTTTGGTTTCAAGAAGCCTTGCAAGGGCAGTGGGAGCATATCTTGGAACGAAACACAAAGGTGCATCAACGCTATTTGGATTTAAAGGCTCAGGTGTCTTCTGCCCAAATGAGTCCCTTTTTAGCGGCCCAACAGTTGTGGGCCGAACTCGTTTCGGCCCATGGCAACTAAGGTTGTTTTCGGTTTTTCTTAGGGAGTGCCTCTTAGGGTATGTGGCTCTGTTGGTGCGTGCTGTCTACAAACAAGCTTTGAAGCACTTCCATAATCGCTGCCAAGGATTCTGTGCTAAGTTCCCGACCGTGCATGCCGCGGTAATGCATAAGAACGGCTGAATCTAAGGCAAAAGACCGCCCGTCATGAAAGTACGGTTTGGTTAGGTTTAAGCCGCGTAGGCTAGGGGTTCCAAAAGCGTAACGGTCCTGAGGTTTTCCGGTGATACGATATCTGCCTTCATCTCCGGTGAAGTCAGGCAGCCCGGTGTTATGAAAGTTACCATCTGTAAAACTAGGCGGCGTATGGCAGGAGGCACAACCATTCTGATTAAATGCCTGCCAGGCAAGTTTGGCATTTCCGGTCCATTCTTGGGCTTGCTTGCTGTACCTGTCCCATGGAGTAGCGGGAACCTGGATGGATTTCTGAAAAGCCTCCAAAGCCAAGCATAAGGTGGCTAAGTCAATGGGTGTTTCGTGGGGATGTGCTTTATTCCACCGATCTACTGCGGCCTGAGGTGGAGTTTCAAAATCACCCATAGGATGAAGGGGCACCAAAACCTGTTGCGTTAAGCTTGGGACGCCGCCGTCCCAATTGAATTGCTTTTTGTGGGATAGGTGCCACAGGGAAGGCGCATTTCTGGCCGGAAGCTTAGGGTTTGGGCCGGCATGAGCCGAAACCTTGGAGCTAAACCCCAATTCCGGCTTATGGCAACTTGCACAACTTTTGCGTCCGTTTTGGTCAAGGATTGTGCTGAAAAACAAACGTTTCCCTAGAGATTGAAGTGAATCTTGAGAAACGGGAAGCAAAGGTGCTTTGGAATCCTTTCCACAGGAAGCCAAGGCAGCGATACCCAGGGCTAAAACTATTCTATTTAGCTTCGATGGCATAAAATGCTTCTAAGCCTGAAAGCATAAGTTGTTGGGCGTATGGGAAACTTGGATCGCCGGTATGCATGGCGTGCACGTTTTGACCAGCGCCGTCTAAAGGGTAGTTGGCAAGAAAAGCTGCCAGGTTAATTTTAATAACCAAGCGGTTTTTTTCGCCTTGCCCCATTACTTCCATAATTAATGGCGTATACAAAGGACTTAGTCCGGGATGAAGGCTAAACGTTTCACCGGCACTTTGGTATTGACCATCGTTGTCTAAATCGATACGTCCTTCGAGCTTCATAAAAATATAGCCGGGATTCCAGGACCAATACATTCCTTGGGTTGCGGAGAGGGGATGGTCGTTTGGGTATTCCCAAGCAGGAATGGCTAAATCTCCGGTGGAGTCGTTGCGTAAAGGATCCACTCCAATGTTTCCATACCACATTATCGGAATAACATCTTCGGTTAGATGAAAGGACAAAGGCTCGGAATCGGTGGAAATTAAATATTCTGATTGAGGAAAGAGGTGCATGAGGTCATCGGAGCCAAGGATGCTAAGTCCACTTAGGTACATTTGAATGGTGGTGAAACGCATTTTTTTGTCTTGCCAAGTGTAATCTTGTTCTAGGGATAGGCTTTGGCCTTCCCACTCAAATTGGGGTTCCAATTGCCAGTTGATTTGGTCTTTATCGCAGGAACTAAGAAGCAATGTAAAGCTCAAGACAAGTAAAAGCCGGTAAAGGAATGAAGGAATATTGAACATGTTTTTAGGATTAGACCAAATGTTTAGGCCAAACGTTTAAATAAAGCTTCCGCTTTGACCTTCGTGGGAATCTACGGAAATTTTCGCAAAAATAGCCCATAAAATGCCTGAGACCCGAGGTAATTTTGCAGTAAAATTCATGGAAATGAAAAGTCTATTGGGTTTGTTTTTGTTGCTAGTGGCCGGATTAGGCATAGGATGGATGTTTGCTCATCCCGAGCAGGCAGCTTGGTATTTATGGGCGGGAAGTTTTGCACTTATAGGTTTTGGAGGGGGAATGGTTGGAACCTCTCCCGTATTTAAAAAGAAAAATTCTCGCACATGAAGTCTTGGCATGAACCCTATGGCCCTTGGCTGTATGGATTATTTACCCTTATGGGCATAAGTCAAATGGTTTGGAGTGATTTGGGAGATGGCATGGCCTCGCTGGGCATTGCGCTGGCCTTTGATCCCTTTCAGCCCAACAGGCATTGGAAAGAACGGCCTTGGTGGCAAAAATCTTGGTTGTTGGTGCATGTGGCCGTTGTACTAGGCTTGTTGATTTACAACCTGTTTATTAAGGATTAAGGATTTTCCTTTTATTAGGAGAATCTTGGGATGTACACCCGGCCCGGATGCAGCGGAAAGCCCGGAGCAGCGACATTTAGGGAAGCGTGGGCCGGGTGCGGCTTTCCGATCCTTCGGAAAGACCCATCCGGCCCCGCTTTCCTTAATGGAGCGGCGAGGACTTGCAGCGTGCAGCCGGATAAGCCGGCCAAAAAAGCAAACCACCAATTGCCCCATTGCTTCTTGAAGAAAACCCTTGATTGGATTTGGTTTTGGGAAGAGGGGCGATTTTTAGAACCGATTCAAGGTGGTAGATTTAGGCCTGTTTTGTGATTAAAGGTAACTTGTCAATTAGAACAATTATATGCTAATGCATATGATACTATCTTTTTGTCTATTATTATATCTTATTACATATAATTCATTATATTTGATTGAAAATATATCTTAGGGCATATAATGAATCGCTTAGCCGACTTTGTAAAGCAACGCCGAAAGGAAGTGAATCTAACTCAGGAAGAATTTGCCGGCCGGGCCGGGGTGGCGCTTACGGTGGTGCGCAAAATAGAGCAGGGGAAAACCAATTTACATATGGACAAGGTAAACCTCGTCCTCAAAATGTTTGGCCATGAGCTAGCTCCTGTAAACAGTAAAGAACCGGTTGAATGAGGCAGGGAAAAGTGCGATACAAGGGCATTTTGGCAGGTATTCTTAAAGAAACCAATGATGGGGAATATGTATTTACCTACGATGCGCAGTACGTTAGGGATTATCCGAATGCCTTCATTACTTTTTCCATGCCGGTTAGATTAGAACCCTATACGGACAAACGGCTCTTCCCTTTTTTTGAAGGGTTGATTCCGGAAGGATGGCTGCTGGATATCGCGTCAAAGAGTTGGAAAATCAATAAGAACGATCGAATGGGTTTGCTGCTGGCCTGCTGTCAGCATTGCATAGGTGCAGTAGGTGTGGAACCAATAGAGGGGCAGGATGGAGAATAAATGTCTGTATTGCTATGATCCCATCGAGGGGGAAAGGGACTTTCACAAAAAATGCTCCTTAGCTTTTTTTGGAACTTCAACACCCCCTCACATCGAGTATTGTTGGGATCAAATGGCCGAACTGGCTAAACAGGTAGTGGAGCGAAGTGTTGCGGTTCCGGGAATGCAACCTAAATTATCCATGTCTCTAATAAGGGAATCTGCCAACGCCGCAAATGCCAGACTTACCATTGTGGGCGCATTGGGCGGACAATATATATTAAAACCACCTTCGAATCGTTTCCCGGAAATGCCCGAAAATGAGCATCTTACTATGCGGATGGCAGATGCCTTTGGAATTCCTGCAGCACCTTCCTCCTTGTTTAAGCTGAAATCCGGGGAGCTCTGTTACCTTACGCAGCGAATAGACCGTGGTGGCCAAGGAGAAAAGCTACACATGCTTGATATGTTTCAGATTACGGAAGCCTTTGACAAATACAAAGGCTCCATGGAAAAAATTGGTAAGGCTTTGGATGCCTACTCCAGCAATACCTTACTGGACAAAACCTATTTCTTTGATTTGGCCCTATTTTCTTATTTGACGGGCAATAACGATATGCACCTCAAAAATTTTTCGATGATAGAAACTCCCTCTGGATGGGGGCTTGCGCCTGCCTATGATTTGTTAAGTGTGGCCCTGGTATTTCCGGAGGATAAGGAAGAACTTGCCTTGACGCTTGCAGGGAAGAAAAAGAAACTGAACAGAGGCCACTTCGAACAATTGGCCTTAGGAATGGGCCTCACCCCCAAACAGATAAAAGGAGCCTTCCACAGGATGCAAAAGAACAAGTCAAAAGCATGGAAGCTGATAGATACGTCTTTACTGTCTGAGGAAATGAAATGGGCGTATAGGAATATTATTTCGGAGAGGTATTTAAGATTGGAGCTGTAACGGCGGATGGCCATTAGGCTGTATTATTTCAAAAAAAATCGGGCCTCAACCATTGTGAGACTGTTGATGCGATGCTACTCTGGCGGGGATGCTGCGCTGACGCTTCGGTCAGGATTATAAACGCTGACAGGAACGTCAGGGTCTGTGTTACGGCCAAATCTCAAGTATTTTATCCTGACCGCAGCGTCAGGTGCCTTTCTATTTGCCTGCGCCTTAAACCCCTGTCGCTGCGGTCAGGGACTTCGTCTTGAAAACGAAACGCATCAACAGTCTCATTTTTACCTTGTTTTTTGCCCAATTGTTTTGCTTTGCTTGGTATGGATAAGGGATTCGTAAAACTAATCCCAAAGGGGCGGATCTGCAAAGCCAAAGCCGCTGGGGCGACTTTGGTAATTTTCCAAAAAAAACTCGGAGCTCAAACAAGTTTGGCTCCGAGTTTTTCTTGAAAAAAATTAATCCCTGGTCGGGCTTTTGCTTTGCGGAGAGAGAGGGATTCGAACCCCCGGAGGTGTTACCCTCAACGGTTTTCAAGACCGCCGCAATCGACCACTCTGCCATCTCTCCGGGGGCAAAAGTACGAGTCTTTCTCAATTCTGCAACTCCGCAGCTAGGATTTCGGTTATTTTAGTCGGAAGCGATGGTTTGCAGCCGACCAGCCGACCTGATACCAATAGGCCTGAACTACTTCATAAATGCTGTTGTAGGCCTTTTTGAGTTTCTTGTGGACTTTTTCCGGTGGTACCCATTCAATATGACTTATCCCTTCTTCGGTTTGAGGATGAAGCTCTTCTTGGTCGGTTTCCATGGCATACCAGAAGCTACGTTTGATTTTTCGGGCGCCCGGAGATCCAAACACGTGATAGGTAGTACACAAAGAAGGGCCAAGGTGTAGTTCTCTCAGGCCGCATTCTTCTTGAACCTCTCTCAAAGCGGTTTCTTCCATGGTTTCGCCTTTTTCGGATTTGCCTTTAGGAAGGTCCCATTTTTTGTGGCGAAAAATAAACAGTAAATCGCCGGTTTTGCTATGCTTAACAAGCCCCCCGCCGGCATCTACGATTTCAAAGATCTGAGTACAGGCCTTCCAAAGCAGACTTTCTTGAACCCCAAAAAGTGCCACACAGCGCGGCTTTTGGTCTTCTCGTTCCATCAAATCCTCCACCACCTGAATCAAACTATGGTGGTTGCGGTAGGGCATAAGGTGAACGGTATCGAATCCGCGCACCTGAGCGGGGGCTTGGGTGCTTAATACCAGTACATGTTCCTTGATAAAAACTTTATACATTTGAATTATGATCCTCGATTCTGAGCTGGCCCGGCGTTTTGCGGGTTCGCTGCTGCAAATTAACGCAATTCAGCTTCAACCTAAGCACCCTTTTACTTGGGCCTCGGGTTGGAAATCCCCTATTTATTGCGACAATCGTCTCAGCCTGTCCTACCCGGAGCTGCGTAAAGAGATTGCCGCCGGATTTAAGCAAATGGTAGAATGCCTGGAGCTAAATCCTGCAGCGATTGCAGGGGTGGCTACCGGGGGTATTGCCCACGGACTCTTGCTTGCCGAGGCTTTGGAACTACCTTTTTTGTACGTTCGAAGCCAAGCCAAAGAACATGGAAAGGGAAAGCGCATCGAAGGGCTGCTTCCTGAGTCTGGAGAAGTCTTGGTTGTTGAAGATTTGATTTCGACCGGAGGCAGTAGCTTAGATGCTATCCAAGCCCTTCGTGAAGCCGGAGCGCAGGTAAACCACCTGTTTGCCCTTTTCGATTACGGGTTTGAAATTGCCAAAGAACGATGCAATAGGGAATCCATAAGTGCTTATTCTATAAGTGATTATTCGCATTTACTGGAAGCATCACTTAGTGCAAGTCGAATCAGTGCCGAGGACCTAAATGTATTGAATGCTTGGAGCTTGGCTCCCGAACAATGGAACCCCACCGCATGACAAAAATTACGATTCGCCCAAGGATATTGGACGCCTCCGCCGAAACGGTATTTGATTGGCTGTCTGATTTTCGAAACTTTGAACCTTTAATGCCCGATGCGGTAAAGGATTGGCAAGCAAGCCCCAGCGGCTGCACATTAAAATTAGGCGCATTGGGCCCCATTTCCATGGAACAGAAACAACTGACTCGACCTAGCGAGTTGTTGATTGGGGATGCGGAGGGAAAACCCTTTCCATTTAGCTTAATTATTTCTATTAAAGAAATAGATGCAAGCCATAGCGAAGTTGGTATGTCCTTTGAAGCCAAGCTTAATCCCTTCCTAAGGATGATGGTAGAAAAACCCTTGGAGGGCTTTTTAGGCCATTTGCTCAAAACAGCGCAGCAAAAATTGGCGGCTAAGGCAAATCCATAAGCATACGGAGGCTTTTTAGCTCGTGGGCCGTGCAGGTACCCTCTCTGCTTTGAAGCAAGAGTTGGTTTTGATTGTTTACACCTACTATTCGGGCGTTCCAACGACTTCCATCCTTTTCAAAATAATGCCATTCGCCCATACCTAAGAGTGCACTTTCATAGGTATTCTTAAGCATTTTCATTGGCATTTGGATATATTGGTCTAAGCCCTCGGGAAGGGTGTTTTGAAACCATTGGAACGCTTCCAAAGGGTCGGTCCAAGGAAATCCCCACATGGCCAAGGAAACCGCCCCTGGCAATTCCGCTGGGAATTGGTGTTGATTAAGGTTTAAACCCAAGCCCACCACGCCCATTTTAGGTTTGTGGTCTTGCCATTGAATTTCTATGAGCATCCCTGCCAGTTTTTTTGAGCCTAAGTAAAGGTCGTTTGGCCATTTTAGCTTTAGCGGCTGCGCTAGGCCCAACACCTTTTGAAGCACATCGAACACCCATAAGGAACTAGCCCATTGTAACCGTACCGGCCAATCTGCAGACGCTGCAAAGGGTAGGGGTTCCCAAAGCCAACTAACGAGCATTCCTTCATTTGGGGCGCACAACCAAGTATTGCCACGCTGACCTTTGCCGGCAACTTGCATTCGGCTCAAAACGGCGGCACCATGCCCCAGCTCTCTCCATCGCGCTGCCTCCATGGCTCGGCTGTTGGTGGAGTCAAGGCTTTCATAAACTTCGAGCCACTTACCATTCATTAACATCTTCCTCACAGGATAGCCATCATTTGTATTACCTTTGCATTTCAACAAAAAAAATGAATGACAAACAAAAACGGAAGTACCCGGTCTGAATTAGTTGATGCCATTGTTAAAGGAATGGAAGATAAAAAGGCGGAGAATATCTGCCATTTGGACTTGCAAAACATTGAACATGCCGTTTGTGACGGCTTTGTGATTTGTTCTGGTAATTCCGATACCCAAGTAGAAGCCATTGCCAAAAGCGTGCAAGAGTCAGTACACAAATCCTTGGGCGAAAAACCCTGGCATGTAGAGGGCATGGCAAACAAAAGTTGGGTTTTAATAGATTTTGTGAATATTGTTGTACACGTATTTTTGCCCGAAGATAGGGCTTTTTATGGCCTTGAATCCTTATGGGCCGATGCCCGTATAAGCCGTTTTGACCCTTCTGCCTAAACCCCTTTAGCCCCTTGTTCGTTCCATAGGTAGTGATTTATATGTATGAGTAATCAAAAGCAACCAAATAATACCCCGAAAAAACCGGGTGATCCCAATAAAAAGCCCCGTATCAATTTCAACCTGTATTGGTTGTATGGTGCGGCTATTGTCGCATTTATTGCCATCAACTTCCTCGACGTATTTGAAACCACCATGCCAAAAGCTACCACCAATAATCTTTATGGTTGGATGGAAAAAGGCTTTGTGGAAAAAATCAATTTCTTCGAAGGCAGCCCCCCTCAGGTTGAAGTCTTCCTAAAAAAGGACTCTATTCAAGCCCATAAAAGCGAAGAGGAGTTTAAAGAGCTGTTCGAGAACCCAGACCCGGAATTTGTGGAAAAGGGTCCGCATTTTCTTATTCCTAATGTCAACAAAAACATCTTTGACGATGAAATTGTGAAGCTCAGGGAACAACATGCCTTTGCCAAAGAGGTCGAAATCAGGCAAATTGCGCGCAATGACTTTTTTCAACAAATGCTCTCTTGGCTCATTCCTATTGGCCTAATGATTTTATTCTGGGTCTTTATCATGCGGCGCATGGGCGGCGGAGCCGGTGGCGGTCAAATCTTTAACATCGGAAAATCCAAAGCCAAGCTGTTCGATAAAGACACCAACGTATTGGTCAATTTCGACAGCGTAGCCGGATTAGATGAAGCCAAGGTAGAGCTTATGGAAATTGTGGATTTCCTGCGCAACCCCAAAAAATACACCACCCTTGGCGCCAAAATCCCCAAAGGCGCACTTTTAATAGGACCTCCGGGAACCGGAAAGACATTGCTGGCCAAAGCCGTAGCAGGCGAAGCTAAAGTTCCATTTTTCAGCTTATCGGGCTCTGATTTTGTAGAAATGTTCGTAGGTGTGGGTGCCTCCAGAGTTAGGGACCTTTTCAAACAAGCCAAAGAAAAAGCCCCCGTCATTGTTTTTATCGATGAAATCGACGCCATCGGTCGCGCACGCGGACGTTCCATGGCCCAAGGAGCTAATGACGAACGCGAAAACACCCTCAACCAGCTCCTCACCGAAATGGATGGCTTCGAAAGCAATACCGGAATCATTATTTTGGCAGCAACCAACCGGGCCGATGTGCTCGACAAAGCCTTGCTACGCCCCGGACGTTTCGACCGCCAAATTGCCGTAGATCTTCCTGACTTAAATGGTCGGAAAGAAATCTTTAAGGTGCACATGCGCGATAAAAAGTTGGATGCATCCATAGATGTAGACTTGCTGGCTAGGCAAACCCCCGGTTTTTCCGGTGCGGATATAGCCAACATTTGCAACGAAGCCGCTTTGATTGCCGCTCGAAGAAACAAAACCACCATCACGCGCGAAGATTTTAACGACGCCATTGACCGAGTAATTGGTGGGCTTGAAAAGAAAAACAAAGTGATTTCGCTCCGCGAAAAAGAGGCCATTGCCTACCACGAAGCAGGCCACGCCACCGTGAGCTGGATGCTAGAGTATGCCAGTCCTTTGGTTAAGGTCACCATTATTCCAAGGGGGCAATCTCTGGGCGCGGCTTGGTATTTGCCCGAAGAGCGGCAAATTACCACTACCGATCAGTTGTTGGACGAAATGGCCGCTGCTCTGGGTGGTCGTGCCGCAGAAGAAGTGGTCTTTGGCAAGATTAGTACCGGTGCCTTGTCGGACCTCGAAAAAGTCACCAAACAGGCCTATGCTATGGTTTCCATGTATGGCCTAAACAAGCGTATTGGCAATATTAGCTTTTACGACTCCACCGGACAATCCGAATACAGCTTCGGTAAACCCTATTCCGAAAAGACTGCAGAGGTAATCGATGAGGAAGTCAAGTTAATGGTGGAAGAGGCCTACCAAAGAGCCATTGAATTGCTCAAAAACCACCGCGATAAGCTTGACAGTCTAGCCAAACGCTTGCTTGAGCGCGAAGTTTTGTACCGCGAAGACCTGGTAGAAATTTTTGGAGAACGGGTGTTCAAGGAACACATCCCTATTTTCCCCAAACAAGCCGAAAAAGAGGAAGTTTCCGCTGAAGAAACCCCTATCGAACATGGGGAAGCACCTACGGAAGCGCATGAAAAGCCGGCAGGCCCATCCGACGATGCGCCGCTAAGTAACGGTGAATAATGGCCGCCCCTGAACTGCTAAAGCGAAGCATTTCCGGCCTAGTTTATGTCGGAATCCTTAGTGCCTCGCTGTGGTTTGGACCTCCCTATTTTCCTTTATTTATGGCCTTAGTAGCCATAGGATGTTGGTGGGAATACCTGGGCCTTCTTCCTCAAAAACCTAAAGGCGCTTTACGCTGGCTTTTATGGCTTCCGGGCCTTTTGTTTGCCATCAGCTTTTTGTTTCCCTGGATTGCTCATAAAGCAGTTTGGGCCTTGCTTTTGCTTGCCGTTATTGGCTTTTTAATGGCACTGGGCAAATCTAAATCCTCCGAACTTTGGTTGGAGTCAGGTGTTGGCCTACTTTTTTCCATGCTTCCTTTTTGGTTGTTGAGTCGTTTGTCCTTTGCCGAGGGTGGATCCTTTAAACCACTACTCATGTTGTTTTTAATGGTTTGGATCAACGATACCATGGCCTATGTGGGGGGAAAACTCCTAGGCAAACGCAAATTGGCGCCTTCCATCAGTCCCGGCAAATCCGTCGAAGGCTTTGCCGTAGGATGGATATCAGCCCTGGCCGCAGCGGCTGCATTGGGCTATTTTTGGCTCGAAGCCGACTGGTATCGCTGGCCTTTGTTTGCCTTGATTTTTGTCCCCTTAGCCGTTGCCGGCGATTTATTTCAAAGCTTTTTAAAACGCCGTGTTGGCAAAAAAGACTCCGGCCGCATTATGCCCGGCCACGGTGGATTCTTAGACCGCTTCGACTCCTTTTTATTGGCGGTTCCGCTCACCTGGGGCCTGTTTTGGGTGCTCCAACTGGCTTGACTTTCGGTTTTTGAAGTAGAAGGTAGGTTTTGGGCCCCGGTTCCAAAGCTAGTGCATCTAATCTATCCGGCCTTTGCCTGCGGCCTCCCTTGCACCCGGCATTTCGTGGCGGCCTGTGGTGGCTTTCCCAAAGAAAGGGATCGCCTCCTCGGCCTGCCACTCAGTGTCGGCTGCTGCTGGCGGGCCTCCGGTAGGGCCGGGGGGCTATTCTTTGGAGCTTGGGGATCTTTTGGGGTGGAAATTGCCGGATAAGGGGGTAGGACTGAAAATATCGGGGTTGGTTGTGTGTTTTTAGGTAATAAATGCGCCATGCTGCGACGCATGTCCATGTGTCGTAAGGGATTCTTGCCTGTTGGTCGAACAGTCAAAGACCTTCCCATCCCACAATACATCCTTTTTTTATCGGACCAGCTTTACCTTGCCTACGATGGGCTCTATGGGGTAAGGCAAGGTGCTGTAAACTTCGTAGTCAATTCGATAGGTATAAACACCCACTGGAACGTCCAAATTTTGGTGGGTGCCGTCCCAGCCATCGGTGATTTTCTCGGTTTGGAATATTTCTTCCCCCCAACGGTTGTAAATCCTCAATCGATAGCTTTTGATGCGGGTTCCATAGGCCCGGAATTGATCGTTCTGCCCGTCTCCGTTAGGCGTAAAGGTGTTGGGTACATAAAGCGTGGGGCGGCAACCATCTTTTACCCAAATGCTGTCTGTTACATAGCAGCCGTTTGGATCGATGGCATTGGCGGCATACCATCCCGTATCCTGGACTTCTATGCGGTGGCCAATGGGTCCATGGTTCCACACCCAAGCAAGCCCGCTGTCTAAACGGATTTGTATGGTTTGGTCGCAAATGAGGGTGTCTTCAGGCAGTTGCTTTTCATATAGTGGAGCATACTCAATGTGTATCCTCCAAATGGAATCGCAGCCAATGGCAGTTTGCTGGCTTTGCACAAACTCTCCGGGCACTGCATAGTTTATGCCGTTTACCTGTAGGCTTTGGTCGCGGCACAAGAAGCGGTGAATAAGGCTGTCAAAATTGCGTTCTACATGGAGTTCGGTGGTGTAGATGGAATCGCAGCCAAAAACCGAACTTAGGGAATCTATGTAGGTTCCCGATTGGTTTTGTGGGCCGGAACCTGTAGT
This sequence comes from Flavobacteriales bacterium, assembly GCA_018401695.1. Classification (GTDB taxonomy): domain Bacteria; phylum Bacteroidota; class Bacteroidia; order CAIKAF01; family CAIKAF01; genus CAIKAF01. Next base: position 564,798 of record JAGYKD010000002.1, on the reverse strand, counting down.
CCAGGTTTCTCCTTCACAAATGCGGACCTGTTGGTTGTGCTGGTGGTGGTTTTGGCCAATTACTTGATAGGTGAAGTTGGAGTCGCAACCTTGAACCGTGGTATAGAATTGCTGATAACTTCCGGCTTGTTGCACGGTTTGGCCATTCGGCAAGGTCAGTTGATCGCCGGCGCATAGGTTAAAGCTAAGGACCTGTTGGTAGCTTGGCCAAACTTGAAGTTGTGTCTGTATCAAGGAGTCGCAACCAAAGGGAGTTTGTAGGGAAGATAAATAGTTTCCACTCGCGGAAACCATTTGCCCATTCGGTAAGGTATAGCTGCTACCCTGGCAAATCTCCTGTTGTTCATTCCATTGGTGGGTCGGATGTTCAACAAGACTTACTGCAAAGGTAGAGTCGCAGCCCAAATGGCTGGTTAATATAAGATTGAAGTTCCCGGGGCTTTGGTGCCAGCTCTGATCGGGCAATTGAATGCTGTCTCCTTGACAAAAGCCGGAAGACCACGGGATTTGATAAACCGGATTTAGAACAATATGATGGATAACCATGGAATCGCAACCGGCAAGGCTGCTTAAAGGAACACTGTAGGTTCCTGCTTGTTGCACCCATTGCCCGCTGCTCAGCTGAGCAGAATCTCCTTGGCAAATGGCGGTATGCATGTTGGTTTCAAAGGTATCAGAAACCAAAACCTGAGTGGTGATTAAACTATCGCAACCCTTGGTAGAAGTAAGCAGGGTGGAATAGGTGCCGGTTTGGCTGACTAGGACACCGTCGGGCAAAGGGTGTTGTTGTCCTCGGCACAAATGCACCGAAAGGCTGTCGTGATATACCGGCCAAACATGGACCTGGGTAGTAACCACGGAATCGCAACCGGTTTGAGCGCTAAGCGTATCCACATAACTTCCCGCTTGCCCAACCGTTTGTCCGCCGGGGAGTGTATGGCTTTGACCCGCACAAATATCTACTGAGAATTGTGTTTGGTGCACCGGGTGGCCGACGACATCTATCTCTATAGTAGAATCACAGCCGGCGCTGCTCAACAGGGGAAAAACATAGATACCCGCTTGATTTCTATAACTTAAATCCGGCATTTGCAAGGAGTCGCCTTGGCAGAGCTGGCTTTGCCATTGCACAAGGAAAGTATCGTTGGCTGTAACTTGGGTTTGGATAAGGGAATCGCAACCATTTAGGGTATATAAATGGCTGAGATATTGTCCAGTCTGTTGAACGATTTGCCCATTAGGCAGGGTATGGCTTTGTCCTTTGCAGATGGAAACCGATGGGTTCGAGGTAAAGGTAGGATTAACCTGAAGGTGGGTTACCCAAATGGAATCGCATCCGTATTGGCTGGTAAACTGGTCCGTATAGGTTCCGCTTTGGTTTTGCCAGGCTTGTTGAAGCCAAACCGAATCGCCTTGACAAATGGCCACGTTTTGGGTGTCACGGTAGGTGGGATTTAATTGGACGAGAAGGGAAACAGTATCACTTTCGCAGAGTTGGTTGGAGGCTACGGCCCGGTATGTTCCGGCATGCACTGCTTGGACTGAAGGTACGGTGGGGTTTTGCAAATTCGAGCTAAATCCGGCTGGGCCTATCCAAGAGTAGTTAACGTTTGGGGAGCTTTGTGCCTGTAACTGTAGGTTGTCAAATGGGCAGAGCGGGGCATTGTAAGTTAGTACAGGGTTTAGCGGAAGCGGCAAAACCAATAGATTAAAAGTGTCCGGGCTTATGGGGCAAGCGCCAACAGTTCCTTGAACAATGAATTGTCCGGAGTGGCTCAGGACGGTAGGACTTACCCAAAGCGAATCTCCAATGCCTGAGAAATTATTGGGCCCCGACCAATTATAGGAGGCTCCGTTGATACGATCGGTTTGCAAAAGAAAAGGATCCCCTTCGCACACCGTATCCTGGGTACTGGTGATATTGTGTTCAAAGGTGTTGTAATCAGAAAAGTACCCATAACGGCATCCGGAGGATGCTCCTCCATGCACAATGCCCATATGGAACAAATGGCTGGAATTGGTAAGACGGGAAGCTAGCCCGACAGGAACCTGGCCACTCAAATTTATTTGGGCATACATCCAGGCTCCATTGGATCCGGGCACAGGACTAAAGGCTCCGGAAGGTACCCAGGTAGGATTCCCGTTTAAGGTAAAATTCCCTTGCCCTCCGGTTTGTACGATAATGTTTAAGGCGAAGAATTCATTGGTGGAACGCACAAAGCTTACCGAAGAGGAGCCGGTACACTCAATGGTAGGCAACAAGGCTCCTCCAACTTCGCAACCAAAACCGGTGGTATGCAACAGGTAGGCGGGACCTGAGGTTTGGATATAGGCTACAGGGTTGCTTAAGGTATGCACATAGGTCTGGCCGGCTTGAATGGTACCCACATTGTTGCCATCGATGGTGACCGAGGTGCCGTTTTGGGTTGCCAATACATACACTTTATCGGGACCATTCAAGTAGCCCTTTACCACAATGTATTCATCTCCGGTTAGAGAAACCGGTACAATTTGGTCGCCCATGATGTCGGCACAACCTCCGTAGGGTGCGCCACTCATGGAGTCGTCGTTGATGGTGATGGCTATGGGCTTGTCGGAGTTTACGATGGTACCTTCTAGGTGTTGATTGGCGGCGGTGCCTGCTGCCCTGCCGTTCCAGGTTTGTCCTCTATTAAGCACTATGGTAAAAGGTGTGCCGGCATTATGTCCAACAATATTTTTGGTAGGAGTTATGGTAATGGTGGTATTGTTTTCGGTAGCCACAATATCAAAGCCCGACCGGGCATAGCTGGCATTCGCCAGGTAGTTTTGAAAGGGTAATAAAAACTGGGTTCCCAAGGCATTTTTTCCCTTTAAGGTAAAAATATCAGGATTGCAATTGCAGCCGGGATTGATTTCGTAATAGGCCGTGATGGGGGAGCTGGACCGAATTCTAAAACCTTTGTTTAAGACCGCATTCGGTGGGTCGTTTTCAATCATACCAATCCATGCCGTTAGGTCAATCGATGTTCCGGCATTGGGCCCCAAGTTTAAGGTCTGGATGGGAAACCCCGGATTGGCGGGTTGTTCTATGGTAATCGTTGCAGCCTGACCAAAGGTGGCGAAGCGAAATAAAATAGGCCGGTCACCATGGTTTTGTGCAGCCTCAGGAGCAACAAACCAAAATAAGGTGTCTTTTTGACCATGTGCCTTTGTGCCTAAAAGCAATAATCCAAACAAACATAAGTATAGGTAGCGCTTCAGCATAGGCATTGGCTTGGGCCGTTGGTTAGGAGGTTGAAAACAAAGGAAAAAAACGGTCGTTCATTTGGGATAAAAATAAACCCATTCGGGAAAATTTTTTGAACAAAAACCCCATTAACATAACCGCCCAGTTCGGAAACCACCAATGCGAAGAGCGTGCTGTGGGTTTGTAAGTTCAAAATTGGAAAGGGCTCTAGATGGCTTAATAGGTTACAAGTGTTCTGATTTCTATGAAGGAATTGGTTCATTATTTTAGTTAGCTCCATGTGAATTTACTTAAAAAAAGTACAGGTTTTGAATACTTCGCCCTCCACTAAGGTATGGGTTGTTACCGGACAGCTATTTGCTGCTTTCATGACTGATTTCCTCAAAGGGAGCAGCATGGCAAAACTGCCTTTAAATTCGATACCTCCCCTTAAGGCATCCACAGTTTTCTCTGAAAAAGGTTGCGAGTTTTCACAATGGCCTATAATTGTTGGATTTGGGCGTTCCCAGGCCAAGAGAGCAAGAGTCTAGAGCAATAGGTGCGGAATTTTAGAAATGATTCATCCCTAATTGATTTCCTATTTTGTGAAGATTGAGCATTCGAGCTACCTCAAGTGACGTTATAGACGTGAAATAATAGGTGCGTTTAGGGCACCGTAGCGATGCATGGCCATGCATCGCCATGAACTCAGGATTAAAATCCATGAATTAGGTAGATATTGGCCCCCGGCACCAAGGGAGGACCCGCCGTGGGCGCCGGTGATGTTGGGAGCAGGGCGAGGAAGCGACCGGAGGAAGCTACCACAGCCCGCTCCCAACCACCGGGGCCAAGGCTGGCCGGAAAAAGTGCCGGATAGAATAGTAACCTGCCCTATGAGCAAAGCCCCAAACCGTAGCGACGCATTGCCATGCGTCGCCATAACGCGACGCCATAACGCATTGCCATGCGTCGCCATAACGCATTGCCATGCGTCGCCATAACGCATTGCCATGCGTCGCCGTAACGCATTGCCATGCGTCGCCGTACCGCATTGCCCTGCGTCGCCGTACCGCATTGCCATGCGTCGCCATACCGCATGGTCGTCCTCAAAGCCAACCAAGCACCGTTCTAAGCACTTGCTCATCTGCAGGTCCCCAGGCGAAATGAACTACCTCTTTCGGTTTGATCCAGGCTACCGCATCATGGTCGGTTAAATGCTTGGGTTGGACTTGTTTGCTGTCTATACGCCACGGCATTAGCCATAAGGGCTCTCCCTTGCCCGTAATGCTTTTGACCTGCGTCAGGGCTTGCAAGGGTTCAATTTCCCAACCAAATTCTTCTTGCCATTCGCGGATAAGCGCCTCTTCCTGACTTTCGTCCGCATGTATTTTTCCGCCGGGAAACTCCCACAAACCCGCATTGGCCGTACCTGCCTTTTTTCGTGCAGCAAAACACATATTGCCCGATTGCAATATGCCGGCAACTACCTGTATGGCTTTGGAATCACTCAATGCGTATGGCTTGGGCTACTTTTTGTTTGAGTAAGGCAATGCTCAGAACTTCTTCCATGGTGCGCACGTAATGGAATTTGAGACCCTTTAGGTAGGCTGGCTCTATTTCTTCTACGTCGCGGCGGTTGTCTTCGCACAATATCACCTCTTTTATATCGGCTCGACGAGCGGCCAATACTTTCTCTTTAATGCCGCCTACGGGCAGTACTTGTCCTCGGAGGGTAATTTCGCCGGTCATGGCTAATCCGGCTTTTACTTTGCGCTGGGTGAATGCGGAGGCTAAAGCGGTGAGCATGGTAATACCGGCTGAAGGGCCGTCTTTGGGTGTGGCTCCTTCGGGAACGTGCAGGTGCACGTTCCAGCGGTCAAAAAGTTCTTGGTCTAAATCCAGAAGTCCGGCATTACTTTTGAGGAACTCCAAAGCCAATTGGGCCGATTCCTTCATTACACCGCCCAGGTTTCCGGTAAGGCTAAGGCGGCCTTTTCCTTTGCTGAGGCTGGTTTCGATGTACAGGATATCTCCACCAACGGCAGTCCAAGCGAGGCCAACCACCACTCCTGCCCGGTTAAATTGGGTATACCGTTCTCTGGGAATGGCCGGGCCTAACATGTTGTTGAGGCGTTCTTTGCTTATGTTTGGGTCAAAAGCTTGCTCCGAGGCAATGGCCACGGCGGCTTTGCGCACCACAGCGGCTACTTGTTGTTCAAGTCGGCGCACGCCGCTTTCACGGGTGTAGTGTTGAATCAGGTATTCCAAGGCCGGTTTGCGCAGCTTAATATGTTCGGTGCTTAGGCCATGTTCTTTAATTTGCTTGGGCAGTAGGTGTTTCTTGGCAATCTCTATTTTTTCTTCTACCGAGTAGCCGCTGATGTGAATGATTTCCATGCGGTCGCGTAGGGCAGGTTGAATGTTGCCCAAATTATTAGCGGTAGCGATAAATAAAACCTTGGAAAGGTCAAAATCTACATCGAGGAAGTTGTCGTGGAAGGTGCTGTTTTGCTCGGGGTCTAAAACTTCAAGCAGGGCAGAGGAGGGGTCGCCGTGTATGTCATGGGAGAGTTTATCGATTTCGTCTAGTATAAACACAGGATTGGCAGCTCCTGCTTTTTTAAGGTTTTGCAGAATGCGGCCGGGCATGGCGCCAATATAGGTTTTGCGGTGGCCGCGTATTTCGCTTTCGTCGCGCATGCCTCCCAGGGACATGCGGCTGTAAGACCGACCCAGGGCTTCGGCGATGCTTTTGCCAAGACTGGTTTTGCCCACTCCGGGAGGGCCTGCCAGGCAAAGAATGGGCGCGCGCATGTCGCCGCGAAGTTTGAGCACCGCCAGATGCTCCAGAATACGCTCTTTTACTTTTTCAAGACCAAAATGGTCGCGGTCCAAAATGCGCTTGGCTCGGTTTAGGTCAAACTTGTCCTTGGTATAGGTGTTCCATGGCAGTTCAATCATAAACTCCAGGTAATTTAGCTGCACCGAGTATTCGGCAACCATGGAGTTCATGCGTTCCAATTTGGCCAACTCCTTTTCAAAGGTTTTTTTGACCGCAACCGGCCACTTTTTTTGGGCAGCTTTTTGGCGCAGATCTTTGACATCTTGTGACTCTCCATTGCCCAGTTCTTCTTGAATCATGCGCATTTGCTGGTGCAAAAAGTACTCGCGTTGTTGGCGGTCGATGTCTACCTTAACCTTGCTTTGGATTTGGTTTTTAAGTTCCAAAAGCTGAAACTCTTTGTGCAAGCCTTGCAGCAACATGGTAGCCCGTTGTTTGAGGTCAGAGACCTCAAGCATTTCTTGTTTTTCTTCGGTTTCGGCGTTTAGGTTCGAAGAAATGAAGTTGACTAAAAAGCCTGGGCTTTCGATGTTTTTTATGGCAAATGCAGCTTCGCTGGGTAGGTTAGGGCTGGCTTGTATAATTTCAAGGGCCATGTCGCGGATGGAAGAAACCGTGGCCTCGAATTCGCTGTCGCCTGCTTCTGGCTTAAGCTCACTAAACAAGCTTACCTTGGCTTTGAGGTAAGGTTCTGTGGCCGTAAGTGATTCTAAAGTAAACCTACGCTTTCCCTGGATAATGGCAGTCGTGGAGCCATCGGGCATGCGCAGCATCTTAAGAATTTGGGCAACGGTGCCCACTTGGTACAAATCCTCTTGCTCAGGCTCCTCCACTTCCACATCCATTTGGGTTAGTACCCCAATGATTTTGGTGCCTTTGTTGGCATCTCGAATGAGTTTGATGCTTTTATCTCTTCCTACTGTAATCGGAATTACTACACCCGGAAACAGTACGGTATTGCGGAGCGGCAAAATGGGCAGTTCTGCAGGAACTTCATCGATATTTAAATTCTCATCCTCCTCAGATGCCATAAGTGGGATAAACTCGCTTTCCTCTCCTATGAATTGATATGACATATTGTCGTTATAATTTGGGTCAAATGCGTTCATAATGTCCTTTCGGCTGTCATTTTGTCGTATCAAGGCCAGTTTTAAGCCAGTTTTAAGCCGTTCTACTGGTATACAATACCCATACCATGCCAACGTTTGTAATGCACGAAAATGCCTTAAAATTTTGGAAATGTATGGTGAAAAAGGCGGCTTTTGCTACCTTGAGCCGGAAATTAGGAATCAAATGGATGCGCAGTACAAACGCGATGCGGCGGCATACCGCATGTTGAAAATCTTATCCACTTTAGAGTCGGAACATGGGGAACATGCTCGGGCATATCTCAAAGAATATACCCGCCGAAACTTGGGCACCTTGCTTGACGAAGCATTAATAGATCTGGAACTGGAACGTATTGCATCCGAAGACTTATTCGTTGCCTTTGATGAGGCTGCCGACCAATTCTACATTCACTCCGACCGCAAGCAACGCAAAGCTTTTATCATTGAAGCTTTGCACCTGGTAAGGGCCGACAATCAACTGAACGAAAAAGAAAATGCCATGATCAACCGCTTGTTTGATGCTTGGCTGTCTTAACCTAAAATACATAAGACTATGAGCAACGTACAAACCGATCTAAAGAAATTAGGGAATTATGTGCTTGGCCGCTGGGAATTTGGCGAGGGCGATGGACAATTGCTGTTCGATGCCTCCACCGGAGAAGCTATCGCCAGAGCTACAACCCAAGGGCTAGATTACCAAGACATCTTGACTTACGGTCGCAAAACCGGTGGCCCCAAACTGCGGGCCATGACCTTTCACGAAAGAGGCCGCATGCTCAAAGCCTTGGCCATGTATCTTACCGAACGCAAAAAGACCTATTACGCGCTTTCGGCAGCTACAGGCGCCACCAAAGTCGATTCCTGGATCGACATTGACGGGGGCATAGGCAACTTATTTGTGTATGCCTCAAAAGGACGCCGTGAATTGCCCAACACGCCCTTTTATGTAGATGGTAATCCCGAAATGTTGAGCAAGGAAGGCACCTTTATTGGCCACCACATTGCGGTTCCCTTAGAAGGGATTGCCATCCATATCAACGCCTTCAACTTCCCGGTTTGGGGCATGCTGGAAAAAATTGCAGTAAACCTTTTGGCAGGCGTTCCATGTTTGGTTAAACCTGCCACCCTCACCAGCTTTCTTACCGAATTGGTGGTGCGCGACATCATTGCTTCAGGCATTTTGCCCGAAAGCGCACTTCAATTGGTGTGTGGAAGCGCCGGCAATATGCTGGATTTTGTGCAAAGCCAAGATGTGGTTACCCTCACCGGATCGGCCGAAACTGGCTATAAATTGCGCGCCAATCCTGCCATCATTCGCAATTCGGTGCGCTTCAATATGGAAGCCGACTCTTTGAATTGCTGTATTTTGGGACCCGATGCCGTGCCCGGTACTCTTGAATTCGACTTGTTTGTAAAGGACGTGCTGCGCGAAATGACCGTAAAAGCCGGACAAAAATGTACCGCCATCCGACGTGCCATAGTTCCTAATCCGCTCATCGAAGAAGTAAGCAAAGCTTTGATCGCTAAGCTGAGTAAAAATACCATGGGCGATCCCCGCCAAGAGGGAGTACGCATGGGGCCCTTGGCCGGAAAAAGTCAACAAACCGATGTGCGCGAAAAGGTGCAGCAATTGTTGGCTTCTTGCCAATTGGTGCATGGCGACCTAGACCACTACGACTTGATGGGAGGCGATAAGGAAAAAGGCGCCTTTTTGCCGCCTATTTTATTGCAGTCATTAAAGCCTCTGGAAGACACCACCGCACATACCTTGGAGGCATTTGGTCCTGTAAGCACACTCATGGGTTACGATAGCACCGAAGAAGCCATAGCCTTAGCCAAAATGGGCGAAGGAAGCCTCGTGGGTTCCATCGTAAGCTACGACAATGCTTTTGTTAAAGAAGTGGTGTTAGGCAGTGCTTGCATGCACGGTCGACTTTTGGTTAACAACCGCGACTGCGCCAAAGAGAGTACCGGTCATGGATCGCCTATGCCTCACTTGGTGCATGGCGGTCCCGGACGTGCCGGTGGCGGCGAGGAAATGGGCGGAATTCGTGGGGTAATGCACTACATGCAACGCACCGCCATTCAAGGTTCTCCTACCACCATTATGGCCATTACTCAAGTTTATCAACCCGGCGCAAAACGCCACGAAGATTCAATACATCCGTTCCGTAAGTACTTCGAAGAATTACAAATTGGCGATAGCCTCACCACCCACAAACGCACGGTAACCGAAACCGATATCGTTAATTTTGCCAACATTAGCGGCGATAATTTCTATGCCCACATGGACGAAACATCCCTGGAGGGAACACTGTTCGAAAAAAGGGTAGCCCACGGTTATTTTATTTTGAGCGCTGCTGCTGGTTTGTTCGTCGAACCCAAAAAAGGCCCGGTTTTGGCCAATTATGGCTTGGAAGAATGCCGCTTTACCAAACCGGTGTATGTGGGCTCTACCATTGGCGTGCGGCTTACCGTTAAAGAAAAAATTGCCCAAGAACAAAAAACGGAAGAAGACATTCCTCGTGGAATTGTGAAGTGGCATGTTGAAGTATACGACGAAACCGATGAAGTGGTAGCTCTCGCAACCATCTTAACCCTAGTACAACGAAAAGAAGCATGAGTAGGCTCATCCGGTGGTTGCACCCGGAGAATATTAATATTCCCCGATTTGCCGTTATTTTTTCTCTGGAGCGAAGCAACGATTTGCAAGGCTACGAAGCCATGGATCGCGCTACCTTAGAACGGGTGACACAGCTGCCCGGCTACTTGGGCTACGAGTCGGTATACGCCGGCAACCGAGGCATTTTTATTTCCTACTGGGAAAGCAAAGAAGCTATTGATGCCTGGCGTACGGACCCATTACACAAGCAAGCCAAAAACCACGGCAACCAATGGTATGCGGCTTATGTTTCTGCCATTACCGAAATTCACGCATGGCACGCCACGCCCGAAAATCAAACATTCCCATGAACGATTGGATCCACGAAGGTGGCGTAGAAGTCCACCACCACGAGGGTATCGCTACCCTTACTTTTTTTCACCCCAAAAGCAACAGCTTGCCGGGTAAGGTACTTGCCTCTCTGGCTCAAACCATTACCGAAGAAGGCAACCGCCCCCAAAATCGGGTCTTGGTGCTTAAAAGCAAGGGTGAAAAGGCCTTTTGTGCCGGAGCCTCTTTCGATGAACTGCTGGCCATAGACAACCGAGCTGCTGCCGATGACTTTTTTATGGGCTTTGCACGGGTCATTCAGGCCATACAAAAGGTGCCGGTTTTTGTCATTGGCCGGGTGCAAGGAAAAGCGGTTGGTGGGGGAGTAGGGGTTGCCGCGGCCACCGACTATTGCTTGGCCCATCAGTCGGCTTCGGTAAAACTCAGCGAACTGGCCGTGGGTATTGGCCCTTTTGTGGTAGGTCCTGCCGTAGAACGCAAAATGGGCACTTCGGCCTTTACCGATTTGGCCATACATGCCACCAATTGGCGCTCGGCACAATGGGCAAGGGAAAAAGGCCTGTTTATGGATGTTTTTGAAACCCATGATGATTTAGATGCGGCCATTGGCCACTTGGCCCAAAGCCTTTCCGAAAGCAGTCCCGATGCCATGCGGGAATTAAAGCGCGTTGCCTGGGCAGGAACCGAGCACTGGGACATGCTTTTAGCAGAACGAGCCGCCATTTCAGGACGTTTGATTTTGGAGCCTGCCGCTCGTCAAATTTTAGCCGGATTTAGAAAGGCATGAGGTGGATTGGGCTTTTTTTAATGTTATGTCTTGCCGCTTGTCAAAGCGCAAAGCGCACAAAAAATGGCCCGGAGGGGCTCTTGAACTCTTCCTTTGCGGAATTTAAAGCTACCCGTGGCGAACCCCTAAAAAGCCTGGGCAATTTGCACGTTTACGCCCCCATCGGCATGCTGGTCTATACCGACCCCAAAGAACAGCGCATCACTGGCTTGGTCGCCGGCTGGTTTCAAGGCGGCACCGGATTTTCCGGAAAATTGGCCGGACTAGCACTCGGCGATACTTGGCCATTCTGTCTGCAAAAACTCGGGGAACCAAGCTATCGACGCAGCGGTGGCCCTGATTATGACGAAGCCCTTTGGGAATTCCCCGGACAAAGACTTCGCATCGAAATTTGGACCCAAGACGGCACCGACACTGACCTTGGCGGCAGTTATTTAGCCGAAACAGTGAAACGGATTCAGTGGAGTATATATTGATTAATTAGGGGGGCGCCTTTTCCGTCTCCGTTTCCAAGTCCTCATGGAAAAGCCACGGACGGCTAAGCAGTACGTGGGCTTCGTTCCTCAGCCTCCGCCCGCTAAGCCTACCGGGCTTTCCCATTCCGGGCTTTCCAACTCCGCCGGGGCGCATAAAGTAAAGACGGGATGCCTCCCGTCTCTCGGGATGCCTCCCGTCTCTCAAGGATAAAGTAAAGACGGGATGCCTCCCGTCTCTGAGTGATGAGGGGGATACCTTGTCTGTGGATGGTGTGCTGAACATTTCCACCATTTTGTTATTTTTATTCTCATGTGGCGATATTTTGATGGGAGGGCCCTGGAAATGCCTTTGGAACAGGAAGTGCGTGCAGCGGTGGAGCGCATACGTGCAGAAGGCCATGCGCTTAGGCTTTGCATAGGCACAGATTCACAAATTGTAACCGGAAAAGTGCATTTTGCCACCGCCATTGTATTTGTGGTGGTGCGAAATGGTGGTTTTATGTTCGTGCACCAAAGACGCAATCAGCCCCTTATGAGCCTCAAAGAACGCATGATGACCGAAATCGCCTATTCCATTGAAACGGCTTATGCCCTCGACGCACTCGCCAAAGAATTGAAGCTGGAAATGGAAATCCATGCCGATATCAACCGGGACCCCAAATTCCCAAGCCATGCCAGTTATCAAGAAGCTATGGGTTATATCAAAAGCATGGGCTACACCTTTGTGAGCAAACCCGATGCCTTTGCCAGCTCGGTTTGTGCCGACAGATTTTGTGGAGGTTAAATCCGGACTTTTAAGGCTTAAACAGTCTCTTTATTTTGGTATTTTTGTCCTATGGCCTTTGTTCACCCCGAATGGTTGTGGTTTTTGCCGATGGCCCTGCTGCCGCTCATTTTGCATTTGATTCATTTTCGGAGGTACCGCAAGGTCCTTTTTCCTAATGTTCAAGTAATTGAGTCTATCCGTGAAGAAGAACGGGTAAAAAACCGACTGCGCCAATGGCTCATGTTGGCTAGTCGCATGCTTTTCTTAGTGGCTTTGATTCTGCTTTTTGCTCAGCCAACGCCCAATAATGAAACTCAGACCGGTGGGGCAGGAAGGTCTTGGCTCATTTACCTCGATCAGTCCTTTAGTATGGAGGCCGAAGGCTCCGAAGGCTTGCTTGGCGACCAAGCCATACAGGCCTTGCGGATGCTCTTAGGGCAACTTAAAGAAACCGATAAGGTGCAGTTGATTACCAATGAGCTTCTGCCGGAAGATCAACGGATGCGCAGTTTGCCGGAAGCCAGAGAACGGTTGACCCAAGGTTTTTCTGGGGGGCAGAGCCCTTCCATGGAGGCTTTGTTGCAACGACAAGCTCAAACAGAGACTCCTGCGGAGGTGTTGTGGCTTACCGATTTGCAAAAATCGGCTTTTGCCTTTCCGTCCCAATGGCCGGAAGCTTTTCCGAAGTTGCGCATTTGGCCTTTTCAAAGTGGACTAGCGGCCAATTTGTCCATCGATTCGGTATGGTTTGATCGGCCCGCATTGCTTGCCGGGCAAACCGCTTCCCTTAGTGTTCAAATGACCAACCATAGTGCGGAACAGCGCATTGATTTACCGGTGTATCTGCGCTTGGATGGGGAGCCAAAGCCTCCGGTAACCCTTAGTATAGATCCCATGGCAAAGGGTACGGTCCATTTCAGTTTTTTATTGCCCGAAGCCGGCTGGCACGATGCCGAGGTCTATATTCAAGACCGACAAATGCCCTTTGACAACAATTACTTCCTAGCCTTTGAAGTAGCCAAAAGCATTCGAATCTTAGAAGTTTATGGCTCCCAAGCCCAAAGCTCTTTGCAGAAACTATTTGGCAAGGACTCCTTATTTCAATTCCAAAGAAGTCCTGAGCGAAGTTTGGAGGTAGATGCCCTGGGTGCATCTGATTTGGTGGTGCTGCATGCATTGACCGGACTTCCGGGAGGATTGAAGCAGGCATTAGACCGACATTTGCAAGCCGGAGGGAGCGTATTGGTGGTGCCGGGTAGTCCTGAAAGCTTAGTGGAGTTAAATGCTTGGCGAAATTTGGGTTGGCGCTATGGAGCACCTTTTGCCCAAGCTTCCCGTATGGCACTTCCGCAGCTCAATAATCCCTTTTTTAAAGACGTTTTTGATAGAGTAGACCCCGATATGGACTTGCCGGAGATAGGCCCGGCTTACGAGCTGCAACGAGCCGGTGAGGGTTTGCAGCAAGTGCCGATTTCTTGGGTGAATGGTAGCCCGATGTTGGCAGGACACCAAGGAGATTTTCCCGGGAAAGTATGGCTTATGGCTTGCCCCCTTAGCGATTTTTCCAAGCATGCCTTGTTTGTGCCTGTCATGCTCAATATCGCTTTAAGTGCGGCTCCTGCCTCCATACAAACCAAAGTAGTGGGCGAGGATATGCCCTATGCTTTTGCCAAAGACCCTTCCCTTCAAGACCCGGTGTATCGTATTGCGCCTTGGCGATTCGAAGGCGAATCTTGGATTGCTTTGCGGCAATCGGTGGCCGGGAAAGACCAGGTGCGCATGGCCCGAGTAGAACCACGTGCCGGGTTTTACCGCTTTTTGCGCGGAGAAGAAGAGGTGCTAAGATTGGGGGTGAATTACAACCGCAGGGAATCTAATCCCGAACTCTGGGATTTGACCGACTTTGAAAAAGAAATTCAGGCTTTAGCCCTTCAAGAAAAAATTTCTCTGATTCAAGCAACCGACATGCAAAGTGGTGGAGCTTTGATTACCTCAGCTGCTGATCCAAAATGGTGGCGATGGCTCGTACTTTTGGCCTTGGTGGCTTTGGCGCTTGAGATTTTATGGATGAAATTATGGCCATGACAACAAAGCATTTCCTTTTTAAGTCCGTGCGGATTACCGATGCCGAAAGTTCTTTTAATGGTAAAGAGGTGGATATATGGGTTAAAGACGGCCAAATAGAAGCCATAGGCTCCCATATTAAGCCCTCTGAACCCTTCGAAACCATAGAGGCCACTTGTATTTCGCCTGTTTGGGTGGATGCCTGGAATCATGGAGCTGCCCCAAAAGAAGAACAGCGCCAAAGCATTGCCGACTGGCACCGGGATGCTTTAGCTGCCGGACTTGGACTGGTTCAGGTGAGTCCACCCGATCACAATCCTGCCCATGAAGTGAGCGCCTGGGAAGGCCTAAGGAACCATTATGCACGTGGCCCGGTGCTTTGCATTCCTTTGGCCTCCTTGAGTCGAGATCATAGCGGACAAGATTTGAGCGATTTATTGAGCTTGGCAGAGGCCGGAGCCTGCGGATTTAGCGATGGACCAAATCATGTAGTTAGGCCGGAACGATTGGAGGTAGCCCTAAGCTATTTGAGCGTACAGGCAAAGGCGGTTTGGACTCTCCTTCAAAAACCAATGGCCCAAAAACCGGTGCACGAAGGGCAGATTCATTTGGAATTGGGCTTAAAAGGCAGCCCTGCTTGGGAAGAGGAGCAAGCCTTGCGGTATGCTATTGCACTGGTGGAGGCAAGTGGAGGCCGCTTGGTGGTTCCGGTGCTTAGTGTGCCCATAGAGCATGTAAGGACTCCCAATTTGGTCTTAGGAACCAGCGCCGTGCATTTGGCTTTTGACGAGGAATCCCTTGTGGGGTTTGACACAAGGTACAAGCAATGGCCCGTTTTGCGCAGTGCAGAAGGTCGGCAAGCATTGCTGAAAGCTTGTGTTGCGGGGGACATTAGCTTTATTTGCAGCAACCATAGACCGTGGCACCCGGACGAAAAAGACCTGGAGTTTCCTGCATCTGCCTTTGGGGCTTCTCAACTGGCCGGTTTTAGTTTAGGCGCCTGGACCATGCTAAAAGAGCACATGGATGCCGGGGCCTTTGTTCGTTTGCTGCACAAAGGCCCCTTAGAGGCCATGCAAAAACAAACTTCTAAAATAGAAGTAGGAGAAAAGGCCTTCTTTACCCTTTGGAATCCGGAGGGTAAAAGTCGAGTAAGTGAGCCCCTAAGTCCTTGGTTGGGAATGGATTTGCAGGGCAAAGTGGAGGGCGTATTTTTCCCGGACAAAGGACCAATGCGCAGCAAACATGAAACGGAAGCCAATTCTTAGTTCTTTTTAACAAATCTCCAAGCGCCCCGGCCTGAGCGGATAGCTTGCTGCCCTAAAGGCCCTTGTGCCACAAGGCGAGGAAGTGGACAGAGGGAACTACCGGAGCCTGATGGGACAAGAGGCCTTTGGGGCGGCAACTAGCAGCGGAGGACGGGCTGCCGCTTAAAACAAAGCGCTAAAAAGCCCACTTAACCCTATGCAGCAAGGAAATGCAAGAAAAAAATAAAAGTTGCGGCAGCAAGGCGCCCAAAACAAACATTTCCCATAAAAGGGTGTTTACCTAAACAAATCCTGTATATGCCAATCTGGATAATTAACGCCATTTGTTTTGTTGGCTTTTTTCTTTTGTGGGAAGGTGTCGCTTGGTTCACCCATAAGTATATAATGCATGGATTTTTGTGGAGCTGGCATAAAGACCACCATGAGCCGGGCTACAAACGTTTTGAAAAGAACGATTTGTTTGGAGTGGTGTTTGCTGCTTTATCGGTGCTGTTGATTGTGATGGGTGCCGAGGCTTGGGACTGGAGGTTTTGGAGTGGGTTGGGCATTGCAGCTTATGGCGCCGCCTATTTTTTTGTGCACGACATATTTGTGCATCAGCGGGTAAAGTGGTTCACGCGTACCAACAACCGCTATTTAATGGCTTTGAGAAAGGCCCATAAAATTCACCATAAAAAATTGGGAAAAGAAGACGGCGAGGCCTTCGGCTTTTTGTTTGTACATAGAAAATATTGGCCTAAAAAAACTAATGCATAAGCATGGCAGAACAAGTAATTATTACCGGCGCAGGTCTTGGAGGCCTGGCAACGGCTCTAAGGTTAACCAGCAAGGGGTATAAAGTAAAGGTATTAGAAAAGTACCACCAACCGGGAGGAAGACTCAACAGCTATAAGGAGCAGGGATTTACCTTTGATTTAGGCCCATCCTTTTTTTCCATGAGCTATGAGTTTGACGAGCTCTTTCATAGCTGTGGCATGGAGAATCCCCTGAAATATCAGCAATTGGCTCCTTTGTATACTGTGAATTTTGCAGGGAGTGATCGGAATTTTCAGATTTTTAGAGACTTAAAAAAGTTGGCAGAAGAGTTTAAGGACATTGAGCCAGACTTTGAAGCCAAATGCCGAAAATATTTAGCCGGAGCTAAAACTATCTTTCACGATACGGAGTACCGCATTGTAAAGAAAAACTTCAACGGCAAGTTCGATTACCTGCTTTCCATGGCCGGCGTGCCTTGGAAGCATGCTCCAGCCATGTTTCGGTCCATGTGGACCGAGTTAGATCGACATTTTGAGTCCCATGAGGTTAAAGTGATTTTTAGCTTGGTGGCCTTTTTCTTGGGGGCTACGCCATTCGATACGCCTGCGGTATACAAGCTTTTGAATTATACCGAACTGGAGCACGATGGCTATTGGAGCGTAGAAGGAGGCATGTACCGCATCGTAGAAACCATAGTTGCGGAGCTCGAAAAGCGCGGTGTGGAGTTTGAATACGGTACCGAAATCAAAAAAGTGCACCGGATAGGCAAGGAAGTGAGCGGTCTTGAAGATCAAAATGGCCACGTCTGGAAAGCCGATTTGTATGTGATTAATGCCGATGCTGCGGCCTTTAGAGGGCAAGTATTGGGGCGCGAAAAATATTCCGAGCCCAAACTAGATGCCATGGACTGGACTTTATCTCCTTTTACCATTTACCTGGGAGTAAAGGGCAAGGTAGAGGGACTGCACCACCACAATTATTTTTTGGGGAATAACTTTAAGGAGTACGCCGACAAAATCTTTAAGCTTAGCGTAAACCCTGAGAAGCCCTATTATTATGTAAACGTTTCGAGCAAATCGAATCCTGCCTGTGCGCCGGAAGGCTGCGAAAACATATTTATCCTTTGTCCGGTACCCGACATGCGCTACAAGACCCACTGGCAGGATGCGGAGACCTTAGCAGATAATATAATTGCCGATTTAAGTGAGCGCACCGGATTCGATTTGGCGGGAAATACGATGGTGCGCAAAGTAATGCCTCCCGATGAGTGGAGAGATACCTTTAACTTGTATCGGGGCAGCGGCTTAGGTTTAGCGCATGGCTTAAATCAAATTGGCGCCTTTAGGCCGGCAAATAAAGATGAATCTTTGAATAACCTTTATTACGTGGGAGCCAGTACCATACCCGGAACAGGCTTACCCATTGTTGTTATCAGTTCTAAATTAGTAACCGAACGCATTTGCCATGAGCATCAGCTTGTATAATACAACCAACCAAGCTTGTAGCCGTTTAATTACCAAGCGCTACAGCACCTCTTTTTCGTTGGGCATACGTATGCTTGGTGCCCATTTAAGAGGCCCTGTCTATGCCATTTATGGATTTGTCCGTTTTGCAGATGAAATCGTAGATACTTTCCATGGTTTTGATAAGGAAACCCTGTTTGAGGAGTTTAAAGAAGATACCTGGAAGGCCTTGGATCGGGGAATCAGTACCAATCCAGTGTTGCATGCCTTTCAAGAAACCGTGCACAAATACTCCATTGATCGCTCCTTGATTGAGGCCTTTTTGCATAGCATGGAAATGGATTTGGACCATACAAAGTACGATAAGGCAGGATACGAAGAATACATATATGGCTCGGCAGAAGTGGTAGGACTCATGTGCTTGCAAGTATTTTGCGAGGGAAACAAATCTCTGTACGAGAGTTTGGTACCTCACGCGCGAAGCTTGGGAGCGGCCTTTCAAAAGGTGAATTTTTTAAGAGACATGGGCGATGACTTTGAAACCCGAGGAAGGGTGTATTTCCCCGGAGTCAATTTTTTGCAATTTGGGGGCGACGTTAAGGCAGAGATTGAAGCCGACATAGCCGGAGATTTTAAGCATGCCCTAGAAGGAATTCGTCGATTGCCCAAAGGGAGTAGGATAGGGGTGTATTTGGCCTATCGGTATTACACCAAACTATTTAGGAAAATTTGCCGCATGCAAGCTGAAATCATTATGCATGAGCGCGTTCGGATCAATAATGCGCGCAAAATGAGTATACTTATTCGGTCCTTTGCTCGGCATACCATCAATATGCTCTAAGTGTTTGGACACTGGACATATTTGGTATTGGACTTGGGTAGCTTATTGTTCCCTTTGTTGCTTTCTTTCGATAAAAAAGTAGCTTTTTACAAAGATTGGAGGTATTTATTTCCGGGTATTTTGGCCGGGATGCTGGTCTTTATTCCTTGGGACGAATGGTTTACCAGGGCGGGTATTTGGTCCTTTAATCCGGAGTATCTGACGGGAATTCATATAGGCTCTTTGCCCTTAGAAGAGTGGCTCTTTTTTATTGTAGTTCCCTATGCCTGTGTGTTTATTTATGCCTGCCTTAATGCCTATTTAGGAGATCCGCTCCAAAAACTGGGTCCTTGGTTTTTTGTTGGCATGGCCGTGTTATCGGCGGTGTTGGTTTCGGGGTGGTACCACCGAACTTACCCTTTGGTAACTTTTGGGCTCATACCTTTTGCCATGGGATGGCATTATTACGTTTTTGGTACGCGTCTTATGGGCAAAATCACCTTTATGTGGCTGGTTCACCTGGTGCCTTTGTTTCTAATCAATGGAGTGCTCACCTCGGAACCTGTGGTGCGGTACAATGACTTTGAGAATTTGGGCATACGGATTGGCACCGTTCCCTTTGAGGATTCCTTTTACTCCTTCTTGCTCTTGTTGATTGTGGTAAGTGTTATGGAATATTTAAAGGAAAAAAGCAAGGCAAAAACTTAACGCAAAAAGAGCAATTCCCGGTATTTGGGCAGTGGCCAATCTTCGTCATCTACCAGTAGTTCTAATTTATCTACGTGGTAGCGAATATCTTCGATCATAGACCGGATGCCTTCGTATGCTTTGGCCTTTTCGAGCGGGTCTTCCAATTGATTGGCCTCCTTTCGGGCTTGGAGCATAGCCTTGTTCTTGCGTTGGCAAGCTTGAATGTGTTCTCCCAGATTTCTGGCAGCTTCGAAGGTGGTTTCGTCGTCGAGTTCCAGTTCCTTTAAACCTTTAAGGTGCTGTACCAACTGGTGTTGGTACTTTATGGCGGTTGGAATTACATGGTTTTGGGCCAAATCTCCGGCAATACGGGCTTCGATTTGGACTTTTAGGACGTATTCTTCTACCAATATTTGGGTTCTGGCCTCCAACTCTGCCCTACTAAAAATGCCATGGCGCTCAAACAGGTCTTTGGCTTTTGCGCTGTTCATTTGTTTCAGGGCTTCCGGTGTGGTTTGTACATTAGAAAGCCCTCTTTTTTGGGCTTCTTTAAGCCAGGCCTCACCGTAATTGTCGCCTTCGAATAATATGGATTTGCTTTCTTTCAACATACGACGCAAGGCCTCAATAACCGCCACCTCTCTTTTTACGCCTTGTGCCAATTTGGCCTCTACCTCATTGGCCAATTGGTCTAGTACGTCCGCAACGGCCACATTTAAAACGGTCATGGGGGAAGAGCAAATGCCGGTGGAGCCCACGGCCCTAAATTCAAACTTGTTGCCGGTAAAAGCAAAGGGCGAGGTCCGGTTGCGATCGGTATTGTCCAAAAGTATTTCGGGGAGTTTAGAAATCCCCAACTTGAGGTACACATTATCTCCTTTTTCTAGATTCAGGCTCTTGCTGTTCTCCAGTGCTTCTATAAATCGAGTGAGTTGCTGCCCCAGGAAAACCGAAATAATGGCCGGAGGTGCTTCATGGGCTCCAAGGCGCAGGTCATTGGCTGCGGAAGCAATACTGGCGCGCAGTAAATCGGAGTAGGCATATACGGCTTTAATGGTGCTTACCAAAAAAGTGAGAAATACCAGGTTGTCTTTGGGTTTTCCGGAAGGGGACAAGAGGTTTTTGCCGCCATCGGTTATGAGCGACCAGTTGTTGTGTTTGCCGCTTCCATTGATTCCTTTAAAGGGTTTTTCATGGAAAAGTATCTTGAATTGGTGTTTTTCGGCAATGCGCTCCATGACATCCATGAGCAGCATGTTGTGGTCTACTGCCAAATTAGCTTCCTCAAACTGAGGGGCAACTTCAAATTGGCCCGGAGCTACTTCGTTATGGCGGGTGCGCACAGGAATCCCTAAACGTTGAGCTTCGGTTTCAAATTCCACCATAAAGTTGCTCACCCGTCTTGGAATGCTTCCAAAATAATGGTCGGAGAGTTGCTGTCCTCTAGCCGGACTGTGGCCAAAAACGGTTCGACCGCACATCACCAAATCCGGTCTTGCCAAATACAGGTTCCGGTCCACCAAAAAATATTCTTGTTCTACGCCCAAGCTGGCGGTAACGTATTTTACTTGTTTGTCAAAAATTTGGCAAACCCGGGTAGCGGCGCGGTTAATAGTATCTAAAGCCTTGAGCAAGGGCGCTTTGTGGTCTAATGCTTCGCCGGTGTAGGCTACAAATACGGTGGGAATGCACAGGGTTTTGGCAAGGGCAGTTTCGTAAATAAAAGCCGGGCTTGTAGGATCCCAGGCGGTGTATCCTCTGGCTTCAAAGGTACTTCTGAGACCTCCACTAGGAAAGGAGCTGGCATCGGGTTCTTGTTGCACCAAGGCACTTCCCTTAAATTGTTCAATGGCTTGTCCTTGCTTTAGTTCAAAAAAGGTGTCGTGTTTTTCTGCCGTAGTTCCTCGCAAAGGATGAAACCAGTGGGTGTAATGCGTAACTCCATAAGATAAGGCCCATGATTTAAGTGCCTGAGCCACTGCGTCTGCCAGGGTATGGTCCATTTTTCCACCGCGTTCCATAATGGACTCCAATTGACCAGCGTCGTCGGCCGCCATCCATTGGCGCATGTTTTTTTTATCAAAGACCAAGGAACCAAAATACGATGAGATGGGAGCATCAGGTCTTTTGAATGGAGCCAATTGATGCTGACTTAGCATGGCTAAGGCATGAAATCGTTGTTTTGCCATTTTACCCTTATTATTTTGGGTAAAATTAGGGGAATAATAGTTCTTTATTGAATTTGCCCTTGATATTTTGGGACCCTATTCAAAAATTTAATATGAATTTCAAAAAACACCCCTGTTTATTGACTTGCACAAATCCGCCAATTCGGGTTTGATTTTTTCCAATTGCGGATGCATAAATACTACTTGGCCCTCCAATAGGGTAATCCATGCGTGGGCATCGGCTCCCAGCACCCAGTCTTTGTTCCACACCACCAAATCGGCAGCCAAACCTGCTTGGAGGCTTCCGGTAAAGTCTTCCCAAAATTGGGCTTTGGCAGCTCCATACGTCATGGCTTCTAAGGCTTCTTGGGCTGTAATGGCTTCTTTCTTTAGCCATTCCTCCGCCAAACTTTTGTCACCCGGAAGCTTTCTTTGACTAGCCGAGGATAAGGTTGCAATAGGATTGCTAGCTTCAACCGGAAAGTCTGTGCCCAAGCATACCGGTATTCCCTTGTTTTTCAAACTTTTAAGAGGATAGGCCCTTGGCAATCTTTCGGCTCCCAACCGGTGAACGGCCCAGCTTGCATCAGAAACGGCATGTCGCGGTTGAATGCTTGCCCAAACGCCCAGTGCCGCCATTTGGTCCAAGGAAGTGGCGACTTGCAGGTGTTCTATGCGGGCTCTATGGTCTTGAACATCTTCTAAAGCGCGACTATAAGCGAAAAGGCAAGCGTCTAAGGCGGCATCGCCAATGCAATGGCTAATCAACTGAAACCCGGCCCTGCTTAGTTCTTTTTGAACCGGCCAAATGCTGTCGGGGTCCAATAAGGCCAGGCCACGAAGATGGGGTGCGTCCGAATAGGGATTTTTCAAATGTGCTCCATAACTTCCCAAAGCCCCATCCCAATAAAATTTAAAGCTACGGATGTGCAAACGGTCCTGCACCAGAGGGCCTCGGTTTATCCAGTGCACCAGGTTCTCAAGACTTGGCTTGGCTACAGCATACATTCTAATGCTCAGGATTTTTTGGGCATACATAGCTTCAAGTCTTTCCAAGTCTTTGGCTTCCAGTCCCAAGTCAGACACACCGGTTAATCCCTGAGCGCACAGCTGATTTTCCAAACGAATCATAGCCTTTTGCAGCAGCTCTTCGTTTGGTTTGGGTAAAATGGCCTGAATGGGTTCCATGGCATTATCGACCAAAATTCCTGACGGTTTTGCTCCTATCCGTTCAATTTTTCCTCCGGGAATTTCTGAATCTTCATTTATCCCAGCCAGTTCTAATGCTTTGGCATTGGCAAGTCCGGCATGCCCATCAACCCGAACCAACCAAACCGGAACCTCCGGAAATGCATCATTAAGGGCCTTGTTGTCCGGTGCTTTTGCATTGGGCCAAAGATGCTGGTCCCAGCCTCTTCCCACTAAGGCCTTGGCTTCGGGATTTTTGGCGGCAAAGGCTTTTAAACTGTCCAGCATGGCTTCTTCGGAGGCAATTCCGCGCAAATCAAGCTCTAAAAACAATGCTGCGGCTTGTGTAAAATGCGCATGCGGATCAATGATTCCCGGGCTGATTACCGAACCCTGAAGGTTTACCCAAAAGCTGCTTTGTATTTGCTTTTTTAGGGATTTATCCGGCCCTGTTTGTTGGATTTTTCCATCCTTTATGGCCACCCCACAACCTTTGCAAGATTTGCCTAAGCCATCGTAAACGGTGGCGTTGTATAAAACAAAATCGGCAGGAAGCTGCGCCTGCATTAAAGCTCCCAAGCTGCACAAAGCAAGCACTACACAAAATCTACGCATGGCCTAAAGATACACAGCGGTTTCGAGGCTTCCATTTCCTTCTGCTTTCGCCTACTTTGCGTATCATTGCGCTATGAGCCCAACAGCCGGAGTTATAGGAGGCGGTAGTTTTGGCACCGCAATAGCTAATTTGTTGGCCGAAAACTTGCCGGTGCGTTTATACATTCGTAACCCGGAAGCCTATTTAGCAGCTCAGCAAAGCCGCAGGAGCGCCGGTCAAGCCTTGCACCCAAAGGTTAGCCCTTGCGCACATCCGGAAGATTTGCACGATTGTACCTACTGGTTTTTAATGGTGCCTTCCCAAGCTTTAGACGAGGTGTGGCCCATCATGCAGGCCGTTTCGGGAGAGGACAAAGTATTGGTCCATGGCATCAAAGGCCTGTATCCTTTAGCCGATAGTCCTTTTGGTTTTGTAACGGTTAGCGAAGCCATTCAGGTCAAGAGCGCTTGGAAACATATGGGTTGCCTGGCCGGTCCCAATCTGGCCAGAGAAATTGCCCTTGGAAAGCCCGCAGCCACGGTGGTTGCCTCTTTGGATGACCGGGTTTTACATGAAATCCCTCCCTTGCTCAAAAGTTCCAGGTTTCAGGTATTATTGGGACATGACCTTAGAGGAATAGAACTCTGTGGCGTGCTCAAAAACATTATGGCCATTGCAGCCGGGGCATTGCATCAACTGGAATTGGGCGAAAATGCCAAAGCCTTGCTCATCAACAGAGCCATGGTAGAAATGGTGCATTTAGGTTTGCATTTGGGTGGAAAACTTCCCGGATTTTTGGGAGTGGCAGGGCTGGGTGATTTAATAGCCACCTGCAGCAGCCCCAGCAGCCGCAATTTTACGGTAGGAGCCTTTCTTGCCCAAGGAAAAACCATGGCAGATATTGGTCGCCTCATGGAAGAAACCGCCGAAGGCATTGCCACCACCCAAAGGGTATACCAACTTGCCGAAGAAAGGGGGTGGAAAGCTCCCATCACCAAAATGGTGTACAAAGTGCTTTATGAAGACTTACCGGTGGAAACCGCCCTCCAAAGGTTAATGAAACTGCCCCTAAGTACGGACGTAGATTTCGTGTAAAAGCACCCCTTGGCTTAAACTAAGAATGGGACTATGGCCAAGGTGGTTTTGCTCGGTCATCTATCCCATTAAGATTCTGAAAATTGTTTTGCTAATCTTCCCTGCCGCTGCCATGGTAAATATTCGGTTTTGTTTTGGCATAAGGGTTTTTTGGCCCTTTTTTCATGGAGGGATTAAGCTCCGTTTGGGCTTCCGCTCCAGTCTCACCGCCTGCAAGGCACGGACTGCCAACCATTCAGCCGGCGTTTCACAAAGTTTCACGCGGCTTCTTGCGGCATTCCGGCCTCGCATGCGCCGGGGCCTTCCGCTCAAGCCGGGGGGCCATTCTTTGGAATATTTGGACTCTAAGCCTTACAGACAAGGTCATTATCGTGCAAAAACTAAAATGTGGCCACAACCACCAAGCCATGAACCTGGTTATGGCTTTTATTCGTTTAAGATTACCCTTGATGCGATGCTTTCTTGGGGAAATTAGCTTACCTCTCTCATCTTTCTTGGGCTGTCGGGTAGTTTATTCTCAAAGTGCTTATTTATCGTTAGTGACGCTTAACGCCTTGGGGTTTCAAGATGAAAATCCTAACCATAGCCTCAGAGGGCTTAGCACGGACAAATCCGGGCGGAGTCTATTAATGGTAAATGAGGACATTGCCCCGAAGCTTCGGGACCTGTCCCGATTTTTTGGGTTGGCCACAACACAGTCCCTTAGCTTCCAGCAAGGGTTCTTGAATCCTGATCGAAGCGTCAGGGCAGGATCGCCACAAGAATAGTGACGCATCCCCGGTTTCCATGAGTATGCTCAAGCCTTTAGGTGTCTTTCACACCTTTGATTATGCGCTGTTGCCATTTCTTTCCTCCCGATTCGGCCAGAAGCTAGGTCCTGAAAACTTATGGTATTATCGGTCTCAGATAGGGCCAAACGCTCTAAATTTTGACCCCAACTTCTACAGAATCAAATATTTTTGGGAAACCCTTGGGCCTAGAAGCCGGAAGCCGAATTAGGGATAACTACCTCCACAATATCAGCGCTAAGACAAGGCGAAAAGTTGAGGTGTTTATTCTCTCTATGAGTTAAGGGCCTCTTGCTTGGCCTCATTTAGTCATTTTTTTGGCTGTTTGCTTTGACGTAAGATAAACCCATTTTTTTGATAGGGATACAAAGTTCTGATATTAAAGCAGATATCTTTATTCCGGTGAAATTATCCTTGGCTACGGCTTTTTGGGGCTTCTTGCTTGGTGTATTATCAATAAATTGCTTGTACGTTAACAAAAGATAACCAAAATTCGACGCATAAATAAAGTCGCAAAAACGTATGATTACACCCACACAAATCAAATGGCCCGAAGCAAAAAACCATATAAACGGGCAGGTAGCAGATTTTCAGGGAACTACCATGGAGGTGATTAGCCCGCTCGACGGTGCACGCTTGTCCGAAGTTCCCATGAGCGGCAAGCCGGAAGTAGACGCCGCTGTTAAAGCCGCAAAAGAGGCTTTTCCGAATTGGTCTTCCAAAACGCTAAAAGAAAGAGTTCAGGTGTTTTTTCGTTACCGGGCCTTGCTCGAGAAACATATGGACGAGCTCACCGAATTAGTGCACATAGAAAATGGTAAAACCTGGGACGAAGCCAAAGCCGAAATCGAAAAAAGCATAGAGTTGTGCGAATTTGCCGTTTCTATGCCACAAATTGTGGTCAATGAAGTGCAAGAAGTAAGCCGTGGGGTAGAGTGCCGCATCGAACGCAAGCCATTGGGCGTGGTGGCATGTATTTCTCCTTTTAATTTTCCCAATATGGTTCCTCACTGGACCGTGCCCAATGCGCTAGTACTAGGCAATACCGTAGTATTGAAGCCTTCTGAATTGGTGCCTTTAAGTGCTATGCGTATGGCAGAACTTTTAAAGGAAGCCGGTTTGCCCAATGGATGCTTTAATATTGTACACGGCGGCAAAGAAGTGGTAGAAGCCATTTGCGACCATACCCATATTGAAGCGGTTTCCTTCGTAGGCTCTACAGCCGTTGCGAAATTGGTATACATCCGTGCTAGCTCCAACTTAAAGCGCTGCGTAGCCCTTGGCGGGGCTAAAAACCACCTGTTGGTCCTTCCCGACGCACACTTGGAAATGACGGCATCAAATGTGGTGGCCTCCATGAGCGGTTGTGCAGGTCAGCGCTGCATGGCAGCCTCTGTAATGGTTGGGGTAGACCAAGTGCAACATATCATTGATAAAATGGTAGAAGATGCCAAAACCATAGTTCCGGGTGAAAACCTAGGATCGGTCATAAGCGCTGCTGCCAAAGAACGTATCGAAAAATATATTTCCGAAGCCGAAGCTGCCGGTGCCAAAATTCTGGTGGATGGCAGAGGAGCTACCGTTCCCGGAAAAGAAGGCGGCTTTTATGTAGGCCCTACCATTATAGATTACGTAACGCCCGATATGTCGGTAGCCAAAGAAGAAATCTTTGGACCGGTAATTTCCATTATTCGTACCAAAACCCTGGACGAAGCCATTGCCATTGAAAATAGCTCCAATTATGGGAATGCCGCGGCGGTTTTTACCCAAAGTGGAGCCCTGGCAAAGGTAGTTATGGAAAAGGCTTCTGCCGGAATGATAGGGGTGAACATCGGTGTGCCCGTACCCAGGGAACCCTTTGCTTTTGGAGGATGGAATGAATCGAAATTCGGGGTGGCCGATATTACCGGAAAGTCTTCTATTGAATTCTGGACTCAGAACAAAAAGACTTCTACCAAATGGAATCCCGAAGCCCGTACCAACTGGATGAGCTAAATTTATGAGTATTGCATCGACAACGGTTCAAGACGCCTTGGACTATACCCTCTTTTCGTGGTCGAAACAGAGCGGGCTTCTTCCTATTGAAATTCAAAAGGCAGAAGGTGTGTATTTATGGGACAATCAAGGAAATCGAATCATCGATTTTTCGTCTCAGCTTATGAACGTAAACGTAGGACATGGCCAACAGCGCATTACACAAGCGGTAGCGCGGCAAATGGAAAAGGTGAGCTACGTGTATCCCGGAATGGTAACCCAAGCCCGCGCCGATTTGGGCAAAAAATTGGCAGCCATTACCCCCGGAAACCTCACTAAAGCCTTTTTTACGCTAGGTGGAGCCGATGCCATAGAAAATGCCATAAAAATTGCGCGTATGTACACGGGGCGGCATAAAATCATTGCCCAGTACCGTTCCTATCATGGAGCTACCTACGGTGCAGCATCGGCAGGCGGCGACCCAAGAAGGCATGCCATGGACAGTCAAGCCATGCCCAATGTGGTGCATGTAGAAAACCCCTACAGCTATCGCTGCCCCTGGGGCACCAACAGTCCCGAAGCATGTGCTGAAATGGCGGCCAGGAATTTGGAGCAAACCATTTTGTATCAAAATCCGAATTCCATTGCGGCCATCCTTATGGAAGGCGAAAGCGGCAGTTCGGGTTGCATTAAATACCCGCCGGGCTATTGGAAAAAGGTTCGAGAAATTGCGGATAAGTATGGAATACTTATTATTTGTGACGAAGTAATGAGCGGTTTTGGTCGTACCGGCAAATGGTTTGGTATTGATCACCATGGCGTTACTCCCGATATTATGTGCATGGCCAAAGGCCTTACCTCCGGTTATGTTCCGTTAGGATGTACCATGGTTAGCGAACCGATTGCCGCGTTTTTTGAGGAACATCCATTGGTGGCCGGTCTAACATACTCCGCCCACCCGGTGGCTTGTGCGGCTGCCCTGGAAAACCTTGCCATTATGGAAGAGGAATCCATGATTCAAAACGCAGCGCAAATGGGCGCTTATTTGGAGCAAAGGGTGGCCTTGCTTAGCGACCGTCACCCCTCCATTGGTGACGTGCGCAATACCGGCTTATTGGGTTGTATAGAGTTGGTGAAAAATAGGAAAACCAAGGAGCCGACCGTTCCCTGGAATGCTGCCGCCAAGGATGCTGAACCCACCAATAGAATGGCCGCCGCCCTTAGAAAGGCCGGCATGTTCACCTTTGTGCGGTGGAATTGGATTTTTATGGCGCCGCCTTTATGCATAACCAAAGATCAAATAGATGAAGGCTTAGGAATTATAGAAAAAGCCTTGGATATCGCCGATGAATACTGCACTACCTGATTAACCGGCCTATGGATGACCTAAACCTAAAAGATTCACCGCTCTATAGCCAGGAGCTTGCTCCTGTTCCAAAGGAAAAACGTACTTGGAGCAAATGGCATTTGGCCGCCCTATGGGTGGGAATGGCCGTTTGCATTCCCACCTGGGTGCTGGCCTCTTACATGCTTAAGGCAGGCCTCAATTGGATAGAGGCCTTGATAATCATAGGTTTGGGAAATTTGGTTATTACGCTACCTATGGTATTGAATGGCTTTCCCGGGGTGCGGTACGGCCTGAGTTTTCCGGTAATTGGGCGAGCCGCCTTTGGAGTGCATGGAGTGCATTTGGCCTCACTTTTGAGGGGATTGGTGGCCTGTGGCTGGTTTGGCGTACAAACCTGGATTGGAGGTTTGGCCGTAAGTGCGATTTGGCATGCGGTTACTGGAACACCCTATACTTCAGGATTGAATCCGAGCAATTTTATTGGCTTCGGAGTGTTTTGGGCAATTTCCATGTTTTTTGTTTTCAAGGGATTCGAAGGCATCAAATGGCTCGAGGAATATGCAGCGCCGGTTTTGTTGGCCATTGGCATCGCACTTATTGTTTGGGGGAGCTATGCCGGTGGTGGCTTTTCAGTGGTGCTTCAGCAGTCGGAACAACTCAAAACTTCCTCGATTAGTCGATCGCTAGAGGAGGGCACTTCAATGCTTCACCTGAATCCTTTAAGGCATCCGGATGGAACCTTCAAAGCCAGTCATTTGCAGTGGCAGTTTGTTCAGGGCCAAGACAGTTCTCAAGTTTTTGTGAAACCCTTGGAGGAATTAGAGTCAAAAACCCCATTGGCATCCTTAGCTCCCAAACAAGGGGCCATTTACGATTTGGAAAAAACCGAGGTCTTGGTGCGGTTTTTAGCCACAAATCCTGAGGGAGCTGCTATTCAACAGTCCTCTTGGGTATTGCTTTCGCCTCCTTCGCTCAGCCCTAAAGGGAGTAAATGGTTGGATTATTTGCTTTGGTTTACCGCCATGGTGGGTTTTTGGGCAACCATGGCCATTAGCATTAGCGATATTACCAGATTTGCTAAATCTCAAAAAGACCAGGTGGCGGGTCAGTTTATGGGGTTACCGGCCACCATGATGCTTTTTTCTTTTGTAGGTCTCTTTGTAACCAGTGCGGCAATTGTAGCTTTTGATGACATTCTTATTCAAGAAGATGCCCCCTGGGACCCGGCCTCTCTTTTGGCTCATTTTGACCAGCCTTTGGTTATTGTTGGCACTCAAATCATTTTAATGATTGCCACCTTAAGCACCAATTTGGCAGCAAATTTGATCGCTCCCGCTACCGCCTTTTCCAATATGTTCCCTAAAAAGGTTTCTTTTAAAACCGGAGGATTAATTACCGGTATTTTGGGGATTTTAATCTGCCCATGGTGGTTGCTCGATGAAATTTCGGCCATACTTGTATTGGTTAGTGCTTTCTTAGGTCCTGTGCTTGGCGTGCTTTTGGCCGACTTCTTTTGGGTTCGAAAGGGGCAACTGTCGGTTAAGGATTTGTTTTTGCTTCAGGGCAAGTACTCCTACACCCATGGTCTAAACCTCAAAGCCTTCTTTGCGGTGGGACTCGGCATTTTTTTGGCCCTATTAGGTCTGTGGATACCAAGCCTTGAAATCCTTTACAAATTGGCCTGGTTCACCGGCTTTTTTGTAGCGTTCTTTTCTTATGCACTTTTAATGAAACCAACCACTTCTAAACCATAAAATCTATGAAAACATTAATCAAGAATGGTACCTTGGCTACCGCGGAGGCTTCCTTCGGGGCTGACCTGCTCATCGAAGACGATAAAATAGCTGCCATTGGGCATAATTTGTCTACCGAAGGGATAGATGAGGTACTCGATGCCACCAATAAATTGGTTATTCCCGGGGGAATTGATCCTCATGTCCATTTGGACATGCCTTTTATGGGCACCTTTTCCAGCGATGATTACACCACCGGTACCCGTGCTGCAATGCATGGCGGTACCACTATGGTTATTGATTTTATACTTCAAAAGCAAGGCGATACCCTAAGAAATGCACTCACTACTTGGCAGGCAAAATCTAAAGATAAGGCCATAGGAGACTATAGTTACCACATGGCGGTTACTGATTTTAACGATCAAGTAGCCGAAGAGGTAAAAGAAATGATTCAAAAAGAAGGAATTACCTCTTTCAAAACCTTTATGGCTTATAAAGGAGCCCTCATGATTGATGATGGGCAAATGGTGGGACTTATGAAGGTGGTTAAGGAACATGGTGGATTGGTTACCGTACATGCCACCAATGGCGATATGATTGATGCTCTGGTAGCCAAGTTCCTACAGGACGGCAAGACATCTCCTTTATACCATTACCTCTCGCAACCCGAAGTTACCGAAGCGGAAGCCTCTGCTCGTTTTTCTGATTTGCTGCACTACACCGGTTGCCCCGGCTACATTGTACACATGACCTGCGAAGGCGCTCTAAATGCCGTAAGGCGCGCCACGCTCCGCAACCAACGTGTTATGGTGGAGACTTGCATCCAGTATTTAATGCTCGATGCCTCTTTGTACGATAAGGGTTTTGAATCGGCCAAATGGGTTATGAGTCCGCCTTTACGGGAGAAAAAGGACCAAACCGCCTTGTGGGCCGGTTTAAATCAAGGACTTATTCAAGTGGTGGGTACCGACCATTGTCCCTTCATGTGGAATCAAAAAGAACTTGGAAAGGACGATTTTTCCAAAATACCCAATGGGCACCCGGCCATCGAACATCGGGTAGAGCTCCTCTTCTCCGAAGGGGTGGCCAAAAACAAAATCACCCTGAGCAAATTTGTAGAAGCAACCTCTACACGAGCGGCTCAAATTTTTGGCATGTATCCCCAAAAGGGAACTTTAGCGGTGGGAACGGATGCCGATGTGGTTATATTCAATCCAACTACCAAGCACAAAATTTCGGCCAAAACGCACCATATGCATTGCGACTATTCGGCCTATGAAGGTGTAGAAGTTACCGGAAAAACAGAAACCGTGTTCTTACGCGGTCAAAAAGCCATTCATAACAACGAATGTCTCCTAAAACCGGGAACAGGAAAGTTTATTAAACGAGGTCCAACGCAGTTCTTGGGCTAATTATTCATCATTAATTTTTTTAAAATGCCTAGAAAAGTAAAAAGCGGTCTTATTCAGTTGTCTTTGCCCATGACCGAAGGTGAAGGCACCATAGAACAAATTTGCGAAGCCATGTACGAAAAGCATGTGCCTTACATTCACGAAGCCGGAAAACAAGGAGTGCAAATCCTTTGCTTTCAAGAGATTTTTAACACCCCTTACTTCTGTCCGGGGCAAGACAAAAAATGGTACGAATCGGCAGAGCCTGTTCCGGGACCAACCGTGGCCAAACTTCAAGCGTTTGCCAAGCAATACGATATGGTCATTATTGCTCCCATTTACGAAAAGGCCATGCCCGGGGTATTTTATAATACAGCTGCTGTTATTGATGCCGACGGTACCTATCTGGGGAAATACCGCAAAAATCATATCCCGCATACCACCGGCTTTTGGGAAAAATTCTTCTTTAAGCCCGGAAACCTGGGCTATCCCGTTTTCCAAACCAAGTATGCTAAAGTAGGTGTCTACATTTGCTACGATCGCCATTTTCCTGACGGAGCACGTATTCTGGGGCTTAATGGAGCCGAAATCGTGTACAACCCAAGCGCAACCGTTGCCGGACTATCTCAGTACTTATGGAAACTGGAACAACCCGCCCATGCTGCTGCCAATGGATACTTTATGGGATGCATCAATAGGGTAGGTACCGAAAAGCCCTGGAACTTGGGTAAGTTTTATGGCACCAGCTATTTTGTAGATCCCAGAGGACAAATTTTTGCAGAAGCTTCTGAAGACAACGATGAGTTGCTCGTAGCTGAGTTTGATTTGGATATGATCGATGAGGTCCGCTCTACTTGGCAGTTCTTTAGGGATAGACGCCCGGAGACCTACGACAAACTCACCGAACTTTAATTTCCACTATGGCTGAATTTAAACGTCCGGAGTCCGAAAGCGACTTCCACGAAAACTTCCCGGCTAAAAAGCCGCTCATGAATAAATCAGAGGCTTTTTACGAAAGCTCTCGCTGTCTGTATTGCTACGACGCACCTTGCATGGACGCGTGTCCAACACACATCGATATCCCCTTGTTTATTAAGCAAATCCATACCGGAAATGTAGAGGGAGCAGCACGCACCATTTACGAAGCCAATTGGTTTGGCAATGCCTGTGGGAAGGTATGTCCAACCCAAGAACTTTGCGAAGGTGCCTGTGTGTACAACCACCAAGACATCAAGCCTATCGATATAGGAAGGTTGCAAAACTATGCTACCGAAGCCGTTATGCAAAGCAATAAGCCCTTGTTTTCTCCGGGACCCGACAATGGCCATAAAATAGCCATTATTGGCGCCGGACCCGCAGGGATTGCTACCGCCTGCGAACTTCGGGTCTTAGGATACGATGTCCATATTTTTGAAGCCAAAGACAAGCCTTCAGGGCTTACCGTTTATGGAACGGCGCCGTACAAAATCACCAACGAAGAGGCCTTGCGCGAAATGGACTACCTCCAAAATCAACTGGGTTTTAAAATCCATTTTCGCTCTCCCATCAATACTCCGGAAAAACTCAAGGAGATTACCGACAACTATGAAGCTGTTTTCCTCGGCCTTGGTTTAGGAGCTACTGCTTGGCTTGGGATTCCCGGAGAGGACCTTCCCGGGGTAGTAGGGGCGGTTGAATTTGTAGAAGAGCTTCGCATGACCAAACATGCCCTGAGGATTCCCGATAGAGTAGTGGTGATTGGCGGTGGCAACACAGCCATGGATGCCGCTTCAGAAAGCGCCAGAATGGGTGCCGAGCAAGTGTATTTGGTCTACAGGCGTTCCAAACAAAATATGGGAGCCTACGATTTCGAATATGCTACGGCCTTGGCCGCCGGAGTCAAAGGTGTGTTCGAAGCTTCGCCATTAGCCATTTTAGGCAAAGAAAAAGCCACCGCAGTGCAATTCAAAAAAACCGACGGCAGCACCTTTGACATCGAATGCGATTTGGTAATTAAAGCCACCGGACAAGCAAAACAAGGCAAATTCATGGAAATGCTGCCCAACATCAAGCTCGATGCCAAAGGCAGAATTGAAGTGAACGAGAGGTACCAAACCTCAGCCCCAAATTTCTTTGCAGGTGGGGATGCCGTAAACGGAGGCGCCGAAGTAGTCAATGCCGCCTACGAAGGCAAAAATGCCGCCTTGGGTATCCACGAATTTATCCAATCTAAAACGGTATGAATAAAACAGATCTATCCATAAATTTTGCAGGAATTAAGTCGCCCAATCCGTTTTGGTTGGCTTCAGCTCCGCCCACCAACTCCGGATATCAGGTCATGAAAGCCTTCGATGCCGGATGGGGAGGCGCCGTTTGGAAAACCCTCGGCGTGCCTGTCGTGAATGTCTCCAGCCGCTATGGGTCCACCAATTACCGCGATACGCGAATGGCCGGACTAAATAACATTGAGCTTATCACCGATCGCCCATTGGCCGACAACCTAAAGGAGATTGAGGAAGTCAAAAAATATTTCCCCGATCATGCCGTGATTGCTTCTTTAATGGTGGAATCCAAAGCCGAATGGCAACAAATCATTAAAGATGTAGAAAACGCCGGAGCCGATGGCATTGAACTGAATTTTGGTTGCCCCCATGGCATGTGCGAACGGGGAATGGGCTCTGCTGTGGGACAAGAACCCGAAGTACTAAATACCATCGTGCAATGGGTAATGGAAGCTTCCAATATTCCGGTGATTACCAAGCTAACGCCAAACATATCCGACATTCGGGAGCCGGCATTGGCCGCGGTTTCCGCCGGAACCGACGCCTTATCGCTCATCAATACCATCAAAAGCATTGTGGGTATCGATTTGGATACCTATGCACCCTATCCGGTGGTGGATGGAAAAGGCACCAATGGCGGCTATTGCGGACCGGCGGTAAAGCCCATAGCCCTGCACATGCTCAAAGAATTGGCGGGGCATCCCGACATCCAGAAAACACCCATTTCGGGCATTGGTGGCATTGAAACCTGGCGCGATGTAGTAGAGTTTATTCTATTAGGTGCCACTTCCGTGCAGGTGTGTACGGCCGTTATGCATTATGGATTTGGCATCGTCCGCGAAATGGAAGCCGGCCTAAGGCAATTCATGTCCGACAAAGGATACGAGACCATTTATGACTTTGCCGGAAAAGCCGTGCCCAATGTATTGGAATGGAAAAACCTAAACCTACATTACAAAGTGGTGGCCAGCATCAACGCAGACAAGTGCATAGGCTGTGACCTTTGCCATATTGCCTGTGACGATGGAGCGCACCAGGCCATTGCTTTGCCTGAAAACGGATCCAGAATACCTGAAATTATTGAGGAGAATTGCGTAGGATGCAACCTATGCTCTTTGGTTTGTCCGGTAGAAGATTGCATAACCATGGAGCGCCGCGACGACGGCAGCCGGTTCGAATCCTGGGAAGAGCGCACCTTAGCCGGAAATACTCCCAGCAGTTTCAACGATCAACGCGGCGGTGGGGTAGGACACTTTGTTCCTCCGCCCGCAGATGCGCTCAAAACCAAGCGGAGAGACCGCTCCGGAATCCGCAACAAATAAATGGCAAGCCACCTTCGGGTGGCTTTTTTTTGGGGGGCCGGTTCCAAGGAGTGTGCATGGAATTTATCCGGCATTGGCCTGTGGCCTCCCTTGCACCCGGCGTTTCGTGGCGGCCTGTGGTGGCTTTCCCGAAAAACGGGATGGTAAATGAGGACCTCCTGACGCTTCACCGCCGGCATAGCCTGCCCTCAACGGTCTCAAATTGCCCACTCTGAAACACAAGGCAATGCACAAAAGAAACAAATCACGCCCTCCATTACACAACGCATTCGCTTATAAGCACAACTAAAGCCCTCCAAAACACAATTTACTTGCAAAAAAAGGCAAATGCCTTCCTTCAAATCCCGGCACACCGCCTTAAAAGATAAACTAAAACCTCTTTTTTGCCGGCGCATTGTCCGAAAAGCCCCTCGATTTCCTCTTTTTGGCTAGTGCATTGCCCGAAATGTGCCTTGATTTCCTCTTTTTTGCCAGTGTATTGTCCGAAAAGCCTCTCGATTTCCTCTTTTTTGCCAGTGCATTGCCCGAAATGTGCCTCGATTTCCTCCTTTTTGCCCGTGTATTGTCCGAAAAGCCCCTCAATTTCCTCTTTTTTGCCAGTGTATTGTCCGAAAAGCTCCTCGATTTCCTCTTTTTTGCCAGTGTATTGTCCGAAAAGCTCCTCGATTTCCTCTTTTTGGCCAGTGCATTGCCTGGAAAGACCCTCGATATCTACTTTTTTGTGCGTGCATTGGCCGGAAAGCCCCCCTCCCCCCCTTTGATGGGGGGGTAATTCAAAAAAGCACCCCCCGCGCCAACCTTAGCCTCCGACGATTATAAAGTTTTTTTTGGGCGCCTTATCCGTCTCCGGCCATTAGCTGCCTTGTGGGCCAGCTACGCCGCTAAGCGGAGGCAAGGAGCTTCCTCTGGTCGCTCTTGCCCCCGCAGCGGCTGAGCAGCCCACATCGGCAGGCTAATTGGCCTGCGCCGGGGCGCTTAAGCTCCGTGTGGGAATTCCGGGAGCAGGGTTTCAACTGCGGGTAGCCTGCGATGATACAGCAGGCTAAGCATCAATCAACTACAAAGCAGCGCCTCTTTCGGGGAGACGCGGCTACGCAACCTACTTGCTTGAGGCACGCACCGATTTACGGTACATTCAGGAATTGCTAGGACACAAGAGTTCACGTGCCACTGAGATCTACACCCACCTCAGCAGACGTGCGCTGGAACAAATTCGGAGTCCATTCTATGATTTGTAGCGAATTTGGCTATTTTAGTGTAATGAATAATGAGCATAAAGGTTACCTATCCATACAAGCGTTTGTGGGATGGAGTGCCATTTGGTACGTCTATAAGTAAGTTGGGCAACATATAAAAAGCCCACCGCACAAACAGGCACATTTGGTTTTGCCGACACGCAGTGCCAACGCTGAAAAACCAAAAGAGCCTGTTTTTTGCCATCGCTCGGACGGAATAACGAACAGAAAAAGGTAAATTAACCGAGAAAAAAGAAAGACATAGAGTAAATGGAGATAAATAGACTGAAACCTAGAAAGGCACTGAACAAAGCCTTTTTGAAAGTAAAACCAAACAGGACAGAAATCGAAGGTTTCAAGACCAATCTCATCCAACTACTCGACAGAACAAATGACACCGAATCCGAAGAGTTTCATAAAAACCTTGTCATTGACTTTCTGAAAAAGACCTATTACGACCCAAACCATTTTATTAACACCAAAGGAAGAAACGACCTTGTAATTCATAATGGAGACAAAGCAAAAAGTACGGTTGGAGTAATCATAGAAGCAAAGAAACCGACCAACAAAAGTGAAATGGTTTCGACTGACAAGCTGAACGCAAAAGCTTTTCAGGAATTGGTGCTTTACTACTTACGAGAGAGAATCACGCACAACAACCTTGAAACCAAACATCTGATTATTACAAACATCAATGAATGGTTCATTTTTGATGCAACTACTTTCGACAGACTTTTTGCCCAAAACAAAAAGCTTGTAAAACAATTCAATGACTTTGAAGGCGGAAGATTAGCGGACACCAAAACGGATTTTTTCTACAAGCAAATTGCCGAGCCATTTATCGCAGACATTAAAACTGAAATTGAATTTACCTACTTCAATTTACAGGATTATCAAAAGCCACTTCGGAATGATGATAAAGCGGACGACAATAAACTAATAGCTCTTTTCAAGTTACTTTCTCCCGAACATCTTTTAAAACTTCCTTTTACCAACGATAGCAACAGTCTTGACAAACGCTTTTATAGCGAGTTGTTGCACATTATCGGTTTGACGGAAACCAAAGAAGGTAGCAAAAAACTTATTGAAAGGAATAAAGAAGGTGAACGAAATACAGGAAGCATTTTAGAAGATGCCATAATTCAACTTGACAGTTTAGATAAAATCAGGCGCTTAGACCGACCAAGCCACTATGGAAGCACTCAACAAGAAAGACTTTTCAATGTAGGTCTTGAACTCTCCATCACTTGGATTAACAGAATCCTGTTTTTGAAATTGATGGAAGCCCAACTTATCACCTATCACAAAGGCGATAAATCGTATTCGTTTCTAAATCTTGACAAGATTAAAAACTATGACGACCTGAATAGTTTATTTTTTCAGGTATTGGCACGAAAATATGACGAGCGAAATGAAGACGTAATCAAAGTCTTTGAAAAAGTTCCCTATCTCAATTCTTCACTTTTTGAGCCTACCGAAATTGAACAGAACACTATTTTTATCAGTAACCTGAGAGATGATAAAACCATTCCTATCATTTCTTCAACCGTGCTGAAAAATGAGCAAGGAAAGAAGAGAACAGGAAGTTTAACCACGCTCCAATACCTGTTTGAATTTCTCAATGCTTACGATTTCAGCAGTGAAGGCTCGGAAGAAATTCAGGAAGAAAATAAATCACTCATCAATGCTTCTGTACTTGGGTTAATATTCGAGAAAATCAACGGCTACAAAGACGGTTCGTTTTTCACTCCGGGTTTCATCACAATGTATATGTGCCGTGAAACCATTCGCAAAGCGGTTGTTCAGAAATTCAATGAAACCAAGAATTGGAAATGCAAAGACCTTGATGAACTTTACAACAAAATTGAAGACGCCAAAGAAGCCAACGAGATTGTAAACAGTCTGAAAATCTGCGACCCTGCCGTTGGTTCAGGACACTTTTTAGTTTCTGCCCTCAATGAAATGATTGCGGTTAAAAATGACTTGAAAATTCTGCAAGACCGAGACGGCAAACGCCTGAAAGAATATCAGGTGGAAGTGGTAAATGATGAACTCATTGTAACAGACGAAGAAGGAGAACTTTTTGACTACAATCCCAAGAGCAAGGAAAGTCAACGTATTCAGGAAACTCTCTTTCACGAGAAACAAACCATCATTGAAAGTTGCCTTTTCGGTGTGGATATCAATCCGAACTCTGTTAAAATTTGTCGTTTGCGTTTATGGATTGAGCTATTGAAAAATGCCTATTACAAAAACGCCACCGAACTCGAAACACTTCCAAACATTGATATCAATATAAAATGCGGAAACTCTTTGGTGAGC
The DNA here is from genome assembly GCA_018401695.1 of Flavobacteriales bacterium. Taxonomy (GTDB): domain Bacteria; phylum Bacteroidota; class Bacteroidia; order CAIKAF01; family CAIKAF01; genus CAIKAF01. Next base: position 526,176 of record JAGYKD010000002.1, on the reverse strand, counting down.
CGTTTTGACATTGATGCCGACCTTAAACAAGCCTTGAAAAAAAGCAAGTGGACGATTGACAGCTACCGAATAGCCGTTGACACCTACCGAAATGCGGAAAGCAAGGAACAGAAAAGAGAAATGGAACGGCTGATTGCCGACATTAAATCGGATTTCAGAAGTGAAATATCGTTGAACGACCCAAAAGTGAAAAGGCTTCGCAAACTCTCGGGCGAACTTTTTCAGATGACCCAACAACAGCAGCTTTTTGAAATGAGCAAAAAGGAAAAAGCCGCTTGGAACAAAAGAGTGGCAAAGCTGACCAAAGACACCAAAAAGTTAGAAGCTGAAATAGAAGAAATAAAAGCCAACAAAATTTTTGAAAATGCTTTTGAATGGCGTTTTGAGTTTCCTGAAGTCCTGAATGATGAAGGCGATTTTGTTGGATTTGATGTGGTGATTGGGAATCCGCCTTGGGGTGCTTCATTAACAAAAGAGCAAAAAAAGTACTTTAAGGTAAAGTATGATAAAATTGATAGTTCAACACCAAATACATATGCATATTTTATAGGTCTTTCTTTTCAAATTGGGCACTCATTAATTACACAGATTTTGCCTGATAGTATTTTAGTTAAAGACTTCGAAAAAACAAGAACACTCTGTTCTAAAAGTCTTTATAATTTGTCTTGGTATCAAAATACCGCAATACCTGATATTGTTAGACCTTTTTTAGATGTAGAGCATGATGTCTGTACTTTATTTATTGATAAAACGTCTAATACTGAAGTTGCCAATATTTATACAAGATTCTACAGAAACTCAAAAGTAATTGAAAATAAAGAATCTATAAAAAAAGAAAATTTTATTCTAAAAGAATATGATTATACTTACAATATACTTTTGAGCTCAAGTCATATAGCTATCCTTAATAAGCTAAGGTCTTTTAATACTTTAAATGAATTTCTCCAATGCCATGAAGGTATCCACTCAGGTAATATTAGGGAAAAGCTATTCAAAAAAGAAAAAGTCTCAGGAAATGAAAAACCTATGTTTCTTGGAGGTAGAGGTGGTGATAAAATTGAGAATTATATTTCTCAAAGGTCGGGGTGGTTTGTTGATTACAGAGAAAGTATAATTGATAAATCAAATGGAGAGTACGCCTCTTTGAGAGATGAAAACATCTTTAATCAACCGAAAATCTATTTAACTAGAACAGGCAATCCATTTAAAGCTTTTATTGATGAAGCAAATTATGCTTCAAACAATTTTTTCTCTATTCAATTCAAAGATTATAGTCACAATAGTTATGTTAGTCTATTACCAATATTAGGGTTGCTTAACTCAAAATTTGCAAATTACTATATTCGAAAAATCATTGCCCCTTCAATCGGAAATACATTTGTTGAAACTAAAATCATTCATTTGCTTAAATTGCCTTTCAATCCAATTCTGATTGAAGATGAAAATTTAATTCAATCCATAACTAATATAATTGAAGTCAAAAAACAAGACCCGACAGCAGACACAGTAAACTTAGAATACCAAATCGACCAATTGGTTTACCAACTTTACGAGTTGACGGAAGAAGAAATTAAAATCATTGAAAACGCATAACATCATAGCCAATGACCAAAGAAACCGCCATCAAATTATTCGAAGAAAAGCAAGTGCGCACCGTTTGGGATGCCGAGCAAGAGAAATGGTTTATTTCCATTATTGATGTGGTTAGTATCCTTACCGAAAGTGTTGACCCTAATGCCTATTGGCGAAAGCTGAAACAACGGCTAAAAGCGGAAGGAAACGAAACCGTGACGAATTGTCACGGTTTGAAAATGTTGGCTGCTGATGGCAAAATGCGAATGACCGATGTTGCTGATACCGAACAACTTTTTCGCTTAATTCAATCCATTCCATCACCCAAAGCAGAACCCTTTAAACTATGGCTGGCACAAGTAGCTGCTGAACGGTTGGACGAAATGCAGGATCCTGAATTGAGTATCGATCGGGCATTGGAGCAATACCTGAAACTAGGGTATTCAGAAAATTGGATCAACCAACGGCTGAAGAGTATTGAAATACGCAAAGAGCTTACTGACGAGTGGAAGAAGCGAGGACTGAAAGAAGGCGTCCAATTTGCCACGCTTACAGATATTATCACAAAAGCCTGGAGCGAAAAATCCACCAAAGAATACAAAGTGTTGAAGGGATTGAAAAAAGAAAATCTTCGGGATAATATGACCAATACCGAGTTGATTTTGAATATGCTTGCAGAAGCATCTACCAAGGATATATCAGCCGCAACCAACCCCAAAGATTTTGAAGAGAGTAAAAAAGTAGCCAAACAAGGTGGTAATGTTGCCAAGGTAGCAAGGCTGGAACTGGAGGCGAAAACGGGTAAAAAGGTTGTAACATCGCTAAATGCTAAAGATGCTTTGAAAGTATTACCTGATAGCAGTCCCTCTAGCAAAAAGAGAAAGAACAAATAATGAAAGCCAACGAACTACAAATAAATAATTTTTTGCAAGCTCCCAATGTGCAGTTTGTCATACCTGTTTACCAACGAAATTATGATTGGACAAATACAGAGTGCAAAGAACTCTTGAACGACATCATTTCGGTAGAAACCGATAACAGGGGCACTCATTTTATTGGCAGTATTGTTTTTATTCACGAAGGCACCTATAGCACCAGCGAAGTAAAAGAGTTGGTGATCATAGACGGTCAACAGCGACTTACAACCATCAATATTTTGTATGTTGCCTTATATCGCTTTGCAAAAGATAGCGGAAATGCACAGGATGCAGAACGGCTTTACAATATGTTTTTGACCAACCAATATGTAAAAAATGAATCGAGCAAATTAAAACTGAAACAAACGGATGCCAATTCTGTAGCGTTCAAAGCTATTTTGTTGGGGACAGATAATAGTTCATTGCCCTACTCCAATGTAACCGAGAACTATAACTTTTTCAGAAGCATCATCACCGAAGAAAATTTTGAAACCATCCTCAGGGGTTTAAATCGCCTGATATTCGTTGAAATTTCATTAGAGCGTGACAAAGACGACCCACAACGGATTTTTGAAAGTTTAAATTCAACAGGTTTAGACTTATCGCAATCAGACCTGATTCGGAATTACATTTTGATGGACTTACCACCCAAAGACCAAAACCGAATTTTTGAAACCATTTGGAGTCCCATTGAAGAAAATGCCAGGGATTATGTAAAGCAAAGCTCCTTGGTTTCTGAATTTATTCGTGATTACTTGACACTTAGAAATAAGAAAATTCCGAACAAAAACAAAGTTTACGCAGAGTTTAAAAGCATTTATACCAACAAGAAAGATGAAGCGTATCATCAGGAATTAGAAAATATAAAATCACTTTCCATTCATTACAAGAAGTTCGTAAATCCATCAACTGTTGCCGATTTAAGCATACGGAAAGAGCTTGAATACATCAATCGTTTGGAAATTAATGTTGCCTATCCTTTTTTATTGCAGGTATTTGAAGATGCAGAAAACGGCTTATTGAGCAAAGAAGATTTATTGAAAGTTTTAAAATTGGTTCAAAGCTACGCTTGGAGAAGGTTTATTGTGGGGCTTCCAACCAATGCTTTGAATAAAATCTTTATGACACTTTACTCAGAAGTTGATACAGAAGAGTATTACGAAAGCATTGCAAAAGCATTATTAAAGAAAAAAGGAAGTGCGAAGTTTCCGAGCAACGAAGATTTAAAAACAGCCCTGAAAGACAAAGACATTTACAATACTCAACCCAAAAACAGAAACTATTTGTTTGAGATGTTGGAGAATTACAACAATCGGGAATATGTAAACACCAATAATGAGCATATAACGATTGAACATATTTTTCCAAAAAATCCAAGTGTTAATTGGAACACCGATATTTCACCTGATGATTATTTCCAGTTCAAAGAGAAATACCTAAACACTATTGCCAACTTGACACTATCAGGCAATAACGGAGCATTAAGCAACAAATCCTTTACGGAGAAAAAGGAAATGAATGTTGACGGAAACGAGCAAGGCTATAATTACAGCAGACTTTGGCTCAATTCCTACCTAAAGTCATTAGATAAGTGGTCAGTTGCCGAGTATGAAGAAAGACTGAATATAATTTATGAGCGTTTCTTAAAGATTTGGGAGATACCCGATATTGAAATAGTTGATGCGGATGAATCGGAAGAGCAAAATATTTTTGACGCTGAAAGCCCGACATATAAAAAATTAGAGTATTTCATTTTTGAAAACACCAAAATCGAAGAAGACACGATTGCCCAAATGTATTTTTACGTGATTCGTAAGCTCTATGAGAAAAATACACAATTACTTATCAGCAATCAGGATGTTTTCAAAATAACCAGAGAAACAAAGGATTTCAGAGCAGCACAAGAAGTTGTGAATGGTTGGTATATCGAATCAAATATTGACAGCAACTCCAAATTTGTAATTCTGAAAAAGCTACTTGTTTTGTTTGAATTGGAAGATGAACTTTTGATTAAGTATTCTTCGAATGGAGAAAGTAAAACAGAACCCAACCGATTTAGCGTTAGAAAAAAGTATTGGCAACAACTTTTACCGCTTTTAGGTGATACAAATCTGTTTGACAATGTTAGTCCTTCAAAAGACCATTGGCTAAGTACAGGAGCAGGAATAGGCGGTTTAGCCTATACTTTAATAATAACAAAATCACATATCCGAATTGAATTAGGCATTTCTACATCGAGTAAGGACAAGAACAAAGCCTACTTCAAAAAATTAATGAAGAGCAAAGAAGCTATAGAACCGGTATTTGGTAACCCTTTAGATTGGGAAGAATTAGCAGACAATAAAATGAGTCGAGTAAAATTTGAGTTGCAAGACGTAAACCTATTTAACGACAACCATTGGGAGAGAATGAACCAGTTTTTCGTTGAGTATTTACCAAAGTTTGAAAAAGCTTTCAGACCATTTATTAAAAACCTAAAATAAAACCGACAGAAATGCCAACGCTTCACAGCCACACACATTGCCAAGCCGCTCAAACCAGCCGCACGAGCCAAAGCTTGTCAAAGAGTGTGTCTGAGCCAACGCACGGACAGAAAAAAAAGTACGATTGCCCAAGAATTAGCCGAGTAGCAGAAAAGCCCTGCCAAAAAGCCCTGCTTGCCGCCGTGCCTTTCAGGGCTATTCTTTTTAACGGTGTTGGCCGACCACTCCACACACCCTTAAAATCAGCGCGATAATCAATATACCCATAGAAAAATGTACTTTTGAAAAGAGAATTATAGTATAAAAAGATGACCGCAGAATTGGCTGAATATTTGCTTGGACTTGATAAGTATATAGTGCAAAATGGCAACACTGCAGAAAGCTATTTCTTGGACATCCATTATCCAATGAGTTTTCGCCTTAACCTTTCGGCACCTGATGATTTAGACCAAAGTTTGTTGTTGGACATCAAAGAGAGCGAAAAGAAATCGCTAAAGATAAGTTTGCATCAACAAGACAATAGCACTCAAAACGGATTGCTCAGGGTCGATTATTACTCAAGACATCTGAATCCTGTTGATATTTTAGATACCGTTCCAGAAAAGTTCAAACCTTTTGCAGGGCAGTGGCTGAATAATTATTCAGGACATATTCATTATGTAGTAGATGGGTACAAGCCTTTGGCTTGGGCAATTCCATTGGAGTTGGACGATTTTCCAGTGAAAGAATTGAAGGGCAGGGAGGATTACGGACAAACTTTAAATGCGTTCTTTCAGAAAATAAACCTGAAAACTGCCATTCGATACAACAATCAATTGAAAATATTATGAATTGGGTAAATAGTTTAATGAACGATTACTACGCTTTTCTGAAGGAAAAAACTTTGGTGTCAGCTAATGATTCGACGGATTGGGTGGAAATTAGTACTCCATTTATTGGCTTGTTCAACGACACTGTAGACATCTACGCTAAAAAACAAGGTCATAAAATCATTCTTTCGGATGATGGCAATACCCTCAGAGATTTGGAGCTGAGTGGTCTTGAAATTTCCCGTTCACCTAAGCGTAAGGAACTACTAGACCGTATTCTTATAAATTACGGTGTGCGCATCAACAATGATGAACTTACCACCGAAGCAACCGAACGCGATTTCCCTCAAAAGAAACTCAACCTGATTTCTGCGATTTCAGAAACAGCCGATATGTACTACTTGGCTAGACATACCGTGGCCTCTGTTTTCAGAGAAGATGTAAAAGCCTATTTAGACGAACAAGAACTGATCTATACTCCTTACTTCATTTCCAAAGGAAGCACAGGACTTGAATTCACGTTTGATTTTCAGATTGCCTACCGCAATACAGAAATTGTGATAAAATCTTTCAACTCGGTAAATAAAATGAACCTGCCTCATTTCCTGTTTACTTGGGATGACATCAAAAAAGTGCGTGAGCAGCAAACCCAAAAGGAAATAATCGGCTTAGCTGTAATTAACGACATTGACCGTGATTTGAGCGAGGAATACTTGTCCGCACTTGACAGCAAAGGAGCACAGCACATTCTTTGGAGCCAAAGACACTCATCTGAAAACATTAAAAAACTGAAACTCGTTGCTTAGAAATTCATCAAAAGGTTAGGGATAAAATGTACACAAGATAAAGAAGGGCGAAGGCAAAACATTTAGCCAAGTAGCTGAAAAACCCTGCCAAAAAGCCTTGAAAGACGCTGTATCTTTCAGGACTTTTCTGTTTAATGGTGTTGGCCGACCACTCCACTTGTTAGCTTCCCCCAAAACCGGACCCTCCCAAACTAGAATCAAGAAAAGTACGGATGCTCCATTAAAAACGCTGAACCAGGTTTGAAAAAACCTTCTCATAGCATTAAGAATCTTTGCGGCAGCGACCGCACGGAAAGCCCGGAAGCGGGAAAGCCCGTGGGCTTAGGCGGCGGAGGCTCCTTATCTTTGAGGGAGACCCCGAACGCCTTAGCCCACGGTGCTTGACCGCTGAGGACTTGCAGTAAGGGCGCGCCCGGCCGCCCAAAAACTAATCGAAACAATCCAAGAAAAACGCATAACAGGAGCAAAAGATTGGATGGGCTTGTCCTTGACCGCTAAAATTTAAATTGGATAAGAAACTAGTTCTTTGTTGAAGAGAGCCGGTTATAAGAAGGTTTAATGCGGTGATTCAAGGGCTGCGTTTGGTGTTGCTTGAGTGGTTCGATTTAATTATATTATGATAAATATAATTTACAAAAACGGTATATTTGTAAAAAGTAATTGTCTTTATGGGTCGGGAAAAGCCGGTTTTACTACCAAAACATCAGAAACTTTTAAAAGAATTGGGGGAGAACATCAAGCTGGCCCGGTTAAGAAGGAAATTCAGCACCACCCAGGTGTCCGAGCGGGCAAATATTAGCCGACCAACCCTCGTGTCTATTGAGAAAGGATCAGAAAGTGTAAGTATAGGCTTGTACCTGCAAGTGCTTGCGGTGTTGGGCTTGGAAAAAGACCTGTTATTGGTGGCCAAAGATGATGTATTGGGCAGAAAAATCCAGGACGCTCAATTGACCCCCGGGAAACGAGCACCAAAAAGAAAGTAAATCATGGTAAGGCCAAATAGAAATAGAGAAGTATATGTCTATGCAGATTGGCAGGGATTAAATGGTCCTAAACTTATGGGAGTTATCCATGCCTCATACTTAAGGGCTAAGGAGGTTTTTTCATTTGAATACCACAAGGACTGGTTGCAATCAGGCTATGCTCAATGGCTCGATCCGGACTTACAACTTTACGAAGGATTGCAATACTTAAATGATTTGGACAAACCTAATTTTGGAATATTTCTTGATTCCCCACCCGACCGATGGGGTCGATTGCTGATGCGGCGACGGGAAGCCGCTCTGGCAAAAGAGGAAAATCGGCGGCCACACAATTTGTTGGAGACGGATTACCTCTTAGGGGTTTATGATGGGCATCGAATGGGAGGATTGCGCTTTAAGTTGGATGCGGATGGACCGTTTTGGAACGATAATAAAGCCATGGCTAGCCCACCATGGACATCTATCCGTACATTAGAACATATCAGCTTGCGATTGGAAGCGGACGATGCAATCCATGATCCGGAATATCTGAAATGGTTAAATATCCTGATAGCTCCCGGCTCTTCTTTAGGTGGTGCACGTCCCAAGGCAAGCGTTCTAGATCCTAAAGGACATCCATGGATAGCAAAGTTTCCAAGTAAGAACGATGCATCGGATATGGGAGGCTGGGAGATGGTTACACACGAACTGGCTATGGCTGCCGGTGTACATATGGCCGAAGCCCAGGCGAAAAAATTTACAACCGACCATCATACGTTTTTGACTAAACGATTTGATCGAACAGAAAAAGGAGAACGCATCCATTTTGCTTCAGCAATGACCTTGTTGGGACATGTGGATGGTGAAGATTATGGTGAAGGTGTTAGTTACCTTGAACTGGTGGAATTTATCGTGACCCGAGGAGCCAATGTAAATAAAGACCTAGAGCAACTTTGGAGACGCATGGTATTTAGTATTTGTGTTGCAAATACAGATGATCATTTGCGGAATCATGGATTTATTCTGACTAAGGGGGGCTGGATACTTTCACCTGCATATGATATCAATCCGGTTGAAACCGGTACTGGTCTTAAACTGAATATTTCGGAGGATAATAATGCCTTGGACCTTGACCTTGCTTTAGAAGTTTGCTCTTACTTCCGGTTAAAAGAAAATCTGGCGAATGAAATTATTGAAGAAGTCAAATCGGCTGTTCGGAACTGGAGAAATGTAGCAACCAAGTATGGAATTTCAAATGCAGAACAGGAATTGAAATCTATGGCATTCTGGAGGGCGGAAGAATAAAGGATTTGGTCAAGGTATTTCTTGGAGAGGCTAGAAAAGGGCGCCCGGAGGGAGTTTAAACATCCTTGCAAATATGCTTTTTTGATTGGGGTGCAGGCAAACCGAATACCATATAAGCTACGTGGGTGGGATTGTGTGTCCGGCTAAGTCTGTTAGCTTCCCCCAAAACCGGCCCCTCCCCAACTAGAATCAAGAAAAGTACGGATGCTCCATTAAAAACGCTGAACCAGGTTTCAAAAGACCTTCTCCTTGTATTAAGAATCCCCGCGGCAGCGACCGCACGGAAAGCCCGGAGGCGGGAAAGCCCGTGGGCTTAGGCGGCGGAGGCTCCTTATCTTTGAGGGAGACCCCGAACGCCTTAGCCCACGGTGCTTTCCCGCTGAGGACTTGCAGTAAGGGCGCGCCCGGCCGCCCAAAAAACGGAATGGAGTCAAAAAAGGGGGGGGGAGCGCTACAATTGTAGCGGCAGGGTTTCTGTACCTGGTGTGGCCAATTTTTGCCCCTCTTTTGGGGATATTGCCGAATTCTTGAATCAAATTAAACTATGAAAATTCAAACTGACTATATTTGATTGAAATTGACAATAAGACACCATACCAATCAACCATTTAATGCAAAGAGCCAATGCGAGACAAATCCCAAAGGCCAAGTAAAATAGAACAGCCATGATTACAGGAGAACTGAAGGCGCAGGTAGACAAGATTTGGAATACCTTTTGGACGGGAGGAATAAGCAATCCATTGACCGTTATTGAGCAGTTTACTTTCCTTTTGTTTATCCGCCGATTGGATGAAACCCAGCAACTGAAGGAGAAGCAAGCCAGCATAACCAAACTGCCCATTAAGGAACCGATTTATGAAGAGAAATTTTATCCCTTTAGGTGGAACCGTTTTAAGCATCTGGAACCTGAGCGCATGTTTGAGCTATTTACCAGACCCTCGATTGAAGGAATGACGGTGTTTGACCACATGAAAACCTTAGGAGAAGAAGGGGGCGTGTTTGGCGAGTTCATGAAAGGTGCCACCTTTATGATAGGAACTCCGAGGTTGTTGGATCAAGTGGTGCAAATGATGGATGCGATTGAGATGCACGATCGCGACACCAAAGGCGACTTGTATGAATACATGCTGAGCAAAATCGCTTCGGCCGGAGAGAACGGACAATTTCGGACGCCCCGCCACATCATTCAAATGATGGTGGAAATGATGGCCCCAAAAAAAGACGAAACCATTTGCGATCCATCATGCGGTACCGCCGGCTTTTTGGTAGCCGCCGGAGAGTACATCTATCAGCACCACAAAGACTGGTTAGCGGAAAAAGCGTTTCGAGCGCATTACAACAGGAGCATGTTTACCGGGGTAGAGTTCGACAGCACCATGATACGTATTGGTGCCATGAACCTGCAATTGCACGGCATAAAGAATCCGCAGTTGGTGCCCAAAGACGCCTTAAGCGAAAGCAATGCCGACATGAGGGATCGGTTTTCGCTTATTCTCGCCAATCCTCCTTTTACAGGCAGCTTGGATTATGATGCGGTAGAAAGTTCCATACTTAAGACCGTAAAGACCAAGAAAACCGAATTGTTGTTTTTGGGTTTGATGCTCCGCATGCTCAAAACCGGTGGACGTGCTGCGGTTATTGTGCCGCAAGGGGTGCAGTTTGGGTCTTCCACTGCCCACAAAGTCATCCGCAGGGAGTTGGTAGAAAAACAAAAGCTGGATGCGGTGATTTCCATGCCAAGCGGGGTCTTCAAGCCTTATGCCGGGGTGAGTACCGCCATTCTAATCTTTACTAAGACCAATTCTGGTGGAACCGACCATGTATGGTTCTATGACATGCAAAATGACGGTCATAGTTTGGATGACAAGCGGAATGAGATTAAGGAAAATGACATTCCCGATATCCTTTCTCGTTGGTCTGATTTGAAAAATGAATTGGACAGAGCCCGCACCGACCAGAGTTTTATGGTGCCGTTTGATGAGATTAAGGCCAATGACTGGGATTTGAGTGTTAACCGGTACAAAGAGGTGGCGTATGAGGAGGTGGAGTATGCCTCCCCAATGGAGATTATTGCGGCGATTGAGGCCTTAGACGAGGAGCGCATTGCGGCATTACAAACCTTAAAAGACATGCTTGGTGAAGTTTAATGCGCTGATAAATACCATTTCGCAAACTCACCTTATTCTACAAGAAAAGGCGATAAAGGCAGTGAACAGGCTGCTCACGCTTCGCAACTGGCTGGTAGGCTACTATATTGTAGAGTTTGAGCAAAGTGGAGAGGACCGAGCAGCTTATGGAGAAGGTTTATTGGAAAGTATTGCAGCAGCAATAAAAATTAAAGGTCTTTCCGCTCCCGAATTGTCGCGATGCCGGCAGTTTTATCAGGTCTATCCGCATTTGAGAAAAGAAGTGCTAAGTGTGGATTTTGTTACATCTTTTAAAATTTTTGGGACAGCGTCCCAAGAATTGACAAGCGACCTAAAAAACATTCTTGGGACAGTGTCGCAAGAAATGGAAAACAGTCCAGAAAAAAGCTTTTTAGTTCCACCAAAGAAGCTATTAGAAACCCTTTCTTACAGTCATTTTGTGGAGCTTATCAAAATAGAGGAAGCACTTAAACGAAGTTTTTACGAAATTGAAGCCATAAAAGGAGCCTGGAGCGTCAGAGAATTAAAGCGGCAAATTCATACCCTCTACTTTGAACGCACAGGGCTTAGTCAAAATCCAAAAGAAAATTCCACCTACACTCAGCTGTTAACACAGCCAAGGGTTCCATCGGATGCCATAAAATCAGTATATACATTAGAGTTTTTAGGAATACCTTCAGGTGTGTTAAGCGAAGAACAACTTGAAACAGCCCTGCTTAACGCCCTGCAAGCGTTCATACTTGAGTTAGGTCATGGTTTTTGTTTTGAGCACCGTCAAAAAAGAATCCTAATAGATGGGGAATACTACTTTGCCGACCTGGTTTTTTACCACCGTATTCTCAAATGCCATGTTATTGTGGAGCTGAAAGTAGATGCCTTTAAACACGAACATTTGGCGCAACTCAATACCTATGTAGCCTATTACAACGATCAAGTAAAACTAACCGACGATAATCCTGCCGTGGGTATTTTACTATGCACCCAAAAAGGCCAAAAACTGGTTGAATATGCCACCGCCGGCATGGACAACCAGCTATTTATTTCTACCTATATGCTGCAATTGCCGGACAAGAAAAAACTAGAGGAATTTGTGTTAAAAGAAATTAAAAGAACCGTAGCATGATGCCATACACACCCACCTATACCAACCATGCAGCACTACCCGGCATTGAAACAGCAGGCAGCAACCAGCATTTTATGGTGCTGTTTGAGGAGATCAAAGCCAATGATTGGGATATGAGTGTAAACCGCTACAAGGAGGTGGAGTATGAAGAAGTGGAGTATGAAGCTCCTGCAAATATTATTAATTCAATCAAGCAAATTGATCAGAATAGAAATGCGCTGCTTCAAAAGTTGGAAGAATTGCTATGAGAATTGTCAAAATAGAGGAAATAGCAAAAGTTCTGAGAACCGGGAAGACGCCTCCAACCAAAGTAAAAGAATACTTTGAAGGCTCAATTAACTGGTATACTCCGGGTGACCTCACCGAGACTAAAACTCTTTCAAAATCCCAAAGAACCATAACTCAGTTGGCAATTGAGGAGAACAAAGCTACCATCTTTGAACCAAACACTGTTCTGATAGGGTGCATTGGTGATATAGGTAAAGTTGGAATGGCAAATGTGGTCTGTTCCAGCAATCAGCAATTGACAGGAGTTACTACATCTGAGGATTGTGACCCTCATTATTTCTATTACTGGGTTAGAGGAAATCAAGAATACTTGAGGTCATTGTCTAATAATGCAGTAGTCCCAATTCTCAACAATAAAACTCTGAAAAGAGCAAAGCTACCCCTCCCCCCGCTAGAAACCCAGCGCAAGATTGCAGCCATACTGGACACGACAGATGAATACCGCCAAAAGACCAAAGCCCTCATAGACAAGTATGATGAGCTGGCGCAAAGCCTGTTTTTGGAGATGTTTGGGGATCCGGTGCTCAACACCAAGAACTGGGATATTAAGAAGTTGGGAGACCTTGGTAAACTTGACAGAGGTAAATCAAAACACAGGCCGAGAAATGCGCCAGAATTACTAGGTGGGCCATACCCATTGATTCAAACAGGTGATGTGGCTAATAGTTCAGGTTACATAACAGATTACAAATCAACATATTCTGAGATTGGACTAGCACAGAGTCGAATGTGGCCATCAGGAACTCTTTGTATCACAATCGCAGCGAATATTGCAAAAACAGGTATCCTCACCTTTGACGCGTGCTTTCCTGATAGTGTAGTCGGATTTATTCCAAATCAATACACCAACAATGAGTATGTGCAGTCTTGGATGAGCTTCCTCCAAAAGGTAATTGAGGAGAATGCTCCGGAATCTGCACAGAAGAACATCAACTTGAAAATCTTGAGGAATCTGGATGTAATAAGTCCACCAACTGAATTGCAAAATGAGTTTTCATCAAGGATTGAGTTGATCCAAGAACAGCGTGAGTCTGTGATTACAGGGTTATCTCAATCGGAAGAATTGTTCAACAGCCTTTTGCAGAGGGCGTTTAGGGGGGAGTTGGTATGAAAAACAAGGAAAAAGAATTATGCATTGTATTCCTTGCAATTTTTGCAATCTTATTGATTTACCTGTCCCAAGGGTTGATATTTTCGAAATCTAAAGACAGAGAAACTAAACAAAACCAATTAGATGATTTAAAGGATGAGCTTTCCAAAGTGAATGGAGAAATAAGAAATCTTGAACCTCAAAAAGAACGTTTGGAATTAAGGGAAAGGAAGTTATTTCTTGGGGTGCGTATTTCTGTAGGTTGCTTATTGGTTGTCGGAAATTTTATTTGTTGGTGGCTTTTTGACAAACGCAGTTTTAACCTTGGAAACCAATTGAATTATAATTATGCCGCCTTATTGTTATATAGTTTTTCTGCATACATTCTGTATGGGAGTATGGGGAATTTCACTAAATCTATGAAAACCAGCTCCATTAACTATTTAAGAAAAAACAATATTCATATCTGGGAAGAGATAAAGTGCCTCAAAGAAAGAAAGACAAATCTAGAGGACGAAATTTCAAAAAGGCAAAAGCAAAATCCATGGTTGAAGATACAGTAACAGTAAGCTTATCGCATACAACCATTTGCAAATGGATAGTATTGAAAGAATTTAACATTAGGTTCTCTAATTTTCTTGATGATTAAAAAAGAGTTGCAATGAATGTTTGGAATGAAAGGTATCCGAGTAATCTAATTGAAGAGTTAAAAGAAGCGGATGAAGCTTCTCAATACCTTAAGGAAGGCGTTCGTAAGGGTCCAAAACTAAAGGAGCTCTTTTTTCAACGCGAGAAAAGGATATACAAGAAATCTGATTTCTTTGAGCAATTAAAAACTGCCCCAAATTACAAGAGCAAAAGCCGAAAAAAGAACAATGAGTTTAGTGGTCTCTATCTTTTTGCAGAGCCAAAAACCTTTAATCCGGCTTATGTTGGGATTTCTAATACCATTGCTCGAAGAATGAAACAACATGGCTGGGGGACAGGGCATAATCAATCTTCCTTTGCCTACCTAATGGCAAAGCATGAGGAAAAACACCAGGGCCCTAGAAATGAAATAGACCTTGAGTTATTGCGAAAATACCAACAAAGAGTTCAAGAGATGACCGTTGCGGTTTGGCCACTATTCGATCCTTGGAAAATGTATTTTTTTGAAGCAGCAGTGGCCGCATTGTTAAAAACCAAATGGAATTCGTTTAAAACACATTAGGATACTAATAATTACCAATTGAGCCATAACCTAGATATCGAACATGTATTGCGCTACCTTAAGTATTTCTTGCTGTAAGCTTACCCTATTGACCATTTTTCTTTCATATTTTGTCTTGCGGCGAACAAGCTCCCAAGGGAAAGGAAGCAAATTCAGGAAATATTGAACTTAAATTTTGCCTTGTTAATCGATAAAAAATCCAAAGAAATGAAGTTGTTCTATGAAACTTTCCCGGATAAGCAGGGTTTCTGTCTATTGCTAGAAGAGTTGACTGGCCCTCATAATAATTGGATGGTGGAAAAAGCTTCGACGCTTTCGAACGAATTAACTGTTTCAATTGGTTCGCCGATGGAGAACGAATTAAAGGGAATTTTCTGGAAAGCAGATAAAATTATTTGCAAAGCACTATAAATAATAGTGAAGTCCATCGGAATCAATGAAGATGAAATCATGCAAAACGTTAAAGACCACATGCCTCCTGCAACTAAGTTGGAAAAACTACTGAAATGAGCAACTTCCAGTTCCTCCAAAGTACATGGCCTGACATTTATAGGGAAGCCCAAGAGGCAGAGTCTTTGACCTTAATCTCCCCAAAGGCCTGTGCCATTATTTGTAGAAGTGCCTTGGAAAAGTCGGTACTTTGGTTGTATGCCAATGACCCTGATCTACAAGAGCCATACGACACACGGTTGTCAGCTCTGATGCATGAACAGTGCTTCAAAGACATCCTCAAACCTTCCATGTTTAGGGAGATACATCTTATCCGAAAGTTTGGAAACAATGCCGCACATGGCAAGTCTATTAGTTCCGAAGAGTCATTGGTCGCCAACAAGAATTTGTATAGATTTTTGAGTTTCCTTGCCATCTACTATGCGGAAGAAGAGCCTCAGATAAGACCATTTGATGAAAGCATTATTCCAACAGGAAAAGAAGATGACCTGAAACTTGTAGAACTAAAGCAGCTTGAAAAGAAACTGGAAAAGCAGAATGAAGCTGCCAGACAGGAACGTGAGAAGCTGGAAGAACAAGCTAAAGAAATTGAAACCCTCAAGGCGCAACTGATTGCCAAAGAAGAACAGGTTAAAACCCGGAAAGAAGAAAGAGCCAAGGGTCATAAGGTAGAAAAAGACATCCCTCTCCTTGTCTCAGAAGCACTTACTAGAAAGCTCTACATTGACCAATCGTTGAAAGAGTCTGGTTGGGATAAACTCCGTGAGGGCTATGAACTGGAGTATGAAGTGAAAGGTATGCCCGATTCTACCAACCCCTCTGGTATTGGCTATGTGGATTATGTGCTTTGGGGTGATGACGGTAAACCATTGGCGGTTGTTGAAGCCAAGAAGACCATGGCAGATCCACGCAAAGGAAAACAGCAAGCCAAGTTGTATGCAGACTGCCTGGAACAAATGTACGGTCAGCGTCCTCTGATCTTCTACACCAATGGTTTTGAAACCTATTTGTGGGATGATCAATTCTACCCGGAAAGAGAGGTCTCCGGTTTTTACACCAAAAACGAGCTTCAATTGGCCGTGGATCGGCGCAAAGACCGGTTAGACCTAAAAGCCTTTAGGGTCAATTCAAACATTGCCGGGCGCTATTATCAATTGGAAGCCGTAAAGCGCGTAGCCGAAACCTTTTGCCGACAAGACAGTAGGGGGCGTCTTTCAGGAGGAGCAAGAAAAGCTTTATTGGTAATGGCCACAGGGTCAGGAAAAACTCGGGTAGCCATTTCCATTGTAGATATGCTAACCAAATGCTATTGGGTAAAGCGGGTCTTATTTCTTGCCGACCGAAATGCCTTAGTAAGTCAAGCCAAACGCCGTTTTAGCGAGTTCCTTCCAAATTTGTCCTCCATAGACCTAACCAAAGAGAAGGGGGATGTTGGTACCAGAATTGTGTTCAGTACCTATCCAACCATCATGAATAAAATCGATTCGGTCAAAGCAGCAGACCATCGTTTTTATGGTCCGGGACATTTTGACCTTATCATCATTGATGAGGCGCACCGCTCGGTGTATCAGAAATATGGGGCCATTTTTGAGTATTTCGATTCTTTGCTCATTGGTCTCACCGCTACCCCCAAAAAAGAAATTGACCGCAATACCTACGAATTATTTGAAATTGAAGACGACAACCCAAGCTTTGCGTATGAGTTGGATCAAGCGGTGAATGACGATTACTTAGTACCTCCCAAGGCTTTTAACGTTCCCATTAAATTTCCGAGAGAAGGCATAAAGTACCACGAGCTTACGGAAAGAGAAAAGCAAGAGTATGAAGAAAAGTTTGGGGACCCCAGCACCGGGGAGGTACCCGACGAAATAGGTAGTGAAGCCCTCAATTCTTGGCTGTTTAATACCGGCACGGTTGACAGAGCACTTGAGTATTTAATGGAGCAAGGCATCAAGGTTCAGGGAGGTGATAAAATAGGGAAGACCATCATTTTCGCTAAGAACCACCAGCATGCCCTATTCATAGAAAAACGCTTCAACGTCATGTTTCCTGAACACAAAGGAGATTTTTTACGCGTTATTGACAACCATGAGACAAAGGCACAAGATTTATTGGAGAGGTTTTGCGATGAACATGAAGAGATGGATCCACAAATCGCCGTATCCGTGGATATGATGGATACCGGGGTAGATGCTCCCAGGGTGGTGAATTTGGTGTTTTTTAAGGCCGTTAAATCCTATACCAAATTTTGGCAAATGATAGGCAGGGGCACCCGGTTGTGTCCAGATTTATTCGGCCCCGAATTGGACAAAGAACACTTTTTAATTTTTGACCTTTGTGGAAACTTGGAGTTCTTCCAAGAAAACCCTGAAGGAGTAGGGGGGCATAAAGTTAAAAGCTTAACAAGGCGCATTTTTGAGCTTAAGTTAGACCTAGTGGTCGCCATTCGAGATGCAGATCATGCAACAGATATTGAACGTGCACTTGCCGAGCAGTATGCCGATGCCCTTTGCGGCTTGGTTAAGGATTTAGACACGGAGCGCTTTATGGTAAAAGTCAAGCTGCGCTACGTAATTGAATACAGCAACAAAAGTAGATGGGAAAATTTAAGCAAAAGTGATGTTTTAGACATTAAAACCCACCTTGCAGGATTAAGCCTACCCGACAAAGATGACCATGAATTATCGAGGCGTTTTGATATTTTATTATTGACCTTAAAGCTTGCGATGGTCACCGGAGGGGAAGTTTCAAAATACATTTTTAAAGTTGGATCCATTGCTAATTCTTTAGCCAAAAAATCCAACATTCCAGCGGTGGCGGCCCAAATCCAAATAATACATGCCCTTCAGACAGAGGATTTTTGGAAAAACACCCATGTAAGCCAGTTGGAAGAAGTCCGGTTGGCCCTCAGGGAGCTGATGAAGTTTCTTGACAAAGAAAGTAGAACGGAAGTATATACTAATTTAGAAGATGAGATAGATGAGGCAGGGATAAAAGAACATTCCCTGCTCGAAGTGGCCATGACGGCGCGGCCCTACCGAGACAGAGTTGAAGCTTATATCCGGAAGAATAAGCACCACGAAACCATTCAAAAGCTCCGAAGCAATCAACCAATAAACTCAATGGACTTATTGGCATTGGAACGCATGCTTTTTGTGGAAGAGCTAGGGACAAAACAAGACTATGTCGATGTCTATGGGGAGCAACCGATAGGAGTATTTATCCGAAGCATTGTAGGCCTGGATATAAAAGCAGCCAAAGAAGCATTTGCAGAATTCATACAAGTAGGTAAGCTTAGCGCCAATCAAATGACCTTTATTGACAATATTATTATGTTTTTGGAGAAAAACGGCATGATAGAACCAAGCATGTTGTTTGAGCCACCCTTTACAGATATCAACGATCAAGGCCTTTTGGGCGTATTTGATGATGCCGAAGCGCATAGATTACTTAGGATTGTAGAGCAAATAAATGCCAATGCCTTGGCGGCTTGAGGGGTTCTGCCCATGAGCGATACCCTGCGGCAGCGACCGCACGGAAAGCCCGGAAGCGGGAAAGCCCGTGGGCTTAGGCGGCGGAGGCTCCTTATCTTTGAGGGAGACCCCGAACGCCTTAGCCCATGGTGCTTGACCGCTGAGGACTTGCAGTAAGGGCGCGCCCGGCCGCCCAAAACACCAAATGGAGTCAAAAAAGGAAAATAGCGCTACAATTGTAGCAAGGTTGCTACAATTGTGGCGTTTACAGAATAAAGAATATACACCCAATACTCCATACCGTAAAAACAAAAAACCCTACCCAAGTTTAACTTGAGTAGGGTTTAAAGACAGCGGTCCGGACGAGACTCGAATACTGACGCAGCGGGAAACCCGCTGGTCAGTATCCCGACCATTGCGCCAAAAGGCGCAATGCGTCGGGTACTGACGCATCTGAATCCTTGATAAATAGTCAATTGTCTCCAAACCCGCTGGTCAGTATCCCGACCATTGCGCCAGAAGGCGCAATGCGTCGGGTACTGACGCATCTGAATCCTTGATAAATAGTCAATTGTCTCCAAACCCGCTGGTCAGTATCCCGACCATTGCGCCAGAAGGCGCAATGCGTCGGGACCCGCGATCCCATCCTCATACTTTTTAATGAACCGAATAGTACGCTTTTGGCTTAGATGCTTAAGCTTAGATTCAAGCGCGATTGCTTCTGCTCTCGAACTCTTTTTGGCGCTCCAAATCAACAACCAAGGCCTACCTTTTTGTGTGGACTTTTCAAGACCCGAATTATGCCTTTGAAGTCTTTGTTGAACATGGTGCGTTTGGCCTTTGTAAAAGCCCTCTAAACTTTCAGAATAAATAATATACACCCAATACTCCATACCGTAAAAACAAAAAACCCTACCCAAATTTAACTTGAGTAGGGTTTAAAGACAGCGGTCCGGACGAGACTCGAATACTGACGCAGCGGGAAACCCGCTGGTCAGTATCCCGACCATTGCGCCAGAAGGCGCAATGCGTCGGGACCCGCGATCCCATCCTCATACTTTTTAATGAACCGAATAGTACGCTTTTGGCTTAGATGCTTAAGCTTAGATTCAAGCGCGATTGCTTCTGCTCTTGAACTCTTTTTGGTGCTCCAAATCAACAACCAAGGCCTGCCTTTTTGTGTGGACTTTTCAAGACCCGAATTATGCCTTTGAAGTCTTTGTTGAACATGGTGCGTTTGGCCTTTGTAAAAGCCCACTAAACTTTCAGAATAAATAATATACACCCAATACTCCATACCGTAAAAACAAAAAACCCTACCCAAGTTTAACTTGAGTAGGGTTTAAAGACAGCGGTCCGGACGAGACTCGAATACTGACGCAGCGGGAAACCCGCTGGTCAGTATCCCGACCATTGCGCCAGAAGGCGCAATGCGTCGGGACCCGCGATCCCATCCTCATACTTTTTAATGAACCGAATAGTACGCTTTTGGCTTAGATGCTTAAGCTTAGATTCAAGCGCGATTGCTTCTGCTCTCGAACTCTTTTTGGTGCTCCAAATCAACAACCAAGGCCTGCCTTTTTGTGTGGACTTTTCAAGACCCGAATTATGCCTTTGAAGTCTTTGTTGAACATGGTGCGTTTGGCCTTTGTAAAAGCCCACTAAACTTTCAGAATAAATAATATACACCCAATACTCCATACCGTAAAAACAAAAAACCCTACCCAAGTTTAACTTGAGTAGGGTTTAAAGACAGCGGTCCGGACGAGACTCGAATACTGACGCAGCGGGAAACCCGCTGGTCAGTATCCCGACCATTGCGCCAGAAGGCGCAATGCGTCGGGACCCGCGATCCCATCCTCATACTTTTTAATGAACCGAATAGTACGCTTTTGGCTTAGATGCTTAAGCTTAGATTCAAGCGCGATTGCTTCTGCTCTCGAACTCTTTTTGGTGCTCCAAATCAACAACCAAGGCCTGCCTTTTTGTGTGGACTTTTCAAGACCCGAATTATGCCTTTGAAGTCTTTGTTGAACATGGTGCGTTTGGCCTTTGTAAAAGCCCACTAAACTTTCAGAATAAATAATATACACCCAATACTCCATACCGTAAAAACAAAAAACCCTACCCAAGTTTAACTTGAGTAGGGTTTAAAGACAGCGGTCCGGACGAGACTCGAACTCGCGACCCCATGCGTGACAGGCATGTATTCTAACCAACTGAACTACCGGACCTATTGAGAACTTTCTCCCTAGCGGGATGCAAATGTAAAATATTTTCCTTTAT
Source organism: Flavobacteriales bacterium (assembly GCA_018401695.1). GTDB lineage: Bacteria > Bacteroidota > Bacteroidia > CAIKAF01 > CAIKAF01 > CAIKAF01. Next base: position 505,255 of record JAGYKD010000002.1, on the reverse strand, counting down.
CCAATAAAAATGTATGCATGTAATTTGAAAATTTGCACTTAAAATTTTGAATAAGAGACATTTATTTTTTTCTTCGAACCAAATATTTCCACAAAACTTCATCAAAGCCGGCATCGGCATCGGCTTCATGCCAGTCCATGCCGTATTTCATGGCTATATAGCGCATTGCCTCTACATGCTGTCGCATTTTGATTCGGTACTTCTCTTGGATTTGCTCGGGGCGTGCTTTTACTTCTTTCCCTGTTTCCAAGTCAATCAGCCGAAGCGGTGCATCGCCTAAATTCAATTCCAGCTCCTCTTTTTTGCTCACTACATGAAATAAGACCACTTCGTGCCCTTTGTGCTTTATATGCCCCAAAGCATCGTCAAAGGCGGCCTGTTGTGCCTCTAGCGATTGGTCGGGTTGGGTAAAGTCGCTAAAAACCACCACAAGGCCTCTTTTGGGCAAACGTTCCGCCAATTCATGCAGCACTTTGGCCGGATCGACCGCCGCATGTTTGTTTTGGGCTTCCAAAGCTTCTTCCAGCATCTTATACAGCAGACGTTGGTGGCTTTTACTCATCTTGGCTTCGGTAGACGCTTCCAGTTTGTCACTGAACAGGGTTAAACTGGCCGCATCGCGCTGTTTTTGCATTAGCTCAATAAGGGCCGCAGCGGCCATGATGCTGAAAAACAGCTTGGATCTTTGCCCCGCTTTGCCCCCTTTGTCGGTAGGGTAGCGCATGGAAGCCGATACATCCAGTACCAAATGGCAGCGAAGATTGGTTTCTTCTTCGTAGCGCTTAACATAGAGCTTATCGCTTCGGGCAAAGAGTTTCCAATCAATAAAACGGGTGCTTTCGCCGGTCCGGTAATGCCTGTGTTCAGCAAATTCAACAGAAAAACCGTGAAAAGGAGACCTATGCCTACCGGTAATGAACCCTTCCACCACTTGCCTTGCCAGGAGCTCCAAATTACTGAAGCGCTGAAGATCCTCTCTTTGTATATTTCTTATTTGGTTTCCAGACATGCTGCTATCAAATCTAACAATTCTCCGGCACTGATGGGCTCTCGGCAGGCAGGCTTATTGCCGGTCAATTGCTCAAAAAGCTCCACATACCGCTCTCGAATTTGCCATACGTCTTTTTCTTCCATGTTGGGCATTTGCTGACCTTCCAAGCCCTGAAACCCTCGGTCTATGAGCCAGTGCCGTACAAACTCCTTGCTCAACTGCTTAATAGGCTTGCCCGGGCCAAAGCCATCTATATAGGCATATCGAGAACTATCCGGGGTATGAATCTCATCCATGAGCAACAAACGATTTCCATGCATGCCAAATTCATATTTGGTGTCTAAAAGCACCAAACCACGGGTTTCGGCATAGGCATGTCCTGCCCGGTAAAGGTTTAAGGAAGCTTCTTCCATGGTTTTATAAACCGGTGGAGTAACCAATCCTTGATTCAAGATTTCCTCCGAAGAGATGTCTTGGTCGTGGCCAGTATCCAGCTTTAGGGCAGGGGTTATGATGGGTTGATCAAAAGCACTATGTTCTTGTAATCCTTCGGGCAGATGCACCCCGCAAATGCTCCGGCCACCGTCTCTGTATATCCGCCAGGCGTGGCCACATAAGTAGCCCCGTACCACCATTTCAATGCGAATGGGGGTGCAATAGGTGCCCACAGCAACTTGAGGATGGGGGATATCCTCCAGCCAATTGGGGAAAACCGAGGCAGTTTGTTGCAAAAAGACTCCGGAAAGTTGATTCAAAATGGCTCCTTTGCAGGGAATTTCTTTGGGGAGCATATGGTCAAATGCAGAAATCCGGTTGCTGCACACCATAAGCACCTGGCCGTTTTCTAATTTGAAAACATCCCGGACTTTACCCCGGTAAACCGAAGTAACTCCGGGAGGTAGGGGTGCTTTATTTTCTTTCATGAGATGTCGTAACGCGCATAGGCGTTTAATATTTTACGGACCAAATCGTGCCTTACCACGTCCTTTTCATTGAAATGTATGGAACCAATTCCTTTTACCTTTTCTAAAATTCTCAGGGCTTCAGGTAGGCCGGATCGTTGGTTTCTAGGCAAGTCAATTTGGCTAATATCTCCGTTGACAATGAATTTTGCGGTTCGACCCATTCGGGTTAGGAACATTTTCATTTGATTGGTGGTGGCATTTTGGGCTTCGTCCAAAATAACAAAGGCTTGATCTAAGGTTCTTCCGCGCATGTAGGCTAGGGGGGCTATTTGCACGATACCTGTTTCTTGGTATTGTTTTAGTTTCTCGGGTGGAATCATGTCCCTAAGGGCATCAAAAAGCGGCTGTAGATAAGGCGCCAGTTTTTCGTTTAGGTCGCCCGGCAAAAACCCTAGATTTTCTCCTGCTTCCACGGCAGGTCGAGTTAGAATAATGCGTTTCACCTCTTTGTTCTTGAGTGCGCGCACTGCCATAGCTACCGCAAGATAGGTTTTTCCGGTTCCTGCCGGTCCGGTAGCAAAAACCAAATCGTTTTGGGCTACAGCCTCTACCATTTTCAGTTGGCTTTGGTTGCGGGGACGAATGGCTTGACCGTCGTTGCCGTAAAGTATGATTTCGGCTTCGGGCTTTTTCTGCTTCAATAGACTAATGTCTCCCAGACCCATGAGTTGGTTTATAGCTTCGGCATCCAATTGACCAAACTTCTCAAAGTAATTCAGGAGGTTCAAAAAGCGCTCTTCAAAAAGCGCTAGGTCTTTTTCCGAACCTTTCACTATAATTTCCTGTCCACGAGCCACAATGGTCATTTTAGGAAATAAATCCTGCAATTGCTTCAAATGCTCCTGATGCACCCCAAAAAAACGGACGGCATCAAGGGATTCAACAAAAATGGTTTTCTCTGTCAAAATTTTTCACGATTGATTGTGCAAAAATACCAAAGGCTTTCATGGCATTTGCTCTCTCGGTTGGTTTTTTTTGCGTTTCCCCTGCGTACCTTTGCACTTATGCGGCTGGTAGCTCTCTACACGGATTTTGGCATACACGACCATTACCCCGGTTTGGTGGAAGCAGCCTTTGCTTCTTTACATCCCGATATTAGGGTAGTTCATATAAGCCATTCCATCGCTCAAGGAGATATCCAAACGGCTGGTTTTTTGATGCAACAAGCCATAAGAACGCTTCCCAAAGAAACCATTCATGTGTGTGCCTTGGCTCCTCAACCCGGCCCATATGCACACGTTTTTCTAGAGCATCAAGGGCATTTCTTTTTTGGAACCGATAGTGGACAATTTCGCTTGGCTTTTGGAAACCAAACTGAGCAGGGCTGGGATGTATCGCACCTGAATGGGGGAGAAGGCACCTTTCCCTCCTTGGAACTCTTCCCTCGCTTGTGCAAGGATCTGATAGAAGGCAAACCGGTCGAACACTGGCAAGCACCAAAGGTCCAACTTGTGGACAAAACACCAAGGAAACCCCACAAAACCGATGACTCCGTAGTGGGAGCGATTACGTATATTGACTCTACCGGAAATACCATTACCAATATTACCCGAAGCCATTTAAAAGCGGCATTCCCGGATTCCTCCAATTTCCAAGTCGAAATCCGTGGAAAAAGGCACCGCATTCCCCGCATCTCTGCCCGATATGCAGAAGTAAACGAAGGAGAACTGGTGGCGGTATTCAATTCCTCAGATCATTTGGAATTGGCTATTTACCTAGGAAATATGGCAGAACTGATGGGCTTGGAAATTAACTCTCCCATTGTGGTGCGTCCGGCAGAAATTAACATCCAAACCAAAGCTCAAATTTGGCAATTCCCGGATGCCAATACCTCTGCTTGACTTTTTCCATTCGGTAGACTATTCGCTCAAATCTGGCTAAAATCCATCCCATAAACAAGTAATTTGCCCTTAAGCTAAACAGCTAGCTACTCTGCTTTCCCTATTTTTGCCATCATGGAGCATTCCCCTTTAATTCGCGTGGTGCGCATGGAGTTTTCAGACCATGGCCTAAAGCCATTTTTGGAACTTTTCGAAGAAACTCATCAAAAAATCTCGAGCTTTCCGGGTTGCCGGGGAGTGGACCTTAAAAGAGATCCTCAAAATAGCCAAATTCGATATACTATAAGTCATTGGGATAGCCAAGAAGCCTTGGATATATACCGAAACAGCGATTTGTTTAGGCTTACTTGGGCCAAAACCAAAACTTATTTTGCTTCTAAACCCCAGGCTTGGAGCCTTGTGCCATAAAAAAACCCGCCGGAAACCGGCGGGAATTCTGTTAACCTAATTCGATCCATTGCAGAATCTATTATATAGACGCCAATGAAACAAAAAAGGTTGCACGATAACCCTTATTTTAGACCTTTGTAAAACAGCTGTTCGATATGAAATATGTCTTTATTGAATACGAAGTAGAGTCCTTAATCTGTACCATTCGATTGAATCGACCGGATGTTTTAAACTCCTTTCATGGACCTATGGCCGCAGAATTGCAGGATGCGCTGGATAGAACAGCGAATGACCCTCACATACGAGTCGTACTATTAACGGCAAATGGAAGAGGTTTTTGCGCAGGTCAAGATCTGGCTGAGGCTATTGACCCCAATGGCCCGGACATCAAAACCATTGTGGAAACTACCTACAATCCCATAATCCAAAGAATAAGAAATCTGGCCAAGCCGGTAGTTTGTGCCGTGAATGGGGTAGCTGCCGGGGCAGGTGCCAATATTGCTTTTGCCTGTGATATTACGTTAGCCTCAACCCAAGCAAAGTTTATTCAATCCTTTACCCATATTGGCTTAATTCCTGATTCGGGAGGCACTTGGTTTTTGCCTAGGTTGATAGGCTTGCAGCGGGCTACCGCCTTAGCCATGTTAGGCGATAAATTACCGGCAGAAGAAGCCAAAAATTTAGGCTTGATTTGGGATACCGCCGAACCGGAAGAACTTTTAGATAAAGCCCAAAAGCTATGTGTTCGGCTTAGCGAATTACCCATGGTTGGCTTAGGACTTACCAAAAAGGCCTTTTTGCTTGGTCAAGAACAAAGTTTGGATCAGCAGCTTCAAACAGAAGCCCTATTGCAAGCCCAAGCCGCTCGGTCAAACGATCACAAGGAAGGAGTTCAAGCGTTTCTTGAAAAAAGAACTCCTAAATTCACTGGAAATTAAATGATTAAGATAGAAAAAATTGCAGTGGTTGGAGCCGGAAGTATGGGTTCCGGTATTGTGGAGGTAGCCTCTAAGGCAGGTTGCAAAGTATTTGTCTGGGACCCTAATCCTGCACAGGAACAATTGTTCAAATCTATAACCAAGCACCTAGATAAGCTTGCCGAAAAAGGTAAATGGGATTCCAATAAATCTCAGGAGGTTCTAAACAGCATCCAATGGATTGACCGTCTAGAATCTATTCCTCCTTGCGATTTAATCATTGAGGCCATTCCTGAAAAACTAGAACTAAAAGTTAATACCTTCCAAACACTGGAGGCTCACCAGCCCGAAACTACAATTCTTGCCAGCAACACCTCCTCCTTGAGCATTGCAGGAATCGCCGGAGGATTGGCCAAACCGCAGCGCTTTTTAGGCTTGCATTTTTTTAATCCCGCTTTTATAATGCCCTTGGTCGAAGTAGTTCCGGGAATAGCTACCCAAGCCACCCTTGCCGATGAGTTGTCCGAACTTATGAGGGCATGGGGCAAAATCCCGGTAGTGGCCAAGGATACACCAGGTTTTATTGTAAATAGGGTGGCCAGACCTTTTTATGGCGAAGCCATCCGAATGGTTGAGGAAGGTATTGCCACTCCGGAAGAAATCGACCACGCCATGAAATCGTTGGGTGGTTTTAAAATGGGACCTTTTGAACTTATGGACTTTATTGGCCATGACGTAAATTTTGCGGTTACTGAATCGGTATATGCAGCCTTTTGGAACGACCCCAGATACAAGCCTTCCTTTGCCCAAAAACGATTGGTAGAAGCCGGTCGCTTGGGAAGAAAGTCAGGTCAAGGTTTTTATACTTATGTCGATGGACAAGCCCAAAATCAGGCAGTAACAGAAAATCCGCAAAGAGACCAAAGAATTTTTGAACGCATTTTGGTCATGCTCATGAACGAGGCCATCGATGCGCGTTTTTGGAATATTGCCTCTGCCAAAGATTTGGACTTAGCCATGACCAAAGGCGTCAATTACCCCAAAGGTTTGCTGCAATGGGCCGATGAATGGGGCGCTCAAAAGGTGTACGACCTCATGCTTGGGCTCCATCAACGCTACAACGAAGACCGATACAGACCTAGTCCGCTTATTGCCGACACGCTTCATAGCCAAACTAATTTTTACAACGAATTATGAGTGATTTGCCAAAACGTGTAGTAGATAAAATGATGGAGCAAGACCCTTTCAGCGCATGGATGGGTATGGAACTCATCGAAATAGGGAAGGGGCACTGCACTTTACAAATGACAGTGCGCAAGGAAATGCTCAATGGTTTTGCCAAAGCACATGGTGCCATTACTTACGCACTCGCTGATTCCTGCCTGGCATTTGCTGCCAACAGCTACGGCGAACAAGCCCTATCCATTGAAACTTCTATTAGCCACACCCGAGGGGTAGTGGAAAACGACCGATTAGAAGCGCGTGCCACCCAAATCGACAGAGGAGGTCGTTTGGCGCGCTATAGGGTCGAAGTAAAACGTTTGGGAGATGGCCTCGTAGTCGCCTCATTCCACGGAACGGTATACAATTCAGGTAAATCTTGGTTCGAATAAGCTTATGTCTACAGATGCTTTTATTGTTGGTGGATTAAGATCCGCTATTGGAAAATTCGGGGGTAGTTTGGCTCCCTTAAGGGCCGATGATTTGGCCGCTCAAGTAATTCAAGGCCTTGTTCAAGCCTTTCCTTCTGTGGACCCCTCGGCCATAGACGATGTGATTCTAGGTTGTGCCAACCAAGCCGGGGAAGACAATCGAAATGTGGCCAGAATGGCATTGCTGTTGGCAGGTTTGCCGGTAACAATCCCTGGTGAAACGGTAAACCGGCTTTGTGCTTCCGGCATGTCTGCCGCTGTACATGCCATGCGGGCCATCCGTTCGGGGGAGGGCGACCTTTTTATTTCCGGAGGAATGGAACACATGACACGTGGCCCTTGGGTAATGTCTAAAGCTTCCATGCCCTTTGGTCGGGATGTGGAACTGCACGATACTTCCTTTGGTTGGAGGTTTGTTAATCCGGAAATGGAAAAGAAGTACGGTACCGACGCCATGGGGCAAACGGCCGAAAATTTGTTGGAAAACCGTTCCATTTCTCGAGAAGATCAAGACCGTTTCGCCCTTTGGTCTCAGCAAAAAGCCGCTCAGGCACAAACCTCCGGACGCTTGGCTAAAGAAATCTTACCGGTGGCTATTCCAAGGCGAAAACAAGAGCCATTAATTTTTGATCACGACGAATTTATAAAGGCCAATACAAGCTTAGAAGCTTTAGCCGGTTTAAGGCCCGCCTTTAAAAAGGACGGTTCGGTCACCGCCGGAAACGCCTCAGGCTTAAACGATGGTGCTGCCGCCTTATATATTGCCTCAGAACAAGCAGTCAAAACGTTTAATGTGCAGCCTTTAGCGCGTATGGTGGCCTCCGGCGTGTGTGGAGTAGAACCTCGTGTTATGGGCATTGGGCCGGTAAATGCAACCCATCTCGCTCTAAAACGCGCCGGCTTAAGTCTGGACCAAATGGACATTATTGAACTCAATGAAGCTTTTGCCGCACAGGTGCTTTCGGTTACCCGAGATTTAGGTATGGCTGACGATGACCCTAGAATTAATCCCAATGGAGGCGCCATTGCTTTGGGACACCCACTGGGAATGTCAGGAGCTAGGCTTTTACTAAGCGCTGCATTGGAATTGCAAGCCACCGGCAAGCGTTATGCCTTGTGCACTATGTGCATCGGGGTAGGTCAAGGATATGCTGTGGTTTTGGAAAATGCAAATATATAATCGTCTTGGAAACGGCTACTTTTTTTGCCTTTAACGGACACCAACCGGTGGTAGACCCTTCCGCTTTTGTGCATCCAAGAGCAGTGATCATTGGACATGTGTACATTGGCCCTAAAGTGTACGTTGGTCCCGGAGCTGTGCTGCGTGGAGATTTTGGGGGAATTGAGGTAGGCGAAGGGGCCAACATTCAAGAAAATTGCGTAATACATATGTTTCCCGGAGTAACGGTACGTATACATCCTTCGGCCCATATTGGACATGGTGCCATTATTCATGGAGCGGAAATTGGCGAAAACAGCCTGATTGGTATGGGAGCCGTCCTTATGGACGATGTCTGCGTAGGAAAAGAATCCATTGTGGGGGCGCTGAGCTTTTTACCTGCTAAATTTCAAGTGCCGGATCGTAAGGTGGTGGTAGGCAATCCTGCCAAAATAATAAAGGACGTTTCCGACCAAATGATTGCCTGGAAAACCGAGGGCACGGCTATTTACCAGGCCTTACCCCAAGCGTGCCAAAACAGCATGCATCCGGTGCAGCCTTTGCGGTCTAAACCGGCGCATTGGGAGCCACCTACCGGCAACTATGCCTTGTGGGCCGACACCCAGTCACAATAATTTTGGCACAGTTTTTTCAATACCCTTTCAAAAAGCTCTTATGAAACGTATTTTTTTACTCTTTGCTGCATTTGCTCTGCTATTGCCGTTGCAAGCACAAAACAACTGCACCACACCGCTTTCGCAAACGGTTTTTCAACAAAGGCTCAACCGAATCAACAGCACCAACAACGCCATGGAAAGGCTGAGCATGGCCACTCAAATGGCTACTTCACAATGCCTTAGTGCGTTTCAAGTGAAGTCTGTGGTAATGCTGCTCGCCAACGACGAAGACAAACTGAAATTCAGCCGTTTGGCCTATGCCAATACCGTAGACAAAATCAATTTCTACGATGTGTACGACGGCTTTGCTTATTTCTCTAATGTGTTTCGTCTGCACGATTTTGTAAAAGATTACAACAACGGCACTACGCTGCCTCCGCCACCTCCGGCTAATCCTCCCGTTACGCCTAGCCCTCCCAAAACCGGTATTCAATGGCCCGACTTGCCATACCCCAATGCCAAAGAATATCTTGGCGCTACCTCTTGTCCTGAGCCTTTGCCCACGCGTATGTTCACCGAACAGGTTGAGCGCTTGGCCAACAATGCCAGCGAATCGGTGACTTTGAACCACATTACCAATATGGCCAAAACGCAATGTTTGTCTACCGAGCAAATCATGAAGCTGGCCAGCTTGTTGCAACAACAAACCAACCGCTTGGAGTTTGTAAAAATGGCCTATGCAAGGGTGTTCGACAAAGACAATTACATGGCTTGCAAGCACTTGTTTACCTTTAACAACATCCGCACCGAGTTTGTAAGCTTTTTGGAGCAAAGCAACGCACCCACCGAGCCTGTACAACCGGTGTGTCGCGTTACCGAAGACGATATGCGCAGTATGATTCAAGCCATTGAGAACGCCAGCTTCGACAGCGTAAAGCTCAACACCGGAAAGCAAGTGGTTGCCGCCAAAAAGTGCTTAACGGTTGACCAAATCATGCGGATTTTGGAGGTATACAGCTTTGAGAGTTCCAAACTCGAAATGGCCAAGTATAGCTATGCCTACTGCATCAACCAGGACGACTATTACAAGGTGAACAACGTGTTTAGCTTCAGTTCTTCCAAAGACGAGCTCACCAAGTACATCCAGTCCAGATAAGTACGGCTGAACTCCAAAGCTTCACCGGTCTTGGGGCGCAGGACGAAAACCCGCAGGGGCAAAGCTTAGGCAAGCAGGCATGCGAGGAGGCTTTTCGAAGCCCCCGCAGCGCTTGCTTGCCTTAGTTTTGCACCGAGGATTTGAGGCCGAAGCCCTTGTGATGCGCTGCATGGCAACGCGAGATTTTGGCCCCGAAAACTAAGAAATTGTTATTTATTGGCCGCCGACGGGCTTTCCGCTTATAGTCCTCGCCTCAAAAGCAAGGGCTGCTGCGCTTGCGGGGTCCCCCGAATACTCGTGGGCCTCCTCCGTTCTTGCAGCCCTAAGCTTTTGAGGCTGCGGGCTATCGCTGCAATCCCTGGCGGAGATCCCGCTCCGAAATAGGTTTCTTGAATTTTGTAAGTTTACTTCATGAAAGCCTTTTTTACTCCTTTGTTCTTAAGTTTTGGAATCCTCTACGCCCAACAGGTAGGCATAAATACGAATCAACCCGATCCATCCGCTGCTTTGGATGTGGTGGCCACCGACAAAGGCCTGTTGGTGCCGCGGCTAAGCACTGCGCAGCGCAACGGCATTGCGAATCCGGCGCTAGGATTGCAAATTTTCAATACCGACACGGAGTGTCTCGAAGTCTATTTTTCTACGGGCTGGAAGCCCTTGGAGTGTGCTTGTACGGTTGCTCCGGCTGCGCCAAGCCAAATTTCGGGCCCTCTTAGCCTGTGTCCCGGCCAACAAAGCATTGCTTATCAGTGCGATTCGGTGCCGGGAGCGGCTTCGTATCAATGGCAGATTACGGGAGGAGCGCAAATTGTGAGCGGTAACGGCACCCGCAATATTGTGGTGGATTTCCCCAATGGAAATGCATCAATAGGTCTTGAGGTGACGGCTCAAAACGGTTGCGGCGTTTCGGCTTCCTACAGCATTAATTTACAGGTGCAAGTGCTGACTTTAAGTTTTCAAACGCCGGGCAATCCCAGCATTTCATCACCGGCGACCTTTACGGCAAGTCCAAGCGGTTTGTCAAGTTACCAATGGAGTTTTGCATCGGGAAGTCCGGCTACCGCCACAGGAAACCCGGCTCAAAGTCAGTGGAACCAAACCGGAAGTTATGCCGTACAGCTTATTGCCGGCAATCCCGGATGTGTGGACACGGTAGTTCAGAACGTAACCGTTACCAATTGTCCCTCTGGCAGTCAGACCTTTAGCTTTTCGGGAAGCATTCAGCAATTCAGTCTTCCGGCCTGCGTAAGCCAAATAACCATAGAAGCGTGGGGTGCGCAAGGCGGTAATCGAAACGGCTACACCGGCGGTTTGGGAGCCTATATGAAGGGTGATTTTTCCGTTTCGCCCGGAGCCAACTTATCTATTGTGGTTGGAGAGCAACCCCCTGAAAACACTACTTGCTGTGGCAGCAGTGGAGCCGGTGGTGGCGGTGGCAGCTTTGTTTGGGTTACCGGACAAACCAACCAACCCCTCATCGCTGCCGGTGGTGGCGGTGGTGCGGAATCCTGGGGAAATGGAAACGGCTTGCCGGGCCTTTCCGGAATAAATGGGGGTAGTGCGGCTTCTCCCGGAGGTCAAGGCGGACAAAACGGCCAGGGGGGCGGAAGCCACAACAACTGGTACGATGGGGCAGGAGGCGCCGGTTGGTTGAGCAATGGCCAAAATTCCAGTTGTGGCGGAAATCAGGTAGAGGGTGGACGGTCTTTACCCACCTTTGCCGGTGGGGTGGATCATTGTGGAGGCCAAAGCCAATTTAATCGTGGCGGTTTTGGTGGTGGCGGCGCTTTTCATCACGGCGGTGGAGGTGGCGGCGGCTATTCCGGAGGGGGTGGGGGATCCAACCAAAACGATCAGCCCGGCGGTGGGGGTGGTTCCTATAACGGAGGAACCAATCAAACCAATCAATCAGGACAGCGAAGCGGCCATGGCCAGGTAATTATTTCTTGGTAATTAGCGTAAGAGCTGGAAGCCTTGCACTTGTTCTACTTCCTCGCCGGCAAGGGTTAGAATGCGCACTTTAAGGACATAGGTTCCTAAGGGAGCCTCTTTTCCGTCGATTCGACCGTCCCAGCCATTTTCTTTTTGGCTCCAGCCGAAAATTTCTTCTCCCCAGCGGTTAAAAACCAAAGCTTGAACCAAACGGTAGCGACTTCCATACACCTTCAAAACATCGTTTATGCCATCGCCGTTGGGCGTAAATGCAAAAGGCAGGAATAGGGTATAATACGGGTCCGGACGCACCAACACCTCAAATGACTCAACGGCACGACAGCCCAAAGCATTTAGCGCAACAAATTGCACGGTGTAGTTTCCTGCCTCAAAAAAAGTGTGGTTTAGCACCGTATCCACAACCATACTGTCGGGAGGAAAAAGCCAAAATCCGCTTACCGCCGGAGCCAGCAGCTGTCCCAGACCTTCTATGGTTAAGGGCTCCATTCCGGTTAAAGGAGACAAGGAAGCGACCGCCTCAACCTCCAAAATGTTCCAATGTCCAAATAAAGAATCGTTGGAGCATTGGCCTTGAGCCATTACCCAAAAAACACCGCTTTGATTCAAGCGGTTTGTACTACCTGTTTTTCCATTGCTCCATCGGGTAGGCGCATTGGCAGTGACCGCTACATCTAAAAAAGGCTGTGGGCATGTGGTGGTATCGCTTGGACCTAGCCAACTTAAGCCGGTGGGGTTTCCTGCGGTTACAGTAAAACTATCTGAATCCGTTCCACAACTATTGGAGGCTTCTAAAACAAAGGTACCCGGCGCATTAATCCAGATGTTGCCTCCATTACCTCCCGGAATCCATTGAAGATTCCCCTGTCCGGAAGCCAAAAGCAATAAACTGTCGCCCGGACATAAAAAGTCTTGACCGTTGGAGGATGAAATTTGAGCCAAAGGAGCGGGCAGAAAATCCAAATACAAACTGTCTTGATCCTGACCACAGGGGCCGAATGCCGAAAATACAAGCCAGCCGGTAGTGTTGGTGGTAAGCTGATACCCGGAAGTTCCATCCTGCCATTGCACTTGATTTACATTCCCTGCCAAAACTTGGCCTTGCAAAGTAAGGGCTTGGTTGGCACAAAAAGGCCCGGGTCCCGGATCAAGGATTTCCACCTCAGGGGCTTGGGCATCCTGCACCAAAATGGAGTCAAAGGAACTGCCGCAGGCATTAGTGATTTCGACCACATAGGTGCCGGCCTGCTGTACCGTGTACGTTGAATTTGTAGGGCCACCCAGCCACTGTACCACGCCGGAACCGCTGGCTTGCAATGCCACTTGTCCACCCGGACACAAAAGTGCGGTAGATCCAGGATTTAATTGAATGGTTGGCAGACTACCTGCAAGAAAAGAATACTGAGCTGACAGGCTGTTTCCGTTGCAGTTAGATGCATTCACTTGTAGTGTTACATTACCTAGGTCAGCGGCACCGACAATATAAGCAGTTTGAGACAGTCCTTGATTTAAAAAAGTTCCTGCTCCACCGGTCCAGGTGAAATTGCTTAGGCTTGAACTATGGGAAGCATCCAACCATAGCGTATCGCCCGGGCATAGATTTCCTTGGCCTTGTACATTCAAAAAAAGGGGTTGGGCCGGTATTTGACAACCGTTATTGGCATACACGGCATTCCCGGTCGAAAAATCGACCAAAGCACCGTCTCTAAGGTTGGAAGGACTGGTGGGGCCTGCAATTCCATTTTGATCCACCAATTGAGCGCATTGATAGGTAACCAAATCGCTGCAAGGGCTGGGGGAGGAGAAGAACATGGATAGGGTGCGCTGTCCGGCTCCTGTGGCATTGGCAAAATGGCCTGCTGTATTCCCGGCGCATTGAAAAATCACATAGATGGTATCGGCCAAATTGGCAAAGGAGTTGGCATTGATATTTACGTTTTCAGAGGTAATCAACAACACAGAAGCGCCGGCAGGAAGCACTCCATTTACGGGTTCTTTTGCAAAGCCGCATTGGGTAATCTGATTGTTGATTTGCTGTACCTTGGCCGAAGTATTGCTGTTTTGGCAAATGCCCAAAAAGGCATTGTTGGGCCAAGAAACGGAGAGCTGATTGACTTGCAAATTTTGGGGGCCCACCCGGAAGCGTACCATTTCACTGGTACCCTCAGGGTTTCCGCAAGCATCTACCAAAATGGCTTCGATTTCAAAGCAGTTTTGTCCAAGCAGTGTTGTCCAGGGGAAAATGAAAAGAGCCAATAAGAATCGCAAGACAAGCTGCATACCGCCTCAAAAATACGCCAAAGCATGCAGGTCCAAACCATGAAAACATCAAAAAAAGATGAAATTCTTGCTTCATTCAACCGCAATGGACCTGTCTTTGCCCGTAGCTTGGTATATTTGAGCTATGGCAGAAATGCAATCCTCTAATTACGGCGAAGACAGCATCCGGTCTTTAGACTGGAAAGAACATATTCGGCTACGTCCGGGCATGTATATCGGAAAACTTGGGGATGGCTCCTCAGGCGACGACGGCATTTACATCTTGCTCAAGGAAGTTATAGACAATTCCATCGATGAGTTTGTTATGGGCAATGGCAAGCAAATTCGGATTGATATAGAGCAAGATCGGGTCCGCATCCGTGATTTTGGACGAGGAATCCCCTTGGGAAAGGTCATTGACTGCGTTTCTAAACCCAATACCGGTGCTAAATACGATAGTGAGGTTTTTAAAAAATCGGTAGGTCTAAACGGAATTGGTACCAAAGCAGTAAATGCCCTTTCCCAATATTTTAAAGTACAAAGTACCCGCGAAGGAAAGGCGAAAATTGCGGAGTTTGAGCGCGGGGTTTTGATGCAAGACCACGAAATTAGTGAAAGTAAGGAGCGTCAGGGAACTTTAGTGGAGTTCGTTCCTGATTATCAGATTTTTCCAAATTACAGATTCAGGAAAGAATATGTAGAAAAGCTGCTTTGGAATTATGCTTACCTAAACACAGGCCTAAGTTTATATTTTAATGGCGAAGAAATCAAGTCGGATCAAGGCTTGGTAGATTTACTTCAAAACGAAATCAGTGGAGAAACCCTTTATCCCATTGTCCATATAAAGGGAGAAGACATTGAAGTGGCCATAACGCATGGCAATCAGTACGGCGAAGAATACTACTCCTTTGTTAATGGCCAGTATACCCCACAAGGAGGCACCCATCAGGCGGCTTTTAGAGAGGCCGTAGTAAAAACCATCAGGGAATTTTACAAAAAGGATTTTGATGCCTCCGATGTTCGTTCCTCCATCATTGCAGCAGCGGCCATCAAAGTTATTGAGCCTGTGTTTGAATCCCAAACCAAAACCAAACTGGGCTCTACCCATATGGCACCTGATGGGGTAACGGTTCGGACTTTTGTCAACGACTTTATGAAGCGGGAGTTGGACAATTACCTGCATAGAAATCCGGAAGTTGCGGAGGCACTTCTTCAAAAAATTATCGCCTCTGAAAAGGAACGAAAAGCGCTGGCCGGCATTAAAAAGATTGCCAAAGAACGCGCCAAAAAGGCGAGTTTGCACAACAAAAAGCTTAGGGACTGCAAAGTACACTACAGCAATTCAAAGCATGAAGAGCGGCTCAACACCACCTTGTTTATAACGGAAGGGGATTCCGCATCCGGTTCCATTACTAAAGCTAGAAGTGTAAGTACCCAAGCCGTGTTCAGCTTAAAAGGAAAGCCCCTAAACACCTTTGGCTTGAGCAAAAAAATCGTGTACGAGAACGAAGAGTTTAACCTACTGCAAGCAGCCTTAGATATCGAAAACGACATTGAAAACCTCCGGTACAACCAAATCGTAATTGCAACCGACGCGGACGTGGACGGCATGCATATTCGCTTGCTGCTCATCACTTTTTTCCTTCAGTTCTTCCCCGAAGTGGTAAAACGCGGACATTTGTACATTCTGCAAACCCCGCTTTTTAGGGTGCGCAACAAAAAAGAAACCATTTATTGCTATTCCGAATCTGAGCGGGCAAAAGCCATCCAAAAGCTTGGTAAAGGTTGTGAAATCACCCGATTTAAAGGACTGGGAGAAATTTCGCCCGATGAGTTCCGCCAATTTATTGGTCCGGACATCCGTCTTGAACCTGTGATGATGAAAAAGGACTTAAGTGTGGAGCAGATTTTGCAATTTTATATGGGCAAAAACACCCCTGAACGGCAGGAATTTATTATCAATAACTTAAAAGTGGAACTAGATACCGACTTGGTTGAGGTAGCCAAATCAGCCTAAGGTGTACCCTCCATCTATGGCAATGGCTTGCCCTACAATAAATGCACTTTCCGGGCACGACAAATACTGTACTAGGTGCGCCACCTCTTCGGCTTGACCAATACGTCCTATGGCTTTTCGGGCAATCATGGGCGCCAATGCCTCCATATCCCCACCCGAAAAACGGTCAATCATAGGGGTTTGTATCAATCCCGGACAAACCGCATTTATTTGAATGCCCTGAGCTGCAAATTCCATAGCCAAACACTTGGTTAAGCCTACCACGGCATGCTTAGAGGCCACATAGGCCGAAGAGTAAGCAAAGCCACGTAAACCGGCTATGGAGGCGTTTAACACAAGGGCACCCTGTTTTTGTGGCAACATGGCTTCTAAACTCAGGCGAACCCCTTCGCGCAAGGCCTCTAAATTTATATCAAGAGTGCGTGTCCAATCTTTACGTGTTGATTCTAAAAATGGGCCTGGAACTCCCTCGATTCCCGCATTTAAAAAAGAAACATCCAAACGACCAAACCTAGCTTGAATTGAATCAAAAAATCCCTGCTGAACCTGCACATCTCGAATATCCCCCTTGGTGAATATAAAGGAGGCGTTTTGTTGCTTCAATTCTTCTAAGAACCCTTGGTTTTCTTCTAAATCCAGCAGCGCAACTTGGGCACCTGACCGAACAAAAGCCCAAGCCGTAGCCTGACCAATGCCATAACTTGCCCCGGTGATGGCCACTACCTTGTTTTTAAAATCAAACGAAAGCATAACGACTGTTTTTGGTGTGCCTCAAATGTCCTAACATGGAGGGAACTTTTCTATGATGTTTGTTATGACTTTATTTGACTTTTATCAGTCCTTTATAGCTAACCCACTTTGACTACCTGATTTTTGGTGCTAACTTTGAAACCGGACCTAAGTAACCGCCCTAGCGGATATATGTAATGAAACGTATTTTCGGAATTCTTTGTGCGAGTCAGTTGGTACTGTGCTCTGCATTAACGGCTCAAATGGCCGATAATTTCCATCCCAAACAATACCCCTTTCCTCCCGGAAATACGCCACAGGAAGTGGTTAAGGGAGAATTGCTTCTGAAACTGACACCCTCCGGAATGAACTTGTGGTTCGGCCAAGACAGTAGCTTTTGGAAGGCCAATAGCCGAAGTTTGCAACTTACCCATATTGAAAAAGGTATTCCTTTTTGGAATCCTCCAAAAGAATCGGTGGCTCCGGTTCCCTTGGTAGCGCTCGACCATATTTTCCGGGTTTACTTTCCCGATAGTCTCCCCCCATACACTTTGGCCGCAAGGCTTTTCAACACTCCAGGGGTAGAGTGGGCCGAACCTTGCCTTAAGGTGCAACCTATGGTTACCCCCAATGATCCCAATTACTTTCAGCAATGGTTTTTGCCTAAAATTGGTGCCGACAGTTTATGGAACATTAGCTTGGGCGATACCAATGTAGTGGTGGCAGTAGTAGATGGAGGAACCAATTTCTCTCATCCTGACCTTCAAGCCAACCTTGCCCTAAACTATGCAGATCCCGTGGATGGAATAGACAACGACGGCGATGGATATTTAGACAATTTTAGGGGTTGGGATTTGGGAGACTGGGATAATGACCCTTCCTACAATCCTGCCGGAAATCAATTCAGCATTCATGGCACCGGAATGTGCGGGCTTGTGGCAGCCACCACAAACAATAACCAAGGCGTGGCCAGTGTAGGCTGGAACATCCGTTACCTTCCCGTAAAAATGGTGAACGCAGCCAGCGGCTGGACAAGAGGATATGAGGGTATCGTATATGCAGCCGATCATGGCGCAGACATCATTAATTGCTCTTGGGGAGGAACCGGTGTGAGTCATTTTGCCCGTGACGTTCTAAACTACGCAAGTTTGAATCGAGGCTGCCTTTTGGTTGCCGCCGGTGGAAACTCCAACAATACAGTTCCTATTTATCCCGCGGCTTACCCTCAGGTTATCGGGGTGGCATCCACCGACATCAACGACAACAAAGGAGGAACTTCCAGCTATTATAAATTAATGAATTTGGCAGCTCCCGGAATAGGGATGCACAGAACTTGGGGTGGGGGATATGCCACTTCCAATGGAACTTCCGATGCCTCTGCTGTTACCTCCGGCGCAGCAGGCTTACTGCTTTCTGCTATTCCCGGATTAAGTCCATGGCAAGCCGGTGCACGCATCCTTAATAATGCAGACATTGTTGACACCATGCCTTCGAACCTTCCCTTTGCCGGATCTTTGGGAGAAGGAAGGCTCAATGTTTGGAAAGCATACAATCAGCCCTCTAGAGCTAGACTTCATTTCATTTCGAGAGAACATACCGATGCGGACGGAGATGGCGTTTTCCTTCCGGGAGATACTGTCCTGCTTTCCGGGTTTTCCTGGAATTTGCTGGCCACTTCAGATGCGAGCCTCTCAGCTGCCATGGAAGCATTTAGTCCCTACGTGCAGTGGATCGACAGCACCCAATCCCTTGGAATAGTGCAAGCCAACGATACCATTGGACATGCCGCGGCACCCTTCCGATTTGTTGTAGCACCAAACACACCTCCAAATACCTTGGTTCATTTTAGGATTCAATACGCCGATACCGCATTGGCAGGCAGAACCGACTTCTATTTGTATTTGCATCCTCAACACATGCAATGGGAGGAAAACGATATTCATATCTCCGTTACCAACACCGGGCGAATGGGATATTCCGATGCTCCGGCACAAGCAGGAATAGGTTGGCGGAGACCCGGAGGGGCTGCTCAATTGATGGAAATATACTTTAATGGTATGGGTTTTTGGTTGGGACACAATCAAACCGTGCTCAACCAAACCCTCTCCGCACCAATTACCGGTTGCTGTCCACTGGACCAGCAAAACCATTTCGAAGCCACCGCCCCCTTAAGCACCATTACGCGTGGCGACCATGGGGTAAAAACCATTAGAAGCTACTTTAGGGACACCTTGCTAAACCAATTTGAGGTTATGCGCTACGCTTGGGGCGATACCGCAGCTCAAAATCGTGGGATTTTATTCCTTGATCATTGGGTGAAAAATGTGGGAAACAGTCCACTAAATAACGTATATGCCGGATACTTTTGCGATTTGGACATGCACGACACCTGGTTTTACATCAATCCAAATTTAGCTGCTTGGGATGCGCAAAACAGGTTAGGGTATCAAAGAAATGCCAACCACTCCGTTACCTTTGGAATGGTGCTCCTGCAAGGCGGAAATCCCCACTATTATGCCTTTGATGTTTCCGGAAACCATGGATCTATGACCATTACAGACGGATTTACTGACGCAGAAAAATGGCAAGTAATGACCGGAGGAATTGGAAGGGCTGGAGGCCCTGCAGGAGATTTAGCTCAATATCTTGGGGGTGAAATACCCCAATTAGATACCGGCGGCTGTGCTTTGTTTAGCATGGCTCTGGTAACCGGTCAAAATCTTGCCGAGGCCCAATCTTTTGCCCAAGAAGCCCTGCAACGCTACCAAAATTCGGTTAACGTTTGGACAGGAGCAGCACTAAACAGCAATTGGCACGATGCAGCTAATTGGAGTAGGGGAGCGGTCCCTAACCAAACCGACCGGGTATATATTGTGGCTCCTTCGGCAGCTCAGGGTCTCGACCCGGTAATTTCACAATCCGATGCCCAAGCAGCCTACGTAGAAACTCTTTGCGGCGGAAACTTAAAGGTTCAGCAAGGAAGAAAACTCGAAGTTGGCCCCTGATTCATTAGGATTGCTATTTTTGACACCGCATTAAACATAAGGTATGGAATTCGAAAAATTAATATCTATTGCAGGCCAAAGCAGCTTGTTTGAAATATTGAGCAAAACCAAATTTGGATTGGTGGCTAAGTCCTTGGAAAACGGCAAGAAAATGCCCGTGTACCAATCCCAGCAAGTGAGCAGTCTTCAAGATATTAGCATGTATACCTACGAAGGCGAAATTGCACTTAAAGAGGTGTTTGTCCGTTTGCTTAAAAAAAACGAAGGCAAAGCCTCGGTAAAACATACCGATTCCGCAGATGTCCTAAGAAAAGCTTTTGAAGAAGTAGTACCCGACTTTGATAAAGATAGGGTACGTGATAGCGATCTTAAAAAACTTTTTCGTTGGTTTAACCAGGCCGTAGAAAATGGCATGACGGACCCTGCAGCACTTGAAACAGCTGAAAATCAAGAAACCGATACCAGCAGCGAAGAACCGGAAAAGGATTAAGCAGAATACCTTTGATGGAAACCACTCCTAATAGGAATATCCTTCTTTTAGAAGACAACGAACTCAACGCCCAGATTCTTAAAATGTATCTGAAACGTTTGGGAATGCAAGTGGAGTGGTTCGATAACGAAGACGATGCGCTCGACGCCGTCCTTAGTGGAAAATACGTTTTTGACTTTGTACTGCTCGATCACCAGCTAGATATTGAAAGCGGAGACGAATGGATCAACCGCTTAAGAACAAAAAAGCCGGATTTTGAGCTTCCCGTAATCAGTACCTCCGCACACCTTCTAAACAAGGAAATCCTAAATAACCTCAAGGTTGGAGTAGCAGGTTTTTTGCAAAAACCAATAATGGACAAGGACTTAAGGCGCTTAGAACAGCACATTAGGCAAACAGAATACCTGTGGAAAACCTATCATCAGTCCTCTAAGTCCAATGTAATCTCCTTAGAAAGCCTGAACTTAGGCATGCTGCCCAAAGCGCAAATGGTGGATTTTTGGCTCGATTATGGTTTTGAAAGGCTTTCGCAACTTATAAACAATCAGGACTTTGACCCGAACGAACTGTCAGGTCTACTAGGTCTGGCTAAGTGGTATCGCTTTTTTGGGCTTTATGCCGCCGGAAAAACCTGGCAAATCTATCCCGGAGAATCTCAGAACAAGCAAGATTTTGAATGTGAACTAAAACAGTGTTGGGAATCTCTCGAGTACCTAAAGCTGCAAATGATGGCATAGGGCTTTTTTGTACATTTAGGCATGCCTGAAATCGATGAAAGACTGGCGTATCTGCATTCTGTCACCAACGGCAAAGAAAGGCATTTGGTGCGATTGATTTCTATTTTTTTGGAAACCATTCCAGACCAATTGGAATCCTTGTACAAGGAATTAGAAAGCGCTAATGAGGTGTCGGAATCTGCACGGAAAATTATCCATAAGCTCAGGCCGGCGTTGCAATCCATGGGCATGGAGAATACGGTAAAAAAACTTCAGGATATGCCCAAAGGAGCGAAAATTTCAAAGAGAAGTTACTTGGAACTGAAGGTTTTTGCTCAGGAGGATTGGCGTTATTTTTTTAATGCTTTGGAGCAAAGCTACGGCAAGGATTTAATGAATCAATTTCAAATTTCTGACCTACCTTGAGCTTCACATTTTGACGATAATTTATATTATGTTAAATAGGGTTTTGGAACCTTACTGCATTTCGTTTTAAGGGGGCCTTTTCCGTCTCCATCTCCAAGTCCTCGGTCCTTAGCTTAGCGCCATGGCATTTGCTTGTTTTCCGCAAAGCTCCAAAAAGCAAATCCTCATAGCGCTAGGCTGCGGTCCTCCGGGCTTTCCGATTCCGCCGGGGCCCAAAAAAAATCCCGGCAAAAACCGGGATTTATTCTTTATGCTTTGTGCAGAATCATTTTCCTTCCTCTGCCTTAAGCGCTTTAAACCGTTCCATATTTCCGGTTTTGGTATACACTTGCATTAAGGTGCTCCGAATTATGCTCAAACGACCGTTTTCCGGCGTTTCTTTGGCTTTTTCTACCGTATACGCTTTCTCAAGCATTACCGCACTTTCTTCAAACAATTTCTTGGCTTCCTCCTTTAAGGATTCATATTTCTCATTCTCAGACAAATCAAGCGCATTGGCCTCATTCAACTTCACATTGGCTTTGGAAATAATGCCATTGGCCAACTGTAAATAAGCCCCGGTGTTGGAAGGATCCAATTCCAAGGTTTTGGCATAGCCATCCTCTGCTTCTTTTCTTCTTTTCGCAATAATTGCTTCGTTGGCTTTTGGGTCTTCTGCAATCAAGCGTTCCACAATTTTATCATTGACCACACCTTTGTTAAAGTACAATACTTTTAAAATGTCTTTCTCATCCGTTTCCTGAAATGCTTCAATGGCTTCATTAATGGCAGCTAAGGCTTTCTCATCGTTCTTTTGTTCGAGGTGAAAATTCACTTCTTCCAACACAATTTCGGCGCGCTTTTGAGGAAACTTCTCTTTTCCTTTGGCAATCAACTCCCCTGCCCTAGCATTATCCCCGGTGAGCAAAGCCAACCGAATATCCATCATATACAAATCCGGATTTTCGCCAAAACGTTCATTCGAGAGTTGAATCACTTCCTTAGCCTTCTCATAGTCTTCATTTGCAATATACAATGAAATCAAATTTTGGGTCATCACCGTATCTTTAGGTTGAGCTTCCATAGCCTCCTTGGCCATAGATATGCCCGCCTCTTTTTCACCACCATTAAACAAGGCCATGGAGCGGTACAGCTGAATAATCGCCAATTGCCTTTTAATTCCTTGATTCTCCAAATCTTGGTTAGAAAGGGCGTTAAAAATGGTAAAGGCCTTTTGATATGATGCATCTGAGGCTTTGAAATCCGAGGTGTTGAATTTGTCAAGTCCTTGCTCAAACAGGGTATTTCCTAGGGTGAGCAGCTTATTTCCGATGTCCGCAGCATCCTCAATTTTCGGCTTACCATTCCCCCTGGTTTCGACCACCAAAGCGCGCATGTAGCTGTAGGCTGCGGTGTCAGAGGCACCATCTTTATGCAAAAGCAAACGGGGACTTTTGTCTGTATAAATAAACCAGTACACATCTCCCCTACGCTTCCAGGTTTTCGATTTTCCGCGTGTAGCGTCATTCAATGCCGCGCCGTCAATATTCTCCTTAGCTTCAAGTAAGGCATTTATGGCTGCTTCTTCATTGTTTTCGCGTTCGCGTTCATAGGTCCCCAGATTTTCCCAAGCTGTAAGAACTGCGGCATCTTGAGCGGAAAGAGAAAGATTGCTCATAAAAAACAGACCTAGGCTTAAAAGCTTCCAGGGAAATGGTATGCTGCTTGTGTTATTCATAATTCCGGTATTAATGCAAATAAATTAGCAAAATTTAGGCCAAAAGCGAAAAGACACTTTTGGCCTGTAATCGATATTAAGTGGTTTCAGGGGCATCCGGATTGGGTGCATCAGCTACACTTTGACCAGCCTCATCGGTTAGGTCGGTGGTGGGGTCTACTTCCATTCCGGCTTCCTCTACCGCTTCTTTGCGCACCCGGGCTACGGCTGCTATCTGGTCGTCGTTGCGCATTCGGATAAGCCGGACCCCTTGGGTAGCCCTACCCATAATCCGCATCTCCTCAACCGCCAGACGGATGAGTGTGCCTTTTCTGGTAATAATCATTAAATGATCCCCATCAACTGCTGCTTTGAGTGCAATCAGCTTACCCGTTTTGTCGGTAATGTTGATGGTGCGCACCCCTTTTCCGCCCCGGTTGGTAATTCGGTATTCTTCAATAGAGGACCGTTTTCCAAAGCCGTTTTCGCTCACTACAAGAACTTCTGCAGGATCATTGGGGTCAATAGTAATCATTCCAATTACTTCATCACTTACTTCGTCGTCAAGGCGAATCCCACGAACACCCGTGGCTGTTCTTCCCATGGCCCGCACCTTTTCTTCGGGGAAGCGAATGGCACGTCCGGTATTTAGTGCCATCATTATATCGTGCTTACCGTTGGTAAGCTTTGCTTCCAAAAGCTCATCGTCTTCCCGCACATTAATGGCGTTGATTCCATTTGCTCTTGGTCTGCTGTAGGCTTCCAGGGTGGTTTTCTTAATTACCCCTTTTTTAGAGCACATTACAATAAAATTGGACTCGGTATATTCCTTATTATCCAATCCTTTAACCGCAATAAAGGCTTTAACCCTGTCCCCCGGCTCAATTTGAATTAGATTCTGAATAGGCCTTCCTTTGGTTGATTTGGCTCCTTCCGGAATTTCAAATACCCTCAACCAATAGCATCGCCCTCTTTCGGTAAAGAAAAGCATGTAGGCGTGGGTATCGGCAATAAACAAATGTTCTAAGAAATCTTCGTCTCTGGTGGCGCTGCCGCGGGACCCAACTCCTCCCCTGCTTTGTTGGCGGTATTCCACCAGTTGGGTGCGTTTGATGTATCCTAAGTGCGAAATGGTAACCACCATAGGCTCATCGGCAATGATGTCTTCAATACGAAAATCATCGGCGGAGTATACGATTTCGGTACGGCGCTCATC
The DNA here is from genome assembly GCA_018401695.1 of Flavobacteriales bacterium. GTDB lineage: Bacteria > Bacteroidota > Bacteroidia > CAIKAF01 > CAIKAF01 > CAIKAF01. The sequence continues at coordinate 481,063 of JAGYKD010000002.1, read as the reverse complement.
GCCGTATTTTTGTCGAATTTCTTCCAACTCTTCCCGAATGATATTCATGCGGAGGGGCTCTTCGGCAAGCACACGCTTTAACCAATGGATTTTTTCCATGATTTGGTCGTACTCTTCCCGAATTTTGTCGCGCTCCATGCCTGTTAGGCGCTGCAAGCGCATATCCAAAATAGCCTTAGCTTGAATTTCAGAAAGTTGAAAGTTAGCCATTAAGCCTTCTCTTGCCTCTTCTACGGTAGGACTTTTCCGAATCAGTGCAATGACCTCGTCTAAATGGTCTAGGGCAATGAGGTAGCCTTCTAGAATGTGGGCGCGTTTTTCGGCCTGTTCCAACTCATACTGGGCTCGCCGGGTCACTACTTCGTGGCGGTGGTTCACGTATTCGCGAACAAGATCTTTTAGGTTGAGCAGTTCGGGGCGGCCATTAACAAGCGCAATGTTATTTACACTAAATGAGGTTTGTAGCGAAGTGTACTTGTACAATTGGTTTAACACCACATTAGTGACGGCGTCGCGTTTGAGCTCAAAGACAAGGCGCATGCCGTTTCGGTCCGATTCCAAGCGAATATCGCTAATGCCTTCCAGCTTTTTGTCCTGGACCAATTCAGCGGCCTTTACCTGAATTTCTGCGGGATTTACCTGGTACGGAACTTCGGTAACTACGATTTGCTCCTTTCCATTGTCTAGAATTTCAATATTGGTTCGGGCTCTTAAAACAATGCGACCTCTACCGGTTTCAAAGGCCGATTTAACCCCTTCGTACCCGTAAATAATGCCTCCTGTTGGAAAATCAGGAGCTTTAATGTGCTGCATTAGCCCCTCAATTGAGATTTCCCTATCGTCAATAAAGGCAACAATTCCGTCAATAACTTCGGTCAGGTTGTGGGGTGCCATATTGGTGGCCATACCCACGGCAATGCCCGAACTTCCGTTAATCAAAAGGCTGGGGATTTTTCCGGGAAGCACCGTTGGCTCTTCCAAAGAATCATCAAAATTCAATCGCCAGTCTATGGTATTCTTATCGATATCCTCAAGGAGCTCTTCGGCTACTTTTTTGAGGCGGGCTTCGGTATAACGCATGGCAGCCGGGCTATCGCCTTCCATAGAGCCATAGTTACCTTGGCCATCGACCAAAGGATATCTTAAAGACCAATCTTGCGCCATACGTACCATGGCGTCGTAAACGGAGCTATCGCCATGTGGGTGATACTTACCAAGTACCTCACCTACAATCCTGGCGGATTTTTTATAGGGCCGATTGGAGAGCACGCCCAGTTCAGACATCCCAAAAAGTACCCTTCGATGGACAGGCTTAAGCCCGTCTCTAACATCGGGCAAAGCCCGGGAAACAATAACCGACATCGAATAATCGATATAGGCCGATTTCATTTCCTCTTCTATATTGATAGGAATGATCCGTTGGTTTGGATAATCAGGTCCTGTAATTTGTTCGTCTGCCATTTCTTTTTAATTTTCCTCTAAATGAAACATCTGCTTCATGCATTTCCGAATGGACGAAGGTAATGAATTGGCCTGAAGGCAATGTTGTTCGAAGCTTAGAAGATAATAACAAGTGCAGAAAAAATTGTGAATAATCTAAGCTGCATTTTCTTCATTAGTGACAAAAAAAATTACCTTGCAGGCAACAAAAACAAACGTTTTTCATCTTCATTCGTTATATAATAAGCATAAGGTATCAGGTAAACCAATATGGAGGCACGATTTTCACCCCGCGTAAAAGATGTAATCACCTACAGCCGTGAGGAAGCCCTAAGGCTTGGTCATGACTACATAGGTACGGAACATTTGCTGCTTGGCATGGTTCGAGAAGGCGAAGGAATGGGTATCAAAATTTTGAAATCCTTGGGCGTTCATATGGACGAACTTCGTAAAGAAATAGAAGCGTCTATCCGCCCACATGCCAAGAACACCGTTAGCTTAGGAAATATTCCTTTGGTAAAGCAAGCCGAAAAAGCCCTCAAAGTCACCTACTTGGAAGCCAAGCTGTTCAATTCTAATGTTATTGGGACAGAGCACTTGCTTTTGGCCATATTAAAAGATGACGATAGTATAGTAACCCGCATTTTACGCCGCTTTAATGTAGATTATCCAGTGGTAAAAGAAGAAATAGAATACATGATATCCGAATCTCCCAAAGCCGAATTCCCAAATACTCCATCCGACGATGAACCCGAAGAACAAGGAAGTAGTTTTTCATCCAAAAAGCCCGGCGATGCAAAAAGCAAGACTCCTGTGTTGGACAATTTTGGAAGAGACCTTTCTAAAATGGCCGAAGAATCTAAGCTGGACCCCATCATTGGTCGGGACAAAGAAATTGAAAGAGTAAGCCAAATTTTAAGTAGAAGAAAGAAAAACAACCCCATACTTATTGGCGAACCCGGTGTGGGAAAATCGGCCATTGCTGAGGGTCTTGCGCTACGAATAGCTCAAAAGAAAGTGAGCCGCGTTTTGTTCAATAAGCGCATCGTAAGTTTGGATCTTGCTTCTCTGGTGGCCGGTACCAAATATCGCGGTCAATTCGAAGAGCGTATGAAAGCGCTCATGAACGAATTGGAAAAATCGCCTGATGTGATTCTTTTTATTGACGAAATTCATACTATTATTGGGGCGGGTGGTGCTAGTGGCTCTTTGGATGCCAGCAATATGTTTAAGCCCGCTTTAGCCAGAGGTGAAATTCAATGCATTGGAGCAACCACCTTGGACGAATACCGACAATACATTGAAAAAGACGGGGCTTTAGACCGCCGTTTTCAAAAGGTAATGGTAGAGCCTACCACCGAAGAAGAAACAGTTCAAATTCTAAATAATATAAAAGAACGGTACGAGGAACACCACAACGTGAATTATACTCCCGAAGCCGTTAAGGCCTGTGTGAGCTTAACGGGAAGATATATTACGGACCGACATCTTCCTGACAAGGCTATTGATGCTTTGGATGAAGCCGGCGCACGAGTACATATAACCAATATTCATGTCCCCAAAGAAATTGAAGATATTGAGCAGCAAATTGAGGAGGTAAAGGTTGAGAAAAACCAAGTAGTGCGCAGTCAGCGTTACGAAGAGGCTGCCCGATTGCGTGATAAAGAACGTCAATTGATTGAAAAACTCGAAGAGGTAAAAAAAGCTTGGGAAGAGGAAACCAAGAACCACAGGGAAACCGTTACCGAAGAGGATGTGGCAGAAGTGGTGTCCATGATGACTGGTATACCTGTCCAAAAAGTGGCCGAAAGCGAAATCGCCAAGCTGGCCGAAATGACCGATCGGGTTAAAGCCAAAGTCATTGGGCAGGACGACGCAGTAAAAAAAGTGGTGCGTGCCATTCAAAGAAACCGAGCAGGTCTAAAAGACCCCAACAAACCCATTGGTTCCTTTATTTTTCTAGGCCCAACCGGTGTAGGTAAAACCCAATTGGCCAAAGTATTGTCCCGTACCATGTTCAATAACGCAGACGCCCTGATTCGCATAGATATGAGCGAGTATATGGAAAAATTTGCCGTTTCTCGCCTTATTGGTGCGCCTCCCGGATATGTTGGATACGAAGAAGGAGGCCAGCTCACCGAAAAGGTGCGGCGTAAACCCTATTCTGTTGTTTTACTCGATGAAATTGAAAAAGCCCACCCCGATGTATTTAACCTGTTGCTGCAAGCCCTAGACGATGGTTTGCTTACAGACTCCTTGGGAAGAAAAGTAGATTTTAAAAACACCATCATTATCATGACCTCTAATATTGGAAGCCGTGAATTGAAGGAATTTGGCCAGGGTGTTGGCTTTAAGACAGGAGCCCGAGAAAAGCAAGCCGAAGACCACAATAAAAGCGTTATCCAAAATGCCCTAAAAAAGGCGTTTGCCCCTGAGTTCTTGAATCGTATTGACGATGTAGTGCTCTTTAACTCTTTATCTAAAGAAGACATTCACCAAATTATTGACGTAGAACTCGAAGGTTTAATTCGTAGGGTTAAGCAAAACGGGTACGATATTAAAGTTACCGACAGCGCAAAAGCTTTTATAGCCGAAAAAGGATTTGACCCACAGTTTGGAGCTCGACCTTTAAAAAGAGCCATTCAAAAATACATTGAGGATAAACTGGCCGAAGAAATCATCAACAGTCAACTTAAAGAGGGCGACTCCATTCAAATTGGCTTGTCCAAAGATGAAATTGTGGTGCGAAAGAAAACCACAAGAAAAAAGGGCGAACAACCTTCCTCAAAAAAGGAAAATGAAAGCTGAGCTTCGATTTCCCCTGCTACTTCGCCCAAAAATGTATCTTTGAAAAAAAAATGGCATGAAAGCTTTTAGTTTGTTTAGTTTGATTCTATCCTCTGCCCTACTGTTTTCCTGCGGAGAAGAAGTTTGCATTCAGTGCACCCCTATTCAAGGAAACACCGGAACTATAGAAGAGCTCTGTTCTGCAGACCAAAACGAGCGCATGGATTTCCAAGTAGAATGGACCGACAAGCTTTACAATTGTGTTCAGGTGGAGTCCTCCTCTTCTGAAGATTAAAGCAAAAATCTATCCTAGATAAAACCTCCTTTTGGGAGGTTTTTTTTATGGCATTAAAACCAATTCGTAAACCTGTGCCAGGGATGCGAGCGGATAGCGCTGTGCAGACTGCTGCTTAAAATCAGGAGCGCTGAGCCGGCTGCCCAAAGCAGACCTGCTCAGCGCCCTGATTTTTGCAGCAGGCAAGCAGCCTATGAGCGGGCAGCCCGCTCGGGCACCCAAAAAAAAAGACTCCCAGTTATGGGAGCCTTCACACAAAATATTTATTCGGTATTACTTAGAAGCTTCAACAAAGACCTGATATTGCACTTTGAGGATGTAATCGTCATTGGAATCCCAAGGCAACACCTTTCGTTCGGTGGAGAACCTTGTCTTGAAAGTATCGTTTACAATCCAGTCGGTAACGTCGGCTGCGTTTGGTTGAAGCACCAAAGTGGAGTCGAGGCTGTCAATAACCCCTGACCCAAATCCCGGGCCTTGCACGAAGGGAGGGTTGTATAAATATCCGATGAGCATTTGCCGTTCCGGATTTTTTACAGAAACCCAAGACACTTGGTAATCTTTAAAGCCAAAAAGGGTGCTGTCGGGAGAAATGACGCTAACCATAATAGAGTCTAGGGTGACGCGGTCGATTTCTTCGTAGCTGAGTCCGTTTTGGTCCATAAGGACTTGAAGGCTGTCGAGCGAAACGGTATCGGAGAGATACACAAAATGTGCGATGTTTACTTCCTTAGGTACAACTACCTCATGCTCAACGGGTATGCGGAACTCGTAGCGGTCTGGGCCGCAAGCCATTAAAACAACTACTAAGCTGCTGATTGCCAAAAGGGTTCGTTTCATACCAGCAATATTAATCAACTTCGGGTTCAGGTGCAAATTTATGCATAACTTTTGAAGAAATTCCTACGCTGCTGAAACCGCCATCGTGATAAATATTCTGCATAGTAATCATGCGGGTAAGGTCGGAAACCATGGATACGCAGAAATCGGCGCAACTTTCGGCAGAGGCATTTCCCAGAGGGGACATATCGTTGGCATAATCAAAAAAAGCATTAAAGCCCCCTACCCCGGTTCCTGCGGTAGTTTTTGTAGGGGATTGAGAAATCGTATTTACTCGGACATTTTTGCGCATACCGTAATGGTATCCAAAGCTACGAGCTATGGATTCGAGTAACGCCTTAGCCTCGGCCATATCGGAGTAATCCGGGAAACTGCGCTGAGCGGCAATATAACTAAGGCCCAGCACACTCGCGCCTTCCTTAAGGGCATCTAATTGCCAGGCGGCCTGAAGCATTCTATGAAACGACAAGGCTGAAATATCGAGGGTTTTGAGGTACCAATCGTATTTAAGGTCGGTATAAGCTCTGTTTTTACGCACGTTGGGAGACATGCCAATGGAATGCAGCACAAAATCAACGGGACCTCCTAAGGCCTCCATAGATGCCTTATACAAGTTTTCCAGATCCTCGCTATTGGTTGCATCGGCTCCAATAATGGGAGCGTTTAACTTATCTCCGAGTTCTTGAATTTTACCCATGCGAAGCGCAACCGGGGCATTGGAAAGCACAATACGCGCGCCATGTTCGTGGGCTTTTTCGGCGACTTTCCAAGCAATGGAATGTTCGTCTAAGGCACCGGTAATGATGCCTGTTTTACCTTGCAATAATCCTGACATAAAGGAATAATTTTAAACGAAAAAACAAAAAATTAAGCAGACTTGAGGAGTTTTTGTGCCTGTTCTCTGGCCTCTTGTGTGATTTGTTCGCCACTAAGCATGCCTGCAATCTCATCGATTCTTTCGTTGGGATTAAGGGCCAACATTTGAGTTTTCCCCTGATCTTTAAGTACTTTAAAGTGCTTTTGTCCGGAAGCAGCAATTTGAGGGAGGTGTGTAATGGCCAGCACCTGCATGCCTTTTCCCAGGCCTGCCAATAGTTTTCCCATGGATGAGGCTACTTTTCCGGAAATGCCGGTATCTATTTCATCAAAAATAAGGGTAGGCATTTGCCTTTTCCCTGCGGCTAAGGCCTTAATAGCCAGCATAAGTCTAGACAATTCGCCCCCTGAGGCTGTTTGATTCATGGGGCCGGGCGGAAGTCCGGGATTGGCAGCAAATAAAAATTGGGGCTTTTCCAAGCCAAAAGGGCCCGGTTTAGGAAGCTTGTTGAGTTCTACTTCGATTCTAGCGCCTTTCAATCCAAGTGCTTCTAAGTATTGGTGGACTTTGGCTTGAAAAGCGGAGCGTTCCCTTGTTCTGTCAAGACTAAGGGCTTCCCCGGCGCTTTGAATTGCCAATTCTAGGTGACGGCATTCGGCCAAACATTGTTCAAAGGCGGCTTTGACACTATCCTGGGTATTGAGTTGGTCTTGCCATTGCCTTACCCGGGAAAGCACCTGCTCTTCGGTTTCCAATCGATGCTTACGTTGGAATTCATAAAATTCAGATAATTTGGCAGTTAAAAACTCTAAACGGTCGGGGTCTCCCTGCACCATTTGGCCCTTTCGATCCATTTCCATAGCCAAATCTTGCAATTCGAGACGGCAGGAATCCATCCGTTGCGCCATTTCACTAAAGGAGTTTCCAAACTCCGAAAGCTTGCCGAGCTGTTGTTGCATTTGGTGCAAAGAAGAAAGTATTCCCGGTTCAGCACCTTGCAGCCCTTCGGAGGCTTGCAGCAGAGTTTGGCAAATAAGGTCGGCATGTTGTAGGGCATGATGTTCCTCTTCTAATTCCGCAAGCAAGCCCGTTTTCCAAGCCAAGGCTTCCCATTGTTCGATTTGAAAATTTAAGTAATCGACGTTGTTCTGGGCGTCCAGCATATCTTTTTCCAAAGATTCCAGTTTTTTTTGTGCCTTTTGATTTTCGTTCCAAAGGGATTGGTAGTTTTCCCAAGTTTGTGTGTTGCCGGCAATAAGGTCGAACATGCTTTGCTGAAAGTCGGCTTGTTTTAGCAACAGGGTGTCGTGTTGAAAATGGATATGCACAAGAAAATCGCCCAATTGCTTGAGCCCTTGAAGGGAGACCGGAGAATCGTTTATAAAAGCTCGGCTTCTACCGGAGGGTAGAATTTCGCGGCGCAGCATGGTTAATGGTTCATAATCTATGTCATGCGCATTAAAAAAACGCTCCATTTGAAGATCTTGAATATCAAAAACAGCTTCTACTATACATTTTTTATCTGGGATGGCAAGAGATACCCCATCGGCACGAGCGCCAATGGCTAATTGAAGCGCCCCCAAAACAATAGATTTGCCGGCGCCGGTTTCTCCGGTAATCACCTGTAGTCCGTTATCAAAGGTGATGTCTAAGCGCTCAATAAGCGCAAAGTTGGAAATGTAAAGCCTTTGCAACATAGTTCAAAAATACGAGAAGGCGGGCTTAATGCGAAACTTAGCGTGCTACTGCGTCGTATTTTGATGCTTGGGCCGGGTCGGTTTTTTTTAGGATTGGAATTATTCCTGCCTTTTCGGGTGCCGGGGTGTTTTTTAGCAGGTTTATAATCTCATTCCTTTTGGCATTGTAGAACACCTGAAGCAAAAAAGCATTTGGCCTTTGGTCCCAAACCTGGTCCAACTTCTCTAAGGCTTGCAAAGCCCCCAAGCGCCCCTTTTTCATATCTCCCACCATATAGTCAAAGCCCTTTCGGTGGTATTCATAGATTAAGTCGCGTAAAGGAGAAAAGGCCTGGTTTAAATAGTCGTTAATAATCCAATACCTATTGTTGTTTCCTTCGGAAGCTCTCCATCCGGTTTCGGGCAAATTTTGGCCGTTGTTTACCACGGCTTGTGCTTTGAGGAGGGGCTCTTCCCCACCCTTTGGGGCAAAACTATCCATGTCTAAGCCAATAATTAAATAGGCATAGTAGGCCAAAATCGAAGTTAAATTGGCCTGTGCGGCATTTTCTGAATACAGAAACTGTTGGTTAGGAGCATAGGTAAAGGTAAAATCATTGTCCTGATGATTGAGCAAAGGCGCATCAAAGTTGGAGTTAAAAATTCTTCGTTGAGCAATCACAGTTATGGTTCCTGAATAGCGGTTGGGGATCACCTGCCCGCCACTGCTGGCTTCCTGTTTCACTACATTAATAAATATTTGGCATTCAATACGTTCAAAATCTTCATAACGGTCGTTGGTCCATTGAGTATTGTTCATAAACTCCCGTATGCCTACTTCCATTCCATCAAAAATGCTGCGGTCTACCTGGGCCATTTGATTGGAGTTTACGGTTACTTGACACCTCAGTTCCTGGGCTGTAGCTTGACCGGTGTACGCCTTAAGCATCAGGCAAAAGGCAAGCAAACAAAGCTTAGAGCTCATGAGCAAATGGTATTAATCAGTTGAACGGCGGTTTGAAGCTTAGATTGTAAAGGCAGGTGTATTTCTTCGTTTCCCGGCTGCAAGATGCTTACCTTGTTGGTATCGTGCCCCAATCCTGCGCCCTCATGCTCCATGCTATTGAGCACCAAAAAGTCCACCATCTTTCTATCCAGTTTTTGACGCGCATGCTGCATTCCGTGTTCGGTTTCCAGGGCAAAACCGACAAGGGTTCCTCGCTTAGGGAGACCCGCCAAACCTTTAAGGATGTCGGGGTTTTCGGTTAAATCTATTTGATTCAAGCCACCGGACTGTTTTTTAATTTTCTGGGATTCTACCTTTTTTGGCCTGTAGTCTGCAACTGCGGCAGCCATAAAAATATAATCCGCTGCCGGGGCTTGGCTCTCCATAATTTGTTGAAGATCCAAAGCAGATTGGAAAGGAAATACTCGGTCAGGAGTCAGGACAGGCTCTTGGCTATTTTTGCCTTGAGCAAACCAAACCGTTGCCCCCGCAGCCTTGGCGACATCTGCCAAAGCAGCGCCCATTTTACCGGTGCTTTCGTTTCCTAAAAACCTTACCGGATCTAAAGCTTCTCTTGTACCACCACTTGAAATAAGCAAGGTTTTGCCCCACAAGTTGGTTGGTTTTAAAAAGAAACATTCCAAATGCCTCAACAATTGACTTGGTTCCTGCATTCTCCCCTCGCCTATCAATCCTGAGGCCAAAGCTCCATGGCCAGGAGGAATAACTTGGGTTCCATGCTGTGCCAATCTGCGCACTTGGTCTTGCACTAAGGGACTGAGCCACATGTCGTGATCCATGGCAGGAGCTACAAGCACGGGGCAACGCGAAGACAACCATGTAACCAGCAATGCATTGTCGGTATGGGCTTGAGCCATAGACGAAAGGGTTTTGGCGGTAGCGGGGGCAATAAGCATAATATCGGCCCAGAGTGCCAATTCCACATGATTTACCCAATGCCCGGTGTGCACATCAAAGAGCTCCGAAGTAACCGGGTTTCCGGAACAAACGGCTAGGCTAAGCGGGCTAACAAAATCGCATGCAGAGGGGCTGAGTACTACCTTGACCTCTGCGCCGGCTTTTTTAAGTAAGCGAATGGTTTCGGGCATTTTATAGGCGGCAATACCTCCTGAAATGCCAACTAAAACACGCTTTTTGGCCAGCATGGCTTAGGCTTCAGTCTCCGGATCGCTTGAGTTTCCAGTAGTTTCGTTCCGGAAATAAATTTGGTTTTGCAACCATTCCTCGTAAGCCATAGCCACTGGTTTTGGCATACGTTCGTAGAAGCGGCTAATTTCGATTTGCTCACGGTTTTCCATTACCTCCTCCAGATTATCGGAATGGGTAATGAACTCCTCCAACTTGCTGCGCACTTCTTCTTTCAACTGCACCTGAATTTGGTTGGCACGGGCAGAAATCAAGGATAGAGATTCGTAAATATTTCCGGTGCGGAGATTTAATTTAGACAAATCTCTGGTTACTGTAGTAGATTCTGCGTTCAATCGTTTAAGCTGGCTCATGCGTTTGGCTTCTAAACATCTTCATCGTTAGGTTTTGGGGCTAGGGCCTTTTGTTCTTCTGCTTTTAGCATCAGAGTTTTGGCATCAGACGCATAAGGACTGCCCTTTAACCGGTCTGCAAAGGTACGGTAATAATCAATTACATCCGAAAATCTTTCCCACTTTCGTTGTTTAATGCTTAAATCGGCAAATTCGTAGGAAGCTTTAATGATTTGGAAGTAAACTTCAAATCGCTTTTCGGTATCCGGAAAATCCTGCAATACAGTTTCCCAAGTGGTTATTGCGGCTCTGTATTCTTGGCGTACGTAATGCAAATGCGCTTGGTTTAGCATTTTGCGTTCCAATTTGGCCAACAGTTCGTCGACCAATCGGTTGGCTTCGGTTAAGCGCGCACTTTCGGGATACATGTCCACAAAATTTTGAAAAGACTGAATGGCTTCCAAACTTGCCGTTTGGTCTAGTGTATATCTGGGGCTGGCTTTGTACAGACTAAAGGCCGACATATACATGGCCTCCTCCCTATGGGTGCTTTTTGGAAAATTCTTTACAAACAAGCTGTAGTAATAGTTAGCTAAAAGCATATCTCCCACCTGAAAATAGGTATTGGCCAAATACCAATGGGTCTCTTCGGCGGTGTTGGAACCTCTAATAATTCCAAAAAGCTCTTCCCAAAGCGGCAAGGCCCTTTTGTACTTTTCCTTTTGATATAAATCAAGGGCCAAGGCGCGTTTTGCTTGATAATCAGAGCCTTTTAGCACCTTGCCATAGTCTCCACATGAGGCCGCAAGCCAAAAGGAGGTGAGCAAAATACCTATGATTTGTGCGTAACTCTTCATTCCTGTCGAACGAAACGTCCCTTTCGCCTGTTTATTACTTGTTCTTTTGTTAAGTTCCATATTCCGGCACGAAAATATGTTATTATTTTGTGCCGCATACTTGAGCATCTATTATGGGAGATATTTTTGATAAAATTAGGAAAAATCCTGGCCCTTTGGGTCAGTATGCCGCTGTAGCCCACGGTTATTTTGCCTTTCCAAAGTTGGAAGGAGAAATATCCAACCGCATGAAATTTCGCGGTAAAGATGTGCTGGTTTGGTCTCTAAACAACTATTTAGGGCTTGCCAACCATCCCGAAGTGCGTCAAGCAGATTCCGAAGCCGCACAAAAATACGGCCTTTCCTTACCTATGGGAGCCCGCATGATGACCGGCGAGTCAGATTTGCATGAGCAACTCGAGCAAGAATTGGCGGCTTTTGTAGATAAACCTGCCGGTATGCTCCTCAATTATGGCTATCAGGGCATTATGAGCGTAGTAGATGCCCTGCTCGGTCGCCAAGATGTGGTGGTATATGATGCCGAAAGCCATGCTTGTTTGGTAGACGGCGTACGCATGCACTTGGGCAAGCGTTTCATGTTTAAGCACAACGACTTGGAATCCCTGGAAAAGCAATTAAAGCATGCCACCGGAGTGGTCGAAAAAACCGGAGGCGGCATTTTGGTCATTACCGAAGGGGTTTTTGGCATGGCAGGCGACCAGGGTGACCTAAAAGGCATTGTAGCCCTAAAAAAGAAATACAACTTTAGACTTTTGGTGGACGACGCCCACGGCGTAGGAACTATGGGGCCTCGATTGGGCGGAACCGGTCAAGAACAAGGGGTGCAAGACGAAATTGACGTATATTTTGGCACCTTCGCTAAAAGTTTTGCCTCCATTGGCGCATTTATTGCCGGTGCACCAGAAATCATTAGCTTTTTAAAATACAATACGCGAAGCCAAATTTTTGCTAAGTCGCTGCCTATGCCATTGGTGGTTGGCGGACTTAAACGCTTGGAGCTCATGCGCGACCGCCCGGAATTCAAAGAAAATTTGTGGCGTGTAGTTCGCGCTTTGCAACAAGGACTCAAAGAGGTAGGCTTTGATTTGGGAAAAACCAATTCACCCGTCACTCCGGTGCACCTTTCAGGAGGACCGGCCGAAGCCTCAAATCTGGTAGTAGATTTGCGCGAAAACTTTGGTATTTTTTGTTCAGTGGTGCTGTATCCTGTGGTGCCCAAGGGGGTTATAATTCTGCGATTGATACCTACCGCAGTGCACACCATGGAAGATGTCCAATACACCATTGAGTCTTTTGCCAAAGTGCGCGAAAAATTAGCCCAAGGGGCTTACGATAAAGAAAAATATGCCGTTGAGCTAGTTTAAGGGTGCTGGGCGCGTTGCCGGCTTTTCCATATTTTAGGTATCTATTCTTTGGAGGCCGGCAAATATCCGGTCTCCGTGCGTAGCTTGTTTGCCAAAAGCCGGAGCCTAGGCTTTTGCCGGGTCTCCCCAAAGGGAGCCAGGCAAAAGCTCTATGCTCCAGGCTTTTGGCTTCTCAAGGCTACTTCCCTTCGCCCGGCGCGCGGTGTTCATTTTAAAGCTAATCTTTGCGCCCCGGACGCAGCGAAAAGCCCGGAACTTGGAGGGCCGATTTGGCTTGGCGCACGGAGGCCCCCACACTTAGGGGGCCCACGAAGCGCCTAGCCAAACGTGCCCTGCAAGTGAGGACTTGTAGTGTGCGGCCGGAAAAGGCGCCCAAACAATAAACTAAGGACGAAAGGCTTTGCCCATAATGCGTTCCCAACCCCAAAACTTGAGGTAACCGTCAGCTCCGCCGCTAAGCAACATAAGTCCCTCTTCGGTTTTCTGAAATTTGAGCGCATAAATTCCGCCGGCATGCGCCTGAAATTCACGCTCTTTTTGCCAGTTTTTGGTTTCGTAAATGTATATGTCTCCGCCTTTGTCTGCTACCACCAAGAACTTGCCATCCGGACTGTAGCTAATGGCTTGCATGGCTCCTCTAGGGGTTAGAATTTGTACTTCGTTGCCCGAACTGCTGTTCCAAATGCGTACCGTACCATCCCAAGAGGCGGAAGCCAGCTGCATTTTATTTGGATGCTCTGCCAGACCAAAAATGGCCGCATGATGGCCATAAAAACGGGTCACAACCTCCCCTTCTTCGTAGTCCCAGCGGTACAGTTCTTTGCTGCCAGCCGAGCTGTACAGATGTTTTTGGTCGTGGGAGAGCAGCACCGTCCAGACCCAATCTTGGTGTTTTTTAAGTTGACGCAGCATAGGACTACCCGATTTGGACCAAACCGCAATAGTGCTGTCCGTGCTGCCGCTAATGATTTCGTTGCGTTTGGGATGCCACTCCACGTCGTATACCCAGTTTAAGTGGCCTTGTAATGCAGAAACCAAACGCAGGGCAGGAACAGAAAGCACCCGTACCAAAGAATCCCCGGACCCAACAGCCACGTAGCGACCGTCAGGGCTAAAGGTTAAGCACATGGGCGAATAGCGAAAGCCCAAATAGCTGGCTTTTTGCGCTCCGTTGCGTGTGTCCCAAAGTGTAAGTGCCTCATGTTCGTGGGCCATAACCAACCATTGTCCGTCGGGACTAATGGCAAAATCGCGCACCGCTCCCCTATTTTGGAAAATGGATTTATCGGGCGATTGTGCCGCCCCATGGCCCAAGCAAAAAAAAGTGGCTATGAGAAAAAAGATTAATCTCATACATTTAATGCTTTAGCAGCTTTTATGATGCGGTCTTTTAGGCTTTCCTCTATGGGAACCAAAGGCAAACGCATGTAGGCGCGACAAATACCCAAATGCTGCATTAATGCCTTAACTCCTCCGGGGCTTTGTTCCTCGAAAATAAGGTGCATTAATTCAAAGAGTTCCAGATGCGTTTCTTGTGCCTCAGCCAAATTATTGGCCAGGGCATCGGCTACCATACCTGAGAATGGCTTGGGAAGCGCATTGGCAATAACAGAAATAACTCCGTCGCAGCCAGAGGCAATTAAGGGTAAGGTGAGTGCATCGTCTCCGGAAATGACGGCAAAATCTTCTCTTGGCCGTTCCTTAATGAGCCGAGTAATATGTCTAAAATCTCCGCTGGCCTCCTTGATTCCAATAAATTGAGGGTATTTATTGGCCAATGCCAGTACCGTATCGGTTTGCAAATGTATGCCGGTGCGCCCGGGCACATTATACAGCATTATAGGAAGCGGACTTACTTCTGCTAAGGCTCCAAAGTGTGCATAAAGACCGCGTTGCCCCGGTTTATTGTAGTAAGGAGTTACGGACAATAAGGCCGAAACTCCGGATAGGTCGAATTGGAACAAACTTTCGAGCACCTGATTGGTGTGGTTTCCACCCAAACCAAAAACCACAGGCACCCGACCATTATTGGCCTTGACCACCTCAGAAAGAATGGCTTGTTTTTCGTTTTCGTTCAACACCGGGTTTTCGGCGGTGGTGCCATTGACCACCAAATAATCGACACCGCCTTGGATTAAATAATCAGTAAGAGAATGTAAGACTTCATAGTCAATGCTTCCGTCTTCTTTAAAGGGAGTTACCATGGCAACCCCGGTACCTTTCCATGCGTTCATAAACCCTGATTTATGCAAAAATAACAAAGCAAATGGTTCTGTGTAGTTTAGCGGAAAGGTATTCCAATCTAATGCCTTTAAGGTGCTTTTAAGGTCAATCTAAATAATTATCCCTAAATATTTGATATTAAATAAGATATAATCATTTATACAAAAAATACATTAAGGTTTTTTTCTCATTTTTATGAACTCTATAAGGAAACCTCCAAGGGTACACCCCGAAAGATATAAACGAGACCGTTGACGCGTTGCTATTCTGGCGGCGATCCTGTCCTGACCGCAGCGTCAGGGGTTGCGTTAGGTCCAATTCTCAAGTATTTTTTCCTGACTCAAAGATGCTGACCGCAGCGTCAGCACGCAGCGTCAGGGGTCCTCATTTACAAACAATAAACTCCGGTCTGCCCTTGCCGAAGCGTCAGTGGCCTTTCGATTTGTCCGTGCCTTAATTCGCCCCTGACGCCTTGGCCAGGGTTATAAACTTGAAAACACAAGGCGTCAATGGTCTCTAAACGTTTATAAACGTTTATAAAACGGCTGGAACCAGCCCTGCGGATTAGATTCGTAGTATGGGAAACTTAATAATACAACTTCAGACACAGCTTCGTCAGCTTTCGGGAGAACTGCTGATGGGCGACGGTACCTATTTTAAAGAAATGGTGCCTGAATTAAACCAAATACAAGAGCATTTGCAGGCAAGCAGAACAAGTTTGGACTTAGAAACCTGTTTGTGGCATATGTGGGTCATCTTAGAAGAAATTCTGGATAAGCCCAACGAGCTAAACCCCTCTTTAAAGCCTACCGTTTTGCAACGGTTGCAAAGAATCCAGGCCATAGCATTTAGATTGAGCCAGCGACAAAGCTTTGTAGGAGGTCAGCAAATCAAACCTAGGGCCAAATCACCTTTTGGTCAATCCAATGCAGTGCCAGCTCCCATGTTGGCAGAAAAGCGTCCGGGTCGCTCCAAGCGAGATGGAAGCCGAGGGGCCAACGTGGTTCGGGGCTGATTTGAATAAGCTTTCTGTTCCTTAACTCTCTAAAAGAAATTGCCTTTAAATCTTTATTTTTAGTTTCAGCTAAAAATAAAACAGGAAGCTTTGGGTATTGCTTCAATAGCGCATTAATCTTGGATTTAAAACCGGGTATTTTCCAAAAAGCGGAGGGGCGAATATACTTTGGAACAGCTGGCCCTTTCAAAGATTTAAAAGCATTGGGTCGAGAAGATTCAAGGATGCAAGCCTGAGACAATACGTTTAATTCAGCAAGCTTTGAGGCCATGCTGGAGCAAAATTCCGGACTTCCGTATATCCAAAGAATGCAGTTCATGAGGGCAATCCATAAGTTTGAATAAACTCTTTTTCGCTTAGGATCCGGACCCCAATTTTTTCGGCCTTTTGGCGTTTGGCAGGCCCCATATTCTCCCCTGCCACCAAAAGATTGGTTTTTCCGGTAACCGAACCGGTAACCTTGGCTCCCAGGTATTCCAAATAAGCGGTCAATTGAGGTCGACTCACTTGAGAAAAGACACCGGAAACCACGGCCACTTGGTTCACAAGAGGGGCATCAGGAGCCAAAGCTTGCTCCTCCAATTTGGCTAGAAAGCAAAGACCGAAATTCCTAAGCCTCTGCAATTCCCGCAGGTTTCCATCCTGTGCAAAAAACAAGCGAATGCTTTGGGCTATAACAGCGCCAATATCTTCTACGGCCACAAGGGCAGTTTCGTCAGCGGCCCTAAGCGCATCTATAGTAGGAAAAGCTTTTGCCAACTTTTTGGCTACCGTTTCGCCCACATGTCGAATGCCCAGCGCAAACAACACCCTATGAAAGGGTTGTTTTTTAGATGCTTCTATTCCCGCCAGAATATTATGAATCGATTTTTCCTTGAAGCCCTCGAGTCCATGCAACATAGCGGCCTCAAGGCCATAAAGATCAGAAGCTGTAGAGACCAAGCCCTTTTCTAGAAACAAATGGAGTGTTTTCTCGCCAAGGGTATCTATGTCCATGGCCTTTTTGGACACAAAATGCACCAGTCGGCCAAGCTTTTGAGGAGCACATCCGGTTTGATTTGGGCAAAAGAAAACAGCTTCGCCCGTTTCTCTAACAAGTGGGGTAGCGCATGCCGGACAATGGGTAGGAAAAACAAAAGCTTCAGCTTGCTTAGGCCTTTGGTTGAGGTCAACAGAAACCACTTTGGGAATGATATCTCCCCCCTTTTCGATCCACACAGAATCCCCTAGTCGCAGATCGAGTGCGGCTATAAAATCTGCATTGTGGAGAGAAGCCCGTTTCACGGTAGTTCCGGCCAATTGAACCGGTTTCAACTGCGCCACAGGAGTAACCGCACCTGTTCTTCCCACTTGAAAATAAATCTCCTTAAGTGAAGTAATGGCTTGTTCGGCAGCGTATTTAAAAGCTATGGCCCAACGCGGAGCTTTGGCGGTACTTCCCAACTCTTCTTGGAAAGCAATATTATCTACTTTAACCACCATACCATCGATATCATAGGATAGATGGGCTCGTTTTTCCTTCCAGACCTCAATTTCTTTTAAAACGTCCTCCAAATTTTGGCAGAAGCTAACGGCTTCGGGAACTCTAAAGCCCCAAGATTTGGCTTTTTGAATGCGCTCAAAATGAGTCCTACCAAGCCTTTCGTCTCCAATAACGTAATAAATGAAAGCCTCTAGTTTACGTTTAGCCACTAAAGCAGAATCCTGAAGCTTAAGTGTTCCTGATGCTGTATTTCTCGGGTTTTTCCAAAGTCGATCTTGTATTTGCTCTTCGTCTAGCCCTTCATCCAAGAGTGTTTTCCGGGTTTCATGATTGAGCTGCTCAAACACCGATTTGGGCATAAAAATCTCCCCTCGGACCTCGAGATCTTCCGGCAAATTGTCACCGGTAAGTCTTAAGGGAATGCTTTTTATGGTCTTTACGTTTGCTGTGACCTCGTCACCTTCCAGACCATTTCCTCGTGTGATGGCCTGTTGAAGCAGCCCGTTTTTGTAATGAAGAGAAATAGCCACCCCATCAATTTTGGGTTCGCAGACATAAGGCGCAGCTTGCCCTAGAGCTTCCCTAACCCTTCGATCAAAATCTCTAAGCTCTTCGGGGGAATAGGTATTATCTAGGCTTTGCATTGGGCGTTTATGGGCCACTACAATAAACTTTCGGGTAATCTCCCCTCCTACCCGTTGACTTGGAGAATCGGGCTGTTTAAACTCAGGAAACCTAGTTTCAAGATCGATGAGTTCTTTGAGCAGGGCGTCGAAACTTTGGTCGGAAATTACCGGTGCATCCAAGGCATAATACAATTGGTTATGTCTTGTAAGCTCCCTACTTAGGTAATTTATTCGATCTTGAGCCTGTTTTGGTTCCATAGATTCAATCAGATTTTTGAGCGCTAATGCATCGCAAATTTCCTCTAAAGTCTTGGTGACTATTCACTTGAGAAAAAAGACCAGCTTTCAAAAGCAACTCTTTGGTTTCTTGATGATAAACACCATCGGTTTCCAAATATAACCAGCCCTTTGGATTGAGGTTTATTTTACAAAAACACACAATGGCTTTGTAGAACCACAAAGGATCATTTTTTGGGGTAAAGAGGGCTACATGTGGCTCAAAATCTCGAACATCGGCATCGGCACGGCTTTTATTGTCTTCAGGAATGTAAGGTGGATTGGAACAAATTAAATCAAAGGAAATATTGGGCCAAGTTTTTTGGTCGTTTAAATCCATGACAAAAAAGTCCACCGACAGCTTGAGTTGTTTGGCATTGGCTTTGGCCGTTTGCAAAGCATCGGTACTAACATCTACCGCATGCACTTGCCATTTGGGCTTTGCTTTGGCACAAGCAAGCGCAATACAACCGGATCCTGTACCAATATCCAATACGGACAGTTGGTGTTCCGGCTGTTCTTTTAGCAGCATGCCTACCCATTCTTCGGTCTCCGGTCTAGGAATAAGCACCGAAGGATTTACCCTTACATTAAAATCCAGAAAAGGAGCTTTACCGCAGATGTAAGCGTAAGGGTGGCCATTATTGAGTTCCTCAAGGGCTTGAAATAATCGCAGCAATTCGGATTGATTCCAAAGGCCTTGGTTTGGAGGGCCAAAGTCTTCCATCATCCAGGCGGTCAAACTTCTGCTTTGTTGGCTCCATTTGGGCAAAACTTCCAATTGGGCTTGAAGCCAAGACTTAATCTCTGCGGAAGAATTGCCCGGAGGAAGTGTTTTCGGTAAAAACTGAGGCAAAATTTAAATATTGGTCAATACAACCCCAAAGGTCCAAATGAAGTCGGAATTTTGCCTACCGTCCAGGACAATGTTTTCGTAGGTGTATTGAACCCCTGTTTTAACGCTTAAAACAGAAAAAATGGGCAGGGTAAGGTTCACATTTCCTTCGAACCTGTAGTTGTCTAGATTTTGAAGCGATTGTTGGAATTTTCCTGCATGGGTAATGATGAGTTTTTGTGCAAACACCTTGTGGGTTCCTGTCCAACCCAATACTCCGCGTGCTGTACTGAGCGTATTGCTGGTATCGCCATCCACAGCAATGGGAGCATTAAATTCGGTGAATTCATAAAGTGCATTGAAAAAGGTTTCCAGCTTGTTGTTTTCTTGTCTAAACATCCGAAAAGAAATACCCGCACCCCCAAAAGCCCGATTGTTGAAGCCTCTTAAAAAGCTGAATTCGTAGCCTCCGTTGATAAACCCATATATCCTATTTTGAGGGAAAAGAGATCCCGCGGAAATTGCATTAAATTCTCGCGCATTAATATCCCCTTCTAAAGTTCCATAACGGAATAAAACGGTGGAGTTTAAACCCCATACTCGCTTTTCTAAATCCAACTGGCCTTTATTGACTGTAGTAAAAGAAGTTAAATTACCGGCAGTAACCGAAAGGTCTGAACTAACTAAGTACTTGACTTTAAGGGTGTCTTTTGTTTTAGTTTGAGTGGAGTCTTGTCCAAAAAGCACCAAAGGAGCCCATAGAAAAAGCAACAAAGAGTAGCGCATGAATAAAAGATTTGCGGGCAAAGATAAAAGTTGAGGGAAAGGAACCGCCCATTTTCAAAAACTTTAATACCGAAAAAAAGCTTGGCCTATTCCCGGTATTTTTCAAAAAGAAACTAAGGCAATCTTTCGGGGAATGAAACCCGAAATGAAGCACAAGCCTGCATTTTTGGTAATATTGCGCCATGAATACCGGCTCCAAATTAGCCCAGGGAGAATCAGACGTGCAGTATATGGAACGCTGCCTTGCTTTAGCAAAGCTTGGAAAACTGTCTGTGGGCACTAATCCAATGGTAGGTGCTGTAATTGTAAAAAACGAAACCATTTTAGGAGAGGGGTTCCACTGGACCCCGGGCGAAGCCCATGCCGAAGTTCAAGCCTGGATTCAAGCAGGCAAGCCTGAGTCGCTTAAAGGCTGTACGGTTTATGTTAGTTTGGAGCCCTGTGCACATCAGGGTAGAACCCCATCTTGTGCCGTTTTGCTTTCTCGGTTAAAGCCTGAGCGGGTGGTGGTTTCGGTAAGCGATCCCGACAGCAGAGTTTCCGGCAAAGGAATTGCCTTATTAGAAAATTCGGGGATTCGAGTGGAGCTTGGCTTATGCAAAAATGACTCCATGACCCTCAATCGCCATTTTATGGTACAGCGAAAATTTGGAAGACCTTTTATAACCTTAAAGTGGGCACAAAGTATGGATGGCTTTCTTGGATTTAAAGAAAAATCTAAGGGCTCAATGGCCATATCGGGACCGGAAGCCAAACAATGGGTGCACCGACTCAGAGCCCAACACAACAACATTGCCATAGGAGCCCGAACAGCGCTTCAAGACGCTCCCGCTTTATCGGTGCGTCTTGGTGCAGGAAACTCCCCGAACCCCATTGTTTTTTGGAACCAAGTAGCCCCTTCTATGGCCACATTTCCCTTTCAAAAGCACCCAAAGGCCCAATCTATGGAACATTGGAATTTTGATAAAGTTAGCGCTCCTAAGTTATTGAAGCAATTGCATTTATTAGACGGGAACAGTTTGCTGGTGGAAGGTGGAGCACGCTTACACAAGCAATTTATCCAAAGCGGCCTTTGGGATGAAATGTATGTGTTGCAAAGTTTGGTGGTAAAGGGCGGTGATGTGAAGGCCCCTGAGCTTCCTCAAGATGCCGTTTTGGTTACTAAAAAAATGTTGGGCAGCACCGACTTACGATTACATTACAGAAAGAAAGACCCTGCATGGTTTATTTGATTTTTAGCATTGTATTCTCTACCTCCATATTGCTTTTGTTTAAATGGTATGGCAAATTAAAAGCCAATATACTGTTGGCACTGGCCGTGAATTACTTTACCGCCGCCTTGCTCAGTATTGGATTCATTAACGAACTGCCACTCTTTAGCTTTTGGATGGGAACGGCGGCATTTTTAGGCTTTTTATTTATGGTAGTGTTTTGGCTCATGGCCTATTCTACCCAATTGTCCGGAGTTGCTGTGACCACCCTAGCCGCTAAATTGTCTATGGTTTTTCCCATACTTATGGGTGTGGCCATGTACAAGGAATGGCCGCTTTCGGCCCAATGGATAGGCATCGCTTTGAGCTTTAGTGCTATATTTTTTACCACAGAACGTAAAGGAGCAAAAAGCAAGGCCCGTTGGATGCCCCTACTGGTTTTTTTAGGGGCAGGATTTACCGATACACTTATCGGGTTTCACTCGCGTATAGTGCCTCCGGAGCATCAATACCTGTTGTATGCTTTGGTCTTTGGTTTTGCAGGATTGACCGGATTGTTTTTTCTATTTCGCTCCAAAACCAAAATTCAAAAGCCGCAGCTTAAGCTAGGAATTTGGACGGGGTTGCTCTTAGGCTTGGTGAATTTTGGAAGCCTGTTTTTTATATTTAGAAGCATTAAACATGGGTTTCCTCAGTCTATCTTTTTTCCTTCAAACAACATTGGAATCATAGTATTTGCTGCCTTGGGCGGCCTAGTTTTGTTTAAAGAATATCCCAAAAAATCCACTTGGATAGGTTTAGGGCTAGGCCTTGCGGGTCTCTTTTGGTTGTTGCTTCCCTCTTACTTTACCAAGAATTAACCATAATGGAAGATACCACAACACGGTATAGGCCCATTAAAAACGGAACCTCCTATTTAGAGGATAGAGGCAGTAAGTTCTTTGGGCTTATGTGTCCATTGGAATCGGATAGAGAGATATCCAAACTTGTAGAAACGTTCAAGCAAAGTCAAAAGGGAATAGGCCATGTAGCTTATGGCGCCATATGGGACAACAAAGGGGACCTTTTTCGGAGCAGCGATGACGGGGAGCCCAGCGGAACCGCAGGCAAACCGATACTTAATTACATTTCCGGGAAAAAACTGGTACAGGTTCTTGTGGCCGTGGCTCGCATATACGGCGGCACCCCATTAGGAAAAGGAGGACTCATTAGAGCCTACGGACACACTGCCCTTTTGGCCATTGAGCAGGGAAAATTAGAAGCGGTAGTACCTACCCGGACAGAAAGGCTTGCGGTAGAACATGCAAAATATTCAATCGTAAGGCATCAAATAGAGCAAAAAGGTTGGGCCTATCAAGTGGAATATCACGCCAAAGGCGCAAGCTTTAGCTTAGCAATTCCGGAAGTTGACCTCGAGAGCTTCAGTATTTGGAAATCAGAAATGGAAGGTTTCTAATGAAATCAGGCCTTCTGAAGCTCCAGTACGGTGATTTCAGGACGGATGCCGACCCTTCCTGAGTATCCAATGCATCCGGTACCACGATTCACATAAAGCATGGAATTGCTGTCGCCATAAAGGCCGGCCCACTGTTTATAAACATATTGAGCAGGGCTCCACTTAAATCCGGGGATTTCAACACCAAACTGAAACCCATGGGTATGGCCCGAAAGCGTCAATTTTGCTTGCGGAGCCATAGACTGTACTTCTGCTTCCCAATGGGATGGGTCGTGCGACAACAAGACCGCAAAATCTTCGGGGAGAACGCCCTCCATAGCCTTGCCGAGTTTCCCGTACCGTTTAAAATGAAGCTTTGCGCCCCAATTCTCTACTCCGGCAAGCACCAAACGCTGGCCCTCTCGCTCAAAAACCCTATGCTCATTAAGCAGCAAAGTCCACCCGAGGCGGCGATGTAAATTAAGCATTGCATCGAAGTTTTTTTGCTTCTCCTCGGGACTATCCCAAGCTTTGTAGTCGCCATAATCGTGGTTTCCGAGAATGGAAAACACGCCCATAGGTGCAGAAATTTGAGAAAGAATATCTACAAAAGGTTCGGCCTCTTTGGTTTCGTTGTTGACCAAATCGCCGGTAAAAACCACTAAGTCAGGAGCCTCTTCACGAATATGTTGCACGGCTTTTTCCAATACAGTTTTGGACCACACCGAACCGGTATGGATATCGCTAATCTGCAAAATTTTAAGCCCATAAAAAGCCTTGGGAAGCCCCGCAAACTTTAGGCGATGCCTTTGGATATTAAAATCAGAAGAGGTACGCAGGATGCCATACCACATGGTAGAAAAAGGCAAAAGAGCGGCTACAATCCCAACCTGCTGCAAAAAGGTTCGGCGGGAGGGAATGGATTCGGCGGCTCCTTTTCCTGAAATTCCGGGTAAAAAAGAAAGCAAGAAAAAAAGGAAGGTAAAAACTCCGGCAATCAATACCGACAAGAGCCATATCATAAGAAAGTTAGCAACCCACATTTGAAGTTTTACAGGAACCTGATCTCTGAAAAAACTTAAGCCAAGGAGCAGCAAAGGCAGACCAAACCAAACGAGCGTAAACAGCCACCGTTTGTCTTTGGGAAAAACAGGTTTCCACAAAAAGTACATACCTACGATGGCAGCTAGGGCTGCACCCAAAATAGAAAAGAAAACAATAAAGCGCATCAGTCTAAAATTCGTTTGATATGCCAATGGGTAATGCCCTCGGCAACCGCATTGCCTTGTGCGTCGAAAAGCAAGGTTTTTAGGGGAATTAAAATCCGGCCGTCTTGGGCATCCAACTCGTTTAACCAAGAGCTTAAACGCTCCGATTCTATAGTGCATTGGGCTTGAACCTCAGACTCAACCCTTCGCATATATTCCATGTGCATGGATTTCATAATAAGTCGATATCTGAAGGGCCAAGCCAAAGAAAGCAAACAAGTACCTGCAGAAAATTCGGCTACGGTAGCCAATGCGCAGGCATGCATGGTTTTTAAATGATTGAGATTGCTGCGTTTAAAAGGAAGACGTGCAGCAACAAATCCGGGCCTAGCTTCAATTAAGCGAATGCCATGGGGCCTGTTGAAAGGCAATTTGTACCAAAGCGCCCAATTGAGTTTTCTTAGGCCCCATCTCGACTCTGCTGCCTGCTCAAACAGGGGCTTCAAATGCTTCATGATACCGTAAGTTCTTTAACCACCAACAAAAGAGCTATTGCTAAGGCAACCAAAATAAACACCTTATAGACCTGCTTATAATCTCGGCGCAACCTTTGTAAATCACGACGGTACAAAACCGCTATGGAAAACAAAAACACTATGGCAAAACCAAGAGCAAAATAAATATGACCTATTCCTATGTCCACTTTGGCATTCGAAAGATTAAGAAGAAAACAAAGCAAACGAAAATATGCTTAGGGCAAATTCAAGAAAAAAAAGAAAAGCCTTAATTAACCAAAAAATGTGGGAGAATTATGGCGCAGGGATAGAAGCCGGGAGCGCCAAGCCCTGGCTGCAGCCTGCCTTAGGCGAGGAGGTGGAGCTTTGCGGAACCCCCGGAGCCTTAGGCAGGCCAAAGCCCGGAGCATGGCCGGAGGCTGAAAGCCCGTGAGCGCCCCAAAAAGCGACAGGTCAAAAAAAATGTCCACGCCTCAACATGGCTATAGCTGTTCCTTGAGTTGGTATAATTGTTTAGATTTGCGACGAACATAGCACCACAGGCATGAGAGATATCCTTATAAACCTTTCCAAGCTTATTGTACCCGGGCTATTTGCCTTGCTGGGTATTTTTGTGTTGTCCATTTCGTTTGAATCCGGTCAGGGCCAGAGCGCTAAATTTATTTTGGCCGGAGTTATGATGCTGTTATTTGCGGTATTGTGGGCTTTGGTGGTTCTGGGAATGCTAAAGCTAAAAGTGCCCAAAATTGTTGGCTATATTTTGGTTCCTGTATCTATTGTTTTGTTGTTTTTGGTGTACAGAAGCATTCAAAGCAGTATAGAGTTTTATGATTTGCAAGATTCACGCATTGAGGTAGTTAAAACCAAAATGCTCAAAATTAGAGAAGCGCAACTCGCCTACCGGGACGGCAAGAACAGTTTTGCACCCAATTTTGACAGCCTTGTACACTTTTTGAGGTACGGAAAAGTACCTTTGATTAAGGAGTTTGGTAACCTGGACGACTCAGTGCAGGTGGCTCAAGGTCTGGCACGCAGAGACACCACCTGGGTTTCACCTTTGGGGCATAATTTCGTAGAAACATTCCCCATTGATTCCATGCCTTACATTCCATACAATCCGGAAGGTAAAACTTTTACCCTGGAAGCCGACCTATTGTATACCGATGAAGGAGCTGAGGTGCCGGTGTTTGCATTAAGTGCAAATTACGATGACTTTTTGTTGGACTTGCGTCAGGACTATGGACGGCTGAGGTTGGACTCCATTATTCAAGTAGGCTCATTGGCGGAACCCATTACTACCGGAAACTGGCGCGACTAAGTGCGAATAATCGCCGGAAGCCATAAAGGACGTGTAATTAGGCCCTCCAAGAAAATGGAGTTGAGGCCCACCACCGATCGTGCCAAAGAAGCCTTGTTCAATGTGCTTCGCCACCTGTTGGATTGGCCCTCCATGCATGCCTTGGATTTATGCTGCGGCACAGGCTCTATTGGCCTTGAAATGTTGTCGAGAGGAGCCGCCTCGGTAGACTTTGTAGACCACAGCCCTGTAGTTACCAAGCATATCCTGGACACCCTCAAAGCTTGGGACCTAGACAAAAAAGGTCAAGCCTTTCAAAGCGATGCCTTTCGATGGTTGCGGCAAGGTGGGCAAGCCTGGGATTTGGTATTTATGGACCCACCCTACGGCCTAGACGATTATTCTAAACTCCCCGGACTGGTGCTGGATCGAGGCTTGCTGGCCAGAGATGGACTTATGATCTGCGAACATGGACCGGAAATGTCGGAAAGCCTGCAGCCACTGTCCGGATATGAAGAAACCAGAAAATACGGCTCGGTACATTTTTCATTTTTTAGAAATCCTACCGAAATTGAATCCTAAAAGCCATGGAAGCCAAACCCCGCATTGCCGTTTATCCGGGAACCTTTGATCCTGTGACCCGTGGTCACGAAGCCCTTGTAAAAAGAGCACTGCCCATGTTTGACGAAATTTGGTTGGCCATAGGTTATAATGCCAAAAAACAAACCATGTTTAGCCTGGAGCAACGGGTTAAATGGCTGGAACTGGTGTTTCAAAACGAACCCAAAGTAAAAGTGGATTATTTTGACGGCCTTACCATCCAATATTGCAAAAAGCGAGAGGCCACCTTTATTTTACGGGGATTGAGGAGCAGCACAGATTTTGAATTTGAACGGAACATTGCCCAAGCCAACCAAGCCATGGAACCGGGCATTGAAACGGTATTTTTGGTATCAGACCCCGGTTTATCGGCCATAAATTCCAGCATTGTGCGCGATATTTTTAGACATGGTGGAGATACCCGCCCATTTTTACCCGATGGGATTGTCTTGGAGCAAGCAATGGACAAGCAAAAAAAGCGTTAGAGCCATATGCGAAGCTGCAGATTAGGATTATTTTTTGGCTTACTACTACCCTTAATGGCCGGATTTGGGCAAGAAGTCCGATTTAAGGGAAATGCGCCTTTCTTTAGTGGAAAAACCATACAAATTCAGGCCTATGGCGACTTACTTATTCAAAGCGAATATACCTTAGATAAAACCATTATTGATGCCGATGGGAATTTTGAATTAGGCATAACCGAGCTTAGCGATAGTTTAGTGAACTATCATTTGCTGCTGGAAAGAGAAAGAACAGCACTGCATCCGGAAGCAGGTAAAACCTATGAATTAATCATACCCGGCAGCGATCCGGGACAAATTGGTTTAACCGACAACAACGACACCAGTGGGTATTGGTTTGAAGTCTCCTCTTTTAACCGGTGGTACAACGATTTTATTGCCGACAACTACGAAGCCTTTACCAAAGGAGACTACCGAAGTATGACCCTACGCTTTGCAAAGGAAAGCAAAGAGCGGTACGGAAACCATCCCCTGCCCTATGTGCGGCAAATGGCTGCCTACCGAATTGCGGATTTACTTATGGTAACCCGACTAATTGGCGAGCAAAAAGCTGCTGAAAGCTATTTGTTCAATCAAGAAGTTTTGTACGACCACCCCGACTACCTCGCCTTCTTTAAAGACTTGTACAAGGGCAAACTATTGGAATGGGCCAGTCAATCCTCCGGAGGAAAACTGTACGATGCCATTATGACCAAACCCAATTACGACAGCTTGTTTCATTATGTAATGCAGCAAGAACTGATTACCGGTAGAGAGGTAGGCGAACTCTTTGTGGTTTATGGCTTGTTCGATTGGCATTACGAAAAAGGCATACCCAAAGCCAAACTGTTGCATTTGCTGCGCAGTGCACAAGAAAAGCAAGTGCATCCGCGGTTAAAACAAATAACCCGGCATTTCATCCATGATTTGGATAAATTAAGTCCGGGCAATCCTGCCCCTTCCCTTGAAGCGCTTGACCCCATGGGAAAAAGCTTCTCGTTAAACGACTTTAAAGACAAATGGGCAGTATACCTGGTTTTTTTCAGCGCCCAAAACCCGGGGACTTTGAGCGAACTGCTGGGTACTCGTGCCTTTTTTGGGCCCTTTGAAAAAGAGTTGAAAGTGGTTGGCATTTGCTTGGATTGCAATTTTACAAGCCTTCACCAATTGGTAAAAAAACACGATTTAATAGGGAGTTTTGGCCTTATCAACCCCGAAATTACGCAGGCTTACGACTTACAAGGTTCCTCAGCTTATTACTTGATTGACAAACAAGGAAATTTGGTGCATGCCCCTGCCGCTCCGCCTAGCTTAGGTGGATTTGACCAAATCTATAAACTGGTGAAGTAAATTTGCCGACAAAAGACGGCATTTGTATTTGCAGAGCTAAGGAGCAATACCGAACTTGTTAAGCAATAGCTTATGTTTGAAAAAGCAGCCGCTTTAGCATACGGCCGCTTCTCAGGGCTAAAAAGAAGGTCTTATCTTTGTATTATGGTTAAAAAGCTTTGGATTGTTGCGCTTTTATTTCTTCCCCTTGGATCGGTTTGGGCAGGCATCAATGCTTCCTTGGGGTATGAGTTGTTCATGTCCGGCACCGGCGAACGCTACCTCGAAAGTTGGTTGTTGCTGGAAGGCAAAAGTCTTGAATACGTAAAAAACGAACAAGGCAAATTTCAAGCTACCATTCAAGTGCTTGTTTTGGCGACACAAAATGGAGAAATCAAAGCCTACGATAAATATGTCTTGGAGAGCCAGAGCTACAATGAAACCGAACAAGAATTAGGGGATTTGTTCGATGTGCATCGGCTTCCCTTGAGTCAGGGGGCCTATCAAATTGAATGGATCATACAAGACTTAAATGCGCCAGACAGCAGTAAAATCCAACACATGGACAGCCTTTGGCTAAGCCAAGGCCAAGGACCAAGCTTGAGTGGAATCATGCTCATAGAGTCGATTCAGCCCTTTTCCGGCAAAAACCCCAGACTTAAAAGGGGCGATTTAGAATTGATGCCCAGAATTCAATCGTATGCTTTCCCCGAAGAAGAAGTCCTCAAGTTTTATGTGGAGGCTTGGGATACCGATCAGTTTTTAGGGGTTAATTCCGGCTTTGCCTTACGTGGTATGGTCAAACATGCCGACAGCCAACAAGCCATTCCCGGTGCCGCGTTTATTAAACGCATGAACGCTTCTCCCTCCAAGCCCTTTATAGGGCAACTGCCTATATCCCAGTTGACGCCGGGCTATTACGAACTGGAGATTCAAATCCTAGACAGCACCGGAACCCAAGTTGCGCAGCGCAAAAAACTGTTTTATCGCGATGGCTTAATGCCCGAACTAAGCGAAGAAGAATTGTCCAAATTGGTCATCGATGGCTCTTTTGTAGAACATGTGCAAAACATAGACACTTTGCAAGAAATGGCCCGTTGCCTTGTGCCTATTAGCGAAGGAAGACAAAAGCAATTTGCCCAAAACATGGCCAAAAGCAAAGACACCCTAAAAATCAAACGCTTTTTGCTTGGCTTTTGGAACCAAAAAGACCCCAAAAACCCCGAGCTGGCCTGGTTGAAGCACAAGCGTTTGGTAGCTGCCATGAACCAAGAATTTGGCACGCATGCCATGAGAGGTTACGATACCGATAGAGGCCGTATTTACCTGCAGTATGGCCCACCCAATGCCGTAAATAAGCGCTATAATGAACCTTCTGCGTATCCCTACGAGATTTGGCAATACTATCAAATCAATGCACAAACCAATGTCCGTTTTGTCTTTTACAACCCCAACTCCATCGACAATGATTTTATCCTTATTCACTCCAATTGCCGCGGCGAAATCAACAACCGTCAATGGCAGATGTTTGTACACAACCGCAACAACAGCTTTGGGGTAGATCAAAACGATGTCATGAACCACTACGGCAGTTGGAGCCGGGATTTGTTTGATCAGCCCCGATGAGTCAAGAAGAGCAGGCAAGCGCCTCCAAAGGCATTGCAATAATTATATTAAATTGGAACGGAGCCCATTGGCTTAAACAATTCCTCCCGGAAGTGCTTAAACACAGCCCGGCTCCCCATCAGGTTTGGGTAGCCGATAACGGCAGCAGCGATGAAAGCCGTGAAGTGCTTCAGGCTCAATTCCCGCAGGTTCATACCCTGTTTTTTGACCAAAATTTTGGATTTGCCGAAGGTTACAATAGAGCCATAGCACAAATACCAAACGATTTGGTCTTGCTTTTAAACTCCGATGTAGCACCAAGCGCCCAATGGCTTAACCCTCTGCAAAAAGCCATGGAAAATTTTCCCGATTGCGCGGCCTGTCAACCCAAAATTTTGGCTTACAACCATCCTGAACAATTTGAATATGCCGGTGCCTCAGGGGGATTTATAGATGCCCTTGGATACCCATTTTGCCGGGGCAGGTTATTTGACTCCTGCGAAATAGACCACGCCCAATACCAAAACCCCATCCGCATTGCTTGGGCTACCGGATGTGCTCTATTGGTGCGTCGTAAAGCATATTTGGAGGCAGGAGGGCTTGACCCCGACTTTTTTGCTCATATGGAGGAAATCGATTTATGTTGGCGACTTCAAGCCCAAGGCCATTGGTTGGCCGTAATTCCACAAAGTACGGTATACCATGTTGGCGGAGGAACTCTAGACCAACTTAACCCACGCAAAACCTATTTGAATTTTAGAAATAACCTGCTGCTCCTTGCTAAAAATTTACCGGGCTCTAAAGTTCTTCCCATTCTGCTGTTGCGCATGATTTTGGATGGTGTGGCGGCCCTTAAAATGCTTTTCGGCTCCAAAGGAGGGGCACAATTTTTTGCTGTGTTTAAAGCACACATCCACTTTTACTTACGTTTGCCCAAAGTTTGGAAAGCTCGAAAAATCTTACCAAACAAAACCTCTGCCCCCTTAAGCCCAATAGCCATAGTTTGGCGTTTTTTTGTAAAAAAGCAAACCAAGTTTTCGCAATTGGGTCTGCAAGAAATCCCACTGAGCAGGCCTTCCTATATTAAGAAATAAGCCACTGAGCAGCCAGCAAATAGCCTTTTATACCTAAACCATAGATTTGGCCATTAACCTTGGGTGCCAAAAGACTTTTATGCCTAAAGACCTCCCGCTTAAACACATTGGAGATGTGTACTTCAATAGCCGGTCGCTCCCAGGCCTCCAGGGCATCTGCCAAAGCATAGCTTTGATGCGCCAGCGCTCCGCCATTAATAATAAGCGCATCCGCCTCACTCGACTCCATGAAATCAATCAGCGCTCCCTCATGGTTGCTCTGAAAAAAAGTCCACTTCACCCCGGGAAAAGCTGACCGCAAATCGGCCGCCAAATCGTCCAAGCCCTTGGTTCCATACACTTCGGGCAGACGCTTACCTAACCGACCCAAATTTGGGCCATGTACCACCGCAATTTCCATACGCTAAAATACGAAGAATTTATCGCTGAACAGGTAAGAAAAACCAAAGCCTTAAGCCCAAGCATAGCACAAAGGGAATCGCTAATTTTGCCCCATGTCTCAAAGCCACACCGCAAGGCTAAGTGCCTACGAAGCTTGGTTGCTACTAGAGCAAGGCCTGGCCGATCATTCGGTAAAAGCCTATGTGCAAGACGCTGCCCATTGGCTCAACTGGCTTGAATCTGTCCAAACCTCCCTAGACCAAGCCCATGGAGAGTCATTAGAAGCTTTTTTGGCCCACCTGCTCGACTTGGGCTTAGCTAGCAAAACGCAGGCCCGCATGATATCCGGTATACGCTCCTTTCATCGATTTCTGCGGCTCAAAGAGGGGAAAACCCTAGACCCTACCGAAAATGTAGACATGCCCAGGCTGGAACGAAAATTACCGCAGGTGCTCGACACTTCGGAAATAGACGCCATGCTGCATCAAATAGATTTGAGCAGCCCCGAAGGCGGCAGAAACAAAGCCATTCTGGAACTCCTGTACGGCTGTGGCCTCCGGGTTTCTGAATTAACCCGCCTAAAACGAGGCGATGTTTTTTTTGATGAAGCCTTTTTGCGCGTTACCGGAAAAGGTAACAAAGAGCGACTGGTTCCGGCAAATGAAGGCGCTTTGCACTCCTTAAACACCTACTTAAACCACATCCGTGTGCATGTGCCGGTGAAACCCGAAGCCAAAGAGTTTGTCTTTCTCAACCGACGCGGAGGAATCCTAAGCCGGCAAATGGTCTTTATTACCATTAAAACACTGGCTGCAAAAGCCGGTATCCATAAAACCATTAGCCCACACAGCCTCAGGCATGCCTTTGCCACCCATTTGGTGGAGGGAGGTGCCGACCTCCGCATGGTTCAAGCCATGCTGGGCCATTCCTCCATTACTACGACCGAAATATATACCCACCTAGACCGAAGTTTCCTAAGCAAACAGCTCGAAAATTTTCACCCATGGAGTCACTAAACATCAAACCATGGGAATTTTGGATTGCTCAAAGCCGGGCCTATGTAGAGGCATTGCTTAGCACCAAACTTTCCGAAAACCTTCGGTTCCATAACCTAAACCATACCCAAGAAGTAGTACAAGCCGCCGACCGGCTCGCCGCAGCAGACAAATTGCCGGAAGAAAAACGCGGCCTGCTGCTCCTTGCCGCTTGGTTTCACGATTCCGGCTATACCGAAAGCTATATTGGGCACGAGGAAATAAGCATGGATTTGGCCGATACCTTCCTGAGCAATCTAAGCTTCCCGGACGCCCTCCGAAAACAAGTGCTCAAGCTTATTGAAGCCACCCGCTACGGCCATAGGCCCAAAACCCGATTGGAGGCCATGCTCATTGATGCCGACAGGGCCAATATGGGAACCCGTGATTTTTTGCAACGTGGCGAATTGCTCCGATACGAATGGAAACACTACCTCCAAAAAGCATATCAACACGAAGATTGGCTCTACAACCAGTTACAATACCTGGAAGAAACCACTTTTCAATCCGAAACCGCCGAAAAACTTTGGGGAGAACAACGCAAAGAAAACCTCCAAGCCCTTAAAGAAGCCTTGGGGCAATTGGGCAAACCCGTTCGGCCCAAAGTGCCCAAAAGCATTGTGGTAAGGGAGTGGCTGCGCTACAGTTTGGGGGCTTATGTATCCTCCATTATTCTTGGCTGCGCCATTGGACTTACCATGAACGTAGCCGTTTGGGGCAGTAGTCCGGAAGTGATGCTTAGCGGTTTGTTTGGAGGATTGGTTATTGGACTAATGTTGAGGATTGGCGATAGGGCCTTTGACCGCTATGTATTGCGTAAATTCAGCTTTCCGGTAAGCTTGGCCTTAGGCTCTGTATTGCTGATTTTTTTGTTTGTAACCGCCGAACTGGCCATTTTAGCGTTGTTTTCCAGATGGGGTTTGGGAGGCGAGGAAGAGTTGAGTGCACTCTTTCAACCCAATCTGCTTTTTGTATTGGCCTGGAACGCCTTCTTAATGAGTATTTTACTCAATTTTATTAAGCTGGCTACACGCATTGTGGGACCCCGGATTTTATGGAATTACGTCCGAGGCAAATACCATAAACCCACCGGAGAAGAGCGGATATTTATGTTCATTGACCTCAACTCCTCTACCCGCATGGCCGAAACCATGTCCATGGAAAAGTACCATGCGCTGTTGTCTACCTTTTTCTCCATGCTGTCTTCGCCCATAGCACGCTATCGAGGCGAAATTTATCAATACGTGGGCGACGAGGCGGTAATCACCTGGAACATGCGCGAAGGCTTGCGCCGCGCACGATGCATTCGCTGCTATTTTCGCATCCTAAGGCAAATGGAAAAAAACCGCTCGCAATTCATTCGAAAATTTGGATTTGTGCCTGATTTTAAGGTAGCTATACATGGTGGCTGGGTCATTACCGGTGAAATAGGAAAGACCAAAACCGATATTGTGTTTCATGGCGATGTAATCAATACCACCGAAAGAATCTTGAACCAATGCGGTATTTTGCAAAGCCGGGTGCTCATTTCCGAATACCTCATTCGACGCATGGACCTCCCCGTCGACATTCAAGCCACTTTTGTTAAAACATTGCTTCTCAAAGGAAAAGAGAAAGAAATCGGGGTATATACCCTGGACCGTAGCAGACCCCAAAGCTCCTGGGAATCAGAAATACATACCTGAGTATTGGCGTAATGGAGGATAAATAGTACTTTTGCAACCCATTGCCCGGGTGGTGAAACTGGTAGACACGCACGCTTGAGGGGCGTGTGTCGCAAGACGTGCAGGTTCAAGTCCTGTCCCGGGCACCAAATCAGACCGCATGCTTCCACCATGTGTTCTGATTTTTTTTTGCCATGCCACCCACCGTTTTAATTTTTCGGTTGGATTTTTTGGGCGCCAAATCCTGCCCTTCCTACTACGCTTCGGTCTCCGGCCGTGCAGGGCTAGGCGCTACGTGGTCTCCGAATCAAGGAGCCTACGTCCGCCAAGCCCTGCATGGCCGCATCCCTGCAGGGTAGCCGGTCGGTCAGGGGCGCAGGAATCTGTGGAAATTCATGAGGCCTTGCATATTCAAGGCACATTAAAGTACACACAAGTCCCAAGGCCCACGAACCCTAGAACAGATACTGTCCTTCAAAAGTCTGAGAAAACATTCTAAATAGCCGTAAATCCATAAACCCGTTTAGGATTGAGACATCTTTGACGGCTTCACCCCTAGCCATTTTTTGCTCGATTAGGCGGTATTAAATTTTTCACACATTCCATTTTAAAGATCTCATTCCTGAACTTTTTTATACTTTCAAAATCAAATTTCAGAAGATGAAAAAGGCGCTCCTCTTCATGCTTTTAGGTGCATTCTCTTCCCTTCAATCCCAAGGCGTCAAAATTAGCAATCAGGGACAAGGAGCACCACACCCCTCGGCAAACCTGGAATTGCAAGACACCCTTAGAGGCTTTTTGCCCCCCAGACTTAGCACTGTGCAACGTAATGCCATACAAAACCCTGCCGAAGGACTGCAAATTTACAACCTCGATAACCATTGCATGGAATTTTATCGAGGACAAGCCTTAGGTTGGTACAGCCCGTGCCCCCAAGCGGCTCAACTGCTCACCGATTCGGTAGACCTGGTTTGGGCGCTTGGATTCAGAGCGCATTACCAGTTGGTGACTGATGGCGGAAATGCTTTAGTCCAAAAAGGCATATGTTGGGACACCCTTCCCCAACCGGATACATCAAACAGCAAAATCATTGAATTAGCTACCCTGGGAGGCAGCAGCTTAGTAGCCACTTCCTTACTTCCCGGCAGAACCTATTACCTGAGGAGCTTTGCCTGGGCACAAAACGGCCCGGTATTCTATGGCAACCCTATAATTGTTCAAACCCCAACCATCAAGGCAGGCGCCAACCAAAACCTACCCGGCACCCAATTTGCTGCCAGCACAACCCTTGATCCCCAAAGGTCGCCTTCCAAAGCATTCGATGGCATCTTGGACGACATCAACGGCTGCTGGCATGCTGCCCAAGGCGATATTTCTTCCGCTTGGATTCGCGTTCAATTTGCAAGTCCCCAAATTGTAAATTCCTATGCCATGTGGCGCCGATGGGGTAACGACCACATTCCCACCCAATGGGTTTTAGAGGCCAGCAATAACGGCTCCAGTTGGACCACTCTTGACACTAGGTCAAATACCCCACCGCCCAACGTAAGCTTTGGCCAAGCATTGCAAGTAAGTCCTTTTGGCCTTTACCAAATCAACAACAACACCCCTTATTCCTTTTATCGCTTAAGGTCCTCAGCTACCAATACCAATTCCCTGTATACCGTAATAGGAGAACTATTGTTCATGCAGCAATAGTTACTTTGAATCCCATCAAATCCAGCAACCGCCGCGTAAAACCAAGGCCCATTTAATCTCGGGGAAGAAACCGCCGGTAGGTCCCATCCGGATACAAGACCAACAACTCCTGGGCATCAGCCCTGAAGGCATCATCAGCGGCTGGCACAGGACCTTTAATATCCTGATCGGCAGAATTATAGGCCTCCTTATCTTCACAATCACTAAGCTTTGTAGAAACCGGTTCATTGGATTCGCCCGAAAGATGTGTAGCACCGAATAGGTCCACCGGGGCTTGCTGTTGCTTATGCTCCTTAGGGAGCTTGGCAGGAACCGATTCTTCCTGATTTTTTCGCCTCCAGGGACCCTTACCCATAACCAACCAATCCGCATCAATTTCCGGCCATTCCTGCAACACCCCGGCCAAAAAGTCCATAGAGGGCTGATTTCGGCCATTCAGCATATGACCTATGCTGCTCCGGCTTACACCACTGCGTTCTGCCAACTCCACCTGACTTAGGTTGAATTGGTCCATGAGAAAGGCCAATCGATCTTTGAATAGGTTCATGCTACAAATGTAGCAATTAGCCGCAAGGATTCAAAATAAAGCCTAAATAAGGCATAAAGCGTCCATAAGAGTTGAAGCGAAAATCCAACAATGCCACATTTGTAGCACTGCGACTAATCTGTCAAAAGCGGATTAAACTCTTGCATTCGATAAATTATCATAACGCATTAAATGGCAGTTAATTAATAGGATTTCCTTAGCTACAGTCCTTCCCAGAACATCCTCAGTGGATAGCAGCCCTTAGTCCAGCAGTGGCGAATCGTAAAATAAAGGCCTATACATCCGCCTTAGACCACAAAGCAAACCTGCTAGTCCTTTATTCATTGCCTATTTTTTCGCGCTAGAGACAGGCAAATGGGTTCACTCCAGGTGAGTGCAAGGTGCTGTGCAAGCCTTCCGGCTTTATAAGCCGGTATTGAGGCATTCCGTACTCAAACCCTTGTCGTACATAGTCTTTATGGTTATGCTACAAATGTAGCATATAACCCGTCTTTACGCTACAAATGTAGCGCAAAGGATATGTACAGGCTTGCGTATATTTGAAATATGAAAGCATGGCTTGCACTAATTATATCTATTCATTTCTCTGCCAGCCTATTGGCTCAAATACACCCTTACGATACCAGGGCAGATGAGGTAGACATCAGCCATTACGATTTGGCCTTGGATTTTAGATCCATGGATCAATCCTTAATCTATGGAGCAGCCACCCTGCATTTTGCACCGGTCTCTGCCCCACTCGATTCCTTGGTTCTGGATTTGAAGGGTCTAACGGTGGACTCGGTGGTTGGGCAGGGTCAATTGCTCTCCTTTGTGCAACAAGGGGAGTTTTTGGCCATAGATTTGCCGGGAGTGGTTTCCGGTCCGGACAGCCTCACCGTATATTATGGAGGAACGCCCATGCAGGACCCTTCCTTTGGCGGGTTTTATTTTGATCAAGGCTTTGCCTTTAATGTGGGAGTATCGCTCACCCAAATTCCCCATAATTACGGACGGGTTTGGTTTCCCTGTTTGGATTTTTTTATTGACCGCGCTACCTACGATTACCGATTGACCCTTCCTGCTCAAAAATTTGCTACCGCCGGCGGTATGTTGCAAGCAGACTCTATTTTACCTTCCGGAGACCGATACATGCATTACCGCAGCCTGCACGACTATCCCACTTATTTGGCTTCGGTGGCGGTCGGCGATTTTGTGACCATGGAGGACACCCTACTTAGTCAAACCGGAGCCATAATTCCGATTGTTTTGGCGGCACGCCCTCAAGACACGGCCAGTTTTAGAACTGCCGCTCAACATCTAAAACAGGCTTTTCATTTATTTGAAGCGTCCTTCGGCGATTTTAGGTTCAGCAAAGTGGGCTACAGTTTGGTGCCCATGACGGGAGGAGCCATGGAGCACGCCGAGAATATTGCCTATCCTATTCTTTTGGCCCAATCGGGTTTGCTGTATCAAGATGTGTTGGTGCATGAGCTCAGCCATAGCTGGTGGGGCAATTTGGCCACTTGCCGCACGGCAGAGGATATGTGGCTAAACGAGGGCATGGCGGTTTTTTCGGAATGGCGGTTTAATGAACTCTTTTATGGTCGAAATAGGTATTTGGAGCTGTATCGAACTGCTCATAAAGACCTATTGCAAAATGCCCATTTCGATGATCAAGGTTTTTGGCCCTTATCCGGAGTACCCCAACAACATACCTACAGCAACACCACCTATGCCAAGGGTGCCGACTTTGTCCATACGTTGCGGAGTTACTTGGGAGACCACCTGTTCTTTCAAGGCTTAAAGCAAGCCTTGGCGGCCACCGCCTGGGAGGATTGGGATGCCCAAGACTTTATGCTGGCCTTGGAGCAGGCCACCGGAGCTTCACTGCAAGATTTTTTTCAGGATTGGATTTATGAGGGCGGCTGGCCTTTGGTATTGCCCCATCGGTGGACCGAAGTATCCGGTCAAGCCGGTAGTTGGACCATAGCATTGCAGCAATTTACCCGAGGCAGGCAGCATTTTTGCAGCAATGTTCCTTTAGAACTCACCTTTTTTGACGCGCAAGGCGCCACAGAAATCCATACGGTTATGGTTTCGGGTGAGACCGACTCGGTGGTGGTGCAGTTGAATCTAGAGCCGGAGTGGGTCATTGGCAATCTAAATGAGGCGCTAAGCTTTGCGGAGACCCAAGTAGACACGGTATTGGGCGGAAGCGGAACCAAACAATTGAGCTACGCCAATTGGCGGTTGGATTTACCCGGCGGAAACAGCCAGAACTATCGGGTCATTGCCACCCAACGTTGGACCGAACCCGGAGGTTGGAAAAGTCAATATCAATTGAATCCACAAAGGCATTGGGCCTTGTATGTTCCGGATGGCCTGCCGGATGGTACTACCGCACAACTTTATTATAATGGGCGTTTGGTAGGAAACAATGGTCGTTTGGACAACGAGCTCATTGTAGCGGGAGAAGACAGCTTGGTATTGTTGTATAGAGCCACAAGAACACAATCGTGGGAAGTGATTAGCGACGATCCCAGCCGTTGCCAACACCTGCCCGGGCCTTCGTTAAGCGATAAAATTGGAATTTTTGAACTCATTGATCCGCAAAGCGGAGAATACGTATTGGCCCGAAGGGTTACGACCGGCTTACCTGCGGAGGAGCAAGATCAAGGCATGTTGTGGTATCCCAATCCACTTACTCCGAATGAGCCCCTACGTGCCAAAGGCAGCTGTTTAACCGAAAGCTCAGAGCTTTGGATTACCGACATTCAAGGGCGCAAGGCCGGGACACTAGAGCAGATAAGCCCGGACAGCTATCGAATTGTACCCCAACCCTTACCAGGGCTGTATGTATTGCAGGGAAGGGCAGCTAGCTGTTCCCTTGGGAAGACCAAACTGCATATTATACCTTAAACCCGGCCCAGGGACCGGTACGGAAAGCCCCCGGAAGCTAAACGCCCGGCATGCGGGAGGCCGGGCGTGGCGCGCAGCAAACGCCCCGGGCGACCTTGCATGCCGGAGCATTTAGCAACGGGGCTTGGAGGGAGGGCCCGGTGCTTGCAGGGCCACCCATTAAATACATCAATAAAATGTATTTTTGGATTATGCTTATAGCAAAAGTGGCATGGTGGTTGTTTTTTGCGGCGCACATTTGCGTGTTGCTTTATGGTGGTGATTTGCTGCGTTTATTTACCGGGGGAGTTTTGGCACCGCTTATGGCCCTAGCGTTTTGGAACGATGGATTAAAAAAGCGAAAGCTTCTTTTGGCGGCATTATTTTTTGTTTGGTTGGGCGATTTGGGTTTGTTGATGGGCGAAGGATTGGCACAGGATATCGCAGTTGGTTTATATTTTTTAATGCATTTGGTATTTACAACAAAGTTTTTTGCTGATTTTCAGCAGGTTAGAAAGCCCAAGATTCCCATTGGAAGTATGTTGGTTTGGATGGCCATGATTTCGGTGTTGATTGTAGGCAGTAGAATGTGTATGGCTCAGCAGCCTTGGCTAATGCATATGCTGATTGTCTTGTATGGTGTAATGCTTATCACCAATTTCAGCATAAGTTTGTCGGTGACTTTGCAACGTGAAGCCATTGCTTATTTTTTGCAAATGTCGGGCTACTTTATGATACTTCTAAGCGATATGTACTTCTCTACCAGTAAGTTTTGCGGAGGTCTTCCCTATCCCCTGGTATTGGGTTCCTTCCTATACTTTCCGGGTTTGTTTTTGTTGTACCGTAGTCGTTTGTGGTTGGAGCAATCGACCGAGGCTTAGGTAACGGCATCCTTAAATTCAGAGGTAGTATGGAAGGTAAGGGCGGGATAGTCTTGGCGAGCCATATCGAGTAAAAAGGCTGAGGGAGCGAGGAATACCGGGTTGTCGTCTTTGTCGAAGGCAATGTTGTCGGCTTTTCTGCGCAAAAAAGTTTGGAGTTGATCGTTGTCGGAGCTGGTCATCCAACAGGCTTTATAAAAGTTCATGGCCTGAAAACGGCAAGCGGCTTTGTATTCATGTTCGAGGCGGTATTGAATCACTTCAAATTGAAGTTCACCTACGGTACCTACCACCTTTCTATTTCCGGGTTGTAGTCGAAACAATTGTGCTACTCCTTCGTCGGTGAGTTGTTCAATCCCTTTTTCGAGCTGTTTGCTTTTCATGGGATCGGTATTGATGAGCTCCTTAAAGATTTCGGGGCTAAAGCTGGGAATTCCTTTAAAAAAGAAAGGCTCACCTTGGGTGAGGGTATCCCCAATTTTAAAATTGCCGGCATCGTAAAGGCCAATGACATCGCCGGGGTAGGCCTCTTCAATTACCGACTTATCCTGTGCCATAAAGCTGGTGGGATTGCTAAATCGGAGTTGCTTGTTGAGTCGCACATGATGGTAGAAGGTATTGCGGGAGAAGACGCCGGAAACGATGCGCAAAAAAGCAATGCGGTCGCGGTGTCTGGGGTCAAGGTTGGCGTGTATTTTAAAAATGAATCCGGAGAAATGGTTTTGATCGGGATGGACAAATCCTTCGGTAGATTGTCGCCCTAAAGGGTTTGGGGAGATCTCAATAAAGGTGTCGAGCAGTTCTTTTACTCCAAAATTATTAACGGCGGAGCCAAAAAACACGGGCGCTAATTCGCCTTTCAAATAGGCCTCTCGGTCAAAAGGGTCGTAAACTCCTTGCAGGAGCTGTTCGTCTTCTCGGAGTTGATTGGCATCGTCTTGGCCCAATACCTCATTCAATTCAGGTTTATTGAGGTCATCGAAGCGCAGGACTTGATCTTCGATTTTGGTTTTATTGGCGGAGAAGAGATTTAGTTCTTTCTTGTATAAATTATAAACACCCTTAAAACGGGGTCCCATATTTATAGGCCAAGTGAGGGGTTGCACTTGGATATTGAGTTTAACTTCGAGTTCATCGAGTAGATCGTAGGGGTCTTTACCTTCGCGGTCGAGTTTATTTACAAAAACGATTACGGGCGTATCGCGCATGCGGCAAACCTCCATGAGGCGTTCGGTTTGTGCCTCCACGCCATTAGCGGCATCGATAACCAGAATTACGCTGTCTACTGCGGTTAGTGTGCGGTAGGTATCCTCGGCAAAGTCTTTGTGGCCGGGGGTATCGAGCAGGTTAATTTTGGTTTGGCGGTAATCGAAACCCATTACGGAAGTTGCCACAGATATGCCCCTTTGTTTTTCAATTTCCATAAAGTCAGAAGCGGCCGTTTTGGTGATTTTGTTGCTTTTTACGGCACCTGCTGTTTGTATAGCCCCTCCAAAGAGCAAGAATTTTTCGGTGAGGGTGGTTTTACCGGCATCGGGGTGACTAATAATGGCAAAGGTTCTGCGACGTTTGATCTCCTCGTTTTGTTTCATGGGCACAAATATAGCCAGGCAATTAAAGATGTAGGTGTGCTGAAGCATCCGGCCCCAAATTAAACACCAAGTCTAAGGCACAGGCTTGGGGCATAAAGCCTAGTTTGTGTTGAAAGGGTTGAGGATATGGCTTCAGTTTGGTGCAGAATGCTGTTATGGAAAGCCGGTCATCTTGATTTAGCGGGCTATTGTCCCAGACAGGTTGAGGGAAGCCCATCCGCCCGGCAGTCCACCGGATGAGCGCTTGGTTTAAGTCCAACAGTCGTTCTGTTTTGAGTGACCAAAGGTCTTCAAGTTCCTCAAAAAACCATTCGAAGTATGGACTTTTGCCGTAATTGCTTCTAACCGCCATCAAAAAATCATTGCAACGAGGCTGACTCCAATCAACAAACAATGCGTTGTAGGGTGTTCCTTGTCGTTTATTTTTAAGGGGCAAGCTAAAACTTTGCCAACCCTCGGGGCCGGGCATGCGAAAGCGGTGGTACCAACCGCGTTTAGGGAAAGGTGCTTGAGCAGCCAAGGCCGGTCTATTGGCCTGCTGCCAAGCCTGCCACCAAGCAGCTTGTGGAAACAAGAGAGGTTCTGCCCAAAAGGTTTGACTCATTCGGGAAGATAAAAGAAACGATCGGTGCGTAGTTGTTTGATAAAATTACCTTGGACATCTCCATCGAAAGACAGTACCACCAAGAAGGGCGTTCCTACAATATGATCTTGGGGCACAGGTCCCCAATACCTGCTATCGAGGGAGTTGCAGCGGTTATCCCCCATGGCCCAATAGTAGTTTTGGGTAAAGGTGTAGGTATTGGCAGCGGCTCCATCAATATATACTATACCGTTCTTTACTTCCAAAGATCGGCCTTCGTAAGCGCGAATGATGCGCTCATAGAAAGGCAAACTATCGAGGGACAAAGAAACGGTCATCCCTTCCGCGGGAATGGTGTAGGGTTGAAACTCATCGATGCTGTTGTTAAAACCCGGATGATTTGGCCATAGAGAGCGATCGTGGACGGGCTGGTCCACATACATCACTACGGAATCCACTCCTGGCGTGGTTCTCAACACCTTCACCTGTTTTTGGTTCAGGTTCAAAATTCCATTACCGGCTAAGCGTTGGTCTTCTAAGGAGAAGTAGAATTCCTTTAAGGCTTCCTTGGTTTTGGTATTCAGGTTGGTAGAAGGATATACTCTATAAAAATGGCTAATCATTTCGGGATTTTCGCCGGGAGCTCCATTGATGTAGACTTGGCCCTTGCGCATTTCGAATACATCTCCGGGCCCAGCTACACAGCGTTTCACAAAATTCTCGCGCTTATCCACAGGCAAAGCCCTAAGCTCAAATTGTTGCGTAAAGGCTTTTCGGGTAACCGACAGGGCGGTTTCCCATTGTTGCTTGGTGGTTGCAGCCGGAGGGACGCCTTGTTGCATAAGCCACTCGTCGGCATTGTCGTACACAAAATTGTAGTAACTAAAGGCCTTCATTTCTTCGTCCACAATCATGGTGTCGTTTACCGGGAAGTTAAACACAATGATGTCGTTGCGTTCTACCTTAGAAAAACCGGGCAACCTCATTTGGGGCACTTTCCACCATTCCAAAAAAGAAGGCGTAGTTCCCAAAAAGGGTAAAGTGTTGTGCACAAAAGGAAAGCTCAGAGGCGTTTGAGGAACTTTAGCACCATAGTGAAACTTAGAAACCACCAAAAAATCACCGGTAAGCAATTCATCTTCCATGGAAGATGAAGGAATTCTGTAAGGTTCGGCCACATATACTTTAATCATGGAAGCGGCAACCACAGCAAACAAGATGGATTCGGTCCACTCTTGGGCCTTAGTTCTTTTTGAGGGCAACTGATCTACGGGAACATAGGCTTTAGAAGCATCCATGGCCCATTTAGGGATAGCATAGGGATAGGTTAAGCAAAGCTTCCATAAGCTTTTGGAGTCATTCAGCCCTTGACTTTTGAAAAAAGCCACCACCATACCAAAAAAAGTGATAAGGTTGAGTCCCGGAGCAGGCAAAGAAATTACCCAGTACCAAGGCTTTCCGGTTAGTTTCAAAAAAACCAGGTAATTGTAGACAGGTATCCATGCCTTCCAACCTTCCTGGCCGGCCTTTTGGAAGAACTTATACAATCCAAAATGGACAGGTATTAGGGTAATTAAGAAAAGGGTGAAAAATCCCATGCACGTAATTTTGAGCTACAAATCTACACAATCCAATGGTTAAGCTTTGGGTGAGGGTTCATCCAAAGGCACCACCTGCAAAACAAAGCCCGTATAGCCGGCAACCTTTACCCGACATTTACTGTCAAGCCAGCCGGTGAGAGAAACTGCTTCGTAGGAATCGCCGTCTAAAAGAATCGTACCACCGGGCCTCATAGGGGTTTCGGTCTCAGCATATTTACCAACCAAAAATTGAGGATTCCAGTTACCGTGGGCGGTATAGCCTTCTTCTTTGCCTTGGACAGAAGCCACCTCTACCCTACGGAACAGTGCGCTTCCTATTAACTTATAGCCTAAAAGTAAAGCAATACCGGTACTGGCAAAAAAGGCGATTCCGACCAGGAGCACTCCCGATACCACCTCATTCAAATCGGGCATAGGAAATGAATAGTCGTTGGACTCCACTGTGCCGGAAACGGCCAAGACCAGGGAAGATAAAACACATAATCCTCCAAGTATACCGGCCACTCCAAAGCCAGGAATTACAAAAATCTCTAGAGCAAGCAGAATTAGCCCAATCAAAAAAAGAAGGATTTCCCAACTTTCGGCCAATCCCTCCAAATAATTGGGAATAAAGTAGAGCACAGCCGCTCCC
Source organism: Flavobacteriales bacterium (assembly GCA_018401695.1). Lineage (GTDB taxonomy): Bacteria > Bacteroidota > Bacteroidia > CAIKAF01 > CAIKAF01 > CAIKAF01. The sequence continues at coordinate 436,952 of JAGYKD010000002.1, read as the reverse complement.
AGAGCAGCAGCACCTGCCAAACCAATTCCCGGCGTTTGAAGTTCAAAAATAATGCCCAGGAAAATAATGGTCACCAGAATCCCTGAAACTGCAGGACGCATAAAAAAGCGTACCACAGAACTTAGGGTAGATTCCTGATAGCTTTTTTGCATAGCGCCTTGAAGCCCATAATGATTCAGCATATCCTCAACGGTTTGAAACGTACCTTCGGAAAAACCGACCTCTAATGCTTCAGAGCTGGTAAGAGACACTACCTTTCCTGAGTCATTGACTCCGGGAACCACCACAGAACCATCGACCATAGCCTCTGCGATGTTTGGGTTTCGGCCGTTTCGTTCGGCGGTTTCGCGCATTTTGGCACGCATAAAAGACTGGTATTTTTCATCCACTTTTTCGCCATCGGGTCCAACCACGGTAGCAGCCCCCATGGTTGCCCCGGGGCGCATAAAGATGGAATCACAGGCCAAGGCAATAAAAGCACCTGCGGAAGCCGCATTATTTTTAACAAATACCCAAACCGGAGTAGAATGACTCAAGAGAGCGGTTCGAATTTCGTCGGCCGCATCTACAGCTCCACCGTAAGTATCCATTTCCACTAAGACCAAATCGGCGCCCCAAGCTTTAGATTCTTCCAAGGCCATTTCGGTGAGCTTAGCAGCCGGTGCAGCGATTTCCTCTTCTATAGAAAAGCGGAATACTTTTTTATACTCAGGGGAAGTAGCTTCCTCGGCTTGTTGAGCAAAAGCAAAGGAAAGAGGCAGTACAAAGCTACCAATCAAGCAAATGCCGAAGCGGTTCATGGATTTTCCCATTCGTAGCCAAAATTTGTCCCTCATATAGCCAGTCTTTATCGAGTTGTATTCCGGAGACTTTGCCTCCGGCCATTTCTACAATATACGCACCGGCGGCCACATCCCAAGGGCTTAAGCCAATTTCATAAAAGCCTTCGTAAATTCCTTTGGCTGTCCATGCCAAATCAATGGCTGCACTTCCATAGCGTCTAAGACCACGTGTGTTCCGCATAAGTTTTGGGACCCATTGCGCGATGTGTTCGGCATCTTCGGTATTTTTCACCGGGAAACCGGTCGCTATCAAGCTCTCGTTTAGACTCTCCTTACTACTCACTTTTAAGGCTTCGCTATTCATCCGGGCCGACTCCCCCTGCCAAGCTTCAAATAGTTCTCCGCTAAGGGGTTCCAAAATTAGGCCGGCAACTATGTTTCCACCTTTGACCATAGCGAGGCTTATGGCAAAATGGGGTAATCCATGAATGAAATTGGTGGTTCCGTCTAAAGGATCTAAAATCCAATAATCTCCTCCTCCCCTTCTTTGATCGCCTTGTTCTTCGCCCCACATGCCAAATTCCGGTGCAATTTGAGCCAAGGCTTTGGTAAGCATAGCTTCGGTTTCCCGGTCCACATAACTAACTAAGTCGTGGGTTCCCTTGTATTCCACCTTTTGTCGGTCGAAACTATGAAAGGCTTCCCCCAAATACCTTCCTGCGGCCTGAAGTTCATTCCGTACCTTTTGCTGAAAGTCAGAATCCCAGCCTACAGCCTTTGCAACCATGGACTAAGTTTTCGAATAAAAACAATGCCCAGTAAACCGGCAGCAAAAAGAAGCGCACCTATCAATTCTGCCTGGGTAAGGGTAATTCCCAAAAGCTGCATTTCTGAATTGACACGAATCTGTTCAATGGCAAAACGCTCCAAGCCATTGAGCATTAAGTACCACATAAAAATTTGCCCGGGAACGCTCCATCGTTTTCGACCCAGCCACAAAACCAAAAAAATCAGCAGACCCATAATTGTTTCATATACCATAGTTGGAAAAACAGGCATAGGCAAGCGGCTGCAATAGGTCATTTCTGTAGCTTGGCATTCAGGCATAGGAATTCCTTCCCTGTTTACGTTGTGTGGGAAATCAAAGGCAAACAACCAGTCCGGCAAAAAAGACAGGGCTTGAGGCTTAGGATAATAGGCATGATCTACCTCCTGCGGGCTTTCAGCAAAATAACGATATACTCCATCCTGGCGAATGTCTGATGCAAAATCCTCTTTAGGAACCGTAACATAGCTTCGGTCCTCGGTGATGCGATAAGCGGAGTTCACAATGCCCCAATCGCCATCGCCTGATAATCCACAACCAATGCGCCCCAAAGCATAAGCCAAAATAAGCCCGGGAGCTACCGCATCGGCAATATGAATGAGCTTTAGCTTTTGGCGCCGGGCAAACCACCACACCCCCAAAAACCCACCGATAAGGCCGCCATAAAAGGTAAGTCCCGATGCAGAAATCAAATTCCCGATTGGATCTTGCATGAATTGGTCGAAATACTCCAATTGATGAAAAATCTTGGCCCCAATCAATCCGGTAATGGCCGCTGCAATGGTTATGCTTCCGGTCATTTCGTAGGGACGCAGAATAACTTTCTTTTTTTCAGGCTTGGGCAAGCTCTTTTTCTTTTTGTCGCGGTACCTTAAAAAAGCAAAAAGGGCACCGCCTATCAAGCCACCTATTAAGCTGCCTTGGGTGCTAAGCAAATAAGCTTGGGGATTGATTCGAAACACATCGGCATCAATAAAAGCCCCAACCAACTTAAGTCCCAAAACAAAGCCTAAAGCAAACTGTCCGGCCAATTCACCTGGAGACGCGGGTTTTCCAACCTCAATTTCTAAGGTTTTTCCTTGCACCAAGCCAAGCGACTCCTTCCGCTTTAGCTCTTTCATTAAGACCCAGGCGGCAGCAATAAAACTCAAGGCCACAAGCGTGCCAAAAGAAGGAGGAAACTCCAAACTTATTTCGGTGCCAAACAGGTAGTTGATTAAATAATTTAATGTTGGAAACATAAGATTAGGGTTGTACGAGTCGGTGTTTAAGACCCGCCGGTATATTATCTGCAGTTATTATGGGCTTGGTAAGCACCCAGCCCTGTTCAGGATCTATTTTGTCCAGCTTAACGGTTTCGGTTTCGTTGGCAAATTCGGGATCATAGGCTTTAACGACCCGAATGTAATTGTCGGTGTAGCCCAGCATGTGCTGATCTTGCCCCTGATGTTCCCAGAGGACCTCCCGTTGGGAGCCCAAATGCTTTTGGTAATGGGCCTCCTGCATTTTATCCGACAAAATACGCAGGCGCTTGTTCCGTTCTTTTCGCACCTTAAATGGTACCGAGCCGGAAAGCCTAAGTGCCGTGGTGTTGGGACGTTCTGAATAAGTAAACACATGCAAATAGGAAATCTCTAAAGATTGCAAAAAAGCATAGGTTTCTTCGAAAAGCGCATCGGTTTCTCCGGGAAAGCCAACTATAACATCCACGCCAATAGATGCATGTGGCATAAGTGCCTTAATTTTGGCGACTCGGTTGGCATACAGTTCGGTTCTGTACCTGCGACGCATGGCTTTGAGCAGACTGTCCGCACCACTTTGCAGTGGAATGTGAAAATGCGGTTGAAATACCTTACTTACCGCAACTCGCTCAATAATTTCTGTACCGAGCAAATTGGGTTCAATACTACTGATACGTATCCTTGGCATGCCGGGCTCTTGGTCAAGAGCTTTTACCAGTTCGGCAAAAGTTTCTCCATTAGACTTACCAAAATCTCCAATGTTGACTCCGGTAAGCACCAATTCGGCAGCGCCTTTGTCTCTTGCGGTTTTGGCTTGTTCTAAAACTTCAGCAATGCTCGGATTCCTGCTCCGTCCACGGGCCAAAGGAATGGTACAAAAGGAGCAGAAATAATCGCAACCGTCCTGTACCTTTAAAAAGGTTCGGGTGCGATCGCCATAGGAAAAGCCATGGTGAAATTGCCGGGTTTCTTTAATATGCACCCGTGCAATGCTGGCTCTTTCTTGATTGTCCGGCAAATCGTTTAAAAAAGAAAGCGCATGGAATTTTTCACGGGCACCTAATACCAGGTTAACTCCGGGAATTTCAGCAATTTCCTCCGGCTTCAATTGAGCGTAACAGCCCACCACTACTATTTTGGCCTGAGGATTCATCCGTTTGGCCTCCGCTACCACCTTTTTGCATTTGCGGTCTGCATGGTCTGTAACCGAACAAGTATTGATCACATAGACATCGGCACCTTGTTCAAAGTCAACCCTTTGAATTCCTGCTTCCTCCAATTGCCTTGCAATGGTAGAGGTTTCTGCAAAATTGAGCTTACAGCCCAAGGTATAATATGCAGCCGTTTGCATGGCTCAAAATTAAGCATAATTACCGGGCAGCCGCACGCACCACTTGGCTCATTTGCATTAGTAGAGCCTCTGCTAAACGCTGCGGAATTTCTAATGGAAGCAAATGTCCTCCCGAAAAACGCAGGCAATGATTTGGCCATAAAAGCATGCGCTCATTAAAAACAGACATGTCTATTAAAGGATCTTGATCGCCTTGAAAAAAAAACCAAGGAATCTTGGTATTGGTCAATACTTCCCAATACGATGACCTATCTCTAAGTCCATGGAGTACCGAAATCAAAAAATCAGGTTCAATGGAAGCCCAATGGTTTCTGAACTCCTCCAACACCTGAGGGGGAGTATCCTTGGGCAAGGATGAAAAAAGCAGTTGCTCAAACTCTTTAAAATACAATGCCGGTTTTTGCTGAAGCAATGCAATGGTTCGGTTTCGGTTGTGTCTGCGTAATGCGTCGTCGGCTTCGGCAGTACTATTAATGGCCAAAACGCTGTGCAGCTTTTCAGGGCATAAGCCCAGCAATTCAAAAGCCACATAGCCGCCCATAGAGTGGCCGGCTACATGCCATTTTTCTTCGGCCAAAAACCAATCTTGGACCACCAACCATTTGGCCATTTCTAACGGCCCAAAGGAAGTGCATTTGGGCGAAGATTCTCCACCAAATCCCGGAAAATCAATAGTTTGTACCGATAGGGAAGACTCCAAATAAGGTCGCATGCCGTTCCACATACCCGACCATTCGTTTAAGCCATGAAGGAGAAGTAGTTTTTCCATGCCCCGTAAAAGTAGGATTTTTAGCTCCCGGGGCGGAATTTTCTATTTTTAGTCTGTGAATTTTCTTGGACATGCTTGGTTAAGCGGTAATTATTCCGCAAACATTCAGTTGGGCAATATGATGGGAGACTTTTTGGAGAACCCCAAAGTACCCGGTTGGAATTCCGAAATGATACAGGGTTTGGCCATGCACCGACACATCGACCAATATACCGACAGCCATCCATGCATTCGTGAAATTCGAGCCATATTCTTTCCACACATTCGTCATTATTCCGGAGTTATTGCAGATGTACTGCTCGACCACTATCTGGGCAAGCATTGGAGTCTTTTTCATAATCAAGCCCTTGAAACGTTTTGTCAAAATTTTCATGAAACGCTTCAGCAGGAAGCGCAGGCATTTACTCCTTCTTTTCGGCGGGTTTTTGGCTATATGAAAGCTCAGGCTTGGTTAGAAAAGTATGGCGATAAAAGCTATATGGCACAAACCATACAGCGATTTCAACTGCGCCGCCCCAACTTTAATGCCCCGGAGCAAACCATTGAACTTTGGCTGAAGCATTACCCCGCTATAGAACGCTTAAGTTTGGAGTTTTTACCGGCGATAAGCAACGAGATAAGCGCGGCATTTCCTGAGAATTGAGCATTTTAGCCTGTAAAGGAAGTGAAGTTGAAATTACACCCTTGCACTAGATTTTTGGCAATATTTATATTTTCATTTTTTTGATTAAAAAGTAGCCGTTAATTTCATCTATAAATAAAATAACACTCTTTTAGGTGCATTTTCGCCACCCAAAATAGAACGCAATCTCCTCCGCCAGGGATTGCAGCGGCAGCCCACAGGTTCTCCATTTAGGGATGCGCAGGCTGCGGAGGCCCCCGATTCTTCGGGGGACCCCGTAAGCCACGCAGCCCTTAATGGAGGACCGAGGACTATAGCGGAAAGCCCGTCCGGCGGCCAAAACAATCAAACAACCTTCCTTTAATCGCTTGACGATGCCTCAAAAAGGCTTTGAAATACGCGCCTGTGACGGTCATCAAAGCTTATGCCGCGGCGTTCCATCATGCGTGTGCCGGTTTCGATAGCGGCGTCGAGTTTGTATTTGCTAAAGCCTGCGGCTCCTCCCCAAGAAAAATCGGGAATCCAGTTGCGTGGAAAACCGCTGCCAAATATGTTGGCGCTAAAACCCACTACGGTGCCGGTATTGAACATGGTGTTGATGCCGCATTTGCTGTGGTCGCCCATAAAGAGGCCGCAAAAGGTGAGGCCTGTGGCCTCGAAACTGCCCATTGCCGCATTCCACAGCTTTACGGGAGCGTAATTATTTTTTAGGTTGGAGTTGTTGGTGTCTGCGCCTAAATTGCACCATTCGCCCAGCATGCTGTGCCCCAAAAAGCCGTCGTGTCCTTTGTTGCTGTAGCCTTGCACTTGCACCTGGCTTACTTCGCCGCCCAATTTCACTTCAGGACCGGTAGCTACTGCGCCATACACTTTTGAGCCCATCTTTAGCGTACTGTGTTTGCCCAAAAACAGGGGACCCCGAACGTTGGCCCCTTCCATAATTTCGCTATTCTCATCCAAAAAAATGGGCCCTGCGCTTGTATTGAGGGTGCAAGCAAAGGCTTTTGCCCCGGGGGCCATAAATACGAGGTTGGGGTCTCCAAGGATGGTTACTCCGGCAGTTGCAGGAAGCGAATGGGGGCGGGCGCCAACTCTTTGAATGTCGCGTTTAATTTCTTGATGCAGTAGTTCAAACACCTGCCAAATGCGGGTAAAACGCTGTACCGGTCGGCTGTAAGTTCGGGTTTGCGCCGGCGATTGCCCGGCTTCCCAAGGGTGCTGTCCCTGACCTTCGTGATGCCAAGCCAAAATCTCGCCTTCAGGAGTGGTGAGGGTATGCGCCGGCGGCAGTTCTGCTATGGCCTTAACAATTTCGAAATCAGGCAATAAAGCCCCTGAAATCCACAGTTTGGAATCCTCGGACTTTTTAGGGTACAAGGGCTGAAGCAAGGTCGAAGTAGCATGCTGCCATTCCAAGTCCGGCATATCTGACTGCCATTTTTCAAGCAGCGTAAGCCCACCTAAGCGAATGTCTGCTATAGGTCGTGCCGCACTAAAAGGATGCAAATGCGGCTTCAATTCGGGGTCGTCGAACAAGGATGCAATCATGGACCGAAAATACAAAGGATGAATGGTAAATGATGCATGATGAGGTAAAGGCGGGGTGCCCCCGTATCTACTTGATGAATGGTGAAGGGTGTGCATTTGGCCGGCTTTTCCGGCTGCTTGCTGCAAGTCCTCGCCCCTCCATTAAGGGTTCCGGGGCTTGCGGGGTCCCCGAAAAATCGGGGGCCTCCACAGCCCACGGCTCCCTAAATGGAGTTGCTGTGGGCTTTCCGCAGCATCCGGGCCGGGTGCTCCGAAACAAGATTCGGATTCTCATCTGTGATTATTGGCAGGTTAGGAAACAAAAAAGCCCCGATTAAAGGGGCTTTTGGATTATTTTGAAAAAAACGATGGAATGTTTTTCCTTGAGCTAGTTTTCTTTTTCCGAAGGATTCCGGAGAAAGTTTTAGCCTTCGTTGCTTTTCTTTTGAGCACGCGACTGGTGCTTTTTGTAGCGGTTCATGAATTTGTCTACGCGACCTGCGGTGTCGATCAACTTCATCTTACCGGTAAAGTAAGGGTGCGAAGTATTGGAAATTTCGACTTTGAACAAAGGATACTCGTTGCCGTCTTCCCATTCAACGGTTTCTTTGGTCGGCACACAAGAGCGTGTGATAAAAGAAAAATCGTTGGAAACGTCTTTAAATACAACTAAGCGATATTCTTTGGGGTGAATTCCTTCTTTCATGATAATCTCTTTGGAGGTGCAAAGATAGTAGTTCGTAGAGAATCTGCAATACTAAACCGGCAAATATCTTGCAGCCCAACTTTGAGCGAGTGGAATGGTAGCGTTTCTTCTGTACTCCCCTGCCCTGTCTACATATACATTCCAGAGCTTAGTTTCAAAAGTTCCTGTTTTTTCCAGGTCTTCGGGAGAAATAATTTTTAAGCCTTCTTTAGTGAAAAGCGGCAGCAACATGCGATTGGTAAGGCTAAAACCAAGTTTTTGTTCCCAATCCCGCATAAAATGCATGGCTTTATCAATGGAGCAACCGGTGGCTTGTTGTACCGATTCATCGGCCATAAGCACCAAGGCTTGGTTTTGCACCACATGGAGCGCAGCTCTCAAAGCTTTGCCATGGGCTGCCCATTCTTGGGTAAATTGCATTGATGCCTGGCGAATGGACGCTGTTTGCTGATCCGAGAAGGGTTTTTCGGCTAGGAAAAACCACAGTTTGGTTTGGTCGGAAAATTCTTTTGGGATCTCAAAGATCATTTGCTTGGGCAATTAGTTCGGCAAGGTCGAGCACCGAAGTTTGGTTTTCTTTTTCGTAATGTTTTACTCCGTCGGTCATCATGGTATTGCAAAAGGGACATCCTACGGCAATCACATCGGGTTTTAGCTCTAAGGCCTCTTCGGCGCGGGCATGGTTCACTTCTCTGTCGCCGGGTTCAGCTTCTTTAAACATCTGTGCCCCACCGGCACCACAACAAAGTCCTTTAGCCCGGCTTCGTTTCATTTCGAGCATTTCTGCATCGAGTTTTTGCATAAGTGCTCTGGGGGCTTCATACTCCTCGTTTGCGCGCCCCAAGTAGCAGGGGTCGTGAAAGGTAATTCGCTTGCCATTAAAAGCGCCTCCTTCAATGCGGAGTTTGCCTTCGTTGAGCAATTGTTGGAGCAACTGGCTGTGATGCACCACTTCAAAATGTCCACCCAGTTCAGGATACTCGTTTCGGAGCGTATTAAAACAGTGAGGACAGGCGGTTACTATTCGTTTTACACCATAACCATTCAAAACCTGAATGTTTTGAAAAGCCATCATTTGGAACAGGAATTCATTTCCGGCCCTTTTGGCCGGATCGCCGGTACAAGATTCTTCGGAGCCTAGAATAGCAAATGAAAGGCCGATGGAGTGGAGAATTTTGGCCAGGCTTTTGGTTACTCGTTTGGCACGGTCGTCGAAACTACCGGCGCAACCTACCCAAAAGAGCACGTCGGGGCTTTTACCTTCGGCGGCCATTTCGGCCATAGTTGCTACTTTAAAACTACTCATGATTGGGATAATTCTTCGGCCCATTTTCCTCGGTCTTGCGGCGAAAATTGCCAAGGGGCGCCGTTGTTTTCTACATTAGTAAACATTGCATTGAGCGAAGCCGGAGCCTTGGATTGCTCCATTACCAAATCTCTGCGCAAATCAATGATAATACTTAGGGGATCTAAATTAACCGGACAAGCCTCTGTACAGGCATTGCAGGTAGTGCATGCCCACAGTTCCTCCTCGCTGATATAATCACCAAGCAGCTGCTTTTCGTCTTTAAATTCAGGGCCCTGAGCGTCTATCCCCTTACCCACTTCTTCGAGTCGGTCGCGGGTATCCATCATGATTTTGCGGGGAGAAAGCAGTTTGCCTGTTTGGTTTGCCGGGCATTCGGAGGTACATCTGCCGCATTCCGTGCAGCTGTATGCGTCCAGCAATTGTTTCCATGACAAATCCCGCACGTCTTTGGCCCCAAATTTTACGGGCTCGGCGGAGGCATCAGGGGCAGGCGCTGCATAGGGATCTGCATTAGGATCCATCATGAGCTCTACCTCTTTTTTTACGGCCTCTAAATTATCGAAGGCTCCCTTGGGCTTGAGCTTGCTGTACCATACGGTAGGAAAGGCCAAAATAATGTGGAAGTGCTTTGAGAAGGGTAAATAATTCAAAAATGCCAGAATGCCTAAAATGTGTCCCCACCAACAAACGCGTTCTAAAATATGAAGGCTTTCGTAGCTCCATCCGGCCAATATTGGACTTAAAAGACCGCTCACAAGAAAAGGAGCCGGTGTTTGGTAAGGTTCAGGGAATGCACCTTCTGCTGCGTTCATCAACAGAAGCGCAAGCATCAGCACAATTTCAATGACCAATATATTGGTAGCATCTTTTTGCGGCCAACCTTTCATTTCACGCAAATTCAGGCGGCGCACCTTACCAATATGCCTTCGGTATAGAAAAACCACGCAGGCCAATAAAACGGCCACAGCTAAAACCTCAAAAAAGCCAATAACGATGGGGTAAAAAGCTCCTAAAGGAGTGGCAAATAGTCGATGGGTTCCCAAAAGACCATCCAATACGATTTCCAACACCTCGATATTAATGAGGACAAAACCCACATAGATTAGGAAGTGAAAAAAGCCTGCCACAGGACGTTTCACCATTTTGGACTGCCCCATGGCCACCATGGCCATGAGTTTCCAACGTTCTGATTTCTTGTCGTTCAGAGGCAGTGGTCGGCCCAAGAAAATATTCCTGCGTATTCTCTTAATGCGCTTCACAAAAAGGAATGTGGCAAGGCCTAGGGCTAAAGCAAAAACTATTTGTTCAATCATCCAATCCTCATTTAGCAAAATAAGCGTCGCTCTCCTACGAAACTACAAAAAGGCAAGGAAAGTTTGCGTGCCGCGTTTAATCCCTTGTTTGGGTCGGCTCTTTCTTTTTCTTGGCCTTATTGATATGAATCAAAGAAAAGTGCAAGTACCGTTCGGGATGGTGCTCTAAGTCGTAGAGCAGATTCGAAAGATTTAAGGAAGCACTATCCAGTTTATTGTACAAACTGCGGTCTTTTACTAAAGCGCCAAGACTGCCTTCCCCTTCTTGAATCCCTGCCAATAGTGTTTCCACCCCTTGGACTGCCTTAGAAACCCGGTCAAGCGTGTTTCTAAGCGGCATAGCTGCAAGTGTGTCGGTAAAACGATCGGCTTGAGCAAATATGGAATCCAGTTTTCCTTTATTGGATTCTAGGGTAGCCATTACTTCGCGCAAGCTTTTTAGGGAAGATTTTAAGTTCTGTTGATTTTCGTCCAGCATTTGATTTACTTGGCTACTGGTACTTTCTAGGTTTTCCATAATTCCCGGCAGGTGCTGATTTACCGGCCTCATGGCTGAGTCAAGACTAGAAAGCAAACGATTGGCCTTATCCGAAATGGGGGCTACCATATTCATTACGGTGGCTTCAAGACCAATGGATTCGCCAGCGATAAGGGTATCTCCCTCCTCAGCGGCCACGCCGCTCCTGCCCAATTCAAGGTCAATAACGTTGGAAGAAATAAGCCCGGGCGAAGTAATGGTTGCAGTGGTGGCCTTATCCATGAATAAATCGTCTTCGTTGATGCGCAACTTAACCAAAATGGTTCCCGTTGAACCATCAAGAAGTTCCGTTTCAGCCACCATACCCACTTGGTATCCGTTTACGACAACCGGAGTGGCAGGCTCAATAAAACCGGCATGCGGGTACACCACAAAATAGGAACGAGAACTAATGAACAAATCAATGCCTTTGAGGTAATAAAAACCCCAAATGCTTCCTGCTAAGGTGAGGGTAACCAACAATCCAATCCGAGCTTCTCTGCTTATTTTAATTTTCACGTTATGCGTTTAAAAATGCATAAGGACACAAACTTAGTCCTTTTTGCCGACTATGCTTAAAGCTTGGCTAATTCCAATTTTCTCTCCATTGTTGTAGGCCACCAAAAAAGCATCGGTATAGCCCAAGTTGTGCACTTTATCTTTAATGCTTAAGATTACATGGTAATCTGAAGTCCATCCGCTTAAATACCTGTACCATCCGTCGTTTTGATCGTACACATGTACTTCAGGAATTTTGTTCAACCTGGGGTCACTCAGCGGAATTTGATCTTTTGAGGACATAAACTGCACCGCAAAGTGTACCCCTTCCTTGGAAATACCGGAGGAAGCCTCAGAACTTTCTGAGGAAGGAGGATTGCTTCCGGGACTATGATGTTCTTTCAAATGCGGAAAAGCCTTAGCCATACCGGCATACCTGGCTCCTTCGCGCGACTTTTTATAGCGAGCAAAAGCCATAAACAAGGATTCGGCCATTTTTTGCACCCCTTGTTGGGAGGCCAAGAACTTTTCTTCGGCCGGATTGGTAGCAAAACCGGTTTCAATGAGCACCGAGGGCATGGCCGTTTTGACCAACACCAAAAAACCGGCTTGACGAACGCCCCGGTCGTGTCGCCCGGCATGCTCCACAAAATAATGTTGCACATGGCCGGCAAACTCTAAGCTTTGATTTAGGTAGGCCGATTGATACAAGGAAAAAATGATATTTCCTTCGTCAGAATTGGGGTCAAAACCCTCGTAATTTTCTTCGTAATTATCTTCCAAAACGACTGCCGCGTTTTCACGCTTGGCCACGGCCAAATTATCGTCGGTTCGGTGAAGTCCCAAAACATAAGTTTCGGCACCATGTGCGGCGGCACTTCCGGCAGCATTTACATGAATGCATATAAATAAATCTGCTTTGGCTTTATTGGCAATAGAAGCCCGTTTATAGAGCTCAACAAACACATCGGTTTTGCGGGTATATACAACCTTTACCTCCGGAAAGTGCTCTTCTATAAGTGCACCTAGGGCAAGCGATATGTTGAGACAGACCTCTTTTTCATTAATCATGCTGCCATGGCAGCCGGGATCTTTGCCCCCATGCCCGGCGTCAATAACCACTGTTTTGACCCCTTGTGCACTTACCAAAGAGCCAATCAACCACAAGCCGACAGCTAAGCTGCGCTTGCTCATGAATTGCACTTGCCTTTTAATTAGCTTTGCCCACATCTTAGTTGAGTTCGTGCAAATTTAAGGCCAGACTTGAAGGGCTTCCGCTACATATCCATTTTTTTCTTCACAGGGTTAATAACAATTCTGGGGGGATGCCGTAACCTAAAAGAGGCTAATAATGCTCCCGATGGAAGACAAGGGAAGGGAGTCGCAGATAGCACAACACTTGCCGACCCCACCCTCACCCAACCAAGCAACAGCGCAGCTACGCCGGCCCCTTCCACCCCAAACACAAACAACCCTGCGGCGCCGCCTGACTCCGGAAAGCAGGCCAAACCAAGTCCATTAGATGCCCCCGTGGAGTATGAGGCAGGGGATTCTATTGTATTTGATGTAAAAAACCGGAGGTTGTTCTTTTACGACAGCGTAAAAGTGAATTACGAAAACATAGCCTTAGATGCCGGCTATATGGAAATTGACATGGAAACCACCAGGCTCCATGCCGAACCAAGAAGAGACAGCTCCGGAAACCATCATGGCAGACCCTATTTTGCCGAAGGGCAAGAGGCCTTTGATGCCATAGAAATGGATTATAATTTTAAGACCAAACGAGGTTTAATCCGCGATGCGGTAACCCAAGATGGCGAGACCTATTTGCATGGCGATTTGGCCAAAAAAGAAGCCAACGACGTTTTATACATCAAAAACGCCCGTTTCACAACATGCTCAGATAAAGAACACCCCCATTTTGACATTGCCACCGGAAAGGCCAAAGTAATACCGGACGACAAAGTGGTTACCGGTCCTGCTGTGTTAAGAATCTCCGAAGTCCCTACTCCATTGGCCCTTCCCTTTGGTTTTTTTCCAAGCCAGGAAACACGTAGTTCCGGCATTATTTTCCCGGAATACGGGGAGCAAGAAGGCTTTGGCTTTTTCCTGAGAAATTTTGGCTACTATTTTTCTTTAAGCGACAAGCTGGACCTTATGGTTACCGGCGATATTTTTACCAGCCTTAGTTTTGGCGCAAGAACCCAGCTTCGCTACAAAAACAGGTACAAGAATCAAGGAGAAGTAAGCCTAAAGTTTTCACAATTTCAATCGGGCGACCCCCAAATTTTAGAGGATTTTAGTTTAAGTAGAGATTTCAGCTTTCATTGGAACCATCAGCAAGACCCTAAATCGCACCCCACCTTCACCTTTAAAGCCGACGTTAATGTCCAAACGCAGGGCTTTAACCGACTCAACAGCGGAAACGTGCAGGGTATTGTGCAAAACCAATTCAATTCGAACATTAATTTTTCAAAATCCTTTAGAGGCAGTCCATTTAACCTGAGTGGAGGTTTGCGTCATTTTCAAAATACCCAAACCGGAGCAGTTACCTTTACCTTGCCAGAGCTGGTATTAAACATGAGCCGAATTAATCCGTTTAAGCGCGCTCAGGCCCTGGGAAAGGCTCGATGGTACGAAAATATTGGCCTTACCTACCGATTACAGACGGCTAACCAAATCAATACCTTAGACAGCTTGTTTTCTGTTGACCCCATGCGTGAAATTGGAAATGCAAATGCAGGCATGCGGCATGAGTTTAACCTGAATACCAACCTAACCCTTCTCAAATATTTATTTATAACTCCTCAAGTGAGGTACGACGAACGCTGGCACCTATGGGCCTTGGAACGAGAGTTCGACCCTGTTTCACAAACCGTGGTAGACGACACCCTACGCAAATTCAGCTCCGCCCGACAGCTAGACATTTCTGCCAATCTCTCCACCAATGTTTTTTCAACCCTTCGCTTTAAAAGCGCTCGACTTAAAGGTATTCGCCATACCCTTTCGCCTGCCGTTAACTTTACTTACCGACCCGATTTGGGCGATTTTAGAACAGGCTTTTATGGACCAAACGGCTCAGTGGCCAGCTACAGTCCAAATCAAATCGGTTTATATGGTGCCAGCCCTCAGGGACAAGCTGGCATTGTAAGTCTAGGCATCAACAACCGCTTAGAGGCTAAAATGGGCCCTTCGGCCAAAGACTCGGTTTTGGAAGATAAGCGTATACCCTTAATTGAACAGCTCAGGCTAAACATAAGCTATGATTTGGCGCGTGACTCCTTAAATCTAAGCCCCCTAACCTTAGGTGGCCGGACAACTTTGTTCGATTTAATAGGCATTAACTTGAATATGGCTTTTGACCCTTATCAGTTCCAATACATAAACAATTCTCCCAGGAGAATCAATCAATTTGAGCTGGATAATGGCAAACTTTTCCGGCTAACCAACATGAATCTGGCTTTAAACTTTACGCTGCGCGGACAAAGGAAACAAGACCAAAGTCAACTTACCGAACAAGAAAAGACGCTGCTAAACGACCCAATGTATGATCGCTATTTTGTGGATTTCAATATTCCTTACAGTTTGGGGCTAAATTACAATATTGTGTACAATCGTCCCTTTGACCGCAGCACTTTAACCCATACCATAGGGCTGCGAGGAGAACTTAACCTAACACCCAAGTGGAAAGTAGTTGCCGACGTAAATTACGATTTGGCCAACGATCAAATTACCACCTCCAGCTTTGAAATTTATCGAGACATGCACTGTTGGGAAATGCGGTTTAGCGTTATTCCCTTTGGTTTTAGAAAAAGCTACAACTTTACCATCAACGTAAAAAGCACGCTGTTACAGGCCCTTAAACTCAACCGTCAGCAGGGTTGGTTTAATAACTAAAGGCTTTTTAAGGTTCAAGCAACCGTACCTTCCGTAAATCTAGATGGTTCATTGGATTGGGCTCCATGCCTGTTACATTCGATCCGACAAACCGTTGGGAAACGTCGTAATACATAGGTATAACGGGCATTTCTTCTCTCAACAGCCCTTCAATTTGCCGCACCAATACTTGCCTTCCCGGCCCGGGAGCCAGCCGAGCCGCATTATGCAACAGTTCTTGAACCTCCGGGTGAGCAAACTGGGTGTAATTAGGTCCATTGGGTGCCTTTAAATCTGCGTCGAACAAAGAAAGTACGTTCAAAGGATCGGGATAATCTGCAATCCATGAAGCTCTAAAACAATCCAAGTGTCCTTGAGCCACGGCGGCTTTAAGGCTGCTTCGATCCATAACTTCTGAACGCACCTGAAAGCCCGCTGCCCTCCATTGGCCCACAATGGCTGTGGTAAATGCAGCATAAGCCGGGTCTGTGTGCAACACAAATTCAGGAACTTGAGAGGGGTTTTCAAAACCGGCTTCCTTTACCCAAAAAGCTATGGAATCCGGGTATACTTTTTCCTCAGGAATTCCGCCGGAGCTAAGCACAGGAGGGCAAAATCCCCGGTTTGCAGGTTCACCCAAGCCGGCCCGCACTTCACGAATAAGTTCCTCCTTATTTAAAGCGGCAGCTAAGGCTTTTCGAAGCAATGGTTTTTGACAAACAGGATGATTGGAACCCAAGCGGAAGCCTATGTACTCTATGTTTAAGTAAATGCCATTAATCTCCTTAAAATCAGCGCCTTTTTCAATCTCTTGACGAAGACTCTCCTGCAAGGCCGGTTCTGCTCCCTGAAGCATGTGCAAACGCCCCAACAAAAAATCCAATTTGGCCGTTTGCAAGTCTTTCACAAAGGAAATGCTTAGGCCATCCAGATACGGCAGTTGCTTGCCCTTTTCTTGCATCCAATAGTCTTCAAAGCGCCGCAATACCATTTTTTCTTGCTCGTGCCAAGCCACCAATCTAAATGGCCCGGTTCCGGAAGGCTTACTTCTTAATTGCTTATCCCCCAAAATAGGTTTCGGTAAAACCGATAAGGTGGGCATGGAAAGCAAGGCGGGTAATTGAGGCTTTGGCCCACTAAAAGCTAAAGAAAGCCGGTGACTATCGGGCACCCAAATGCTGTCCAAATCGCTCAAAAGCCATTGGGTAAAGGGATGTTGAGCAGCCCTTTCTAAAGAAGCCTTGGCATCCTCAGCACAAAATGCAGCCCTCGGCTTAAGCAGGGGGTGGGGATGCCAATACACCTGCTTCCGTAAAACAAAGGTCCAGCGTTGAGCTAAAGAATCGCAAGACCAGGAAAGCGCAAGGGCCGGCACAACTTTTCCATCGGAATCTAAACGAGTAAGGCCCTCATAGATTTGACTTACCGCCCAAATATTGGCCAAATTTCGCGCATAGATCGGGTCAAGCGAGCTTATGCCCGAATGCTCGTTGTACTTAAATATCCTTTTCTCGCTATGCTCCTTATGGCCGCAACTTGCAAAACAAAGGGCCAGCAAAATCCCTGCAATAGACCGCATGGCACGAAAATACACAAAATGCACAGCGCCTTACCTTAAGCTAACCATCTCTTGGCTTGTAAAAATTTCGAAATTTGTACATGACAACAGAAGCTCTAAAGCAACGGTTGGAACGTTGTGCCCAAATCCCAAGTCCCGGTTTTGGGGAGAACCCTTACTTAGTTGGTGGGCGCCCCTTGTCGCCTCCCAAAGATATAAGACCCAAAGAAAGCGAGGTGCTTATTTTACTTTACCCAAACGCACAGGGTCAATGGCATATTCCTCTAATCAAGCGTTCTTCGGGCGGTGGCATGCATGATGATCAAATGGGACTTCCCGGCGGAAAAATCGAGCCGTCGGATCAAGGCAAGGGCTCGGCTGCCCAAAGAGAAATGATGGAAGAGCTAGGGGTTAAATTGGAGGCCTACCACATGATTGGCGCTTTAAGTCCTTTATACATTCCCCCGAGCAATTTTTGGGTACAAGCATTTGTGGCCATAAGTGAGCGTCCACTAGAATTTGTTAGAGAAGTTAAAGAAGTGGCCTCGGTGCATCCCATGCCTTTGTGTAAAGTATTTCCTGAGCCTGAGGTAGCTCAGCGTCGGCTGTCCCTTGCCTCAGGAATATCCTTGAATACCAATGGATTTTGGTTGGAGCAAGAATGGGTATGGGGAGCAACAGCCATTATGTTGGGCGAGTTTAGTGCGTGGATTTCGGCCCCTGATGGAAGCAGGTAGCTTTCCCTTAAGGCGCTTTGGCGAGGCGTGCAGCGAGGAGGCCCCCGAGCTAACGGGGGACCCCGGAGCGCCGCCCCGCCTAAGCGGCTTAAGGGGAACTACCGCAGACAGCAGGAAAAGGCCGCCAAAAAAAGAAAAGAGAAAAAAAGAGAAATAATCCAATTATAATACAGATATTTGCCGGCTCAAATTACAGTAACACTTAATCTTAAGGACCATGGCTGTACGTATTCGCCTAAGAAGGCAAGGCCGCAAAGGCAAGCCCTTTTACCACATTATTGCCGCCGATGCGCGCGCTCCAAGAGACGGACGCTACATCGAACGTTTGGGAAGCTACAACCCCAACACCCAGCCGGCTACCATTGAATTGGACGTTGAAAAAGCCGTAAAATGGCTACAAAACGGAGCCGAAACCAGCGACACGGCGCGTGCTATTCTTTCCTACAAAGGAGCTTTGTACAAGAACCACCTTTTGAACGGTGTGCGCAAAGGTGCTTTCGATGAAGCAGAAGCCGAAAAGCGCTACGAAGCTTGGAAAGCCGATAAAGATTCGCGTATTTCCGGTCACTCCGACAGCTTGCGTAAAGCAGAAGAAGCCGATAAAGCCAAGCGTTTGGCCGCGGAAAAAGAGGTGAACGATGCTAGAGAAGCTGCAGTTAAAGCCGCCGAGGCCGAAGCTATGGCTGCTCAAAAAGCGGAAGAAGACGCCGCTGCTGCTGCCGCCGCCGCTGAAACTGCAAGCGAAGAGGCAGAAGCTGCCGAAGCCGAAGCTCCTAAAGCAGAGGCCGAAGCCGAAACTCCTGAGGCTGCCGCTGAAGAAAGCAAAGCTGAGGAAGAAGGCCAGGAAAAAGCCGAATAAACATGGATAAATCGTCCTGTTTTTTAGTAGGTTATGTTAGAAAACCACATGGCCTAAAGGGCGCTTTGGAATTGTTTTTAGACGTAGACGACCCACAATCTTATGCCTCGAAAGAGGCATTTTTTTTGGATATAGCAGGGCAATTGGTCCCCTATAAAATGGTCGCGTTTCATTGGCAAAACCAAAAAGCTGTGGTGCATTTCGAGGGGATTTCCGATACCGAGCAAGCGGCTGCACTTGCCGGCACTGCCTTGTATTTGCCTATGGAACACCTCCCTTCACTTGAGCAGGATCCCCAACGCTTTTACTATTTTGAAATCATTGGCTTTGAAGTAATTGGCCCCGAAGAACGCTCCGGGGGAATCATTGAAGATGTGCTCGAATATGGCCCCAATACCCTACTCAAAACCAGACTAAGCGATTCAGGTAAGGAAGTGTTGTTGCCCTTTATTGACGAAAAGTTTGACCGGGTTGACCGGGAAACTAAACGGCTTTATTTGGATTTTCATCCCGAGTTGCTCCATTTGGACTAACCTTGGATTCCATTCTTTTTGTCTTCGCCTATATTTCGGGGTGGAAGGGTACCAAACACCCTATCCCATAAAAGGGTACTCACGCCAAACCCTTGGTTGGGATACCTAAAATGGTGCAGGCTATGATTGCGCCATAAGGGTTTTAGCCATGGAAAAAAGGGTTTGTAGCGGTGTATGGAATAGTGAATAAAGGCATAGGTCAAATAGCCCAATATAACCCCGGGCATAAACAGAAACACCAAATTCCCCAGAAACAGCGCAAAAAATCCGGTTAAACTTGAAGCAATGGCCAGATTTACAAAAGGTGGCATGAGCAAACGATCGGCATCGTGCGGGTAATGGTGGTGAATGCCATGCATGATATACAATCTTTTTTTGTCGGCCTCCGACCTTGGCCTGCGATGAAATGCAAATCGATGCAAGCTGTATTCAATAAAGGTCCAAACAAAAAGCCCCAAGAAAAACAACCAAACATAGTTCAAGAGCCCGGCTCCCAACAGCTGCCAAGCATAAAAAGCCATGCCAAAGGCAAGCAACAGGTCCATGGGAAAGATGACCCATGGAGAAGTTCGGGTCAAGGCTTCAAGCCTAGGATGCGAAAAAAGATTTCCGCTGCCTTTTTCCGGTTGTTCCATAGCCGTTAAGAAGGGAATTAAACCTCTAAATATCAAAATACGAGAAATTTGGATAGATGTTGCATGAGGGACCATCAGGAGTCTGTGTTTCCTAAAGTAAGTAAGCCATGGTTTGGGCTTTACTTGCCGGCGAGCCGAAAAGAAAGTCCCTCTTCCTCTACTCATGCTGTTTATCTGCCTCGATTGTATTTCTTGACTTGCTACGTTGCCTGCTGCGCTGCAAACCGGAATGAAAAGAAGAAGTAACTAACCGAAGGTGTATGCTGTGGTGGCCTTGATTCTGCAAACTCTAGCGCTCACAAAAAAACCTTCCAAGTGGCTATAAATGCTACAATTGTAGCCATTTTTGCTACAATTGTAGCAAAAACTACTTTTTACTAGCCCAAAGGGATGCAAGGCAAGGCCACGGATGAAGCTCAAAAGCGAACAACACCTAAATAAGTCTCAAGCCTGCATCTCAGCTAGGATTTTTCTTACCCTTGCTTTGATGGCCGCAGTTTCGGTCTCCATGGCTTTTTGACATATAAACAGCAGCTCCGAGGTCAAGCCGGGTATATAGCGGGTTAATGCATGCAAACCATTGATGGCCCAGGCCCTTACAAAGGTGTTTGAATCCTTCAAACAAGAACGGACCAAGTCTTCTGCGCGGAGAAGGGATTGGCTGGACAGATCCATTTGGGGTATGAGTTGCAGTAAGTAAATCTTAGCGGGCCAGGCTTCCACGGTATGGCAACAGGCCATTAGCGCCTCGATTACATCCTTGGGCAAACGGTGGCCTTGGCTGTAATGGTGCTTTACCAGCCAAGCTACAGGCGTTTGGAATGCTTGCACAGAGGAGTAAATACGCACCAATTCTTCAAAGAAGTTAGGGTCAGAAACATGCGCTCTGTACATTTTGGCCAGGTTTTCTACGGGTCCTCCACCCCATTGTTGGAGCTGACGCTTGAGCTCATATCTATAGGGTTCTTTTGTCATTTGTTCTTGGCTAAGTTCAAATGTAAAGCAAGAAAAGTGGCTTAGGGATTCGGTTTTGGGAATTCAAAAACAAAAAACACCCGGTCACTTTCTATCGTGAGGTAAGCCTCTCAAAAGGCTTGGGAATCGACTCCTGCCAACTCCATTATCCGTGCAAATTCCGGGTCAGTTACCGGACAGACCGAAAGCCTTCCTTGCCGAACCAAGGCCATGTGTTGCAGCAAATCGTCTTCTTTTATTTGAGCTAAACTAACGGTCTTTGGCAATTCCAAAACCGGCTCTACATCTACCGCTACCCAACGCTCATCGTCAATGGTGGGGTCGGGATAAGCTTCTTTTACAATGCGGGCAATGCCTACGATTTCCTTTCCTTCGTTGGAATGATAAAACAAGGCTAAATCTCCGGCCTTCATGGCCTTTAAATTGTTTCTGGCCTGATAGTTTCGAACGCCATCCCAAAAGGTCTGCTTGTCTTGCACCAATTGGCTCCAAGCATATTTAAAGGGTTCAGATTTAATAAGCCACAGTTGTTTCATCCTTTTAAACGTTCAGTAGTTTCCACAAAAATTCTTTAAGCAGCTCTCCATCAGGGGTTGGAGCCGCTTTTCCCATACCTTTGCTTCGGTGGTCAAACTCTCGAATTACCTGAAGTGCTTTGGCCGTGCGCCCCATATCGTAAACCTTCAACGCCGATTGAATAACCCTAGGCTCGTAAAACATCCGGACCATACGCAATGGATCCTGCGAAGCTTCGCCGCGCTTTTGCCTTCGGTGGTTGTCAAAGTAAATGCTGTGCATGGCAAACAACTTGCTAAAGAAGTTGTAAAAGGTACCAACCATCATGGGCAGCGGATACATGTTTGGATTTTTGGCCATATAAAAGGCCATCCTCAACACCCGGATATGGTTCCCTTCGGCCAGCAGACCGGGTAAATCAAAAATGTTAAATTCTCGGCTCATGCCCACCCTATCGGCTACCTCTTGCAGCTGAATTTCGGCATTGGGAGGAACGGCCAGGGCAATTTTATCGATTTCCGAAACCACCCTACTCAGGTTAGTGCCCAGCAATTCCTTCAAAGCAAAAGCGGCCCTTGGGTGAAAACGCAGCTCTTTTTCTGCGGCATAACGCACAATAAAATCCACCAAGGCTTCTTCGCTCAGTGGCTGGCAATCCACCACTTGCACGGTGTGGCTTTTAATGGCCAACTGGGTGATTTTGCTGCGCCCGTCCAAGGCCTTATTTCGATGCAATAAAACCAGTACCGTCGTTTGCGCCGGTTGCTGCAAATAGGCCGCCAGTTTTGCCCATTCGGGCTTTTTAAGGCCTTGAGCCTCACGCACCAACACCAACCGCCGCTCGGCCATTAGCGGATAACTGCGTGCCGCGGACAAAATGGCCTCCGCCGTGGTTTCCGGCCCATATAAAACATCCAAATTAAAGGCCTTTTCCTCCTCCCTAAGCAAGCCGTCCCGAAGCAAGGCATCGGCCTTATCCATAAAATACCCTTCTCCTCCGGCAAAAATATACACCGGCGAAAAGGAGCCTTTTTGCAAGGCCGCCAATACCTCTGTTGGTTTCTTTTTCATGTTTGCCTGCCAAAAATACAATTTATCGAGGAAGCACCGCCCCATGTTGGAACCTATGCATAGCACCTTGATTTTTGTGATTTGGGCACCCCCGGCCGAAGCCGGGCCGGGCTGTCTCAGCTAGCGTCTTGGGCAAGCCTAAGCAAGCCAAGGCTTGTGGTGGCTCCGTTCCTCCGCCTCCTCAGCCATGCCTTGCTAAGGCTTGCCCTTCGCCGGCTAGCTTGTTCCATCCCTGGTGTGGGGTGAATCTTCCAAACAAAGTGCAGCGGCTTTTTGGCCAATTTCGGTGCCCAAAGCTACCCCCATGCCTCCCAAACGCACCGCCCAAACCCTACCCTCTTTGTCTTTCTCGATTTTGGGCATTTTGGCTTTCCCCATGCCCATAAATCCGGACCAACGGTGCTCAATATTTAAGCCCGTAATTCCAAGCTTTTCTTGGGCAAATGCTTCCAAATACTGTTGAATTTCCTCGCTCGTGTCAGCCTCCATATTTGCCTCGGCTTGCGGATTCAAATGCCTTCCTCCACCCAACAATAAGCGCCCTTCTACAAAGCGAAAATAGTTGTATCCCTTGTGGTGATGAAAAGTCCCCTGAGGCAAATCCAAATGTAATGGGGTACTAACCAACACCTGAGCACGGGCAGGCTGAACTTGGTTTGGCAAAAAATGATGGGCAAAGGCATTGGTGGCCATTACCAATCGCTTGGTCCTAAATTCAAAGCCGAAACAGGAACACATATACCCCTTGGCATCTTCGGCTTCGGGTAGCGCGGTTAAGGCCACACCCGGCTGATAACGGACGCCAAGACTCAGGCATTTTTGCAAGAGCGATTGCCACAAATGCACCGGATTTAGCGCGGCCTCCTCGGCATGAAAAATGGCCAAATGAAGTCCCTTGAATGAATTTTTTGGCAAATCGGAAGGCTTTACCATGCGGTATACCTCCTTGGCAAATACTCCTGCTTCCAATAAGCTTTGATTGAGCTTGGGAAGCAAATCCAAGGCCTGCTCTGCGGCTTCTTTTTCTTCCGAAAAAAACAACTCATACCCGCCACAGGCATCCAAGGAAAGGGCTTTATCGCCATGAATCTTCCGCAAAAGCGCTAAGCCTCGCCTTCTTGCTGCCATAAGTGCTATGGTTGCCTCGAGGCTGCTGTGCTTTAGGTCATCGGCAATTTCGCCTACCGAACCAAAACAAGCAAAACCTGCATTTCTAAGACTTGCACCGGAGGGACGGTTGCCGGACTCAAGTACTACAATTTTTGCTTTGGGACGCTGTTGGGCATAAAAAAGCGCTGTGCTCAGGCCTACAATACCGGCACCAACAATGCAAAGTTCGGGATTATGGTAGGCATCTTGGTATTCCCACCAAGAAAGCGGCATGTTCATGAACCAATCCGTGCCGGCTTTAAGCTGCCCTTATTAACCAATGCATAGGCGCCAAAGAGCAGCCCTGTAAAAAACAAATCACCTATGATTTGATTCAAGAAAAAAGAAGACAATATGTCGTTGGCTTGATAAAAAGGAATACCCGCATACAAAGCCGTCAACCAGCCGGTAAAGCTTTTGGCATAATAAGCGGAACCCAACCATACAGCGGTATTGGAGACCAGGTAAAACACAAAAGACCCGGAGATACTGCCGGCCATTAGACGAGAAGTCTTGAGGGCTTTGCCTTTTAAAGCAAAACCTAAACCGGAAACCAAAAGCATAGCTACATAAACCCCAAGCGCCGTTGGAGATACAAAGTAGGCCCAAGAGGATGCTTCAGGATGCAAAAATGCATTGACTAGGGCATCGCTAAGCAAATAACTCAACATAGTAATTGCAATGGCTTGCCAGGCTTTGGGCATATAAGCCATGGCAAACAGAGCCATACCTACCAATGGAGTGAAGTTATGGGGATGAGGAAGCAGGCGCGACAAAGCAGCGAGTACTACAGCTCCTCCAACAAATGCTAAGTAATGTATACGATTCCAGTGCATAGATGCGAATTAAGCCACAAAAATAGCACTTTTGACCACGCTTTTCAAAAATCATATCAAAAGGAGCTTGGCATTAATCCATTTTTCTTCAACAACAGACCATGGAAAAAAATAAGGAATGGGAAGAGTTAAAGATTGATATTTAAGGAAAAAAGCGTATGTTTGCACCCCAATTTCAGGTAATCCTAAGAAGCGATGTCAGAGTTGATTCAGTTTGTAGAAAAACAGTTTGTAGAGAAAAACGAACTGCCCGAATTCAAAGCCGGAGATACCGTAGCTGTGAATTACAAGATTAAAGAAGGCAATAAGGAGCGTATTCAGCAATATACCGGTGTGGTTATTCAGCGAAACGGTTCCGGAGTTACAGCCACGTTTACCGTAAGAAAAATTTCCAGCGGTGTGGGTGTGGAAAGAGTATTCCCGGAAAACTCACCCTTCCTGGACAGCTTGACTGTTTTGAAACGCGGTAAAGTGCGTCGCGCCAAACTGTATTACCTCAGAGGCCTATCCGGCAAATCTGCCCGAATCAAAGAAAAAGTATATATCAAAAACTAAGGAAAGCCCCGGCAGGGGCTTTTTTTTTGCTCCTTTGCCCTATTCGCCCTCCGGCGCTTTGTCTACCAAAACCTTCAAACCCGGTTTTGTGGGGTCGGCATATTTGAGCAATTGAGAAAAGGTAAAGCTCGGATCAGCCCCCAAACTTAAGACGTGGTTGTAACGTTCCTGAAGGCTTTGACCCGGAAAAACAGTATTTTGTAAATCCTGAAGCCATAACAGGCTGTGCGCATGCTTTTTTTTAAGCGCTGCCAGGCGTTTCTTATTCAAATCTTCCAACCGCTTATGGTATCTGTGCCAAGCTGCTTTAGCTGCTTTGTGCACGCCGGGGTCAACATCGGCAAACCAACGGTCAACAGCATGTTCGGTGTTCTCCAGTTGAGCTATTAGCCCTACAGGAAAATCTACCCCCTGCCCTCCCTCTTCTATGGCTTCCATTTTGCGAACCAAAGCCTCTTTTACAGCTCCGGGACTCTTAATAAAGTCTGCGAGCTCAATTTTTTCGTCTTGAATATGCTTTAGATGACGCGCTTTAATCACCAAAAAGGAATCTCGTGCCAGTATTAAGGGAAAAGGAATTTGGTACCCTTCAAATACTTTTTTGTACTGAAGCCAATAATGCACCTCTGCAGGACCTCCCACATAGGCCAAATTGGGGAGAATTGTTTCTTGGTACAAGGGACGTGTAACCACATTGGGCGAAAAACGCTCGGGATGCTGTCGAAACTCCTCGTGCAATGCCTCGGTGGTAAAGTGTAGGTTCGTATCCAATACGGCAAAACCACCGGCATCACGAACCATCCGTTTGCGGCCTTGAGCACTGTGGTAAAAGAAGTTGATTTCCCGGGGCATTACTTGGCCCTTAAATCCCATGTGTTCGAGTTTCGCGGTAGTTTCTGCTACCAAAGAACCGCTTTGCTCGCTTAGGATATCTTTAAAAGCAATGGGGGCAAAAGCCGCCTTAAGTTGGGCATCGTTCTGGTCCAACACCAACAAACCTGAGCCCTTGGTCCAGGAAACCACTAGTCTTCGTATGGCTTCGGCGAGGGTGGAAGAGCTTTGGTAGCAATGCTTTATTTCTTTTATTCCCTTTTGGAGTTCAGGGAAATTGGGCAATACGCTTTCTAATTCTTTCCATACCGATTCCAACTCCCGGGTTCCATAATTGCCTGTTGCCTGACCCAAATCTTCATGGGGCATAGTAAAGGTCTTGCCTGCCAAATGGAGTGGACGAATCTCTTCTAAATCATGATCTTCTGTATTCATCCAATAGATGGGAACGAAATGATATTCGCTGTACCTTTCCTTAAGTTGGGCCGCAAGCCGAACAACGGAAACCAATTTGTAAATAAAGAAGAGTGGACCGGTTCCAAAACTCAGCTGGTGGCCGGTGGTGAGACTAAAAGTTTTTGGGGATGCCAAACTATTGATTTGAGCTGTAGTAGCCTTATCGGCCAAATCTCCATATTGAGCTTGTAAAGCTAGTACCAGGTTTTTACGCATGGAATCACTAAAGTGGGCGCTCTTAATTTCTATTAGCCGATCCCAATCCGGATTTAGGGGTGAAGCACTAAAAAGCGAGCTTAGAGATTCCGGATCGGATACATACTTGCGAACCAAAGCACTTCCCAAGCCGGCTTGATTCAGAGGTAAATGACAAAAAAACTCCATTAGCGTAAAACAAGGAAAAAGAAGCGAGAGTGAAAACTAAAAAACGTTGTAATAACAAACTTTTTTAAATTATGATATTTGAAAACTAAAGTATTACAAATCAAATCTTAGTTTCGCCATACTTTAATTCCCCCCATACTTTAATTCCCCTATGAAAGAAGCTCCGTTGCCACTTAATGAATATGAGCGATTAAGACAGCTCAGGGACCTCCAAATTTTGGACAGCCCTCCTGAGCTGTGCTTTGACGAAATAGTCCAATTGGCCGCCGATATATGCCAAACGCCCATGGCCTTGGTTAGCCTGGTAGACCAAGACCGCCAATGGTTTAAAGCCAAAATTGGATTAAGCGCCAAGGAAACTTCCCGGAAAGTCTCCTTTTGTGCCCATGCCATTCAAAAAGAGTCTTTGTTTTATATTCCCAATACCCACAAAGACAAACGCTTTTATGATAATCCTTTAGTTACAGACAAGCCTCATATTCATTTTTATGCAGGGCATCCCATCAAAAGTCCCGGAGGCATGCTGTTGGGCTCTTTGTGTGTGTTGGATGAGAGGCCAAGAAGATTAAATAAAGAGCAAAAACATGCCCTTAAAGTATTGGCAAGACAAGTTAGTAATGAAATACGCATTCGTTCTTTGCTTCGTCGCCAAGATGAATTGATTAAATATCTTGAAAAAAGAGAAAGTCGCCTAAATGAACTGCACCAATTTCTTTTTCATTTTTTAGGGATTTTAGGACACGATTTACGCAACCCAATAGCGGCCTTAAAGGAGGTGGTAGACACTTGTGCAAACCAAGATATGCCTCAAGCCTTGCTAAAAGATTATGCCAAAGGGCTGAATGTTCAGTTGGAGGACTTGCTGGAGTTGCTCTCTGCATTGATGCAATGGTCGCTTCATCATTATCAGGCAGGAGCAATTGAAAAACAAAGAATTCCTTTAGCCCCGCTCATTAAAGAAAAGGTAGACTATTGGCAACAAGCCTTAGAAGCCAAAAAGCTAAATATAGCTATTGAAACCACCCAAGATTTTGCCATTAGCGCTCCGGGAGTGGTTGAAATTGTGTTAAGCAACCTGTTGCATAACGCCATTAAATTTTCGCCGGAAGGGGGGCAAATCATTTTGGTAGCAGATGCCTCAGGAATAAGCATAGAAGACCAGGGCCAGGGCATGAGCGAAGAGCAAATCCAAAAGGCCTTTGCCTGGTTTCCCTCTGGAACAAGCAATAAACGCGGTAAAGTAGGTTTGGGACTTGGCCTTAAAATTTGTAAAGAATTGATGCAGCATTTGGGAGGAGATTTGGTTTTGAAACAGCGAGAAAACGGCAAACAAGGGATTCGGTCAGAGATGATATTTTTTACCTAAATCCGGGCAAGGGATGGAACGGAAAGCCTGTTGAAGCTTAGCCCCTGCAACTGCTGACGGGCCGCGGTGGCGCGCAGCAAACCCCGGGCCGGCATGCAGCTGCGGGGCAAAGCAAAACAGCTTGCAGAGACAGCCCGGGCGAAGCTGCCCCCAAAATTAAAACTGAAAATAAATAAAGGTTTGCCCTTCTTCGTCGATGAGTTGGTACAAAACAATGACCACCAACAAGGCGGCCAGCGCTTGAACCGGTAAGGGTAAGTTAATCCAGCTGCGGCGCAAGAAATCTTTCCAAATTTTTGGTAACCAATGCAGTACCATGCCACCCAAGAACACCAAAAAGGCGTTTCGGTAGGTCTCGGAAACTAAAAAAATGTGGCTTAGGTTCCAGCCACTGGGGTTAAATAACTGCGCCCATAGCGCTTCTGCCGTTTCCCAGTTGTCGTTGGGATTGCGCTGGTCGCCCGCCCTAAAAAATAGTCTTGTAAAAGAAATAAACACAAAAGTAAAGAGGACTTTCCAGGCGTGGATTAAAGGGTGGGTACTGGCTTCATAGGGCGAAATTTTGCGCCATCCTTTGTAGACCAAAAGCCCCAAGCCATTTAGCCCACCCCAGACCAAAAAATTCCAGCTGGCGCCGTGCCAAAGTCCGCCAATGAGCATGGTAAGCAACATGTTGATATTGGTGGTAAAAGCACTCCAAAGTCCGGGAATCCAAAGGCGAGACAGCCAAAGCAGTAAAACCAGCAGAGGAAAAATAGCCATAATCCACCAAGAACCTGAAATCGCAGCCGCCACTCCGGACAGCACCAAACTCCAAAGGAAGGTACCGATGCTGCTTTTTCGATTGCCTCCTAGAGGAATGTACAAATAGTCCTTTAGCCAGGTGCTGAGTGAAATATGCCATCGTTTCCAAAATTCGGCCACATTCTTAGCCTTGTAGGGCGAATTGAAATTATCGGGCAGTCTAAAGCCCATCAATAAGGCCACTCCAATGGCGATGTCGGTGTAACCTGAAAAATCGGCATAGACTTGAAGCGAGTATACAAACAAGCCCATTAGTACGTCAAAACCCATGTACATGTGGGGCATGTCAAACACCTTGTCCACATAATTTAAAGCCAAAAAATCGGCAAGCAACAGCTTTTTAACCAAGCCATTCACAATCATAAAGGTGGCCATTCCCCAAGCGGCTTTGGTCAGCGAAAACTTCTTGTGAATTTGGGGCACAAATTCGGCAGCACGCACAATGGGTCCGGCTACCAATTGGGGAAAGAAACTCACGTAAAAGCCAAAATCTAAAAGGCTTCGAAGAGGTTTCACCTGTCCTCGATAAATGTCGGCAGCGTAGCTAATGGTTTGAAAAGTAAAAAAAGAAACCCCCACCGGAAGAATGATTTGGTCGGCACTAAAACTCCAACCGGTAGTTTCATGAAACTGATTGGCCCAAACCGCCAACCAGTTTAGCACCTCAAAGGGGGTATCGGGGCGCCAAATTTTGGTGGCAGCATCGGCGAAAAAGTAGGCGTACTTAAAGTAGGAAAGACTACCTAAGTTTACTACGACGCTTAAGCTCAACCAAAGGGTTTTCTGCCATTTTTTTGGACTTTTATAGATTGCATGCCCCAGCACATAGTCCGTTAGGGTGGAAAAAAGCAGCAGCAAAAAAAACAGGCCACTGGTTTTGAAGTAAAAGAATAGGCTTACACCAAACAAAAAAGCATTACGCAGAGACTTTCGCTTATGCATAAGCGAAAAAAGCACCATAACCGCCAGGAAAAACAACCAAAAGCTAAATCCGGTAAAGCTTAGGGGCTGCTCCTTATCGAAGGTGGAGCACCAGTCCCAAAGTGCATTTGGAATATCGGCCAAATTTATTGCTTCCATTGTTGCTTTAAATGAGCTTTGTAGCCTTCCAACAGGGCTGCAAACAGCAAATCGCCCGTCAATCGATAGCCTTTAAAGGTAAAATGAATTTTGTCGCGCTTGGCCAAACCTTCGTTTTCCCAAAGTTTCATGGATTCTAAGCCGCCCATAATGGAAAACAAGTCCCAAACGGCAACTCCCTCTTCCCTACTAAGCTTGAGCATGCTTTGCCTTACCACTTCCCCATTCGGATTTACATAATAACGCCTTCTGGACCTGCGGTAGCTATCGTTGTTGGTGAGTAAAAGTATGCAGGCCTTGGGGTTTACGGCGCGGACTTTCGCAAAAAGCCTTTTATATCGGTATTCAAAGGCGGAAGCATCGAATCCTTGCGCAGCAGCATCGTTGATACCAATCCCAAAAATCACCAAATCGGGGTGCAACTGAGCCAAATCTTCTTGAAGGTAAGCACAGCCTAAATAAGAATAAGTACCGGCACCATTCACCCCAATGCTATGGTAGGTAATCCCCGGGTCCTCATTTTCCAGTTGAATGCCCAAAAGTTCATAGTGGGTTTGGCTGCTGTCTTGGGGATACCACTCCAACAAGACTTCTCCGTGGTAATTCTCTAAAAAGATCTCGGTGTAGCCGCTTCCGGGTTTTCTAAAAATTCGATACGATTCGCTGGCGCTATCCAATTCGGGCAAACGCACCGAAAAAAGGCCGGGATTTCTCCCCTCAAACAACCGTATAAAGTTAAAATCGTTGGCCGGAGCCCGTTCCGAGGCCAATCGAATGCGGATTGCCGCTGCACTGTCGCGGGTGGTAACTGCCATTCCGGTAAGCCCCAATTCGACCGCAGGGCTTCGTTGTACATTTTTAGCGTAATCCCAATCCCCGGAATAGCTTACAAAATAATTGTAAGGATTGTTGGTCCTGGCCACTTTGTAGGGAAACAGGAGTCCCCTACTTCCTTTATTTCCCGGGTAGAAGGTCTGCAATCGTTCTCTAATTCGTCCTGAGATAACATCCGCCTGTACATGACTCCCCCCCATGTGCACAATGCTAATTTTGCCATGTCCACTGAACATTAGGGCGTCGAGCTTGTCGTAAAATGCATCCATGCTGCTGCTGTCCGGCCCTTCTAAAATTCGATTGAGTTCGTATCGAATGTAAGGGTACTCAAGTACCTCTTCCGGAAACACCGATTGCCCCGATAGCATGCCCAAGCATAAGATCCAATGGCTAATAATGTACTTCAAATTCCTCAATGGCTTCGTCTCTTTCTTTCAACATCCGTTGTTTCAATAGGTAAAGCGTATACTCCCTAAGTAGGGCCTCGGTAATCATCTCCCCCATTTTTTGTGCACCCAGCCGCGTAAAATGGATGTAATCGCTCACCGCCAAAGCGGGTTCAGCCTCCACCCACGAAGGCATCGATTGCAAGCCTCCCATAGCACTGATCTGATCAAAATAAGCCACACCATGCGCCAGCATACTGTCGCGCAATGCATTACGAAGCGAAGCCAACAAAGGAAAGGACACACGTTTTCCCTCTTTGAGGGTACTCATGTCGGAGGGTCCAATAAAAAGAATGGGCACCTCAGGAGCAATGGATTGCAGGTAGGAAATTTGGCTCAACAATTGCCCCACATAGCGGTCTTTAATTTGGTCATCGGTCAAATACGGCATGATATTGCCACCAAATGCAAGCATTATTAGGTCGGGGTCAAGCATAGAAAACAAGCGCCTATTTTGGTTGGCATCGGCTTGCGAAAAAATGGTGCCCGAACACCCGCGCATTCCTAAATTATCAACAACCACTCCCCTCCTGCTCTCCAAGCTGATTCCAAGCACTTCTAAGCCTTGAACGTTTTCAAAGCTAAGTTCGGCACTTTGCGCTGCACCGGATAGATCCCAGCGGAGCATATCGGGACCAGGGCCTGCCGATATTTCTTTTGCGCCTCCACCCGTGGAACAAACAAGCCGCACTACTCCCGAGCTGTCGTTTTGACCCAGTAAAATCCTAATCCTTGAAAAACGATCGGCACTATAGGGGGCATCGTAGCCCTTAGAAGCTCTCCAAACCACCAAACTGCTATCGATTACCCCTAAAGAAAGCATGGGTCCATAGCGCCTGTGCTCGGCTCTAAATTCCGGATTGCTGCCCCAAAGTATATACCTTAAGGTTTTACCTTCCAAACCCTGAGCAACGGTAGCCGAACCAATGGGCTGCTCCAAGGGAAGCAAACCCGGACCTAAGCCCCCAAATCTCGTTTGAAGACCGCGCCGCAGCTCGTTGCTGATTCTATCTCCTTCGATTTGAGAATCGCCATAATGCATAATACGCACCTGCAAAGAAGAATCCTCACCCGACTCCAATAATTTCCACCGGTCAAACAGACCAAACAACAAGTCTTTTCGACTCTTTGGCAAGTATATTCGGGCAGGATGGCTGTCGCACAAAGCCTGATATGCATCCAAGCTGTCCTTTAAACCAAACAAAGAGCTCATGCGAATGGAATCTTGGCGCTCTTTTTCGGCCTGCGCTTCCAAATCCACATACTCTATGGAATCACCGTACACAAAGGTTTCAGGATTTGGCAATTCCCAATGGATACCGGCAAGCCTAAGTCCATCTTTAGGCCAAAAAAGAGCCGCAGCCACCAAGGGGCCCACCACCAAAAGCAACAATACAACCGACCGCCAAGGGCTAACCGATGCATCCGAAGGCTCCGGCTTAGCCATCAGCTGCCGCTAAAAATTTTTAATCGCTGTCCAATTTGAATTCGGTCAGACCGCAAATTATTCCAATCCATGATATTTTCCGGGCTCACCCCTTGGTATTTGCCGGCAATGCGCCAAAGGGTGTCCCCACTGCGCACCCTATACCATTGGACACCGAGCTCTTTCTCCGCCGATATTTGAACCCTGGGTTCCACCGCCTCTACCAAGGATAGTCCTTCTTTTGGAAAAAGCAGGGCTATAGATCCTTCCTCAAGATCCTTGGGCTCCATGCCATTGAGTGCATACACATGATTCATGTTTAGTCCCTGAGAACGAATTACTTGCTCAAAAGAGGCAGGGTCATGTATGCGTAAAGTACTCCCATGCTTATGCAAAGGCCCTTGCAATGTATCCTGAAGCTCCTGCCAGCGATATTGACTGGAAAGGGGTAAAAACAAGGCTTCACCGGCAGGCAACCAAGACGATTTAAGGCTAGGATTTAAGGACAAAAAAAGCGTTTGTGATATTCCAAGGGCGGCCACCAAACCGGGAACATCCATAGCAAAACGACCGTAAACAAGCTTCTTTTCTACATGGGGCTCTACCGTTTTGGGTTCCTTCATTGCTAGTTTCAAAGGCTTGGGACCAAAGCGACATAAGTAAGAGAAAGCGGCAAATTCCGAAAACTGCATTTGCAATTCGGCCGGCAAAACCTTGACCCAAGCTCCGGATTCTTCGGTTTGGCAAGAACGTTTTTGAGCTGCTACCACTTCTGCCGGGGAGCCCATAAAGGCCAAAACCGCCGAAGTCCAATCACCCATTTGCCTATGCAAGTCCTCTAAATAGTGCAGCGCCGCTTCACTTGATTTTACCCAATCCCTGCGTTCATCAACAAAATGTTCTACTTTGAGCCCATATCTAAAAGCGGTAAGGTAGTGCATTTGCCACCAGCCCGTGCGGCCCTCTCCCACGGTTACTGAAGGATTCAAATGGGACATCGCCAAAGGCAAAAATGCCAATTCTCCGGGCAAGCCCTTGTCCGAAATCCAATGCTGAACCATAGGCAGATGCTTTTGTGCTGCAGCAAACCAAAGCGCAGACTGCTGACTCGTTTCTGCCAAATGCGCAGAAACATGTCCCCTAACTTCCGGCGCAAGTGAAAAGTCCACCGCCTCCGGAATGGAAAGCAATTGCCGCCGAAAGGCTGTATCCTCCGGCAGCCGATACTCCGCACGAAGCTGCAGTCCCACAAAAAACACCAACAAAAATCCAACCACCCATTTCATACTTCTAATTTCAGCAAATAATTTCTTTAACGACAAAAACACGATTTAATTTTTCAACCGGCTATAGTGAACATCTAATTTGGGGGGCTAATCCGGCTGTCCCAAGTAGTGCCCTCTCCTAGCTTTGCGGGCTTTGGGCTCCGGGGTCCCCCGAAGGCTCGGGGGCCTCCTCGCTCCAAAGCCCGCCAAAAAGCTAGGCTTCGGTCAGCTACTTTGCTCCATCCGGGCCCCGTAATTCTTTGTACATGCGCTCCAGCTTGGGCCTCAAAAACATGGTCCATTTTTGATAACCGCTTTTGTTCAAATGCAATCCATCCCGTATAAACAGTGCAGGGTCAGGCTCCCCATCGGCATTTAAAAGCAAATGTTCCATCCGCACAAAGTGAAATTCCGGCCAGTCTGCCCAAGCATCAAAAAGCTCCACCATCCGGTTGAATTGCTGCTGCTTTTCCCAGTACTCCCAAGAATAAATGGAGGGTTTAACGCTTATAAAAACAACCGGTGTCCCTTGTTTAAGCGCTTGCTTCAACAAACCGGCCAGCTCCAAAAAGGATCCAAACACTTCCTGCGGTCGGGAATAGGCTAAGGTCAAATCGTTTTCCCCGCAATACACCACCACCATAGATGGATTTTTGTCCAATACCAATGCTTTGAGGTAAAAGCTAAGCTCAGGTAAGGTACTCCCCCCAAACCCGCTGTTAGACACGGGGAAATTGGGGAAATCCTCCTCCAAACTACGCCAAGCACGCACGGAGCTGCTTCCAACAAAAACAACAGGTTCCTTGGGAACGGAAGCTTGGGCAATATCTCTTACTTGATTCGAAAAGCGACCTATGGCATTTCCCACCGAATCTCGGTAAGGTGCACGCCAAACGTTGGTTCCCCAATCAGGCGCCGGCAAGGTATCTTGCCCCCAAGCCAAGGCCAAACTCCCCCACAACACACATAACAATCTACACCTCATCATATAGGTGCAAAATACAAATTTCATGCCACTGGCCCTGTTTTAGGGACGTTTCACCAAGCGTAGACTCTGCTCGGTTCCGGATTCTTTATGTCTTAATCGCAACAAATAGGTGCCCGGAGCTAAACCCTGCAATGGCTTTAATGCATAAGATACTTGCTCACCGGTACTTTCCAATGCTTGCTCACTCAAAAGCCTTCCTCTTAGGTCATGCAGGTGCACTTCCCAAACACCATGCATCAATGCCCCCTTAATCCATACTTGGTCGGTAAATGGATTGGGATACAATTGCACATGCAGGGCACTTAAGGCATTTTCTATTCCGGAAACTTGCACGGTTACCACATCTGTTACTGTATCGCTACAGCTTGGGTTACCGGAAATCAACTGCACGGTGTAGGTTCCTGCCTGTGTGTAGGTGTGCAATGGATTAGCCAAAGTGCTGGATTGTCCATCCCCAAAATCCCATTGGTAAAAACTGGCATTGCTGCTGGTGGCCGTAAATTGAACCGATAAGCCTGTTGTTTGCTTAGAAAAGCCACTAATTACAGGTCCTTGCTCCACGCGTATGGGCACCCTCGGACTTATGCAGGGATCTCCTTGAAGTTCCCAGTCGTATAAATAGTAATAAAAAGCGGCTCCTGCCGAAGAACCGGTAATCTCAACATGTCCTCCCGGATTGTAGGGATAATTCACCCCACTATTGTTTCGGTAAAGATCCATGTCGCTGCCTCCAAGTCTATAATTCACTCCCGGTTGCAAATGAAAATTCAGGGCTACACGGCTCGTGCCTGCGGGCACTAATACAAAGCGCGAGTCCAGTTGATTGCCGCTTCCATCCCACAAAATAAAGCTCCGGTTGCCCGAACTATTGGCATTTACCCAAGCACTAACCAAGGTTATGGGTTGATCCACATTAAAAATCAAATATTGAGTGGAACTGTTGTTATGAAATCCCCCCGCACCAAAGGTGTTATCCATAGGACCAACAAAGAAGGGCAATTGTGCTTCTTGGTTTTCGACCCAAAACGTATCTGTGGAATTTACATATGTTGAAAAATTTGAACCGCTTGCCACCGGATTGCCGGCTACAAGTTGGCTGTACCAAAAAATGGTGCCGGCAGCACTTGCACTCAAATGTGCGGTATCCGGTTGACATAAATACACATCGCTTCCCTGCGGGGCGTCGGGTCTATCTATAGTGATGTATGCAGGTTTAACAATGGAGTCGCTACCTACTAGGTTTGATGCTACAAGCTTCACCGAATAGGTTCCATCTTGCTGATACTGGTGTTGAGGGTTTTGTTGGGTGGAGCTTTGCCCGTCTCCAAAATCCCAAAACCAAGATACGGCCCCGTTGGTGGTCATATCCTGAAACTGAATATTTCCGTCACATGAGGCCAAAGCAGTAGCTGAAAAATCAGGCACCGGAGGGGTACTGGGCAGCTGACAGCTCCAATCCAACACAAAGCCAAGCTCATTTACGTACACATCGGAAAACATGCGTAGGGTGATTGCTCCTGCCGTACTGGTAATGGTTCCGCTATTTGGCAATGTATTTCCCGTGTATTGGCCAATCAAGGGACTATTGATGGAAGGCCCGTCAAATATGTATAAATAATCGTAGTTGTTTTCCAAATTAAACTGGCTAAACTGCAAGCTTACGGTTGCCGCTCCGGTAGGAGCAATGGTAATCACCGAATTTAGGTTGTCCTGGTAATTGCCTGAAGGACCGCCCGGATCAAATAAAGTTCCTGTGCAAGAGAACTGGGTTTGATTGGCCCCATTGGGGTTCATGGTAACGTTGCAGGGCAAGTTGGGGTCTACAATAATATAACTGCTTTGAATTAAAGAATCCATGCCGCAAGCTCCTCCATCGGCGACTAACTTTACAGGGTAAGTGCCGGGTTGCATGTAGGTATGGGTTGGATTCACCTGGTTCGAAGTAGAACCGTCCCCAAAATCCCAAATGAAATTCCCGGCATTAACGCTGGTGTTGGTAAATGAAACCATGGCCGGCGCTTGGCAAAAAGACTGAAAAGGAGTTGAAAAATTTGCTGTAACGGTTGCAACAAAAGGTCCACCCACTCCAACAGCATGCCAAGCATTGGTTGTAGCTATCACCTCAGGAGTACAAGCACCATACAAATCAATGGCCGACTGAATGGCATAAAAACGAGCATCCTGGTGATTAGAACTAGGTCCTAAGTACACGGTCAAATTTCTAAAAGCAATTTCAGCTGCTTTAATTACCCCTTGAGCATTTACCGAATAGGTATTGCCTAAATCGTTGGTTCCGGTGCCCCCTACGGTCATTAAATAGAACCAGTAATTTTGTACGCCACTGTTGGTGTGTACTCCCCCATTGTCTTGACTTCCGGTGTAGTAAAAACTACCTCCATAGCAATCCGGATCACCGTATCCGTTTGGATTACTCATGGAACGAATTCCATTTCCGTTCGGAGTGGCATCTTCCCCAATTTTCCATTCCAAGGTATTGTTGGCAAAGGCGGTAACTGCCATCCCAAAAATATCCGAAAAAGACTCATTCAGCGCACCACTTTCGTTTTGGTAAATAAGGTTTGCGGTATTTGAAGTCAGTCCATGGGCTATTTCATGTCCGGTGATGTCCAATGCCGTTAGTGGAGTAAATACAGAACCGTCTCCATCGCCATAGGTCATGCGTTGACCATCCCAGAAAGCATTGTTGTAATTGTTGCTGTAGTGAACATAACTTCTTAGCATAAACCCATTTCCGTCAATACTGTTTCGGTTATGCACTTGGAGAAAATAATCGTAGGTCATTTCAGCCCCCCAATGGGCATCACCGGCATATTGGTTTAAGCTGGCATTTACATTGTTCCATATATTATCGGCATCAAAAAAATCTGTGGCATTGCCGTAGGAAGTTCCATTATTCAAGTCATAGGTTTGAATGCCATTTCCTCTTCCGGTTTCCCGCAACCTGAACTGCCCGTTAAAGAAATCTGCGGTCATGGAGTGCGTTCCTGAGTAGGCGGTCACTACCGACCCAAGGGAATCGGCCGTATGAATTTTATCTTTAAGCCACAATACCTCACCGCTTTGGGCATCCACAAAAACATCAAATCTTGCTAAGGGTTGATGAGCATAAATGTCCATTTTCCAAGCCAAACGAAGCTTTTGCTCATGAAAATCGCCTTGAGGAGCAACCCAACACAGGGAGGGGGAAGGATAATAAGAAGCGCCTAAGTGCTTGGTCCAAAACTTCAAATCGGCTTCCTCTTCGGGAACTTCCCACTTGTAAACCTGAGCAGGGACTGCATGTAAAGCCTCTTGAATAGCCACCCCGGCGTCAATAGAAGCCTGCGCGCCTACATTTTGATCGATAGCAAATAGATTTCCATGAGCACTGTGCCAGATGTAGTTTTTAAGGTGCACTTTGTATATTCCTGCTTCTACAGGTACATTATTCACGTAGTGCTGAAAGCTTAGATGGATAAAGCCATGCGCATCTTCTTCCTTAGATACCAACCGGAGGTCGGTACTAATTCCTCTTTTTTGCATTAAGCTCTTTAGAAAATGATTGAGTCTGTCTCCATCCAGACCTAAGGAGGGCCCTGGTTTTAAAAATTCAGGGAAGGCCAAACCGGGCTTTTCACGCACCACTTCCATTCCTGGATACTTCCGTTGGGCATCTATTCCAAAAAATGCTTGTTGTGCTTGGCTTAAAAAAGAGAAACCTAATCCACACAACAACAAAAAGAACCTATTCATAAGCAAAATGTTGCGGGAAAGGTACAAAGCCCTTCAATAGAATCAAAGGCCTAAAAAAACAACTTGGGCTCTGATTAACCTATGGTCTGAAAAGTAGCCATTTAAACCTCCGAAATGTAACCATTGGCACAAATCAAGGTACGCTCCGGATAATCCTTTAAAAAGGAATGGTCGTGCGTTGCCATTAATACGCCCGTACCTGATGCCCGAATTTGCCTCAAAAGCTCCATAATATCCTTAGAGGTATCGGGGTCCAGGTTTCCCGTAGGTTCGTCGGCCAATATTAATTTTGGATGATTCAGCAATGCGCGGGCCACCACCATACGCTGTTGCTCTCCTCCGGAAAGCTCATGAGGATATTTAAACCCCTTAGTCTTTTGCCCAACCGCATCCAACACCTCCTGAATTCGGTACTCCATTTTGCGTTTGTCTTTCCAACCGGTGGCTTTAAGCACAAAAGTCATATTATCGAAAATGGTTCGATCGGGCAACAATTGAAAATCTTGAAATACAATACCCAATTGTCGACGCAAAAGGGGAAGCCTAGTGCGTTTTAGTTTTGACAAATCAAAACCGGCTACTTTGGCCTGTCCATCGGCAATAGGGACTTCACCGTACATCGCCTTCATGAGCGAAGACTTGCCGCTTCCTGTTTTCCCGATTAGATAAACGAACTCGCCTTTTTTCATGGCCAAGGTAACATCGCGAAGCACCATCAGATTTCCCTGATGCACACTCACTTTATTTAACTCGATTAGGGCTTCGGAAGGTTCGTTCATACTTCAAAATTGTTCATAATTATAATCCTGTTTGGCCATTCTAAAAATAATTATCAAAAGAAGAACGTTGAAAAAACACAAGGCAGCTTAGGTGAAGGCATAGGGCTGTGGCTACCTTTGCATTAGTGTATCTCTGTAAAACAATAGCATGAAGCAAATAGCGGCAATTTTAGGATGTCTTTTATTGTCGTCCTGTCTTATGGCTCAGAGAACGCCAAACCAACTTGATCCTGAAAAACTGTACAGAGAAGGGTATCAACAATACCAACAATCGCTCTATGGTGCTGCTCAGGCGCTATTTAGAAGTTACCAAGAAGTGGCTCAATCTTCAGAACATCATAATTTGGCCGATGCGTATTACTACGAAGCGGCCTGCGCCACCGAACTTTTTCAAGACAACGCCCTGTTCCTATTGGATCGATTCAGAAATCGATATCCCGAAAGCCCTAAAAATTCTATGAGCTGGCTACAAACCGGACGAATTCATTTTAGGGAAAAAGATTATCAGGAGGCAGAAATGGCCTTAAGTAAAGCCGACCCTTACCTCCTCAATAAATCAGATTTTTCTGAATATTATTTCAAATTGGGCTACAGCCGCTACATGCAAGGAAATTCCAAAGATGCCTTGCTCGCATTTGACCAAATGAACGAAAGGGAGTCCAAATGGCAAATTCCGGCCTTGTATTACACCGGGCATATCTATTACGAAAAAGAAGACTATGAAAAAGCACTCCAATACTTCAAAAGAGTAGAGCAATCTAAAGCATTTGCACGCCTTGTTCCGCTATATGTAGTTCAAATTTATTACCGACAAGGGCGGTATGAGGAGGCCACTGCTTATGGCAGCCCGCTGGCAGACACATTAAAAGGCCGCCATAGAGATCCCGTACGGCGTATCTTGGCCGAATCTTGGTTTAGGCTTAAAAACTACGATAAGGCTTTGAAGGTTTATCAGCTGTTTCAAAAAGACGGTGGTCAACTGGACCGCGAAGGCAGATACAATTTAGGGCTTTCCTATTTCTATACCGAACAATGGAAAGAGGCTGCTGAATCCTTAGCAAAAGCCACAGATAAAGACGATAGCCTCAGTCAAACGGCCTACTATTTCCTTGCCTCCTCCTTAATGGAATTAAACCAAAAAAAGCTGGCCCTGGATGCCCTGCGTATGGTTCATGCCCTAAACTTTGACGACCAACTTTCGCAGGAGGCCTTATTCAATTTTGCCAAACTCAGTTTTGAGCTGGGATACAATCCATATAATGAAGCTGTTGGAGCTTTGGAGCGGTATTTAGAGCTTTACCCCAACGCCCTTTTTAAAGAGGAAGCCAGAAAGCTTATGGTGGAAATTCATGTTTCCGCCAAAAATTATAGACTTGCCATTGAGGCACTAGAAAAGATGGATAAGCTCTCCCCTGAATTAAATAGAGCCTTCCAACGCGTGCTTTATTTTAGAGCCGTAGAACTGTTCAATAACCTCGAGTTAGAAGAGGGCATACCATTATTTCAACGGGCCATTCGAAGGAACAAAAGCCCCGAAATTACCGCCTCAGCAAGATATTGGCTTGGCGAAACCTTTTATCAACTCAAGAGTTACCCCGATGCCATTGGTCAATGGGAGTCTTTTCTGTCTTCTCCTTCTGCTTCTTCCTTGCAAGAGTACGCACATGTTTATTATCAATTGGGATATGCCCGACTAAAACTCAAAGATTATGCAGGTGCTCTTACCGAATTTAGGACCTACTTAACTGAAAACAAAGGCCCTAAAGATGCCAAAGCCAACGATGCCCTTCTTCGCACCGCTGATTGTTTTTTTGTTTTAAAGCGCTTTAACCAAGCGCTAGAAGCGTACAAGTCTTCCGCCAACCACCCTGATTTCGGAACAGATTATGCCTTGTTCCAATTGGGTATGCTGCAAGGTCTCACAGGAGACCAGGCCGGAAAAGAGGAAACTATGGGGCGTTTAGCGGAGAATTTCCCTAGCTCTCCCTTAAATGAAGAAGCTTTATACGAAAAAGGACTGGCAGCGGTTCGCCAAGACAAAGCCAACCGGGCCTTAACTACTTTCGAACAATTAAGATCACGTTTTCCTAAAGGCTTTTATTTTGGGAAATCCCTGCTCCAATCCGGCCTGGTACATCGCAACAACGGGCAAAATCAAGAAGCCCTCGGTTGGTTTCGAAGGGTGGTTGATGAATACGCGGGTACCGAAGAAGCCAATTTGGCTATGGGCTATGCCAAGAGTATTTATACCGAAACAGGACAAGTGGAAGCTTGGCTTCAGTTTGTTAAGGAAAAAGGAGGCAATCGATACAGCGAAGCAAGCCTAGATTCCAGTGCGTTTGACGCTTTACAAAATGCAGTGAATTTAGGGGATTGCCAAAAAATATCTTCTGCAGGACACGCTTATCTTAAGGCTTTTCCTCAAGGTATTTTTGCCTTAAAAGCAGCCCACTATGCGGCAGAATGTCTATTTGAAGAAAAAAACGATACGGCAGCCTTGGTTCTTTTTGAACGTGTTTTGGAAGCACCCAATGGAAGTTTCACCGAAAATGCATTGGTAAAGGCCGGGTACTTGTACAGCACCATGAACGATACCCTCAAGGCCATGCGCACTTACGAACGATTGATTGAAGTTACCGGAAGCTCAGAGCATTTAAAAACTTCAAGAATTGCACTCATGGAATACCATTTTGCTTTGCACCAATGGATTGAAGCCATTCACTATGCCAATTTGGTTCAAAGCTTTGAATCGCTTGCTCAATCCGAATTAGAGCGCAGTCTTTTTGTTTTGACCCGGTCCAACTACCGCATAGAGCAGTGGGAAATGGCCTTGGCTTCGGCCCGGAAACTGGAAAAAAACAAAAGCTCCGGATACTTCGCTGAGGTGGCCTTCATTATGGGCGATGTTTTGTACATAAAACAGGAATACCGCCAGGCCGAAAGAGAGTTGCGCAAAGCAATTAAGCATATGGGTGGACAAAAAGACTGGATGGCTCGATCCTTTATTTTGCTTAGTGATATTTACCTTAAGCTCGACGATTTAATCCAAGCCAAATCAGTACTTAAAACGGTAATTGATAATCATCAAGGAGCCGATTTGGTCCAAATGGCTCAAGAAAAATACCAAGCAATCTTAGACTTGGAACAAGAACGAAACCGTCCCGAGATAAACGAACCTGAGGAATTTGAAATCGCACCCAATGAATAAGTTTTTAAGGTTAATATGGGTAGGGTTTGCGTGTTTGCTTCCCTTTGGAATACTTCAGGCTCAACAACTTGAGAATAATCGAGTAGTTTATACCGGTTTTGAGCCAAAGCTTGCTGAAGTGGAGAAAATCACAACCAATCCACAAATATTGGATACCATACGTCTGCAAGCAGATACAAACTATGCCTTCAATGTTAAGTCTATCCCAACGTATTATAATCCCGACACGCTAGCCGCAGCCCGCATGCGCAAAGAACCTATTTCCAGGCTTCAAAGGGCCATGCTTAAATTGGGATTTGGCAACTACACTACCCCTCTGATTGATTTTCATTTAAATTCTTTAAGGGCTAGGAAAAACGGCTATTTCGTTCGTTTCAATCACCTCTCTTCTACAGGGAGTATCTCTGGAAGGGGCTTTCCCGGAACCAGCAACAACACAGCCGTGGCTGGTTACAAACACATCTTTAAACCACTTACCCTGGGAATTGAAGGCGGTTATGACCGCCAAGCCGTCCACTATTACGGGTACCCCCAAACTTTGGATAGCCTCTTCCCCTCCGACTCCACCCGCCAACGGTATTCTCTCGGTCAGGGAAGGCTCTACCTCAACAGCACCCATAGAACGGATTCTATTCGTCTAAACTATTCCACCGCGCTGGATTTTTACCATGTGTCTAACCTTTATAGAACCAGAGAAAACACCTTTCGCCTTAAATCTAACTTCAATAAATTTACCGACCTTTTTGCCGGTGAATTTTTGGGGGTCAATACCTCCCTCGATATTTTAGACTTTAGCTCAGACTCCCTTAGTTTGGGCATAGGATGGATTACCGATGTCAACCCCTACATGAAACTTGGCCGCAAAAGCTGGGACGTGGAATTGGGTGCGGCATTGGTTTTTGGAAATAGCGACAGCAGCTTTTTCAAGATTTATCCTCGCATCCAAGGCAGTTGGAAAATTTTTAAACAATACCTGCAGTTGTTTGGGGGTGTTTCAGGGGATTTTGAGCGCATTACCTTTCGAGAGTTGTATACCCAAAACCCTTTTATTCAATCCAACATTAACCTTACCAATCAAAACACCCCTTACCTGCTTCACGCCGGAATAAAGGGCGCCTTTTCGGATCTAATCTCCTATCGTTCAGAAATCTCTTATGCCAGAATAAACGGCATGCCCTTTTTTGTAAACGATACCTTAGGTGCCCCCAGAAATGGATTTGAGGCTGTCTACGACCAGGTGAATCTTACCACCATTTCAGCAGGGCTGAATTTTCATTATGGCGAAAAAATTGAAGTGGACCTCCATGGACGGTACCGATTGGTTTCTCTGTCTAATTTAACAGAAGCCTGGCACTTCCCTCCTTTAGACATTCGATTGGCCGCCCGTTACCAATTGGGCGAAAAAATGCTCTTTAGAGCCGATATGGCGTTTATCAGTGGACAAAGGGCTCGAGTCTTTAACCAGGACTCCACAGGAACCAAAAAAGAAGGTTTTATTGACCTCAACCCAACCCTGGATTTTCGCTTAGGTGCCACGTATCGCCTCACAGAGAAACTGGGCTTCTTTTTGGATATGAATAATGTTGCCGCCTTCCGTTACAACAGATTCTACGGCTACCCCACCTTTGGCTTAACTGTAATAGGAGGTTTAAGACTCTCCCTTTGAGCATGGAATGGCCAATAATCAATATCCCTTTACATGCCCTAAAGTCTAGAACAAATCCCGGCAAAGGAAC
This sequence comes from Flavobacteriales bacterium, assembly GCA_018401695.1. Taxonomy (GTDB): domain Bacteria; phylum Bacteroidota; class Bacteroidia; order CAIKAF01; family CAIKAF01; genus CAIKAF01. The sequence continues at coordinate 392,835 of JAGYKD010000002.1, read as the reverse complement.
AGAAATTTGGGACCATTGGAGAAATAAATATGTGGCAGGCACTCCTGAGGAATGGGTAAGGCAACACCTGCTCCATTGGTTAGTGCGCGATTTTAACTACCCCAGCGGAAGAATTATGGTGGAAGCAGAAGTAAAAGGACTCCAAAGAAAACGAAGGTTAGACGCTCTAGTCTTAGATGCCCAGGGCAGTCCATACCTGCTTATAGAAATTAAAGCGCCATCGGTCCCTCTATCCAATCAGACCTTTTTGCAGGCAGCCCACTACAATAGTCAAGTAAAGTCCCCCTACCTGCTTATCAGTAACGGGAGGCAAACTTTTGTGGCAAAAACCTTTGAGGGTCAGTTTGAATTCTGTCCAGAAATACCGGAAGCTCCTAGATCATGAAGGTGGTCCTTATCCATTATCGGTTGTTGAAATTTGGTGGTCTTGAAAAACGACTGCACAATTATATAGATGCCTTTCAAAAGGATGGGCATGAGGTTACTTTGCTGACTGCCTATGTAAAACCGGGATATACACCGCCTAAAAACCTTCGTTTAGTAATACTTAAGCCCGGGTTTCACCTTAAACCCTTTAGGCAATGGTTTTTTGGTCAAAAAGTTATGCGGTGGCTCAAACAAAACCCCTGCGATTTTTCGCTTTCGCTTGGCCGAACTCCCGGGGCCGACTTAACTCTTTGTCCGGGCAATCATTTGGGCTATTTAGCAGCACATGGCATAAAACCATCCTCCATAAGCGATTTCATGCAAATCAAAGCCGATAAATTTGCATTTAACCATACCAAAGGTATTCTTGCAGCAAGCCCCCAAATAAAGAAAGAGTTGGAAACTCATTATCAGGTGCCCTCTTCCAAAATTAGAGTGCTCCCTCCACCTATTTCTACTAAAGCCTTAGAAAAGGCCAACACCCATTCCAAAAGTTACTGGCGAAACAAGCTCAATCTCGATCCCGAATTGCTGTACTTTCTCTTTATTAGTACCGGACATGCCAACAAAGGCCTACCCTATTTGCTGGAATGGTTCGGCCAAACGCACAAAACCAATCAGCATTTGCTGGTTGCAGGCTATCCACCGGTATACCCAAAAGCCCAAAACATAACAGGTCTTGGTTACCTAGATGACCCCGCTCCCTGGCTCAAAGCCGTAGATTTTTTAATCCATCCCTCAAAATACGAAGCCTTTGGACAAGTTATTGCCGAAGCCCTGGGAACACAAACCCCCGTTATTGTAAGTGCTAATTCAGGCGCATCGGCCTATTTGAAACCCTCCGATGGCCTAGTGCTTCCCTTAAACCCGGCAAACTCCTGGAAACAAGCAATACAACAACTTGACCCAAATCAGTTTTCCATATCCGAATCTAGAATCCAGGAAGAAGGCTGGACACTAGAACAACACTATGCTTCGCTTTGGAAATTTTACAAAGAGTTCTCCTGACATAGTGAAGCTAACACAATACAGCAAGGCAAAAAAACATATAATCAACGGATAAGTTTAACTTTGCGCTCATGAATCTGACCAAAGGATTTGTATTTCTCCTATGCTATGTGGCACTTGCCAGCCTTTTTTCTCCCCTGAAAGCCCAAAACTTTTTAGAAGTAGAAGGGCGAGTTGAAGCCGAAGATGGTCCCATTGAATTATTTATCTCCATTGGTGAAGAAGGAAAGCGGAAAAAAGGTATAAAACTTAAGCCCGACGGAACTTTCCTTATTGAGCTCGACCTTAGCCAATCCTTTGAGGTCTACATTGCTGCAGAAGGCTACAAACCTCAATTGGTTAAAATCAATACCACCGTAAGCGATGAGGCCCTTGAAGCCGGCCTCATGCCATTATACTTAGATTTTTACCTCTTTAAACTTCCCGAAGAAGTAAAAGAAGAGGAAGAACTGGTAGACGAACTCCCCATTGAAACCACGATTGCCTTTAATAACCAAGACTTTACCTTTAATTTCGATAAGCCCATGATGGCCACCATGGAGGGACAAAAAAATATGGCCAAACAAATCAAAGATTCCCTCATTACTCAAGTAGAGAAAAAAGATTCCCTGGCGCAAGCCGATTCCTTGGCACAAATACAAAGGCAACAGTTTATTCAAGATTCCATAGCTCAAGCTAGAGCTCGACAACTTTTCATCGAAGATTCCATAGCACAAGCCAAAGAAAGGGAGCGATTCATGCGCGACTCCACAGCTCAAGCCAAAGAAAGACAAGCGTTTATTGCCGATTCTACTGCAAAAGCCTTGGAACGCCAAAAAGAAATTCAAGACTCCATTGCCCTTGCCCAACGAAGGCAGCTAATGCAAGACTCTCTGGCTCAAGTGCAAAGACAGCAGTTTATTGCAGACTCTACCGCCCAAGCCGAACGACAACAATTTGTTGCAGACTCGCTCGCTAAGATTCAACGAGACCAGTTTGTAGCAGATTCTACTGCCCAAGCTGAACGAAAACAATTTATTGCCGACTCTACCGCAAAAGCCGAAGCCGATGCGCAAGCCAAAGCCGAAGCAGAAGCCAGACAACAGTTCATCGCCGATTCCATTGCTCAGGCCAAACGTCAAACTTTTATTGCCGATTCTACCGCCAAAGCCGAAGCCGATGCGCAAGCCAAAGCCGAAGCAGAAGCCAGACAACAGTTCATCGCCGATTCCATTGCCCAAGCCGAACGTCAAACTTTTATTGCCGACTCTACGGCCAAAGCCGAACAAGCAAAAGCCGAAGCAGAGGCACAAGCCAAGGCCCAAGCAGAAGCCAGACAACAATTCATCGCCGATTCCATTGCCCAAGCCGAACGTCAAGCATTTATTGCCGATTCTACCGCCAAAGCGGAACAAGCCAAAGCCGAAGCAGAGGCACAAGCCAAGGCCCAAGCAGAAGCCAGACAACAATTCATGGCCGATTCTATCGCCCAAGCCAAACGTCAAGCATTTATTGCCGACTCTACGGCCAAAGCCGAACAAGCCAAAGCCGAAGCCGAAGCTCAAGCCAAAGCAGAAGCAGAAGCAGAAGCCAGACAACAGTTCATCGCCGATTCCATTGCCCAAGCCGAACGTCAAGCATTTATTGCCGACTCTACGGCCAAAGCCGAACAAGCCAAAGCCGAAGCAGAGGCACAAGCCAAGGCCCAAGCAGAAGCCAGACAACAATTCATGGCCGATTCTATCGCCCAAGCCAAACGTCAAGCATTTATTGCCGACTCTACGGCCAAAGCCGAACAAGCAAAAGCCGAAGCAGAGGCACAAGCCAAGGCCCAAGCAGAAGCCAGACAACAATTCATGGCCGATTCTATCGCCCAAGCCAAACGACAAACCTTTATTGCCGATTCAACAGCAAAAGTAGAGGCGCGTAAACAATTCATTGCCGATTCCATAGCTTTGGAAAAACGCAAAGCCTTTGTTGCCGATTCCACGGCCAAAGCCGAGCAAGCCAAGGCCGAGGCAGAGGCAGCAGCCAAAGAGAAAGCCCGCCAACAGTTTATTGCCGATTCTACTGCCAAAGCCAAAGATCGATTGGCATTTATTGCCGACTCAACTGCCCAAGCAAAGGCCCGTTGGGAGTTTATTCAAGACTCCACCGCCAAGGCAAAAGAATGGACTCGCATACAAGACAGCACCGCAAAAGCCGAAGCCCTTTGGAGGCAAGAGCAAGAGCTGCGCGAAATGCGCCGAAACAACAACATTCGTATTTTTGAAACCGAGGAAGAACGGAATCGAGTGGTAGCTACAAGCGAAAGGGGGGCTATTTTGAGCAAAAGCTACGTTACCCTCAAAAAGTATGACGTTGTGGAACTGGAAAGCTCCGATGCCTATGGCTTCATAAACTTTGGAGACGGCGAAGGAAATATTGAGGTGGCCAGAGAAGAGTTTCTCCGTTTTAAACGCATTTTTAATAAGTAAAACTCCCCACGGAGCTTAAGCGGCCCTGACCGCACGGATACCCTGCAGCACAGCCGGCCCTTGGGCTTGGTGGGCGGAGACCTACCCTTTAGGTAGGGCCACGCACCACCTAGCCGTAGGAGGCCAATGACGAGATACTTTTTCAAGGTCCTTAGATGCCGACCGCAGCGTCGGTGCAAATTAAGGCGCGGACAAATTTAAAGTCCGCAGTTTACCTTCTGTAAATGATGAACTTAAAATTTGGCCCTAAGGCAAAACTGCCGCCAGAATAGCTTCTTATCCATGGCCTCCCAAGGAGCCTGGTGTGCGAAGCGTAGCAGTAAGGGCAGGATTAGCCGCCCAAATCACCTTCCTTAGAAAAAGAGTTCTCCTTTAAATAGGCATAAATGGCTTCCTGAGACCTAAGCTCAGGCTCCTGATTTTCAATACGATGCATGTTAAGCGAAGCATCTAAATTCCGTGCTGCCCGGTTGTCGCGCCACTGCAACTCATACATGTGCAGCAGTTGTTGCCGCCACGGCTCCGCCTTTATCTCCAAACCCAGCTCAATGCGATGGTACAGGTTGCGTGTCATCCAATCGGCGCTCGAAAGAAACACACGGTCCTCGCCCTGATTATGAAACATCACTACCCGTGCATGCTCCAAAAATTTGTCCACCAAGCGGCGCACCTGCACCTTTCCGGGCACCAAACAACAAATGGATCGGACCATAACCCGCACGGGAACCCCGGCATCTGCGGCTTCGTAGAGCGCTTGAATCATCCCCGGCTCTTCCAGGTTATTGACTTTCAGAAATATACCGGAAGGTTTGCCTGCCATTGCGGCAGAAATCTCTTTTTTTATGGCTTTGCGGTATGTGTCCACCATATTGAACCGAGCCACCTGAATTTTCTTGAACTGGCTTTGCTGCTTCCAATAATCCAGTTCCACAAAAAGTTGCCCCAGTTCACGACAGATGTCGGCCCGGCTCGTAAAGTAGCCGTGGTCGCAATACAAGCGTGCGGTTTTCTCGTTAAAATTGCCGGTAGAAATAAAGGCATACTGTCTAAAACCCTGACTATTTCTACTCTTTCGGGTAACCAAGCAAGCCTTGGCATGCACTTTTAGACCTGGAACAGAGTACATAATCCGCACACCGGCTTGTTCCATACGGTCGGCAAAATAGAGATTGGTTTCCTCGTCGAAACGGGCTTTTAACTCTACAAAAACAGTCACTTTCTTGCCGTTTCGTGCAGCTGAAATCAAAGCGTTTACCACGGCACTATCGCTGGCCACTCGGTATTGGGTAGCTTGAATTTCTGTAACTTTAGGGTCAATAGCGGCTTGATTCAAAAAGCGCAAAACATAATCGTAAGATTGGTAGGGAAAACTGAGCAACCAGTCTTGTTGCTTTATGGCCTCAAACATGCTGGGAAAGGCATCTAATGCCGCCACATGCAAAGGCGGGGGCAAAGGCCGCTCCAGTTTTGGAGCAAAAGGGTTGGGAAAAGAAAAAAAGTCCGAAAAATTATGGTAGCGCCCTCCGGGAACCATGTCGTTTTGATCCAAGGCAAAGGATGCCCTAAAAAAGTCTAACATGGACTCGGGCATTTGCTGATCGAAAAGAAAGCGACTCGGCGCTCCGGTTTTTCTTCGTATCAAACTTTCCCTTAGTTTTTCTATCAAATTGCCGGTAAACTCATCTTCAATGCGCAAATCCGCATCGCGGCTCAATTTAAAGGAAGGAGAGGCCACAATTTCATAGCCCGGAAACAATTGATCCAAGCCGTTTCGAATGACATCGTCTATAAACAGCACCAAATGTCGCTGTTCCTGACCGGGTATGGACAAAAAGCGAGGTAGCTGCCCTGGAATCTGCACCATGGCGTAACGCAGCCGACGCTTAGAAGGGTCTTTCACTTTGCTCTTTCGCGACACCAAAGCCACTGCCAAATACAAAGCACCGTTTTGCAAAAAGGGAACCACCTTAGATTTAACCAACAAAATAGGCTGCAATTGGTGCAGCACCTCCCGCATAAAATAGTTCCTCACAAAGTCATGGCAGCTCGTTGGAAGCTCGCTACTTAACATTAAATCAATGCCTTCTGACTTGAGTGCCGGGATTATCTCTTCAAAAAATACGCTCCCAAAAAAACGTTGTTGTTGATCAACTCTTTCAGATATTTCGGCCAGCAAGGACTGAGCCGATTTAGCCTCCGAAGGAATATGCAGCAATTGTCGAATGGCAGCCACGCGCACCCGAAAAAACTCTTCCAAATTGGAACTGTAAATGGCCAAAAACTTAATGCGCTCAAACAGAGGCAAATGGCTGTCGGCAGCCTCCTCCAACACCCGCTGATTAAAGCCCAGCCAAGATAAATCACGCTGATGAAGCTCCTTAGGTTGTGCCATGTGCAAAAGTACACAATTGCCTCAGGGAACGAAAGGGCTATTTTGGGGCGCTAACGGGCTTTCGGCCTTCGGCTTTTCGGCCTAGGCTTAGGCGGCTAAGGCTGTGGGCGTTCCGCTAAGCTCCACGTCCGCGCCTAAGCCGCCTATAGCCTCTGCCAAAAAGCGCTCCCGGCCTCTATCCCTGCGCCTCAAGCTCCGTGTGTAAAGCATAAAAAAAGCCGAAACCCTAAGGGTTCGGCCTTTCTGTCCAAATCGGTCACAGGATTACTCCAAAGTGACGCTTTCGGAAACCACGGTTTCCTTAATGAAATAGTAATCTTCCCCATGGATGTTTTCGATGTTCACATTATAGGGTGCAATTTGAATGTAGCCCTGACCTGCGCCCACAGTAGCCATTTCTGCTTGAGTAAAGGTGTGGGAATTGGTTCCTCCGGGTGCGGTATACAACAAATTACCTGAAGGTCCGGCCACAGAAAATATCACCGAGTCGGCACTGGTAATGGAAGTGGTGGCTTGCAAAGTAAAATCACCACCGGTAGATACCGGACCCGAATGATCGATAGCACCGATAGAAGGCCAAGCTTGTGAATCGGAAAAAGTAAAGGCCGAAACACTGCCCGATCCTGCTACATCCCAGTCGGCATCTCCATTATTAAAGTCAATACCTGTGGCGGAAGTTGGTCCGGGCATGTAGGTGTAGCTGTTGTTGGATTGCTTGTCTAAGCTTTCGTTATTAACGCTAACGGCTCCGGCATCTAAAAATGCACCGGTTGGACCAAAAACAGCCACAGCCGTTCCAAACAAGATATCCATTTCACCAATAGGAGTAGATTGGGTGGTTTTAGTTTGAATGGAAATTAAGCCACCACCGGCTCCCGCAGGAATGGTTGGAGAAGGAGTGGATTCCTGAGTTGTTTGGTTGTTGTTGTTATCGTCGTCTGTGTCGTCTGAACAAGAGCTAACAACAAAAAGTGAAGCGAGGCCCAATAGGGCGAGTGCACGTGGTTTCATACGTCTTACATTTGGTTCGAGACAAATATCTGAGAAATAGTGCTCTAGTCCTATACGATGTTTGTCCCATTTTGCGATTCTTTGCTCCTTCTATCCTATTTAAAGCTTTTCCTTCATTAATTTGGAGTAAAACCTCATTTTTCCGCGAGCTCGGCACGAGAATTGTACCTTTGAAATATGAGACTTTTTATCCATATCCGTTCCCTTGTATTGCTTTGTGTAGCTTTTCAAAGCTCCGGTCTTTTTGCTCAGCAAAGGCTGGAGCCGCATTATGTGCAATTGAACGTTCCTCAAGAATGGCAATTCCAACGCACCGGCCAAAGGTCTTGGGTTATTACAGATACCAAAACAGAGTTTAATGTGATTCTGTATAAGGTTCACCCCGCATTTAATGCCGATAGTCTAAGGTATTTGGCCTTGGACCTTTACCAAGACCCCAATCTTCAAAACGTGCAAGCCATGGAGGTAAACTCCGGAACCTTAAATGGAATTCCTGCCGATCGGGTGGTTATTTCTTTTATTTATGGCGATGCCAGATACTTAAGCACCCTTTATTTGGCGCATTTCCACATAAACCACCAATACAACTCCGTGCTGTTTTACTTTGAAATTGGGGAGGGCAATGCCGTATCTTATGTAGGCATTCAAGATCAATTGCTTAGTAGTTTATCCTACCTACCTTTTGAATTTGGACCACGGAAAGGGCCGGGCTTTAGTTTGGATATTGCCTACCATTGGTTGGTAAAAAAGACCGAGGAGGATGGCGATAGTGTATTGGCTTGGTTTACCGATGGCAGGTCCGATATAAAATTGTACCGAAGTAATATTACCGACAGCTTGAGCAGTGCCACTATGGCAGACTTGGCAAAGGATGTCGCCAAAAAAGCCTCAAATCACAAGGTTGCTAAAGAGCGAGAAAAGTCCGGATGGAAGGGGTTAGATATAGAGGGAATATCCATTACTACCGACAAAAAGGAAACCCAAAAATGGTATTACCTAATGCAACAAGACAGCAGTTTGCACGCTTATGTTTTGGAAGGTGCTTGGCCTTTGGCCCAAAGAGAGTTTTATGCTTCGGCTTGGCAAAAGGCATGGCAGAGCTTAAGCTTGGAGGGTAAGTACCTGCCTTAATCCTTATTCCTCTTCAGGCTTCAATAAATCAGGCCGTAGCTTTTTGGTGCGTTCTATACTTTGCTCCAATCGCCATTCGGCAATCGCTTTATCGTTGCCGGAAAGTAGTATGGAAGGAACTTCCTTTCCTCTCCACACCTCAGGACGAGTATAGACCGGAGGGGCCAGCAAAGCGTCTTGATGACTATCGCTAAGCGCTGACATTTCATCGCCTATAGCACCCGGAAGTATCCGAATAATAGCATCGGCCAATACTGCAGCAGCCAACTCTCCCCCACTCAACACATAATCTCCAATCGAAATCTCCTTGGTTATGTAGCTGTCTCTAATGCGCTGATCGATGCCTTTATAATGCCCACAAACCAATAAAATATTCTGTTGAGTACTTAATCGGTTTACCTCTTTTTGTTGAAGTTGTTCTCCATCCGGACTTAAGTAAATAATTTCGTCGTAGTTGGTTTCTTCCATAAGCTCATCTAGACATTCGGACAAAGGTCCGCAGGCAAGCACCATTCCTCCGCCCCCTCCATAGGGATAGTCGTCAATGGATTTATAATTTCCGGTACCATGGTTTCTGAGAGCTATGATTTTTAACTCTACCTTGCCTTGAGCTACGGCCCTTCCTGGTATGGAATGCTTTAAAAAGCTCTCCAACAATTCAGGAACCACTGCCAGAATATGCAATTTCATACCGCAAAAATACCCAAAATATGCAGGTTTGATGCATTTGGATTGATTTAGGGAACCGCTCCAAATAGCTATCTTTGCTAAAACCAATACGCTCCTGTGGTGTTGAATAGATGTCTATGAAATTGTTGAGCGAACGCATTGCCTACCAAGTCTCCGAAGAGGGTCTAACGGTTCATATTAAAGGAGCCGGAAAGCAAGACACCAAGCGTATTGGCTATATGAAAGCCTGGTTGATTGCCTGGTATTTGTCCGGGTTCATTATGGCTTCAGGTCTTTTTTTGGACTACGAAAGAGATGTCAAGCTGTTTTTGATTGTTTTTCTTGCCTTTTGGGGCTATTTTTCCTTCATCATAACCAAAGCCTATTATTTTAAAAAATACGGCATGGAGACCCTGTTTTTAAATGGGAATCAGTTTATGATGCGACGCGACATTCATGGAAAAAAAGGCAAGCCTCAGTACTTTCGTCTAAAGCACGAAAGGCCCTTTAGAGTATTGAAAGACAAACAAAAACTCGATCAATTTTTTTACAGTTCTTGGTGGGTCGTTGCCGGTGGAAAAGTAGCCTTAGGGGAATCCGGTGCAGCCTACCGCCTGGGGCAACACCTCAGCGAAAATGAGGCACTCAAATTGGTGCAGCTGCTCAACCACCACGTGGATTTAAGCCGCTCATGAATGGAGTTGAACTCCGTAAACACCGCATTCAGGGGTTCCATCAAGAACCTCCAAGACAATTGTGCATCATTGGTGGCGGTGCCACCGGGGCCGGAGTAGCTTTAGAAGCTTGGATTCGGGGAATATCCTTCTATTGGATTACCTCCGGCGACATTGGCCAAGGCACCTCGAGTCGATCCACTAAATTGCTGCATGGGGGCATTCGTTATTTGGCCCAGGGAGAGTTTTCGCTGGTGAAAGAAGCACTCCGTGAGCGCCAGTGGATGCTCAAAACCTACCCTAATTTTTGCACCAAACAAAGATTCATTCTTCCTGCGCAAAACTTTAGGCAAGCCATTACTTACCGCTTAGGACTTTGGTGGTATGACCAAAAAGCCGGACTTCCCAAAAATGAGCGCCACAAATACCTAAACAAAGAACAATTCTTAAAGGCTTTGCCGGGTTTTAACGGAAAGGCTAAAAAAGGACTAAGTTATTTGGACGCAACCTTTGCCGACCAAGGGTTTTTATCGGCTTTATGGATGCAGATGGACGCCCATACGCCACATGTACTCAACCATATCCGCGTGCGTGGACTCAAAGCTGCAGGAAACACTTGGGAAATTCAGGGATTGGATGAGTTGGATGGAGCGCCATTTTGCTTAGCTGCCAACCATGTGCTCAATGCAACCGGTCCTGAATCCATCAAAAATTTGGAAGAGTGGGGTTTTTCTTGCCCACATCGTATGGTTTGGAGTCAGGGAAGCCATTTATTGCTCAAAGGCAATTTTATGGATTGGAAACAGGCCCTGGTAGTTCCGGTAAACCATGGCAGAGTTTTTTTTATGGTTCCTTGGCAAAACAAATGGCTGGCGGGCACTACCGAAGTAGTCTTAAATGAATTTCCAAAAATTCCGGAACCTCAAAAGGAGGAAGTTCAAGAAATTTTGGACTCTATTGAAAAATATGTTGGAAAAAAGCCCAATAAGGAGGACATATTGTGGCAATTCTCCGGCATACGGCCCTTGGTATATTTAGCTGGAAAATCCGGCAAAATGGCTTCTTCCATTAGCCGAAAGCATTTGGTCCTAGAGCATGCCCCGGGGGTGGTAAGTCTCTTGGGAGGTAAGTGGACCATTTTTAGACAAATGGGCGAAGATGGGCTTAAAGCACTGTTCAAAGAAAAATTGCCGCCTATTATAAAAGACTACCCTACCCTTGAGCCTTTGCCTAAAATTCCAAAAAACAAAACAAAGATAAACGCCCCTTTTTACAAGACATGCGGTGCAGCCCTATTTCCCGACGACCTCTTATTTCGGAGGTTTTCGTCTGGCTTTGAGGATATTTTGGACTATTTGAACCACCGGGAGGCATGGTGGAGTTGGTGGTGGCCGCAAGCCCCCCAAGAAGAAAAACGAAAGGAAAAAGAGCGCCTTACTGCTTATCTTTTTAAAGCATTAGGCGACCAAGGACAGCCGCAAGACTAACCGCCGCATTTAAAGACTCAGGTGCGTTTTGGGGATGGGCCGAGGGTAAATACCATGCTTCGGAAACCCGGAGCAGCTCGGGACTTACCCCATGAGATTCACTGCCAACAATCAATGCCTTGGACTCTATATTAGCATCTGCGGGCAAAGGTGTCCCCTCAAGACTCAAGGCTATTGGCTTAAGACCCAAATTGGGCAGTACAGCCACCAATTCTTCGGTAGCAAATCGAAACAAGGATAAGGCCACCAAACTTCCCATGGTGGCTTGCACCGTTTTGGGGTTGTATGGATCTACACAACCTTGGGTAAGAATTACTTGGCCTAAACCAAACCAATGCGCGGTGCGCAACATGGTGCCTAAATTTCCAGGATCTTTTATGCCATCTAAAATAAGCGTGGGCACTTGCTTTAGTTCATGGGCAGCCCCATAAGGCTTTTGAAAAAAGACCCCAAAGAAACCTGCAGGAGTAGCCAAGTGACCGAGTTTGGGATAAGCCTGGGCATCAAAAACCGGAGTTTCTTTGGCGCTTTCGGGCAGCTCGAATCGACTCCAAAGCTCAGGTTTGGAATAGGCCAACCACTTGGCTTTGGCCCCAAATTTCATTAAGTCCTGAATGCATTTAAGGCCCTCCGCAGCAAACAATGTGCTCTTTTTCCGAACCTTTGCTTCCCCTAAACGCTCAAAAATTTGCTTCTGTGCCTTGGAAATTTCTTCCATGCTACAAAGGTAGTGTAAGCGGCAAGGATTTTGTAGCGGCAAGCATCAATAAGATGTAACTTCGCAGCGTGAAACCGGGCCAGTTTTTCTCCTTAGCGGTTTGGGCAGTTTTTTTTGCCTTTGTACTCCTTGCGTGCAGTCCCACAAGAAGACTCAAAGAGGGCGAATTCCTTCTTGTAAAACAGCAGGTGGTAGAAACGGATGCCAGCTACAAAGGCAGCGACGAAATAGAGTCTTTCTACACCCAAAAGCTCAACCGTAAATGGTTTGGATTTTGGAGGTTTTACCTTCAAGTATACAATATCCCTAACCCCAAAAAACTAGCGCAAAAAAAACAAAAGCAATTGGCTAGGTTGGATTCCATTAATTTGGCCATACAAGAAGCCAATAAAGCCCGAATAGCCCAAGGGAAAAAACCAAAAAAACTTAAAAAAGAAAAACTCCTGTTCGGAGAATGGCTCCAAAAAATCGGAGAGTCTCCTACCCTATTGGATTCCAACAGAATAGAACGCACTAAAAGCCAAATGCTGCAATATGTAAAAAACAAAGGTTACTTCTATGCTTCCCTAAGCGATTCGGTGGCCCTTAGGCCCAGCAAAAAAAAGGCCGAAGTCTTTTACTTTGTAAATCGGGGTCCGGCATATTTTATTGACAGCCTTTTCTTCTCTGTAAAAGACCCTACGTTAGACTGGTTTTACGAAAAAAATAAGTTCAAAAATAAGATTCTGCCCTACAAGCAAGATTCTGCTCAGTTCGACCTCCAATTATTGGATCAGGAAAGAGAACGCATTGCCTCCATTTATAGAGACCAAGGTTTTTATTTGTTCGATAAAAACAAAGTAGAGTTTTTAGCCGATACCACCTTGGGCAACCATAAGGTTCATATAGAAATGAACATCCCAAACCCCAATTATACTGCGGTTTACAGAGGCGACACCTTGAGCATAGACCACCACAACCGATTTAGAATTGGACGCATTATTGTCATTCCCGAATATGACCCGGGATTAAGCATTAGCGATTATTCAGACTCCCTGTTTTACGAAGGTATTTGGATAAAATACAACGGCAAGAGTAAACTAAGGCCAAAGGTACTTTCCCGCGCATTATTTATGCGCCCGGGAGATTTGTACCAACCAAGGGCAGAGGCGTTAACCCGAAAGGCCTTGGGCGACCTAAGGTTGTTTCGATACATCAATCTCAGGTTTGTTCCCCGCATCACAGGTAACCGAATAGATAGTTTGGATTGCTTTGTGGAGCTTTCTCCTGGGGCGCGCCAGGGCATTTCCGCCGACATTCAAGGCACCAATACCGACGGAAACCTCGGGGTTAGTTTGGGCGCCGGATACACCAACCGAAATATTTTTAGAGGTGCAGAAATCTTAGAAATCAGCGCCAACGGAGGTGCAGAAGTACAAGTAATTCAAGGAGATAGTGCCGATATTTCAACCGACGGTTTGCCCTTTAACACCCTAGAGATAGGAGGCCAAATCAGCCTTAGTACACCCAAATTTTTGGCTCCCTTTAAAATCTCCAAATGGGCAAGGCCCCGAAGCCGCGTTTTGGCTTCCATAAACTACCAAAGACGCCCTGACTACGACCGCACCGTTTCTACAGTCTTGTTTGGCTACGAATGGACCCAACCTCCCCCAAAACGTTCATGGATTCAACGCCGCCATGAATTGTTTTATCAGGTAAATGCGGCCGAAGTAAGCCTTATTAACATCAATAAAACCCCCGAGTTCGAAGCTTTTTTGCAAGAAACAGGAGATCTATTTGTACAAAACTCCTTTCGGCAACACTATATCCAAAGCAGTTCTGGCACTATTACCATGACCAATGGCTCTACCAACCCAAACAACAAACCCTATTATTTTGCCCGGCTTAATGCCCAAGTTGGAGGTAATCTTCTGGCCTTAGGCCATCATATATTTGCTCCTAAGCAAACCAATGAGGAGGGCAAATTTGAAGTCTTTGGTATTCAGTTTGCCCAGTTTATTCGCACCGAATTTGACTTTAGGTATTACTACCCCTTTAGCAAAAAAACAGTGTTGGCCTTTCGAAGCATCGTGGGCTTGGGTCGGGCCTATGGAAATACAGATGTATTGCCATTTGAAAAAAGCTTTTTTGCGGGTGGAGCCAACGATTTAAGGGCTTGGCTGCCTCGTAGTCTGGGCCCGGGCTCCTACCAGCAAGAAGGTACCGGACGGGTAGACCAGGTGGGAGATATTAAACTATTGGGACAAGCCGAATTTCGCTTTCCTATGTATGGCTTTTTGGAAGGAGCCTTTTTTGCCGACTTCGGAAACATTTGGCTCAGCCGATCGGACAACGACCGCCCTAATGGACAGTTTGCATGGAATCGTTTTATGGATGAATTTGCCCTCGGCACAGGACTTGGACTTAGGCTAAACTTGGGTTTCTTTATTTTCCGATTAGACTTTGCCATTCCGCTGCGTGACCCAACCATGGACCCTGGCAAACGCTGGGTAATTGAACGCTTTAAGCTATCTAATGATCTGCGGGTAAACATTGGTATTGGGTACCCTTTTTAAGGGCGTAATAAAGCCCATGTAGGCATTTTTCACCCAAGCGGTTCTTTTGCTATGCCCAATAAAGCAGCTGGGAATAGCCTTACATGTAAATCACGCATCACTGAGCGGCGGGAGGCATCCCGTCTTTACCTCATCATCCATCATGCATCATGCACCTTCTAGGTGCGTTTTAAAAAACAAAAACACTGGCCTCAAAAAATACGTAACTTCACGGCCTCAAAAATTGAGGAAATGGGAAATACCAATCTTACTTCGCTACTTGGCAACAAGGCCGAACATCTGCTCAATCACAGCTGCACCGGAATCAGCAAAGACCAATTGCATTTGCCCGGTGCCGATTTTGTAGATAGAATTTTTGCTCAGAGCAACCGCTCTCCTCAAGTGCTGCGGTCTTTGCAAAGCTTGTATGGAAACGGCCGCCTGGCCAACACCGGATATATGTCTATTTTACCGGTAGACCAAGGCATTGAGCACAGCGCCGGGGCCTCTTTTGCGCCCAACCCCATTTACTTTGACCCGGAGAATATTATAAAATTAGCCCTAGAGGGGGGGTGCAATGCGGTGGCTTCTACTTTTGGAGTGCTGGCATCTTGCTCCCGAAGCTATGCACACAAAATCCCTTTTATCGTCAAAATCAATCATAACGAATTTATTTCTTACCCCAACAGCTTTGACCAAATCATGTTTGGTTCGGTAGAAGAAGCCTGGAATTTGGGTGCGGTTGCCGTAGGAGCCACCATTTATTTTGGAAGCGAAGAAAGCAAACGACAAATAGTAGAAGTAGCTCATGCCTTTGAACGTGCCCATGAACTCGGTATGGCTACCATTTTGTGGTGCTATTTGCGCAACAGTGGATTCAAAAAGGATGGTGTAGACTTCCATACCGCTGCTGACCTTACCGCGCAAGCCAACCATTTGGGGGTAACCATTCAGGCCGATATCATCAAACAAAAACTGCCTACCAATAATGGAGGGTATAATGCCATTGGTTTTGGGAAAACCCATCCCAAGGTTTATGATACCTTAAGTTCGGAACACCCCATTGACTTGACTCGATACCAAGTGGCCAATAATTATATGGGGCGCATGGGTCTTATCAATTCCGGCGGTGCTTCTTCCGGTAGCTCTGATATGGCCGAAGCGGTAGAAACAGCGGTTATTAATAAACGAGCCGGTGGACATGGCCTTATTTCCGGAAGAAAGGCTTTCCAAAGACCTATGAACGAGGGCGTGGAGCTTTTAAACGCCATTCAAGATGTGTATCTTGACGCTTCAATTACTATAGCTTAACCAAAACCTAGCGGAAACGTGTATGTGGTTTAAACGGACACGAGAAGGCATTTTAACCTCAACAGCCGAGAAGAAGGAAACCCCCGAAGGTCTTTGGTACAAATGCCCCAGTTGTAAAGAAATAATTCCTGCAGAAGACCATGCCCGGGATTTATGGGTATGCCATAACTGCGGTTGCCATGAACGCATTGGCTCAGAAGCCTATTTTAGTATTCTATTCGACGACGGAAAATGCAAACGTTTCAACGAAAACTTAAGCAGTGCCGACCCCCTGGAGTTTGTAGATACTAAACCTTACCCGCACCGCCTTGACCAAGCACAAATCAGCACCGGACTAAAGGACGCCATACAAACAGCTTATGGCAAAATCGATGGCCAAGATGCCGTTGTGGCCTGCATGGACTTTAAATTTATTGGAGGTTCTATGGGCACGGTGGTAGGAGAAAAAATTTCGCGAGCCATTGATCATTGCTTAAGAAACAAAAAACCGCTCATTATTATTAGCAAATCGGGCGGCGCTCGTATGATGGAAGGTGCCCTGTCCCTAATGCAAATGGCCAAAACTTCCGCCAAATTATCCTTGCTCAGCAAGGCGGGACTACCCTACATTTCCTTATTGACCGACCCCACTACAGGAGGGGTCACTGCCTCTTATGCTATGTTGGGCGACATAAATATGGCAGAACCCAATGCCCTCATTGGTTTCGCAGGCCCAAGGGTGGTCAAAGAAACCATCAAAGCCGAATTACCTCCCGGATTTCAACGATCCGAGTTTTTGTTGGAAAAAGGCTTTTTGGACCTCATTGTACCCAGGGCTTCACTAAAAATGAATATTAGCCAGCTTTTAACCTTTTTATCCGGACCGGAACTTGACAAATCCAAAAGAAGTTAAGCCTCTCGTATTGGTTTTGGGTGCACACCCTAATCCCGACCGTTACGGCAATCTGGTTCCCCGAAGATTAATGTCCTTAAACGATCCTGTGGTATTGGTAGGAACAAGAAAGGGAACCATCGAAAACAAAGAAATTTGCCAGACCATACCCGAAGGCACTGCGGTACATACCGTAACCATGTACCTCAACGCCAGAAACCAAAAAGAATGGGAAGCCAAACTGGAAACCCTAAAACCTAAGCGGATTATTTTTAATCCAGGAGCAGAAAATCCCGACTGGTATGGCCGATTAAATGCCAAAGGAATTGAAGCGGTAGAAGCCTGCACCTTGGTCCTTTTGAGTACACATCAGTTTTAACAAGCCGCCCGGATGGACGCGGAAAGCCCGGACAGCAAAAGCTTAGGCTTTTTGAGTTTGCTCCGCGGCGGCGCGCAGCAAGCCCCGGGGCAAACCAAAAAGCCAAGCTTTTGGAGGAGGACTTGCAGCAAACAGCCGGATAAGCGGCCCAAAAACCCTTCTTGTTCTTTAAAAAACACTATATTTGCCCTCCCAATGGTCCTGTGGCCGAGTGGCTAGGCTCAGCTCTGCAAAAGCTGCTACAGCGGTTCGAATCCGCTCGGGACCTCCAATTGCAAAACCGCCTAAATGGGCGGTTTTTCTTTTTTTCCGAACCACTGAGGTTGAGTTGTGGACAACCATGTACGCCCTTAATGCAAATCCTCAGCAGCAAAGCATCCGGAAATAAGCCTGCGGAATCCCCGCCCGAAATTTCAGAAGACCGAGGCCAACTAAGCCCCCGGACTTTGCCGCATCCGCGATTTCCCTCCGGTATCTAATCCAATGCATCGTTCATGGTATGGAACTTGCATTATAAAAAAGCCAAAAAACCAAAGGCGTCTAATTCTTTTCAGAAAAGGAGATCGTTCTTTTATGCCTTTATCAAGGCGTAGTGGCTGACCCTAGCGTCCCGAGTCCTTGGATGCCGACTAAAACAAAACGGCCGATGCGTCAGTACCCGGCGTCGGTGCGCATTAAGGCATGGGCAAATGGGAGGGACGCTTGCGCTTCGGTCAGGACAGGCCGGTGTTTATTTGTGGTCTATGGGAAGCCTCCGGACCAAAGCGTCAGGAAAGAATCGCCGCTAGATTAGGGTTAAATCAACGGGCTCAAAAGGTACATGCTCCGATTTGCACCTTTTCTTTGCACGGGCTAATTGGCTAAACAAAATGCCAGACTACCCTCTTCTTC
Organism: Flavobacteriales bacterium; assembly: GCA_018401695.1. Lineage (GTDB taxonomy): Bacteria > Bacteroidota > Bacteroidia > CAIKAF01 > CAIKAF01 > CAIKAF01. The sequence goes on along the minus strand of JAGYKD010000002.1, from coordinate 374,877 downwards.
CAGGCGAATACCTTCCGCCTTTAGCTGCTTTTCGGAGCCTTGCCCATAGGAAACTCTACTACCCTATCCGGCCTTGGTTCCGGACTCCCTCCCACAGTCGGGGGCGCAGGCCGCTCCGGGTTCCTCTCTAAGGTTCGGAATCCTCGCTGGCCTTTGCCCTACCGCCTGCGCTTCGGGCGGTCCTCCTCCTGGCCGGGGGCCAATATTTACCTAAATCATACATCCTAACCGTAGCGACGCATGGCCATGCGTCGCTACCCTTTTGATGCGACGCATGGCAATGCGTCGCTACGGAACCCAAACCCACGCTGTTTTTTCCCTCATTCTCATTCTCATTCTGTTCTTCCCCCTCTCTCTCATTCTCATTCTCATTCTGTTCTACCGGGGATACCTACGTCCAAGCCGCAATAATTCGCCGAAAAATCAACAAAAATGCAAATTGCCACTTGAATTGTTAGCATAATAGTAGAATCAAACATATCCTGCCTTCCCTTTCCTATACCAAACTACACCAATCTCCAATTAGCCTCAAAAACCATAAAAAATTGCGAATATCAACACCCACAAGCCTTGACGAAAATCCATAGAGTTTTTCTGAGAAAGCTGTGGGTGCCGCCCTGCGACGCATAGCAATGCCTTCATAAGTGATACATTCATCCGAAAATCGTATATTTACAGACAGCGAAGAATATTCGTGCGATTTTGCATACATTTTTCAATAAAGGAGGCGTTAGTCCCAAGCAGTTTAATTGATTAAGGCTACACATTTCAAATATTGGTAGATGAAAGTAATAACCATAGAAATTATTAATGAAAAAGTCCTAAGGCTTTTTCAAGAATTAGAAGCATTAAAGCTCATAAAATTGAGAAAAATGGATTCAATTCCATCAGCGAATAGCCTTGACTTAGTAAAATTTAAAGGCAGAATGAGCCCACAATCAAAGGAACATGTTGAAAAACAATTAAACCAGTTAAGAAGCTCATGGGAGTAAGTTACCTTTGGGATACCAATATTGTCATTTACTTTTTACAAAATCAACTCTCCCCCCCTGCTGAAAAAGTTATTGAACAATCCTTAAAAAATCATATTCCATCCATTTCGGTTATAACTGAAATAGAACTCCTGTGTTGGAAAACTGCCAATAAAAAAGATTATTTAATGCTTCAGGAATTCATTGCCTCGATACAGGTAATGGAACTAAATCGAAGCATTAAATTAAAGACTGCCGAAATTCGAAAAAAACACAAGGTTAAAATACCGGATGCCATTATAGCTGCTACCGCAATAGCTCAAGGGTTCACCCTTTTGACCAGAAATGTGGATGATTTCAAAAAAATAAGTAAACTTGAAATTATAAATCCCTTTGATACCGATTCGCCGCAATAATACTTCAAACCATCGGGCGGCATCCCTAAAAAGCTGAAGGAATTCAATTTGCAAAGGATGTAACATCCTTAAAAGAACCTTTATAAGAAAAATCTCTTTTCGCGCTTTTTTAGACACTATCGAATACCAACAACCATAAGGCATGACGAAAATTCGTAGGCCTTTTCTGAGAAAGCTGTGGATGCCGCCTGGCTATGGCATCCGGGGGCTTGGATACTTAAAAAATTGATACGCTCACCTGCAGTGTCAATTTATAAAGACACATTCTCCGCTCTCACACTCAAACTCACCCTGTCTTGGTCCGGGACTGATTTTAACCGGATTCATGGCGACGCATGATGATGCGTCGCTACAAACCATGGCGACGCATGATGATGCGTCGCTACAAACCATGGCGACGCATGATGATGCGTCGCTACAAACCATGGCGACGCATGATGATGCGTCGCTACAAACCATGGCGACGCATGATGATGCGTCGCTACAAACCATGGCGACGCATGATGATGCGTCGCTACAAACCACGGCGACGCATGATGATGCGTCGCTACAAACCATGGCGACGCATGATGATGCGTCGCTACAAACCATGGCGACGCATGATGATGCGTCGCTACAAACCACGGCGACGCATGATGATGCGTCGCTACAAACCATGGCGACGCATGATGATGCGTCGCTACATCCCCACTCTCACACTCAAACTCACTCTGTCTTGGTCCGGGGCGCGGATTTTGCTTCGTTTAGGGTTTGCATTAACAAAAATTTATTTTCGTTCCAAAACCAGCAACCACAAGTCCTTACGAAAATTCGTAGGCCTTTTCTGAGAAAGCTGTGGATGCCGCTGTGCGCCAACAGCGGTCAAAACTCGAACACCAAACCAAAATCTTCAATAATGGTATCGGCAAGCGATGATCTCCAAATCATCATCCTCAAAACAATACACCAAACGGTGCTCTGCGTCTATTCGTCTTGACCAAAACCCCTGTAAATCATGTTTTAGAGGCTCTGGATTTCCAATTCCTGAAAAGGGTTCTCGCAAGGTTGCCCTAATCAGTTCATTGATCCTTTTTACTTTAACTTTGTCTGTAGCTTGCCAATAAAGATAATCTTTCCAGGCAGTTGAGGTCCAAACAATCCTCATTCTTCCAACAATTGTTGTTCGGATTTATTGCCTGCTTTGGACTCTTTAAGCGATTGCATGAGTACTTCTCTATTTTTACCACTCAAAAGATAGCTTGTCTCTTTTAGGGCGTTGTACTCATTCAAGGAGATCAAAACCACATCCTTATTATTCATTCGCTTAATGACAAGTTCTTCTACATCATCAACCACCAAATCTAGCCACTTTTTAAGGTTAACCCTTAAATCGGTATAATTAACTACTTTCATGCTTCATTTTTTCAAAATTACTAATTAAGTACGTAATTAAGTATTAATTGTTTCGCCTAACCCTTGGATTGAACCTTGAGGAGGCTGGCCAATTTCCAATGCATAGAAACTCTTGTTGGCTCAGGCGTTTCCAGAAAAAAATCACTTATCGCTATCACGCTCAAAATCGCTCTATTCCGGGGGGGATATTGGCGCATCATGATGATTTTCCGCTACAAACCCTGTTGCTCTTGTTTAAAACTCTTGCCGGGACGCATGGCAATGCGCTTATGACGACGCATGGCCATGCGCTTAGGGCGACGCATGGCAATGCGCTTATGACGACGCATGGCAATGCGCTTATGACGACGCATGGCAATGCGCTTATGACGACGCATGGCAATGCGCTTATGACGACGCATGGCAATGCGCTTATGACGACGCATGGCAATGCGCTTATGACGACGCATGGCAATGCGCTTATGACGACGCATGGCAATGCGCTTATGACGACGCATGGCAATGCGCTTATGACGACGCATGGCCATGCGCTTATGACGACGCATGGCAATGCGCTTATGACGACGCATGGCCATGCGCTTATGACGACGCATGGCAATGCGCTTATGACGACGCATGGCCATGCGCTTATGACGACGCATGGCAATGCGCTTATGACGACGCATGGCCATGCGCTTATGACGACGCATGGCAATGCGCTTATGACGACGCATGGCCATGCGCTTATGACGACGCATGGCAATGCGCTTATGACGACGCATGGCCATGCGCTTATGACGACGCATGGCAATGCGTCGCTACTCTTGCTGGGACGCATGGCAATGCGTCCCTACCCTCTTGCTGTCTTGGGGCCTTGCCCATAGGACACTTTACTATTCTATCCGGCCTTGGTTCCGGACTCCCTCCCGCAGCCGAGGGCGCAGGACGCTCCGGGTTCCTCTCTAAGGTTCGGAATCCTCGCTGGCCTTTGCCCTACCGCCTGCGCTTCGGGCGGTCCTCCTCCTGGCCGGGGGCCGCATTCTATCAAGATCACAAAACTTAGAGGAATCCTTCGCTCTGCGACGCATGGCAATGCGTCGCTACTACGGCATCTTCTCCTCATTCTCGTCACTCTCACTCCCAAACCCACGCTGATTTTCCGGGGGCTCATATTTACCTAAATAATAATTATTAACCGTAGCAACGCGTGCCAATCCGTCGCTACGGGAACCCATTTGACCATTTTGCCCCTAGGGTGAATACATTTTTACCCATTGACCATGGGTGGACATGGCATTGGCTTAGACGGTGGTTGAGGTCTGTTTACCGAATAATCAGACATTTTTAGAATCTATTTAAATTGACTAAATTTGAAATACCCACAAAGTATTTGACATATCAGAAGGCTTGAGAGCTAATAAGTCAAATAATGGTTATAAAACTACTTTTTAGAATATTATGAAAGAGCTAACAATAAGAATACCGGAGAATAAATTAAGTTTTGTGTTGGAACTTATGAATCAACTTGGGATTGAAGTTTCTGAACAAACAAACATTACGGAGCAGCATAAAGCTGAGGTTCGCAGAAGAATCAGCACTACGGAAACGGATAAAATGGTTCCATGGGAGGATGCCAGAAAGCATTTTATTTTTAAAGAAAACCCTTTAAAATGACTTTCAGTATTTTCATTGATCCTGAAGCTATTAAAGACATCCAACAGGCTATTGACTATTATGAAGAGCAAGAAATAGGTTTAGGAAAAAGATTTGAAGAAAGTTTAAATAAGCACTTACTTGTTTTAGAAAAACATCCCTTCTTTAACATCCGTTACGATAATGTACGATGCTTACCTATGAAAAAATTTCCGTTTATGCTTCATTTTACAGTGGATGAGAGTTTAAAATCGGTCATTTTAAGGGCAGTATTCCACACATCAATAAACCCCGAAAAGTGGTCAAAGAGAATAAAAAATTTGCCATAACCCTTAACACAAAATTAAAAACCGGTAAATTCTAACCTTCCCTTCTGCTCCTCACCAAATTTCCATTTACTCCCAAAACCAACCCAAAACAATAAAAATTTACGAATACCAACAGCCTCAAGGCTTTACGAAAATTCGTCGGGGTTTCTGAGAAAGCTGTGGATGCCGCCATGCAAAACCTATGGCTTAAACCTTTGTTTTAAAAACCTATATTGAATCATCCCCGAAAAATTTAGCATAATCATTGTTTTAAATGTTTTTGGCCTGTCTATAACTAAAGATGGATCAACGCCCTTGAAAGGTTTTGTGTAAATAGAAAACCTCCAAGCACCATTAGTGATTGAATACAAACTCATTTCATAAAAGCAAAAAGTGTTCCTTTGAAGTACAAAACATACATTGTAAAATCCAGTATCCAATGGAGGTATTTTGAAACCATTTGTGTACAAAGCAGGTCGAATTTCTTCTCCAACACTATCAATCAAATAAAAGTCCTTGACCTCGCACCCAAATCTGTAATCCTCAATTTCTCCTCCGAAATAAACTAGCAAATCTTTCTGCTTTTGTCCTAAACAAGAATTAAAAGCAAACTGGTTAATCAAAAAGAAAGCTATTAATATCTCTTTACACATCACACTTCTATTCTGGAGTCAATTCTTTAAATCTTTCGATAGGGGAAGTTGCTTTATGGGAGTTATATGAATTTTCACTTATATCACGACTTTGTCTCGTGTTTTCACCTTCTGAACCGTAAATATAAATACTTCCGTTTCTGGCTCCCAATACAAAGTTGTTCTCAAGATTCCTTTCTCCTGCCCTTTTCACGTCGGTGCGTGATGGATGCTGATCAAATGCATTATATGAAGTTGGTTCACCTTGGAATCCTATAGAAGTAACGTTAGAAGTTTCATTGTTTGCTTTCACTGCAATAGCCAACTTTCCACTTGGATGGACATGGTATGTCCCTAATATCGTGACCACTGATGCTGCTAGCTCTTTATCCACTGCATCAAAGACATTAATTTGAGCCCTAGCGCCCTCATTACTTGGATCCACCCAACTACCCGGCTTTGCTGGAACTACTACCATATTCCCATTTTTATCTAACCCCCAATATCCACCCTCTTCATGGAATCCTCCATCTTCGTCTAAGCCGGAGGGGCCGTTAGACGCATCAACCGCATCAAGCATGGCCTGTCTTACTACTGGAGGAGGAAGTACATATACATCGCCGTTAAATGCATCCCTTTGGATGGTTCCTCTGCCTTTTGTTCCAAATAATTGACGGAAAAAACCCATAATTCCTTTTCCATAATAGGAATGCATAGCCTTTTTTATATCAGCTTCTGAAGTCAGTATATAAATAATCCCATCCGGATTCCCATCTGTTCCAACTTTTACTCCAGCTTCATTATAAAAATCCGCTGCTCCATCTGGATCCACCATTGTCAGTGGATTATTACTAAAAACCGAGTAATTTGATGCATAGGATTTGACCACTGGATCCACATTCCACCTTCTCCCCAACCTACTATCATACTGCCAAAACTCAGCGGTATACGAATTCCCGGCTCCCGCAACCTCATCATCCCGCTCCTGCCCATTAAACCCATACCGATACCTCCCATCATCCCCCCGTTCAACCATCCCCATCCCAAACGGATAATAATCCGTAGTACTCACCACATCCGCCCAATACCCGCTGCGGAATTTGTTTTCTGGCGGGCATACTGCGTTGGTGCCTCGCCTTGGACTCCTCACATACCTCCAGTATGCTGCGGGCCCAAGCCAAGCCACCGCCTTGCCTTCCCTTGAAAAGCAAATTCCGCTGGATTCTTTGGAGTTTGTTCTTCCAAAACAATTGCGAAACCTGTTTTCTGGCGTGCTTGCAGCCCCGAACGTACAGCTTCGGTGGAATACTGCGTTGGTGCCTCGCCTTGGACTCCTCACATACTTCCAGTATGCTGCGGGCCCAAGCCATGTCACCGCCTTGTCTTCCCTTGAAAAGCAAATTCCATCGGATGCTTTATTGTTCTTGGTCTGGACGGCCCATTGCATACCTCAAGTTAGAAAAATCTCAAGACTATCCGTTTATAAACGTTTAATTTACGGCTACCGGTATAGGATTCCGTAACTTGTCCACGGGGCGGGGGCTCCCAGATCTTCAAAATATAAATGCTCTTATAGGCTTGGAAAATTCAGGAAAAATCACCCTCCGCTATCACTCTCAAACTCACTCTGTTTTGGTCCGGGGACGCCCCAAAACCCAAAATAACAAGCCATTACGAAAATTCGTAGGCCTTTTCTGAGAAAGCTGTGGATGCCGCCCCGTGTCGTCCAATAACGACTATTTCTTTAACTGATTAAAAAATGAATTAGGGTCAGTGTAACGGACATTGCAGAACCAATCCCTAATGAAGAGAGAAGCTACCAACTCAATCTGCAACTTAGAAAATGCCCTGAAATTCATATCTGACTGCTTTTGCATAAAATTTTCTTTTTCACACAATGAACCAATTCCTAACACTGCTATTTCTTCGCTCGGGTCAAAAATATCCCAATCAAGTATTTTACTATAAAACTCAGGAAAATTTGTTTGGATATAAAATAATGAAAACTCGAACCCCCAAAAAGACTCTGGAATAGAGTCCCAATTCTCAAGAATTGGATATATTCTGTAAGGAAAATAGGAAAAGTTTGCTCCATTATTCCAATAAACCACCTCGAACACTATAAAAAAACCTGCAACTTTACTTGCTTTCAAATTTATAACAAATTTTTCCCAATATTCTGCTGCCATTTTTCTTTTGTAGGGGTAGAATTTACCTTTAATATCCCAACCGTTGCAAAACATCTGAGACAGTACCAAACTATCTGTACGCTGAATTTTGCTCGGAACTCTTAAAATCCTTTCTAAAGAATCAATTTCAACATTTCGCCTTACAAGAGTATTGTGTGCATTTGAAAAAGAGTCTATTGGAGGAAAATAACAATGACTAGGGGAGTAATCGTTATGGAAATTATTCAAAAGATATGTTCTCCCCTCACTCGAAATCAATTTATTATCATATACTTGAGTACTATCCAAGATGGATTTATTATAAAATAAAGAAAATAAAGTATCCCCAGCTCTAATAACACTTAACTCCTTGCATAAAAGACCGCTACATAAGCTTCCGCTCAAAGTAAACCACGTAAGAGAACTGCTAGTATCCGTTAATTCAAAGCTAACCGTAAAGTTTTCTTGCTCCGGATCTTCAGTTGCCAATCTCTCTATATCCAAAAGAATTGTCTCTTGACTAAAACTGTTCAAAGTAAATAAAAGAAATAGAATGCTTAAAAGTATGACTAGCATAATAATTATTTACTAATTGTTAAGGTTGCAGGATAACCCTCGGTACCTCCTTCTGTTGGTCTTTCAGTTATAGAAATATTTGCATTTGGAAAAGCCTTCTTGAGCTTAGAATTAACTTCAGAACCGTAAATGCTCATAATAGACTCATCAATATCCAAGTTAACATGTGTTATTTGTTGACTATCAATATTGAAATCTTTCCTCATGGAATTCGTGGTTTGCGCAATTAAGTCATCAACTTGTGTCATTATTTCATTCTTATTGCCGGGGTCATCTAACCTACCTCTTTTGGGTGAAATATTATAAGACTGTCCAACTACAGGAGGCGGAGGAGGAAGTGCAGCATCATCTGAAACCCATAAAACAATTCGCCTGAATGCAGCTCCTGGATTATTTGGGTCATCTTCATTGTAAATATTATTTGCTGTATACTCCTTGATTACTACATCTACATTTGCCAAATCACTCAACAGTAGAACAAAAGAATAAAACTCTGTTTTTTCATTCAATAAATATGAGTTAGAAAAAACATCTCTTGCATTTATGGTATGTTGATTATGAGGTAATCTGAAAATTTCATTTAATTCAGCATATGGGAATTGAATTAGCTCAATGTATTCACCCTTGTCTTGATTTGTGACATCTATGACCAACCATTTGTAATTGTTATCATTAATTTTAGAGTATGGTCTTATGTATATTTCTACGAGTACCTTCCCCTTCTGTTTATCCAATTGAAGCTTTCTGTAGTTTAGCGTCTCCAAACCATCTAAGTCAACAGATGAAATAGGAGAATTTGAACTAAACTGGAAAGGGGTTAGGTATGGAAAACTTGTAGTCAACGGATCCACACTCAAAAACTTACCCAACCCAGGGTTATAAATCCTAAACCCATAATCATAGGTTGAGCCGCCGCCGCCCATGCCTTCGCCATCTTTCTCTTTGCCATTAAACCCATACCGATACCCCCCATCATCCCCCCGCTCAACCATCCCCATCCCAAAAGGATAATAATCACTCGTACTCAACACATCCGCCCAATACCCACGCACCAGCGTATCCGCACAAGACGCCTTCGCCCGACGATCGCTCACCACCGCCAACACATTCCCCAAATGATTGCTCAACTCATACCGCTTGTCCCCACGCTCCAGGCCATAAATCCCGGCACGGGCCGTTATCGGCGAGAAACCTGCGCCCAACAGTTCGACATGTTTCCGTTCATGGCTCCCCAAAGGGCGAAATTTGTTTTCTGGCGGCAATACTGCGTTGGTGCCTCGCCTTGGACTCCTCACATACCTCCAGTATGCTGCGGGCCCAAGCCACGCCACCGCCTTGTCTTCCCTTGAAAAGCAAATTCCGCTGGATGCTGCGGTGTTTTTGGTGCGGTTGGGCGATTGCATACCTCAAGTTAGAAAAATCTCAAGACTATCCGTTTATAAACGTTTAATTCACGACTCCCCGTGTGGGATTCCGTAACTTGTTCACGGGGCGGGGGCTCCCAGATCTTCAAAATATAGATACTCATATAGGCTTGGAAAATGCAGGAAAAATCACCCTCCGCTATCACTCTCAAACTTACTCTGTATATGGTCTGCTCCACGCCCCAAACCAACACCCACAAGCCCTTACGAAAATTCGTAGGCCTTTTCTGAGAAAGCTGTGGGTGCCGCCCTAGAAAGCTGTCGATGCCGCCCGGCTATAATTAGTTTTCAAGTTTCCAATTGTAACTGTTTTTCTCATCCAAAACAAAGTACCCACAATCTCTTGTATTTGCCTTAAAACTAATAATTCCAAAATCCTTTTTATATCTTATACTTCTTATGCAAAGTCTACATGGCGGATAGTAAATTGGGCTGTCAAGAACACCTAATGAAGAAAAATTGAAAATCACAATAACACTACTGTCCGCAACTTTTTTACTTAAGTACCCCTCAACTAACCAAGCACCATTGAAGAAAAAAACATGGTCTATCAAGTATTTATTCTTGAAACCGCTTGTAAAGGGAGGTTCTCTTAGAAATGGTTGAGGTGTTTGGGAGTTAATGCCCATGTACTCATAGTACAGCAAAGGCTTTTCCTCTTGGTATCTAGGAACATAGTACCAGCCAAACTTTTTTTTAATTATCCAATCACTTACATATCTTCTAGGACTTTCATCTTGCTTTGGATCAAATGTGTAAACCTCAAGCAAAACAGCTTTTTCACCTTCTAGATATTTACTCCTTAATGTATCCCACTTAAGGATGACGTACTCAACACCTTTTATCTCAACAAGGTTATCACATGACTTTTTATAAGTCTGAACATTCTGTGATTTTACAAAGCCTATTAAAATCGTAAAAAGGAATAAAAAATTGGTCCTCATTCATCTTCATTTTGAATCACCTTAAAAACCCTTGGGCTTTCTGAGGTTCCTATTTCTCTATCAGGTGCAGGTTCAACATCAAAAACACCGCTATCTTCTCCTGATTTAATGAAAAGCACTTGATTCGCAAGTTTCCTACTTCGGGTGCCAGCAGTCCCACGTCCATTTATGGAGTTAGAACCAAATTCTTCATGTTGTTCTTCAGGGCTTAATTTCTTGGTGGTCTTGTAAAACTCCGTTAAAACTAAGTACCCATGGCTAATCGCTTCATGCCCTAGCGCTTTCACCACATTTTGAATGGCAATATGGCTATCAGTTTTAGGGTCAGTGCTTTCAAACATTTCAAGGTCTATGGCAACTAAGGTTGTTGTTTTATCTTTAAGAAAACTAATCCCCTTGAATAGTCTTTTCATTTGTTCCGTCCTATGTTGCGCGTCATCATCACCTAAAGAAATAGTGGACTCTATACTTTGCAAATTCTGGTCAAAACTTCCAGATGCTCCATTGCACTGGATGCAAGGAATTGTTTGTCCTCCGTGTCCATAGTCGGTCAATAAATAGTCCGCTGTTGTAAGATAAAGGTGGTCATCTGGGTTATTTAGGAAATAAGCCATTGTTTCTTTTCCTTCATCTGTTTGGAAAAACCAATGTAATGCTCTAAGGAGTTGTTCAGGATTTTCGTTTACTATAAATATATACTCGCCTCCAACATCTTTCTTATTAATTGGAGAATTACCTGCAAACTGAAATGGATTTAGGAATGGATACTCAGAAAACATTGGATCCACCCCCAAAAACCTCCCCAATCTCCCATCGTACATCCTTGCCCCAAAATCGTAGGCATTCCCCGCACCCTGCCATTCGTCGTCGCGTTCCATGCCATTAAACCCATACCGATCCCCCCCATCAGCCCCCCGTTCAACCATCCCCATCCCAAACGGATAATAATCCGTAGTACTCATAATATCCGCCCAATAACCACGCACCAAGGTATCCGCACACGACGCCTTCGCCCGGCGATCGCTTACCACCGCCAATACATTCCCCAAATGATTGCTCAACGCATACCGCTTATCGCCACGCTCCAAGCCATAAATCCCGGCACGGGCCGTTATCGGCGAGGAACCCGCGCCCAGGAGTTCCACATGCTTCCGCTCGTGGCTCCCCAACCGACTGCTGCCGTACAGCACATGATCCGTCAAATGCAAGACCCCACTGCTTTCTTTATGTTTGTAGGTCGCCATGGTATTGCCCTGCGCATCCCGCACATAAAAAGTCCAAACCGTAGAATCGTTGCCATACACCGCCTTCTTGCTCAACCGGTTCCCATCCGGACCATACGCAAAATGCAAATCCGGTTTGCTGCTCACCGATGAACGCACCACCTTCAACACCTTGCCATAAGCCGTCCAGACGATGCTGTCGATTTCCTCGGCCACGTCCTTAATCAAATTCCCCGTGGCATCGTAGGCATAATTCCCAACCGCTTGATCATCAATATCCACCGAATAATTCCCCGCAGCCACCGCATCGTCCACATAAGCCAGCCGATTCGTCCCGGAAATATAATGATAACTCAAGCTGTCCATCGCCAGATTTACGCTGTTATGCCCGTTGCGATTCAAATTCAAGATATTACCGTTCGCATCGTAGCGATAACTCGTCCGATAATCCCCCAAGGCTGAGGAGCTTTGCCACTGATTATTAATTACATCCATATCCTGCCACACCTGCATCTCCTTAATTCGGTTCAGCTGGTCGTAGCGGTACTGCGCCCCCTGCGGCTGCGCGGCATGCGTCTGTATGTCCTGCAAAGTCGTCACCATTCCGGCGATGTTGCCGTTCCATAAATCTACTAAACTTCCGCCATATCCCGAAACATGATAGGTCGCATTATAACTCGAGGTGCCGTTAATCGGCGCATAATCCCCACCGTAATAATGCAAACTGTACGACAGCGCATCCGCCCCCACCAAACGATTTGCATTGCCAACCGTATCCTTACCGTCACGACCCGGATCCCTGTCCACATCCAAACTGTTGGAATTGATGCCCTTAATCCATCCATGAATCGTATATAAATAATCCATGCCCTGCACCTTCAAATCGCCCAACTCCGTCCGCGCCAAGGGCCCATGGTCGTAATATGCATAAGCCGCGTCCTCCTCCCAAGGCCATACCTCAATCGACTCCAAAGGATTCTCCGTCGCCGTCCACTGATTAAAACTCCAGCCCATCTGCGACCAATCCGCCCCTTCCCAGGTCTCCACCCGCGTAATCCGGTTGTCCGCATCGTACCGATACCGATGAAAATACCGATCCCGACCGTTGGGATTATAGGCCACCGAACGCACGTTCCCGCTCACCAAATCATAATAATAATGCAGCACACGCGTCCCCTGACCGCTGCCCAAATCCTCCAAATCCTGATTGTACTGCCACAATACGTTCACATTGCCATGCATATCATACCCATAGAACGAAGCCGCATCGTAAGTCGCCGCATTCCCATCGTCCGCCTGCTCAAAAGTTATCGCCGCCACCCGATTCCGCAGCTCGGTTTGACTGTGGCTGCTGAAGCTCGGAGTAACATCGTAATAAGTGGAAGTGATTTCTCGGTATTGCGTTGCCCAAAACAACCAAGACGATCGACTAGAACTTAGCCCCGCAATAGCTTGGGTTAATGTAGAGGGGTTCACAAACTGCCCTACTTTGGTTATCCTGCCCAAAGCATCGTAGTCCGTAAAACTATACTGATTGTTCGGCTGCTGCCTACCGTTCTGACTAAACACCAAACGTCCCAATTCATCGTACCAAAAGGCCGTCGTCCCTCCATCCGGCGACCGCTGCAATATCGGTTGATCCAAGGAATTGTACCTATAATCCGTCGCCAACTGATAAAAACTGGTGCCTGGTACATGATGCCAAGGCCGCAAGGTATTCACCCCACCTGAGTCCCTTCGAGCGCGTACCGTCGCCAAATCCGCCGTATCCAATCGCTTCACCGCCAAAGGGGGCACCGTTTTCACCAAACTCCCCGCCTGATCGTAATAATACAAGGTAAAGTGGTATTCCTGATCCTCGTACTCCATATCAAACTTCTCTAGCGCCTGCATACAATGCGCCGTATAGCCCCGCCTAAAGGCCTGTTCCACCGAATCTCGATACGCCTCCCAGGCCACCTTCGCATTATGCCAGGCCACATTCAACAAATGCTCCACGCAGTCGTCCGTCAACGGATACTCCGGGAAGGGCTCCAACACCGCATCGCAGGGGCTGCCCCATTGCAAGGTATCGTCCGCCTCCCACAAGCCACAGCCCGCCGAAAGCGCCGTAATCACCGAATCCCAATAATGCTCTATCCGCGTAACCTCCGACAAATGAATCGAATCTATCGCCGCCAATGCATTCGAACAAGAATCCGTAATGCTGTCCTGGCAGTTGTTGTACCATATCGACATCTGACTGTCGTACCACGCCTGCTGACCTATCAAATCGGTTTCATAATCCTCTTGGGCGTTTTGCAAACTTAAGGTACAACCCGATGGCGCCTCCTTACAGCAATAAATACTGGCATTTCGAACAGGATTCTCCATCCCTGATCGGTCTCTGAAAATATAGACCTGATCGGTTTGTCCATCGCCGCAGGCGCAGGTACTGTTCAAAAACTGCGTAGGCAAATACAAGTAAATATGATTGCTTTGGTAACTCGCCTCAAAAGGCGGGTGGTTGGCATTTATATCAGCAACAATGGAACTGAGCCAATTATCATAATCCATAGAATTATTGATGGTTGGAGCCACATACTTTGGAAGGGTATAATCGGAGCACCAACCGTCCAGAAACTCATCAAAATACAGGCTATCCCCGGATTGCCACTGCCCATAATTAAAGGGCATATAAAAAGCCAATTCCAAGGAATCGGTGGGTACACAGGCCTCCGGTTCTTCGCAGCAACGTATTACTGCACTTACATAAGCGGCTTCATTGCCCGAAAAAGTGACCGGTAGATTCTCATCGCAAGGGCAATCTGCACCCAAAGCGCTGGTGGGAATGGTAAGCCGCAACAAATTGCCTTGGGCATTGGCGGTAATATTGCCATTGTTGTTGTTCACCAAGGTAGCCAGATAGGTGGCTGCCTGCACTTCGGTCATCGTGTCAGGAAGAGTAAAGTATTGTGGCTGAATATCTATACAGTCATCACCCGGCATATCAAAATTATAGAAAACGCCTGTGGTATACTCTTCAGAAGCAGGCAAATAAAAGTTCAACACCAAATCCTCGGCCTCGGTGCAGCTTTCGCAATCTTCACACAAACGAAACTTCTTACAATACTTCCCATGAATGGTATCGGTAATGTTGCCCGGTCGTTTAACCCTCAAAAAGAACCAATCGGTATGATGCCCTCCGTTGGGCGAAGAGGCAAAATCCGGTTCTATGCTCAAATACTGCAAGCTGCTAAAACTGCTTACGGTGCTGCCGTCAGAAAGCCAGGTCATGCTGCTAAAACAAGAGGTGGTGCTGTCAGGCCCTGAACCGCCCCCCCCATTAGTAATCAACAATTGAGCCGCCGATTTAAGTGCCTCCCAATTATCCACATCCTGATCCGAGCACTCCAAGGATTCCAAAAAGTCGCAATCGGTCAAGGTCAAGCTTGAATGTCCGCTGCCAATTTTTGAGGTTATCAAGTTAATAGAATGACTAGCCTGGGTACTGTTCAAAATCAAAGGCGGCACCGCAGGATTGGGTTGTATCACTTCCCATACAATATCACCGCCCACCTGTGGAGTAGAAGTAGTAGAATTGGGCGAACTAAAGCGTAAGAAATGGAATGCCGCCGCCGGGTTAAAGCTTCCCCAACCTCCGCTTAGCTCTATACGGTAGCCTTTTCCACTAGGGTTATGTATCAAGCGAAACTCTTCCGGAGTTGTAGTGTCATCGTAACGCCAAGAAAAAGTTCCTGAACCACCTAATTTGGGACCAATGGCCCCGGCTATCATTTGGGCTTCCACTTGGGTTAGATTAACTGCCGTGGTACTAAACAACCTGCCCCCGGCCTTTAGCACCGCCATAAGATTCTTTAACTCAAGCGCCTCATCGGTCATGGCACACACCGCCTCAAAACTGCTTTCGCAGCCTGTTAAAGTCATGTATATGCTTCCTTCCAATACCACTGAGGTCTGATTGCTGCCGTTGCTGAATTGCCCATGCAATTTAAAGGTAGCCTGCCCACCAACCTGAACTATGTCATGGATGCCGTACACAAAGGTCAAATTGGTGAAATTAGCCCAAGAAGGCGCTCCCGGAGGCAATTTTAAGCTAAAGTCGTTGCTGCGATTCATATCCCATAGCAGGTAGCGATTGTTGCCACTAAATTGGGGATTCCACATGGTATCGTTGCTGCTGAGTAAATCGGTAAATAATCCCGATCCTAAAAATGGCCCTAAGGTCAACCGCACATTGCTTTGGTTTAACTTGCTCTTCTGAATCAATTGAGCAATCATTTGCTCTACATCTCTGCCCTTAGGACAAACGCCGTACTCATTAAAGTATTGTTGGTCGGCTTTGGCTTTCAGTTCGTCCTCATCAAAGGGGTCGTTCTCTAATCCCAGCATGTCGGCGTAGTGATCCACCGTCGGAAATCTTGGTGTCTTGGTATAATACAAGGGAAAATAAAAATCACTACAAGGGTTATTGCTAAAGGTAAAGCTTTGAGGTACATAGTTGGTATTCCCTATGCATTGATTCGAAACGCCTTTCGCCAGCGCATGGGTGAGCATCCCAAATTGCACGGCCTGCTGCTGAGCACTCATATAATAACCTACGATGCTTTGCCACCCATTTTCGTTCAATACCAACGAACAATTCGAGGTGGTGCACGGTGGAAAGGTGGCCAAATCCTGGATACAACCATCCGGGTACAGCGTTTGAAAGATATTTGGGAAGGGAGACATTTGAAGCAAGGGCCCTAACTCCTCCGTACCATAACTCAACTCCCAGGCATTCAAGGCCTCATTGGTGTTCATTTTTGCGGTTTTGATCATTTTACCATCAATCAGTGAACCAACCGTAGTAGCATTAAAAGGCATGGTTAAAGTGGTACTACTTTGGTAGGTATAAAAAGGATCAACATCCCTGGGATCTAAATTACAACCCAAAATATCCTTGGCCTGTTGCAAAGTCATACTTCTCAGTTTTCCTGCCAATTGCCAAGTATTGATGCTGTCTCCATTCAAGGTATCCCGGTCATAGGTATTCGCTCTACACCATTCGTAATGCAAATACTCCGGGTGGTACACCACCAAAGACTTAGCAAACTCCGGATCCCAATTGGCTATAAAATCTTCTACATGCGCCAAATCTTCCGGATAAATCCACGATTGTAAGGTGTTGGGATCTTGATGTATGGTAGCTCCCGATTGTACGGCAGGAGTATAACTATTAGGTGTCACCTCATTCAAATATATTTTAACCCGCTCTCCTATATCGTTCCTATACTCGCTCACCCAATTCCCACTTGCATCCAAATACCTGGGGTTCCGCCAACTGGCAAGTATTAAACTCCCACTAACGGCTATCCCGGATATTTGGCTGTTCAATCGAGGTTTTAATAAATTTATGGGGCGTAAAATGGAGAGTAAATAACCCGTGGTTACCACGTTCCCATTCACATCTTCATCGAACTCTGCATATTGCCCGCCCGGACTCATATCCGCCAACATCATCTTATACCCGCTTTCGCACAAATCTGCTCCGGGATCGTTGCACACTTGGTCGCAGTTCGATTTGTAATCGTCCCAATACCTGCCGTATTGTTGCTCAAAAAAGGTGGTGTCGTCTATGGCTACGCTATCATCAATCAACTCCTGAATTCGATTCTGTATATAAGTACTTCGACTCCCCATGGAGGCAAAGGTGCTTTCGCACACATCGCAGGTTATGTCACAGCCGGTGGTATCAGGCATTTCAAAGAAATCATCTACGGTCAACAAACAGGTGTCCCGCTCCAAATACATTTTAGCATAAATATCCAACACCGAATCGTTCAAACTCACTACTTTCTCTATGGTATAGCTCCCTACATCCAGGGTAGCGGTAAATTGTTGTACTTGAAAGGTGTCGGTGGCATTGCAGGCCGTATCGGCTCCTCCGCCCAAGCGCACGCTTATCGCCCCATTATCCAATTGCTCATTGCCGCAATCGTCCTTAATCGATATGGACACATCGTACACACAGTCCATACACAAATCCTGCAAACAAGAGTCCAGAAAATCCAGCCCTATCAGCTCGTAATCAAAGGTGTAAGTCTGAGGTGCGGCCACCAACAAACTGCTTATCACCTCCAATCGCTTTAGGTCTTGCGATAAATGGTTCTCTTTCCCTTGGGGGTAATTGGGCGATTTGTTCAATAAATCGCTTACCACTACCACCTTTTCGGCATCCGGCAGGTCTTGGGTGTCGGCGCTATCCCGTAAGGCTATTAAGTTGCTCGGCTCCTGACCTGCCAGGGAGGTCGCCACTACCCTTCCGGCCATGTCCATGTACGATACCGAAACCTGACCGTTGGCATCTATGACCATTTGCTTTTTGTAATGACTCGCATAGCCCACATCGGTACCAAAGAGCATATCCAATTGCTCCTGCTGTGGCTTTCCATAAAAATAGCGGGTCTCATGGCCACTCCCGGCCTGGTGATCTGGGCCTACACCTCCTTGCCTGCGTATCCTTCCGGTATTGTCCGGGGTATATTGCACCACACTCATCGGAAAATCATAGGCATCCGGTACATAGCCTTGTATGCCCCCTAAATTGGTATTGGACGTACTGTAATAATGGGAGGCACCTGAAGTATCGTCCAATCCTATGGGATTTGGAACACAATTGCCTCCCGATAAAGAATCCAAATCAAAGTCAACCCTGCTGTACGGAGCCTGACTAGCTGCGCTTACATTAAAATCTTCATAATACTTTATCCTTGGGTGACCGGCAGGCGCCGGCAAGATAGTAACCCCGGGTCGCCCTTGATGGTCGTAAATGGTTTGACCCACTACCGCTTCCTGCTGCGTAGACAAATAGGTGACTTGTTGCCGTACCCTACTACTGCCGTCGGCATAAGAAACCACATGTTTGTTCTTGCCGTCTTCGGCATAGCTTATTTGCAACATCCAATTTTTATCCGGCTCATGTCCGCTTATCGTAAATTTTGCGTTTGAAGGTATGGTGCTTAGCAAACTGGGACTATTGTAGTTTTGGTTAAAGGTCCAAGTACTCACAACTTCATGCTCCAAATCGCTCGGATTTCTTCCAACTCCACGGACCCGTGCCACCAAATAACCTCGATCAAACACATTAGGCAACACAATTTTGGTAACCGAACTGGGAACACGCACCCGGGTACTGTTCATGCTAAAATTGGCATACACTTGATTGTGTGGCAACATAGTATTAGGATTGGCACTGCTTGAATCATGGGCATCCACCCACGTCCATTCCACGTCAAAATGGGTTTCTCCATTGGTGGGTGCTGCCCATCGTATCTGTATTTGGTCCAAATTGGAGGAGTACAGAAAGTTTAATCCCGAAGGTGCAGTGTTGGGATCAAAATCACCAAAGCGTTCCACATCCACCTGAGCTTGAAAATATAAATCCCCCGGATAATCGTCCCAATCGCTGTTAAAGGTCAATACCGTACCCAAAGAATCCCTGGCCGTTACCGAGGTAATATCAATTTCAATTTCATAAGCGCCCGGTATAAAAAAGTTTTCTTCCTGTACATAATTGCTGTGGTTGTAGGGCGCAAAATCAATTTCAAAGGTCTTTTGCACCGTATGGCTCACCAACG
Organism: Flavobacteriales bacterium; assembly: GCA_018401695.1. Taxonomy (GTDB): domain Bacteria; phylum Bacteroidota; class Bacteroidia; order CAIKAF01; family CAIKAF01; genus CAIKAF01. The sequence goes on along the minus strand of JAGYKD010000002.1, from coordinate 355,572 downwards.
TGGACAAATTGGCATCCCAGGTTTTGTAATCTACATCCACATCCACTTCATAACTCACATATTGGCTATAACACCAATTTACCTGTGGGTCCAAACCAACCGTTACCAAACCCATGGTTTGCCGGTCATGAAATGTGGTGCTCGGCAAACTGCCGATTTGAGGATCCTGCACCAAAGCCGTAGTGGCCGAATCCAAATCGTATACCCATAGGCGTGTAGTAGGAACCCCTTGCCCATGCACCAGTCCATGAACTAAGGCAAAACACAGCAAAATAAGACGAACGTGCGGTTTCATGGTGATTAAGGTTTTGATGGTGTGGTCAAATCAATAATTTCATAGCTTGCTAATGCCCCAAGGCCTCGATAACCATCTCGACCCTGCTTTACATAGGCATCCAAAGAAAACAGTCCCTTTTTATAGCTTGGATCCAGCTTTATGGGCCCAAAACGTACCTCCAAGCGAGGAGATTCGGTGTAGTTGGTTTGATAATTGTAAGCGTCCAAGCCCTGCCTAAAATACATGACATAGCCCCTGAGCTGTTGCATTTCCTTATCAATCAGAACATCAAAATGCCGGTAGGGACTAAAGGGCGATTTCTCAAAAGAAATACGAATCCTAAACCCTTCGGCTTGTTCGATCATCCGGACTTCGCTGGCAAGAGTCTTAATATTTTCCCAAGCCACCGAACCGGGATTAGGGCTTACAAAAGCACTGTCTAAAGGAGTGAGATAGGCTTTTCTGCGACGTTTGTCGGCCTGCAACAAGCCCCCCTCGCCCTGCATCATCCATACTTCACCATAATCCATAACATAGTAGTAGCCCTGCCGCTGCATCTTCCCCTTGCTTTGCTCTATCAACTCTTCGCTGCTATGCCCATTGAACAATAGGTATTCAATATCCACCTCAAAAGTTGAGTGCTTTTCAAAATAGGCCTGTACCCGTTCCACCACTTGGTCAATGGCAGGGCTTTGGTTTTGAGCCTCCAGACCGTTACCGGCCCGGAAACTCATAAACCACCCTAAAGTCAATAGTATGATATGCAGAAGTCTCATAATTCCCTTTGCATCATGGATTGGTCAAATCGTAGCGGAATGATTTTTGACGATTCTCTTGAATGGTCATTACCCCCCGAACGGTTTCTTTTTTAATTCGAATTAGGTTCCCCTCCTCGTCATATTCATAGAAGGTGGCATAATTGTTCTCATCCAGTTGGGCCATATATCGGAAATTACCCGGATGGTAAACAAAGGACTGCATGGTGGCCTGGAAGGGATGGACTCGGTAATCATCAAAATAATACAGATCACCGGTGGTATTTCTAACGCCAAAGCTAATAGTACCCGAGCTGTTGGCCAAGATGGTAAACTCAGCCCTCATTTGCTGCCACCCATCAATAATTGGGCCTCTATCAATACTCAGGGTATAGGGAGTCCCATTAAGCTCCACCATAGGCTGAATGCCCGTATAGCTTTTCACCAATGGATTAAAACCGGACTGCTTCACCCAAAAAGAAACCAAATACTTTTGGTCAGAACCTGTGATTTCAGGACTGAAAAAGCCCAACAAGTCTTCGTTTTGAAGTAAGTAGGGGGCGGCATCGGTGGTCCTACGGTTGTAGTAATTGGCCATTTGCTTTTCTACAAATACCGTATCTCCCGCCGGAACTTCCATGGAACGCAAGCCCGTATGTGCCTCCGTGGTGCTCAGCTGACTGCTGAAATTGTTGAATCGGAAGTAGTATTCTTCACACGAACTCGGGAAATAATTGTTGTAATAATCCTCAAAGCCATCGTAGGCTATTTGTCGGTACCGTGCATTTTTGGATACTGCTATGGGTAAAGTATGCTTATATCCGTAAATAGCGGTAGAGTAGTTACCTAAGGCATCCATGTTTTCAATCTCCGTACCATGCGGACTATAATTGGTAATCTCGCTTGCCCATTTCCACTTATCCTGAGCAATAACCGAGGCATTCTTTAACCATAGACCGGCACTTCCGGTAAGTGGTACCGTCCAAATATTCCCGGCAAACTGAGCAAAGTATCCGTCGGTTCTTAGATTGGCCGCCGTACTAAGGTTCCCCGGACTGCGTGGAGTTAAATAGGTATAATTCCTAAAGGCACGGTGTTTCCCTCGTACATTGTAAATGTAGGGATTGATTTTTTGCCCAAGATCGAAATTACAAGGATAAATGGTGTGTACGGTATCACAGCCAGATTGAACATCGAAACAAAAGTCTTGTCCAAAGTGAAGAGAAACAGGTGATCCATTATCCAAATAGGCAGTTACAAAATGTGAGTATTGAGTAACTAGTGGGTCGGTGTTTGGATAATACTGGGTTATTATGCCAGTTGTATCAAAGTAGGAAATACTATTCCATGTACTTGTATCTACGGGCGCATACCCGACACCTTGACTAATGTTAATCCCAAATATACAATACTGCCGGCCTAAACTAGAATCTCCACAAGACACTCCAAGGGAGTCAAAGCTTTCTATTTTCACTCCTCCAACCCCATTATATAAGGTATCCATGGTTAAGTATAATTCGCCGCAGTTAGGTCCATAAGCATTTACCGTATCCGAAAAGCCCGGATACAACTGACTAACATTTATACTATCGACCCATAAAGAGTCCATTTGGTCATCACGAATTAGACGATTTAACAGTTCCAGAAATGCTGAAAAGCCGGTTTGAAAGCGACAATCTAAAACCAAGGAATCTTGCGAATAATACAAGCGATTATCAAACATCTTCCATCGTTGGTCGTATTCAATGGCACTTGCTGAAAGCATTCTACTGGCCTGATCAAGCACCAAACTATCGCCACGGAAAGGCTGCTCCAACATTTCCAATTGTTCAGCCTGCGCTTGCAATAGGTTTTGACGCCCAGCCTTTAATACTTTTACATATCCACTGATGGGGGCATTAAAAGAATTTGGGGTAATCAAATTGCCAGATGCATCAATAAATACTTTATTTCCACTTGAATTCACCGAAACCCACCATCGGTTGGCATGAGCTACATGAAAATTACCTCCATGCAAAAACTTTAGAATTCCTGCTCGACTTGGAATGGGCCGAGTAACCACATCTCCCGGAAATAAGTGTTGGGCCAAAGTTCCGGTCAACTCCCCATTGCTATTGATTTGAAGGCCTCCACCGCTAGAGTGGGTGTTTAAAACTACCCCCCAGTTTTGGGTAGCGTGGCCCATGCCAGGATAGGCCCAGTAGGCCGGAACATTCAATGCGTAACGGTCGTCTTCGTACTCGTTATTGACCTGGGTAACCAAAACGGTTCCGCTTTGCGGATCGAAGGCTTTGTTCTCGGTTAAGACCCTTGAACCCAAATCCACCTGTTCGGTCTTCATTTCTATACCTGTCCTTCGAACGACCTTAGTAAAGGTTGCCGAACGGAAACGTGTTTCTTCACCTGAATAGGTAGGTACTGCCGTTGGAACAAAAGCAGGAAAAACACCTACTAGAAAAAATGCTAAATTCAAAGGAACATTTACTGCGTTCGATTCAGTACTATGCTCCCTAAAATCAAATACCATATCTACATCCACACCTAGCTCTTGTTGATCCAGGCTGCCGTCGGAACGCAGTATAGGAACCCTAGAGCTTAGGCCACCACTACTGGTCAAATTGTAATAGTGCTTGGTTTCTTGCAAGGGAACGGTTTGTCCTTCCGCAAAAACTCTTGTGGCCTTTGGCTTACCATGCATATCGTTGAGCTCAATATAAAAGCCCTGAGCCGCAGACATATAATCGTAGGAATACACATTCAGCAGACTTAAAATAAAGGGAGGTTGATTCCGATGCGGTTTCATCTCCGTTGCTTCATACTTGGTAGGAAAATCTCGAGCTGTGTAAAATTGGTGCTCGGTATATCCTGTGGCATTTATGCTCACCCCTGTCCTATCTAGGTTCTTAACTACCACCCTGCTGTAGCCCACAGACGGGGAGGGAAACAAGCCTTCACACAATGGGGTTTCCTGGTAAAAGCGATCGTCCGGTACCAAGTTTTTAGACTGGCTAAAGAAAATGGGATAGCGGTGTGGGTTCTCGTCCGCTCCCAAGGCCGGTTCCCAAGAGGCCACTCCACTACTTCGCCCATCCTCTAGGGTATATTCGTAGGTTTGGCCATAATCGTAGGAGCTTTCCGTAGGCGTCATGCTTGCCCAAGAGTCGTTGATTTTGACGCTCTTTACCCGAACTCCGCCGCCTAATTTTTCTCCATCTGGCACATACAATCGGATAAAAGACTCCGAAGGACTAAATTCATGGCCGAAGCCTTTATTCCGCATGGCCCGATTCGGCCCTTGGAAAAACTCAAATACCTGCGCCAATAGATTGGCATTGCCTAAGGCCTTCAACAACTGCTCAGGTGCCGAAGCGGACGGGTCGGGTTGATTATAAGCATAGCGCGGCGTCTGAATCCGGGAAAACTGCCAAGCAGCCTTTGAAATAGGCTGGGTATCCGGAGTGCCTGAATCGTTCAATGGAACCAACTTCACCCTTACGTAGCCGTGTGTATAAGGCCCACTTCCCCCATTTCGGGTTGCCCCTGCCCAGACATCTCCTGTTATGGGATTGGTTTCTATTTCTGCATAACCCGATACATACTCCTTTTTACCGACATCCGCCGCTACATTCACCAATACCCTAAAGTAGAGGTGCTTTTTTGGTCCATTGAAATCGTTGTGCCAACCTTTTATATACTCCTGAATCACCTTTGCATTGGCTTGGGTACCAGAATACACCGTTTGGTCGATGTGTTCATCTAAAGCAAAAAATAAAAAAGCATTAGCATTATGACTCCCGGCCTGAAACAGCTGGTTGCTGGCCAAGGAAACATCCGAACTGTTTCCTGCACCCACCAATCGAAACATCTTACTTGCTTGCCGGTCCTGCACATAGGCATAGGCATCGCTTTCGTATTCCACCGATATTTTGCCCCCCGAAGGAGTGATTATGTCCCTTAAACACCAAGCCGATGCATAATCGTCCTGAACGGATCTATCTTGGTGGGTATACGAAAAATCCACATTACTTATGCCGCTATGCGCCACCTTATAATTTCCCCAACGGTCGTTTCGTCCTGCGGCATAATCGGGATTTTTCACCGGGTCGTTTTCCCCATAATCAAATTTATAGGGACTAAATTTAGACCTCCCACTCTTCTCAAAGGTGAAGTATACCTCTTTTAAGGTAAGTTTCCCTCCTCCATTCAGGTTATTGGGCACTCCATCGCACAAAGCATAGTTGTATTTAAAGTGCACCGTTTTAATAGGGGTTGCATTGCCTGCATTGGCCAAATAATCTTCTTTGGCATACAAATGAATTCTGTCAATTTTCTTTAATGCACTTCCTCCCGCACTACTGAATGGCGCAGTCCCTCCATAGCCATCTTCCCTATCCGACAATTCAAAAGAAACCACTTGGGTCTTGCTTTCTATGGTTTTTAGGTACCAAACATCTTTGGTTCCATAAACCAAGCTTCCTTTATCGTCCCATGGCACAGACTTCATGCCTTCCATATAGTTGGCCACAGAACTGCCACTACTCATGGGAGTTTTCCAGAAATAAGAAGGAATGTCCGGTAACCGACGGGTCGTATCCAAAGGGTTGGGCACTCCATAGCTAAACAGCGTATAATTGCCCAAATCGTCCTCACTGGGTCCATTTCCGGTAATGTCCGAGTAATCCGCTGAGTACACCTCGGTTAAAAACCAGGTATGGACATAAGCCGGGGTGCTTGTTTCATCATAATAATGATCTAAGCCACGGTCGTTGTCAGGAGAAGCCATCGAGGAATTGATACTCACATAACTTCCATCTCCACTGATTTGAAGCGGTGCACCATTCATATTACCAACAGCCATGGTAATTTCCTTTTTGCTGGTATTATAGGCAGGCAAACCAAAAACATATACTTTCCCTTCCCCGGTAATTATGGTAATTTGGGCTATATGATGCGCGGGCGAATTGGGCTTTAAATATTTGGCATTGTGGGGAAAATACTTTCTAACCTCTCCCACGGTATGATACAAAACAGCGGTGGTTCGAATCTCCCTGCTTTGTTTGGTGTTATCTAAGGGTAAGGCCTTGGTTCTATTGAAACGGCTCTTGGTTAGTGGCCTCAATTCAGAAGCATTCTGATGATTTATAGGCCGTTCTGCCCCATATCCCCCGTAGCGGTGCACAAACTGGTCGTCCCTGTTGACCGCCATTTCGTTGGAAAGACGGAAATGCCAGTTTTCTCGAAGATCATCAATATAGGGCCATTTGAATTTTAGCCTCCTACTGGCCGTATTGCCTTCAAGCCAAGCCTTGGCGCGTGTGGTTACATTGGATATCTCAAATTCCCCCCCAATGTTGACCACTTGCCCTCCAGATAATTCCACTCCAAGGTTTCCGGAATTTGATATACTTATTGCCTCCGGGTCAAAAACATATCCCACTTCATTTCTAAACGGCCTAAAACTACCTCCTATCCCCTGAGCCATGATATTATATACATCATAGGTCAAGCTGGTTTGCGGTAGATTGGGTGTACTCATGGAAAAGCTTCCATCTTTCTCCCGATTGAAATCAAGCATGGCATTATTTCGGGCTTGACCAACCTCTAAAAAGTTGTAGCCAAAAGCAGGAAACTTTTTCCCCTCTCCCCTTGGCGATTGCTCGGTAAAAAAGCCTGTAAGTGCTATATCGGCGTCTCCCCCATACACGCCCGCCCCCATGCTGAATTTACCCGTAAAGGAAAAAGTACTAAAGGGAATTTCTATAGTTGGAGTATGCGTTGGCCCTCCAAAGCTAATCATGGTGCCAATGCTCTTTGATGTGCTTCCGTTTTTGTTTAAGTCAACTAATTCCTTTTGTTTCTTATCATATTTCCTCAATGGTGCAGATTGAGTAAAGGATGCACCAAAAGACAAGCCCTGTGCTCCGGCACGCGAGTTAATGGGTAACCCAATATTTAATCCTAACATATTGCTCTTCCTTCCGTTCTCACTAATCTTACTAGAAAGTGAAACATTTGGAGAAATGCTAAGACCATCTCCCCCAGCACTCATTCCGAGGCCTACATTCAGTTTAGATTTTGAACCTCTGCTAATGGCAACTCCAGGACTCAAAGATGTGGTTACCGAAATGCCCGAATAGTTGTTGTAACTCATTTGGGCCCCTGCACTCAACTGACCAAAAGGAAAACCAACCGCCTCAAAGCTTAAATCCACGCCGGCTCCTACGGTAATATTGGGATTCATATTCCACTTGCGCTCTACTTCATCTCCCATAAAATCATCCGGTAAGCCTCGTACGTCTCGTACTATTGAACCGGTATTTACATTCCAACCTAAGCCCGCCCACGTAGCTTCTTGATCCATGGTAGAACCTCCGGAATAGGCCAGATTTATGGGATATCCTCCTATCTCCATTAATGGAACGTTGTAGGAGAAATCTCCACTAAAGGGATCTACCAAATTCGAAATGTCGGCAGGCGTAAAACTACTGGCCTCCGGTTGGTCCGGCCCAGAGGTTAAGGCATACAAGTAATGACCTCCAAATTGACCAAACAGGGTCTCCAAGGCTACTACAGCACATACCAGTCTAAAGGCACGGCTTTTTCTTAAGCGATTCAGTGAAAGGTGGGCTCCATGTTTCATAAGGAATGGCTTATCTGGGGTTCGTTGAGTTGATCGATTCGTAAGGGTATGTATATGGCTTTCTGCCGATCCGGCAAGGCAAGCTCCAATTCAAATTGGTCTTGCCCCTCTTCCACCCCATAGGGCAAACTGATTAAGCAAATTTGTCGGCCATCCACTCCATTGGGTGGCTCGGCAAAAAAGCCCGAAGGACTACTTCGGTAACCATCCTTTCGAGTAATCCACAACCGATGCGGCAGCTCTTCACTAAAAAAGGAATAGTCGAAGGGAACATTTCCCGAAAAACTTAAGCGAAAATGACATTGCCCCGCATACATGGCTTTTACAGAATCCAAAGCTTCCGAAGTCGGTGCATCACTACGCAACTCCTGAAAGGCCATATAATCCTGAGGCAAATAACACCAAGTAATATCATAGCCGGGCTGAACCTGACTGCTGCAATAGCCATTGTTCTCATCCAGTATATGTTTCAAATACTGAGAGGGCTTTATGCTTTTGCCTGTGCATCCCATAAGCACTAGGCCGGCCAAGAGATACGCATACTTCCTAATCATGGTTTGCAAGGGTTTACTTCCGTTCCATTGTAAAACCGCATCCATTGAACTCGGCCTTTTTCAGTCTTTACTTTAAGGGTGTAAAAACCTTGAGCCAAATCCACTTCCTGACTACAAATGAGCAAGCTAAACCTATTGTGCCCCATAACATAAGGCTTTTCTAAGCTGCGCTCACTGGCTACAACCTTGTTTTGTACATTCAATATTTCAAAGCTCAAATGCTCCCTGGTTAGGGTATAGCTTTCCTCAAATTGAAAGTTCAATTGTCCGTCTTTTACAAATACATAATCTCCGCCTACTTCGTCTACCAACTCAAAGAAAACTGAAGCCGGTTTTGGCTTACAACTGTCCGGCTCAAACTCGGTGTATATAAATCGCCAAGCCTCACTGCGGGCAATTTCTTTTCCATTGCTTCGTGCACTTACCATCCAAGCATACCAAACATTGGGTTCAAATTTTCGATATCCCGCTCCATAGGCCAATAGGTATTGACTCAACTTGTCTTTTTCAAAATGCGTGGGATTAGCGAGTAAGGCCTGATCGGGGGATTGACCCTCCAACATAGGTGCAATTTCTATCTTGTAATCTACCCGACTCATTCCCGGCCCCATAGCAGGACTCCAACTGAATACAGGGTAGGGTTGACTTAGGGTATCTCCATCCGCCGGCCCGATAAGCTGCGGGGGGAATAAACTGGTAGATTCTGCTACTTCTTCGCCTTCCGCCCAAAGTTCTGAGGGACTAAGTCCAAACACTTGGTAACGCACTTGATAGGTGCCGGGAGGCAATAAGCCACCCTGCTGTTGCAACTGGCTTTGGAACGCTCCATCAAAAACCTCCTGCTGCAAACTTCCATAGCTGCTCAAAGAGGACTTGTTGAGCAAAAACATGCCTGTATTCTTGGATATAGGACCAGTGCGCCAACGAATCAATGGGGCGCCCTGCTCTGTAAACAAGGCAGCTTCCACCACAAAGGCTTTCCCGGCCGCAGTAGAGGGCAAAAACACCGATAGGTTAAACACATCCAAGGCATAGGCATTGGGCGGCAATACTTGGGTATGCAATTGAACCCCCTGAACGCTTTGCCCTCGAAGGGTAAAGCTCCAAATGCACATTCCTACAAAAATCAAACACTTAATAAGTCTCATTACCAATGGTATCTTAGGGTGGAACGGAACAGTACATCTACAAACCCGGTTTGCGGCAACAGTGGATCCAGCAACATGGGCATGTATTGATTCATTTCTATGCGGTTCATCCAGCTTAAGGATTTATGCAATTGCCAATTAAGACCTGTGCTTCCTCCAAGGGAATGCTCACGCGAAAAACTGTAATTCAATTGAACAGTGCCGTCAAATTGAAGCTTTTTCCCTATGGGAAACCCTACTCCACCGGACAATTGCATGGTTTCAATCTCCGGTAAAGCCCCACTGCTTTGATGCAAATACCCGATTCCCTCCATCAATTGTGCTTTTAAGCCAATCAATTGTTGGGTGGCATTTAACAGCACTTGATTGAAGGTATAGGAATGGGTGCTTAATGCCGCATCGGCTTGCTGGCGATTGTAGCTCAACAACCACTGAGTAGGGGTCTTGCGTATTTTTCTCGAGTACTGCGCCTGCCCGGTCCAAGCATGCAAGTAATATTGAGTTTCTTCCCATTGCATCAATACCGGTTGGTAGCTTAGCCTCAAACTAGGCCAGCGGGGAATCCGCAAATCCAAGGTGGTTCCCCAACCCCAACGGTTGCTTTGGGGGCTAATGCTGTCCAAGCCATGCACCATATACTGGGCCATAGCTTCAACGCGCAACCTACCCTTCCACAAGCTTTTAGAAGCCCTTAGCTCGCTTAGCTCAATATTTCTTTGCAGAAAGGCTACCCCATTGGATCGATAGCCTCCATCCACCCGTTTATACTTGGCCTCTGCTTTTAATCCAAGGCTACTCAAATCCAATGTCAAGGCCTGTTGCCAGGCATAACCCGCTTGTTGGCCAATATAATTGCTATGACCCCTTAACATGGTGCCATACAAATCCGGTTTTTCAAGACCCAACAAGGTATCGTAAGCCATAGAAGCATCCATTTCCGTAGCAGACATGGCCCATTCACTGGTAAATCTTAGTGCCTTGTCAATCAAAGAAACCTGTCCCTCTACACTCACGGCAATGTTTTGCTGCGGGGTAACTTGGTATTGAAACACGCTATCTCTAGGTTCTATAGAGCTTATATCGTCGGCATTTTGCTGCCAGTTAATAGCTAAGAAGTGACGGTCTTTATGACCTACACCGGCCCGAACTCCGGTAAGTTGCCTTCCATAACTGGCTTGGCTGGCCTCCAAGGATACTACCGGCTGAAGCAGTTGCCCATGCACCACTTCTAAGAACACATAATCCGAAGACCAGGCAAAATGCACCCCATCCGTTCGGGTTCTGTCCAAGGTCAGCTCGCTGAACCTAGCATAATTTGCACCAAAGCTAAGCCGGTTTACCCGCATCAGCCAGCGCAACCACGGACTCCCCAAGCCTTCCGCATCCAATCCCTGCTCCAAGTCTTTTAATCGCTCATAATCGCTGCTCGTTACAGGTGGCACAAGGGTATCTACCAAAGATTGGTGGTCCAGATAGCGATCCAATTGAACCTTCCTTTCCGCCATATCGCGGTATCCCTCGTAGGCCTTTGCCTGGGCCTCGATGGCCTCATAGCTTTCCACCCACTGCTGGAACCGCCGATAATTGGGATCGTTCTGTTTTAAACTATCCAGTCTTGATTTCTGTAGCTCACTTAAGCTGTCCAAAGGCAAGTCCCCAAAACCCCTAAGGCTGTGCAAGCTATCCACATAACCCTCCTTCAATGCCCCCAAACTGTCCTTCTTGGCTAAAAAGGCCATGCCTTCCTTAGCTTCCGGAGTTTTTAATAGACTATCGTACAATTGCTGCTCGTAAAGCTTGGCTTGATCCCCTGCCGCCAAGCGCTTTAAATGGTCAGCTCTTCTTCGCTTTTTTTCCAATAGGGCTTCTAAGAAAAGCCCTTTTAGGTGGTCTCCACTAAAGCCTACGGTAAACTGATTCATAGGCTGAAAGGCGGCTCCTTGAAAGGTATTGACCCTAATATCAGCAAAAAGAGGCAAACCCATAACCCTTAGGGTAGGTTGCATTTGAAACTGGGCATAGGTGCGGGGCAAAGCATTTCCCTCGTACTCCCAAGTATTGTGTACAAATTCCGCACTTGCTTGTCCGTTGCTGCTCAACGTTCGATCCATCAACCGCTCGGTATCGCCTTTACTTTCAGGACCAACCCGATGCCTGCGTTCCGTATAAAACTGGGTGGCTTCGGCAAGCACCCCTTCGGTGGCTTGGTCAAGCGCTCGAACCACACAAACATAACTTCCGGGACGGAGCATCAACTCACCGGTCATGGGTTCCGGTTTAGGCCCCCGAACGGTGGTCCATTGCAATTGCCCATAATTGGCTCTATTCAACCCAAAAGGCAATTGCTCCGGGGATAGGGCCTGCGACCTTAACCTGCTGATGACCGCACCCGAATCGTTCCGCACTTCCAATTCCAAAACAAAGGGACCTTGCATCCCACCCACTAACCGCAATTGACAAGCAAAAAGCTCCCCCACATGACCATTGGGAGCAAAAGGAGCCGGATAATCAATCCCCAACTGTGCAAACATTAGGGTGCTTCCGGAGCTTGTGCTCAAAACAATCAAACAAAGTAAGCGGATTGACATGTTGGATGGTTAGTATGATATTTACATAAACTATACTTCAATTACTCGTTTCCCTAAACAAGATTTAACCAAACTTAAGAAAGTCTAAAATACCATCCAAATAGACGAATCATCATCCCCATTGGACAAATATCTGAACAGAGCCTTTGTAAAACCCTTGAAAACACTAGAATATTAGACTAAAAAGCAGAGGGTTAGAAAAAATTAATGGGCTTTAACTATAAAACCGCAAAACCCAGCAATTACAAAGCTTTCACGTCCATATTATGGAATTATTTCCAAATTTTGAACTTTCTTACGTAAACTATTTTTTCATGGCTCCTTATCCGATCCTTGCAAGTCCTCAATGAAAACGCACCTGAGGCTAAACCGCACGGAAGCACCATCTCCAACTAAAAACATTCACTCCTTGCCTGTAAAGAATTTAAACAGTTTGTCTCCGCTCTTATTCTCATTCTCATTCTGTTCTTCCGGGGGCCAATATCTACCTAAATCATAAATCTTAACCCTAGCGACGCATGGCAATGCGTCCCTACCCTCTTGCTTGGCCGCATGGCAATGCGTCGCTACGGCCCCCCCCTGTTTTTTCCCTCTCTCTCATTCTCATTCTCATTCTGTTCTTCCGGGGAAACCTATGTCCAAGCCGCAATAATTCGAGGTGAAATCAGCAAGAAAAGCCACTGCACATTGATTTGTTGAACAAAAGTAGAATGCAATATGGCCACTAATTTTCTCCATCGCTTAGTTTCTACGCCGAACCCATCATTACTTCCACAAACCAATCCAGACCCATAAAAATTTACTAATACCAACAGCCAAAAGCCCTTACCAAAATTCGTAGAGGTTTTCTAAAAAAGCCGAGAGGGCCGTTTATACAAAAAACCTAAGCCAAACGCGCCAAGGCGGTTACCCCTCCCATGGTCTTTTGGCCCGGTTGAACCAAAATTTCGCTATCGATAGGCAAAAACAAATCAACCCTTGATCCAAATTTTATAAAACCCATTTGGTCTTGCTGCCGCACTTGTTTGCCTTCTTCGGCGTAGCATTTGATTTTTCGAGCCAACACTCCGGCCACTTGCCGCAATAAAATTCTATGTCCATGGCGACCTTCCATGCCAATGCTGCTTCGCTCGTTTAATTCGCTGCTTTTGGGATGCCAAGCCACCAAATATTTGCCGGGATGGTAAGCCGAATAAGCGATTTTGCCGTCGATGGGATACCAGTTGATGTGCACATTCACCGGACTCATAAATATGGAAATCTGCATGCATTCCTCACCCAACCATTCGTTTTCACGAGTCTTTTCGACCACTACCACTTTGCCGTCGGCAGGAGCCAATACAAAATCGGGATGGGGATCAAAGCGCCGGATGGGAACCCGAAAAAACTGAATAAGAACCACAAGCCAAAACATGCCGAGCACACTTATCCCCCAAGCCAACCATACAGGAATAAGGGGCCAAAGCCAAACTATAATGAGCAATGGGGTCAATATTAACATGGATTTAAAAATCCAGGAAAACCCTTCGCGATGTATGCCTTTCATGGTGCGAAATGTATGGATTTTATGGTGATTCTCTTAGGATTTGCCTGAATTTTCCTTATTCCTTTTGGGGCTAACTTCGCCATATAGGTCACAAAGGAGTCGGTGGAAGGGAATTTTGGTAGATTCGTACAACAAAGTTTGCTATGGGAAGTTCGGGTTCAATCATTCAAAGAAATCAGCTGCAAATTATTATTGTGGCCGCCTTGGGCTATTTTGTAGACATCTACGATTTGGTGTTGTTTCAGGTGATTAAAGAAGCCAGTTTGTTGGATTTGGGCCTAAGTCTGGAGGAAATAAAGGCGCAGGAGGTTATACTTTTTAATTGGCAAATGATAGGCATGCTCCTCGGTGGCTTGTTCTGGGGCATTTTGGGTGATCGGCTCGGGCGTTTGAGGATTTTATTTGGCTCTATTTTAATCTACAGTTTGGCCAATATTGCCAATGCTTATGTGTGGGACCTCAACTCCTATGCCGCCATTCGATTTATTGCCGGACTTGGTTTGGCCGGTGAGTTGGGCGCCGGAATTACCCTCATTAGCGAAATTATGGACAAAAACCGTAGGGGATATGGAACCATGATTGTGGTGACTTTTGGTGCCCTGGGTGCAGTGGTAGCCTACCTGGTTGCCGATATTGGCGGCAATTGGAAGTTGTCGTATTGGGTGGGTGGCTTAATGGGTCTCGCGCTTCTGGTGCTGCGTTTGGGAACTCTGGAAAGCAGCATGTACAAGCAAGCCGTTGCGGCTAAAGTTAGCCGGGGAAAGGTGTGGATGCTCTTTAATTCTCCTCAGCGCTTTTTGCGCTATATGGCCTGTATTTGCCTGGGTTTGCCGGTATGGTTTGCCATTGGAGTTTTGGTGAATTTGTCGGTCAACTATTTCGATCCCATATTTCAGTTTAAAGGAGGCATTGAAACAGGCCCTGCGGTAATGTATTGCTATATTGGCCTGTCCATTGGCGATTTGCTTGCAGGCTTATTTTCTCAATGGTTTCGGAGTCGCCTTAAAGTCATTGGCGCATATTTAATGCTCTGCACTGCGGTGTGCTATGTTTACTTTTTTCAATCTAAGGGTGCCGATGCCAACTTCTTTTATGGGCTGACCTTTATGCTGGGCATTGCCACTGGCTATTGGGCTTTGTTTGTAACGGTGGCCGCCGAGCAGTTTGGCACCAATATCCGAAGCACAGTAGCCAATACGGTACCCAATATGGTGCGGGGGGCCGTGGTACCCATAACCCTTAGTTTTAAATGGCTTGAGGGCTTGCAGGGATGGACAGCGGTAGATGCCGGATTGGTGGTTGGCGGTATTTGCATTGGATTGGCGGCGCTTTCTGCGGCTTATTTGAAAGATAGTTTCGGCAAAGACTTAAACTATTTGGAAGTCTAAAAACAAAATGGTCCTACTTGCGTATACTTTGGCGTGGAAACAACAAAAAAATCCTTACTAGCGCTTGTTTTGCCGGCCTTGCTTTTGCCCATGCTCATGGTAGCCGGTTTTTTGGTAGCACCCGGAACTGAACCGCAGTTTGCCAGGTTGGGACTTTTCCCGCGAGATTTAAGCCATTTGTACGGCATTTTAACTACGCCCTTACTGCATGGTTCGGTGAGCCATTTGTGGGGCAATTTGAGCAGTTTGGTGGTTTTGGGTTTGCTGTTTCGCTTTAGTTTTCCGCGCTTGTTTTGGTCTACCACGGCAGCGGTTTTGTTGTTGGGTGGCTTTTGGACCTGGCTGGTAGCCCGCGATAATTTTCATATTGGAGCCAGCGGCATCGTTTATGGTTATGTAGCCTTTTTGGTGGCTTCCGGAATAGTGGGGAAGAATTATCGACTGGTGGCCTTGAGTTTGCTTACCATTTTTCTTTACGGGTCTTTGGTTTGGGGGCTTTTGCCCATAGACCCTACCATGAGCTTTGAAAGCCATGGAGCAGGAGCTGCCGCAGGCTTAATCATGGCGGTCTATCACCGCAGCCGTTTGCCTAGAAGAAAAACCTATGCCTGGGAAGAAGAGCAAGACCCTGAAGATAAGGGGTCGGTGTATCGCCAAGTACGCGCCTTAGAGAAGGCAGGCTTGCCCCTGCCGGAAATTACGGAAGTGGTAGAGGAGATTCCTTTAGCGCAGGATCCATTTAAAATTTTATATGAATACAAAACCAATACCCCAAGGATGGAAAAGCACCGAACAGGGGATACAGAAGAAATGGAAGGCCAATGATTTCAAAAGTCTTTGGCCATTTATGGAGGCCATTGCTCAAACGGCAGAGGAAAAGCAACACCACCCCGATTGGTGCAACAGCTACAATACACTAACGGTGCATTTGTGCAGCCATGATGCCGGAGGTACAATCACCCAAAAAGATATCGATATGGCCTCCGACATAGATGCTCTTGCGGCTCGGTTTTCGGTCGTGGAGATGGAATAAGATTGCGCCTCCACATCTAGATCTCCACAAGCCCCTTCTGCAATCGGCCCCTAATCCACGCCTTATTCCCCAAAGGATTGTAATTTCGCTGTCCATAAGGTTTGTGCCTTGGCTAGGCAATGCAATTAGAACAGATATAGACATATAGATGGCTAAAATTCAGGCAAATACACCCAAGGGGATGCGCGATTTCGGACCGGAGCAAATGCGTCGGAGACGTTTTTTGTTTCAAACCTTGGAGTCTCTTTTTTTGGAATTTGGATACCAGGCGATCGAAACCCCTTCCATGGAATTGCTCGAAACCCTTACCGGTAAATACGGCGAAGAAGGGGATCGGCTCATTTTTAAGGTCCTAAATTCCGGAGACTTTTTTAAGAAATTAAGCCCGGTTTTGGCCGGGGGACAATCCCCTGACGCTAAAAAACACCTGCCTTTATTGAGCGAAAAGGCCTTACGCTACGACCTTACTATTCCCTTTGCCCGTTTTGTAGCCCAACACCAAAACGAGATTAGCTTCCCCTTTAAACGCTACCAAATACAGCCGGTGTGGCGGGCCGATAGTCCTCAAAAAGGCAGGTACCGCGAATTTTACCAGTGCGATATAGACGTTTTAGGCAGCGACTCCTTGTTTTTGGAAGCCGAAATGATCCGCATGTATGCAGAGGGCTTTTATCGATTAGGCTTACCCGACATTCAAATCCAAATAAACCACCGGGGAATTTTGGCCGGCATAGCCGAGGCCATTCAAGCACCGGAGCAGCTGCGCGCCCTTACGGTGACCTTAGACAAAATGGATAAGCTCCCTTTGGACACCATTAAAGAGATTTTACACAAAGAGGGCTTTTCGGTGGACCAAATCCGCATGTTGGATCCCATTTTGGCCTTAGGAAGTGGAGACACTCCCGAACTCATGGCACCTTACATTGGTCAAACCCAAGCCGGAAGCGAAGCCATACACGCTTTGCGGGAGGTTTTTGAATTGAGTTTGGCCCCCGGCCCATTGGCGGGCGCTGCTCAATTGGTGTTCAACCCATGCCTGGCACGAGGGCTGGACTATTATACCGGTTGTATTTTTGAAGTCACCCTGCCGGGCAGCGGCATGGGAAGCTTAGGCGGGGGTGGCCGCTACGACAACCTCACCGAGATGTTTGGCCTCAACAGCCGGTCGGGAATTGGAGTAAGCTTTGGCGCCGAGCGCATCTACGATATCCTAGAAGCAAAAGAAGCATGGCCCAAGGAGATCCAACAAGGTCCTGAATTTTTCTTTTTGCATTTTGACCGGTCCGGAGCGCTTAAAGCACTTTCCTGGATGGAAAAACTAAGGCAAGCAGGTCATACGACCCTTCTCTATCCCGATGCGGCCAAGATTCAAAAGCAAATGAAATATGCCGATAGTCAGGGAGCGCGCTATGTTTGCTCTTTAGGCTCAGAAGAACTGGCCCAACGCAGCATCCAAATAAAAGACATGGAAAGCGGAGAAAAAGTTACTTTGAGCGATGCCGAATTTGCAGAAAGGATAAACCAAGGATATTATGGCACACATTGAAGTAGGCACAGAACCGCTGGATTGGCAAAGCCTATGTGCGCTAAGCCAAGAAAATACCCAACTTAGCCTTAGTCAAGAAGTTTGGAAAAAAGTAAGCGATTGCCGGAATTATCTTGACCGGAAATTGAGGGAAACCGATGCGGTTTTTTACGGCATCAATACCGGATTTGGGGCCTTATGCCAAGAAAAAATCGATAAGGAGTCCTTGTCGGTTCTTCAAGAAAATTTGGTAAAATCTCATGCTTGCGGTACCGGAGCTCCTTTGCAGCGCGAAATAAGCCGTAGCATGCTCGCCCTAAAAATATTATCGCTTTCCAAGGGCCATTCAGGCATCCATCCCGACACCCTGGCTTTGCTCTTGGAATTGTACAACAGGGATTGGATTCCCTGGGTTCCCCGTCAAGGAAGTCTAGGCGCCAGCGGCGATTTGGCCCCTTTGGCCCATTTGGTATTGCCCCTGATAGGGCTTGGAAAATTGGAAACCAAGGATGGACTTTTTGCCCCAGAAACCTTATTTGCTCAACATGGCCTTAAGCCCAGGCAACTGCAGGCCAAAGAGGGCTTGGCCTTACTCAACGGCACTCAATTTATGGGAGCCGTTTGTTTGCACGCCCTGCATCGGGCCGAAAAAAGCGGCCATTGGGCCAATTGGTTGGCAGCCCTCAGCATTGAAGCTTGGATGGGACACAGCTCTCCCTTCGATGCCTTAGTGCATGCCGTGAGGCCGCACCGAGGGCAACAAGCCTGCGCAGCTTCCATACGGTCTCTGTTGAAAGGTAGCGCATTGCAACAGCTTGAGCGAAAACAGGTACAAGACCCTTATGCCTTTCGCTGCGTTCCCCAAGTGCATGGAGCCTGCTTCGATGTAATGGACCAAGTGCGGCAGTGCCTGTGGATCGAACTCAATGCGGTCACCGACAATCCCTTAATTTTCCCGGAAGAGGACAAAATCCTATCGGCCGGGAATTTCCATGGCGAACCTTTGGCTTTGGCCGCCGACCAGCTCAAATTAGCGGTGGCAGAACTGGGCAGCATTAGCGAACGACGCATGTATAAATTGCTTCATGGCCAACAAGGACTACCGGAATTCCTGGTGGCCAAACCCGGTCTAAATTCCGGTTTTATGATTGTGCAATACAGTGCGGCATCTTTGGTGAGTTACAACAAACAATTGGCCACCCCGGCCAGCGTAGATAGTATCGACAGCAGCAAAGGCCAGGAAGACCATGTGAGCATGGGTGCCAACGCTGCTCTCCAATGCCTTCAAATGGTGGAGCATACCGAGTCCGTTTTGGGCTTGGAGCTGTTGACCGCTGCACAGGCCCTTGACTTTAGGCGGCCCAAACAAAGTAGCCTTCCCTTAGAACAATTACACCAACGGTTTAGGAAATCTGTACCTTTTGTAGCGGAAGACCAATACATGCATCCACTCATGGAAGAAGCCATACATTTTGTACGGACCCAAAACCCGGAAAGCCATATGAGCCTATGAAGCTATTTCTTGCCTTTATCCTTGTATTGCTTGGTTGGTTTTCCACACCTAAACTGCATGCCTGCGATTGCGCGGGAGTCTTGCCGGACTGGTCCCTACAAGAAGTTTTGAAATCAAACGATTTGATTTTTGTGGGTCGGGTAGACTCCATTCAAACCGGTAAAACCCATTGCATGGCTTGGTTTAGTGGCGGCCGTCTGTACCATGGGGTGGCCTCCTCCACTCTAGCCATACGGCACGATTGCAGCAGCTTATGCCGCGTTCCTTTTATACCGGGCGAAACCTGGTTGGTCTATGCCCAAAACGACAGTTTAAGCGGAAAATTAACGGCGCATTATTGCGGTAGAACCCGCAGAAGACCCGGCATGGGCCAAAGCGATGAATATGTGATTGCCAGTCGCTTGAGTTGGGAGGAAGAAATTGCAAAGCTTGACCAACAAATCCCAAGAAAGGATTTTGCCGACGAAGCCACCGCACAAGCCATAGCTAAAGGTGAACTTAGGGAACTTGATCCAAGACGACCCTTGAATTACCCGGAAGGCATGGAAAAAGTTTGGCTGCTGTTGGCCTCGGCAGTGGGAATGCTCCTCATTTGGCTCCTCCTACGAAAATTCCTTAATTAAGGCTCCAACCAGCGCCAGACTTAGGGCCACGCCAAACAAGGCCAATAAAAAATAGCGCAACACAGGGTCGGCAATCAAGGCAGATTTGTGGCGGCTTTTGACCTCTATATTGCAATGATAAGCGGCATCAAAATCCTTTTTATCGATACGCACCAACCAAAACCGGCTGTGGTTGGCATCGTGCAAGCATTCAAAAGGAACCTGCGCCTGGGTCAACAATTCCTCCATCTCCCGCGCTTCCTGTTCGGTGCGGTAAATGAATTGACGCAAGTCGGGGCGGTCGTTTACCCGGGCATAGTTCAAAAAGCCAAACTTCATTGTTCCAGTTTTTCGCGCACCCCTGCGGGCAAGGCTTTCATGCTGCGCTCCTTGTAATCGAAACAAACCATTTGGGTAGTTGCCAATGCCACCAATCGGCCATCGGCCTTGGTTTTGAGTTGGTAGCACAATTCAAAACCCATAATGTTCCAAGCCGAAATGCCCAGTTCAATAATTAACGTTTCGCCATGAAACAGTTCGGATCGAAACTGCAAAGCTAAGTCGGCCATTATAAGTCCATAGCCCTCCACATCCATTTCGGAATAGCCCAATGCCTTTAAAAAAGCCAGTCGGGCTTCGTGCAAATAGGCAGGGAAACAATGGTTTCCTACATGGCCCCCATAATTTACATCGGTAATACGTACGGGCATTTCCATGCCAAACAATACCTTTTCCGGCGGTTGCAATTTTATCCTTGCCATGGCTTGTCTTGTATGTTGCGGTAAGCTTGAGGCAAAGGTAAGAGTTCCTCCGGCCTTTCGCCCAATTGCAACTGCCGCACCTGGTCGCCCAGCAAAAAGTCGTGTGGAAAACCGTAACTAATGGCGGAAGCCTCCTGCAATTCTTGAAGAAATTCCTTGTCCAAGGCGTCGATTTGGCAAGCCTGCATAGACTCCTTGAGCTGCTCGGCATTTCGTGCCCCCACTATAGGAATCACTTTTCCCGGACCATCCATGGCCCAACGCAAAGCCAAAGCCACCGCCGGAACCCCAAGGGCTTGGGAATGGGTATCCAGCAGGCGCGCCAAACGCTCCGCCTTTTCGCTCCGGCGCAGGCTATGCTCCGGCACCCTACCCGATTCGCCGCGGAGGTATTTTCCGCTGAATGCGCCACCGGCCAAAACTCCCCAAGCCAACACCGGCACCTGAAAATGACAAGCCGCCGGAATCATATCGCGTTCCATATCGCGGTTCAGTAGGCTATACTCGCCTTGCAGGGCCACCGGCCGACTGTAATGGCGCTCGGAAGCCAGGGTCATGCAAGCCGAAAATACCCATGCCGGCACATCAGAAAGGGCGGTATGGAGCACCTTACCCGACCTTACCAATTGCTCCAAATTATACATCAGTTCCTCAGGACTTAGGGTAAAATCCCAAGCGTGGAGGTAAAGGATGTCCAAATAATCGGTTTGGAGACGTTGGAGGCTCTCCTCGACCGATTGCACCATATTCTTTTTGTGGTTTCCGGCAGTATTGGGCGAATATTGAGACGTTTTTAGACTGAATTTGGAAGCCAGCACCAGATCTTTACGCAGGCCCGATTGCTTCACCATGCGGCCCAAATAAGCTTCGCTCATGCCTTCGGTGTAGCGGTTGGCCGTGTCTACAAAATTCCCCCCGGCATCCAGAAAACAGTGCAACAAGGCTTTAGACCCTGCGTAATCGACCCCAAACCCCCATTCGGTACCAAAAGTCATGGCTCCCAGACAAAGCTCAGACACCCGCAAACCGGAAGTTCCCAACAAAACTTGTTTCATCGCTTTTTCTTTCAAAAGTAGGTCATGTGGAATAAGAAAGCTGTTTTGAAACGTTAAAAGGATTTTTTTTTGGGCCTTTATCCCGCTGTCCCGCATAGTGTCCACCGTCCCGGTCACGGCATGCCGGCGCTCCGGGGGCTTCCTGTGGTCGCCTCCTCGCTGCACGGCCTTCCGGACCGCGACGGTGGCCAGCTATTGCGCTCCATCGGGGGCAGGGATCTCGCTTCGAATTAGAAAAACAAAGGACCAAAAGAACACAAAACTCCATAGCATGGCCCCCCGGCCCAACGGAGGGCCGCCCGCAGTCCCTAAGCCAGTACTGCGTGGGCGAGGAAGCGGTCCCGACCCTTCGGGTAAGCTACCGCAGCCCCGCAGGGCGGCTTAGGGACAAGGGAGCCCGGAGCAAAGGCCGGTTAGATTCCAAAAACCTCTAAAAAGAAGGGCCCAAAAAAAGCCTGCGAATGCTACCTTTGCTCAAAACAGCTTGGCATGCGCACACATTTGGTAGCAGGAAACTGGAAAATGCACACCCATCCCAACGAAGGTTTGGATTTGGTGCATGAAATTTTAGGCGGCCTTGGCGAGGCTAAAGCCGAGGTTTGGGTGTTTCCGCCCGCCACCCATTTGAGCCTTTTGGCCGAACCCCTGGCACAAAGTCCGGTAAAGCTGGGCGCACAAAATGCTGCTGCCGCTGCGCAAGGTGCATACACGGGAGAATTGTCGGTGTCCATGCTCAAGGCCTGCGGGGCCCAAGGGCTTTTGGTAGGCCACAGCGAGCGGAGGCAATTGTTTGGCGAAACCGGCAAAGTGCTTAATCAAAAGTTGGAACGCTGCTTAGAACAGGCTTTGACTCCCTTTTTGTGTGTGGGTGAAACCTTAGCAGAAAGGGAATCGGGCAACCATATGGAAGTGGTGCGTAATCAAATAGAAGAGGCTATTGAAGGTTTTGAGCTGCATGCCTTAGACGCTTTGGTCATTGCCTACGAACCGGTGTGGGCCATTGGAACCGGACAAACGGCATCGCCTTTTCAAGCGCAGGAAATGCACGCCTTTATTCGTAGGGTATGGGCCAAAAAATTTGGTGAGTCTTCTGCCGAACATCTGCGGATATTGTATGGAGGCAGCGTAAAACCGGAAAATGCCGCAGAGTTATTTGGTCAAACCGACATCGATGGCGGACTCATTGGTGGAGCTTCGCTAAAGGCGGCAGACTTTTTGCGCATTGTACATGCCAAGCCTCAAGTATGACCTTTGTGGTAGTGTACTACAAGGCGGAAGCGCCGGATTGGGAAAACATCGTGCCCGCCTTGTTGAGTCCGCATGGCTTTGATGCCTTTAGTCAAGAAGAGGAGGGCTGGTGGCAAGCCTCAGGTCCGGAAGCCCCCGACAGCGGGGAGCAAATACAATCCATATTCGATACTTTTCCATTTTCGGTAGAATGGCGGTTACGCCATGTGGAGGAAACCAATTGGAATGCAGTTTGGGAGGCGAGTTATGCGCCGGTTAAGATTTCGGATGCCATTGGCATTCGGGCTGCCTTTCATGAGGCCATGAGCGGAGTAGAAGAAGAGTTTGTCGTGGAAGCGGCCATGGCCTTTGGGACGGGCCATCATGCCACTACGCAGATGATGGCGGCCTGGCTTCCCGGCAAGGTAGCCGGCAAAAAAGTTCTGGACATGGGCACCGGCACCGGTATTTTGGCTTGCATTGCCTTGCGCTTTGGTGCCCAAAAAGTTTGGGCTATTGACAACGATCCTAAAGCAATGCGCAGTGCGGAAACCTTGCGCAGCAAAGAGCCAAGAGCCGAACAGATGGAATTGATTTGTGCGGCCGAACCTCCTGAGGGCGTAGCAAGGTTTGATTTGATTTTGGCGAACATACAATTGCATGTTATTTTAGAGCAATTGCCGGCCTACATCAAACTGCTTCGCCCCGGCGGCTTTTTGCTTTTGAGTGGAATTTTGAAGTCCAAAGTTGCGCCTTTATTGGATGCCCTAAAGGAACATGGACTAAGCCTTATCGAAAAGCAACAGCAGGAGGAGTGGTTGTTGTTGGTTTGCCAAAAATAATTTGCATGCGTTTAGTTTTTCTGCTCTATTGGATTTTTACCCTAGGTTTACTTAGCCAAGGTCTGCCCAACGATACCGAAAGCTTATTAAAGGCCCTAGAGGATAAAATGAGCAACGGCATGAACGACAAAGACATTAAAGAGTTCATGAAAGGGGCAGAAGACGTAATGATGGGCACAACCTTTCAGGCCATTAAAGACAGTTTTGTGGTTTTTGGCAACCAAATGGAAAAAAAGCGGATGCGTTCAGCGCATTACGAGTATTATGTGCGCACCGCCGTGGCCTTTTCCAAGCGTCCCAACACCACCTTAAATGTGTATCACGAATGGCTTCCGGTGGCGAGGCATGTACTAAAGAAAGAGTCGCCGAGTGTTTTTCAAAAGTTTTTGGAGTTTTCGGAGCAGTATTTTGCCGAAAATATATTGTATGAGTCTTCGGGGCACACCTGGTCTTTTTCGGGAGATGCCTATTTGTCTATCCAAAACGGAGAAGTTACTGTAGAAGGACCAAAGGTGGACCTACATGCCAAATCGCAGCACGACCAAACCCTAATTGAAGGCACACATTTGTGGTATTTACCTTTAGAAGAGGAGGCCAATATTGAGGGAGGCCGCATGTATTATGATCGGAATGAGTTGGCGCGGGAAAAAGTCTATGCCGAGCTAAACCGGGTGGATTTAAACATGCGTCGCACCACCTTTACTGCCGATTCTGTGATGTTTGTGCACCAAGACTATTTTTCGGAGCCTTTGATGGGAAGTTTTGAAGAGAAACTCACCGCCACCGGGGAGCATAGGGATTCGCGCTACCCCAAATTTGATTCCTACAGCAAACGGTTTCGTATGGAAGACATACGTCCGGATATAGATTACGAAGGCGGGTTTTCGTTTTACGGCACCCGGTTTATTGCCAAAGGAACGCCTGATTTGCCTGCTTATTTGTATTTCAAGCGGCAGGGGGAAGTATTTCTAAAAACGGCAAGTACCTCCTATTCTATTGGTGAGGAACGGCTGGCTTCGCAAGAAGCCTCGGTAACCATGTATATTGAGGAGGATTCCATATTTCATCCGGGTCTGCAAATTAAATTTTTGGCCGAAGAGCGGGAACTCTCCTTGCTTAGGATTGGCGATGGAAGCGTTCAAACGCCTTTTTTTAACACCTATCATAAGGTAGACATGTTTTTTGAGGCCTTGTATTGGCGCATGGATCAAGATTTCATTCGCATATCCATGGCCAAGGGCAGTGCGGAAAACAAAGCGGTGTTTCAATCGGCCAATTATTACAGCGAGGTACACGACGAGCGCTTGCGGGGCTTGGACCATGTGCATCCGGTAACGGTAATGTTCAATTTTTTGAAGGCCAACGACATGCCTGAAAAATTTAAAGCGATTGAGTTTTCTAAGTACATGAAAACCGATCCGCATCAGGTGCGTTTGCTGCTCATTCGCATGAGCATTATCGGTTTGATTTCCTATGAATCGGAAACCCAAACCGTAACGGTAAGGGAGCGCTTATACGATTATTATTTTGCCCGAGCGGGGCTCAAGGACTTCGATGTAATCTCCTTTGAATCGGTCATTAATGCGGACAATGCCCGGCTGTCTCTAAAGGATTACCGCTTGGATTTGGCCGGTGTGGCTCGAATCACCCTATCGGACAGTCAGGCCGTATTTATTTACCCGGAAAACCAAGCAGTGGAGTTGCGCAAGAACCGGGACTTCAGTTTCAGCGGGGTGATTGAAGCCGGAAAGTTTGGCATATTCGGTAAAGATTTTGACTTCAACTACGACCTGTTTAAAGTAACCCTTACGAATGTGGACTCGGTTAAAATGGCCGTAAAGAGTTTCACTAAGAACGAAATGGGTTTGCAACCCTTGAGGTTTGTAAAAACCGTAATTGAGGATTTGCGTGGAGAATTATTGGTTGATGCACCAGGCAACAAGTCCGGCGTAAAATCTATGTCGGAATACCCGCGGTTGATTAGCGAAAGAGAATCCTATACCTATTACGATCGCCCGGAGATTGAAGGCGGAGTGTACAAGCGTGACCAAGTGTATTTTAAACTGGATCCCTTTACCTTGGATAGTTTGGACAACTTCCAAACCGAGCAAATACAGCTGGAGGGTACTTTTGTGAGCAATATATTTCCGGATTTAAAGGAGAAATTGAGCGTCCAAAAGGACTATTCTTTGGGATTTGAACGGATTACCGGAGAAGACGGCCTACCGGTATATGGCGGCAAAGGAACCTTTAAAGATACCCTTAGCTTGTCCCATAAAGGCATCCGAGGAGGAGGACGACTGGAGTATTTAACCTCTCAGATGTGGTCTACCGACTTTAAGTTTTACCCGGATTCCATGAACACCATGGCCTATAAATTCGGGATCAAGAAATCAAAAGGAGCGATAGAGACCCCGGACGTAAAAGCCCAGGACGTGTATGTGCATTGGGAGCCCAAAAACGACAAATTGGAGGCCAAAGACTCCGGAAAACCCTTGGAAATGTATGAGGGCGAAACCGTAATGACCGGCAAAGTAACCCTTACTCCTGCGGGTTTAACCGGGGATGGACTCATGGATTTTGGTACTGCCGAAATGGAGTCGGAAATTTTTCAATACAAAGCCGATGATTTCCGAAGCGACACCACAACTTTTGCTTTAAAGGACCAAATTGGTGGTTCCGATACGGCGAATGTGGCCTTACGGACAGACAATGTAAACTCCGACGTAACCTTTGTTGGTCGCAAAGGCATATTCCGATCCAACTCCGACGAAACCCACGTAGATTTTCCCATGAACGATTTCAAAGCCTATATGGAGGAACTGGAATGGTATATGGATAGAAACGAGGTGGATATGAACTCAGAACGGGTAGACGACTTGGGCTTAAAAGGAGCCCTTTTTGTCTCCACCGACCCAAAAATGGACTCCTTAGCCTTTGTGGCGCCTATTGCCAAATTTGTAAACAAAAGCAAAACCATTTTTTGTGAAGGGGTAGAATACATAGACATTGCGGATGCCCGAATAAAACCCGACGACAAAAAAGTATCGATTCAGCGAAATGCTGTTTTTGATCCCATTCCCTCGGCAGAAGTATGGATAGGAAAAGAAGAACGCAGGCATGTGTTGAAAAATGCTACCATTCAAATGCATACCAGCCACCGCTACAGCGGTTCGGGTGATTATACCTATGTAGACGAAATGGGCAAAGGGCAAACCATACATTTACATACCATCGATTGCGAGAACGACATTACCGTTGCTGAGGGTAAGGTGGAACAAATCGCTGACTTTAGCATGAGCCCTCATTTTGGTTTTAAAGGAAATGTAAAACTCCGAGGAGACAAAGCGTTCTTAACCTTTGACGGCTACGTAAAAATCATGCACAGCTGCAGCAATATGCAAAACGAGTGGCTGCGCTTTGAAACCGAAATCGACCCCAACAACATTCTTATTCCCATACCGGCAGATCCAAAAAACGACGAAAACATAGATTTGTACAATGGTTTTTTGTTTGCCAGCGACTCTACCGGACTTTACCCGGCCATATTCAGTGCCAAGCATAGCTTTTCGGATTATGAAGTC
Organism: Flavobacteriales bacterium; assembly: GCA_018401695.1. Classification (GTDB taxonomy): domain Bacteria; phylum Bacteroidota; class Bacteroidia; order CAIKAF01; family CAIKAF01; genus CAIKAF01. The sequence goes on along the minus strand of JAGYKD010000002.1, from coordinate 328,534 downwards.
TTAAAAATAGATGGGTTCCTCAAATACGACAAAAAGAACCAGGAGTTCCGGGTAGGCAGCATGGAGAAATTGGAAAACCGGATGTTGCCGGGGCCCTATCTGTCCTTCCACACCGGAAATTGCACCAGTTATGGAGAGGGACGTATGGATTTAGGCTCCAAAATGGGCCAAGTAGAACTCAAAGCCGCGGGCAATATACGCTACTATCCGGATGCAGATTCCACGGAAATGAACCTTACCATGAGCATTCACTTTCCCTTCCCGCCAAGTATGCTGGTGTATATTGCGGAGGAGCTCAAAAAAATCAATAGCATGGGCATAAACCTGCGGGATCAGGAACTGCAAAAAGACCTGTCGGGCTTGTTGGACTCCACCGCAGCCGAAAAAGCCTTTTCTGAGATTACACCGGAGGGCATGTTTAAGCGCATGCCCAAAGAATTGGAGCGAACCTTGGTATTGGACGACGTAAAACTCAGCTGGTCAAAAGCCCATAGGGCCTTGCAGTTTGAGGGAACCTCGGGGGTATTGGTGTTTAATGAGGAGCAAAGCTTAAAAACCCTGCCGATCATGATGGACTTAAACCGCAAACCGGCCGGCGACCAGTTTTCCTTGTACATCGAAATTGATTCCAACAATTGGTACTATTTCCAGTACAAATCCGGAATTATGCAAACCTACAGCAACCAATCGGCCTATACCGACATATTGCGCACCTTGGATGTGAAAGACCGCCAGTTTATAGAAAAAAACACCACCAAACTCACGGTAACCCCTTCTTCCAAACGCAGGGTAGATCGGTTTAAATCGAAGTTTGGCAAGGCAGACGAGGACCCAGGACCACCCGAACCCGGCGAAGAATAAGCCATGAAAGAAGAAGCAGTTTGGATCATTTGGATGGCCATGGCCTATGCCATAGGAAGCATTCCCACGGCTGTTTGGCTTAGTGCCTTTTGGTTTCGCAAAGACGTAAGAACCGGCGGTAGCGGCAATGCAGGTGCTACCAATATGATGCGGCAATTTGGGAAAAAGGCAGGTTTGGTGGTGTTGGTTATAGACATTGCCAAAGGCATTGCTGCGGTAAGCCTGCCTTTTGCCTTTGGAGCCAATTGGCCACAAAGTTGGACTTTGGTGAGTCCCGAATGGCCCTTGGCTCTGTTGGCGGCTCTAGGACATATTTTTCCTGTTTGGGCAGGATTTAAAGGAGGAAAAGCCGTTGCTACCCTTTTGGGCACCATGTTGGGAGTTTCTCCCTTGTCAGCCGGCATTGCTTTATTGGTTTTTGCCATTGTATTGGCCTTAAGCCGCATGGTTTCTTTGGCTTCTTTGGTAGCTGCCTTTGGTTTTGCAGCCGCTTCTTTCCTTACCTTTCCACAGGCTAGTTTTGCTGACCGAGTCTTTATTATTGTACTGCCCTTGTTGCTTTGTTGGACCCATAGAAGCAATTTGAGCAGGATATGGCGTGGGGAAGAATCAAAAATCGGGAAAAAGTCAAATAATAATAGCTTGTAAATTAATCTATTAAGCACAGAAAAAGGAATTTCATCTTTTTTTTGCAGATTAAAAAAATATGTTTTTCTTTGCCAGTGCTTTAACAAACTTTTAACAAGACACAACATGAAAAAAGCAATCTTTGGATTTGCCGCAATCGCCCTCCTCGCTGCTTGCGGTGGTGGAAGCGGACCTGAAAACACAGCTACTTCTTACCTATCTGCATTGAAAGACCAGAAATGGGACGACGCAATTGCTTTGGGTACTGAAGAAACAAAAGCCAACATCGAGTTCATGAAGACCTCCGGTACTTCTCCTGTAACCGACGTTAAAGACTTGAAGTGTGAAGTGGCTAACGACACTACCGCTACTTGTTCTTTCTGCTGCGACGCTGAAAACGCTGCTTCCGATATTCAATTGGTAAAGCGTGGCGACAAGTGGTTGGTTAACGAGCCCAAAGAAATGGACATGGGCGGTGAAGGCGAAGACATGCTTGGTGATATCGAAGAAGAACTCACCAACACCATGGATTCTGCCATGACCGAACTTGAAGGTGCTATGGAAGGTGAAGGCGAAGAGGCTTCTGCTGAATAATCCAACACGGTAATTTATGAAAAGGGTTAAGCTGCTCCTTGCAGCCTTAGCCCTTTTTCTTTTGGCATCCGGCAGTTATTTGGCGCTGCAGTTCAACCAAGGCAGCACCAAAGCAAAGGTCAAAGCAGACCCAAACTACAGACTTAGCCAAGAGGAAAAGGACTTATTGCAAGAAGGCGACATTATTCTTAGACGAGGCGAAGGCTTTGTTTCTTCTGTTATTGCCAATTTGGACGAGGTGGAGTACAACCTCTCCCACTGCGCTTTCATTACCAAAGGCCAAAAAGACTGGATGATCATTCATTCCGTTTCTAAAGGTCTATCCGGATTTGACGGAGTGCAAGCCGAAACCCTAGACCACTTTTCGGCAACCTCGGTAGCCAAAACTTTGGTGGTTTTGAGGCTTAAAACCGATTACAACAATCGGGTGAATATTTCAAAAAGAGCCCGGTACTATTTGGACCAAAAGGTTCCCTTCGATCACGGCTTTGATCTGTCAGATACCACCACATTTTATTGTACCGAATTGCTGCAGCAATCCATTCAAGACGTACTTCACCGCGATGTCTTTGCTTCGCGCTTTCGAACAGATCACCCGCATTATGTGCATTTTGACGCCTTGCTCGACACCACAGAATTTGAACTTATTCTAAACCACCAAGGCCAAGCAGTCACGCAATTTATGGGATTGGAGCCCTAAGGTATAAGAACGTTTGCGCCCGTTGTGCATAAGATGCTGGGCCGTGGCCCTGTCCAAATGCCGGCAGTCTATTATCTTTGCCCCCCATGCACGCTAAACCAACGGCATACTTTGGGGCCATTTGTACCCTTATATTTTTTGCTTGGCTGAGTCCTAAAATGGGCCATTCCCAACAAAGCAGACAAGACCAGGAGCGCTGGCAAGCCAGTGTAGAGGCCCTTGCCAATCAAGCCTATGGTGAAGCCGAAATTATGCTCAATGCATGGATTCTGGATTTCCCCTACGACGAGAAAGCATGGTTTAACTTGGCTGTAGCCTTCGAAAGGCAAAAGAAGCATCAAGAAGCCTATCAGGCCTTTGAACGCGTGCTTCAAATCAAAATAGATTTTCCCGGCATTTACCGCTACTTAGGCCTTATGGCGCTTAGGCTAGGTAGGCACGAAGCTGCCACCCGACACTTTAAGCAAGCAGTAGAACAAGAACCTCACCGATTTGAGCCTTGGTTTTACCTGGGCAGTCTATATTTGGAAAGCCGGCAAATGGATTCCTGCGAATGGGCACTTCAAAAAGCCTTGGCTATTAACAAAGGAACACCTGCCGTTTGGTTGGAAATGGCCCGCCTAAAACGCAGAACCGGAAATATGCAGGCCGCTGCCCGAATGCTTGCCCAGGCCCGCAGCCATGCCCCGGGTTATTTGACCGAATTTGGGCATTACTTTTTGGAAGTAAACCGCTTAGATTCCGCCTTGGTTTATTTTGAAAAAGCCTTTAAACAAGATCCCGAATCTCCTTTGCACCAACTCAATTATGTGGCCGTTTTGCTCCAAACAGGTCGACACCAAGAAGCAGAACCTCTATTGGACTCTCTGGAGCAAATGCCGGAGTATCGCCTGTTAGCTCAAATGAACCGCTCCGCCATGTGCTTGGCCAAAAACGATGCCCAAAAAGCTCAAATGACCTTGGCCAAAGTACTTAAAGAAAAACCCGAACACCCGGCTGCCTGGCTTAATTTGGGGCTAGCCTACGAACAGAGCTTTGACCTGGATTCGGCATGCATTTGTTGGCAAAAAGCCTACAAATTTGCCGCTCCAAAGGCAGAACAATACCTTAAAACACGATGCGATTTACCCTAATGCTGCTTCTGCTGTTGGCGCTGAGTCCCTCCACAAGCGCCCAGTGGTTGTTTTGGAAAAAACCTAAATCCTATGCAGACTCACTAAGCTGGGCAGGAAAAGCCTTTGACAAAGGCCAAAAGCGGGTACATAAAGCTTGGAAAAAAAACCATACCAAAGGCCTAAATAAGGCTTGGAAATACTTACATAAAGCCGGAGAAGTGCTCACCAAAGACGGCCGTTTGTTGCATGTAAAAGCCAAAGCTCAATTTTTGCAAGGGCATTATCTTAGGGCGCACCGGCTACTTGTGGCAGCCGACAGCCTAGGCGCCAAACTGGGCTATGCTGACTCTATTATTGCAGCACGTGCTTGGCACAAAACCTATGCCTTTGAACAGGCCGTTTCAGCCTACCAAAGCTATTTAAATCAAGCCAACAGGGAACACCCCAAACGTATAGAAATGGCCCAAAAGCGTGTAAACCAAGCTAAATATGGCCGGCAAAACAAAGAACTCCAAATTAAAGCTCGGGTAGATACCTTTCCCGGCTTACCCGAAAACCAAGAGGTTTTTTTCCCCTTGCTGGGCGGAAGCGGTTCCGAAGCTTGGTTCTATTTTATTGACCCAAAAGGCAAAGCCAAACTCTGGTATGCTTGGGTAGAACAAGGCAAATGGCAAGGCGAAACCTGGGATATACCCAAAGGTTTTGTCCCTAATGCTTTGTCTGCCGATGGTCAATGGTTGCTGCTCACCGGACCGGGCATTAAAGGAAGTCAAGACCTGTATTTTAGTCGGCGCGAACCCCACGCCTGGGCTACGCCACAAGCCTTTCCTAAGGGAATCAACACCCCTTGGGACGAGGCCTACCCCAGCTTAGACCCCCTGGGACAACAGCTGGTATTCAGCAGCAATCGACCGGGTGGAGCCGGAGGAATGGACTTGTATATTAGTAAATGGGCCAATGAAACCGGATTTGGCCCACCCCAACGGCTCAACGAAAGGTTCAATAGTCCCGAAGATGAACTGGCACCTCGGTTTCATTTCGATGGCAAGACCATTTACTTTGCCAGCTCCGGTTTTCCCAGCCTTGGCGGAATAGACTTGTTTTCGGCCCATGTAGATCGTAGTAGCCCTCCTACCAATTTAGGCTATCCTATAAATACCTCTGCCGACGACACCCACTTGAGTTTAAGCGCTAATGGACAGCTGGCTTTGGTTCCCAGCTTAAAAAACGAATATACCGACCAAGCCACCATACGCATGATATCGCTGCTGGGGTCTGGAAAACGCCCTCTACTAATGGTTGCGGAACCCATTTCTGAATTATCGCCACAACCTAGAGGCAGTATTTTAGAGAATCCGGAGCAATGCGTGAGCTGTGCAGCAGTAAAATGGTGGACACTAAAACTCCCTGCATCTCATACCGGCGGTAATATTGTAGTTTGGGACGCCATTTCGGCCAAAGAAATGTACCGCAGCGCTTTTTATGCAGGACAAAACAATCACTCCTTGGCATTACCGGCAGGTACCGTGTATTACTTAGCCGTCGAAGAAACCCAACGTTTGCCTAGAATATTCGTTTTGCCGCATCTACGCCAAAATGGCTTTGGCCTGGTAGAACATCAATTGCCCGAACAAGACAAGGACGGCATTTGCTTGCCGGTTTGGTCAGAAAAAGAAGAATTGCCCTTGGCCTGGATTCCCATTTGGGAGCAGGTTTGGAGCAATTATTTGGATAGAAACCCAAAGGCTTATTTAAGCTTTGAGTTGCATCCCAACCATCCCGTTGCGGGCTTAGAGTGGTTGCTTAAATCCCTTCAAAACAAGTACCCGCGGGCTGTTTTGGAATATCAAAGCAATGCCAATCAACCCGAAAACTGCCTGTGGGTTAATGCAAAAAACCTATGAAACGGGAGTTGAAACAAACCAAGGATGGCTCCTACACCTGGTTTTTGCCGGAACTGCAAGAGCACTACCACTCTGTCCATGGAGCACTTCAAGAAAGCAGCCATGTATTTATTGAAGCCGGCCTGCGGCATTGGTGGAATCTGCATGGCAACCAAATACCGCATATTTTAGAAGTGGGGCTTGGCAGCGGCCTAAACTTGGGCCTTAGTTTGGAGGAAGCTCATGCCCGGCAACAAAGCATTTGCTACACTGCCTTAGAACCTTTTCCTCCCGAAGTCTCCGAGCTTGCACTCATTCAAAAAGACCAACATTGGGCACAAACCCTGCCTCAGCCCTTATACCTAAACCCGGGAGCATGGAGGAAAGCGCATCTGCTCGAATTTTGTTGGCTTCAAAAGTCGCTTACCGAATGGCATCAGGAAGGCTGCTCCTTTGATTTGATTTATTTTGATGCTTTTGCCCCGGAAAAGCAAGCCGAATTGTGGACCGAAGAAGTGTTTAGCATGCTTTATGAAAGGGCGAAACCGGGAGCGGTGTGGGTAAGTTATTGTGCCAAAGGGGCAGTAAAACGCGCACTTAAAGCGGCAGGGTGGCATGTGGAGGCCCTTCCGGGCCCTCCGGGTAAAAGAGAAATGACTAGAGCTATCAAGCAGGCGTAGGGACAGCAGGGGAAAGCCCGGATGCCTTGATGGGTGTGAGGCTTGCCCATGCGGCGGTGGAGCGCAGCAAACCCCCGCATGGGCTTAGCCGAACCCCTAGCAAGGCAACGGACTTGCACCGAATGGCCCGACCCTTGGGGACGCCCCAAAAATCCGTACTTTTGCACAAAATATTTGTCATGAAAATCCTTTTCTTCGCTCCTTTGCTCCTATTAGCCGCTTGCGGTGGCCGGCAAAATGCTACGGAAACCGACGCCACAGAAACGGCACCCCAAGTGCAATACAGCTATTTTGGCGACAGCATTGCCACCGATAATGCCGTAGCGGCAGCCGATTTGATTGGCTTTTTGGACGGTCGCGACTCGGCGGAAATTACCGTTGAGGGAGAAATTGCAGAAGTGTGTCAAATGAAAGGCTGTTGGATGGACATGGCCATTGGCAGCGATACCATGACCGTTCGCTTTAAGGATTACGGCTTTTTTGTGCCTAAGGATGCCGGTGGAAAACCTGTGGTTATTGCCGGTTTCGTGGAGCGTAAAGAGGAATCTGTGGAGTGGCTCAAGCACAAAGCCCAAGACGCCGGTAAAGCCCAGGAGGAAATCGACGCCATTACCGAGCCCAAAATTTCCTATGCCTTTACGGCCAACGGCGTTGCCATTGCCGAGTAATCAGGGCAGCTTTATGCTGCGGGTCTATGGCCTGTGGGTTCATAAGGGGCGAGTCTTGCTTTCAAAAGAACGCTTTGCCGGTCGCAGCATGGTTAAATTTCCCGGCGGCGGTTTAGAATTCGGCGAAGGCTTAATCGACGGTTTGTGCCGCGAGTGGCGCGAAGAAACCGGCCTTAGCCCTGTGCAGCCACAGCACCTATACACCACCGACTTTTTTCAGGAATCGGCCTTCCACCCGGGCGTTCAACTCATTTCTGTGTACTATCTTTTTGAGCAGGTGCAAGAGCCGGCCCAAGCCTTTTTGGAATCTACTGAAATTAAAGGAAGAGAAAAAGAGCTGTTCTTTTGGAAGGACATTTCGGCGCTACAAAGCGGCATGCTTAGCTTTCCGATTGACCAAAAAGTTGCGGTGCTGCTAAAGGAAAAAATGGCTTGAATTTGGCCGCCTTATCCTGCTGTCAGCAGTAGCGTCACCCCCCAAAGCCACGGCCCGGATGGGGCTCCGGGGTCCCACCCAAGTAAGGGTGGGCCTCCTCGCCTCCTCCGTGCCGGGCTTTGGTGGGCGCCGGCTACTTGCTTCCATCAGGGGCGGATGTAGAGATTTTTAAAAATTCAATCAACTGAAAACCAATTGATTAACATTTTTCATGTAGAGATTTTTTTCCAAATTTTGGACTAAAAACCAAGCCTATTGGCCAGCAACCGGCGGGTGGTTTCAAAGAGCACTTGCGGTTTTAGGCTGCGCCAGGGAATGAGGTCAGCTTCGGGGCTAAACAGAAAATAATCGGCGACGCCATAGCGTTTCATTTCTTGCAATACATGACTTCGAAAGGCAATCAAAGCCAACCAACCCTCCTCCAATTCGTCTGTCCATTCTTCGTAATAATCAAGCTCCCCGGCATGGAAATCCATAACATAGTCGCCCAAAAAAATAAAATAACGAATACCGGCTTCCATGAGCGGTTCAGCGACTTCTCGTTTGAGGAACATGCAATCGTTGCCTAACAAATCGTTCCACTCCCCCAACAATTCAATGCAGGCAAAGCCTTGTTGGTAATCCGCAAAGAGGATTTTTAAGTACAGTGTTTCAGAGCCAAATGCATCCCATTGAGGATGAATGTAGTGGTTGTATACCGTGTACCTGCATTGGCTTTCATGGTAGCTGTGCCCATAAAATGGACTGTGGCTATCCTCTTGGCTTTGGTACAGAGATAGCCAGCGGTCGTGAGGGGCAAGGTCATGCATGCTTTTGCTTCCAAAGGTTGACTGCCTTCCGGACAGAGCCTTCGCTTTGTAGCAATTCCAAGGCCTGTTCGCGGTTGCATCCGGTACTTTCTTCTACCATAGTACAAGCGCGCTCCCATAGCTTTTTGTTGCTCAGCTGCATATCTACCATGCGGTCTTCCTCTACCCTTCCCAGACGTATCATGGCTGCGGTACTGATCATATTGAGTACCATTTTTTGGGCGGTACCTGCTTTCATTCGAGTGCTTCCTCTAACGAACTCAGGCCCTGTTTCCACTACTACAGGAAATTCGGCTTCGTGCACAATAGGCGCATCGGCATTGCAGGTAATGCAGCCGGTGTTTAAGCCGTGGAGGCGTGCCTTTGCCAAACCTCCAATCACATAACTTGTGGTGCCGCTTGCGGCTATACCTACGACTAGGTCTCCGGCCTTGGCTCCATGTTCCACCAGGTCCTTCCAGGCGGCCTCTTTGTCGTCTTCGGCAAACTCCACCGCCCTTCGAATGGCGCCATCGCCACCGGCAATCAGGCCAATAACCAAATCGAAAGGTACGCCATAGGTGGGTGGCAGTTCGGAGGCATCCAAAATACCTAAACGCCCGCTGGTGCCGGCGCCAATATAAAAGACGCGTCCCCCATTTTGCAAGGCTTGGAAATAGGCTTCTGCCAGCGCAGCAATTTGGGGCAAGGACTTTTCAACGGCCTGACATATTCCCTGGTCTTGCTCCAAAATCCCTTGGACCAATGCTTGCGAAGACCAAAACTGAAGGCCTTGGTTTCCGGTGCTTCGTTCGGTGGAGCGTTGCTTCATTAGAGTGGAAAAGCTTCGGGCCTCCATTCATGGAACATGGCATAAACCTTTTCCACCACGTCTTCTACCGAGGGTTTGGAGAAATAATCGCCATCGGAGCCGTAAGCGGGCCGGTGGGCTTTAGCGCTTAAGGTTTGGGGTGCGGCATCGAGGTAAGCAAAAGCTCCTTGCGCCTCCACCACCTGTTGCATCATATATGCCGTAGCCCCACCGGGCACATCTTCATCTACAAAAAGTACCCTTCCGGTCTTTTTGATGGACTCCAAGCTGCGCTGATCTATGTCGAAAGGCAGCAAGGTTTGTACATCGAGGATTTCGCTATCTATGCCCATTTCCATGAGAAGATCAGCAGCTTCCTGCACAATTCGGCAGGTAGATCCGTAGGTAATGATACTAATGTCGGCACCTTGGCGGAGGCATTCTGCTTGCCCCAGCGGCACGGTAAACTGCCCTATATTGGTGGGCATTTCTTCCTTAAGTCGGTATCCGTTAAGGGGTTCCACCACAATGGCGGGCTCATCGGCTTGCAATAAGGTATTGTACATGCCGGCGGCTTGGGTCATATTTCTAGGTACGCAGACGTGCATTCCGCGGACACCGTGCACAATCATACCCATAGGAGAACCGGAGTGCCAAATGCCCTCCAGGCGATGCCCACGGGTAGCGATAATTAATGGAGCCTTTTGTCCTCCTTTACTGCGGTAATGTAAAGTAGCGGCATCATCGCTCAGAATTTGGAGGCAGTAGAGCAGATAGTCGAGGTATTGAATTTCGGCATAAGGGCGCAGGCCGCGCATGGCCATACCAATGCCTTGGCCTGCAATGGTAGCTTCCCGAATGCCGGTGTCCATGATTCGGTCTTTGCCGAATTTTTCCTGGAGGCCTTCAAAAGTTTGGTTTACCCCGCCAATTTGACCTACATCTTCTCCAAAGGCTAGGAAATTAGGATAGGTTTCCAGGATTTTCTCGAAATTATCACGCAGAATAATGCGTCCATCGACCATGTTTTTTTCCGAATCGAAGGTTGGACGAACCTCAGGCACCTTAAGCGCACTACCTTGGGATTCATCGTACAAGCAATCGGAATATCGGAAATGGTTTTTTTCCTTTTGTTGTTGGAGCCAATGGAGCAAAGCAGAAGTAGCCGGATGCTGTGCTTTCCGCCATTCCCAGGAAAGCCTTCGTGCGATGCTCAAGTAATCTTTTCGCATGGGATCTATCAAACCATGGAGTTGATTTAGGGCATGAGAGGTTTCGGGGAAAGGATTTAGGAGATTTGAGAGCTCTTCAATTTCATTTTTGATATCGGCCTGATAGGCTTCCCAGGCGGCTTTTTGTTCGGCTTTTACATGCTTTTTGGCCTCTTTTTCGATGGCATCGAGGGTATTTTCGTCGGCCAATTCATTTTTGAGAATCCATTTGCGGAATTGAGCGAGGCAATCAAATTTTTCTTCCCAATGCAGGCGTTTTTTGTCTTTGTAGCGTTCGTGGGAGCCGGAGGTGGAGTGGCCTTGAGGTTGGGTACATTCTTCAATATGCAATAGTACGGGCACATGTTCCCGGCGAGAGATGGCTACCGAAGTTTGGTAAGCTTCCACAAGTTCGGGATAGTTCCAAGCCTTGGCCTTTTGGAAAAGGAATCCGGGGCCCTCCTCGTTTTTTTCGAAGCCTGCCAAAGCAGCGGAAATACTGCCCTTAAGGGTTTGGTATTCTTTGGGTACAGAAATTCCGTAACCATCGTCCCAAACACTCATAACCATGGGCACCTGCAGCACACCGGCAGCATTCATGGTTTCCCAGAACACCCCTTCGGAAGTGGAGGCATCGCCAATAGTTCCAAAAGCCACCTCGTTTCCTAGCTTAGAAAAATCAGTAGCTTTATGCAAAGCGGCTTGATTTCTATAGACTTTGGAGGCAAAAGCCAGTCCCAACAAACGGGGCATTTGCCCTGCGGTGGGGGAAATATCGGCCGACACATTTTTTTGATTGGTTTGAGGCAGCCACTTTCCATCTTGATCAATCCAACGGGTGGCATAATGTCCATTCATTTGGCGCCCCCCGGTCATCGGTTCTGCTTCTAAGTCTGTATGCGCATACAGTTGTGCAAAAAACTGACGGATAGTAAGAAGACCGGCGGCCATCATAAAAGATTGGTCGCGGTAATAACCAGACCGAAAATCGCCGGGTTTAAAGACCTTAGCCATGGCAATTTGAGCCAACTCTTTACCGTCTCCGAAGATTCCGAATTTAGCCTTTCCGGTAAGCACTTCTTTTCTTCCCAGCAAACTGGTTTGGCGGCTTTCGTGTGCTAGCCTATAGTCGTTTAGGACTTCCTTTTGAAACTCTTCAAAAGAAATTTTTTCGGTATCGAGTGGTTTGGTTGCCAATAGGTCCTCCATGAATTCGATTTTTAGGAGTTCAAAGGTAAGGATTTCCTGCCTTTGCATAGCACCCTAAAGGTGGAAACAGCAGGAGAAGAGCTTTTGCATTAAATCAGGAATTACAGCTAAACCAAAGGCTTAGCCAAGGAAATATGTAACTTTGTAAGAAACAGAAACATTATGCGCAAACTTTTCATCCCATTGGTGGCACTATTACCGCTCATTCCAACCGGTTGCGATACCCTTACCGATTTGCTAAGCGAGGGTGATATTGCGCAGGGATTAAAAGAAGCCTTGCGGGTAGGCACAGACACCTCAGTAGCGCAAGCAAATACGCTCAACGGCTACTTGGGAAACCAAGCCATCAAAATTTTATTGCCCGAAGAAGCCGAAGTAGTGCAAAGTTCGGTTGGGTTAATTCCCGGAGGCCAACAGTTAATCGATGAAGTAATTCTAAAGATGAACCGAGCCGCAGAACAAGCCGCGGTTGAAGCTACGCCCATCTTTGTAAACGCCATTACCTCCATTACTTTTCAAGACGCACAGGCCATATTGCAAGGACCCGATGATGCGGCGACCACTTATTTGGCCAACCAAACCAAAAGCGAATTATACAACCTTTTTCAACCGGATATTGAGCAGGCCCTAGAAAGCGTGGGTATTCAATCGGCCTGGGAAACCCTTATTTCCGGCTACAACAGCATTCCTTTGGTTAATGATATTAATCCGGACTTGGCGGGTCATACCACCGACAAAGCGCTGGATGGACTTTACCATTTAATTGCCGAAGAAGAAAGTAAAATACGGAACGATGCCGGTCACCGGGTAAATGATTTGCTGAGAAAAGTTTTTGGTTAAACCAACCCTAATCAATTATGCGTCTTTCCGGAGCCTTTAACTTAGTCCTAACTCTTGGCATTTTAGCCTCTTGTGGCAAGGGAGCTCCTGATGCGCCCTCCACCGTGGAGCGACAAACGAAGGACATCTCCTACCTACCTTTAGAGGATAACCCGAGAAGAGAAGATTGGCCCAAGCGTAAGGCCGTTTTTTACCATTGGATGACTCCCCCCAGCAGCCTCCACCCTACCAATGGTGTGGAAACAGGAAAGCTCATGGTGTTTGACTGGATACACAGGAGGCTTTTATACATGAATTTAAAACAGTTGCGGCCTGCGCCAGACTTAGCAGAAAAACTGCCGGAAGTTTCGGAAGATGGCCTTAAATACAGTTTTACCATTAGGCAAGAAGCGAAATGGGACGATGGAAGCCCCATTATAGGACAAGACGTGGCGTTTACCTACAAGGCATTTATCTGTCCCTTGGTAAATAATCCGGGATTTAAAGCCTACCTTGATCAGGTAGAGGCGGTTGAAACCTTTGAAAACCAACCAAAAAGGGTGGACATACTGATGAAGTCGCCCTATATTTTTAACGACTACATCCATTGCGACATTGTAATTTTACAACAAAGCCTGTATGATCCGGAGGGAGTGTTAAATTCCTATCGTCTAGAAGACTTTCGATCGCCGGATTTTATGGCCTCTTTAACCAATCCCAAACTGGAATCTTGGGCAAATGCTTGGAATGAGGGCGACTTAGGGAGTAAGCCTCAACGTATTCAGGGAGCAGGCCCTTACCGCCTAGCCTCTTGGACCCCGGGCAGTGAAATGCTATTGGTGCGCAAAAAAAACCATTGGACCCAAAGCCTAAATTCAGGCGAAGATGCCCACCTGAGTCGTCCAGACAGCATTGTAGTTAGAACCATTTTGGATGAACAAGCCCTGGAATTGGAAATAAAGCGCCAGGGAATCGATGCCTCCAATTACATAAGTACTGCATTAATGGAGCGCTTGGTGAACGATTCCAATTTTTTACAGAATTACCACGGAAAATTTGTTGAGAGCTTTTCTTATTCTTTCATTGCATTTAATACCAAAGCCAGGGTTTCCGGAAGAAATCCTGCATTGGAAGAGCCCGAGGTAAGAAAAGCGCTGGCCCACCTCACACCGGTTCAAAAAATAATAGACGTAGTATACCAAGGCCATGGCACTCCTATGGCAGGGCCGGTTAGTCCACGAAAACCATGGTACAACGACCAAATAAACCCTAGGGGCTTTAGCCCCGAAAAAGCAAAAATACTCCTGGAATCTTCCGGATGGAAGGATAATAACCGGGATGGTATTTTAGAAAAACCCAGGTCCGACGGACAGATTTTGGAGCTGCGTTTTGAATTGGCTTATAATCAAGGAAGTCCGGTTACTCAAACCATTGCCGATCTCATTCGGCAAGAAATGAATAAACATGGGGTAATGCTGAGGCTTGCTCCCATGAGTGGGGGAGCACTTCAGGAAGCGGGAAGTCAGCATAACTTTGATTTGCTCATGACCGCTTTTGGTGGTACAGCCGGTGCCGACGATTTCAAACAACTTTGGCACACCGAGTCTTGGACCGGAAACGGGGCTAATTACAGTGGATTTGGAAACGAAAGCACAGACGCATTGATTGACTCGCTTAGAATAGAGCGCAACCATAAAAAGAGAACCGAGATGTACCAGCGGTTTCAAGCGCTGGTTTACGAGGCATGCCCTTGGGTTCCCTTGCAATTCATGGACCGAAAAATCATTATTCATAAAAGGTTGCACTCAGCAGCCATGTACTTTGAGCGCCCCGGCTTATGGATTCAGGAATTGGCCCCGGAGCCCGCACTTCCTTAGGCAATTTTTTAAAAGGCCTGGCCTTTTATGCGCTAGTACTTGTTACAGTACTTATTTTGGGCTTTATTTTGACCGAAATGCTTCCCAAACAAGTGGTCAAAAGTCCGGATGGTTCTTGGGTTCAGACCCTTTCGACCAAAGAAACTACTGCCGTGTTTTACTGGAGCATAATGCCTTCTTGGCTACCTCCTGAATTAAACCAAGAGCTAAGTGGTCCTGCTAAAAGCGCACTCAAATCGCGCATATGGAAAGAGGGCAATGGAAAGGCATGGCTTGCTTGGGATAGAAAATTGCGTGAGGTATTGGCTGGCACCCTGTTGCCACAACATGGCCAAGCATTACAAAGCTTACGTTTTATAAAAGAGCGAAAGCAACTGGAAGAGCAGCTTTTTCTCCTCCCCGACAGCTTAGCTAAAGTGTTGTACCCTCTACCTCCCCCAAAAAAGGAAAACCCTTGGAGTTTGACGTTTACATGGAATTCCAACAACCGCTTTGACCAGTGGCTGTTTGGGAGCAAAAATCAACCAGGGCTATGGCATGGCAATCTTGGTTGGAGTAAAACCTTTCAAAAACCAGTAGTGCAGGTTATTCAAAGCCATGCCCCGCTAAGTATTGGTCTTTCACTTACCAGTTTGGTTTTAGGTTTGTGTTTGGGTCTGGTGTTTGGCATTTGGCAAGTTTCACATCCTCATTGGCAATGGCTACAGGTTGGTTTTATATCCATCCCCTCCTTTGCCATGGGCACTGTGCTTTTGTGGCTTTTTGCCAACCCCGATGTATTGGACTGGTTACCTACCGGAGGAGTTGCTCCTCCTGGTGGACTAAGCGCAGATACGGACTATTTTGCCAGTTCTTGGGGCAAGATAAAGCATTTACTGTTGCCCCTTTTTTGCTTTAGTTATGGAAGCATCGCTTCTTTTGCTTTGCTCAGCCAAAATCACATAGCTCAGCTTAAAAAAGAGGCTTGGTTTATAACGGCAAAAGCAAAAGGCTTAAGCCAGAGGCGGGCTCTTTGGGTGCATGCTGTGCCCAATGCACTGCCTTTGTTGCAAACCCGTTTTTTTCAAAGCCTTCCCTTTGTGCTGAGCGGCTCAGTAGTACTTGAAACCCTGTTTTCGCTTCCCGGTTTGGGTGCGGTGGGGGTAAAGGCCGTCTTTAATCAGGATCAGGGCTTGCTCATCGGCTTGCTCATGGCAGCTGCACTACTTACCCTGCTTGGCTTCCTTATCAGCGATGGGCTTCAATACCTATTGGATCCAAGAGGTCGAAAAGCTATGAAGCCATGAAGCAAAGCTGGGGAACATATTGGCTCCTTTTCACCGGGCTGCTGGCATTATGTGCGCCTTGGCTTGTTGGTCCCGAGGGATTTTACCCATGGGCGGCAGGTAGCTTTGACAGTGCCGCAGCTATACCTCCCTTTCAACAAGGACACCTTTTAGGCACCGACGGATATGGAAGAGATGTTTTGGCGGGCCTGATTCAAGCATGCCGTTCGGCTTGGGCTCTTTGTTTACCCTCGGCCTTTTTGGCAGGTCTTGTGGGGATTATCTTAGGAATCTTAGAGTTAGGCCTAGGCCGAAAGAGCATGAGTGTACACCTACCGGCCCTCCTCATTGGATTCTTTATTGGTCTTTTATTGGTGTTATTCAAAGAAAACTTTGAAATGCTAGGGCTTAATGCCATGTATTTGTTTTTACTGCCTCTAGCGGTATATTTTATGGTATCCTCCCTATTTCCCAAGGCCAAACGTTGGCGGGGCGGTTCAAGAGTCTTAGAAGCCTCCCGAATAATGGTTACTTCGATTCCCGGGCTATGGCTTTTGCTCCTGTTTTCGGACCAAATGCAAAAAAACTATGTAGGGTTGATTGTACTTATTGCCTGCACTTCTTGGGTTGGGATGGCTAGACTTACGCGCTCCGAGGGCATGAGACTCCTACAAGCGGAGTGGATGATGGCCGCTGGTTCACTTGGTTTAACAGCTAGGAGGTTTTGGGTTAACCACCTGTTTAGAAATATATTCCCTGCTATTTGGCCGGTATGGTTAAGTATTTTTGCCGGCTGTTTATTGCTCGAGAGCAGTTTGGCATTTTTAGGTGTTGGACTTCCGGATCACCATATTGGTTGGGGTAGTATGTTAAGGCATGGAAAGGACTTTTTACACCTTTGGTGGGTCATGCTCATGCCGGCCATCTTCTTAAGCCTCACCATTGGAGCCGCCTTTCATTTAATTTTTTCCCTAAAAACCAATGCAAATAAACAGCAAATGCATAATGTGTAACTTTAGGCATGCGCTTGTTTAGGTTCATCTTTTGGCTTTTGATGTCGGCCCTTTTCTTTTTCGTTTTGGTTGGAAAAGTTGGGCCCTACCAAAAGTTGTATGTTTGGTTTAACCCCATAAGCGGCTTAAGTCCTCAAGAAAAACTACCGGACTGGCAAGCGCCACCAAATCAATTGGCCGGACTTAAGTCTAGCGTGGATGTATATATTGATAGTACCTGGGTGCCTGTTATTTATGCAGAAAATGACTGGGATGCTTATTTTATGCAAGGGTATGTATCTGCCAAGTGGCGGATTTTTCAAATGGACTTCATTACCCGGTTCGCAGCTGGCCGCCTTTCAGAAATTATTGGGCCCAAAGCCATAGACTTGGACAAAAAACAACGGTTTTTGGGTCTTTCGTATGCGGCTGAAATTGCACTGCATGCTTTTGAACAGGATAGCTTGTCCAAACTGGCGATGGACGCCTATACGGCCGGCGTCAATACATGGCTGAGTCAGGTAGAAGACAAAGACCTGCCCTTGGAGTGCAAGTTACTGCAATACAAGCCGGCTCCTTGGTCAAACTTCAAAAGCGCGCTTTTGCTCAAATACATGGCCGACCTACTTACCGGCAGTGTGCATGACATTCAAGTACAAAATACCCTTTCTGATTTTGGCCCGGAATTCGTGGGGCAATGGTTCCCCGATTATAACCCCAACCCGAATGCTTCCATAGACCCTCAAAAACGCGGGTCAACCAGTATTCCCGATTCAATAAAAGCAAAAGATCCCTTTTCTTCTTACCTAAATAAAATAACCGGCTTTGAAGACCCAACAGATGGTTTAGGCAGCAATAATTGGGTCTTGCATGGCTCAAGAACAGCCACAGGTAAACCTTTTTTGGCAAACGATCCCCACTTGCCTTTAAGTCTACCCTCCATTTGGATGGAAATGCATCTTGTGGTTCAAGGACGACCTGTATACGGAGTTACCCTTCCCGGTGCTCCGGGAATTATTATAGGCATGAACGATGCCGTGGCTTGGGGCGTAACCAACGGTACAGTAGATGTAAAAGATTACCTTGCCCTTAGGTTGACCGGTCAACATCCTGAACTTTGGTCCAGCGGGGATGTAAAACTGACAGACCGATTTGGAAGAGATTCCACCATAGCCAAAAACTCCTATTTCTCAGGGCATGGCTGGGAGCCCCTTAGCTATAGAAAAGAAACCATTGATGTGAAGGGAGCCCCTTCCCAAAGCTTTTTAATTCCCTACACCAAGTTTGGCCCTTTATTAAGAGAAACTGTAAAAAATCAACATGGAGAAACCTTAAGACTCACTTTTCAATGGACAGGATTTGAACCAAGCAATGAGCTTCGAAGCTTTCTCCTATTGAACAAAGCAACCAACGTGGAGGAGTGCTTAATGGCGCTTAGCACGTTTAAATGCCCCCCCCAAAACTTTGTTTTTGCGGATACCACCGGTGATATTGCGCTATGGCAAAAAGGTCTATTGCCTAACCGTAAGTACGATGTAGGTAAATGGGTGGGTGATGCCCGTAATCCCGACCATCTGTGGCAAGGTTTTTTACCCGATAGTATTAGTCCGTTCATTAAAAACCCCAAACGCGGTTTTGTATTTTCGGCCAATCAACACCCCACACCTAGCCCCTACCCTTATGCCTACACCGGCTTCTTTGAATTGTGGAGAAACCAACGAATTTTATCCCGCTTAGAAAACGCCAAACAATGGGATTTTCAGGATATGCAGGCACTACAAATGGACAGTTATTCTGAAGAGGCCGCAACCTTGCTCCCGCTCATGCTGGAAAAACTACCTAAGCAAAACACCCCGATGTACGACAGCTTGTTGCAATGGGACTATGTGTATAGAGCTCATAGCCAGGCCGCCACATTCTTTCATCAATGGCTTTACGCGTTCGAACAGAGGCTTTGGCATCCCTTAAATCCGGAGCTCCACGAAATACCTGAAAGATGGGTCCTTCCTCATATTCTAAAAGATAATGAGGATAAGTACAAAACTTGGATGCCCAAGGATACCGGGTCAGTAAGCCAATGGCTTCTTGAAGCCTTTACATTTTGCCAAGACTCAATGGTCAAAGAAACATGGCAGTCCTTTAAGGCCACTAAAATTCAACACTTGGCTCGATTGGAGGGTTTTTCTGTAAAGGCCATTGCAAGCTCCGGTCACCATACTGCACCAAATGCAATGACCCCTACTCATGGACCAAGCTGGCGCATGGTAGTCAGTTTGGAGCCTCCGGTTAATGCAAGGGTTAGTTTGCCCGGAGGAATATCAGGAAACCCTGCCTCAGAAGCTTATTACCAGGGGATTAAAGACTGGTCTTATGGTATATACAAAATGGTAGTACCCGGTAAAATACCCGAACACCCTAAATTTCATTGGAAATGCGCACCCCTTTCCTCGCCCTGATTAAGTGGGTTTTTCTTCTTGCTCTTGTTACCCTTTCCTCTGCCATGCTTACCAAAGTTTCCGGAATATGGTGGGTGGCTTATCCTTGCGCATGCGTTGCAGGCATGCTTTTGCGGATTTCTTGGCTGGGGATTCTCTTGGCTGGTTTGCTTAGTGGGGCTCTATTATGGTTACTCCCCGCTATGCTTTGGATTCAATCCAAAGGGCTTGACTTTTTTATTGCCCTAGACCAAAGCATGGGGCTTCCCGGGCATGGCTTCGGTTTTCTTTTTGGATCAGCGCTTTTGGGTGGGCTAATGAACACGTTTGGGTTGGTTACCGGCCAATCCCTACTTCGATTAATTAAGCCTAAAAGCATGAAAAAAAAGTACAAAATACCAGACTACAGAGCCTAGTTTCGATCCAACGTGGCCCTTCTTTTTCTCTTAATCATTATAAAGACAATAGGCGATTTCGTGAGGCCTAGTTTTTTTTAGTCGATTCCAAAGAAAAATACCGAAGAACTCCCCATTAAAGCCACCACATCACTGAATGGCACCTAGGGCATCAGCGTGCTGCCGAACAGGAAGATCAGCGACCCAATCTTTGTCTTTTTTCTTAGGTGGCAAAACAATAGGCCTGCCCAAATAATCTACACGCTTTCCGGGCCAAATACAGCTTTGCCACAAATACTTGGTAAGGCTTTCCCGGTTTAGGTTAGGGTGAATATGAGGCTCAATGAGCACTTTATGGGCTGCCGGAAGTAAACTCCAATGCATCCCCGGTTTTTCGTGGTGCATACCATGGTAGCCGTTATTGAAGGCAAACCAATTCAGAAGCTTTCCTGTAAAATTTCGACTGTGGTTGTATGGGTGATTTTCGTCGCAACCCTCATGCTGCCAATAATTGGTTCCTACAATGCCCCAAGCAGCATATTGATGAGGAATAAGAACCACAAACAAGAAGGCTCTCCAGTCTAGTAGCAAAAGACCTAAACGTACTCCATTTAGAAGGATACTTTCAAACAAATACTGCTTGTACCAAGCCGGTTTTTCTTGCTTCATTTTACGCACAAAGCGCATTTCTGATTTAAGAATATCAAAGCTCATCAAATAGAAAAAGAGCAATTGATTCAATAAGTTCCAACGAAAACGTGCCTTGGTGGTCCTAATGTTGTCTTTGTCAGATTGGGTATGCTTGTGGTGCGAAAAATTATGGCCCGGTACGTAGGCACTTACAGGATGTCCGTAAGTAAAGGACAAAATCACTTGAAAGGTTTTGTTCATCCATTTCTTTCTAAAAATGGGGCAATGGATGGTGTTGTGAACGATGGTGGCACAAAAAAATGAAAACAAACAGTTCAAAACCACCAAAGGGGCTACTATATACCAAGGATCATCAATCCTTAACCAAGTAACTGCGGCCAGAAAGAAATAAAATGCAACAAAGGCCAAAGTCCGCAAATCTGCACGGTATCGTAAAACAGAAGAAGCCATAAAACAAAGGTAGTAATTCAGTCATGTAAGCCGTTAATACAGCCTACACATTTAACAAAACCAAGCTTGCTAAAGTTTTTTGAAATCGATTTAATCAAAATTATCTCACCCTTTGTTAGGTAATTGCCAACAAAAATGCACCAAAAGCATTCCCTACAAAAGCTCAGGGAAAGAATTATAAGTATACTTGTACTATTGTTGAACGAATGAGAGAAGCGGAACAGTACGACGTAATTATTATTGGCTCAGGAATGGGAGGTCTCACCGTAGCCTCCATCTTGACCCAGCTAAAAGGAAAAAGGGTATTACTCCTTGAACAACATTATGTTGCAGGAGGCTTCACCCACACATTTAAAAGAGAAAAAGGCTACAAGTGGGACGTAGGCATTCACTATGTGGGCGACCTTGAAGAAGGGCACGTCTTTCGGCGATTGTTCGAATTCGTTACACAAGGTGGGGTGCGTTGGAAAAAAATGCCCTATATCTTTGACAAATTCGTTTTCCCGGATTTTACTTTTGAAGCTCCCTCCGACAAAAATGCCTTTCAACAAAAGGTCAAGGATATGTTTCCCGAGGAAGCCAAGGCCATTGATCAATATTTTGTGGATGTAGAACGTGCCGACAACTGGTACCGCAAGCACATTATTTACAAACACTTACCTAAAGCCCTCAAAGCCTTTGCCAAACCCTCTAGTAAAGCAGAAAAACTAGCCACCACGGCAACCAAAGATTACCTCGATGCACACATAAAAAGCCAAAAACTTAAAGGCTTGCTTTGCTCCCAATGGGGAAACTACGGCGCGGTACCCGGGCAAAGCTCCTTTGCGAACCACGCTATGGTTGTAAGGCACTTTTATAATGGCGGATACTATCCGGTAGGATCCTCAAAAACTATTCTGGATGCCATTCAGCCCATTATCGAATCCACCGGCGGAAAAATCAAAATAAACCATAGAGTAGATCAGGTATTAATTGAAGACGGAAAAGCCGTTGGCGTTCAAGGACACCAGAAAAAAGGAAAAGATTTAATTCCTTTTGAATACCGTGCACCCATCATTGTTTCTTGTGCCGGAGCCTACAATACCTACTGCAAATTGTTGCCAAATCATATTGCACCGGAGCTGAGTCAAGACTTAGAAAAACACCCCGATGGACTTACCCACCTTTGCCTATACATTGGATTTAAGGAGTCTCCAGAAAAACTGGGCTTTAAAGGAGAAAACCATTGGATTTTTGACGAGTACGACCACGACTACATGTTTGCCGACCTCGACGCCGTAGCCGAAGACCGAATGAAGATGGCCTTCTTGTCTTTCCCTTCCCTTAAGGACCCCGAAGCAAAAGCCCACACCGGAGAAATCATAACCTTTATCAGCTACGAAATTTTCGAAAAATGGAAAAACGAACGCTGGAAAAAAAGAGGAGAAGATTACGACGATTTCAAAGCCATGCTTTCGGAAAGAATGCTGGAATTTATCGAACAAAAATACCCGGGCTTTAAGGACTTGGTAGACTTTATGGAACTCTCTACCCCTCTAACTACCGAGCATTTTACCATGCACAAAAAGGGATATATCTATGGCATGCACACCACTCCCGACCGATTGCTAAAGCCTTGGAACCACGTGCGTACTCCTGTTAAAAACCTTTATCTTACCGGAACCGACGCCGCCGTTTTAGGGGTAGCCGGGGCTTTTACAGGAGGTGTGTTTACTTCCATAGATATCATGGGCGGCTCCAAAAGCTTGCTTAGTTACATGGCCCTGGAAAATGCCTCTAAGAAATATTCAAAACAACTAAAGGCCAATGGCATTTCTACCGTAATTGAGTAAAGAAATCGTCTTATTCTCTTAACGCCTCTTCAAGACTCGAAAAATTTACGGCAGACCTGTAGTTCCTTCCGTCTAAATCCAATCGACAGGCTGCAACATCTACCCCGTGCTCAAACATCACCAGCGCCTGCTCTTTGTGCGCTTTCCCTAATATTCTGGTGCGCTCTTCCATCGTATCCAAAGGCCGTATATCGTAGCCAATCACATAAGAGGCCTTAAGATGATGTACCGAGGGACATAAATCGGCCATATAATATAGCTTTTTTCCATCTTCCATGCTAACCACCGGTAGCATTTGTGCTTCGGTATGCCCATACACAAACTCTACATCTATGCCGGGAATCCATTGCCCCGGTCCATCCAATAAGCGCAATCGCCCGGATTGCTGAATGGGAACGATGTTCTCCTCTAAAAAAGAAGCTCGCTCTCTGGCATTTGGACTAAGTGCAGCGTCCCAATGCGCTCCATTTGACCAATACAAGGCATTGGGGAAGGTGGGCAACAAAGTTTCGCCATCTTGACTTTTAGAAATGGCTCCTCCCACATGGTCAAAATGCAAGTGGGTTAAAAATACATCCGTAATATCCTCAAGTCCATATCCAGCCGACCGCAATGAATCTTCCAAGGTTGGGCCATGGGGCTCATAATATCCAAAAAACTTTTCCGATTGCTTGTTGCCCATGCCGGTATCCACTAATACTTTTCGGTCCCCCGTATCAATGAGCAACAACCTCATGGCCCAGGTACAAAGATTTCTTTGGTCGGGAGGAACCAACTTCGACCAAATGCTTTTGGGAACCACCCCAAACATCGCTCCTCCATCTAACTTAAATAATCCGGCATGTATTTCCACTAGCTTCATAGCCGCAAGATAAGCAGCAAAGCCCAAATTCAAAACCGATTTCGAGGCTTGAGCCAAGGGCACTCTTTGCCTACTTTTTCAGAATATTCTTCGCTCCTACTCGAACACCGGTCGGCTTATCGAAAAACGATGGCCGGCTTTGTCCCCGCCTTCCACACAAAGGGTAAATGGGGCTTCTATATCCTTGGGAACATCGACCCAAAACCGACCTGCTTTTTCCAATCGCCATGGCAAACACCTTCCATTAAGGCGCACGGACAAACGGTCCATTCCTTTTCCTTCTTCTATTACCTTAAACTCAAGCCTTGGGTAAGCAGCTTTCAGAATTTCTACACGGGGTGCCACACGGTCTTCACAAAAACTAAACACGCCTTGATCATTGGTCCGAACCATTATTTTGCCCCCTTCCACCCAAGTATCCTTTGCCGGATAGAAACGACCCTTGTAATTAATTAAGCCTTGCAACTGCAACTTCTTAGCCTCACCAAAAAAGTTCGAATCCACTGCAAAAACATACTCCGAATGGACCGGGAAGCCGGCATCACCAATGTTCCATTGCGGCAAGCCGCAGGGACCTGGGGCCGGTAATTTCTGTAAATTGAAAGGCTGAGGACCATATAAAAGTTCCGGATGCACCTGCAAGGAGATTCCATCTGAAGTCAATACCAATGGGGTTTCCGGCAGGACAAAAAGAGTAGCTTTTTGCCTTGGAGCTTCAGCTTTTGCCGCAAACTCCCAATCGGTGCGGGTTTTATTTCCTGCATCGTCTTCTATTTCTAATCGGAAAGACCGGTTCTTGCTGTTTACTTCCGCCCAGCCGGCCAATGGAAGTACCTGCCAATACCCTGCCCTATCGTTGGCTAGCCGATAGGTTCTGCGCAGCCTTAAACCTTTTAGGCTTTGCTTGTACATCAAATGCGCATTGATATACCTCGAATCTTCAAAATCAATGGAATCTACCTTCCATTCAAATACCAAACTATCATCCACCAACAAACGTATGCGCCTTAAATCCGTCCTAAATCCCGAACCATTGACTCTATCCTCTGCCTCAAATACAACAGACCAATGCCCGGCAGGATATGCCTTAGCATTCCCTAAATAGGAGGGCCGATACCCATTCCCCGAGCTGACTTTTTGGAGTACCCATAAACTGTCCAAGCCCGATTCCATCCGCCGAACCATGCCTATTTGCTTAAAAAATGGGGGGCGAGTATCCGCTATTTTTAGCCCAAAGTCCAAGGGGTTTAGCGCACGTTCGGTTTGACTGTTCCGCAGCTCAAAATGCAAATGTGGACCCGTGGAACTGCCGGTATTGCCGCTTTTGCCAATTTCTTCCCCGCGGGCTACAGACAACAACCCTTTCGGTAATTCGCGATCCAGTTCAAACGCACATTCCGCCATCAGCAAACTATCTACATAGGCTTCTATACCGGCCGAAAAAGACTCCAAATGGGCATAAACAGAAGTCAAACCAAGTTTAGGATGCGTCACATACAACACCCTTCCATAACCTTCAGCACTCCACCCCACTCTCGAAACATAGCCCTGCTCCACCGATAATACGGGAATTCCTGTGCGCTGCTGCGTCCTAAAATCCAGCCCGGTATGGTAGTGATTGGACCTCAATTCGCAAAAAGAACCGGTAAGCACCAATTCAATGGGCATGGGATTTACAATTTGCCCCCGAACCGGAAAAAAGGAAAGCAACAACAACAGTCGAATCATATACACAGCTCTAATTTCACGATTCAACGCATAGCATGCCACAAAAATTTCCAACATAGGCACAAAAAGCCTTTGAAAAGGCTGAATATGTGTTAATTTTGTACTTGAGGCAATATTGTTAAAACATTTGATTTACAGGTGCATAGCTACAACTCCACCCTTACTAGTCTCCACTCTAAAATGGAGAAATTGGTTTTGCTCTACCAGCAATTGGAAGAAGAAAACAGGGCCCTGATTCAATCCTTAGAAACTAAAGATATTGAAATTCAAAACCTTAGAAAAAATTCCCACTGGCTAGAATCCAGGCTCAGCCTGCTGAATCAAGCGCAACAAAACAACCCAAATACCCCTGACCAAACGCACGACTTTAGTTTGCTCAAAGCCAAAATTCAAGAATTAAAGGCCGAAATTGATCAATGCCTCTATCAACTTAAATCCCTCACCTAAATCATGTCCGTTAAATCCATAAAACTTGAAATTGGCAACCGCGTCTATCCTATGCACGTTAAACCGGAACAAGAACCCCTGTTCCTCCAAGCTGCCAATTTCATAAACCAACGCATTAAGGAATACGAACAAAGATACGCCGTAAGAGATATGCAAGATTTACTTGCCATGGCAGCACTCGAACTGGCCAACCAAAAGTTTAAAAACGGCGACATACCCAACTTTGACATCGAAACAGAACACGAAAACCTCGGCCAACAAATTACCGAAATGGAACGCTTTTTAAGCCATTTCCTAGACAATAGAAACCTATAATCGTTTAAAATACAGAAACTTAAGATTCAATATCCGCCAAATATCTCTTGAATTTCTGTTTTGTCTTTCCTTAACGTAAGTTTGTCTGTTGGTTGCAGCGCAGCCCTAATTCTTTGTTTTCAATGGACAGTCAAACTATCACATATATCCTCACAA
Organism: Flavobacteriales bacterium; assembly: GCA_018401695.1. Taxonomy (GTDB): domain Bacteria; phylum Bacteroidota; class Bacteroidia; order CAIKAF01; family CAIKAF01; genus CAIKAF01. The sequence goes on along the minus strand of JAGYKD010000002.1, from coordinate 302,727 downwards.
CCGGCATAATTACTGCCGTTGGAGGGTTCGCCGTCGGTTTTTTCTTAATGAAATCCATGCAGCGTAAAAAGCTCCAAAGCCTACTCCAAAAAGCCAAAGACGACGCCGAAGTCATTAAAAAAGAAAAAATCCTGCAAGCCAAAGAGCGGTTCCTGCAGCTTAAAGCGGAACACAATAAAAAGGTCCAGGAAAAAAATCAACAAATCAACCTTCAAGAATCTAAACTCCGCCAAAAAGAACAACAAATTCAGCAGTGGCGAGACGAAGCACGTAAAACCGAGGCTAAAGCCCAAAAGCTAATCAAGGATTACGAAGAACGCCTCGAAATCCTTGAAGTCAAACGAGAAGAACTCGAAAAAACACACAGAAGTCAAGTGCTTCAACTCGAAACTATTGCCGGACTCTCCGCCGAAGAAGCAAAAGCACAATTGGTCGACGCTCTGCAGCAAGAAGCCAAATCCGAAGCCATGGCCCAAGTCCAGGAAATCCTCGAAGAAGCCAAAATCAACGCCAATAAAGAAGCAAAACGCGTTATCATTCAGTCCATCCAACGCCTGGGTACCGAAACCGCCATCGAAAACGCCATAACGGTGTTTAATATCGAAAGCGACGACATCAAAGGCCGCATCATCGGACGCGAAGGACGTAACATCCGAGCCCTAGAAGCTGCTACCGGCGTCGAAATCATCATCGACGATACCCCCGAAGCCATCGTCCTCTCCTGCTTCGACCCCATCCGGAGAGAAATCGCTCGACTCGCGCTTCACCAACTCGTCTCCGACGGAAGAATACACCCCGCACGCGTCGAAGAAGTTGTCGCCAAAGTCACACGCCAAATCGACGAGGAAGTCCTCGAAATCGGAAAACGCACCGCCATTGATCTTGGAGTACATGGTCTACACCCCGAACTCATGCGCTACGTGGGACGCATGCGCTACCGCAGTTCCTACGGACAAAACCTCCTGCAGCACAGCCGCGAAGTGGCCAACCTTTGCGCCATTATGGCCTCCGAACTTGGACTCAACCCCAAAATTGCCAAACGCGCCGGACTCCTACACGATATCGGTAAAGTACCCGACGGAGAAACCGAATTGCCACACGCCATTTTTGGTATGAAACTGGCCGAAAAATTCAAAGAAAAACCCGACGTCTGCAACGCCATCGGCGCCCACCACGACGAAGTAGAAATGACCTCCCTCTACGCACCAATCGTTCAAGTATGCGACGCCATTTCCGGTGCACGCCCCGGAGCACGACGCGAAATCACCGAATCCTACATCAAACGCATCAAAGAACTTGAGCGCCTGGCCATGGAATACCCCGGTGTCATCAAAAGCTACGCCATTCAGGCCGGAAGAGAATTAAGGGTGCTCGTAGAAAGCGACCGCGTTAGCGACGAAGCATCCGACAAACTCGCCTTCGAAATCTCCCAAAAAATCCAAACAGAAATGAGTTACCCCGGTCAGGTGCGCGTTACCGTAATCCGCGAAAAACGATCCGTAGCCGTGGCTAAATAAAACCCATAGCCAGCTATGGCAACAACAATCCGTGCAGCTTGCTCAACTCCTCCTGACGTTGATTAAGCTGCATTTTTTTTGCGTGTAGTATCAACTCCTCCAAAGCTCCACGAGCAAAAGTCAGGGCATCTACGGCCTGCATCCCTTCCACTCCCCTCGAATGCCCGGTCTCCTTTAAATAGTGCAACAACTCCCGGTAACTAAACACCGCTCCCTTTCCATAGGGGTTTACATAAAACTCCGGATAACCCTCCCCCCCTATCACCGGCGAACACAACACAAAATGCCTGGGCAATGCCACCGGCTGCAAACCAAGACCCAAACGCTCCGACAACATCAAAAACAAAAAATTCATGGCCAAAGGCGAACCGATTCCTCGCTCCAAAAGGGTATGTACAAAATCCAACGACAAACCCACCGCCTTACGTTGTTGCGCCCCCAAACGGTGTACGTCAAACACCACATGGTTCAAAACCCGAATGCGAGCCAACAAGCTTCCATGAGGCAGCGCCTGCTGCACCTCCCGCAACATCCGGTCCAGCTTCGCATCCATACGCTCAGTAGCTATATCCGGAAACAAAAAACGGTGCAACAAGCCCTGCAAAGCACCATAATCCCGACTTCCATAGCGCCACGCCACCAACGCACCCTCCGCCTCCCGCAAATGCAACCTCCGCACCAAAGCCTCAATCCTCGACTGCACCAGCTCATCCAGACTGCGCTCCCACGCCGCCTCCAACAAAGGCACCGCCTCCACCCCATAGGAAACAATCTCCGCCTCCAAGGCCGACCACACCTCCGGATCACGATCGTCCAACAACTTTTGAATGGCATCCCATTGCTCCATAGTGCAAAGGTCAACAACAATTGGGAATTTTGGTTTTGGGGGCTGCCGGCAGCTCTATGCCTGCAATTCGTTCTCCCTACCCCATCCCTTTATCCCTGCATAGGGTCTACGCTGTGTTGGGCTGCCGTCGGGCCATCCGTTCCAAGCGGGCAGCGCCCGGGGCAGGCATCAAGGCCGGCCGGCGAGCTTCCTTTGGTCGCTGCCGCCCCGCACTTGCTGCCATGCCCCGGTCTTGCCCGGCTTTCCTCTGCTGTCCCTCAGCCGGATTTTAAACTTTTTTTGCATTTTTGAAACAACATATCTATTCTTCCGTATTACATTAGCATAACCAAATACAATTCGCGCTTATAAAGACACCCATACGCTACCATTTTTTTTCACGGTAAATCACCAAGCGTATGCACAGTCACAGCGAATTATCAGACAAAGCTCTGGTTAAAGCCTATCAGAACGGTCAATCCGAAGCCTTTAACGTATTACTCCACAGGCACCGCACCAAGGTCTATTCCTACATCATGATGATGGTGAAAGACCACGACACCTCCGAAGACATCTTCCAAGACTGCTTTATTCGGGTAATCCAAACCCTTCAATCCGGCAAATATACCGATGAAGGCAAATTCCTTCCCTGGGTTATGCGCATCGCCCACAACCTCATCATCGACCATTTCCGTAAAAACAAGCGCATGCCTCGCTTCGAAACCGAAGACGAAGAATTTAATGTGTTTGATTTACTCAAAATGCCCGAAAAAAACGCAGAAGATAAGCTCATTCAGCAACAAACCCAGGACGCTTTACACCGCCTCATTGAGCAATTGCCCACCGAACAAAAAGAAGTGGTATACATGCGTCATTATGCCGACATGAGCTTCAATGAAATTGCCGAACAAACCCAGGTAAGCATCAATACCGCCTTAGGCCGCATGCGCTATGCCTTAATCAATCTGCGTAAGCTCATGGAGAAACATCAGTTGGAACTGGCCTCCTGATTTTTTAAGCGCCTATATACTAAGGTCCCTGTCCCTGCGTTATGGTTTAGTAGCGAGTCTCAACAGCTCCTTCACGGATACAGCAATTAAACCTAGCGTATGACACACCTTTCCTCTTCAAACTCCGCATTTCATAAGCACCTTATTTTTGACGGAGGTCCCTCCCAAAGCAAATTAAAATTTATTATGGCCTATGCCGCAGCCCGCAAAACATGGCAAAGCCGCCTTCTGGGCCCCCAGCATTTCTTTGCCAATTAATCCCACGGGCACAACCCTGGGTTGTGGGCAGTTTACCTAGGAATAGAAAGTATGTATCGCAGCCCACGGCTATTTACCGTGCTAATGCAATGGATGCATCCATTTCCCATTTCATAAACGCCGTTGAAACCTGGGGCTATGGTTTAACCATGGATGATTTGGCAATTAAACAAAACCGCGGGGATTCCTTTTTTCAAGATTTTTAAACCGTTAAAACGGTTGGCCCTGCCTCGGCATTTCACATAGCCCACGGTTTCAACCGTGGCCTAGGGTTTGTTGGCCGAGTAATGGAATGGACTTAGCCATTCTCTCAGGTTAAAGCCCAAATTCAAAGTTCTTTAGTGCTTGAATTTGTCTCAAATTTATGCACTTGGTGTTTGTTGTCCCGTTTTGGCTGGCCACTAAAGGCCATTGGGTTAGAACAAAAGGTTTTTGGCTATTAAATAGCAATTAGATTACTCTCTCGAATACTCCGACAACCCTAAAATCCACCAATTCATCTTTTTGTAAAACAATATTTGAGTATTCTCCATCAGTCGATAGCGGTTTTAATACAATTGACTCATGACTCCAACCGCTATCAGAATTTTTTTTTATGCTGTGGTATTCTTTTACCGTATATCCTGAACCAAATTCTGAATCTTGTATACTAGTTGACTCAACTAATACGATTTTACCATTTCGTGATCCACCCGAATATGGTTTGAATAGGCAAAAAGATCCATTTGGAATGCGTTTATTCATGGATTCGCCAATAACTTGGCAAATAAAATCGCCTTCACTCACCCTTAATCCATCGGGAATTTCAACCCATGTTAATTCCGAATGCTGTTGGTTTTCGCTAAAATTTCCTGCAGCGGCTTGTATATCAACCAAGGGAATTGCGTTTTGGTAAGGCAGCACCTTTTCGAAATCCAAGACTCTAAAAAATGATTCTTTTTCTACAGAGGTTGCGCCTCTTTCCCATGTTTCATGTTTAATATAAGCAGCCAAATAGTCCCTTAATTCCGGATTGCAAGCATAAACCAAAGTTCCTTTAATCCCCCGATACATAATGGTCTTATAAATATTGACAACATATTCTTTCAAACGCTCATCATCATTAATCCCTGCGCTTCCATTTCTATCGTGGTAGTTTTTTCTGATAATTTCTATTCGATTCAGTTTTTTATTGTAGGTTATTTCTTTGCCAAAGATAATCCCGGCATAGTTTAAGTCATACCCTTGCGTAGTATGAATACAACCTACTTCCACTTTCGGATCGGCGGAGTTAATCCAATCTACGTTCACCTTGTTCCATTGCAATTTCGTCCCTTCGATTTCAATGTCATACAAGCTTTTATCGCTTTTTGAAATCCAAGGCCACGAATACCCGGCAATGAGGCGACTCAATCCCAGTTCATTTTCTTTAATAATAATCTCATTATGAAATTCTTTGAAAGATGTAAACAACCTAAAGTCATAATTCTCGGGAATGGTCAAATCATCGAGAGGTTGACATTTCAACAAGCGGTCTACAAAATTGATATAGTCGGAACCCGCCGAAACCCGCATTTGAGAAGTAAGCTTGATGGGTTTTGCTGATTGGCGTTTTAATTCGTTAAACCTTTCCTTAGGGATATCGGAGGGCTTAATCGATTGCGCTTCATCGTAAAAAAATATCTGGTGCTTACTACTTCGGATTATCCAATCAAGCTGAGTGCCTTCAATTCCTAATCCCAAGGAGCGGTTTATGGCATCAAAAGACCCATAATTCGGAATATTTTTACGTTGAGCTAACCGATGAGCTTCATCAACAATTAGGATGTCGTATTCTTTTTCAACCGCATCCGAAGGACCAATAACCATACTCCTTTTAAGCCCACCAATTGCACCAAATACAGTTTTAAGACTTTTGCGTAAGGAGGTCATAGGCACAACCAAACCAATAGTTGCATCTTTAAACTTTTGGCGAAATAATTCAAGCAATCGATACTCCTCCAAACGGTATCCTTCTAAATCTTCTATCTCGTCAGCAGCTGGCAGAGGTGAATGTAAAAGCTTCATCAAGTAAGTTGCAAGAATGGTCTTACCAGTTCCCGCACTACCTTCCACAAAAATACTCGGATGGTTCTGGTTGTTTAGCGTATGAATAATCTTCATTACTGAGGCTCTTTGATCATCGGAAAGCGCTTTGTAGGGAGAGTATTTAAACAAATCCGAATTTTCGATTTCCTCTAGCGACTTGCTAACTAATTTTTCACTCTTTAGTCGTGCCCATATCTCTTTGAAAATATCTCGATAGAAAGGCTTTTCGTAGTAATTGTGGTGGGTTAGTCCACCATTTCCATTTTGAAGTTTATAGGTGTTTTCTGCCGACAAATATTGAATGAGTTGAGACTCGATATCAAGGGTAGCAGACTTGTTAAAACGATCGGATCCGATTAATGTAATGGTATCTAGAACCAAACGGTCTTCGTTAGCAAAATGGTTTTTAATTCTATTAAACGCATTGGTCGTCTCTCCAACATACGCCACTTTGGTTTTGTCGTTTTTTATTAGATACACCAAGGGCCATTGAGTTTTAACCCATTTATTTTCTGAAATTTCGGCAAGTGCGTTTTTTGAAAAAGGGTATCGATTTAAGTCAATAACAATTTCGCCTATGGGATTCATAATTCATTATATTTCTTCGCAGATCCCTTAGCTTTACTCACAGGATATTTCTCCCCATTTTCTTTAATTTTTGTTGTAACAATTTCGACAACATCAAACTTATATTTATCGGCAATCAAAAAAGCGTAGGCAAACACATCGGCTAATTCTTCTTTTACTTTTTCAATATCCGCATCTTCTGGGCCTTTCCAAAGAAATGCTTCAAGCAGTTCTCCTGCCTCAATATTTAAAGCAATGGCCAAATCTTTGGGATTATGAAACTGAGCCCAATCTCTTTCATCTCTAAATGCAATCAGCTTTTCTACAATATTTTTGATCTCACTCATACCCTCAAAATTTAATAATTTTTCGGCATCTTTTATATGCTTTATCGAGTTCGTTTACTTTTGGTTTTTCCATGGGTTACAAAACATTAAGACTGGTTTGGTGCATAGTTAATAAATATGGTGATTCTACCAACATTGTTCTTGTGGGCTTCCCCTAAACTAGACATGTTGAAAATATAAAAAATAGTTGAGACCTTGGCAGTGTCAGTATTGAAGTGGAAGTGTGCTCTGCCGGAGAGCAACTCACAAGGAATACATACCGGCCACGAAGAAAGAGGAGTGCACATCGTCGCGGAGTACGCTTGCGAAACACCAAACTTTTGAAACAATGCTTGATTCGTTGCTCATTGATTTCTATTTAATACACTAATAATTAATCCTTTTACAGCCTACATTTCTTCAGGCCTACTGCTTGCCACAAATAGCGTTAGGCTAGCCAAGGCTTCATGGCTAATAATTTGGTCATTACGGGTATTCGTCAGTAAGTGGTTTCGGTCTAAAAATAAAAGAAAACAGGCTGCGGCAATGCGTTTGTTGCCATCGGCAAAAGCATGATTTTTGGTGATAAGATAGAGCAGCATAGCCGCTTTTTCTTCTAAGGTAGGATAGATGTCTTCATGGCCAAATCCTTGGGCTATTTGGGCTATGGCACTATCAAAGCTTTGGTCTTTTTCAACCCCAAACAGGGCTGAATCAAAATCGATCTTCATTTGATGGATCAGTTTGTGGTATTCTTCTTTGGCAGGATAAACCGCTGCTTGCTTGCTCTTGCCGAGTTTATCCAGATTTTCATGATCGTAGTCATCTAGAAGCTCAAGTCCTTTAGCGTAGTGTACCAGCCATTCATGCCCTTGTTCTCCAGCTTTCTCCTCAATAGCTCTGCCTAAAATGTGAATGCCTGTTTTCAAATGCTGCACCTCCATCTCTTTTTGCTGCAATCGTTTTTCATTGATTGCGTAGCCCTGCACCAGATAATCTTTTAAGCGTTGGGTAGCCCAGATGCGGAATTGAGTACCTCTTTTGGAATTTACTCGATACCCTATTGATATAATGGCATCCAGGTTATAGTGTTTGATGGTTCTTCGAACCATTCTTTTCCCTTCGGGCCGAACTACCGAGTAATCCTCGGTAGTTGTATTTTCCTCTAGCTCTTTAACACTGTATATGTTTTTGAGGTGCAGCCCAATGGTGTCTGCATCTTTTTCGAACAGCTCAGCCATTTGTCTCTGGGTAAGCCATAGCGTTTCTTTTTCCAGTTTGACTTGTACCTCAGTGCCGGTTTCACTTTTATATATTTCTATTTCACCTTTGTTCATACCGATCCATCTGTCTCAAAATGTACTTGGGAGTAACTCAACTCCTTCAACTGTTTTTAAACTTGGAACGCAGAAAACTTCGGGTGAAGTCTCGCGATATAGGTAAAGGCCTCGTCTTTTCTTAATCTGATTTTTAGGCGACGTGGTGTGAAAATTGCCATTGCGCGATTTTTTATTATCTGTTTTTTGGGGTTGCTGCTAACGTCAGTTCGTCTAATAACCCCGTTCTTACCCCATTTCCCAGTCTAAAATACCACTTTTGATTGGTTTATAGCAAGCCGTTAAAAAGTTAACAAAGCCCTGTAGGCCAAATCAAAAGGACACACCTGGTTCAAGATGGCCTTAACAGGGGGCAGTATCTTCGGAACATCCACTTGGCAGCGGAAATTCCAAAGAACCCTCCGGTGCAGCGGTAGCCTTGCTTTTGCGCACCCAGTTTTGAAATTTAGCGAAAGAGATTTCATTTTTGGTAGTAAAATGTACCTAGGTTTCTCCGTTTTGGCGCCACTCCGCTATCAGAGCTAACATGGCTTCACGTTTTTGATTGCTTTTGGACATAATTTTTTGTTTTGCCCAAAGCTGTGGGGGGATTTTGAGGTGGGGAATATGGGGTTGGTCGGATGCTTACAAAGACAAAAGGTCATTCAGGCATTTTGGCAGGGCTTTTCTGCTAATCGGCTAAATGTTTGCGGTGCGTTTGTTATTTGCGTTCGATGTATTGGCTATATATATAATCCTTACTAGTTGTATGTTGTCTCATTTATTGTCTTGCCCAAGCGTATGTTTATACTCTGGCGGAAAATCTTTGGTATAACCAAAAATCAATACGAGCTTAAAAACTGGTAATTCGTAATACAGAGCCATTAATTTTCAAAAATCTACCGCTTCAGGGTATTAAATTGATAAATGGTTAAAATGCCCGAACGGCACGCACGCTATGAATATTAATCTTATTGGTGTTAAGTGCGTAACCGTCGTTGAAGGCGAAGCGGAATGCGATCGCCGCACTACCCTCTGTACTACTCCAATAGGAAGCGCCGCTTGACAATAATGTATAGCCTCCAGCATTTAGGGCATTATTAGCGTGAAAGCGGTTGTTCCATAAAATACTTAACTCGTCAACTGAAGGTAAATACCAGTCTGTAAATCCACCATCTGTTAAACTATTCACATAATTAGCAGCAGGGCTATTTGCCATTAACCCTGTATTGTAAGCACCATCCCAACTGCGTGTAGCATTGGTTGTTGTGCCGGTGCCTTGCCATTGTGCCGTACTTTCGTTTTTATTTAAAATAAGTCCACGTTGTACTCCATTCGCATCCAAATAAATATAAAATACAATACCACCAAGCGTATCTTGTCCTAAATAAAAATCCTTTCCTCCTGACACTGTTTCTGCCGTTTTCGCATGTAAGGCATAAGGCACACTTAAAAGTTGGCTTATACCTGTAATGGTGTAATTTGTCCCTCCTGTCGGATCGGTTTCTGTTTTAATAAAATACGGTCCATTTGCCCAGTCAATAGCGGTAAAGCCCCCGCTTACAATTGTTCCTGCTCCAATTTCAATGCTTACCAAACCATTGGCATTAGAAGTAGGTGTTTGCGTTTCTACGTACACTGCCGTTCCACTTGATGAACCTTGTAAAATGCTTATTTGCATACCTACTGCGGAGGACGTAACTAAAGTATTACTTCCGTCACGCACAACTGCTTGATAGCTTATTTTCTCGGGTGCTTGGGCAAACACGCTTGCTGTCATTAGTAATGCTGCACATATTGAAATTATCCTTTTCATGATTATTTAGTTTTTGATGATTTTGAATGATTGAACTTTTTTGTCTTCTTGGTTTACAACATGAATGAAGTAAGTAGCGGAGGGCAGACCATTAATGTTTATTTGTGTTTGCTGTGCTACTATTTGCCCTTTGCTTAGTTGTTTTCCCTGCATATCAAATAACTGATACGACAACTTTTCGTTGGTGTAATCGCTTATTTGCAAGGTTAAATTTTCTGTTGTTGGGTTCGGAAATACGGTGAGCGAAATGTTAAGTTCTGTTTTCTTTATACCAACCGTGAAAATTTCGTAGGCATGTTGCACGCCTTGGTCAACAGTTCCTCCGCTTCCTGTATTGGAGGTGTAAAGCACTTGTCCAACGCTGTAAGCAACAGTACCTCCGCTTCCTGTAGCATCACCACCGGAGGCATTGGCAGATTCCTGAGCTTGTGTGAGGCCCGCCCAAAGAACTCCTGCTGTGAGGAGCAAAATGGGTATTGACTTGTTCTTTGTCATATTTTTTTGTTTTTTAATTATTACTACTCGTTTGGCCTTTCGGAAACCGCTCCGTCAAAAGTATAATTTCGCTGTTAACTCGTCACACTAATGAACGCTAACGTTTTGCGCATATGGCTTGTGGCGGTTTTTAGAGCACTTAACTGTCCCCAATGACAAACTTTGCTACGTGCCGAAAACCTTGAATTTATCCCGTCACCCGCCATAAGCTATATGCGCTGTTGGGGCATCGTGCTTTTTGTTCTTTATGTTCCTTCATTTTTTGCCTGTTCCCATGCGTCTTTAAGTATTTTTCTTGAAATATCCAGAATGTCATTGCTTACTTTATTAAAGTCGGACTTCACTTTTGAAAAGGTTTCAAGAGCGGAAGTGTAGTAGTCGTTAATTAAAACTTCAAGTTTCTTATGGTCTGTTTCGCCTTTGTTCAGAAAAAGTTTGATTTTGAATGCTAATTGTCTTGCGGTTTTTATCCTCTCAACTTGTTGATTGTATAATTCTTCTGCTTTTTTCTTATTTCCCTCTTTTGTCAACTCCACCACATCATGAAGATAAAAGTTAATTATTGCGACTTCTCCATTAAACTGACTCAGTTCATTTCTTAAATCCTGTATCCAGTTAATTCGTGCTTGTGAAATATTGTTTGCCCTTACTTGTGCCAAGGTCATTCTCGATGTCTCTTGAATTTGTTCTCGAGCAACCTGAAGGTTATCTTGTGCTTGCGCTTCTTGGCTTCTAATTTGCTCTTCCGCATTTGTCGTTTGAGTTCTAATCTGTCTAACTCCAATGAAGATTGCTCCGCCAGTGGATATCAATACAACGAAAATTGCAATCAACGAAGGAAGAATGTCAGGCCAGATGCTATCATTTTTTTGAAGTCTATTTGTCAACTTCTCAAAGTGCTCTACGGAGACAATTAATGAGTCACTTTTTTGATTGGTAAGTTGTTGAGCAATTTCATTTAACGTCTTTTCAATTTTATCCAGTTTCTGAACAGTAACTGTGTCGCTTTGGGCAATTGTCGGTATGGAAACAAGGTACATAAACGATATTGTAGCAATAATCCTTTTCATGAGCAGAGTTCATTCAATTTACTTTCAACTTGGGTTAGTCGCATTTCATACTGGTCTAAGTTCTGTAAATCATAGTCAGTAGGGTCTGACCAGTATTTGCTTTTTTGCTCAATGGTGTCCGCAAGACCTTGGACTTCGGTATGCCCAATTTGTCTAAGTCGCCTGCCTGTTCTTTGCCAAACATTGGATAAATGAGAAGATGGTTGATCTGTATTCCCCTGTCTGGTGTTTCTGATGTGTGTCCGTGTCTGGTTCAATGCATACGTTACTTCATTATGGACAGTGTCCTTGTCTTTTTTTGATAGTGAAGTCGAATTTGAAATAATGTCCGATGTTAATCCTAATATAAATTCAAGCATGTCGTTTTGTTCTTAGTTCATTTTAGCATGTGCCCCAACTCCTTTATAAATGAGGTTGAACCTCATTTATCCACCCTCAATGGTAGGCTAAGTGATGGTTTACCTCATTCGATTACCCTTTGCTAATATAAGTAGTTTTCACAAGTCATTGAAAGGTGAACCAACCAGTTGAAGCAGCCGGTTGCTAACATGTGTGCAAATCTCTGTTGTCTATCTTCTCTTATGCCCAAGCAACTCCTGTATGACCCGCAAATCGACATCCGCCTCAAGCAATTGCGTCGAATAGCAATGCCTCAGCAAATGAAGCGTTGCATTCTTGTTGACCGATGTTTAACCCACGGTTGAAATCATAGCCCACGGTTTCAACCGTGGGCCATCATTCAAAAAAAATCCACACGGAGCGTAACGCGCCCCGGCGCAGGCCAATTAGCCTGACGAAATAGAGTGCTCAGCAGCCGCCCGGCCAAGAGCGACCACAGGAAGCCCACGGTTTAAACCGTGGGCTATATGAAATGCCGAGTCCGGACCAACCGTTTTAACGGTTTAAAATTCTCGAAAGAATAGAATCCCTAGGTGTTTATTTAACGGCGAAATTATCAATGGTTAAACCATAGCCCACGGTTTAAACCGTGGGCTATATGAAATGCCGTGTCCGGCCAACCGTTTTAACGGTTTAAAATTCTCGAAAGAATAGAATCCCCAGGTGTTTATTTAACGGCGAAATTATCAATGGTTAAACCATAGCCCACGGTTTAAACTGCGCCAGGGAACGATTGGCAGGCACTCTTTGCCTTAAACTATGGATGTAGAGATTTTCGTTTTAAAAAACAGTTGATAATCAATTAACTAAACAAAGCCATGTAGAGATTTTTCCCTTTAAAAATGGCCACACCACAGCCCACGGTTTCAACCGCATCCCATGATTTCACCCGCACTACCGCCCACGGTTTCAACTGTGGGCCATCATTCAAAAAAAATACACACGGAGCTTAACGCGCCCCGGCGCAGGCCAATTAGCCTGACGATGTGGGCTGCTCAGCCGCTGCGGAGGCAAGAGCGACCAGAGGAAGCTCCTTGCCTACGCTTAGCGGCGTAGCTAGCCCACAAGGCAGCTAATGGCCGGAGACGGATTAGGCGCCCAAATAACCCATCGTACATTTTTATGGGTCGGGCAGCTTTTTAAAGGGTAGACTCAGTTTAACCAAAGGGGCAGGAATTGCCAGGCGGCAAGGCTGATGACTAAGACGGAAGCCAGGTTCATCCAAATGCCGTAGCGGCTCATGTGGCTTACTTTGAGTTGTCCTCCGGCAAATACAAGGGCGTTCGGCGGGGTGGCCATGGGCAACATAAAGGCGCAACTGGCGGCCAGGGTGACGGGTATGGCCAATTGCAAGGGGTTTATGTCCAGGCTTTTGGCCAACTCCAAGACGACAGGCAAGAGGATGGACACGAGGGCTACGTTGCTCATGATTTCGGTGAGGAACAGCGCCAGGGCCGTAAGTCCCAATATGAGCGCAAAGAGTCCGCCGCTGCCCCAATCGGCTGCGGCCATGCCCAAGCTTTGTATGATTCCGGCTTGCTCTAAGGCCGCTGCCAAGCTGAGTCCACCGCCAAAGAGGAGAATTATGCCCCAGGCCATTTTTCGGGTGTCGTCCCAATCCAACAGGGCTTTGCCGGCCTTGGTGGAGGGCACCATAAACATCAACAGTCCACCCGCCATGGCAATGCCGGTGTCGTTTAAGGGCAATCCGCTGAGCTGCTCCAATAGGGGCCTGAATATCCAAGCCGCAGCGGTGGCGGCAAAGATAAGGGCTACACGTTTTTCTTCCGGCCCGGGTTTGCCTAAGGCATGTTTGCGTTGCCGGATTTGGTCGATGGCTGAGCCCTGCATGTGTTTTAAGCCATAGCCCAAGAGCATATACAAAAGGGCTCCAAGGACTAGGGTTATGGGCAGGGCCAGGCCAAGCCAGGCAAAAAAGGAAAGCTCGCCCAATCCGGCGGCCTGAAGTTGTCCACGTAAAACCACATTGGGGGGCGTGCCAATGAGGGTGGCCATGCCCCCCAAGCTGCTGCTGTAAGCAATGGCCAACAGAAGTCGTCGACCAAAAGTGGCGTTGTTGAACACGGGGAGCACGGAAGTGGCCATGGGGAGCATCATAAGGGTGGTGGCGGTATTGCTGATCCACATGCTTAGGAAACCCGTGGCCAACATAAAGCCCAAAAGCACTTTGATGGGGCGCCCACCGGTTTTGAGCAAAATAAGCAAGGCAATGCGCTCGTGAAGGCGGTGTTTTTCCATGGCCAGACCAATCAAAAAGCCACCGAGAAACAAAAAAACGATGTCGTGGCCGTAATAGGCGGCGGTTTGCCGAACGGGCATGAGGTTGAGCAAGGGAAAAAAGACCAGGGGAAGCAGGGCAGTTACCGCCAGGTTTACGGGTTGGCTTATCCACCAAAGCACCATCCATGCGCCCAAGCCCAGGGTTTTGGCTTGGGTTGCTCCCATGGGCAGGCAGGCGAGGAAAACGAGCCAAGCGGCCAAAGGGCCGGCCAATAACCAGAAGATGCGCCATTTCATGGCAAAAAGATACGGAATGTTGGGAGGAACTTAGTCGAAGGCTTTGCCTCTAAGCCCAAGTTCAATGACCGACAAGGCGGCAACCTTTTGGTGGGAAATGTCGAGGCGGAGCATGGTCATGACCTGATGCCAACCGTGTTTTCCACAGGCTCCGGGATTCAAATGCAGGGCTTTTCCGGTAAGGATGGGTTCTACCAACAAGATGTGGGAATGGCCGCAAATCATAAGGTCGGGCGGATCGGATTGGAGCATTTGGCGCACGGCGGCGGGATAGGCACGGGGTCTTCCCAAGATGTGGGTCATAAAGACCTTTAGGCCCTTGCATTCAAAATGCAGGGTTTCGGGGAGTCGGCGGCGGATGTTTTGGCCATCGATGTTGCCGAATACGGCGCGCAAGGGCGCCATGCTTTCGAGTTGATCCAGGACTTCGGGTTGGCCGACGTCTCCGGCGTGCCATATTTCATCGACTTGTGCGGCATGGGCTTCGATGCCGGGATGCAGCCAGCCGTGGGTGTCGCTTAAGAGTAGAATACGTTGTATACTCATGGTTTAGACTCCGGTAGAATAGGTAACAGTTGATCGGAGCGTACCCAACCTGAAACTTCGTTGGTAAGGCGGACTTTGTGCCATTCCTGCTTGGTTTCGATACATCGAAGCCTTTGCCCGACCTTAAGCCTTTGTATTTCTTGTGCGGTATCTTCGGGAGCATCTCTGAGGACCACGGAAGAAAGGGCGGTTACGGCCTCGGTGCGGTGCATCCATAGGTAGCGGCCCCAGGCCAAACCAAAAAAAGAAAGGGACAGGAGAAGTAAGAGCCCAAAAAAGGCGGGAAAAAGCCTTCGGACTTTGGCTGGAATGGGCAGCAGATGATGTCCTAGCAAAATGCACAAAGCCAACCAAAGCCATAAAACTGCCCATTGGCCGAGGGTGTCGATGCTTGTTTGCCAAAAAAGATGGGGAGGCTCTAAGGGCATTTCTGAGGTCAATTGTTGGCTGGAGAGCATGAATTTAAGTTCCTGTCGGAGGCCGGCGTGGGTAGGTTCAACGCGCAGTCCCCGGTAGGCCCAACGAATGGCTTCGGCGGGTTTTCCGGCTTTCCAGGCTGCCTGAGCGGTGTAGCCGCACCAATCGCCGGACCATTGGGGGGCATCGGCTTGGCTCCAGAGGTCAAAAGCTTGCGCATACCATTGGTTGGAAAAAGCTTCCAGGCCTTTTTGAAAATCGACTTGGGAGCCTTCTGCTGTCTGCGCTTTGGCCGAATTCAAGGCCGGCCCGGGTAGGAACAGCAGGCAGAAAACGACCGTTTTTGTTAATCGAAAAACGTCCAACCATGAAAACAAAGCCGGGTAGCTCATAGGTTCAGGTGTTTGTCCATTTGAAAGAGCCAGGATTTTATTTGTTGGGTAGGCTTTTGGAGTGTTTGTTGGGGTTGTGGAGCAAAGGCCGACCATTCCAATTGTTGTTTCCAAGCCAGTATTTGCGTGCAAAGCTCGGTGGGGAATTGCTTTTGGAGGCTCTGCTTTAAGAGCTGTTCGGTTTGGTCGCTGGGAGGAATGGCAAATGCCTCGTGCAGGTAGTTGCTCATCACTTGCCAATAGGCATGTAAGGGAGTATCGGGTGCTTTTTCTAAGCGTTCAAGCGCGAGTAAGGCCTTTTGAAGGGGAGTTTTTCGTTTCCATTTTTCGGTGGCTTGGCTAAGCAGCGGGCGCCATAAAAACGGCCAACTGATTAAGAGAAGCAGTGGGATAAGGGTGAACACCCAAAAACCCGTGGATCCGAACCAGGTAGGCCATAGGGCTTGGTCTCGGTTTTGAGGTAGGGAAAAATTGGGAGAAGTTTCGGCTTGGTCTTCCTTTTGGGTCAAGGAGGGGTTCAAGGGGGCGCCTTGTACCAACACCTCTAAGCTATCGGAATGGAAGGTTTGGTAGCTTTCTGTAGAAGGGTTAAACCAGGAAAAACGCAGGGGAGGAATTACAAAGCGGCCTCCACCTTGGGGGATAAGGATATAGTCGGCCTGTTTGGTACCGGAGAGTTTAAACCTACCGAAGGTGATTTTTTCTTGAATTTCTGGGGGATAGGCCATGAAGCCATCGGGGAGATCGGGGTTTGGGAATTCGAACAAATTCAGGTTGCCGTTACCTTTAACCATAAGGGACATTTGGAGGGCATCGGAAGTACTCAGCGTGCAGGGTCCGGCGTCAAATTTGATGGTAAAATCGCCTACTGCATTGATAAAGTCTGCGGGCCGTCCCTTTTCGGGCAGCGGTTTTACCTTAACGGTAGCCGCGGGCGATTCGATTTCTACCGTTTCGGTTACCACGTTTCCTCCGCCAAAGAGTTGTTCAAAAACGTTGGTGGGCGGCAGCATTTCTTGAACAACAAAAGTTGCTTGCATGGAAGGGATTTGAATAGAACCGGACCTTTGAGGAATGGCCAGCCAGCGCTTTAGAGAAACTTTATAGTAGGATTCGCCTTGATAGGTAGCGGGTACCAGTTCCGGTTTTCCCATTTCCTCGGACTCCTGGAGCCAGACTCCGGGAATTTCCAGGGCGGAGAAGCTTTCGTTTCTTAGGCTGGTGTATTTGGTATAGAGCACCAAATCGATGGCAAAAGGCTGGCCTTCGAAAACTTCTTTAGGCTCGAGTTCGAGGCGCATTAAGATTTTGGGGGAGGCTTTTGCCTTGGTCGTTTTTTCGGTAGGGCTGTTTCCGGGTTTTTGGGGATTGTTGGCATTTGGTCCTGAGGCATTACCGACGCGAATAGAGAGCGATTGGCTGGAACCAAGGGTTTCGCCTTTGGAATTGAGCACGCGCAGAGGAGCAATGGTGTAAGTTCCGGCTTCGCGAGCCACCAATTGATAGGTAAGGGTAAAAGAAACCCTTCCATTGATGTATTGTTGTTGCTGAAAAGTGCCTTGTTGGATGAGTGGGGCAAAAGAGGGAGGGCGAATAGCGCCTTGCATATCGGAAATTTGGTAAACCACACGAAAAGCCTGGCCTACTGTCGGGTTTTCGGGGTTCACTTGAACAGAAATCTGTTGGGCAGGTAGGACATGGGTAATCCAAACCGCTGCAAAAAGGAGAAAAAAACGCATGCTTACCATGGCTTTTTTATTCTTTTTTGGGGGGCATCCCCGGATTCCATTTTCTTTTGTTGCAGTTCTTTTTCGTCTCGATCTAAGGCGTCGAGTAAGCGTTGGGCTTGTTCTCTGGTTAGCTCCTGATTTTTTTGCTGATTGCGTTCTTGTTGCTCTTGCTGCTGCTCTTGCTCTTGCTGCTGCTCTTGCTGCTGCTCTTGCTGCTGCTCTTGCTGCTGCTCTTGCTGCTGCTCTTGTTGCTGTTGTTGCTGTTGTTGCTGCTGATCTTGCTGTTGTTGCTGCTGTTGCAATTTTTTCAACGCATAGCTTAAATTGTAGCGGGTGTTTTCTGCCTTAGGATTGGCAAGCAGGGATTTTTTGTAGGCCTCTACTGCTTTAGGGAAATCCTCTGCTTGCATATAACTGTTGCCCAGGTTGTGCCAAGCTTTGGACTGATGGTTGGGGTCGTTGAGGTTTTGGGCTGCTTGTTGGTACCAATGCCTTGCGCTATCGGCTTGTCCGTTTTTAAACAGCGCATTTCCGAGGTTGTATTGCCATCTGGGGTCGTTGGGCATACGTTCACCGTAGGCTTGATAAGCCTTCATAGCCTCTTGTATATTTCCTTGTTCGAGGGCGGCATTACCTTCCCGCAACAAGCGGTAAGGGGGTGCTTCATACCAAGGGCGCTCGGCTTGTTGAGCCGAGACCGAGGCCGATGTACATACCATCAGGCAAAGGGTCAAGCATTTCCAAACCATGTCCATACCTTAGCGTGAGGTTTTCGAGTGTTTTTCCAAAACAATTCTACGGAAAGCAATACAAGGGCAGCGGCCACAAACCATCCGGCGTGTTCTTCCCTACCCTCTTCTTTGATTTCACTGGTAAAGCTTTCGCGTTGTTTTTCTTCCAGTGCGGCAAAAATTCTATTTAAGGCTTGTTCGGGGTGTGGGTCATCGGCAAAAGTACCTCCGCCCATGTCGGCCAATTGGGCGAGCATTTGTTTGTTGGGCTTGGTTAAGGCCATTTTTCCGGCCTCGTCTTTGAGGTATCCGTTTCCCATGGGGATGGGTACCGCCTGGTTTAATCCTACGGAAAGCGTGTGGACTTCGATGCCTTCGTCGGCCATTTTAGCTGCCATTTCGAGAGCTTCTCCTTCATGGTCTTCTCCGTCGGAAATTAAAATAACGGCGGCATCGGCCTCGCGTTCTTGGGGAATGGCTTTGTAGGCAGCGGCAAGAGCTTCTTTTAAGGAAGTTCCTTGCAAATCCGGATTAAGTTGATCGATAGATTCCAAGTAGAGCCGGGCAGCCCCATAATCGGAGGTCATGGGCATTTGAATTTGTGCTGTGGCGGCAAAGACAACCAGGGCTAATTGGTCGTTGTTTAAGTCGTCGAGCCAATGAATAGCGGCTTGTTTGGCCCGGTAAAGTCTGTTGGGTTTTACGTCTTCGGCAAGCATGCTTTGCGAAACATCGACGGCCAGGACCAAATACATACCCTTTCGTTCCGTTTCGACCGTTCTTTGTCCCCATTGGGGTCTGGCCAAAGCTACCGCCAGGAGGGAACCTGCCAAACCAAGCAAGAAGTGTCGTGCCAAGAGGCGCTTGGGTTGGTATAAGGGCAAAGTTTGGGCAGTATTTTTGGGCTTGCCCAGCCTTTTTAACCTGTTTTGGGCTTGTTTAAGCAAAATAAAGCCGATAGCCATACCTAAGGGCAGTGCCAAAAGGCCGAATAAAAACCAAGGTTCTTCCCAATGTATCATAAAGACAAGCTATTCCAAAGGGTTAAACGCAACAACCATTCCAAGCCGAGCAAGGCAGAAGCAAGCAATAAAAATGGCCAAAAAATATCGGGCTGCTTTTGGTATTCGGTGATTTGAATTTTCGTTTTTTCGAGTCGGTCAATTTCTTTGAAAACTTCTTTAAGGCTGGCTTGATTGGTGGCTCTAAAGTAGGCTCCACCGGTTTGCTGCGCGATGTCGGTCAACAATTCCTCGTCGATTTCTACGGGGGCCATGCCATAGCGCAGCTGACCAAAAAAGTCGTAACCAACCGGAGAGAGGGCCATTCCTTTCTTTCCTACTCCAATGGCATACACCCGAATTCCAAAGGTTCTGGCCATTTGTGCGGCGGTCAATGGAGAAATCTGTCCGGTATTGTTTACTCCATCGGTAAGTAAAATCACGACTTTGGATTTGGCTTCGCTATTGCTTAATCGGGCCACTGCCTTTGCCAAGCCCAGACCAATGGCCGTTCCTTGCTTCATATCGTTGTCGATGGAAAGGGCTTCCAAACGATTTAGGAGTACCCTGTGGTCGGTGGTCATGGGACATTGGGTAAAGGACTCTCCCGAAAAAACCACAAGTCCCATACGGTCGTCCGGTCGTTTTTGAATAAAATCAGCCGCCAGAGATTTGGAGACTTCGAGTCGATTGGGTTGAAAATCCTTGGCAAGCATGGACAGGGATACGTCTATGGCCAATTGCATGTCTACGACTTCTTTGGTGGACTCCACCAGTCCAAGATTTCCTCTTGGTCGTGCAAGCACTACTATCAGGAGTGCTAATGCTCCTATTCTAAGCATTGTGGGTATCCAACTCAGTTTTGCCCTAAAGTCGCGGGGGAGTTTTGGCGCATCGTAATCAAAAGGAACCCTCCAGGCAGGGGCGCCTTTTTTAAGCTTTAATCTGTGGAGCCAAAACAGCACAGGGAGCAGCAAAAGCAGCAGCAAAACCCAAGGATAGGTAAATGTTATTTGTTGCCAAGCCGTCATTCTTTCTCCTCCGAATCTTGATTGCTAGATGCTTGTTTTTCTTTTTCCAAAATCAACAACCAGGCATGGATGGTTTCGGCCATCCACAGGTGTTCTTTATCGGTAGGGTTTTGTTTGGCAAATTTGACCATATCGGCCAATTGCAGGAGTTGCTTAAGTTTCCCTCCGTCTTGCTTTGCCAAACCGGCCCGTTGCCACCAACTAAGCCACTCAGCAGAAGTCATTTCGGAAACTTCCACCCCATAGCATCGTTCAGTATACCTGCGCATAAGGTCTACCAAATCTGAGTAGTAGGCCTTTACCTTGCCTTGTTTCCAATCGGCGCGGTTTCGAATACGTTCCAAAGTGGCCAAAGCTTCTTCAAATGGGTTTAGGACCTCTTCTACCTGAATGGGGACCGGGAGTTCTTGTTGCTTTGGTTTTTTAAGCACCAACCATCGAATGGCAAAGAAGCTTAGAGCGAGGATACCCAAAGAAAGCAAAAGCCAAGGAAACCATTCGAGCCAATGGTAGCCGGGATTCAGTACTCCTTCTATCCCTCGAATGTCTTTTGAGAGGTCCACTGCAGGAGCCAGCACCACAATGCTCTTCTCAGGAAACACAGCAAAAGTCGTATCCTGTTTATCTAAATACTGAAACGGAATGGTGGGTAATACCCAAGCACCGGAATCGTAAGAAACTACTTGCAATCCTTGTCGATATCTTAAGGTATTGGAATCGTTTGTGGCTAAAGTATCTAATGGGGTTTTTGAGAGAATTTCCAAGTGCGGCCCAAGCGAATCACCCAGCAAGGGCCAAAGAACGGTTAAGTTACGGTCCTGGTCCAATTCCAGCCAGAGGGTATCGGGAGAGCCCAACCACAAGGTATCTTTATTAAGTCGCAGGTTGGCATCTACCTGAGCATGGAGCGAAGCACCAAAGGCCAATATATAGATAACAAACCCTAACTTTTTCATCGCATCATTTCTCTTTTTCGAAACAGCTGCTTCAACGGTTTGATATAATCGAGGTGACTTGGAAGGATGGCCAAATCTACGCCTGCGGCTTTGCAAGAGCGAAGAAGTTCTTGTTGGTGCTTGTTAAAATGGGCCGCCCACTGATTTCTTGTTTGCTTAGCGTTGGTATTGATCCAACGGTTTTTTCCGGTTTCCGGGTCCTGAATTTTAATAAGGCCTACTTTAGGGATATTCTGGAAACTGGGATCTTCTAGCTTTAAAGCAATAATGTCGTGTTTTTGGTTGGCCAGACGAAGAGGACGTTCAAAGCCTTTATCGAGGAAATCACTTATTACAAAAACTGTGGCCTTTTTGCTGAGCGCACGATTTAAGAAAGCCAAACCATCGGCCAGGTGGGTAGTGCTGCCTTCGGGTAATGGAGCGGCAATTACGTCGCGCACAATGCGCATGGCATGCCCTTTTCCTTTGGCGGGTGGAATAAAGCTGCGTTGATTTCCGGAGAAAAAAATAGCCCCTACTTTATCGTTGTTTTGCACGGCCGCAAAAGAAAGGACGCACAAGATTTCGGCCATTCGCTCGCGGAACTGGTCGTGGTTTGCTCCGAACTTCATGGAGCTGCTAAGGTCAAGCAAAAAGAACACCGACAATTCCCGCTCCTCTTCAAACACCTTTACATGGGGTTCATTAAGGCGGGCGGTAACGTTCCAATCAATGAAGCGCACATCGTCTCCAAATTGATACGCACGCACTTCGCTAAACGACATACCCAGCCCTTTGAAGGCAGCATGGTATTGACCAGAAAAGAGCTGATTGCTTAGGCCTCTTGCCTTTATTTCAATCTTTCGGACTCTTTTCAGCAGTTCTTTTAACTCCCTGTTTGCTATATCTTGCGTAGCCTGCATGGAATTATGGGACCTCTACCTTATTAATTATTTCTTTTACCACATCATCGGCTGTTTTTTCTTCCGCCTCGGCTTCATAGGTAAGCCCAATGCGGTGGCGCATAACATCTGCGGCTATAGATCGAATGTCGTCGGGGATAACATACCCTCTGCCCTGAATAAAGGCAAAAGCTTTTGAAGCTAAGGCCAAACCAATGGATGCGCGAGGGGATGCTCCAAACGAAATAAGGTCTGCCAGGTCAGAGAAACCGGTTTCTGATGGTTTTCGAGTGGCATGCACCAAGCGAACGATATAGCGTTCGATTTTTTCGTCCATATACACTTCTCTAACCAAAGCCCTTGCGTTTGCAATATCTTTAGGTTGCACTACGGCTTGGATTTTCGGGAAATTACCCCCCATATTCAAACGGATGATTTGCTGTTCTTCTTCGTTGGAGGGGTAATTAAGTACTACTTTAAGGAGAAAACGATCGCTTTGAGCTTCGGGTAAAGGGTATGTTCCTTCTTGCTCCACCGGGTTTTGGGTTGCCAATACCATAAATGGGTCCGGCAGAGGGTAAGTAGATTCTCCAATGGTTACTTGGCGTTCTTGCATGGCTTCGAGCAAGGCGGACTGGACCTTAGCCGGGGCTCGATTGATTTCGTCTGCCAGTACAAAGTTGGCAAAAATGGGGCCTTTTTTTACTGAAAAACTTTCGGATTTTTGGTTGTAAATCACCGTACCCACCACATCTGCAGGCAGCAAGTCGGGAGTAAATTGAATACGGCTAAAGTCAACCTGAATTGCTTGAGCGAGGCTTTTTATTGCCAGGGTTTTGGCTAAGCCGGGCACCCCTTCCAAAAGAATATGTCCGTTGCCAAGCAAAGCAATGAGTAATCTGTCGGTCATGTAGCTTTGACCTACAATTACTTTGTTCATTTCTTGTTTGAGCAAGGGAATAAAGGAGGCACCTTGAGCAATTCGCTCATTTAATGCTTCCATATCCACACGCATTCCATCCATCGTATCTTAATTTTTCAAATAAATCTCCGCAAACGGTTACGGATGCATACAAAAATACCAATTTTGCCTCGGGCAATGGAGCCCCCAGAACAAAGCCCGGTTAAAAGTTGTTAACCCCTTATTTTGAATCTATTAGTAGTATGGATCGTCCGGAGGCCTTTATTGTAAGCATAGGAGATGAAATTCTTATTGGTCAAATTGTAAATACCAATGCTTCGTGGATGGCGGAGGTGCTGAACCAAATCGGGATTAAAGTTCGGGAAGTTCGAACCATTGCCGATACCCAAGAGGCCATAACGGAAACTTTGGATCAAATCCTTGACAAGTTTCCTATTGTGCTAATGACAGGCGGCTTAGGACCGACCAAAGACGACGTTACCAAGACCACCCTTGAGACTTATTTCGGGGGAGGTTGGCGTGAAGACCAGGAGGTATTGCACCAATTAGAAAGGTTTTTTAAAGAACGAAACCGAAGCTTAAATGAGGCCAACCGGGGGCAAGCTTTGTTGCCAAAGGCTTGCACAACCTTACTGAATAAAATGGGAACAGCCGCAGGAATGTGGTTCGAAAAAAACAATACCATTGTGGTTTCCATGCCCGGCGTTCCATACGAGATGAAGCACATTATGGAGACCGGAGTAATTCCGGGGTTAAAAAAACGTTTTTCGTTACCACCATTGCTCCACCGAACCTTCCATACCGAAGGGATACCGGAATCTGAATTGATGGGGATTATTCGTTCTTGGGAGGACGCCCTTCCTCGGGAAATATCTTTGGCCTACCTGCCCTCTGCGGGAAGAGTTAAACTTCGGATCAGTTGTTTGAATCACAAGGGGATTGGTGAAGAGCTAATGAACCAAGCGGAAGATGGATTACGGAACATCTTAGGTGGGGAGATATTTGGTGTGGATAAACAGCGGTTGGAGGAAGTTGTGGTGCAACTTTTGGTTGAAAAAGAGTATACCTTAGCAACGGCAGAAAGTTGTACCGGAGGACTTTTAGCCCAACACCTTACTTCTGTGCCAGGTGCTTCGGCGGCATTTTTGGGTGGTGTAGTTACCTACGACAATTCTTTAAAAATAAGGCAGCTAGGGGTACCTCCCGCGTATATTCAGCAGTTTGGCGCGGTAAGTAAAGAAGTAGTTGAGGCCATGGCAGAGGGAGCCCGAAGCATTACCGGAGCAGACTTTGCCCTTTCAAGTTCCGGGGTAGCAGGCCCGGGAGGTGGGAGTGCAGAAAAACCGGTAGGTATGGTTTGGATTGGCTTGGCTACTCCGGAAGGTACCTATAGTAAGTGCTTTCGTTTTGGAAGCACCCGTGATGGAAATGTACTGAGGGCTACCCAATCGGCATTAAACCTGTTGCGCAAGCATTTGATTGGCATGCCTTGGAGAGAAAATTTTTGGGAAAGCAGGAGTTAAGGTTTGGCTAGTTCTTTTTTCCTAATAAAAAGAAGAAGCCCAAGCCAAAGTGCAGCTGAAGGCTTCCCCCATCATCCGATAAGGGAATCAGATTGTCGTCTCCATTTAAACCCAGGGGTTCTTTTTTGAATTCATGCCCAAGGTAAGTACCGCCAACAAAAAAAGAGAAATGGGTATGCTGGTCTTCAAAAGGTGTGAATAAAACCCTTAACCTCAGGCTGGCAAACCACGACATATCGGCAATACTACGGGTTAAGAAACCATTGTCGTATTTGGCAATTTTAATGCCGTCGTAGCGAAGGGTACTTAGGCCACCACTAATCTCGGGCATAAATCCCACCCCGGACTCTCCAGAAATAATATAACTTATGGAAGGCCCAAAAGACAAGAAATGGTTGTTGATATCTGAGATTGAGCTTCCCTCAATGGCACCGGGAACGGCCGGAGGCAAATAGATATTAAAACCGGTGTAACGCACTACCCCACCCAAATACAATCCTTTGAGGGTTTGATACGCATAACCCAACTGAAGGGATGCGATACCGTCAAAGGCTCTTGCATTGGCTTCGTTGGCTAAGTTGTGGGGAGAAGATATTTCTGCCTGAATTAAATGCCTATACCCACCCTTGGGTGCCGGACCGGTTCGGAACTCCGCATCATACTCCACATCTTCCTGCTCCTCCAAATTTTGCGCAAAGAGGTTCCCGGTAAAGCTCAAGCTCAAACAAAAACACAGTAAACGGAGAAATCTGAGCATCATTGGTAGTTCAAAGATACAACCCTCTTGCTTAGATAAGGGATGCAAAATCATTCCTTGTCTTTGGGAAATAATTGTTTTTCGGGAAACAATCGATTCCAGTCGCGCCACCTAAACACCAAAACCAAAGTAAGTACAATAATAAGGGTGGATAAAGCACTGTACAATAAAAACACGGCTCCCTCAGGTGGCGTGCTTTGCCAAAGAGACGGCATGGGCAAACTGGATTCCGGCACAGAGATTATTAAGGATCCGTACAAATTATTGGCCAAATGGTAGCCCCAAGCTGCTTCCAGACCATTGCTTAACATAACCAGCAAAGCCAACATTCCGCCCTGCCAAGCATAATAGAAAAACATGGAACCGGTGCCATAAGCTTCCACTTCTTTGTTCCCCATATGCATTAAGCTAAAAAAACTTGCCGACAAGACAAGAGCAACCAAGCCGCTCCTGGTAAGACTAAAGCTCCAACGCATCAAAAAACCTCGGTATAAAAACTCTTCAAATAAGGTTTGAAAGGGGAAGAATACTAGGGCAACAGGAAAAAAGGCCCAAAAGCGATCCGCATCAAAAGTCCAGGTATGTATTGGGTTTCGATTCAAATAAAACCAATCCATAAGGCCACTAAGTAGAAATACTACCAAAAAACTTCCCAACCACCATTTCCATTGGAATGAAGCTCCTACACGAAAAAGGGCACGGCCAGGAAACTTAAACCCTTTAATCCAAACCAAATATACAGTTAAACATAGCAGCACATGCACCGACATAATACCGGAAAAAACCAAAGGAAAGCCTAAGGACTCCACCATGTGAGAAACTCCTCCCGATAAATCCGCCGACATGCCTGAAGCCTGGGTTAAAAAAAACATAGCCAGTAAACTTAAGGCCAAAAACAAGCCTAAACCCACAAATACTATAGCCATCCAAGACATGGGCTTAAGCTTAAGACTAAAGCCTAAAAAGCTATTGCTCTCTTCCAATACTTTTATCCTACTCTCCTCCATTTCTTTTCCAAAAATAATAAAAGGGTAGCCCCGTGGCCATAAGCACTATGCCCATCAAAGAACCCATGGGGTTTTCTAAGATCGAAATCAAAACCAAAGCCAAGCAAAACAGTACGAAGGCCGCCGGCAAAAAGGGGTAAAAGGGTACTTTAAAGGGGCGTTCACGGTCGGGCCATTTTTTTCGCAATACAAATACGCCAAATGCACCGGCCCCATAAAAAATAAATGCGGCAAATATGAGCATCTCTGTTAGATCGTCAAAGCTGCCTGTCATTACCAATATCGATGCCCAAAACGCTTGAATCAATAGAGCATTGGAAGGACTCTTGAATTTGGGGTGCACTTTATCAATTCCTTGAAAAAACAACCGGTCCTTAGCCATAGCAAAATACACCCTAGGTGCACTTAAAATGGTAGTATTGGTGCTGTTGAAGGTACTCACTACAATCAATGCCGAAATGGCCAAGGCTCCGCCATCGCCCATAAAGCGTCGAATGACTTCTACTGCAGCAATTTGCTTATCGGTAACGGCTTGTAAATCTTGCACAGGCATAATATAGAGGAATGCCAAATGCACCAGTACATACACCAGCATTACAAAGCCAACCCCCATCACTAAAGCTTTGGGGATATTGCGGTAGGGATTTCGGATTTCTCCTCCCAAAAAACCAATGTTGTTCCAGCCCTCATAGGCCCAAAAGGCAGACATCAAAGCCATAAAAAACAAACCCAACATACCCGTTCCTACCAAAGGCTCCTTTTCCAGTTGCGGTCCGGTGGACATTTGAAAATGCAAGGTATCTCCTGCTCCGGAACCGAAACTTAAGGCAATGATTAATAAAATACAAAGCACCACACTGCTGGCCATGATGGAGGTAATCGTGCCTCCCACGCGTACTCCAAGCACATTTAAAAAGGTGAGCAGGGAAATAAGGCCAATGGTTACCAGCTTTACCCCGAAGTTGTGGAAGGGCTGTATGTAGCCAAACCAAGTAATCTCTGCCCAGGAAGCAGATAAAACAGGCAAAGGGTAAAAAACATTTAGGCCCTCGGCAAATACATAAGCTACAGAAGCTATGGTGGCGGTTTGGATTACAGAAAAGCTGCTCCAACCATACCAAAAGGCAAAGCCTTTGCCATACATACGTTTAAAGTACTGGTATTGCCCGCCAGGTTCGGCAATTAGGCCGGCTACTTCCGCGTTGGATAAGGCGCCAATCAAGGTTATGCTGCCGGCAACTATCCAAGCCAAAATAATCCAAACCGGATTGCCCAAATAATCGGCCATGGCCGAAACCTTCTTAAATACACCCGAACCAATCATGGAGCCAAAAACCAATGCAAAGGCGGCAAAAAGGCCAAGACCTCTTACCAATTCTGTGGATGAACCCTGTGTTCGCATGGCTCCAAGGTACAATGATGCAATTAATTATGGGCTCCGTACCGGGAATCTTTGTTCTTAATCCTGACCTTAAGCAGAGGTCTCACAGGGCGGTATGTCGCCTAAAGGCACTTAAAATAGTCGAAAGGCTCTTCGCAATCCCAGCACTGATACAATGATTTACAGGCAGTTGAGCCAAACTGACTTTTCATAAAGGTGTTTCGGCTTTTGCAATGTGGGCAGGTTACCTGCTTTTCCTCCCCAAACAAAGCCCGTTTATCGGCACTGCTTCCTTCGGGTGGTGCTATACCAAAATCCTGAAGCTTTTGTTTGGCTTCTTCGGTCATCCAATCGGTAGTCCAGGCCGGGTCTAACCGGGTCTCTATGGTTACTGTTTCTTCGCCCAATCGGGTGAGCACTTGCTTTATTGACTGCTCAATGGTGTACATGGCAGGACAACCTGAGTAAGTAGGCGTTATTATTACCTTCAGACTTCCATCTTCCGCACGTTCCAATCCGCGCAACACGCCCAAATCTTTAATGGTGAGCACCGGTATTTCCGGGTCTTTCACCTTTTCTAAGGCTTGTTCTATGGTTTCGAGATTGGCCATTGGGTTTACCAGGTTGCGTCCGGATAGGCCCTTGGCAGAAACTGCATTTCGGCTAAAATAAAGCCCAGATGCTCGGTATGGTGCCCCAGATGGCCTTTTCGGTACAACCAATCCATGGGTTCTGCCGGAAGATTGGCTTGACTAAACACTTCTCGCACCGTTTTCCACCATTGGGCAAGGATTTCGTCGGCAGTGAATCCGGGAATCCATTGATCCAGCTCCTTTAACCAAAAATCTTTTTGAAGAAGTTCTCCAACATAGGGCCAAACATCGGCATAGGCATCCTGCATTTTGGCAGCGCTCTCTTCTGTTCCGTCGCCCAACCGAATGACCCACTCGCTGCTCCATCGAAGGTGATAGTTTACCTCTTTTAAGGATTTCCGCGCAATTCCTGCAATATCTTCGTCTTGAGCGAGCACCAGCTTTTGAAGCATGGCATGGTGCCAGGCATCGTATAAAAACTGCCTCAATAAGGTTTTTCCCCAATGCCCATTGGGCGTTTCGACCATTTGAAAATTGTGGAAATCAAACACATCGCGATGGTAAGCCAAATCGTCTTCGGATTTTCCTCCTTGAAGTTTTCCTGCATGGCTCAACCATAACCTGGCCTGTCCAATTAAATCCAAAGCAATATTGGATAAGGCAATATCTTGTTCTAAAATGGGGCCATGACCACACCATTCCGACAAACGGTGCCCTAAGATTAGGGCATTATCGCCCATAACCAAAGACAAATTGAGGGCTGCTTTTTGCTTTTCTTGCTCCATTACATATGTCCTACTTCGTCCGGTACGGTGTAAAAAGTTGGATGCCGGTAAATTTTATCCTTGGCGGGTTCGTATAAAGCCTCGGCGTCTTCGGGATCAGAAGCTACAATTTGGGTGGAGGGAACCACCCAAATAGAAACGCCCTCGTTACGCCTACAATACACATCTCTTGCATTTTCAATGGCCATAGCTGCATCTGCGGCATGCAGACTTCCGACATGCTTGTGGCTAAGTCCATTTTTTGAACGTATAAAAACCTCGAATAGAGGCCAGTTTTGGTTGCTCATATTGCTTTATGTATCAGGCTACTTGTTGATTGGCACGTTTTTGGGCAAAGGCATTGGCTGCTTCGCGCACCCAAGCTCCATCTTCATGCGCTTTTCTGCGGGCTTCTATGCGTTCTTTGTTGCATGGGCCGTTACCGGAGATGACCTGGTAAAACTCTTTCCAGTCGATTTCCCCAAAGGAATAATGACCGGTTTCATCGTTATATGTCAAATCCGGATCGGGAATGGTAAGCCCCAAATATTCTGCTTGTGCTACGGTTTTATCCACGAATTCTTGGCGAAGCTCATCGTTGGAGTAGCGCTTTATTTTCCAATCCATCGATTTTTGTGAGTGCACGCTGTCGCCGTCGGTAGGGCCAAACATCATTAGGGAGGGCCACCACCAGCGGTTTAAGGCATCTTGAGCCATGGCTTTTTGTTCGGGGGTGCCGAAGGCCATAGCGCACATGATTTCGTAACCTTGGCGCTGGTGAAAGCTTTCTTCTTTGCAAATTTTTACCATAGCACGTGCATAAGGGCCATAGGAAGTGCGGCAAAGTGCTACTTGATTGGTAATGGCAGCCCCATCAACCAACCAACCAATGGCGCCAATATCGGCCCAAGTAGTGGTAGGATAATTAAATATGGAAGAATATTTGGCTTTGCCGGAATGCAAATCGTCAATCATTTCTTCGCGATCGGTGCCTAAGGTTTCTGCTGCGCTATAGAGGTACAAACCATGTCCGGCTTCGTCTTGGACTTTAGCCAGCAGAGCCACTTTACGGCGGAGACTGGGCGCCCTGGTAATCCAATTAGCTTCCGGGAGCATACCCACAATTTCGGAATGGGCATGCTGGGATATTTGCCGAATATTGTTTTTGCGGTAGTCCTCGGGCATCCAGTCCTTAGGCTCAATCTTTTCTTCTCGTTCAATTTTTTGGTTGAAACGATGTTCGAGTGCGGTAGTTTCCATAAGCTGTATAGATGCAATTTTACAAAAAAAACACCACAGCGCTAAGGAATGTTTTAAAACGGAGCACTGCGCCCGGGATAGAGGCAGGTAGCTGCCTGTAGGAGGAGGCTTGTTCGGGCCGGAGGCGAGGACGCTGCAGCTCGGCTGCAGAGCCCGGAGCCCCGAGCCCGACAGCCTACTCCAAAGGCACTACCGCCGAAAGCCCGAAAAGGCGCCCCAAAAAATCCCCTCAGTCGTGTATATTTGTCCAAAACAGCCATATGCCTCGTTTTGTAGAATTGGAAGTGGCCGAAGTGCGGCCTGAAACTGAAGATAGTGTTCAAGTTGCTTTTGTAGTGCCCGAAGCGCTGAAAGAAGAGTTCGCTTTTAAGGCCGGTCAATACCTTACGCTGCGCAAAGAAATCCAGGGCGAGGACCTAAGGAGAACCTATTCGCTGTGTTCGGCGCCGCAAGATGCCTTGCTCCGGGTGGGAATAAAAAAAGTCCCCGGAGGGCGGTTTTCGACTTGGGCCAACGAAAACCTACAGGTTGGCGATAAAGTTCAGGTAATGAAACCTATGGGTCGCTTCACCTTGCCCCAATCGCCGCCCGAAGGAAGGCATATAGTGGCTTTTGCTGCGGGCTCGGGCATTACTCCGGTGTTGAGCATGCTTCAGGAAGTTCTTGCCGGAGAAGAAAACAGCACCTTTACCCTGTTTTTTGGCAATAAAAATACCGGCTCCATCATGTTTAAGGAGACCTTGGAAGGTTTAAAAAACCGCTATCCGCACCGCTTTGCTTTGTACCATATTTTGAGTAGGGAAAGTATGGATATTCCACTGTTTAGCGGACGTATTGATGGAGAACGCTGTGGCGAACTGTGTCAAAAACTGCTTCGACCCGCCGGTGGCGATACCTATTTGGTGTGTGGTCCCGGCGACATGATAGAACAAGTAAAACAGCGTTTGATGGAGCGTGGAGTGGCTGCTGAACAAATCAAGTTCGAAATGTTTTCCGCTCCGGGCCAAAAGATAAACGATAGGGGCATAGAAGAAAGTCAAGCCCCTACTTTATTAGGCGAAACTTCGCGGGTAACCGTAATTTTGGATGGCCTGCATACCACTTTTGACTTGGACAAAGAAGGAGCAGCGGTTTTGGATGCCGCACTGGAGGCCGGAGCCGACGCCCCCTATGCCTGCAAAGGTGCGGTTTGCGCTACTTGCAAGGCCAAGGTGCTTAAAGGGAAAAGCCGCATGGCCTTAAATTATGCCTTAAGTCCGGAAGAGGTAGAAGCCGGTTTTACGCTGGCTTGCCAAACCCACCCGGAAGGCGAAGAGCTCATTTTGAGCTTTGACCATTAATTTCGGTGCGGTTTTTGTAACATTACAGCCATGCGCTATTTTGATGGATGGAAAAAATGAAGTGTAGCCTTGGCATTTTTCTGTTGGTTTTGGTACTAAACTCCAACCTTAGGGCACAAATAGACCGCAGGGAGGAGACGGACAGCAATGAAACCGGTACTTTCACAAGCCAAGAAGCAAAAGAAGATCCCGGAGTTTCGGTATGGGACCGAATCATGTTTGGAGGAGATTTGAATCTTTGGTTTGGTAATGTTACCGTTATTGGGGTTTCGCCTGCCGTTGCTTACGATGTATCCTTAGACCAAAAATTCATAATCGGAGGCGGACCTATATACCAATACACCAATTGGGTTGGTTCTCCGGGAGACTCCCATATGTTTGGTTTACGAAATTTTGCCATGCTCACCGTTTTTGATTTTTTACTGGTTATGGGTCAGTACGAATGGCTCAATTATAATTACCAAAACGACAATACACGGCTCAATTCTCATGCCTTATTTTTGGGAGGCGGCTATGTAGAACATTTTGATTCCGGTTTCTTTTACCTGGCCTTTTTGTATAACGTATTGCCCATGGGTCAAGATTCTCCTTATTTTTATCCTTTCGACATTAGAACCGGCATTTTCTTTTGAAAACACTTTTTCTTTTAAGCCTCGGACTTTGCTTTGCCTACAGCTGCGGCAAGCAAGCCCCAAAACCGGCCACAAACCTCCACACAGAAGGGCCCGGCTCGGCCGAGGAGTGGTACCAACAAGGCTTACAATACTATGAAAATCAAGACCTCACACGCGCTACAGAAGCCTTTGACCAATGCATCGCCTTAGACAGCTTGTATGTTTCGGCCTGGCACGACCGTGGCATTTGCCACTTTAGTTTGGACCGCTTTGATGCCGCCAAATCCGATTTTTTTGAAGCCATTGCCTTGGACAGCGGCTATGCCGAAGCTTGGTTTAACTTAGGCTTGGTTTACGACCGCCTGCAAGAACCGGACTCCACCTTCTGGGCCTTTGAGCAAAGCACGCAGGCCGATCCACAATTTGCCGAAGGCTGGTTCAACTTGGCTGTTTTGCACATGGATAGGGGAAATAGCTCCATGGCATGCACCTGTTTCAAAAAAAGTGCCGACCTTGGTGATGCAGACGCTAAACAAGCATGGGAAAAATTCTGTCCATAATCTTCCACCTGGGACTTTGCTTTGGAACCCTAGCATCCATTGTCTCCCCTATTTTTGCTCAAGTTCGATTCGACAGCACCGATCCTGAAGTCCTCAAAGGATATGGTTCTCCTATGGGAATTACCTACACCGAGCGCAGCGGATTAAAGGATAAGAACACCCAAAAATTGATGGTTACCGGATTCCTTTCCGAGAAGGAGCAAAGACAACTGGCTCAGCTCAGCCAACTGGAAATTCTATTTCTTAAAAATAACCATTTGCAGCAGCTGCCCTCCAGCCTAATGCAAAACCCTCTCCTATTTATTTTGGTAAGCAACGACAATCCCCTTACTTATTTTCCACCTGAGTTGGGACAAATCCCCAGTTTGCTTTACTTGGAAATGACCCAAACCCGGCTCGATTCCCTTCCTTTTGATTTGGCGGCATTAGGAAACCTGGAACTGCTGCGTATTTTTTACAACGAAAGCGATAGCTTGCTTTTTGTAGACAGCATGCCGGGATTGCCTTCCCTTCGCTCTATGGAGTTTTACAACGTGAATCTTCACCGCATCCCCGATTTTGTATTCCGGTGCAAAAACTTGGAAAGCCTTATGTTGGTCAATTGCAAAATCGACAGCCTTCCCGAAGACATTGCCCAACTCTCCAAACTCAAAATATTGGATTTGGCCGGAAATAACATCAGCGAGCTTCCGGAATCCCTGCTCCGTTTAAACCACCTTAGCGAAATCAATTTGGCGCAAAATCAATTGACCCAAATTTCCGAGCGCTTTGCCTACCACCCTAAGCTCTATTACCTTAACCTCAAAGGGAACCCCATTCCCTACAACGAGGTTATGCCTCTAAAAATCATTTCTAAAAGAAAGGATTTACAGGTCATTTTTGAGCCATAATGCACTTCCTTTTGAACGTTTATTGCGCACAGGTGTAAACCCAATAAAACACCATGATGCGTTCACTTCTTGTCTTTTGTTTTAGTCTTGCTACCCTGCACCTTGGGGCGCAGTCCTCATGTCTCCGTATTTCGGCACCTGAAAGCGCTCCAAAGTCGCTGGAATTTCGGGTAGAAATGTATCGAAACCAAAAAAGAGTCCACAACTTTTTATGGCAAAACGGCGACACGCTTTGCGGCAGCTTGTTACCCGGAAGCTATCGACTGGTGGCTTTTAGCCACAACATGGCCTACCATTTAGAGAAGCCATTGGTCATTTCCAAAGAAACCCCCGAATTTAGCTCGCTGGTTTTGGAAGCCACCAAAATCAAAAAAGCGCCAAATATTGCCTTACAACAAAACATGCGCTTTGACGGATCCGCCGAAGAAATAGCTCCTACCGTTTCGGAAGGAAGCTCCATGAGCAGGGCAAGGTCCGATAAAGCCACCGGCGCGGTAAGCATGGGTGCAGATTTTGAAGCTCCAGTCCCAACAGCTTCCCCAGGGGCCGGGAAACTCACCGCAAGAGAGGTCAACGACTTTATTCACTGGGACTTTTGGACGCAACACGCCTTAGATAGCCTGCAATCTTCTATGGCCCAATGGCACATGTTTCCTCAAAAAAAATATGGCCTTAAGGTTCAGTCTGCCGACGGGCAAGCCTTAGTAGATGTGCCCGTTTTCTTGGAAAATGAAAAAGGGCAAATCCTTTGGAGTGGCCGCACCAACAACACAGGAACTGCCGAGCTTTGGGCCGATTTTTTTAGCCGAGATACCCAGGCAGAACGTCCTTTGTTTTTGAGGGCAACCTACCGTGGTCATAGCCAAACCGTCCGTGCACAAAAAAAGCACCATAGCTACCGTAAGCTGAGTTTTCAGGTGGAGTGCCCCAGCCCTGCCAAAGCCGTAGACATTGCTTTTGTTATTGATGCTACCGGTTCCATGGGCGACGAACTCAACTACCTCCAAACCGAATTGGAGGACGTTATGCAACAAGCCCAAACCCAACATAAAGCGCTTGATTTTAGAACTTCGGCCGTAGTATATCGCGACATAACAGACCATTACATATATCAGCATCAAGATTTTAGACCCGGATCGGGTGCCGCTTCCTTTTTAAAGGAACAAAGAGCGGGCGGTGGCGGAGATTTCCCGGAAGCTGTAGATCAAGGACTTATGGCGGGTATTCAGCAGTTGAGCTGGAGCAGCGAAGCAAGAGCAAGGATCCTATTTTTGGTGCTTGACGCCCCGGCGCACAAGGACCAACAGACCATCCGCGCCTTGCAGCTCCTTACTGCAGAGGCAGCAGAAAAGGGCATACGAATTGTACCTTTGGCTTGCAGCGGCATGGACGCCGATGCCGAATTCCTAAGCCGTGCCATGGCCCTAGCGACCAATGGCACCTACACGGCCCTTACCGACGACAGCGGCATTGGAAACAGCCACCGAAGTCCCGTAGCCGGAACCGTCGACAAGGACAAGCTCAATAAAATGTTGCTCCAAATCATTCATCGCTTTGTGTATGTGCCCGAGTGCGAAAAAAACGGCGAACCGCAAACGCAGGAACCGCCCCAGGACCACTTGCAGGAAATCCTTGAAAAAGCCCTAGAACCAAGGAACCCAGGCCAAACCTTAGATATGACTGTTTTTCCAAACCCAACGCACGGCCCCATCAGCGTCCGTTGGAAAGGCAACTTAGGCCCGGCAAAAATACACATACTGGACATGCATGGCCGCAGCCTGCTCGAATACGAAGTGGGCCGGCAAAACAGCTTCCGCACCGACGACGGCTACGCCCTCAGCAAAGGCCTGTATTACATGGTATTCGAAAATTCCAAACACCGAATTGTAAAACGGTTCATTCGGTCGTAAAAAAGGATGGTTTGGGCGCCAAATTCCCGTGCTCCCTGCAAGTCCTCAAGCGGTCAGCACCCTTCGCTAGGCAGTGCGTGGGCTTACTTTGTGCCGCCTCCGCCTGCCAAGCGTAGGGGCTGGCCGCTTTCCGGGCTTTCCGTTCGCCCGGGGGCGCTTTATCTTCCAAAAAAAATAAGGGCGGAAAACCGCCCTTACCTGTCCGCTATGCGAACATTAACCCTAACCTAAACCTTGTAACAACTTTCCTGTAAGCTGCTTACAATACAAAGATGCGCCCTTTGAAACAAAGCCCCAAAAACAAAAAAACGCAAGTTTCGATTGTTTTTTGCATGCTTAAAACGGAAAAAATGCATATAAAATTCTCATTTTCAA
Source organism: Flavobacteriales bacterium (assembly GCA_018401695.1). Lineage (GTDB taxonomy): Bacteria > Bacteroidota > Bacteroidia > CAIKAF01 > CAIKAF01 > CAIKAF01. The sequence goes on along the minus strand of JAGYKD010000002.1, from coordinate 266,941 downwards.
CTAATTAATCTATGATAAAATGGGACCACTGTCGGCCAGTCTTTTGTAGTATCCGCAGAGGTATGGCCCAGGTAATGTATCTTTAAGCTATGAAAGCTTGTTTTTGGTTGATTCTGCCGGCATGGTTTTCCCTGCACACCTTGTGTGCCCAATTACCTCAGTTGGCCGTATTAAAATACCAGGGAGGTGGGGATTGGTATGCCAACCCCAGCAGTGTGCCCAATTTGGTAAAGTTTTGCCGCGATGCCTTGGGCATGGCGCTAAACCCGGAAGTTGCCGTGGTAGAACCCGGAAGCAGCGATTTATTTCGTTACCCATGGGTGCACGCCACGGGGCACGGCAATATAGTGCTCTCCACAGAAGAGGTCAGGAACTTAAGGCTATGGATGATGGGAGGTGGCTTTTTGCACATAGACGACAACTACGGCATGGATGAATACGCCAGGCGAGAAATAAAAAAGATTTTTCCCGACCACAATTTAGCAAGCATTCCCTCCAATCACCCCATTTTTCGCAAGCCCTTTACTTTCGCCCAAGGCATGCCAAAGATTCATGAACACGATTTAAAAGCACCACAAGCCTTGGGTATTTTTATAGAAGGACGCCTGGTATTGCTTTACACCGTTGAAACCGATTTAGGCGACGGCTGGGAAGACCCCGAGGTGCATGGCGACAGTGAATCTACCAGAAAAAAGGCCCTCCAAATGGGGGCCAATATGCTGTACTATGTATTTATGGGGGCTTCTATGCCCAATTAGCCTACCCAAATAGGCATCATGAGCATGGTGATGTCCTCAATATCGCGCTGGTAATCGGTAGGCTCTAAAATTCCCGGTTTGTTGGGCGAGCTAAATTCCATGGTGATGCTGTCTTGCTCCAAGTGGCTCAACATTTCCACCAAAAAACGGGCGCTTAGGCCTATTTCCATGTCTTCGCCTACATATTGACAACTCAGCTCTTCGCTGGCGGCATTGTTGAAGTCCAAATCCTCTCCAATGATTTGCATTACGTTGCCTTGCAATTGCACCTTCACCAAGTAGGTAGATTTATTGGAGAACATAGACACCCGCTTCAATGCATTCATCAAAGCAGTGCGGTCTACCACCAATTTGTTGGGATTGTTTTTAGGAATAACCGTTTCGTAGGCCGGATAATTTCCCTCTACCGCACGGCTATACATTATGAAGTCTCCAAACACAAAGCGCAAATTGCTTTCAGAGTACTCAATGGAAATTAGTTCTTCGGAGGTACCTACAATAGACTTAAGCAAGTTTAGCGGACGCTTGGAAAGAATAAGTTCGAATTGATTTTCGGAACTGAGGTCTTTTCTTTTGTAGCGCACCAACTTATTGCCGTCGGTAGCTACAAAGTTGGTTCCCTCTGCGGTCACCTGCATAAGAATACCGCTCATTACCGGACGAATTTCATCGTTTCCGGCAGCAAACATGGTTTTAGAGATGGCATGGTTGAAGGTAACGGCCTCTACTTCAAAGGAGCCTTGCACATCAAAAACAGGAAGGGAAGGATATTCTTCGGGGTCAAAACCGGCGGTATGGTATTTTCCGAAATCGGAACTCAGGGTAATTTTCCAATTGGAGGTATCTACCTGAACCGAGAGCGGAACATCGGCAAAAGTCTTGAGAATATCTACGAGGAACTTGGCCGGAAATGCCACTCTTCCGGGAGTTCGGACATCTACCTCAGGCACCGAGGTAACTACTGTAGTTTCCAAATCAGAAGCCGTAACCCTTAGACTTCCGTTTTCTTCGGTAGCGAACAAGAAATTTTGCAACACAGGCACGGTGGAGTTTCCGCTAGGAATAATACCGGTTAAGGTTTGTATGTGTTGCAATAAAGTTTTGCTGGAAACAACAAAATGCATAATCCTTCAATTTAATCCTCACAAATATAACCTGAAAAAAAGATTCAGCCGTCGGTTTTTCTATGAACCGCTGATTTCTTTAAAAAGTAATCGGCAGGCATGGTAACAGGGTCAAAGGTAAAAAACTGGCAAAGGGTAATTATAGAATCGTCTACTACGCCATACATGCGGTCTACATCAAAATCTACCGGTTCGCCCAGCATATTCAAGGTACCCGGGGGCAAAGGAATTTGGTAAAGGTCCACTTTTCGAAGGGTTCCACCCTTTTCCATTACTTCTACGCTGTACAAACCATACTTTGCCCGAACCGAATCCATGCGTGCCGCGTTAATGTCTACAAAGTTTTCAAAGCCAAGCGCCTTAAAATTTTGTAGAAACACCTTAACCAAACTGGTATCAAAAGAAGGTATAGCTTGGCTAAGGGAAGCTCCTCGAAACAGAGCAAATTGGGTAGGACTAAGCAATTCGACCTTAAAAGATTGCTCGGGATTCCGGACATGCCTCACCTGCACCGACTCAATATCGGAAATGTGGTAAGCAAAAATTTGCCGGCTTTTCCACTCTTGAATATTGGGTGTAAAATGGTTGGATAAATAGCCTCTAAATCCGGGCACATATACCACCACGGGCATATCGGCACCGTCCAACATCATGTAGGTTCCCATATGGTTTTGGGTAGGGCCGCCTACGTAAAAACGACGGGTAATTTCACCGTTTTGGTACACCTCCACTGTAGTGCCGTGCACCGCCAATTGTTTTAATTGGTGGTCTCTTCCTGCTTTAGAGACAAATTCCTTCACCTCCATCCGGTGCAAGGTGTTTAGGGTAACCTCAATCAAATCTTTTCGTGCGGGAAAGTTGCCGTTTTCTACATCCCATCGGTTTGGCTTGCGGACCAAAACGGTTTGTTGTTTGCTTCGGTTGCTCAACACAATGCGGTCAATACCGGCCGTATCTTCAATTTTGAATGCGGTATAATCTGCCGAAAGGGTACTTCCCCTTCCTCCCGAACCACAAGCATACCAGAGGGAAGCCGCTAAAAAAAGGAGCATTGTATTAAGCTTTCTCATTGCGATCGGAATCTTCTGTTTCTTACAAAATTGAATAGAAAAGCAAAAGCCAACATAAAGGCAAGCGGAAAAACCACATTAAAGGTTTGCCAGCTTCTGCCCTTTTCTTCTACTGCCTTTCGGTTAAGCAAACGTATTTGAAAGCGTTTATTGCGCAAAGGAATGAACCAACCATCGTCGGCGAGGTAGTTTACGCAATTGAGTAAAAAGTTTTTGTTGCCGGGGTAATACACTCCGCTCACAGGGTCTAACCCTAAAGGAAAAGGTTGTTGGCGAGAAGCACTAAACTTGTTCTTAACAATGTCGCCATCGGCAACGGCAATCATCCGCGTAGGTTCGCTTTCGGCCTTAAATGGCTTATTGGATTTGGGCACAATTCTTTGCTGAAAAGCCGAAGAAAAGCGGCCTTCGAGCAAAACCGCCAAGGTTCTATTGGGCTGATTAAACCGTTCGGGCACAGGAATTTCGGAAACTGACTGAAGCGCAACCCGAGTCGGGGCCTTGGGCACGCGGGTCAAATCGGAGCTGGTGAGCAGCACGCTTTTTTGAATTCCTGGAGACTTAACCGTATCCACGGTAGAAGCAAATTCCAGGCGAATAGGTCCTACGTTTTCGGACAAAAAATGCTGGGTTCCGGGAACCACCACCGGAAAATAAAACCAAGGCAACAACTCCTCGCGGGGCTGATCACCATCCATTCCGGTAACAACCGGAATAAAGGCACATCTGGCGTCTTGCACCAAATCGTAATTCAGACGAAACCCGTATCTGAAGAACATATCGTTTAGGTTCAAATCTTGAGGAACGGCCACCGTATAACTTAAGCCACTAGTGCGCAAGCTATCCATAGAGGTAAGCACCGGATCCACCAGCCACAGTACCCTTCCGCCATGCATAATGTATTGGTCAATTATGAATTTTGAAGCATCGTCGAAGGCTTGGTAAGGTTTGGCCACAATGAGGCAACGGTAGGCTTGGGTAAGAATTTCTAAGTCGTTTTTAATTTCTACCGCTTCTACTACGTAATAATCCTTGAGGGTTTCCAGAAAGTCGGCCATAAGGCCTTGGGGAAGTTCACCATGCCCAAAGGACAGAGCCACTTTTGGGCGGGATTCATAGGTATGCAACTTGTATAATCCGGAGGCAAAGGCAAATTCCAATTGCTCAATGGATTGATTAAGGGCAACCTCAGGATCTCTGCCTTGTTGATTTTGAAGAAGCGGCACTCGGGTTTCCCGTCCCCGATAAGCAATAATGGCCTCGGGAAAAATCATTTTTTGTTGAGAACCGCCCTGTTCGGTAAAGGCTACCGTAAATGGTTTGAGGCCTTTTTCAATAAGTTCTTGGTACATCTGGGCCTGCTCCTCTTTATTTTTTCCTGCAAATGGGTCAACAAATCGGTACTGCAGGTTTGAACCTCCGTAGGATCTGAACTCGTCGAGCAATTCTTGGGTAGCGTTACGCAGCCGTTTAAAATTGGCGGGGAAATCTCCTTCCAAGTATACGGTTATAATGGCCGGTTCTTCCATGGATTCCAACATGGCCACGGTTGAATCGGAAAGGCTGTAGCGGCCTTCCTGGGTAAGATCAATTCTAAAAAAACCGGTTTGGGACAAGAGATTTAGTATAAAAACCAAACCCAGAAGTAGTCCAAAGGAGGCCAAATGGCGCCATTTTCTTTGCTGCAACATTACCAGGTGCGTTTTTGGAGTACAAGCCGAGCTCCGGCCAAAAATAAAAGCGTGAGGCTAAGGAAGTAAAGTAAGTCTCGGGAATCGATAACTCCACGGCTTATGCCCTCGTAGTGGGCATGTATGCCCAAATTGGCTATGAACAAGTCGGCTCCGGCAAAAAATGGCAAGACCGCCAATTGGGCAATACCTTCGGAAACCAGCAAACAAAAAAGCAAACCAAGCAAAAGCGCTACCATTTGATTTTTGGAAAAGGTAGAAGCGAAAATACCGGCTGCTGCATAAACCGAGGCCAAAAGCAGCAGTCCTAAATAAGAAGTTGTTACCGCAGCCACATCTAAATTTCCGGGTGGATCACCCAGCATGTACAAAGAGACCGGATAAATTATGGTAGGCAGCAAAGCCACCAAGATTAAAAACAGGGCAGCAAAGAATTTAGCAAGCACCAAATGGCCTTCGTTTAAGGGTTTGGTGAGCAGGATTTCGAGGGTACCCAAACTTTTTTCTTCGGCAAAGGAGCGCATGGTAAGTGCGGGAATCAGGAGTAAAAAAAGCAGGGGAGCATCTACAAAAAAGCGGCGCATATCGGCATAACCGGCGGTGAGCATATTATCGCCGGGAAAAAGCCACAAATAAATACTGTTGGCCAACAAAAAGAGTCCAATGACCAGGTAGGCCGTTAAGGACGAAAAAAAAGCGGATATTTCTTTTAGGAAAACAGCTTTCACAGGCAAAAACAAGATTTAAAGCACAAAGGTAGGGGAAAATACCACAGTTTCGATTCCGCCCGGGGCGACAGTACCAGCCTGCTGAAGCGGCCGGGCAGCTTTTGCGCCGGGGCAGCGGCGGCGCGCAGCAAGCCCCTGCAGCCGGCTGCAAAAGCGCCCGGGCGCAAAGCCGATGGTGCAAAGCACCGGAAAAGCGGCCCCTATAAATAAAGCCTTTGGGCATCCCAAAAAAATTGAACAACTTTAGGCCATAGACTACAGCTCATGAAAGGTTTTTATTGGTTGGGTGCGTTTTTGTTTGCCGCCCCACTTTTTGCACAGCAAGCCAGTTCGTTTCGTATTGCGCCCTCGGGTGTGGTGCATTTAGGTACGGGGTTGGAGGACCCTTGGATGCCGCAACTGCTGCCTAAGCCTTCGGGCGATTATTACAGCAAGGCTTCGAAAGTGGGCTTAAAGCTTCAAAAACAAGCGTCTAGCATGGCTTTCCCGCGAAAAGTGGGTGCTTCGTCCATGCTTCCTAACAAAAACAACCTTCCTGTACCTGTTTTGGGGCGGTCGTTTCAGGGCAACTATTTTAACAGCAGCGTGCCTTTGGACAATTATTTGGCGTTTAATCGCGACAGCCAAATTGTTTCGGTTGTGAACACCACCATTCAGGTATACGATATGCGGGATGGAAGCGTGAGCTCCTCAAAAACACTTAAGTTTTTTACCCAAGCTGCTGGTCTTGGAGGCTTTTTAAACAACCGCTTTGACCCCAAAGTGATTTACGATCCCTTGGCGGATAAATTTATAGCGGTGGTATTAAACGGGAATACACCGGCAAGCAGCAAAATAGTAATGGCCTTTTCACAAAGCAACGACCCCACCGGCGATTGGAACATTTATACTTTGCCCGGAAATCCCTTTAACGACACCACTTGGTTTGACTTCCCCACCCTTTCCATTACCGAGGATGAAGTTTTTGTGACCGGTAATCAAATAAAGGATGGAGTAAGTTGGCAGCTGGGCTTTACCCAGTCGGTGATTTGGCAAATGAAAAAAGCACCTGCCTATGCGGGAGACACGCTTATTTCTCAGATTTGGTCGGGCATTGGCTACGATGGGCGCCCTATCCGAAACCTGCATGCGGTAGCACGTCGCTCAGAGCTGGCAGGTAGCCGCAAACAATATTTCTTAAGCAATCGAAATTTTGATGTACAAAACGACACCCTCTTTTTTGTGACCTTGAGCGATACCATGGGTGCGGCTCAGGTGAGCGTTGAGGTTATGCTCTTGGATAAAGCTTATGGATTGTCGCCGGATGCCCGACAGCCGGACACCTCCAAGGTGCTGGCCACCAATGACGCCAGGGTGTTGAGCGCCAATTTAGATAGAAATACCATTCATTTTGCAGGCAACAGCATAGATACGGCGCATGGCTCATCGGGTATATATTTTGGTGAAATTCAACAGGCAGAAAACCCGGGGCAACGCAGCGTACGTGGTTGGCAAATTGGCTTTGACAGCCTGGATTTGGGCTATCCCAACCTGGCAACCATGGGGTATCAAAACGGCTGGGAGCCGGTGACCTTGATTGCCTTTAACCACAGTGGCCCCAACACCTTTCCCGGGCATAGCGTTATGCTCTACCATGATGGGAGCTTTTCGGAGGTATTGCGGGTAAAAGAAGGTTTGGGCAACCTGTTGGTGCTCAACGGTGGTGTAGAACGCTGGGGCGATTATTTTGGAGCTCAGCAAGACTATGACTTGTATGGTAGAGCTTGGATTTCCGGAACCTTTGGGTTTTCCAACAGCAGACATTCTACATGGATTACCGAAGTGTTTAGCCCTTTCGGCAGCGCCCCTTCGAGCATAGAAGAAGCGCAAAAAAGTCAAGAAATGCAGGTCTTTCCCAACCCGGGATACCACAGGGTGCATGTAAGCTTCAGTTTGCCGGGCAGCGAAGAGGTGCTGCTGGAAGTATACGACATGCAGGGAAAGAAATTGCATACCTTGTATAAAGGTCAAGGATATGCAGGAGAACAGGTAATTGCATTTGAGGCAGGACATTTGGCTTCGGGCAGCTATATACTGCGTATTAGCTCCGCCTCGGTACAGTCGAGCCAAACCTTCATTAAGCCCTAAGCAAAGGATGCATTGGATTTGGTTGTTGGTTTGTTTGGGCGGCTACGTAGGTTTGCTGCTGCTGTTGGGTTGGATAACCGGTCGAAAAAACGACGAACAAGGATACTATTTGGGCAATCGAAAATCGGCTTGGTATTTAATTGCTTTTGGCATGATTGCCGACTCCTTAAGCGGGGTGACCTTTATGAGTGTACCGGGCACCGTATCCAAGTCAGGCTTTAGTTATATGCAGGTAGTTTTTGGCTACCTCATAGGGTATCAAATCATTGCCTTGGTTTTGCTGCCCTTGTATTATCGCATGAACCTAACGACCATTTACAGTTTTTTGGGGCATCGCTTTGGTACTACTGCCCAACGGGTGGGTTCGGGCTACTTTTTACTTAGCCGCATTTTAGGTTCGGCAGGTCGGTTGTATTTGGCTGTGTTGGTATTGCAGGCCTTCTTTTTGGACGATTTGGGTGTTCCTTTGCTCTTGACTTCTGCCTTAATGATGGGCTTTATGTGGCTTTACACTTGGAAAGGAGGCATAAAGACCTTGATATATACCGATGCTGTGCAAGCGGGTATGATGCTTTTGGCCATGGGAGTAGCGGTTTTTGTTTTGATGCAGGAATTGGACTTAAGTCTTTGGGATTGGAGAGGAATTGCGGGAGAAAGTGTACACATCCCATGGTTTAATACCGATTGGTCCCATGGGCGGTTTTGGGGCAAAGATTTGTTGGGGGGCGCCTTTATTGCCTTATGCATGACAGGATTGGATCAAAACATGATGCAGAAAAATTTATCCTGCAAAAACTTAAAAGAAGCGCAAAAAAACATGGTAGGGTTCAGCCTGGTGATTGTGCTGGTAAACCTGGCTTTTTTGAGTCTTGGAGCTTTATTGTATAGCTATGCCGCCCAAAAGCTTCCGGGGCAACCCTTGCCGGAAGGAGACCAGCTGTTTGCCTGGCTTTCTTTTGAGCATTTAGGTGCCGTGGTGATGGTATTTTTTACCCTTGGACTAATTGCCAGCACCTTTTCGAGTGCAGACTCGGTTTTAGCCACCCTTACCACCTCTTTTTGCATTGACTTTTTAGAATTTGGCAAGACCGAACGCTACAAAGCTTCGGAAAGAAAACGCATTAGAACTCGTGTGCAATTGGGTATGGCTTTGGCCCTGTTGTTGAGTATTTGGCTGTTTGAGCTACTCAACGAACGTTCGGTCATAGGCGCCATTTTAACCTTAGCGGGTTATACCTATGGTCCATTGCTTGGGCTTTTTGCTTTTGGCATAGTTCACAAGCAGCGCAAGCTCCCCGCGATAGGTTTGGTAGGGGTATGTTTGACGGCCCCTGCCATGGCCTGGTTATTAGAAAACTATTTATCCAGTACCTTTGCCTTTAGTTTTGGGTTTGCTATACTTCCGGTAAACGGTTTGCTGACCTTTATTGGATTGGGCTTAATTTCATGGCATAGGAAAGCAGTAGCATATGATAATAGGGAGTAAGAATATTCATCTTGCAGCCTTGCTAATGACAGGGACAGCTTTGGTGCTTTCCTGCAGCAGCAAAGTAAAGGTACACCACGTAAGGGAAGGTTTTAAGCCGAAAAATGAAGGCTTTTATTATTACTTACCTCAAACTGTGGTGGTGGCAGACGTAAAAATCAAAAAAACAACCCAGGTACCCGGTCCCTACCATACCTACGCCGAAAAGTTCTTGGGCTACCCGGTGCTGGAACGCAAAACCTTTTCTTACGAAATTGAAGATATTGAGCTACGAACCGAACAAATTCCGGATCCTAATCAGGTGTACTTTATTGAGGCCTCTCCTAAGGCAGGTTTTATGTTGGAGTTTGAGTCCAACGGCTTGTTAAGGCATGTAAACTGGCAAACCTCGGAGGAAGAAAAAAGAGAGCGGAGGCAAGAAAACGTAAGCCGTGCGGAGGAAGAAGCCCAGATTCGCAGTCAACTGAACTTGCTCAATATGCGTGAAAAGCTGGACACCATATACAAACGCGAGGTGTACGACGACTCGGTGGTGGTGGAACGCTGGCAAATTGAGAAAGTGCTCATAAAAAGCACCCTGGAAGAAAGCGCTCGAGAAGCCGCAACGCGCATTGCCTCCATAAGAAGCAATAGGTATCAGCTGATTTCGTTTAATGAAGACGTACAATACCCCGAAGGCACTTTAGAAACCATGCTAAAAGAGCTGGACCAAATGGAATCGGCCTATTTTCAGTTATTTACAGGCTATAGCACTACCGAAACCATTCACTACCGCTACACCTATTTGCCTAGTTTAATGGACCAAGGATACCAAAGCCTATTCAAATTCAACCCCGAAAAAGGCATCAACGACAGCCTAAAGATGATTAAAGAAACGGTATACATTGTTCCAAAACCCACGCAACTGACCGAAATGGTGCGCAAAAACCGGTCAAACCTTTATTACGAAAGAGGCAAAAACCCCGATGAAGACCAACGCCTGGCCTACCGTATTCCCGAACCCACCGAGTTTCAGATATTGTGGAACAATAAAGTGCTCACCACAGAAAAACTTTCCATTGCCCAATTGGGCACCGTGCAGCGGATTCCCTACAAGCAACTTAAACACCTGCGCATAAGCTTTGACCCGGAATCAGGGACCATAAGGACCCTTTCTATTGATCATGAAAAACACTGATGTCGGTACGTCTGTTTCTTGCGTATTTATGCATGGGCGTGAGTATGATGGGCTTTTACCTGGGTGCAGAGCTTCCATTCTCCCCCATTAAGCACCTATTGGTGCTTATTCCTGCATTGATGGCTTTTATGCTTACCATTAAGCAGTTTAAAACCCGGCATCTTTTGCTGATTGTTTCTATGGTGAGCTTTTTGGGAGTTTCTTCTATTGGCTCCATGCTTAGCATAATGCAATGGCCCGGTGAGTCCCTTTTTAGTTTTCTTCAAATCCCCTTTTTGGGCTTTGTTGTTGTTTCGTTCATCCTATGGGCCATAAAACAGAAACTTAAGCCACTTCTCTTGGTGCATCTATTTCTTATGGGTGGCTTTGTACTCAATATGGCCAATCTCATGTTTTCGCTGGGCTTAGGAAGTACCGTTTGGACGGTAAGTTTGCTTTCCTTTGTGGCCACGCTTTGGCACCTCAACGATTTTAATCGCTGGGAACAAAAAAGAGACAAGAAAAAAGAAGAAATCAGCCTTTAAGAGGTGTGGCTGGCACTCCCACCACTGTTTTTCCTGCAGGAACATCTTTGGTAACCACTGCACCGGCACCTACCCTAACATTCTTTCCCAGAGAAATACCGGGCATAATGGTGGCTTGGGCACCAACCAAACAGCCCTCCCCTATTTTTGAATCGCCCAAAACACGGGCACCGGGGCCAATTTCAGAAAAGGCGCCCACTTCGGCACCGTGATGAACAGAGGCACCTACATTAAGCAACACTCCGGTTTCTATTTGGGCAAAAGGCCCCACAAATGCAAAGGCCATTAGGTTTAAAGCTTCTCCAAATATGGCTTTGGGGCTACAAACGGCTTGGGGATGTCCAACGGTAGTAAACGAAATGCCGTAACTACTTAACTCTTCGAAGAGCTGCCGTCTTAATCTTGGGTTTCCGGTAGCCAAAACCGCCCGGGTATCGGCACGGCACCAAGCTTTAAGGTCTTCCGGGTTGCAAATAACTTCAAGTTTGGGCCCCCTCCATGCAGCTTTTGCTTCGGGCAACACATAGCAAGCAAAAGCCGCAGGGGATGCCTCCCACGCTTGCATGGCATCCATTAATTCCAATGCATGCCCACCGAAACCCGCAAAAACATAAGAAGCCATTAGCTGGTCCATAGTCTCGGGTAAAAGTAATGATTCGGAGTTAATAAAGCTTTTAGCCGGCCTGTAGGCAAGCTACCTATTGCCCGTCCCTATATTAGGCCTGTTGGCATCAACCCGGCAACATCTGCACCAATTCCATGAGCATAAATGCCAAAGCCAAGACCATGGCGCCATACACCAACATCCGCATCAATCCGCTAAAACCGGCCTTCCTTCGATTTCGGTACTGATGAAAGTCGACCCGATTTCCTGTGCTTTTTGACCTTTGTTCGGTCTTTTTTCCTTCGCCAAACCAACTCATGCTCCAAATGCATACATTTCTGACACATCGTGCCATCCCTTGTGTTGTACTATCCACATAGCGCCCATTAATGCCCCACGAGCAAATCCCTTTCGTCCATAGGCTTCGTGCTTTATTTGCAAAAGATCGTCCGCAGAATGCCATTGAATCTGATGTATTCCCGGTACTTCATCGCTTCGCTCATAGGTCACCGGAAGTATGCCATCCAAATCGGAAGGCATGTCCTCCCTCAGCTTCCAATCTTGGTATTGAGCGTGCTCTTTTATAAGCCCTTGGGCCAAACTAATGGCTGTTCCACTGGGCGCATCTTTTTTGCGGGTGTGATGTATTTCGTGAAGGGTCGCTCGATAGTCCGACAGCTGATTCATCCGGCGTGCCATCCAGGCATTTAGAGCAAAAAAAAGATTTACTCCTGGGCTAAAATTACTGCCTTTGAGCAAGGCTCCATTTTCTTTCTGGCAATAGCTTTTTAACTCCTCCTCCCGATCGTTCCAACCTGTGGTGCCAACCACCATAGGGAGGCCATGATCCATGCAAAATCGTATATTGTTTGGGGCAGCCTCAGGTTCAGAAAACTCAATCACCACCGGTTTCCTTTTTACCCAATCCAGGGATGCTTTCTCAAAACCATGATCAAGCACCGCTACCAACTCAAATGGAAAAGAACCGGCCAAAGCCTCAATTTCCTTTCCCATTTGCCCGTAGCCCATTATGGCCAAAGGTTGCAAGCTATGTGGTGTGTTATTCTTCAAAACCTTATACCCAATTGAATTCCTGTTTGCTGCATTCCATGCAGGCCGGCCGGCATGGAAACCGGTGACCAATACAAGGATAAGTCATCGCTAACATCAAAATGATACAGATGACCATCTACCGTAGCATCTACGATATTTAATAAATAGACCACCAAACCAATGATGGCTGCAAAATCGCGGTTGCGCTGAAACAAGTCCCTTTCGGAACGCAAGGCGGTAGCATCATAGACATCAAACTCCGGATTTGGAATACCGTTTACACGATCCCTAAAAGCGTCTCGAAACTTAATATATTCTATATGATTTGCCGCAAAAAAGTAACCACAGGCACCTAGCCCTCCCCAAACAATTGGGGCTTTCCAATACTTTCGGTTATAGAGCTGACCCGCCCCGGGCAGCACCGCACTCAGTATGCTGGCTGTCGCCGGTTTGTGTCTTTCCAACCGTAGGGCTTTTAAGCTGTCCCTTCGGATAATATTAAGGGAATCGTTGGCTTCCTGCTGCGCATTAGCGAAAGCAAAAAGCATCAGGAAAAAGACCACAAATGCTCCGGACTTCATTGGCTCAAATGCTGCACCAACCGCTCATACTCTTCTTTGGATTCAAAGCGAATGGTAATGGCTCCTTTGCCCTCTTCTCCCATTTTGGCCTCCATTTTGGGTTTAAAATCGCCAGCCCAAGCCCCCGGTTTAATCCGCATCTTTTGAACTTTGGTAACCGGTGCAGGTTTGGATTCCGGAGATTTTACCAAGGATTCCACTTGGCGTACCGACAAACCTTTGTCCAGGACCATCCGATATAAGGCCACTTGACGTTCCTCCGAACCGGCATTGACCAAGGCGCGGGCATGCCCCATGCTTATAATTCCCTCGATAATTCCCGATTGAATTTCGACAGGTAATTTGAGCAACCTCAGGTAATTGGTAATGGTAGAACGCTTTTTGGCCACCCTGGAAGACAACTGTTCCTGGGTAAACTGAAAATCGTCCATAAGCTTTTGGTAAGACAGCGCAATTTCCATGGCATTTAAGTCTTCCCTATGGATATTCTCAATCAAGGCCATTTCCAGCATGGCCTGGTCGTCTGCTTCCCGCACATAAGCGGGCACTTCGGTTAGGCCTGCCATTTGAGAAGCCCTAAACCGACGCTCCCCGGAAATAAGTTCATAGGAAGACGCGTCCGTTTTTCGAACGGTTATGGGCTGAATAATGCCAAACTGCCGAATGGATTCCGACAAATCCTCTAAGGCCTCCGTTTCAAATTCTGTTCTGGGTTGAAGTCGATTGGCTACAATATCTTTTACTTCAATTAAAGCAATGCTTCCCGAACCGGAGGACGAAACCGAATGATGATCGGAGGATTGCTCTTCTTCTCTGGCAGCCAACAAGGCACCCAATCCTTTGCCTAATGCTTTTTTTCTTTGTGCCATACCAATATCTTACTTAGGCCTTTGTGGTGTGCAATACCGATTGTTCTTTTCGAATATTGTTCTTACGTATGAGCTCCCTGGCCATGTCCAAATAGTTTTGCGCACCGCGGCTCTCCGCATCGAACATAATTACGGTTTCTCCAAAGCTTGGAGCTTCGCCCAAGGTGGTATTGCGCGCAATAATGGTTTGAAACACCATGTCCTGAAAATGGGTACGTACGTCTTCTACCACCTGATTCGACAACCGCAATCGCTTATCGAACATAGTAAGCAATATGCCTTCCATTTCCAATTCCGGGTTCAAATTGGACTGAACAATACGAATGGTATTCAACAGCTTGCCCAAACCTTCCAAGGCAAAATACTCGCATTGCACGGGTACAATCACCGAATTGGAGGCCGTAAGGGCATTTACCGTTATAAGCCCTAAAGAGGGCGAGCAATCTATAATGATAAAATCGTAGAGGTGCTTGATTTCGTCAATTACCTCTTTCATTTTTTGCTCCCTGTGCGGCAGATTAATGAGCTCAATTTCAGCGCCTACCAAATCAATATGCGCCGGAATAATATCCAAATGAGGCGTTTTGGTTTCCAGAATAATATCCTCGGGTTTCACCTCGTTTAGAATGCAATCGTATATGGAACTTTGGACGGCCTTATGGTCAAAGCCGACACCGGAAGTGGCATTGGCTTGAGGATCGGCATCAATAATTAATGTCTTAAACTCCAAAACGGCCAAACCCGCCGCTAAATTTATGGCCGTGGTGGTCTTACCCACGCCACCCTTTTGGTTTGCAATGGAAATTACTTTACCCATACTTCTGTATATAAAGAAACCAATTTTTTAGGCGTCTAATGCGTTGCTCCATGAACAATACACAAAAATAGGCATTATTGATACAGCAAGGCTTTGCTTACTTTTGACTTATCAACAGCCGTAATACTTCTTTGAACGAATATTCATGATTCATATTATTTCCGGAACCCACAGAAACGACAGCTATACCCTCACTTTATCAAGACTTTACATGCAGTTGCTTGAACAAGAGGGCATAAGCTCCCAAATTTTTTCGCTCCAAGAGCTGCCCAGCCCCTTCTTTAAGGACAATAGCATTTTTGGAACTCCTAGTTCGGATGTTGAAAACCTGTTGATAACCCATATCCGCATACCCAAAATTTTGGTCTGGATTTGCCCCGAATACAACGGCTCTTACCCGGGTCTGGTAAAGTTGCTTATCGATTCCTGCCCTCCCGTATGGTTCAAAAACAAACTCTCGGTGTTGGTGGGACTCGGCACCGGGAGGTCAGGAAATGTAAGAGGAATGGACCACCTTACTTCCGTGCTTCATTACCTCGGCTCCGATGTACTTCCCCTTAAGGTGCCTGTTTCCGGTATCCATAACCTGGTTTCCAAAGACGGTACGCAAGTGGACCCCTTGGTGGCCACTGCCCTTCGGCAACAAATTGCCGAGCTAAAATCCCGGATCGCTACCTTTGCCCTATGATTTGGATAACGCGTTTTCTTTTTGCAGCCCCCTTGCTCATGCTGGGTATTTGTTTTGCCCAAAGCGCTTACGACAAATGCCGTAACTATAAAGGCAACCTAGACTGGCTTAAAGGGCACTTTTCAGCCTCTCCACTGGCCGGAACGGTATCCATACTGCTGCCCACGCTCACGCTTTTGGAACTATTGGCGGGCTTATTTGGCTTAGCTGCCGGAGGTTTTTGGATTTTTGAAGGTATTGGTGGTGATTTTAGCCCCGTGCTCATTAGCCTCGCTTTGTTCTTTAGCATGGCCTCCCTTTTGGCCCTATTTACCGGACAGCGATTGGCAAAAGACTATCCGGGCGCGGCCTCTCTTGTGCCTTACATGATTTTGGCCGGACTTTCGCTCGCTTTGTTTTACTGGGACATGTCTGCTCAGTTTACCTTGTAAACCTATCGCCTTAACAATTATTTAATACAGCTCCGGGCTTTTGCCCTTTTGCATCTTAGATATTTGCGTCAGATTGTATAATGCAGAACAACTGCCGTACGCTGAAAAACTAAAGGGCTAAATATATGCCACAGAAATCCAGTCCGCAATTGCAGCCGGTTCTAGCCCGCAGGAGGTTCAACTTCCTCGAAATTGTACTCCGCGAACGGAGCTTCTTGTTGCTCATTGTATTGGGCTTTACCATTTCCGGTATTTTTTATCAGGTGCATTCTGTAGCCATGTGGCTCGGATTTATTTTTGCCGGCTATGCAGCTGTTGCCAACGACTCCATTCAAACCCTAGGCACTTTTATTGTCAGTAATGCGCGTAGACCCTGGTGGATCCTATGGCTTTTTGCCGGTTTAATTTTTTTGGCCGTGGTTTCCTTTAGTTGGATTGTTTTTGATGGCGATGTAACCTACCAACGCATTTACAACCCAAGTAAATATCCCGATTTACCCCAGCACTCCCCCTATCCGCAACCCACGGCCGAACAAGGTTTTTCCTTTATTCAAGTGGTGGCGCCACTCATTTTACTGGTGCTCACCCGTTTGCGCATGCCGGTTTCAACTACCTTTTTGCTGCTCAGCTGCTTCTCCGCCAGCGCTTCAGGTATTTCCTCGGTATTTGTAAAAAGCGTAAGCGGTTATGGAATGGCTTTTGTCCTTTCCATGGTCATTTGGATTGGCGGCTACTCCATCATTCGAAAATTCTTTAGCGGACGAAGACATGCCAAGGGTTGGATTGTGGCACAATGGCTCATCAGCGGCACGCTTTGGGGAGTTTGGCTCATGCAAGACGCAGCCAACATTGCCGTTTACCTGCCTCGACAACTCAATATTTGGGAGTTTCTTGGATTTGCCGGACTCATTTTTGCCGGATTGGGATTGCTTATGTACCAACGTGGCGACAAAATTCAGAACATCGTAAGCGAAAAAAAACGCATCGACGACGTGCGCGCCGCCACCCTCATCGACTTCAGCTACGCCATTATGCTCATTTACAAACTGTTTATCAGTACCGTACCCATGAGCACCACCTGGGTGTTTTTGGGCATTATTGGCGGTCGCGAAATCGCTATATCCATCATGCGGAAAAAAAGCGGCTTCCACCACAAACGCATTGCCATCAAAATGGTGCTTCGCGATGTAGTATTCGCCCTCATAGGCTTGTTGGTATCGATTATTCTTGCCCTGGCCGTTAACCAACAACTCATCGACGAATTGTTGTAATGGTGGGGCGCAAGCCCCGCTTCTTCCAATACACCATTAGGCATTCTCTGTTGGCGGGGCTTCCGGGCCCTCCCCTTTACTCCCCTTTTGGCCTCCGAATTCGGGCAATTGATTTTTTAAAAATTTACATAGAGGCCTTTGACGGATAGCATTTTCGAGGTCCATTGATGCCGACCCTAGCGTCGGTACAGATTAAGGCGTGGACAAATCGAAAATCTCCTGACGCTTCGGTCAGGACTGGTATGCCGCCAGAATAGGTGTAAATCAACGGTCTCTTTCTGCCGCAAGGGAGCTTCTTATAGTCGCTCCTTCCGGCAGGCCCTCATTCGGAGCCCAAAAGGGGGGTACCGGCTCGGTCCCTGCGCCGGATCATTTACTCTTCCATGTCCTGGCCGAAATCTATGCCTCTAAAAGCGAATCTTTGCATTCAAACCTTATGCTCTTTGGAAAGTTGTGGCAAGGCTGTATGGTCTTTAGACGGATTGTGCTTGTCCCTTTGGGGTGCACCTACCCTAGCGTTTAGCATTTTCAAAAAGATCCTATCCTCCGCAAAGTAAAGCCCGGCATTTTCTTTTGAAACAAAGCAATAGGGACCAAAAACTTCATAAAATGGCCCCCGGGCTTGAACGGAAGACCCCGCCCTTGGCAAGGCCGGTATGCCCCGCCCTGGGGTGTTGAAACACCCTAGGGCGGTTGGCAGACCGTGCCATGCCAAGGGTGAGGCTGGAGTGGACGCCCATACGGAGGAGGATTTTTGTAGATGCCGGGGCCCAAATGGCTCGACTTTCTACTTTGGGTATGTAGAGATTTTAAAAAACAATGAATTCTGTTTATCAGTTAATTAAAAAAGTTCATGTAGAGATTTTAAGCCAATTTCAGGGAGAAGAAAATCTTGAAAGTTCAATTTTTCCACTCAAGGTTAATAATCGAAGCTTCATACCGATACCGGTAAGATTTTTCCGGCGAAGCATAGCACAAAAAATCGGGCGAAGAACCTCAAAAAAAACTAAAAATCCTTAGCAAATGCCCGAGGATTAAACCAGGCAGGTATATTTGTGTATGAAGCATATACAAGGTTCCCTAACTTTCGTGGCGGCATTGGCCTTTTGGGGCTTGTTCTCCGGGCAAGTCCTTCGCGCCCAGCAACCCATGATCAACCCCTCCGAGAAGCTGGATGCGCTGCTCTTTTACCTGGAAAATTACTACGTAGAATCCGTAGAAACGGATCCGCTCATTGAGGCTGCGCTCAATGGGGTGCTTAAAGAGCTAGACCCTCACTCCTACTATTTGTCCTTAAAAGAGCTGCAAGCTTCTGAAGAGGCGCTTTCCGGAAATTTCGAAGGTATTGGTATACAATTCAATATCTTAAACGATACCATTATGGTGGTGAGTCCCATTTCGGGTGGCCCCTCAGAAAAGCTGGGCATTCGAAGCGGCGACAAAATTGTAACCATAAACGACACCGTGGTTGCCGGAACCGGCATTACCAACAACGATGTGTTTAAATGGCTAAGAGGCAAAAAAGGCTCAATAGTTCGCGTAGGTATAAAACGCCCCGGCCAAAAGGATTTGATTGATTTTCATATTACCCGCGACGAAATTCCGGTATTTAGTTTAGATGCCTCTTATATGGCTGCGCCGGGTATTGGCTATATAAAACTCAACCGTTTTGGCGAGAAAACCCCCAAGGAATTCGAGGACGCCTGGATAAGTCTTACAGAACAAGGCGCCCAAAACCTTATCCTGGATCTTCAAGGCAATTCCGGGGGCTATTTAGGAGCTGCGGTTTCCTTGGCCGATGAATTTTTAACTTCCGGACAATTGGTGGTGTATACCGAAGGCATCCACTCGGCGCGCCGAGACTATAAGGCCAGTGTAAGAGGAAATTTAGACCATGGCAAATTGGTGGTATTGATTGATGAGGGATCCGCTTCTGCTTCAGAAATTGTAGCTGGGGCCGTTCAAGATTGGGATCGTGGCGTGGTTGTTGGCCGCAGAAGTTTTGGCAAAGGCCTGGTACAGAACACCTTTCCCCTACCGGACGGGAGTGCGCTTCGCCTAACCACTGCGCGCTATTATACGCCTTCCGGAAGATTCATTCAGTCACCCTACGACAAAGGCACGGATGCCTATTACGAAGATTTGGCGCATCGTTTTGAGGAAGGAGAGCTCACGGACTCGGCCATGATTCATTTTCCGGACAGCTTAACTTTCAAAACGAATGCCGGCAGAAAAGTATACGGCGGCGGCGGCATACTGCCCGATGTATTTGTTCCGCTGGACACTTCTTTTTTTAGTCCTTTTCTAAACCGGGTAAACGGCACCGGTTTGAGCTACCAAACCACCATGGAATATATAGACAAAAACCGGACTAAGCTCAAAAACAGCTACCCAAATTTGACGGATTTTAAGGAGGGTTTCGATGCCGAGGAATTGCTGCAAAGCGTGCTGAAAGCAGCCAAAGAAAAGGAAATTAACATCCCCGTGGAGGATTTAGCCAAGAGCAAGGCATGGCTTAAAACGGTGCTCAAGGCCATGACCGCCCAGGCGCTATTCGATAGAAATGCCTACTTTGAGATCATGCAGGGTCAAAACGAATCGTTACAAAAGGCCATAGACCTATTGCAAGGTGCATGGCCCACAAACATAAAATCTTAATTCCCATGGAAAATTACCAAAAACCCATGCTTCCGAGCGATAGCCTGGAAGGCAGATCCATCTTAATTACGGGGGGAGGAACCGGACTTGGCAAATCCATGGCCGCTTATTTTTTAGCCCTAGGAGCCGATGTGGTCATTTGTGGCAGACGCACAGAGGTTTTGGAAACCACCGCCAAAGAGTTGCATGAGCGCACCGGAGGAACTATAGTGTACAAGAGCTGCGACATACGAAACTACGAGCAGGTAGAAGAGTTAATCGCTTATGGCGTTGAGTCCTTGGGCAAAATAGACGGGCTGGTGAATAATGCTGCGGGAAATTTTTTAAGCCCCACCGAGCGATTGAGCCACAGAGCCTTTGATTCAGTGGTAGATATTGTATTGAAAGGCGCCTACAATTGCACCTTGGCCCTAGGCAAATATTGGATAGAACAAAAAATTACGGCCAGCGTGCTCAATATTGTTACCACCTATGCTTGGACCGGTTCGGCCTATGTTGTTCCTTCTGCTTGTGGAAAAGCGGGGGTATTGGCGCTCACACGTTCTTTGGCCGTGGAATGGGCCAAATATGGCATCCGAAGCAATGCCATAGCTCCGGGGCCATTTCCCACTCCGGGAGCTTGGGACAGACTTTTCCCAAAAGAATTCATGGATCAAATGGATATTCCCTCAAAGATTCCGATAGGCAGAGTGGGGCATCACCAAGAGCTTGCCAATTTAGCGGCTTATTTGATGAGCGATTTTTCGGCCTATATAAATGGAGAAGTAATTACCATTGATGGGGGCGAATGGATGAAAAACGGAGGGGAATTCTCTTGGGTAGGGGATATGATTCCTCCGGAAATGTGGGATGCGGTGGAAGCGCTAATCCGCAACAAAAGCAAAAAATAAAGGGCTTCTGAATAGTTTCAGGAATGCTCCGGATATTCGATGCGTTGATGGTACATATTCATTAGCTTTTCCTTAAACACTTTGCGAATGATTCGTATTTCGGCTAAGGTTAAGTCGCAATGATCCAATTGTCCTTCCCGGAGTTGGTGGTCCAGTACCTTGTCGACCAACTGCTCCAGGGCTTCGGGCGTTTTTTCTTTTAAGCTTCTTGAGGCAGCCTCTACCGAATCTGCCATCATTAATATGCCGGTTTCCTTGCTGTAAGGTTTGGGGCCGGGGTAAGAAAAACGTGCACGAACTTCCTTGTCTTCCGGAAAAGCTTTCAAGTAGTTTCGGTAAAAGTACTGCACGGTGGAGGTCCCGTGGTGGGTTCGAATAAAATCGATCAACACTTCGGGAAGTTTGTGTTTTTTAGCTAATGCCACCCCTTCTTCTACATGTTGAATGATGATTTCTGCGCTTTGCTCAAAACTTAAAACTTCGTGAGGAGAGCGTTCGCCCATCATGTTTTCGATAAAAAAGCCGGGTTGTTTGAGCTTTCCGATATCGTGGTATAAGGCGGCGGTATGGACCAATAGGCTGTTGCCCCCTGTTTTTTCGGCGGCGGCTTCGGCCAAATTGGCCACTTGAATGCTGTGCTGAAAGGTACCCGGGGCTTTTTGGGATAATTTCTTGAGCAGGGGATTGTTCATATCCGACAATTCCAATAGGGTGAAGTCGCTATGGAAACCAAAGAGCTTTTCGGTAATGAATACCAAGGCAAAGGTGAACAAGGTGGCCACCCCGGAGATGCCAAAACAAAGAAAAGGATACCAATCCAGCCCCAGCAAAGTACCGGTACGCAACAAATGAAGGGTAAGGTTTAAAAAAGACCACACCACCAACAACATACCAATAATGGAAAAGAGTTGGGCCCGTTTTCTGAATTTACGGAAAGAAAAAACAGCAATTAACCCACCGGCAAATTGAAGCAGGACGTACTCAAAGCTGTTGGGGGCAAAATAACCGCAAATCAGCACAAAGGTAAACAAGGAAAAAATGGCCGTCCGGCTATCAAACAAGGCCCGAACAAGAATCGGAAACATAATGGCCGGAGCCATATAAATATGGCCACCGGGAGTTTCAATGGCCAAGCGAGCCAAAGCTACATGAAAACAAAGCAAAGCAAGCAGCGCCCCAATGCGTCTGGGCTGTCTTAACCAAAGCTTTCTAAAAACCTTAAAGTAGGCAAAAAGAAAGGCTACCCAAATGGAGACAAACAAGCATTGCCCGGCAAAGGTTCCAAGCCGCTGCAGGGCTGTGGCTTCCCTTTCTTGATAGGCGGACCTCAAACTATTGAGCACTCGAAAACGTTCGGGAGTCACCATTTCGCCTTGGTCAATCACCAGTTCTCCTTCCAGAATTAGGCCACGGAATCCGGGAAGAGCATCCAAGGTCCGCTCTTTAAGTCGCTCGCTCCAAGAAATATCCGGATACAAATTGGGCTCTAGACTTTGTTGCCAAGCCTGCTTTAGGTCCAATAGAACCATGCTGTCAAGAGTAGAAGGCCACTTTCCGGGCCATTCGGCAGCTTCGGAAAGAGATACCATGCGTTCTTTTAATCGGGTACGAAGCTCCTGATTCGGGAACAATACATGGACCACTTCGACCGGAAATTGCGTTTGCGATTGGGCATGAATGCCTCGTTCAAACAGACTGTCGGCTCCCATTTGCAATGCTTCCCTTTGAACTTCAGAAAGCTGTGCCGCGTAATTCAACAATACCGCTTGCCAGGCCTCTTTGACGCGTTTTTCGGCAGCACTGTCCACACGTAAAACCACCCATTGGGCTTTTTTAAGTGCTTCTCTTTGTTGGTTCTGTTCCCTTTTGGTCTTTTGAATAGCAAAATCAAAGGGCGCATCGAGTTTTTGATGCATCCAAGGGCGCCCCACTTGATACTCGTATTGGAAAAAAACCTGGTTGGGCAACAGAAGCGTAATGGCCAATGCTGCGACTAGAAACAACATCCAAGGTTTTATGAAACGTTTAAACCAGTGCATAGATCAAATGTAAGCAAGAACATTGAGGTCGGGCTCTTGTCCCCAACCCTACCGGCCAACACCAGGCCTCGACTCTAAATTATAGCAACAAAGCCCAATAATCGGTCTATAAATTCCTATTTTCGCATCAAATCTAACGCGCATTAATTATGAAAGAAGTATATATAGTAGCGGCAGGGCGCACGGCCATGGGAAGTTTTGGAGGAAGCCTAAAAGACCTAAGTGCTACCAAACTAGGCAGTTTTGCCATTCAAGGTGCACTAAAAGAGTCGGGCTTAAGTCCTGAGGCTATTCAAGAAGTGTATATGGGCAATGTATTGTCGGCAGGATTGGGACAGGCTCCCGCTCGCCAAGCTTCTATTGGAGCAGGAATCCCCGATACGGTGCCCTGTACCACGGTAAACAAGGTCTGTGCCTCCGGAATGAAAGCAATCATGCTGGGTGCTCAGTCCATTATGCTTGGACAAAACGATTTAGTGGTTGCCGGAGGTATGGAAAACATGTCTCAAGTACCCTATTATCTTACCAACAACCGTTTTGGTCAAAAGCTTGGTCACGGGCAAGTACTTGATGGTTTGGTAAAAGACGGTTTGTGGGATGTATATAACGACTACCACATGGGCAATGCAGGAGAACACTGTGCCCGTGAAATGAATATTTCGAGGGAAGACCAGGATGCTTATGCAATTGAATCGTACCAAAGGGCCGAAAAAGCTTGGCAGAATGGTAAATTCGCTCGCGAAATTTACCCTGTAGAAATTCCTCAACGCAAAGGAGACCCTGTTGCTTTTGTTGAGGACGAGGAATACAAAAGCGTGCATTTTGATAAGATTCCATCCCTGAGGCCGGTTTTTCAAAAAGACGGGACCGTAACAGCCG
The DNA here is from genome assembly GCA_018401695.1 of Flavobacteriales bacterium. Taxonomy (GTDB): domain Bacteria; phylum Bacteroidota; class Bacteroidia; order CAIKAF01; family CAIKAF01; genus CAIKAF01. The sequence goes on along the minus strand of JAGYKD010000002.1, from coordinate 243,476 downwards.
CGAATGCTTCTACCTTGAATGACGGAGCTTCTGCTTTGATTTTGGCAAGTGCCGAGGCGGTCGAAAAACATGACCTGAAACCCTTGGCAAAAATCATTGGATATGCCGATGCCGCAACGGAGCCTTGTTGGTTTACCATTGCACCTAGCCTTGCCGTTCCCAAGGCTTTGGAGCGCGCCGGAATAACACAAGATCAGGTCGATTTTTACGAGCTCAACGAAGCATTTGCAGTTGTTGCGCTAGCCAACAATCAAAAGTTGGGGCTAGATGCCAATAAGGTAAATGTTTATGGTGGTGGGGTTTCCTTAGGACACCCCTTAGGCTCTTCCGGTTCACGGATTACGGCTACTTTGGTTTCGGTACTCCATCAAGAAAACGGGAAATACGGCGTAGCTTCCCTTTGCAATGGAGGAGGAGGGGCAAGTGCCTTAGTGATCGAAAAGGTTTAACTATGGCAGTGGCCACCGTTGCCCTTTCCTTGGTGCCCGGAAGGGCTGAAGCTTCGCACAAATCAGAGCTTAGCACCCAATGGCACTATGGAGAGCCTTTGCTTATCCTAGAAAATATGGGGGAATGGGCATTGGTAGAAAGCCAAGTGGATGGATATCCGGCTTGGATAAGGACGAACCAAATGGTTTTGGCGGCAGATGAAGTTTCTGTCCAAGATTGGAAGGTAAAATCTGTAGTTCAGCAGGCCTTCGTGTCCTTCCCCAAGCCTGCGGAAGGACATCCCAGGTGGTTAAGTTTTGGGGCTTGGCTTAGCCAAGATAAAAAAGAATATAAGCCTAAACCTTGGGTGGAACTAGCCCAAGAATGGTTAGGAGCCCCTTACCTTTGGGGAGGCAAATCGCCGATGGGCGTGGACTGTTCCGGCTTAACGCAATTGCTTTGGCGAACCCGAGGCGTTCCACTCAAAAGAGACGCCTCCCAACAAGCCGAGCAAGGCACAGTGGTGCAATGGTGGTTGGATGCCAGTGAGGGAGATTTGGCCTTTTTTGGAGATGAAGAAGGCCATATAAACCATGTGGGATTGCTGTTGAGTCCCACCGAAATATTGCATGCTTCAGGAGAAGTAAGGATTGACAAATTTGACCAACAGGGCATTTACCACATTGGCCAAAAGAAATACACCCATCAATTGCGGTTTATTCAGCGTCCGGGTTAATTCCCTCTTGCTCCTTTTTAAAGGCTTCCTGCCAAAAGTCCTTGGTATCTTGCACCGGATGTCTCAACCAAGCTTCCAAGGCTTCTTTATTTCCGGTATTGTCCTTGAATAGCAGTTGAAACTGGTCGTAACTTACCAAGCCGGGGAACCAAACCGAAATAAAGTTTTTGGTAACTACTCCTACCAGGTTTTTAGGAATTTCGATAGGAATTAGCCGTTGGTTTCTAACCCGAGCGGCCAACTCCATAAGGTACCGAAAAGAATAGGCATTTTGACCTACTACTTCTAAAACCTTTGTGTTAGGCAAGGGCTCAAAGCAAGCTTTGGAGACCGCAGCCAACAAATCGAAGGGCATAACGGGTTGAATTTGCTTGTCGGGAAACTCCGTTGGGAGCAGGGCTCTATTGAAGAAATAGCGGCTAATGTCCAACAATAAAATGAGTTTTTGCACCAAAAGGGTGTCCGGAGTACACACAATAGAAGGCCTTAACAGCAACACATTGCTTTGCTTTTCCATTATTTCGTCGCCGAGGGCTTTTGATTTTAAAAAGGCCGAAGGGGATCCTGCTTCGGCGCCAAGGGCGGAGAAGTGAACGATTCTCGGATTGCCCAAAAGGCTTCGGTTTTCAATAATTTTTCGAACCAAATCTACATGGATGCGGTAAAAGTCGGTATTCTTACTTTCTTGAATAATACCGGCCGCATTAATGAGCACATCCAATTTTCCTAGTTTTTCCCAGGAATCTTCAAAGGGGTCAAAGCAAAGGAAACCCGCTTCATGTTTTCGAGACAGCCGCAGTAGGTCCACCTTTCTTTCGGATGCTAAACCTTTGGAAAGCAAGGTGCCTATTTGCCCGGAGGCTCCGATAATGCCAACCCTCTTCATATCCACAAAAGTCGTGAAAATTCTATGGATAAGGGTTGAAAAAGCAACTCAATTAAGGTTGCTGCTTCTTCTTTTCTTGTGCGCGGTGTTTTTCAATAAAATCTTGGATTTGTTCTACTCCAAGACGCTTGGCAATGACCTTTTTGTCCTTATCTAAAATATAAATTACGGGATAGGCCTTTAGGTCAAAAACATTGCGAAAGTTAATGCTTTCCAGTGTGGTTTTGGAAGGCACAAAATTTTCGGGTTTATCGCGCATGATGGGGTGATCGGATACGGATATGAAAGGAATGTTGTGTTCTTTAATAAAATCCTTCCATTTGGTGGTTTCAACCTCTCCTTCAACGCTGAATACAGGAATTCCATTGGGTTTAAGAAAGTCCGTATACACTTCTCCCAATTTCGGGGTGGCCTTTTTGCAGTGGCCGCAAGTAGCATCCCAAAAATAAAGCACCGTGTAATCGGCATTTTGGGCATATAAATTATGCCATACCGTCATGCCGGTGTCGGGAAGAATGATGTTGGGGATTTTTTCTCCGCAAAGCAGCGGTGCCAGTTTGTTGGAGCGATCAATAACCTTCGCTAGCGTACTATCATCGAGCCAGGTGGCCTTTCCTGTTTTATAATAGGTTTCCACCATGCCTACAAAGGCCTTGTCCATGCACATTACCTGGCTTCGCTCAAACATGCTGGTAAGTTTGTGGACTACAAACTTGAACATTTCTTCGTCGCCTTCTACCATTTTAATCAGCTTGCGGGCTTCTGCCAAAACAGAGTCGGGTTGTTGGGGAACGACTTTTTCAAAATAGGTAACCAATTTGGGTTCGAAAATAGGAGTTCTAAGCAGGCGCATGTCTTGAAGGTCAAAAGGATCGAAAAAATGATTCCTCATGTACCAATAGGCGGCTTTACGGTCGGCAGTATCCAGATCCTTAGGAAGCTCCACATCCTCCATGGCATTGAACAAGGTGGTCATAAAGGTATTGGGATGTTCTGACCGAACTTTAGCACGATACTCTTTAAGGCCTTTGGTTTTCGCTTCCAATTCCTTACTGATGGCCTTATAACGTGGGGATTCGGGCTCTAATGCTTCTTGTTCGGCGCGAAGTTTTTGTACCTCTTCTTGCATGGAACTCACAAAGCGGAGGTAATCGAACCATAGCTGGTTTTCTAGAGACCCTTTGATTTGGGCATTTTGAACAAAGTTTAGGGTATCTGTTTCAATGGTAAATTTAGGTTCAGCCACCACAAATTCAAACCATTGCATATTGGGTAGGACCAATAAGTAAATACCCCCTTTTAAAATATCGGGCGCACCTTTTCGGGTGAGGTGGGTAAAGGTTACTTCGCCTTTGCTGTTGACCCTTGCGGTATCTCTAACGTATTTTTGCTCACCCATATGGAAACCGAGGTAGGCCACCGTATCTTTTAAACCTTTAACCTTGAAGCTAAAAGAATATTCGGGAAACGTTTCCTGGGATTGAGCCTTAAGCGATTGAAACGAAATAAGGAAAACAATAATCCAACGTAAGTATCCTGGCCACATATGCTATTGTTTTAATGAACACACTAAATTAAGTAATCGAAGGCTTTGCCACTTCGATTTTAACCATTCCTTAACGAAATACCATTACATAGTGGGTTATTTAGGCATATACCCGTGTTTCCAGCGTTTGTGTGACCACAACCATGCCTCGGGTTTATTTCGAATTTGGGCTTCGAGGGCTTGGGCAAATCGGGCGGTAAGCTCTTCGGAACTTAGCTCCTCTGTTCCATTGTAGAGTATGGAAAAATCCATACACCTATTCCAGGAATCCAAATCTTTTGGAACGGCCAGCAGTACCGGAATATTTTTTCGCAGGGCCAAGCGACTCCAACCGGAAAAAAAGGCCGTTTTTATGCCAAAAAAATCTACCCAGTGGGCTGTTTCTTTGGGTGGGTTTTGGTCGGCAATAAAGGTTAGGCACCAGGGGCTTTCTTGTTTTGACAAAAAGCGTGGCACTTCAGACATGGCAACCATTTCTGTCCCAAAACGTCGGCGCGTCTTTTTTAAAAAACGATCGATTTTTGTGTTGGATTGAGGCTTGTATACTGCGGCCATGTGCAGGCCTTGTTGCATACCGGCCCGGAGCCCTGCCCATTCCCAATTGGAGGTATGCCCCATCACCACAAAACAGTTGGTTTTGTTGGTTGCCATTTGGTCGAGCAAATTATGGGGGGCAAAACTTTGCCAGTAGGCCAAGGTAGATTTTGAGCTTGCAAAACCCAACAAACTTTGAAGAATCACATCGGTGAGGTAGTTTAAGTATTTTTGGTGAAGGGTTTTAATTTCCTTCCTTGATTTTTCAGGAAAGCACCTTTGAAGGTTTATTTGGATGACCTGTTTTCTGTATGGCCTAAGAAGAAATGCTAAAGCTGGTTTGAGCAAAAGTAACCCCCGACGGCCCAAAGCTTGCACTAAAAACAGCAGGAGCTTAACAGCAACTAAAGACAGGGTTTGAACCAGCATAAACAGGCCTAAGACTTGAGAAAAACGGAAATAAAAAAGTCGGAACCGAGGCTAACTCAAATTCCGACCTAACCATTTTGCTTACATGTAGTTACCAAGTAGAAATATCGATACTTAGATGGGACACATCCTGTTTAGGATTGACCACTAAAACAGGAATCATGGCTTCGTTGTTGATTACTTCTTCTTCCACCCTACCAAAGAGCAGACCAGCCATATTACGCTCGTCGGGACGTGAGGAAATTACAATAAGTTCTGCATCAATGGACACGGCATAGCGCACCAAGGCATAGTCAAAGTCTTCGTCGTCGTTTTCTTGAGAGATATGTTCGCCGGGAATTCCGTGTTTACGGAGCGTTTCCATGGCTTGCGCCGCGTTGTTTTTAATAGCTTTAGCGATGAACTCGTCGGAGGAATAATCGCTGTAGACATGCACTTTGGCGTCAAAGTAGCGGGCCATGGCTACCGCATAGGAAATTTTATTTTTTCCAAAGCGATTTTCGTCGATGGGTAATACAATGTGGTTGTACCCGTTCTCATCTATTTTTTTTTGTTGCACCACAATGCCGGGAACGTGACATTTTTCAAGGATGCGGATAACATCGGCACCAAGCACATGTTGCATTCCGCTAACCCCATGGGTACCCAATACAATAAGGTCGGCATTGGAGGCTTTAGCGTCTTCTGCAATGGATGAAAAAATAGAGCCTTCCACCACATGCCAGGCGGTTTGCACGCCAGTTTGCTCTGTGTTTGCAGAGGCAATGGCGGCCATTTTTTGTTTTAGGTCTTCTTCGGAAATGCCTTCCTTTTTAAGCCTGGCTCTAGTTTCGCGGTTGATTACATGTAAAAGCCTAACCGAATCGCTGCCGGTTTTGGCGATTCCTGAGGCATGGGCCAGTGCGGTATCTGCTTCTTTGGTAAAGTCGTAAGGAACGAGCAGTAAATCATTTTGTTTGGTAGAAAGCATAGAAAGGATTTTTCGCGATGAAAATACAATTTTTCTTTGGGTAGACTGAATGCACGGCAAAAAAACAAAATAAATAGCCGAATTGGAAGAGGGAGTGTCAGAAAATAGCCCCCCCGGCAGGCGGAGGGCCGCCGGGAGCTTGCTTGCCTGTCCCGGCCCGGCGAGGATTCCGAGGCTCTGCTCGGAACCCGGAGCGGTTGCCGGGACGTGCAAGGAAGCCCCGGAGACCGGAGCCAAAGCCGGGCTAAAAACAAAAAACTAAAGCAAGAAAAAGGGCCCAAAAAAACCGGCCTTGAGCCGGAGAAAGAGTGCCGAAGGCCGGACTCGAACCGGCACGTCTTGCGACACACGCCTCTGAAACGTGCGTGTCTACCAATTTCACCACTTCGGCGGGGATTGGGGGGCAAAAGTATAAATTCTTTACCTTAGCTTACAAATAATTTTTATGCGTACTTTCTGTATTGGATTGCTGTTTTTACTGTTAGCAAATGGCCTTAAGGCTCAAGGGCAAGACCCCATTCAATGGGTAGGTATTTTGACCGATACGACTCATATAAAGCGAGAGTTGGCCAACACCTACGAACTCTTTCCTATTCCTGTAGCCGGCGTTGGACTGTTTATGTCCGATACGGTTTTGGCCTGCAAAGCGGTGGGAATCAGCAAATGGCCGAATGGAGCTAAAGTTACGGAGCGTCAACTTTTTCATCTCGGCGGAAATGCGGTAAATGTCACTTCCTATTTGGCGGCACGCTTGGTATCGGAGGGGAAAATTCGATGGGAAACCACCTTCTTTTCTTTGTTTCCCAAGTTAAAGGAAAAAGTAAATCCGGCGTATCATGCCATGACCCTTAAGGATTTGCTTTCGCATCGTGCTAGAGTACGTCCCTACTCTACTACGGCTGAACTGGTGGCCTTTCCAAAGCTACGAGGCAACGATGTGCAGCAGAGACGCAAATTTGTGCAGGAAGTTTTAACCTACCCTCCCGGTGACACCGGCCTGGTGTATTCCAACGGTGGTGTAGCCTTGGCTGCCATTATGCTGGAAATGGTGAGTCAAAAAACCTACAAAGACTTACTGGACAAATACCTCACCAAGGAGTTTGGTGTTCGGGCCTATATGGGATGGCCCAATCAATTTGGAGAAATGCAGCCCTGGGGGCATTGGATGCCCAAAGCCAACCAGAAACTGTTTACTCCGGTTTCGAAAAGCGAAAATGCGGATATTTCAACGCTTTTTTCTCCTGCTTGCCACTTGAGCATGAGCTTGCGCGATATGATGCGGTTTTATCAGGTGCAACTGAGGGGCATTCAGGGCAAACACCCCAGAATACCCAAACAAACATATGCGTTTATGCATTATGGCTTACCCACCTACTCCCTGGGTTGGCTGCACAAACAAGACCCGGGCAGCCGGGTAAGCACCCACGATGGTTCGGCAGGTACCTTTTATGCGCACGTTACTTTGCTTCCGGACGTTGATTTAGGTATTTTGATTGTTACCAATACAGCGGGAGGGCCAACAAATGAAGCAGTGGCCTATTTACGAACGGCGGTTTTGACCAAAGTGTTTGATCAACCCGTGCCGGAAAAGCCAAAAGCCAGTTATGATGGACACCATCCCTTATTGGATGGCCACGACCACCACGACCATTAATTACCGTTGGTTTGTTCCGCCCAAACGCTCCATTAGCAGTTTGAGCTTATCGGTTGAAAGGTCTTGTCTTTGTGCGGCTTGACGGATATCCTCGTAACTGTATTCCGCTAGGGTTACCTCCAAGGCGTTTCGTCTTAGGGTAGATGGCCTATCCCAAAGTTCCAAACAAAGGTCAAGGGTTCCTACCGGATCTGCCATTTTAAGTGCGGGTAAAAAGTCAGGCATAGGAGACCAAAGGCAGCAGGCAGACCAAACCTTTAGCTCTTGGGTGGCCCAAGAAACAAATCCGGGATGCCGTGCAGCTCCGCCAAGCCGGGCAATTTGAGAAATACGTTCAATTTGATCGTCGCGCGCTTCTGCTACTTTTTCCAAATATGGCCAACAATGCTCCATATGTGCCAGCAACCAACCTGAGAAATTCATTTCGGGGTCTGAGGGTAAAATGAGGGTGCTCAAAACCATCCACTGGGCTTGGACCGTATCTTCTTCTCTTTGAATTTCTTTTCGAAGAAAAACAAAGCGCTTGGTATCCTCTGTTTTTAAGAGCCTTTGCAGCAGAGTAAAATTTCTACTGTTGAAATCAAGACCTAGTGATTTTGGAACCAAAGAAGAATAAAGCGCCAAATTTTTATAAACCTGTGACGAGTCTTGATTTACCTTTTCCCATGCCCTTCCGTAGGCCCAACAAATACCCGACAAAGATATTTCGGGATGTAAGGTTTTGGAATGCACCCACGGATTAAGTAAATGAAGCGCTTTTTGAGATTCCTCCAGCTCCAGGTAAGCTTGGATAAGCAGCCATCTGGCTTCGAGCAATTCCGGGAAATCGACTTTTTGCACCAAGGGCTCAAGGATAGAAACTATGGGTGGATAATTTTTTAACTCTTGATAGGAAATAGCCAAAAGTTCGGCCGTAGCTTCGTCTTCAGGAAACTGTGCAAGCACATAACTAAAACAGGATTGGGCTTCTTTTAGGCAGGCTTGGCGAAACAGAGAGTCGGGGCCGGGAAATTCATAAAATCTATTGTCTTTACTCAATCGTCCTTGATTGGCAAGATCCAACAAGAGCTGTCCCTTGGCGCCTACCAATTCGGGGAAGGCCTTAAAGGTGAGGATGGCGCTATCCAGCACTTGAAGAGCAAGGGCCCTTTGCCCAAGTTCGAACATTGCTTTGGCGCGCACCTGCCAGGTTTGGGGGCAGTCCGGTTCCCCATGAAAGGCTGATTCTGCTAAAGCCAAGGCTTTGTCGGGCTCCCTGTGCCAAAGGCTTTGCAAGGCAAGTTCGAGCTGGGTAAAGGTCCAGTCATTGCAGGTGGCGGGAGCAGCCAAAGGACGGTGCTTTTGATAATCGACAGATTGAAAAGCATACTGAGCGGAAAGCAGGGACGAAAGCCCAAAAAAGACCGCAAAAAAAACGGAACGAAGCATTAGACCGGGCTTTCAGATTCTTTTTGAAAATGTTTGAGTACTTGAGCGTCCACAAATGCAGGAAAAAAGCGGCTCAACCACCAGGTGAGTTTTCCTTGAGAGGTGAGCACCAAAAAACGTTTGCGCTTTTGCCAAGCTTTAAACAAAGCCTGAGCTACTTCTTGGGGCTGCATCATTTTTTGCTCGTCTCTAGGCGATTCCCCCTGGGTTTCTCCGGCGGCATTTAAGGCCGTTTTTCGAATATTTGAAGCAGTGAAACCCGGGCAACAAATCAACACATGCAAGCCTTGGTGCTTATATTCCACCCGCAGGGTATTTAAAAGGCCGTGCATGGCAAATTTTGAGGCACAATAGCCGGTTCTGCCGGGAAGGCCTTGGTAACCTGCAACAGAGGAAATGCCAATAATAGAACCTTTGGATTGGAGCAAATAAGGAAGGGCATAATAACTGCAATAGGTAGTTCCCCAAAAATTGACCTGCATGAGCTTTTCCAAAACCTCTAAATCCAAATCCCTAAAAAGTGCACGCATAGAAATACCCGCATTGTTCACCAACAAATCTATTCGACCAAAAGCCTCTAATGTTTTATCTATCAAAACTTTGCAATCCTCTTTTTGGCCCACGTCGGCGGGAACAACCAAGCGTTTTCCGGGCAAAGGCTTTAGCTCCTCTTGGAGCGCTTGCAAAGGTTCGGAGCGACGACCGGCCAAAACCACATGAGCGCCTTCTGCTGCCCATTTACGAGCAATTTCTTTTCCGATGCCGCTTCCGGCACCGGTAACAATCACCACTTTAGTTTCCATTAAACGAAAGTACGGCTTTCCAAGGACGATAATGCTGAATAATGGGGCTAGCTAGAGGAAAACCTGGAAATAAAGGCCCGAGGCTTTAATTCCAAAAAAGCCATCTCCAACCAGTATAAAAAAGGAAAGCACGGGCAGAAGAAAAGCCAAAGCCTTGCAGTGTTCACCAAATGTTGGAGGAAAAAAGTGGCATGAAAAAGAAGGCGGAGGCAAAAAAGCGCTTAGGGTTACCCTTTGCTCTCTGTATATTTGTAGGCCATGGCTTATCAAATACAAGAAGTTAAGACACGAGCAGACATTAAGGCCTTTCATGGCCTTCCTTTTGCTTTGTATGCAGAGCTTCCACATTGGATTCCGCATCTTAAGCAAGACGTTGAAAAAGTATTTGATAGCAAAAAGAACAAAGCTTTTCGGAAGGGAGAAGCCCGGCGCTGGTTGCTTAAAGACATAAATCATAAGGTAGTAGGAAGAATTGCTGCCTTTTATGACCAAAAAACAGCCAACAGCTTTGACCAGCCTACGGGTGGTTTAGGATTCTTTGAATGCATAGAGGATAAGGAGGCTGCATTTTTGCTGTTTGACACCGCCAAGGCTTGGCTTACATCTAAAGGAATGGAGGCCATGGATGGCCCCATAAACTTTGGTGAAAAAAATGCCTTTTGGGGCTTGTTGGTGGAGGGATACGAGCATGCCCCTGCCTATCAAATCAACTACCACCTACCCTACTACCGCAGTTTTTTTGAAGCGTACGGGTTCCGGACGCATTACGAGCAGTACGTATTTTGGAGAAAACTTACCGACCCTGCTCAGGAAGTTTTTGTACGAAAAGCTTCCATGTTAAAGCAAAACCCAGATTTTGAGGTACGCAATGTGCGTGGTGTGAGTGAAGCTCAACTGGCCAAGGACTTTTTGGCGGTGTATAATGCCGCCTGGGGAAACCATGCAGGATTTAGCCCAATGAAATTGGCCCAGGCCCAAGCCATTATGAAAGCCATTAAACCGGTGAAAGACCCGGACATTAGCCTATTTGCTTTTTACCAGAATCAACCCATTGGTTTTTACATCAATCTACCCGAACTCAATCAGATTTTCAGGTATGTCCATGGAAACTTAAACCTTTGGGGGAAACTGGTCTTTTTATGGCATAAATGGCGCAAAACTCCCAAAACCATGTTTGGCGTAGTCTTTGGTATAGTGCCCGAATGGCAAGGCAAAGGAGTAGAAGGTGCCATGATAAAATTTGCGGAGGACACCATTGTTCCAAAAGGAAATTATGTAGATACCCTAATTACTTGGATTGGAGATTTTAACTTAAAAATGTTGAGGGTTTGCGAAAATTTAGGGGTAAAAAAGCAAAGGACGCTTATTACCTACCGCTATTTATTTGACCGAAGTAAACCCTTTGAGCGGCACCCATTCATTGGCAAGAGTGGCAATTCCTCTAAAACATGAGCAAGCGTAGTCTTTTAATCGTTTGCCCTTATCCCAATGGACAAGCTCCTAGCCAGCGGTTTCGTTTTGAGCAATATTTGGATTATTTAGAGGCACAAGGTTGGGAAATTCGCCAAGAAAGCTTTTGGACTGAAAAGGCCTGGAAGGTATTGTACCAACCCGGACATGTGGCCCAAAAATTTGCTTTTATGGCCAAGGCTCTACTTCGCCGCAAACGCCTGTTGTTTGGATGTAAAGAGTCCGTTGTTTTTATTCATCGAGAGTTTTCGCCTGTTGGTTTGCCACTTACGGTTTGGGTTTTAAAATACCTTTGGCGTAAAAAGATTGTTTTTGATTTTGACGATGCCATTTGGATTCCAAACAGCTCCGTGTCGAACCGATGGATTGGATTTTTAAAGTCTTACGGCAACACACGACGCATTATTGGCATGGCCGATGGAGTGTTTTGCGGAAACCGCTTTTTGCAGGCCTATGCCCTAAAGCATCAAAAAAACACCTATTTAATTCCAACCACCATCGATACCCAGTCCCACCATAACCGAGAGGCAAATCCTCCAAAAATATCGGAACAATTATGCTTGGGTTGGACCGGAAGCCATAGCACCATGCACTACCTTAAAATGCTTTGGCCGGTTTTGGATACTATTCATAAAGAACACCCCTTGCGTTTTGTGGTCATTTCTGACCAGCCACCGGATCAAGAAAAACCGTATTTGGAATTCATTCCCTGGTCTAGAGCTACAGAAATTGAAGGCTTACTTTCTTGCCATGTCGGCCTAATGCCGCTATTGCCCGACCCCTGGTCCGAAGGCAAATGCGGATTTAAAGCGCTTCAATACCTGGCTTTAGGTATTCCTGCTTTTGTTTCACCCGTGGGCGTAAATTCAGAAATTGTAAAAGAAGGGTTCAACGGCTTTCTTTGCGACAACGAAAACGCTTGGCTGCGCAGCCTCAGATGGTGTATTGAACATCCACAGGAACTGAGTGAAATGAAAAACCGCTGCCGCCCTGATTTGGTAAAGCGCTTCTCTGTGCAGGCATTTGAACCGGTATACCACCGGATTCTAAGCGAAATAGCTGATGCCTAAGCTTAATTTAGTTGAAAGGCCTGTAGGCCACTGAAACAAAGCCCGCTTTGTAATCCGAAAAAAATCGATCGTTTTCGTAGGCCAAGGTATTGTCGGTTCGATAAATGATATGAACAATGGCTAAGCCTCCTTGAATCTCCCATTTTTTATGGACGCGATACCCAAGCCAGAATCTACTGTTTAAACTACCCCTATCGTTTCTACCCATAAGCATGGCATTGAAGGGTTCCGGACTTGCCCACTGAAAAGTTTGAGACTCCGCCGAACCTTCAGATTCATATAGAAATAAGCCCCGGGAGCCAAAACTCCATCCCACCAAATCTATATCCGTTCCTACACTCCAATTCTCCCAAAAGCGTAAAGCCAAACCCACATGAAGATTCAAAGACAATACCCGGACATCCTCCACATGCAACGTATCAAAAACTCCTTCTCCGGGACGATTAGGAAAGGAGGTTTGAAAAACCTTTTGCTCCACATGCATAAGATTGAAACGCCCTCCAAAAATTCCTTCTATGCTAAACTTAGGATGTATAGGAAAAGAAACAATACCCTCGCCCTGAAAGGAAGGAACATACACCTTCGCATCGGTGCCGAAGCCTAAGGTGGTTTGAAAACCCAAAAAGGGGCGTCTTGAAAAAGAACTAGTTACCGAATCGCTTTGCGCTTTGAGCATAGAAACCCCAAAAAAGCCAAGAAAGGCCAAGCCGGTGCTGTAGGTAAACAGGTATCGCTTTAACATTTTTAAAAATATATAAATTGACGATGCAGTGTCCCCAGTTTCTTAAAACATCTCATAAAAAATACTAATTGCATCCATGCCTTATCTGGTATGCGTAGTTTAGTCCAGGTGTTTTTAAAAAAACTCCTTGTAGGTACACTAAATTGCATGAAGGACAAAAAAAAACTACTACTCGTATTCGGCGTTCTTGGACTTATTCTTATGAGCCTGGCATTAAAGCGCCTGCTTTTTAGTCCGGAAGCTAAAACCGCACCAAAAAATCAAAACCAAGCCCTCCAAGTAGAAGCCTTTATTGCATCTAAACAGTCGCTTACCGAAAGTTTTGAAACCAAGGGAGAACTCAAAGCCTTCGAGGAAGCCCAATTGGCTGCCGAACGCAACGGCCGCATCACCCAATGGCATGTCCAAGATGGCCAATGGGTGACCAAAGGGCAAGTGTTGGTAGAAATTTTCCACGAAGACCTCAAAGCTCAAATGAAAGGCCTGCTAGCCAAGTTAAAGGAAGCCCGTCTGCAATCCCAACGCTTGGCCAAACTCAAAGCCAACCAAAACATCAGCGAACGCGATTATGAATCGGCCCAAGCTCTTTTGCAAAGCCTTATTGCCGATTCCTTAGTACTTGCCGTTCAAATCGACCAGTCTATGATAAGGGCTCCTTTTCCCGGAAGAGTGGGCCTTCGCAATGTTTCTACCGGCACTTATGCCACCGTTGGCACCCCCCTCATATCGTTGGTACAAACCGACCCGCTAAAATTGGACATGGACATTCCCGACAAATATGCCAGAAAACTTCGGGAGAAACAGCCATTGAAATTCGTCCTAAACCACCCGGATACTTCCATTGAAGCGAATATCTCTGCGCTTTCTCCCTCTTTAGACGCCAACAGTAGAGTGCTGAAAGCCCGTGCCTTTATTCCCAATCCAAACCAAAGCCTTCCTGCCGGTGGCTTTGGAACGGTTCATTTGAGCTTGGCCTCTATTCCCAATGCAGTAGTGGTTCCTTCTCAAGCATTAATACCCGAAATCCGTGGACATAGACTGATGCTCTACAAATCCGGGAAAGCGGTAAGCCAAGAGGTAGTTCCCGGTTTGCGTGTAGACAGTTTGGTGCAAATCGTGGAAGGAATTCAAGCAGGCGACACTGTACTGACCACCGGCATCCTGCAAGCACGCCCCGGAACGCCGCTCACCATTAAACGCTTAGGAGCACTTCCATGAGTCTTCCATCCCTAAGCTTAAAACGGCCGGTAATGGCCATTGTCCTCAACCTTTTGCTCGTAATTTTTGGGGCCATTGGCTATACTTTTTTGGGGGTAAGGGAGTTTCCATCGGTGGATCCACCCATTATTACGGTAACCACAAGTTACAAGGGTGCCAATCCCGATATTATCGAAAGCCAAATCACCGAACCTTTAGAAAAAGCCATTAACGGTATTGCAGGCATTCGCACCATTTCTTCTTCCAGCAACCAGGGAAGCAGCCGCATTACCGTAGAATTCGATTTGGGGGAAGATTTGGATGCAGCCGCCAACGACGTCCGCGACAAGGTAAGCCAAGCTGTGCGCTCCCTACCCGACGATATCGACGGCCCGCCCGTGGTAAGTAAAGCCGATGCCAACTCCGACGCCATCATCTCCATGCAAATCCAAAGCGATACCCGCACGCAATTGGAGGTCAACGACTATGCCACCAATGTGGTGCTGGAACGCATCCAAACCATTCCCGGGGTAAGTTCAGTTCAAATCTGGGGCGAAAAACGCTATGCCATGAGGCTTTGGCTCGACCCCATCCGCATGGGCGCCTACCAAATTAGCCCGGTAGAAGTATTGCGCGCCCTAGAAGCCCAAAACATTGAATTGCCCGCCGGAAAAGTTAGCGGAATCCAAACCGAACTCACCCTTAAAACCCAAGGTCGACTTAGCGACCCCGAAGCCTTTAACCGCCTTATTGTTGCCGAAAGAAACGGTGAACTGGTGCGTTTCGAAGATATTGGCCATGCAGAACTCGGAGCCGAACGCGACGAAACCATCCTCAAAGAATCCGGTGTTCCTATGGTTGCTCTGGCCATGGTTCCCCTACCCGGCTCCAATTATATCGATATCGCCGATGAATTTTACCGCCGCTACGACCGCCTTAAAAAGGAAGTACCCGAGGACATTCAACTGGACATAGCCTTAGACTCTACCGTGTTTATCCGCCAATCCATCGAAGAGGTGGGTGAAACCCTGCTCATCGCCTTTATTTTGGTGGTGCTCATCATTTACCTGTTCTTTAGAAACTGGAAAATCGCTCTCCGACCCCTCATCGACATTCCCGTTTCCCTCATAAGCACTTTCTTTATTATGTATTTGATGGGCTTTTCCATCAATGTACTTACCCTCCTCGCCATTGTACTGGCCACCGGTTTGGTGGTAGACGACGGCATTGTGGTTACCGAGAACATCTACAAAAAACTCGAGCAAGGCATGAACCGCTACCGTGCCGCACGAGAAGGTGCCGAAGAAATTTATTTTGCCGTTATTGCCACTTCGGTAACCCTCGCCTTTGTTTTCTTGCCCATTATTTTTTTGCAAGGCTTTGTGGGTCGCCTGTTCCGTGAGTTTGGGGTGGTTATTGCCGCTGCGGTGCTTATTTCTTCCTTTGTTTCCTTGACCCTAACCCCGATCTTAAACGTTTGGCTCACCTCCAAAACCCCAAAAGCTCCTTCTAAATTTTACCAATGGTCGGCCCCTTTCTTTGAAGCCATGGACCGATTTTACCGCGGTAGCCTGCGCAGCTTTATGCAAAAATCCTGGCTGGTGTTTCCGCTTTTGGGCATCACCGGACTGGGCACTGCCCTGCTTTACCAAAGCTTGCCCCAGGAACTGGCACCCTCCGAAGACCGCTCCAATCTCAGGGTTATCGTTTCTGCTCCCGAAGGAGTCAGCTACGAATACATGTACGACTATATGGACGAATTGGTGCAAGTCGCCATGGACTCCGTGCCCGAGCATACCGTAGTGCTTTCGGTCACCTCTCCCGGCTTTTTTGGCAGCGGAGCACCCAATACGGGCTTTATGCGGGTTCGTTTGGTACCACCCAACGAAAGGGAACGCAGCCAAAACGAAATTGCGGGAGCCCTTTTTCAAGATTTTAGCACCTTAACCGGCGGTAGAGCCTTTGTGGTGCAAGAACAAACCATTTCCACCGGGCAAAGACTGGGACGTTCCATTCAATTTGTACTGCAAAACAACTCGTTTGAAAAGCTCAGAGCCGTATTGCCGGAATTTATGGAGGCTGCCCAAAAAAGCGGGGTTTTGGTTGGAGTAGACTCTGAACTTAAGTTCAACAAGCCCGAAATGGAGCTCAGCATTGACCGCGACAAAGCGGCCAGCATGGGCGTTCGGGTGGCCGACATCAACGAAGCTCTACAACTTTCCTTTTCCGGACGTAGATTCGGCTATTTCACCCTCAATGGCCGCCAATACGAAGTCATTGGTCAAGTGGCACTGAACGACCGAGACAATCCCGACGACGTGCGAAAGGTATTTGTGCCCAACAATGCCGGCGAGATGGTTTCCTTAGACCAACTCATACGCATGGAAGAGGTAACCAACCCTCCCCAATTGTACCATTACAACCGCTACAAATCGGCCAAAATCGAGGCAGATTTGGCCCCCGGTTATGCCCTCAAAGATGGCATCCAGGTACTGGAAACCATTGCCGACAGCCTATTGGATGAAAGCTTTAGCACCGAACTCAGCGGCGCATCCCGCGATTTTCAAGAAAGCTCCGACAATACCTTATTTGCCTTCCTCTTTGCCCTTGTACTGGTTTACTTGGTTTTGGCCATTCAATTCGAAAGCTTCAAAGACCCCCTGGTCATCATGCTCACGGTTCCTTTGGCTTTGTTTGGTGCCCTCTTTAGCCTTTGGGCCTTTGACTATACCATCAACATCTTTTCCCAAATTGGAATCATCATGCTCATTGGTCTGGTTACTAAAAACGGCATATTGATTGTGGAATTTGCCAACCAACTCCGCCTTAAAAAAGGCATGGAAAAAATAGATGCCGTTATTGAAGCGGCTACCCTGCGTTTGCGCCCCATTCTTATGACCTCTTTAGCAACTGCCTTGGGAGCCTTGCCCATTGCTCTAGCCTTGGGTGCCGGCGCACAGTCCAGAAAACCCTTGGGCATGGCCATCATCGGGGGCATTATGTTCAGCCTTATTCTTACCTTATACGTAGTACCAGCCATGTATGCCTATTTGTCTGGTAAACAAGTGAAAAACCCGGAAAAACTCCCCGATGAAGCCGAAGCTTAAGTTTTTAGCGGCCTTTTTTGCTTGGGCAGCAGCTTTGCTCCCTCTCCGGCTTGAGGCACAGGTCTTGAGTCCAACCGATGCGGTTTCTATTGCCTTGCAACAAGAATTGGGCTTGGTCATCGCAAAAAATCAGGCCGAAGCCGCCCAAAAACTCAAACATCCCGGCATGGCTGGCATGCTGCCCAACCTCAACCTAAACGGCAATTTCAATACCAGCACCACCAACCTTCGACAAACCTTTTCCAACGGTCTTGAAGTGGAGCAAGACGGCGTGCGCTCCGACAACCTGGACGCAGCCGCAGAATTGAATTGGACCCTTTTCGACGGTCTCGGCATGTTTTATCGCTATCAGGGCCTGGCAGCCGAAGCCGAACTCGGCAGCTTTCGCGTACAAATGCAAGCCGAAAGCATTACCGAACAAGTGCTTCGATTGTATTTTGAAGCCATTGCCCAAGGCCAACTTTTGGAACAAAGCCAACAACTCCTCAACTACTTACAAAGCGAAGAACAACTCACCAAAGAACGACTCGATTTGGGCCTGGTGGGTCGGCAAGCTTGGTTGCAGGTGCGGCTCGACCTCAACCAGGAAAAAGCGCGATTGGCGCAGGCCGAAGGACTTTGGGAAGCGGCGCTGGCCAACCTCAACGGAGCACTCGAACAAGCCCCGGAAACCCCTTTGAAACTCTGGGACAGCATTCCCTTGCAGCATCCCGACCAACTGGAACTGCCCCAAGACAGCCTGCAAAAGAACAGCAGTCTGGTAGAGGCCCGGCTGCTCGAAGAATTGGCTCAAAGCAACCTCAAAGCTTGGCGTGCCAACCGTTCGCCCCAATTGGTCATGCTGGCCGGATACCGCTGGGGCCGCTCCGAAAATACCGGAGGCTTTGCTCTATTCAATCAAAACCAAGGTGCCAATTTTGGGCTGCAGCTCAACTTCCCCCTTTTTCAAGGCTTTCAGACCCACCTAAACATTCAACGCGCCAAAATCGAAGCCGCAAACGCACAACTCACCCTTCAAGACCGCAGCATGCAAATGCAGGTCGATAACTTTCGCCTCAGCAAAGCCTACCGAGCAGCATTCGCCACGGCGCGACTGCTCACCGAAAATTTAAACCTGGCCCAAGAAAACTTAGACCTTTCCATGCAGCAATTTGAAACGGGCAACTTAAATGCAATCGAGCTTTACCGCGCTCGACAGAGTTTTCAAGAACTGATGCAACAAGCTACCCAAGCCCGCCTGCAAGCCAAATGGCTGGAGCTGGAATGGATGCGCCGCCAGGGCCGTTTTTTGCCCTGATAGAGACGCAAAATCTTGCGTCTCTATTGATGTGGAGACGCAAAATCTTGCGTCTCTATTGATGCGGAAACGCGATATTTTGGGCCCTATTTCCATAGGTCAATCCCGCTCCGTATCGGCTTCCGCTGCAGCCTCACCATCTGCAAGGCGCGACCTGCCAACCGTTCAGCCGGCGTTCCACAAAGTTTCACACGGCTTCAGGGGGCATGTCGGCCTTGCAGGTGGTGGGGTCTTCCGCTCAAGCCGGGGGGCCACTTTCTGAAAAACCATCCATCTACTTAAGGATATAGTAAAGACGGGATGCCTCCCGTCTCTCGGGATGCCTCCCGTCTCTCGGGATGCCTCCCGTCTCTCGGAGTACCTCCCTTTCTTATGGAACCCAAAACACCGGAAAATACCGCGCCCCGGCGCAGGCCAATTAGCCTGCCGATGTGGGGTGCACAGCCGCTGCGGAGGCAAGAGCGACCACAGGAAGCTCCTTGCCTGCGCATAGCGGTGTAGCTTCCCCACAAGGCAGCTAATGGCCGGAGACGGATGAGGCGCCCAAAAAAATCCGCCCCCCACCCTATGTAACTCTTTGCACTGCAACTTGGCTAATTATCTCAGAACCTGCCCCGGCCTATTTACCGCCCCGCCATGCCTTCATTGGATAGGTGAACACAAGCCAGCAACTGTCTCGGAGGGCTATCCTCGGTCAGGCGGCGCCGGAGATGTTACGCATCCACCTAAAGTAAAAAAAATCGCAAGGGCCTAAACCCTTGCGATGCTTAATATCTACCCAAAATCAAAACCTTAGGCCGAAACGCCACCCAAGGTTGTGTCGAGCTGCATTTCTTTCAAGATGCCGTCTTGTATGCCTTGGGTCAAGGCATTGATTTGGTCCGTGCCCCAAGTGAGGCCCACCACCCTGCGGGTAGGACGGCTCCCAAAGGGCAATTCGGCCAATTCCAAATAGGCATCTACCACCCATTGGGGATCGGGAGCTTCTTCGCTTTGCAAGAGCTGTGCAAAATGCTCGCCCATGGCCGTCGGAACCTCTGCCAAGGCACCATAGCTTTCTAAAACTTCGCGATGCGCCGGAACTTGACCGGAGGCCAGCAAACCGGTGCCAAAAGGACCGGGTTCTACCAATACCACATCCACACCAAAGGGGGAAAGCTCGTAGCGCAAGGCCTGGGAATAGCCCTCCAAGGCGTGCTTGGTGGCGGTGTAGGTGCCAAAAAATGGCGGCGATATCCGCCCAACCAAGGACGAGGTATTGATGATTAGTCCCGAACCCGCGCTGCGCATGGCCGGTAAAAGGGCTTGCATGACCCGAATGGCCCCAAAATAGTTGGTTTCCATTTGAATTTTTGCCTGCTCCACGCTAAAGGCTTCGGTAATGCCCAAATACATGATTCCTGCATTGTTCACGAGCACGTCGATGTGGCCTGCCTCTGCCAGGATGCCCGCCGTGGCTTCCTGCACCGAGACTTGGTCGGTTACGTCCATATCCACTACCTTAATGTGGGTGGAATGCCCTTCCAATTCCGCTTTTGCCGAGACGTTCTTGCCGTTTGGGTTCCGCATGGTGGCAAAAACCCGATAACCCCGGTCGGCAAAATCTTTGGCGGCCTTGAAGCCGAAGCCGTTGCTGCTGCCTGTTATAAGTATGTTTTTCATTTAAATTAGGGGTAAAGAATGCTTAGAAGTTTGATTAAAATCCACCAAACATGCCGTTGTTGTTGGCCAAGCCGGTGGTGGGAACTGCCTGAATCACGTCCCAATGTTCTACGGCTTTTCCATTTTCCATACGGAAGAGGTCGTAAAAGGCGTTGGAAGTGTTGTTCCATGTTCCTTCGCTTATGGTTAGCACAAAGTTTCCTTCACCAATCACTTTGTATATGGTGTTGTATTGGAACATGTTGTTTATAGAGGTCAGGTAGGCAACAGCATCCTGAATGCCTTGTAAACCGTTATCGATTTGCGGGTTGTGTTGGATGTAATCTTCGGCAATGTAATTGGTAATGTTGTTTGGGTTTTGCCCCATCAATACATCCTCAATAATGGACCTGGCCAGGTCCTTATTTGCTTCGGTTTTGTCCAAATCTGTAATGGTTGTAGCGCCGTCAATCATGGTATTTCCATTCACGGTGTTGCCTTCCCAAGGTTGAATGGCATCCCAATGCTCCGCAATTTTTCCGTTAGCGTCAAAGCGTATTACATCAAAGCTAACCACGGTGTCTGCTCCAAAGGGTGCGGCTCCGGTCCATAAATTATGCATGGCTACGAAATTTCCTTCCTCCATCATGCGTTGATTTGCCACCAAGGTGCCGTTATCTGCCAATGTTGTGGTTACCACCTCTACAAAAGCATCTCTACCCGTTGGTAAAAATGGATTGTGTTGAATGTAATCTTCGGTGACCAAGGATGCTATGGTGGCTGCATTTCGGGTGTTGACCGCTTCCAAAAAAGAGGCTGCTTTTTCTTTTTGGCTCAACTCAGGAGTTGTTCCTTCGTCCTCGCTGCATGAGGCTAAAAAGGCTAGGGAAACAAGGAGTAGTGCTGCTGTTTTGATTGTTGTATTTTTCATGATATTCGATTAAAAGTTAAACATGCCGTTGTTGTGGGCCAAACCCTCGGTGGGAATTTCCTGAATCACATCCCAATGCTCTACGATTTTACCGGCTTCCATTCGGAAAAGGTCGTAAAACACGTGTTTTTTGCCGCCGTTCCATGTGCCTTCGCTTACGGTTAGCACAAAATTGCCTTCGCCCAACACCTTGTGGATTTTGGTGTAGTTAAACATGTTGTTTTGTGCGGTGAGGTACTCCACGGCTTCCATAATTCCGGTTAAACCGTCCTTAATTTGGGGATTGTGTTGGTGGTAAGTTTCCGCGCTGATGTAGTCGGCTATTTTGCTTGGGTTTTTGCCCATCAATACGTCCTCTACCAGGGAAACCGCCAGGGCTTTGTTGGCTTCGGTTTGGTCCATATCGGTCACCAGGCTTGGTCCGTCGGTTTGGGTTCTTCCGCTGGCCGTTTCCTTCACCAGCACGGTCATGGCGTCCCAATGTTCGGCTACTTTTCCGTTTTTATCCACCCGAATGATGTCGAAAGCCACCATTTCGTCGGCTCCAAAAGGTTTGGCATTTTTCCAGATGTTGTGCATAAACACAAAGTCGCCGTCTTGAAACATCCGAATGTTTTCGGCATAGGTTCCATGCTCTTTTAAAACCGGCAGCAAACCAATAAAGGGTTCCAGGCCGGTGGGCACAAAAGGATTGTGTTGAATGTAATCGGCATTTGCCATTTGCCGCATGGTTTCGGCGTCTTGCCGGGCCACGGCACCTAAGAAGGTACCTACGATTTCTTTGTTGTTCATGCTTGCGTTGTTTGAAGAATTAAGCCCGCTTGTTGTTTTTGTTTGATGCACCGCACAGGAAGCGAGTAAACCCGATAGCGCTAAGGAAGTCCATACTTTGAGCCTTGATTTTGTCATTTGATTAACTATGATTACTTTTGTTTCGCAAGCAAAAATACAAGATTGATTTCATTTTGCAAGTAATCATGAATAATAATTTCATTTTGCAAGTAATATTTAACGGTTCATTAACACATGGGGCATGATTTCAGGTGCGATTGCCCCTTTACTTCCGCTTTGGATGTTTTGGGCGACAAGTGGATATTGGTTATTGTAAAGCAAATGCTGGTTGAGGGCAAAGAAACCTTCAAAGACTTTACCGAAAGCGAAGAAGCCATTGCCACCAATATATTGTCGGCCAAACTAAAATTCCTAGAAGAGGCGGGCATGGTGCGTAAAACCCAAAAACCGGACAACAAAAAGGTGAACTACTACCTGTTGACCGAAAAAGGCTTGGCCTTGACCCCCATCTTGGTGGAGCTGGCCGCATGGAGCGACAAGAACCTCCGGGAGGTGCATCCCAGCCTGACGGATGGACCGTCGATGGAATTTTTGCGGAACGACAAAAGCGCATTTGCGCAGGAAATAGAGGCGAAATACCGGCAAAAGCTGGCGGCAAACTGGTCCAAAAGCAGCATGGGCTAAAGGCAGGTTCAAGGTTCAGGCATTCAACCAGAAGTAGCGAAAAGCAGGTAAAGTCCCGGACCATCGTGCTTAGGATTCCTATGTTTTTTTGGGCGCCTCATCCGTCTCCGGCCATTAGCTGCCTCGTAGGGCGGCTACGCAGCCAAGCCCGGCCAAGGAGCTTCCTGTGGTCGCTCTTGGCCGGGCGGCTGCTGAGCCCCCTTCTTCGTCAGGCTAATTGGCCTGCGCCGGGGCGCAGATCGAGACTGTTGATGCGTTGCGTTTTCAAGGCAAATTAAGGCGCAGGCAAATAGAAAGGCCGCAGTTTACTAGTTGTAAATGAGGACCTTGATATTTGACTGCAACGCCAAGTTGCCGCCAGAATAGCGTCGCATCAACAGTCTCAGATCATGCTCCGAATGCAGATCGGCCAAAGGAAGGTTTGCATGCGGCACGAAAAATGGGCTAATTGTCTCCTAGCTTTTCGGGCGAGGCCATTAAACAGAAAAGCCGGGAAAGGCAGGGCGGGTTTTGGGGGGGGTGGGAGGACTTTCTTCTACTCTGCAGTATGTTGTGTTCGGCTTTCTTTTCTATTATAATATTTCGGTTCAATTGTCATTAATTTTCAATTGATTGTCGCAATGTAATTTGCAATTTCTTCGCTTTCTCCAAAAGCAGTTGTTGGGTTGTTGAAAGGTGGTCTGTCAGAATTTTGAGGACTTAAAATCTCACCATTGTCAACTTCGTCCCCATAATTTTTTGTTGTTCTAAATTTTCCTTCACCCCTAAATTTCAAAATGACCGCTTGAACTCCTGGAATGATACAAATTTGAAGTCCTGTTTCTTCACTTTCAAAAAAGTCGTTTTGGTTAAGTCGCATACGAACAGTCTTGCCTTTCAATAAACTTTCAGGGCAGTAACCGTTCCACATATTTGAAATTTTCGTTTCAGTCAATTTTGTAGGTTTTAAATTATTGCCGAAAGTGAAAAGAAATAGCTCAATATTTTCTCCTTGCGTGTCAAGGTCTTTAGCAATCTGCCTTATAAGCTTCAAAAAGTCAAGATACTGTTTTTCAGCATTTTAATATCCAATTTTGTCAAACTGCCGAAAGTTTGAAAATCTCTTCCTCGCAAAAACATCAATAAGTCGCTGGTCAAGCATTAGGCAAGGGTTGTCGTTGAATGCTATTTCGAAAAAGTAAAGTAGTTTACTATAAGTTGATAGGCCAAGCCCTGCAACATTCTTGAAAGTTAATGTTAGGTCGTTAAAGTCTTTGGTTGTTGAATTTGGTTTTTCTCTTAAAGTCTGCAATACGTTTTCAATAGTGTCCATGTGTTTGAGAATATTTATAAAATGATTTCCACGCATTCCTGCTGTGTAGCCCCAATAAATTGTCTTTATAATTTTTTCTCTGGGCTCGTTTGTTTCAAAAATGTCTTGACGGCTTATAGTCAAAGTTTTGTTATCGCCAAACAACTTGTCATTGAAATTATTTAGCCAATGAATTTCATTCTCTGCTTTTGTCCAGGTCGTTCGTTTTGTGGTAAAACATTGTTGCCTTACAGGCAGGTTTGAAATCAATACTTTGTATCTGTCCATGTTCATTGGAGTCGTCTTTTTAGTTGGCCACTACAACTTTCTGAAAGGTCAGCAGGGTCTTTCGGAACATTTTGTTTTTCGAAAGCGTCCAATAAGTCCTGCAATCCCTTCGCCCAGGCTTTTTTGAAATCGACGGCATTTAAACGGACGATTTCGATATTGATGTCATCATAAGACAGTGTTTCATCAATGGCAAGAGCTAAGATGAAAGTGTCGTCTTGAAGTTGCTTTTTTACTTTAGCTGCTACAGCTAGTTCTTTCAAGACGCCTTCCCTCTGATTTCCTGCTGTGGACGAACCAATCAAGAATTTGCAGATATTTTCTAGTATCTCTTTTTCCATGTTGCTCCAAAAGTCAACACCCTCGTCCAAGAAAAGGATATCGCACCAAACTTCATAACCGAGACCAATGAGCTTAGGCGACAACCATCTGGTAAAATCGTCATCATCAGGCGTTGCATGGCTAATGAATATTTTATTTCTCATTTTCCTTCTTCGCTAAGATTTGCACTGTTTGAACCCAGTAATAGAATGACGATTTATCCGGCTGCTTTTTCAGCTTGTTCAAAAATTTCCAGTCCGGATCTTCTATGTTTAGTTCCTTTACATCTTGTCCTTCATAGTAAGCAATGGATGACATGTCGTTCATCAGAATTTTAGCTGCCAAATACGCTATACGTGCTGCCGCAGGGACGGCATCATCAATGCGGAAATTACCCCACATCAGAAAGCCGAAATCAAAAGCTTTAATCCCTCTTTGCAATTCCGCAAACTTTTGTTTTTCGTCATCAGATCCGCCTCCTCTTTGGGCAATGATGAGACAGGTGTCAAGGATGTCGTGTAGTACCCTTTGATGAGTTAGATCGCTATCAGGGTTTCCTATTTTTCGGTAGTTGATTTCCTGTTCCGCAAAGGCCATAAAGCTTTTCGCTACCATCTCCACGTCTGAGATGTGCTCAAACAACTTGCTCAAGTCGAATAGTTGTTTGCAAATCTCCATGGAGAATGGTTGCTGGTCTTTTCCCTTGAAATAGGGAATACCTATCGTGTTGGGAGCAAAAGCCGTAAGCTTGTCACCGGTGATGGCATCAATGGTAGGAACCGTGACCATGGTCTCTGATTCTGTTTCGATCCATTTTGTATTGACAGGCAATTCAGCCAAAGCCGGATAAATCGAATCTTCAGTTAGCACATCCAGCAAGATGGTTCCGGAGCCTTGCTGTTTGGTGTCGAATGAGAACTTGTAATGCGCCTTTGGAACTCCCGGCTGGTAGCTTCGGTGTTCATCCAGCTTCCATTCTGTGAAATGGGAAGTATCGATAACCTTGTTCAGTATTTCTTCAAGGTCTTTTCTTTCTGCTTTACAGATGATATCAATGTCAATAGAGAATCGGTTTCCTTCTTTAAGTAGGACAACCAAGCTGGTTCCACCCTTGAAAACGAAGTCCAGTCCATTTGCCTTGAGCCTTTCCAGCAAATGCAGGGCATGAATCATTTTTTCGAGAATGATTTTATCAATTCGTTTGTGCTCCTTCTGCTTTTTGAATTGGTCCAACCACTCTTCGGTAAAACACTTGTCCTTAATCATCCATAATATCCTTTACCAGGTGAAACATATGGTTGGTCATGAACTGCTTTATGTCGTGTTCTCTCTCTCTTCTTTTTGCGTAGCTGAATAGCTTGGTAAAATTGATGGTGTAATTGCTTAGGGCATTCTCATAAATGTGCATCAATTCACCTCCTTGCAGAAAATAAAACAGGCGTTCCTCAGCGAATAGATCAACGAGAATCTTCTCCAGAGTAGGAGTGTAGAACTTAACCTTATTTTCTGTTCGTTTCATCAAGGGTGCTCTTGTGAGCAGCTTCTTAATAATGACAGGTTGATTGCTTTCAGCTATGTAGAAATCAATGGCTTTTTCATCAGGGTTTATAAAAACTTCCCTTTGTGAATTATCCTTTAAAGCATAGAAAAATGATTCTTCAAATCCCTTTTCTACTTCAATGAACAAAGTTGATTTGCTTGTTTGATGTTGTACAAACTCGGTTAGCCATACCGTTTCCCAAACACAGTGTTTCACTTCATCAAACTTTTCAGCTAGTTGTTTTGCAATCTTCAGGAGATTGGGCGAGATGTCCGGTTTGTATTTGGGTTTATAGGAGATTACATAAAGTCCTCTTTTGAGAGGCTTGATGATGTTTCTGTTTTTCAGGTCATAGATTCTCCACCCGAAAGTTCCTTCTTTCAGTTCAGGCTCGAAGTAACGGTAGAATTGAAAGAGTGCTTCGCGTGAAAAAGACTCCTTATCCTTGAATTCTTCGATCAATCTTTTCTCAAGTACTTTAGGCATATCGAACCCAACTTTTACCAAAGATAGGTAATTCTGGCTTAATTTTGAAATCAAAAATACGCCAGTAAAGCGAAATTTTGGCAAATTTTGGGGTTTTGAAAAGCTTCTCTTATGGGTTGGCTTGAGCGGTTTTGATACTGTCCCAAAAACAGCCCCCTATTCAACTAGCTTAGGTTGGCAGCGATGCATGCCGCCCATCTATCTGCCGCCAGGATAAAGCTGAGAAAGCCGCTTTACCCATAGCTCTAATTAAAATTTTGGCAACTCCTCCTGTGGAGCCTGCCCTGCGCGGAGCCGAAGGGTGCAACAGGGGTTTCATGCTAGGCCTTGCAGGGCGGGCGAAAGCTTAGTTGTTGGCAGCTGACCATTTTTTTGCAAATGGATTATTAGTCGTCATAATGAAAGCGACATTGAATAATAGTGCATTTCTGGTCTATTCTTTTTGTGCCAATAATTTTATACACCAATCTATGTTCACCGGTAATTCTTCGCGACCAGAATCCTTTTAATCCGAACTTTAGTGGTTCTGGTTTTCCAATTCCTTTAAAAGGATCTTGGTTTATTGCATTAATAAGTTCCTTAATCTTTGTTACAATATTTTCATCATTTTCAATCCAGTACGAAAAATCCTCCCAAGCAATCTCTGTAAATTCAATATTCATATAGCGAACTATTGAGTTATTACATATTAAACTTGCCAGTCTTGCCTTCCTTTATTTGTTCAATCGACTTTTGGAGTCTTGTCTGGTTGGCCTCAGTTGAGAGAAGGTGTTCTGTTTCTTTAAGGGAATTATACTCTTGAATTGACATTATCACAATTGCTTCTTCTTCATTGTTTCTTGGAACTATAATTACTTCCATCGATTTTGAAACATAATCGAAGTATTCTTTCATTCCTTTTCTGAGTGTTGAGATTGATATCGCTTTCATGGGCATTAGATTTATTACAAATGTACAAATAAGCGTACAATTAAACGTACATATGCCCGAAATCTTTTTCAACTACCGAAGTGATATGGTTTGCGGCTAACGTCAGTTTGTCTAATTACCCCATCAACCCATTTTCCAGTCTAAAATACCACATTTGATTGGTTTAAAGCAAGCCAAGTAAAAAGGTAATGAAACCCCGTAGGCGAAATCAATACGAAACACATGGTTTAAAATGGCCTTAAAATGGCGCTGGTAGGTTCAAAAATGAGAACCCAATGCCTTTAGGTAGGCGCTGGGTCAATATTCCGGCCAAAGAGTTCTAGTGATTTCGGGTTTTTATTTGGCTAAATTTTATAAATAAAAATACCAATTTTAAAGGGGAAAAGTTTACTAAACAACCTACAATGTGCTAACTATTGAAAGGTTGAAAAGAGCGGTTATTAGACAGTCTGACGGTTTGCAGCTTTGCGAAGGTGGCGATTTTCACCACTAAACTTAAATCGAAGCACTAAATTTTGATTAACCACTTCACTGTCATACGAAGTGGCTATTTCGGTCTGACCGTGCCAGTGATTTCGGAGTAATAGTGCCACTTTAAAAGACCTGTTAATATTACTGTTTTTTTTTCTTATTCATCCTTAAGCATACCTTTTCGTAGAGACTCTCCTTTAAGGTTTATTCTGTGTGATGAGTGAACAATTCGGTCTAAAATGGCATCAGCAATGGTGCTTTCTCCTATTATTTCATACCATGTCGATACCGGCAGCTGTGATGAGATAATGGTGGATGTATTCCCAAAGCGTTCATCAATGATTTCCATTAGAGCTTCTCTGGTAAAGTTATCAAAGGCTTGAAGCCCAAAGTCGTCAAGTATAAGCAGTTTTACCTTGTTTAGTTTTTGGATTTCTTTGAGGTAAGTACCGTCCACTTTTGATAGTTTTAGACGGCTAAACAAGCGGGCGGTAGTAGTGTACTGTACCTTGTTTTCAAAGAAGCAGGCCTGATAGCCGAGCGCCTGCCCTAGGTAGCTTTTGCCTACTCCTGAGGGACCTGTGATAATGATGTTTTCACATTTTTCTATAAAGCTCAGAGTGGCGAGTCTTTGAAAGCTGTTTTTATCCAGATTCCGAGATGGAGCGTAGTTTATTTCTTCCACGGATGCTTTTTGGCGGAAGCCGGCCTGCTGTATTAGTCGCTGGATTTTCCGGTTGTTTCTGTGTTCCCACTCATGGTCAGTAAGCATGGACAGGTATTCGTCAGCAGTACACTCTCCGGTTGTATTGTCGGATATGTGCCTGCTATGTAAATCAGCCATGGCTCCCAAGCGCATCTGTTTGAGCTTTTGGATTGTTTCGTTGTTATTCATGATGTTGATTTTAAGTGTTAAGTGTAGTGTTTGGCTCCGCGCGTGTTGGAATGGCAGGGTATGTGAGATTGGAAGCTTGGACATTCTGAATTGGATTCAACTAGGTCAAGTCTGTTCTTGAGAATATTCTTTAGGCGTTGATAACTGTAGATTTCGGCATCTACAGCTCGCTTGCAGGCTTTCTCCAGACGTTCAGATCCGTAGGATTTGTGGAGTTGGATTACTCCCATGGCCTTTTTGTAACTGCTCTCCGGATAGTCACCTTCGGCCAAGAGATGTTTCACAAAAGCTTCCACATGAGGACCGTGCTTGCCGGCTAGTGTTGCAAAGTATTTGGGGCTCCAGTCCCTGTAGTTTCTATGCGTACTGCTAAGGTGCTCTTTGATAGTGAGGTAGTTGCCCCTACCGGCACTACGTGGATGTATGGCTATGCGCTCATGGTTGTAATAAACTTCTACCATGCTTTTTGTGTAATGGATTTTGGTTGATTTGCCGATGTATCGGTACGGTACGCTGTAGTAGTTCTTATCCGGCGAGAAGTACACATAGCCCATCTTTTGTACTTTTGCTCTTCGGTAGTCTTTCATCTCATAAGGGCGGACAGGCAATGGCTTAAGGTAAGCACGTTCGATCGACTGAAACAGCTCCTTGCGGCTGGCTCCTTTTCGCTGGAAGAGCAGGTCGTTGTAGCGAATCAGGAGTTTCCTTATCTCAGCGTTAAGTTCTGCCAAAGAGAAAAAAGTCATCTCCCGTAAAGGGTAATAGATGCGCTGATAAACTAAGTGTACTGCATTCTCAACCAATGCTTTGTCTTGTGGTGCATAACTACGGGTGGGATTTACCACACAGTTGTAATGATTCGCAAAGTCTTTGAAAGAACGGTTGATGTCGGGCTCATATTTGCTTGATCTAGCCACTGCACTTTTGAGGTTATCCGATACAATGGCTTTAGGTGCACCGCCAAAAAAGCCAAGGCTGTGGCCCATACACGCTATCAGGTCTTTGCGTTTTTGGCTAAAGCATGCTTCTACATAGGTGTATTGACTGCAGGGCAACAGAGCAACAAAAACCTCAACGGGTAGTAGTTCTCCGGTTTCCTTATCGGTGATGTGAAGCTTCTTACCTGCAAAGTCGATAAACACTTCCTTCCCTGCCTCATGATCAAGCTTTAAAGAACCCTTTTCCTTAGCAAACTTTCGGTGATAATGCTCCATAAACTGCGTGTAGCTGTAAGCATCCGGCTCTTGTTGTTGGTATTCAAGATAATGATAGTGAAAGGTGAAGCCTGGATGATTGCGGGCATGGTTAACTTTTTCAAAGTATTGCATAAGCCGCTCATAGCGAGGGTTGTTTATGGTGGTGCAGGAAGGAAACAGTTCCTGTAATTCCTGGTTCTCTAACTCCTTTAATTCACTCAAAGGACGCCCGCAAGCCTCAAAGAGCTTCATGTAAGCATTAACCGTATTGCGGCTTATCCCAAGCAATGCGGCAGTTTTTCTGTTACTCAGTCCGTCCAGACGGAGGCTAATGATTTGTTTTAAATCCATGGGATCAAGTTTATTTGCCATATCTCAGTTCTTGTCCTGGGATATAGCAGTTTTCTACTTAATCTTCTAAAGTGGCACGGTTTGAACCGAAAAAATTGGCACAATTAGAACCGAAAAAATTGGCACGGTTTGAACCGAAAAGACTGGCACTAACGAACCGAAATCGGTGGCACTATTTGAACCGTTGTATCCACGAAGCACTGCACCGCCACTTTTGCAAAACCGCTGTTATCGGTTCGGTGTTCTTTTCGTCAGTTGGTTTGTCGGTCGTTTTTGTCGTGCGATTGGGCAGACACACTCTTTGCCAAGCTTTGGTTTTAGCGTTGGCTGGTGCGGATTGGTAATGTGTGTGGCTGATGCGTTGGGCTTTAATTATGCTATATAGTCAATGTTTAAGTCGGTCAAATTGAAATTAAATTTACAAGTTATAAGATTATATGTTTCTTTTAGTGATAAAGTTTTTTCAACGATTTGACTTTCACTGTAAATTCTTAAACGATTACCTTT
The DNA here is from genome assembly GCA_018401695.1 of Flavobacteriales bacterium. Lineage (GTDB taxonomy): Bacteria > Bacteroidota > Bacteroidia > CAIKAF01 > CAIKAF01 > CAIKAF01. The sequence goes on along the minus strand of JAGYKD010000002.1, from coordinate 212,854 downwards.
CAGAAAGTAAAATTCATTGCCTATGACTTTTGAAAACCTTAAACTGTTATGGAACGGATAGATATTTTTGTTGTCAAAACGATTTTCAATATCAAGCAATATTCTGTCTTCGTCTTTGGCTGTCAATGGAATTGTTGTCATTAGTTTAAACTCGTCATTTCCCTTGTGAAACAAAAGCAAGTTGTCGTTTGAAAGTTCTGTTTTAAATGTCATTCCGTAAACTGAATATTCTGTTGGCTTGAATGAAGGAAAAAGTTTTGGGCTTGCCCAACCCGAACCAACATCAACGAAATACCTTTGATTGTCTAACTCAATTGTAAGTATACGATGGCACTCTACACCATTTATAAATGCAGAATGGAGTTTTGATGAAATTCCATTGTCGGAAAGCACTTTTTTAAAGTGCAAAACTTTATCTGAACAAGTTCCGCCTAATTCTGATGCAACAATTTTCTTGTTGTTAAGCATAAAAATATTGTGAAACGGAACTGTTTCAAATTCTCTCAAAAGCAAACTTTCAACCTTTTCAAGTTCGTTTGCTTTGTGCGAAATGCCTCTTTTTTCTACGGCTTTGTCAAATGTTGGGTATGAATGAAAATAGAAATTGTCCGACAATGAATTTTCATAATGTTTGTACCAAATTTCTTTCAGTTGTTCTTTTTCCGTTTTTCCGTTTTGTGTCAAATACTCAACAACCATTTTTCTAATTCCCGAACCAACATCAAAAGACATTTTCTTTCGTTCTGCAATTTCACTCGGCAAATCATCTTTAAACGCATTTCTCAAGATTTGTTTTCCTTGAAAATCATTAATCAAATCCTCTGCTTTGCAATCATTAGAAACGGAATAAACCTTTTTATCCAAAAACGGGCAACGAATTTCAATTGTATGAGCCATTGAAGCTAAATCTAATCTTCGTAATTCTGTAAAGTGCATATTTTCTATAAGTTCAGTACGTTTTTCAAACCATTCATTTATCTTTTTGGCAATTGGATAACCGCAAAATAATTCGTCTGCTCCTTCGCCTGAAAGCACAACCTTAATTCCGTCTTCGTGTGCTGCTTTTGAAAGTAGATAAGTTGCAAGTCCGTTGCTTACAATTGAAGGGTTGTAGCTTTCTGTATGGTAAACAACTTTACTAATCAATTCGGGTAATTCGGTTGACTTTGGCAATTCAATATTTTTTATTTTGTTTCCAATGCCTAATTGCTTTGCAAGCACATTTACAAAACGCAAATCATCTCTATTTCCAAGCGAGTAATAAATTACGTTGTCTGCGTATTTGGATACAATAGATGCAATAATTGAACTGTCTAAACCACCACTGAGAAAAACGCAAAATTGTTTTTCGTTCTTCGGGATACGTTTTTTTACAGCTTCAACAAATGTTTCTTTCAACACATCTTTTGAAACAAACGGAATTTGATGATTTTCAAGTAAATTGATTTTACCATTTTTTAACTCTGAAAAACCTTTTGGCACAATTTGAAAATCGTTAATGAAATCAATGGCTTTCAATTCACTAACAATAAAACTCTCATTATTTGAAGTGCCAAAAAACAAGGGCTTTTTACCGATATAATCACGCAACAAAAAAGTTTGTTTATTCTTTTTATCGTAGATAATTCCCGAATAAAATCCGTCAAGATGATGAATAACTGAACTTCCTAACCTTTCAAACAAAGGCAAAATGATTTCCGTGTCTGAATTGGATTTTGTTTCAATCGAAAACTCTTTTCTCAATTCATCAGCGTTGTAAATTTCGCCATTAAATGCACCAATCAAATTGTTGAACTCAAAAGGTTGTGTTCCATTTTCCGATTTGTCGTTTATTGCTAAACGATTAAAACCAACAGCAACATTTTCTGAATAGACAATTTTGGTTGCGTCTAATCCACGATGCTTGATTTTATTCAAAGCATTTTCAATATTTCCATTTCCGATAATTGCAACTATTCCGCACATTGTTTAGTCAATGGTTGTTACGTTTACCCAACGAATAAACTTTTTGAAAACATCTTTGTGTTGTTCTAAGTTCTGTTTGTCTAAACTTTCGTTATCCTTGTGAATGTTACACAATACGTCATTCGGACCAAAACCGATGTAATATCCATTTTCAGGAATGCTATGTAGGAAGGGACATTTACTAAATTTATTAAGATGCCTGTTCTCAAAAATCGCTTTGCCCGAATAAATCGCATTATTTAAACTGTCCAAAAACGCTGGTGGAGTTTCAGTTTTTGGCAAATGAAAAATTACTGGTGTTCTGTCTTTCTTGTGAACCCCTGTTTCTTCCAAGTAAATCTTTGAGCCAAATTCAGCAAGGTGATTTGGAATTACTTCAAAAGGAGTTTGTCCGCCAACTTCTTCTTCGCCTTGAATTATCCAAAGGATATTGGGCATTTCTTCGCTTGCTTCAAACATTTCCTTAATTGCTAAAAGGCGTGTCAATAAAATTCCTTTGTTGTCGGCAATTCCTCTGCAATAAATTCTGCCGTCCTTTTCAACCAATTCAAAAGGTGGTGTGTTCCACTTTTCCCAACCTTTGATTTTTTCAACATCATAATGACCGTAAAGCACAACTTTTTTGTCGCTCTTTACATTTGTGTATTTTGCTACGATTACAGGCTGATGAAAAGGACTTTCACCCTCTGTTTTAAATTCAAAGCCCAACGGCTCAAGAAAGTTTTTCACAAAATCAATTCCCGATTGATTCGCTTCTTTGTCATTAGCTATTGTTGGAATAGCGATGAAGTCTTTTAAATTTTCTGTTGTCATTGAATGGTAGTTTTTTGATTATCACCTTTGAATTTTAATCCATCAAACACAATTCCTACTTTAAGCCACTCAACTGGAATTAATGGCTTACGATGTCTTGGAATTTCTATTTCTTGGTTTGACAGCTTTAATGCTGACAGAATAATATTTGGCGTTCGGTCTTGGGGTAGAAACTTTTCCGAAATCGGACTCCACAATTTTGCAATTTCAGCAATACTAAATGCCCCTTTGAATGAATATTTCTCTTGCTTAATTGAAGTTAAAATCATTTCCTTTGTTGACTCTCCGTCACAGCCAGGCCCAAACACAATATATTCAAAGGGTCTTCCGAATTTTTGTATTGCTCTTATGCCTGTCCTGTCAAATTCTTTCTCTACATTATTACTCACACCTCCTGTCAATGAATCGCCTCCGTTATCAGTTGCAATAATTAAGTCCGGATTTAAAAAATTTAACGATTTGCCAATCACTTCTGATACATCTTTTTGATTAATTGTAATGTCCGCGTCTTCCCTATACTTTGGTCGAACTAAAATATAAGGGGAAAATGATTTATCAAAATTGTAAATCTCTTTGATAAGCTGCAATGTGTGATGCAGCTTTGATAAGTTGGCAACCTTATCTGAATTTACTTGATAAAGATTTTCTTGTAAATTATCAAAGCCATCATAATCAGATTTTGGGGAAACTGCAACAGCAATGTTTATTGTCGCACTCGGGTTATTTTCTTTTAAAAATTTACCCAAAGCATATGCACCTACTATATCGCTTCCGCCACCAATTCCAATTATCAGCAAATTGCCGCTTATGTGTTCGTTGAATTTATAGGTTGTTTCAATGAATTGATTGATATGTGTCATAAATTCTCAATTTTAAACCAATCGTAAAACAATTTTATTCCCTCGTTCAGAGAAACCGAAGGATTGTAGTTTAACAGTTTCTTAGCTTTTTCAATGTCAGCGTGTGTTGTTTCCACATCGCCTTTTTCAATTTTTTTCTTTACAAATTCAATCTTATCGGTTTGGATAGCTTCTTTTATGCAATCCAAAAGCTCTATCAAAGGAATAGGATTGTCGTTACCAATGTTTATGATTTCATAAACAGATTGCGTTTGGGTTTCAATGTATAAAACGGAATTGTAAATCGCTTCCACCACATTATCAATGTATGTGTAATCTCGTTTTGTTTCTCCGTTTCCATAAATCTCTATTGGCTTGTTTTGAGAAATCTGGTTGAAGAATTTGTGAATTACTAAATCGGGGCGTTGATTTTTTCCATACACACTGAACAATCTCAAATTGATAACATTCATTTTAAAATTTACGTGATAGCTGTAATTTAATAACTTTGCCGTTTTCTTAGAAACTGCATAAGGCGAAATTTGCTCGTTGCAAGTTTCGGTTTCTTTCAGTTTCCCGTTTTTGTTTCCGTAAACGGAAGATGATGAAGCAAAGACAAGGTTTTTTACTCCGTTACTTTTCATTGCTTCAAGCAAAGTAAGAGTGCCATTTACATTGATGTCAAAATAATCTGTTGGATTTAAAATTGAATTTCTAACTCCTGCCTTTGCAGCTAAATGAATTACGGTTTCAATTTTATTATTTTCAAAAATTGTTTTCAAAAGTTTGCTGTCCCGAATATCGCCTCTAATCAATTCAAACGATTTTTCGTTTATCAATGATTTGATGTTATTCAGTTTTATTTCTTCTGAGTAAAAATCATCAAAGTTATCTAAGCACAGAATATTAAAATTCTGTTTCGTCAAATAATGACAAAGGTTTGAGCCAATAAATCCTGCTCCACCAGTAATCAAAATATTTTTTACTTCAACTGTCATTAACTTATTATCTTGTTGTAAAATATTTCCCAACCTTTGATTTCATCAGGTGTTTCTCCAATGTTGATTTTTGCTGTAAATGTTTTAAAATCTTCGTCAATCATTGTTGGGAAGCGATACATTAAAAACGCTCTTTTAATTGCATTGATAAATTTCTCTTCTGTAAACGGCTCAAACGATTTTCCGTAATCAATCAATTTCATTTGTCCTGAAAGTGTTTGAATAAAGTTCTTCGGGGCAATGTTTGTGAATACAAGTTCATTTGTTTTGCAAAATTTCAAAAATTGGATAATCTCATTTTCATCAACAATTTGCAAAATTTGAAACGGATGAAACGGATAACGAATGAATTTATTTATCCCTTTTTCAAAACAACCAATCTTTTCAAGCAGACTGCTATTCAAAAACATAACGGACTTTTCTTTCAAAAATTTCCAATCTTTAATAGGCATATTGAAATAAGACTTGTAAACCCAAGTATTGTCCGTAAATGCAATTCCTTCTGAACCGCTACCTAAAAACGTTACGTTCGTTTTCAATTCAAAAAATTCCTCAATCAAAGATTGATGTTTGTCGTTGCTTTCTGAAATGTTTGTAACAGCATTGCTGTATGTCCAAATGTCTGTTGTCAATTCATTGATAAAGTTCTTTAATGTTTCTTGGCATTCTGCACTTGTCATTAACGAATGAAAAACATTCAATTCTCTTGTCTGCGAAACTTGATTTGAAATGATTTTTGCGTTTTCAAAGTCATTAGATAGTATCTCTAACAAACCGATTATTCTGTAATAGTTCATCAGAAACTTTGTTTTTCGTCCTTGTAAAAAGCGTTTATATGTGCTTAGGAAAAAATCAAAATAGTTTTCCGTTTCTAATTTTTCAAAAATGTCTTTTGGTCTGTTTGGATTTGTTTCGGTTTTTATTTTTTGAATTGTGTTTAAAAAACCTTTGTTGAAAGCATAACCAATAATATCGTAAGCCGATTTTTCCAATTCTCTATGCAAATCAAATTTGCTAATAGTTCTGTTTTGCTGAATAGAAAAAGTATGCTCAACTATTTTATGTTCTGAAACAATTTGATTGAATAAAACCCAAAGTAAATCGCCACGTCTTGCAAATTTGTGATTAACGCTTACGTTGATTACAGGGTAATAATGTAACAACTCACGATTAAAGACCAAAGTATTTGGTCCCCTTTGTGTGATAATTCTGTTTATGCTTTTGATTTCAGATTTCTGAATTACCTTTCTTGAAACCGATTTGCCCGAAAAAATTTCTTCAATGGCGTTTTCGTTTGCAGTCGTATGATAAATTGGGCATTCCAAATGATTGCTCAACAAGTCTGAAAGGTCGTAGTAATAATCTGCTTTGCTCCTAAGATTTAAAAGGTCTTGATTTGTTTGGTTGTTTGCCCAATGGCTGTGCAGTAAATCAACCAACTGCCCACGAACACTGCTCAAAAATGGTAAAGGTGGGTCGTTGCTTACACTTCCTATAATGGCACTTACATTTTCCAAATTTTGATTAACGATTTCAAACAAATTAATTTTTTTCGTTTGGTCGTTTACTGACTTAATGAAATTAAAAGTAATGTCGTCATCAATTATCCAATAAACAGGTCGTAAAAAATCAAGAGTTTCATTGTGCAAGTGGTAGTGTAAAATCGTTCTTCCTAATGGAATTGAGTTTATCTCTTTAAATTCTGAAAATGCTTTTCCGTATTGTTCCGTTTGAAGATTGTTTTTCCATTCCGAAGGTTGAACGATACGAAAAGGGATTTTGCCTTTAAGCATTTGTTCGCTTTTTATAAGCAAATTGTCTTTTGAATTGTTGATGATTACGATTAAATCAACGGAAATATTTTGCTCTAAGATTTGACTTAAAATTCTTTTAGAATAATTTTCATCGCTTGTGATAAAACCAATAATAAACTGATAATTTCCTTTGTTCTCAAATACCAATTCCCCTTTTGAAAGTTCTGAAAATTTGTGCTCTGTAAACTCAAACGAACCTTTGGATATTGAAAACAACTTTTCTATTCGCTGAAAGAATTGTTCCTTTTCTTCTTTGTTCATCAAATGCTGATACTTGTAGAAAAAGACACGAAGGCTTTCTTCTTTCTTTGTTCGGTTAGTTGTAACTCGTTCTCTATCGTTGTCGGTGTGTTGCGTTACAAGATGTTTGTTTACGATTTTGTATTTCGGTTTTTGCAAGAATACTCGCACAAAAAAATCTCTGTCAATAGTTGCAGAAAGTCCTTCGTCAAAAGCACCTGATTTTAAAAGAGTTGTAAACTTGATGAATGTATTTGAACCCGAAATTCCCGGGTTGCCAATTAGAAAATCCTTTTCCGACAATTCATTTGGCAACACCAACAAATTATTCTCTGATTTACTGCTTCGCAGTAAATATCCTGCTAACAAATCAAAGTTGTCGGAATTATTGCTTTCTATCTCTTTCAAATAATTTGGCAACCATTCATCATCATCATCAAGCGAAGCGAAATATAAATCTTCGGATATTCCAATGTCTTTGATGATTTGCTCAATGGCTGTGTTTAATGCCCCTGCGTAATTTTCAGTTCTGTGATTTTTGAAAATTTGAAAACCAAAGTCAGCACATAAATTTTGTTCTACCTGAAAGTTGTCTGCTGTTGAATTTGAAACGATGTAAACGAAATTAGGTTGTCGGCTTTGTTCTTCTATAGATTTCAAAGCCCTTGGTAGCAATTCTATGCGATTGCAAGTAACTATAACTGCCGCTATTCTCATTAACTATCACAGAAGTTGATTAAGAAGTTGGTTTATTTCATCAATTGATGAGACTGGAATTAGTAGGTCAGTTTTTCGCTCATCAAGATTTCTTCCTGCAAGCTCCTTTGCCCAACCATCAAATAATGTTACACAAAGCACTTTTTTTTCAAGTTGCCAAGCAAAGGCAATTTCAGAAAGTGTCCCCGCTCCTCCACCTGCTGCAATGATGATGTCGGCTGTACGCACGATGCTAATGTTTCGAGCTATCCCTTGTCCTGTGGGAACTGCTGTATCAATAAACGGATTTGCGTTTTCGGAGGTGCCGTCTGGTAAAATGCCAACGGTCTGTCCGTTGAAAGTGTCTGCTGATTGTTTAATGCCTTTACAAACCGCTTCCATAAAGCCGCCAAGTCCACCGCAAACAAAAGTTCTGTCCTTTGTTGCGATTTGTTGTCCAAGTTGCACACCAAAGTCGTAAAGCTCTTTGCTGCACATTTTGGTGTTTGGTCCTATTATTCCGATTTTCTTCATTCAGTTTCTTGTTTTTGTCGTGCGTTTGCAAAATTCAAGCTCTTTTGGTTTTTGTGTCGGCTTTGTGCGTTGGCAAAACCAAATGTGCCATTTGTGCGGCTGGCTAAAATTGAATTAAAAAAAATGTGCGGTTGAGAAAATAAAAAATAATGAGATGTTAGCAAAGAGTTACGGCTTACTCGTTGTCTATTTGTTGTATCATTTTTATGTCTGTGTTCACCTGTCAAAATGGTTTACTTTTTCTTATTTAAGTCAGTCGTTTAGTTGTTGTACGGTCGTCTTTTTACACTTGCTGCCAACTCGTTTATAAATGAGGTTGAACCTCATTTATCCACCCTAAACGGTAGGCAAAGTGATGGTTTCCCTCATTCGGTTACCCTTTGCTAATATAAGTAGCTTTTTCAAATCATCGAACGGTGAACGAAACTGTGGAAGCAGCCGGTTGCTATCATGCGTGTACATCTCAGTTGTCTTGCTGCTCTTATGCTCAAGCAACTCTTGAATGTACCGAAAACCCTGACGCCTTGTGCTGACGATGGGGTCAGCATCTTTGAGTCAGGACAGGATCGGTGGCTGGCTCAAGCAGGTGCGGCGCATAGCTGTGCCTCAGCAAATGAAGCGTAGATTTCTCGTTGACTGATGTTTAGCCCACGGTTGAAACCACATCCCACGGTTTCAACCCTAGGCTTCATAAAACAGCCCACGGAGCTTAACGCGCCCCGGCGCAGGCCAATTAGCCTGCCGAAATAGAGTGCTCAGCAGCCGCCCGGCCAAGAGCGACCACAGGAAGCCCACGGTTAAAACCGTGGGCTATGGGAAAATCTCCACACGGAGCTTAACGCGGAGACGGATTAGGCGCCCAAATCCTCAAAACAAACGGTTTAACCATGAGTAAAAGGGGCAAAACCATGAGTAAAAGGGTTAAAACCTTGGTTGACAGGGTTAACATCCTGTCCCGGGACCGGAGGAAAGGCGTTGCAGGTGGTCGTAGGGATGTATTTCCCAAAATTTACGGAACCAGGTGCTTTGACGCTTGGCGTATTGAGCGGTGTGGGTGAGGATGGCGGCAGCCACCTTCTCCGGGCTGGCTTGGGGCATTTCGTACCATTCGCGGTAGCCCACGGTTTTGAGGGGACTCAAATGGGCGGCTTCTTTCCATTGCATGGCCTCTTCCCTAAGTCCCGCCCGAAGCATGGAGGCCAGGCGTTGCTGCATGCGGTGGCGCAATTCGGAACGTTCGGGCTCCAGATGATACACTTCGTGCCGGGCGTCCCAATTCCACTGTGGGGTTTCTTGGGTACGGAAGCTGCTGAAGGGTCGGCCGCTTTGCTCCATCACTTCCACGGCACGCATCAAACGCACGGGGTTTTGGCGGTCGACCTGATCAAAAAAAACAGGGTCTTTTTCGGCGAGGTATTCTTGTAAGCGTTCGAGGGGCCAGCTGCGGATGTTTCGGCGGAGCTCGGGGGCTATGTCGGGCATGGCATCGAGTCCGTAAAGGAGGGCTTGCAGGTAGAGTCCCGAGCCGCCCACCAGCACCAAGCCGCCCTTAGTTTCGAGGGCTTGTTGAAGGACCGGCATGGCCTGTTGCCGGAAGCTCATCACGTCTAAGGGCTGCCAAATGCTGTGGCTGCTTATGAACCAATGCTTTATGCCCTTTTGCTCTTCTTGGGTTGGTTGGGCGGTTCCTATGGGAATTTCCCGGTAAAACTGTCTGGAATCAAAGGAAAGCACCTCCAAGCCATGCTTTTGAGCCAAGGTGACTGCAAGCGTTGTCTTTCCGGAGGCGGTGGGTCCGGTAATGGAAATAAGGCGTTTCATGAGGCTTGTGGCTTAAGGCCCAAAGCCTCGCCCATTTGAAGCATATAGGCCCAGGCGGCCTCTTTTTGGTTGGGGATTTCGCCTTCTAAAATGGCTTCTTTGATGCTGTTCTTTATGTCGCCAATGGTTTTGCAGGGTTCTAAGCCGTAAAAGTCCATGATTTCTTCTCCGGTGACCGGCGGCTGAAAGTTGCGGATGTGGTCTTTTTCTTCCACTTCCTTCAGCTTGAGCTTAACCACTTCGTAGTTGCGGAGGTAGCGTTTTACGCGGGCTTCATTTTTGGAGGTAATGTCGGCTTCGCATAGGGTCATAAGCGATTCCAAATCGTCTCCGGCATCAAACAAAAGCCTGCGGATAGCGGAGTCGGTGATTTCTTCTTTAACCAAGGCGATGGGACGCAGGTGAAGCCGCACCATTTTCTGGACAAACTTCATTTTTTCGTTGCCTGGAAGTCCCAAGCGTTTAAAAATCTTGGGGACCATGCGTGCGCCTAATTCCTCATGGCCATGAAAGGTCCAACCATGGCCGGGTTCAAAACGCTTGGTTTTGGGCTTGGCAATGTCGTGAAGAATGGCCGCCCAGCGGAGCCAAAGGTCATCGGAATGGGCCGCCAGGTTTTCGAGCACTTGTAGGGTATGGTAAAAATTGTCTTTATGTGCTTTTCCCTGCACGATATCGACCCCTTTTAGGGCGGTCATTTCGGGAAAAATTTCAGGGAGGAGGCCGGACTCGTCCAACAAGCGAAAGGCCAAGCCCGGATTGGGACTCAAAATCATTTTGTTGAGCTCATCGGCCATGCGTTCTTTGGCCAAAATGCCTAGACGGTCTTTGAGGGGCTCCATGGCAGCAAAAGCAGCGGGATCGATGCGGAAATTGAGTTGAGCCGCAAATCGTATGGCCCGTAGCATGCGCAGGGGGTCGTCGCTGAAGGTTTGGGTGGGGTCAACGGGGGTGCGTAGGATTCCCTGATTCAAGTCGGCCAGGCCGCCGAAGGCATCAACGATTTCGCCATAATGATTACCGTTGAGTCGGATGGCCAGGGCATTGATGGTGAAATCTCGGCGGAGCAAGTCGTCTTCGAGGTTTCCATCTTCCACAATAGGGTTGCGTGAGTGGTTGCGGTAGCTTTCTTTACGGGCCCCTACGAATTCCAGTTCCCATTCTCCGGTCATAAACTGGGCGGTTCCAAAGTTTTTGAATACACGCAGTCGCTTGGCGGCGTTCATTCGATAAGCGACGGCTTGTGCCAGTTGCAACCCATTACCCACGCACATAAAATCGATGTCTTTGGAGGGCCTACCGAGCAGTAGGTCCCGCACAAAGCCACCAATTACAAAAGCCTCTACCCCTAAATGGTCGGCTTCTTCTCCAACGATTCCAAACACCTTATGGTTTAGTTCCATTTTGGCCATGGGGCAAAAATAGAGGATTTGGGGCGTTTTGGCCTAGCCCGGAATAGCAATTAAAGCTAGCTTAAGTTTGTAAAGGCACTAAAAGTTGGTAAGGATGGAGTTTGGGCCGGCAGAATTGTGTGCTATTTTTACCTAAAGCGCCAAATGGGATTGGCCAAAAAAATTACTCAACTAAGGCCATAGACCTTTTTCCATGCGGACCAAAGGGCCTCTGCAGAAAATTGCTGCAGGTGTTTTTGGAGCGTCTCAGCTTTGGGTGGAGTCATTTCCTGAATGTTTTCTATGGCTTGAGTCCAAGCTCTGACATCCAATCCGGGCAGGTAGTGTGCTAAGGATCCACCGGCTTCTTCCATGCTGCTGTCTTGCACGGTCAGGACCGGCTTTTGAAAATAGAGCGCTTCGAGTACAGGCAAACCAAAGCCTTCGAGCAGGGAGGGATAGACTACGGCCTGTGCCCCACGGTACCAAGCGGCCTTTTGGGCTTCGGAAACGCTGCCTGCAAAGTGTACCTGGTCTTCCATTTCCATATTGCGTGCGAACTCTTGCCAAGAGCGGGTCATGCTTCCCAAAGGACCTACAAGCACCAAGGATAGATCATGGCGAATCTTGGATGCGGCAAAGGCCCTAAGGAGCGTTCCCATATTTTTACGGAGGTCTTGGCTTCCTACATACAAAAGATAAGGTTTGGGATATTGGGTCGAGACTTGTGATTTCCACTCGGGTGCGGGCACAAAAACGGGAGGAATCACTTCGATTTTTGAGCTTAGGGAGGGAAAGAATCGTGCTGCCACCGTGGCGGTGCGGGCACTTACCGAAACGACTTTATCGGCACGAATTAGTGCTTTGGAGCTTTTGAGCTTATACAAAAACACATCGGGGAAGCGATGGTAGGCAGGATTTTCGAAGGGAATGAGGTCGTGAAGTGTCACGATGGTGGGTGCTTGAATGCCGGAGGGCACTTCAGGACTTAGGGCATGAAAAGCAGTAGCGGCAGATTGTGCGGCGATTTTGGGCAGGTGTTTTGAGCGCCAAAAGGCCCCTTTACCAACAAAGACGATGTTAGCGCCGGCTTCTTTCATTTCCTCTTCAAAGGAAGGTATGCGGCTAAAAGGGCTGCACAAGGTCATGGCTTGGCCTCCGAGGTGTTGGGCTACCATTCTAAGGTGGGCTCTGGCATACTGGCCGAGACCGGTTCCATTTACAAAGGCCCTTTTGGCATCGAAGACTAGGTGCATATGTATTGGAAAAAAAAGGCCAAGGGCCGAGGGTTATTTGCGGCAAAGGTACGTACAAGGAGAAAATATGCTTTGCCGGAGGGGAAAATGCGAAATAATTGCTGCTAATAGCCCATTTTTCGGGCCTTGGATTCCGGAACACGGATGCCCTTAAGCAGCTTAAAAAACCGTCTTTTTTCTTGTTTGTAAATGCCTTGAAAAGAAATGTTGGTAAACAAAAACATAGCAAGTAGAGGGGCCAACCAAAGGATTACGTTTAACCAAGGGTTATTGAAGGGTTCGGGCCAAAACAACAAAAACATGGTGTACATCAGGCCCAAAAAAAAGAAATTAAAAGGCGAGAAAGGGTTGGACATCATGAGGCGCACCATTACTTTGCCATCTTCGCTGTTGTGCCAATAGCCTCGGATTTTTATTCGGCGTTTCCAGGGTTTGGGATGGTTTCGAATGGCGGTGAAACGTTGGGGGTAAAAGCGGCCGGTAAATGGTTTTTGGGTATCCGGCGACTTCATAAAATAGAGGCGGTCTTCGTAAATAATGCTTTTTAAGCGCAGCAAGACCTCTTCGGAACTCAAATGAGATTCTATGAGGTATGCGCGCATGGGCAGCAGCAAAAGCAGCACCCGGCGGTACAGGTATCGTACACGATTTAGCACTAAAGATTAAGCATTTGAGGGAATGGATTGTTCCATAACCTGGTAGGTTTTATAAATTTCGCCACCAATATTGAGTAAAGGTTTTTTCATGGGTTCGTTGTCTTCTACAATATAGCTGGCTTCCGCCCAAGTAGCTCCACGCGCCAAGCCCCGTTTCGCAATTTGAAGGTACATAAGTGCATCCAGACCCCGCTTTTGATATTCGGGTACCACGCCTAAAATTACAATGCGGATGCATTTGATTTTTTTGGCTTTGGTGAACATGTCTATCCAGTTGAAGGGAAAAAGCTGACCCTTCCAAGACTTAAAGACTTCGTTGTAATCGGGCAAACAAATGCAACCGCCTACAATTTCGCCCTTTACTTTGGCGAACATTACCAATTGCGGATCGGTAATTTGTTTAAGGTCGCCGGTAATGAAATCAAACTCTTCGTCGGTGAGGGGCACCCAGCCATGGTTGTAGGTAGTACCCCAAGCCTTGTTGAATAATCCCTTAAACGTTTTCACCCCTTCTTCGAAGCGTTTCATATTCAGATTGACCAATTCGAAATCCAGGCGCTGGGCAAGGGCATTCTCTATGCGCTCGATGCGTTCGGCATTTTGGTGCACAATTTTTTTACCGTCAAATCTAAAAGCGTAGAGGGTTTTGATGGGTTCCAGACCATAGGTATGGTAGAGATTAAAGTACCAAGGAGCGTTGTAGGTACTAAGAATTACGTGTTGCTCTTCGAATCCGTCGATCATTACCCCATAGTCTTCGTTAGAAGATGGGCTGGCGGGGCCTCTCATGTGGGTAAAGCCTTTTTCGGCTAAATTGGCCTTTGCGGCATCCAGAAGCGCATTGGCCACTTCTTGGTCATCTTCGCATTCAAAAAAACCGAAGAAGCCCACCTTATCGTTCCAGGTTTCGTTGTGCAAGCGATTAACGATGGCGGCTACCCTACCAACTACCTTGTTGTTGCGCAAGGCAATGAACAAATCCATGGTGCCATGCAAAAAGAAGGGGTTGTGTTTGGGATCAAAAACCTTTTTATAAGAGCCCCAAAGCGGTGCCACCCAGACCGGATCGTTTTCGTAAATGCGCCAAGGGAGTTTCATGAACTGACGGAGTTCGGCTTTGGAGGAAACTGGTTTTATAAATACGTCGCTCATATCTATTTAATTGCACTACAAATAACGGATTTTCCTAAAATATTCCTTTGTACTGTTTTGGTGCTTTACATTTGCCGCATGGCTAGCTCGGTTTTTCGATTTAAGCAATTTGAGCTCCATCAGCATTTAGCGCCCTTTCGTCTGGGGACGGATGCTGTATTGTTGGGGGCATGGGCCAAAACAAGTGCCGGAAAGGGCCCCATTTTGGATGCTGGCACAGGGACTGGGATCTTGGCCCTAATGGCAGCCCAACGGAATCCTAAAAGACAGGTCTGGGCAGTAGAACGGCATCCAAATGCTTTGGAACAAGCCAAATTCAATTTTACCCAAAGTCCGTTTTATCAAAAATTACGTCTGTTTGAGGGTACCATTCCGCATTGGAAATCCCCGCAGCCCGTAGATGATTTGCTGTGTAATCCGCCCTATTTTTTAAATCATACCAAAAACCCAAACACCGATATAGAAAGCGCAAGGCACGGAGACACAAATCTGCCGTGGGAATGGGCGGAGTGGATGCGGGATCAACTCACCGAGGAAGGACGTATTCACATGATTTTGCCGGAAGTAAGCGTTGCGTTTTGGCAACAAGCCATGCATACCGGCATGCATTTGCAAGCACATACCTTAGTGCGCAGTACCTCAACCAAGGCTGTTTCCAGACATTTGTGCTCTTGGGGACGGGAGCAGGTGCCGCTGGAAGTTCAACAGCTTACTTTATATGCAAGCGGAGAAAAAAGGAGTCCCGAATTTGAGGAGCTTTGCCGAGCCTTTTACTTGTAGTAGGTCCTTACCAAGTAATAATCACCTGTCCGTTTCCGCTTTGGGTGCCCGGTTGATTGGTTTGATAGCATCGGGCTTTGGAGAAACCGGCACCTACGGTGGAATACATGGTTGTCTTGAAAAAAAGGAAAAGATTAGAGCAGATACAAAACGAATAACAGAAAATACAACAGTAAAGTTTTTGTTTGTTTATTTACTTTTTAGGTAAGGTTTGGGCAAAGGAAATCCTATTTTTGAAGGCATGAACAAGAAACACCCTACGCTATGCCTCGATTTACATTCACTTTTGGCCAAGTAATATTTTGGTTAAGCTTTTTGAGCTTAGTTTTAGTTCGAAACACGGCAAATGCTCAGGGCAGTTTGCAGTTTAATCAAGTAGTGAGTCATTCGGGAAGTGCCACAGGTAGTTGGTCCTACAATAGTCCCAGCTGGACTGTACCGGCCGGTAAAGTTTGGAAGATAGAAGTAGCCTCTGCAGACTTAAGTGGTTCGGTTACCCAAAAAATTGAAATAGATGCCGGAGGAGGATTTGTGGGGATTCGGATTGACAGCTTTAGCCGAATGCCTATGTGGCTAAAGGCCGGCGATCAGGTGCGCTTGCATGCAGCCCGCAACTGCTGTGGAACAGCCACTTTTGAATACTTTCTTTCCATCATTGAGTTTAACGTTGTGCCATAATTCGGAGCGAGATTTCCGCCCCCGACCGCACCGGTAGCCGGCCTTGCTCGGGCGGTTGGCAGGGCTTGGCGATAGGAGGCCCCCAAGTTTTTTGGGGGACCCCGCAGCGCCTAGCCCTGCCCCGCCGGAGCAAGGACGCTAAAGGTAAGGGCGGGAAAAGGCGGACAAATAAAAAAACCTTAGGTTGGTTTGTGTATTTTCGTTGTCGCCCATGCGAAAAGAACAGCGTTATAAAGAAATTTTGGCTTGGTTTAGGCAGCACATGCCTGTGGCTGAGACCGAATTAGCTTACGAAAATCCTTTTCAATTACTTGTAGCTGTGGTACTTTCGGCGCAATGCACCGACAAGCGGGTAAATTTAACCACGCCTGCGTTGTTTGATCGTTTTCCGACCCCAAAGGCCTTGGCCGAGGTAGATGCGGAGGAAATTTTTCCGTACATCAAATCCATCAGTTATCCCAACAACAAAGCCAAGCATTTGGCCGGATTGGGCAGGATGTTGGTGGAGGATTTTGAGGGAGAGGTACCGGAGAGTCAAGCCGAGTTGATGCAATTGCCGGGGGTAGGTCGAAAAACCGCCAATGTAATTGCCAGTGTGGTTTTTCACAAGGCAGCCATGGCTGTGGACACCCATGTATTTCGGGTGAGCCAACGGCTTGGCTTGGTGTACCGAGCCAAGACTCCACTTGAGGTAGAAAACCAGTTGATGAAATTCATTCCGGAGGAGGAGGTACATATAGCCCACCATTGGTTAATTTTGCATGGACGCTATGTATGTAAAGCGAGAACACCGCTTTGCGCTGGTTGCGGTTTGCAAGCCTATTGCGCCTATTATGAAAAACAACAAAAAAAATTAAATCGTGAAACAAGCTAGATTTCTACCCTTTGGTCTGTCGAAGGCACAATTTGTTATAACTATGATTATTAGTGCTTTGGGTTTGCAAGGACAGGTATTGCCCAAGGAATCGCTGCATATACATACCGAAGGTTTAGGATATGCCATGCCCCAATACTACCGTGTGGAAGTAATGTTGAAAGGCAGCGGTGCGGATTATAAAGCGGCATATGCAGATGCCCAAAAGCAAATCGATGCCTTTCGCAAGGAAATGAATCAAGGAACGACCACCAGTTTTTCGGTAGAAAGCGGATTGCCGGTGGTTTGGCGGAGCCGTGGTGTGCGCCAAACCGGAACCGTGCCGGAGGTAATGCTGTCCTTTTACTTTCCCCTAAGCAAGGATGAAATTCATGCCAAATTGATACAACTGGCTTCCAATCCGGATCTTACTATTTTGAAAGTTGAGCCCACTACGGATTTGAGCAATGCCGAACAACAGGCGCTGCAACAGGCCGTCCAAAAGGCCCAGCAGCAGTTGGCGGCTTTGGGCGTGCAGGGCAGCGGAAGCGGATCTATGGAGTTGGCCAACATGATTTCCAAAGGTTGCACGCACCGCTTTTACGACCCCATTTGGAGTTTAAACGAGCCCCAATTGCTTCCGGAGGATAGGCCTTTGCGGATGGAAGAAACCAGCGACGTACCCGGATTGCCCGGCATGATTACCGTGCGTTGCCAAGTGGAAACGGTGTGGAAACCGGCAGGGAGCAAATAAACCTTAGGAAATAACAAATCCCCATGGGGATTGTTAGCATCCATAGAAATAGAACTAAAAACAAACAGCTATGAGTAATGTACCCGAAGCAGGAAACATGGCCCCGGATTTTGAAGCAAAAAATCAGGACGGAAAGTCCATTAAGCTTTCCGATTTTAGGGGCAAGCATGTGATCTTGTATTTTTATCCAAAAGACGACACTCCCGGTTGTACGGCAGAAGCTTGCAACCTGAGAGACAACTATGAGGACCTTAAAAAAGAAGGGTTTGAGGTTATTGGGGTTAGCAGCGATAGCGCCGCAAGTCACCAAAAGTTCATTGCCAAATACGATTTGCCTTTTCAATTGGTTGCTGACGAGGACAAGAGCGTACATGAAAAGTATGGAACTTGGGTGGAGAAAAACATGTATGGACGCAAGTATATGGGCACCAACAGAAACACCTTTGTGATTGACCCGGAGGGTAAACTAGTTAAGGTATTTAAGAAAGTACAAAGCAAGAGCCACAGCGAGCAAATTAGAGAAGCTTTAGCCAATCTCTGACACGGCTTAAGTTTTAGACTTAAGGAGCCCCTTGTAATTATTCTATATTACTATAGAGTATAGACAAAAAATATGGCATTTTCTTTTGTTTGCAAAACCTATAAAAAGTGCCTATTATCAACCTCTTGTTAATAACTTTGGGGTAGCATCAAAAGATTTTAGTCGTATATTTGAAGTGTTAAATGACAAATTTTATGGCATCGACGGAAAATAAAGAGAAGTTACAAGCCTTAAAAATGACCCTAGACCGTATAGAAAAGACCTACGGCAAGGGCACCATAATGCGTATGGGCGATTCGGCCATTGAAGCAGCCGAAGTAATTCCCTCCGGCTCTTTAACGCTAGATTTGGCTTTGGGCATTGGTGGCTATCCCAAAGGTCGGGTGGTGGAGATTTACGGTCCTGAATCTTCCGGCAAAACCACCTTAACCTTGCATGCTATGGCAGAGGCACAGCGCAAAGGAGGAATAGCCGCTTTTATAGATGCCGAACACGCCTTCGATCGTTTTTATGCCGAAAAATTGGGGGTGGACACCGAAAACCTACTTATTTCTCAACCAGACAATGGGGAGCAAGCATTAGAAATTGCCGATAATCTCATTCGCTCCGGTGCCATAGACATTATTGTTATTGACTCGGTTGCCGCATTGGTTCCAAAAAGTGAACTGGAAGGAGAAATGGGCGATTCAAAAGTGGGATTGCAAGCCCGCTTAATGAGCCAAGCGCTCCGAAAACTCACCGCCTCTATTTCCAAAACCGGCTGCTGCTGTGTATTTATTAACCAATTGCGCGAAAAAATCGGAGTAATGTATGGCTCCCCGGAAACCACAACGGGAGGTAATGCCCTGAAATTTTATGCTTCTGTGCGGCTAGATATACGACGCACCGGCCAGCTTAAAGACGGCGATACCTTAGTGGGAAATCGAACCCGCGTAAAAGTGGTGAAAAATAAATTGGCGCCCCCCTTTAAAATGGCCGAATTCGACATTGTGTATGGGGGTGGAATCTCCAAATTAGGGGAATTGATTGACATTGGTTCGGAAACCGACGTGCTCAAAAAATCCGGTTCTTGGTACAGCTATGGCGAAACCAAACTCGGTCAAGGAAGAGAAGCCGTTAAAACCCTGCTTCAAGACAATCCCGATTTGGCCGAAGAAATTGAAAGCAAAATCAAAGAAGCGATTACCGCTAAATAATGCAAAACGCTGTGGTATCCTCCTTCCTAAGAGTCGGTTTGATTTGCTTGGCCATACATTCCTTGAGTTCCTGCGAAACCGGAGGGAAAACTCCTGCCCAAGAAACCCAAGACAGCACCAGCACTATAGGAAGACTCAATCGTAAAGTCACCGAAAGTCCGGGAGACGTAGATGCTTGGTTTGCTCGATCCAAGTATTACGCCGAACAAGAGGTGTTTAATAAAGCCTTAATGGATGCAGAACAGGCTTTGAGTTTGGATTCCTTTAGAACAGACATTTTGCTGCATGCCGCAGACTTATATTACACCACCCGCGAAGTAGAGCAAGCTAGGACTACCATTCAAAAGGCCTTGGCTTTAGACCCCAATAATTTAGACGCCAATTTGAGGATGGGTGAACTCCAATATTATCTGGGGCAATACCAATCCGCATTTGAATACCTAGACAAAGCTATTTTATTGGATCCTTTTGAGGCAAGAACCTATTTTACCAAAGGAATGATTTTTGCGGAAACCGGCGACACCAATTTGGCGATTTCTTCATTTCAAACGGCAGTAGAGCAAGACCCGACTTATTTTCATGCCTATATGCAATTGGCCAATCTTCACGCAACAAAAAACAACGACTTGGCCATTGATTATTACCAAAATGCTATTGCTGTAAATCCCACTAAACAGGAAGCATATTATGGACTGGCCTATTATCTGCAATACCATGGACGGCCAAAAGAAGCCATTCGGGTGTATCAAGACTTGTTAGCCTTCGATAAAAACCATGTGCCCAGCATACACAACATTGGCTATATTTTTCTGTTTGAGGAAGGAAAACCAACCGAATCGCTTACTTGGTTCGACCGGGCCTTAAGCCGCGAACCTGATTTTTATCTGGCGCTCTACCATAAAGGCTATGCACTGGAATTGTTGGGACAAGAAGATAGCGCCCGAATTTTTTTTGAAAAAGCACTCAATCAAGAACCCGAACTAAACGTGGCTAAAGCCGGTTTGGAGCGTTTGGGTTCTTAGCTTATTTCACCATATCGGGAAATACCTTTTTGAACTTTTCCATTTTTGGACGAATAACCACGCGGCAATATCCCTGGTCCGGATTTTTGGCGTAGTAATCCAAATGCTCCGGTTCAGCCTCATAAAAGGTTTCAAATGCCGTAACTTCTGTAACAATGGGATTGGGAAAAGCCCCACTTGCATCTAGCTCTTTAATAATGGATTTGGCCAATTCGGCTTGAGCCTCTGAATGATAAAATACAGCACTCCGGTATTGGGTTCCCACATCCGCCCCTTGCCGATTTAAGGTGGTGGGGTCATGGGTTTGAAAAAATACGCCCAACAATTCACGGAGGGCAAGGTGCTGCGGATCGTACACCACCTGCACCACTTCGGCATGCCCGGTTCGACCACTGCACACTTCTCGATAAGCCGGATTCTTAATTTGTCCACCCGAATACCCGGGTTTGGCAGATTGAACGCCCTTCATGTTCGAAAAAATAGCCTCGGTGCACCAAAAGCAACCCGCTCCTAAAGTAATGGTATCCATATCCGTTCCAGAATTAATTGCGCTTTGCCCGGAATCGGGCGCAGCATGAGGCGCCGCCGAACAACCCAAAAAAAAGCAAAAGACGGCAGGCACAAAAAGCAATGGCTTCATACTTTATTAACCAATTTTGTAGTTAAATGTTGTAGACCGATTTGGGGCCCATTTCCGGCCCTCCCTCCTACTCCTCGTCCCAAAGGCACGGTCTCCTATGTGGTACGGGGGCTTCGTACCTCAGCCTTCGCCCACTAAGGATACCGGCCTTTGGGACTGCGGGGTATCCGTTCGGTCCGGGGGCCTTCTTCCAAAATAAGGCCTTTTACATTACACCGGTCTCTTTCCTTTGCCAAATAACCACAGTGCCCACTAGCCTATTGTACAGGGTTTAGCCTTGTGGGGTAAAACATAGCGAAACAATATACATGCAAGGCAAACCTAGGGCAACCAACCATGAGGGACATAAATGGGCTTCGGATTGCAAAAACATAGGTGCCGGAAAGGTCCTGCGTATTGCGCCAATTCCCAAGGCAAAAGTTTCAAGGCAACTCTGGCCAGGCTTTGTTTCCACCCAAGGGTTCCCTGTTTGCTTCCTTAATCGAAGCCTAAACAAGCCTTTGCCAAAGGTATTTCGGCCCTGCCACCCATCCATTACCGTAAAATAAAGCCACACCGGCAAAGAAATGCTGTGCAGCACGAATGGATACATATGCATAGGGTTTTCGAACCATGGCAAATCCCAGCCTAAAGCACTCCTTACCTGAGTCAAAAGCAAGGATTGAAGCAAAAGCATTCATGCGGCATTTACGATACACACATCCACTTAATAAGCAAGAGCACACCGCATTTTAAGGAAAAGCTGTGCTTTCATGGTCAAGGTTTACCGTCGAAAACTGAAAAAGTTTCCTAGCTAAGCATACAAAAGGTGAGGGCTTTTTCTCCCATTTGCCCTTTTCTAATGCAAAACCACGGACCTTTATTTACTTTCGTAGCATGCCTGCTAAAACCATACGGGTAGTGGTTATCTCAGATTTAGAAACCGACCAAAGGGTGCGCAAGACCTGCGAGACCCTGATACATGCAGGCTATTTGGTTCAGCTTACCGGAAGAAAAGGTAAACATTCCGGCCCCTTAACCACTAGCTCCTTCCCCAGAAACCGCGTAGGCGCTAGGTTTCATAAAAACTTTCTTTTTTTCGCAGAGTTTCAATGCCGCTTGCTCTTTTCCCTACTTAAAGGTCCGGCAGATCTGATATATGCCAATGATTTAGACAGCCTTCCGGCCGCGTGGCTGGCTGCTCAACTGCGCAGAGTTCCATTGGTTTACGACAGCCACGAATTTTACACCGGCATGCCTGAACTAAGCGAATCGCCACTTAAACGCCGCATTTGGAGAAGCTTGGAAAACTTTTTAGTTCCACGGACCCAAGGTCGACTTACGGTAAACGCATCCATTGCTCAATTGCTCCAAGAGCAATATGGCAAAGAATTTAGCGTATTGCGTAATTTACCTATGGCCCAAACCTTGGCTGAACCACAGCCAACAAAAAACCGCGCCGAACTGGGTTGGCCGGAGGAGGCTTTTATTATGATTTTACAGGGCGGAGGCATCAACATGCAACGTGGCGCCGAAGAAGCTATTGCCGCATTAAAGCACCTTCCCGACCAGGTATATTTAGCGACCATAGGCAGTGGCGATATTTTCCACAGCCTACCGGAAATAGCAGAATCCTTAGGCGTTCGCAATCGCCTGCTTTGGCACGAACGCATGCCCTACAAAGAGCTTTTGGCCTGTACCAGATTATGCCAATTGGGGCTTTCGCTAGACAAACCCCTAAGCATCAATTACCAACTTTCCTTACCCAACAAACTTTTTGACTATATGCAAGCGGGGGTTCCTGTGCTCAGCTCAGACTTAGTGGAACTCCGAAAAGTGATAAAAGCCTATGGAACCGGTTGGATGTTGCCGGAGGTAAGCCCAACGGCCATCGCAAATGCAGTAAAACGCCGCCTAAATGACCCTGAAGGCACCCGTTTAGCTGCAGAAAACTGTAAAAAAGCCGCCCAAGAGTTGGTATGGGAAAAAGATGCCCCTAACCTTTTGGCTCAAATTGAACGTGCCTTTAGCCATGCCCGCTCCTGATTTACATATGGTGTGCTTTGACCGTCCCTGGCCCCCCGGCTATGGAGGAATACAAGACGTGCATTACCGATGGAAAGCCTGGTGCGAAGCCGGACACCAAATAACCATGCATACCTTTGACTATGGAAGGCAATCGGAAGCCCCAAAACCCAATTGGGCTAAAGAAGTAAAGCTTTACAAAAGAAGTTCCTTTAAAAAAAGCGGTTGGGGAAAGCAGCCTTATATTGTAGCCAGCAGAAAAAGCACCGCACTTTGGAAAGCCTTGAGCGAGGACGATGCCCCCATTTGGCTGGAGGGACAGCATAGCACCGCTTGGCTGCCCAAGCTTCGTAAAGCCTTCCCAAATCGATGTATTGTGGTTCGTTGCCACAATATTGAGGCCGATTATTACCGGGGCTTAGCCAAAAATGAGCATCGTCTAATCCCTAAGTTTTATTTCAAATGGGAAGCGGCACGCCTTCGAAGCGCAGAAAAAATACTGGCATTAGCTTCCGGATTGGTGGTCATACGTCCCGGCGACCTAAACCATTTTGAAAAATATGGTCGACCGGTTTGCCTGCACTATCCGGGACATCCTTGGAAAGTGGAACACAACCACAGCCCATTTTTACCCATGGCGCTTTACCATGGAGATTTAACGGTCATAGAAAACCAGGCCGCAGTGAGGTGGCTGCTGTCGCTTCCCTGGACCAATGATTTCCCCTTATGGATTGCCGGTCGGGGAGCAAATGCCTTGGCCAAGAAATATCCAAATAAGCAGGTACGTTGGTTGGAAGCTCCCGGCAATACCGAATTAAAGCAATGGATGGAATCTTGCTGCGTGCACGTATTGCCCACAAACCAAAATACCGGGGTCAAGCTCAAACTCTTGCATGCCCTAAGCACAGGACGCCCGATATTGTGCAATCCGCCTATGGTAGAGGGCACAGGACTCGAGGCTTTTTGCCATATAAAATCAAGTAAAGAGGACTGGACAAAAAGCCTTTCCGAAGCACGAGAAGGTCGGCTTCAAGCCATTAAACCAGAGGCATTGACCAACCATCCTGCCTTTGACCCCAAACGCTTTGAGCAAGCTTGGGATTGGCTTTTGGGATTGGAGTAAAACCCTTTATGCATTGCAGTTTACTCACTTTTGAGGTATACATAGAATGGAATTTGACAAACACAATGCGCCTAAATTAGCGAAACACAAATTAAACCTAGGGTTTACCAAGGGCTGCATGAGAGCCATTCCATCCTCAACTATTTCACCACCCCACCAATACCGCATTGGGCAGGACAGGACTCCGTTAAACCATTCCTTTTTCTGCCTGTTCTTATCAAAACATATTGCGTGAAGCAAAAACCACTAGCCTTGGTATTGGGTGCCGGAGTTTCAGGTCTGGCCCTTTCTATTCGCCTGGCCATAAAAGGGTATCGGGTAGAAGTTTGGGAAAAAAACAGTTTCGCCGGCGGCAAACTTTCCGAATATCAACTGGGTCCATACCGCTTTGATGCCGGCCCCAGTCTGTTTACTTTACCTACTTTGGTAGAAGAGCTCTACCAATTGGCAGGAAAATCAACAGAAATGTTTGCTTATGAGCGTTTGGATCCCATTTGCCGCTATTTCTGGGGCGATGGAACGGGCTTTGATGCGCCTGCCGACCCGGACCAATTTGCACGGGCTGCCTCCAATACTTTTGGAGTCCCTGAGGCTTCCATAAAACAGCAACTGCTCCGCAGTAAAGAAATTTACGATACCACCGCGCCCGTTTTCCTCTTTAGAAGCATGCACAAAGCCGACACCTTTTTATCCAAAGATTTTTTGAGAGGAGTGGCTAGATTTCCCCAATTGCAGGTGTTTAAAAGCATGCATCAAGCCCACGCATCCCGCTTGAACAATCCCAAGCTGGTGCAACTTTTTGACCGCTACGCCACTTACAATGGCAGCTCTCCATACAAGGCTCCGGCAACCTTACAGGCCATTCCTTCTCTGGAGTACTTCCAAGGTGCGTGGTTGCCCAAGGGTGGTATGATTTCCATTACCCGAGGCTTAGAGTCTTTGGCTAAATCCCTTGGCGTGCAATTTAGCTTTGAGCAAACCGTAACCCAAATCCATCACCGCAAAGGAGTTATTCAAAAGGTTTGTTCCCAAAAGATCGAAATAGAGCCGAATTTGACCGTAAGTGCCATTGATGTGGCAGCCCTGTACCCCCTACTCTCTCCTAAGGAAACCCTCCCAAAACGCATAAAAGAGGCCGACCGAAGCACCTCGGCTCTGGTTTTTAATTGGGGAGTAGAGGGAGCATTCCCGGAGCTGGAACTCCACAATATTTTCTTTTCGGACGATTACCAAAAAGAGTTTGAACAATTGGAAACCCAATCCGGCGCACCGGACGATCCCACCATTTACATATACATCTCTAGCAAAAAGGTGGAAGGAGATGCCCCCAAGGGCCATGAAAATTGGTTCACCATGATCAACCTTCCGGGCGACAAACCGCTAAGCCGGGAAGCACAAAACCAGGCAAGAAAAAGCATCTTGCAAAAATTAGAACGGATATTGAATCGACCGATTGAATCCAAGATTCGAGCCGAATGGATTCTAAACCCCAAAGGGATTGCCAATCGAACCGGTTCGCCCGATGGAGCTTTGTATGGCAGTGCGAGTAACCAACGCATGGCTGCCTTTAACCGCCACCCCAATTTTTCGCGTCGATTCAAAAACCTGTATTTTACGGGAGGGAGTGTGCACCCCGGCGGAGGAATTCCCTTATGTTTAAATTCTGCTGCCATCGCAGCCAATGAAATCCCGGACGCATGAAGGGCCTAAAAAAAATTGGGGCAAAAAAAATCATCTTTTTTTTGACCATTATTTATTTGGTAGGTTTGGTAGGCCTCATATACCCTCCCACCCGAACACTAACCGCCTCGCTCACCGTGGCAAACCTTTTATTGGCTTTTGGTTTGCTTATTGGCTGGGAGTATCCTTGGTCTAAAGCCCGTTGGATAGCTGTCCTTATACCTTTTACAGGAGGCTTCTTTGCCGAATGGCTTGGGGTCCACACCGGGCTTCTTTTTGGAAATTACGATTATGGAGAGGCACTTGGTTGGAAAATCCAAGGAATCCCAATTATGATTGGGGTCAATTGGGTACTTATGGTTTGGATGACTCAGGTTTTATGGCGGACCATTGAACCCAAATGGAGGCCCTTGCTTGCTGCCGGCACCATGACGGCCTACGATGTGCTTTTGGAACAAGTGGCCATACGCTTTGATTATTGGCATTGGGCCGGAGGAACTATTCCCATGTTCAATTATGTTTGTTGGTTTGGGCTTGCCTTTGTATTTCATTGGGGCTTTCAAAAAATCAGTCCTCCCAGGGCAAATCCCATTGCATTGGCCGTGTTCTTTTTACAAGTTTTCTTCTTTGCAAGCTTAAATCTTGTCTTTATCCTGTCTCCGAAATTGGGATTTTAAAAAATATGCTGCATATTTGGACGTTAAAGGACAAAGTAATCCAATTGGATAAACATGGCGAGAACAAAGACCAACGCACTGACCCGAACTGCCGGCCTAATGGTCGGTTTAGCGCTTATGGCAGCCCAGCCGGTGACGGCTCAATGTGGGCACAAAGGCACTGCTAAAGCTGACTTTGCTTACATAAGCAACAATTTCCCTGAAGCAATCAAGCTCTACCAAAAAGCCTCCGGAAAAGTGGGCAAAGACAAGTCCATGAAGGCTTGCGTATCGTTTATGGTAGCCAAGTGCTACCTTAAAATGAACGAATACAGGAGAGCCACAAGCCAGCTAAAAAAAGTGCTGCGCTATGACCCTAAAAACGCCGGTGCCATCTACGCATACGCCAGCTTACTCAAAGCCGAAGGTGAATACGAAGAGGCTATGAGCGAGTTCAAAAAATACAAGGAAATGGAACCCAACGACCCGCGTGGCGAATTGGGCGTTAAATCCTGCGAACTGGCTATCCAATGGAAAAATAACCCTACTTGCTATCAAGTAGAAAACGTTAAAGCCTGGAATACAAGAGATATGGAGTTCTCTCCATTTATTTCTTCACGCCGTCAAGACGAAATCATTTTTACTTCCAACCGGAAATTCAAAGGCAAAGGCGCAGGCAAGGAATGGGGAACCCATGGTGGTGTTCCCGAAGATTTGTACCTGGTTGAAGCCGAACGACGCTCCAATGCATGGAAAGAACCCAAGCGATTGGAAGGTCTTTCTTCTGAACACTCCGAAGGCGCCGGTGCCATGGATAACCGCTACAGCTACATGTACTTTACCCGTTGTTTTCAAGACAAAAAGAATGGCTCCGGTTGCCGCATCCTTAAAACACGCCGAATGGGCACCAAATGGGCAGAACCCGAAAACATTGAAATCGCTCCCGATAGCTTTGTAACCGCACACCCAACCATCTCAGGAGATGGAAAATACATGGTATTTTCTTCCAACATGACCGGAACTAAAGGCGGTATGGACCTTTGGGTGGCCGAATACCAACGCCGCGCCAAAACCTTTGTAGAACCCAAAAATTTGGGAGACGAAATCAACACCACCGACAATGAGGTTTACCCTCACCTAAAACTTGACGGAACCCTTTATTTCTCCTCAAGCCGCCCCGAAGGCATGGGTGGACTTGATATCTACAAAGCCGAACTCACCGGAGACAAAACCTGGGGCAAAGTAGAAAACATGATGTACCCCATCAACTCCCCCAAAGACGATTTCGGAATCATGTTTGAACGCGGTCAAGAAAAAGGATATTTATCTTCTAACCGCGAAGGAAGCCGAGGTCTCGACGACATTTGGGCCTTCTCTATCCCTACCGCAACCATTACCCTTAGCGGAACCGTTGTAGACGTAGACACTAGAGAACCATTGGAAAATGCCACCGTAGAACTTACCAACCCCGAGGGTGAAAAAAAGACCATAACCACCGATAAAATGGGCTTCTACAAAATGGACATCCCTTTTGGTGTTACTTACGACATGCAAGCCACCAGAGAAAACTATTACAACGATGTAAACCGTGCCTCTTCTATGGGGCTTGACCCACTCAAAACCTGCAAAGACACCAATATCGTGGCAGATTTTGCTTTGAAAACCACTAAGGTTAACCTTGAATTCGAAATCCAGTTCGTTTTTGACAAGGAAATTGTTGAGCCTGAATACGTAGATACCGTCAAAAACCTACTCTTGATTCTAGAGGACAACCCAAGCCTAAAGGTTGAGATTGGAGCACACACCGATGCCAGAGGTAACGACGAATACAACCGCAAACTTTCTGAGCGTCGTGCCAACGAAATCGTACGTCTCCTGGTAGACGCAGGAATCGACCCCAATCGATTGGTTCCCAATGGCTACGGCGAAACCGAGCCGCGGAAACTACTCAAAGACATGAAAGGCCTCAAAACCGGCTATATCTTCAAACAAGATACCGTAATGGCCGAGGAGTACATCAACGCACTACGCAGCAGCGAAGGCGAGGAGGTTTTCGAAGACGCCCACCGAATCAACCGTCGCGTAACCCTCAAAATTCTCTCTGAGGACTTCAAAAGCGGCACGCCCAAAAACGAAAACGAAGAAGGCACACCCAAACCCGAAGGCGAGTAATTCAAAAAACACCTAAGCATAAAAGGTCATCTTTCGAGATGACCTTTTTTTTTGGGCGCCTGTTCCGTCCTCCACTTCCAGTGCCCTTGCAGGCCTTAAGTCCGCCTAAGGCTGCGGGGGTTCGCTTAAGGCTCCACCTCCTCGCCAAAGGAGCCCGTTGAGGGAAAGCTATTCTGGCGGCATCTTTGCGTTACGGCCAAATCTAAAGTTCCTCATTTACAGTCATTAAACTGCGGACTTTCCATTTGTCCGTGCCTTAATCTGCCTTGAAAACGCCTCCCCTCAACGGTCTCCAAAGGCGGACTAAAGGCCTACTTCGGGCAGCTGTCCGTTCAGGCCGGGGCGCTTTATCTTCCAAAAAATGTTGACCTTTGCATTATGAGCAATCGCTATGCTGCACGAGGTGTCTCCTCCGACAAACAAGAGGTACACCAAGCTATTCGAGATTTTGACAAAGGCTTGTACCCCCAAGCTTTTTGTAAAATCCTTCCTGATGTGCTCTGCGGTTCTCCCGATCATGCCCTCATTATGCATGCAGATACCGCAGGTACCAAGCCCATTTTGGCCTATTTGTACTGGAAAATCACCGGTGACCTTTCCGTTTGGAAACACATTGCCCAAGATGCTTTAGTAATGAACCTGGACGATATGGCCTGTGCCGGCATGACAGAGGGTTTTATTGTCTCTTCTACCATTGCCCGAAACAAAACCCTAATTCCAGGCAGCGTTTTAGAAGCGCTTATCCAAGGAACCGCGGAACTGATTAAGGAATGGAATGCCCTTGGATTAAACATTCAACATGCCGGAGGAGAAACAGCAGACGTGGGCGATTTGGTGCGCACCCTTGACGTAGGATTTACAGTAATGGGGCGTATGCAAAGAAACCAAGTGATTGAGATTAACCCTCAGGCCGGCGATGCGGTGGTTTCCTTGGCAAGCTACGGCCAAACCAAGTACGAAAACCAATACAATAGCGGCATTGGCTGCAATGGCTTAACTTCTGCACGACACGATTTATTTAATAAAAGTTACCTGCGCGAATATCCGGAAACCTTTGACCCGCTCATTTCTTCCCAGTATTTGTATTCGGGCAAATTAAGCCTAACCGATACCGAACCTTCTACCGGAATCGACTATGGCCGCTTAGCTTTATCGCCCACCCGTACCTATTTGCCCATTCTTAAAGAATTGCTGCCCATTTTCAGGCCGCAAATTCATGGCATTATTCACCTCACGGGTGGAGCACATACCAAAGTTCTAAAATTTTTGAAGGGACACAAGGTGGTTAAAAACCAAATGCTCCCAATCCCACCGTTGTTTAGAGCCATTCAAAGGCAATCCGGAACCGATTGGCAAGAAATGTATACCGTTTTTAATATGGGCAGCCGCTTGGAGCTTTTTATGCCGCCCTCAGTGGCCGAAGAGTTTGTTGCCGCTTGTCGCCCTTTTGGATTAGACGCCACCATTAGTGGCTATGTGCAAGCCTCCGAAAAAGCAGAAGTGGTATTGGAAACCGATTTTGGCACATTTAGCTATACCGAATGAATTTAGAAGCACGCATAGCCCATTTTCAAGAAAAAAAAGAAGAGCTTGAAACTCAATTGTCTGACCCTCAAATAGCGGCAGACGTTAAAGCCTTTGTGGCCCTCCAAAGAGCCTATGGCGAAACCGAAGCCATCTGCAAAGAAGGCGCCCTTTGGAAAGAAGCCAAACAACACATGGAATCGGCTAAGGCGCTGTTGCGCGAAGAAAAGGACGAGGATTTACGTACCCTGGCCAAAGAAGAAATTGAGCAATTAGAACAAACCATAGAAACCCAAGAAGAAAAACTCCGCTTGCTGTTGGTTCCAAAAGACCCCGAAGATCACCGCAATGCCGTGTTGGAAATTCGAGGGGGAACCGGTGGGGACGAAGCGGCCATTTTTGCCGGCGATTTGCTGCGCATGTACGAACGCTTTTGCGAAAACGAAGGGTTTAAAGTAGTGCACGTAGACGCCACCCCCGGAACTTCCGGTGGCTACAAAGAGGTTATTGTAAACATTGAAGGCAATATGGCCTATGGTACCCTAAAGTTCGAAAGCGGGGTTCATCGCGTGCAACGGGTACCGGCTACCGAAACCCAAGGACGCATCCACACCTCAGCAGCTACGGTGGTGGTTTTGCCCGAAGCCGATGAGGTAGATGTGCATATCGATGCCAAGGATATCCGAAAAGATACCTTTTGCTCCTCCGGTGCCGGTGGGCAGTCTGTAAATACTACCTATTCTGCCGTTCGTTTGACCCACTTACCTACCGGATTGGTGGTTTCTTGTCAGGACGAACGCTCGCAATTGCGCAATTTTGACAAGGCCATGCAGGTATTGCGCTCCCGTCTGTTCGAAAAAGCCTTGCGCGAAAAGCAGGCCGAACTTTCAGGAAAAAGGAAATCAATGGTTAGCACCGGAGACCGAAGTGCTAAAATCCGCACGTACAACTTTCCGCAAAGCCGACTCACCGACCACCGCATCCATTTGTCGGTCTATAACTTACCGGAAATCATGAACGGCCATTTGATGCCCATTATAAAGGCCTTGCAAACCACAGAGCAAGCCGAAAAACTTCAGGAAGAACTGCATGGATAAGCTGGAGCTGCTTTTGGACCAAATGTCGACCAAGCAGAGTTGTTTGTGTGTTGGTCTCGACACCGACCCCAATAAACTCCCGGAAAGCCTAAGCTACGCCGACGATGCGGTATTTGAATTCAATAGGCGCATTGTTGAGGCTACCCTACCCTATGCGGTGGCCTTTAAATTGAACACCGCTTTTTATGAGGCACAGGGCATTCAAGGGTTGCTAAGCTTGGAAAAAACCCTGAATTTCATAAAAAGCCAAAACGCATCTATTTTGGTGATTGCCGACGCCAAGCGCGGGGACATTGGCAATACAGCCGAAGCCTATGCCAAAGCCTGGTTGCAGCATTGGCCCTTTGACGCCCTTACTGTATCGCCCTACATGGGTATGGAAACCCTAAACCCATACCTGGCAATGGAAAATACCTTTACCATTGCCCTAGGGTTCACCAGCAACCCCGGAGCGGAAGATATTCAAGGAAAATTACTAAACGACGGAACCCCTGTATATCTGGAGGTTTTGCGTCAATTGGCCCAAAAAGCCGGCCCACAAAAACTCATGATGGTGGTAGGGGCCACCCGACCGTCAGCATTTTTAGAGATTAGACGCATAGTTCCTGACCATGTATTGCTGGTGCCCGGCATTGGAGCGCAGGGTGGTAAAGTAGAAGATGTGATGCGGGCAGAACATCCGGGAAGGACTCCCAGAGTCCTTATAAATGCCAGCCGAAGCATTATGCATGCCGGTATGGAGAAAGATTTTGACCAAAAGGCCGGTGAAGCAGCCCAGAGACTGCAACAAGAAATGGCTCGATTTATGTAATTTCATCACCAAACCAAAGGAAAACACTATGAAAAAGCTATCTTTATATGCGCTCGGCTTGGTTTTTAGTATGATTTCAAATGCAGGGGTTGCACAAACCGAAAAAAGACCAACCGGTCCCAAAGACGAAGATTATATTTGGAATTTTTACGCCGAAACCTGTGCAGGAATTGCCATTACAGACAGCTTAAACGGGTCTTCACCACGGGCCAATTACCATATCGAAGTAGGGCCTATTGCCAAAAGAAAAGAATGGGCCCTCAACATCATTTACGACCGCCTGGACCGTTATGTATTTCGCTTTCCAATGGCAAGCACCGATTCGCTTACCATTGTACCCAATAATCCATTCACTCAGGAAATCAGTGCCTTTGTGCTTAGGTATTTAAAGGACGAACCCTACTATGTGGTTTATTTGATTGATGCCGACCGAGATATTTTTTCCAGAACCGGCAGAATTCCCCGGCAGTGGGATTTTGATCCGGAATATTTTGATCCTGTAGAATTCACCCTGTATTTGCAAGGACAAGAAGTGCGTTTGGTTATGGAGGAATAAACATGAAAAAAGCCTTTATGTGGATTGCCTTAATGGAAGGCATATCCTATGTAATTTTGTTGTTGATTGCCATGCCGCTAAAGTATTTGGCTGGTGTTCCGGAGGCGGTGCGCTATGTAGGAGCAGCGCATGGATTCTTGTTTGTAGTCTATATTTTGGCTGCATTTTATTTAGGCCTTCAGCTCCAATGGACTCTTTGGAAAACAATAAAAGTAATGGCCATGAGTTTGCTGCCTTGGGGACCTTTTATGGTAAGGCAAAAACTAAAGTCATAGCATACCAATTCCGGCGCTTTTTGCGTTTTAACTAAAAAAATCTATGGTTCGGTGGATGTTGTTGCTTTGTATTTTTCCTGTTTGCCTGCAAGCCCAGGTTTACCGTTGGTCGGAAGTGAATGTTTGGCTAAACCGCATGGAAAAAGACAGCCTAATGCAACTGGAGTACCGTGCAGCCTTACATTTCCACGAACTATTGAATGACTACCGCTCCCAAAAGAAATTAGATACCCTGGCTTTTGATCCTCTGGTCTGGCTGGCCGCTTACAACCATTCCGTTTACATGCGCAATTTGGGGCGTTTAGGGCACAATCAAGAGGACAAAAACGCATTTTTTACCGGCGAAATGCCGGGAGATCGATACGCTTGGGCAGCAGGAGGTATGGCACCCGATGCCTGGTCGGGAGAAAATGTATTAATGAATTTTTCTGCCGGAGTTGTGGGGGATATGGACAAAATAGCCCGGCATATTGCCGAATTTTCGTTTAACCAATGGAAAAAATCCAAACCGCACCATGAAAACATGACCGGGAAACAGCATGGTAAGCATGGGGTTGCATTTGCGGTTCAGGAGGGGAAAGTGTGGGGAACTGACTTGTATTCCAGGGGAAGCAAAAGAATGGATTGGCCCAAAGAGTAGAAATACTCCAAAGCATGGCCCCCCGGCCGGTAGGAGGACCGCCCGCAGCCGCCCCTTAGCCCCGGGAGGCCGAGGAGGTGAAGCTTAGCGGAACCACCGGAGGCTGCCGGGGCTTGGGAAGGCAAGGGAGTCCGGAAACGGGGCCGGATTTGGAAGGGTGTTTTTTTAAAAGCTAGGGCCCAAGCCCTTCCCCAAAGGCTTATTTTGGTGAGGGTAAAAAGGCTGAATAAGGCATTCGAAAGGCCAAGACTTAGTTAAACCGGTAGATTTTGTGGTGGTTTCGGTTCTCCGTACTTTTGTCCTGGGTTTGTAGCTCCGTGAACAATTGCGTGTAACGGGGGTTTGAACCCAGAGCTCAGACATCATGAAAAGCATCCAGTTACGCCTGTTGTCAGAACGTGCAGCGGCATTTTTTGGCAAAGACAAGGAGGTTCAACCTGAGTTGGTTGATTTTTGGAACGACCATTCCGACGAGGAAAGGGTTGCTTTGGAAGACACCTTGGATGTCCTAAGGAATGCTGCGGCCCTTTCAAGGCTTGCCCTAAAAGAGTCGATTTCGTCTACCGAGCAGCTGCGTTCCCTGTGCGATCTTCCCGACTACCCGGTGGTTTTTTATTCAATAAATCGAGAGGGATTTATATGGGTAGAGCGCAATAAAAAGGGGTATGTAATTGCAAACTTTGAGCGCGGAGAGGAGTTAAAAAGTCATGGACATACGTGCAATGAGCTTCCGGTAGAAGATTTTTTTCAAGAAAATGGTCGCTTTCCTATTTTGTTGTATGCGCCCATGGAGCCTCTCTTTGCCGATTTGGGCGACACCAAAAAGGACTTAACCTCTAAGCCCATACGGCGCTTTTTTAGAATGATGCACCAAGAGCGCAAAGAAGTGATGCTCTTATACGTGTATGCATTGCTGCACGGATTGGCGACCTTGAGCTTACCTTTGGGCATACAGGCCATTATATCGCTATTGATGGGTGCGCAAATATCCACCTCTCTAGTATTAATGATTAGCTTGGTGCTGTTGGGCGTACTAATAACCGGTGGCTTGCAAATTATGCAGTTGTGGATTGTAGAAGCCATGCAACAACGTTTGTTTGCCCGAGCCAGTTTTGAATTTGCCTGGCGCATTCCAAGAATGCGTTTGGATAAGCTAGAGGACCAATATCCTCCCGAAATGGTGAATCGGTTTTTTGATATTCTAACCGTACAAAAGGGACTTCCAAAACTATTGATAGAACTTACGGGTGCGGGTTTGCAAATTGTTTTTGGAATGCTATTGCTTGCCTTCTACCACTGGACCTTTGTGTTCTTCGGGATTTTTCTTTCGCTGATTTTGTATATCATTTTTAGGGTCACCAGTCCTAAAGCCATGGAAGCCAGCTTAAAGGAATCGACCTACAAATACAAAACTGCGCACTGGTTGGAAGAAATCGGTCGAAATATGAACCTGTTTAAGCTAACAGGAAACAGCAGTCTTCCGCTCGAAAAAACCGATAAGTTGGTGGGCGACTACATTCATTTCCGGCGCAAAAAATTCCGGGTAATCATTAGTCAAAACTGGTATGTAGTGATGTTTAAAATGTTGATTACCGCCGGGCTGTTGATACTTGGAGGTTCCTTGGTGGTAGATCAGCAAATAAATATAGGGCAATTTGTGGCGGGAGAAATTGTAATCATTTTGATTATTAACTCGGTAGAGAAAATCATTCAAGGGCTGGAAAGCATATATGAAGTGCTTACAGGTACAGAAAAACTAGGACTTTTTACCGACTTTCCCTTGGAGATTCAATCGGGTCGAAGGCTTACCGGATTGATCGGCAAAGAAGGCATGGCGGTAGAAGTGCGAGACATCAAATTCAATAGTAGTTTGTGCGGAACCCCGGTATTGAACGGGCTAAGTTTCAAATTGAATCGAGGCGAAAAAGTGTGCATTACCGGTTTGGAAGGCAGTGGGAAATCTACCATTCTGTCCATAGTTACCGGCTTACACAAACCGGTATCGGGGAAAGTAATTATGGAAGGTATTCCGTTGGAAAACTTAGACGCCCTAGATGTGCATACCCTAATTGGGGAGAATTTTCTGGAAAACGATGTTTTCTACGGTACAGTATTAGAAAATATTAGCCTGGGAAGGCCCTACGTGGGCTTTACCGAAGTTGCCAAAGCCGCAGACCTGGTGGGCTTAACCCCCATTATTCAGAACCTAAAAAACGGCTTTGACACGCTATTGATACCGGAAAAGAAAGGCTTATCCTCCACCATGATTCAGAAAATCAACCTGGCACGCTGTTTGGTAGACAATCCCAAATTGCTGCTGTTGGATGAGTTTTTGGGCAGCTTAGATGCCGAAGAACAAGAGCAATTGACCCTGCTACTGGTCAAAAAAATGCCGGGAACTACCCTATTGGCGGTGTCACGTAATTTAGCCTTTGCCGAACAATGCGACCGAATCATTATACTCAAAGACGGTAGGGTTTTTGCAGACGACAGTCCGGCAAATTTAAAATCCTTGGGGCTACTTCATCCATTTCTACATTAATTGATATGCTGGATATTTCACAACATAAAACGCCGGTAGATATTAAGCAGGAGGACTTTGGGGCATTTCGGAAAGTGACCAATCCCAGAACAGCCCGTTTGCTTTCCTATTGGCTGTTGGGAATTTTGGGTATTTTGGTGATTCTTATGTTTTTGCCTTGGACACAAAACATCCGAGCCAAAGGAAAAGTAACCACGCTTACCCCCTCCGATCGACCGCAAACCCTGCAATCGCGCATCGACGGCCGTGTGGAGAAATGGTACATTCAGGAGGGCGATACCGTACAAGAAGGCGACACTATTGTGTTTATTAGTGAAATCAAAGACCAATATTTTGACCCTCAACTATTGCTTAGAACGCGTGAACAATTGGTAGCCAAAGAAGGAGGGGCCATGGCATATCAAGAAAAAATTAAAAACCTGGAAAGTCAAATCCGAGCCGAGCGCGCCAACTTAGACTACAGCTTAAATAAGGCAAGAAACAAAGTAGAAATTGGCCGAAGAAAAGTTAGAATCGATAGCGCCGAAGTGGAAATGGCAAAAATTGGCTATGAAATTGCAGACGAACAGCTCAGGAGAGGCCAAATTATGTACGAAAAAGATGGAATCCTTTCTTTACGTGACTTAGAGGCTAGGCGAAACAAAGCCCAAGAGGCGGCCGCCAAATTGGTTTCTGCAGAGAATAAATTGGATAATGCCAACCGGGAACTCATAAATGCAACCATTGAATTAAACAGCATCGAAGCCGAATACCTAAGTAAAATATTTAAAATCGAATCCGAAATTCAAACCGCAAATTCAGAGCTGTTTAAGGCCGATGAAGAAATTGCAAAACTCAACAACCAATACGCCAACTACAGCATTCGAAGTCGATTTTGGTACATTACCGCACCCAAAGAAGGACAAATCGTTAAAGTATTGAAATCCGGTATCGGAGAAAATGTAAAAGCAGGAGAGCCCCTGGTTTCTATAACCGCACTAAGACCAAGAATGGCCGTTGAGATGTACGTAAAACCATTGGATTTGCCCCTTATGAAAATTGGCGCACCGGTACGTATCATTTTTGACGGTTGGCCAACCATTGTTTTCTCCGGCTGGCCCGGCGCATCTTATGGAACTTTTGGCGGTCGCGTTTTTTCGGTAGATTCCGACATATCTTCCAACGGCCGATACCGAGTGTTGATTCAGGAAGACCCCACCGAACAAGCATGGCCCAATGCCATTCGGGTAGGTGCAGGAGCCCAAGGCTTCGCCCTTCTCAAAGACGTTCCTGTTTGGTATGAATTGTGGCGGCAAATCAATGGTTTCCCACCCGATTATTATACTTCAGGCCAAGATTTGCCCATGTTGGAGGAAACCGGGGGCAAAAAATCTGAAGGAAAATGACCCCGCGTTGGTATTTTTTAACCTTGGCCTTGGTCTGCCATGCCCTGCTTTTGGGTCAAAAGCAAGAATTGAGCTACCAAGAAGTGATGGAATTGGTAAAGAGCCACCACCCTTTTGCGCATTTGGCCAATCAATATCCGGAACTAAGAGCAGGAGAGCTTTTGCAAGCACGGGGGGCATTCGACCCTGTATTGAGCAGCAACTACGACCAAAAAGATTTCGACGACAAAAACTACTGGCAACTTTGGGAAACAAAACTCAAAATCCCCACTTGGTACGGCATCAGCGCTCAGGCAGGCTACGAATTGTATAGAGGAACCTTCTTGGACCCCTCCAGAACCAACCCCGAAATGGGACTGCCCTCTGCCGGGTTAGAGGTTTCCCTGGCCCGTGGTTTGCTTATGGACGAACGCAGAGCCGCTCTTAGACAAGCTCAGTGGATGCGCAAAGTTGGCGAAGAAGAACGACGACAAAAATGGAACGAGTTGCTCCTAAAAGCAGGTAGTGCCTATTGGGATTGGGCATTTACTTTCCGAAAAAAAGAAGTGTTGCAAACCGCTGTGGAAGCCGGCGAACGTCAAATGGATGCAGCCAGAATCAGTTACCAACAAGGCGACAGACCTGCCATTGATACCCTAGATGCCTTACTTTTGCTCCAAGACCGACAAGCCCGGCTGGCAGAAGCCCTCTGGGAAATAGAACAAGCCCGATTGCACCTATCCAACTTTTTATGGCAAAATGGACGCGTGCCTATGGAAATTCAAGACAGTATTGTTCCCCAACCCATTTTAGATGCCATACCCCAACTGAGCCTCACCTCAGACTCTATAGCCCTTATGCAAACCAATATCCGAACCCTAAACCCCGCACTGGCTCAATTGGGATATGAGGTAGAAGTATTGTCTATTGAAAAAAAATTGAGGCAAAATGAACTGTTGCCCGTCCTGAACGCCTCTTACAACTTTCTCTACAACGACGATTCCCCGGTGTATTTTACCGACAATTACAAATTTGGCATTCAGTTTTACATGCCCATCATGCTCCGCAAAGAACGAGGCAAACTTAAAGCCGTAAAGGCCAAACTTCAACAAACCGCTTGGGCTTTCGAACAATCTACCCTAGAAACCAGAAACGAATTGAGGAATCGGTTTCAGATTTACGAAAACTTGAGAGGACAGATTGACTTGTTCAATCAAATGACGGTAAACTACCAAACCATATTAAATGCAGAACGCATTAAATTTGGATTTGGAGAAACTACCATTTTTGTCATTAATCAACGAGAACTAAAGTGGATTGACGCCAACGTAAAACAGGCCGATGTAAAGCGTAAACTTCTCAAATCTGCGCTTTACGTCGATTTTGTAGCCGGAAGACTTGTGCCTTAATTGTTTGGCTCATTAAACTTTGAACCCTACATTTGAGTAGATGCACAAGCTATGAACTACGCACTACGTATTTGTATTTTTTCCTTTGTTCTTTTTTCCTCCATTTCCGGCATGGCTCAGGGAGTAACCATTGGCTCCAATCAGGCACCCGACTCGGCCGCAGTGCTGGATTTGCAATCAACCCAAGGTGGATTCCTGCTCTCAAGATTGAACACCCAGCAAAGAAATGCGCTTCCAACGCCTCCCTTTGGACTACAAATTTACAATACCGATACCGACTGCATTGAAGCCTACTTTTCAACCGGTTGGAAAGCCATCGTTTGCGATTGCCAAAACCCGCCTCCTAGCCCTTCCTCCATTCAAGGCCAAAACCACGTTTGCCGGGCCGATACAAACCTTAGCTTTTCCATAGCCCCTGTACAAGGTGCTACATCCTACCAATGGACCGTTCCCGCTCAAGATACCTTGCTTAGCGGACAGGGATCTAACGCCATAACCGTAAATTTTTCAGGAGTTCAAGGGCAAAGAACCCTGCAAGTGGTAGCTCTAAATGCTTGTGGAAGCTCTTCACCGGTTTCTTTGTTGGTTGACGTTAGCAATCCGGACTCCAATTACACCATTACACCCTATCCCATTAGCACCCAGGCTCCTTCCACCTTTAGTGCCATCCAAAATGGTGCTACCTATGCTTGGACCTTTCAAAACGGCTCACCCGCTTCCTCCAACCTGCAAAGCCCCGCAGTGAGTTTTACCAATACCGGTACCTACCAAGCCAGTTTAACCATTACCGACGCCGACGGTTGTTCCAGCACCCTGGACTCTATGGTTCAAGTAACTTCTTGCATTTCGGTGAATCAAACCTTTAGCCCCTGCGGCGCAAACGGCCAAAACGGCCCCGGCCAAAGCCAGTGCAACAGCAGCTATGGAAGCGGTGTAGTAACTGTAAATAATGGCATCCAAACTTGGTCCGTTCCCAGCAGTGGGGTGTATCGAATTACCGTACGAGGCGCCTCCGGCGGAGGTGCTAACCCCGGTCGAGGTGTTGTTTTGGCCGCAGATTTTAGTCTAAGTGCCGGTCAAAACCTGCAAATGGTAGTGGGCCAACAGGGAGCCACCGGCACCGACAATAACGGAAGCGGCGGAGGTGGCACTTATGTGGTGAGCAATGCCCAGCCCATTATTGTGGCCGGCGGCGGCGGCGGAGATGGGCGTTCTGCCCAAAACGGTTGCCGAAGCGATGGCACCACGCTAATAAGGGGCAATAACGGGTACAATACTTGCAACGACAACAACAACCTTTGGTCCGACTACGGCTACAACCAGGGCATGTGGGGTGGTAGTCCAGGAAACGGAGGCGGCAACGGCACACGAGGCGGTGGAGCCGGAGGTTTTCAAACCGATGGCAATACCGTGTACAACTACAGCTCGGATATCTTCTTTGGCAAAGCCTTTGCCAACGGAAGCCAAGGAGGACCGGGCACTCAAGCCGTTGGAGGTTTTGGCGGCGGCGGCGGCTGCAGCTCCACTGGCGGGGCCGGCGGCGGCGGATACAGCGGCGGAGGCGGCGGTTCCAACGGCGGCGGCGGCGGTGGCGGCGGCTCATTCATAGCCTCCGGCGCCAACAATGTGGCCTCTTCCAATGGACAATACAATTCCTCTTCTTCCTTTAACGGAAATATCCAAAACTTGAATACCTGGAATACGGGGCAGGGGTCGATTCAAATCACTAGAATTTGCCCTTAATCTACAGTATTTTTCCACTTAAGGAGTAATTAAACCTTGGGCCCTCCTTCCAATAACACCCTAGGTACATCTCCTGCCCCTACTCCGGTGCGCTACCACCAAAACCACGCATGGGCAAGGCTTGCGGGGTCTCCTCCATGCGTCGGGCCTCCTCAGTCCTGCCCCTGCGGGTTTTGGTGGCAGCGGCCCCTCCGCCGGGCAGGGGGGCCATTTTACTAAGATGGCTCATTCCTCGGTCTTTTGATTTTAAATTTTCTAAGCCTTATGAGGCCGTTGACGCGTTCTGTTTTCTAGTTTATAACCCTGACGCTGCATGCTGACGCTGCGGTCAGCATCTTTGAGTCAGGATTAAATACTTGAGATTTGGCCGTAATGCAAACCCTGACGCTGCGGTCAGGACAGAATTGCCGCCAGAATAGCAACGCGTCAACGGTCTCCTAATGAAATGAGGGAGGGATTGGGGCTTCTTTCCAAAATCCCGACCGCCCTAATCCCATCAGGAGTAGTACCTGATCCTGTAAGCTCCGAATTCCGAAAGTTCCCTGAAGCCTCGGGGTTTAATGCTGACCGAAGCGTCAGTGCCTTCACCATCAAATACCAAAAGCCCTTATATGATCACATGCAAGCATGCCCCTTTTCCCGGAATTTGGAACATTAAAGACTTTCGGTGGACTTTCTTAGTGATCCCATCAGGAGTAGTACCTGATCCTGTAAGCTCCGAATTCCGAAAGTCCATTTGCTGCCTTTGGCAACAAATGGTTCCAAATTCCGGTCAACAGGAGCATGCAAGCATGCCCTTTTCCCCGGAATTTGGAACATTAAAGACTTTCGGTGGACTTTCTTAGTGATCCCATCAGGATTAGTACCTGATCCTGTAAGCTCCGAATTCCGAAAGTCCATTTGCTGCCTTTAGCAACAAATGGTTCCAAATTCCGGTCAACAGGAGCATGCAAGCATGCCCTTTTCCCCGGAATTTGGAACATTAAAGACTTTCGGTGGACTTTCTTAGTGATCCCATCAGGATTCGAACCTGAGACCTACTGCTTAGAAGGCAGTTGCTCTATCCAGCTGAGCTATGGGACCATGGCTCAAAAAAACAAGGGTTATGGTAAAACCACAACCCTTGTACAAGTCGGGGTGGCAAGATTCGAACTTGCGACCTCCTGCTCCCAAAGCAGGCGCGATAACCGGGCTACGCTACACCCCGTTGCTGCGGTGAGGGGGGGATTCGAACCCCCGGTACCCTGTTCGAGTACGGCAGTTTAGCAAACTGCTGGTTTAAGCCACTCACCCACCTCACCTCGGCGGGATGCAAATGTACGCATTGACCCATTTCTCACAAACTTTTTTTACAAATTGCCTTGTTTTTTGTGGAATAGCACCCCTTGTTCTTATTTTTTTGGAGCAAATTCATTTTGCAAATACCCACATTTAGTTCATTTTCATACTTTTGAGTTAGCCTATTTAGACTATGCTACGCTTTCGTGCAGATTTAAGATCGCTCCTGTTTCTGGGCCTCTATTTTGTGGTCTTCATTGGAGCTTGGTTTTTTGTTCCGCGCTCTTGGGCTTGGGTTATCCCAACCCTTGGGACGCTTTGTGTCTTAAATTTTATGGTGGCCATTACCATTCACAATTCCATCCACTGTCCTATTTTTTACAATTCCCTCCTCAATCGTGTACATCAAATATTACTCACCCTAGCCTTTGGAAGCCCGGCCACAGGATATGTACCGGGACATAATTTAAGCCACCACAAACACCTACAGACTCAAAAAGACAATACCAGAACTTGGAAAATGAGGTTCCGTTGGAATTTGTTGAATCAACTCCTGTTTTTCTTTGTTATGATTCCCGGGATTATTCGTACCGAAAATCGGTTTGTTACACATGTTGCTCCCCAAAAACCGATTTGGGCCAAGCGCTACTATACCGAGCTTGCTTTTGCTTGCGCTTGGAAAATCTTATGGTTTGCCCTGGACTGGAAATTGGCATTGCTTTGGCTCATTATACCAAATGTGTACGCCGTTTGGGGAATTTTTGGAACCAACTTTTGGCAGCACGATGGTTGCGACGAAAAACACCCTTACAACCATTCCAGAAACTTTACCGGAAAACTTTTCAATTACCTGGTGTGCAACAATGGGTATCATGGAGCACATCACATGCGCCCTGCCCTGCATTGGTCCCTTTATCCGGAATTCCACCAAAAGCACATTGCTCCCTATATACACCCAAACCTAAACCAGCCAAGCATACTTAAATATCTTTGGCAAAGCTGCATTTACCCCGGAAAAAGGCTGGATTATTTGGGGCAACCTTTACCCAATCTTCCTAAAATTAAAGACAAAGACTGGGTTTTAGAAACGCTAAATGGCCCACTGGAGGCCGAAGATATGGCCGAAGCAACAAAGTCTCCGACAAGGGTTTAGTTTCATTCCCTTCAATGGCTAAACCGGACTGCGCTGGTTTTAATATAATAGGTAACCCTGGCGCCTTAGTCAAGCCAGGTTCGTCGACTAAATGGCTACAGACCATCGGTCTCACCCTTACAAAAAAAAAGGACAGCAAAAAATGCTGTCCTTTCAAAAAATAAAATTGGGCGTTAAACCGCAAACTCCTTAACGGAATTCAAGTCCATCCGTTCTCCCAAGTTGACTCTTCCTATGTAGCGGTTACGGTCAACACTGTTTAGGTTTTTATGAGCTACGATGCTCCAGCAAGTAGAGCTTCCCTGGCGAGCTACAATTACAGACCAGTACAAGAATACGCGCCAAATGCGGTACCACCACTCACCATATGTTTTAAGGATGTACTCCTTGTTGCTTTCCCAATTGTGGTACCAGCAAGTCATGGTATGTGAGTAATGAATTCCGATGTTCTCCACGCTTTGAACCTCAAAATTGGCATTCTGCAAACACTTCACTAAGAAAGCAAGTGGAGTGGAGGCATCTGCTCCGGAGAAAATGTATTGGTTCATAAACAAACCCCAAACCAAGTCCTCCCAGTGCTCCCCTTTGGCCAAAAGACCAGGGTTGGCACGAAGACCGGCTTGTTGAATGTAAAATAGGCCATCCTCTTCCAGCTTATCGTAAATATTCTTGATGAACTTAGGAAATTTACGAAGGCCCACGTGCTCACCCATTTCCAAGCAGGTAATGGCGTTAAATTTCAAGTCGTTCTTACCGGGAGTAATCATATCGCGGTAATCCATGCGCAAAATCCGGGCTTTGTCGGCAACACCGTGATCCGCAATTTGCTTATTGCCATGATCGGTACCGTCTTGGGCCAAGGTAATACCGGTGGAATCTGTTCCATAAAACTTAGAAGCATAAGCCACCAAAGTACCCCAACCGCAACCAATATCCAGGTGCTTGTGGCCGGGTTGCATGTGTAGTTTGTCACATACCATGGTCATCTTGCGGTCCTGAGCCTGCTCCAACGTTTCGGTAGCTGGATCGTTCCAGAAACCGGAGGTATAAATCATGCGTGGTCCCAAAAACGAAGAAAAGAAATCGTTTCCGCGATCGTAGTGGTCGCGTACAATACGCTCATCTTGCGATTTGCTGTGAATAACCACTTCGGGAATCATGCGTCCGAAGAAAAATTTAATGTGTTTCCAGGTTAGTCGGTAATCGAAATATTCGCTCCGACATTCCATGAACTCTATAAAATCTCCTTTAATGTCAACGTCTCCGTTTACATAGTCGTGGACGAACTCCGAAAAAGGCACCTTTTTGCCTCCTCCGGCCTTGTACTTGCGCCCGGCTGAAGGTGTTTTGGGCTCAATGAAATCCAATGGATGTTTGCTCATGCAGCTATAGTATATGATAAGGAGGCCAAACTTACTGCCTTTTTGGCCAAATCCCGAAACAATGTGAAAAAAAATTAAAAATCGGCTATGAAAAGCAGAGAAAAAAGGGCTGTCCCCTATGTGCTCTTCTAATTTCTAAATCCAACCCAAGGGACAATCCCCTTACTTAGTAAAGTTTGCGTTAATGCCCGGTGGGTTTAAGAAAAGGTACCCGAACCAAAGCCCGTTGTGACCGTTGACGTGTTGTGTTTTCACGATTTAGTTCCGGACCGAAGCGTCCGGAGTCCTTCGATGCCGGCACAAAGATGCTGACCGAAGCGTCATTACGCAGCGCCGGTGCGAATTAAGGCACGGACAAATCGAAAGGCCCTCTGACGCTGGGGTCAGGACAGGATTGCCGCCAGCATAGCAGCGCGTCAACAGTCTCATTGCTTTAGATTCCCAATGTTGGCCCGGACAATGCCAAGGGAGGAAACGGGTAAAGCCTTTCCGGAAAACCGAAGTTCCCGCTTACTTTTTACTGCGCGTCA
The DNA here is from genome assembly GCA_018401695.1 of Flavobacteriales bacterium. Lineage (GTDB taxonomy): Bacteria > Bacteroidota > Bacteroidia > CAIKAF01 > CAIKAF01 > CAIKAF01. The sequence goes on along the minus strand of JAGYKD010000002.1, from coordinate 168,276 downwards.
ATTCAGGGCTATTTGCCCCCCCGTTGTGGGGTGGCAAACCCGTAAAATCCTCGGCTTGGAGAGAAGCGTCTAGTAAATAGGATCGGTCAGTCCCCGGTTGATGTGCTTTAGCAAATTCTTGACTTGCGCAAGAAGGTAGAAGGGCTAAAGCAAGCAAAAAAGCAAAGGGAATAATGCAACGTGTGTAAGTATTCATCAGAGTGGGAGTTTTGATGTTAATTAAAATTACAAAAAATATTTTAGATCATCCTACCCAATCTTAAAAAAAAGGATGTGTTGAAAAACATGTCACAAAAACTTGACAGATAGCATATAAAGGCTATATTTGCAGCCCAATTGAAGGGACAGTCGGGTTTAATTCATGTAAAACCTACGAATAACGGACAAAACTTCCCACGCCGACTGTTCCAGGAAGTTTTCAAAGTTATTCGGCAGTTCTGATTGTATGTCAGAAGAACAACAAAACACGGCAGCGTCTGTCGTACAAGAGTTTGACTGGAACTCGGTAAGTAAAAAAGGCGACAATTACTCAACGCAGGAGCGGGAAAGCCTTACCGAAATGTACGATGGTACATTAAACAGCGTTGCTGAATCTGAAATTGTTGACGGCAAAGTGGTCATGCTCACTCCCAAAGACGTAGTAATCAATATTGGTTACAAATCTGAAGGCATTGTGGCCCGCACCGAATTCCGCTACAATTCCGAATTGGCTATTGGAGACACGGTAGAGGTGTACATTGACCATCTGGAAGACAAAAACGGTCAGTTGGTATTGAGTCACCGCAAGGCCCGTGCTATTCGTGCCTGGGATCGCGTGAACGAAGTACACCAAAAAGACGAAGTTATTACGGGTGTCATTAAGTGCCGTACCAAAGGTGGACTTATTGCAGATGTATTTGGTATTGAGGCTTTCCTACCCGGCAGCCAAATTGATGTTAAACCCATCCGTGATTACGATATCTACGTAGGGAAGACCATGGAATTCAAGGTAGTGAAAATTAACCAAGAATTTAAGAACGTGGTTGTTTCCCACAAGGTCCTTCTGGAAGAGGAGCTCGAAGAACAAAAGAAGCATATCATTTCCAAATTGGAGAAAGGTCAGGTTCTCGAAGGCATCGTAAAAAACATTACCTCTTATGGTGTATTTGTAGACTTAGGGGGTGTAGACGGACTTATCCACATCACCGATTTGAGCTGGGGCCGCATTTCTCACCCCGAAGAGGTGGTGGAACTCGACCAAAAAATCAATGTGGTGGTATTGGATTACGACGACGAAAAACGTCGAATCGCCCTTGGCCTCAAGCAGCTTAGCGCTCATCCTTGGGAGGCTTTGGATGCCAACATTAAAGAAGGCGATGTAGTTAAAGGTCGTGTAGTAGTACTTGCCGATTACGGCGCATTTGTAGAGATTGCTGCTGGTGTTGAAGGTCTGATTCACGTTTCCGAAATGAGCTGGTCGCAGCATTTACGGTCGGCCCAAGACTTCCTTAAAGTGGGCGACGAGGTAGAAGCTACCATCTTGAGCATCGATCGGGAAGACCGCAAAATGTCCTTGGGCATGAAGCAGCTTACCAAAGATCCTTGGGAAGATATTGAGGTGCGCTACCCTGTAAGTTCTAAACATGAAGCTACGGTTAAGAACTTCACCAACTATGGTATTTTCGTAGAATTGGAAGAAGGCATCGATGGCCTTATTCATATTTCTGACTTGAGCTGGACCAAGAAAATCAAGCATCCAAGTGATTTTACTAAAATCGAAGACAAAATTCAAGTGGTTGTGCTTGACATCGATAAGGAAAATCGCAAGTTGAGTCTTGGACACAAACAGCTCGAAGAGGATCCTTGGGAAGTTTTTGCTTCTGTGTTTAAGCCCGAAGAGAACCACAAAGGAACCATTATTGAACTCAACGACAAAGGTGGTGTTGTGGCTCTAGCTTATGGTATTGAAGGCTTTGCTCCAATGAAGCATCTTAAAAAAGAAGATGGAAGCAAGGCAAACCTAGAGGATCAACTCGAATTTGCCATTTTGGAATTCTCCAAGGACGACAAAAAAATCTTGGTTTCGCATTCCCGCACCTGGGACGGCAACCGAGAAGAAATCAAACTGGACGAGAAGCCTACAAAAGCCAAGAGCAAAGGCTCCACAGCCAAAACCTCTAAGGTGGAGGTTACCACGCTGGGAGACATCAGCGCCCTTTCCGACCTCAAGAAAGAGCTTGAGGAAAACGAAAAGGACGAGGATAAAAAGTAAGCCCATAAGCCCCCCAATATTTGGGGGGCTTTTTTTTACCTTTATCCAAATTCAGTGATGCAATCCCGGTTACTCTGGAATGGAAAACACATGCAAGAACGCATTCAGCGGCTTGCCATTCAGGTGCTTGAGTTTCATGCTCAATACCCTAATCCGGTATTAATTGGCGTTCAGCCACGGGGAACCTTTTTGGCCCATCGAATTCAAGAGGCGCTGGCACAACTGGCCCCAGAGCTTTCTTGGGATTTCGGACTTCTGGACATTACCTTCCATAGGGACGACTTTAGAAGGCGCAATAAGCCCGCTGAACCTGCTGCTACCCAACTTTCGGTTAGCTTGGAAAACCGAAGGGTAATTTTAATAGACGATGTTCTTTACACCGGTAGAACCATTCGTGCCGCCCTGGATGCCCTCCAGTCCTTTGGACGGCCTTCTTCGGTTCAATTGTTGGTGTTGGTTGACCGTCGATTGACCCGAGAATTGCCCATACAAGCTGATTTTGTGGGTTTCAAAGCCGAATCTCAATCCCATCAAAAGATTTTGGTGGAATGGGAAGAGTTTCACGGACAAGATCAAATTCTTGTTGCCAACGACAATACGCCATGAATAGTCTTTCTGTGCGGCATCTTTTAGGGATTAATGAGCTGAATAGCGAAGATATTCAGCGCATTTTGAGCACAGCCACTGAATTTAAAGAAGTGCTTCAACGGCCAATAAAAAAAGTTCCCTCGCTAAGAGACATTACCATAGCAAACCTATTTTTCGAAAACTCCACACGTACCAAGCTTAGCTTTGAATTGGCCCAAAAGCGCCTTAGTGCCGATGTGCTCAACTTTTCCGGGAGTCAATCCAGCCTGGCCAAAGGGGAAACCCTGGTAGATACAGCCAACAATATTTTAGCCATGAAAGTGGACATGGTGGTTATTCGCCATTCGGCACCGGGATCCAGTCATTTTTTGGCCAAGCGTCTGGCCGGTTTTCCCAAAAGCAAGCATGCCCAAATCATAAATGCCGGAGATGGCACCCACGAACATCCCACCCAGGCACTTCTTGACGCCTTTACCCTACAAGAGCATTTGGGCAATTTGGCAGAAAAACGCATTGCCATAGTTGGGGATATTTTGCACAGCAGGGTGGCCTTGAGCAATATTCGATGCTTACAAAAACTCGGGGCAAAAGTTAGCGTATGTGGTCCCCCTACCTTAATTCCAAAACATATAGAGCAGCTGGGAGTGAAGGTTTATCATAGACTGCAAGATGTGGTTAACAGCCACGATGCACTCAACATGTTGCGCATTCAAAAAGAAAGACAAGAAGGTAGCTACTTCCCGGGAAATTATGAATATGCGCGTTTCTATGGTCTGCAACAACAGCATTTGCTAGGGATAGACAGGCCTCCTTTGGTGTTGCACCCGGGCCCGATGAATAGAGGCGTAGAGATTAGTTCAGAGGTGGCCGACCGCCCTGAATCTTTAATCTTAGATCAAGTAGAAAACGGAGTTGCCGTGCGCATGGCGGTTTTATTTCTATTGGCAAGCCGCCCATAGTGCTCTGCCCTTTGTTTTTTGTTAACTTTGCCTAAAATTCCCAAAAATGAGTATTGCAACCAATCCTCAAAATCATTTTGTATCCCTAAAAATAGAAACCGACAAACTCGATAGTGTGGTTTCTCCGGATCTTAAATCCGAAATCGTATTCCAAAATGGAAAGGGGGTAAAAAATTTGGTGATTGATTTGAGCGAGGTGAAGTACATTGACTCCAGTGGCCTCTCCTCTATTTTGGTGGCCAACCGCCTGTGCAAAACAGCACAAGGAGTCTTGGTAATTACTGGGGTATCTGAATCGGTTATGAAGTTGATAACCATCTCTCAACTCGACAGCATCCTTAACATTATCCATAACCCCAACGAAATCGAAGATTTCATTATTATGGATAACATCGCCAACGACCTTAGTCAAGAAGAAAACGACCGTTAATATTTTTTTAATTTCTGTTTTATGAATAAAACACATACCCTTTTCGTAGCCCTGTGCCTAGGCTCTGCCCTCCAAGCACAAATTTGCTCCCCCTTTCCTCCCGATCCTGCCGCAACGGAGCTTGGTTTCAATCCCAACCCCATACCCGAAGCGGTTACCGGCACCAATTATAACCACCAAAACACCGTGGTGCTTCCCGGGCAGGTCGATAACACGCTAACTCAAACTCCGGGCGATTCCATTGCATTATGTGGAATCAAAATCCTGAGCGTTAGCCTTGATACGGCGGCCTCTTACAACCAAAATATTCCTGCCAATTTCAATTTTGACTGGGAGGTATGGCAAGATGCTCAAAGCCCTGCCATTACCCCGGCCAATTCCCAAAACACCCCCATTGAAATTGCGCCTAACACAAATATTAAAAGAGTTTGCTTGCGCTTGAGTTCTACCAATGTTCCTAGCCCTATCAATAATCCTTGCGATACCATCTATTTTAAGGTAGATGTGAGGGGGCGTATTGACCCTCTCGGACTCGGTTGCAACGACGTTCCCGGAACCGATGGGGTGTTGTCTTTTAACATTGCCATGCCTGTTTGTGCTACTGCCTCGGTAGAAAACTTTGGTGAGGGCAATGGACTACAACTTTTGCCCTTGCAACCAAACCCTGCGCACAATTACACCGAATTGCCCATCTATGCTCCTAGCGCCGGAATGGCTCAAATCGCTATCACCGATGCTTTGGGACGTGTAGTGTTTGAGCAAGCATATTCCGTGCAGGTTGGTACCCAACGCTTAAGCATTCCTACAAGCACTTTGAGCAACGGAATCTATGGACTTAGCCTAAACCTTAACGGAACACAAGTTGTAGATAAGTTAATGGTAAAGCATTAATTCTGCTTAAAACGATTTTAAAGGCCTGCGTTATGCAGGCTTTTTTTTTGGGTAAGATTTTAGGGGTGTATTTGGGTGTCTTTTGCTTACTTAAACCCATCCGAGACCGTTGACGCGCTGTTATTCTGGCGGCGATCCTGTCCTGACCGCAGCGTCAGGAGACTTTCCATTTGTCCGTGCCCTAATTGTCTCCTGACGCTCCGGTCAGGAACTAGGTCCCTGACGCCTTGGTCAGGGATATAAACTTGAAAACACAACGCGTCAAGGGTCCCAATCCGTTATTTGGAAAAATCTCTACATGGAAATACATAAGTCATTGATTATCATTACTATTTTAGGTTTAAAATCTCTACATGGTGCCTGTTTCCGCCTGAGCAAAGAAAGCACCAATTAGAGACCCATATTGAACAAAAAAAGGAGCCTATGGGCGCAAGCCCTAGCCAATTGCCGTAGAGTGCCATTAAAATTGTACTTTCGACCGGCCCCGGATGCAAGCGAAAAGCCCGGAGGCACGAGGCTCTGGCAGGCTTGCCGCACAGGAGTGGAGCGCAGCAAACTCCCTGTGCGGTATAGCCTGCCGGGCCGAGGGCCGAGGACTTGAAGCGGGCAGCCGGAAAAGGCCGCCAAACATGAATTTTGAAATTACCATACTTGGTTGCAGTTCTGCTATTCCTACGGCTAAACGCTGGCTTAGTAGTCAATGGCTTACCGTGCATCACCGTCATTACTTATTGGATTGTGGAGAGGGTACACAAATTCGGATTCGGCAGGAGAAACTGCCCATGCAACGCTTGCAATGTTTGTTGATTTCGCATGCGCATGCCGATCATTTTCTGGGACTACCGGGGCTTTTGTCGACCATGGATTTGCTAGACCGCAGGCAGCCCTTGCGCTTATTTGCTCCCAAAGCGGTGTTGGATTTTTTGGACTACTATATTTCCATAACCGGCAATGTCTTTCGGTTTGAGTTACAGTTGCAAGTTTTAGAACCGGATTTTGAGGGATTGCTTTTTGAAGATAAGGGTCTGCAATGCTATGCTGTTCCACTGACGCACCCTGTGCCCTGCCATGGTTTTTTATTTTATGAAAAAGTGGGAGGCCGCAAGCTCAAAAAAGATTGGGTTGAGGCAAATCATCCTGGTGTTCAGGCCCTAAAGCAACTCAAACAAGGAAAAGATGTTTGCTTGGAAAATGGCACTGTAATTTTGAGCGATGAGGTAACGGATCCGCCAGCTCAAGTTCGGTCCTATGGTTACCTTACAGATACCCGCCCAAGGTTAGACAGCGTGAACAAATACGATGCTGTAGATATTTTATATCATGAGGCTACGTTTATGGAAATGCATAAAACGAGGGCTAAAAAAACCGGGCATTCGACGGCCAAGGAGGCGGCTGAGTTGGCCCGTCAATGGGGCGTTGGCTCCCTTCTTTTGGGTCATTTTTCGGTGCGGTACCGCGACTTGGCACCTGTCTTGGAGGAGGCCAGGTCCATTTTTGCGGATTGCCGCTTGGCAGAAAACGGATATCGAATTATCTTACCACAAACCACATAAATAAGATTATGCTTACCAAAATAGTAGAAGAAGCTCTAAATGAGCAAATTGAAGTAGAGTGCCAAAGTTCTTACAGCTATTTGGCCATGGCCTCTTGGTGCGAAGTGAAAGGAATGGAAGGAGCGGCGCGCTTTTTTTATAAGCAATCCGATGAGGAGCGCCTGCACATGCTTCGCTTGTTTAAATACATCAACGACTCGGGTGGTCACGCCTTAACACCGGCACCGGACAAGGTTCAGTTGCACTTTAAGGACATCATGGAGGTAGTGGACTGCTTTTTGGAAGGCGAGGTAAAAGTATCTCAGGGCATTAATAAATTGGTGTATATAGCCACCCAAGAAAAGGACTACACGACCCTTAACTTTTTGCAATGGTATGTAGAAGAGCAGCACGAAGAGGAGACTTTAGCGCGAAGCATACAGGACAAAATAAAGCTTATTGGACTGGAGGCCAACGGCTTGTATCTTATTGACAAAGAAATGGGTTCCCTTTCCGGCACAGCCAATGCCGAAACAATTTAGGTAAAGATTGGCGGAGGGATTGTATCTTTGAAGCAGAGCGCATTGCCTTATGGAGGATTTTGTAGTATCGGCCAGGAAATATAGGCCCATATCTTTTGATGACGTAGTTGGCCAGACCCACATTACCAGCACCTTGCGGAATGCTTTAAAAAGCAAGAAAATTCCTCATGCGCTATTGTTTTGTGGTCCACGCGGGGTGGGCAAAACCACCTGTGCCCGAATTTTAGCCAAATCGCTCAACTGCATGAGCCCTTCTACGGAAATGGAACCCTGCGGTAAATGCGAAAGTTGTGTAGGATTTCAGACTTCCCATTCCTTCAATATACATGAATTGGATGCGGCTTCGAACAATTCGGTAGACGACATTCGAGACCTTATCAATCAGGTGCGGATGGCTCCGCAGGTGGGCAGTTATGCGGTGTATATCATTGATGAGGTGCACATGCTCAGCCAACAGGCTTTTAATGCCTTTTTAAAAACCTTGGAGGAGCCGCCCAAGCATGCCATTTTTATCTTGGCCACTACCGAAAAGCATAAAATTCTGCCAACCATCCTATCTAGGTGTCAAATATTTGATTTTAAAAGAATTACCGTAAATGATATTACCGGTCACCTGGCTCGAATTGCGGTAAAAGAAAACATAGAAGCCGAAGACCAAGGGCTGCATATTATTGCCCAAAAAGCCGATGGCGCATTGCGCGATGCACTGAGTATTTTTGACCGAATTGTAACCTTTTCCGGCACTAGTTTTGGCTACCAGCAGGTGATTGAGAACCTGAATGTTTTGGATTATGACTACCATTTTAAAATGGTGGCCATGGCTAGAGACGCCCAAAGAACGGACTTGTTGTTGCTGGTAAACGAGGTTCTGAATCTTGGCTTTGACGGAGGGCACTTGTTGGCCGGACTGGCAGAACATATACGTAATTTATTGGTGGTAGACCGCCCCGAAACGGCAAAACTGCTGGAAGCAACGGATGAGGTAAAGGAGCGATATGTTGCTCAGTCAGCCACCATTGGACTGGACAAGAAAGTAGCCATGTTGGAGCATATTGCCCAATCCGAAGGGCAATACCGTAATGCCAACAACAAACGTTTGCATTTGGAATTGTCCATGCTGCTTTTGGTGCGTTTGCTCAATCCTGATCCCGGACCGGGGACGGAGGGAGAAAAAAGCCAAGGAAGTCAAAGCCCGAAAAGTTCCGAAGACCTCAGGCCCGGTAGCAGCAGCTCCGGTGCTGCTCAGGCATTGAGTCAGGAAAAAGAAGTATCTAATTCAGGCACTTTTGCGGCCTCTTCAGGAGAGCCGCAGGAGATAGAAAAAAAGCATGAGGCCAAGGTGGAGGAAAAATTGCCTCCACCGATAGAACAACCCAAAGCTCCCCCGCCCGATTCCGGGGATCAAGAAACAAGGGACAAACCTCGGCGCAGGCAAGCTGTAAGCCGAGGTTTGTCCATTAAAGGAATTCAGGAACAAAAAGCTGCCGGTGATATAAACTGGGAACCCAAAGCCAAAGAGTCCTTTACCAAGGAAGCATTGGAAGCTGCCGTTCATGATTTTTGTTCGGGTCTGTCGGAACGCCCCATGTTGCAAACCTTATTGAGTCAGTGCTTGCTTGAACAAGCCTCCGAAACCGAATTTTTGGTGGTTTTGCATTATGGAGGACAGGAGCAAAGTTTTGACGAAGTGCGGCAAGAGTTGTTGGCCCATGTCCGGGAAAAACTAAGCAACGATTTTATTGAGTTTAAAACCGAAGTGCGTGTTCAGGAAAACAGCGCTAAACCATACACCAATCAAGAAAAGTTCGAAGAAATGTGTCGAAAAAACCCGGCGCTTTTGGAACTTAAAACTAAATTGGGCCTAGATTTTAAGTAAAATAATGGAGCAAAATAGATACGTTGCCCTGTTTTGGGTATTTATTGCTTACTTAAGTTGTTTGGCAGCCGCGGCCGTTGCCTTACCCTATTTGGAGTTTATGCATCCTATGGTGCAGCTTTTATCGGTAGATGTGCTGGCTACCTTGGTTATTTTTTTATTTAGTTTGGGATTTAACAACTCTTCCTTTTACGACGCCTATTGGAGTGTAGCTCCTCCCTTTTTGTTTTTGTTTTGGATGGGTCAGGCAGATACTTCGCTGCTGTTGGAACCCGGTCCGGTGGCCATGGTAAGGGTAGGTTTATGCTTTATGCTGGTTAGTTTTTGGGCTTGGAGACTCACCTACAATTGGGCACGAGGGTGGACGGGTCTAGATCATGAAGATTGGAGATACCAAGATTTTAGGAAAAAGACGGGAGCGATGTATTGGCCGGTTTCGTTTTTAGGCATTCATTTATTTCCTACCCTTATTGTATTTGCCATGTGTTTGCCCTTTTGGGCCATATTTAACCCGAGTTCCGGGGGATTTAAATTACAGGCCTTAGATTTCATAGGCCTTGGCTTATGTTTTCTCGGGTTATTTTTGGAAACCATAGCCGACGACCAAATGCATGGTGCCAAACAACGTGGCTTGCTTAAGCCCGGTTTGGTGTTTAGAAAAGGGCTTTGGGCCATTAGCAGACATCCCAACTACCTGGGTGAATTGCTGTTTTGGTGGGGCGTTTATGCCGTAGGCATGGCAGCAAGTCCGGATTATTGGTGGACCTTTGCCGGGCCTTTGTCCTTAACCTTACTATTTGCCTTTGTGAGCATTCCAATGATGGAACAAAGGCAAAAGACGAGGAAGCAAGACTATACCAAGTATCAAAAGGAAGTACCGGCACTCATTCCATGGAAAATCAAAAACAAAGTAGTGCATGAGCAGTCGCCTGCAAGCCTTGAATGAAGACAGCAGTTGGCTGTGGCAAGTCGGGAACGACTTTTTGGTAATTGACCCATGGTTGTGGGGCAGCCAAAAAAATGGTCCGTCCTGGTTTTCGGAAGAATGGCTGAAGAATTACGGAAAAGGCATACAATCCATTCCACAGCATGCACATATTTTTGTGGCCTTTCCCTTTGGAGATCATTGCCACAAGCCTAGCCTAGAAGCATTACGAGCCAGAGGGCATGCCCCTGTATTAGGATTCAAGCATAAAAAGGAACTACAGCTAGGTCCTTTTACCCTGCGCGCTTATGGCAAACACCCTTTGCAAAAAGCTTGGGAGATTGAACATAAAGGCCAGGGGCAGCGGATTCTTTACAGCCCTCATGGCTTTAAATGGAAAGAAAAGCATGTATTTCCCAAGCCTAAACCACAGGCCTGGATTACTTCGGTTAGAGCCTATCATTTGCCCTGGTGGTTGGGCGGCACTGTTGCCTTGGCCATACAGCACCAAACACAGCTATTGCCTATGCTTCAGCCCAAGGTGTTGATTCGAACCCATGACCGGGATAAAGAAGGCAAAGGATGGCTTAGAAAATGGACCCAAAGGGAAGAACCGGAAAATATTGCCGATTGGAAGTCCTTAAGCGCCGGGCAATCCATAAGCTTGGACTAAACGCTTATCTTGGCCCAGCGGCCCTTTCTAAACACCCAACCGGCCATGAGGGCATACAAAGAATGGCAAAAAGCAATCGATGCATAAACACCCAACGGCCCCAATTGCAAAGTGTTGGCAAGAACAAAGGCCAAGGGTATTTGAATGGCCCAAAAGGCAATAAGATTAATGAACATGGGCGATTTGGTATCACCGGCTCCATTTAGAGACTGGCCAAAAACCATTCCGGCCGAAAAGAAAATATAGCCTAATGAAATTACCCGTAAGCCTAAGGTGGCTGTTTTAACCACCTCCGGATTCGGATTGAACTGTTGCGCCAACCAGGGGGAGGCCCACCACAGGAAAAGAGAAAGGAGACCATAAAAGGCTACATTTAACCTAAGACATAACATGACTGCCTCCCGGGCCCTTTGAGGAAAACCGGCTCCAATATTTTGGCCTGCCAGGGTAGCCGCAGCATTGGCCAAGCCCCAGCCGGGTAAAATGGTAAACACAATAATTCGAAATGCGATGGTGTATGCAGCAAGAGCCGCATCACCAAAGCCTGTCATAACACGGATTAAAAACATCCAACTGGCTGATTCTATGAGAAATTGAACCACTCCCCCGGAGGAAAGCTTAACCAATCGATTTAACAGAAAAGCATTCAATCGCAGCTGCTGCTTAAAAATCCGCACCCGGCTTTTGCCGCCCAAAAAATAATACAATTGATAAGCAACCCCTGCAAACCTTCCCATATTGGTGGCCACAGCAGCGCCTTCCAAGCCCATGCCTTCCCAAGAACCAAGGCCAAAAATAAACAGGGGATCCAACACCAGGTTTAACCCATTAGCCAAAATGAGGGTTCGCATGGCCAAACTTGCATTACCTGCTCCCCTAAAAATGGCATTTAAGGCAAAGAGCCACAGAATAGACAAATTCCCACCATACATTATGGCGGCAAAGCGCTCCCCCTTTGCAATCAAACCGGGGTTTGCGCCCATAAGTTGCAACACATCTCCGGCAAACCATATGCCCGGAAGGGCCAAAACCAAACTCAACCCAAGCGATAAGGCCAGGCCCTGCACGGCTGTCAACCCGGCTTGATGGTAACGCCCCTCACCTACCCTTCGGCTTATCATAGCCGTCAGCCCCACCGATAAACCTACGGCAAGAGAATACATAAGCATTAAAACGGATTCGGTAATGCCTACAATAGCCGGTTCTTGTACGCCTAGCTTTGAAACAAAATACATGTCGACTACTGCAAAAACGGACTCCATGAGCATTTCTGCCATCATAGGTATGGAAAGCAGCACCACCGATTTCCACAACAATCCATGGGTAAGTTCTTTGGCATCTTCTTTTCCACTCAGGCCTTGCCGGGTCCATGAAAGAAAATCACGAAAACCTAAACCACCCCACTCATCTAGCCTGAAGGCCCGGCGCAAACCATTCCAAAAAAATTCCACAAAAGAAGAAGGCATACCTATGCAAATACCGATAAAACTAAGGACTACAGATGGTTGAGATGAACAGTTAAGCCTTCATAATGGAGCAAAAATAACCACACGTTTTCATAATGGAGCTAAAACTTAACCAAATTTGGCTCAAATCTCATTAAGCATAAATTACCAAACTAAAATTCTTTGGCTTTAACCATATTTGCAGTAGTCAACCGGGGTATTAGGTTTTACATTTTGCTTTGCCATGGCTAAACCATGAACACAGCGACCGAAACTCCGGTGGACCGGAAAACAGACTACCATGATAAAAACTGTTGTAACCTATTTGGCCTTGGGTTTGGCTCTAAGTAACGCCCTCGAAACGAATTTACATGCACAAAACGGATCTGTTCAAGGCACCATAACAGGCTCCACAGAAAAAGAACCGGTTCCTTTGGTTACGGTGTATTTAACGGAACTTGGAGCCAACCAAGGGGACATACCCACCGAGTCCTCACTCAAAGGCGCCATTTCGGACTTCAATGGTTTTTATCGCTTAGAAAATAAGTCCGGCACCTATCTATTACACTATTCTGCTGTTGGGTTTAAAGCAGCCACAGACACCATTATTATCAAAGCCGGAGAAATTTTATTCAAAGACATGGTGTTGGAACCTAGCATGCTGGAGCTAAACGAAGTCGTATATGCCGAAAGCCGAAACCCCCAAAAAATAGAGGAATCTACCGTCTCCATCAGTCTGGTTAAGCCGGAACTGATTCGAAATCGAAACGCCACCTCCGCCGATTTGGTAATTGAACAAATTCCCGGCGTAACCATTGTGGATGCAGAACCACAAATCCGCGGAGGGTCCGGTTTTAGCTCCGGATTGGGCAGTAGAGTGCTCATTCTTATTGATGGTATGCCCATTTTGAGGGCCGACGCAGGCCGCCCTATGTGGAGCTTCTACCCCATGGAAAACACCTCTCAAATAGAAGTAGTAAAAGGAGCCTCTTCGGTGCTTTACGGCTCGGGAGCTTCCAATGGAGTAATCAACATTAGAACAGCCTACCCTACCGGTAAACCCTTAACCAAAATAAACCTGTTTACCGGAATCTACAGCGGCCCAAACGACAGTTACAAAAAACCTTGGACAGGGTTTAATCCCCTCAAATCGGGTATGAACTTCCTGCACTCCCGCATCATTAAGCCCAAAAGCGAAACCTTTGAAGTAGACCTGGTGCTTGGAGGTCAAGCCCTTTGGGATCAAGGATTCAAGGGAGGAGAACCTCTTGAGGGGGGCTTTACCTCCGGACCATTCGATACCACCCGCACCAATATTGGAGAATACGAACGAAGCATTCGGATGAACTTCAATACCCGGTTTAGAATAAAAAAATGGGACGGAATTAGCTTTGGATTAAACGGAAACGCTATTGTTCTAAACGAAAGCCAAAGCTTTTTCTGGCAGGATGCCGATACCAACATGTATCGCATGCTTCCGGGAAGCCTAACCAATTTCAACAATTTCTTTGCCTATTTAGATCCATACCTCATGTATTCCGGCAAAAAGGGAGCCAAACATATTCTTCGAGCGCGTCTGTTTGGCAGCTGGTCTGATGGAGATGTCAACGGGCAAAACGACAGCCTACAACAAGGACAAGATTCCAGGTCCAGGACTTCTTTTGCGGAATACCAGTTTAGCAGAGACTTTTCATCTACAGGTGTCCTTCCATTCGTTACCAAGGATTTGTCCATTACCGCTGGACTTAGCATGAGCCATACCTGGAGCACCGGAGGCGTTTTTAGCGCTACAGGCACCGGTGACTCCACCTCCAATGCCTTGAATGCTGCGGCCTATGTGCAACTAGAGAAAAAATTCTTTAAACGACTCACCTTAACCGCCGGTGGAAGGTATGAGTATTTTCAAGTAAACCACATTACCGAAGCACAACCTGTGTTTCGGGTTGGCAGCAACTTTAGGCTCACCGACGGCACCTTCTTACGCGCCTCTTGGGGACAAGGATTCCGCTTTCCCACCATCGGCGAACGCTTCATCTCCACCTTTAGCGGAGGTAGCGGATTCTTTGCCAATCCGGATTTGGAGCCCGAAACCAGTTGGAGCGGCGAAATTGGGGTGAAACAACTCTACCGTTTCGGTAAAAAGCTGCGTGGCTTTGTGGATATTTCCGGATTCTGGCAGGAATACGAAAACTTTGTGGAGTTTGCCTTTGTAGGCCTTTCTGACATCCAAAAAAACCTCTCCGGTTTTCGATTCTTCAACACCGGAAAAGCACGCATTCGTGGTACAGAAGCCATTTTGTATACCCAATTGCTGCTACACAAAAATTGGAGCATAGACATCAACGCTGGCTATACCTACAGCTTGCCTCAAACCTTGGAGCCGGATTTAGCCTACGCCACCTCCATCGAAAACAACATCAATGTTCCCGGTGGACAATTGGACACATTTAATCTATCGTACAACCAAACGGCAACCGATACCTCAAGCGGTAATAACATCCTCAAGTACAGAGTCCAACATTTAGTAAACGGAGATGTACAGATCAACTTTAAAGGATTTTCGCTGGGCTACACCGCGCGTTACTACAGCACCATGCAGGTAATTGACCGCTTTTTTGTATTGCCCGGCACCTCCAGCCAGTTTGGAGGGCTTCAAGAGTTTTTGGACAGAGCCGGAGCCGGAGCTTGGGTATTTGACGCACGCATCAATTATGCATGGAAATGGCTCAGAGTAGGGCTAATTTGCGAAAACCTCTTCAACGCCGAATACAGCGTTCGCCCCTTGGGAGTGGCACCTCCCAGGCTAACCACCCTCCAAATTGGCTTCACTTTTTAGAGCAAAACACCGCATTCCGATTTCCTGAATTATCTTTGCACTTAAATCTGCATGGATATGAAATCAATTGTTACTATTTCTTCTTTAGTATTGAGCATTGGACTTACCGCTCAAACACTTATGCCTAATGGCGATATGGAGCAATGGAACAGCTACCAAACCGGCGGTGCACAAACCTACAACGACTTAGGACCAAATCAAGACCGCACCCAGAATTTCTTGCGCACCCTAAACGCCATCTTGGAAGCTCCCCTTACCTCCCCTTCTGCCTTTAGGTTGGACGCAGCAAATGCTTATAATGGCAATTATTCCTTACAAGTGGTTACCGACGCGGTGGCCGGTGCCATCATCGTGCCCGGTTATTTAGGCACCGGCGATGTGGACATTGCCAACCAAACCATTTATTTGGGACGTCCCTACACCCAAAGGCCTTTGCGCATGACAGGCTACTACCAGTATGCCCCCGTGAGCGGAGATTCTGCTGCCTTCTTTGTGGAGCTGACGGTATACGACGCCCTAAACCAAACCAAAATGGTGCTTGGAACCGGCAACTTAGTGATTACATCAGCACAAAATGCTTGGACTCAATTTTCGGTGGACATCAATTACACGTCCCAATTCAACCCCGATTCCATCAACATCATTATGTCTTCCAGTGCAGGCTACGATTTGGTAAACCTGCAAAACAGTGCCGGACAAATAGGTTCTGCACTCTCTTTGGACGACCTTTCTTTTGAATTTACTTCTTCCTTTGAAGAAACCGATAATGCCAACATTCAGGTATTCCCCAATCCTGCTGCCGACCGCATTCAGGTGCAGGTACAAGACATCAACGAACCCGTACGCTTGCGTCTTTACAACCTCAATGGTCAACTCGTCCGCGAGGTACGGAACCAAGCCGATCAACTGAGCATGGACCTCCAAGACCTGAGCAATGGTCAGTATATTTTGGTAGTTCAGACCGATTTTAAACGCATTGGACGCCAAAAGATTACTGTGGCTCACTAAGCTTTGGTCCTAGTTTTTTTAAGCCTCCCTTGTGGAGGCTTTTTTTTTGATTTTTTTGGGCGCCTTTTCCGGCTGCCGGTTTCAAGTCCTCGGCCCTCAGCCTGCTTTTGCGTGTCGGAAAGGGAGTTTGCTGCGCGCCACTCCTTTCCTCCTGCAAAAGCTAGGCCTCGGTCCTCCGGGCTTTCCACCGCATCCGGGGCGCTTAAGCTCCGTATTAAATACATTTTAAAAAAAGACATAGGCATTTTTAGACAAGCCAAATTTTCAAATTCTGTTTGCAAAAACTACCTTTACCCCATGTTTCACCAAATGCGCTTTAGCCTCTTTGCTTTGTTGCTTTTGCTTTGCCTTTGGGCATGCAAAAACGCACCTAAAGGAGGCACACGTCCTCTGGTGGTAACCACTACCGCAATGATTCGAGATGGCTTGGAGCCATTAATCAAAGACTACGCAGAAATTCAAGTGCTTATGGGGCCGGGCTCAGATCCACACAGCTATCGCCCGGTCCCCGGAGATCTTTCTGCCTTAGAAAACGCCCAAGCCGTGGTATTCAATGGTTTTTACCTCGAAGGAAACATGACTTCCATGCTCGAAAGCCCCCACTTACAAGCTTTTTCGGTGCGGCTATCGGATGCATTAGCTCCTCAGGCAGCTATTCCGGCCGACGGTTACCATTACGACCCCCATTTCTGGTTCGACCCTATCCTTTGGATGCAGTGCATGTTTCAGGCAGTGGACCAACTAGCTCCCCTATTGCGTATTCCTCAAGACACCCTCCACCTCAGAAAAGAGCGCTTAAAGAAATTTTGCTTAGGCTTGGATCAAGAAGTAATGTGTCGCATAGAAACTATACCGGTCCGCCGACGGGTACTCCTTACCGTACACGACGCCTTTGCCTATTTTGGCCGAAGGTATGGCTTGGAAGTCAAATCGTTGCAAGGGGTTTCAACCACCGCAGAGTTTGGCGTTTTTGAGGTTCAAGACATGGTAGATTATGTGGTAAAGCAAAGCATTCCTGCCGTATTTACAGAAACCGGACAAAGCCGAAGGTCTATGGAGGCAGTAGTCCGTGGCTGTGCTGCTCAAGGGCACCAATTAATCCAAGGTGCCACTTTATACGCCGATGCCCCGGGGCCCGAAGGCAGCCTGGCAGACACCTGGAGCAGCATGCTTCAAAAAAATGCCCTTCACTTGGCAGAATCCTTAGCCAGTAACCCATAAATATGGAAAGCAAGCCTATTGTAGACGTCCACAACCTTACCGCAGGCTATCGGCGCAGACCGGCCATCTGGAATTTAGATTTTCAGATACAAGAAGGTAAATTCACGGGTATTTTAGGTCCAAACGGCAGTGGAAAGTCCACCCTTTTAAAATGCCTTTTGGGGCAAATTACGCCTTATACCGGTTATGCACATTTGTGGGGACAAAATGTAGATAAGGTACGGCACCGCATTGCCTACGTTCCACAAAAAGAGAGTGTCGACTGGAATTTCCCTGCAACGGTAATGGATGTGGTCCTTATGGGGCGGTATCGTCCCGGTAGGTTTTGGCAAAGGCTAGGCAAAAAAGACAAGGAAGCCGCCTTGTATTGGCTCGAACAAACAGGCATGAACCATTTAGCGAATCGGCAAATCGGACAACTAAGCGGAGGACAAAGGCAGCGTGTATTTTTAGCTCGAGCTTTGGCCCGAGAACCATCCCTCTTATTTTTGGATGAGCCCTTTGCAGGAGTAGATGCAGGGTCTGCAGAACGGATTTTGCATATGCTTAAGCTGCTCATTGAGCAGGGAAAAAGTATTGTAATGGTGCACCACGATTTGGTATCTGCGGGCAAAATTCTGGATAATGCTATTTTATTAAATACCCGACTTGTAGCTTCAGGCCCTGTTTCGGAAGTGTTTAATCACGAGAATTTATCGGCAACGTACGGAAGTGACCTGAGCATTTTGTCCGATGTCATTGATTTAGTAACTCGAAATCCGGGTAGGTTTAAGGACCCAAGAAATCAAAAGAGCTAAATGGATTTGAGTAATGCTGTCTGGGTATTTATAGGCTGTAGTCTAAGCGGTTTGCTTACGGCCTTAACCGGCATTCCCATGTATTTGCGAAGGCAGTCGCTGGCAGGGGATGCCCTGGCACATGCCCTGCTTCCGGGAGTTTGTTTGGGCATTTGGCTGAGTGGCTACCGCGACCATTGGCTGGTGTATTTGGCCGGAACCGGAACGGGGCTTTTGAGTATTGCCTTGATAAATGCCATTCAAAAACGGTCTAAAATCCCCGAGGACGGAGCCACCGGAATTAGCCTGGTATTGTTCTTTGGTTTAGGCTTGGCACTTTTAAGCAGCATGCAAAGGGCGGGCTTTGGAAATTCAGGCGTTCAGCACCTTATTATGGGTAAAGCTGCCGCTATGTTACCCAGCGAAGTATATGTGCTTGGAGGCTTATTTATTTTGGCCTTAATCCTTGCCTGGCTGTTGTTTAGGCCTCTTTGGCTTTTTTGCTTTGACCCGGAATTTGCCCAGTCTTCAGGCATGCCTATGCGACAAACCGAGTGGTTCCTTAACCTATGGGTTGCCTTGGTAGTTACCGCATCCATCCGCTCTATTGGCATGGTTTTAACGGCCGCACTGCTCATTACTCCGGCGGCCATAGGGCACTTTTTAAGCTTTAAGCCCAAATACATGATTGGCATTTCCATGCTTAGTGCCGGCTTTTCCGGGGCATTGGCAGCTTGGTGGTCGGCTTACCAACCGGGAATTTCTACCGGAGCCGCTATGGTGGTATTGCTTTCGCTGTTCGCCTTTTTTGTACTATTGGCTTGGCCCAACCTAGGCTACTTAAGCCGCTATTGGATTAGCCAGCTGGAAAAGAAGCGGTGGATTCAAGAGAACATCCTTAAAGAACTTTGGAAAGCAAGGGGGTTATCTGATCAAGAACTGGCGTTTAGGTGTGGCATTAGCGATGCCAAAAGCTTACGGATAAAAAGAAGTATGGTTCAACAAGGCCTCATTGACAAAGAAAAAGGAAGCTGGACCTTAAGCAGATTAGGCCAAGAAAAAGCCAGTTCCGTAGTGCGTAGGCACCGGCTCTGGGAAAGCTATTTGCACGAGCGGCTAAACTTGCCTGCCGATCACTTGCACGACAACGCAGAAATTGTAGAGCACCTGCTCACCGATGAATTAGAAAGTCGCTTAGAAGCTATACTGAGTAAGCCTGAACAAGATCCGCACCAATCTCAAATTCCCTACAAGAAATCATGATTAGTGCAGCCGTTTTAATCACCTCTTTGCTCATAGCCATAAACGCTAGCATTGGTGGCACCTTTTTGGTACTACGGCGCATGGGAATGCTCACCGATGCTATTGCACATGCGATTTTACCGGGACTAGTAATAGGCTACCTTTTAGCAGAAAGCCGAAGCTCCCCCCTTATTACGCTCTTTGCAGCCGCTACCGGCCTGTTGGTAACCCTTTTGATTTATTGGCTCAACAAGTACCTGAATGTTTGGGTAGAAGCAAGCACAGGCATGGTTTACACTTCTTTTTTTGCCCTTGGGATTTTAGGAGTTACCCTCTTTGGTGAAAATGCAGATTTAGACACCGATTGCATTTTGTATGGCGAATTGCTTTGGATTCCTTTTCGGCGTCCACTTAGTGGCACATTTTTGGATTTTGCGCCCTGGGCTGTTTGGCAACAGCTGGTGTTGCTTGGTTTGTGGGCCATATTACTGCTCCCCTCTTGGCCAATTTGGAAATCCATAAGCTTCGATATAGATTTTGCTCGCACCCAAGGTTTAAATGTGGAGCGCAAGAATCTGCAATTGCTCGCATTGGTTTCTCTCAGTACCGTGTGGAGTTTTGAAGCCGTAGGGGCTATTCTGGTTATGGGTTTTATGTTGCTTCCTGCAGCCACTGCTTGGTTGTGGGTCAAAAGGCTGGAGCACATGCTGGCTTTGTCTATTGCTTTAGCCGCCCTAAGTGCCATAGGAGGTTATGCATTGGCTTGGTGGATAAATTTAGACCCATCCACTACCATGGTTTTGGTATCCGGAACCTTCTTTCTTTTGAGTCTGTTGTGGCAACGAAAGTCAACCTTAAGGGTGGGCTAAAGCCGTTTGGCTTTTCTTGCGCACAAGGAGTTGCCGGCTAACGGTGCTGCTAACCATAATATCGGTGCCTTGATCTACAGATATCACTAGGCTTTGATCGTAGGCATACCTTTTCTTCACTTCTACCCTTACCCCCGGAATTAAATTCATGCCATCCAGGTATTGCAAAAAATCAGCTTCGTGCGCTTTTACGCCTACTACCTCGCAAACATCACCCGGGTTCATGTCTTTGAGCGTTTCGTCTTTATGATGACGAATTTTTCCATCGGCTGTGGGAATAGGATCTCCATGCGGATCAAACTGGGGGAAACCCAAAAACTGATCTAGCCGATCAATAAGCTTGTCGGATTGAATATGCTCCAGTTGTTCGGCAATCTCATGAATCTCGTCCCACCTAAAATGCAATTGATTTACCAAAAACACTTCCCATAACCTATGCTTTCGGATGACCTGAATGGCCATTTTTTTTCCCTTGTTAGAAAGGGTTACACCTTGGTAGGGTTGGTAATTCACCCACTTTTTATCGGAAAGCTTTTTGACCATGTCCGTAACCGAAGAAGCCTTGGTGTCTAGGGCATCGGCCAAGGCATTGGTAGAAACACTTCGTTCTACTGCCCCGGACAACTTAAAAATTGCCTTTAAATAATTCTCCTCCGCTTGCGTGGCCATTTAAATAAACTTAAGACTATAGGTTAAAAGTAATAGTTTTCATTCATTTGAGCTGTCAACAATATTGAAGGCATGCGCATAGGAATCGTTTTGTACCCCACTTTTGGAGGTAGCGGGGTAGTAGCCACCGAACTTGGGAAAGCTTTGGCCAAAAAGGGACATCAGGTACATTTTATCTCCTACAGTCAACCGGTGCGGATGGATGCATTTCAAGAGAATGTATTTTTTCATGAGGTAAATATTCCCTCCTACCCACTGTTTGATTTTGCGCCCTACGAGGTTGCGTTAACCTCCACTTTGGTGCGTACGGCTTTGTTTGAGTCTTTAGACCTTATTCATGTACACTATGCCATTCCTCATGCCCCGGCCGCATTCATGGCCCGAGAGATTCTAAAGAAAAAGGGGCTAAATGTTCCATTTATTACCACATTGCATGGCACAGACATTACTTTGGTTGGCAAAGACCAAAGCTATGAACCGGTGATTAGTTTCGCCATGAATCAGTCGGATTGCCTTACGGCCGTTTCAAATTATTTGAAAGAAGAAACGCTAAAGCATTTTGATGTAGATAGAGAAATCCAGGTAGTGTACAATTTTATTGAGCCCGAACAATACCAAGCGCCCGGCGACGATTGCTTAAAACGCTACACCGCACCCCATGGAGAAAAGATAATAACCCATATTTCCAATTTCCGAAAAGTTAAGCGGGTGCAAGATATTGTTAAAGCCTTTGCTTTAATTCGTAAAGAAACCCCCGTACGTTTGCTCATGGTGGGCGATGGTCCGGAACGCAATATGGCGGAAAGTTTAGCGAGGGACTTGGGAGTCCACGACGATACCGTATTTGTTGGAAAAATCAAGAACAGTACCCAGGTGCTTCCCTGTTCTGATTTATTCTTTTTGCCTTCTGATTCCGAAAGTTTTGGACTTTCGGCCTTAGAGGCCATGGCCTGTGGGGTTCCTGTAATTGCAACACGGGCAGGCGGCATGCCCGAGGTACAAATTCATGGCCAAACAGGGTACCTTAGTAACGTAGGAGATTATGAAGATATGGCCAAAAATGCCTTAGATTTGTTAACCAACGAAGCTCGCTATGCGTTGTTTAGTGCTGCTTCAAAAAAGCGGGCAGAGCTGTTTCATTTAAATACTATTGTGCCTCAATACGAAGCACTCTACCAAAAGGTGTTGGAGGCCAAGACCCAAGCCATTTAAGGCATGGAAATAATGCCGGCATCAATCATTCGACAGATTTCATCGATGTACAAATCCTCTTCTTTTTGGCTTGGGTCAAAAGGAGCTTTGAGGTCGTAATCAAAAATATTAGCTACTCCCTGCCAAAACACGGCTTGAAAAGAACCTTTTAAATCTTTCACCAACTCGAAAGGGGTGTTTTGGGTTTCTCTATCTATTAACCGAAGTAATATGCGCCCATCGGCAAAGGACATGCGCCTTAACTTTGCTCCATGTTCTTCTTTTAGTTCTTTTTCAAATTGCCGGATGAGCGCTTTGCGGTCTTTTCGGGTTCCGTTGGCTAAGGTTTGACCGTAAAGCTCCATTTTTTGTGCGGCTAACTTAGCCAAGGGATAGGTGCGTTTTACCCGTTCAACCAGTCGATTGTACCTGCGTTGGTTTCTTTTATGCTTGAACGTTCTTAGGGATAAAAGTTCTACTGCCTCAAGTTTTTTAAACAATACCACAGAAGAGTCCAACAAAACCGTATCCCTATCAAAATTATCACCAAACCTTCCTGTAGGTGGTCGGTTTTGAGATGAATCCTTGGGTAACACCACAATTTGAGCCCCTGAACTCAGGCAAAAAAAGAAGAGCAGATATGTAAGAAAAATAATGCGCATAAAAAAAGGGGTGGACATTCCACCCCTTTGTATTGCAAATACCGTGCAATTATTTTGTTCCGTTGTCGGAGAATGATCCATTCAAACCTGCTGCATCAAATCCGCTAAGTGAGCCTGCTAAGGTAGCAGAGGTAGCAGAGTTGTAAGTCAAAGTCAAGGTATCGATTTGACCATTGATATTTGGTACATCAACCATTCCTGAGGTAGCAATGGCCTGGTTTACATTCAAATTAATGGTTACAGGATTGATGTTGTTCAGACCAAGGGTGGTTTGGGCAGTGATGCGGTAATCGCCCTCTACGCTACTAGGATCAACGTCCACGCTGTAAGTACTGGTACCACCGGCAATGGTAAACGTCCAAAGTCCGTCGAACTTTGTTTCGGTTTCAGATTCGTTGCACGTACCGTCGTCTTCTTCGGCAGTAGCCACATAGTTGTCGGCACGCATGTCGGTACAGCCTTTTTCAGCGCCGCAAGATTGTAGAGCAAAGGCGCCACCGATAAGAGCAACAGCACCTAAAATTTGGAAATTGGAAACTAAACGCTTCATAATGTGTGGTTTGTTTTAAAGTTTGAGCAAAAGTAAGGTTTATTTGCCTCTGTATAGACGCAGACTATTAAAAGTAGGTTGCATGAATACTAAAAAAATTTAAAGCCGGTAAACCGTTAAGCAGAAACTTTCACTTGTCGCTGTATTTATTGCAAAAATGTGCCATCACTTGTTACCTTTGCTTTACAATACCAAAAACCAAAATAGTTATTATGGCAATTCACAACACTTTAGCCGTTTTTGGCCTAGCCACGGCGGTAGCCCTTTCTTCTTGCGGAGGTAAAGGTACATCTGATGCAGATGCTGAAAAAGCACGCCAGGATTCATTGGCTGCTGTTGAGCAAGCCCGCTTGGACAGCATTGCCGCGGCAAATGCTCCCGTAAATGTAGTTGAAACCGCTATGAAAGATGAGCGTTTCAGCACCTTGGTAGAATTAATTTCTGCCGCCGGTTTGGTAGAGACCTTAAGCGATACAACCAAGAATTTTACCGTATTTGCTCCTACCAATGAAGCATTCGCTGCTCTTGATGCCGCTGAGCTTGAAGCCCTTAAAAACGATTTGAAGCGTCGTCAAGACTTGACCGACATTCTTACCTACCACGTAGTGAGTGGCCGCCTTTCTGCCGGTGATTTGTCCAATTATACCGAGTTGGACGCATTGGATGAAAAGGTAATCCAAGTAAAAGTGGCCGAAGGAAGCACCGTGGTTGGTGGAGCTAATGTAGTAGAAGCCGACATCGCAGCTACCAACGGTATCTTGCACGTGGTAGATGCAGTTATGACTCCTCCTGCCAAAAAAGGAAAAGCAAAAGCGCCTAAGGTGGTAGACCCAACTCCGAATGTAGACGTGGATGTGGATCGCAGCACCAATGAAGGGAGTTCTACTCGCGGAGGGCAACCAACCGGAAGAACCGGCGACGGGTCGAACAATACTGCCCCAACCGGACGCAGCGGTGACGGCACCAACAACACGGCTCCTACCTCGAGAGGAGGTGGAAATTAATATCTAGATATAAAAAAAAGCCGCTTCATAGCTTTTTTTTGTCTATTATTTTCCCATTCTTTAAGCAACAAAAAAGCCTCCCTGTTCAGGGAGGCTTTTATATTAAGAGCAACCAAAAACCCTTAATCCACAACAATACCTTTAACTTCGATTTCGTGCTTTTTATAGATTACGCTGCCGAAGCTGTCTTTTCCTTCTTGTTCGTTGGTTGTGAGTGTTACGGTTTTATTGAATGGGCCGGCCGATTTAGCATCGTAAGAAATTTCGAGTTCTGCGGTTCCTCCCGGACGAATGGGGCTTTGGGGGTATTTGGGCACGGTGCAATCGCAGGAGCCTTTGGCATCCTTTATTAGCAGAGGTTGATTCCCTGTGTTTTTTATAACATAGGTGGTAACATGCTTTTCGCCCTTTTTAATTTCTCCAAAATCCACTTCAAAACTAGCGGCGCTTAATTTTGGTCCAATAGCTATTTGGGCTGAACTTGTTGCCGCAAAGGAAAGGAAAGCCAAAAAAGATAAGAGTCGAGTCATGGCAAAAATGTTTGGTTAAATATACGTTATGCCGCGGCAAGGGTTACCCTAAAAATTCCAAAAAATTGGTTAAAATGGCTTTGCGGGTTGGGTCGGCCAGGGATGCTGTGAAAAGCCTGTGGAAGAAACGCCCCAAAAGCACCCGCATGGCCGCGGCGGCGCACAGCAAGCCCCGGCCATGCGTTGGTGCTTTGTGGGCGTTACGACACAGCTTGGAGCAAGCAGCCCGTTAGGCCGCAAAAAAACCACCCCAAATTTGGAGTGGTTTAGTGCTCTAACAAACCTAATTCTATTATTCTGTAGGTACGGCTCCCGAGTTATTTACGGGGAGTCCATCGTTTGCGGGGGGCGTTTTTACGCTTCCGGTGATGCGCACTACATGTTGTTTGTATTGCGGATTTCCGGCATCGTCGCTTTTTTCTACTTCGTTGGTGGTGACGGTAACTGTTTTGGAAATCATGCCGGAACGACCGGTATCGTATTTGATTTTAATAACGCCTTCTCCGCCGGGACGGATAGGCTCCTTAGGCCATTCGGGTACGGTGCACCCGCAGGATCCTTTGGCATTGGTAATCATGAGCGGTTGGTTGCCGGTATTTGTAAACACAAATTCGCGAACGCCATCGCCTTTGTAGGCGACTTCGCCGTAATCAACCACCATTGATTCTGCGGAAAACTTAGGGCCATTGCCGTCTTGAGCGTGAACGCCAAAACCAAGACTGAGGGCCAACAAAAAAGTTCCAACTAGTTTTTTCATAATGCGTTTTCTATTGTGCTATCCCAAAATTATGCAAAAAGGGGGGGACAAATTCCCATTAACAAAAGTTTAACAGCCGGGCATCTGTGGTTTGAAGATGGCCAAGTGAGCTGTAAAATGGCGTCAAATGGCAAAAGCAAGCCAAGGGAAGCGGCACCTTTGTTACCTTTGTAGCAAGATAGAGATTATCATGGAGATTAGCAAGAGTTTTAACCACCGGGAAAGAGAAGCGTATTGGTATTCCTTATGGCAAGCAAAGGGCTGCTTTAATTCCACCCCTGATGACCGGGAGGCCTACACCGTAGTAATTCCACCTCCAAATGTGACGGGAGTTTTGCACATGGGACACATGCTAAACAATACCATTCAGGATGTATTGGTGAGGCGGGCAAGGATGCAAGGCAAAAACGCCTGTTGGGTTCCGGGGACGGACCATGCCTCTATTGCTACGGAGGCGAAGGTAGTGCAACTGCTCAAATCTCAAGGCTTAAGCAAGACCGAAATAGGCCGAGATGCCTTTTTAGAGCATGCCTGGGCTTGGAAGGAAAAGTATGGAGGAATTATCCTAGAGCAACTCAAAAAACTGGGAGCCAGCTGCGATTGGAGCAGAACCCGGTTTACCATGGAAGAAAACTTATCGGCGGCGGTTCAGGAAGTATTTGTAACACTCCATAAGCGGGGCTTGATTTACCGGGGCATTCGCATGGTACATTGGGATCCGGCGGGAAAAACAGCCTTATCTGATGAGGAAGTCGTACACAAAGAAACGCAGGGTGTGCTTTACTATGTGCAGTATCCTTTGGCAGATGGTAGTGGTTCTCTTACCATTGCCACCAGTCGGCCTGAAACCATTCCTGCCGATACCGCCGTTTGTGTGCATCCCGAAGATTCGAGGTATTTGGCCTTGCATGGGAAAAAAGTACGGGTTCCTTTTACCGAGCGTGAAGTACCCATTATTACAGACACATACATTGCAATGGACTTTGGTACAGGATGTTTAAAGGTAACGCCTGCCCATGATCCAAACGATTACGCCATAGGACAAAAACATGGCTTAGGAGTAATTGACAGTATAAACGACGACGGTACCATGAACGCGCATGCCGGAAAATATGCAGGTTTGGATCGTTTTGAGGCCCGCAAGGCCATTGTAAAAGACCTGGAGAAGGCGGGGATGTTGGAAAAGAGTGAAGCATACCCCACTCAAATAGGGCATTCGGAGCGCACAGACGCAGTAATTGAGCCTAAGCTGTCCATGCAATGGTTTGTGGACATGAAGGCGTTTATGGAGGCTCATCCGGAAGTTTTGTCTGACGTTATGGAGGATAAAATTCAATTTCACCCTCCTAAATTCAAAAACACCTACAAGTATTGGATAGAGAATATCAAGGATTGGTGCATAAGCCGTCAGCTTTGGTGGGGCCAGCGGATTCCCGCTTGGTATGCTCCCGACGGAAGCTATGCGGTGGCTCAAAGTCCTGAAGAGGCTCTTGAACAATTGCAGCAAAAGCAGCCCAACTTGCAGCGTAAAGAACTAAGGCAAGACGAGGATGTTTTGGATACATGGTTCAGCTCTTGGCTTTGGCCCATTTCTGTGTTTGATGGTTTCAAATCGCCCAACAATCCTGAAATAGGCTACTACTACCCTACCAATGACTTGGTGACGGCTCCGGAAATCATGTTCTTTTGGGTCGCCCGCATGATTATGGCCGGCTATGCCTTTAAAGGGGAGCGTCCATTTAGAAATGTGTATTACACCGGGATTGTAAGAGACCAGCAACGCAGAAAAATGTCGAAATCCTTGGGTAACTCGCCGGATCCACTGGATTTGATTCAGCAGTATGGTGCGGATGGAGTTCGTGTGGGCATGCTATTGAGTGCCCCAGCCGGAAACGACTTATTGTTTGACGAAGCATTATGCGGTCAGGGAAGAAATTTCAGCAACAAACTATGGAACGCATATCGCTTGGTTAGCCATTGGGGAAAGGGGGAAGATACAGAAGAAAACGAACGTCAAATTTGGGCACACCAATGGTTTGAAAGCAAGTTAAGCCAAGCTAGAGAAAAGATAGAAACTCATTATGCGCAGTTTAGAATCAGCGATGCCCTCATGACTGTTTACAAGCTCATTTGGGATGATTACTGCAGCTGGTACTTAGAATGGATTAAACCGCCCGCCGGGCAATCCATTCCAATAGCCACAGTAAAGAAGGCAAGCTCCTTTTTTGAAACCCTTTGTGGCATTGCCCACCCATTTATGCCTTTTATTACGGAAGAAATTTGGCAAGGCTTAACTCAAGAAAAGCAAGGTCGCTTTTTAATGGAAACCTCCATTGGGGCAATGGGTGAAATAGATGAAATACTGCTTCAAGATGCCGAAAAGCTCGGCAATTTTATTACCGAAGTTCGCGCCATTCGGCAAAATCAAGGCATTTCATTTAAAGAGCCTTTGGAGGCATGGATAAGCGATAAAGACCACTCTTGGAAAGATCATTTTGGTGCTTTGTTGCAACACATGGCAGGGATTTCGGAGGTAAAAATAAATGAGCGTTACGATGGTCCCTGCTTTAGTTTTCAAGTGAAGCAATGGTCGGTGCAAATTCCGGCAGGTCATTTGGTAAATCTGGAAGCCGAAGAAGAAAAGTTAACCAAGGAAAAGGCCTATTTGGAAGGTTTTCTTAAAAGCGTGGAAAAGAAACTTAGCAATGATCGATTTGTGCAAAACGCCAAGCCGGAAATAGTGGCCAATGAAAGGCAAAAAGCGGCCGATGCAGAGACCAAGCTAAAATCCATTGAGGAGCAATTGGTTCGCCTGAAGGGCTGATGGAATAAAATCCTTACTTTTAGGCATGCAGGAGTCTGTTATTCTTTACGATGCATTTTTTGAGTTTATACAACGACCCCTAAACTGGGTGATGGCAGGAAGTATATTTATTGTATTCTGTGTGTTGCGATCTATGCTATTATCTGCTGCCGGTTTCCGAAGTATTCAAGGCTCCCTTTACTTTTCATTAATTGCAGGGATTCTTTCCTTTACAGGAGCCGGAGTAATGTTGTATTTGCGGCTTCCCTTACACCCCCTTTTGGTTGCCAGCCTTGGTTTGGTTGTTGGGTCCATGTGGCTTTTCGAAACCTTGCTTATGATTTTCACCTATCCAAGAAGCAGTTGGGTCAATGGAATTTTAGGCAATACGCTTTCTTTCTTGGTTTTGGCCACGGCCGGGTTAACCACCTACATGTTCACAAGCTTTCCTATTCCCGGAATATGAGAGGACTTGTTTTACGTTCAACAGGAAGTTTTTATCGATTAAAAACTCCTGAAGGGATTAAAGATGCGCGCCTGGGTGGTCGTTTGCGTCTTTTGGACCACAGGCATACAAACCCCGTTGCTGTGGGTGACCAGGTATGGGTTCAAAACGACGATCAAAATGGCGAATGGCTTATAACCGAAGTGGAGGGTCGTAAAAACTATTTGATTCGAAAGTCAACCAAACTGAGTAAAGAAACTCAAATCATAGCCAGCAACATTGATTTATTGGTTATTGTAGCCTCCATAAGTCAACCCAGAACATCCACGGGTTTTTTGGATCGATTGTTGGTGAGCGCCGAAGCTTACGACATTCCGGCCATATTGTTGGTGAATAAAGTGGACCTACTAAAGAAGGAAAAGGAACAGCTGATTTTGGAAGCGTGGAAAGAAACTTATGCAGGCGCAGGCTATCCGCTGTATCCTATATCTGCGTTTGCACCGGAAGATATGGAAAGGGTCCGAGCTTTGATTCAAGACAAGGTTTGTCTTTTTTCAGGCCATTCAGGAGCGGGGAAATCGACCTTAATTAATGCGCTTGCCCCTCATTTAGCCCTACGCACCGGGGGTATTTCGTCCAAGCACAATAAAGGCAAGCACACCACCACCTTTGCCGAAATGTTTTTTTTGGACGATTCCACGGCCATTATTGATACCCCCGGAATAAAAGAGTTTGGATTATACGATATGGCAGCTGCCCAGATATCGCATTTTTTTCCGGAAATCTTTAGGACTAGCAAGGCCTGTAAATTTCAAAATTGTTTGCACACCCACGAGCCTGATTGTGCCGTAATTAGTGCGGTTGAGGCCGGAAAAATAGCCGAAAACAGGTATTTGAACTATGTTCAAATGCTGGAGACGAACCAAAGCAATTACAAGCGTTGAGTATACCGAACCGGCATAATGCTCGTTTTAAAAGGGTGCCCCTTTTCCTATGCTTTTTTGGAGCGCTTATAGGGCTCATGATATTGCCCATGACCGCCCAAAACCTTTTGAACAATGGAGGTTTTGAGGTTTTCAGAGGTCCCATACCCTGTGGATGGGTTGTAGAGCCCAATGAATTCAATGTAAATTCTTGGTATATCCCCACACGAACTACCCCCGATATTCATTCTGCCTTTGTAGGCCCCAACTGCCCCAACTATATTGGTTCGGGCAACAAAACCGGCCTTAAACCCCATCGAGGTCAATCCGCCTTAGGTTTGTTTACGTATGGCTATAGCAAAGGACAAGGCAGTTGGCGGGAATACGTGCAAACGCAATTGGTTATGCCCATTGTACCAGGGAAACCTTACTTGCTTGAAGCCTGGATTTGTTTAAAACCCTCCAGCAGTATTGCCTCTGGCAACCTGGGCTTCTTTTTCTCAATCGAAAGACCTCACCAAAGCAGCTACAAGCCCTTGGATTTCAACCCCCAAATTGAGTGCACCGAATTGCTTAGCACCAAAGGGAAATGGTACCGTTTTTTTGACACGGTGGTTTTTTCTGAGCCTTACCGCTATTTGACCATTGGAAACTTTAGAACAGATAAAGACACCCGGTTTGAAGCTATTAAGCCAAGCAACGACCCTCCTTTAGACATTATGTATCAGGTAAAGCAAAGGGCCTATTACTTGATTGACGACGTGGCTTTATGGCCCTTAGACGCCCAAATGGCTGATTATTTAAAAAAGAACCAACAGGAGATAGACCTTATTACTCAAGTCCATTTTGGCCACGATCGGTTTGATTTAGAACCGGAAATGGAAAATAGGTTGAAACGGTTGTATCGCTATTTAAGCGACCGGCCCCAGGTGCGCATTATGCTGGCAGGGCATACGGACTCGGTGGGCATTACAGATTATAATATGAACCTTTCTGAGAAAAGGGCCATGCAAGTGCGCTTGTATTTGCTGGCTCAAGGTTTGGCCTCTGAACGGATTCTGACCAAATGGTATGGGCCACACCGACCGGCAGCGGACAACTCCACCCCGGAGGGCAGGTATTTAAATCGCCGGGTAGTTATTGAGCTCATTCGCTAAACCTACCATTGCAAACGAGGATTCGCTTGCGCACAATTTCTCAGCTTGTCTTGTACTTCAGGTAAGTCTAGGCTTATAGGTATTTCCGCGAATTGTGCATACACGAAATTCACAATATCACGAATCTCCCCATCGTCTAAAGCAAAGTTCGGAGGCATTTGTCCGTTATATACTTGTCCATCCACTTCCAAAGGACCTGATTTTCCGTAACGAATGGCACAAATGAGCCGTTCTTTTTGAAGCAATTCCGCATGGTGTAATCCGGGAATGAGTTTCCCTAAGCCTTTACCGTCTTTACCATGGCAGTTCATGCATTGCTCCATATACAGCTTTTCGCCCCTTTTTACCGTGGCTCCCTCACCTTTTGGTATGCCTAAAACCAGGGCTCCAAAGCCTAGGATGAAAAATGCTCCTAAAAGCAATAACAGGTTTGACTTACTGCGCATAATCTAATCCAACAGGTACTGCTTCGGGACCATAATCGGGTGCCTCAGCCAACAAACGCTCCATGTCCAAAATCAGCCGATCTACTTCCTCGGGATTGGTTCCGTCATATACTCCACGGATTCTGCCCTGCCGGTCGGCAAGCGTAAGTGCTCCACTATGGGCAAAGCCTCCGGGAGCATTGGGGTCCTTTTCTGCAAATGAACCATAGGCATCGGCGAGCGAAAATATGAGGTCCATATTGCCGGTCAAAAAGAACCAACCCGGTGCAGAAGCCCCAAGCTTTTCCGCATAATCGGCCAAAACCGAAACGCTATCGTGCTCCGGATCTATACTGTGGCTTATCAAAACAACTTCTTTGTTGGAACCAAAGCGCTCATGTATTCTCAACATTTGAGCCGACATCATAGGGCAAATGGTAGGACAAGAAGTAAAGAAAAAATCAGCCACTCGGATTTTACCGACCAAGTCCAGTTGGGTTAAGCTATCGCCGGTATGGGAAGCTAAAGTAAATGGAGGAAGCGCCGGCCACAAGGTATCGGCAATTCCCCGGTCGTTTTGAATCAGCATAGGCTCTCCAAAAAAAGGTAAATGCCCGGCCTCTTTTTGTGCTTTGGAGTTGCCGTTTCCACAAGACCAGATGAGCAGCAAAACCGCCATTAATAAAGGGGATAAATTCATGGCAAGCTGTCCAATGAATGAGCCTGTTCAAGGGCCTCGGTATAGGCATCAACCACCTCTTGTACCTTATTTAACTCGTCTAATAAATAAGCCTCACGCGCCTCCAAAGCGCTTTGAGGGTCCGGGGCATGATACGCTTGCATCCAATCCATCATGAGATGGTAGGCTTGCTCCAGTGCTAAGGCAGCTTCTCTAAAGGGTTGCGAACTCAAGGTGTCTTCTAAAAGCTCTGCCTTTTCCTGAAACTTTCGTTTGTAACGCATAACTTCGGCGGTCTGGGGCATCACCGAATCGTGAAGACGCATTACTTTTTCTTCCAAAAGTTGAATATCAGACTCTGTTAATGGGCTTGTTTCACCCCCTGATTTGGGACCACATGCTGCAAAAAGGCTTAGCAGGCTTAAGAGTAAAAAATAGCATTTAATAGTCATAGGACAAAAGTAAAAAAAGGCATCACAGCTTCGTCTATATGCTAAACATACTCCCCTAGGCTAAAGTTTTCAACAAGAAAAACTCCTATGCCATCCCTAAATATATAATCAATTAAAAGACAGTTAATTGCCAATATACCCCCAAGCAACTTTTCAACACCCCCCAACTTAGGCTTGTCTAATTGGGCCTAGTGAGATAAATTGCAACTGTTTTTGGCGAAACACTTTGTACTAAAGGCCCGAATTTTCGGGCTTTTTTTATACCCTGTCCTTATTATACGTAATTTTGAAGCCTAGGCCAAAGATTCATATGCACGCGTTTTTATCTCACAAGGCGTTTATCGGCGCTTTAATGTTTATTTTTTGCGGCTTGGGGTGCCTCAAGAATAATTTGCACGCCCAAGAAACCGACAACCAAAAACATTTTATTCAGGTAAGCGGCTTTATTCTCGAAAGCGAAAACTTAAGACCCATTCCTTTTGCCCATGTGCTTATTCCAAGCAACCGACTGGGGGTTATTTCAGATGCCAGTGGCTTTTACAATATCCTTATTGAGGCCAAAGACAGCCTTGAATTTAGCGCCATAGGTTTTGAGGTCGTTCATTTTGGGCTCCCAACCGGTATAAGCTCAGATTATTTTTCCTATAACGTTTTGCTTAAACCCATTCGTTACGATTTGGAAACCTACGATTTTAACCAATTCAACTACGCCCGAGTTGTTGAAAAAATACGGCAAATGGGGGTAGACGAAAAAGCAGCAACCCTAACCGACGAAAACCTGGCTAAAGGAGTCTATTTATCCCGGCCCGGTACCGGTATTTTGCTGTCTGGGCCCTTTACCCGCTTGTACAATAAGTTTAGCCGGCAAGCCAGAGAAATGGCTAAACTTCAAGAATTGCTCAACAACGAAAATCAGGCTGCCGTGGCCCAATCCAAACTTACTCCTGAGTTGATTGAATCGGTTACCGGTATGAGCAAAGAAGATTTGGATGAATTTGTGCGCTTTTGCGATATGGGCAAAGAGTTTGTGGCCACAGCAACCACCTACGATTTAATGATAGCCTTGGGCCGGTGCCATGACGAATTCGTGAAAGCCTTTCCTGAATTGGCACCCAACGACAGCCTACAAACCACCCCCAATAAAACCAATGAACCTTAAGCCATGGCGGGTAGTAATTTTGTAGATTATGTTAAAATCTGCTGCAGATCCGGAAAAGGGGGCGCAGGCTCTGTGCACTTTCACAGGGATCGAAAAACAGCCAAAGGCGGACCCGACGGCGGCGACGGCGGAAGAGGAGGACACATTATCCTTAGAGGAAACAAACAGCTTTGGACACTCTTGCACCTAAAGTATAGGAAGCATGTAATTGCTGAAGCAGGAGGCATGGGACTTGGAGTCCTAAAACATGGAAAAAACGGCAAAGATATTGTGCTTGAAGTACCTCTAGGCACCGTGGCCAAACATGCCGAAACCATGAACCCTCTCTTCGAAATAACCCAAGACGGCGAAGAAAAAATCTTGGTTTCCGGTGGAAGAGGCGGCCTTGGTAACGACCATTTTAAATCGCCCACCAACCAAGCTCCACGCTATGCACAACCCGGAGAGCCGGGCCAAGAAGAATGGATGGTGCTCGAACTCAAAGTGCTTGCCGATGTCGGATTAGTTGGCTTTCCAAATGCCGGAAAATCCACCCTGCTTAGCGTGGTATCTGCCGCTAAACCCGAAATCGCCGACTACCCATTCACCACGCTTGTGCCTAACCTTGGCATTGTTTCCTACCGCGACCATCAATCCTTTATTATGGCCGATATCCCGGGAATCATTGAAGGCGCAGCCGAAGGCAAAGGATTAGGCAGTAGATTCCTTAGACATATCGAACGAAATTCGGTGTTGCTCTTTATGGTGGCTGCCGACGAAATGGATCACCGAAAAACCTATGAAATCCTACTTGATGAGCTCAGAAGACACAACCCCGAACTGCTCGCCAAAGATCGCTTATTGGCCATAAGTAAGTCCGATTTGCTCGACCAAGAACTGCAAGCAGAACTTGCCCATGATTTAAAAGACCTCCATCCTGTTTTTCTTTCCTCAGTAAGTCAGCAAGGCGTGCAAGCCCTTAAAGACCAACTTTGGCACATGCTAAACGCACCAAGCCATGTCGTGGATTGAGGCGATTGATAGAGATGTTTTTTTTATAATCAATGGGGCACACCATGCCCTACTCGATGTGTTCATGGCTATGGTGAGCAACAAGTATGCCTGGATTTGGTTTTACCTTTTCCTTATGGGCATGGCCTTTAGAAAATATGGCTTTAGGGTGCTCCTGTTTCTGCTCTTTGCCTTCGGCACCTTTGCCCTTACCGACCTAATAAGTGTTCACCTGTTCAAAGAAACCATTCAGCGCTACAGGCCTTGTCATAATTTGCTTTTTGGCCATTTGGTATCTACGCCTACTGGCTGTGGAGGTTTGTATGGTTTTGTTTCCAGCCATGCAGCCAATACCATGGGATTGGCAAGCTTTGTTTGGTTTACCGGCATTCTTTGCTACGACATGCCACTTACCCGCAAATTCTTTTTCTTTTTGCTCCTACTCAGCTATCCCTTGCTCAATGCCTACTCCCGCATTTATTTGGGCGTTCATTATCCTTCAGATGTGGTTGGAGGCCTCTTGTTAGGTATCCTATGCGGCAGCTTGAGCGGTTGGCTTTGGCGAAAATGGGCAGATTCCGGAGGCTGCGGCAGGGTAAAAAGTCCTAAAATTCCACTCCGGAATAATCCACAGGCTTAAGAGCAACTGCCACCCAATGATCCATGGCCAAAGGCTTGCCCTTAAACTCAATTTCAGGTTCCACCCAATACTGCATTGGCTCAGGTACAAACCCTCCCTGTTCTAGCAACCGCCAAAGTTCATCGGCTTCCCAAAACCGAAATCCCTTGCGGGTAAATTCCAATTGACGCATCAGGCCCGCACTTCTAAAGGCCAGAATTAAAGGAGCACCCGGCTTTAGTAAGGAAAAAAATTGAGCCAAT
Source organism: Flavobacteriales bacterium (assembly GCA_018401695.1). GTDB lineage: Bacteria > Bacteroidota > Bacteroidia > CAIKAF01 > CAIKAF01 > CAIKAF01. Next base: position 132,934 of record JAGYKD010000002.1, on the reverse strand, counting down.
ACCTCCTCGGGATTATCCCAGAAATATAAGGTGTTCACCGAAATTGCTGCGTCAAAGCCTGTCTTTAATTGGCCCTTGGCCTCCAATACCTCCACCATGCCTTCCGCCTGGGCCAAATAAAAACCCATGCGCCCGGCAGCTACGTGCACTGCTTGGAGCCGCTCCGCTTCCTTAACCATATCCGGCGCATGATCCAAACCCAACCATTGCCCTACCTTAAGCCTTTCGGCCCAAGCTGCGCTATGTTGCCCATTGCCCATGCCAAGTTCCAATACTCGATTGGGGACAAAAGCTCCCAAGGCCTTAAAAGCATCGTGGCAAATGGCCGCATTGCCCTTGTGCATCATCTGAGCTACTTCCAATCCAAATGCACCGCTTGGCTTTGCCAACTGCTCTCCTAGCCTCTCGGAATCTGAGGTTTCCATAAGGATTCCCTTAAAATTTGATCAAATAAAGGTACAAAGACAAGCTTTGCCTAACTTTACAACATGGAAAATCAAAACAACAACGATAACCCACAAGGGCAACAGTTAAATATTGAACTCACCGAAGATGTGGCCGAAGGCATCTATGCCAATTTGGCCGTTATTGCCCATTCGCCCAGTGAATTTGTTATCGATTTTGTAAACGTTATGCCCGGCATGCCAAAGGCCAGAGTGCGCTCCCGTGTTGTCATGACTCCAGAGCACGCCAAACGTTTGTTGGCCGCCCTTAGCGACAACATTCAACGCTACGAAAACTCCTTCGGTGAAATTAGAGGTGGAAACCCCGAAAGCGGCAACGAACAAAGCTTCCCGTTTCCTTTTAGAGGTCCGCAGGGCATGGCCTAAAACCAATACCAACAAGCCAAACGAAAGGTATTGGCATGGGCTTCCACAATGTCTCGTAGGTGTGGAGAATAACCACCGCCCATAGAGGCCACCAAGGGTATGCCATGTCTGTGTGCTGCACCAAGCACCAACTTATCGCGCTGCTTGCACCCTTCCAGGCTTAAGCCCAAATGGCCCAGTTTGTCTGTGGCCAACACATCAACTCCGCTTTGGTAAAGTATAAAATCAGGTTCAAAGGAATCCAATACCCGGTTCAAATGCCCATCGAGTAAGGTCAAATAGGCCGCATCCGTCATGCCCTTGGGCAAACCAATGTCCAAATCTGACTTTTCTTTATGAAAGGGGTAATTCTTTTCGCCATGCATACTAAAGGTAAATACCTCCGGAAGCTCAGCACACAAAGCCGCCGTTCCGTTGCCCTGATGCACGTCTAAATCTACAATCAAAATTCGTCGGGCATGACCGCCTTTTAGCAACCAATGCGCCGCCAAAACCAAATCGTTGAGTAAGCAAAAACCTTCTCCCCTATCTTTAAAGGCATGATGGGTACCTCCCGCAATATTCATACCTACCCCTAACCGGAGCGCACGTTCCGCTGCTTCTACCGTGCCTCCCATAATAGCCACTTCTCGCTTAAAAAGCTCCGGACTCCAAGGAAACCCGGTCCTGCGTTCCTCTGGGGGACTCAATTTTCCCTCTCTAATTTTATGCAAGTAGCTCAGGGAGTGAACCTCCGCAATGAGTGGCTCCTCCAAAGCCCTGGGCGAAAAAAAAGCCGAATCCGCTACCGTTCCCTCAAAGCACAATTGCTCCGGTAGCAATTGGTACTTTTCCATGGGAAACCTATGGTTTTCCGGCAAGGGATGCGCATAAATCTCAGACCAAGCTATCCAGGGCTCCATGACATTTCACAATAAAACAGCCCTCAGGCTCGTTTGTTGATTAGAAGCAAAGCTACCCCACTATTTTCAATTTAGCCATGAAGACTCCAGCGCTATATCTGGGTGCAGCCTTGCTCTGCACCTCCTTACATGCACAAATCACCTTGCCCGACGGCAGCTATCAGGGCGACGGTCTGCCTCAACGCAAAGTACCCGCGCCTTATGTGCGCGAGGCCGATGTTACCTGGGCCGGGCGCTACTGGCAAATCATAGACCTAAGGCAAAAAATCAACCAACCGCTTTATTTCCCATTTGAACCAACCGATGGGCGCTACAACCTGCTTTGGGTGCTGCAAGAAGCCATTCGGCAAGAAAAAGTGCGCACGTTTAAACGCGACGATTTCAAGGAGCCTATGACCTCCACCGAAGCACTGGCCGTGGGGAGCCAAACCGACACCTTTATGATTCCGCAAAAAGACCCGCCCTATACCCTCGAACCCAAGGCCGTACACACACCGCTCCATCCCGAAGACGTGCAGTTCTTTAAAATCAAAGAAGAATGGTTCTTCGACCGAAGCCGTTCCATGCTCGATTTCCGAATCATGGCCATAGCACCGGTTATGAACGTGCATGACCCCTCCACCGGCGAGCTGCGCTACAGAAAAGAAATGTTTTGGATTCCTTTTGAGGAGCTACGGCCGGTACTTGCGGCTTACCTATGCTACAACCCTTGGAACCTCAGCAAACCGCTCAGCTACGAAGACATCTTTAAAAACCGCATGTTCCAAGCCCTAATTTATAAAAAAGACAACGCTATGGACAGGCACATCGCAAGCTACGCCAAAGGCACCGAAGCCCTGCTCGAAGCCAACGAACTCAAAGAAGATTTAAGGCTCTTCGAGTCCGACATGTGGTCGCATTAAGGGGGCTTTCTTTCAATAAGGCATCCGGTATTCTTTCCGGCCCATGCCTGCTGCCGGTCTTCGCCAAAGCCAAGGGCGGAAAAGGCTTGCGGTGGCTCCCCAAAGGTACGCCTCCTCAGCCTTCCGCCCTAAGGCTTTGGCTTTGCCCTGCATGCGGCCGGCCGGGTGCCTCCTTTCTGGAATACTAGTTTTCTAGTTTGGCCCCCCGCGGCAGCAGAGGCCCGGCCGCAGTCGGTGCATGCACCTGCCGCCCTGAGGACGCGGTGCCTTTGGCAAAGCGCCCACAAGGGCTTTGGCAGTGCTTGCACCGACAAGGCAGGCCGCCGCAAGACGCGGATAATCTAAAAAAACAAAAGTGAAAGAAGGGCCCTAAAAATCAAGCTCTTGCTCTTCGCCCTCCAAGCTTCGCTTATCGCGCAAACGCCTGAGCAACTCGCGCTTCCAAGCCTTTTCGGCAGCCAATCCGCGGAGCACAGCGGCAGCGCCCATTTGGTCCATGGCCAGCATCAGATGCGCTTCTTGCAAATCGAGTAAGCTGCGTTGATGCGCCATTTTGGCCAAAATCAAGGTTCGGGCCTCCGCATTGCTTAGGTTTTCGGACTTTACCCCGGTTTTTCGCTGCTTTCGATCGGCTTGAAGCAAATCTTGGCGCTGCTTTTCGTATTCCCCCTTAAGTTGCCAATAAGAGCTCGCCTCCGTTGCGCTAAAATTAGCCCTTTGGTTCACAAATTCCTGCTTTTCGGCCTCCAATTCGGCCCTACGTTCTTTCAAAAACTCGCCGCGCTGGGCAAAAATATGCTGGCTAAACCCAAAAAAAATAAGGCAGCCCAAAACATAAGTCATCGCTTTCATAACAATAATGTTTCTAATTCATCTTCAGAAAGTTGGTTGTCTTCCAACAACATGGGTAAGATGGCTTGGGTGTGCTGCTCCCATTCCGCTTCCAAAAGCGCGGTAGTGAGCATGTCTTCGCTTAAGCCTTCTTCCTCAAGCAAGTAAGCGGCAATGTCCGGGTCGGCATTGCCTTCTGAGCTTTGCGGGAAACCGAACCAAAGCAGCAAGGCCACTGCGGCAGCCAAGGGAAGCGCCAAGACAGGCCAAAGCCTTCGTTTGTTAGGAGCCTCGCTTTGCATCCGTTGCTCCATTTGGCCTTCGAGTTCATTCCAATACCCCAATGGAGGCTGCATTTGCGGCCATTGCTTGGGTATTTTATGTGCTTCCTTATCCTTCATGGTATTGGTTTGACGAACAACAGAGCGAAAGGTTTAACCTTGAGCCTTTAAAAATGCTTGGATTTTAAGTTTTGCATGATGAAAAGAGGCCTTAAGGCTACCTTGGGAAGTACCGGTAATGCGTGCCAAGGTTTCAAAGGGCATTTCTTCGTAGTACCTAAGCAAAAACACCAAACGCTGCCGGGCCGGCAACTGCGCCAAGGATTGCAAAAAGAGCTGCTGAATTTCGGTAGAACTTTGGGAAGCTATGCCTTGCGCTTCTCTTAGCTCCATGCCTTGCATGGAAATGCTTTTCTTTTCTCGTTTAAGAAATGTCCAAGCTTCACGTAGCGCAATTCGATGCAACCAAGTATACATTTGGCTTTCTCCTCGAAAACTTGCGGCCCCTTTCCAGGCTTTAATTAGGGTGCGTTGCAACACCTCGTCCGTATCTTCATGGCTTTGGCACATGGGCCTCAACAGGCCATACAATCTGGATCCATAGTTGCGGAGCAGCAGGCGCATGCCTTCGTTGGCCCGTTTGGGGTCTTTAAGACATTCCACCATGTAGGCATCCGAATCCATGCGAAGGTTTGACCCAAAAAAATGCGCCGAGGTTTAAAGCTAAGGTTTTGTTTTTTTCCAGGGCTCTGGAATGGCCTTAAGAAAAATGAGGCTGTCTGGATTTTGGGCCGAACCAAACCGCACCCAAAGGGTGTCGGCCCGCCAAAAGGTATCGCGTAGGGTGGATATCCTTTGCTTAGGTACCATAGATTCCTCCATAGTTGCCCGAACATGGGTTGATGAAGCTACCGCCGGAGTAGCACCTGAGTTGGATGCATGTGACGCTTGGCTTAGGTCGGCAGTTTCCCTATACATTTCCTCAATATCTGTCACAGGAATAGGTGCAGGTTCCTCTGCGTCAAAGGCTTGGACCTCCCCCTTCGGATTTGTAGAAAAAGCTTGAGATGAACCGTTCCGGGAAGCGGCGGCACCCGCTCCAAAGATGCTGTTTTCTTGATCGGAAGAATGGAGGCGTTTTGACGGGCCCTGGGCTACCGGTGTAGACTCTTCCGAGTCTTGAAACTGCTTGTCTCTTTCTTCTGCTAACCTAAGGGCTGCTTCATCGGCTGCTTCCGGAATGGCGAGGGACTCACTTTCCTCCGCCCGGCTCTCCTCCCTTGAATTGCTCCGCACAGGAGCGGGCTTTTTAAGGGAGGAATCCGGAGCATAAGAAATCAGGTTGGTATCTTGGCTTTTGGGCCAAAGCATCCAGGCGAGTCCCAACAGCAAAAGAAAACCGGCGGCCATTCCCAAAAAAGGCAGTGGCTTGGCCCCGGTTTTTCGAAGCGGAGGCAAAGAGGCTTGATTTTGAGCATCCTCCGAAAGCAATTGCCAAGAGCGCAACAACTGTCGGCGTGCGGCTTCATAGCTTTCTTCGGTAAAGTGCTCACGGATTTTTTCCTTATCCTCTGCAGAAAGCTGTTGCCAAGCCTTATGTTTAAGGCAATCTTCGAACCAGTCCCAATCGAGTTCCGGATTCATAAGCTTTCGGATTGAAGGTTTTGTAAATGCTGGAGCATAGTGGCCAATTTTTTAGAGGCGTAAAAAAGTCTGGATTTTACGGTTCCCTCGGGTACTTGAAGTGCCTCACTTATTTCTTTGACGGAGAATTCTTGTTGGTAGCGCAAGAGAAAAACTTCACGGTGGGCTTCTTCCAATTGGTTAAGTGCCTTTTGAAGGGAGGCGTTGAATTGCTGCAAATCCACCAATCGCTCTTGATTTGGGGCAGTGTCCTTAAGCTGATACTGTTCTTGAGCCGACTCTCCGCTGTGCACTTTGGCACGTACATTCATTTTGCGCCACTCATTTTTGGCCAGGTTGGCGGCAATGGTAAAAAGCCAGGGGGCAAGAGGTCTACCCGGCGTGTAGCTACCTGGGTTTTCCCAAACTTTGGCAAAGGTTTCTTGAAGCAGATCTTCGACCAAGTCGGGTTTTCCCGGAAGCATACGGTGCAAAAAAGCAAGAATTCTCTTTCCATAACGTAAATACAATGCCTGAAAAGCCAAATGCTCTCGGGAGGCGCATAGGCGCTCCATGAGGACTGCGTCGCTGCATTCCTCTAAATCAATGGATTGCTTTCTTGCCCAAGGGAATTGTATGGCCATCATGCATAGGGTTTACACCTCAGCTATACAAAGGTTCAAATTTTTTGACGCAAATTTGTTTTATGGCAAAGCAATGGAATAAAAAGCGGATTGGAATTATTGGAGGAGGCCAGTTGGCACGCATGCTGCAGGAAGCAGCACACCCTTGGGCGGTGGATTTGCACTTTTTAGATCCCCAAGCAGATGCTCCTGTTTCCGGCTTAAGTAAGCAATTCGTGCAAGGCGACTGGCAATCGGCAGATGCAATAGAAGCTTTTGGCTCTACCATGGATGTAGTGGGACTGGAGTTTGAGGCCATCTCATTGGAAGGATTGGAGCGCTTGGAAGCCAAAGGAATTGCCTGCTATCCCGGGTCAAAAGTGCTGAGCATTATTCAAGACAAAGGCAAACAAAAGCAGTTTTTGGAGGAAAACGGTCTTCCTACTGCACCTTTTCATTTATTGAAAGAGGGAAGCTCTGTGCCGGATGTCCCCTGCGTGGTAAAATTGCGGAAAGGAGGCTACGATGGATATGGTGTTAAGGTATACAAGGAAGCTCCAAAAGTCGAGCAATGGCCGCCATTTTCGGGGGAATTACTGATTGAAGAACTGGCAGCTATTGATCGGGAAATTTCGGTTATGGTAGCCCGCTTTCCGGATGGGAGCTCACGCTATTGGGTCCCCACCGAAATGGTGTTTCATGAAGAAGCCAATATGTTGGCTTTTCAACTTTGCCCGGCACGAATAAGCGGCGAACAGGCACAAAAAGCTCAGGAATTAGCGGCTGAGGCAGCGGAAAAGCTTGGGCTAATTGGATTGTTGGCCGTAGAGTTCTTTTTACTGAAAGATGGGGAATTATGGATTAATGAAATGGCTCCTCGTCCGCATAATTCAGGGCATCAAACGATTGAAGCGAGCTACACCTCGCAGTTCGAACAATATGTAAGGATTTTGCTAGGCTTAGCTCCCGGTGCTACAAAAAATTCGGGGGCCTCAGCTTTGGTGAACCTATTAGGCGCCCCCAATGCACATGGAAAACCGGATTACAGTGCACTGGGAGGCTTATTTAAAGAAGAAGGCTGCTACGTGCACCTTTACGGAAAAACAGAGGTAAAACCTTACCGCAAAATGGGGCACATCTGTTTACTAAGCGATGATATCAAGGGCTTAGAGCAAAAAGCAAAAGAAATTTCGACCAAGGTAAAAGTGACGGCAGGCAAATAGCTTTTGCTTACATTTGGAGGCTATGGAAAAAAAGGCCTTGGTATCCATTATTATGGGCAGCAGTTCAGACCTTTCTGTTATGCGAGAGGCCGCCGAGGTGCTCGAGGAGTTGGGCATTGCCTTTGAAATGACGGTAGTATCGGCGCACCGCACCCCTGAAAGAATGTATGGCTATGCACAACAGGCAGCCTCTCGCGGAATAGAGGTTATTATTGCCGGCGCCGGAGGAGCGGCGCACCTACCTGGGATGGTGGCAAGCATGAGCAATTTACCGGTAATTGGCGTACCTATACACTCTTCCAACTCCATGGATGGATGGGATTCGGTGCTGAGCATATTGCAAATGCCGGCAGGAATCCCGGTGGCCACGGTAGCCTTGAATGGCGCGAAAAATGCGGGTCTGTTGGCCGCTCGAATTTTGGGCAGCCATAGGCAAGACATTCAAGAAAGGTTAGAAGTATTTAAAAAAGGATTAACGCAAAAAGTAATGGAAAGCCAATCAGCTTTCCATTCCTTTGACTATTCGCAACAAGTGCCGGTTCCTGAAACCGCATTCCAAACCAAAACAAAGGAATGAAAAAACGACTACTCCTTATTCTCTTGGCCGCATGGCTTGGCCTAGGAACTTTGGCAGGACAAAACTGGCCGGCGGGAGTTCGGTCAGCTGCTATGGGGCATGCCTCGGTTGGCCTTACCGATATTTGGTCGAGTTTTAACAATCAGGCAGGTCTTGCCTGGTTGGAGGAAACCACCGTAGGAGCATTTTACGAAAACCGCTTTTTGACACCGGAGCTTGGTGCTCAGGGAGCAGCCTTTGCTCTTCCGGTAAAACAGATGGGCACCTTTGGTGTAAATCTGTACCGTTTTGGCTACACCAATTACAACGAAAACAAAATGGGCTTTGCCTACAGCCGGAAGTTTGGAGAGATTTTTTCGGCAGGCTTGCAGCTAAACCTCCATTTTTTTCAAATGGGTGAGGATTTTGGCAGTTTATTTACTGCTTCGGGTGAGCTTTCCTTTTTGGTAAAAGCCACCGAAGATTGGACCATTGCGGCCCATGTATTTAACCCAACGCGAACGCCGCTCAACAGTTTTGATCGAGAAAAAATAGCTACCATATTCAGGATAGGCACAGCCTATAACTTTGACGACAAATTGGTGGCAAGCGCTGAAATGGAAAAAGACTTGGAGCGGGATCCGACCGTGCGCATTGGCTTGGAATATCATTTAGTAGAAGCGGTGTATTTAAGAGGAGGTATTAATACCAATCCGGTGTCGCCAAGTTTTGGATTGGGTTTGAAGTTTAAGCAATTTAATTTAGACGTGGCCTCTGCCTGGCATCAAAACCTTGGCTTTTCTCCCCAAATCGGACTTTCGTACAAATTCCGCAAAAAGAAATGAGGTACCTTATTGTTTGCTTAAGCGTAATGCTTTGCCTAGGGTCTTCAAACCTTTGGGGGCAAAGCGGGGGCAGTAATGACCCGCTAAAAGAAAACATCATTGAGCGGTTGATTGAGACCATTTCGGAAAACGCAGAAAACGAAATCGACTACACCACTTTTGTAGAAGACCTTAGTTATTTTTATGACCACCCCATCAATTTGAATCAGGCAGAGCCGGACGATTTACGACGTCTGAATTTGATTTCAGAATTACAAATCAAAAATTTACAAACCTACCTGTCCATCAATGGTCCCCTGCTGTCCATGTACGAGGTCAATTACATAAGAGGCTGGAACAACGAATTGATATACATGTTGCTACCTTTTTTGGAGGTTGCCCCTGTTGAAACGAAAAAGAAAATTAAATTAAAAAGTGTTTGGCTTTATGGCAAACACGAGCTGGTGGCGCGGTATTACGATGTATTGGAACAACAAGAAGGATTTCGCAGAAACGAAGAAGACCCAACGGACGGCTATTTAGGGCCATCCTACCAAACCTTTTTGCGTTACCGTTTTCGCTACAAGGACAAGGTGAGCCTAGGCTTTACAGCAGAAAAAGACCGGGGAGAAGAGTGGTTTGGGGGCAGCCAGCCGCAAGGGTTTGACTTTTATTCTGCCCATCTTTTTCTTAGGGATGTAGGCATTTTTAGAAAAATTGCCATTGGGGATTACCAGTTGCAATTTGGTCAAGGCTTAACGATGTGGACAGGTATTGGTTTTCGAAAAACTGCCTATACCATGAATATTAAACGTTTTGCCGTGGGTTTAAGACAGTATACGGCCACCAACCAATTTACTTTTAACCGGGGAGCAGCGGCAGAGCTGCGCCTAGGGCCCTTGGATGTAACCGCGTTTGTAAGCCATAAACCCATCGACGGTGGAATTGCGCAATTGGATACCCTCACCGGAGAAGCTTTGGAGATCAGTTCATTTTTGCTGTCGGGACTGCACCGCACCCAGTCGGAGTTGAGCAAAAAAAATGCATTGGACGAAACTATGTTTGGGGGAAACGTAACCTGGAGAGCAGGAAAGTTCAATCTGGGGGCCACGGCCTACAGCACGCAATTTTCTGCTCCCATTACCCCGAATGACCAGGTATATAATTTGTACGAATTTGCAGGAGACAAACTATTTAATGCCGGTGTAGATTACGATTTATTGTTAAACAAGTTTTACTTATTTGGCGAAATTTCCATGAGCGACAATGGGGGCTTGGCCATGTTGCAGGGCATGCAGGCTTCCTTACACCCCAACTTTAGTCTTGCCGCTTTGTATCGAAACTTTGGAAGGGACTATCAGAACTTAAATTCGAATGCTATATCGGATAGGTTCGGCACCCAAAACGAGGAAGGCTTATACATCGGTTTTGAAACTACGCCCATAAAGTATTTTAAATTTCAGGGCTATTTTGACCTCTTTAGCTACCCTTGGGCCAGATTTGGCATATCCACCCCATCCAAAGGCTACGAGTATTTGTTTCAAGCCTCCTTTATTCCCAACAACAAGTTGGAGTCCTATATTCGTGTCCGGCATCAATTCCGACCCGACGATGATGAACGAGACCCAATCACCCCGGAAACCGTGCAGTTTGGTAGAACAAACTACCGATTCAATTTCACATTTAGGGTTTCTCGTACCCTACAATTGAGGAATAGATTAGAATTGGTGCATCAGTCACGCCCTGACCGTCCGGCGGATGAGTTTGGTTTTTTGGTCTATCAAGACGTGGTGTACAAGCCGAGCAAATTTCCAGTAGACTTTTCGGGTAGAATTGCCTTTTTTCAGACCGACGGGTTCGATACCAGAGTGTATACCTACGAAAACGATGTGCTTTATAGTTTCACTGTACCGGGCTTTTCCGGAGAGGGAATGCGTACCTATTTGAATGCTAAATGGGAAATCAGCCGCAGCTTAACCCTATGGCTCAGGTGGTCTCAAACCTATTTCCCAGACAGAGAAACCGTAGGTTCCGGCCTAGATGAAATACAGGGAAATACACGTAGTGATTTCAAAGTTCAGGTTCGCTACCGTTTCCGAGCTGCCCAGTTTAAAAAATCGAACCGCTGATAACATGCTTAAGCCGCTTGCTTTTTGGATGTCCCTGAAAGCCTAAGTGGGTTGCCACGGTATCTTTTCAAAGGAGTGGTCACTTATTTGACCCAGTCAAGTCCTAAGCATTCGAGACTGTTGATGCGACGCTATTCTGGCGGCAACTTGGCGTTGCAGTCAAATATTAAGGTCCTCATTTACAACTAGTAAACTGCGGCCTTTCTATTTGCCTGCGCCTTAATTTGCCTTGAAAACGCAACGCATCAACAGTCTCCATTCCTTAAAAAAGTCGTCTACGTTAAAGCGGGTAGGATGTTGATTTTTCCCGATCCAAATTCTTTGGACCTAAGCTTACAAGCACCCAGAGAAAATAGGAAGGGGTACCTTAGAGAAATTTGATTGGGTTTGGGGCAAAAAAAAGCTCTATGCTGTAAAAAACATAGAGCCAAAAGCGAAAAGAACTCTGTTATGAAGCTTGGGCCACCGGAAGCTTTTGTGTGTCTTGCAAAGCAAGAGCCACTTGTTTTCTAGCCAAAAATATTCTGCTTTTTACGGTGCCAATAGGCAAGTCAAGCTTTTCGGCTATCTCCTTGTATTTAAACCCTTCGAAGTACATAATGAGTGGGACTCTGAAATCTTCGGTAAGGGCATTCATTTCGCTATACACTTCCTTGTACCGGAGCGCTGATTCCGGGTTGTTAGGATCCTTGGTAGATTGAGGAATGTTTAAGTAGTAGGATTCCTTGGTGGTATCAACAATGGTGCGAAATTTTTGATTTCTGCGGTAGTTGTTAATGAAAATATTACGCATGATGGTATATAGCCATGCCTTCAAATTGGTGTTTGCTTTAAATCGCTTTTGGTAAGTAAAAGCTTTAAGCATAGTTTCTTGAACTAAATCGTTTGCCTCTTCGCGACTAGATGTTAGGCTCAATGCATAATACCTTAACGGCTCCCGGAACGCAATAACTTCTGCAGAAAAATTAAAAGAAGAATGTGCCATAACTGCTGGACTTTTGTTTACAGCTAAGATATAAAAAGTTAAACATAATGCAGGTTCGTACAATTAAAAAAAGCGGCTTTAAAGCCGCTTTTGTTACATAATCTACACATTTACAGAAACTTGCCCTTGTTTAACCGAATGCCTCTTTTAAGGTCAAAAAACGTTAAAAAGTTAAACAGCATTAAGAATGCTCGTAAATAAAGGCTTTTAGAGGGTTCACCAATTGCTTGCGCGCCAAAAAGATTCTGCTTTTAACAGTTCCAATGGGCAGTTCCAACATATCGGCAATTTCCTTGTATTTATACCCCTCAAAATACAAGCGAAGCGGCTTTCCGTAATCCTCATCCAAAGCATCCATGGCTTCTTGAATTTGCTTGTAATTGATTTGTGCGTCGGGGTCGTACGCTTTTTTGGTTTCGGGGATATTGAGTTGAAAAAGCTCCTTACTGCCATCAAAAACCATGCGCACCTTGGTCTTTTTGCGGTAGTTGTTGATGAATAGATTCTTCATTATGGTAAACAACCAAGCCTTAAGATTGGTGTTCTCTGCGAACTTGTCCTTGTAAATGAGCGCCTTCAACATGGTTTCTTGGACCAAGTCGTCGGCATCATTATCATCGTGTGTAAGACTTAAAGCAAAGTACCTTAGGGGATCTTTAAGTGCTATTACTTCGTTTTGAAAATTAAATGCTGTTGTTTTCATAACCATACCTCCATTTCAAAGATATGCTTTTGTTTAATATTTATCCAAATTGATTAAACAAGAAAGTCCGCTCCATAGGCCGAATTTCATTTTCTTAACATTGAGGGCTTTCCTTTACAATTTTTACTTCAGGAGAGGCCTTTTATCTAGGGTGATTAAACGGTATTCTTCAGGCCAGTTGTTTCGAACCTAGGGGCAAGGTCAGACTCCAGAGAGCATTGGGGCAGGCTCAAGAGCGTTGAAAAATTAGGATACTTTAGTTTTGAGATTGTGGTGGGTGCCATGACGCTTTGAACAGGCTACATGGGAGCCTCCGGAATAGCATACACTCAAGGGTCTGGAACCCTTAAAAGGATCAAAAGGGCGAATACCAGAACAAGGTACACTTGCGGCCCTGACCGACCGGTTACCCTGCAGGCTTGTGAGCCGTAGGGCTTGGCGGGCGGAGGCCTCCCTATTTTTGGGAGGCCCACGCACCGCTTAGCCCTGCGTGTTTGCAAGCCGAAGCGTATAAGGAAGGGCAGGAAATGCCGCCCCACGTTACTTCTTGACACTTTTTACCTCTGCGGACATCTATATATGACTGTTGACGCATTGAGCCTAATGACGCACTGCTATTCGGACGGCGATTCTTTCTTGACTCAAAGATGCTAAGCGCCACGTAAGCACGAAGCATCAGCATGTAGCATTTGGTTTTTGAATCCTGACCGCAGCGATGAGGTTTATAACCCTGACCGAAGCGTCAGGGGTGGGCCTCAGTTACCATCAAGTGATTGAACCGTAGGTTTGGATTTCGATCCGTTTGAGAGCTTTAGATGGATTTGAATGCCTTGGAAAAACTCTTTTAGGATTTGTGATTGGAAATAGCACACTAGAGCAGGTGGAGACCGTTGACGCGCTGCTATTCTGACGGCAATCCTGTCCTGACCGCAGCGTCAGGGTTTGCGTTAGGTTCAATTCTCAAGCATTTTGTCCTGACTCAAAGATGCTGACCGCAGCGTCAGCACGAAGCGTCAGTGGTTCCACATTTACAACCAGTAAACTTTAGCCTGTCCTGACCGAAGCGTCAGGAGACTTTCCATTTGTCCGCGCCTTAATTCGCCCCTGATGCCTTGGTCAGGGTTATAAACTTGAAAACACAACGGGTCAAAAGTCTCAGGTGGTTTAGGCCTCCTGAATGGTGAGATTATTTAGGAAGGATATCATTTCCTCGACACTTCCAATCCGTACTACGTTGTCTGGGAGTGATTTGCCGGCTGCGCCTGCCAAAGGACCGGAAATAATGAAACGTGTTTGGGAATAAGTTTCTGATAATTCTTGGACCACACCCCGCACTTGGTCTGCCTGATAACCGACAGTAAAATAGGTAAGCAAAAAATCGGGGTTGTAACTTTTGCAAATGGCGTGCAGGTCATGCATTGGAACGGATTGGCCCAAATAAATTAAGGGAAAGCCACGGCTGCGTATAAGGTACTTAGCAAACAAAAGGCCAATTTCATGAAGCTCCCCATCGGGCAAAAACAAAATAAATTTTTGTTTTTGAAGTCTTTTGCCCACATGACCATCTATGGCTACCAGCAGCTTCCTACGGATGAGGTTGGTGATGAAATGCTCTTGAGCGACATTAATTTCTCCAGTAGTCCATAACAAACCGACCTTGTGCAAAAAAGGAATCAAAAGGTGAACCATTACCGACTCAAATCCATACCTTAAAGTACAGCTGGAAATAACCTTTTCAAAACGGGCCTCATCGATGTCAATCATGGCTACTACCAGGGCATCAACTTGAATGGCATAATAGTCTTGTTCGTGATCGCTTTGGCTAGTTAACTGTTGCAGCTCTTGTTTGATGTCATCTTTACTAAGTTTAGAGACATGAGAGATTTTTCGTCCATTTCGGATAAGAGCGCTGATATTGAGTAAGAGCTTAAGCTGCTCATCATCGTAAAACCGAATATTGGTATCGGTACGATGCGGTTCTACAAAGCCGTAACGTTGTTCCCAAATACGAATGGTATGGGCCTTGATGCCCGTAAGTTGTTCAATCTCTTTTATAGAATACTGTCCCACCGTTTTGCCTGAGCTTAAGAATCACTAATGGATATGGAACAGGCTATTGGCATATATTGTTCACCAAGATGCCTTGGATTTTAGTAAAAGGAAAGAAAAAAAAAGCCGGTGCAGTTGCGCCGGCTAATAGTTTATCGTTAAAGTGTTGGATTAAAGGCTAAAAGCGCTTTTGATTTTATCTATAAAATCGAGTTTTTCCCAGGTAAACAATTCAACTTCGCGTATAACGGTTTCGCCGTTGGGGTTTTTGAAGGTTTTGGAAACAACTTCGTTGCTGCGCCCCATGTGGCCATAGGCAGCTGTTTCGGTATAGATTGGATTCCTAAGTTTTAACCGAGTCTCAATGGCATAAGGAGTCATGGGGAAAATCTCCATTAACTTTTCGGCAATAGCAGCGTCTGACATATGAACTTTAGCTGTGCCATAAGTATTCACATACAAATTCATGGGCTGAGCCACCCCGATGGCATAAGCTACTTGAACCAAGGCTTCGTCGCAAATACCTGCGGCTACCATATTTTTGGCTATATGTCTGGTAGCGTAAGCTGCGGAACGATCCACTTTACTAGGGTCTTTCCCGGAAAATGCTCCTCCACCATGTGCTCCTTTACCTCCGTAGGTATCCACAATAATTTTTCTGCCGGTTAGCCCGGTATCTCCGTGTGGCCCACCAATAACAAAACGACCGGTAGGATTGATGTGGTAATCGATATCCTCGTTAAAGAAAGAGGCATAACGGCTGTACTTTTCCTTGATACGCGGCATAAGCACTTCCAACATGTCCTTACGGATGGTGGCCATCATGCTTTGGTCGTCACCAAAAGCATCGTGTTGGGTAGATATAACAATGGCTTTGATTCTAACCGGCTTATTGTCGTCGTTGTATTCAAGGGTCACTTGAGCTTTAGCGTCGGGACGCAGGTAAGGCATGGAACCATTGTCACCTTGGCGCCGAATATCTGCCAATTCTTTTAGGATAGCGTGGGACATATCCAATGCCAAAGGCATGAAGTTTTGGGTTTCGTTAGAAGCATAACCAAACATCATACCTTGGTCTCCGGCTCCTTGTTCTTCGGCGGAAGCTCGGTCTACTCCCTGACGGATATCTTGAGATTGTTCGTGAATAGCCGAAAGCACTCCACAGGAATCGGCTTCGAACATGTATTCGGACTTCGTGTAACCAATTTTGCGGATTACCTCCCTGGCAATTTCCTGAACGTCGAGGTAGGTATTGGTTTTGACCTCACCTGCAAGCACCACCTGACCTGTAGTTACCAAAGTTTCACAAGCCACTTTGGAGTTGGGGTCAAAAGCCAAAAAGTGGTCGATCAGCGCATCTGAAATCTGATCAGCTATTTTGTCGGGATGTCCTTCACTAACGGACTCACTGGTGAAATAATAAGGCATATCTAAAAGTCAAAAATTCAGGCGACAAATATAGCAGAATAATTGGGAGCAAAAAGCTAGTACCTGTTCGAATTACAAAGGGTTAAGCCTAGCATCAGCGGGTAGTAGCATTTGTGTTTTCAAGGTCAGAAAATCTGGGTAGGTATGAGCTGTAAGAAATTTAGGAGCCTCTCCTTGATCGGAAAGTACGAGCCATTTTTGGTTTCCGTAAGCAGCCATCAAGTCCTCACCTTGCCACAAGGAGTCTACCGATTCCAAAATGGGTTTTTCTATGAGTCCCATTTCCAAATACAGGGTAGCTTCTTGGCTTCCTGTTCTTAAAAATGCATGGGGTGTAAGCTGCCTTCGGGTTTCTTGGTCTTTGGACATTCCGTGGTCTACAAGGCCAACAACAGAGCCAATACCTCCCCAAAGCACATATAGAATAGGGAACAGTGCTATGACTATAAAAATCAAAAGAAAAGGACTTGCCAGCCAAAATTTGGTATTTTTTGCCATAAAGCAAAAATACATATAAAGCGCATTGGCTTAGCCCAAATCAAGGCATGGCCACGCTAAACTGCATTACTACTTATTGGCATTGCAATTCCGGATTTCAAAAACAGAAGCAAAAAAGCTTAAAAGTTGAATAAGTGCCTCAAAAAAGTCAGACTTTGGCACTATCCTTGTTGTATTGAAAATAAAACATTATGCGTAGTATCTTTTCCGTCCTTGGAATTTTCTTGAGCTTAGGCAACCTATATGCCCAAGGCGAAAGTCGACAGTTTGAAGGAATTACCCGCATTGAGGTAAAACACAACCTGCGTTTGGTATTTGATTCTGAACTCTCCCCCGGACAAATCAAAATCAACATGGTTCAAGGCGGTGCCTATGAAGTGCAAACCAAGCAAGAACAAGACAAACTAACCATCTCCACCGGAGAGCTTATCGATGGTCCTAAAGGAGAAGTGCGCATGGGCCTTCCCGAGGAATTGTACTATTTAGGGACTTCTTCGGGAGGAGTAATTGTTAGCGATATTCCTTTGCAAGCCGGAACCATTCGAATTGTAAGCACAGGAGATGGTCAAGTGAATTTAATGCTTGCGGCTGAGCATGTATTTTGCACCGCGGAGAGCGGAGCTTCCATTCTCCTTAAGGGAGGCGCCGTAAAAGTGGTTGCCGTTGCCAATACAGGAGGGATAGTGGATTTAGAGGATTATGATGTTTCAGAGGCTTCTGTAACAGCCAATACCAATGGTAAAATTATGGTGTATCCTAAGCAAAAAATTGAAGGCAAGGTGAATACCGCCGGAGAAATCATTTGCCAGCCCAATGTCCCTCAATATATGCTCACCAAAGGTTTGGGTGGAATTATTACCCGAAGAAACAGGCCTACTCGTTAAGACTTAGGACCGGTATATTTTCTAAATACCTCCTCTAGTTCTTGCTTATACTCAGTTAGGGTATTTAAGGCGATACCTTGGTCTAAAGCCCAACGGCTCAACTCCAATTGAAATGCTTTTCCCGAGGCACTTTCAATAAGGAAGTTTTGTTCATCCAATTGTTGGGCACGGTCTACTCCTGCAATCTTTTTGATTTGGCTTAATGCAAGAGGCGTATCAAAACCTACCGCCCAAACTCTACTGCCTTCGGTTTGATTTGATTTACTCAGGTTTTCGAGTCTTTCATTGGCTTTGAGTTGCCCTCTATCCAAGATGAGTACCCGATGGCAAACCGCCTCCACCTCTTTCAAAATATGTGTGGACAAAAGCAAGGTTTTGTTTTGGCCCAAGTTGCGTATCAGTTGACGAATTTCCACCAGCTGATTGGGGTCTAGGCCGGAAGTGGGTTCATCTAAAATCAATACTTCTGGATCGTGAATAATTGCAGCGGCCAAGCCAAGCCTTTGGCGGTAGCCTTTAGACAAGGCTCCTACCTTTTTGTGGGCTTCCAGACTCAGTCCTGTTTCTTTTATCATGGCCTCTACCCTAGCCTTTCGGCCTTTTCCAATACCGTGAAGTGCTGCAGTAAACGACAGATATTCGCGTACATACATATCCGGATACAATGGATTATGTTCCGGCAAATAACCTACCCTTTTCCTGACTTCCATGGATTTGGTGCGCACCGAGTAGCCCGCTACTTCAGCTCCTCCGGAACTTGGAGGAATGAATCCGGTAAGGATTTTCATTAGGGTGCTTTTACCTGCGCCGTTGGGGCCTAAAAATGCAACAATTTCTCCGGGGTGTACCTCAAATGAAACCTTATTTAAGGCCAATTGTGTGCCGTAACTTTTGCTTACCTCATTAACTACTATGGACATAAGTGCTGAAAAAGAAGGTTTTTGAATGTCCTGAATCAATAACAAAGGAACAAAAAAGAAGCATGGAAGCCCATATCAAGATATGGGGAAACTAAGGCTTTAGCCACTAGCAGCCAATTCTCTATTTTTGACATCTATGGTTCAAGTTCCCGATGTACCCCTTGCAGAACGCATGCGTCCAAAAAAAATTGCAGAAATAGCCGGTCAGGCAGCGGCTATTGGCAATTTGCACCACATGCTCCAAAGCGGCATGCTGCCTTCCATCATATTTTGGGGGCCGCCCGGAGTGGGTAAAACTACCCTGGCTAAAGTACTGGCCGAAGAATCGGGGCGCCGTTTTTTTGCATTAAACGCGGTTTCTTCCGGAGTAAAGGAAGTGCGCGAAACCTTGGAAAAGGCGGCAAAACCGCACATTTTAGATAAAGGCGGCAAAGCCATTGTTTTTATTGACGAAATCCATCGATTCAACAAAGGCCAACAAGACAGCCTATTATCAGCGGTAGAAAAAGGCGACTGTACCCTTATTGGGGCTACCACAGAAAACCCCTCCTTTGAAGTAAATCCCGCCCTGCTCAGCCGGTGCCAAGTATTGGTTTTGGAAGCCCTAAGTGCTGATGAACTCCGCAGTGTATACCATCAAGCCCTTGAAAAAGACCCTTGGCTTAACAATTTTGAGGTCAAGGTTTTGGAAGACGAAGCTTTGCTGGCTCTATCGGGAGGGGATGCACGAAAATTATTGAATTATTTGGAATGGACGGTGGCCACGCACCAAAAGGAGGGAAAAGTTAGTCTGAGCAATGCGCTGGTTCAAGAAACCATAAAGCAACGCGTGCCGAGGTACGACAAAGGAGGAGAGATGCATTACGACATCATTTCGGCCTTTATTAAATCGGTGCGCGGAGGAGCCGTTAATGCTGCCCTCTACTGGATGGCCAGGATGATTCACGGAGGGGAAGACCCAGTATTTATTGCCCGAAGGCTGGTGATTTTAGCCTCCGAGGATATAGGTTTGGCCAATCCTACCGCTCTGGCCGTGGCTTCGGCCGGATTTGATGCAGTCCGACAAATTGGAATGCCGGAAGCCCGAATTATTTTAGCCCAAGTTTGCGTATATTTAACCAGTAGCCCCAAATCCAATGCAAGCTATTTGGCCATGGACCAAGCGCTCGATTTTGTAAGAAACCATGCCGATGCGCCCGTTCCTTTGCATCTAAGAAATGCACCTACCAAGCTTATGAAAGAGCTGGGCTATGGCGACGCTTATCTATATCCACACAATTACCCACAGCATGTGGTAGCTCAATCCTACAATCCGGAAGGATTGAAATTGCCCGATTTTTTTGTTCCGGGCGACAGCCAACGAGAGCAGGAGATTCAGAGGTGGTTGGAATGGCGAAAAAAAATAGATCATCCGGGAGAAAAAGAGACCTAAAACCGGTGCTAAACAGCTAGTGGGGAATCCTGTTTCGGAGCGATAAGCGCCCCGGTGGAGTTGGAAAGCCCGGAGGAACGAAGGCTAGCTTTTGCAGGAGGAAAGGAGTGGCGCGCAGCAAACTCCCTTTCCGACGGGCAAAAGCAGACCGAGGGCCGAGGCTCCTGACGCTTCGGTCAGGACTCTTTAAGCTTGGAAACGGAGACGGAAAAGGCGCCCAAAAACAAAAAACACACATACTCCGACAAGCAAAAGCTGATGGAGGGCCGAGGCTCCTGACGCTTCGGTCAGGACTCTTTAAGCTTGGAAACGGAGACGGAAATGGCGCCCAAGAACAAAAAAACTGAAAAAGACGCTAATTTGCCTTTGAGCCAAGGGCCTTAAAAAGTTAACCTCCAGGTTTTGTACCTTAGAGGCTTCTATGAAGATGCTACGCTTTGCCCTTTTGTGGCTTACAGTTTTGAGTGCCTGTAATCCGGAAACCACCCAATGGGAGTCGGAGTGGTTGGCACCATTGGCTAAATCCCGGTTGACCTTGCAGCAGCTTACGGGCGACACCCTGTTAAAAGTCAACGCATCCGACCAGTTGGTGCTGCGTTACCGCGGCGATGTGC
The DNA here is from genome assembly GCA_018401695.1 of Flavobacteriales bacterium. Taxonomy (GTDB): domain Bacteria; phylum Bacteroidota; class Bacteroidia; order CAIKAF01; family CAIKAF01; genus CAIKAF01. The sequence goes on along the minus strand of JAGYKD010000002.1, from coordinate 112,697 downwards.
TGGATTTGGCTTTGGATACCTTGGCTCAGCTCGATGCTATTGCCAGTGAAGATACTTTTACCTGGAATTTTGGGCAAATTGCTATCCCTCCTAATGTGGCCATTCCTTTGGATCCGATTGAAATTCGGTTTGATATACCCGAGGCGGAAGTGGTGTATGCCTTGCTAAAAAGCGGCAGCGCTGAAATTACCTTTAAGTCTAAAATCCCAAGAAAAGTTCGATTTACTTACAGCATTCCCTTGGCAACCAAAAATGGACAGGCCTTGCATTTCGAAGACGAATTGCCGGCTTGGGATGGAGGACCAAATCCTCAAACTTTTACCCGGTCTTTTCCCCTGGGTGGCTATGCATTGGATTTAAGAGGCGAGCAGCTGATTTCATCGAACCGTATTCAAATTTCGGTGGTTCCGACCATAGCTGCGGGGGAAGACAGCTTGCTGTTGACCCAAAACATGGAGCTGTTTTCGGTAGAGAACCAACTAAAGGGGCTTGAGGCCAGCTATTTGAGAGGAGCACTGGCCACACAGGAGTTGGACATTCAGCTGGACACCCTAAACTTAGATCTCCTAAAGAACGTACAAGCAGGAATGTTGGATTTAGAATCTGCGCAATTGCAATTATCCCTCATCAATACCTTGGGGGCAGAATTAAGGATTCGACCGGCAAAGCTGAGAGCAACCAATAGCCGCACAGGAGAAAGTCTGAATTTGCAACATAGCCTGGTGGGCAGCACGGTGTTTTTGGATCGAGCCACCGAGGGAGTGGCCAATTCGGGACCTACACCGAGCAGGGCCGATTGGTTCATAAACGACCAAAACTCCAATCTGGTGCCTTGGTTGGAGGTGCTGCCGGATCAACTGATTTTTGATTTGGGAATTACCGTGAATCCTTTGGGAAATACCGCAGGTTTGCAAGATTTTATTTATCCCGCCTATTTGCCCCAACTGCGGGTAGATGCCGAGGTGCCCATAAAGTTTTCTGTGCAAGACCTTAAGTTGCAAGACACCATCGATGCAGATTTGGTTCAAATTCAAGAACTCAACCATTTGGTAGAAGGAGAAATTCGATTAAGGGCCCTGAATCAATTTCCCATGGAAATGAGCTTGCATTTGATTGCTTTGGATGCCAATAATCAGATTTTGGATACCCTAATGCTAAACCAACGCATAGATGCCGCAGCCTTGAATGCCAACTTAAAAGTAGATCAGCCGCGAGAAAGCATACTAAGCAGTGTGCTTGGCCCCTCCCAAGTGCAAGCATTGAAGCAAACTACGCGATTTTTGATTCAAGCCGAAGTCAGCACCCTTCCTCCGGGAAATCGACTTTGGATGTACCAAGACTACGGTTTGGACATACAAGTGATTGTTCAAGCCTTGCTTCAATCCCAAGCAGCACAGAACGAATGAATCCTGTTCCCATTTTTCTTCCGTTTTTTATGTTTCTCAACAGCAACCAAAGTCCTTTGCTGTGGAGGGATCAATACCGCCAAGCCGACCAACTGTTGAGTTTTCATACCGAAGCTTCGGTGCAGTCTTCGCACTTGTCTACCGATGGCATGTACCTCTTGCTTCAAGGTGGAGTGGTAGATGAGGCCTTGAAAAACAGCCTGCGCGCCACAGGCCCCGGACAGCGTTTGGGAGGCGACTGGAATACACAACTCAGATACACCAACCTAAACGACTCTGCCTTTGGAGGTAAAGGTTGGGGCTATACCCTTGCCTTTAGCAATCGACTCATTGCAGAGTCCCGCTACCATGGCGATGCTTTTAACCTGTTGTTGGATGGCAACGCTCCGACGGCCGGAGAGACCTTGCAAGTGGGAGACGCTTTTGCGCAAAGTTATATGTACCAGCAAGTGGAAGTAGGCATGGTTAAATCTTGGGTTTCGGAAAAAGCTGCTGCTTCCATGGCCTTTTCGGTAGGTTTTGTGAATGCCAATTGGTACCGCGGATTCGACGCTCCTTCCGGAACTTGGTATACCGATCCCATCGGTAGTTACATAGATTTTGAAGCCGAGGATTGGCGCTTTGAAACCAGCAACCCCGAAGAAAACGGATTCTTTTTCCCAAATGGAACCGGTGTTTCTTTTTCTTTTCAATACGAATGGCATTGGAAAAAGCGGCATATGCTGGCATTTTCGGCCAACGATGTAGGATTTATCCGTTGGAGTCAAAAAAGCAGTTCCTCTGATTTGGACGGAAGTATCCGTTGGGAAGGCGTTGTACTACCTAATATTACCAACATTTCCGAGGGCTTTTTTGAGGATTATGCCGACAGTTTGCAAGGAGATTACCTTACCGAAAACCCAAACCGAGCATTTAGCACTGCCTTGCCCATGCAGTTCAATATTTCTTACGGCTACAAATTTCATAGCTTGCCTTTGGCCTGCTATGGACAAATCCGATGGCGTCCTTTGAGTCCCTGGTTGCCTCTGAGCACGCTTGGATTTCTCTGGAGTCCGGAGAAAATTCCTTTACGATTGGCCGGAACCTTGGGTTATGGCGGTTACGGGACCTTTCAAGCCGGGTTAGATTTAGGGTTCAATTTTGGCAAAGGCTACACCCTCCAATTGCGCACAGGAAACGTGGAAGGCTTAATCCCCAACAGCTTTTCTACCGGCTTGGGGGCAGGCATTACCTTCACCAAATATTTTGTTAAGCCATGAAGCAGTTCGTTTTGGGTCTCTCGGCGCTTTTTGCTTTGGTCTCCAATGCCGCCGGACAGCAAACTTGGTTCCGCACCTATTCCTGGCTTGGATTTACCCAGGGTCAGGTGGTGGTAGAGCGTCCTGACAGCACACTTTTGCTTTTGGGAGTAGCCGGAGAGCAAGGTGGGGATCTTTTTGCGGCCGAAATTCAGGCCGACGGGCCCTTTTTAAGCTTTAAGCCTTTTGGTTGGGAAGGCCAGGAAACCATTAGCCAAGCTAGTTGGAACAAAGACTCAACGGAGCTTTGGGCCCTGGGAAGCACCAACAGTTTAGGACAAGGCGGCTACGACGCCCTTTTGGTGGTTTTTTCGCCGCAGGGAGATACCCTGCGCACCCAACGTTTCGGAGGAAACGCTTGGGATTTAGGCAAAGCCATGGTCCGAGATAGCGCCGGCAATTTTTGGTTGGGCATTCAGGATTACTCGTCCTACGACCAGAGCGGATCTTTAAGGCTGATTTTAGTGCATCCCAACGGAGCCGTACTAAAGGATACCAGCCTGCATTTTCCCGGTCAGGACCTGGCCGTAGAAGATTTGCTTATCGATTACCGCGAAGGGTTGTATGCCACAGGAACCATTTTCCCCGGATCTGAGGGCGAAAAAGACGTTTGGGCCATGGGTTGGGATACCCATGCCGATACCCTCCTTTTCCTTAGCCAAAGCGGAGTAGCAGGCGACGAAATGGTGCAAACCATTTGTCCCTACCGAAATGCGGCCAACCAACCCTATTTTTTGATTTCCGGCAACTTAAAAGACAGCCAAGACCGTTGGAAAAACTTCTTTTGGCGTGTAGATACTTCAGGTGTCGATATTGCTAGAATAGACCTGGGACTAAGCCAAGCCGTAGAACGAAAAAACAGCCATGCCTTTTTTCTGGCAGCCGGAGCAAGCCATGCCATACTCTCCAACTTTTACGATGTGAATTTCGGCTCATGGAATACCGTATACGATAGCATTTCCGGTTTATTTCCTCAGCTTGCTAAAACCTTTGTGCGCAATGGAAACCAAGAACTTGCCCAAGTAAGCCAAAGCCTTGACGGAGGTTATATCCTTACCGGGCATACCAACGATATTGGCTTGGGTCAAATATCGGCCTATATCGAACGACTTGGGCCTTTGGGCGATGGAGTCAATGGCTTTGTTATGAACAACCCAACGCTTAGCAATCAAGCGCTCAAAGCACAAATCATGCCCAACCCTGCCAAATCCGAAAGCCAGAGAACCATCGTTGGCTTGGAAGGGCTTTGGGAAGCCCGTTGGCTTGGCTTGGACGGAAAATTGCTGCACCAAAGCGAGGTGCAACTTAAAGCCGAAGGCACCCTTTTGCCCGAAATCCAAACCGAACTCAGCAGCTACCTTTTGCTTCTTTCCAAGGAAGACTCCCTAATCCGTTTCCTTTGCATTCAAACCAAAGACTAAATGATGCGTTTCTCCTTTTTCCCTGCCTTGTTTTTGATGGTGGTTATGAGTTCGGCCTGTGGACCAAGCCGAGCCGACCGACTACAACAACTTAGAGAACATAAAAACGCCTTACAAGAAAAATACAACAGTCAAATAGCGGAGGCCTTTACCCAAGAAGCCACGGCTTTTGTGCGGGCCTTCCCGGAGGATTCTGCCTGCGCTCCCCTACTCTACAATGCAGCGCAACTCTTTATGAGTTTGGACAAAGGCGACTCGGCCTTGGCTTGCATTCAAACCCTCGAAAACCAATATCCTCAATACCCCAAAATGGGCGACGCACTGTTTGTTAAGGCCTTGGTTTACGATGCCCTGCTCAACCAAAAAGAAGCTGCGGCCGAAGCTTATCAGCAATTCATTACCCAATACCCCAAGCATCCGGAAGTTCCCAAGGCCCAAACCAACCTGAAGGCCTTATTCACCAACCTGCAAAGCATTCCAAAAAAGAATCCACCGACCGATTCTTCCCAAATTTTTTAGCGGTTTGCCCAAGCCTTATACCTTTGTACAAAGCCTCAATATTTATGAAGTTAGCAACCAAGTTGATTCACGCAGGACAGCACCCCGACCCCTCTACCGGTGCCGTAATGACTCCCGTATACCTTACCTCAACCTATGCTCAGGAATTTCCTGACCAGCACAAAGGCTACGATTACTCACGTGCCGGGAACCCCACCCGTAAAGCCTTAGAAGACAATTTAGCCGCCATTGAAAACGGCAAATTCGGCTTTGCCTTCTCCAGTGGAATGGGCGCAGTAGATGCCATACTCAAATGCTTAAAGCCCGGCGATGAGGTCATTGCCACCAACGATTTGTATGGCGGCACCTACCGGCTGTTTAGCCAAACCTTTGCGGCTTATGGCATCAAATTTCATTTTGTGTCTTTCGACGATATGGATGCGGTGGCTCAACTGGTGAATCCAAACACCAAAATGATTTGGATAGAAACCCCCACCAACCCTACCCTTAAAATCATAGACATAGAAGCTTGCGGAAACTTGTCGAAGCAACATGGCCTTATTTTGGTAGCCGACAACACCTTTGCCTCGCCTTGGCTGCAAAACCCGCTGGATTTGGGAGCAGACGTGGTCATGCATTCCGCCACCAAATACCTGGGCGGCCATTCCGACTTAATTATGGGCGCGCTAATCACCAGCGACGAAACCTTGGCCGAACAAATTTTCTTTAATCAAAAAAGCACCGGCGCCACCCCCGGTCCCATGGACTGCTTTTTAGCACTTAGGGGAATAAAAACCCTGCATTTGCGTATGCAAGCCCACGAAAAAAATGCCGCAGCCATTGTGGACATGCTGGTGTCCCACCCCAGGGTAGGAAAAGTATTTTATCCGGGTTTGGAAAGCCACCCCGGCCACGAGATTGCCAAACGGCAAATGCGCGGTTTTGGAGGTATGGTGTCCTTTGAACTTAAGCCCGAGTTTGTGGGCGACAGTCAAAGACTTATGACCCGCACCAAAGTCTTTACCCTTGCAGAGTCATTAGGCGGCGTAGAAAGCTTGATTTCGCATCCGGCCAGCATGACCCATGCCAGCATTCCCAGAGAAATCCGGGAAAAATCAGGAGTTACCGACGGCCTCATTCGCATGTCCGTTGGTGTAGAAGACGGAGAGGATTTGGTAGCCGATTTAAAGCAAGCGCTGGAAGGTTAATTTAGGCCCGGCTAGGTGTGTTTTTTGATTTGGGGCGCCCTAAAGGTCGGGCCTTCCCCTTTACTCCCTACCCTGTGTGCCACCTGTGCCATAGGAGCCTGTTGATGCAATGCTATTCTGGCGGCAACTTTGCGTTGCAGTCAAATATCAAGGTCCTCATTTACAATTAGTAAACTGCGGCCTTTCTATTTGCCTGCGCCTTAATTTGCCTTGAAAACGCAATGCATCAACAGTCTCCATAGGGCGCACGGGAGCTTCCTCATCCATAGACCCCTACCGTAGCGTAGGGGGGTCGCTCCGTGTGCCCTTGGCACAGGGGCACACAGCGCAGGGGGTATCGGCTCAGTCCCTGCGCCAAAGAGAGCGTAGCCAAAAATGAGGTTTAAGGACTTTGAGGTTCAAGACTACACAAAATAGGTGTGCTTAATCTTGCCGAAGTACCAACAGCGCATGGGATTATTTTCAATCCAAGTCCTTAAAAGATAGGAGGCAAAATGGGAGGTCGCAATTCCGCCTTGCACCTAAAGGTAATTTCATGTGCCGGAACTTCCGAAGCCTGAACCAAACGACCGCCTTCTTTGGATTTCACCCAAACGTAGCCGGGAATATTGGTCCATTCGGGAGGACCTTCGAATAGGTATTGCCAGTTGTTCTTATCCTTTCTCCCAGCAGCCAAACGTTCTGCATTTTTAAAGTCTTCGGGACCGGGTAAGCTGTAATTAACCAACAAATCTTTTCTAGACTTTGACTTGCGGTACACTTCCCTCCGACTTTCTTCTGCTCTCCACCTGCAATAGGATTGAGCCTTTTCAAAAGATACACCCACCACGGAGGAGTCAAAAAACGTAGAATTCATCCGGGGCAGGACGCGAGAATAAATGCTTGGGTATCGCCGATGAATCAAGGAGGAATCCGGTATATGTTCTACAGAAGCTGGGGTGTCTGCACGGTAATATTGAAGGGAAAACAAAAAAAACTGATATCCTAAGTTTCGCACCGGAGCCTTATCCAAAAACAAGCTGTCTTCTAGAGCTGCATTATACCTATCCGTATTGCCTCGGTTTGAAGTGCAGGAGACAAAAAACACTAAAATACATAAGAGGAAAAAGCGAATAATCATGGAGATTTTTGTTAGGATGAATAAAGACTAATGTTTAGGCTAAAAAACCAAAAAACACCATTTTTTGGCTGGAATTTGAATTCAAAATTATAATCCTTCCGGCTAAGTGCTACCATCAAAAAAAAGTAGTTCCGGAATAAGGCATTAGCTCTGCTTTGCACCTAAAGGTAATTTCATGTGCCGGAACTTCCGAAGCCTGAACCAAACGACCGCCTTCTTTGGATTTCACCCAAACGTAGCCGGGGATATTGGTCCATTCGGGTGGACCTTCGAATAGGTACTTCCAGTTTTCCTTATCGTTTCGCCCTGCAGCAAGACCTTCTGCTTTTTTAAAGTCTTCAGGGCTTGGTAGGCTGTACCAAATACCTCGAGCTTTAAAGTCAGTTTTACGGACTACCTCCGACCGCCATTTGCAATAATTGATGGCTTTTGAAAAAGATACACCCACCAAAACAGAATCCCTAAACTTCCCATGTTTAAGCGCTTCGTTTCCACTGCATTGAGGGTACTTTTGTATTAGGAGGGAAGTATCTCGTATGTTTTCCCAATAGGCATTGGTATCTGCTCGGTAATTTTTTAAATAATACAAAAACTCATTGTAGCTGCTAACATAAAGAGGCTCCGCGTCCAAATAAAAACGCTCTTCCAGAGGCAAGCCCCAATGATAAGGGGTTTTCCGAGCGGAGTCACAAGCGAATAGGCCAAATAAACATACCAGAGCCAAGTATCTAAGCATCATGCAAAAACATTAAGGATTCAACTGCAGTTCATATAAACTATTGATGCGGCCATTTATTGTGCTCTAACCTTTAGGTTTACATGCCAAACATCAGTCAAATATACCTTAAGTATCTTTAATTTGCAAAAAAAAAGAATCAAAACAACCTTGGATTGCTCAAAATGATTGAAGGGTGCAGCACAGCAAAAAGGCGCGCTAAGTCAAAAACAGATCGGACCAATGCATGGTAGATTACGCTAAACTGCCGCTAAAATAGCGAACTAGCCCGGAGCGCGGGTGTCTGCACCTCAGAAACTTGGGTTTAAAAAGGAGCGGCTTCCGTTGGCAAGAGATGCCCAATTGGGCAGAATACAAAAAGATGCCCATAAAGCACCAAAGAGGGTTCCTCAAAAAAAATTCGGTATATAATCACTAAAAAACATAACTATTAGTGAATATAATAATCGAAAGTTATTACCTTTACAAAAAAACCATGTACTCAAGGTACCTTAGTACACGAATTAAGAAACGCATAGATTCAGGCAAGGCTATTGTTGTAATTGGTCCTAGGCAAGTGGGGAAAACTACGCTCCTCGAATCGATCCTCGAATCAAAAGACTACTTACTGCTAAACGGAGATGATCCTAAAACACGAACTTTATTAACCGAGCCGAACACCGAACAGATTCGCAGGATAATAGGGAATTACAGATACGTTTTCATAGATGAAGCTCAAAGAATTGAGGGAATTGGGCTTACTATGAAAATAGTAACCGATAGATTCAAAAACGTTCAATTGTTTGCCAGTGGCTCCTCCTCTTTTGATTTAACCAATAAAATCAATGAACCCTTAACCGGCAGGAAATGGGAATATCAGCTATTCCCTATTTCTTGGGAAGAGTATGAAAACCATCACGGTTTTTTACATGCAGAGCAGAGTTTAGAGCATAGACTACTCTATGGCTTTTACCCGGATGTTTTAAATCACGTGGGGGACGAAATTGGGGTCCTACGGAATTTGGTGAACAGCTATTTGTACAAAGACATTCTTTCCTACGCCGATATTCGCAAGCCGGAGGTTCTCGATAAGCTTGTTCAAGCGCTTGCTCTCCAGGTTGGTAGTGAAGTTAACTATTCGGAATTGGCTCAAATGCTTAACGTAGACAAGAATACGGTTAGCAAATACATTGACATCTTAGAAAAAGGGTACATCATTTTTAAGTTGAGTAGTTTTAGTCGAAACCTAAGGAATGAAATAAAAACCAATAAAAAAATCTACTTCTATGACAATGGAATACGAAACATGGTGATTGGTAATTTCAACCCCATAGAACTCAGGACGGACAAAGGCGCGCTTTGGGAGAATTTTTTAATATCGGAAAGAATGAAACAGCTTGAGTACAAGGAAAGTCTTGCTCGTCCCTATTTCTGGAGAACAAAACAACAACAGGAGGTTGATTTCGTAGAGGAGGTTGGAGGAAACATCTTTGGATTTGAATTCAAATGGAAGAAAAAAAACAATCGGAAACTGCCAAAAACCTTCACTGAGGCCTACCGTGCTGAGACAAAAATAATTGATAAAGAAAATTTTAGAGAATTTGTGATCATTGAATAATCCCCGTACCGCAACCCCGGATTGAAGGAGCCCCGGATTGAAATCCGGGGCTCCTTTAATTTAGGGAAACCACTAGAATAGCCTCAAAGGCCTTAAGGGAGGACCCGCTGCAGCCGCTGCTTTGGTTTGGGGAGGCCGAGGAGGCGACCAAAGAAAGCCACCGCAGGCCCCCCAAACCAAGCAGGGGCAAGGCTGGCCGGAAGAAGGGCCGTATAGGATAAGGGAACTACCCATGGAACCGAGGCCCAAATACACGAGACCCTAGCCAAAAGTCTGTTTAAAGGCTTGGTTGTTCAAGACTAAAGTTAAGGTAACAATTAAAACACATGCACTTTAGTTCTTTGTGCATGCGTTGGATTGTTCCCTTCTACTGCCTGTGTGTTTTTGTTCAGGCACAACAAAGCACTCCGCTGTATGTGCCTGCCATGGATTCTTTGCTTGCCGAAAAACAGCTTCGGTTCCCTTTTGGACTTGCCTCCGGCGACCCAAAAGAAAATCAAGTGGTGTTATGGACCCGCCTATGGCATCCTTCCGCCCAATCCTTAGAGGTAAACTTGCAGATGGCCTTAGACAGCAATTTCAAACACATCATCTTCACCAGACCTTTGTTGGCTCAGCGACAAAACTTCTATAATGTGAAGCTTTTGGCCACTGATTTAATGCCCGGAACCACCTATTATTACCGGTTTTGTTCCGAAGACGCTTGCAGCCCCATAGGCCGAACCCTAACCGCATCTACAAATACGGATAGCCTGAGTTTTGCCGTGGCCAGCTGCAGCAATTACGAATGGGGCTATTTTAATGCCTACCGACTTATTGCTAAGGAAAAGAACTTACAAGCCGTTATTCATTTGGGAGATTATATTTATGAATATGGCGTGGGAAAATACGGCGACGAAAAATTGCCAAGAAAGCACATTCCGAGCTACGAAATTGTTACCCGGGCAGACTACGAAAGTCGCTATGCCCAATACCGACTGGATGCAGACCTCCAGGAAGCGCACCGCATGCATCCCTTCATTACCGTTTGGGACGACCACGAAATAGCCAACGATGCGCATCTTAGCGGTGCCCAAAACCATCAAGCCGAAACCGAAGGCCCTTGGGAAGTAAGGAAAGAAGTTGCCAAAAAAGTATACTTTTCTTGGCTACCTATTGAGGAAGGCACCCAGGGTGGAGTACGGCGGAAGTTTAGCTTTGGGAATTTCGCTGAGTTGTTTATGCTGGATGGCCGTTTGGAAGGGCGCAGCCCTCAAGCAGATTCTCCGGAAGATTCGGCCCGCTTTTCTAGCGAACGGTCCATGCTTGGAAAAGCCCAAACCCAATGGTTGATTGATGGTTTGACCCAATCCACAGCGCATTGGAAATTGGTAGGCAACCAAGTTATCTTTTCGTCGTACCGATTACCGCCCAAACTGGAAAAAACCAATCCCAAAAGTATGGACATGTGGGAAGGCTATCCTGTGGAACGCGATTTTATTGCAGATGCCTTACAAAAATCAGAAATAACCGGGCTGCTTGTGTTGACAGGTGACGTACATGCCTCCTTTGCTTTTGAATTGAGAAGCAATTTAGATAGTGCCCAAACAGCCTTTGGAGCCGAATGGGTAACCCCAAGCATTAGCTCCGCAAATCTGGACGAATACATCGCAGGGTGGAAAGTTAGTATCCTAGAAAACAAACTTAGAGACCTAGAGTTAAATCCACACGCCAAATACCTGGACCTAAAACGGCATGGGTACCTTCGAATAGATTTAAACCAAGAGAAGGCAGTGGGCACTTGGTATTACATAAAGCAATTAAATAAGCCTACCCAAAAAACCTATCCCCCGGTGCGTTTGGAATACCCAAGGTAAATCTCAAAAAGGATTGCCTTATATCCAACCAAAGCCGCCCCATTAAAAATTAGGAGCCAAACTATAAGGTCGCAACTCTGCCTTAGCCCCACGGGTAATTTCATTAGCCAAAACTTTAGAAGCCTCCACCAAAAGGCCATCCACTTTGATCTTTACCCAAGGCTGGGAATGTTAAGGTGCCCAAACCCCGGATGTTAATCCAGGGCCCCATCCATCCGGAATACCGGCTAAAATGGCTCCCCTACGCTTCGGTAGAGATAAATGAATAAGGGAAGCCACTCCAAGCCGCCCAAACCAGGCAGGGGCAAGGCTGGCCGAAACAAGGGCCGCCTAAAATCCATGATGCAAAGCGGAGGAAAGGCCCGAAATGGAGGAACGAGCAGGCATGCCTTTTGTCGCCCCCCCCCGATAAACGTTTATAAGCGTATAATAAACGATTTTAGCTTGGGAAACCCCGAAATTTGCCCATGGGTGGGCACGGAGTGCTGCACAGGATGAACACGCCAGATACATGGAGTTTTTTGGAGAGAAATCAGACGCAAATCTCCAAAAGACCAGCTTTCCGGATGCCTAGCCTCCCGATTTCAATCCTGAGAGTAGAAAATACTTTATAGAGTAGAAACGCTGCAAAGAATGGCCTCCCGGCCCCCTACGCTACGGTAGGGGTCTATGGACTAAGGAGGACCCGCCGCAGCCGCTGCTTAGGTTTGGGAAGGTCTATGGACGAAAGAAGCCACCGCAGGCCGCCCAAACCAGGCAGGGGAAAGGCTGGCCGGAACAAGGGCCGTATAGGATAAGGGAACTACCCATGGAACCGAGGCCCAAAAACCGATATCCTAGACGCAAAAAAAACAGCCTTTCCAAAGAAAGGCTGCGAAAATTAGAAACAAAAAATTCACGATGGGTTCGGGTCGGCTGCAAACTCGAGTTCCCCAAACGTTTGGGTGACCCAATCTTTGAGTTTTGCCGCCTGATCCTCGTTGAGGCGGCGAAGCGATTTGTGGAGCTCATGCCTAAAAAGTCCTTCGTCAAAGCTAACACGCTGCAGGACCTTTTTGCAAAAACTCAGCATAGGATCTTCCATAAGCCTCGTTTTTAGGTTAACACTTCAATATACGCATTTTAGCCTCTTTTGGTATAATGGAACCTTTAAAAGTTTTACACAGGGGCTAATTCTCCCGGTATTTCGCTTGCTCCGCTAAGGCTTGGGCCAGGCGAATCCCATCCATGGCTGCCGATACAATGCCACCGGCATAGCCTGCCCCTTCCCCACCGGGATACAAATTCTCAATCTGCGGGTGGTTCAGTGTATCGGGGTCGCGGGGAATGCGCACCGGACTCGAAGTGCGGCTTTCGACGCCCACCAAAACCGCTTCCTTATGGGCAAAGGTGGGCAGGTGCTTTTCCCAATGCTTAAAGGCCTGCCACAGCCTTTGAGCTATTTGTTTGGGAAGCACCTGGTGCAGATTGCTCGGCTGCACTCCGGGGCGGTAACTGCATGGGTGGAGCGCACTGCTGCTTTTTCGAGCCAAAAAATCGCCCAGCATTTGGGCCGGAGCCACTTGCATGCCCCCTCCTGCCAAAGCAGCTTCTTGTTCTGCCTTTTCTTGAAAGGCCAGAGCGTGCAAACCATCTTTGGTTTGGAAAGCAGCTGTTTCGCTCAAGGGAACCTCGGTTACCAAACCTGAATTGGCAAAGGGATTGTTTCGCTTGCTTGGCGACCAACCATTGGTTACCACCGCATGCTGTTCGGTGGCGCAGGGTGCTATAATTCCTCCGGGACACATGCAAAAACTATAAACCCCCCATTGCTTCACTTGGGTTTGCAGGCTATAATACGCCGGGGGAAGGGCATACTCCTTTTGACATCCATGGTACTGCATTTGGTCGATGTGCTCCTGGGGATGTTCAATCCGTAAGCCCATAGCAAAGGCTTTGTTTTGCACCTCTATACCGGACTGCACCAAAAGCCTAAAAATATCGCGTGCGGAGTGGCCGGTTAGCAGCATCGTTTGATGTACAGAAAGTCGTTCTCGACCATTGACCCATAGCGCTGTAATCCGATTTCCCTTTCGCTCAAAAGCGGTGACCTTGGTTTCAAAGCGCACTTCTCCCCCATGAGCTTCGATAAACAATCGCATCTGGGTAAGGAGGCCCGGCAGTTTGTTGGTGCCAATGTGCGGGCGGGCATCTACGCGAATATCTGTGGGGGCTCCAAAATAAATAAGCCAATCCAAAACTTGCTTTATGCTGCCTCGCTTTCCACTTCTGGTATACAGCTTGCCATCGGAATAAGTTCCTGCGCCACCTTCGCCAAAGCAATAGTTTGAATCCTCATTTACTATGCCGTGTCGGGTAATTTGCACCAAATCTCGCCGACGTTCACGCACGGGCTTCCCACGTTCTAAAATGATGGGCTTAAAGCCCAGCTCAAGCAAGCGTAACGCTGCAAAATATCCGGCAGGTCCTGCCCCCACTATATGCACCTCGGGGGCAGCATCTACTTGTTTGGCTTGTGGTTCGGTAACCGCATCTCTTTCCGGAGCTTCTCCTTGCCAAACCAAAACCGAAAGCTGGAATTTTATCCTTCGGCCCCGGGCATCAATGGAACGCTTTAAAATTTCATAGCCGGACACAAAATCCCAGCCTAATTTGGACCTAAGGACTTTTTCCAAGGCCTCCCCGCTTGCCTGGTCCGGACTAAGCTGCAACTGCAGATGCTGATGCCTCATTTACTCAAACAAAAAAGAAATGTACACCGTTCGGGTTTGCATCATATCTATGGATCGGCTATACAAGTTACCCTCCGGGTAATGCAAATCCATCATGCCCCAAGATACCTTGAGCTGGGGAGAAAACTTAAAGAATCCTGTGTAAAAATCCATTCCGAAACCCAACTCGGCCAATAAATCGTGTGGACGCAGCTTTACGGGATAAGAGGCCGCGTCGTCGGCACCTACTTTACTGGATAAATCAAAAGTATACTTAAATCCACCTATAACATAAGCTCGGAAGTTCACAAGCCGCACAGATTTAAACTTAAAGTATACCGGAAACTCCGCCAGGGTAGATTCAAATTGAAACTGGTCTATTTCTCCACCGGGTCTATCAAACTCCAACAACCGAGAAGCAAGGGTAAGGGTTGGGGTAAAACGTAAATCCCAATGATCGCTTAGACGCATGTTGGACTCAATGCCCATGGAAAAACCGGGTTGCCAAATGGAACGAACGCCATACAGGGTATCGGGCAATAAATCGCGAAGTTCCGGAATGGGCCGAATGGCCAGTCCGGAATGCGCAATACCCAAATTGATGCCAAAGTGGAAACGCCTCCGGTCGTATTTAGGCATATTTTCTGTACGAATGGTGGGCTGTGCGCGGCGCTTGGTAGTTCGTTGGGCTTGAACCTTTGCCTGACCGACGCATAAAACCAAAACCATAACCAGCCACCAATGCCTATGCATCATAATAGGTATAACGTGGCTAGTCTTCATTTATTTTTTAGCCACATAAAGGGTGGCAATGCCTCCCGTTAAAGGAATAGAGCGGCCTTCTTTGTACCCTGCCTCATGCAAACAAGCCAAAAAGGCATCGCCATCCGGAAATGCCTGCACACTTTCAGGCAAATAGGTATATGCAGAGGCATCTCCACTAATCAGCTTGCCCAAACGGGGCAATACATGCTTAAAATAGGTGAGGTAAACCTTAGAAAAGAGCCGATTTTTGGGTTTGCTAAACTCCAAAACATACACCATACCTCCGGGGCGGGTGACCCGCTGCATTTCGGCAAGACCTGCTTCGAGGTTTTCAAAATTTCTAACGCCAAAAGCCACGCTTACCGCATCAAAACTATCGGATTCGAAGGGCAAATTTTCGCTATCGCCCACCATCATTTCAATGCGTGCATGAAAACGGCTTCGTTGTACCTTTTGTTTGCCTTTTTCGAGCATTCCCGGCGAAAGGTCCAAACCAACCAAAGGCCCGGGCACTACTTTGGCCAGAGCCAGCACCAAGTCGCCGGTTCCTGTGGCTACATCTAATAGATTGTTTGGAGCCTGCCGGGCTACCTCACGCATCACCCTATTGCGCCACCGGATATCAATTCCCATGCTAAGGATGCGGTTTAAGGCATCGTAGCGGCCGGAAATATTATCGAACATTTCGGCTACTTGTTCTTTTTTTGACCCTTCGCGGTCGTATGGTTTTACTTGCACGTGAACTTAACAAGAGGAATTGCGGAATGTTGAGGTGGGCAAAGATACAAGCTTCGCAGCAATTGCCGCCATTAACCCAACATTAGGTAGGCATCGGGGTACTTATAATTGTTGGTAATGGCTTTGCGGCTCACGGCCACGGCCAAAGTCAGCACACCTACCCTACCCAAAAACATAGAAACCATAAGCACCAGCCGACCGGCTTCAGATAAGTCAGAGGTGATTCCGGTACTCAAGCCCACGGTAGCAAAAGCCGAAACCTCTTCAAAAAGCAATTGCAAAAAAGGAACGTCGGGCTCTGTAAAGGTGAGCACAAACAAGCCGGCAAATATTACGGAAACCGAAAACAAGAAAATAGAAAAGGCTTTATTCAACAACTCAGAAGAAATGGTATGCCGGTAAATTTCGACCAATCGCTTTCCGCGTATGGTGCTCAAGGCAGACAAAAAAATCACGGAAAAAGTAGAGGTTTTTACCCCCCCACCGGTACCGCCACTCCCGGCACCAATAAACATGAGGAAAATAAAAAAGAGTAAGGTCGGGGTGGCTAAAATGCCAATATCCGTGGTGTTAAATCCGGCAGTACGCGTAATCATACTTTGAAAAACAGCGGTAATGGTTTGTTCAAACCAGTTTTGTTGCCTAAAACCTCCTTCTACCAACTGGGCAGGATTTCGAGCCTCTACCAAACCAAAAACCAAGGCACCCGCCACCAACAGCAGCAAACTGGTGTACAAAGCCAAGCGACTCCCCGGCTCCAAGCGGCGCCAAGGCTCACGCAAGCGCCTACGCATACGCACCGGGTCAAACAAATCGTTCAACACGGTTATTCCAATACCTCCAAAAAATACCAAAGCAGCAATGCCCAAATGCAGGATGTAGCTGTTGCGCACTCCCGGTTCAAACATGCCTCCGGTAAAGGTGCTAAAACCGGCATTGTTAAAGGCCGAAATGGAATGAAACACGCTGTGGAACAAACGTTCTCCGGCATGTGCAAAAGGAACCGATGGATCCCAGGTTAAAAAAATATAGGCCGCACCCAAACTCTCAAAAAGCAGCGTAAACACGATAACCCGCTTAAGCAAACTTCGGGTGCTGTTTAAGGAGTCATAGCTCATAAAATCCTTAATCATGCGCTGCTGGCGAATACCCATCCCTCTTCGCAAAAAAGTCCCAAAAAAGCTGGCAAAAGAAATAATGTTTAAGCCTCCCAATTGAATCAGTACCAAAATCACCAATTGACCTTTCATCGAAAAATAGGTGGCCGTATCCACCACAATCAATCCGGTGACGCAAGAGGCACTGACAGAGGTGAACAAGGCATCCAAAAAGGGCATGGAGACCTGTGCTTGTGTCATTGCCGGCAACATGAGCAAGCCGGTGCCAACTCCAATCAAGAGCAAAAAGCTCCCTACAAACAACAAGGAGGGATTGAGCTTAAGCACCGACAAACGCTGCGAAAACTTGCCTAATTCCAACAGCACAATCAACAAAAGCACCAGTTGAGAAAACACAAAAAACACCTGACTGGCCGCTTCGGCGGGCAAATTAGCCATGAAATGCGCAATCAAGGGCTTTTGATAAATAATTCGACTAACCAAATCGGCTGTCACCACCAACAGCAAGCTGCCCTCCAACCAGTTGCCCCGCAGAAATCTTCCCGGTTCAAAATCAAAAAATAGCCGAATTAAAAAGCTAACAATAAAAAATAAAAAACTACCGCTTATCCACCATTGGTAAGTCTCAAAACTAAGCGCAGAGTTGGGAAAACCATGCACATAAACCAACAGGCCAATCATGCCAAAAGAAACCAAAAAACGTAAGCCACGCAAAAGGTTTATGACCCGCTGCTTGGAGGAGTAAATACGGACATTGATCCGCTCCCTCAGCGCTCGAATTAAGGCTTTTACCGGCATAAAGCTAAGGTTTCCCGTATGCGGCGCACGGCCTCACGCAAAGTAGCTTCGTCGGTGGCATACGAAAGCCTAAGACAACCCGGCATGCCAAACGCATCGCCGGGTACGGTGGCCACCCCACCTTCTTCCAACAATACCATGCACAAGTCATTAGCATCATTTATTGGGGTGTTACCAAAAACTTTACCAAAATAATGGCTTACCTCCGGAAAAAAATAAAAAGCCCCGGGCGGCAACGGAACTTCCCAACCGGGTATTTCCAACAACAGGGGATGCATCAAATCGCGGCGATTTTTAAAGGCCTCCACCATATAGGCCGTAGCTTCTTCGGTGGCATCCAAGGCGGCAATCGCAGCCCGTTGACTAATGCTGCATGTGGCCGAAGTAAGCTGTCCTTGCACTTTGCTGCAAGCGGCGGCTATTTCCGTCGGGCCCGCTAAATAACCCAATCGCCACCCGGTCATCGCAAAACCCTTGCTTAAACCATTTATGGTAACTGTTCTTTCATACATCCCCTCAAATGCCGCCATGCTTTGGTGGCTTCCCTCAAATCGAATGCGCTCGTAAATTTCGTCTGAAACCACCAACACATTAGGATAATCGCGCAGCACTTGGGCCCAAGCTTCCAGTTCTTCGTTGCTGTAAGCGGCTCCTGTGGGATTGCAAGGATTGCTAAATAAGAGCATTTTGGTTTTGGGGCTTAGTGCCTCACGCAACTGCTCTGCAGAAACCTTAAAATCCTGTGCTACACCGGCCAGTACCGGCACGGCCACTGCACCGGCCAAACGAATGATTTCGCGGTAACTGACCCAGTAGGGCGCCGGAACCACTACCTCATCGCCCGGATTAAGCACCGCCAAACATAAATTGGCAATGCTTTGCTTTGCACCGGTAGATACAACTATTTGATTGCTTTGGTATTCCAATTGGTTATCGCGCTTAAACTTCCGCGAAATAGCCTCCAACAAATCGGCATAGCCGGGCACAGGGGTATAATGCGAATAGTTTTCCTCAATGGCCCGAATAGCCGCCTTTTTAATAAAATCGGGAGTATCAAAATCAGGTTCCCCCAGCGACAAATTGATGATATTCTTGCCCGCAGCCTGCAATTCACGGCTTTTGCGCGCCATGGCCAAAGTCTCCGACTCGGACATATCCAGCACGCGCTGTGCGGTCCAACGCTGTTTCGCAGATTTCATAAGGCAATACTACTAAATTCCCAAACGGAAAGCTTCATCCTTAGGCTTTTTCTTTGGGGGCGTGGCACCCGCAGGCCAAGGCTATAGCCGCCACCGGTCTACGGCTCCTGCCCTGCACTTGGGTAGGCTTGCCTGTCTGGCTTTGGTCGGGTCAGTCCTGTGGCCTGCCGCGCCCAAAGCCGTCAGTCATAGCCTCACCAAGCACAGGGGCATCCACCTCCGCCCTCGCCCTTGTACAATATAAGTGCTTGCTCCAACGTTCGGGATTTTGCTACTTTTACTTTCTCGAATTAAGCGCAAAACTAGTATGGAAGCTTCCTACGTGTTTCTTGAGGTTATAAAATATACCCTCCCCTCTATTGTGGCATTTATCGCCGTTTTCCTTATCCAAAAACAGTTCTTTGAGCAACAATGGCAAAAATCCCAGCTCGAAATCCGCCGCCTAAATCAGCAAAGCGTTACCCCCACCCGCTTACAAGCCTACGAACGCGTGGTTTTGCTTCTAGACCGCATAAGCCCTAACCATTTGGTGATGCGCCTCAACAAACCGGGTATGCAAGCCAAACAATTTCAAAGTCAGCTTATTCAAAACATCCGTAGCGAATACGAACACAACCTAACCCAGCAAATCTATATGTCAAGAGGAGCCTGGGAAGCCGTAAAAAAAGCCAAAGAGGAATCCGTAAAGCTCATAAACATCGCCGCTACTAAAGTCCCGGCAGATGCTCCTGCTATTGAGCTCTCCAAAACTATTTTGGAATTGGCCATGGAAATTGATGAATTGCCTACCCAAAAAGCCATTGACTTAATCAAACGCGAAGCCCGCACCATTTATTAAAACGACTAAACAACTTGAATGGAATTTGCTATCTTTATAGAATGAAGCTTTGTTGGTGGTTCGGTGTGGTTTTGCTGCTGTTTTCGTGCAGCGAAGAAAATGAAAACCCCGGTATTCCTCACCAAGCCACACCCTACACACTTCAAATTCCGGAACACTTTAGCCCTCCCCCCATTCCTGCCTCAAACCCCTTAACGGAAGAAGGCGTAAAACTTGGCAGAAATTTGTTTTACGAACCCATGCTCAGTAGAGATTTTTCCATCTCTTGTGCCTCCTGTCATCCTCAAAATAAAAGCTTTTCGGACCCTAAGCAATTTAGCATAGGTGTCGACAACCAAAGCGGTACCCGTAATTCCATGGCATTAATCAATCTGGCTTATGGAAACCGTATGTTTTGGGACGGCAGAGCCTTTAGCCTCGAAGAACAACTGCTGGAACCGGTGCCCAATCCCATAGAAATGGATCTTTCATGGACCGATGCAGTAGCCCGCTTACAGGCCGACAAAGCCTACCGGGGCATGTTCTACGATGCCTTTGGTACCTATACCTTTGATTCTACCCATGTGGCCAAAGCCTTGGCTCAATTTTTACGCACCCTGATTTCCGGAAATTCCAAATTTGACCAATTTATCCGAGGAGAGGGGCAACTTTCCACTTTAGAGTTAAGAGGCTTTGACCTGTTTCGCACCGAAGAGGGCGATTGTTTCCATTGCCACCCTTTTGAAGAGCGCTTTTTGTTTACCACCAATTCGTTTATGAATAACGGACTGGATCCGGAGGGGGCCATGCAAGATTCCGGTTTGGGTGCCGTGAGCGGCAATCCATTCAACATAGGGCAATTTAAAGTGCCTACTCTACGAAACATTGCTCTAACTGCGCCTTATATGCACGACGGTCGCCACTCCGATTTGAGGGAAGTAATGGATCATTACAATATGGGCGGGCATCCCTCCTCTACGGTAGATCCATTGATGAAGCATGTGGGAACAGGACTAAATTTAAGTACAGAGGATATTGATGCGCTCATAGCCTTTATGGAAGCACTTACCGACGAGGAGTTTGTGCAGAACCCTGCATTTTCTGAGCCCTAACGTTTATAATCGTTTAATAAACGGCTTGCTGTGGAGGAATGGCGATCTTTGCCTTGGGTGGGCTCGGAGAGCTGCACAAGTGAAATGAACCGCCAAAGACTCCAAAAAATTCAAGGCCAAAAACGGAGAAATTTGAGACCTTACAAACCTTCTTAACGCGTTAAGGTCCGAGGAACGGAACCCTGCATTTTCTGAGCCCTAACGTTTATAATCGTTTAATAAACGGCTTGCTGTGGAGGAATGGCGATCTTTGCCTTGGGTGGGCTCGGAGAGCTGCACAAGTACAATTAATCGCCAAAGACCTCAAAAATGAGACCGTTGAGGCGTTGCTATTCTGGCGGCGATCCTGTCCTGACCGCAGCGTCAGGGTTTGCGTTACGGGCAAACCTCAAGTATTTTATCCTGACCGAAGCGTCAGGGGGCTTTCAATTAGACCGTGCCTTAATTCGCACCAACGCTAAGGTCCGCATTCAAAAACCTTGAAAACACAACGCCTCAACGGTCTCAAAATGCAAAGGTCCAGATAGGGTAAACGAATTTAATAGAATGGCCTCCCCTACGCTATGGTAGAGGTATATGTACCCGGACCCCAAGGGAGGCCCGGCCAAGCCTGCGTTTGTTGGAGGAAACCGGGTAAAGCCTTTATTGAATTGATCATCAACTGAAGGTAGAACACTTCTATTGTAGATGCATCCAAACGAACATAGGCTTGGCTAGCCGGAACAAGGTCCGGATAGGATGATGAACTTGGATTGGAATCTAGGCCCTAAAGAAAAAAAAGGCTTTTCCGGATGGAAAAGCCTTTTGAAATTGTATTATTGGGTGTGCAATTATTCCTCAACCACAGAACGGCTGCGTTCACGCTTAGCGGGTGCTGCTTGTTCTTCTTGCTGAGCCATGCGCTCGTAATCGTCGCGGTGGTAAACCACTGGTTTGCGATAGGCCTTAAGTCCGGTAC
Organism: Flavobacteriales bacterium; assembly: GCA_018401695.1. GTDB lineage: Bacteria > Bacteroidota > Bacteroidia > CAIKAF01 > CAIKAF01 > CAIKAF01. Next base: position 91,341 of record JAGYKD010000002.1, on the reverse strand, counting down.
CGGCAGGAATTAAGTGTCCTACGATAACGTTCTCTTTGAGTCCTTCGAGGAAGTCTTGCTTGGCGCTTACCGCAGCCTCGTTCAAGACCTTGGTGGTCTCTTGGAAAGACGCGGCGGAAATCCAGCTATCGGTTTGCAAAGAAGCCCGGGTAATGCCCTGCAGAATGGGGTTTGATGTTGCCGCAATGGCATCGCGGGCCTCCACCAATTTAGCGTCTTTGCGCTTAAGGGCACTGTTTTCGTCGCGCAAACGACGAGCTGTAATGATTTGACCGGCCTTTAGTTCCGAAGAGTCTCCAGGTTCGGTAACCACTTTATGACCAAAGATGGCGTCGTTTTTCTCCATGAACTCCACCTTGTTCACCAAGGCATTCTCAAGCAAGCTGGTATCCCCTGAATCAAGAATTTCAACCTTCTTCATCATTTGGCGTACAATCACTTCGAAATGCTTATCGTTGATTTTCACGCCTTGAAGACGGTAAACTTCTTGGATTTCATTTACCAAGTATTCTTGAACAGCGGTTGGGCCTTTGATGGCCAAGATGTCGGAAGGAGTGGTGGCACCGTCGGTAAGGGGTTGACCGGCCTTCACGAAATCGTTTTCCTGAACAAGAATGTGTTTGCTAAGAGAAACCAGGTATTTTTTAACTTCCTCGGTCCGTGAGGTAATTTCAATTTCCCGGTTACCTCGTTTTATTTTCCCAAAGCTTACCAATCCATCGATTTCACTAACTACAGCAGGGTTGCTTGGGTTACGGGCTTCAAAAAGCTCGGTAACTCTAGGCAAACCACCGGTGATATCGCCGGTTTTTCCAGAGCTCCGTGGAATTTTAACCAATACTTTTCCGGATTCCACCTTTGCCCCGTTTTCTACCATGATATGTGCACCAGTAGGAAGCGAGTAAGACCGCAAGACCTCGCCTTTTTTATCCAATACCCGAATGATGGGGTTTTTGGTTTTGTCTCGGCGCTCGGTAATAACTTTTTCGGTAAATCCGGTTTGTTCGTCTTGCTCATCGCGGTAAGTAACGCCTGCTTCGATATTTTCAAAGTCGACTTTACCTTCGAATTCGGAGATGATAACAGCGTTCCAAGGGTCCCAATCGCAGATGATGTCGCCTTTGTTAACGAGATCGCCTTCCTTGACGTAGAGGGTGGAACCGTAGGGTATATTACTTGTAGTAAGTACGATACCGGTATTTTTATCGACCAAACGCATTTCAGCAGAGCGACCGATAACAACAGTTTTGGATTCGCCATCCGGGGAGCTATGGTCTACGGTACGGAGTTCGTCAATTTCGAGTTTACCGTCGTATTTGGCTACCAATTTGGATTGTGAGGCAATGCCCCCAGCCACACCACCTACGTGGAAAGTACGCAAGGTAAGCTGAGTACCGGGTTCACCGATGGATTGAGCGGCGATAACACCAACGGCCTCACCCCGCTGCACCATATTACCGCTGGATAGGTTTCTACCGTAGCAGGCACTGCAGACACCGCGTTTGGTTTCGCAGGTAAGTACAGAACGAATTTCCACCATTTCGATGGGCGATTGATCCACTTTAGCGGCCAACTCTTCGTCGATTTCTTGACCTGCCTCAATAAGTACTTCACCGGTATTGGGGTGAATTACTTCATTCAATGAAACTCTGCCAAGGATTCGGTCATGGAGCGATTCCACCACTTCATCGTTGATTTTGAGGGCTGTCATTTGCAGTCCACGGAGGGTAGCGCAATCCTCTTCAGTGATTATAACATCCTGAGCAACGTCTACTAAGCGCCGAGTAAGGTATCCGGCATCGGCGGTTTTTAGGGCGGTATCGGCCAATCCTTTACGGGCACCGTGGGTCGAGATGAAATACTCGAGAATAGAAAGACCCTCTTTAAAGTTAGAAAGGATGGGGTTCTCGATAATTTCATTTCCGGTGTCGCCGGATTTTTGTGGCTTAGCCATAAGACCACGCATGCCGCAAAGCTGGCGAATTTGTTCTTTAGAACCCCTTGCACCGGAGTGGAGCATCATGTACACCGGGTTGAAGCCTTGTTTGTCCTCACTGATTTGTTTCATGAGGATTTGAGTCAGCTTACTGTTGGTGTGTGTCCAAATATCAATGATTTGGTTGTAGCGTTCGTTGTTGGTAATAAAGCCCATGTTGTAGTTGCTCCACACCTCCTCTACCTGAGATTGAGCATCATTAATAAGCTCAACTTTTTCTTCAGGGATTACCAAGTCATCGATTAGGAAGGAAAGTCCTCCTTTAAATGCCATTTGGAAACCAAGACGCTTAATCTCATCCAAGAATTTAGCGGTGGTAGCCATATTGGTTTGCTTAAAGATGCGCCCAATAATGTCACGCAAAGATTTCTTGGTAAGCAATTCATTAATGAAGCCTGTACCTTGAGGCACTACCTCATTAAAGAGCACACGACCTACCGTGGTATCCAAGAGTTCATTTTTAAGGCTTCCATCGGCTTGCCGGACATTCACCTTCACTTTGATTTCGGCATGAAGGTCTACCCTACCCTCATTGTAGGCAATGATTACTTCCTCGGGGCCGTAGAAAGTTAAACCTTCTCCCCGTACAGGGTATTCCTCGGTGTGCTTACGATTCTTGGTAATGTAATAAAGACCAAGTACCATATCCTGCGAAGGAACAGCAATAGGGGCACCATTGGCGGGGTTAATGATGTTGTGTGCACCCAACATTAGAATTTGAGCTTCTAAGATGGCTGCATTGCCCAAGGGCACGTGAACCGCCATTTGGTCACCGTCAAAGTCGGCGTTGAATGCGGTACATGCCAGGGGGTGCAATTGAATGGCTTTGCCTTCAATAAGTTTAGGCTGGAAAGACTGTATGCCCAAGCGGTGCAAAGTTGGTGCACGGTTAAGCAGCACAGGGTGTCCTTTAAGCACACTTTCCAAGATCTCCCAAATGACGGGATCGCGTCGATCAACAATTTTCTTAGCGGACTTAACGGTTTTAACAAGTCCGCGTTGAATGAGCTTACGAATCACAAAAGGTTTGAAGAGCTCGGCGGCCATATCTTTAGGCAATCCGCATTCGTGGAGCTTCATTTCGGGGCCCACAACAATCACGGAACGTGCAGAATAATCTACACGCTTTCCTAATAGGTTTTGGCGGAAACGGCCTTGCTTGCCTTTAAGTGAGTCGGACAAGGACTTGAGCGGACGGTTGGCATCGGTTTTAACCGCCGAAGACTTGCGCGAATTGTCGAACAAAGCGTCAACCGCTTCTTGGAGCATGCGTTTTTCGTTGCGCAGAATTACCTCAGGGGCTTTAATTTCAATAAGTCGCTTAAGACGATTGTTTCGAATAATAACTCTTCGGTACAAGTCATTTAGGTCGGATGTTGCGAATCGTCCACCGTCCAATGGCACTAAAGGCCTAAGGTCTGGAGGAGTGATTGGAATAACCTTAATAACCATCCATTCGGGTCGGTTCTCCATTCTGGAGTTGGCATCTCTAAAGGATTCAACTACCTGAAGTCTTTTTAATGCCTCTTGCTTTCTTTGCTGAGAGGTTTCGTTGTTGGCTTGGTGACGAAGTTTGTAGGACAAATCGTCCAAATCTACCCTTTGGAGCAAATCGTATAAGGCTTCCCCACCCATTTTGGCCACGAACTTATTGGGGTCGTGATCGTCGAGGAATTGATTTTCTTTGGGAAGTTCTTCTAGGATATCCAAGTATTCTTCCTCGGAAAGAAAATCCAAGACTGCAAGAGAATCCGCTTTAGGTCCGGGTTGCACCACCACATACTTTTCGTAGTAGATAATGGATTCGAGCTTTTTGGTAGGCAAACCCAACAACAAGCCAATTTTGTTAGGCAGCGAACGGAAATACCATATATGCGCTACAGGAACTGTGAGCATGATATGACCGGTGCGTTCGCGGCGCACCTTTTTCTCGGTAACTTCAACACCGCAACGGTCGCACACAATGCCTTTGTAGCGTATGCCTTTGTATTTTCCGCAGGCGCATTGCCAGTCTTTAACAGGGCCGAAAATGCGTTCGCAGAAGAGCCCGTCCCTTTCGGGTTTAAAGGTCCGGTAATTGATAGTTTCGGGTTTAGTGACTTCTCCTCGGCTTTGCTCCAGAATATGATCGGGAGAGGCAAGGCTGATTACGATTTTAGAAAAGTCGCTACCGGTTTTGGCATCTTTTTGAAAGGCCATATGATCCGCTTAGATAAGGTTTTACTTCCGAAATTATTCTAGGGTTATTTTGAGGCCCAACCCTCTGAGTTCATGCAAGAGCACGTTGAACGACTCAGGAATGCCGGGAATGGGCATAGGTTCACCTTTTACGATGTACTCATATGCTTTTGCCCTTCCCATAACGTCATCGCTTTTAACGGTGAGCATTTCTTGAAGAATATTGGCTGCTCCGAATGCTTCGAGAGCCCATACTTCCATTTCTCCAAAACGCTGGCCACCGAACTGAGCTTTACCACCTAAAGGTTGCTGGGTAATTAAGCTGTAGGGTCCAATAGATCTTGCGTGCATTTTGTCATCTACCATATGGCTTAGTTTGAGCATATAAATTATGCCCACGGTTGCCGGTTGGTGGAAACGTTCGCCGGTTCCGCCGTCGTAGAGGTAAGATTTGCCTAACCTGGGTAACCCGGCTTTCTCTACTTCGTTTTGAATATCTTCAATAGAAGCTCCGTCAAAAATTGGGGTAGCGTATTTCTTTCCCAACTTATGCCCGGCCCAAGCCAAGATAGTCTCATAAATCTGACCAAGGTTCATCCGTGAAGGTACCCCTAGAGGGTTCAACACGATATCTACCGGAGTGCCGTCGTCGAGGAAAGGCATATCTTCAGGACGAACGATGCGTGCCACAATACCTTTGTTACCGTGTCGACCGGCTAGTTTGTCACCTACCTTAAGCTTACGTTTTTTAGCGATGTACACTTTGGCGAGTTGAACAATACCGGAGGGCAATTCATCCCCTACAGTGATGTTGTATTTTTTGCGTTTGTGTACCCCGAGCAAATCGTTATGCTTAATGGAGTAATTGTGAATAAGCAATTTAACCTTCGCATTGATTTCATCGTCCTTAATCCAATTTTCGGGATTAATGTGTATGTAATCAATATGCGATAACGCTTTACGCGTGAACTTGCTACCCTTTTTAACAACTTCCTCACGGAGGTTATTGAATACTCCTTGAGCCGTTTTGCCTTCCAGCAAGCTCAGCAAACGAGTAATGAGCTTATCTTTAAGTTCAAAGAATTCCTTTTCGTATACTTTGTCAAGGATCTCAAGCTCTTTTTTATCTTCTGCCTTTGTTCTTCTGTCCTTCATGGACTTAGAGAACAACTTTTTATCAATTACAACTCCGTAGAGTGAAGGGGGTGCTTTCATAGAAGCATCCTTTACATCTCCGGCCTTATCGCCAAAAATGGCACGCAGCAGTTTTTCTTCGGGAGTAGGATCAGACTCGCCCTTAGGAGTGATTTTACCAATAAGGATATCTCCGGGAACTACTTCGGCCCCTATTCGGATTAGGCCATTTTCATCCAAATCGCGTGTGGCTTCTTCGGAAACGTTGGGAATATCGGCGGTAAGCTCTTCTTGACCCATTTTGGTATCCCGCACCTCCATGATAAACTCATCGATGTGGAGAGAAGTAAAGGTATCGTCCCTGACAACCTTTTCTGAAATCACAATGGCATCCTCAAAGTTGTAGCCTTTCCATGGCATAAAAGCGACCAGAAGGTTACGTCCTAGAGCAAGTTCCCCTTTTTCTGTACCGAAACCTTCACAGAGTACCTGTCCGCGACTAACTCGTTGCCCTTTTTTAACAATAGGTTTTAAGTTAATGGTAGTATTCTGGTTGGTTTTACGGAATTTAATGAGTTTGTAGGTTTTAACATCATCGTCGAAGCTTACGAGTTTTTCCTCGTCGGTTCTTTCGTATCGGATGCTAATTTTCCCTGCATCAACATACTCTACTACCCCATCGTATTCTGCGTTAAGCAGGAGTCGCGAATCGCGAGCTACGCGTTCTTCGAGCCCTGTTCCAACAATAGGCGCGTCGGGTTGAAGTAAAGGAACCGCCTGGCGCATCATGTTTGACCCCATAAGCGCACGGTTGGCATCGTCATGCTCAAGGAAGGGAATTAAGGATGCTGCAATGGATGCAATCTGATTTGGAGCTACGTCCATGAGTTTTACCTCGTGCGGCTCAGAAAGCGGGAAATCTCCTTCAAAACGCGCTTTAATGCGTTGGCTTTGGAAGTTTCCTTTATCGTCTAAGATAGCGTTAGCCTGAGCAATGATATTGGCTTCCTCCTCTTCTGCAGAAAGATATACCACTTCGTTGGTCAACTTTACCTGACCTTCATCTACTTTGCGGTAAGGCGTTTCGATAAAGCCAAGCTTATTGATTCTGGCATATACGCAAAGAGAGGAGATGAGACCAATGTTTGGTCCTTCTGGGGTTTCAATCGTACATAAACGTCCATAATGAGTGTAATGGACGTCACGCACCTCAAATCCTGCCCTTTCTCTGGATAAGCCACCGGGTCCCAGGGCAGAAAGGCGCCGCTTATGGGTAACCTCAGCCAATGGATTGGTCTGGTCCATGAATTGGCTCAGCTGGTTTGTGCCAAAGAAAGAATTAATTACCGATGAAAGGGTTTTAGCGTTAATCAGGTCAATGGGAGTAAACACCTCGTTGTCGCGTACATTCATACGCTCACGAATGGTTCTAGCCATACGGGCCAAGCCAACACCGAACTGGTTGTAGAGTTGTTCACCCACGGTACGCACGCGGCGGTTTGACAAGTGGTCGATATCGTCTACGTTGGCTTTGGAGTTAATGAGCTGAATCAGGTGCTTAACAATAGCAATGATATCCTCTTTAGTAAGCACGCGGGTTTCAGAACCAATATTCAAACCCAGTTTTCTATTGATTCGGTAACGGCCTACTTCACCTAAATCGTAGCGTTTGTCTGAGAAAAACAGTTTATCCAAAACACCACGAGCGGTTTCTTCATCGGGGGGGTCGGCATTTCTTAGGACACGATAGACGTGTTCTACTGCTTCAATTTCAGAGTTTGTGGTATCCTTTTGAAGTGTATTGTAAATAATGCTGAAATCGGCAGAACTTCCATCTTCTTTATGAAGAATAATCGATTTGGTACCCGAGTTCAAGATTTCTTCTACATGATCGGATTCAATAATAGTTTCACGGTCAAGGATAACCTCGTTCCGTTCAATAGAAACCACTTCTCCGGTATCTTCGTCTACGAAATCCTCAATCCAGGTTTTAAGTACACGGGCTGCCAGTTTGCGGCCAACGCACTTTTTAAGGTTGGTTTTATTGACTTTAACCTCATCGGCCAAATCAAAAATACCCAAAACATCTTTATCGGATTCGAAGCCTATGGCACGAAACAAAGTAGTAACGGGTAATTTCTTTTTCCGGTCAATGTAGGCATACATCACATTATTGATGTCGGTGGCAAACTCAATCCAGCTCCCTTTAAAGGGGATAATGCGCGCTGAATAAAGTTTGGTACCGTTGGCATGGCGGCTTTGGCCAAAGAACACGCCTGGAGAACGGTGCAATTGAGATACAATTACCCGTTCTGCACCATTAATAACAAAGGTGCCTTTGGGAGTCATATAAGGGATAGTGCCCAGATAGACATCTTGGACAATAGTTTCGAAATCTTCGTGTTCCGGGTCGGTGCAATAGAGTCGGAGTTTGGCTTTGAGGGGCAGAGCATAAGTTAAGCCCCTTTCGATGCATTCGTCGAGGGTATACCGAGGGGGGTCGATATAGTAATCGAGGAATTCCAGCACAAATTGGTTTCGGGCATCTGTAATAGGAAAATTCTCACTAAAAACCGCGTAAAGTCCTTCGTTTATGCGGTTCTCAGGAGTAGTTTCCAATTGAAAGAAGTCCCTGAAAGATTTTAATTGAATTTCCAAAAAATCAGGGTAATCTACCTGATTTTGAATGGAAGCGAAATTGTGCCTTGTAGGCAAATTCGATTTTTGGGTAGAAGAATTCGATGCCACCGCCATAAGATAGGACGAAATTAAGGAAAAGAGAAATAAAAAGAGAACCTGAGTAAACAGGATAAGACCCTACCCCATACCAAATATGGGGTTTGGGTCTGTCGGATTCGCTTCGGTGATTGGATGAACTTACTTAAGCTCAACTTCCGCACCTGCTTCTTCCAGCTGAGCTTTAATAGCTTCAGCTTCCTCTTTGGAGATACCTTCCTTAATGGCTTTAGGAGCTCCGTCTACAAGTTCTTTGGCTTCTTTGAGGCCAAGACCTGTAAGTTCTTTAACGGCTTTTACCACGTTAAGTTTGGAACCACCTGGGCTATTAAGGATAACATCGAAGGATGTTTTTTCTTCTACAGCATCGCCGGCTCCGGCGCCTGGAGCAGCAACAGCTACTGCAGCAGCAGCAGGCTCAATGCCATACTCCTCTTTCAAAATAGTAGCCAATTCATTGACTTCCTTCACGGTGAGGTTGACCAGTTGTTCGGCCAATTCCTTTACTTCTGCCATGATAATAATTGTTTAAAGATGTGGATTCGGTGAAAATTTAGAATGAAGATTTAAGCAGCGCGTTCTTGAAGCGCTTTGACCAAGCCGGCGATTTTTTGACCACCACCTCCTTGAAGAGCGCCAATAACGTTCTTGGCAGGAGATTGGAGCAAACCAATAACATCGCCGAGCAATTCTTCGCGGGATTTAAGCGAAGCCAGAGCTTCCAAGTGCTCCTCACCCACAAAGGTGGCAGCATCAATGTAAGCCGCTTTTAAGGTAGGCTTGCCCATTTCTTTTCCCAACTGCTTAAGAAGCTTTCCGGGTACATTCCCGGTTTCGGCCACCATAAGTGCGGTGGTACCTTTAAGCGATTCAAACAGCGGAGAAAAATCCTTTTCGGAACGCTCCATAGCTTGGCGCAAGAGGGTATTCTTAACTACGTTAAGTTTTATACCCTTCTCAAAGCATACACGGCGCAATTTGGTTGTTTTTTCAGCAGACATCCCAGAGGTATCTGCCAAGTAAAAAACGTTGTTGCCGTCGAGCGTTTCGAGAATTGCTTCAATGGCCTGACTTTTTTCTGATCGGGTCATCAGCTTTACGGATTTTAATTAACCTACGACAGTTTTAGCCTCTACACGCACACCGGGACCCATGGTTGGAGACATAAAAATGCTCTGCACATAAGTACCTTTAGCGGAAGAAGGCTTGAGTTTGGCAATGGTTTGCAGGAACTCGCGGGCATTTTCCTGCAACTTTTCTGCCTCAAATGAGGTCCGGCCTATGGTCGTGTGCACGATACCATACTTATCGACCTTAAAGTCAATTTTACCGGCTTTCACATCTTCAACAGCCTTACCAATCTCCATGGTTACCGTTCCGGTTTTGGGATTAGGCATTAGGCCACGTGGGCCTAAAATACGCCCTAAAGCACCAATTTTACCCATAACGGCTGGCATTGTAACAATAACGTCTACATCGGTCCAACCATTTTTGATTTTTTCAATGTATTCGTCAAGCCCAACCATGTCAGCGCCGGCGGCCTTAGCTTCTTCCTCCTTTTCGGGAGTACAAAGCACCAACACGCGCACGCTTTTACCAATTCCATGAGGAAGCTTCACAGAACCACGAACCATTTGGTCCGCTTTGCGGGGATCAACACCAAGGCGAACGGCTATGTCCACGCTGGCATCAAACTTGGTAATTGAAAGATCTTTAACAAGTGCAGCTGCCTCACTTAGGCTATATTCCTTGTCGGCTTCTACCTTACCAAGGGCTGCTTTCATTTTTTTTGTTAACCTTGCCATTGCTGTAATTAATTCGCGGGAAACTCTCCCTCAACGGTTATACCCATAGAACGAGCTGTTCCGGCTATCATGCGCATGGCGCTATTCACCTCAAAACAGTTCAGGTCCTTCATTTTAATTTCTGCGATTTCACGCACTTGATCCCAATTTACAGAACCTACTTTTTTACGGTTGGGTTCTGGGGAGCCACCTTTCACCTTGCTTGCATCGACAAGCAAAACCGGTACCGGGGGACTTTTAATGATAAATTCGAATGACTTATCGGCATACACGGTAATAACCACCGGCAGCACTTTGCCCATTTGCTCCTGGGTGCGGGCGTTAAATTGCTTGCAGAAGTCCATAATGTTGACTCCCTTCGCACCCAAGGCGGGGCCAATCGGGGGAGAAGGGTTTGCTTGCCCTCCTTTGACTTGTAGCTTAATAAAACCACTTACTTCCTTTGCCATGACGATTAAATATACGTTTGTGCGTTAACTTTCTTTTTCGACCTGCATGTAGCTAAGCTCCAATGGGGTTTTCCGTCCAAAAATCTTAACCGATACTTTGAGTTTTTTCTTTTCTTCATTGATATGTTCAATAATTCCAGAGAAATTATTGAAGGGCCCATCAATAACCTTTACAGATTCACCTACCATAAAGGGAATATTTAATTCCTCTTCACTTTCGGCAAGCTCATCTACTTTACCCAGCATTCGGTTCACTTCAGAAGCACTTAATGGCTGGGGACTTCCGCCCTTTTCACCCAAAAAATTAATTACTCCTGGAACATTATTTATGGTATGCGGCAATTCACCTATTAAGGCAGCCTCAATAAATATGTATCCGGGATACAGGCTTTGCTCTTTGCTCACCTTTTTCCCTTTGCGAATTTGGTAAATCTTCTCTGTCGGGATAAGGATTTGATTCAAATAAACCTCTATTCCGGCACGACGGACCTCCATTTCAATGTAGGACTTGATTTTTTTCTCTTGCCCACTAATGACCCGCACCACATACCATTTTTTTACCGTCTCGGACATCTCCTTCTTTGATATTTAGCTGCCAAACAGCAAGTCATACACCAATTTCATAACCCTGCTAAATACAGAGTCCATTGCAAAAACTGCAAGGGCAATCAAAAGAGAGGCCACAAGAACCACAATGGAACTGCTTTGAAGTTCTGTCCAAGTAGGCCATGAGACCTTATTGACCAGCTCCTCGTAACTTTCTTGTATGTAGGCTTTCAGTTTCACCTTATTCTTTTTTTTGCACGGGTGCCTGGATTCGAACCAAGATCAACGGTTTTGGAGACCGTTATTCTACCCTTGAACTACACCCGTAAAAAAGCGGTTGGCGCTTCCTGAATACCCAGGAAGGCACCAACCGCATATCAGGTCGATCAATATTACTTGATGATTTCGATAACCTGGCCGGCACCTACCGTACGTCCACCCTCGCGGATGGCAAAACGAAGACCCTTGTCCATTGCAACCGGTACAATGAGTTTCACTGTAATGGTTACGTTGTCCCCTGGCATTACCATTTCACGTCCTTCAGGAAGCGTGATTTCTCCGGTAACGTCAGTGGTACGCAAGTAAAACTGAGGACGGTAACGGTTATGGAAAGGAGTGTGACGTCCACCCTCTTCTTTCTTCAACACGTAAATCTCAGCTTTGAATTCGGTATGAGGTGTAATAGAACCCGGCTTGGCAATTACCATACCACGACGGATGTCCTTCTTGTCAATACCGCGGAGCAACAAACCAACATTATCGCCGGCTTCGCCACGGTCAAGAATTTTACGGAACATTTCTACACCCGTTACCACGGACTTCATTTTCTCTTCTTGCATTCCAATGATTTCCACTTCCTCTCCGGAAAGGATTACACCGGTTTCAATACGACCTGTAGCTACAGTACCGCGACCTGTAATAGAGAACACGTCCTCTACCGGCATCAAGAAGGTTTTTTCCACATCACGCGGAGGTACAGGGATAAATTCATCTACCGAAGCCATAAGATCGCGTACGGTTTGAACCCATTTCTCCTCTCCGTTCAAGCCACCCAAGGCGGAGCCTTGAACAACCGGAGTGTTGTCGCCGTCAAATTCGTAGAACGAAAGAAGATCACGAATTTCCATTTCAACGAGCTCGAGCAATTCGGGGTCATCCACCATGTCCACTTTGTTCATGAACACTACAATACGTGGAACGCCTACCTGACGAGCCAAAAGGATGTGCTCGCGGGTTTGCGGCATAGGACCATCCGTAGCGGCTACTACCAGAATGGCTCCGTCCATTTGAGCTGCACCAGTAACCATGTTTTTTACATAGTCGGCGTGACCAGGACAGTCAACGTGTGCATAGTGACGATTCGCAGTTTCGTATTCTACGTGCGATGTGTTGATGGTGATACCACGCTCTTTCTCTTCCGGGGCGTTGTCGATCGAATCGAAAGACCTTGCCTGAGAATGACCGTCAGCTGCCAATACCGAAGTAATTGCGGCTGTTAAGGTAGTTTTACCGTGGTCAACGTGACCGATGGTACCAATGTTAAGGTGCGGTTTTGTCCGCTGGAAGTTCTCCTTTGCCATGTTTAGAGATTTAGAACCGGTTGTGCAATGATTCAATTGTCAGAGCCAATGAGGGGACTTGAACCCCTGACCCCTTCCTTACCATGGAAGTGCTCTACCAGCTGAGCTACATCGGCTTTCATAAAGAACAAATGTCCCAAGGGACTTGAGCGGGAGACGGGATTCGAACCCGCGACCCTTAGCTTGGAAGGCTAATGCTCTAGCCAGCTGAGCTACTCCCGCTTTTTACCTCGCAACGGGGTGCAAAGGTAGTCGTTTCCAACTAATTTGCAACATCCAAAACGAAATAGTGGGGAGAGCAGGATTCGAACCTACGAAGCCGATTGGCAACAGATTTACAGTCTGTCCTCGTTGACCGCTTGAGTATCTCCCCATTTTGCGCATAAAGAACGGAGCCGGTGGAGGGATTCGAACCCCCGACCAGCTGATTACAAATCAGCTGCTCTGGCCAACTGAGCTACACCGGCTGGTGCGCAAAGGGCTGCAAATGTAGTAAAGTTTTTATTCAATTACCAAAACCGCTAAAAAAAAATTAACGGTGGCGCTCCTTGTGCTTCTCTACCTGCTTCCTCAAGGCATCCATGCAGGCATCCAAAGACTCCTCAAAGGTCTTGCCTGTCTTGCCTGCAAATAAATCATTGCCCGGCACTTTCACCCGAACTTCTGCTGTCTTATTCGAATCCTCTGAGTTGTTCTCCAATTTGTAGTTCACTTCTATCCCCACAATCTCTTCATATAAACCATACAACTTCTCCATTTTCTTTTGCGTATGGTCTTTCAAAGATTCCTCTATGTTAAAATTAACCGGATTTATCAGTATGTTCATCGTAGTATGGTTTAAATTTTGCCTAAATATAGAAGTTGCCGAGCATTCTTTCCGTCACCCTCTTTAGCTTTCTCTTAAATTGTCTCAAAGTATTTGAATCTGCGCTCTTAAAAATTACTTCATTCAACTCTATAACTCATCGTTCATCTTCTAAGCTTACATTACTCTCCATCCTTGCTTCTGCCTTTCGGATGTGCTTTTCTATACATCTCCCGCATGCGCTCAAATTCCACATGCGTATACACCTGAGTTGCCGCTAAATTTGCATGGCCAAGCAGCTCCTTCACCGCCTGAATATCCGCTCCATTATTTAACATCCATGTGGCAAAAGAATGACGCAAAAGGTGCGGACCTCTGTAACTCTCTTTGGTCAACTGACCGGTGTAATAGCGTACCCTACGGTATAGCCAACTCGCCTGAAGCGCCCCCCCTTTGTCGTTAAGAAATAGCTCCGGCCTTTGAACTCCTATATCTTTCAAAAAAAGAGTACGCACATGTAAATAAGTACTCAACTGATCAATCAACAAGGCATGCAAAGGCAATATTCTTGCTTTATTCCCTTTTCCCATAACACGTAATTGAGCTCGCGTTAGGTCTACATCGGTTAATGTTAAGCCAATAAGCTCCGCACTTCGCATTCCGGTCCACAAAAACAGCCCCAACATGAGCTTGTCTCTGTACCCCGAAAAGTCCTCCCCAAAAACCAGTGTCTTTAATCCCTCGGCTTGTTTAGCCGTTAAAAATCTGGGCGTCTTTTCGGCAACTCTCAGGTTGGTTATATCTCTTAATGGATGCTTTACTTGCAGTCCTTTTTTGCGTAAATACCGGTAAAAGGAGCGTATGGCCGAAATTTTTCGATTGATGCTGGTCTTTGCAAGTCCTCGGTGTTGAAGCCAAACCAAATACCTGCTAAAATCTTCCGGCTCAACCAACAACCAATTGGGGCTTTGGCCCAAACCAAAAAGAAAGACCTGAACTTGATTCAGGTCTTCCTTATATGCTTTAATGGTATGTGCTGAACATCTGCGCTCAGATGTCAAATAGGCTACGAATGACGGAACTAGAGTATCGCTTGGCTCCGACATGCGCAATCAGAATTAGGCATTTTCTTCTTGGCTTCGCATGCGCTCACGATAGGCAGCCTTTAGCACTTCGTCACGACGCTTTACCGAAGGTTTGGTAAAATTCTGACGACCACGCAGTTGCTTCATGGTTCCTGTACGCTCAAATTTCTTTTTGAACTTCTTTAGGGCCCGGTCGATATTTTCGCCTTCTTTTATTGGAATAATCAACATAATAAAAACACCTCCTTTTGTCTGGAGGGCAAAGGTAGTCTTTTTTGCTGCGTTTCCAAAAAAAGAGCACAAATGCTTTGGGAATAGAAATAAGGACTATATATTTGCACTCCTTAATAAGGCCCCGTAGCTTAACTGGATAGAGCATCTGACTACGGATCAGAAGGTTAGGAGTTCGAATCTCTTCGGGGTCACTAGATATTAAAGACTTACAGCGGTTGCGTTGTAAGTCTTTTTTATGAACGCATGTTTTGCCCACTTCCAACCAAGCCCTCATTGGCTGCCTAAATAGGCTTCGTTAGTTCTTTGGTTCCTCTATTAAATTTAAATAGGCAAGCGAGTTATAACTACTTCGATAGCAACCACTTTGAAAATTTATCAAAGAAATAACCAAGGGAAAAGTCAACAAATAGTGGGCTGAAACGTATATTTATATCCTACAATTTCCCTCAAACTGCGTTCTATGAAGTTAAGGATTACTCTTTTTTTATCCCTTGCCTGGAGCTTGAACTCCCTAGCAATTGCCCAAGAAACGGTACAATTATTTGACCCGGCTCCTGCCAACAACTCTGCCCCTGATTTGTCCCAATCCCTTGAGCGTTATTCTTTATACACTATTAATAAGCAAGGCTTAAATCAAATCCAAAGTCTTGGACATGCTCCTTTTGCGGTAAGGATACCCGACGGGGATGGCCTAGAGCGTATAGCTTACATGACTCCAAGCCATATTTTTAAGCCCGGCTACAAATTACGCAGTTCGGATGCCATGGCTCATCAAGCAGATCCCGGTCTTCACTTCCATGGACGATTTGCAGGCGAAGATAAAAAGACCCTTAGCCTATCCGTTTACGAAGACCACGCCGTTGCTATTTTCGGATCCGACAAGGGTAATGTTGTTGTGGCTCCCTTAGACAACCCAAATGGAAGCCTACAAGAATGGCATGTTGCCTACCCAGATCTCCAAATTGCCGGCCAAATGCCCTTTGACTGCCACACAGAAGGACTACCGGAACTACCTTCCAATGCCCAAGAGCTGCAAGAAGCTTCACCTGAAGCAACCAACGATTGTCGGTTAATCGGGGTCTATATGGAAGCTTCGTTCAAAACTTACCAAGACCGTAACAGCTCGGTAACCAACGTTCAAAACTTCTTTACCGCATTTTTTAATGAGGTAGCGCTTCTTTACGCAAATGAAGGAGTGAATGTGGCCATTAGCGAAATTTTTGTTTGGACCTCACAAGACCAAATTCCTACCAACTCTTCCTCTGCTGCACTTCAAGCCTATGGGCAGCAGCGTCAAGACAATTTTAACGGCGACTTAGCCCACTGGGTAACTACCGGAAATTTTGGCAATGGTGGAATTGCTTGGCTAGACGTTCTTTGCCGAAGCTTTAACCCCAACTCCAATTCCGGTAGATTTGCTTATTCCAATATTGCCAATAATTTTCAGGGAGTGCCTACTTACAGTTGGACCGTAATGGTCTTCTCCCACGAAATGGGGCATAATATTGGAAGTCGTCATACCCACAGCTGCAACTGGCCGGGCGGTGCTATTGATTCTTGTTACGCCGTAGAAGGCAACTGCTACTCCGGTCCGGTTATTCCCAGGAAAGGAACCATTATGAGTTACTGCCATCTCACAAATCAGGGGATTGACTTTAATCTGGGTTTTGGGCCTTTGCCCGGTCAAAATCTTCGCGATGAAATCAGCCACAACAATGCCAGCTGTTTAGGCACCATCCCGGGAACCGATCCGCAACTTAATACCAATGCCCCACTTTGTGAGGGAGACACCTTAGTGCTTACCACTGCAGGGGTGGACACTATTACGTATCAGTGGACCGGACCAAACGGATTCAATGCTACCGGCGACACCATCCGTATTCCCAACGTTACCAGCCAAAACTCCGGAAACTATACTGTTATTGCCAACGATGGCAACTGCAATGTTTCCGATGTGGTTACCGTTCAAGTAACCGTAGCTCCACCCGATCCGAGCATTCAAATCATCGCCGGTACTTACTCGGTGCCTGTATATGCCAACGCCAGTTATCAATGGTATGACCAAAACGGTCCCATCCCCGGCGCTACCCAAAACACCATCATCCCCCTGCAAGATGGTAGCTATTTTGCCATAATCCAATTGCAACTTTGCAACTTCACCTTATTCTCAGACACCGTTGTTAGAAATACCAACTCCTCTCTTGCCCTTTGGGAAGAACTGCAGTTGTCCCTTGCTCCAAATCCTGCCTCTGAGGTAGTGTACATACAAAATAAAGGCCAGTCCCTTATCCTTGGCTTGCGCCTCCTCGACATGCGAGGCAGAGTACTGCATACCCAAAACTTTGATGCGGCTGTCCAAGAGGCAAACATCTCACTGAGTGGCCAATCCGCAGGTCTATACGTGATAGAAGTTCAGGTGGAAGGCCTCGGAACACTGTACCAAAAACTCGTCATAAAACCGTAACTAATGGTAAAGACGGAGGATTCTCCGTCTCTCAGTAAAGACGGGATGCCTCCCGTCTCCCCAAGATGCCGCAAAGACGGGATGCCTCCCGTCTCCCCAAGATGCCGTAAAGACGTGTTCCCTCCCGTCTCCCCAAGATGCCGTAAAGACGTGTTCCCTCCCGTCTCCCCAGGATGCCGCAAAGACGGGATGCCTCTCGTCTCGCAGGTACCCCTCCGTCTCTGTGAACCTCCTCTCCTACTCCAATTTATGATTTGGAAGATAATCTCCGGCCCCTGATGGAGGAAACTAGCTGACACCAAAAGCAAGCCGCCGGCCCCGGAGCGAGGAGGCCCCCGATACTTCGGGGGACCCCGCAGCCCGTGGGCCGGCGTGCTTGGTTTGGGGGGCACTAGTTCCGAGAGCAGGAACAGGCCGCCCCCAATTACATCTTTAGCTTAGACAAAATAGCCGCAGGTACAGCATCGCGGTGCACCAAAAAATTGATAGTACGCAGGCGAAGATAGGCAGCCGTGGCATAAAAATAACCGCCGCAATCGTTGGAATCATCGCCCCAAGAGTTCTTCACTTTGTAGTAGGTGGTGCCGTTTTGATCCGTATACTTTCCGGTGATTTGCATGCCGTGGTCGTCGGTAGTTTCGTAGCGATCGAAGGCCTCTTGGCGCATGGTTTGACTCACCTTTTGCTGGGCCAAAGGCTCTTTCGCCGCCGCCTTGCGGGCATCTGCGTCTTGGTCCGCCCAATCGCCGTCGGGCAGCACCGCAATTCCCTCGCGATGCATGAATCCTTTGTCGGAAACGTCTGCACCCCAGGCAACCGTAAATCCATTTTCCAAAGCATGGTCCAACACTTGCATTAGCTCATCAATGGGCAGATTCCATGCGGGCTCCCAGCTCCAATTGTCGGGAATTTCAATGGCAAAAGAGGAGTAAAAAGGATGGTGTGTAAATGAAGTCAAATCCACATAATTTTCGGCTTTAAGCCCCATTTCATCCGCAAAACTACGGGCCGTATAGCTTTTGCCCTGGTAACTAAACGCGTTGGGTGCTTCGCCCAAATAAGCATCTAAAATGCCTTCCAAGCCTTTTAGCCAAGCCGTGCTGAGCCTGCGGTTGGGATTGCTCACCACCGCTTTTACATAAGCTTCCAATACAGCATCCAATTCCCCGTGAAAAATCTCTTTTTCTCCGTAATTAATGCCGGGAAAAGCCGATTGCGGCACCAAACCTATATGCTTCAAAATGTACAAAGGGTCATGAAACGCACCGCCCGGACCGAAATTATTTGTTCCGTGCATGCGCACAAACTTTGCAGCTTTAAGCAAATATACTTGGTGAACCACAAACATTTCTGCCAAATCATGTTGCCCTTTCCCCATGCGAATCAACTCAGACTCGAGAAAAGAAAGGCTCGAAAAACTCCAGCAAGTCCCGGACCGATGTTGATTTTTTACCTCGGTGGATTCCAAATCGACCTGCTTTGTAAGCTGAATATTACTGTCTTTGTGCGGTTTAACCGTTTCCTGCGCCAAAAGGGACCAACTGCAGCCCAGCGCTAAACCTAGGGTAAAAAGGTAGTTCATTGCAATAAAAGGTTTCGGTGAAAATAAGAAAGCTTTTTTTGGCGTCCCCCCCATTGGGCCTTTTTAAGTCCCCATGGGGGCCGGGTCTTTGGCTTTACTACCCCCTGCCCCGGGGCGCTTCGGCAAACCCGGGGGCCGGGCTTCCTATGGTCGCCGGGCCTCCGGGGCCGAAACAGGCCCGCCGCAGGGCGCGGTATCGCCGCAGCCCCTGGCCGAAAATCCCCTTCCAAATGCAGTCTGCTCAACCAACCCCCTTGGGGTACAGCTACTGTCTTTTGGTCTTGCTATCTTTGTGCTGCATTTTAGCACAAATCGCATGTTTGAAAATTTATCAGAAAAGCTGGAATCGGCCCTTAAAGGCCTGCGTGGACAGGGGAAAATATCGGAAATCAACGTAGCCGAATCCCTTAAAGATGTGCGGCGTGCCCTTCTCGATGCCGACGTCAACTATAAAATCGCCAAAGAGTTTACCGATACTGTCAAAGAAAAAGCCCTAGGGCAGGAAGTGCTAAGCGCCGTTTCTCCGGGCCAATTGATGGTTAAAATCGTAAGAGACGAACTTACGGAGCTCATGGGCGGCACCCACACCGACCTTCAGCTCAACAATAAACCTGCCGTAATTCTCATGGCAGGATTGCAAGGCTCAGGAAAAACCACTTTTACCGGAAAACTCGGGCACTATCTAAAAAACAAAAAAGGCCGAAAAGCCCTGTTGGTAGCTGCCGACGTGTACCGACCTGCAGCCATTGACCAATTGCATGTGTTGGGTGAACAATTGGATTTGCCGGTTTTTAGCGACAAATCCAGCAAAGACCCGGTCGATATAGCCAAACGTGCCCTTGCCGAAGCCAAAAATCATGGCTACTCTGTTGTAGTTATCGATACCGCCGGCCGATTGGCCGTGGACGAGGACATGATGCAAGAAATTGCTGCCATCAAAAAGGCCGTGAACCCCGACGAAATCTTGTTTGTGGTCGATGCCATGACCGGCCAGGATGCCGTAAATACAGCCAAAGCGTTTAACGATCGCCTGGATTTTAGCGGGGTAATCCTTACCAAACTCGATGGCGATACCAGAGGGGGAGCAGCCCTCACCATTCGCTCGGTGGTGAACAAGCCGGTAAAGTTTGTGGGTACCGGGGAAAAACTCGATGCCATGGACGTGTTCTACCCCGAACGCATGGCCAGTCGAATTTTGGGCATGGGCGACATTATTTCTTTAGTAGAAAAAGCCCAGGAGCAATACGACGAAAAGCAGTCCGAAAAGCTCCGCAAACGCATCGAAAAAAACCAATTCGATTTCAACGACTTTTTGGGGCAAATCAACCAGCTCAAAAAAATGGGCAACCTCAAAGATTTGATGGGTATGATTCCCGGCGCCGGAAAACTCATGAAAAATGTGAATGTAGACGACGACGCCTTCAAAAGCGTAGAAGCCATCATCCATAGCATGACCCCCGAAGAGCGCAGTCAGCCGCATATCATCAACGGCAAACGAAAAGACCGCATTGCTCGAGGTAGCGGCACCTCTGTGCAAGACGTAAACAAATTGCTGAAACAATTTGGAGAGATGAAAAAAATGATGAAGCTCATGGGCAATAAACAACAAATGGGGCGGTTGATGAAGTCTATGCCCCCAAACATGGGTAAAATGCCTTAACTATGAGCCGCAATTCTTTTCAGCTCCTTGATGGTAATGCTTTGGCAGCGCTTTGGAAACAAAAAATCAAAGACGCCTGTGCCTCCTTTAAGCAAAAACCTTGCCTAGCTGCGGTTTTGGTGGGCAACGATGGGGCAAGCCAATCCTATGTTCAATTTAAAATAAAAGACTGCACAGATGTTGGATTTGAAAGCAAATTAATTCAACTCTCAGAAGATACGACTCAGGCATCCCTGCTCGAAACCATAGAAGCCCTGAACCAAGACACTTCGGTGCACGGCTATATTGTGCAACTTCCTTTGCCGTCTCACATAAACGAACAAACCATCCTAGCAGCCATTGACCCCACGAAAGATGTGGATGGGTTTCATCCCCTTCATGCCGGACGCTTGATGCTAAGCCTGCCAAGTTTTGTTCCTGCCACTCCTTGGGGAATTTTGGCCATGATAAATCACTACCAAATCCCAACCGAAGGCGCAGAAATTGTAATCATAGGACGCAGCCACATTGTAGGCCGCCCCCTTAGTGTACTTTTATCTTCTTCCGCAAAATACGGCAACGGAACCGTTACCCTCCTGCACTCCAAATCCAAAAACCTAAAGGCCCATTGCCTTCGTGCCGACATCATTATTGCCGCACTAGGAAAACCCGGTTTTGTAACTGCCGATATGGTAAAGCAAGGGGCTGTGGTTATTGATGTGGGAACCACAAGGGTCCAAGACCCTTCTAGTGCCCGTGGTTGGCGACTCAAAGGCGACGTTGACTTTGAACACGTAGCCTCAAAAACCCTAGCCATTAGCCCGGTGCCCGGCGGCGTAGGACCTATGACACGTATTGGTTTACTCTACAACACTTTAGAAGCTTTTAAATCGTTAAACCCATGAATGCCCTTCCATCACCGTATGCCAACCGCCTTGCGCTGTCCGTTCTAGTACTGCTTGGCCTCTTCTCCAAAGGACTGTTTGCTCAGGAACCTCTTTCGGTCGGACAAAGACTCAAACTTTCCGATGCCAACCAAAACTTTAGAACAGGCTATTTTTTAGAAGCCAAAAAAGGCTACGAAGCCCTTTTATTGGAAGTCCAGAACCATCCCGAAATCAACTTTTTGGCAGGAAAATCAGCCTTTGAACTTCGCCGTTACCAAGAGGCCTTAGCATTTTTTGGCCAAGCCGACTTCACCGGCAAAGAAGCGCCGGAAGACTATCATGTGTGCCTAGGTAAGGCCCTGTTTATTACCAATCAAATCGACTCCTCCAAAATCCATTTCGGCTTAGCCTTGCAAGGATTGAACGACAAAGAAAAGACAGAAAGCGAAGCAAGCCTCTACTTGAGTTACATTTCCAACCGGGAAGCATACATGCAAAACCCCGAAAATGTAAAGCTTAGCCCCATTACTGAAGTCAATACCGCCGGACACGAAAGCTCCTCCTGTCTTAGTTTAGATGGCAAAACCCTCTTTTTTACCTCCAGCCGCAAAGAAAATACAGGTACCGGCAAGGACGAAGCCTTCGACATGTATTTTCAAGACATTTGGTACGCCACTTGGGACAGCAGCACCCATGCTTGGTCTGAACCGGCGCTATTGCCCGGCGATGTGAACACGTCCGAACACGATGCCAGCCTTGGAATTAACCCACAAGGCGACCTGCTTTTTGTATACAAAAGCGAACAAGGAGGAAACATCTATTACACACGCCGCAAACGCACCGGGGAATACCGTGTCCCCAAACCCATGGAAGGTCAGGTAAATACCTCCTATTTTGAATCCGGAGCCTCTATAAGTGCCGACCGCAAAAAGTTATACATCATAAGCGAAAGAGAAAAACGGGGAGCACAAGGCCGTGGCGACATTTGGATCCTTAAAAAAGACAGCAAATATGCCTACGACCATCAAGAAAATCCCGGAGCACCTCTCAATAGCATTTACGACGAAAACTCTGTGTTTATTCACCCCGATGGGAAAACCCTCTTTTTTAGCTCAAACCGTCCCGAATCTATGGGTGGCTACGATATATTCATGTCCCGCAAAGAAGGGGGTAAATGGCTACCTCCCGTAAACCTTGGCTACCCCATCAATAGCTCCGGCGATGAAGTGTATTTTTCGGTAAGCCCGGACGGAAACAAAGCCTGGGTAAGTAGCCGCAGGCCCGAAAGCTTAGGAGCCAGTTACGATATTTATGAAATTGATTTAAGTCAATATGTGTTTCCTCTCGACCGCAAAAACGAAGGACCACAAAAACCAACCGTGTGCCTGATTCAAGGCAAGGTGCTGAATAAACTAACCGCCGAGCCTTTGGAAATTGAACTACAACTTTTTACCGCCGATGGCAAACTCTTGGAACGCTTCGAAACCGGAGAAAACGGCACCTACTTGCTTTCCGTAGAAGGAAATCAAGAGTATGTGCTCAAAGCTGTTGTCCCCGGATTTGCACCTGCCGAAGAATCCTTTAGGGTGGAACGGTTGGAAGGTAAAACCAATGCAGTAACCAAAGTTTTTCTCCTAGAAGCTCAATGAATACCAAGAGCCCTAGCAATGAACCCCTTGTGCTTAAGGCACACAGCCAGCCTGTCTATGCCTTGTGTCCCATGAACAATGGAAAAGAGTGGTTTTCGGCAGGGGGTGACCGGGTGGTGTTGCATTGGAAAAGCCCATCCGAAGTGCAAGCCATAGCTCAAACTACCGCAACCGTATATGCTCTTTGTTTTGACGAAAAACACCAAAGCCTCTGGGTTGGACAAGCCGACGGCAGCTTGCTTTGGTTGGACTTAGCCAATGCACGCATTAATAAACGCATTGAAGCTGGGAAAGACCCGATTTTTCATCTGAGCTTGGCTCCCGACCAAAAGCACTTGGCTGTTTTGGGGCACTCCGGCAGATTGGATTATTATGACCTCCAAACCGGCTCTTTGTCCAAATCATGGCCTTTGCCGGCCAATAAATGCCGCCAAATGTGCTGGGATAGCACACGCAAACGTTGGAATATTTGCGCCGACGAAGGATTTCTCTGGATTTTTGACCCCGAAAACCCCGAACATGAAATCCAAAAAATCGCCCTGGCCGACTGGCCATTGTTTAGTTGCCTAAGCCTAAAGAATGGACAACGAATTTTAGGAGGAAAAGACGCTCGATTGTACTTCCTAAACGCACAAAATCGTCTCATATTCCCCGGATTAGAAGCCCATAATTATGCCATTTACCGCATAAAATTAAGTCCAAACGGCAAATGCTTCGCCACCGCTAGCCGCGATAAAACGGCCAAATGGTGGCAAGCCGATTCCGGAAAGCTCTTAGGAAGGCTGGGACGACCCAACCACAAACAAGGCCATACACACTCCGTAAACGACCTGTGCTGGCTCAACAACCAAACCCTGCTTACCGCCGGAGATGACAAAAGCCTGCGCTTATGGGAATTACCAATAATCTGAAATTATGTCCATTTGGTTTAAAGAATTTAGTCCCGAAATGCTCGACACCTGGTGCCAAAACAGCCTGGTTGATCATCTTTACATTCGCTTTTTGGAAATTGGAGAAGATTACCTCAAAGCCCAAATGCCCGTAAATGCGCAAACCGTGCAACCGGCCAGAAGATTGCATGGTGGAGCCACCGCCGCCCTTATCGAAACCATTTGCAGTGTAGCCGCCAATATGACCCTTAACCCCAAAACCCATTTGGCATTAGGACTCGACCTGCATGTAAGTCATTTAAGGGGCATTTTAGAAAACAAAGGCCCGGTGGAGGCCATCTGTCGCCCGGTGCGCATAGGCAAGAGCGTACAGGTTTGGGAAACCCTTTGCACCGACCCAAAAGAAAATGTTACCGCCAAAGGACAGCTTACCTTGTTTGTCCAAAAAATTGGAAACTAATGCACTTCCGTGAGTTTTGCAGCACGGGTTGGTCCGATTATCAACTTCTTGATTTTGGAGACCAATTCAAATACGAACAATTTGGAGCCTACCGACTCATTCGACCGGAACCACGTGCTACTGAAAAACCCAGCACACCATTAAAAAACTGGAAAAAAGAAGCCCAGGCTTTGTTCACTCAAACGGGCCCCCACCAAGGCTCTTGGGAAATTTTTAAATCCATGCCCGACCGCTGGGACATTTGCCTCCCTATCGGAAATGGTCTTAAAATGAACCTAAAACGTACCCAATTCAAGCATGTGGGACTGTTTCCGGAACAACAAGTCAATTGGGAGTTCATCTTTTCTAACCTAATGCCTCAATCCGAAGCCAAGTTCATTAATGCCTTTGCCTATACCGGTGCGGCCAGTATTGCCGCCAGAGCAGCAGGAGCCGATGTCGTTCATGTAGATGCCCTAAGGCAATTGGTAGATTGGACAGCCATAAACCAGGAAAAATCAAATGTACAAGGCATCCGATGGGTTGTTGACGACGCCCTCAGTTTCCTCAAAAAAGAACGCCAAAGAGGCAAAACATACCATGGAATTGTTATGGATCCCCCCGCCTTTGGCAGAGCACCCGGCGGCAAACGCTGGCAACTCAAAAGCCAAATTCCTGAACTTTGGGAGAATGCCCTTCATCTGCTGCAACCTAAAAGCTTTTTAATTTTGAATACCTATACCCAAGGAATTTCAAGTACCTTAGAAGAATTATTCAACAATAAATTGCCCTTTTACCTTAAAATAACCCACGGTCCGCTTTATCTTCAGGACCAGTTTGGAAAAAAATTGCTTACCGGATGGATTACCTTAGTGGAACGAAAGGTTTAAGAATACGTCTATTCCTTGCGTGGTTAGGCTTTATACTCTTGCTTTTGAACGGTTGTGACCCTTCCCCAAAAGCCAAGTCCCTCCGTGTCCAAAAACCTTTTTTAGAGGCCAAACCAGCCTCTCCCGGCTTGGCTTGGAAGGCAAGCTCAGCAAACCAAAAGCAGTATATTTTTATCAAGGGCTACTTTAGCCGAGCCACCGGTTCTTGCGTGCTCCTTTCCGGAAAGGAACGTAAACTTATTATTGAGGCTGACCACCTCCTTCTCGAAAATCGAGTCGCGAATGTAAATCCTCCCCACTCCATTTTGGAAGCGTTTCAAATGCCGAATCAATGGTCTATTAAATCGGCTATATCCCCCCTAAAGTTTCAAAGACTCCAACGCTGGTGTGTCGATAGCCTCAACGTAAATTTAGAAGACTACGACCGGGTTTACCCTATGATTTTACTCCGAAACTTGTTTGAAGAAGCCGCCTTTATTTCAAAAATTCAGGGCTACAGCGAATCCCTGGAATCCCTATTCATGGCTATGGGGTCTACCCAAGGAATTCCTATGTCTAACTTAAACCGCGACCACTTTCTCTCCGATTCCTTCCCCCTAAAACAACAAGTAAATTACTTGGTCGAATTGCCCCAACGCATGAGTAGGATTAGAACTTATGCCCAAATCTGCCTCAAAGACCAATGCCGAAAAGATTTTTCGACCTGGGAACAAGAACTGAACCAATACTATCCCTTTCCTTCCTTATTTCACCTTTTGGTTACCCAACAGGTAAACCAATGGATGCCTCTTATTTTGAAACAAAGCAAAAACCAAAACCTAGTTGTCTTAGTGGGAGCAGAATATTTGCCTGGCAAAAATGGCTTGTTGGAACAGCTCAAAAAAAATGGGTTCACTATGGAACCCATTCAAGAAACAAAGGGAGAACAGTGGGAATCGAACCCACGACCTTCAGAACCACAATCTGACGTTCTAACCAACTGAACTATGCCCTCCATTTCAAAGACCTGTTCAAAGGGAGTGCAAATATACAGTTTATTCCAAACTTGAAACGCTTCTATTTACTTTTTTCCAAGTTGCGCCGAGACCACGCTTGGCAATGGCAGCAAATACTTAGGTACGCCTCTTTGCTGCTGTTGAGCATAGGTATGGCCCAACTTCTCAACAACCGCCTTGAGCTGGCACGCTTCGAAGCCCTACTCCTAACCGCTTCCCTGCTCAGCCAAGCCTGGGTCTCCGGATTACTGCGTGCAGGTCTCTCCACCCTGGCCCCAAAAAAACCGGGGCTTATAACCTATTTCAGCCTCGCTGCTTTTGCCCTGCTTGCTTTACTAAGCCTTGAGTTGCTCGAACCATGGATTGCTCAAAAATTTGACCGAAACTACCTCTTTGCCAGCCTCGAAGAAAAATGGTGGTTCAGGCTTTGGTTCTTTGGCCTCACCACAGGATTTTTGCTCGACTACCTTTGGCTCCACCAAAGCAATTTCCGCGCCCTTTGGCGTTGGGGCTCCTTGCTGCACACCGCTTATCCCTTGTGCGCTCTTCTTCCTTTTGCTTTTCTCCAAGACGTGTCCATAAGCCAAATCTTTCAATGCCTCGCCATTTTAACCTTATTGCGAAGTATTTGGGCCTTGAATATCGCCTTTAGAATGCACCTTTCGGACTTCAAAATCAAAGAACTAAAGCAGCTCTTATCCCTTTCCTGGCCTTTAATTTTTCTCAGCCTGATTGGTGGTTATGGCCTGCAAATAGACGGCACCATTGTGCTTGGATTTGGAGGTCCGCTAGCCTTTTTGATTTTCCAATACGGCGCCCGCGAATTTCCCCTAAGCCAACTACTCGCCAGTGGTTTTTCTGAATCCCAAGCCCTCAATTACAAAAACTCCGGCGCATACCAAAACTGGTATTCAAGCCAAAAAAGCATTCTTTTGCTCAGCTTTGTCCCCTCCATTTTGCTCATGTGGACTGCACCAACATTGTTTGAACTGGTTTTTGGCAGCGACTTCAAAGCCTCCGCAGAAATCTTTCGACTTTACTTATTACTGGTGATTCCGCGCATGCTTTTTCCACAAACCTTGCTGCTCGCCCATGGCAAAAACCGAGCCTTACTCATAATCGGTATCATAGAATGGCTGCTCAACATTGGCCTCAGCCTTTGGTGGATCCAATCCTTTGGCATCATCGGCGTCGCCTGGGCCACGGTAGTGGCCTTTGCCATCGAAAAAATGCTCCTCATGGCCTACACCTTCCATGTGCGCATCCCGGACTTCCAACTTTGTCTGCCCAAACGCAGCTTTTACCTAGGCTCCATATCCTTAATGCTTTCCTACGCCGCTACTCAATTTTGGTCTTTGTAATAGGGGGGCCTTCCCTCCGATGTTATTTCATCTTCCAATGCCGGCCTTTTCCCGGTCGACCTCGCCCAAATGCACGCAACAGCAGTGCTGCGGTGGCTTTCCCGAAGTGTCGGGACCGCCTCCTCGCTTAGCTGTTGCGGCTTTTGGGCTTCGGCGGCCCTCCTTTGGGCCGGGTGGCCTCCTTTCTAAAAATCCTGTATTCTTTAAAGCTAAAACCAAAAAAAAGGCCCTGCACTTAGGTGCAGAGCCGCTTCAGTTTTTAGCGAAAAACCTTTACTCTTCGCCGTACAGTCGGTCCATTTCTCTATTGTATACCTCTCGGAATTTTTCGGCATTCCAATCCTGCCTAATTTCCTTGCGGCTTGCAATGCGTTCGGTAAGGGCAAAGTAAAAGGACTCCATGTCTATTTCCACCGCAACATAAGTCAAAAACCTATTGTTGTCTTTCTTAAAAGACTCCTCACCCAAAACCTTTACACCTGCCAAACGAGTATTTAGAACCTCCCGGGTTATGTCCTGAAATTTCTGATTAAACTCCATGGCATCCCCAACGTTTCGTTCGCCCGCATACCTTTCGGTAACTCCTTTCATCATGGTATTGACATTAGAAGCCAGTTCCTTTTTCGCGTTGAACAGCGCATTTTCTTTAGAAAAATTCAAATTGCTGCTTTCGGCAGAGCCTACCGCCCTAAAGAACTTCTTGTTCGAACGGTATTTGCGTTGACTAAAGGGCTCATCCAGGCGGGTAACTTTTTCACCACCTACATTAGGTGTTCTGCTTTTGCAAGCATAGTTGGTGCTTAGGGCAAGCAACATGAGCCAAATAAAAAGGGAACTACGGGCAAACATAGGCATGGTTTTATTGTCCTTCTTCTATTTTACGCATCTCCTCGTCAAAAATCTCCTCGAACTTTTTCTTGTCGTACTCCAACTGAATCAAGTCCTGACGAGAAATTCGCTCGCTGATGCCATTTTTTAAGGTCTCTTTGTTAATTTCCAAAGCAACAAAGGTGCGGAATCGGCCATCCTCAAGCACGGTGCTTTGCTCGCAAACGGTGCGGATATCAATCAAGGTTTGATCTACCACCTCACGGGTAAGGTTCTCAAACTTCTGACTAAAATCGGACTGATTGCCAATTTCACGCTCGTTAACGTAACGATCGGTAACCGATTTAATCTTGGTTTGAATAGAGGCCGCCAATTGCTGCTTAGCCAAGGTCAAGGCCTTTTCTTTAGCCAATGATATGTCGCTGGATGTTCCAATTTGAGAGGAACGGAAAAATTTGTCGTCGGTAGTGTACTTGGGACCTTGGCAGGGCAAACTTTTGAGTTCGGTACCTACTTGGTCTTTGGTCACTTTTTTGCTTTTGCAGGAGCTGAGGCCTAATGCTCCCACCGAAGCTAAGACCAACATGAGGGATGTAACACGGAGTTTCATGATCTTGAATTTTGGTTTCTATATACAAAGCAAGTCCCGTGCCAAAAATTAATTTTGACCAAACAAAACGAAAAACAGCTTGGCGTTGTTATATTTAAATAAAGTAACACGCCATGCTTCAAAAGCTACTTCATTACCTGAACCCGCTTACCCTTTTCCGCAGGTCGTCCTCAGAAGATAAGCCAAACATCAACCTTCGAATGATGCACGGCATCAATCGTATTTCGATTTTTATGTTTTTAATTGCCTTGGTTCTGGTGTTTGTAAAGGTCTTCGGTAATTAACCTGCCCAAGCCACCAACCATTGGTCCTCAGGCAAGTATTTTTGGGCGGCCTTTTGCACGTCTTCGGGCTTAAGTTCCTTTAAATCTAGCTGTTGGTTTACAATCCATGCAGCATCCAACCCCATATGATTACGCCATATCCATTGGTCCATTTGCAAAAATGGCCCATCAAAGGCTCGAGCTCTTTGACCTGCGATATAATTTTTGACCAATTGCAGTTCCTCTTCAGGAATGCCCAATTCCATCATTTTGCAGGCTTCTTTTTTAACCTCAAGCAAAGCTTCCTCCAGTTTATTGCGGTTTACTTCCGTGGCTAAAGTCCATGCCGAGGCCAAACGCAAATGCGCAAAGCCGGTGCCTATGCCATAGGTAAGCCCTTTTTCTTCTCGAATATTCTTCATGAGTCTGCTCCCGAAAAAGCCGCCAAACAAAGTCAACATGGCATGGGCTGCTGCATAATTGGGTGCTGATGGAGCAGGAGCTGGGCTATAAATCCTTAAGGCTGCCTGAGATTTATTCTCCATAGCTACATGATGCTGACCGGGCACATAAGCTCCGGGGCTAACTAAGGGTATGGCGTCTCTTGCACCAAGTGGCCACTCGGCTAAAGATGCACAGAGTGCCCTTAAGGTAGCCGGAGAAAATCCCCCACTCAAATAAAAGGAAGGCCTTAGGGCCAACAATTCCCTCTGATACCAATCCTTTAGCTCTGTACTTTGAACACCCTGTAGCTGCTCTTCTGTTAAAAGCCAGCCATAGGTATGTCCTTTAAAAAACAGGGACTTGGCTTTTTTACCGGCTTGCCAAGCTACTTTTTGGGCTTGTTGGGCTAGAGTTGCCTTTTGGTTGTGCACCAATAAATCCAACTCATGTTGAGGAAAATCAGACTCAAACAAGGCCTCCCGAACCAAAGGCAACACAGCCGACCATTGCTCTTCCAAAAAATAAAAGCTGAGCTGCAATGCATCGCCAGAAAAACTTCGTTGCATATATGCACCAGTGCTTTCCAAGGCCAAATGCCAAGCATCGGCAGATTTTTGGAGGGTTCCCTCTCCCAGCAATTGGCTCAGCAACCAACTAAGTACGGGTTTATCTCCCAAACCTTGGCCAACCGAATACACCACATCCAATCGACACGCCGGCTGTTGGCCACCGGGAAGTGCATACAATTTAGCGCCTTGAGGCAATTCATGCTCAGAACCATGAAGCAAAACAATTTCAGAGGCTAAGTGAAGGGCAGGTGCCTTTCTTCTATCAGGCAAGGACAAACTCATGATTTCTTTTGGGCTTTGTAATGAATGGTTGAACAATGGGTATCTATCAAATACCGCATTACGGTTTCTTGTAATTTTTCTGCACTGATGTTCCGGTAGCGTTCAATTTCGGTAAAAGCATCTTCTGCACGGCTTATCCATTCAAACCATGCCAGCTTAAGGGCCCTCTGTTGCACAGAACTTTGCTCAAATGCTTCCCGGGTTTGCAACCTGCGTAAGGCTTTGTTTAACTCTGAGACCGGAATAGGTTTCTCTAAAATACCTTTGAGCCAAGCTTTAAGCTTTTCTTCGGCTTCGGCTAGGTTTTGTTCGGGGCGAAGTGTTCCGGAAAACAATAACTGTCCGGGGTCATGGCTGCCACTAAGGTACCAACCTCCTCCTGTAAAGACCTGATCCTTACGCACCAAATCTCGGGTAAACCAAGCACTGTCTCCCGCACTGCATAAATCAGTAAACAAATCCAGCGCATAATAATCCGGATGGTTGCGCTCGGGCATATGCCAGCCCATCCATAAGGCATCTAAGGGAACATCTCGCTCCAATGCTAAAAACCTAGGCTCCTTTTGAAAAGGTTCTTTTGGGTAAGGGTGCTTATCTAAGTTCCGCAAAGGTACAGGACCAAACCAGTGCTCCACTTTCTTTAAACACTCTTGGGGATCCAGTGGCCCTACCAAAGACAAAACGGCATTGTTGGGGGCATAATGACTAAAATAAAAGGCCTGTACCTCTTCCAGCGTAGTTTTCTCCACATGCTCCGGGGTACTACCAATCGTAGGCCACCTATACGGGTGCACTTTATAGCTCAATTTCCTAGATTCCAGCCAGATATCGCCATAGGGTTGGTTTAAATATCGCTGATTGAATTCCTCAATCACCACTTTTTTTTGTATATCGAGTTTTTCTTGGCTAAAGTCTAAGGAAAGCATGCGGTCGCTTTCGAGCCAGAGTGCTGTGTCGAGATTTTCTGCCGGCAAAAGACAATAGTAGTTGGTGATATCGTTGTTGGTAAAGGCATTGTTGGTGCCTCCGGCCAGCTGCAAAGGAGTGTCAAAAGAAGGGATGTGCTTGGACCCTTCAAACATTAAGTGTTCAAAAAGGTGGGCCAGCCCGGTAGTTTCCGGGTGTTCGTCCCTTGCCCCCACTTTATACAGT
Source organism: Flavobacteriales bacterium (assembly GCA_018401695.1). Classification (GTDB taxonomy): domain Bacteria; phylum Bacteroidota; class Bacteroidia; order CAIKAF01; family CAIKAF01; genus CAIKAF01. Next base: position 59,849 of record JAGYKD010000002.1, on the reverse strand, counting down.
AGGTTAACCGCAACCATGGGGGTTGAGAAGTCGGGCTGAACCAATAGGGTGAGTCCATTGGCCAAAGTAAATCTATGCAAGGAAGTATTCATGAAATTGAGGTCCTTAATTGTACAAAATGGTCTAAGGTTTGGCAAAACTCGGCCCAAACTTCCCGGAGAATCTCCCCGGCAGGCAAAATTTCAGAAAACAATGCAGAAACCTGGCCTATTTCCAGCTCGCCCTGATTCAAATCTCCCTGGAACATGCCCAATTTGGCTCGTCCCCGGCCAAGGAGTTCGGCCAAGCTTTGTTGGTTGGCACCCGCTTGATAGGCTTCTACTACTTGCTGAAAAAAAGGATTCTTGAGCAAGCGAACGGGAGTAAGTTCTTTTAAGGTAAGCAAGGTATCGCCTTCTTTCGCCGACAAAACAGCCTCTTTAAAAGCCAAATGCGCCGAAGATTCTTCTGAAGCCACAAATCGGCTGCCCATTTGTACTCCTTCTGCCCCCAAAGCAAAGGCAGCAGCCATGGATTTTCCATTGCCAATGCCTCCTGCGGCAATCACCGGTATATCCACCGCTTGTTTTACCAAAGGAACCAAAACCATGGTGGTGGTTTCTTCGCGACCGTTGTGTCCTCCGGCTTCAAAACCTTCGGCCACTACTGCGTCTACACCTGCTTGTTGCGCTTTAAAAGCAAATTTGGCCGAAGAAACCACATGCACCACTGTAATCCCTGCCTCTTTAAGCTTGGGTGTCCAAGTGGCCGGATTTCCTGCCGAGCTAAATACAATGGGTACTTTTTCATCTAAAATGGTTTGAATGTGCTCCTCAATATTGGGATAAATGAGCGGCAAATTGACGGCAAATGGTCTGGTAGTGGCCTTTTTGCAGCGCTGAACATGTTGCAGCAATACCTCGGGGTACATGGAGCCTGACCCTATAATGCCTAAACCACCGGCTTCAGAAACTGCCGAGGCCAATTCCCATCCGGAACACCAAATCATACCCGCTTGGATAATGGGGTACTGAATATTAAATAGTTGGCAAATCCTGTTCTTCATGCTTGTGTATGCTTATGCAATGATACTAAAAGCAGGTAAGCTGCCCTATTTCCCAACTTTGGAAACAAAGCGAAAGTAGGGATGGTTTATAAAGCGTACATCCGATGAATGACCGCATAGTAGCATGATTTATTTTTCCTTGATTCCCAAAATCCGCCATTTTTATTTGGCTAAATACATCAAAACAATTGCCTTACAGCATCGTTTAAATTTTAGAAAATTCAGAACACCTGCCAAAGGACAAAATCTTACACCTTTACCGGGAATCAAGCGAAGCATTATCTTTGAACATTGAATTCGATATATACATTCATGAAAAAAGACCGGGAAGTATTTGACCTTATAGCCCGCGAAGACATTCGCCAGCGCGAGGGTATTGAACTGATTGCCTCAGAAAATTATGTTTCCGAGCAGGTTATGGCAGCCATGGGTTCGTGTTTAACCAACAAATATGCCGAAGGCCTTCCGGGCAAACGGTACTATGGAGGCTGCGAAGTAGTAGATGAAGTGGAGCAATTGGCCATAGACCGTGTAAAGCAATTGTTTGGTGCTGCCTGGGCCAATGTGCAACCCCATAGCGGAGCACAAGCCAATGCAGCCGTTATGCTGGCCTGCCTAAAGCCGGGTGACAAAATCCTAGGATTTGACCTAGCGCATGGAGGACACCTAACGCACGGGTCGCCTGTAAATTTTTCCGGGAAATTATACCAAGCTTCTTTTTATGGGGTTCAAAAGGAAACCGGCACTATAGATTGGAACTTGGTTGAACAAAAAGCCAAGGAAATAAAGCCGGCCATGATTATTTGTGGCGCAAGCAGCTACAGCAGAGATTGGAACTATAGTAAGCTTAGAGCAGTCGCCGATGAGGTGGGAGCCTTATTGTTGGCCGATATTTCACACCCTGCCGGACTCATTGCCACGGGTTTGTTAAACGACCCTCTACCCCATTGCCACATCGTTACCTCAACCACCCACAAAACCCTGCGTGGACCTCGTGGAGGAGTAATTATGATGGGACGCGATTTTGAAAATCCCTGGGGACTTACCACGCCCAAAGGACAGGTAAAACTCATGAGTCAACTCCTAGATGCTGCGGTTTTCCCCGGTACCCAAGGCGGTCCATTGGAGCACGTAATTGCCGCAAAGGCGATTGCATTTGGTGAAGATTTGGCGCCTGAATTTACCGACTATACCAAACAGGTGGTGCAAAATGCTCAAGCCATGGCCGGGGCCTTTAATGGTTTGGGATATCATCTGATTTCGGGTGGAACAAACAATCACTTAATGCTGATTGATTTAAGGAATAAGGACATTACCGGAAAAGCAGCCGAACATGCTTTGGGGCAAGCGGGCATAACGGTAAATAAAAACATGGTTCCCTTTGATGACCGCTCCCCCTTTGTGACTTCTGGCATACGGGTAGGCACAGCGGCTATAACTACCCGCGGCATGCAAGCCAAAGACATGGCAGGTATAGTAGAGCTGATTGACCGAGCGCTAAAGCATGCCGAGGATCCACTGAAGCTGGCTGAAATTCACAAAGAAGTAAAGGCGCTAATGAGTCCTTTGCCCATTTTTGCCTGGTAAAGTACCGAAACTTTAGAAGGGAGGCACCCGGCGGCTGTACGGCCGTGCGATGCCAAAAGCATGCCATTGCTTAGGCGAGGATGCGGCGCGCAGCAAGCACCCGGAGCCTTAGCAATGGCGCTTTTGGTGAGTACGACGGGAAGCCTGGCCGGAAAAAAGTACTAAAGCAATAGAGATGGAAAGCCCCCCTATTGGTCTATCCTCCGACCTCTGATTTCCCATAGGTAATTGGGCATAAGCGAAAGCAATTGGCCGGTGAGGTACAGGCTGTCGGTGCTGAGAAACCGCCCTTCGATAAGGGTAGATGGGTCGATGGTGCCGGCGGGGTTATCTGGGAAACGTAGGTTGGCCAGACTGTCCATAAACGGCGCCCACTGGGTGTAGGGCGAAGGGACGCCATGGCGAAATTGGATTTCGAGGCGATTGGAGGCCAAAATTTCGATGGTGCCCTCGTAGGCGATGGTGGCGGTGCAGGAGTCATCGGTGTCCATAATAGGACAAGCAAAAGATTCAAAATAGAAATCTCCGGTATAGGGCACTCTGTAGTCCTCGATCTCTGGATCGGGAGTACAAGCCGCAAACAGGATGCTTAAAGCTGCGCAAAATGTGTAGCAACGGTACATAGTATCGTATAGACGTTTAAAATACCCAAAAGGTTGTCCGAGGCTCAAGGAGCTGTTCGGAACAAATGAAGCATACCCTGCCTTTCGGTGACATTATCGTCCAGCAAAAGCACCCAGTAATAGACCCCTTCGGAAGCGGGATTGGTGGTATTTCCAACGGTGCCGTCCCAGCAAGGTTTGCTTCCGGTACTTTGGAAGATTCGCGTTCCCCATCGGTTGTATATCCAAAGGGTAAAACAATATTCGTTTTCCAGGCCAATGGGGCAAAAAAGATCGTTAACTCCGGGGCTCATAACGGGAGTAAAGACATTGGGCATGTCGAAACTTAAGTAATCGGAGAGTGCTCCACCGGCAAATGGTTTGCTGAGGCTGTCGCGGCAGGGGCCATTCCAAACTACCTGTGTTAGGGTAACCGCGCTATCGTAAGGAAATTCAGCTATGTTGGATCCGGGGGCTAATGGGTTGCCGTTGAGGTACCAGGCTACCGAGTCGCTGTTGGTAGATAAATCGCTTAGGCTAAGCTTCATTCCTAAACAGCCTCCGCTTTCTTGCCAATCAAAATCGGCCAGGGGCAGGTCGGTTTGCACATCTACAAACACGCTGTCTATGCGCTCGCACACCCCCGGCAAGCCCGGTAAAAAAGTTTGCAATAGATAGGTTGTGGGGCTATTGGGGCCCGCCAAAGGTCGGGGGACGGTATCTGAGCTTAAGCCGGAAGCAGGAGTCCATTGGTAATGAAAACCCGGCAAAGTATCGGTGCTCCCAATGGGCACTTGGTCGCCAAAACAAATGAGCTGATCGTCTCCGGCAAAGGCCGTGGGATCTAAGACGTTGACCGGCTGTCTAAAGGTGTCTAAACATGCCCCGCGTTGGGCTGTGAGTATATAGTTTTGGCTAGAAGAAGGCCACGCATTGGGAAAAGGAATATTGGGATTGCTCAAACCGGTAGTGGGGGTCCATTCAAAATTTGACCTTCCCGTAGTATCGGCTTGGTTTAGGTTAATGGTGTCGCCCGGACAAAGCACCAGTTCGGGCAAATCAATAATGGGAGAGGGATCCACGTGCAATATATAATCAAAGGTATCGCGGCAGGTGCCAAGCTCAAAAATTAAGGTATAAGTCTGGTCGGCAGCGGGTGTAACCGAGGGATTTAAAAGGGTACTGTCGCTAAGGCCGGTAGTTGGGGACCAAATGGGGCTGGCGTTTCCGGGCAGGTCCGGGTGCTGGAGCACAACGGTTTGTCCAGGGCAGAGCAGTAAAGTAGTGTCTTGAATATCGGGCAATGTTTCGACCACCACGATTTGTTGTAGGGTATCGGAACAGGCACTATTGGTGAGCACCAAGCTGTAGGTTTGGGTACTTGTAGGCGAGGCAATGGGATTGGGAATACCAGGGTCGGAAAGTCCGGTGCTGGGGGTCCAAGCATAAGTTACGGTTGGATCGCCATTGGGAGGGATGCCAATAGGGACTTGGTCGCCAAGGCAAATGACTACTTGGGCCAGGCTATCGGCGGCATTGTCCAGCACCACCACCTGTCTTGTAATGGAATCTACCGGATTGCAGTTGCTGCCGGAATTATCAAAAGCAAACAGCGTAACATCGTAGACTCCGGATTGCCCATACACATGACTGGGATTGGCTTGTGTGGAGCTGTTTCCGTCGCCAAAATCCCATAGATAATCGGTAGCTCCCACAGAGGTATTTTGAAAACTAAGCGCGGTGGGCAAACAAACCGAATTGGGTACCAAAAAGTCGGCTATGGTAGAAGGGAAATCAAAAGAGAATTTGAAGACCCCATTATTGCAATTGAGGGCATTGTTGGTTTGGCTATGGGCATTTGGGCTGGTAGGAAAGTCCGAAAAGCCGCCGCAACCTGCACAAACACTCTGGTAAATCACTCCTTTACGGTCAAATCTTGAGGTACCGCCATCGACATGTTCGTCGCTTTGAGAACCTCCATAAAAGGAACCGTAAATTAACTGGTTCGCATTATCGTCTATTACCATTAAATAATAGTCGCTTCCATCGGTGGTAGTTTGGAAAGCTGTTCCTGGAGTAATAGGCATGCCCAGGGTTGTGCTTCCGGTAAAAAAGCTGGAATTAACAACCCCACCCCAACCGCTTAAATAGATTTTATTGCATACATCCACCAAAAAAGCGGAAGGTGAAATATCTGGATTCCCATCGCCGGTGCCAAAAGCAGTAGACCAAACGATGGATGAAAAATCGGGGGCATATTTACGGATAAACTGTCCGCTATTGGGAACACTGTAGCTGGCGTTCTGAATCCAAAAATTTCCGGGGGTATTGGTTTGCCCAAGAACATAGATATGGTCGGTTCCGTCCAGTTGCACAAAATAGCTTTGGTCATAATCGGGAGAGCCCACCAACATGCTATTTAAGAGGGTGGTACCATCCGAAGAAAAACGACTTACAAAACCATCAGAAATACCTCCCGAGTAGGTATTGAAGGGGCTATTGGTGGTAGGAAAGTTTTGGGAATTGGTGCCTCCGGTCACCAGCAAGTCGTTATTGGCGTATAAATCAAGCGAGTAAATGCCATCGTTTTGGCTTCCGCCCAAATAAGAAGCCCAAATCATGGTCGTAAGGGAGTTGTCCATTTTCAACACAACCCCATCTTGCTGGCCTCCGCCATAATTGGTCTGATAAGCGCCATTGGTTACCGGAAAGTCGTTGCTGGCGGTAACCGTAGCTACGTAAATGTTATTGAGGTTATCAATAATAATTTCACCTCGAACCTCATCGGCATAATTGAACCGAAGAGGAGCTCCCTGATTTAGGCCATCGTTGCCTGTGCCTCCAATAAAGGTTGAGGCCAGGAGTGCATCGCCTTGTGCAGATAGTCGGCTAATAAAAATATCTGAACCACTATTGTAGTCTATGTTCATGGAGGTAGTGGTGGCAGGTGTGCCGGCATTAAAACTGGGATCGTATGCGGAGGAACTTACCGGAAAATCAGCAGAACCGGTGGTGCCGTATATAAAGAGTTCGTTGAAACTATTGACCACCATAGAATGCGGCACTTCACTTCCACTTCCACCAAGGTAGGTTGACCAAACCAAAAAGCTGCCGGTGGTATCGTATTTAGAAATGGCCAAATCGGAAGGGAAAACGGTTCCATGCCCTCCGTTCCAAGTAGTTTGGTAGGCCCCAATAGAGGTTGGGAACCCAATGCCATTGGCGATTCCACCGGTGTACAGAAAGCCTAAGGCATCGTAAGTGGCTGTGTAGCCCCAATTATCTGTTGTGGAGCCCGAGTAGCTGCCAAACACCAAGGAAGGGTCAATGGTAAGGGGCAAATCTTTTCTGTACTCCCCCAAGTCAAAACCGAGCACCTGTTTGCGCAAATTAAAGGTACAAGCAACAAAAAGCGTATCCCCTTCCGGCGCTATTTGGTAGGCCACCGGAGCTTCTTCAAAAACAGGTCCCAGACTGGTTTCCATGCGCAAGCGCCCATCGACCAAGGCAAGGGACTCAGCACCGGAAATTTCCAATTGCACTTGATCGGGTTGGACTCCCGCTTCTAAATAAAACTCGTATTTAATGCCTTGAGCCTGTTTTAAAAAGCGAACAGCCACACCTTGCCACACGTCCCAGGCCTGAATACGCTCAAAGGGATGAATATTGGATTTCCAGCGGGAGGCATCTTGCCCGTAAATAAAATTCAAGGTGCTTTTTAGTGGAGATTCCCCTTGCCAAGAAAAGTCGCCCAAAGGATTTACCGGGCGAATAGAGAGCGCATGGGCCTGAATGGTTCTATCCTGCGCTCCTGCTTGTGTTCCTTCTCTATGGTGTTGATGCATCCAAGAAAAATCGGCCCAATGGTAGGTCCAGCCGGTGGAAGTAAAAAAAACGGCACCCGAGGGAATTTCAGCTTTAAAGGCAAAAGGCCCCTGCCATTGCCCTTGATTAGGAACAAAAGTATAGGGTGGAATATGGGCTTGAGCCCCTAAGCCGCTACACAAAAAAAACAATAGAATAACTAAAGAGCGTAGAGTAAACATGGGCAAAGGGGGGTGTATCATAGCATGAGCCTTCCTACAAAAATAGGGAAAAGGAAGGGTTGAATCAAGTCCAATAAAATTGGGGCGGCTTACCGGGCCCTTAGTGCAACTCCTCGGTTCGGGAAAAGCTCTGCCGGGGCTGCCGGGGTTTGCTGCGCGCCACCGCGGCAGCCCACGGCAGAGCAATTTCCCGAAGCTGCGGGGTTTTCCTGCGGTCCCTGGGGCATAAAATTTTGGCAAAATCCGAAAGTCATGTATATTTGCGCCCCATTCGGGGTGTAGCTCAGCCCGGTTAGAGTACACGTCTGGGGGGCGTGTGGTCGGAGGTTCGAATCCTCTCACCCCGACAAAAAGCTGCCTTCGGGCAGCTTTTTTTTGGCTTCAACTCTGCCCAAATGCCAAACCAACTTATCATCTCCTTCCTTTCACATACCCTTTTTGCCTTAACCCACTCTGAGCAAAGGCAACGACTTAACTAAACGCCAAAACTTAAGTCCTTCATCTATAAAAAGCTTGATATGTGAATACAACACAGGCCCTGACGCTTCGGTCTGAGTGCATTAATTGCATAGGCGTAGGTTGAGACCCTTGACGCGCTGCTATGCTGGCGGCAATCCTGCCCTGACCGCAGCGTCAGGGTTTGCGTTAGGTCCAGTTCTCAAGTATTTTATCCTGACTCAAAGATGCTGACCACAGCTTCAGCACGCAGCGTCAGGTATATAAACTTGAAAACACAACGCGTCAACGGTCTCATAGGGTGTGTCAAGAGGCTTCACTTTTTCGTTATTGAACCTAAATCCGGCCCGTCCCTCCAGTTGCTGAACATTTTTTTCAGAAATCCTCAAAAAATGAATACTTTATTAAGCTATCACCGTAAACAAAAACAATCTGTAAAGCCGCCTGCCGCATATCTATTTATACCAAAAAAAATGGACGATAAAAAAAATTATCGTCACCATTAAATACACATTAACAATTAATTAAATAAAATATACAGCTTTAGCAAATTAATCATATTTAAACCCTAAATATACTATAAAGGCATTCATCTTGCTTTTTTACACTTTTGGTTTAATTCGAAATACACACAAGTATCTAACAATCAAATTGTTAAGTGTGATAAAAAAACTTACAATTTTTCAGCTTTGCTATTCCATTTCTCGATTCAAATTAGAAACTTTGGGGTAACGCCAAATGCCAACCCATTTTCGAGCAATTGGTCAGATACAATTTAAGCTGTTTTTATGAAGACAAACGGTACTAAAACCGGGGCTTTCGGCCGATTATGGACGACAGCTCTTTGTTTACTTGCCCTAACCTGGCAAGTACATGCGCAGTGTCCCATTCCAGGGGTCACTAGTTCTTCGGCTACCTGTGGACAAGGAGCTACCCTTACCGCTTCCGGCTCTACCGGAATTTTTAGATGGTATGATGCCCCTACCGGAGGTAACCTGCTGGGAACAGGGCCAAGCTTTTCTACACCAAGCTTGTTTGCCCAATCCACATATTATGTTGAAGCGGTAAACACCCTCTCCAACCCTTCATGCATTAGCCCAAGGGCTGCGGTATTGGTTACGGTAAACAACATACCTGTACCTATAGCCATAGGCGACACCATCAACTGTGGCAGTCCCGCTACGCTTTTTGCCAGCGGTTCTAGCGGGCAATTTCAGTGGTTTGCTGCGCCAAGCGGTGGGCAACCCATTGGAACAGGAAGCTCGTTCAACCCTCCCTTTACGAGCCAAAATGCATTGTTTTATGTTCAGGCTACCACTAACCTTAACCCTGTACAAACAGCCACTTTCAATTATAATGGTGGACAACAGACCTGGACGGTACCCGCCGGTGTATTTTCCATCTCGGTAGACGTGCAGGGCGCCCAAGGCGGCAACAATACAAGTTATGGCAACCGAGGCGGTTTCGGTGGGCAGGTTTTGGCAGACCTCGCTGTTACCCCGGGACAAATCGTTTACATCCGAGTAGGTGGATGGCCCAACACTTCCACCACCGGTGGTTACAATGGCGGAGCCAACTCCAATGTTTCCAGTCTTTATGGCCAAGGTGGCGGTGGAGCCACTGACCTACGTATTGGTGGCACCGGATTAGCCAACCGCGTAATCGTTGCCGGCGGCGGCGGAGGCGGCGGCTGGAACTGTGGTACCGACGGTTCGCGCGGCGGTGACGGCGGCGGACTTAACGGTGAAGCCGGTTATTATTGCAGCAGCACAGGCAACACCTCCTACACTGGAAGAGGTGGAAGCCAAAACAGCGGTGGTGCGGCAGGTACGAACTGGTGTTGCCCATCCAGTGGAAGCTTAGGAAACGGCGGCAGCGGTGGTTACAGAGGCGCAGGCGGCGGCGGCGGCTACTATGGTGGCGGCGGTTCATCTTACGGCGGCGCAGGCGGCGGCTCATCCTACAGCGACCCTGTTTTGGCCTCCAACGTAACGCATAACCAAGGTGTGCGCACCGGACATGGGGTAGTCAATATTACTTTTGTAACTCCTTTTTGTAATAGCGCACGCATCCCTGTGCCTGTAATTGTAAACCCAATATCCAACCCTTCTACAGTAAATGCAAGTGGTGCCTGTGGCGATACACTCAACCTTTCTGCCACCGGCTCTACAGGTTTCTTCCGCTGGTTCGATACCCCAACCGGAGGAAATCCCATCAGCACCAACGCCCAATTGACACGGCAATTTGTGACTACTTCCGATACCTTCTATGTAGAAGCGGTAACCGACCCCAACCCATTTGGTTCCTTCAACTTTAACTATACCGGTGGAACCCAACAATGGACCGTTCCTGCCGGAGTATTCACCATTACGGTAGACCTCTATGGTGCACAAGGTGGAACAAACCCCAGTTATGGAGCCGGCGGATTGGGAGGCCAGGTAACGGCCGACCTTGCCGTTACTCCAGGACAAACCATATTTATTTATGTAGGCGGTCAGCCCAACAACACGACAAGCCCGGGCTGGAATGGCGGCGGCTTTGGCAGCATTTTTGGCCGTGGTGGCGGTGGTGCAACCGATATTAGAATTGGAGGTACCAGCACAAACAACCGGGTACTCATTGCCGGAGGCGGTGGTGGATCCGGCTACGACTGCGGCTCCTTTACCAACGGCGGTGGTGCCGGAGGTGGATCAGGAACTGCAGGAGCCGGCTTCCGGTGTAATGGGCAATCAACCACCTATGTTGGTCAAGGAGGAACTCAAAACAACGGTGGCACCGGTGCAAACAACGGAGGACAATCCGGACAACTAGCTCAAGGAGGAAACGGAAGCTCCTATGCCGGCGGCGGCGGTGGTGGTTACTACGGCGGCGGCGGCGGTTGGTACGGCGGCGGCGGCGGCGGATCCAGCTTCGCCAATCCAAATTTGGCCAGCAACATAAACCACAATCAAGGCGTGCATACCGGCAATGGAACAGCCACCATTAGCTATACCCGAAATTTCTGCTCAAGCCAACGCATCCCCGCAATTATGACCGTATCGCCCATTAGTGCTCCGGTTACCCAAGGCGATAGCGTAACCTGCGGTACTCCTGTTACCCTTACAGCCACAGGAACTACATATCCTGTCAATTGGTACGATGCGCCAACAGGAGGCAACTTACTAGCTACGGGAAGCCAAGTTTCGCTCCCACCCGTATTAGGTTCAGACACCTTATTTGCCGGCGTTTCATTAATCAACAATATTTCCGGAAACCACACCTTTAACTTTACAGGCGCTCCTCAAACCTGGACTGTACCAAATGGGGTTACTCAAGTCCAAGTAGATATCCGCGGTGCACAAGGTGGAGCTTCTCTACCCAGCCCGGGTAACAACCCTGGCGGCTTAGGTGGAAGAGTCCAAACAAGTTTAACCGTAACACCGGGTGAAACACTTACCCTACACGTGGGAGGCACCACCAGCTCAAATACAGGCGGCTGGAATGGTGGCGGAAACGGAAACTCCAGCGGCGCCGGCGGCGGCGGTGGATCCGACATACGTAGTGGTGGAACAGGATTATCCAACCGTGTGGTTACTGCCGGCGGCGGTGGCGGAAGCGGCTGGAACTGCTCTTCAGGTATGAGCGGCGGCAACGGCGGCGGTTCCGGTCAGGCCCAGCAAGGGTTTAACTGCAACAACCAAGATTGCAACACAGGCAGCGGAGCTACTCCAACTTCCGGTGGTCAAGGCGCTACTTGCGGTGGCTGTGCCACGGCAGGAACAGCAGGACAAGGCGGTACCGGCGGTACTTGCGGCAGCTCCGGCGGCGGCGGCGGCGGCGGCCAATTTGGTGGCGGCGGTGGTCGCTACGCTGGCGGTGGTGGCGGCTCCTCTTTCGCCGATGCCATCAGAACCAGCAATACAACCCATACCCAAGGGTTTCAATCAGGAAATGGTCAAATTGTTATTTCCTACAACATAAACTTAAGCTGTTCAAGCCCAAGAGTTCCAGCTCCCATTTGGTTGGATTCGCTTCCAGCACCTACTGCTTCTGGAGACACCAGTTTCTGTGGAACAGGCTCTGCGCCGCTTAGCGTAACCGGTCCACAAGGAGCGTATACTTGGTATGACACTATTGGAGGAACCATTGCCAACATTGGACAAAACTGGACAACCCCTCCTTTAATGGCTCCACAGACTTACTTTGTAAACTATACGGTGAACGGTTGTCCTTCTAAATACGACACGGTTAGGGTGCAAGCAACTCCTTTCCCCGTGGCCAACTTAGCGGCGGTCACCGGAACCTACTGTCAAGGCTCTTTACCTTTAGACCTGGGCTTTGTTCCACCCGTGCTTCAAGGCACGCTTAACCTTACCAATTGTGGCGCAACAGGTCGCTCCGGCCCTACCCAACAGCAGGCTAACACCGCTTATGGGCCAGGTGTAGTTACAGTAAATGCCGGAATTCAAGAATGGACAGTACCTTTCACAGGAACTTATAGAATTACCGTAGCAGGAGCCCAAGGTGGAGACGGAGGCGGAAACCAGGGAGGACTTGGCGCTGTTTTGGAAGGTGATTTCCAATTAACCGCAGGCACTACCCTACGCGCTTTGGTAGGCCAACGGGGAGGCAGCAGACCACCCAGCGGATCCAACTCTGCCGGCGCTGGTGGTGGTGGCACATTTGTTGTTGATGGCAACAATACGCCTCTTATCGTTGCCGGCGGCGGCGGCGGTGCAGGAAGCGGTGGTACAGGCTTGCCTGGCGATATTGGCCTAAATGGAACAAACTCTCCTTCTAGTTCGGGTCAGGGCGGTATCAATGGCGGCGGCGGTGGCGCTGCCCAAAACGGTACTGCAGGAACCCAGAACGCTCCGGGAGGAAACGGAAACTCCTGCTCCTTTGGTGCAGGTGGCGGTGGTTTCTACACCAAAGGCGGAGAAAATTGTAACGGTGGTGCACCAAACATTGCCGGCGAGAGCTTCCTTTCCGGTGGCTTAGGCGGTGTTGCCGACGTTGGACGCGGCGGTGTAGAAGGTGGCTTCGGTGGAGGAGCCGGTGTAGGACACCGTGCCTCTGCAGGTGGCGGATGGTCCGGCGGCGGCGGAGATGGAAACGTTGCCGGCGGCGGCGGTGGTGGCTCCTTTAATGCGGGAACCAATACAGTGGCTACTTCCGGGGTCAATCCAGGCAATGGATTTGTAACCATTACCTACAACATACCCCAGCCCTCGGATACTTTTGGTATTTGGTCCGGCCCTGGTATTGTAGACAGCATCAATGGTATTTTTAATGCCAATCAAGCCAATATTGGCACAAACTACGCAGTCTATACCGTGAGCAATAACGGTTGCACATTCCAAGACTCCATTGCCATAAATGTAGTGGCAGGACCGGATGCTTCAATTACAACAGCTCCCCCAAGCTATTGCGATTACAGCAACTCGGATACGCTCGCAGCACTAAACTCTGGTGGCATATGGTCCGGTAACGGAATTGCAGACCCCAACCAAGGCATCTTTGACCCAACCTCGGTAGCTCCGGGTACCTACCAGGTATTCCATACCTTGGTAGATCAACAAGCAGGATGCTCCGTTACCGATTCCTTACAAATTGTGGTTAACCCAACACCAAACGCCTCTGTGGTAAGTCCCGGAACTGTTTGTTCGGCTGACCAGCCTTTCAATTTGTCTTCGGTAACCCCAGGTGGTACTTGGTCTGGTAGTGGCATTACCAACACTTCCAACGGAACATTTAGCCCCAATGCTAACCTTGTTGGTAGCAATACCATTGTATATAGTGTAACGCAGAACAACTGTTCAAATACCGACTCTCTGGTAGTAACCGTGTTGACTTCACCTAACGCTAGCATAGCCAATGCTCCTATGCAAGTTTGTGCCAATGCATCCCCTCTACTGCTGAGCGCAGCAACAGCAGGGGGCTCTTGGACAGGCAACGGCATGGCTAACCCAAATTCAGGCTTGTTCAGCCCGCAGTTGGCAGGTACCGGAACTGCTCAAATTGTCTATACGATTTCAGCCACCAACAACTGCTCGGCATCCGATACCGCATTTGTGGTAGTGAATCCATTGCCTCAAATTACGGTGAGTCCCAACACTATTCAACAAGCGTGTGCAGGAACTCCAGTAACCATTTCTGCAACAGGAGCGGTGAATTACCAATGGATGAATAATGGAAACCCAATTAGCGGAGCCACCCAAGCCAACTTAACCACCCTAAATGCCGGAGCTTACACGGTTATGGGCATTGATGGCAACGGTTGTTCGGCAAATTCTCCATCGGTACAAGTTAACATCCTTCCTAACCCGGTAATTTTCCAAATAAACGCACCTGCTGTTTGCGAAGGACAAGCCACCAACTTTACCCAAAATAGCGGTGTTGGGCAAGGCGGAGTCATTAGCACCTATCAGTGGGATTTTGGCAACGGTAATACCGGCTCAGGCTTCCAAACCAATGAGACGTATAGCTCTTCCGGTCAATACACCGCTCAGCTTATTGCCACCACACCCGAAGGTTGCGCAGATACTGCCACTCAATTGGTAACGGTACACCCAAGACCCAACGTTGACTCTGTTCTCACTACAGGAGCTTGCTTCCCTAATCCGGCCAACTTCCAGGCATTCACCTCAGGGGCAAGTGTTCAGACCTATCAATGGAACTTTGGCAATGGAAACACCGGAAATGGTCAATCCGTGATTCACCAATACCCTTCAGCAGGCACATTCTACTACACCATTACCGCCACCTCCAATCTAGGATGTCAAAGCACCTTCAATGGCAATGTAGTGGTTGACAACAAGCCCGAGGCAAACTACTTATTTGCCCCCGGTTGCACAGGTCAGCCTTTGCAATTCTTTGACCTTTCTAACGGCAACATTAGCGGATGGAATTGGGACTTTGGACCTGCTGTAGACAACCAACAGAACCCAAGCTATAGCTACAACACCCCCGGTAATTACACCGTAACCTTAACGGTAACCACCCCACAAGGCTGTACGGATGTACATACAAGCCAAGTCCCAGTCAGCCAAACCCCTGACGCAACTTGGTACGAAACCAATCAAGGGGTGAACCAGGTACAATTCACGCCTTTCAATCCTTTGACAGGAGCGAATCACCTGTGGACATTTGGCGATGGAACATCTTCCAATGCCATTTCACCCTTGAAGCAATACAGCAATACCGGTTTCTACCAGGTCTGCTTAACCACCACCAAAAATGGTTGCGAAAGTACCGTTTGCGACACCATATATGCCAAAGATGTCTTTGGTTTAGATGGTCAAGACGGCAACGCCATTGGTTTGCAAGTGTACCCCAACCCCTTTGGAGAAAGCTTCAGGTTGAGCTTGAACCTTCCAACCAATCAAGAGGCCACCTTGTTGCTTCAAGATTTACGGGGAAGAACTGCAGCCAGCCAGACACTGGCGGCTCAAGGTGCAGGTTTGCAAACTTGGACCATTGACACCAAATCTTGGGGACTTAGCAGCGGTACCTACCTGCTCAGCGTAAAGGTTGGAGAACAATGGTATACTACACGTATTGTTCACCTCATCGATTAATTAAATCCAAACTTTTAGAAAGCCGCCCCAAAAGGGCGGCTTTTTTTATGGCCAAAATTGAGACTTTTGCCAGACCATAACTGCTAGAAACCTTGGACAAAATGCACGGCCAATAAAGGGGTTCTGACCTTAGCGGCGGTACGCTTTAATACCGACCGATGCGTCAGGTTCTTGAATCCTGACCGAAGCGTCTGGAAAAGGAATACCACCTTAAGGAGACCGTTGACGCGTTGTGTTTTCAAGTTTATACCCCTAAGGCGTCAGGGACCTAGTTCCTGACCGAAGCGTCAGGACAGGCCGGAGTTTACTATTTGTAAATGAGGACCCCTGATGCTGCGTGCTGACGCTGTGGTCAGCACCTTTGAGTCAGGATAAAATACTTGAGATTGGGGCGTAAGGTAAACCCTGATGCTGCGGTCAGGACAGGATCGCCGCCAGAATAGGAGCGCGTCAACAGTCTCTTAAGGCATGGGGCAAGGCACAATAGATGCACCAAAATAGCTTCCCGTTTCCCGCCTCAAAACTGGAGTTGGGGCGCAACCGGGCCCTTTCCTATACTCCGTTGCGGCTCTTGCTCCCGCTTGCTAAAAAAGAAAAGGAGCTTTCCGAAGTATCGGGATCGCTCTTTTCCTTTAAGCCGCGGGGCAAGGGCCACATCCGGGGTATCGGTGCGGTCCCTGCGCCTGTATCTTCAAAAAATATGGATAGGATAAAACACCCTTTTCTTTTCTTTCCTTACCCATACCAGCCCCCTTGACACGTTGTGTTTTCCAGACAAAGTGCTTAAACAATGCGTCAGGGTGCAACTATTGCCCCAGAATAGCTACGCAGCAACCTTCGTTATTCGGCATGGGACAAAGAACAAAAGAACCCATGCACCTAAAGCTGCAAATGAAACGAAAAACTTGTGAACTAAAACACATTTCAGCATTTAAAAAGTTAAACTTTAAATGCGCAATTTCAATCCTAGCACTTTCTTTTCATAAGGTTTTATATCACAAACAAAAATATAAGCCTAAAAAGGCATTAGAATATTGAAGAATCTTTAAGCTTGTTTTACAGGCATTTAAGAACTCAATACATGATAAAACATATTATTTTCACGATTTCAGGTGAAAACTATCAAAATATTTAACTTAACTTTAGTCCAGTTAATTAAGTTTCAGCCACCCTAAATATTAAGCTATGAGTAAAAACTATGTATCCCGAATGAGTGGTAAACTATTCGGAATAATGGTACTTATTTGGTGTATGGTCCCCAAAGGAACTGCCCAATGCCCCATTCCTTCGGTGCTTAGTTCCTCTGCCACCTGTGGCCAGGGAGCTACCCTAACCGCTTCAGGCTCTACCGGCATTTTTCGTTGGTACAATCAAGCCTCCGGCGGCACCTTATTGGGCACGGGTGCAAGCTACACCACCCCGGCACTCTACAGCAACCAAACCTTTTATGTGGAAGCGGTTGACAATTTGTCTAACCCTAATTGTATTAGCCCAAGAGCGGCGGCGATAGTGCAAAGCAACCCCTTGCCGAGCCCCATCACCATTGGGGATTCCGTTATGTGCGGCACACAAGGTACCCTGCTCGCCTCCGGTTCCTCCGGTTCTTTTAACTGGTTCACCCAACCTACCGGTGGTACTCCAGTATTCCAAGGCAGCAGCTACAATGTGCAGCTTACCCAAACCACTACCTTCTATGTAGAGGCTACCGATAACTTAAACCCTACCCAAACCGTAACCTTTAACTATACCGGTGGACAACAAACCTGGACCGTTCCTGCCGGAGTCTTCAGCATTTCGGTAGACGTTCAAGGCGCTCAAGGTGGCAACAATACCAACTACGGAAACCGTGGTGGTTTCGGCGGACAAGTTCTCGCTGACCTTGCCGTTACTCCTGGACAAACCGTCTACATCCGCGCGGGTGGCTGGCCAAACACTTCCACTTCCGGTGGTTACAATGGTGGGGCTAACTCAAATGTTTCCAGCTCTTTTGGGCAAGGGGGCGGCGGCGCCTCCGACATTCGTTTAGGCGGAACTGGCACCAACAACCGGGTTATCGTTGCCGGTGGCGGCGGTGGCGGCGGCTGGAACTGCGGAACCGACGGCTCCCGTGGTGGAGACGGTGGAGGGCTCACCGGTGAGGCAGGGTACTATTGCAACAGCACAAACAATACTACTTGGACAGGGCGCGGCGGAAGCCAAAACTCCGGCGGAAACGCAGGGTCTAACTGGTGCTGTCCTTCCAATGGCTCCCTGGCCAATGGTGGCGGTGGCGGATACCGTGGCGGCGGCGGCGGCGGCGGCTATTATGGCGGCGGCGGCTCTTCCTACGGCGGCGGCGGCGGCGGCTCTTCCTATACAGACCCACAAGTCGCAACCAATGTGACACACAACCAAGGCGTTCGCACAGGACATGGTACTGTTTCTATTACCTACACCTCTCCTTTTTGTCTCAGTGCACGTATTCCTGTAACCTATCAAGCAGGCCCTGTTTCTAACCCCTCCGCACAAGCCATAAATGCGAACTGTGGAGATACCATTCAGCTATCCGCTACCGGTTCTACCGGTTTCTTTGAGTGGTTCGATGCACCCACCGCAGGAAATAGCCTTGGCATCAACGCCAACCTTACTCAAAACTTTGTTACTAACTCCGATACCTTCTATGTAGAAGCCATTACAGATCCAAACCCCAGCGGCACACTTACTTTCAACTATACCGGTGGTGTCCAAAACTGGACCGTACCCGCGGGCGTTTTCTCCGTCTCCTTTGACGTGGCCGGGGCCCAGGGAGGTTCCAACCAATGGAGCCAAGGGGGCAACGGCGGACGCATTACCGGTGACCTTGCCGTAACTCCCGGACAGCTCCTGCGCATCTATGTAGGACAACAACCCACCAGCCAAACCGGTGGTTGGAATGGCGGGGGCAACGGTTGGGATACTTGGGGTCGCGGCGGTGGCGGTGGCTCCGACATCCGAATCGGTGGTACCAGCCTTGCCGATCGAGTAGTGGCTGCCGGTGCTGGCGGTGGCGCAGGCTATGCTTGCGGAACAAACAGCGAACCCGGTGGTGCCGGCGGTGGTAACGGAACTGCAGAAGGCGGTAGAAGATGCGGTAGCACATCTACCTGCTTCTCCGGCTCAGGCGGCTCACAAAATGCCGGTGGACTTGGAGCCACATGCTCAAACTCGCAAAGCGGAAGCTTTGGAAACGGCGGTAATGCATCTACCTCTTGCTGCAGCGACCCCGGTGGCGGTGGCGGTGGATACTATGGCGGCGGTGGCGGATACGACGGCGGCTCCGGCGGTGGTGGCTCCTCTTGGGCTGACCCTAACCTAGCTTCCAACATATCCCATACACAAGGAGACCGCAGCGGACACGGACAAGTCACCATTTCGTTTGTAAAAGCATACTGCTCCAGCAGCCGAATTCCTGTCCCAATTAGCGTTACTCCTCTTTCTGCACCCATTACACAAGGCGATAGCGCTACTTGCGGAACTCCCGTAACCCTTACTGCTTCCGGATCAACAACCCCCATTGCTTGGTACGATGCACCTACCGGAGGAAACATCCTAGCCTTTGGACCTCAACTCAGCTTACCCCCAGTCCTTGCTTCCGATACCTTTTTTGTAGGTACCGAAACTTCCATTACCCTTTCCGGAAGTCAAACCTTCAACTTCACAGGTAGTCCTCAAACCTGGACCGTACCTGCCGGAGTCTCTCAGATTCAAATCGACGCCAGCGGGGCCCAAGGGGGAACCAACTCCTGGAACCAAGGTGGTCTTGGAGGAAGGGTACAAACCAGCCTAAACGTTACCCCCGGAGATGTGCTCCATGTATATGTCGGCGAACAATCCGTATCCAATACCGGCGGTTGGAACGGTGGTGGTGGACTCAGTTCTTCTACCACTGAAACCCGCGGTGGTGGTGGCGCTTCAGACGTTCGACTCAACGGAACCGCGCTCGCTGACCGCGTGGTAGTGGCCGGCGGTGGCGGTGGCGCAGGAAGACAATCCAGCTCCTCGGGGTACAACGGAGGCGACGGCGGTGGACTTACCGGCGCTCCAGGACTCAATGCCAATAGCCCCAATACAACCTACGTAGGCTCTGGTGGATCACAAACCGCAGGTGGTGCCGGTTCACCTCAAGCTTCGCCGGGTGCCCTTGGCCAAGGAGGTAACGCTTACTACTACAACACTTCCTACTTCGGTGGCGGCGGTGGTGGCGGCTACTACGGTGGCGGCGGCGGACGTGGTGCTTGCTGCTGGCATGGCGGCGGTGGCGGCGGCGGATCAAACTTCGCCGATCCAAACCTTACCACAGCAACTACCCATACCCAAGGATTCCAAAGCGGAAACGGACAAATCTCCATATCTTATAACGTGAACTTGGTCTGCGCCAGTCCAAGAGTTCCCGCAGAGGTTTGGCTCGACTCACTGCAAGCTCCTGTGGCAAGCGGAGATACCACTTTCTGTGGCTCTGGTTCAGCTAGCTTATCCGTTACTGGTCCTCAAGGTAACTACGTGTGGTACGATACCCTTGGAGGGAACATTGCCAACGTAGGTCAAAACTGGACTACACCTACCCTTAGCAACCCCATTACATATTACGTAAACTATACCGTGAATGGTTGTCCTTCAAAATACGATACGGTACAAGTGCTTGCAACCCCATTCCCTGAGATAAACTTAGGTGCCTTAGCCAGTACCAATCTTTGTTCCGGGAATGCTCCCTTAGACTTAGGGTTTGCACCTAGCTTACTCTCTGACTCTATTGTTTTGACTAATTGTGGAGCCACAGGAGCAAATGGCCCAACCCAACAAGATGCCGATAACACCTATGGTTCAGGCACAATTCTGGTAAACGGCGGAATCCAGGAATGGGTAGTACCCTTTACAGGCATCTATACCATTGAGGCATTTGGCGCTTCCGGAGGCACCGTACCCCGGAACCAGCCAGGACTTGGGGCTCATGTAAAAGGGGACTTCCAATTGACGGCAGGTCAAACTATCCATATTTTAGTAGGACAAGAAGGTACCTCAAGTAACGCCACCTTTGATGGCGGCGGCGGCGGCGGTGGCACCTTTATTTGGGATGCTAACAATACCGCACAACCCATGTTGGTTGCCGGTGGTGGTGCCGGTGGAGGAAACAACACCCAATCCAGTGCAAGCAAGCATGCCTCGGCCACCTCCAATGGCCAAGACAATGGAGGTGCTGTTGGTGGCGGAACCAATGGAAACGGCGGTAATGCAGGCCATACAGGAAGCTGGGGCGGCGGCGGTGGCGCCGGCTGGCTCACCAATGGAGCTTCCGATGGAAATTATGGTAAAGGAGGCACCAACCCACTGGCAGGAGGTATTGGAGGCCCCGGTACAGGTTCATCCAACAATTCCGGCGGCTTTGGCGGCGGAGGCTCCGACGGCTACGACGGTGGCGGTGGTGGTGGAGGTTACTCCGGCGGAGCCGGTGGTGGCTTTTCTGGCCAAAACTTCAGAAATGGCGGCGGTGGTGGTTCATTCAACACCGGAACCAACCAAGCAAATTTGGGTGGTGTACATGCCGGACACGGTTTGGTCAAAATAAACTACTTTATCAGCCAACCATCCGATACCACCGGTACTTGGTCAGGTCCGGGAATTACCGACACTATTGCCGGAATTTTCACTCCTAGTCAAGCTCAAGTTGGATCCAATACAGTATACTACACTGTTTCTTCTAACGGCTGCGTAAGTCAAGATTCCTTGCAAATTATGGTTCAGGCAGGCCCCGATGCTTCCATTACTTCGGCACCAAGCACCTACTGCGACTACAGCGCTACTGATACCCTTGCGGCACTCAACAATGGCGGTCTTTGGTCCGGTAACGGCGTAATCGATGCCAACCAAGGTATCTTTGACCCAACCGCTGTTGCTCCCGGTACCTATCAAGTATACCATACCATCAACGATACTGTTGCGGGTTGTTCCGTTACCGATTCCGTGCAGGTGGTTGTAAACCCAACTCCCGATGCCTCCGTGGCCAATCCGGGTACGGTTTGCTCTGCCGATCAAGCCTTTAACCTCGCTCCAGCTACTCCTGGGGGCACTTGGTCAGGAAATGGTATCACCAACACTTCTAACGGTACCTTTACACCCAACGCCAACCTTATTGGCAACAATACCGTGGTGTATAGCGTAACACAAAATGGTTGTATAAATACGGATTCTCTTGTCGTTCCGGTAGTGGCTTCACCAAACCCTACAATCTCAAATGCGCCCATGCAGGTTTGTGCAGATGCTTCGGCTTTACTGCTAAGCGCTGTTACTTCAGGAGGTACTTGGACCGGCGCAGGTATGGCAAATTCCAACTCGGGACTCTTTGATCCCCAATTGGCAGGAACCGGTACTGCTCAAGTAATCTATCAAGTAACCGCTAGCAACAACTGCTCTGCAGCAGATACCGTGAGCATTGTGGTGAACCCATTGCCCCAAGTAGCTGTAAGTCCTAATGCAATACAAAGCATTTGTGCAGGTGGCAATGTGAGCCTTAATGCCTCCGGAGCTACCAACTATCAGTGGTTCAACAACGGAAACCCCATCAGCGGAGCCAACCAGCCCAGTCTGAGCGCTACTAACGCCGGTGCGTACACCGTGGTAGGTACCGACGCCAACGGATGTGCCAACCAAACCGCAGCGGTTCAGGTGAACGTACAGCCCAACCCAATCATCTCGCAAATCCTTGCCAACGATGATTGCCAGGGTGCACAAGTAGACTTTACCCAAAACTCAACCATTGGACAAGGCGGTGTAATCACCAACTACACTTGGGACTTCGGCAATGGAAACTCAGGAAACGGATTCCAGGCTTCCGAAACCTATGCGAACCCCGGAAACTACACCGTGCAATTGGTGGTAAGCACCCCCGATGGATGCGCCGATACGGCCACGGCCAACTTGGTGATTCACCCCAACCCAACGGTGGATTCGGTGAACGTTACCAATGCCTGCTTCCCTACCCCTGCTAATTTTGCGGCCTTTGTTTCAGGAGCCAACGTGAGCAGCTACAGCTGGGACTTCGGAAATGGAGCTACAGGCAACGGGCAAAGTGTCGTACATGGCTACAGTAGCCCTGGTATTTACTACTACTCCTTAAACACGGTTTCGGACCAAGGTTGTGTGGCTGCATTCAATGGAAATGTGATTGTTGACGAACAGCCCGTAGCTGACTTCCTAAATGTTCCTGCTTGCGTCGGACAACCGGTGATCTTCACCGACCTATCCAGTGGAAACATTACGGATTGGGATTGGAACTTTAGTACCGGAACCGACACAGCACAGAATCCGACCTACACCTTTACACAGGCCGGAACTTACCCTGTAAATTTAAGTGTGACCACAGCGGCAGGATGTACCAACAGCACTTCTGCTTTGGTGCAGGTGAACCAAACACCCGATGCAAACTTCACCGACCTAAACGTGGGAGTAAACCAAGTGCAATTTGCACCAACTGCACCCTTGGTTACAGGAACCTACCTTTGGACCTTTGGTGATGGCACCACCTCAAATCAGGTGAGCCCACTTAAGCAATACCAAATAGCAGGTACCTACCAGGTTTGCCTCACCATAGACAATGGAGATTGCTCCACTACGGAGTGTCAAAACATCGAGGCGCGCGATATCACCTCTTTCGAAGACCCCAATGCTCAGGCGCTTGACCTGATGCTCTATCCGAACCCCTTCGAAAGTGCGGTTTACTTGAGCATGAACCTTCCCGAGGAAGCTACTGTTCAGGCTACACTTCGCGACATCGCCGGACGCGCCATCGCAAGCATAGATTTCGGTCAGTTAAGCTCAGGAACACATCAACTTCCTGTAGAAACAGCCAACCTCAACTTGGCAACCGGAGTATATGTTATGGATGTTACCATCAACGATGAAGTATTTACTACTCGTATCGTGAAAAAATAAACATCCAAAAACCTCAACAAAAAGGCTGCTTCGATTCGGAGCAGCCTTTTTTTATGGGCGCC
The DNA here is from genome assembly GCA_018401695.1 of Flavobacteriales bacterium. Classification (GTDB taxonomy): domain Bacteria; phylum Bacteroidota; class Bacteroidia; order CAIKAF01; family CAIKAF01; genus CAIKAF01. Next base: position 36,548 of record JAGYKD010000002.1, on the reverse strand, counting down.
CGGGCGGGCTTTCCGCAGTAGCTGCTTTGGGCATGGCACATGGCTGTATGGCTCCGGGGGTCCCCAAAAAGGGACCTCCTCGCCTTACAGCACATGGCCATGCCCAGGCGCAGGCTACTTGCTGCAATCCCTGGCGCAAATCTTCCAAACCTTTGACAAGGATAAAGGAACCTATACGCCCTGTAGGCCCAAAGGACTCATATTCTAGGTAAATGAGACCGTTGATGCGTTGCTATTCTTGCGGCGACTTTGCGTTACGGCCAAATCTCAAGTTCCTCATTTACAATCAGTAAACTGCGGACTTTCAATTTGCCCGTGCCTTAATTCGCACCGACGCTACGGTCGGCATTAAAAAACCTTGAAAACACAACGCGTCAACGGTCTCAAATCTTAAAAAAGCCGCAAAACACAAACTAAGACCCAGACCTACGCCAATTTCACCAAAATGGACTTCATAAAAAAAATCTTTGGTGCGGACCAAAAAGCAAGAACCTCAACTTCACATCAGACCGATAAAAGAATCTCTGAGTAACTAAGCAGTGCAAAAACCAGATTAAACCAAAAACTTCCGACTCACACAAAGTCTTTCAAATGGGCTATTCATTGGTATACTTTATTATTAAACCATACTTTTTAAAGTTATCGTAAAAAAATAATAAATTTTATTAATCTATTTTTCAACAACTTAAACGAATCAAAATTCAAAAACTAATATTAAACTTTTGCCATATAGATTGCATTTAATAACTTCATAAACTATAAACAAACTATACCTAACAGCTGAGATTATGAGAGAGCGATTACTCCAAGCTATCCCAGACCTATTTAGGTCCTTAAGGGTCTTGCTAATTTTATTAGCAATTCCTTTGACCGGGCAATCCCAATGCCCCATTCCTTCGGTGCTTAGTTCCTCTGCCACCTGTGGCCAGGGAGCTACCCTAACCGCTTCAGGCTCTACCGGCATTTTTCGTTGGTACAATCAAGCCTCCGGCGGCACCTTATTGGGCACGGGTGCAAGCTACACCACCCCGGCACTCTACAGCAACCAAACCTTTTATGTGGAAGCGGTTGACAATTTGTCTAACCCTAATTGTATTAGCCCAAGAGCGGCGGCGATAGTGCAAAGCAACCCCTTGCCGAGCCCCATCACCATTGGGGATTCCGTTATGTGCGGCACACAAGGTACCCTGCTCGCCTCCGGTTCCTCCGGTTCTTTTAACTGGTTCACCCAACCTACCGGTGGTACTCCAGTATTCCAAGGCAGCAGCTACAATGTGCAGCTTACCCAAACCACCACATTCTACGTGGAGGCTACCGATAACTTAAACCCTACCCAAACCGTAACCTTTAACTATACCGGTGGACAACAATCATGGACCGTACCCGCAGGAGTTTTCTCTATATCGGTAGACGTTCAAGGGGCCCAAGGCGCCAACAACGATTTCTCCAGCTGGCCAAACAGAGGCGGATTTGGTGGACAAGTCCTGGCTAACCTCTCGGTTACACCGGGTCAAACCATATTTATTTTCGTAGGCCAATGGCCTGGTACAAGTACCAGCGGAGGATACAACGGTGGCGGTACAGCCACCGGAAGCTCGACTTATGCCAGAGGTGGAGGTGGTGCTTCCGACATCCGAATTGGCGGTACCGGAACCAATAACCGCGTCGTTGTCGCCGGTGGCGGAGGTGGCGGCGGCTGGAACTGCGGAACCGATGGTTCACGCGGCGGCGCAGGCGGTGGACTCACCGGTGAAGCAGGGTACTACTGCAGCAGCACAAACAATACTACCTGGACCGGACGCGGCGGAAGCCAAAGCTCCGGAGGTACCGCAGGGTCTAACTGGTGCTGCCCATCCAATGGATCTCTATTGCAAGGCGGAAACGGCGGCTTTTATGGCGGCGGCGGCGGCGGCGGCTATTATGGCGGCGGCGGCTCTTCCTACGGCGGCGGCGGAGGCGGCTCTTCCTATACAGACCCACAAGTCGCTACCAATGTAACACACAACCAAGACGTGCGCACGGGACACGGTACTGTTTCTATTACCTACACCTCTCCTTTCTGCGTTAGCGCACGGATTCCTGTTACCTACCAAGCTGGCCCTGTTTCCAACCCCTCCGCACAAGCCATAAATGCGAACTGTGGAGATACCATTCAGCTATCCGCTACCGGTTCTACCGGTTTCTTTGAGTGGTTCGATGCACCCACCGCAGGAAATAGCCTTGGCATCAACGCCAACATTACCCAAAACTTTGTTACCAATTCCGATACCTTCTATGTAGAAGCTATTACGGATCCAAACCCCAGCGGTACACTTACTTTCAACTATACCGGTGGTGTCCAAAACTGGACCGTACCCGCGGGCGTTTTCTCCGTCTCCTTTGACGTGGCCGGGGCCCAGGGAGGTTCCAACCAATGGAGCCAAGGGGGCAACGGCGGACGCATTACCGGTGACCTTGCCGTAACTCCCGGACAGCTCCTGCGCATCTATGTAGGACAACAACCCACCAGCCAAACCGGTGGTTGGAATGGCGGGGGCAACGGTTGGGATACTTGGGGTCGCGGCGGTGGCGGTGGCTCCGACATCCGAATCGGTGGTACCAGCCTTGCCGATCGAGTAGTGGCTGCCGGTGCTGGCGGTGGCGCAGGCTATGCTTGCGGAACAAACAGCGAACCCGGTGGCGCCGGCGGTGGTAACGGAACTGCAGAAGGCGGTAGAAGATGCGGTAGCACATCTACCTGCTTCTCCGGCTCAGGCGGCTCACAAAATGCCGGTGGACTTGGAGCCACATGCTCCAACGCTCAAAGCGGATCCCTAGGCAACGGCGGAAACGCTTCAACTTCTTGCTGCAGCGACCCCGGTGGCGGTGGCGGTGGATACTATGGCGGCGGTGGCGGATACGACGGCGGCTCCGGCGGTGGTGGCTCCTCTTGGGCTGACCCTAACCTAGCTTCCAACATATCCCATACACAAGGAGACCGAAGCGGACACGGACAAGTCACCATTTCGTTTGTAAAAGCATACTGCTCCAGCAGCCGAATTCCTGTCCCAATTAGCGTTACTCCTCTTTCTGCACCCATTACACAAGGCGATAGCGCTACTTGCGGAACTCCCGTAACCCTTACTGCTTCCGGATCAACAACCCCCATTGCTTGGTACGATGCACCTACCGGAGGAAACATCCTAGCCTTTGGACCTCAACTCAGCTTACCCCCAGTCCTTGCTTCCGATACCTTTTTTGTAGGTACCGAAACTTCCATTACCCTTTCCGGAAGTCAAACCTTCAACTTCACAGGTAGTCCTCAAACCTGGACCGTACCTGCCGGAGTCTCTCAGATTCAAATCGACGCCAGCGGGGCCCAAGGGGGAACCAACTCCTGGAACCAAGGTGGTCTTGGAGGAAGGGTACAAACCAGCCTTAACGTTACGCCAGGAGATGTCCTACACGTTTACGTGGGCGAACAATCAACCTCAAATACCGGCGGTTGGAACGGTGGTGGTGGACTCAGTTCTTCTACCACTGAAACCCGCGGTGGTGGTGGCGCTTCAGACGTTCGACTCAACGGAACCGCGCTCGCTGACCGCGTGGTAGTGGCCGGCGGTGGCGGTGGCGCAGGAAGACAATCCAGCTCCTCGGGGTACAACGGAGGCGACGGCGGTGGACTTACCGGCGCCCCAGGACTCAATGCCAATAGCCCCAATACAACCTACGTAGGCTCTGGTGGATCACAAACCGCCGGGGGGCCTGGTGCGCCTCAAGCTACGCCGGGTGCCCTTGGCCAAGGAGGTAACGCTTACTACTACAACACTTCCTACTTCGGTGGCGGCGGCGGTGGCGGCTACTACGGTGGCGGCGGCGGACGTGGTGCTTGCTGCTGGCATGGCGGCGGTGGCGGCGGCGGATCAAACTTCGCCGATCCAAACCTTACCACAGCAACTACCCATACCCAAGGATTCCAAAGTGGAAACGGACAAATCTCCATATCTTATAACGTGAACTTGGTCTGCGCCAGTCCAAGAGTTCCCGCAGAGGTTTGGCTCGACTCACTGCAAGCTCCTGTGGCAAGCGGAGATACCACTTTCTGTGGCTCTGGTTCAGCCAGCCTCTCCGTCACTGGTCCGCAAGGGAACTACACTTGGTACGATACCCTTAGTGGAAATATCGCCAACATAGGACAAAACTGGACTACTCCTACCCTGTCCAACCCTATCACCTACTACGTGAACTACACAGTAAACGGCTGCCCCTCTAAGTACGATACCGTACGCGTAGCAGCTACTCCGTTTCCTTCGGCAACTTTGTCTTCGGTAAGTGGTAATTTCTGCCCAGGAGGTTCCTTGGTGGATTTAGGTTTCGTTCCACCACTCTTATCGGATTCCCTAACCTTTTCAAACTGCGGAAAAACTGGAAGCACCGGACCAGACCAAAACGATGCAGACAACGCATATGGTCCTGGAATCGTAACCGTAACTTCTGGCATTCAAGAATGGACCGTTCCCGTTACAGGCTTGGTAACCATTGAAGCAGCAGGAGCTCGGGGAGGTCAAAACGATGGCGGTCTTGGGGCTGTTATGCGTGGAGATTTCAACGTAACTTCTGGAACCGTCCTCAAAATTCTTGTGGGACAGGAAGGTATTAGTTCGGGTGGCGGTGGCGGCACCTTTGTAACCGACCTTCAAAACAATCCACTAATTGTCGCCGGAGGAGGAGGAGCAGGTGTTTCTGGACCTTGGGCACAATCGGGAGGCTCTATAAACAACAACGGAAATAGTGGATCGCTTAGTGGTGCACCCATAAACAATGGTGGTACCAATGGCGGAGCCGGAGGTCCGGACAACTGCTCCGGCTCAGGTGGAGGCGGTGGTCTTACCGGCAGCGGCTCAGGCCCTGAAGGCGGTCAGTCCTTTGTTTCCGGTGGTGTTGGAGGAAGCAACGGCGGCGGCTTCGGCGGCGGAGGAGGCAATCGTGGCGGAGGCGGAGGATACTCAGGTGGTGGCTCCGGTGGATGCGGCGGTGGCGCCCGTGTTGGCGGGGGCGGTGGCTCCTTCAATGCAGGAACCAACCAAGTCAATACCCCTGCAACACATAATGGACATGGATATGTAAAAATCACCTGGTTTATTCCACAACCCTCCGACACCAATGGCACCTGGGCCGGACCCGGCATCGTTGACTCCATCAATGGAACCTTCGACGCAAGCCAGGCCAATGTTGGTACCAACTATGCAGTGTACACCGTATCCAACAATGGTTGCATCTTCCAAGACTCGGTGGCCATTAATGTAATTGCAGGCCCAGACGCCTCCATTACTACCGCTCCACCAAGCTACTGCGACTACAGCAGCACCGATACCCTCGCCGCACTCAACAACGGCGGTCTTTGGTCCGGTAACGGCGTAATCGATGCCAGTCAAGGTATCTTTGACCCAACCGCTGTTGCTCCCGGTACCTATCAAATATATCATACCATCAACGATACCGTTATTGGCTGCTCGGTTACCGATTCTGTGCAGGTGGTTGTAAACCCAACTCCCGATGCCTCCGTGGCTAACCCGGGTACCGTTTGCTCCGCCGACCAAGCCTTTAACCTCGCTCCTGCTACTCCTGGGGGTACTTGGTCAGGAAGCGGTATCACCAACACTTCGAACGGTACCTTTACACCCAACCCCAATCTTATTGGCAACAATACCGTGGTGTATAGCGTGACCCAAAACGGTTGCATCAGTTCCGATTCTATTGTGGTAACCGTGGGCGCTGCTCCCGATGCCTCTATCGCCAATGCGCCGCAGCAACTTTGCGCCGATGCATCTTCCGTTTTGTTAAGCGCTACCACTTCCGGCGGAACCTGGAGCGGCGCAGGTATGGCAAACCCCAACTCGGGACTCTTTGATCCCCAATTGGCAGGAACCGGTACTGCTCAGGTAATCTATCAAGTAACCGCCAGCAACAACTGTGCTGACATAGATACCGTGAGCATTGTGGTGAACCCATTGCCCCAAGTAGCTGTAAGTCCTAATGCAATACAAAGCATTTGTGCAGGTGGCAATGTGAGCCTTAATGCCTCCGGAGCTACCAACTATCAGTGGTTCAACAACGGAAACCCCATCAGCGGAGCCAACCAGCCCAGTCTGAGCGCTACTAACGCCGGTGCGTACACCGTGGTAGGTACCGACGCCAACGGATGTGCCAACCAAACCGCGGCGGTTCAGGTGAACGTACAGCCCAACCCAATCATCTCGCAAATCCTTGCCAACGATGATTGCCAGGGTGCACAAGTAGACTTTACCCAAAACTCAACCATTGGACAAGGCGGTGTAATCACCAACTACACTTGGGACTTCGGCAATGGAAACTCAGGAAACGGATTCCAGGCTTCCGAAACCTATGCGAACCCCGGAAACTACACCGTGCAATTGGTGGTAAGCACCCCCGATGGATGCGCCGATACGGCCACGGCCAACTTGGTGATTCACCCCAACCCAACGGTGGATTCGGTGAACGTTACCAATGCCTGCTTCCCTACCCCTGCTAATTTTGCGGCCTTTGTTTCAGGAGCCAACGTGAGCAGCTACAGCTGGGACTTCGGAAATGGAGCTACAGGCAACGGGCAAAGTGTCGTACATGGCTACAGTAGCCCTGGTATTTACTACTACTCCTTAAACACGGTTTCTGACCAAGGTTGTGTGGCTGCATTCAATGGAAATGTAACTATCGGAGAAGAGCCAACTGCGGATTTCCTCGCCGACAAAGGTTGCCAAAACCAACCGCTACCTTTTGCAGATGTAAGCAACGGCAACATTACCGACTGGAACTGGAATTTTGGAGTGGGAACAGATACCCTCCAAAACCCCAACTTCACCTTTGGTCAACCGGGTTTCTTCCCAGTTACACTTACGGTAACTACTGCACAGGGATGTACCGATACAAAAACAGATTTGGTGGAAATCGTAGCTGCACCTGATGCAAACTATACAAGCCTCAATGTTGGCGTTAATCAAGTGCAATTTGGACCTACCAACCCATTGAGCACAGCAACCTACTTGTGGGATTTTGGTGACGGAACTACCTCAACCCAAATAAGCCCACTCAAGCAGTATGCCATTGCGGGAACTTACCAGGTTTGCTTAACTGTTGAAAACGATAATTGCCCTGCAACAGAATGTGTATTAATTGAGGCTAGAGACATTACCTCTTTTGAAGGACAAACAGCCCAAGAAATGGAACTGGTGGCTTACCCAAGCCCATTCAGTGAACGGTTCTTTGTTGGTCTTAATCTACCCAACGAATCCGAAGTGGTTGTTTCTCTATGGGATATTTCCGGAAGGCTAATCACAAACCACGACTTTGGTCTCTTGTCCGGAGGTAACCACCAATTGCCCATGGAAACATCATCCATTGGATTGGCAACGGGAGTTTATGTGCTCAAGGTTCAAATCAACGATCAAGAGTTCAGTACCCGAATCACCAAAGGCAATTAACCTAAACAATTCCAGTATCAAAAAAAGCCCGGAAATTTCCGGGCTTTTTTTTTGGCTTGCCATCAACGTATAGAAGGTCAAAAGCTCAAAATATTCGTTTCGCCTTCGGTTCTCGCAAAAAAAATAAGAACGCGGTTTTGACATGGAAAATCCAGTGAAAAACAAAACTTAGATTAAGACTCAACCTTAAATACAAAAAAGGAATTTAAGCTAAAGCCCCACCGAAGTTTAATGGTAAATGCCATTTTGTATATGTTTTTTTCATCACTCCACCTCTCAAATCTTGCAAAGATTACCCAACAATAAACAATGAGTAAAATCAGAATAATGGAAAAAGCGCATCCGGCAATAAAAGATTTCAAGTCCTGTTTGTTAAAAAACCTTGCATTCACAAAAATATAATTCATACTTTAGCCATGACATAGACTTAGTACACTTATTGACCACCCTTAAATTATGTTTCATGATTAAATTGCTACGACGAGCAGGGGCTGTTCTTTTTTTTGGGGCGGCTTTCTGCAGTTTGGGCGGTGTGCCATCACTTTCGGCACAATGTCCTATTCCAAATGTGGTAAGCTCTTCTGCAACTTGCGGACAGGGAGCTACCTTAACAGCCAACGGATCCACCGGAATTTTTCGGTGGTACAACCAACCAACTGGCGGTGCATTGTTAGGCACAGGTGCTTCATACACCACACCTGCCCTGTACTCCAATCAAACCTATTACGTAGAAGCGGTTGACAACCTGTCGAACCCAAACTGCGTTAGTCCAAGGGCGGCTGCCATTGTGCAAAGCAATCCACTACCTAGTCCCATTACTATTGGCGACTCTGTAATGTGCGGCACCCAAGGTACACTTCTTGCCTCTGGCTCTTCCGGCTCGTTTAATTGGTACAGCCAGCCAACCGGAGGATCCCCAATTTTCCAAGGAAGTAGCCTTAACGTTCAATTGACCCAAACCACCACCTATTATTTGGAGGCCACGGACAACTTGAACCCGAACCAAACGGTTACTTTTAATTATACAGGAGGTCAGCAAACCTGGACCGTTCCTGCAGGGATATTTAGTATTTCTGTCGATGTTCAAGGTGCCCAAGGAGGCAACAACACCAATTACGGAAACCGTGGTGGTTTTGGCGGACAAGTATTGGCCGACCTAGCCGTTACTCCGGGGCAAACCATTTATATACGTGTAGGTGGCTGGCCAAACACTTCCACAGGAGGGGGCTACAATGGCGGTGCATCTACCAATGCATCAAGCACCTATGCCCAAGGCGGTGGTGGCGCTTCAGATATTCGCATTGGAGGAACCGGTACTAACAACCGAGTTATTGTTGCCGGCGGCGGCGGCGGCGGCGGTTGGAACTGCGGAACCGATGGTTCACGCGGCGGCGCAGGCGGAGGACTCACCGGGGAAGCAGGGTACTACTGCAGCAGCACCAACAATACTTCGTACACCGGTCGTGGTGGAAGCCAAAACTCCGGTGGAGCAGCAGGTACAAACTGGTGCTGTCCCAACAGCGGTACTCTTGCCAATGGTGGCATGGGCTCTTACCGCGGCGGCGGTGGCGGCGGTGGATACTACGGCGGCGGCGGCGGATCTTACGGCGGCGGCGGCGGCGGATCTTCTTATGCTGATCCTCAAGCAGCTACAAACATTACCCACAACCAAGGCGTGCGCACTGGGCATGGAACCGTAAACATTTCCTACACTTCCCCATTCTGTGTTAGTGCAAGAATTCCTGTTACTTACCAGGCAGGTCCAGTAAGTAACCCTTCGGCCCAAGCAGTTTCAGGACTTTGTGGAGACACCCTAACCGCTACGGCTTCCGGTTCTACCGGATTCTTTGAGTGGTTTGATGCCCCCACCGCAGGAAATAGTTTAGGAACCAACAATTCCGTAACCCAAAACTTTATTACTGCTTCCGACACCATTTATTTGGAAGCCATAACGGATCCCAATCCATCGGGCTCTGTAACTTTTAATTATACAGGCGGTGTTCAAAACTGGACCGTTCCTTCCGGCGTTTATGCCATTGATTTTGACGTTGCTGGCGCTCAAGGTGGCTCCAATTCCTCCAATCAAGGCGGACTTGGGGGACGAGTTACCGGTTCTTTGGCCGTAACTCCAGGACAACTCATTAGAATTTATGTTGGCCAACAACCCACCGGCAACACCGGTGGCTGGAATGGTGGAGGAAACCGTTACACCTTTTACCAAAGCGGCGGTAGTGGTGGCGGAGCCTCTGACCTTCGAGTAGGAGGCACTAGCCTTAACAACCGGGTAGTGGTTGCCGGTGGCGGTGGCGGTGCCGGTTGGAATTGCAACGGAAACGCCGAGCGTGGTGGTGCCGGTGGCGGTTCAGGTACGGCACAATCCGGCTGGTATTGCAACGGCAATAGTACCTCCTATGTTGGTCAGGGTGGTCAACAAAACTCCGGCGGAAGCGGTGCCACAAATGGGGGCGCTCAAGCCGGATCTTCTGGACAAGGCGGCAATGCCGCTCAATCCGGTTGCTGCGGACAAGCCGCCGGTGGCGGCGGTGGCGGCTGGTATGGTGGTGGCGGTGGCTACTACTATGGCGGTGGCGGAGGAGGATCTAGCTATGCCGATCCAAACCTAGCATCCAACGTAACCCATGCTCAGGGAGATCGATCAGGTCATGGTCAGGTTATTATTTCTTACGTGAAAAACTACTGCTCCAGTACAAGAATTCCGGTTCCAATTAACGTTGCACCACTTTCTGCTCCAATTACCCAAGGCGACAGCGTAACTTGTGGTACACCGGTAACATTAACCGCTACTGGCGTTAGCTCTCCCATCGAATGGTACGATGCCAACTCAGGAGGCAACTTGGTGGCTACCGGCCCTCAAATTTCACTACCTCCCGTAAATGGAAGCGATACTTTCTTTGTTCAAACAAGGTCTTCCATTACCATTTCCGGAAACCATACCTTCAATTATACCGGAAGTCCACAAACTTGGACCGTACCCGCAGACGTTACGCAAATCCAAGTGGATATGTATGGCGCTCAAGGGGGCGGTATTTACGGTAACCCGGGACTTGGCGGTAGAGTGCAAACTACCCTTAACGTCACCCCCGGAGAAGTACTTAACCTTTACGTTGGTGGACAAAACAGCAGCGCCCAAGGCGGTTGGAATGGAGGTGGATCTGCCACACGAGGATGCTACAGCGTCCGCGGACAAGGTGGTGGTGGTGCTTCAGATATCCGCTCCGGAGGTACTGCCCTCAACGACCGCGTTGTAGTCGCCGGTGGCGGCGGTGGTGCCGGATACGATTGCTCTTCCGGAAACCATGGAGGCGACGGCGGAGGACTTACTGCTCTTGCCGGTTCCCGTTGCAACAGCTATGCCGATTGCTACTCCGGCAAAGGAGGAAGCCAAACTGCCGGTGGACAACGAGGTACTTGCGGCGCAGCCGGATTTGACGGCACCCTTGGCGTTGGTGGAGACTCCTACGACTGCGGCTACTCCGGTGGCGGCGGCGGTGGCTACTACGGTGGCGGTGGAGGATCCAGCAGCTTCGGCGGTGGCGGTGGCGGTGGTTCCAGCTATGCCGATGCCAACCGTGCTGCCAACACCACGCATACCCAAGGTACCAGAAATGGAAATGGACAAATCAATATTTCTTATTCCATTACTAAATCTTGCCAAAGTCCTAGAGTTCCTGCTCCTATTTGGCTCGACTCACTACAGGCACCTGTTGCCAGTGGCGATACCACCTTTTGTGGAACCGGGGCTGCGCCGCTTAGCGTAACCGGACCACAAGGAGTGTATACTTGGTACGACACCATTGGGGGAACCATTGCCAATGCTGGACAAAACTGGACTACTCCTCCATTAAATGCTCCGCAGACTTACTACGTAAACTACACAGTGAACGGTTGTCCTTCTAAATACGACACCGCTCAGGTAAATGCATTCCCCATACCTACCGCCATCCTTTCTCCCGTGCAAGGCAATTATTGCCAAGGATCAACACCGTTAAATCTTGGTTTTGTCCCTCCCGTGTTGCAGGGTAGCATTACCTTAACCAACTGCGGTGCTCAAGGGCAGTTCGGCCCCAGCCAAGGAGACGCCGACAATACCTATGGCCCGGGTGTGGTGTCCGTACAAAACGGTATCCAATACTGGACTGTACCTTTCAGCGGCACTTACGAGTTTGAGGTTGCAGGTGCCGATGGGTCACACGACGGGAGCGGATACGGCGGCGGTGGCCGCGGAGCCATCATGAAAGGCAAAACTCAACTCACCGCGGGTACCGTTCTCAAAATTCTTGTAGGTCAACAAGGTAAGCATGGCAACTCTGCCGGCGGCGGAGGAGGCGGCTCCTTTGTTGCTGACGGAAACAACACACCCCTCATAGTTGCAGGTGGCGGCGGTTCTTCTCGGTCCGGGGCTACACTCAACCTAAATGTAATGGATGCCGCTACCGGCCCTTGCGGTAAAAACGGTACAGGCGGTAACGGCGGTTGCGGCGGTAACGCAGCTCCCTTCGGCAACACAGGACCGGGCGGAGCAGGCTTCTTGACCGACGGACCACAAACTTCGGATACTCGTGCCATGTGCCACAAAGAAGTCGCTTTCTCCTTCTTAAACGATGGCAGGGGCGGACGCCTTCTCTACTCGTGCGGAAACGCGCCCAACGACCTAGTATTAGGTGGATTTGGTGGTGGCTCAGCATCCGGATGGGGTGGCGCTGCCGGTGGCGGCGGCTATTCCGGAGGTGGTGCCGGAACCAATGGTACAAACAGCGGCTTCGGCGGAGGCGGTGGATCTTATTTTGATCCGTCTTTCTTCGATGTATCTACCTCCAACGGTCAATACGACAACCTGTCTACCTTTAACAACGGACCGGTAGCCGATCTCGGCTCATTCAATGCCAGCAATGGCTATGTAATCATCAATTACAATATTCCTCAACCTTCCGATACCAACGGTACTTGGGCGGGTCCCGGAATTGTAGATTCCATTAACGGAATCTTTGATGCTGCACAAGCCAACATAGGCACCAACTATGCGGTGTATACGGTTAGCAATAACGGTTGCTCTTTCCAAGACTCCGTGGCCATTAACGTAGTTGCAGGCCCTGACGCCTCCATTACTACACCTCCGGCCAGCTATTGCGACTACAGCAGCACCGATACGCTTGCAGCACTAAATAGCGGAGGTACTTGGTCCGGAAACGGTGTAATCGATGCCAACCAAGGCATCTTTGACCCAACAGCCGTTGCACCCGGAACCTACCAAGTATTCCATACTATTGTAGATTTAGTAGCCGGTTGTACAGTAACCGATTCTGTTCAAGTGGTGGTAAACCCAACCCCGGATGCATCTGTAGCTAACCCCGGAACGGTTTGCTCTGCCGACCAACCCTTCAACTTGTCTCCAACGACACCCGGAGGAACATGGTCAGGTAATGGCATCACCAATACCTCAAACGGAACATTTACACCAAACGCCAACCTAATTGGTACCAACACCATTGTGTATAGCGTTACTCAAAACAACTGTTCCAATACCGACTCTTCAGTAGTAACTGTAGTTACCTCTCCTGACGCTACCATTGCCAACGCACCAATGCAAGTTTGTGCCGACGCTTCTGTGGTACTCCTAAATGCAGCTACTTCCGGAGGTTCTTGGTCAGGAAACGGCATGGCCAATGCCAATTCAGGTCTGTTTGACCCACAATTGGCAGGAACGGGCACTGCTCAAGTAATTTACCAAGTGAACGGCAGCAACAACTGCTCTGCTACCGACACCGTAAATATTGTGGTGAATCCACTACCTCAGGTAAGCGTAAGCCCCAACACCATTCAGCAAGCATGTGCCGGGACTCCGGTTACTATGTCTGCCTCAGGTGCGGTGAACTACCAGTGGATGAACAACGGCAACCCAATAAGTGGAGCCAACCAAGCCAACTATACCACCACCAACGCAGGTTCCTACACAGTGATGGGAACCGATGCCAATGGTTGTGGTGCGGCTACAGCTCCAGTACAGGTGAACGTGCTACCTAATCCCTCCATTTTCCAAATCAATGCCCCTACAGTTTGTGAGGGACAGGCTACGGCCTTTACCCAAAACAGCGGCATTGGTCAAGGTGGAGTAATCAGCACCTTCCAATGGGACTTCGGTAATGGTAACACCGGTTCCGGATTCCAAACTTCCGAAACCTATGCAAATGCCGGACAATACACCGTTCAGCTCATTGCAACCACCCCGGAAGGTTGTGCAGATACTGCAACTCAGCAGGTTACGGTACACGCCAACCCCTTGGTTGACTCTGTACTTACCTCTGGGGTTTGCTTCCCAACTCCCATCAGCTTTGACGCTTACACCTCAGGTGCTCAGGCAGCAGGCTATCAATGGAACTTTGGCAATGGAAACACAGGTATTGGTCAAAACGTAAACCACGCCTATGCAACTCCGGGCGTATACTACTACGACCTTACCGTAACCAGTATCGAAGGCTGTGCAACTACCTTTAATGGTAACGTGGCCGTAGATGCCAAACCAAATGCAGACTTCCTAAGCACCAACGGTTGTACAGAACAAGCTCTTAATTTGGTGGATGTATCTACCGGTAATATTACCGACTGGAATTGGAACTTTGCAGGGCAGGCTACCGACACCCTTCAGGCCCCCAGCTACAGCTTCAGTCAACCGGGTACCTATTTGGTAACCCTGCAAGTAAGCACCGCCAATGGCTGTTCGGACACCTACACCCAAAACGTGGTGGTAAGTCAAACGCCTGACGCCAGCTTCTACGGTACCAACACCGGTGTAAACTCGGTGCAATTCACCCCCTTCAATCCGGTAAATGGCGCCAACTACCAGTGGACACTCGGCGATGGCACAGCAAGCAACGACGTAAGCCCGCTTAAGAATTACACCAGCGCCGGTAATTATATCGTTTGCCTTACCATTGAGAAAAACGGATGCTTATCCACTACCTGCGACACCATCGAGGCCAAAGACATCTTTAGCTTTGAAGGACCCGATGCAGCTGCTCTTGAGCTCTCCGTATACCCCAACCCATTCACCGGTCCTATGGTAATGTCTATGCAACTGGACAAAGCTGCCGACGTACAAGCCGAAATCCTCGATATCTCCGGACGTCGTTTGGCCATGTACGATATGGGCAACCTAAGTGCAGGACGCCACGACAAAACCATCGAAACCGGTCACCTGGGATTGGCCACAGGCATGTATTTACTCCGCGTTAGCATCGATGGAGAAATATACACCGCCCGCGTGGTACGAGGTCAATAAACGATTCCTTTAAAACCCATAAGAAACGCCCCGACTTTTCGGGGCGTTTTTTTTTGGGCGCCCGGGCGGGCCCTCCCTCCTGCTCCGGTGCCGCAAAGCCTGCACGTGCAAATTGTAGGCGGCGTTTGCTAAAGCGCCACGCGCCTCCAATAGCACGTGCTAGGCTTTGCGGCATCCGGGGCATCCGTTCGGTCCCTGGCGCATCCCGCCCGCAGGCCCTTCAATTTCACAATAAGTGTCAACCTTTAACTTTATGTGAATCTTAGGCTTTCCTATTTTTTGGCTGTATTTTTGAAAAAACCAATCCCTCATGAGGTATTTCTTGCTCTTTTCTTCCTTGCTTTTTGGATTAAACCAGCTCTTTGCCCAAGGCGTAACCATTGGTGCCAACACCCCTCCCGACCCTTCTGCAACTTTGGAAGTTGCGGGTAGTCAGGGAGGTTTCTTACTTCCAAGGCTCAGCACCATGCAGCGCAACGCCATTCAAAACCCTGCAAATGGGCTTCAGATTTACAATACTACCACCGAGTGCGTCGAAACTTGGTTTCCTTCGGGATGGAAAACCCTTCGTTGCGATTGCAGCCAAGCTCCACCCCAACCGGGAAACATTCAAGGAGGAGCCAATCAGTGCTTAGGTGCTTCTCAAATGCTCTTTTACGTGGCCCCTGTTCCGGGTGCCCAATCTTACCAATGGACCATCGACAACCAAGATACCTTGGTATCCGGAAACGGCACCGATTCAATAGTGGTTAGCTTTTCCAATCAGGCAGGCCCCCGAAATATTTCCGTAAGCGCCAGCAACGCCTGTGGAACCTCTTCCATTCAAAGCTTTGTTGTGATGGTAAATAACCCAACCGCAGCATATACGGTTACTCCCAATAGTCCTATTGTAAACAACCAAGCCACGTTTAATGCCACAACGCCCAATATTTCCGGCTATCAGTGGACCTTTCAGAATGGAACACCGGCAAGCTCCATCATTCAAAACCCTGGAGTTACCTGGAGCAATACAGGACAGTTTCAGGTGCAATTAATTGTTACCGACAACAACAATTGTGTAGATACGCTCAACAATACCGCAACCGTAACCAATTGTCAGCCCCAGACCTGGAACTTCACCACCTGCGGAGCCATTGGACGGTTTGGACCAAGCCAAAGCCAATGCAACTCCACCTATGGTTCCGGCGTAGTTCATGTGACCAATGGAATCCAAGAATGGGCCGTACCGGCTACCGGCACCTATGAAATTGAAGTTGCCGGAGCCTCCGGTTCCCACAACGGCACCGGCTATGGGGGTGGAGGCCGAGGGGCCATTCTTCGCGGTCGTCTAAGCTTAAATCAAGGGCAAACCTTAAAATTGTTGGTTGGTCAGGAAGGAAAGCACGGCACCAGTGCCGGTTCCGGAGGTGGTGGAAGCTTTGTAGTAAGCTCCAACAATACGCCATTGATGATTGCCGGCGGCGGCGGTTCTTCCAGGTCTGGTACTCAACTTAATTTAAACATAATGGATGGCACCACGAACACTTGCGGAAGAGCGGGTACGGGAGGCGGTGGTGGTTGTAGCGGCAACGGTGCGCCATTTGCCGACCAAGGGCCCGGAGGAGCCGGATTTTTGACTGACGGACCACAAACTTCGGATGGTCGTTCCATGTTTGTTAAGGAAAATGCCTATTCCTTTTTAAATGGAGGAAGAGGTGGACGATTAATTTACAACAGCAGTTATACGGCCACAAATGAAATGATCGGGGGCTTTGGCGGCGGAGCAGCCGCCGGCTGGGGTGGCTCGGCCGGAGGCGGAGGTTATTCCGGAGGAGGTTCCGGAAACAACAATAGCGGAACAGGTTTTGGTGGAGGTGGAGGCTCTTATATGGATTCCAATGCGCAGCAAGTGGCTAGTTCGGATGGGCAATATGCCAACAGCAGCAACTTGAATGGTCCTATTCAGAACCTAAATCAGTATAATGCCGGACAAGGATACATAAGCATAACGCGGATTTGTCCTTAAAAAAATCTCTACATAAAAACATTTAAGTTGTTGATTATCAGTATTAATTAAAATCAAAAATCTCTACAAGGGGCCCCGGACCTCAGCGGTACCCTGTGGGTTCCTTGCCCGTAAAAAACAGAGCGGTACAGGCGTGGAGCTTTAGCGAACGCCCTGTACCGCTACTGTTTTTCGGGACAGGGACCTACAGGTAAAGCGTGGGGCCGGAAAAGGCCTCCAAAAAAAACACCGATTCAAAGAACCGGTGTTTGGTAGCGAGGACGGGAGTTGAACCCGTGACCTCAGGGTTATGAATCCTGCGCTCTAACCGACTGAGCTACCTCGCCAAATGGGAGTGCAAATATAGGGGATTCCCTGTTTTTTTCAAGGGACTGTCTAAAATGAGCACAAAATAAGCTTGGGATAGGCAAATAAATTACTTATATTGTTGCTCTTATACGCCTAGAGCCCCTTATTTATGGCATCTACAGAAATTTTTGAACTGGAGTACATTGTTAGGTCCAGTCCCCGGATTTTGTATAATTTCCTTAGAACTCCGAGTGGATTGTCGGAGTGGTTTTCTGATCAAGTGGACATCCGCGACGATATTTTCACCTTTCGTTGGGAAGGTTCCGAAGAGAAAGCTAAGCTTGTAGACTTTAAGGATCAAGAATTTGTTTGTTTTGAATGGATTGACGGGGATAAAGAAGGTATGC
The DNA here is from genome assembly GCA_018401695.1 of Flavobacteriales bacterium. Lineage (GTDB taxonomy): Bacteria > Bacteroidota > Bacteroidia > CAIKAF01 > CAIKAF01 > CAIKAF01. Next base: position 19,073 of record JAGYKD010000002.1, on the reverse strand, counting down.
GTTTTGAAATGCGGGTAAAAGTAGACGACCTTACCGGTGGTGTAGCTTTGCTGATCAAAGATGAGGCAGAGGTGGAAGAAGTGGAAGAGACACGCAGGCTTTGGGATGCCCAGGTTCAGGACCTGATGCAGGTATTGGGTTCCTGACCCAAGGAAATAGCTACCTTTGCCTTTAGGATGATGAAGCGCCTAACTGCACTGGTTCTGAAATCGTATTTAGGGCCTTTTTTGCTCACTTTTTTCATAGCACTTTTTGTGCTTGTGATGCAGTTCCTTTGGAAACATGTAGATGATTTGGCGGGCAAAGGCTTGGAGTGGAGTATCATCTTGGAATTGCTGTTTTATGCATCGGCAACCTTAGTTCCGCTGGCTCTTCCTCTAGCTATTCTTCTTTCCTCCATTATGACCATTGGCACCATGGGCGAGCATTTGGAGTTGGTAGCAGCAAGATCCAATGGCATTTCCTTGCTTCGACTGTTGAGGCCGCTTATGGTATTTGTGGTTGGGGTGAGCATAGGTGCTTTTTTATTTAGCAACTATGCCATGCCGGTGGCAAATTTCAAATTCAAAAGCCTATTTGCAGCTATTCGTTCTACACGTCCCGCTATGGATATTACCGAAGGGGTCTTTTATTCCGGCCTTACGGGAGTTACTTTATATGTAGGGCAAAAAAGCAAAAACGGGCAAGAGATTTATGATGTAATGGTATACGACCATAGTCAGCATGGCATTGGAGACGCACGGCTTACCATGGCCAAAAAAGGAACCATTCAATTCACCACCGACGAAAGGTACCTGATTTTGGATTTGAAAGATGGCATACGGTACGATGGCGCCGACTTTTTCACCAAACAACATGGCACCCATCGGTTTTACAGAGAAGCGTTTAGCCGTCAACAAGTTTGGATTGACATGTCGGCATTTCAGATAGACACCGAAAACAACCGGGACTATTTGAAGAACTCTTACGCCATGATGAATGTGTTTCAGCTCAATAAAGTCTATGAGGACATCCATAAAGATTTTGCTGAACAAAGCAGAGGATTAGGTCACCGGGAACTGGACCGCTTTTTGTTTGCTCCGCCCGGGGAGGTGAGCTTTGATTTAGAAGCTAGGGAGGTTCCCTTACTTGAGGAAAAACCGGAGCCGGAACCGGCCACAATAAATGAAAATGGGCTTGAAAGAATGGCTCAAACAAGACCAAAAGCAATATCGATTGACCTAAAGGAGCAATCCCTGTCGAGGCATTTAGCCAAGGAAGAGGCTCAAGAAGTATTTCGACAAGCCGAACAACACATACAAGCGTTGCATCGCGGTTTTAACCAACAGCAATCGAGTTGGGATATGACTCAAAAAAACTTGGCAAGCAATAGAGTAGAGTGGCACCGAAAATTCACCTTAAGCTTTGCTTGCTTGGTATTATTTTTTATTGGCGCCCCCTTAGGGGCTATAATTCGAAAAGGGGGCTTAGGTTTGCCTCTGATTTTGTGTATTTTAATTTTCATAACGTACCACATTATTTCTACCTCCGCCGAAAAATCGGTGAAGAGCTTAAACATGGATGCGGTTTGGGGCATGTGGCTATCTTCTCTTATTTTATTTCCTTTTGGTCTCTTTTTGACCTTGCGGATTTCTACCGACAACAAGTGGTTTAGTTTGGAGACCTATCAAAACCTTTGGTATAAATGGCGCCAAAAAAGAAAGTAGTGTTGTGGTGCAGTAAACCGCCCTACCCGGCGCGGGATGGAGGAACCCGTGCGATTCAATCTACCTTAAAAAGTCTTCAAAGCTTAGATTTGGATCTTTGGGTAGTTTGTTTAAGCACCTACAAGCATCCCTTTTTGCCCGAAAAGTGGCCAAAAGAAATAGATCAAGAAAGGCTTTTAATATTACCTGTAAATACTAAAGTAACATGGTGGATGGGCTTTAACATGCTATGGAGCAAAAGTCCGTTTCAATTGTGGCGCTTTGGCAGAACTCCCAAAAGTCAAAAAGCAAAAGCCCAGGCGTTTTTGGATTCGGTTTCCCCTGACTTGGTGATTTGGGAAGGTCTCCCTGCCAGTTGGTGGCGAGAGCATATGCAAATCGACGCTACGGTAAGAGAAGTTTACAGAAGTCACAACGTGGAACACAAGATTTACAAAGCCCTTTGGCTGCGCGAAAAGAATCCCCTCAAAAAAAGATTGTTGCAAAAAGAAAACCGCCGGCTAAGCCAATACGAAGAGCGGCTTTGGAAAAGCGTGGATGAGGTATGGAGTATTAGCGAAGCAGACCACCGAACCATATCTTTACACAAAGCAGTAAAATGCACCTATTGGCCCACACCATATTATGGCCATTTTAGCCAAGTATCCTTGAGCGAACCTATGCGCTTTTTTCATTTAGGCGCCATGGATTGGAAGCCGAATCGGGCGGGGGTTGAGTGGTTGGTTAAAGAGGTTTGGCCTTTGGTAATTAAAGTCATTCCTGATGCTACCCTACATTTGGCCGGTAAAGCTTTTCCAAAAAATGTAGACTGGGATAAGCAGCCCGGCATTTTTTGCCATGGAGAATTGGATGAAATTGAGCCATTTATTGCCCAAATGGATGTATTGACTGTACCCCTTTGGGAGGGTTCGGGAATTCGTATAAAGGTGCTGGAAGCACTCGATTTTGGCAAAATGGTCCTAAGTACACCTGTTGGACTTGAGGGCTTGGCGGAAGGCTTAAAAAGTACAATTCCGAGTTCAAGTGACCCTGCCGAATTTGCTGAAATCATGCTAAAATTATACCAAAACCCGGAAGAAAGAGAGCACTTAGCCAAGCTCCAGCAAAAAGCCTATTGGGACAATTACTCTCCTAAAAAGCTAATAGATGCGCTAAAGATCATGCTCCATACGCATTAATCAAAGGCATTTGCCACTTGGCAATGAGGTAGTTTCGGCATACTTTTACTTTTGCGAACCAATGGAATAAAGGCTTTGGGCATTACAGAATGGTTTATTGTTCTAATGGCGGTCAGCTCGGCCTGGGGCTTTAAAAGTAGAGTCTGGTTTGATATAGGTCGATTTACCGCTTATGATATAGTGCATAAAAGGGCCTATTGGAAGCTTATTAGCCATTTGTTTTTGCATGCCGATGTAATGCATTTGGTATTGAATGGGTTGGTGCTTTATATGTTTGGCCAAGAGGTAGAGCGCTATTTACTCAGCCACAGCAATTTTGGCCGGGTCAATTACCTTTTATTACTTTTAGGGAGTGGTGTGTTTAGTTCCCTCTATGGATTATTCAAACACAGAAACCAACCCCACTACCATGCGGTGGGAGTTTCGGGTTCGGTAAGTGCTGTTATTTTTGCCTTTATTGCGGCCTACCCCGCCGAACCACTTAGGTTTATCTTTTTACCCATGATAGATATCCCCGGATTTGTTATTGGGATTGCCTATTTGAGTTATAGCTGGTATATGGCACGAAGGAAACTGGACAATATTGGACACGATGCACATTTTCTGGGAGCCATCTTTGGTCTGCTGTTCATGTTCATATACTTTCCACGCCTGTTTGTAGCGTTTTTTGAAACCATTGGCAGCTTTGTTCCGGGATGATGCACGAGGTTTTTGTAAAAGGCGCTTGGCATAAGTTAGACAGCCTAAGTGGGAAACTCTTAGAGCCCTTGTGGACAAAAGGGGCCGGCATTATTGAAACCATGCGATGGGAAAATCAGAACTTTGCCCTAAAAGCATATCACGAACAGCGAATAAAAAAAAGCTTGGAATTATTGCATTGGCCAAGCCTTAAGCTTCCACTTTTGTGGCAACAAATTTATGAGGCTTTATCTATAAAGCAATTAGAAAACAAAAGCCTAAAAATTAGACTCACCTTTTTTCCATCCTCACCTATAGAGGCAAGCACCGAATGGTTAATGCAAATTGGAGAGGCGCCACCTTTGGGTAACCCGGACAAATCTCCAATTCAAGTAGGTATTAAAACCATGCCGGTAGACTATATAGGTAGTTTCTTGGGTTTAAAAACCATAAATCGCTTGCCCTACCAATTCTTATCCCATAATCAGAGGTGTTTTGAGACGCTATGGAATCATCCCGAATGGGGCTTGCTCGAGGGAACAATCAGCAATATTTGGCTGTGGATGGGGCAAAACCGTTGGCTTATACCCCCTCCCCTGGGTCAGGTGCAGGGAGTAATGCATCAGTGGCTCTTAAATTATAGCATTTCCCAAAGGTGGGAGGTAAGACAACAGCACTTAATTGCTGAGGTCTGTAAGGAGGCCAAAGGATTGTGGCTTACCAACGCTCTTAGAGGTATTATTGCTGTGGATGAATGGGAAGGCAAAAAGCTGAACTCTCCCAATCCACAAGAGGTATTGGAACGCTGTTTTAACCCTACGGGTTCTAGTTCTTTATAAGCAGCTGTTCAAAACTTGCCCACAAGGCGTAAGAACTTCCAAGACGGAGCATTTTTAATTTCCAGTCTTCTACCGAAAGACTTCGGGCAAGCAAAGCAGCTAATGGCTCATAATCGGGCACCCAGGCTCGCGCAATCAACTCTTCTTCCAACTGTCCCTTTGACCAACCAGAATAGCCTAGAAAAAAGCGGACACGGTCTGTTGAAAGCACCCCTGTATTTAGTGCACGAACAAGTATTTGGAAATCGCCCCCCAAAAAAACATCTCCCTGTATCAAGGTCGATTCAGGAATTATATCGGCGGCTTGATGCATAAAAAACAGACGACTATTATCGACCGGTCCACCATACCACACCGGAACATAATCTGTCAATTTTTCCTCTACCAATTGGTTTAAATCAAGATTCATGGGTCTATTAAGAATAAATCCCATGGCTCCTTCTACCGGCGAAAAACTGGATATGGCAAGCATGGTCTTACCAAAATAGGCATCCTCCATTCTGGGATCGGCATAAAGCTGCATGCCGGGTTTCAATAAAACTTCCTTTGGCTGGGCCACTGAATAACAATTAACTTTGAACTCTTAAGTTACTAGTATACGTAAAAACGTCATTAGCGCATGCATTGTTTCCCAAAAATTGCCCTACGTCTTTTTCTTTTACTCCTGTCCCTGCAAAGTATGGCACAAATTAGCAACGATAGTTTGACAGGCACAGGTGCGGGGGCATCCGGGCAGGAACAAGACTTTTGGATATATACTTACCCAGGGGGTGCCTTGCATTCGAAGGGCAATTTCTCAAGTGGCGAAAAAATCGGTGTTTGGCTGTATTTCTATCCAACCGGCCAAGTTAGGGCTAGGGTAGATCACAGCAAAAAACAATCTACGTTATTCTACACAGATGGAAATCTAAAAGCCAAGGGCACCTTGGAGGGAAGCGGGGCCAGTGGAAGCTGGGAGGAGTATTATCGAAACGGTCAAAAAAAATCCTTTAAACGATTCTTTAAAGGGAAAGCTCATGGCACTTGGAAGAGCTGGCATGTGAATGGACAAAAGGCCTCCATCCAATATTTCAAATATGGAAGGAGAGTAAACACTTGGAAAGAATTTGAATCCAATGGACAGCTTAGTTTTAAGGGAAGTTTCAATAACGACAAACCCATAGGGGTTTGGGAGTATTGGTTCGAAGGAGGGGAACCCAAAATGAGGGTCGATTACGAAAACGGAAAAACCACAGCTTGGTACCAAACCGGCCTACATAGAATGGAAGGCGAGGGTACCATGCAAAACCCACTCGGCAAATGGACTTGGTATTATGCCAGAGGAACTACCAAAGAAAAAGGGAAATTCAACAAAGACCACCTTAAAGATGGCCGATGGTTGGGAGAATGGGAGAACGGCAAACGCCATTACAAAGGTCAATACCGAGATGGAGTAGCCGTTGGACAATGGGAAACCTTCCACGACAATGGCCAACCCGACTCTATTGTTCAGCTGGACCAAAACGGCGCACCTACCGGACGCTGGACTTGGCATTTCCGAAGTTCAGGAAGCATGAAAAAGAAATGGCATGTAGACTCAAACTATACCGTTACCTGGTATCCCAATGGCCAAATGGAGTCACGTGGCTCAGGATCAGAACAAAACCCCCAAGGCATTTGGGAGTTTTGGCATCAAAACGGAAGTTTAGCCGAAAAAATCGGTTTTGAAAACGGATTACCCCATGGAACCAGCACTACTTGGAACCCCGAAGGCACCTTGGAAACCAAAGCCCAATACCAACATGGCCAACCAAACGGAACCTGGTTAATGTTCTATGCCAACAGCGACACAGCATCTATCCGCCACTTTGACCAAGGAACACCCTCCGGGGTCTGGAAATACTGGTATCCTCAAGGCAACCTGCAAGCCTTAATTCGCCAAGATTCAGATTCAAGTAGCTTTTGGTATCCTAACGGAGCCCTTAAGATGAAAGGGATTTACCGAAAAGGAAAAAAGGAAGGATTATGGAACCACTGGTTTGAATCCGGTCAACTGAAAGAAAAAGGGGCTTATTTGGCAGATTCTATGCATGGAGCATGGGAGGTGTTTTTTGAAAACGGTTCCTTAAAAGGAAAATTCCATTACCAATTAGGTGCAAAAACAGGAAAATGGACTTGGTTTAACGCTGAAGGACTAAAAGAATTGGAAGGACACTTTCAAGACAATAAACAACAAGGGCCTTGGCAAAATTGGTACCCCAACGGAAACCTCCACTATAGTGGCTATTATGCGCAAGACAAGCGCGATAGTTTGTGGACCTATTACTACCCTACCGGCGAAAAATGGAAGGAAGGAAGCTTTAGAGAAAACAAAAAAACCGGAAGGTGGGAGTATTGGTACGAAAACGGAAAAACGGAACACTATGGAAGCTTTGTTCAGGGAAAAGAACATGGTTTTTTTGAATCCTTTCACGAAAACGGAAAAACACGCGATGCAGGCTGGTTTCGATTCGGAATCATGGACAGTCTTTGGCAAGGCTTTTCCTTTAACGGCATGCCTACCTACAAAGGCAACTACAAAAATGGCCTTAGAGTTGGCGAGTGGGTTTGGTATCACCCCTTGGGCAACAAAGAAAGAGTTACCCACTTTGTTCAAGGCAAAAGGCACGGAGAAGAAATGTTCTTTTATAAAGACGGTCAAATTGAAAGGCAAGGAAACTACAAAGACGGGAAAGAAACCGGCCGCTGGGAGTACTTTTATCCCTATGGAAGTCCCGCCGGTGTCTACTCTAAAAAAGATGGACAACTCCACGGCAAATACTTAAGGTATCATCCCAACGGAAAAATTTCTACCTCAGGGGCATACAAAGACGGCGTTAGGCACGGTTCTTGGACCATTTATAATTCCGACGGTGATTGGATACAAAAAGCCGAGTATAAAGAAGGAATTCAAGTGTTCTCCGAAACTCCTGCCCCTTAACGGGAAAGATTTCCAAAGGAAAGTGACACCGTAGGGATTTGCTTTTTCATATTTTCGCCACCAAACCATAAAGTACACTTCATGGCAAGCTCAACAGCCAATGAAACAGGCATTCGTTCGTCTGAACTCATTCTAAATCCAGACGGTTCGGTATACCATTTAAAACTTCATCCCGAACAGATCGCCGATACGGTGCTTTTGGTAGGTGACCCGGGGCGCGTGACTGAAGTCTCCCGTTATTATGATCGTATTGAATTTCAAATCAGTAATAGAGAATTCATTACCCACACCGGAACCATCGGAAACAAAAGAATTTCTTGCATCTCCACCGGAATTGGTACAGACAATATTGATATTGTACTAAACGAACTTGACGCTTTGGTCAATATTGATTTAAACCTACGCACTCCTCAAGACCTACACCATAAACTACAGCTTATCCGAATTGGCACCACCGGTTCACTCCAAGAAAATGTTCCCGTCGATGCCTTTGTTCAATCCCGCTGGGCCATTGGGCTCGATAGCCTTTTAAACTGGTATGCTTATCCCAAAAATGCCGACCAAGTACGCCTAGAACGAGAATTTGTAGCATATGCAGGATTTAAAGATGGTTTAGCATTTCCCTACGCCTTCAAAGCCGGTGAATCCATTGCCAACCAATTCAATCATTTCTCCCACCAAGGAATTACCCTTACCGCCCCTGGTTTCTATGCCCCCCAAGGACGAAAGCTCCGCTTAAATCCTTTACTTCCGAACCTAAACGAGCACCTGCCCGGATTTTCTTTCGACCAATGGAAGGTCACCAATTTTGAAATGGAAACCTCAGGACTCTATGGATTGGCAAACCTGCTGGGACACGATGCCGTAACCCTTTGCGCCGTTATTGCCAATCGCCCCCTTGGGGAATATTCTCAAAACCCGCACAAAGCAGTAGATCAACTGATTCAAAAGGTTTTAGAATGCCTAGCTTAGGCTGACCGCACCATCATTCGTGTAAAACTTAACAAAATTAGTAACCGTTGACGCGTTGTGTTTTCAAGGTTTTTTAATGCCGACCGTAGCGTCGGTGCGAATTAAGGCACGGGCAAATTGAAAGTCCGCAGTTTACTGATTGTAAATGAGGAACTTGAGATTTGGCCGTAACGCAAAGTCGCCGCAAGAATAGCAACGCATCAACGGTCTCAAATGCTATGCTCGGCCAAATGCTTGCCAAACCAAAAAACAGCCCCTTTTTAGCAACAGAATACCCAAAATAATCTCCTTGAGCCAAAACCTGACGAAAAAACCACGCCAAAATAGGTAGGCGACCTTGGTCTCTATACCTTTGACCTTGGTCAATTAAAAATCCATGAATCAATCCCCGGCAATGGACTCATTTAGCTATCCGGTTATGGAACAGTTTTATACCGTTCAGGGAGAAGGTGTACACTCCGGCAAAGCTGCCTACTTTGTGCGCCTTGGAGGTTGCGATGTAGGGTGTGTTTGGTGCGATGTAAAAGAATCTTGGCCTATGGATAGCCACCAAAAACGCTCCATAGCCCAATTAATGAATGAAATAAAAAAAACGCCCGCAAAACATGTCGTTATCACCGGAGGCGAACCCAGCCTTTACCCTTTGGACTTCCTGTGCCAGGCACTACACGAGCAAAATTTAGCCTGCTGGATAGAAACCAGTGGAACCGGCGCATATTCAGGTGCCTGGGATTGGATATGCGTTTCTCCCAAAAAATTTAAACTCCCCAAAAAAGAGTGGCTCAAAAAAGCCGACGAACTAAAACTGGTCGTTTTTCACCCCTCCGACCTAACATGGGTGCAACAGTTTTTGCCCCATCTGAAACCCAATTGCCGTCTTATCGTACAACCAGAATGGGACAAAAGGGAGCAAATCATGCCCCTTTTAGTAAACTTTGTAAAGGAAAACCCCAATTGGAGCATCTCTTTGCAAACCCATAAATACCTTGGAATCCCATGAAATTACGAATGACCTTTTCCTTGGCTCTGCTCTTATGCATTCCCTTTGCCTTTTTGAATGCGCAACAAGACGTTCCCCGCAAGGCCAGAAAGTCATTTGAAGAAGCCAGAGAACACTACCTGAAACTCGAATGGGGTGCCATGGAGCAAGATTTAAATGAGGCCATTGAAGCTTTCCCAAATTTTGCCGAAGCACGGATTTTTAGAGCAGAATGGCGCATGGACAGAGGCAATTTAGAAGAGGCCATTCAAGATTATACAATTGCCTACCTGGCCGACACCTCAGCCTACCTTGGCGTTCTCAATGTCTTAGCAAACTTATATTTAGAACAAGGACTACCGGACTCCTCTCTATGGGCACAACAAAAATTCTTGGCCAAGGCTCGCTTGTCTCCCGATAAAAAAGCCCTGCTTCAAGAACGCCTCGAAAAAACCAAGCAATCGCTCGAATTAATGAAAGAAGCCATTGCCTTTGAACCCGAAAACCTTGGGGAAGAAATAAACTCCGCCGATGGAGAATACCACTGCTCATTTACGGTAGATGGCCTCGAAATGATTTTCACCGTTCGTGAGGCCTACCGTGGGGGCTGTCCAGCTCCTATGATGCGCCAAGAAGAAAACTTTTATGTGGCTTACGAAGAAAATGGACAATGGGTGCGTCGTAGACCCTTGGGACCTCCTATTAATACCCCTTGCAACGAAGGCGCCGGACACATTTCGCCCGACGGTAATTACCTCTTTTTTGCAGCAAGCCATGGACCCAACTCCTTGGGGCGCATGGACATCTACTATGCCAAACGGGTAAATGGAAGCTGGCAAAGACCCGAAAATTTAGGCCCGGCAGTAAATTCACCCTACTGGGACTCCCAACCTACCTTTGCTCCCGACGGAAAAACCCTTTATTTTGTCTCTACGCGCCCCGGAGGCGTTGGAAATGAAGATATTTGGTTCTCTGAATTGCGCCCCGACGGCTCCTGGACTCAAGCCAAAAACTTAGGTCCTACCATCAACAGCACCGAAAACGACTTTTCGCCCTTTATTCATGCCAACAACATAGACTTCTATTTTGCTTCCTTCGGATTTCCCGGCCTGGGAGGCGCAGACTTATTTGTCGCCCAAAAAAATGCCGACGGCAGTTTTTCTGAACCTAGAAACCTAGGATACCCCTTAAATACAACCAAGGACGAACGAAGTCTCGTTATTTCCGCCGATGGACTAACCGGTTACTATGCCAGCAACCAAAAAGAGGGTTTTGGAGACTTTGATTTGTTCAGATTCCAAACCGACCCCTCTTACCGACCCAGACCCGCCACTTGGATGGGGGGAGTTATTACTGCAGACGGTGGACTGCCTTCTACCAAAATTGAACTCATCGATTTGGAAACCGGTCAACCTACCGCCACCACCCATCCTGACCCCGTTTCCGGACGCTACTTGCTTCCCCTCCCCACCGGCCGAAAATATGGCCTAAACATTTCCTCTCCCGGATTTTTGTTTCATTCCGAACATGTACAGTTGGACTCCAACCACCAAAAGTTTGAACCTTTTAAAAAGAACGTCAAACTAGAAAAGGTAGATACCGGTAAATCCGTCGTACTAAAAAATATCTTCTTCGATACCGATCGGTTTGAGTTAAAAGAAACCAGCTATCCGGAACTTCATAAACTCAAAAAATTCCTAACCGATAATCCAAATTTAAGCATCCGAATTGAAGGACATACCGACAACCAAGGCGACCGAGCACACAACCAAACCCTAAGCGAAAACAGAGCCATTGCCGTAAAATCCTGGCTGGTGAATCATGGCATTTCCGCCGACCGACTTAGGGCCAATGGCTATGCCGATACCCGGCCCGTTGCCGACAACAACAGCCCGGAAGGTAGAGCTCAAAACCGAAGAACCGCTTTTAGAATCATTCCCTAAATCATGCTCCTCACCTCTCCGGAATTTTTGTTCAACCTTTTTAACAGCTTAGTCTTACCGGCTTGGTTCCTACTCATCCTATTCCCCGGATCCAAAATTACCCATAGCTTGCTATATAAAGGTTGGTTCCCCGGCACTTTAGCACTTTCCTACCTGCTTTTCCTTGTTGTGGCACTGTTTGGTGATCCACAAGCTCCTGACTTTGGCTCCATCGAAGGAGTTAAAGCCATTTTTAGCAGCCCCTGGGGAGTGCTTACCGGGTGGATTCATTACCTGTGCTTCGATTTGTTGGTAGGCATGTGGATGGCCCGCCATGCCTTAAAAAATCGACGCAACCGCTGGATAACAGCCGGATGTCTTTTCTTTTGCTTTATGCTTGGACCTGTTGGATTTGCACTTTATGGCTTTTGGAACCTTCTGGCTCCCAACACTCCTCAATCCCAATACCCCTCGTAAAGCTCTCTAACCATTCTGCGGTTCCCATGCATGGGCAAAGCCATAGTATTACCCACACTATCTAAAACATGCATGATCAATTCTGCTGAATCTACTGCACAGTTCGGCAAGTAGCTAAGCCATTCCTTTTGTACCCAACGGTTCTCCTCCAATTCAAACTTCCCTTGCTTGCTTTCACCACATCTTCCTCCCTCAAGTTTCCACAAAATACTTCGCTTCCCAAAAGGAAACAGGGCTCCTCCGAAAGGAAAGTCAGCCAAACGCATTTGGTGTCTTCCATATAAATAAACCAAGGTGCGTTGCTGGCCCGGATATGCTTCCGTGTGCACAAAATACCAATAGTCGGCATACCGTTCCAGCCCCTTTATTCTATAAGGCAACCATACCGAATCCTGAAAAACACCGCGCTGGTCAAAACGAACCACCATTGAGTCATGCCTTTGGTACACCAACACATCCTCCCCGCTTCTCCCTGATCGAAATACAAATACGTCCCGCCCGGGATCGTAACGATGCACACGGTCCGACTCTTGAGCCATCAACCATTCCAAAGGGGCTCCAACAACCCCAGCATAGCTTTGAGGCGCCGGCTTAGAAACCGCCGCTGACTTGCTCTTGCTCGCACCTGTAAACCAATGACAGCCCCCAACAACCAAGCACAGCGAAACTAAGATGTAGCGTAAATAAACGTATGGCATAGTGGAACTATTAAATTAATAAAAAAACTTCAAAACCGCTCTTTACTAAAACTTTAACCCGCGTTATCAAAGCACCCTTTTCTCCTAGGACAGGCTTCCTCTACCAACCTCAACCCCCAAATTCAGCCAAAAAATCTCCCCGTTTTACTTACTTTGCGAAAAAGCCAATTTCCATGCATCAATACCACACGCCCAAAAAATCTTGGATAAACATAGACTCCAACAGCGACTTCTCTTTAGCCAATCTTCCCTATGGCGTATTTTCAATTCCCGGCACAAACCCTAGGGTCGGCGTAGCAGTTGGGCAACACATATTAGACTTGGCCGCCCTGTTTAATCTCGGCTTCTTTGCCGATTTAGGCCTCGATAAAAACCCTTTTGCCTCCCATAACCTAAACGAATTCATGGCCCTTGGTCGCCCGGTTTGGACAAAAACCCGACAAGGCCTACTTAATCTGCTCGACGCCCAAAACCCGGAACTAAGCCAAAAAACCGAAATCCACCCTCAAGTTTTAATTCCCCAGGCAGATGCTCAAATGCTCATGCCCGTGCAAGTGCCCAACTACACCGATTTTTATTCCAGCCAGGAACATGCAACCAATGTGGGCAAAATGTTCCGCCCGGATGGAGAACCTCTGCTGCCTAACTGGAAACATATTCCCGTGGGCTACCATGGCAGAGCCAGCTCCATCTTGGTTTCAGGAACACCCATCCGCAGGCCATGGGGACAGCTTCTGCCGCCCGATGCCAACACACCCGTATTTGCACCTTGTCGATTGCTCGACTTTGAACTGGAAATGGCCTTTGTAGTGGGTAAACCCAATCCGCTTGGCGACCCAATTTCCGTAAACCATGCCGAAGACCACATGTTTGGCATGGTTATCTTTAACGATTGGTCCGCCCGAGATATCCAAAAATGGGAATACGTTCCCCTCGGCCCATTTTTAGCCAAAAACTTCGCCTCTTCCATCTCCCCCTGGGTGGTTACCCTTGATGCCCTGCAGCCCTTTCGCTGCCCCGCACCCCAACAAGACCTAGAGCCCCTCCCCTACCTAAAGGAGTCCGACAGACACACCTTCGACATTAACCTAAGCGTTTCCATTCTTCCCCAAAACGGCGAAGAAGGCCAGGTGTGTCAATCCAATTTCAAATACCTGTATTGGACCATGGCCCAGCAATTGGCCCACCATACCGTAAACGGCTGCAACACGCAGGTTGGCGACATGTACGCCTCGGGAACCATTAGCGGCAAAGAGCAAAGCTCATTTGGCTCCATGCTGGAACTTAGCTGGAAAGGAAGCCGAAAAGTGACCCTGCCCGGAGGACAAGAACGTACCTTCATTCAAGACGGCGACACCGTAATCATGCGCGCCTTCGCCTTAAAAGATGGACTCCGCATTGGCTTTGGAGAAGTCCGCTCCATAGTCCTGCCGGCACACCCCAAAAATGCCTGATATACCCCTAAGAAATCCCACTAAATCAACAAAATAAAGCCCCAAATCCTTTGGGGCTTTTTATTTGGGCCTTCCTTCCAATCCCAACTACCTATTCTATCCGGCCCCTGCTACGGTCGGCTTTGCGCCTGTGGGGGGCCGGCGTGCTGCGGGGGTTCCGCAAAGCTCCACCTCCTCGCTGCCCCGGCCCCTACCCCAGCCGCTGCTGCCGGCCCTCCACCCGGCCGGGAGGCCATTCTTTTGAAAACCTCTTCCAAAAAAAATCCCCCTGTGCTTAAAAGCACAGGGGGATTTAATGCGCTACTAAAAAAATCACTCAAACATCAGACGCTCCGCCAACATACCCATGGAAGTTTCCGCAACCAACACGTAAACACCGGCCGGCAAATTTCCTCTGCTAATTTTCACCACCGGAGTAGCGGCTTCGTAAGTCTCTGAGGCCACTACACGTCCTTGTACATCGCGCAAGGTCCAGGAATGTATGGCATTGCTCTCATGCACGCCCAAATAGCACACATCGCTCACCGGATTTGGATATACACGGTGCGCTATGCCAGCCCCAATACTTTCTACCTGCAAATTGGGGTTGTCTATTACCACTTTCATTCTTGGAATTAAGAAGCCAATTATGGTATCCGAATAAAGGCGGCCTTTAGTTGCCGACATGTCCGGATTGGTCGCTAATCCGTCCGCATGAATGCTGTTGCCATCTTCTCCTAAAAATGGTGCTTCGGCCACCACCGAGGCGCTGTCCCACCATTCCCAGGGAGCGCTGTCTTCGCCGGGTCCGGAAACTTCCGCTATTTCCAACTGGAACAGGCCTTCGTATTGAGCTTTTGCATTCATAGCATATGCGCGGGTACTAAAGGCATCGTTAAAGGTATGGTTCTGCCAAATATCGTTGTTGCCCAAAGCATTGGCTCTAAACACGGCTGCCCGGCTACCATGCACGTTCACTACGGGCTGTCCGGTGGCAGGTACAATTACCGTCCCTGAGTCAAAAGGGGCAAACACATCCCTACGGGCATGAATAGATGCCAAAGGCGGCTCACTCCAAATGCCATTCATCCAACTTCTATCCCCTAAGGCTCCACCCAAATTCGCCGTCATGGCAACTTGGTTCGAATAACCCGGGTGGTTGTAATTGTTCACCTGACCACCCATTCCATCCACATCGCCCACCAAAGCGGGGTCAACAACCGAAGAGCCGTCTTGCAATTGAAACTTAGGCAATGCGGTTTCGCTTTGGTCGTTCAAAAAACCATACGCTAAGGTCACATATCCACCGGAGCCTTGGCCCAGCAAAAATATTTTGGCCGGATCAATACCATAGGTACTTGCCTCTTTCTTAAAAAAGCGAACGGCCGTTTGGGCATCGTGCAGCGCTCGATACACTGCATTCAGGATGCCGGCCGTACGTTCAATTTGAGAAGGCGCCAAAGGATTCCAACCCAGGCGATAATTGATGGCCGCAGCCACATACCCCTTCATGGCAAAGCGGTGGGCCAAATCCACAATAGAGGAATCGGTTTTACTGCCTGTGGCCTGTCCATTTATGTATTTGGGTAAAAACGAACCGGTGTGCAATAAAATCACCAAAGGCCTGTCGGTTTCTGTGTCCGAAACAGGGGGAGAATACACATCCATTTGGAGGGGACCAATCTGCGGGTTGCTGGTGCTGGTGCCCGGAGGTGCCGGAGGTAAATTCAAAAAATAGAAGTTTTGCCCATACTCAACATTGGAATTCAGTACAATGTCACTTTTGGAAAAAACATCATCAACATAGCGGGTTTGCGCCACGCTCCAAGCACTTATACAGCTAAGTGCTCCACTTATGAGTAACTGTTTTGTGTTCATAAACTAGGTTTTACTAAAATTACCACTTTTTATTGTAAGAACAATCGACTTTTCATGGTCTTTGACTTAGGGTTTGTCCTTGTTTTTAAAGTCAAAGTCAAAAAGTACACTTATATAAGCCAAGCGCCCAATCCTAGGACCTCCATACACCTGAAATACGCGGTTGTCGGTCAAGTTTTGCGCACCAACTTTAAAGGTCGTATGCCACTTGGGATAGGTATAGTTCAGTTGGGCATCAAGCATGTAATAACTCGGAATTTCTCCCGTAAATTGAGGCGATCCTTCAAAAAGGAAGCCTTCAATCCACTTCAAGTTTATATTAAATCCCCAATTATTCAGTTTAAGTTTACCCAGTTTCATCTGTATATCCCTCCCTTCAAAACCTATATTGAACTTATGTTCCGGCGTATTAAATGCAGGAATTAATGGGTCGGTGCTGCCTAAACGATCCAGCACATTCCAACTGTAGTTGCCACTTACCGTATAGTATTTGCCCAAATAATAGCTGGCTTGAACCGCAGCACCGTAGGTCACTACTAAGTCCTTAGAATTAGTGGCTACCCGGTAGGCCTGGGTTTGGTTGGTTGGGAACCCTAAGGGATTGGTCACCAAATCTACTCCCAAAACATAGCCAATAAAGTCTGTGTACCAGCTAAAGTAGGCACTTCCATCCAAGTAAATTTTATCCCACCAAGTGCCTCTGTATCCTACTTCCACCGTTCTTACCTGCTCCGGGCGCACCGGGCCTACACTAAAGTATTCCAGCTGTGTCAAATCCAAATCACCCAAATACTCGTTATATTGATCCACCGTAATTAGGCTGTCAAAACCACTAAGATTTCCCACCAGACGAGCTCTGCCTACATCGTAGTTCAAAAACTGGTCGGCCAAGGTTGGGTTTCGAATTCCCCAACTGGCACTAAACCGCACCGTATGGTTTCGGTTGGGCGAATACACCACCGAGGCCGCCGGACTAAACAGCAAATCAAAATTCTCGTTTTTGTCGGCCCGGGCCGTTAAGTTAATCTTGACCTCTTCATAGCGCTTCTCTACGCCAATATAGGCACCGGCTTGCCAGTTGGTAAGGGTCACATTGCCTGTGTCAATAAAAATGGTACCCTCCGAATTGGGCGCATAGAGCCTAAAACTTCCTCCAACGTTCCAGTTCAAACTGGACACAAAACGGCTGGCACTTTTCAGAAAACGCTTAAACCCTTGCACCTCTCCATCGGGCAACCATTGAGGCAAATGGAATTGGTAACCAACATCGGTATGGTAAAGCGCCGAACGGTCAATAAAGCGACTTCCTCCTTGTCCTAAAGGTCTGCTTGTGATTCCGGCAAAGGCGGTGTCAAATTCATAGCTTCCGGGAGCAAAATAGGGGTAATACCCGGCTCCATCTCCATTATTGGCAAATGCTCGCGCCAATTGATGCCATACCAAAAGTGAATCATAGTTGCTTTGCAACAAACTGTTGGCCAAATCGATATTGTAATTATTTACCCCCCCGCCGGTTTGGTAATAATTGGGGAAATTGGGAATGGATTGGTACAGTCTTCCGGCGCCATTTCCTATAATATTGGTAGACCAATAGTTAAAATACCGATTGTTCCAGGAATTGAACTCATTCCCCAAGGGACGGTTGTTGTTTTGCATCAAAAAAGCAGTAACTACCGCATCGTATGAATTGCCGGCATCCTCGTGCGTCGCATACAGCCGAACAAAAAACTTGTCCTTTTTTCGAATCTCAAACCGATGTTGATAAAACTGTACGTCTCTTAGACTATACCGGTTTTCGCCTTGGTACACGGTGGTGCCATACCCAAAATTGCTCTGCAAAATAAACTCCACCTTGCTTTTGGTGAGGTAGTGTATGGCCGCATTGGCCTTTATGTTCTCTGTATTGTAATCTACCAAATCCGACTCCCGGTAACCATCCCTGTAAAAGTACCCCAAACCGGGGTAAAATACTTGATCGCCCAAATCCGAAGCAAAGTCAAAACCTCCGGCAAGGGCCTCGTCTCCATAAATATTTACGGCATCGTAACCGCCGGGATTATCGCGTCCCACTTCCGAATCGGTACTCGGGTCGTAGTTGGTTGCCTCCCAATCATTCGCCCTAAGGTAAAACACATTAAACTTATAGGCGAACCGGTCATTTCCCTGCTTATCTTTAAATTTTTGTGCCCAACGGAGCGAGGTTTCCAACAGGCTCCGCTCCCCCCCACGCACCGAAAGACTCAAGCCTTCAAAATCAAAGGGGCTTTTGGTATGCATATCGATAACCCCATTAAAGGCATTTGGGCCATAAAAAGCCGAACTGGCCCCCTGAATTAAATCTACCCGCGCTACATCTAAGTCGGGGGCACCCAAGAAATTTCCCAAAGAAAAATTCAATCCGGGACTCATATTATCAACGCCATCAATAAGCTGCAATGACCGCACGGGACTTGTGGAGTTAAACCCACGGGTATTAATCACCTTAAAGCCCAAGCTGGCAGAGGTTAAGTCGACCCCTTTCATATTTCCGAGTCCCTCATAAAAACTCAAAGAACTGGTCTGCTGAATAGCAATGGCATTCATAGACTCCACGGTTAGGGGTGCTTCTTTTTGCTTTTCGGTAATCCGGGTTTCGGAAACTTCTACCTCACTCAGCAATACTTTATTGGGGGCAATGGAAAAAGAATAATCCACATTGAAGCGCTCCACTTTAAATTCGGAGGAGCTGTAACCAATGGCAGTAACTTGGAGCGTAACCGGTAATTTTCCTGAATACTTGAGCTGAAATTTTCCGTCAAAATCCGTAGAAGTTCCTTGAGTAGTTCCTTTAACCACCACATTTGCCCCAAATACAGGCTCCCCACCCGATTCAGATGCCCTCACCGTTCCCCGTATGATTTGCCCATGCATGCCTAGTGCACTTACAAGCAATCCTAAAAACAAGCCTATCCGGCAAATCAATCGTTCCATCCTTCCAGCGTTAAGCCAGTCTTAAATTTCCGTATTTTTTTTGAAAACGTATGCATGCATCCTGTTTTGGGAACAAATTTACTTGTTCGGAGCAAGATTTTGGCGCAGGGACCGCACCGATACCCCGGAACCTTGGGCTGCCGGTCTGGCTTAGGGCAAAAGAGCGGTCCTTTGCTAAGGGAAGCTCCTTTTGCCCTTAGCCAGCCGTGCAGCCCAAGGTACGGAGTAAAGGTAAGGGCCCGCCCGGCGCCCCAAATAACCATGCATCATCCATCACTCAGAGACCGGAGGCATCCCGTCTTTACTTCATCCCGAGAGACGGGAGGCATCCCGTCTTTACTTCATCCCGAGAGACGGGAGGCATCCCGTCTTTACTTCATCCCG
>JAGYKD010000019.1 GCA_018401695.1 Flavobacteriales bacterium | reverse complement strand
ACGCTCGGACGGAATAACGAACAGAAAAAGGTAAATTAACCGACAAAAAAGAAAGACATAGAGTAAATGGAGATAAACAGACTGAAACCAAGAAAGGCACTCAACAAAGCCTTTTTGAAAGTAAAACCAAACAGGACAGAAATCGAAGGTTTCAAGACCAATCTCATTCAGCTACTCGACAGGACAAATGACACCGAATCAGAAGAATTTCATAAGAACCTTGTTATTGACTTTCTCAAAAAAACCTACTACGACCCAAACCATTTCATAAATACCAAAGGAAGAAACGACCTTGTAATCCATAACGGAGACAAAGCCAAAAGCACGGTTGGAGTAATCATTGAAGCAAAAAAGCCGACCAACAAAAGCGAAATGGTTTCGACTGACAAGCTGAACACAAAGGCTTTTCAGGAATTGGTGCTTTATTACCTACGAGAGAGAATCACGCAAAACAATCTTGAAACCAAGCATTTGATTATCACAAACATCAATGAATGGTTTATTTTTGACGCTACAACTTTCGACAGACTATTTGCTCAGAACAAAAAGCTTGTAAAGCAATTCAACGACTTTGAAGGCGGAAGATTAGCAGACACCAAAACGGATTTTTTCTACAAGCAAATTGCCGAGCCTTTTATTACTGAAATCAAATCCGAAATTGAGTTTACACACTTCAATTTACAGGATTATCAGAAGCCTTTGCGAAATGATGACAAGGCAGACGACAATAAACTAATTGCTCTTTTTAAGCTCTTATCTCCTGAACACCTTTTAAAACTTCCATTTACCAACGACAGCAACAGTCTTGACAAACGCTTTTATAGTGAGCTACTGCACATTATCGGTTTGACAGAAACCAAGGAAGGAAGCAAAAAACTAATTGAACGAAACAAAGCAGGCGAACGACACACGGGAACCATCCTTGAAGATGCTATCATTCAGCTTGACAGTTTAGATAAAATCAGCCGTTTAGAACGACCAAGCCAATTTGGAAATACGCAACAGGAAAA
>JAGYKD010000018.1 GCA_018401695.1 Flavobacteriales bacterium | reverse complement strand
AGTTTTCACAAGTCATTGAAAGGTGAACCAACCAGTTGAAGCAGCCGGTTGCTAACATGTGTGCAAATCTCTGTTGTCTATCTTCTCTTATGCCCAAGCAACTCCTGTATGACCCGCAAATCGACATCCGCCTCAAGCAATTGCGTCGAATAGCAATGCCTCAGCAAATGAAGCGTTGCATTCTTGTTGACCGATGTTTAACCCACGGTTGAAATCATAGCCCACGGTTTCAACCGTGGGCCATCATTCAAAAAAAATCCACACGGAGCGTAACGCGCCCCGGCGCAGGCCAATTAGCCTGACGAAATAGAGTGCTCAGCAGCCGCCCGGCCAAGAGCGACCACAGGAAGCCCACGGTTTAAACCGTGGGCTATATGAAATGCCGAGTCCGGACCAACCGTTTTAACGGTTTAAAATTCTCGAAAGAATAGAATCCCTAGGTGTTTATTTAACGGCGAAATTATCAATGGTTAAACCATAGCCCACGGTTTAAACCGTGGGCTATATGAAATGCCGTGTCCGGGCCAACCGTTTTAACGGTTTTCACTGGGTTTGTGCAAAAGGAAATGGATGAATCCATTCCATGAGCGCGGCAAACGCCCCCTAGCCCACGGTTTAAACCGTGGGCTATGTGAAATGCCGAGTCCGGGTCAACCGTTTTAACGGTTTCCACCGCGTTTATGCAAAAGGAAATGGATAAATCCATTCCATGAGCGCGGCAAACGCCCCATAGCCCACGGTTTCAACCGTGGGCCAGGGTAAATGCCGAGTCCGAGCCAACCGTTTTAACGGTTTCCACCGCGTTTGTGAAAAAGAAAATGGATAAATCCATTCCATGAGCGCGGCAAACGTACCCTAGCCCACGGTTTAAACCGTGGGCTAGGAAAAATAAGAAGCCAACTCAAACGTTTAAAGGATTTTAAACCTGAAACTATGCCACATTCATTCAACAAACTATGGATTCACGCCATATGGTCCACCCACAGGAGGTTACCTTTAATACAATTAAACGTTGAATCGAAAATTCAT
>JAGYKD010000017.1 GCA_018401695.1 Flavobacteriales bacterium | reverse complement strand
TTGGATAGCGGAAGATTTTCCTGCCTTGAAAAAATTCAGCTTGGATTCCGGGTTCTTTTGGCTGATTATTTTGGCCACCACCTTTGGTTTGGCTTTGTCCTTTACCCGCTTTAGGAGCTATGAAGGCGCCGGCGCTTCAAAAATTGGTTCGGTATTTATTTACTTTTTGGTGGCTACCATTGGACTTAAGATGGACATCAATGAGGTGTTTAATAATGCCGGGCTTTTTGGAGTTGGATTTGTGTGGATGGCCATTCACGTAGTGCTGATGATTTTGGTGGCCTGGTTGATTAAAGCCCCATTCTTTTTCTTGGCGGTGGGTTCCAAAGCCAATATTGGAGGCGCGGCTTCTGCTCCGGTAATTGCGGCAGCATTTCACCCGGCCTTAGCTCCTGTGGGTGTGTTGTTGGCGGTTTTGGGCTATGCCCTTGGGACTTATGGCGCTTGGCTTTGCGGTTTGTTGATGCAAGCTGCCGCTCCCTAAGGCAAGCCTTGTAAATAAGGTTGTATCTTTGCTTCCAAATGCTGTGTTTACCTGTGTAAAAGGTGGGCAGCAGTGGAAATGGAAAGCACCGAAAAGCAGAGGCACATGTACATCGTAAAAACCGGACAAAGCACCTTTGATTTTAATCCTGAAACGGAAGGAACTTGGAGCAGCCCACAGGCCTCCGGTCTCATTCGTATTGAGGGAGATTCCCGTCAGGGCTTTCGGTTGCATATCGGTAACGAAAGCTATGCTGCTTTTTTGGTGGAAGCCGACTATCGCCAAAAGCGCTTTGTATTTAGCATTCAGAACCGGCGTATAGAGGTTTTTGTAGAGGACGAAAAAGATCAGGCCATAAAGGCATTGGGTTTGCCGGTAGTTAAGCAGAAAAAGGTGGATGTGCTTAAGTCACCTATGCCGGGAATGGTTTTGGAAGTACTCACCAAGCCCGGACAAACCGTCTCCAAGGGTGAGCCTTTGTTGATTTTGGAAGCCATGAAAATGGAAAATGTCCTTAGGGCTGCCGGCGAAGGGGAAGTAAAAGAGGTGTTGGCAGAAGCCGGTACAGCTGTTGACAAGAATCAGGTGCTCATAAAATTTGTAGAATGAGCGAGGTACTGCATACGCACTGGAAGAGTCCATCCAACATTGCCCTTATAAAGTATTGGGGCAAAACAGGACATCAAATTCCCTGCAACCCA
>JAGYKD010000016.1 GCA_018401695.1 Flavobacteriales bacterium | reverse complement strand
ATGGATTGCGGAAGATTTTCCTGCCTTAAAAAAATTCAGTTTGGATTCCGGGTTCTTTTGGCTGATTATTTTGGCTACCACCTTCGGTTTGGCTTTGTCCTTTACCCGCTTTAGAAGCTACGAAGGGGCCGGCGCTTCAAAAATTGGTTCGGTATTTATTTATTTTTTGGTGGCTACTATTGGCCTAAAAATGGACATCAATGAGGTGTTTAATAATGCCGGACTTTTTGGCGTAGGCTTTGTTTGGATGGCCATTCACGTAGTGCTGATGATTTTGGTGGCCTGGTTGATTAAAGCCCCCTTCTTTTTCCTGGCGGTGGGTTCCAAAGCCAATATTGGAGGAGCAGCTTCTGCTCCGGTAATTGCGGCAGCATTTCACCCGGCCTTAGCTCCTGTGGGTGTGTTATTGGCGGTTTTGGGCTATGCCCTTGGGACTTATGGCGCCTGGCTTTGCGGTTTGTTGATGCAAGCTGCCGCTCCCTAAGGCAGGCCTTGAACAATAAGGTTGTATCTTTGTCTCCAAATGCTGTGTTTACCTGTGTAAAAGGTGGGCAGCAGTGGAAATGGAAAGCACCGATAAAGCAGAGGCACATGTACATTGTTAAAACGGGTAAAAGCACCTTTGATTTTAATCCTGAAACGGAAGGAACTTGGAGCAGCCCACAGGCCTCCGGTCCCATTCGTATTGAGGGAGATTCCCGTCAGGGCTTTCGGTTGCATATCGGTAACGAAAGTTATGCTGCTTTTTTGGTGGAAGCCGACTATCGCCAAAAGCGCTTTGTGTTTAGCATTCAGAACCGCCGTATAGAGGTTTTTGTAGAGGACGAAAAAGATCAGGCCATAAAAGCATTGGGTTTGCCGGTAGTTAAGCAGAAAAAGGTGGATGTGCTTAAGTCACCTATGCCCGGAATGGTGTTGGAAGTCCTCACCAAGCCCGGACAAACCGTCTCCAAGGGTGAACCTCTGTTGATTTTGGAAGCCATGAAAATGGAGAACGTGTTAAGGGCCGCCGGAGAAGGAGAAGTTAAAGAGGTATTGGCAGAAGCCGGTACAGCTGTTGACAAGAATCAGGTGCTCATAAAATTTGTAGAATGAGCGAAGTATTGCATACGCACTGGAAGAGCCCATCCAACATTGCCCTTATAAAGTATTGGGGCAAAACAGGACATCAAATTCCCTGCAACCCT
>JAGYKD010000015.1 GCA_018401695.1 Flavobacteriales bacterium | reverse complement strand
TATACCTATAAGCAAACGCTTGACCAGGGCTTTACTTCCCACTTAATTCAACAAGTGCAGGGTGCTTGGTCGCAGGATGCTTGGGAAATGCGTGATTCCTTAATGGATATGGCGCCCTATTTGTCCCAAACCGTGCTAAGCGAAGCCGCCCTAACGGGCGTCATGCCTCATGCCATGCTTTTGGAAGTTTGTTTGGCCAATGTGGATGCCACCATGGGGGCTTCTTTTTTAAATATGCTGCGCTACGATATCCCCAGTCCCATGCCAGAGTATATGGTCTTGATAATTGAGGCCGCTTGGGGTACCGCAGGACCTTTAACTCAGATGAAATCTTCCCTAGCCGAATTGGCTTTGGAACGAGACCAAACTTTGGCTTTGATTTTTCAAGCCATGCAATCCGACAGCTTGTACTATGCCGACAGCTTATTGAATTGGCGGATGCAAAGAGGCGAAGTTTCGGATTATTACGCTCAGGCCAATTATTTTGCAGATATGGGAGAGCGCGATACGGCTGAGGCTACCTATCAGGCCATGGAGGATTTATTTTCTTTGGAAGGCACCTCGCTGGAGGAGTGGGAAGATTTTGGGCATTGGTTGCGGTTTAAATTGATGATGAGTGATTCCACTTGGCAAATAGACCGTTTGAGTGAGGCAAACCAAGACAGTTTGCTTTGGATGGCTGAGAACTTGAGCGGTAGCGCCTCAGGATTTGCCAGAAATATTTTATGTTTCTTTTACGACACCTGTCCTCCCATGCCTGAACCACCTACTTCCAAACCTTCTGAAGAAAACCTGATTCCAAGGAGCTTAGCCGTTCCTGATTGCGGTTTATTTCCTAATCCTGCTTCAGCTAAGGTTATGTTCCATTATGGCCACGGGGTTGCAGGCCGTTTTGCTTTGTTCAGTTTGGAAGGTAGGCGGCTTTTAGACCTAGATTTGGAAGAGAAACCCTTCAGCTATACCATTTCTGTGGAGTCTTATCCTCCGGGGCTATACCTCTACCAAATTAAAAACAGCCAAGGCATTGTCCTATGCCAAGGAAAACTCATAGTCCAAAAACAATAGAGCATGGATAAAGATTTTTATAGAAGATTTAAAAACCTCTTTTTCAAACCGGTCGCTTTGATTGTTATTGGGGGGAACATCTTTAGCCCCAATACCCATGCCCAAACCTTTTTTCGAGACGAGGGTTTTATGACCCACTTGGCTTGGGAACTGAAC
>JAGYKD010000014.1 GCA_018401695.1 Flavobacteriales bacterium | reverse complement strand
TGTATCAAGAACTTTACCAAGGGCAGTTCGAAACCGCAGAAAACGGCAAGCGTATCATTCCTGTAGTGGTGCACGTAATCCATGAAGGAGGACCGGAAAACATCTCTAAAAACCAAATCATAAGCCAAATCAATGCGGCGAATTTGGATTTCTCTTTCACCAATCCGGATAAAATCACCATTCCTCCTTATTTCGACTCTATTGCCGCTGATGCCAATATAGAGTTCCGCTTGGCCACAAAAGCCCCAAACGGAGAATGTACCGACGGAATCAACCGCATTTATTCTTACAAAACAGAATTGGCGCGCGATTATACCGGTTTCAAGCAACTCAGCTATTGGGATCGTGCCAAATACCTTAACGTTTGGGTGGTGAACACTATCGACAACGATGGAAACCCTTTCGGAAGCGTATTAGGCTATGCGCAATTTCCGTATTCCTTTGGCGGGCAAAACCCGGTTACCTCTACCGATGGAATTACCTTAATTCATAACCGTACCGGAACCATGGGAACCGCTAACGGTCTACAAGGGCGTACCTGGACTCACGAAGTAGGTCACTGGCTGGGCCTTATTCATATTTGGGGCGATGCCACCTGCGGTGACGACCAAGTAGAAGATACGCCAGTGCACAGAGAACCTAATTTTGGTTGTTTTACTTTCCCCAAGGAAGCCACTTGCATTACTTTAGATCCCAACAGCGATGCCGACGATACCCTTCGCCGTTTCCAAATCGGTGAAATGTTCAATAACTACATGGATTATTCCAACGACAATTGCATGTCCATGTTCTCCAAAGGCCAAAAAGGCATCATGGACTTTGTGTTCTCTACCATTTCTTTCCGTACCAATGTAATTGCCCCGGAAAATCAGGTGGCCACCGGAACCGATGACGCAGCCCAAAATAACCCTTGCAGTCCGGCTCCAATCGCTGACTTTTGGTCCAGGAAAGGCTCCAATAATTTTGAAAGCCTCAAAATGATTTGCGCCGGAGAATCTGTAGTGTTCCGCAACGGTACACACAATGGAACCGCCGATAGCTATGCTTGGAATATGCCCGGTGCAAACAATACAGCACCTACCGACACAGAACCTGTTGCCCAATACGACACCCCCGGTTTTTACGACGTTGGCCTCACCGCGACCAACAGTCAAGGTGCCGACCAGAAAACCCGTACCAATTACGTTATGGTAAGTTCTACCACTGCCGATAATACCAACTACATCTATTACGATGCCTTCGAGCCAGGTCCTTCTACCAGTTTGTTTGAAGAAGGTAAATGGGTGTTTGTAAACGAAGGAAAAGCCGGGCTAGGATGGGAAGGAGTAGAAAATACCGGCTATAAAAGTCTACAGGCGGTGCGTTGCAATAACGAAAGCGGCGTGCGCTACGAGCGCTTCTTCTTAATCTCTCCTTCTTACGATTTGCGCGAAGTGGCATCTCCTCAATTGAGCGTACGTTGGGCTTATGCAGACCGCACCAACAATCCCTTCGTGGAGCAAGAAGACAAATTACAAGTGCTGGTATCTACCAACTGCGGGGAAACATGGCAATCCCGCCCAATGCAAATCAGTGGCACAGGGACCCCTTTCTCCACGCTGCAAACACCGGATATGATTACCGCTGGTTTGTATCCCAACGGTTTTGTACCC
>JAGYKD010000013.1 GCA_018401695.1 Flavobacteriales bacterium | reverse complement strand
ATTGGAAGGATGATTTTTTTCATTGTCTAAATTTTATTGGTTTACGTTTTCTATTATAGCACATAACGGCCAAGTATAAGAGCAGTAGCGGATTTCTGCATATTCCGGCGATACTGACCCCCCTTCCGGTGATATTGCCCCCCCTTTTTAGGTTTTGGTTTCAAAGAACATGACAGCCTGACAATTTTACTGTTTTTTCCTTAGACTCTCTCCTTTTAACTCAATACGATGTGAAGAATGTACCAAACGGTCAAGAATGGCATCGGCTATTGTTTCTTCTCCAATTACATCGTACCAACTGGAAACCGGTAGTTGACTTGCAATAATTGAAGATGTTTTACCATGGCGGTCTTCAATGATTTCCATAAGGTCCATCTGCTGTTGCTTTTCCAAATGTGTAAGTCCAAAGTCGTCTAGAATGAGCAGGTCTGTTTTTGCCAGTTTCTCAAAAAACTTGAAGATTGAGCCCTCTAAACGCGCCATTTTGATTTTTAACATGAGTTTCTGTGTATTGAAGTAAGCCACTTTGTGTCCCAATGCACATCCTTGGTGTCCTAAAGCAGAAGCCAAAAAGCTTTTGCCACAACCGGTTGCTCCTGTAATAAGGACCGACTCGCCTTTGTTGATGTAGCCTCCGGTAGCTAGAGCGGCAAGCTGGCTTTTATCCAAGCCTCTGGCAGGGTCGGCTTGTACTTCCTCCAAAGAGGCTTTGTAACGGAACCCGGCGTTGTACTCCAACCGCTTAAACCTCCGATTATCTCTTTCAAGTTCCTCGGCCTGCAAGAGAAGCTCTAATCCCTCGCTAAGGGTAAGTTCGTGGAGTTTTCTTGATTCTTGAAGTGCTGCATAGCTTTTAACCATGCCATGTAGCCTTAGCTTGTTCATTTGTGCTTCAATTTGATTCATTGTTGTTGTTGTTGTTGTTTGTGTTTGTTGTTTGTTTCGAGTTGTTGAAAATGCGCCTTCCCTCGCAGGTTGTTATGGGTAGGCAATGGCTTGAGGGGTAGATACTCCGAGGCTTGAGCCATGTTGTTCTTTAGGATGTTTTTTACAAATCTGTAGGAGTAATATTGGTTCTCTATAGCTATTCGGCAAGCTAGCTCAAAGTTTTTCAGCTCTGCCTTTCGGTACAAGCTAAATAAGCCTTCACAGCTTTTATAGAGCTGTTCGGGGTACTTGTCTTGCTTGAAGATTAGATCTATCAGTTCATAAAGGACTTGCGATCTTTTCTTTGCCTTCTTGAGATAATACTCCGGGCTTCTGTCCAGGTAATAACGATGCTCAGAGCAAAGGTGGTTGCGATGTGTTGAGTACTCTCCTGCTCTATAATCTCTAGGGTGCACAGCTACGGGCTTTTGGTTGGCATAAATATGTACCATGGAACGGGTATATATCACCTTTACTTTCTGTCCAATCAGCGTATACGGAACGCTGTAGTAATGCTTATCCTCAGAGAAGTAGATATAGTTGTTCTTGGCTACTGTAGAGACACGGTAATGTTTGAGCTCAAAAGGCTGGGTAGGTAGCTGCTTAAGGTGCTGCTTTTCCTCAGCCAAAAAGAGCTCCTCTCTGCAATAGGGCTTCTGTTGCATGCGTGTTTGGTTATGCTCCCTTGTCTTCTCTGAAATAGCTTCGTTCAGGGATTCTATATCAAAAAAGGTCATGTTGCGCAGCTTTGCGTACACCCGGCTATAGATAAGCTTAACCTGATTCTCTACCAGCGCTTTGTCTTTAGGTTTTCTCACTCTTGCAGGCACTACAGCTGTCTGATAATGATTTGCAAAATCCTCTAGCGCTTGATTAATCTTTGGTTCGTAAGGACTGGCTTCAACTACTGCGGCTTTGAAGTTATCGGGCACAAGAGCCATAGGAACTCCTCCTAAATGTGATAAACAGCGGCCAAGCGCATAAAGCACATCACCAACCGTTTGACTTTTCACAGCCATAACAAAGCTGTAGTCGGAGTACGGCAGACAAGCTACAAAGACCTCGCAAGAGATCAT
>JAGYKD010000012.1 GCA_018401695.1 Flavobacteriales bacterium | reverse complement strand
AATATGGCTCCTCGGTGGGGCATTTTCAACGTATCATTTATAATAAGTGTTGCACCATTGGTAAGCCGTACGCTTGAAATCAATGCCCGATTTCCAACCCAAGTCGTATTCTGGTTAATAATTAATCCAACGGGTAAGGGTCCATCCGGTTCAGGCAAACTCAACTCCCAAGTGCCTCTACCAAAGGTTGTAACCTGCAGGGTATTTTCACAAGGGTTGTAAGTCATGGAAGTCACCGAAACTCTTGGTAATCCTGCATAAAATTGCCACCCATTGGTATCCGGATCTAAATAATATACACCTGCATCGGTACCTACAAACATGCGCGGTCTGCCGCTGGAACCCGCCGTTTCGGTTCCGGGCTGCAAGAATAACCTACGGGCAGGTAAGGAGGGTGGATATCCGGTAAAGCTCCCACTGGTATAATCTCCATCAGCACCTAAAGGCTCCCAGCTTTGACCTGCATTTGTACTAACAAAAAATCGCGAACGGTTGTCGTAACCTCCTGCTATTGCCCAACATTTTTGTGGATCCAATTGAGATACCCCAATATCAAAGATCAGCGGAGGGTCTAAGCCTGCAGTGTCTAAAAAGACGCAGGATGAGTCCTCAATAGAAATCCTTTTAAAAATCGGAGGCACAGAAATATCAGCGGCATCGGCAGAATCTGCCAGCCCTGTAGTGGACACATAAATATGCGAAGGGTTATTCACCAAACTCTCTTTGGTAATGGGGTGTGGAATGTTTTTGCCTATTTCTCCACGCATCAGCACATAAATATAGTCAGGGTTTTGGGGAGAAACCAAAAATTGCTCCACACTGGTAAAGGTTGGCCACCGTTTACTTCCCGGGCTGGGCGGGTTGGGAAAGGTTTTCCAAATATCGGACCTAAGCTTCCAGCCTTGAAAGGAAGCGTTATCATAAACCGTAAAGAGTTCATTGAGACCAACGATATATTCGGAATTGTCTAGAATGTTCATGGCTGTAGGAACCCTACCCGTTGAAACATCAACCCCTGGATGGGCAGGATCCTTAGGTAAAGTGGTATTTTGTGCAGAGCTTGGAACGGTGTCTAAAAACCAATCTCCAACCGTGCGGCTTTTTAAACCTTTTCCCTCTAAAAGAATATGTTTGGAGTGGTTTCCTAAAAATGAAACAACCCAGCCTTCGGTTTGAATAATTGAAGAAACATGATTTGAATTGGGCTTGTCGGTCACAAATCCATAATCCATGTCATGTAAAATCGAAGCTTCTCCTCGCTTACCTGTCTTATGCACATCGCCTTCCCAAGCTAAGAATGTGCTTAGCCCTTTATTGCGTGCTTGGTAATCCAACAAGTAAATTCTAGTATTTAATATCGAATCTGCGGAAACCCAACTTACGCCGCCATGATGGCTAAGAAAAAAGTGGTTCGTACCCGGAATAGACTGAATATCATGCTTGTCTGCCCAAACCTCTCCAGAAGTAGAGGTTCCATAGGCGAAGTTTTGGAAAAGTATAGGGGTTGTGTCTCTATGCATTATAAACCCATTTGCTCCGGCAACGGCTACTTTATTTGGATTATTCCCTATGACGCTTATCCCCATCCATTCGGCGCTTAGTGATTGTTCCGCTGTGCCATTATTAAATCTTGAATAATTAACAACACCTGAGTCATTGGATAGTGGATTAAACCGACAGTTTATCTTGCTCTGTACATTTTGTCCTCCTTGAATATAACGCATTATCAATTCAAGAGTATCGCATTTATTAAAACGATACACTCCAAAGGCAGGGCGCAAAACCGGACAGGTATAGCCCGGAACATAATAATTGCTTCCACATTCCCAGCTTAATGAGCAATCTTTCGCAGAAGTATCAACAATTGGAACACGGTCAAGGACGTATCCTACCACATAAATAAATACATGGCTATTCCCATGACTTTGGTCGTAAGGGGAAATCGCTGAGCAAGTTGTGTTGGTATCCCCAACTACGGCAATATTTACCCGGTAAGGCAAAAACTCTTTATACTTTGTAGAATCTTCCCAACCTTGAATGTTGGGATACCCATCCGTTCTATACCTAGGAGTATGATTTAACGAAGAATGGGTACAAGGAAAATCGAACATATTT
>JAGYKD010000011.1 GCA_018401695.1 Flavobacteriales bacterium | reverse complement strand
TGCAGGTATTTGATCCCAATGGGCAGCCTATTGCCTGTACTTTTTACCAGGTAGCGGCCGGCAACAACATTCCCGGCTTTCAAACCTTGGGTGGGGTGCGTTGGAGAGATTGGACTCAGGTAGGTGTTGACCTTTCTCCTTATTTAGGTCAAACAGTAACCGTTGAAGCGACCACAGGTGACTGTGATTTAGGTGGCCACTACGGCTACGGTTATTTGACTGCCCGCTGCGAACCGCTCCAAATTACCATTGAATATTGCCAGGGCGACACCATTGCCCAATTGGTAGCTCCGGATGGCTTTGCCAATTATCAATGGAGCAATGGAGTAAACGGTCAGGTGGTTGTTATCACCAACCCAACGCCGGGCCAAACCAACCTTACCTGCGACATTACCTCAGTAACGGGCTGTACCGCCCAATTGAGTGCTGTGGTTGCCCCGGTAATACCTTTTCCCGGTTTCCAGGGATTCAACAACTGCGACAATACCTTCTTGTTTAACGATACCTCCACCGCTCAAAACGGAAGCATTATCAATTGGGCTTGGGACTTTGGAGATGGATCGCCCATAGACAGCAGCCAAAACCCTGTGCATACGTATCCGGCACCGGGCGACTACAACGTTACTTTAATAGCCATTTCGAATGGTGGCTGCCGCGATACCATTGAGGATTCTGTAACGATTGTTCCCACGCCTTTGGCAGATTTGGGGCTTCCCGGTCCTTGCGGCTTAACCAATACCTTTAACGACAGCTCCCTTGTGGGCAACCCTGCGGTGATTAATCAGTGGAACTGGACCTTTGGAACGGCAGGTACTTCTACATCACAGAACCCGAACTTTACCTTCCCTCAACCGGGCACTTACGATGTACAGTTGGTGGTTATAGCCGACAATGGCTGTACCGATACCATTGTAATGCCCTATACCACGGTGGGGACTCCAACCGCAAACTTCAACTATGTGAGCAATTGCGATGGAGAGGACATTCCTTTTACAGATACTTCTAATCCGGATGCAGACGTGATTACGGGTTGGAATTGGGATTTTGGCGACGGCAACGTGGGCAACGGTCAGCAAGTAGACCACAGTTACTCGGGCCCGGGCAATTACAGCGCGCAACTGGTTATACAGACCCAAGCGGGTTGTCCGGATACCATTACCCAGCAGGTTACGGTATATCCGAATCCTGTGGCAGACTTCAGTGCAGATTCAGCGTGTACGGGAGACCTTACGAACTTTACCGATTTAACCAGCATTTTAGCACCGGACAATGTACAAAACTGGGAGTGGACCTTTAATCCGGGTGTTGGCAACAGCACCAATCAAAATCCTACCCAACAGTTCCCTACTTACGGCGACTATACGGTAGATTTAAAGGTGACCTCTAATAATGGTTGTGTAGACAGCATTAGCTTGCCGATTCGAGTAAATGCACGTCCTGTAATCGATTTTACCGCCAATCCCTTGGAGGGATGTCAGCCCTTGGACATTACGATGTTGAACAATACCTATGTTCCCGGTCCTGATACAGTAAGCACTTGGGCCTGGGATATGGGCGACGGCGGCAGTGAGACCGGCATTACACCCGACTATACCTATTTGAACGACGGCACCTACAGCGTAACCTTAACGGCGACCTCGGACCGTGGTTGCGATACCACCGTAACCATAACGGACTTGATTACGGTGCATCCACGCCCCAATGCCGAATTCACCTATGGCCCCGGAACGGACTATTGTTTGGAGGAAACGGTATTTGCCAACAATCAGTCTACTGTTAATGCGCCCAGCAGCATTACCAACCACTCCTGGAACATAAGCGATGGCGGAGGTTTTAGCCAAGACTTTTTGACTTCTCAAAACATCTCGAGCAGCTTACCCCAGCCCGGATTCTATAACGTGCAATTGATTGTAGAGACCGACGAAGGTTGTTTGGATACCATTGTTAAGGAGATTGAGATTTTCGAACTCCCCGAAGCAGATTTTGAATCAACCCCACTTTGTTTTTGGGAGAACAACTTCATAGATATCACTAGCAATGGAACGGAGCCCTACAACTACAGTTGGGATATAAATGAAGACGGCAGCGAGGATTACGATTTGGGCACCTTTACGCATCTGTATCCGGATACTTTTGAAGGCAATATTGATGTAACCCTTGAAATTGTGGACGACAACGGTTGCCGTTCGGATACCACCAAAGAGGTATTGGTAAAAGGAGCCCCGGCCGATTTTGTATTCCCCAATGTATTGGTATTGAATCCTCAGTTTGATGGAAACGATGAGTTAGACTTCACTCAGTTTGCTCCTGAATTTAATGAGTGCGTAGATTATACTTTGCATATTTACAACCGCTGGGGAACCTTGGTTTTTGAAACAGAAAACTTTGTAAGTAATCCGGACTTGAGTTGTACGGATTGCTTTAAGGGCCAAGACAACAACGG
>JAGYKD010000010.1 GCA_018401695.1 Flavobacteriales bacterium | reverse complement strand
TGGGAAATTTTAAAAAACAGAACACACATAAATGATTAATCAAAATACAAGATTATTTCTTTTTAGAGTATTTTCCATTATCTTTTTGATTTATGGATGTAACTACTTGTATTGGCGATATAAAGCTTCCTTAAATCCCGATGCTCTAATATTTTCGTACACATTGTTTTTTGCTGAAACATTTATGTTTATAGGTTCTATTCTAATGATAGTTAATCATTGGGATATTAAGAAAATCAAATTACGTAAAACACCATATCTTCTTTCTCAAGTTGATGATTTAGATTCAGAGAATGACAGGCCAATCAAGATTGATGTTTTTATAGCAACATATAACGAACCTATGTCTGTTGTTGAGCAAACAATTCATAATGCAGTTCGATTGAAATCATTTACCAAAAAAGTTGAACTCAATATTTGTCTGTGTGATGATGGAAAAAGAGATGGTACTGACCCCTCAAAAGAAAATTTCAAAGCATTAGCTGAAAAATATGATATTCAATATTTTTCAAGAACAGACAACAAAGGGTATAAAGCGGGCAATCTAAACAATGTATTTTGGCAAACAGATGGTGATTTTATTGTAATACTAGATGCTGACACTATTGTTTATGCCAATTTTATCAACAACTTATTGCCATACTTTAAAAATAAAAAAATGGCTTGGGTGCAAAGTCCACAATATTTCTATGACCTGCCCAAAGGAAAACCAATTTCTAATCGTTTGAGTTTTTTAAGGAATATAAGACTTGGAAAGAATATATTTGGTACAGACCCGACCATTTTTTATCAAGTAATACTATTTCATCGTAACTCATCTAATGCGGCATTCTGTTGTGGGGCAGGTTCCATGCATCGAAGAAAGGCACTAGAAAGTTTAATTACAGACAATCAAGTTGATTTGATGAAATTAGATTCTGTAATTGAAGTAGAACACGAACATGTAATAAAAAAAGGATTGTTGAAGCAAACAAAAAATAAAACCATTGGCCCTTTTATTCATCACATTTCAGAAGACATTTACACGTCAATTCTATTGCACGCAAACGCTAATCAATGGCAATCATACCAGCATCCCAATCCCGAATGCAAAATGCTTTCTCCCCAAACTTTAACTGCATATGACAAACAATTTTCACGCTATGCCGAGGGTACATTCAGTATTTTTTTCAGCAGAAATAATCCGATAATAAAAAAGGGATTAACCTTATGGCAAAGGATTGCCTATGGTGAAACCCTTTACTCCTATTTTTCGGCATTTTGGATTTTAATTTTCTTGTTATCTCCGATTATCTTTTATTTTACACTTATCCCACCGCTCAAGTCGTTTAGTTTCGATTTTTTCCTAAGATTCATCATACTAAATATTTTAAGTCAAGTTTTAACCTTGTTTGCTTATTGGGGTATAAGTACGAAACGATCAGATCAATATTTCATCGCTGGATTTTGGTTAAAGATTAGAGCATTTTTTAAAGTTCTATTAAGAAAAGAAATAAAATTTAATACAACATCAAAAGTCAAAGAAGAAATAAATTTTAACGAAAACCTAAAAATAATTGCGCCACACTTATTTATTGTTATTTTAACACTTATTGGATTTTCATACAACTGCTATCTTTTATACAACAATCAACACCCTTCAGTTTCCGCTTTTGTTGCAAATAATATTTGGGCAGTTTATAATATTTATCAACTCAGTCCGATTATTAGGGCTTCATTCATAAAAGAATAATTATGGTTAAAAACGCATTGAATAACAAATTTTGGTTGAAACCATTCGCTTTTGTGATAGGTTTAATTGGAGCTATTTGGATTGTGCTTTGGATTGAAAAGGTTCATCCCAGCGATTTCGGTTTTTATAAGGATATCTTCCAGCGCGAAGAATTAATTCAAAAACGGCAAGACTACCCATTAAGAAAGACTAAAGTTGAATTAAGACAAGAAGAAAAGGAATTTGCAAAAATTGCATGGAAATATTTTGAAAACAACACTATACCTGAAACGGGAATTGTGAATAGTGTCGATAAGTATAACTCAACAACCCTTTGGGATATTGCTAGTAGTATTCATGCTTTTTTATCAGCTTACGAATTGGATATAATAACTAAAGAAGAACTTACCCAACGACTATCACAACTTTTTAACACGTTGCACGGGATTAAATTATTTCAAGACAAGCTCCCCAATAAGGTATATAATTCCATGACACTGACTATGAGCACTTACGACAATAGACCTACCGAAACTGGGGTAGGTTGGTCAGCTATGGATATTGGGCGATTTATGGGTTCATGTAAAAGAATCATTTTCAATTATCCTGAATACCATTATTTAGTCAACAACATAATTGAAAAATGGGATTTTAAATTTGCTATTGAAGATGCTACCTTAATGGGTATTGGATTAAGTTTTAAAGATGGTGTTGAAAAAAGAGTGCAAGAAGGTAAACTGGGGTATGAGGAATATTGTTCAAAAGGATTTATACAAATGGGCTTTGATGCCAGTAACGCATTGCTATATACCGATTTTATAACCTTTGTGGAAATTAACGGAGTAAAAATTGGAACGGATAGCCGAGAAGTAAAGCATCACCCGTCATACAATTATGTGCTTTCTGACCCTTACATTCTCGATGGATTAGAATACGGATTTGATGTTAACTCGTTAGAACTTGGATATCGTGTTTTTCTTGTGCAAAAAAAGCAATCAGAAAAGGAAAATAAACTAATTTGTGTAGGTGAAACACACATAGACCAAGCACCTTATTTTATTTACAATTCTATCTTTACCAATGGTAAAAAATGGAATTGTGTTTCAGAAAGCGGAGAAGATGCCAGCCATCTGAAAACATTTTCAACTTCAGCTGCTTTTGGGTGGTATTATTTGTTTGATGACGAGTATAGTGATAAATTATTTAACAAGGCAAAGGGGTTGTATGATAAAGATATAGGTTTTTATTCAGGATATTATCAAAAAGATGGTGAACTCAATAAGGCAATAACCTGTAATGTTAATTCACTTATTTTATGCGCTTTAGCATATAAGAAAAATGGCAGCATAATTTTTAATCATTGATTGATAACTAAATGAAAATAAAACTACTATTTATTTTTACAATTATATCACTTTTAGCAGAAGCTCAAGAAAAAAAGTATCCAGAACATTTCGGAGATATTTTTAAATCTAACAAATTGCTTTTAGGAAAAACAATATTTAAAGGAGATGTCGGCTTTGCAACTTCAAAAATTTCGTTCGTTAATGATTTTAATGAGCCAATTGAGTTTTATAGATTAACATCAAAAGTTAATTTTAATATAAACCCATTTAAGGATTTTTACATCAAGAATACCCTTTATTTTGATTTAGTCCAAAACCCTGATGCCCCACTTTGGTTGAGCAATCATTTTTATGCAATTGGTGTTTATAATTGGCGTCATAAGACTTTTTCTTATGGTTATGAAAATTATCAACCAAATAGATTTAACAATGCACAAATTGATTATTGGACCAATATGAAGAGGGGTTTGTTTTTCGTAAGTTACAATTATGAATTTAATAAAGAGCGAAACCCTAAAAACCACCTTTTTTTTGATGAAACAGCAAAGTTTTTAATTGTCCCTAAAATTCTTGTACAACCCGAATTCGTAGATGCCACTAACCAAACATTGGGCTATATAAAACCTATTATGAACGCTAACTTTAGATATGTTTTTTTCAAAAATATTTATCTCGAAACTGGATTATTTTATTATCCAATTCAAAATACTAAACTACCATGGGATCCAGATTTTACTTATGGTTTTGGTATTTCTGATTGGCGGGCATTTAAAATAAATTTGACCTATGGAAATTGGATTGCAAATCGTTACCCATGGGCAAATAAGGAAATGAAACACGGCTTTATGAATGGAGAATTTACATTAAATATCAACTACGCATGGTGATAAAAACTTCCCACAACAGCACCTACCCAAAAGGCGGGGTTTCGTGTTCAAAAGACAGTTTTGTAGTTAATGGAACATTAGTTTTTCAAATCAAGTTTTGTGGTAAAAGTCCCGCCCTTCGGGTAGCTGCAAAACGTCAGACTGTCTAATAACCTCTCTTTTCAACCTTTCAAGGGTTAGCAAATGGCAGGTTGTTTTTAGGCTTTTCCCCTTTAAAATCGTATCCCCCCCGCGCAACCACGTATGGTTCAGCCCCAAAATCTTGCTGAGTTTTGTTGGCAAATATATGTTCGGTGCGTTTACAGGAAAAGATGTTCTCCGAAGTTGAGCACTGGCTGGCTTTAGGGCCTCCAAACTGGCGTTTTTATCCGGCAAAGATTATCGTGAGGCCAAATTCAATTACTGGCTAGCGTAGTGGAAAGCATCCCAAGCGAATGAAACAACTGAAGGATTAATGGAGATTGGGTTGGCGGAAGTAACCTTGGGTAAGGTTTTGGAGATTGAAGCTTCAACAGGGCCAAAGATCACGGTGTTTGCATGCGTTTGTTTGGACCAGAAGAAGCGACCTAAGTTTTTCTTTATGTCCGCCCCGCTGATATGCGAAAGCTCATTGGATATTCCGGCGATACTGACCCCCCTTCCGGTGATACTGACCCCCTCTTTTAGGTTTTTGTTTAAAGAACATGACAGCATGACAATTTTACAGCTTTTTCCTAAGACTGTCTCCTTTTAATTCGATTCGATGTGAAGAATGAACCAATCGGTCAAGAATAGCATCGGCAATTGTTTCTTCCCCAATTACATCGTACCAGCTAGCCACGGGTAATTGACTTGCAATAATAGAAGAGGCTTTTCCATGTCTGTCCTCAATAATTTCCATGAGATCCATTTGTTGTTGTTTTTCTAAATGTGTAAGCCCAAAGTCATCGAGAATAAGCAGGTCAGTTTTAGCTAGTTTCTCAAAGAATTTGAAAATAGACCCCTCCAGTCGTGCCATTTTGATTTTAAGCATAAGCTTCTGCGTGTTGAAGTAAGCCACTTTGTACCCCAAGGCACAGCCCTGGTGTCCTAAGGCAGAGGCAAAAAAGCTCTTACCACAGCCGGTTGCGCCTGTTATGAGTACCGACTCTCCTTTGCTGATATAGCTTCCGGTAGCTAAAGAGGCAAGCTGAGTTTTATCCAAGCCTCTTGCAGGGTCGGCTTGAACTTCCTCCAAAGAGGCCTTGTAACGGAACCCAGCATTGTATTCCAGTCGTTTAAACCGGCGATTGTCCTTTTCATGCTCCTCGGCTTGGAGGAGAAGTTCTAATCCATCACTAAGGGAAAGCTCGTGGAGTTTTCTTGATTCCAAAAGTGCTGCATAGCTTTTGAGCATGCCATGGAGCCTTAGTTTGTTCATTTGTGCTTCAATTTGGTTCATTGGTGTTTGTTCTTAGTTAAAGTGTTTGATAATGCTCCTTACCACGTAAGTTGTTATGGGCAGGCAATGGCTTGTCGGGCAGGGCTTCCGGGACTTGAGCCATATTATTCTTTAAGATGTTCTTTACGAAGCCGTAGGAGTAGTTTTGATGCTCTATGGCTATCCTGCAGGCTATGTCAAAGGTCTTAGATTCTGCCTTTCGGTGTAAGCTAAACAAGCCTTCACAGCTTCTATAGAGCTGTTCGGGGTACCGGTCTTTCTTAAAGATTAGATCAATTAGTTCGTAAAGGGTCGGCGACCTTTTCTTTGCCTGATTGAGATAATACTCCGGGCTTCTGTCCAGGTAATAACGGTGTTCAGAGCAAAGGTGGTCGCGTTGTGTGGTGTACTTGCCGGCTCTATAATCTCTAGGGTGTATAGCTACGGGCTTTTGGTTGGAATAAATATGCACCATGGAACGGGTATACATCACCTTTACTTTCTGTCCAATCAGCCTATAGGGAACGCTGTAGTAATGCTTATCCTCAGAGAAATAGATATGGTTGTTTTGAGCTACTGTAGAGACACGGTAATGTTTGAGCTCAAAAGGCTGGATAGGTAGCTGCTTAAGGTGCTGCTTTTCCTCAGCCCAAAAGAGCTCCTCTCTACAATAGGGCCTCTGCTGCATGCGTGTTTGATTATGTTCCCTTGTCTTCTCTGTAATCGCTTCGTTTAGAGATTCAATATCAAAAAAGACCATGTTGCGTAGTTTTGCATATACCCGGCTGTAAATAAGCTTTACCTGATTCTCTACCAGCGCTTTGTCTTTAGGCTTTCTTACTCTTGCAGGCACTACCGCTGTTTTGTAATGATTCGCAAAATCCTCTAGCGCTCGATTAATCTTTGGCTCATAAGGGCTGGCTTTAACTACTGCCGCTTTGAAATTATCCGGCACAAGAGCCATCGGAACTCCTCCTAAATGTGCTAGACAGCAACTAAGGGCATGGAGCACATCAGCAACTGTTTGACTTTTTACAGCCATTACAAAGCTGTAGTCAGAATACGGCAGACAAGCTACAAAGACCTCGCAGGGGATCAA
>JAGYKD010000001.1 GCA_018401695.1 Flavobacteriales bacterium | reverse complement strand
ATTCAAACTTGGGCTGTTCGTTGGCAGGATGACCCGGATCTTCTAAAACCACAGCGAAAGCATACACAAACAAGGCGTTGTTCGGGGTTACGGTTACGGTATAACGGAGCCTTTCGGCTTCGCAACCTGAACTTGAATTCCCTAACCTAACCGAGGCCGGAAATCCGGGAGGAACTTCGTCCAAAGCATTAATAATGGCATCTTGACCGCCGGGGCCTGGAATAATAGTATGCCGACCGGCTACAATTCCCGGGTTACCCATATTTATATTCAAGGGGCAACAGGTCCCCGTATATCCTGTCCAGTTCGTAAAATCTCCTAACTCAAAGTTTGAATTGGGGCAATCCTGATTGGTTTGGCCCATAGTAGCTGCAGAAAACGCAAAGAGAAAAAGGAACGGCAGCAAGTAAACTTTAAACTTACCAAGAAGAAATTTAATTAACGGAATAGGCATGTTAGGTAGGTTTTTTTTGTGGTACATTATCCCCAAGGGTAAAAATACGACCATTTTAGGCCTTATACAAAATCTTTTGGGTGAATTTCACTTTTCGCCCTACTTAAAAACTAATTTTTTCTTATTTAAGCTATTTGCTGGAGATTAAAACAAAGCCTAAAATGGAATACGAACCGGAGACTGTTGAGGGGAGACTATCGGGACCACGGACGCGTTACTATTCCGGCGGCATACCAGCCCTGACCATGGCGTCAGGGTTTGCCTTACGGCCAAATCTCAAGTATTTTACCCTGACTCAAAGATGCTGACTCAAAGATGCTGTACGCAGCGTCAGTGCGCAGCGTCAGTACCAAGCGTCGGGGTTTACAATCCTGACCGAAGCGTCAGAGGCAGGATCACTGCCAGAACAGCAACCCATCAATGGTCTCCTAGGACCTAAAACAAAGACAGGGGACGAAGCCTAAACTCCATACCCCCGTCTGATGGTCAAGCACTGCCTTTATCGCTGGAACAAGTTAATCTTGCCCTGCTTTTCAATATTTCGTTTTTCGCTTTTGAGAATGTAGAAGAATACCCCATCACTCAATTGCGTACCGTTGTTGTCTTGGCCCTTAAAGCAATCCGTACAACTCAAGTCCGGATTACTTACAAAGTTTTCTGTTTCAAAAACCAAGGTTCCCCAGCGGTTGTAAATATGCAAAGTATAATCTACGCACTCATTAAATTCAGGAGCAAACTGAGTGAAGTCTAACTCATCGTTTCCATCAAACTGAGGATTCAATACCAATACATTGGGGAATACAAAATCGGCCGGGGCTCCTTTTACCAATACCTCTTTGGTGGTATCCGAACGGCAACCGTTGTCGTCCACAATTTCAAGGGTTACATCAATATTGCCTTCAAAAGTATCCGGATACAGATGCGTAAAGGTGCCCAAATCGTAATCCTCGCTGCCGTCTTCATTTATATCCCAACTGTAGTTGTAGGGCTCCGTTCCATTGCTAGTGATATCTATGAAGTTGTTCTCCCAAAAACAAAGTGGGGTTGATTCAAAATCTGCTTCGGGGAGTTCGAAAATCTCAATCTCCTTAACAATGGTATCCAAACAACCTTCGTCGGTCTCTACAATCAATTGCACGTTATAGAATCCGGGCTGGGGTAAGCTGCTCGAGATGTTTTGAGAAGTCAAAAAGTCTTGGCTAAAACCTCCGCCATCGCTTATGTTCCAGGAGTGGTTGGTAATGCTGCTGGGCGCATTAACAGTAGACTGATTGTTGGCAAATACCGTTTCCTCCAAACAATAGTCCGTTCCGGGGCCATAGGTGAATTCGGCATTGGGGCGTGGATGCACCGTAATCAAGTCCGTTATGGTTACGGTGGTATCGCAACCACGGTCCGAGGTCGCCGTTAAGGTTACGCTGTAGGTGCCGTCGTTCAAATAGGTATAGTCGGGTGTAATGCCGGTCTCACTGCCGCCGTCGCCCATATCCCAGGCCCAAGTGCTTACTGTATCAGGACCGGGAACATAGGTATTGTTCAACATCGTAATGTCCAAGGGCTGACATCCCTCCAAGGGATTGGCGGTAAAATCGATTACAGGACGTGCATTTACTCGAATCGGCAAGCTAATGCTGTCTACACAACCATTATTAGAGGTCACCTTTAAATCTACCGTATAGTCGCCGTAAGTAGGGAACTGTTGGGTAGGATTTTGATTGGTGCTGTTGCCAACACCCGGATTAAAGGTCCACTCCCAGTTTTGTACATTGTCCGGTGCTAAAATGCTGGTTAAATCGGTAAAGTTCGTAAGGTCTCCCGTACACGCTGAATCTGCACTGAAGTCTGCCACAGGATTCGGATATACCGTAACCTGCTGGGTAATGGTATCCGGACAACCCGCTTGGGTCTGTATAACCAGTTGCGCGCTGTAATTGCCCGGGCCCGAGTAACTGTGGTCTACTTGCTGACCGTTGCCCACGTTGCCGTCGCCAAAATCCCAATTCCAACCCGTAATCACGTCTGCATCCGGATTAGAAGTATCTGTAAAAGGAATGTCCTCTCCATCGCAATTGCTCACATAGTTGAAGTTTGCGGTTGGAGTCCCCACCGTGGTATAGGGCATTACAATGGTATCGGTACAGCCATTGTCGGCTATAACCACCAACTGTACATCGTAAGTGCCCGGTTGAGGGAAGGTAAAGTTCGGGTTCTGTGATGTAGAAGTACCTGCCGTTCCAAAGGTCCAGTTCCACTGATTAATCACCGCAGGGTTGCCCACAAGGGAGCTGTCGTTAAAGGTATTGGTTAAGCCGCAAGGACCGGGAAGCCCCAAATCTGCCAAAGGCGTGGGAACAATCGTTACAGAATCCTCAATGGTATCGCGGCAGCCACCATTCGAAATGGCTATTAAAGTAACGTTGTAGTCGCCCGGTGCCGGATACGTATGCACAGGGTTTTGGCTGCTGTCTATGGGCGATCCATCTC
Organism: Flavobacteriales bacterium; assembly: GCA_018401695.1. Classification (GTDB taxonomy): domain Bacteria; phylum Bacteroidota; class Bacteroidia; order CAIKAF01; family CAIKAF01; genus CAIKAF01. The sequence goes on along the minus strand of JAGYKD010000001.1, from coordinate 1,567,778 downwards.
CAAAGTCCCAAGCCCAATTGATAATGCTTCCGTTTTGAGCGGTGGAGGTATCGTTAAACAAGAAGGTATTGTCGCAGTTGTTGAATCCCTGGAAACCGGGAAAAGGTATTACCGGGGCAACCACAGCACTCAATTGGGCGGTACAGCCCGTTACTGAGGTAATGTCGCAGGTAAGGTTGGTTTGGCCCGGCGTTGGGTTGGTGATAACAACCACCTGACCGTTTACTCCATTGCTCCATTGATAATTGGCAAAGCCATCCGGAGCTACCAATTGGGCAATGGTATCGCCCTGGCAATATTCAATGGTAATTTGGAGCGGTTCGCAGCGGGCAGTCAAATAACCGTAGCCGTAGTGGCCACCTAAATCACAGTCACCTGTGGTCGCTTCAACGGTTACTGTTTGACCTAAATAAGGAGAAAGGTCAACACCTACCTGAGTCCAATCTCTCCAACGCACCCCACCCAAGGTTTGAAAGCCGGGAATGTTGTTGCCGGCCGCTACCTGGTAAAAAGTACAGGCAATAGGCTGCCCATTGGGATCAAATACCTGCATCTCAAACCTGGGCTGATCTGCAGCTGAGTGGCCGGGGTCTTGTAATACCACGGCAAAGGCATACACAAACAGCGAATTGTTTGGGGTAACGGTTAGCGTGTAGCTTATACTTTCCGCTTGCCGGCCCGTACCACTATTGCCTAAACGCATCGCTCCGCTAAAGCCGGGAGGCACCTCATCTAGGGCATTAACTACGGCATCTTGACCGCCCGGAGCCATAATGATGGTGTGTCGTCCAGGAACTAAGCCAGGAGTAGCAACATTTAAAGGGCAACAGCTCCCTGTGGCACCAGTCCAATTGGTAAAATCACCCAATTCAAAATCAGAGTTAGGACAATCCTGACTGGCTTGTGCAGCACCGGATTTTGCGGCCCCTAATGCCATTAGAGTTAAGAACGCAAAACGAATGAATCTATGCATATAGGTGGTTTAAAATCATCGAACTAGAGACACTTTCCCCTTGAACTCATGCCAATCGCCAAAAATATCCCGAACGCGAATACGATATACGTAAACGTCCTGCTTAATTGGCTTTCGATCAAAAGTTCCGTCCCAACCTTTTTGGATGGGCTCCATATTTTCTTGATAAAACAATTGATTTCCCCAACGGTCAAAAATCCACATTTCTGAGTCTACGATATTTCTACCCTGAATCTTAAATGCCTCATTATACCCATCATCATTCGGGGTAAAAGTATTTGGAATAAAAACCGTAAAACTAGGGCCAATTCTTACCGGATGAATGATGGAATCGGTGCAGCCAAAGCTATTGGTCGCATGCAAATAAACCATGTAAGTGCCGGTATCCTCTGCAAACTCATGGTATGGATTGGCCGACTGATAGGTAGTGCCATCGCCCATATCCCAATAATAGACATCTCCACCAAAGGTTTGATTTACAAACTGTGCACTGTGCAGCACTTCGGTCAAATGCTCCGGCGTGTAGCGAAAGTCGGCCTTTGGCAATGGGAAAACAGTTATGATATTTGGCAACGTAAGGGTCGTATCGCACCCTTGGTTACTTGTCGCTGTTAAAGTAACCGAGTAGGTTCCTTGCACATCGTATAAATGACTTGGATTAAATCCAATCAATTGGGTACCGTCGCCCATATCCCACACATAATTGGCAATTTGAGAACCATCCGGAACGCTGCTATTATCCAAAATATTGACAAACAAAGGCATACAGCCTTGGTTCGGGTCAGCAATAAAGTCAATTTCAGGACGTGCAAACACTTGTACCGGAGCTGTCAAACTATCAACACAACCGTTGTTTGAGGTCGCAGTTAGGGTTACAGGATAGTTTCCGTATACAGGAAACAAATGGTTCGGATTGTCCAAATTGGAGTTTCCCTGGCCCGCAAAATCCCAGTCGAACTGGATTATGGTGTCCGGAGACAAAATGGTAGAATTATTGGTAAAGTCCGTGAACAAACCTGTACATACCGTGGTGGCATCAAAGTCAACCAAGGGATTAGGGTATACCGTAACAGGATACAATATGGTATCCGGACAGTTCGATTGGGTCTGAATAATCAGCTCTACTTGATACGTGCCGGGTTGAGCAAATTGGTGGGTAAATTGCTGACCATTGCCTGAGTTATTGTCCCCAAAATCCCAGGAATAACCGGTAATCACATCACCTGCCGGATTGGAATTATCTGCAAAAGGAATACCAATTCCTTCGCAGTCGTTGTTGAAGGTGAAATCTGCAAGCGGAGTACCCACCGTGGTATACGGCTGAACCAAGGTATCTCTACAGCCGTCGGCCGATTCAATAACCAACTCTACGTTGTAGGTACCGGGTTGAGGAAAGTTCACCGTCGGGTTTTGCTGATTGGAAGTACCTCCGGCACCAAAATCCCAATCATAACCTACAATAGTTCCGGGTGGCGGCACGGTGGAATTGTCCGTAAAAGTCTGGGTTAAACCACAGGGTCCGGGCAAAATAAAATCCGGAACAGCAGTGGGATCTATGGTAATGGGTCGTGTTACAGAATCTATGCAACCTGCGCTACTAATTCCAACCAAAGTGACCATATACTGACCAGGAGCCGGATAGGTATGCACCGGATTTTGGCTACTGTCTACCGGTGATCCATCCCCAAATTTCCAAGCCCAACCCACAATTTGTCCGTTTTGTGCATAGGATGTATCGGTAAAAGCTACCTGCAAATTACAAAGGCTGGAATCTGTGAAACCGGGAAAAGGTGTAACCGGAGCTACTACTGCCCCAAGGGTAGCTTGACATCCCGTAGCAGAGGTTATGGTACAGGTGTATTGTGTTTGACCCGGTTGAGGATTATTAATAACGATGGTTTGATTGGTAGAACCGTCGCTCCATTGATACTGAACAAAGCCATTAGGCGCTGTAAGTGAGGCAATCGTATCCCCAATGCAGTAATTAACGGTAATTTGCAAAGGCTCACAACGGGCCGACAAATAACCATAGCCATAATGACCACCATAGCCACAGTCGGCGGTAGTAGCACGAATACGCACTTGCTGGCCAATATAGGGCGACAAGTCTACACCCACTTGAGTCCAGTCTCTCCATCGCACGCTTCCCTGGCTTTGAAAGCCGGGTATTCCATTTCCGGCAGCCACTTGATAAAAGGTGCAGGCTATAGGTTGATTCATGGGATCAAACACCTGAATCTCAAATCGAGGCTGCTCAGCTGCCGGGTGCCCCGGATCTTGCATTACAACCGCAAAAGAAAATATAAAGAGTGAGTTATTGGGAGTAACGGTAAGTTGATATTCCAAACGCTCTGCTTCGTAACCGCTATTGGAATTTCCGAGCCTTACAGAAGAGGGAAAGCCGGGGGGCACCAATTGCAAGGCCGGCACAATGGGGTCGGTTCCGGGAGCCATAATGGTATGCCTACCGGCTACGATTCCGGGAGCACCCATATTAATATTCACAGGGCAACAATTGCCTAAATAACCGGTCCAATGGGTAAAGTTACCCATACTAAAATCCGAATTTGGGCAATCCTGGCTTGCTTGAGCGCGTAGGCCAAAAGCCGTTAAAGAAAGCATTAAAAGCATTAGGAATAACCTCCCTAACCCTTTGAATTCAGCTGCTTTGAACGAGATATGCTTGGGTAAGTTTAATTCCATATGCGTGTGCTTTGAAAGCTTTATTTACTGAAGCAATCCTCATGCAAAAGTAACTAGCACCATGCTTTCTTGCAAGTCAAAGCAAGAAAAAAAACCGCCATAACTTACTGTTTTGCAGGAAAATTCCTTCGCATTAACCTTTCGTTAATTATTGTTCAGTTGTCTTAGTTAAGACAGCCCCGAAACGCCATACGTTGCATCTAAAGTTATTTTTGCTTTGATTACCTTTGTATTCCTCCCAATTTCTTAAACAAAGGGCTGTTAGCTCAGTTGGTTTAGAGCGCTACCTTGACAGGGTAGAGGTCACTGGTTCGAATCCAGTACAGCCCACGCAATCCTTTATTGTTAATTATGCGCTATTTTATCGTTGCCCTCTTTTTTACTCCCCTCTTTCTCCAAGCCCAGGATATTTCGGAAAATTTACGAAAAGAACAGATAAAACCTTACTTAGACTCTCTTGGAGCAGAACGGGCCACCGAAACCTGGGACCTTCGAGGCGTGCTTTTTACCATGGGAACTTCGTACCGAGTGCGTAACCTTCCTTTTGAACCCGGAGCGCATGACTTACCTGCAGACGGAGTCGCTGCACTAGACTCCCTCGCTGATTTCCTGCGCCTTTACCCCAATATTAAGCTTGAAGTACGCGTTTATTTTTCGCCCAAAATTCAAGAACCGCCCCTGCGCAACCTCGACAAAAAACGAGCCGCCGTCATCCGTGATTACCTCGCCGGCAAAGGCATAGACCCGAACCGCCTTAAGGCTACCCGCGGTGGGTACGACACACCCATTTATCCGGAAGAACTGGTCGATAAACTGGAAGACGAAGCCACCCGCAAGCACATGTACCATGCCAACCAACGGGTCGATTTTTATATTGCTGAGTCTCCATATTGAATGATTTTGGGCGGCATTTCCGGCTGCTGTTTTCAAGTCCTCGCTTTGGGCCTAAGGGCTGCTTGAGCTCCGGGTGCTCGCTAAAGCTCCGCAGCCTCGCTTCAAGCTTCCCTAAGGCCCAAAACTGCGGGCTTTTCAACGCATCCGGGCCGCGTCTTCCAATGGAAATCCATCAAACGCTCCGCTTTTCAACTGTATTTTGTTGCACCTTTTGCATTAAGCCTCTTTGAAATCTAATCTTCTTGTGGTACTTTTGCCCTCCATTTAATTACGACAACCATGTACGCGATTGTGAAAATTGCAGGCCAACAGTTCAAAGTAAAAAAAGACCAAGAACTGTTTGTGCACCGGCTAGAGGCCGAGCAAGGAGATAAAGTGCAAATCGAAGATGTGCTTCTTTTGGACAACAACGGCGAGGTAAAAATCGGCAGCCCTCGCGTAGAAGGCGCCAAAGTTAATCTCGAAGTCATTGACCACCTCAAAGGAGACAAAGTACTTGTGTTCAAGAAAAAACGTCGTAAAGGTTACCAAAAACTCAACGGCCACAGACAGCAATTTACCAAAGTGCGTGTCGCCGATATTTCTCAATCTTAAACCCGAAAAACGCATTGCATCATGGCACATAAGAAAGGTGTAGGTAGTACTAAAAACGGTCGCGAATCCGAAAGCAAGCGGCTCGGTGTTAAAATTTACGGCGGTCAGCAGGCGCATGCCGGAAACATTATTGTTCGTCAAAGAGGTACACGTCATCATCCCGGCCTCAATGTGGGCATGGGCAAAGACCATACCTTATTTGCATTGGTCGATGGTACCGTGGTTTTTAGAAAGCGCAAAAACAACCGCTCCTACGTAAGCGTAGATCCCGCTTCTGAAGCCTAAAGGCTATCTCCATAAACTAGTAAGGCTGTCTATTCGACAGCCTTTTTTTTTGCACTACAGCCCAAAGTTTCCCTAATCTCCTGCCCCGGACCGCCCAAATAGCCCGCAAAGGGTGGAGCCGACGGGCTTGGCAGGCGGAGGCGACCCTGGAAGCCCACGCACTGCCTAGCCCGACGTGCTGCACCCTTGAGGACTATGCAGAAGGGCCGGAAATGGCAGCCTAAACCTATCAACATCCATTGCTTAAACCACCCCTTCCCTTACCCTAAATCCGTTCCCCTGTCTATCTTTGTACCAAAGCCTTTGATACTATGCTCTCCATAAATGAACTTAGGGAAGACCCGCAGCATTATATACAACGACTCCTTAAACGCAATATTCCTGCCGAGGCCATGGTCCAAGAAATTTTAGACCTGGACATATCTTTCCGCAAAGCCCTGCATCAGCAAGAGCAGCTCAAAGCAGAACTAAACCAAATGTCCAAGTCTATTGGCCAATGGATTCGAGAACAGCGCACCCAAGAAGCCAAACTTGCCCAAGAACAAACGGGAAAACTCAAGACGGAACTGCAAGTGGCACAACAAGAAGCCTCCCTGCTAAAAAATCGACTCGAGGAGCTGCTTCTCGGCTTGCCTAATGCACCGCACCTCACCGTTGCCGATGGCTTGGGGGCCGAACAAAACGAAGTTGTTTGGCAAGATGAACTACCCAAAGGCTCCTTTAAAAGTCCGCATTGGGATTTAGCGGCAACATACCAGTGGATTGATTTTGAACGGGGCGTAAAAATTACCGGTGCAGGTTTCCCGGTCTATTCCGGTGGAGGGGCCAAATTGCAACGGGCTTTGATTCAGTTTTTTTTGGATAAAAACACCGAAGCAGGGTACCAAGAATTTCAAGTGCCGCTCCTGGTAAACGAGGCCTCAGGAGTTGGCACAGGTCAATTGCCCGACAAAGAAGGGCAAATGTATGGCGTACCCGAAGACGGTTTGTTTCTTATCCCCACCGCCGAAGTGCCTTTAACCAATTTGTACCGCGAAGAAATTTTGGATGCTTCCATCCTTCCTTTAAAACTCACCGGATACACCCCATGCTTTCGTCGCGAAGCAGGTAGCTATGGCAAAGACGTCCGCGGACTTAACCGGCTGCACCAGTTCGATAAAGTAGAAATCGTGCAACTGGCACACCCCGAACAGTCCTATGCCCATTTGGAAGAAATGGTGGAGCACGTTACCGGCTTACTCCGAGCTTTGGAACTTCCTGCAAGACTCCTAAAACTATGCGGGGGAGATACCGGTTTTGCTGCCGCCATGACCTTCGATTTTGAGGTATATGCCGCCGCTCAAGAGCGTTGGCTCGAAGTTTCTTCTGTTTCCAACTTTGAGTCTTTTCAAGCCAACCGCTTAAAAATGCGCTACAAAGAAGGCCAAGAAAAACCAAAACTGCTGCATACCTTAAACGGAAGTGCCCTGGCCCTGCCCCGAATCGTTGCTGCCCTTATGGAAAATGGCCAAACCGAAGAAGGCATTCGCTTGCCTAAGGCTCTTGCACCCTATTTGGGAACCACCTTGCTCAAGTAGGTTAAACCATATGAGAACCTTTTTAGCACCCTTCCGTATATTAAGTATGAATCGTTGGCTTTGCTTGTTTTGGTTATGCTTGGCGCCTGTGGTCTGGAGCCAAACCGATCAGGAACAAAACCTCGCCTACCAGTACCTCAATCAAGGCGATTGGGCAAAAGCACTGTCCTTTTTTGAACGGTTCCACCAACAATATCCACATAAAGAAGAGCATTTTAAAGCCTATATCCGTTGCCTAAAAGAGCTGAATCAATCGTCCCGAGCCCTTGATGTAGCCAAAAAGCAAGAACGTGGCTTCCCAAAAACCGCACTTTATAAAGCCTATTATTACGACCTGTTGCTGGCCGAAGGTGACCAACGAAAAGCAGAAAAAACTTGGGCGTCTTGGCTCAAAGACCTACCGCCTTTTGTGCAAGCCGCCGAAGACTGGGGGAATGCATTTATTCTGTTGGGCCACAATCAAAAAGCCATTGAAATCTACACCTTTCACCGCAAAAAGTTTGGCGACGATGCGCTGATTCACTACAAACTCGCCGAAGCTTATGCTGCAGAAGGCAATTACTCCGCACTAGCCCAAGAACTCATTGATGTGTTAGACAAAAGTCCCGCTGCCTTTGGGCAAGTGCAGGCGGCTTTGAACAATTTACTCACCGAAGAGGGTCAGAACCCTATCAACTTGGCCATTAAAGGTGCCCTATTGCGCAAAATCCAAAGTCCCGGCGACCATCGAAACGCTCAAGAATTATTGCTTTGGGTATACCGGCAAGAAGGAGACTTTGCCTCTGCCTTTGTACAAGCCCGCGCCTTAGATGCACGCTACCGAGAACAGGGAGCCCGATTGATGGACTTAGGCAGAGCAGCCGCTTTGGTACAAGAGTTTTCCATGGCTGATAAATGCTTTGACTATGTAGTGGATTTGGGCCCGGGAAACGCCTTTTATTTTGAAGCACGCGCCGAAAAAGTTAGCAACCTCGAAGCCCAACTTGCCTGGGAAGGCAAACTAAACGGCACAGAACTTTTGGCACTTGCCGATGCCTACCGCAGCCTTTTAAAGGATTTAGGGGGCGCTCCTCAGTCTTTGCCCCTTCAAATTCGCTACGCCAAATTGCAGGCCTTTTATTTGGATCAACCCCAAAAAGCCAGAGAGGCCTTGGATAGTTTGGTTCAAACCGGCCGAGGAAATGCCCAAAATTTGGCCCAAGCCAAATTAAATTTGGCCGATGTGCAATTGCTATTGGGAGACCTTTGGGAACCAAGCCTCTTGTATGGGCAAATAGAAAAAGCCTATCCCAATTTATTAGAGGCCCAAGAAGCCAAGTTTCGTAATGCACGCCTCGCCTATTTTCGGGGTGAATTTCCTTGGGCCATGACCCAAGTCAAGGTACTCAAAGCCTCTACCACCAAGCTCATTGCCAACGATGCACTTAGGCTTTCGCTCTTGATTCAAGACAATGGAGGCGCTGACTCCTCTTACCAAGCCTTGGAAATCTTTTCCAAAGCCGAACTGGCGATTTACCGCAAAGAAACCAATCATGCACAGCTACTTTTGGATTCGCTAAAAGAAGCATTCCCTACCCATGGTTTGGTTGCTCATAGCCATTGGCTGCGCTACGAAATTGCTAAAGAAAAACAAGCCTACGAGCAAGCTCTTAGCGCCTTGGAAACGCTTCTGTCCTTTGACAAAACGCACCTCCTCGCCGACGATGCCCTACTTGCCGCCGGAAAACTCCTCGAAAATCAGCTGAGTCGACCCGAGCAAGCCATGGAAAAGTACCGAAGCCTCATCTTAGATTACCCGGCAAGCATTTGGACCAACGAGGCTAGAAAACGCTATCGCTTGCTTAGGGGAGACAATAAGGAAATGGGGTTCTAGAGCTTCCAATAATGCATGTTGAAACCCAAAATTGTACCTTTAAGGGAAACATCGTGATTTATTAAGGTGCCAACGAATTTGCCTCTTTTCTTCCTCGATTTAGAAATCAACCAACGCTTTGACTTAGGCATGCTGTGTTTGTCAGAAGAAGAAATCATCTCTTTTGCAGAGCAATACGACCCCATGCCCTTTCATACCGACCGCGAAATTGCCAAACAAAGCCCTTTTGGCGCTTTAATTGCTTCGGGCCCGCATCCCTTTCATGCCATTTACCTTAGGGAGTGGGTGCCCCGGTTTAAGGACTCTGTTTTTGCCGGAAAAGGCATTTACCATTGGAACTTACACTTGCCCGTTTACGCCAACCAAGCCATTCAATGCCATTTAGAGATAAAACTGCACGAAGCAAAACCTGCCAAAGGCTTTGGAGTCATCAATTGGTATTTTAGCTTTGAAAATGAAGAGGGACAATTGGTCCAAGATCTTGAAATGGTGGTATTGCATTGGTTAAAACCCCCACCCTATGCCCGCCAATAAGTCCAAAACCGCCCTTTTAACGGGAGCTACTTCAGGTATAGGCCTCGAAATTGCCCGTGGCCTGCACCTTGCGGGCTGGAACTTAGTTTTGCTGAGCCGAAACTTCAAAAAACTAGAACAAGTCAAGCATCAACTTCCCCAACCCGAAAAAGTACAATGTATAGAAGTGGACTTATGCTCCATGAACCAAACCAAAAAAGCTGCGCTGGCCTGCCCGGCAGAAAAACTTGACCTAATCATCCACAACGCAGGCGGAGCTTTTGGCAGACATCAACCAACCGATGATGGATTTGAACGCAGTTTAGCGCTTAATTATTTGGCGCCTTTCCTTCTTACGGAATTGTTGTGGCCTAAACTCGATAAAACCCAAGGCTGCTTAATCCACCTCTCCAGTTCTGCCCACTACAAAGGGAAAATTTATTGGGAAGACCCCAACCTAAATCAAAGCTATTTTATCCTTAAAGCCTACAGTCAGTCCAAGCTCATGCAATTGATGCATGCCCGTCACCTGGCCACATGGCCCCAGGCTCCGGCATGCTATGCCGTTCACCCCGGATTGGTAAAGACGGCCATAGGAAACAAGCACAGCTTGGGATACATGGGCCTAATTTGGACCCTTTTTACCAATTGGAGAGGAATTTCTCCCAAAGAGGGTGCCGACAACAGCCTTTGGTTGGCCAATTCAGCAGCCGCGGATCGTCCGCCTTCCGGCAGTTATTTGCACCAGCGTAAGGTTAAGCCACCCTTAGCTTTGGCCCAAAACGAAGAAGCTTGCACCCGCTTATACCATAGCACCAAGTCTTGGCTTGCGCCTTGGTTAGAAAAAAATGAAACGCCTATTTAACGGCGAGAAAACTCCAACTTGTTGCCAAAGCTGTTAATAACCATGGACTTACCGTCAAACGACTCAATGGCAATGGAGCCTGCCAAGGAGAGTCCACCCATACCTCCAATTTTAGTGGAGGCCATAAATAATTTCCCGTTGGCTACCGTCCACTTGGTTTCAAAACCATACCATTCGCAGGAGTCAGGCGCCGAAGCCACAAGCTTGTTCACTTCTGTACCATCGCCCAAAGGCTCAGCTGCCTCAGTAGTAAAATTCCAAGGAGTGGCCTTATCGCATTCGGTAAGCCCTGCCTCCGTTTTTTTCTCCGAACTGTAATTTACCAATTCCCAAGTACCGGCAATGGTTTCAACAGATGGTTCTTGGGAAGAAGCCGATTCCTCCTGGGAAGCAGATTCGCCGGAGGTTTCAGTCCCCGACTCCGATTTACCGCCACCGCAGGCCATCAAAAAAAACATAAGTACTCCGAAAATAAAGGAAAACTTCACAGAACAGGGTATTTGAGAGGTAAACAATTTTTAAAAACAACAGCAATCCATCAACGGTAATACAAACGGTAACTCACCCGCTTGTCGCCCTCCTTGCCGGAAATCATATACAAACGGCCTTTCTTATCGTATTTAAAGTCCCACAAATAGCCGCGAGCCTCGTTTACAAAGCGACTCAACAAATTGTTTTTTTCGCTGTAGGTATACGCAGAAACTCCAATGGAGCTGTCTCTTTTGGCCGAAGCGAACAACGACAATTCGGGGTCGGTAATAATGGGCACTGTCTCCGAACCATTTAAGGCGGCTTGTTCGTTAATTATGGGAGTCCAAAAGGCTCGAAGAATGCGACCCGAGTTGTCAAAAATCAAGGTCTGGCTTCGCTTTTCGCCGTTAGGACCAACCAGGGCACGGAACAAGCTAAATTCGTCCTTAGCCACATTGGTGCCGGGCACAAAAGGCCTGGCTTCCCAACGGGCAGTTTCAATCAACTCGGCACCGGCCGGAGGAAAACCCATCCAGTATGCGGTGTCAATATAGCTGCCCGACGCTTCTTCTTTCCAAAAAAGATTGTCTTCCTTCATCAATTTCAACACTGTTTTATTGCCTTGTTTGATGGTAATGGATTGGGATTTTCCGTCCACCAAACGCGCGGCAAAAGAAGCGAGATCGGGTACTTCTTGCGCTTGTGCAAAGGAAGAAAATGCCCAAAAAGAGATAAAAATGGAGCCAAAAAATTTCATAAACTCGGGTCGTATGTACCTGCAAAAGTAAGAAAAGTGATGAAAGCCTGCCAGTTCCAAGTCTACTTTGTTTGCTCGGCACCTTGAATTCCTTTTTTTGAGGGCGCCATTTCCTGCTTTCGGCAGTAGTGTAGCCACCCAAGGCCACGGTCTGCTTGCGCTGCGGGGTCCCTCAGCTTAGCTTCGGGCCTCCTCGCTGCATGCATACCGTGGCCTTGGCTGCCTTCAGCTACTCGCCTCTATCAGGGGCGCTAGATTCCCATACTACATAGTTCCCACTCCCCTAGTTTAGATGCATCGCCTATTCCTTACCTTTGCCCTATGTCAGTTCACCAACAAGTTAAACGGGTTACCACCCACACCCTACAGCAAATGAAAAGGGACAATGCGCCCATTTCTATGCTTACGGCCTACGACTACACCATGACACGGCTGCTTGACCAAGCCGGAATTGATGTATTGCTGGTAGGAGACTCGGCTTCAAATGTAATGGCAGGTCATGAAACCACGCTGCCGATTACCCTCGACCATATGATTTATCATGCTTCTTCTGTGGTACGCGGTGCCCAAAGAGCCTTAGTAGTGGTCGATCTTCCTTTTGGCTCTTATCAGGCAAATTCAAGCGAAGCCCTGAGGTCGGCCATCCGTATCATGAAAGAAACAGGGGCACATGCCGTAAAACTGGAAGGAGGAAAAGAGGTAGCCGAAAGTATTTCTCGAATTTTATCGGCAGGAATTCCGGTAATGGGGCATTTAGGTTTAACCCCACAATCCATCTATAAATTTGGCACCTACACCGTGCGAGCCAAAGAAAAAGAAGAAGCACACAAACTACAAGAAGACGCTGTGCTGCTTCAGGAACTGGGTTGCTTTTCGGTGGTTTTGGAAAAAGTACCCGCCAGCTTGGCCAGCAAAGTTGCCGATTCCATTGAAATTCCTGTTATTGGTATTGGTGCAGGGGCAGGTGTCGACGGACAAGTCTTGGTTACCCACGATATGCTGGGTATTAATGACGGATTTCGCCCACGATTTTTGCGCAAATACCTCAATTTGGCCGAGGATATTCAAGCAGCGGTAAAGCAGTATATTGCCGATGTACAAAGCAGAGGATTTCCAAATGAGCGAGAACAGTACTGAAGTACCGGTGGTCTACGAAGACAACCACCTACTTGCCGTGAATAAGCCTGCGGGTATGCTCGTTCAACCAGCCTATGGCGATGAATTTGCCTTGGAGGTTTGCATGAAAACCTACCTAAAACAAAAATACAACAAACCCGGTGAGGTGTTTCTTGGCATTTGCCACCGAATCGATAGACCTGTGAGCGGTTTGGTGCTTATGGCCCGCACCTCCAAGGCTTTAGTTCGACTGAATCAGCAGTTTAAAGAAAAAGAACCCAAAAAAACCTACCATGCTTTAGTCGAAGGACGGCCCTTGAAACAAGAAGACCAATTATCCGGGTGGTTGCTCCGTGACATGCAAAAAAACAAAAGCCGCATAATCCAAACGGAACAGCAAGGAGCCAAAGAGGCTAAATTGCGGTACAAGGTTTTAGCCCAAGGCAATACCTTAAGCCTGCTTGAAGTTCATTTAGAAACCGGACGACACCACCAAATTCGTGCCCAATTGGCCTATGCCGGTTGGCCCATTTATGGCGATGTCAAATATGGTGCAAGGCGTGGTTTAGCCGATAGATCCATTGCCCTTCATGCCCGAAAACTCCGCATTTTGCACCCCGTGCGCCAAGAAAAAATAACACTTTTGGCCGCTTATCCCAAGGTTCCTTGGTGGGAAATTTTTAAGACCGACCAATAAACCCTACTTTTGGCCTCTTATTTGCAGCTCTATACATAAAGCAATACCATGAAAAGATTATTCTGGATTTCGACTTTGGCTTTTGGCATGGGTTTCTCTGCCATTCAAGCCCAAAACAATATCGGCTACCTTAATGCACTTAATGTGTTGTATACCATGCCGGAAATCCGCCAAGTGCAAGCCGACTTACAAGACTATTCCGCCGAATTGGATAAAGAACTTATGAAAGTTTACATGGAATATCGCGGAAAAGACTCGATATTTCAAACCGATTTTAACAAGTGGTCTCCCACCATTCAAAAACTTAAAAAAGAAGAGTTGGACGAAACCCAACAAAAGCTTCAAAGAACCCAGCAGGCCTTGGAACAGGATTTGATGGAAAAACAACAAATTCTAATTCAGCCTTTGTTGACCAAAATCGATAGTGCAATTAAAGTGGTTGCCAAAAATCAAAACCTCAACTACGTTTTTGATCTTTCCAAAAATGCCTTGCTGTTTGCCGATGAATCCGGTGACATTACCAAACAGGTAAAAACCATTTTAGGCATCGATCCAAACGCCAAACCCGAAGACACCATGATGATGGGTGATATTCCCATGGGTCAATAAGCGCAAGTCTTTTAAACAAACCAACAGGCTCCATTCATTGAGGCATCGCCTCAGGAGAAATGCCTCCCCTGCTTCGGTTGGTTTCTTGAGCGGCAAGAAAAGGAGCTGCTTCCATCTTTGATAATAAGGCTGGAGTAGCTTTTCGAATGTGCAACAAAACCTCCGGGCCGTCGGTGTTTTTGGCCAGCCTAAGTACCGCCTCCTCGGCCTTAAGCTTAAGCACATGCGCAAACCACAGATTCTTTTCGGGCACAACAGCTGCTTGCTCCTTTAACCAATCCCACGAGCATAGTTTTAGGGGAGGTAAATACCAAGTAAAAAGAAAAAAACGTGTTTTGCCAAAAAGGTACAGGGTATGGTTCTGCCAAATAAAACGTGCATAGTCCATAGCATAAACATTGCGCAACGGCTCGCTCTGAAACCTCCCGGTCCGGTGGGTACGAAAAGCCTCAAAACTTACCGGACAACTTGCTATTAGCAACCCGCCCCTCTCCATTATTTGCTTTTGCTGACGGCTGCTTTTTCGTGCTTGGTTATGCAAAAACAAGGCCATGGCTAACACAGGAATAAGCAAGGCCGTCAAAATCAATACCAATGAAATCATACCAATAATTTACAAAAGTTCAGAACAGTAGACAAGCCATAAAGCGACCTGAATGTTAAAAGCTACAAACACAGGCTGTATTCTTTTGTAAACTAAAAGACCATTGATTTTAGTTTTTTTAAGCTAGGCTTAATTAAGGAAATCGCACCTTTGCGGCGAATTAAAAGCTATGTCAGAATTATTCTCTTTTGGGCTACTTTGCCTCACTACGTTTATAACCATCATGAATCCGCTCAACATCCTGCCGGTGTTCATGACCATGACCAGCGAGTTTACCCCTCAAGAACGGAGACAAACGGCAACAAAAGCCGTTTTAACTGCCTTTTTTGCCATGATCTTTTTTGCATTGGCGGGTACTTTTCTTTTTGAGTTTTTCAATATCACCGTAAATGCCTTTAAGGTGGCAGGGGGTGTCATCTTTTTTAAAATGGGCTACGACATGCTTAATGCCAGACTAACCCGCATAAAGATTGCCAAAAAAGAAATCAAAACTTACGCCAACGACATTTCCATAACCCCCTTGGGTATTCCCATGCTTTGTGGCCCCGGAGCCATCACCAACTCCATAATTCTTATGAACCAAGCAGAGAGTCCTGCTCAAAAAGGCGTACTCTTGGCAGCTATTGTTGCCATTTGCGCTATTGCTTTAACGGCCTTGTACAGCGGCTCCCAAATCATAAAGTTAATTGGAGATACCGGCATTAAAGTTATGATGCGCATTATGGGGCTTATTCTAATGGTAATTGCCATAGAATATTTTATGGCCGGATTAGGTCCCATGATAAAGGAACACTTTTTGCAATAGACCAACCATGGAACAGCTTGCTTGGAAATGGTCGGTCTGTGGAAAAGATAGCGCCCCCCCGCCTTTAAACTTTGGAGCCCAACAGGGTTCCCCTTTTTGGTTGGAGTCTAACTTATCCAACAGAGCTTTCTTGGACGAATCTATATCCGGGATGGAAAGATACCGCCATCTTCTTCCAATACCCCCTAGGGCCTCCATTGTTTCTTTGGGAGAACCGGAAACACCTATAGTACAGGTCGCCACTAAGCTGTGGGCAAAACTGGAATACCTCATGCCCACAGGCTCCTACAAAGACCGAGGAGCTTCTGCGGTAGTTAGTCATGCCTTGGCCATGGGAGCCACCGATGTTTTGGAAGACTCCTCCGGCAATGCTGGCAGTTCACTTGCCGCTTATGCCGCACGTGCCGGAATAAAAGCAACCGTGTTGGTCCCTCAAAGCATACCGGAAACAAAGCTAAAAAGCATGCGGGCCTATGGTATTGAACCTGTCCGGCTTGCCTTGAACAGGGACCAGGTAGCCGAAGAAGCCATAAGGCTATCCGGAAGCACCTATTTCGCCAGCCATACCTGGAATCCTGTTTTTTTTCATGGTACCAAAACCTTTGTTTGGGAATTATGGCTTCAGTACCAAAAAAAGCAAGTAGATTGGCCTCAGCATATGATATTCCCCACCGGTAACGGCACCCTCCTACTCGGAACATGGTTAGGTCTGAATGAACTTAAACTTGCGGGTAAACTACCTTTTATGCCACGCATTTCTGCTGTTCAAGCCGAGGGTTTTGAGGGGCTTTTAAAGTCTCGTTTTGATCCAATTCCCACAAGCACTTGCGCCGACGGCATTGCCATTCGAAATCCACTGCGAAAGAAAGAAATCCAGAGGGCCATTAAGCATACCGGAGGTCATGTTTTTGTGGTTGCGGAAAAAGAAATCGTAGAGGCTCGAAATAAACTGGCCTCCATGGGCTGGCTAGTTGAGTACTCCTCCGCTACTGCCTATGCCGCCGCTATAAAAACTATGGAAAAACAAGAAAAAATTTTAATTCCACTCACCGGAAATGGCTTGAAAAATCCAAGTTGAATTAGTAAATTTGTAGCTATAGCTATGGTTCTTTTCAGCGCAATGCACATCCCAGTTCCCAAGCAAAAAATAACCTGCTTTTTTTGCTTTTCCCTAAGTTTCTTGCTTGGCCCTTCAAGCCTAAACGCACAATTGATATTCCAAAAAACCTACGGTGGAGTCCAAGACGATCAATTCCATCAGGTGCGTCAAACTTCAACCGGGGGTTTTACGCTGGCCGGCACTTCCTACAGCCAAGGTCAAGGAGAACGTGATCTATTTATGGTGCAAACCGATGTAGCAGGGACCAGCCAATGGAGCCGCACTTTTGGTTCAACCGATAGAGACATTGCACGAGATGTTATAGAATTAACCAATGGCGGGGGAGGACTCCTGCTTGTTGGAAACACCTTAGCCAATCCGCCCGCAGGGGATTTAGCCACCTATGCCCGATACGATATGGCCGGAAATCAAACCTGGTATCGGGTGGCCGGAGGCATTTATGATAATGAACTTTACAAAGGTCTTGAAGTATTAGGAGGCTATGCCTTTTGCGGTTTTTCCAATTCCTACAGTGGAAATGGATACAACGACATGACTTTAGTCCGAACCGACGCCAACGGCAACGTCCTTTTCGCCAATCATTACGGAGGTTGGCAAAACGACCAAGCCTTTGACTTTCAACAAACCAGCGATGGGGGCTTTATTTTGGCAGGCCGCTCAGCGAGCTTTAGTACCGGTGCCAACTGGGACATGTACGTGGTCAAAGTCAACTTGGCCGGTGCTGTTCAGTGGGCCAGAACCATTGGCGGTGCAGGAACCGAAGAAGCTTGGTCGGTGCGCCAAACCTCCGATGGGGGCTATGTAGTGGCCGGTTTTACCACCAGTTACGGTGCAGGTGCCGAAGATATGTTCCTGGTAAAACTTAATACCAACGGTGGCCTTACCTGGGCCAGAACCTACGGAGGTCCCGGAGATGATCGTGCTTACGAAGCAGAAGAACTGCCAGGCGGCAGATACGTGCTCACCGGTTTTACCAGTCAAGGCAATGGGGGGCGCGATGCAGCACTCCTCCAACTCAATGCCAATCAATCCATACAATGGGCCATGAGTTACGGAGGCGCACAAAACGATGAGGCTTGGGCCATGGATTTTCGAAACAGTCCACAAGGAGGCTACCTCTTGGCCGGTTATACCCAAAGCTTTGGGAATGGAGGCATGGACGCTTACTTAATCGCCACCGACACCTTAGGCAA
This sequence comes from Flavobacteriales bacterium, assembly GCA_018401695.1. Lineage (GTDB taxonomy): Bacteria > Bacteroidota > Bacteroidia > CAIKAF01 > CAIKAF01 > CAIKAF01. The sequence goes on along the minus strand of JAGYKD010000001.1, from coordinate 1,550,129 downwards.
CAGCGGATGCCAACAATCCTCCATTAATCTTGCTACCGCTAGCCATAACCCAACCATGGGAGGTGCTGCAACACTGCTTACCGGATTTCAAACCTACAACAGAAACCTTACTTCTGCTCAAGCCAATTATCCCGAAGATTGCAGCTGCAGCGACTATAGTCCTCCCCAAGCTATTCAAGGGAATCCCTTGGTTTGCGATAACGCCACCGGTGTAAGCTATTGGGAACCCTCCTTGTACGAGCAACCACAACTCAATTGGTTTGTGCAAAACGGCACCATCTCCGGACAGCAAAGCGATACCCTGATTCTTGTGGATTTTACCGGACAAAACAGTCAAATACGCGTGGAAGCAGATTTCGGCTCCTGTACCGTATTCGATTTAGATACCCTGGACGTTGTTATTTCGGAAATTGCCGTGGAAATCTTAGGCGACAGTACTTCCTGCGAAGCAGAAGCATTTACCTTAAATACCCAAGTCACCGGAGGCACAGGAAACCTACAGTTTGCCTGGAACACAGGAGCCACTTCTCCATCCATTTCCGATGCCCCTATGGTTTCTACAGGATACCAAGTCACCGTTACCGACAGCTTGGGTTGCACCGCCGAAGATTCCCTTTGGGTGCAGGTATTCCCCTACCCTATAGTAGATTTGGGGCCGGATAGCATTGTTTGTAACCCTCCCAACCTACTCTTGGATGCCGGAAACCCCGGCGCCAATTACCTGTGGAATGACGGAAGTTTCCAACAAACTACCATCGCCAACAGTTTTGGCTTTTGGTGGGTAGACGTTAGCCGCAACGGCTGCACCACCAGGGACTCCCTCGAATTCATTCAGGCTCCGGCTCCTCAAGTACAAATTACCGGAGACAGCCAGCTATGTATTGGTGAAAGCACCACGCTTACCGCACAGGTTCAACAAGGGACAGGCCCATTTAGCTTTGAATGGAGCGACCAAAGCACCCAAAACACCGCCGGCTTCACACCCATTGGAGATCAGTTGGTTTGGGTTCGAGTTACCGATCAAAATCAGTGTATTGGCCAAGACACGCTAAACTTGGCCGTTTTCAATTACCCGGTAGTTAACCTAGGACCGGATCAAGTGGTGTGCACTCCGCCTCCATACCTTTTGGATGCCGGCAATGCAGGGGCAAACTATCAGTGGCAAGACGGCAGCAATAGCCAATTGTTTGCGGCAGACACCACGGCTCTCTACTGGGTTGGTGTAACTCAAAACAACTGCACAAGTTTCGACTCCATTCGAATTACATTTGATACCCTCCCCGAACCTGCACTGCCCGAAATTGAGTTGATGTGTGCCAATAATTCGGTTACCCTGGATGCGGGAAACCCTTTTGCCGATTACCAATGGAGCACAGGGGATACTTCAAGAACCCTATTGGTGTCCGAGCCCGGAGTTTACTCCGTTTGGGTTTCCAAATGCAATGTTGTGTTCACAGATTCTGTAAGGGTTGTAGGTGGCTATGACCCCGAACGCATTTATGTGCCCAATGCGTTTTCACCAAACGACGACGGCATTAACGATAGCTTTGGCATCGCCTACAGTTTTCCTGAGCTGGACTTGTCCGACGGATTTGAAATGTACATTTTTGACCGTTGGGGTAATGTGGTTAAAACCTTCCAAGGGCCTGAAGACAGCTGGAACGGAACAGGCCAAGACGGCAACACGCTTTCCTCGGGGGTATATGCCTGGCGCATGTACTTAAACAATTTTTGCTTTCCCGACATTATTGAACGCATGGGTAGTGTGAGAATCCTTCGTTAATTTGTTCATGAATTACACGGAAACCGTAGCATACCTCTATGCTGCTTTGCCCATGTATCAGCGGATTGGGGCCGCAGCATTCAAAAAAGACTTAGGAAATACACAGGCATTATGCCAAGCCTTAGGAAACCCCGAAAAGGGTTTGAGGTTTATTCATATTGCCGGAACCAACGGAAAAGGCTCGGTAAGCCACATGCTTGCTGCTTGCTTCCAAACACAGGGATACAAAACAGGACTGTATACTTCGCCTCATTTAAGCTCCTTTACCGAAAGAATACGGATAAATGGAGTGCCCATACATGAGCAGGCGGTAGTGGATTTTGTGGCGCAATACCAAGATGTAATTGAAAAAATAAAGCCCTCCTTTTTCGAAATTACGGTGGTAATGGCTTTCTGGTTCTTCAAACAGCAAAAAACCGAAATGGTTATTTTGGAAACCGGCATGGGGGGACGCCTAGACTCTACCAATGTAGTGGATCCCGAGCTTAGCATTATTACCAATATCGGTTGGGATCATATGCAGTTTTTGGGCGGAACCTTACCGGAAATTGCAGCAGAAAAAGCCGGCATCATAAAGCCCCAAACACCTGCCGTCCTGGGAGAGCCTACCGAAGAAATCCTTCCGGTGTTCACCAAAAAATGCTTGGAAACACAGAGTACACTTCATGTAGCCGACGATTGGGTTCACTTGGAGGGCCATGCATCCAAAGAGGGAGGAAGAAGCATTCGGGTACTCAACGAAGGCTGGGAAATTCAGCTGCCCTTGGGAGGTGCCTACCAAGACCAAAATTTCAAAACAGCGCTTGCGGCGCTAAGGGTATACCAATCCATTCCGGGTGCATTAGCTGTGCAGCAAACCTCCATTGAACAAGGCTTGAGTCATTTTTCAAAGCTCACCGGACTTCGTGGCCGTTGGGAAATCTTACAAAAAGCACCTTTAGTTATTTCAGATACCGCACACAATTCCTCCGGTTGGACCTATGTAATGCAGCAATTGAAAGAAACCGCCAAAGGAAAAAAGCTACATTTTGTATTGGGCTTTGCCGACGACAAAGACCTAAAAGCCATGGTGGAGCTTTTGCCGGAACATCACAGCCTTACCATTTGCAAACCGGATGTTCCCCGAGGAATGCCGGTAGAAAAACTCCGGAAAACTTTGCTTAACCTAGGCTTGACGTCGGCTTCGAAAAGTTCTGTTGCCGAAGCCATTGACCATGCATTGAACCTTGCGGGCACAGAAGATGTTTTATATATTGGTGGAAGTACTTTTGTAGTTGCCGAAACCTTAATTAAGTTTGATTTAATAAATAGTTAATTTTAATACGTTTGTTTATCTATGGAACAAGATTTTGAGCAACCTGTCCAAACCGACCCAGTCCTAGATTCCCTACAAAAATTTTTAGCAGACGAAGATTTGGTTTTGGAGCGCATAAAAACAGAAATAAACCGCTTCAACCCCTTTACCGTAACCGAAGACCCCAAACAACCTGCCTCCCATTCGCGCTTTTGGGCCTGGATTTTAGACCCCTCCGGTAGCCACAAGTGCGGGCCTTGGTTCCTCAACCGCTTTGCCCAAAGCGTGTATCATTTGCCCCTGGAAGTTAAAAACCGCATTAGTTTAGCCGACCACAGCAAAACAAAAGTCCATTTTGGCTACAACCACAAAGACATCAGCATTGAAAATGCCGAAGCAGGTTGGGTGCTCTTGGTGGACAACCGCGTGGAAGATGGCCCCGCTTTAGATCAATCTGCACTGCAATACCAACTGCATTCCCAAAAACAACTGCCGGAGCCGGCATATGCCCATTACATCCTGTTATCTCCCAGGCCGTTTGACGCCCGCAGAATGCCCGGACTAGACGGCTACGACACCTTTCTATACGGAGAAGCGCTGTATATGCTCGAAGAAGGATTGGAGCTTCTAAAACCCGATAGAGAAGTCGCTGATTTTATACGTTTTTACATCAAATATTTTAAACAACAATTTATGACTACCGGAAAAGATTTAATGACCCTTGCCCAACAGATTTACTGGAAACACAAAGACGCGCTGAATTTTATTATGAAGCACCGTCCGGTGCTTAACGTGCCGGAAAATTTTCAAGAAGTGTTTCGCTTTTTTAAGGACGACGAACGCTACGCCATTTTAACCCCGCAAAAGGATGAAATTTTCCGGTTTTTACCTTCCGAAGTGCAAGATAAATTCCGTTACGGCTCCTTTAGCTGGCACCATATGTACGAAATGTTTTGCCTGGAAATGGTCTTTGAAGCAGAAACCATAGACATACGGTTCACCTTTGGGGGCATTTGGCATAAAGATCCGGAGCGCCGGGAGCAGCTGCAAGAAATCAAAGATCGCCTGTTCGATATGATGCAAAACTTTACCAGCTTAGAAGGCCTGCTCACCGAACGCGGACATCCACGCAGCAAATATCCGGCGGTAGCCAGCTACCATTTAATGAACATCGAAGACTTGCAAGAGTTTAACGGCCAATTCTACGATGCCTTTAAACTCCGGTTCGAAGAATTTGAACGCGATGTCTTAGGTCCTTGGGTAGAGGAGGTTTTGGACCGCATTCCCGACCGTCAAGAAACCCAAGGCGGGTATTGAAAGGGCTAGACCTTAGTCCGCAAACCCATGGGGACAAATAAAAAGCGATTTTTTTTTGTTTCTGCTAGGCGGGTTGAGCCTAATACCACATAGCCTTAAAGTTTGGGCCTTTCTTCCATAGGAAAATTAAGCTCCGTATCCGCCCCTTAATTTCGGTTCTTAAGACCCCGCACCTTAGATGCTGACCTTGTGACGGTATTTAAGCGTCGGGGGAGCCACTTAGGACCCTAAGGCGCTCTAGGGCTCCGGGTTCCGCCTAAGGTTGGAATCCTCGCCCAAAAGCGCCTAAGGGTCAGCTAGTGGCGGGCCCTCTTTGGGGGGCGGGAGGCCATTCTAGAAAGTGCCAAAGGAAAAGCCTTTGGCTATCCCTTTGTGTTTTGGGATCGACTCAAAGTCTAATTACTAGATGGCCGCTTGAAAATCGACAACCACCTTATCGATAATACCATTCCTTCGGTAGCTTTGGGCAGGAAAAACTACATGTTTGCCGGTTCTCATGAAGGAGCTAAGCGTACCGCCATTATGTACAGCTTACTAGGCACTTGTAAAGCAAGAGGAGCAGATCCAACCCAATGGATGACTGAATTGCTTACCAAATTGCCGGACCACCCCGCCAATAGGCTGTTGGAGCTACTGCCGAGCTAAAAATAGAACAAGACTTTTGGGGAAACAATATGTAGTTCCCCGTATGCTTACGTATGCTTACAACGAAACCTTAGTTGTTGTGGGCTGGTTTTATTTCTTTAAACCGCGAACTGCAAAACCAAAAGATTTTGGATAAGCACCTTTCCCTCCACCCAAATCTTGTGAACACCAACCAATATCTACCACAATCATATTTGTGCCTTCGGTTGATGCAGTCCACCAGTAGGAGCAATTTCCTTCTGATGGAGTGCCAAGATCATAAATAAATCCACCTTTTTTTGCATTGAACTTAGAGTTGCCATTAGTTTTAATTTCAACCTCTTCAAGCCCCCCTGTTTCTTGATCGCCTACCCAATCCTCAATATAAATAGGATAAGTCGCCATTGATTTTGTCGCCTTTCCTGTTTGAGAATCTCCACCACCTAAAAATTTAAATAATTGATTAAATTGATCAAATGTTGGCAAAATAAATCCTGATGGAATTATTCCTCTATTATCATTAACAGCAAAAGCATTATAAACATAAGTTCCATTACTTAATTTGCGGTAACAACCTATTTTTTTATTTCCATAATCTTTCCATTGTTTTTCGCGTTGTGCCTCATTGATTGGATCACCATTGTTGTAAACTGAAGTATTGATTTCATCAGCCATCCATTCTTGTTGCCCTATTTTTATAGTTGGAACAGAAACTGAAGGTTCAGATTTTTTAGGAAAAAATATTGAAGCTCTTTTCATATCTTCCTCTGTTCTGAACTCTTGAAAACATTTTTCTCGAAAAATTTGTTCATTTCGACTCATATCATCGTATGCTCTTCCTGATTTTAAAACACTTTGATTATAGCAATCACAAGCAATCTTTCTACTAGAGGATGGATAAATAATATTAATTGAAATAATCTGGATAATAATAAAAAAAACAACGATGAGACGACTATAAGTAATATTTTTTATACGCTTATTGATATTAAGGCTTAAAATTAAAATAATTAAAGCAACACAAATATTTATTGAAATCCAATAAAAAGATGTGTCAATTAAAAAACAGTATAAGAGAGGTAATGAACCTAACCAAAATATTAATGTATTAAGTTTATAAACCCTGTTGAGTTTTTTTCTTATAAGAATAAAATCATTTTCGTCTTTCTTTGTATTACTTACTAATCTAAGGGCACTTTCTGAAGATGAATATTTTTTGTTTTTATATTCATTATGTGCTTCGTATATATATTCAGTATCTTCAATAGCATTGATGATTTCTTTTTCGGATATACTAATGAAGTCATACTTAGATAATTTTTGAATAGTTTTCTTGGTAACACTTAGCTTATTTTTGACCGCACTATCAATCGACTTTTTAAGTAAAGCTAACTCATATTGATCAGATGGTTTTTTGCCATTATAGTAAGAATTCTCAAAGTTTTTATCTAGAAAAAGAGTGTACTTTTCACCATAAAAACTAAATGTCACTTCGAAATATTTATTCTCAAAACAAGTTATTCTAGATGCAATTAATTTTGTAAGCTCATTATTTGTAAAATCAAAAAATGAAGCTATTTGCCTATAAAAAGGACTTGTTTTTATATCATTAAGATGGTTGTCTTTAAATTTTAGTTCTTTTATGTCAAATAATTTTCTTTGTATGTTAAAATTAGTAGTTTTTGATTTGTTTTGGTCAAACCCTGTGTAAGGATTTGTCAAATATAAAGTTTGCGATAAATTAATATATCTAGCTGATACTATGAAAAAATGATCCATAGTTTTATACCCTTCGCATTGATAACAAGTTATTTCGCCAGAACCATGACAAGTATAACAAGTTACCTTTCCACTCCCACTGCAAGTTGAGCAAGTGATAAAACCATTACTGCATCTAGTACATTTATTTGATCCACGACCTGAACATGACGAGCAACGCTCTATTCTTTTATTTTCACCATATCCTGTTTCCTTAGTCCCTTTTCCAGAACAGGACCAACATTTAATATTTACTCTCCCATTGCAATTATCGCATTGCTTTTCACCTCTCCCACTACAGCTACTGCAAGTTATATCACCTGAACCTCTACAACTTGAACACCTTATTTTGCCATGTTGCTTACAGGTGCCGCATCCTATAGCGTGATGGCTCTCAAGAATATCATGATTATCTGTAGAATTTCGAAACTCTTGATCAAATGATAATTTGTAATCCCACACATTAAATTCTGACATTCTTTTGCTGCTTTGAGGAACGCCTGAACGATTGGGCCTATTTGATTCACTAATACTTCGTGTTTCAGTATAATTTTCGATTACACATGAATAAAAAGTTATTTCTGATGCATTATCTATTTGCAAAACACCTTCTTTCAGATAATCTGTTTCAAAATTAAACTTCAAAAGTTCCTTGGTTAGAACTTCCGATATTTTCACTCTATCAGCTTCGACTTTGAGAGATTTATATTCAAGTATGTTTTTCATATTATTGCTCATAACTAAATGGTTTACATTAAATCTACACCTAGTTCCAGAAGTGATTCTCTTAATTCTTTCATTTTTGATGTGGAATACCCACCCAAAAACCCAGCATCAGCTAAATCTTTTGCAGTTTTTAAATCAACAGCTAAAATTTCTTTTATTTTTTTTACTACAGCCAATTTAATTGTACCAATGTCTAAAATTTCAATCATATTATTATCGTCATCATATTCATTAACACCATCAACATCACCTATATCAGAATTGGAATTGGACATATTGGATTCTATTTATTCTTTAACATTGTATTTGCTAATTATTGTGGAATATTCATTTATTATTTTTTCTGCAAATCTTGTTTCTTTTTCTTTTAATGTCATTTTAGGAATCAAGTTCATGCTTAAAATAGAAAGATTAAATTTTGTATTTATGTAATCAATAATTTCATTATTGTTTAAGGAAGTAATAATTTTCAGCCCTTTTTTTAATAACGCTTCTGCATTGTGATACACATTCTGAGAACTATTAAAAGAACTTACTTTTTTGTTAATGCCAGATTTAACATTAATCTTAATTTTACTAAGTAAAATTCGATGAGACATTTGAGATACATCAAAACTATCATCATAATTCGTATCAATCATATTATTAAGTTCTGCAATACTTTCTAAATTTTTCACATCCTGAATTGATGACTCCAATTCTTTTTCTGATTTAAGTTTTAATTCACCTAGTAAGTCTAAATATTGCAGAAATTCATTGTATGATTCCTTGAATTCAGATGTAAGCAAAATCGAATAATTAGAACTTTCCTTAATTGCAATAAAAGATTTTTCAATTGAATTAAGCAGTCCAGATTTAAACTCGTTGTCGATATCTAGTAAATTTATTTTATCACTTTTAGTCTTTCCTTCACCACTGAAAGCTCTATTAATTTCTTCTAGTTTAACTTGTAATATTTCTAATATTAGTAAGCTAATTTCTTTAAATTCAGGATTCGCAACTGCTAAAGCTACTGGCTCAAAATATTGGTTATTTATGAGTTCATTAATAATTTCTAATGCATCGTCATATTCTTTAATGATACATTTATATTTAGCCAGCTTGTATTTAGTTAATATCTCTGTCTTCTTATCTATATCGTTACTCAATATTTTATTCATCAATTCTATTGATTGATGATTTTGGTCTTGCATTGAATATAAATTCGATAAGTTATCGAGGATAAAAACTTCAGTTTTTTTAAGTTGTTCAGAGGATATTTCTTCGTAATAAGAAAAATCTTCTTTAATGATTTTAGAAGCTATTTCGAAATTTTTGATTGAGTCTGTAAGGTTTTCCAGTCTCAAATAAACAAAGCCTAAATTGATGTATGCCTCGATATTTAGAGGGTTTTCTGCTAAACTCTTTTCTAATTGACCAATTGCTTCTTTAAAACTTCCTATTTTATAAAGAATGAAACCTTGTTTATTGTTTTCTGCTGATTTTGTTGCGCCTGAAAATTTAACTAGGTTAATTAATTGGTCTAGCTTTTTGTCAACATTAAATAAATACCACTTTATCTCACTTAAATTTTCAATTAAGTTCGATTCTAATCTTTCTATACTTGTTTCGAGCGAATCAAACCCATTTTGAATAGTATCTTCAATGGAAATGAGAGTATCATTTACAAGCCTTAGAGCGCCTGTAGTTTGCTTTGTTTGATCAGCTATAGCAACAACTGTAGCTATTTGAGCAGCAATCATCCAACCCTGCCTTCTCTTTATGGACTCAAGGGTAGACAAACTATCAATTTCAATATTAGAGGCTGGTGTATTGTTGTTGTTACCCCAGCGGTACTTTTCGACTAATCCCATATTTAAAAAATTATTTGTGTTAACACTATTATTTTGTATTCGCCTACAAGCTTTTTATATAGTTGTTCTCCTGTTACTTTCATCTGTTTTATTAAAGGCGCAAAATTATGGTTCTATTTCGTGACATTGTCTTACGGAGCGGGTTTTCTAATATGCCACCCAACGCCAGTTCGTCCAATACCCCTGGAAGCTTACCCCATTTTCCAGTCAAAAATACCACTTTTGATTGGTTTACAGCAAGCCAAGGAAAAAGTTGACAAAACCCCGTAGGCCAAATCAACACAAAACACCTGGCCCAAAAGGGACTTAAAAGGGAGGTGAGGGACCCAAAAAGAGAGTCCGATGCTTTTAAAAGGTAGGCTTTGAGTGAATATTCCGGCCAAGGGGTTCAGTTATTTCGGGGATTTCCTTGGATAAATTTCATAAATAAAAATACCGATTTTAAAGGGGAAAAGCCCACACACTAAACCTGCCATTTGCTAACCATTGAAAGGTTGAAAAGAGAGGTTATTAGACAGTCTGAGGGTTTTGGGCTTGGCGTTCGTGCGGGATTGTTTCGTGCGGGATTGTAGCGAACAAAACTGTCAACCCAGCACCAAAGTTGATTTGAAAAACTGCACTTGAATTTAAGCACTTCACCCCGCATTACGCTAAACGCATGTTAGCGGTTCGGCCTTCTCCTTTCATGTCAATATGAAATGATGTTGTGGTATAAGCATTGGTTTCCAATTTATAATGTAAGCATAGTTAGTTATTAATTTAGGTCTACCATTTGCAACAGCTAAATTACCATTCCAATTTAAAATAGAGTTAACTGGAATTACTCGTCCATGATGAATTGAAAATTTTGTATAACCAACATTTGGGTTCAAAGTTGCATTCTGATATGTCAAGTCATTGCTTACAAACAATACAACTCCTCTTTCGACATATTGAAATGTCTGCTCGAATATTTCAATTCTTTTAATGTCTTTCCAGAAGTCATAGCAGCCAATGTTTTGTGCTCCATGATGTCCGAGTATTACGTTTGCATTTTGTCCGAAAACCATAGAGGGTATGACTTGTGCCACTGTTTTATACTTAATTTCAACTGGGTAAAATCGACCATTCTTTTCTAAGACAATGTCAATATAAATATTGTTACTGTCAGGCCACGGATAATTAACTATCAAATTGTTTGGTACATGATATTCTATAAAAACATTGTCGAATAAATGGCTATTAATAAAGTGGTTTGCAAGATATAACTGTATATCTTGCTCACGTATAAAAAAGTCATTTCGCTGACCAAGTGCATAAACTATCTGATTTAATATTTGTTGTCTCATTTTATTCTGTCGTTTTTTCTCAGGCTGAACGCCAACGGATTGCGCGCAGCCGCAGTTTTAATTGCGGCTGCGCGCTGTTAGGGGCTGAGGCTATATACTTCCTAGGATATGCTGAATTTGTTGCTGTAATTCTTCTAAATCATTTACAATTATTTCCCAGACAATTTCATAGTCTATTCCCATATAATCGTGAACAATTCTGTTTCTAAAGCCTCTTATTCGATGCCAATTAACATCATTAAAATTAACTCTAATTTCTTCTGGCATTCTATTGGCTGCTTCGCCAATTATTTCAAAATTTCTAATTACTGCATCAAGTGTTTTGTCATCTTCAAAGAACTCTTTCGACGACATTCCATTTGTGTAGCTTTTGATTTTTTGAATTGATTCAATTATATCTTCTAGTAATAATTCTGGTTCTCGTCTAGACATATTCGAGCTCCTTTTCGATTGATCTTAGATACTTGTCTTTGATGCCTTTTTTTGAGACTAAATCAATTTTAACTCTTAACAACTGCTCTAGTTCATCTGCTAAATCAATAAATTCTGAACCAATTGGTCTATCAAATTCTACAAGAATGTCTAAATCGCTCTCATCTGTTTGTTGATTTCTAGCGTAGGAACCAAAAATAGCTAGGTTACTCAAGCCGTATTTAATGCTGAGTCTTTGCTTATGAGCAAGAAGGGTATCCTTAACTGTTTTTAGATTTAACATGCTTAAATGTATGAAAAGTTTGATTTTGATGCAATTTCATTGTGTCACTAGTAATTTCTGTCTGTCCCGGTAGCCTTTGCCCATAACTAACTTATACACGTACCAAAAACCACTCCACCCCACAAACGCTTGTATGGATAAGTGACCTTTATGCCCATTATTCATAACTCTAAAATAGTCAAATTCGCTACAAATCATCGAATGGACTCCGAATTTGTTCCAAGACACGCTTACTAACATGGGTGTAGATCTCTGTCGGGCGTGGACTCTTTTACCCCAGCAATTCATGAATGTACCGCAAACCCTGACGCCATGTGCTGACGCTGGGGTCAGCATCTTTGAGTCGGGACAGGATCGGTGCCTGGCTCAAGCAGGTGCGTCGCATAGCTGTCCCTCAGCAAATGAAGCGTTGCTATCTTGTTGACATTTATTTAACCCTAGGTTGAAACCATAGCCCACGGTTTCAACCGTGGGCCATCATTCATAAAACAGCCCACGGAGCTTAACGCGCCCCGGCGCAGGCCAATTAGCCTGACGAAGTGGGGTGCTCAGCCGCTGCGGAGGCAAGAGCGACCAAAGGAAGCTCCTTGCCGCGGCATGGCGGCGTAGCTTAACGAGACCGTTGATTTACACCTATTCAGGCGGCATCTTTGCGTTGTGCCCAAACCTCAAGTTCCTCATTTACAATTTGTAAACTGCGGACTTTCGATTTGTCCACGCCTTAATCTGCCTTGAAAACGGCATAAATCAACGGTCTCTTCCCCACAAGGCAGCTAATGGCCGGAGACGGATGAGGCGCCCAAAAGACATTCTAATCGCCGAGGGTTAGGATTGGGCTGGCGGGGCTTTTTAGAATTATTCCCCCAAAAAAATGGATATCGAGGGTCTTTCCGGACAATTCACGCACAAAAAAGAGGATACCAAGGGCCTTACCTGACAATTCACTTATAAATAAGAGGAAATCGAGGGTATTTCCGAACAATTCTTTAGCAAAAAGGTGGATATCGAGGGTCTTTCCGGACAATTAACTCACAAAAAGGAGGATTTAATTCCTCTTTTTTGGCAGCGCCCCAGGTTTTGAAGGAAGGCATTTGCATTTTTTTATCGGTGCATTATGTTTTGTGGGGTTTTATTTGTGTTTTTCAGGCAGTGAGTTGTCTTTCAAGAGGGGGAATTTGTGGTTTTTGGGTAGTGGATTGTGTATCGTATGGGATGAGTTGTGTTTGAGAGGGGTTGATTTGTGTATAGGAGGGGGCTGGAGGGTCAAGATTTCCTGGAATTGCAAGTGCTAAGCTCAGTAAACGTGTTGGAAGGGGCTTTGTTTTTCCGAAGGATTGGAGGGGTCAGTAAGCTCCGGAATATCCAGGTTGGCAGCGATGCACGCCACCCATCTTTCTGCAACTATGGAGAAGCTGAAAAAGCCGCTTTACCCATAGCTCTAATTAAAAGTTTGGCAACTCCCCCGTTGGAGCCTGCCCTGCGCGCAGCCGAAGGGTGCAACAGCGGTTTCATTCTAGGCCTTGCAGGCCGAACGAAACCTTAGTTGTTGGTGGCAGGCTTTCCTTTTTTAAACAAATCAAAACTCTTCTGTACCTGTCATTTGCTTCCTTATCGTTTTCTCAATATAAACAATGATAAATAGCCCCAAACCCGCTGCCAGGATTCTTAGCCACGAATGAAGTCCTATGGGTGCTGAATGAAAAAGAGCATTCATGAAGGGGGCATGTATAAACAGGAGTTGAAGTATCAACATTGCAAATACTCCGTAATACACCCATTTGTTCGAAAACCAACCAATCTCTTTGATAGACCTTCGTAAGGATCGGCAGTTGAATAGATAAAAAGCTTCTAAGACTATAAAAACCGTAGTGGTTACCGTTTGGGCTTGAGCTAGGCTGGCCCCTTTAGCTAGTTCAAAACGAAATAATAGAAAAGATGTTAACATGATCAATGTACCCACCAGAAGTGTTCGCATGATAACAGGAAAAGTGAGTAATGGTTTGCCCGATGGTATAGGTGGTCTGTCCATAATACCAGGTTCTTTAGGCTCAAAAGCCAGCATCAAACCTAAGCATATAGCGGTGGTCATGTTGATCCATAAAATCTGTACGGGTGCTAGCGGCAACTGAGTGGCTAGGGAGATACTTGCAAGAATGACAAGTGCCTCACCAAGGTTGGTAGGAAGTGTCCATACTATAAATTTGGTAAGATTGTCTAAGACACCTCTACCTTCTTCAACCGCTGCCTCTATGGAAGCAAAATTGTCATCGGTCAGTACCATATCTGCCGCATCTATGGCCACTTCGGTACCGCTTATGCCCATGGCTATGCCTATATTTGCCTGTTTCAGTGCCGGACCATCATTCACTCCGTCCCCGGTCATCGCAACTACTTTACCATTAGCTTGCATGGATTTTACCAACCTGAGTTTCTGATCGGGGCTTACTCGCGCAAAAACCGAGACTTCATCCGCAATTTCCTGTAATTCAGACTCAGAAAAACGTTTTAGTTCCAGTCCAGTTAATGCTTTGAGTTTGCCATTCTCCATCTTTCCTTTAATACCAAGATGAGTGGCTATGTTGGCTGCCGTAAGGGCATTATCTCCGGTAATCATTTTTATCTGAATACTGGCTTGTTGGCATAATTCTACCGCTTTTATAGCCTCTTCTCGTGGTGGATCAATCATCCCTTGCAGCCCAGTGAAAACCATTCCTTTGGCCACGTCTCCGTGATTTAATTCCTTTTTGGAAAAGTCGTATTCTTTCATGGCAAATGCCAGTACCCTTAGACCTTCCGTAGCCATTTCTTCGGCACATTTTTGGATAGCGGATTTTTCAATAGGGTTTACCTCACCTTGTTCGTTCATCATAAAGTCAGATGAAGCTAAAACAGCTTCCAAGGAACCCTTCAAAAACACGATGTCTTTATCAGCCTTATGCAGCGTGGCCATATATTGGTATTCCGACTGAAAAGGAATCTCATCAAGTCGGGGAAAATAGCGATCTATATAGTCTTTTTGGATACCGGCTTTTTCGGCGACGCTTATTAGGGCAGCCTCGGTAGGATCGCCCTCGGCCTTCCATCTGCCTTCCCTTTCTATAATTCTGCTGTTATTGCACAACACACCTCCCCTAAGCATAGACAGCAGTGCCGGCTTTTCATTGAGCAGCACTTTTTCTCCTTTGAAAAGCACCTTGCCCTGGGGTTTATAGCCCATACCCGTTACGTCAAATAGCTCTCCACCGGCCATTATTTTTTGTACGGTCATCTGGTTTTCGGTAAGTGTACCCGTTTTGTCGGAGCAAATGATATCAGTGCTCCCTAGGGTCTCTACCGCCACCAGTTTGCGAATAATAGCTTTTCTTTTGGCCATTTTCCCTACTCCTATGGCCAACATAATCGTAACGGCAGCGGGCAATCCTTCAGGAATGGCACCTACCATTAGCGCCACCGCCACCATAAAGGCATCGGCAAGGCTTTCGCCACGAAGGTAGGCAATGCCTAGAATCAACAACGCGAAAACTAAAATCACCCAGAGCAGCATATGGCTGAACTTTTTGATCTTCAAGGTGAGAGGTGTATCCAATTCACTTGCTGTGGCGATGGATGTATTGATTTTGCCCACCTCAGTATGGTCTCCTGTGGTAACCACTGTACCTTTTGCGGAACCATAAGTAACGATAGTGGCGGCAAAGCCCATATTCTGGCGATCACCAATCATGGTGCTTTCATCTGCTGGTCGTGTATTCTTTTCGGTGGCAACCGACTCCCCGGTAAGCGCAGATTCATCCACCTGCATATCCTTAACAGTTATAAGGCGTAGGTCGGCAGGGATTTTATTCCCTGCCCGGAGCACTACCAAATCCCCAGGAACCAGTCCCACGCTGTCTATGTCACTTTGCTTACCATTGCGTATGACCGTTGCGGTGGTGCTCATGCTCTTTGAGAGCGCATCAATCGCTTTCAGAGCTTTGGTTTCCTGGTAGTAGCCAATGAAAGAATTGATAAGTACAACAGCAAAAATTACGGAGGCATCGGTATATTCCCCTAATAGTATTGTAATAAGGGTTGCAGCCAGAAGTATGTATATCAGGGGTTGATGAAATTGGAGCAGAAATCGAACCAAGCTGCTTTGTTGCTTTTTGGTGGTAATTAGATTTTTACCGTATTGATCCAAACGCTTCTTCACATCTTCATCGGATAGTCCATTTTGGATATCCACCTTTAAGTGTTCTGCTACCTTTTCAATAGGGATGGTATGCCATTTTATATTCAGATTTTCCATACATTACTTCATCGTGCAACAGTAGAAGAAAGTGCTGTTGAGTTTACTCAAAGTTTATTGAGCTGTAAAACCTCCATCTACAAGCAATTCATGACCGGTAATAAAGGATGCACGGTCTGAGCAAAGATAGAGCACTGCCTCAGCAATTTCTTCTGGTTGTGCTACTCGACCAATAGGATGCATTGCATTCATTTGGTCTTTGAGTCCCGAACTCGTCTCTACTATTCGATCAAGCATAGGAGTTTGTACTCCTGCCGGACATACTGAATTAACGCGAATTCCTTGACTGGCATATTCCAATGCTGCATTTTTGGTAAGGCCATTTACCCCGTGCTTTGAAGCCACGTAAACGGATAATCCCTGACTGCCTACCACACCCGCTATCGAAGAACAGTTTACGATAACCCCTTTTTTGTTCTTCAGCATTTCAGGAATTTGGTATTTCATACAGGCCCACACACCTTTGAGATTGATGCCGATGACACGGTCAAAATTGTCTTCGCTACCGTCTGCTGTAAAGCCCATTTCACCTTCAATTCCTGCATTGTTATAGGCAATGTCAAGTCGGCCAAAATGCTTTATAGCTTCGCTTACCATATTCTGCACGTCAGCTGGTTTGCTGATATCACAGTGAACGTAAATACATTCATTGCCTTGTTTTATAATTTCTTTTGCCAAAGATTCACCTTCCTTGTCCTGTACATCTGAAATCACCAATTTGGCTTCTTCTCTTGCAAAAGCTAATGCCGTAGCCCTACCTATTCCAAATGAGGCTCCAGTAATAATTACAACCTTGTCTTTAAATTCTGTGTTCATAATGTATTTTATTTTTTTCTGGTTTGTATTCTTTCTATTGCCAATCTTGCCATCAAATAGCTTACGGTAGACTCTGCTCCTTGGTTGAGATTAACGTTAAACTCTTCCACGCCATCGTAACAGCCTCCAGTACATGGATTATATACAATTTGGCGTAAGTGATTATCTCCCAAAAACCAGTTAAAAGCACTCATAGCTTTCTGCTTGTAATCTTCCTTACCGAAGGTGGCATAAAGTTTTTCTAAAACCATAATGGTGTATGCTACATCTATTGGCTGTTCTCCGCCAATGGGTTTTTGCTTTGTTTCATTTTTTATGTGCCAACCTTTATTGGATATGACTTTAATTTTTCCGTTTGAGAAAATTTCTGACAATAAAAAATCAAAACTTTCTTTGGCAATA
The DNA here is from genome assembly GCA_018401695.1 of Flavobacteriales bacterium. GTDB lineage: Bacteria > Bacteroidota > Bacteroidia > CAIKAF01 > CAIKAF01 > CAIKAF01. The sequence continues at coordinate 1,533,228 of JAGYKD010000001.1, read as the reverse complement.
TTTTTATAAATATTAGCTGATGTGCTCAAATAGGCGCACAGCATGGCTTCTGATAATACGCTATTTCCATAAGTTAAGTAATCTTCAAACCAAAACCATTTTGCGGATTTCTCATGCTTATACATCTTTATCAATCTGTTTGCAAAAATATCTAATAAGTACAGATTGTCTAATTTGTTTTGAAAATGCAAACCTTTAATAATAAACGCCATGGCACGTGTAGAATGAATTTTTTCTAGCTGTGGAATGGCTCTTTGCAATATATTTTCTGCTTCATTTGTAATATTAATGGGTAGTATTTCCTTTAATGCACTCGTATATCCCAATGCCCAAATGGCTCTCCCGTTGCTATCTTCAATATTTTCTTTATAATTTTGACTTGTAAATTCATGTTCTTGATTTACATAATTTAAAAAAGTTCCATTCGGTTGTATGCAATGTTGTATGAATTGCAAGTAAGTATTAATCAAGCGTAAATCATCTTCGTTTCTATACAGTTCGTAATGCTGACAAATAGCTATTAAGGCTCTGGCATTATCATCTAAGGTATAACCAGAAAATATATCTGGATTAGCAATTTTAGCAAACTGAATGATGCCAAAATCAGTAGTCATATTTTTAAGATGTTTTAGGTTTATAGGTGGTGCTTTATAATTTAGGTTATAAATATTTGAAGTACTTTGTTCAAAAAGTAATGCATGTGCTATTGCAGAATTTTGCCAAGCTGTAGTAGCCATTTGATGAAAACTGTTCAACGATATTTCAAACCTTAATTTATCATTTCCTAATAATGAAATTACTGCTTTGGAAAGCTGCTCCTCATTCTCAAAATCAAATAAAAGTCCATTGTTATGACTTATATTTTCTTTAGCATGAGGAATAGGTGTTGAAATTACGGGACAACCACAACTTACTGCATACGATAATGTACCACTTATCGCTTGGTTTGGATCTTTAGAAGTAAATAAATATACATCGGTAAGCTGAAGGTAATCTAAAAGCATGTTCAATGGTAAATATTTATTTACAAATCGAACATGGTTTTCAAGTTTTAATTCTTTCACTTTTTCCTCCAACATTCTTCTGTATTGCTCTCCTTCTTGCTTTACAATATTGGGGTGTGTTTTCCCCAACACTAAAAATAAAACATTAGGAAATTTTGCAATTATGGACGGCAATGCAGCTAATGTAGTTTCGATACTTTTACTACTACTTAATAAGCCAAAAGTGCTTAACACCATTTTATTGGAAAGCTGATACTTGTTTTTTAGTTTTTCTCTGTTCATTGGCGCTACTAAATGCGTGCCATGAGGAATTATGGAGATTTTATAATCAGCTACATTATATTCATTTTTTAATAAGTTTGCTGCATTACTTGTCATTACAACAATGGCCGAAGCAATTGCTGCCATATCTTCAACTTTTATTTTTAATTCCTTATTGGGAGTTGGCAAAACGGTATGAAATACAAAAATAATGGGTTTAGAAATGCTGTTAAAAAATTGTTTAAACTCATTTTCTTTTTTAGCAAAAAATCCAAACTCATGCTGCATTACAACCACTCTTATGTTTTCGTTATTATTGATATATAAGGCTGTTTTTATAAATGAATTGCGACAGTCTGTATTTAAAATGTAATTTGGTTTTTCTTTATAAATATGCTGTTCTGTCTCCGATTCTAATGCACAAATAGAGCAAGTAAAACTATTTTCAAATTGATTGTTTAGGGCATTTATTAAATCCTGAGAATAGGTAGCTATCCCACATTCTCTTGGAGGAAAAGAAGTAATAAAAAGAATTTGAGGGAGATTTGATTCTTGTTCAACAGCACTTTTTGTACTTACTAATAATTTTTCTGTAACTAATTCTCCAAAAATTGATTCCTTTTGCGAGCGGTATAAAACAATAGCTGTTGTCATAATTTTTAATTTTTATTTAAAGCCAATTCTGCCAATAACTCTTTTAAACTTAGCGATGCAACGGCAATACGCTCATCGGCTGCACCATAATAAATGTAGAGTGTATCCTCTTCAAGCACTGCGCCCGTAGGGAAGCATACATTGTTTACCTCGCCTATCAGTTCCCATTCTTTTTCAGGAAAAAATAAAGGATAGGGCAATCTTGCAATTTCTTTTTGTGGATTATTTAAATCAAGCAAGGCTGCACAAGCAGAATAGACATATCCCTTAACTGTATCGTGTACGCCATGATAGATGATAAGCCAGCCTTCGTCTGTTTCTATGGGCGGACATCCGCTTCCGATATAACTTACTTCGTGATCATATTTTGGAGTCAATACCACGTAATCATCAAAATGAATAAAGTAATTTTGCCAAAAAGCTATCGTAAGGTCTTCTAACTTTTCTATGGCAACCACAATTTGAATATCGGGTTTGATACGATGAAGAAAACAAAATTTATTATCAATTTTCCGAGGGAAAAAAATTAAGTTTTTGTCCCATAAAAATATTTTTCGGTCTTGCTTGTCATGGCTATTTCGATAGTCATTGAAACGCTTATATTTTTCACGTATAGTTCCTTCTGCTTGGGTAAAATGGTTAAACTCTTCGTAGGTGATTTTGGGCACAATAATTCCTTGCTTTTGCCAATGGATTAAATCGGTAGATGTAGCCAAAGCCCCTAAGGCATTGATACCATCAAAGGCTGTATAGGTAAGGTAATAGGTGCCTTCAATTTCTACAATTCGAGGATCTTCCAAACCCTGATATTCATATTCGTTTTGCGGATAAAGCAATGGCGTATCGTTGCGACTTTGCACTTCCATTGGTGCCGATAATTGGCAATATCCAATAGTAGAATAATTGTCTTTCGTTACGGCTCTGTAAAACAAATGAATGGTGTCGTCCACCTTTATTACCGCTGGATTCAACACACCTTCGCATTCAAAGGCATGTGCCGTTTTTTCTAATACTATCCCAAGTTTGTTAATGGTAACCATATTATATGTCTAAACTTCCGCCCTTGTTTTTCTCCTGTTTCTTTAATGCTTTGGCAGCCTTTTTTTCCTTTGGCGTTGAGGCTGCTGCGGTTTTATCCGATTTCTTTTTGGTTTCTTTTCCTTTTGACATGATTGCTTATTTATAAGATTAAAAAAATGTTGTTTTATAATTCGTAACCGCTTTTTATAGTGGTGGTTATCATTTTAAATTTTTCCTTGGCGGTAAAACTATGTTTGGCATGTGCTGGTATTATTAAGCCTTCGCCCAATTTCAAGAGAATGGTTTTATTGTCAATTTCCAATTGAGCTATACCGTCAATAATTTGCACGTAGGTATCAAATGGCGTTGTCTTTTCACCCAGCTCTTCACCCGTGGACATAGAAGTAGCTGTAATGTTACCGGAAGTTTTTTTTATGATAGTTCTACTTACCACGGCATGGGGTACATATTCTATGATTTCTATAATAATGTGAGCCTTACCTTTTTCCAATTCTGTATTTGTTTTCATTTTAATGTTTTAATAATTCTTAATGTGTCCCAATAGGGTATCCAAAGAAGCTTTTAACTTATGAATGTCTCCGGATACGGACGATTCCACAGTAACTGACTGATCTGATACCGCAATGGGTTGTCTTCCTTTAAGACGGGCTTCCAGCAGACAAACAATCATGTTCTTTCCTTCTTTTTTACCATTCTCGTCGGATAGGTGCGCCTCTATTCTTGTAACATGCGATTCGTAGTGGTCGAGTTCATGGGCAATATGCGTAGTGAAATAATCTTCATTGCGCTCTGCACCATCTATCGTTTAATCTGTATTGAATTGTACTTGCATGATGGTCTTATTTGTTTAAGATTCTTTTGTTTTCAATGGGACGATTCCTGCAATTTCGCCTATTACATTTACCAAATCGGAGCCGATGGGCACAATGATTTTTGTATTGTTTTCCAAGGCTTTTTCTATAGCCTCCAGTTTTCTCAGCAATTGAGCATTGCCCACAAAATATTCATCGGCAGCGTCGTTTACCAATTTGATGGCTTCTGCTTCGCCTTCGGCATGTAGGATTTTGGCTTGTTTGTAACCTTCAGCTTCTTTTATTTTTGACCGCTTCACACCATCGGCCACCGTTTCTGCTGCCGTAGCATAATCTATGGCGGCTATTTTTTCATTTTCGGCCTTTACCACCTTATTCATCGTCTCCTGAACATCGGCAGGAGGGTCTATTTATTTCAATTCGGTACGAATGATTTCTATACCCCAGTTTTTGGTTTCTCTAAACAGGGTTTCATGCAATTCTAAATTGATTTTACCTCTTTCGCTGTTGGCCGATTTAAGCGTAAGAGTGCCTATGATGTTCCTAAAAGTGGTACGTGCCAGATTTACAATCTGATAGGGATAGTTGTTTACATTGTAGGTAGAACCCTTGACACTTACTTCATCCGATTTTACCCTAAAATATACCTGTGCATCTACCGTAGCGTTTAGGTTGTCGTTGGTGATGATTTCTTGAAGTTCGGCATCTATCATTTGTTCGGTGACATTTACCAAAAACAGCCTATCTACCACCGGAATGATCCAATGGAAACCCGGTTGTGCCAATTTTCGATATTTTCCAAGCCTCTCTATAAGGCCTTTATGGGTGGGTCGAACGATTCTAATTCCTAAAAAAAGGAATATGAAAAGAGGTATTAGCAAGTAGAAATAATTTAAAAATCCCATATCTATATAATTTATGTTTATAAAAGGATGTAAGTTGAATTGTTTATGTAAAAACCGAATTGTTTCTACGGTACAAAGGTGAGACCTTTAAGTGCCTATAATCTTGCACAATTAGAGATAATTGTTGTATAATTAGAATGAAAAGCTTTTTCAGAGGGATTATAAATCTTCTAAATTGGTGCGATCTCTCTTTGATAAATTCCTGAAAAAAGTGGGAGTAAATCCCGTAACTTGTTTAAACTGCCTTGATAGGTGTGCCAAACTCGAATAGTTCATTTTGTAGGAAATTTCGGTGAGATTTAATTGGTCGTATGTAATGAGTTCTTTTATTCTTTCTATTTTATGAAGAATGATAAAATGCTCGATAGTAACACCTTTGGTTTTGGAAAAAATTTCAGCCATTTTATGATAGTCTAATTTCATCTTTTCTTGAAGAAATGTAGAAAAATTAACTTTTGGTAATTCATCGCTATAATGCACCATTTCCACAATAATGTTAATTATTTTTTCAATCATCATGGCTTTTTCATCATCCATCACCTCCAAACCAGACTTGTGTAACGCTGTCTTTAATATTTGACTATTGCTTATAGATAAAGGCTCTACTAATTCCACTTCACCCAAATTAACTGTTTTGTATGCAATACCCAATTTCTCTAACTCGGACTTTACCAACATTTTGCATCGCAGACTTACCATATTTTGAATAAATATTTTCATGTGCATATTATAGTATTGTTTGTCCTGCGGTTAGTCAAAATTAAATGTACTATTTGTGCAGTGGGCATTGCTGGCATTGCCACCAACGGGATTCAGCTATGCGCAGGCAGGGATTTTTAGCACTAAACATCATTAGATGCACAAAGCTTGAATTTAGCACTTCACTGTCATAGAAGCACGAACCCCCCGCTTTTGCAAAACGGCTTTTGGTGGCTGGCTTTTTAGTTATTTCGTCCATATTCTAACAGGTCCATTTTTGGCATTTTGTCCATATAATTCAGTTGGTTGCGGGTCAGACTTGAAATCAATAAAATAAATGTTATTTGTTTTAATTTGTTCAATCACTTCTTTTGCTTCTTCGTGACGAACAGTTTTGTTGTCAATTATTAAAACTGGATTTTTTGAGTCGGTAAGTATATGTTGTGAATGTCCAAAATACTTGTCAGGAAATTTGTCCTTAACCATTTTCAGTTTTTTATTAATTTCTTTTTTAGCTTGTTGTGTTGCGAAGTAAACTATTGCAATGTCGTTACTTGTGCATCTCACAATACTTCCGTCATTTTTCAATTTTGTCAAGTCAACTAAATGATCTAATGAAAATGATTTTAAAACCGAGTTTAGTTTTAAACTATCCTTTTGTTCATATGGCAAACCATTTACGACATAAACAGCGTCTTCTTGAAGTTCAAGTTTTTTGTCAATAATGCTTTTTACAAGTGTCTGTGCCTGCAAAACTTGATAAAAGGTCAAAATTATTGTTATTAAAATTACTGTTTTCTTCATTACACGGTTGTTTTTAAGCTTGCCACCAACTCGTTTATAAATGAGGCTGAACCTCCTTTATACACCCTCAATGGTAGACAAAGTGATGGTTTACCACATTCGTTTACCTTTTGCTAATATAAGTAGTTTTTACAGGTCATCGAACGGTAAATGAACCTGTTGAAGCAGCCGGTTGCTAACATGCGTGAAAATTTCTGGTGTCTTAATGCTCTAAAACCCAAAAACTCTTGAATGATCCGCAAACCCTTACGCCTTGGTCAGGACAGGATCGGTGCCCGCCTCAAGCAAACGCCTCGCTTAGCTGTCCCTCAGCAAATGAAGCGTTGCATTCTTGTTGACCGATGTTTAACCCTCGGTTGAAACCATTGCCCACGGTTTCAACCGTGGGCCATCATTCATAAAAACAGCCCACGGAGCTTAACGCGCCCCGGCGGAGGCCAATTAGCCTGCCGAAATAGAGTGCTCAGCAGCCGCCCGGCCAAGAGCGACCATAGGAAGCTCCTTGGCCGGGCTTGGCTGCGTAGCTACTCTACAAGGCAGCTAATGGCCGGAGACGGATAAGGCGCCCAAATAAGACAATAAAATTTTCTAATTCTTTGGTAACTTTCAGTCTGCCCGGATACTCAGCGAGTGCTTACTTGCGGTTAGAGGCCTTTCTCTTTTCTAAGAATCTCTTCCATTTGAGAGTCGAGAGTCGGAAGGATATGCTCTACAACTCCCCATACTGCCCAAAGGTCAACGCCTATATAATCATGGATCAATTTATCCCTCATGCCGGCAATCTTCTTCCATTCAATTTCTGAATACTTTGCACGAAAATCGTCGTTTAGCTTTTTTGTAGCCTCTCCAATGATTTCAAAGTTTCTTATCACAGCATCCTGAATGAGGCTGTTCTTTAAAAAACCATCTTCATCAATTCCTTCAGTGTATTCCTTTATCCTCGATATGCAGGCACTAATGTGCTCTATATAAATGATGGGGTCTTTTTTCATACCAACCTAATCAAATCCGATTCAATATATGGTTTGAGGGATGGATTAATCGAGCGCAAAGTAACCAAGTCCACCTTAATGCCAAGCAGTTCGGAAAGCTCTTGCTCCAAACCAATTATCTCAAGAAGATTAACCTTACTATCAAAGTCAATAAGAATGTCAAGATCACTGTTTTTATTTTCTTCTCCACGCGCATAGGAGCCAAACACACCAACAAGGGTGGGATTTACCCTTTGGGTAACCGTTTTAATGATGAATTCCTGTTGTGGAGTTATCATGACTTAAAGATAAACTTTTTTCAAAGGCGCATCCTTGGCGCTACCGTGGGTTTGCCTAATCCCCCGAGCTATTCAAGCGGCAATCCCGAATCCGCCCCTCTGGACGCCTTTCCAAACAAATACCTTAGCCGGCCCCGAGGTATCCGGAGACGGATGAGGCGCCCAAAAAACCAAAAAATACTACCAGGAACCGCCGGCGCCGCCGCCGCCAAAGCTTCCGCCGCCAAAGCCGCCGAAGCCGCCACCACCGCCGCCGAAGCCTCCGCCGCCACTAAAGCCGCCGCCGCCCAGCGTTGTGCCCCAAAAAATAGGTCCTCCACCCCGGAAACCGCCGCCTTTGCCGCCGCCACGTTTGTTGTTCCGGCCAAAAAAGAAGCCGCCAACCAAAAAGGCAATAACTACCAAAAGCAGCACTAAAGGCATGTATTTGTCGCGTTTTTCGGCCCCAGTAAGTTCGGCTTCGTACTCGCCGCGGGAAGCAGCCATGAGCGCATCCACCGCCTCATTCACCCCCTCATAGTACCGGCTCTGTTTAAAATTGGGTACGATATGCCGTTCGATAATCCGTTTTGCCAGGGCATCCGGAATGGCGCCCTCCAGGCCATAGCCAACCTGTATGCGCACTTCCCTGTCTTGCATGGCCGCATAGAGCAATACGCCATTGTTTTTTTCGCCCGAGCCAATGCCCCAGGCCTCGGCAATGCGCAGACTATAGTCGAAGGCATCTTCGCCCTCCAAACTAGGTGTCCAACACCACCGCAATTTGGTTGGAGCTGCTGTCCGAGAACTGTACAAGCTTTTGTTCCAGGCTTTTTATCTGGTTGGTGCTGAGCACTCCGGAAAAGTCATAGACCAGCTTTTTTTCTTTTGTGGGTATTTGCTTGGCTGGCAATCCGCCGGCAAAGGCCCATAGAAAGAGAATACTAAGTAAGCGCCATTTAGTCATCGGAACCTCCTTCGGGTTTGCCGAACGAAAGGTCGTCGGAGAGTTCGTTGGGGTTGTTTTTTGTCTTTGGGAAAAAGGCTTGAAGCTTTTCGCCCACATCGCGAATGGCCAAACACAAGCCTTCGGTATATTTTCCCTGCTTAAAGTACTCCACCATCAGGTCCTTCTCGGCTTGCCAAAAATTATCGCCCACTTTTTCGTGGATGCCTTTGTCGCCTACAATGGCCAGTTTGTGGTCTTGGTAGGCCACAAAAATCAGCACCCCATTGCGGGCGTCGGTTTCGTGCATGCCCAATTTACCAAACCAGTCTACCGCTTCTTCGTAGGCATCACCGGAACAGTTGGCTTCGAGGTGCACTCGGATTTCGCCATTGGTTTGGGACTCTGCCTTACCGATGGCTTCAATAATGGTTTCTTGTTCTTGTTCGCTAAAAAAAGTTTTCGGCATAATTAAAACTCGAATTGTACTTCGGGAGCTACATCGGCACCTTCGGTCATTTCGAAATATCCTTTTTCTTCGGCGCCCATCATCCCGGCAAATATATTGTTGGGAAAGCGCTTGATGTAGGTATTGTACTCTCCAACGATGTCGTTGAACTTTTGCCGCTCCACCGTTATGCGGTTCTCGGTTCCTTCCAATTGCACTTGCAAATCGCGAAAGGCCTCGGTGGCCCTGAGCTGTGGATACTGTTCGGCGACCACCATCAAGCGCCCCAGGGCTTGGGATAATTCTCCTTGAGAAGATTGAAAGGCTTTGATTTGATCCGGGCTCAATTTGCTGGCATCTACGGTCATTTGGGTAGCCTTGGCACGAGCCTCTACCACTTGAGTCAGGGTGGTTTTTTCAAAATCCGCTGCTCCTTTAACGGTGTTCACCAAATTGGGAATGAGGTCCATGCGACGTTGGTATACGTTTTCTACCTGCGCCCATGCCTTTTTGGTGGCTTCCTGTTTGGTTATTATGGTGTTGTATTTGCCGCAACCGGTCCAACCCACGATGAGGAGCAAGATTCCGACTACAATGAGTACAATATTCGAAGTTTTCATGGTGCAAATTTACAAAAAAGGGCCTCACCAAGAGAGAATGACTTGTCCATTCCCGCTCTTTTGCCCTGCGGTATTGGTGGTGTTGGAGGTTTGATAGCTTCCGTGTCCCCCGGTATAAGAAGAGCCGCCGGCGCCGCCTTGATGAGAAAAGCCGCAGGCGCCGCCATACCAACCACCGCCACCGCCGCCTACCCAGCCTACGGTCACTCCGCTATTCGCATCACCACCCAGACCAAAACTGCCGTTTTGACCTCCGGTACCGCCTGCGCTTTGGGTACCACCTGTCGATGTTCCGTAGCCGGTACAGCCGGCGCTTCCTCCGGTTAGGCCGCCGCCATGCCCTCCTGTACAACCCCCGTTGTTGGTGGCTCCCCCACCTCCACCGGCAACTACTACCCGGTGGTTTAAGGTTTGTCCCCCAAGTCTTACATCGGAGGCTCCTCCCCCACTTCCGGCTTCGGAGGCGCTATTCCAAGAATATCCTCGACCGCCGCCGTTAAAGGCATTTTGACTGTAACTATTGGAAGGAACCGCAGGCCCTTGCTGACCTACATAAATGGATACCGTTTCTCCGGAGCTCACCGGAAAAGTGGCTTTGGCATAGCCTCCCAGTCCTCCTTGATTGGAACCCGACCAACCTTGCGCACCCCAGCATTCCACCGTGAGTGAACAAACTCCAGAAGGCACGGTCCAAGTTTGTACATTACCGGTATAATTAAACGTTTGCGTTTGATTCTGAACCCCGCACTGCGCTACCGTAACGCTAACGGTATCCATGGTGCTGCACCCGTTGGCGTCGGTCACGGTCAACACAACGGCGTAGGTGCCGGCATTGGACCAGGTGACGCTAGGGTTGGCCAAACTGGAAGAAGCGGGCGTACCGGAGGCAAATTGCCATAAATAGGTCCAGCCTTGTTGGGTTTGGGTAGGTTGAAAAGAAATGCCTTGATTCAATCCCGCCGATGTATTCCCCCCTTGTATTCCTACATTGGGAAAGCTGTTGCAATTGCATTCCAAACTACGCCATCCGGCTTGAAAATAACTTTCCACACATTGGGTGCTGGTATTGTAAATGACCAAACCTACCGCAGGGTTGGCAATGGCATTTCGCTGGGCGGTGGTAAGTCTGGGCAATAAAAGTCCTTTATTGGTAAAATCTACTTCCAAACCTGCCGAGGGATCCGGGCTGCCGCCTCCCGTGCCAATACGTACACCTTGCGCTTGTAAGGCATAGCTTCCGAATAAAAATAAAACAAAGGCGAGTTTTCTCATTTGTGGCTGATTTTCAGGCAATATAAATTAAATAAGAAAGCTAAGCAAGTCTGTTTTCTTTCAACCATGAAGACCCATTACCTTTGTGTTATGAACATTCCCTTGGGACCCTACGCCCTGCACTGGAGCAGCGGAAAAGATGCCGCACTGGCCCTTCAAACACTTTTAGTTCAAGGTTTTCCACCCCCGGTATGCCTTATTACTACCTACCAGCAATCCACCCAACGCGTGAGCATGCATGGCACAGGTTTGGATTTGGTGGAACAACAGGCCCAACGCCTCGGCGTCCCCTTGCGGGCGATAGAACTTCCGGACTTGCCGGACAACCAAGCCTACCAAAAACAAATGGACATGCATTACCAAGCCTTAGCTCAAGAAGGTGTAAAGGCCATAGTTTTTGGCGATATTTTTTTGGAAGAGCTCAGGGCATTCCGCGAATCCCAATTGACGCCGCATGGCCTGGAGGCCGTGTTTCCGCTATGGCATCAAAACACCGCAAGCTTGGCGCAGCAAATTGGGCCGGGAAAAATTCGAGCAAAAATCAATTGCATTATGCGCAATCGCTTGCCCGAAATCTGCCTTGGCCTGGACCTGGAGGATGCCCTGCCCCATTTTCCACCCAATGCAGACCCCTGCGGCGAAAACGGAGAGTTTCACAGCTTTGTTTACGATATGCCGGCCTTTAGCTCCCCCATTGCGATGGGTTTGGGCCAAAAAGTTATGCGGGAATACCCGGCGCCCAACGCGCATTTGGAGCCGGTGCGCATGCAATTCATAGACTTGTTGCCTCTTAGCGCAAGCCAACAGAATCCCTAACTTTGTAAAAAAACAGACATGAGCTTAGAAAACACCATAAATCAAGACATCAAGGAGGCCATGAAGGCCAAGGACAGCCAAAAACTTGCCGCTTTGCGCGCCGTTAAGTCGGCAATTTTGCTGGCCAAAACCGAAAAAGGCGGCGACCAAGGCCTTAGCAACGAACAAGAAATTGCCCTGCTCCAACGCTTGGTAAAACAGCGTAAGGAATCTTATGAACTTTACGTGGCGCAAAACCGCGAAGACCTTGCCCAAGAAGAAAAGCAACAAATGGAGGCCATTGAAGTGTATTTGCCGGCTCAGCTGTCCGACGAAGCCCTCCGTGCAGAAATTCAAACCCTTATAGACAATTTGGGAGCAAGCGGCCCCTGCGATATGGGCAAAGTTATGGGACAGGCCAACCAAAAGTTGAAAGGCCAAGCCGAAGGCGCTCGTATTGCCCAAATGGTAAAGGAATTGTTGAATAGTTAGGGGCTTGCCTGCGGCCGGGCTGTCCGTTCCAAGGCGCCCATCGCCCTTTGTTTTGTTGGGGGCATGCCGGGGGTTTGCTGCGCGCCACCTCCGGCATACCTCCCAACAAATACACAGCCCTCAGGGCGGCTTTCCGCTCCCATCCCTAAGCCAAAATCCTCTTAAAAAGCATGTTATGGATTCTTTGCCCATCAAAAATAAAGTAGCCGAAAGCGGCATTCTAACCATTGACCTCGAGCAATGGGTTCCTATGCCTCAAATCAAGGAATTGGATATGGCCGAGCTCTTAGAGCATGGACTTCTGCTCCGGGAAAGCTATTTTAAAGAGCAATTGGCCAAGATAGATTGGAAAAATTACGAGGGAAGCCAGGTAGCCATGTATTGCTCCACCGAGGCCATTGTTCCCCAATGGAGCTGGATGTGGCTGGTACGCGATGCACATGTTGCCGGTATTTCGGCCCACATGGCCCATCCCAAAGAACTGTACACCCGACTCTTCCTTGAGGCGCTTAGCACCAAGGTTGCGCAAGAAGATGCCCAACTCCAAAAAGCGCGGGTGGTGGTAAAAGGTTGTGGAAGCGGAAAAGTTCCCACAGAGGCTTACGCCGCTCTGGTGAACTTACTTGCGCCTAAAGTAAAAAGCCTTATGTACGGCGAGCCTTGCTCTACCGTTCCGGTGCTTAAAAACAAGGCTTAGGGATTGGCCAAACACTTGCCCCGCTGCCCGTTCAAATGCCACAGCAGTACCTCAGATGCTACAGGAAACTGCAGGTTTTGTTGAGCGTGCACCCCATAATTCCCCAAACTACGGCCGCTTAGGTCAAACAACTGCAGTTGTCCCTCCTGGAATGCACGCAAGTGCCAAAAAGAATCCTTGGCCGCACAATGGATGGCTTCTTCACTCGTTTGCACAGATTCCAGAGACAAAGCGGGAGACACATAAGGCGCCAAAGAAAAAGCATACAACCTTGGCGGCAGGTTGAGTGTACCCACCGCTTCGCTTCCCATCATCAGCTGATGGCTTTGGGTAAAAACTACCGATTCCAACTGCCCCATGTCGAATACCGTTCCCAAATCCAGGCGCCGCCAGTTTCCTTGCCAAGGGTAGTTTTGACCAAAATCAAAACCCAGCACCAAAAAAGGACTAAAGATGGGCGGTGTGTAGCCCACCAAAACCAGCAGGCTGTCGCCCCAAACATCCAAGCCGGTAGCTTGGCCTTGCAATTCGGTGGAGTCTACCGGGTAAAGCGCGTAGTGCCCCGGAATGGCCGGCAAGCGATACCAACGGGCCTTGGATGAATTTCGATTCTTGGTCAATAGCACCAAAGAATCTCTAAAGAAGGCCATAGATTCGCAATCCCTGTCGTGCCCATTGGGGTCGCTTACGGGTCCCGGTTGATCGGCATAGGAAAAAGCTATAGTGTCCACCGTAAGTACCTGCCTTTGGCAAAGCTCTTGCAAAGGAATTCGAAGCACCGCCAGGCTGTCTCTCTGCCCGGTATTGTTGCCAAAATCTCCGATGAATAGGTGGTTTGGGCCTACGCAAGCATCCTCCCAATCGATTTGTTGCACAGGAATGGGCAGGCTATCCAAAATCGCTCCGGAAGCAGCGTCCATACCAAAAAGCACCGGAGCCTGTCCCCCATCGTTGTGTCCCCAAAGTTTTTGGCAGGCAAAACCGAGTCCCGACAATTCACTCAAGGAATTCGGCAATACCGCATGAACGGCAGCTTGAGCTTGCGTAGGCGCATACTGGCAGGAGCCATCGTTTACGGTGGCCGCCGGATTGAAATTAATGGCCTGGGGATCCGTGCAACCGTTCCCTTGAGCGTTCACCGCTAGGGAACTACAGAAAATCCCGACACAGAAAATCAAGGCTTTCATGAAGCTTCGTCTATTACAATTCGTATGGTGGTTCCTTTGCCCGGCTCGGATTGGCGCACGGCAATCTTTCCTTTGTGGTAGGTTTCTACAATCCTTCGGGTAAGGGAAAGTCCGAGTCCCCAACCCCGTTTTTTGGTCGTGTAGCCGGGTCTAAAAATGCTCTTCCAGCGTTTGCGGGGAATTCCCGAGCCGCTGTCAAAAACATCCAAATACACTTTTCGGCCATGCTTTTGCGTACTTAGGTGAATCAGCCCTTCGCTTTTAATGGCATCAATGCTGTTGCGAATGAGGTTTTCGAGTACCCATTCAAATAGGGGTCGATTGAGCTTAACCGGCAATTCATGGCCCGGTCCGTCGAACTTAATTACAATGCTGCTCCGCGTACGCACTTGCATATAGCGGGCCACATCTTTTACCAACGCATTCAAGTCGGTGACTTTTAATACCGGTTCTGAACCAATTTTAGAAAAGCGATCGGCCACGGTTTGGAGGCGCTCCACGTCCCTTTCCATTTCTTGAATGGCCTCCGGATCCACCCCTCTGCTTTGGAGCAGGGCCAACCAGCCCATGAGCGAACTTAGGGGAGTGCCCAGTTGGTGCGCAGTTTCTTTGCTCATGCCCACCCAAACCTGGTTTTGTTCGCCGCGTCGGGCCAAGCTAAAAAGCAAATAGGCCACGAATAAAAACATGCCTACAATCGCTAAAAAAATAAAAGGAAAGATGCGCAGATTGGACAAAATCACACTATCCTCATAAAAAATAAGGTATTGCTGTCCATCGCCAAGCTCCACCTGCATTCGATTGAAGGTGCTCATGTAAAACAACAAGCGTTTGGGGTTGTTTTGCAGTTCCTCGGGCAGTTCTTCCAAATTACCTGAAGCCAATAGCGTATCCATCTGTGGGGTAGTGAACACTACCGGAACAGAGGCGGCATTAATGACCGTTTCCGAAATAAAGCTCTCAAGCAAACCGTCTAGGGTTGCCCTCAATTCTTGATAGATGCGGCTATCGTCGTAATACAGATATTGCTCTTGCACCTGGCCAAACACCTCATAAGAAACATCTATGGCCTCGTTTTTTTCCTTAAGTCGTTGGAGCTCTGTTTGCATAAAGCCGGAGTCTTGGCTTTGTGCTTCGGGGTAATTATTCACAAAGAGCACCTTATCCTCCCCATTGGCAATAATGACCGGAATATTGGTATTGTTGGCCATGATTCGTGTTGGGAAATACAGGTTTTCGCCTTGGCTGTCTTCGGATTGGACAAAATAGAGGCTGGCATCGGCCCAAAGGCGAATGTTTTTTCTATCCTCCGCCTCAAAGGCTTTAAACAAGCTTTTGGTTTTGCGCAGCAATTCGGCGCGGTTTTTAATGGCAGAGGCCCAAAGTTCTACCTTTTGTTGCTCCTCTTTGGCAATGAGCCCCACCAGGTAGTTGGTGTAGAGCACCACAGCCACCACGATTACCCCGGCGGCAATGCCAAGCCACACTTTCCAGCGTTGCTTTCGTAAATAAACCCTAGAGGCCATATGCTCAAAAGTAGCTAATCCCAACCATTCACAGCCCTTTGTTCATAGTTTCCTATTGGCATGTAAAGCCATTGCCTCTAAATCCTCAATTTTGCATTATGGCAAAAAGTGAGGAAAAAAAATCACGGCGTAGGCTGCAATTGGCCCAAATTACGAGCGTTATTTCCGTCACTTTGGTCATGACCGTTCTCGGAGCCCTGGGTTTAACTTTCCTTATCTCCATGCGCCTGTCTGAATATGCCAAAGAACAATTTTCGCTGCAGTTGGTGCTAAGTGAGGTAATGGCCGAAAACGACGTGGCTCCTATGCAAAGCGGTTTAGAAAAACTGCCCTTTTCCCGTAAGGTCAATTACATCAGCAAGGAAATGGCCACCCAAGAGTACTTGGCCTACTATCCCAACGATTTTATGGACGTGTTGGATTACAATCCCCTGCCTCGGGTATTCGAGGTTTATATTCGAGCAGAGTACGTGCAGGAAGACTCCATTGCTTCCATTGAGAAAAGCCTGCAAAACAATTATCCATTGCACATTACCGATATTGAGAAAGACCCTTTAGGAGTGCGCGAAACCAACCAAAACCTAAGGTTGATTGGGCTATTTATGGCCGGCCTCTTAAGTCTTCTAACCTTTATTATGTTGGTGCTTATTCACAATACCATACGGCTTACCATTTACTCCCGAAGGTTTATCATCAGAACCATGCAATTGGTGGGAGCCACCTCCAAGTTTATTCGGCGGCCTTTTCTACGGGCCGGGTTTTGGCAGGGATTCATTTCGGCAGTTTTGGCCTCCGGAATTACAGCCGCCGCAGCCTATTTGTTGCACAAAGAAGAGTCCGAACTCTTTCCTCAGCAATTTTTGGTGCAAACCTCCATACTTCTGGCCTTGATTTTTATGTTTAGTCTATTGGTCACCTGGTTTTCCACCCTTTTGGCGGTTGGGAAATTTTTGAGGACTTCTACCAACCGTTTGTATTGATTCGGATTTCTTACCTTTGACTTTTAAGTAGTCGCACATGAGTAAGCAACAACCAAGGGAGCAACAACAAACAGGAGTCAAAACCGGCTCAGGCTTGCATTTTCACCGCAACAATTACCTGTTGTTTGTAGCAGGCATCCTTTTGCTTGTGTTAGGCAATATTTTGCTCTCCGGTGGAGGCAGCGACGACCCGGAAGTTTTTAATCCGGAAATTTTTAATAGTCAAAGGCTCGTTATTGCCCCCTTAACGCTTATGGCCGGGTTTGTTGCCATTGGCTTCTCCATCATGTGGCGCTTTAAAAAATAAAGGCTTTGGAGTGGTGGCAAGCTGTACTACTGGCAATTATTGAAGGACTTACCGAATTTTTGCCCGTTTCCTCTACGGGTCATATGATTTTGGCCTCCTCCGCCATGGGCATTGCCTCCGATTCCTACGTAAAAATGTTTACGGTGGCCATTCAGTTTGGAGCCATTTTGTCGGTGGTATTCTTGTATTACAAACGCTTCCTTAACCTAACCGATCTTCGCTTTTACCTGCATCTTTTTATTGCTTTTTTGCCTGCGGTATTTTTTGGGCTTTTACTTAAAGATTGGATCGATACTCTTTTAGAAAACCCTTTGGTGGTGGCCGTTAGTTTGCTGCTGGGTGGGATTGTGTTGGTTGGCATAGACCGCTGGTTTCGCCAAACCGCCACCGGCAGCGGTACCCACACCTCACCGCTTAAAGCACTCGTCATAGGCTGTTTTCAGGTCTTGGCCATGGTGCCCGGTGTCAGCCGTTCCGCGGCAACCATCATTGGAGGCATGACCCAAGGCCTAAACCGCACCCAAGCCGCCGAGTTCTCTTTCTTTCTGGCCGTACCCACCATGCTTGGAGCTACCCTAAAAAGCATGTGGGACCTTTGGCAAGCTGAACCGGAGCTGTTTCATTCAGAAAATCTGAAACTTTTGGCCCTCGGAAATATGGTGGCCTTTGTAGTGGCCTTGCTTGCCATCCGAGGCTTTATAGCCTTTCTCACCAAAAGAGGCTTTGCCCTATTCGGCTGGTACCGCATTGCGTTAGGCAGTATCATTCTCTTGTTATACGCCTCCGGCTTTCAGCTGCACATGGTGGGCTAAGTTTTTTGGGCGGCTTTCCCGGCTGCCTGCTCCAAGTCCTCAAAAACCGCCTAAGGGAAGCTAAGCCTCCGGGTGCTTGCCTGCAGGCGCCGCATCCTCGGCTAAGCTTCCCTAAGGCGTTATTCTCCGGGCTTTCCACGCCATCCGGGCCGCTTCTTCCAATGAAAAACTCAGGAAAAACAAAAAATGATTAATTTCCCCTGTTCATTGCACACCTACCTCTTAGGGGCAAGGAGCTAAAACATGTATTACGAACCTAAGCATTGAATATGGGCCTAATCAAAGAATTTAAGGACTTTGCCGTCAAAGGCAATGTGGTGGATCTAGCCGTAGCGGTAGTAATCGGTGGCGCTTTTGGAAAAATTGTATCTTCCTTTGTAGCGGACATCATTATGCCGCCCATAGGTATACTTTTAGGCGGAGTAGACTTTGCCGATTTAGCCTACACACTCAAAGCATCAATTCCTGCACAAGTGGACAATGCCGGAACCGTATTGGTCGAGGCCGTTCCTGCAGTTACGCTCAACTACGGCAATTTTATTCAGGTAGTTATCAACTTCCTCATCATTGCATTTACGGTGTTTATGGCCATTAAAGCCCTAAATGCAGCCAAAAAGAAAAAGGAAGAGGTTCCCGCGGCTCCGCCAGCACCACCGGCCCCTACCGAAGACCAAAAGTTGTTGGCCGAAATCCGGGATTTGCTTAAAAACAAATAAAACTTACCGAAGCCCTATTCCGCTGTAAAAGCCGGACCAAAGCAAGGCATCCGATGCCCTTTGCAAAGCAATGGCGGCAAGAGCCCCAATAAATTCCTTACCTTTCGGGCATGAATCAATCCAGGTTCGCAGTCATTGGTTTGGGTCAATTTGGCACCTCCATTGCGCGAGAATTATCGGCACGTGGAGCCGAAGTATTGGCCATAGACAACAACGAATTTCATATAGAAGCCGTAAGCGGCGAAATTGCCTATGGCGTTACCATGGATGCCACCGATGCCAAAGCCCTGAAAGCACAAAATATTCAGGATATGGACGCTGTGATAGTGGCCATTGGAGAAGATTTTGACGCTTTGCTGTTGTGCGTAGTATTGCTCATGGAAATGGGAGTTCCCAGAATTATAGCACGGGCAGAAGGCCGCCACCAACGCATGATTTTGGAAAAGATTGGAGTTAAGGAAATCTTATCGCCCGAAGACGAAATTGGCCGCTTAGTGGCCGAAAAGCTCATTAATCCCAACATTATTTCTTACATACCCTTGCCGGACGACCATGAAATTGTAGAAATCAAAACCCCTCCGGGAATTGCCAATCGCTCCTTAGGCGATATTAACCTAAGGAATCGTTATCGTCTGAATCTCATAACCTTAAAACGAGAAACCGTAGAGGAAAACAAGGGCGAGTTGGTTAGAGAGTCACACATCATTGGGGTGCCAACCAGCGACACGGTAATTTTAGAAACCGACACCATTATCGTATTTGGAACTACCCGTGATATTCAGCGCTTTATTGAAATTAACCAATAGTAAGGGCGCGGAGTTGTAAAGATTCACTATGGTCTTCCGCAAAATAATGCGTAATTTTCGTGAGCAAATCACATGGTTTTTCTAACACGTCCTTAATGAATCAATGTAAAAAAGTCACTTTGGCAGTGGCCGCTTTTTTTGTCGGCAATGTAGTGCATGCACAGCAGCCGGTATCTTGCCTTAGCTCAGAAATGGTGCAAGAATCCTTTCAAAACGAAGCCCAATTGCAACAGTTTTTAAGCGACTTTAACCAGTGGGTGGCTCAATACCAAAACCATTTGCAGCAATCTCCAGAAAATGGCAACTACATTGTGCCTGTGGTGGTACATGTAATCCATGATTATGGACAAGAAAATATTTCGGACGCTCAGGTGGCAGATGCCATGCGCATATTAAACGAAGACTTTAATAGACTGAATCCCGATTGGAATACCGTAGTACCCTCCTTTCAATCTAGGGTAGCGGATGTGGGTTTTGAGTTTCGATTGGCCCAAATCGACCCCAATGGAGATTGCACCAACGGCATTACCCGAACAGCTTCTACTTGGACCTACGATGCCCGTGACGAAGCCAAAAGCCTTATTGGATGGCCTAGAAACCGTTACTATAACATTTGGGTAGTGCATAACATAGGCGATAGCGGCCCGGGAATAATTGGCGGATATGCCTATTTGCCGGGTTCTGCACCTAGTGCTTCTGTAGACGGAATTATCCTTGACCACCGCTATACAGGAAGCATAGAAGCCTCAAATGGATCAAATTTTGCGGCCAGAGTTATTACCCATGAAACAGGACACTTTTTTGGCCTGTTGCACCCTTGGGGATTTAGCGCCTGTGGATCAAGTTGCGGCGATGATTTTGTAGCCGATGTGCCCACTACTTCCGGCGCTTGCAACAATTGTGTGCTTAATCAAAACACATGCAATTCTTTAGATAATGTGGAGAATTTTATGGATTATGCCCTTTGCGCGAAAATGTTTACCGATGGGCAAGCAACCCGCATGCAAGCAGCCATTAATGGAAGCCAAGGTCAGCGCGTAAGCCTATGGCAGCCGGCCAATTTAACGGCCACCGGAACCACCAACAATTTTTCGCAAGATTGTGCCCCTAAGGTGGACTTTTATGTAGATCGCTTTAGTGCATGCAAAGGCACCGGACTGCTGTTGCGCGACAATACCTGGAATGCCAACCCCACTTCTTGGAATTGGACCATTACCAACGGCACTACCACCTACAACAGCACCGACCAAGACCCCTACGTCACTTTCGATGAAGCAGGTTCCTACACCGTAACCTTAACGGTAAGTGCTCCCGGAGGCAATGCCAGCCTCACCAGAAACCAAGTCATAACCATCTATGAGGATATGCCCGACAACCAAAACTGGATTTATTACGACACATTCGATGACCAACCACTAAGTTCAGGTCGCTGGACTGCCCCGTATTCTGAAGATGAAACCTACGGTTGGTCCGAAGAAAGTCAAACCTACTACACCTGGCCAGCCTCTGTAAAACTTTCTTCGTTTGGTTCTCCTCCGGGTAAACGCTACAGCTTGGTTAGTCCTGCCTATGACTTCTCTTCCATTAACGGAGAGCTGCATATTCGCTTTAAATATGCCTACGCCAAGCGTTCTTCCAACAGCAACGACGAACTAAACATTTATGTGTCCAGCAATTGTGGCCTAACCTGGACATTACGCAGAACTATGGACGCCAATGAGCTTGCCAGCGCCGGAGTATCCAACCAAGCCTTTACCCCCGCCTCTGCACAAGAGTGGAAAAGCGATTCCATTAGCGGAAATTTGCTGGCCCCCTGGGCCAACCGAACCAACGTTAGAGTGCGCTTTGAATTTGTAACCGGAGGCGGCAACAATTTTTACTTAGACGACATCAACATTTCAGGACCTACCAGCATAGAAGAGGCAGGAAGCCCCTCGGATATCGATTGGAAAGTATTTCCCAATCCTGCACAACACCTATTAGAAACCGGATTTTATTTGACTCAACCGGCAGAGGTAAAATTGCATATGCTCGATTTAACCGGACGAAGTCTTTGGACGGAAGATCTGGGAACGCAAACCGGGCAAGTAAACACCCAAATCTCACGTCCCAGCGGCCTAAGCTCAGGCATGTATTTGCTGCAACTGCAAGCAAATTCAAGAGTGTTTTACCATAGAATTATTTGGCAATAATGACCGGTAAAATTGAGCACCTAGGCATCGCCGTAGCCCATTTGGACGAAGCCGAAACGCTCTACACGGCACTTTTGGGTGCTGCGCCCTACAAGCGCGAAGATGTTGCCTCTGAAGGTGTACGCACCTCGTTTTTTTTGACAGGCAACAACAAAATAGAATTGTTAGAGGCCAGCAGTCCCGATTCGCCCATTCACAAATTTGTGCAGAAAAATGGTCCGGGAATACACCATGTTGCCTTTCATGTAGAAGATATTGTTTCGGAAATGGAGCGGCTTAAAGAAGCCGGGTTTACTTTATTGCATGAAACACCCAAAAAGGGAGCCGATAACAAGCTTATTTGTTTTGTGCATCCCAAAACTACCGGCGGAGTATTGATTGAACTGTGCCAGGATGACCCTGAACGCTGAATTAGAAGCACTGGGACTGTTGGCCTTAGCCATTGCCCCATGCGTTGCCCTAGCTGCATTCATTCATTTTAAAGATAAATTGGACAGAGAGCCATGGTACATGCTGGTTATCTCCTTTGCCTTGGGCGCCTTTTCGTCCGCGCCTGTTTTAATGTTGGAATATGGAGTGCAGCAAAACCAGTGGTTTAGTACAACCTTGGGCTCGGCATTTTTAGGCATTGCGCTTATCGAAGAAGGTCTTAAGTATTTGGTATTGCGTTGGTATGCCTATCCAAAATCTGTATTTGATGAGCCCTACGATGGCATAACCTATGCAGTGATGGTTTCTATGGGTTTTGCCACTTTTGAAAATATTGCCTACGCGTTACGGTTTGGAACCGAAACCACTCTACTCCGCATGTTTACCGCGGTTCCGGCACATGCCACCTTTGCGGTTCTGATGGGTTTTTACATGGGGCTGGCAAAGTTTTCGAGAGTGCCTATAGTGTATTTGATTTCGGCATTGGTGGCCCCTGTCCTACTCCACGGATTCTACAATTATTTTTTAATGGTGAAGTGGTTCGAAGGGGTGTATTGGGGAGCCTTTATTAGTTTGGCCTTAGGTGTCGGCTTTTCGTGGCGGGCCATTAGAATCCATCAAAAAACTACCTTTAAATAACTTAGGCCAGCAGGGTATGTTGACCACAAAGCAGCAAGTCTAGCCAAGCTTTATGCCAAATAGTTTCGGCATTGGCCATCCGAGTACCACCGGTCCAAAAAGCCTGCATCACCTCTTGCCTTTGTTCCCTCAATAGAACCTGCAACTGCTGCTCTACCCTGTTGACCTCGTTTTTATTTTCATAGACCTTGGCAGCCTTTAAAAGCAGCTCCAGTCCTTCGGCGTGACTGTGGCTCAGTTTGTCTCGAAAATGAGCAAAATCAGGTTTAAAGCAAGCCAGGGAGTGACTACATTCCAAAAAGCCGCGCAGCATGCCCAACCATGAGGCCCGCATACAAAACGAAGCAAAACTATTGAACTCTAAATCGCCCAGAGGCCAACCATGTGCTTTTCTCTCACCAACTGTAAAGAACTGTCTTTCGTCCACCCGAACTTGGTTGGCTTCAACTTCCCAACTGGAAGTCAAACGAAGACCTGCATAGGGCCAATGCGCGCGTTTAACCAATACATGAGCCGGCAGTACTAGCGAGGTGATGGCACCGTCGGGAAGATAAGCATTGAGGGTAAAGGCACTTGCATGTGCGGCCCCGGTGCACCAAGGCCATTGCCCCGACAACAACCATGCATTTCCGTCTTTTACTAAGCTCCCCGAAGGTCTCCCACTGCCCCCCAACCAAGCCCTGTTTGGAGCAAATACTTCGGAGGCAAGTTCCGCTGAAAAATCGGGACCAAAATAATTGGTGCCGCTTCCCAAATTAATGAGCCAACCCAAACTACCGTGGTGTGCCGCGGCCTGTTCCAGCATGCTCAACCCTTGATGAAAATTGCACTCCAGTCCTCCGAGGGATTTGGGCACCCAAATTTTTAAGAGTTTGTGGTGGTACAAGTTATTGGTCCAAAGCTCGGGGAGAGCAGAACATGCGTAGGCCTGCTCCGGTTCCGGAAAATAAGTTTGCCAAAAAGAGGAATCCCATGTCATGGTTTACAAAGAAAGAAAAAGAGATAAAAAAAGAAGAACTACATAATTTCGAAAAGCGCCCCGGACCGCAGGGAAAGCCCGGAGTACAGCAAGCCATGGCCGGTGGTAAGGCGGCAGCGGAGCGCATGCGAGCTCGCCGGCTTGCCTACCGGCCAGGCTTGGTGTGCGAGGACTTGCACTAAGGGCCGTAAATGGCGCCTTAATCCAACAATCCTTCCTGCAAAAGCAACTCTTTTAGCGTATAGCCCTTGGTTAAATCGAGGTGTAGTCCTTTGATTCCCACGGCAGATGCCCCTTTCGCGTTTTCAGGCAGGTCGTCTACAAAAACGGTGGCGTTTGGGTTTAGTTGTTGCTCGTCCAAAATGAGTTGGTAGCCTTCCGGGTCAGGCTTTCGATGCCCAATCAAATGGCTGTAATAGGCTTTTAGAAACAAAGATTCAAAATCGATTTCCGGATGCAATTGCTGCACCATGCGACGGTAGGTTTGGTAGTGCCAATCGTTGATATTAGACCACAAAAACAAGCGGTAGCGCTGCTTGAGCGCATGCAAGAGCGGCAGGGTGTCGGGCCAAATTCCGTCGAGTATGGAGTCCCAGGCTTGGCGTATTTGATGTTCAGAAACCCCGTTAGGAGCCATAGACAGCATTTCTTGGGCAAAGGTCGGGCCGTCGATTTGTCCCTTTTCGAACCGGTATAAGATATTGTTGGGTCCGGGTTCAAAAAACACGTCCTTTAAACCGTCCATGCCCAAGGCACGGAAATTGTTTCCGACCGCTTCGTAATTGGTTTTGAGCAAAACGCCGCCCAAATCAAGAATCAGATTTTGAATCATGGCCTAAAAATACGCTTCCGAGATAAAGTAAATGTAAGATTAAAGGCAAGGAATAGCGTGAAGGGACAATGGTGAAGCGCAAAGGCTTTGGCAAATTGGGGTGGAAAGCCTACTTTTGCGCCCTTGTAGTTTTGGTTTTTTAACGCTTAAACTCAGAAAAAACATTCATTTAATGACATACGCATGAAAGACCTGTTGCTTTATTTGGTGCCCGGCCTAGGCTTGATTGGTTTATTGGTAATGGCTATAAAATACGCTTGGGTGAACCGGCAGGAAGCCGGAGACGAAAACATGCAGCGGCTTGCCGGTTATATAGCTAAAGGTGCTATTGCTTTTTTGCGGGCCGAATGGAAAATTCTAAGCTACTTCGCCATCATAGCCGGCATTTTATTGGCTTGGTCCGGAACCTTGGTAGAAAACTCCAGTCCCATTATTGCCGTTTCTTTTTTAATTGGCGCCGTATTTTCTGCCTTGGCAGGTTATATTGGAATGAAAGTGGCAACATTGGCCAATGTACGGACCACCCAGGCTGCACGAAGTTCCTTGGCACGAGCGCTTAAAGTAAGTTTTACGGGTGGCACTGTTATGGGATTAGGTGTGGCCGGACTCGCTGTACTTGGTCTTGGAAGCCTTTTTATAATATTTTATCAACTGTATGTGGTTGCCCAAGGCGGTTCCTCCAACGGCTTGGAAATGGAGAAAGCCTTGGAAGTATTGGCAGGCTTTTCGTTGGGTGCCGAATCCATTGCCCTTTTTGCCCGCGTAGGTGGTGGTATTTATACCAAAGCAGCCGATGTAGGCGCTGACTTGGTTGGCAAAGTAGAAGCAGGAATTCCCGAAGACGACGTCCGCAACCCGGCCACCATCGCCGATAATGTAGGAGACAACGTGGGAGACGTAGCCGGCATGGGTGCCGACTTGTTCGGTTCTTACGTAGCCACTATTTTGGCCACCATGGTGTTGGGACGTGAAGTAGTGGTTTCCGATCAATTCGACGGTTTATCTCCGATTTTACTTCCTATGGTTATTGCCGGCATGGGCTTAATCTTTTCCATTTTGGGAACCATGATGGTTCGTGTTACTAAGGAAACCGACAGCGTTCAAAAAGCACTAAATATTGGCAATTGGGCATCCATTATTCTAACGGTGGTGGCCTCCTACTTCCTAATCAACTATTTGATGCCCGAAGGCACCATGAGCTTGCGGGGATTTGAGTTTACGCGCACCGGAATATTTGGAGCCGTAGTGGTGGGCCTAATTGTAGGGGCCCTAATGAGCATCATTACCGAATTTTATACGGCCATGGGGCGCCGTCCGGTTATGAGCATTGTAAAACAATCCTCTACAGGCCATGCAACCAATATTATTGGAGGTTTGGCCGTTGGTATGGAGTCTACTGTTTTTCCTGTTTTGGTGTTAGCCGCTGGTATTTATGGCTCTTTTGAATTGGCCGGCTTGTATGGGGTGGCTATTGCAGCTGCCGGCATGATGGCCACCACGGCCATGCAGTTGGCCATCGACGCCTTTGGCCCCATTGCCGACAACGCAGGGGGAATTGCCGAAATGAGCGGTTTGCCAAGTGAAGTACGTGAACGTACCGACAATCTAGACGCAGTAGGCAACACCACAGCCGCTGCCGGAAAAGGGTTTGCCATTGCTTCTGCTGCGCTAACGGCTTTGGCTTTGTTTGCCGCTTATGTTGGAATTGCAGGTATTGACTCTATTGACATTTACAAAGCAGACGTTTTGGCAGGCTTGTTTGTGGGAGCCATGATTCCATTTATTTTCTCTGCCTTGGCTATTGCAGCTGTAGGTAGGGCTGCTATGGACATGGTAAACGAAGTGCGTCGCCAGTTTAAAGAGATTCCGGGCATTATGGAGTATAAAGCCACCCCGGAGTACGAAAAGTGTGTAGAAATCTCCACCCGCGCCAGCTTACGCGAAATGGTAGCCCCCGGTGCCATTGCCCTTGTAGCACCTATTTTGGTTGGCTTTTTGTTTGGCCCTGAGGTATTGGGTGGTTTGTTGGCCGGCGTTACCGTGAGCGGAGTGCTTATGGGTATGTTTCAAAACAATGCCGGAGGCGCTTGGGACAATGCCAAAAAGAGCTTTGAAAAAGGCGTAGATATTAACGGGGAAACCTATTATAAGGGATCCGAGCCACACAAGGCTGCCGTTACCGGAGATACCGTGGGTGACCCCTTTAAAGATACCTCAGGTCCATCCATGAACATTTTGATTAAGCTTATGTCTATTGTTTCTTTGGTAATTGCACCACATATTCGGGTGGGGGATGTACAAAACCACAGTGCTGCGCCTTCCCAAACCCATGAGATGCATGTCCAGGCGCAGGAACAGCCCATCCAAGAGGGTTCCTATAGGCATACCAATTGAGTAAAAAAACCATAAAATAGCCGCAGAATTTACTGCGGCTATTTTGTGTTACTTTTGCAAACCCCAACTAAGGCACCCTTTTCCTTATGCATATTTGTTCTGCAGCCGGTTACACCCCTACTCGGGTTCTTGACAATGCTTTTTTTCAACAAGTGGCTGGTCTGGAGCCGGAATGGATTAAGGAACGTACCGGCATGGAAACCCGGCATATTGCCGCAGAAGGCGAAAACACCAACACCATGGGCATTAAAGCCGTGGAAGCCTTAGTCCCCCAACTGCCTTTTGATGCCGAAGAATTCGATTTAATTATCGGGGCCAGTTACACGCCATACGATACCATCTTTTCCCTTGCTCATGCCGTACAACACCATTTAGACATTCCTGACATTCAGGTATTAAACGTGTCTACGGCTTGTTCTTCGCTCTTAAATGCCCTAGAAGTAGCCGAAGGCTATATGGCCATGGGCAAAAGCAAACGAGCCCTGGTGGTTTCCGCCGAACACAATACCGCTTATGCGCATTTCCGAGATAAGGCCTCAGGGCATTTGTGGGGCGATGGCGCAGTAGCTTTGGCTCTGTCCGCCGAAGCGTTAACGTCCAAAGACCACAAGGTGTTGTCTATAAAAACAGGAGGTGCCGCCACAGCAGGAAAAGCAAGCCAAGGCGTACTCTTAAGGCCTTGGGATGGTGGACTGTTTATGCCCAATGGAAGGGATGTATTCTTGCATGCCATTTCATACATGAGTAGCATTAGTAAAGAAATATTGGAAGATAACGGCTTTACGGTAAACGATTTAAGTGCTTTCATACCCCACCAAGCCAATATGCGCATTAGCCGAAATGTGGCCAAAGAATTAGACCTCCCCATTGAAAAATTGGTGAGCAATGTAGACCGACTAGGAAACACCGGAAATGCAGGCTGTGGTATTGCTTATGCCAAAATTTGGGAGTCCCTCCCCATGGATGCTTTGGTTTTGATGGCTGTTTTTGGAGGTGGCTACTCTTACGGGGCCATGCTTTGTAAGGTCGGGGGCTAAGGGCTGCTACTCTGTTTCAGAAAGTACCAAATCCATGTTGCCTTCGGAAATGCTAATGGAATCTCCACCCAAATTAAAGGCCGTTAAGCTAAAGGTTGCCTTCATGCTTCCGCGGGTTCCACCATCCGGCATGGTAAGTTCAGAAATGGTCAATTGTCCCGGACGGCTTGAACGCACATAAAAACCCGTCGCCACTTCCTCTCCAAATAAAAAGGAATTGTCCAACGAATCTATGGCATATTCACCGGCCGGATTATAATCGCTAAGCGAAAAGGCCATGGGCCTAAAGGTTCTGCTTTCTCCATTTATGATGAGCCGCCCGGAGTTTGCCACCAAAGCGCGGGTAAACGAATCACTCTCCCATAATTGGCCATCTACAATCGCCGTAATAGCACTGCTTTCGTTATCGCAACTGCTGTGCAAACCCAAACCTATGAGGCAAACCATCAAAATCTTATTTCTCATGCTCCTAAAATAAAAAAACGAAGGAAGTCTGTCGTGACTTCCTCCGTTTTATTTCGAACATAGATTGGATTATTCTACGTAGCTAAGGTCAAACTTACCTTCGGTAATTTCTACCTCATCCTGCATGCCGGGGACTCTAACAGTAAGGGCAAAGCTTCCTTTTACCTTACGGCTGGCGGTATTGAGGTTGCTCATGGTATAATTGCCGCTACCGGGAAAACTGGTGTATGCCAAGCCCATGCTGTTGGTATAGATGAAATTGTTGAATGCATCATCAAAAGCAAAAGTCCCAAGGGCCAAATGCTCTACATCAATGGTTACGGTGGAGCCCGATGTAAAGCCCTCTTCCATTCCTGAGATGGTTAAGCCCATAGAGGTATCTCCGGCAGCAAACAAACTAAAATTAGATGGATTCCAAAGCTCCCCATCTATTTTCATAGAAAAACTGGGGTTGGGGACTGGTTGATTGTCGTTGTTGTCCTCATCGTCCGAACAGGCCACAAGCCCTGCCATCAAAAGTAATAGTAAACTAAAGCGCATCATGGTTATTGTTTTGGCCTAAGTAAATCAAATGGAATGCCAAACTTTACCAAAACAGATGCACAGCATAATTTTTTTAAAAAAAATGTATGCCAATAGCCCTAGAAACCACTCAAAAACAAAGCCGGAGCTTTACACAAAAGCATTAAAGCCGGTAACATCTAAGCCGGTGATAAGCAAATGGATATCGTGGGTGCCTTCGTAAGTTACCACCGATTCCAAATTCATCATATGGCGCATAATGCTGTACTCACCGGTGATGCCCATGCCTCCAAGTATCTGTCGGGCTTCGCGAGAGGTATCCAAGGCCACTTTTACGTTGTTTCTTTTGGCCATGGAAATTTGCGCAGGTGTGGCCCTGTTCTCGTTCTTCAACACACCCAAACGCCATACCAAAAGCTGGCCTTTGGTAATTTCGGTAATCATTTCGGCCAGTTTTTTTTGCTGCAATTGAAAGGCGCCAATAGGCTTGCCAAATTGCTGGCGTTCTTGGCTGTAACGTAAAGCGGTATCGTAGCAATCCAAGGCAGCCCCCAAAGCTCCCCAAGCAATGCCATAGCGGGCACTGTTTAAGCAAGAAAGAGGCCCCTTGAGTCCTTCCACACCGGGTAGAATATTGGACTTGGGAACTTTTACATTATCGAAAACCAATTCGCCGGTAGCGGAAGCTCTCAAAGACCATTTTCCGTGAGTTTCGGGGGTTGAAAAACCTTCCATGCCACGCTCTACAATCAAGCCTTGAATTTTTCCGGCCTCATTTTTGGCCCACACCACGGCAATATCGCAAAAGGGTGCATTGGAAATCCACATTTTAGATCCATTGAGCACCACATGGTCTCCGGCATCTTTAAAGTGGGTTGTCATGCTTCCGGGGTCTGAGCCATGGTTGGGTTCGGTAAGACCAAAGGCACCCATAAAATCGCCGGTGGCCAATTGGGGCAAATACTTTTTCTTTTGCTCCTCGGAGCCAAAGCTGAAAATGGGATACATGACCAAACTAGACTGAACCGAGGCCGTAGACCGAATACCGGAATCTCCCCGCTCCAGCTCTTGCATAATGATTCCATACGAAATCTGATCCAAACCCTGACCGCCATATTCGGCAGGAATGTAAGGACCAAAGGCTCCCACCTCGGCCAAACCTTTTAAAATATGCTTAGGAAAACTTGCCGACTGAGCATGGTCTTCAATAATCGGCGTAATCTCCTTTTTCACAAAAGACCGAACCGTTTCGCGAATGAGCTTATGTTCTTCGGTCAACAATTCATCCACGCCGTAATAATCGTGGTACTGGTATTTGTCCTGGTACATGTGCTTGACTTTGCTAACTAATATAGAAATCCACTGCTTTGTTTAAAGAATAAGCATGGCATCGCCGTAAGTAAGGAAACGGTACTTTTCCTTCATGGCCGTTTTGTAAGCCTCGTGGGTCAACTCCAAGCCCGCAAAGGCCGCCACCATCATGAACAAAGTGGACTCCGACCGGTGGAAATTGGTAAGCAGACTATCGGCCACGCTAAAATCGTAGGGAGGAAAAATAAATTTATTGGTCCAACCTTGATAGGTTTTAAGCAGCCCCTCGGTCGAAACAGAGGTCTCTATGGCCCGCATAACTGAGGTATCTACGGCACAAACCCGGCCTTTGTTGCGGATAGATTGATTCACAATATCCACGGCCTGTTGGTTTACCATGCATTCCTCCGAATCCATTTTGTGCTTGGTCAGGTCTTCTACTTCTACCGGCCGAAAAGCACCTAAGCCTAAATGCAGGGTAATTTCCGCAAAATTTATGCCTTTAAGCTCCATGCGTTTCATGAGCTCACGGCTTAAGTGCAAACCGCCTACAGGGGCAGCCACAGCACCTTCTACTTTGGCATAAATGGTTTGGTAACGTTCCCGATCCTCCGCTTCGGTAGGTCGGTCAATATAGCGCGGCAGGGGAGTTTCCCCCAGTTGGGCTAAAATATCTTTGAATTCGTCGTGCGTTCCATCGAATAAAAACCGAAGGGTGCGACCTCTGCTGGTGGTATTGTCGATTACCTCGGCCACCAACATATCGTCTTCGCCAAAATACAACTTATTTCCAATGCGAATTTTTCGCGCAGGGTCGACCAATACATCCCACAATTTGCTCTCACGGTCGAGTTCGCGCAGCAAAAACACCTCAATTTGTGCCCCGGTCTTTTCTTTATTACCATACAAACGGGCAGGAAATACACGGGTATTGTTTAAAATCATGCAATCCCCTTCGGAAAAATAGTCAACCAAATCTTTGACATATTTATGCTCGATGGTTCCCTTGTTGCGGTGCACCACCATCATGCGTGCATCGTCGCGGTGCGGGGTGGGATGCTGGGCAAAAAGTTCAACGGGTTCTTTGTACCTGAATTGAGATAATTTCATGCGGCTTCCTGCTCTGTTTATTAGGCCGCCAAAGATAAGAAAAAGGAGCGTAGCTTAAGGCTCCTTTTTGCCCTCTGTTTTGGCCTTGGATTCGGCTTGGCCTAATGCCTCCTTAAACGCTTCCATAGTCATGGCTTCTTGCAGCTTAAACTGCCCTACTGCCGTGCGCAACAAGCCGCTCATTAGCGCACCACAACCCAAATACTCCCCCAAATCTCGAGCCAACGATCGAATGTAGGTGCCTTTAGAACAATGGATATGCAATTCCAACTCGGGCCACTCGTAGCGGAGCAACTCCAAGGCATACAACTCTACCGGCGCAGGGCGCATTTCTACATGCTGTCCTTTTCGAGCCAGTTTGAATGCCCGTTTGCCATCGATTTTTTTGGCCGAAAACACCGGCGGCACCTGCATTTGAACTCCGGTAAAGTGTTCCAAGGCTTCGCGAAGCCTGGTTTCGTTGGGCGGCACCGCATGGGCGACCGGCTCCGGCTCGGTCTCCAAATCGTCGCTGGGACTGGTTTGCCCTAAACTAAAGGTGGCCCTATATTGCTTGTCTTGCGCCGTAAGCTCCATAGCTTTACGGGTTGCCTTTCCTGTGCAAATTACCATAAGCCCCTCAGCTAGAGGATCTAAAGTTCCGGCATGCCCCACCTTAATTTTGGGCGTTCCCGGCTCCTGAATGCGTTTGCGTACAAACTTCACCAAGCCAAAAGAGCTCATTTTTGGAGGTTTATGAAAGAGCAAAACCTCCCCTTCTCTAAATTGCCACATGGGACAAAGATACGTAGACCGAAGGCTTTTTTGATTTTGGGCCCCGGGCGGGCTGCCTGCTGCAAATCCTCGCCCGGAGGCTAAGGGCTGCCGCAGCTCCGGGTGCCCCCGAAGTGTCGGGGGCATCCTCGCTTGCGGCATCCCTAAGCCTTCGGGCTGTGGGTTTTTCGCGGCATCCCTGGGCCTTTAAACCCTCTTCCATGTTGGGAACCATGTACCTTATAGAATTACGGGCCAGGGACCGCACGAAAACCCCTTGCAGGCGAAAGGTTGCAGCCCCATGGGCCCCGGACGTGGAGCGCATGCGAACGCTCCGAGGCTCTTGGGGCTGCCCTTGAGCCAAAAGGAGTTGCAGTAAGGGCCCGGCGGGCCTCTTTACATAGCTCCGGACGAACGAAATACTCACTAAATAAGAGGGTTGCTAAGTTCATCAATGAGGCCCGGGCCCCACCCTAAACCTCTTCTTCAAACAACAGGCGCCAAGTATTCGCATTGCGCTGCTCCATGCGAAGTTGGCCCATGCCCCGCAGTTTTGGCTCCTGTTTCAAATCTCCCGCCTGATATACCGTAATGAGTATCATTGGTTTATGCATAGTAAAGTTCCAACCCTTGGCCACGGCCTGCTCGGCCAGGGAATCGAGTCGATGGCTTTCACCCTCTACACAAAGCTCTACCCTGAGGGCGCTATTTTGCACCATATGCACTTTAACTCTATGCTCTTGAAGCAATTGTAAAGCCTCGCTAAGTAAACCTTCGGTAGCAAATCTAAAATCGTCCTGAAAAATAGTGAGCAAAGCTTGACGGCGCTTCACAATATAGCATGGTTTGGCCGGTGATTTGGTGCGGCTTGACACGTGGGTTCCGGGAGCATTGGGCTGTACAAAAGACTTTACTTCCAAGGGAATACAGGCATCGTGCAATGGCTGCAAGGTTTTGGGGTGCATTACCGTAGCTCCAAAATAGGCCATTTCTATAGCGTCTTGGTAAGAGAGCTCCGGCAGCAGTTCGGGCGCTTCGAATTCTTTGGGATCGCCATTAAGTACGCCTTGCACATCCTTCCAAATGGTCATGCCTTTTGCTTCCAGGCAATAGCTTAATATGGCGGCCGAGTAATCCGACCCTTCCCTACCCAGGGTTGTTGTTTTTCCTTCTACTGTAGCGCCAATAAACCCCTGGGTTAACACCAAAGGTGCCATTGGTCGGCTAAACAGGGGCGCTAAATGCCGTCGAACCAAGTGAGCCGTGCCGGACCAGTTCACCTTGGCTTCGCGCCAGGTGGCATCGGTGCGGATAAGCTGCCGAGCGTCGAACCAAGCTACAGGAATCTTATTCAGCTCAAGCCAGTCCGCCAAAATTAAAGTAGAAACCTGTTCACCTAAAGAGACCACTTGGTCGTACAGAAAATCAAAATCCAACCGATTTCTTTGCTCCAACCAATCCAAGGCTTCGGTAAGCAGGGTGTCCATTTTGCGGAGCAATAGTTCGGGTTCGGGAAACAACGTCGTAACGATGTTGGCATGAAAATCATAAACTTGTCTCCAAGCCCTTTGACAAGCAGGGTCATTGGGGTCCGAGAAACGGAGGAGGGCTTCCAAACCATTGGTAGTTTTGCCCATGGCAGATACCACCAAAACCAAATGATGGTGCGGCGGTCTATGCTCCAACAAGTGCAATACATTGCGCAAGGCCTCCGGGTCCCGTACCGAAGCTCCGCCTAATTTGTACACCAAAATCGGCAAGGATTTCATGGGAGCAGTTTTTGGGTTGAAATGGACATATTGATCCATGAGGGGTCGGCGGATGCGCCCATTTTTTTGTAAAATTCTATGGCCGGTTGGTTCCAGTCGAGCACCTGCCATTGCAAAAAAGGCATGTGTTGTTCTTGGGCAAATTTTGCTGCCGTTCTAAACAGCTGAAGCGCCATTCCTCGGCCTCTAAATTCAGGGAGAACAAACACATCTTCAACATAAAGCACAGGGCCTCGCCAAGTAGAGAATCGACGATAAGCCAGCAAGAAGGCAGGAATTTCAGTTCCGGTATCTACCACCCAGGCCCAAAAAAAAGGAGGGTCGGTAAAGCCCCAATCCTTTAAGGCTTGCACGTGCACGTTTACCGCATGAGGCTCCTTTTCGTAAATGGCCAATTGCTGAATGAGGTGCAACATATTCGGCATGTCTTCCGGTGCTGCGGCCCGAATTTTCCAGTGCTCCATAAGGTCAAAGATACATTGGCAAAGCCAAATTAGGGCAGCCGGGGCTAGCCAATAAGGAAAAAGCAACTGGGCCTGTTGCAGCATTATTAATTGAGCGGCCAAAAGGCAAGCCGTGTAAGATTTTTGTTTTTCTTTGCAGCAAATTCATGTAGAATTAACCTTGAGCCGAGAAACGCCAACCAGTTATGGGACCGAACAAGTTTAGCCGGGAAGTCATTACCCTAACGGAATTTATTATTGCTCGCCAAAAGGATTTTCCCTTTGCAAAGGGAGACCTCACCTCCTTACTTAACGACATAGCCGTTGCGGCAAAAATTGTTACTCGAGAAGTAAGAAAAGCAGGTCTTGTGGATATTTTGGGTGAAGTGGGAGCAGAAAATATTCAGGGCGAATCTCAAAAGAAATTGGATGTGTACGCCAACGAGCAGTTTATTTCGGCGCTTAGGCACGGGGGAGTTGCCTGCGGGGTGGCCTCTGAAGAAAACGACGATTTCATAGGCTTTGACGAGCAGTTTTATACCGGAACCACCTATGTTGTGGCCATGGATCCTTTGGACGGCAGTTCAAATATTGATGTTAATGTGTCTATTGGGACCATTTTTTCTATTTACCGCACGTTAGAACCCAACCGCAGTGCCAGTTTGGAAGATTTTTTACAGGCGGGAACTGAGTTGGTAGCCGCAGGCTATGTAATCTATGGCTCCTCCACCATGCTGGTGTATACCACAGGGCGAGGGGTAAACGGATTTACTTTAGACCCCTCAATTGGCGAGTTTTGCTTGAGCCATCCGGATATAAAAATGCCGGAAACCGGCAGCATTTATTCTATAAACGAGGGGAATTACAAGGCCTTTAGCGAAGGAGTACAGCACTATTTAAACTGGTGCAAAGGCATAGGTGAGGATGCTCCGGAAAAACCGCTGACAGGTCGGTATATTGGCAGTTTGGTTGCAGATTTTCACCGCAACCTAATTAAGGGAGGGATTTACATGTATCCGCCCACCAAATCGGCACCCAAAGGCAAGCTGCGTTTGCTGTACGAATGTGCCCCACTGGCTTTTATTGTAGAGCAAGCAGGAGGTATGGCCACCGACGGACACCGCAGAATAATGGAGTACACCCCACGGGAGTTGCACCAACGGGTACCCTATTTTGTAGGTTCTAAACATTTGGTTGAGAAGGCTATGGAGTTTCTAAAGCAGGAAGCAGAAGCAAGCTGAAGCTTGAATGCGTCCAAAAACAGGGCTTGGCTCCCTGTTACGTAATTTTTTCGGCCTCATTTTCAGCGGCTTAGAAAAAAAACCTACCTAATTTATAGTATATATTAATAAACAAGGGGTTGTGCGGCGACTTGCATAGATAAACCCAGGGTGTTACCTTTGTAATGCGAGCAAACATAACTAAGGGTTAAAGTCTTGGTGAACCCGACCCGTTGTCGGACATCATTACTCAAATTCACGTGTTATGTTGTTATCTGTGTTGTCGTTATTGTTATGGTTTGGACAACCGCAAGCGCCCAAGCCTTCTGGCGAGCAGGAATTTTCGCATCCGGAAAAGACCCGGATAGAGTTCCACATTGTATTTGGGAAGTACCGACCGGAGATTGACGATTGCAAAGGCTTTGGCGTTTGCGATTTCCGCTTGGTTGTTGTGGGAGGAATCTCGGCAGACGAACAAAATGCCATGGCTACCGGCGAAGTAGACGGCAAAGGCCAATTGGTTTTAAGTTTTGCGCGCAGGTCCGGACTAAGCGATTCGGCCTACCGCAAGTACTTTGCGCGGGGCATTTTTTTGGTAGAAGCAGATTACCCGATTTCGGAGAGCATCTGCCGCAAACTTGGCCTGCGTAGAGGTTATGTAATTAAATCCGGTAAATATCCGGTAAAGGAAGAAGGAAATTTGGTAAAATTAACCCTATGAAACCTTGCATACGGGCAGCCCTCGGGCTGCTCGTTTCTTTGGTTCTCCTGGAGTCGTGCCAATCCATAATGGGAAGGATGGCGGGCATCACCAAGCCCAAAGAAATGAGCAGGTCTGAGCTATTGCGCTGCATAAATGCGTTGAACTGGCCAGAAGAAGAAGTACTGTACATGACCCAAAAGGGCTGGAACCGCTATTTCAGCACCGAAGGGTATCTTCCTCAAGTATTTGTATTTCGGCAAGACGGTTGGCTAAGCTTTAAACGAGGAGGTCAAACCTGCGACAAGTCCTTTATGGATTTTGTGCCAACCATTAACCAAGGCACACTTCCTGTACACCAAGATTCCATGCATCTCCAAGACTGGTGGGCAGAGTGGAGAAGTATACAGGATAGTTCTGCTATGCCCCTTCCCAACGATATTGTTTTGGTAAGCTTTTGGGCAAATTTTGCACGGCCGGTCTCGATCTGGACCGAAAGGGTAGACAGCATCTGCAAAGCGGATCAATTGCCCCTTCGGTTTTTCAGAGTCAATGCCGACCCTATAGGCTGGAGTCCATAAACCTTGGGCTTTGGCCTCCTTGGAAGCCAAGTGAATGGTTAAGCTTATTGGCTCGAGCTACAGACAGCAGCAGCCGGGCAAAAACAAAGCACTTTTGGGTCCTGCATCCATCATTGCAATGGCAAAGCAGGCACCATTGGGAGCAATCGAACGAGGTGTTATGGGAGTTTCAACCCGGTTGGGAATTCCGGTACCGGCCGGAGGGGAGTATTCGCTCCTGGCAATGGCAAGTAGAACTTGAGCAACGGTTTAGAATACGCTGGATTCCTGACAGTTTGGTTGAAATCAACGAAGACCATTGGCATTTGCAAGCACAACTGGACAAAAGTTTTGCTCATAAAAAGCTGTTTTGGAGCCAGCAGGGGCGCCTGGAAAGCAAGGCGCTTCCCGCAGCTTGGAAGGACGGAATGCATGGCCAAAGCGATATAGACTTTCCAAGCCCCTACGCCATGAATCCGGGCATATTCACCTTCGACTCCGGAATTCGTTGGGAAGCTCCTCCCATGTGGGATTTGCGCTTGGGAATTAGCGGTGGAAAATTCAGTTGGATAAGCGACGCTTCCTTATGGACAGCATTTCCCGACGAAGATCAAATTTTTGGCATGGAAAGGCCGCAGCATTGGCGCTTTGACTATGGGTGTTCCGCACAAATCCAGTGGCTTTGGGAGCCGAAGCCCTCCTGGAAAATCGAACTAAGGTCAAGGGCTTTTTACGGGTTTAATGAGGGTGCACAATGGAGTTTAGAAAGCGAAAAAAACCTGCAATGGAATCCTTGGCACCGTCTAGCCTTTGCATGGGTAAGCCGCTGGCTATATCAGCCCTTGGTTTATCAGCACCACCAATGGATGATGGAATGGCGTTTGGGCTATATTCTGGGCAGCAAAGACAGTAGTCCTTGATAGAGAAAAGCCTTAAAGGCACCCAAAAAAGCTTTTGCTTTCCTAGGCTTGTGTATTTTCGCAGCACATCATGGAAAATTCGCTCGCTGCAATTACCGAAGCCTGGGGCCAGTGGCTCAGACAACAACTTCCGGCACAAACTTGGGCACAAAAAGGCGTACAGATTCATATCAAAGGGCACACCGGCAGTGCTTTGGCCTTTGCCATGGAAGCCGTAGCCCATCAAAGCCAAAAGCCTCAGCTTATGGTTGCCCAAGACCGGGAAGAAGCTGCTTATTTGTTCAATGATTTGCAGGCTTTAGTGGGGAACCAAGCCGTATTCTTTCCGGAAAGTTACCGCAGAGCCTACGATGTAGAAGAAACCGACAACGGCAACATTATGCTCCGCACCGAAGCATTGAACCTCGTTGGGCAGGGCAAAGCGTCTATTATGGTGAGCTACCCGGAGGCTCTATCCGAAAAAGTACTCGCTCCTCAAACGCTCAAAAGCAGTAGACATACCCTAAGCCAAGGGGACCCATTAGACATGGATTTTTTGACTGAGCTATTGATTGAATTTGATTTTGAGCGAGAAGATTTTGTATACGAGCCGGGTCAATTTGCCCTGCGGGGAGGACTTATGGACGTGTTCTCTTATGCCATGGACAGGCCCGTTCGTATTGAATTTGACGGAGACTGCATTGGGAGTTTGCGGACCTTTGATCCGGAAAGCCAATTGTCGACCGGCAACCTCATGCAAGTAGATTTGGTTCCAAGCATAGAGCGCAAGTTGGAACACGAATCAAGGATTGGATTGGTCGATTTTTTCCCCGTTGCACCTTTGCTTTGGAGTTATTCTACCGAAGCTTTGGAAGAAAAGCTAAAGAGCCGCTTTGGAGAGGCTCAAGAACGCTTTGAAGCACTCGATGGCCCTGTTAAAAGACAAAAGCCTGAACAGCTATACTTAAGTGCGGAAGCTTGGGGCAAATGCAGCCAAGATTTAGTTAAACTGCACTTTGGCAAAGCCGAAAACCATGGTTTGGTGTTGGATCTAAACTGCCGACCTCCTGCCCAAATTCATAAAAATTTTGCCTTGCTAAAAGACCGTTGGACTTTGCTAAAAGAGCAAAACCAGCGCATCTTTTTACTGAGCGACCAAGAGAAGCAATGCGCACGCTTATTGACCATACTGAACGAGCAATTTCCCGATTGGAATGCAGAGGAATGTATAGCCATTGTTTCCACCGGTATTCGTGGAGGATTTGAAGCCCCCGGCTTGGGCTTAGCATTGTACACCGATCATGAAATTTTTGACAAATACCGCCGGTTTAAGCTAAAGGCAAGGTTTAGCAAGGAACAAGCTGTATCTATAAAAGAATTGGCTCAATTGCAACCGGGAGATTTTGTAACCCATATTGACCATGGAGTTTGCCAATTTGCCGGTTTGGAGAAGCAACAGATTGGCCAAAAAGTGCAGGAGGTTATAAAGCTGGTCTTTAAGGACGGAGATTCGGTGTTTGTGAGTATTCACAGCTTGCACCGCATAAGTCGTTACAGCGGCAAAGACGGCAAACAGCCCAGCTTGTCTAAGCTGGGCAGTCAGGCCTGGTCTAAATTAAAAGCCAAGGCAAAATCCAGAGTCAAAGAGCTGGCCTTTGACCTTTTAAAACTATATGCCCGGCGCAAACAAGAAAAAGGCTTTGGCTTTAGCCCGGACAATTACCTAATGCACGAATTGGAGGCCTCTTTTCCCTTTGAAGAAACTCCTGACCAAGCGCAAGCCATTAGCGATGTAAAAGCCGATATGGAACGTCCCTACCCTATGGACCGGCTGGTTTGCGGAGATGTAGGCTTTGGCAAAACCGAAGTAGCACTTCGGGCGTCGTTTAAAGCTGTTTGTGACGGCAAACAGGTAGCCATATTGGTGCCTACCACCATTTTGGCCCTTCAGCATTTCAAAACCTTCAAAAAACGAATGGAGGGGCTTCCGGTAACTATGGACTATATCAATCGATTTCGAAGTGCGGCCCAGCAGAAAGCAAGTTTGGCAGCCTTAACCGATGGCCGTTTAGACATTCTCATTGGCACCCATCGCATCATTGGTAAGGACGTTAAGTTCAAAGACTTGGGGCTACTCATAGTAGATGAGGAGCAAAAGTTTGGCGTTAGCGCCAAGGAAAAACTCAAAACCTTGCGGGTAAATGTAGACACCTTAACCATGACCGCCACGCCCATTCCTCGAACCCTACAATTTAGCTTACTAGGTGCACGAGACCTGTCGGTTATCCGTACACCACCCCACAACCGCTACCCCGTTATAACCGAAATCAAAGGCTTTAATGAAACCTTTATTCGGGATGCCCTATTGTATGAATTGGGCAGGAATGGGCAAGTTTTCTTTTTGCACAACAGAGTAAGCAACCTGCCCGAAATTGCAGGTATGCTTCAACGTTTGGTTCCCGATGCCAAAATCCGGTATGCCCATGGCCAAATGGACGGCAAGGTGCTAGAGGCCATTATGCTCGATTTTATCGAGGGCGAATTTGACGTACTGGTTTCTACCTCCATCATTGAAAATGGCCTGGACGTGCCCAACGCCAATACCATGATTATTAATCAGGCACATACCCACGGCTTAAGCGATTTGCACCAAATGCGTGGCCGAGTTGGCCGTGGTAATCGAAAAGCCTTTTGCTACCTTATTACCCCTCCTTTTTACGGATTGCCTCAAGAAAGCCGCAGGCGTCTGCAAGCTTTGGTTGAATTTTCGGATTTGGGAAGTGGCTTTAACATTGCCATGAAAGACCTAGATATTCGCGGAGCCGGAGATTTATTGGGTGCAGAACAAAGCGGTTTTGTTCACGAAATGGGCTACGAAACCTACCAGCGTATCTTAGCTGAGGCGGTTCAGGAACTAAAGGAAGAATCGTTTAAGGAGACCTTTAAGGAGGAGCTCGAAAGCCAAGCCCACCAATGGGCTCAGGATTGCCAAATAGATACCGACATGGCGCTTTTGTTGCCCGACAGCTATGTTGACCAAATCGCTGAACGCTTAGCTTTGTACAAAGAGTTGGACAGTCTAGATTCCAAAATGGAAGTAGCCCGATTTGGACAAAAATTGGAGGACCGTTTTGGCCCCCTGCCACCACAAGCTCAAGAACTTCTCAAAACCATTGAGTTGAGAATGAAGGCGCGTAACTTGGGTATTGAAAAACTAGTCCTTAAAGGCGGACGCATGCTGTGCTATTTTCCGGGACAAGACCGTACGGCCTTTTATGAAAGTCATCTTTTTCAATCCCTGCTCAATCGATTGGCCGAATTGAGGAAAGTTCAAATGAACCAAAAAAACGATCGCCTTACCCTAAGATTTGAGGGAGTAGACAGTGTTCAAAGAGCTTTGGCGCATTTGGAGGACTTAATGCCCGGAGAGGCCGAATCCGATTCTGAGGGCTAACCTTGGTCAATGGCCTATCTACTCGTATCTTCGTCCTTACAAGGCAGATGCTATGAATCCTTTTAAAATATTTTCGGTTTCCGAACACAGCGAAAAGCTCACCAAGGACATTGCCACTGCCTTGCAGGTCGCCCCTGGCGCGCTCTACAACACCCGGTTTAGCGATGGCGAAGTATATGCCCGATTCGATGAAACCATTCGCGGAGAAACCGTGGTTTTGATTGCTCAAGTAGACTTGCCCTACCATCATTTGTTTGAGCTCTTTGTTGCCACCGATGCCGCCAGACGGTCCTCTGCCAAAGAAATTGTGGCAGTGATTCCGTACTTGCCCCACAGCAGACAAGAACGAAGAGACGGTGAACGCACGGCAGTAACCTCCCGATTAATTGCAGATTTTATTGAACACGCCGGTGCAACACGGGTGCTTACGGTGGATATGCACACCCTAAGCATTGAAGGTTTTTTTAAGCTACCCATCGATCACCTGCAAATGAGCTCGGTGTTTTTGGAGGATTTACGAAGCCGCTATGCCAAAGACGACCTATTGTTATGCAGCCCTGACTTTGGCGGACTCAAACGCATTAGGGCCTACAAACAAGCCTTGGACTGCGACATGGCTGTTATTCACAAAGAGCGCTTACGACCTAACCAAGTCGATAATATGGAGATTATCGGTAATGTGAAAGATAGGGACGTGGTACTTATTGATGATTTAATCGACACCGGAGGAACTTTAGTTAAAGCCGCTGAATTATTGCTTCACCAAGGGGCCAGATCAGTCTCGGCCTACTGTACTCATGCCGTATTGAGCAGAGATGCACCAAAGCGCTTGTTGGCATCCCCGCTAAAAGAAATCGTGTGGACCAATACCATACCCAATCGTCCTGAGGGAGCCAAGTTTCGAACCATCAATTGTGCTCCTCTTTTGGCGCGCGCTTTAAAACAACTGCTCTCCAACCAGAGCATCAAAGCCATTAACCAATTGTAAGCTTGGGGCAGTTTCTTTCCATAATCGATCTATTTTGGTTGCTTGCCTTGCCTATAGGGTTCAATGTATGGGCTAGAGTGCAGGTGGAAAAAAACTTGGCTTCCAAACCCCATTACCGCTTTTTTCGTAAAGCACTCAACTACCGGCTGCTCATGGGTATGGCCTTTATTGGCATTTACCTGTTTGTATATGGCGGGGGCGACACCATCAATTACTGGTTGGGAGGAAATGCCATGAAAAACCTATTGCTGCAAAGCCCCGGCCGATACTTGGAGATGATGTATGGCGAACCTACCTGGGCCAAATATTGGAACAATTTTAATGCGGATACCGGCTATCCGCCCACTTGGTTATATCGAAGATTAGAAAATGTGGTGGTCATACGCTTTGCCTCTATTCCCTTGCTTTTTACGGGAGGCAGTTTGGTAGGAGGCACCATGATTTTTGCCTTCTTTTCCTTTAAAGCCATCTGGAAACTCTACGAAATGTTCATTTACTATTTTCCCAAACATGAGAAGTTGCTAAGTTGGTCTATTCTGTTTTTCCCATCGGTCGCCTTTTGGGGAACAGGTATCATGAAAGATACCCTCACTATGATTGGCATGGGGTATTTCTTGTACGTATTTTACCGCCGGTTTGTACTTCGTAATATTTCCTTATTGCCCTTTCTGTTTTGGCTGTTGGTATATGGATACATTGTGTACATCGTTAAGCCCTATGTACTTATTGCATCTGCACCGGCTTTGCTCATTTGGTTGAATATCGAAACCATTAGACGCATCAAAAGTGTGCTTATTCGAGTGGTGGTGCTTCCTTTAGGCTTAATTACTACCATTTTACTTGGCATTGTTGCCTACCTAAACTCCGGAGAAGCTTTTGGGGAGTATGCCCCCGATACTATTTTGGAACGAGCGGCCATTACCCAGCAAGACTTGGTGCGCGAAGAAGCCTACGGAGGAAACAACTTTGACATCGGCGCTTTTGAGCCCACCATAGGAGGCGTTCTTGCGAAAGCTCCCGTGGCCATTTCTGCGGGCTTGTATCGGCCTTTTTTATGGGAATCCGGAAACATTGTAATGATATTTTCGGGAATTGAAAATACCTTTCTATTGTTGATCAGTTTGTTTTTATTAATCAAACTTTCTCCTATTGGGGTTTATCGACGCATTCAGGCTTATCCACTCTTTTTCTTTTGCTTTATATTTTCCCTTTTGATGGCCTTTTCCATTGGCCTTACTACCGCCAATTTTGGTGCCTTGGTCCGTTACAAAATTCCTTTACTGCCTTTTTATGCATCCATGGTCATGCTCATGTATCGATTGGAGGGCAGCTATAAAGCGGAACAGAAAAAGGTGAAAGAAATCAAGGCCAAAGAAGCACGAAAAGCAGAGGAGGCTGAGGTTGCATCGAAAAAGTAGAAACGGGCAATTCACCGTCTCCGAATTGCCTAGGAGAAGCCAGTGGCGAGGCCCCGTCTCTATAGGATGAGGGATGGATTCTTTTCTTCTTTTGGCCGCCTTTTCCTGCTGTCAGCGTTAGTGCCACGTCTCCAGCCCACAGTCTGCAGCCGCTCCGGGGTCTTCGTTCCTCAGCCTCCTCGCCAGGCCGCATACCGGGGCCGGAACCGTGTCAGCTACCTGCTTCCATCAGGGGCGGGAGTGTACCTATTTTTTTGGAATAGTTAAACCATAGTACACCGTTGAGGCCTTGTTTTTTCAAGCTATTTGTGCGGACCGAAAGGTCATGAACTTCCAATCGGTCAGGGGCGCAAGATCCTTCAAAGAATGGCCCCCCGGCACAACGAAGGACCCTTCGAAGGCGAAGGATGAGCCGTCCTTAGCCGAGGAGGTGTAGCTTAGCGGAACCACCGCAGGTTTAGGACGGCAATCCTAAGCCGAAAAGGGCCGCAGTAAGGGCCGGATAGCATACAAAAACTCCTTTGGAACCGGGGCCCAAAAAATAAAATCCCTTTGGAACCAAAAGGTAAACATTGAAAAAGGAAGCCTTAGGATGCCTTAGCCTTCGTTGGTGACCAGTGTGCCCACTTGTTCGCCGTCCACCAATCGGAGCAGTTCGCCGGTTTGATTGATGTTGAATACCACGATAGGAAGGTGGTTT
The DNA here is from genome assembly GCA_018401695.1 of Flavobacteriales bacterium. GTDB lineage: Bacteria > Bacteroidota > Bacteroidia > CAIKAF01 > CAIKAF01 > CAIKAF01. The sequence goes on along the minus strand of JAGYKD010000001.1, from coordinate 1,489,381 downwards.
TCTTTGCAGAGGGTAAAGGCGGTCATGTCCATTACATTGAGGCCTTGGCGGTAAACTTCGTCGAAGCTTATGGTTTGGTAGCGGGTGGCGCTAGGATCTTTTTCCGGGTCTGCGCTGTAAATGCCGTCTACTCGGGTTCCTTTGAGGATTACGTCGGCTTCGATTTCGATGGCACGCAGGCTGGCGGCTGTGTCTGTAGTGAAGTAAGGGTTGCCTGTACCGGCACCAAAAATCACCACCCTACCTTTTTCCAGGTGCCGAATGGCCCGTCGGCGAATGAAGGGCTCGCCTATTTCTTTCATTTCTATAGCGGTTTGCAGACGGGTGTGAATGCCGATATTTTCTAGGGCGGATTGCAGGGCCATGCCGTTCATTACGGTGGCCAGCATGCCCATATAATCGCCTTGGACCCGATCAAATCCACCTTCTACGGCGTTGATACCGCGATAGATATTTCCACCGCCGATAACCACGGCTATTTGAGCACCGCGGTCCAATACGGCTTTGATTTGTCCTGCATAATGGCTCAACATGTCCGGATCGATTCCGAATTGGCGTTCGCCCATTAGGGATTCACCGCTGAGCTTAAGTAAGATGCGCGTATATTTCATGGCCATTTGGTTCAAAAAAGGTAAAAAAAAAGAGAAACCGAAGTTTCTCCTTTTTGTTATTGCAATGCGTAACGCCTGAAGGCCGTTACGGTAAGCTCCTTGTCGGCGGACTGCAAATACTGCAGCACGCTCATTTTTCCGTCTTTAATAAAGGCTTGCTGAAGGAGGGTATTTTCTTTAAAGAATTTTTCAAGCTTGCCTTTGGCAATCATATCGATTTTGTCGGCAGGTTTACCTTCTTGCAGCAATTGCTCTTTGGCAATTTCGATTTCCTTTTCGATGGTGTCTTGGGAAACATCGTCTTTATCCAAAGCCACAGGAGCCATGGCAGCGGCTTGCATAGCCACATCTTTGGCGATGGATTCCACATGGCTTACATCGGCTTTGTTGAGCGCTACAATGGTGGCTACACGGTTGCCCGGGTGATTGTATCCTACCACAAAAGCGCCTTCAATAAAATCGCAATTGCCCACTTCGATTTTTTCTCCGATTTTGCCCACCATGTCGGTAATGTGTTCGCCTATGGTACGACCGTCTAAAGAAGCTTCAAGTAAAGCTTCGGGCGAATTGATTTGGTGTTGGAGGGCAATTTTTGTGATTGCATTGGCAAAAGAAACAAAGTCCTCGTTTTTGGCCACGAAATCAGTTTCGCAATTGAGGGCGAGCAAAATGGCATGACCGTTGTCGTTGGTGAGTGCCACTACATAACCTTCGCTAGCAGAGCGGTCGGAGCGATTAGCGGCTACCTTTTGTCCTTTTTTACGAAGGATTTCTACTGCTTTTTCGAAATCTCCTTGCGCTTCGGTAAGGGCCTTTTTGCAGTCCATCATACCCGCACCCGTTTGTTTGCGGAGGTTATTTACTTCTGCAGCTGTAATTTTTACCGTTTCAGACACCTTGGTATGGGTTTAAATTAGTTAGACTCTTCGTTGGAAACTTTGCTGTCTGTGCCCTCAGTATCGGCTTCGGCAGTAACGGTTTCCTTAGTTTCTTCAATGGAATCGGCGTTTGCCTCGACCTGGGGTTCCGGTTCAGCTTTTGCCTCGACTTGGGGTTCCGGTTCGGCTTTGGCCTCGACTTCGGGTTCCGGTTCGGCTTTGGCTTCGGGCTTAGTCTCGCTCTTGGCTTCGGCTTTGGATTCTTTGGCCTCTTCTTCCTTAGGCGCGGGCTTATTTTTGTCTTGCTTACGTTCTTCCAAACCTTCATTGATGGCTTGGCTAATGACTTCAAGGATTAAAGCCACGCTATCTGAAGCATCGTCATTGGCCGGAATCGGGAAATCGATTTCGTTGGGATTGGAATTGGTATCTACAATTCCAAAGGTAGGGATATTGAGTCGTTTGGCTTCTGCAACAGCAATATGCTCACGTTTGATATCTACGATAAACATGGCGGCAGGCAATCGGTTCAAATCGGCAATAGCCCCAAAGTCTTTTTCCAGTTTGGTTTTGGTGCGAGAAATGACCAAGCGCTCTTTTTTGGACAAGGTTTCGGCAGTACCGTCCTTGAGCATGTTTTCGAGTTGGGTCATTTTCTTCACCGTTTTGCGTATGGTTACGAAATTGGTGAGCATACCACCGGGCCAACGTTCAGTAACGTAAGGCATTTGGCAGTTTCGCGCCTTTTCGGCGATAATCTCTTTGGCCTGCTTTTTGGTACCAACAAACAAAACCTTTTTGCCGGAGCGCGCAATTTGACGAAGAGCTTTGGAAGCGTCTTCGAGTTTAGCAGAGGTTTTGTTTAAGTCAATAATATGGATGCCATTCTTCTCCATGAAGATGTATGGAGCCATTTGCGGGTTCCATTTACGACGAAGGTGTCCAAAATGAACACCGGCATCCAGCAATTGTTGTACAGAAACTTTTGACATAAGAATGAATGCAGCTTGGGATTAACGCTTGGAGAATTGGAAGCGACGACGGGCCTTTTTGCGGCCGAACTTTTTACGTTCTACCATACGGGGATCGCGGGTAAGCAGTCCGTGGGTGCGTAATTGAGGGCGAATTTCTTCGTCTTCGGACACGAGCACCTTAGAAATGGCCAAACGAACGGCCTCTGCCTGTCCGTTAATACCTCCGCCATGGACGTTTATAGTGATATCGAATTGAGCAGCATTCTGCTCGGTAACCTCAAATGGCTGCGTGATTTTATATTGCAGTATAGAGGTTGGGAAATAGGCTTTATAATCGCGTTTGTTAACAGTGATTTTGCCTGAGCCTCCTTTTTTGAGGTAAACACGTGCCACGGAGCATTTCCTGCGGCCGGTCATGTTGATCACTTCCATATTATTTTATTGCGTTGAGGTCAATTGTTTTGGGTTGTTGCGCTTCGTGCGGATGCTCACTGCCGGCATAGACCTTAAAGTTACCCATAAGGGCTCGACCGAGGCGGTTTTTTGGCAACATGCCACGCACCGCATTCTCCAGAGGGAATTCGGGGCGTTTGTCGAGCATGCGTGAAAACTCCAACTCACGCTGTCCACCGGGATAGCCGGTATGCTTGCGGTAAGTCTTTACCTGAGCTTTTATGCCTGTGAGTCGAACCTTGTCGGCGTTAATTACAATTACATTGTCACCGCAATCGCTGTGCGGAGTGAATCCGGGTTTGTGTTTACCGCGCAGCATCATGGCGATGCGTGCTGCCAAACGTCCGAGTACTTGATTTTCGGCATCTACTATGATCCACTCTTTTTGAGCGGTCGCGGCATTCACCGAAATGGTTTTGTAGCTATTTGTTTCCACTATACTATCGTTAGCCTATTCTCCGTAAAATGGGCTGCGAAAATAAGGACTATTTTTCATCCCACCAATATTTCAACAAAGCAATATTGAAAAACTTAAGGTTCATATCCTAAATAGACCAAGCAAACTCCTTTCTCCATGGGTATATTATGCCAAGATTTTCTAATGCCGGGAATCCAAACGACTTCTTCTCCAAGCCGCCATACCGCTTGGTTCATTTTTCGCTCGCCTCTTAATCCGGCTTCGTTTAACAGGTCGCTCACTTTTTTTCGTCCGTTTCGAATGGTCATTTTATCGCCGCTTTTCCAACGGCCAAATTCCAAACCCTTTTTTTCCCAATCATGGGGAAGCGGGTACACCCGCAAACTTGGTTCTTGACTTCCCAATGAGTCCAAAATATAACCCGGCGGAAGTCCTTGGTGAAAATCCTCCTGAGCATTAAAGCTCCAATCGGATAGCAAAGCTTTGGCTCTTTCCTGCAAAACTAAGGCATGCTTTTCGGCAATCAATTCAAATTGTGAGCTTACCAATCTTTTTCCAGGCGCTGCCCCTATCAATTCCCAAGCCAAGCGACCTTGAGCCTCTGTAAACCCATAAGGCTCCAACAACCAGCTCAGCACGTGTGGATCTACACCGGCAGCAGCCATTTCCAAGAAAAGCATTCGATAATCTCCGGTCTCGGGGTCTTGATGCATCAATCGATTTCGCCGCTCGTGCAGCCATTGCTTTTGAATGTTCAAGCTGGTTTCCAATTTGGAGAGGCTCCGTTCGAAACTTTGGGGCCAAGAAGGATTCAACTCTTTAAGCATGGGCAGCAATTTATGGCGGATCCGATTGCGCTTGTATTTTGGATCGGCATTGCTTTTGTCCTCCCTCCAAGCCAACTGCTTTTGTAGGGCGAATTGCTGAATTTCCTCTGCGGTAGCAAAGCGCAAAGGGCGAATTTTGTGGCCGTCTCTGGCGGGAATCCCTTTTAGACCGGAAAGACCCGTACCACGCGAAAGGTTTAGCCATAAGGTTTCAAGGGCGTCGTCTAAATGATGTCCCGTAGCCAGCCATTGAGCTCGCTTTTCTTCTCTTAGCTGCTCAAATGCAGTGTATCTTAGTTGACGGGCTTTAAGCTGCACCCCGTGCTTTTGTCCACTTAAATCGGCTTGAACCACCTTAAGATCCAAACCCAGTGATGCACAGACCCCACGAACCAGGGCTTCGTCCTGTAAAGAATCGTCTCCCCGCAGGTGGTATTGCACATGCACGGGCCATAATCTATGTCCATTTTGATGAAGTAAATGAAGCAATACCATAGAGTCTACGCCACCACTCAGGCCCACAATAAAAGACTGAGACGGCCCAGGGAGGAGCTCCGTCAAATAGGCCTTAAAGCGTTCTTCAAAGCTTTGGTCTTTAACTCTCATCTTCGGTCCATTTAAGCCACTCCCGTAAGCTGGCTGTTTTCCAACCCAACTCTTCCCATTCTTGCTCAGGGTCGCACTTTCGGGTCAAGGCGCTACCAACCCATAGGCGTGCTCCTTCTTCCGGATTTACCAATAGACTTCGAATCAACACATTAAAATCACCACCCAAACCTGGGATCCAGTACCCTGCTGATCCTGAGAAAGCACCTCTAGGCTCTTCTTCGGCCTCTGCAATGCATTGCATGGCACGCAATTTGGGTGCGCCTGTCATGCTGCCCATAGGAAACATAGCCGCTAACACTTCATGCCAGGCCAAGTGAGGCTTTGAATTAGCAACAAGCGTAGAAATCATCTGATGTACGCCGGGGAAAGGTACGGTTTGACACAAGTGTTTTAGCTTGACTGAACCTTGTTGTGCAATTTGGCTCAAATCGTGCCGTACCAAGTCTACAATCATAATGTTTTCGCTGCGTTCTTTGGCGTTTTCTTGCAAATGAAATGCCGCGGCGGCGTCCTCCTTTGCCTCCTCAGCTCGGGGAGCCGTTCCCTTCATGGGTTGGCTAAACCATTGCCCATCACGAAAACAGGCGAATCGTTCGGGACTTACGGACACCACGGTTTCTTGGGGGGTTCGCAAAAAGGCCGAAAAGGGCATGGGTTGCCGGGCGGTCCAAGTCAGCCAAAAAGCCGGCCAATTGGTATCCAAGGGCAAGTTCAGTTGGAGTTTATTGCAAAAATTCACTTCGTAAATTTCGCCTAAATCCATTAGTCGCAGCAAAGAAGCAGCCCTCTTTAAATACCCGGATTTATTGAATTTCCATTGGGCAAGGACTGGTTTTTGAGGTGTAAACTCCACCGGAATATCGTCCGCACCACCTAGCTGTATCCAAGTTTCCAACCAAGGTAACCCGGCTCCCACATAGTGCAATTGACCATGCAAAGAATAAAGGGCATGCGCAGGTCTAAAAAAATATCCGGCTTTTCCATTTAGCATGGGCAATTTGTGCTGCCAACGGGAAAAACCGGCCTCGTAACAAAAGTGACCTACCCAAAGCTGGTCGTCGGGCATGGGTGCAAAACCTGCCATACCTTGGGCCAAAGAAGGACTCAGCTCCTCTATTGGCTCCCAAGCCAAAAGCCAATCTACCAAAGGAGGTATAAAGGGACTTTCGGCTCGCGGGTCACAAAAGCCTTGGCTGCAAAAGGCGGCCAAAATCGGCTCATTGGCCAACCGGGAAAACAATTGCCGAAACCAGATGAAATTCTTTTCATCAGAAATGGAATAGACTTGATTCATAGTTGAGTCAAGGCCTGTTCAAAATAGTTTGCCACCGGAAGAGCGTCGTCGTAATGGGCCAGGGTCCACTCCAATAAATTGTCTTTGAGCAAGGGCATAGCATCCTCATATTGGGCCATGTAGTAAAACTGCTTGTTGTACATCAAGGGCTGCATTTCTGCGGCTGCCTTGTGTTCTGATTCGGTCAATCGTTTGTTTTTATCGCCTTGAATTCCTCCATACCTTTTGCGGAACGATTCGTCGGATATGGCTTTTTCGAATTTTGCAGGATGGTCAGCAATGTGGTCTCGAATGCGTTTTAATTCCATCTTATCCGGGGCATAGGCCCCCCCGGCAAACATTATAGCTTCGGGTGAAAATTGGAAATACAGGCCTAGGCGTCCGGCTGCATCTTTTTTTCCATTGACCGAGATAGCGGCTGCCATGTGCAATTTATAAGGCTCCTTGTTTTTGCTGAACCGAATATCTCTATTGATACGAAACAAACAAGCAGCTGCCGGCTGCACCAACCGAGCATCGCGCTTTCCCAACTCATCTATTAAGGCTTGGGTAAAGGCCAAGAAAGGCTTGCGTACTTTCTCTTGATAAATATGCCGATTGGCATCAAACCACGCCTTCTGGTTGTTGGGAGCAAGCTCCATGAAAAAATCCAAATATGCTTCCGAAAACCAGGCCATAGTATTGAATTATTGGGGTGAAACTCTTTGCTTGTAGGAAGCCAACCAAGCCTCCATTTTTTCCTTGCCTTGATCAGGGGCAAAAGGTGCCGTAGGGGTTAAGGATGTTTGTCCGGGCACTTCTTCGATATGCAAGGTTTGGGTTGGGAATGCAAAGCGGATGCCCAAATATTCTGCCAATCGCATGATTTCTAAAATCATTTGTTGGCGAATTTTCAGCTCTTCGGACCAAGTAGGCACATCAAAAAACACATAAAACAACACATCGATACTGTGCGCCCCCATATTGTTCACATGTATTTCATAGGTATCTTTCCAAGTATTGGGATGATGCACAACAAGGCCCTTTAAGCCCTCCACAAACATCTCCAATACATGTGGTGCCGTATCGTAGGTGACCGCTATATGGGTGTTGAACCGGCGGTAGTTCCGCATGCCCATATTGTTTACAATCATATCCGCTACCTTGCCGTTGGGCACATAAGTCACCGAATTGGCAAAGGTGCGCACCCGGGTGCTTCTAAACCCAACCTCCTCTACTGTTCCGTCGAGCCCCTCGGCTTGAATCCAATCACCCACCTGGAAAGGTTTGTCAATAAAAATCATGAGGCTGCCGAACATATTCTTAATGGTATCTTGAGCAGCTAAAGCAAAGGCCAAGCCACCAATAGACACCCCGGCAACCAGGGCCGTAACGTTAAAATCCAGGCTGGAAAGCACCCAAACCATACCAATAATCACCACCACCACCTTGGCCATTTTACGCACCAAGGGCACCAGTTGATCGTCTAAGGTTGTATCTGTTTTCTCGGCCCTGCGCTCCATAAAAATAGAGACCACATCCACAATGCGGTACAAAGTCAAAGACAAGAAAATGGGCTCCGCTACATGAAAGCCGGTAAATAGAATTTGGGAAATCATGACCTGCAATTGCAACACCGGTATAAAAAACTCCAATACCTGCAGCAGCAAAAAGTAACTGAAAGGAATAGCGGCCTTATGCACGGCTACACGCACAGGCCTTGGCACTACCGGACTCTTAATCAAAATACGCACCAAACGCTCCAGCACAAAGGTGAATAGCTTATGCAGCAAAAAGGCCAAAAGCAAGAGTACCGCAATACCAATCCATTGCCAGGCCTTTAGGCCCAAAAAAGAACCGGTTTCATTGCCCGGCATCCAGTTCATTAAAGCATCGGTGCCAAAGGGAAACACCGCACTATGTATAGATGGAATGGCTTGCTGAGCCGATGCACTGTAAACCCATTGGCTACCTTCTTTTACCAAAAAAACCTCTGGATAGGTTTTATGCAGCACATATTTATGTTTGCCACTCAGGCTGTCTATATAATCAGGGGCCTTGGGGATTTCTTCCATATCCAGGAAAAGTCCTCTGGAATCAAAAATCTGTTTAAGTTGAATGGCCAGGCGTTCTGCCTCTTTGGCAGACTTTCCGGGAAACAAACCATGCACTTGGATTGGTGTGTAGTGGGCTTCGCTTAGCGCATAAAAGTGCAAATGCACGGCATGCTGTGGATTCGCCTGGTCTAAAGGATACTCCTGAGCCCGTAATCCAATCGAACAAAGCAACACCAAAAAGAAAAGGGCACACAAACTTCTCATAGTACAAATATACTCAGCCACCCCTCCCAACCCAAATACCAATCAACTCCGCACTCTTCCGTGTGAATGATTTAAAGGCGAAAAGAAACCGGTGTGGACTGAAGGTGCTCAGAATCTTGCGCGGAAAATAGCCCTCCAAAGATGCTAAGGCTTTGACCAGGAAAGAAGGCATGCTAAGACGCTAAAGAACTAAGGAGACCGTTGACGCGCTGCTATTCTGGCGGCGATCCTGCCCTGACGCTGCGGTCGGGACAAAAAGCTTGAAAACACAACGGGTCAACAGTCTCCTAAGGCTTTGAAGCGGAAAAACCCTAGCGGGAATTAATCGCACCGTCAAGCGCCCCCTTTGGACTTTGCGTATGGCGTAAAATCCTTAGCCACCCCAAACACCCCTTTGCGGCTTTTTGCGAAACAGAGGACACCATCAACGGTTCCTCATGCACCTTTCATTATCCATCACTCGCCGTAATTCCCTGCGCTTTAAAACCGATGGATCACCTCTATTTGGTGTTCCTTTAACTCCTCTTGAGCTTTATCCAAATCCTCGGCAAAACCAAGCAAAAAGCCACCACCTCCACTGCCGCAGAGCTTCAAATAGTAGCTTTGGGTCTCAATGCCTCGGCGCCAAACCTTCCGGAAACGCCTTGGTATCATAGGGCTCAAATAGCTCAGCAACAAACGCGACAATTCTTTCATATTGTCGAACATCTCACTAGCCTCGCCCTTCAAAAAAGCTTTAATGCAATTGTCGCTAAAAGGTATGATTTCGCCCTTAACCACCTGCAAAAAGCCCTCTTCCTTGCATTTTTCCAAAAACAGGTTTACTAAAGGTTGTGTTTTCCCCGGATTTCCTGTGTTTAACAAAAAAATACCGCCTTTTCCTGTGGCCGAAGAAACGGGGAGCCCAACTTTATCAATGGCATCGCTGCTGCGAATCAACATAGGGGCGCTTAAGTAGCAAATCAGCGGATCCATTCCGGAACTTTTTCCATGAAAATAGCTCTCCATCTTGGCAAAGCTGTCTTTCAATCGAACCGTTTCCGGGCCGCTTATCACCTGATTGTTTGGAATTTTCTCCAAGGCATACCGATCATACAATGCGGCAACCAAGGCTCCCGAACTTCCCACACCAAAACCCTGTGGAATAGAAGAATCAAAGACTAAGCCTTTGGCCAAATCCTCTTCAAATGCTTCTATGTCAAAAACGAAAGGAAGTTTATCGACCTCAACAAGCTCCTTTAAATGACGGGCATAAGCTTTTAATGCCTTGGCAGAAGCTTTGGCTTCCCCCGGCTTAAGTCGTTCCGGCGAAAAGGTCAAACAGCCTTCAAAGGCTTCAAAGGGTATGCTCAAAGCCATGGCATTATGAATCACCCCATACTCTCCAAAAAGAAGAATCTTAGATTTGAAAGATTTATGTTGGTCATTCATAACAGGCATTATTTCAAGCAAATTGGCCCTTTTCCCATAACATCAGGCAAAACTTCGAAGGAAAAACTCGAGTCGTTTTGCCACATCGACAACAGCTCCTGCACCTTTTCCCGGCAAGTATCCGGATATATCAGATGCACATTTGGTCCTGCATCGAGGGTGAAACAGACAGGTAGCCCCGATTGTTGTCTAAAGTCCTGAAGTTCTTTAATTATTTTAACCGTTTCCGGCTGTATCAACAGGTACGGAGGGTTTGAAGTTAGCATCATAGCATGCAAGCTCAAAGCCTCTGACTCCGTAATGGCAATGAATCGATCCCAATCTCCGGTTTTTAGCGCCTCCAACAATTCCGAAAAGTGTTGATGGGCTTGCTTAAACCGTACTTCCGAAAACAAATTTCCTTTCATTAAGCCGTGTCCGGCTCTAGAAGAAACCTTTTTAGGCGAACGGTCTAAAATCAAAATATCGTCGTGCAGCTTGGTAAACACTTCGTGCACCTCAAAAGGCAAGGGAGCAGCTACTTCATCGCTGCTTTCGGGCAAATCGGCATGTTTGCCCCAGGAAACCAAACCGCCATATACGGATCTGGAGGCAGATCCACTGCCCAAACGTGCTATATCCGAAGCCAAAGCAAAAAAGGCAGCATCGCGCGCCCCGCCGTCCAGTTGCCGCTGCAATTCGCAAAGCCCTAAGGCCAATGCACTCATGGCGGAAGCCGAACTGGCAATTCCTGCCGAATGCGGAAAAGAATTTTCGGAATGTATCAGCAATTTGTGGGAAGTTACCACCGGCAAACGTTCGCTAATCTGCTGAAAAAACCCTAAAATTTTGGTTTCAAACGGCAGGTTTCGCTTGCCTTCAAAGTACAATTCCGGTTCAGGAAAATCACCCTGTTTGGGCAGCGCTTCTATTCGGGTATCGGTATGGGCCTGGTCTAAGGTAATCGACAACGATGGGTTGCAGGGAATTTGATGTCCTGTTTTGCCCCAATACTTTATAAGGGCAATGTTGGATGGACTCTTCCAGTGCGTATGCAGTACCTCGCTCATTCTACAAATTTTATGAGCACCTGATTCTTGTCAACAGCTGTACCGGCTTCTGCCAACACCTCTTTTACTTCCCCTTCGCCGGCAGCCCTAAGGACATTTTCCATTTTCATGGCTTCCAAAATCAACAAAGGCTCACCCTTGGAGACGGTTTGTCCGGGCTTGGTGAGTACTTCCAACACCATTCCCGGCATAGGTGACTTAAGCACATCCACCTTTTTCTGCTTAACTACCGGCAAACCCAATGCCTTTATGGCCTGATCTTTTTCGTCCTCTACAAAAACCTCTATACGCCGGTTCTGAATGCTAAATACAAAGCGCTTTTGGCGATAGTCGGCTTCCACCAAAAAAGCAGCATAGCTTTCGTTACCGATATGCAACCGAAAGCCCTGACGGGAATCTCCCTCAATACGAATGAGACCGGAGGCCTGTGGGCTGCTCCAAGTTCCTTCCGTTTCAGGATTAAAATCAAAGGTGCTTTGTACCGGTTTTTACGATGTACATGTGCCTCTGCTTTATCGGTGCTTTCCATTTCCACTGCTGCCCACCTTTTACACAGGTAAACACAGCATTTGGAAGCAAAGATACAACCTTATTGTTCAAGGCCTGCCTTAGGGAGCGGCAGCTTGCATCAACAAACCGCAAAGCCAAGCGCCATAAGTCCCAAGGGCATAGCCCAAAACCGCCAACAACACACCCACAGGAGCTAAGGCCGGGTGAAATGCTGCCGCAATTACCGGAGCAGAAGCTGCGCCTCCAATATTGGCTTTGGAACCCACCGCCAAGAAAAAGAATGGGGCTTTAATCAACCAGGCCACCAAAATCATCAGCACTACGTGAATGGCCATCCACACAAAGCCAACTCCAAAAAGTCCGGCATTATTAAACACCTCATTGATGTCCATCTTAAGTCCAATGGTAGCCACCAAAAAGTAAATAAATACCGAACCAATTTTTGAAGCGCCGGCGCCTTCGTAGCTCCTAAAGCGGGTAAAGGACAAAGCCAAACCAAAGGTGGTGGCCAAAATAATCAGCCAAAAGAACCCGGAATCCAAGCTGAATTTTTTCAAGGCAGGAAAATCTTCCGCTATCCAAGGGGCCAAAATATCGGCCAACAAGTGCGCCAATCCGGTAGCGCCAAAAGCGATGCCTAAAATTACCATTAGGTCATTAAAGTCAGGAATACGGCTATTCTTCTTGCTGAACTCGTCCATCTTATCGCGCAAACGGTCAATGGCAGAGGTATCTGCTTTTAAACGTTTGTCTATCCGATCACTTTGCCCTATGCCCAACAACAGAAAGAACATCCATACCTGAGCTACAATGATGTCTACGGTAATCATTACGCTATACAAGGCATTGGAAGGCTGAAAAACTTCAAACATGGCGGCTTGGTTTGCGCCGCCCCCTATCCAACTTCCGGCAATGGTGGTCATGCCGCGCCAAACGGCTTCCGGTCCCATGCCGCCCACAGTTTCCGGAGAAACCAAAGACACCAGTAAAATGGCCAAAGGACCACCAATGATAATACTCAGCGTACCGGTAAGAAACATAATCAAGGCCTTGGAACCCAACCGAAAAACCTCCTTAAGGTTAATGCTCAAGGTGAGCAATACTAGACTGGCGGGCAACAAATACCTCGAAGCCACAAAATACAAGCTGGACTCTTTTTCGTTCACCAGCCCCCAAGTGGTGTACAACGAAGGGATAAAATAGCACAGCAGCAAGGCCGGCACAAACTTAAAGATAGGTTGAAGGGCCTTGGTTTTTGTAGCTCCAAAAATAAGTGCCAGGGTGCCGACCAGCAAGGCCAGCACCACAGCATCGTTCTGCAATGGAAACATAGGTCAGTTATTTTACTCCGCCCATTAAACGTTTGAGCAGAGGGTTCAATGCGGCAACCAAAATCCCCGCAGAAATGGGTATAATGGTAAATATCAAAAAGAAGGCACTTAAAGAATACTCTTCGGAAATCTGCTCCACAGCTCCACCCAAATTAGCCGCCAATTTGTTGCCTATGGCAATGGCCAGATACCACATACCAAACATAAAGGCAATCATGCGTCCGGGCACCAATTTACTTACGTAACTCAAGCCAACGGGTGACGAACAAAGCTCTCCCAAAGTATGGAACAAATAGGCCAAAATGAGCCAGACCATACTCACCCGAACAATGCCCGGCTCAGCTCCTTGCGGAATGGAAGAGGAGCCGATAGCCAACATTCCAAAGCCAAGCCCCATGATGGCCAAACCAAGTCCATACTTTACTGCGCCGGGAGGATTATATTTACTCTCCCACCATTTACTGAAGAAGGAAGCAAAAGCAATAATGAAAAACGAGTTCAGAATACTAAACCAAGAGGCAGTAACCTCAATTTGGTTGGTTACTTCTTCCGTAACGGTGGCAGGTACTACCATGGAAGCTCTATTTGCGGCTTGGTAATCGCTGCGAATCTGTTCTGACATGGGGTCGTCCAGCAACACAAAGTTCCCTTTCTCCACATGGATGTTTACCTGTTGGTTTACTTCCAAAGGCACCTGGCTCGAAATCACCATTTGGGTATCTCTAACCCGATCCCCTTCAGCTAAGGCTCGACTTTCTTCAATGGGTGACCAAAGTAGAACAGGCGTCCCATCCTCATTCTTAATTACCTCACCGTCCTTATTTTTACTAGGAGTTTCTACCACTTGGTAAGAAACCTTGTAGGCTACAGCATTATAATCTTTCCAAAGCATCCAGCCTACAATCCCCCAAACCACTACAAAACTTCCTGCTAATACTATGTTTGAAGTGGCAATTCGGTTTGCCGTTTCCCGAAATAAACGAAACAACACCCAAGTAATAATTCCCAATGGAATCACCGTAAGCAGGGTATTCACGATTTTAAAAATGGTAGCTGAATCTCCAACCAGCGTACGTTGAGTAAAATCACGCGCAAATAACACTAAAGAGGTTGCCCCCTGCTCAAAGGACATCCAAAAAAGTACTGTAAAAAAGGCAAATATCACTACGGCTATCATCCGATTTCGAACGACTTTATCGTACCTCGAAATCCGGGAACTCACCAAAAACAGAAATACCAATAGGCCAATCCCGGTAATCAATGCCGGACCATTCAATCCCATAATCTCCTCCGGCAAAAGGTGGATATTGGCAATTTTGCTGCTTGGATCATTAAAAATATACAACAAGCCTACGGCAGCAGAGATAAAAATCAACACCTTATCCAAACCGGTAAAGGGGTTCTGCTTGCCCTCATTGGGGTTGTTTTCCTCAGCCAATCGTTCTTCTTCGCTTTGCACCAAGTTTTTGTTCGGCTTATCCCCAATGCTTCCAAACAAGGGTTTAGCCAACCAAAACTGTATGCTGCCTAAAAGCATAAATATACCGGCCAAACCAAAGCCCCAAGACCAACCCACTTTCTCGCCCAAATACCCGCAAAGCATCATTCCAAAAAAGGCACCTGCATTCACGCCCATATAGAAAATGGTATAGGCTCCATCTTTTTTCTCCGGAACGTCTTTGTACATCTCCGAAATAATAGACGTCATGTTGGGCTTAAAAAAGCCTGTTCCAATCACCAATAAAGCCAATCCAATGTATAAGGAGGCCTCGGTTTCAAAAGCCATACTGGCATGGCCCGCCGTCATAATGATAGCACCAATAAGCACCGCCAAACGGTACCCCGTGATTTTATCGGCAATATAGCCGCCCAAAATGGGGGTTAAGTACAACAGACCGGCATAGGTTCCAAATAAGGCTCCGGCATTCTCGGAACTCCATTCCCAGCCCGGATTTAAGCCTATAGCCGCCATAGTCAAAAAGTTAATCAGCAGCACCCGCATGCCGTAGAACGAAAAACGTTCCCACATTTCGGTGAAAAACAGCACAAACAAACCGGCCGGATGTCCCAGCACCTTGCTCTTAAAAAAGTCGGGATTGGAGCTCTGTTGCATAATTTCAGTTCAATAAATTTCTAATCAAGATTCACGTTCCTCTACCCCATGCGTGAGGCTTTTGAGTTTTTTCAGGAACAAAATAAGCAGAAGTCCGAAAAGTAGCGTAAAACCCGTTATGCCAATAAAGGTGTGCAGCTCCTTCTTATTCTCTACCTCAAATACGGCCGCTCGTGCAGTGTAATTTCTCAATTGCCCCTCATGGCTCGTATTTTCTTGCAAGGCCACTTGGTCCTTTTTATTCTCAAAACTCAAATCCACGCGCAAAGGCGCCTCCGCACTGTGCTCTTCTGAGGCCAAGGTTCTTTTCAATAGGGCATCAGCAGTGGAGTCCGCCATCAAATCTTGCACCAATAAGGACCGCCCCTCTAAATCTTCTATAACCGGTTCTTGCGCCGCATTCAGATAAATCCTTCCTTGAATATCAAAATTTTGCGCCTTGGCCACCGTCGAATCTGCCACCAAATTCCCTAAATGCATCGGTGCTTCGGCTACCTTAAGTTCGGCCTGTGGGGTACGCGACATTTCGCCAATGGCCCCCGCTACTTTATTGCCCAAGCCTGTGGCCGCAAAATAAACCCCCATCATTATAGAGCCATACTTGGCCGGTGCCAATTTGGTAATAAACGACAAAGCCACCGGAGAGGCCGACAACTCTCCCAAGGTGTGAAACAGATAAGCCAATAAAATCCAAACCAAGGCGGCTTGACCGGTAGACAATACCTCCAAGCTGGCTTTGGCCATGAACAAAAAGCCCGAACCCATAATAATGGTGCCTATGGCCATTTTAAACAAAGAAGAGGACTCTTTTTTGTTCCGCTTACGCCAAGCCCAAAAACCCGCCACCAATGTCCCAAACAATATGATAAATATGGCATTCACCGCCTGAAAGGTAGAGGCAGGAATTTCGTAACCCAATACCGTCCGATCTACCTTGGCTTTGGTATATAAGTTCATTAAGCCTCCGGCTTGCTCAAAAGCGCCCCAAAACACAATCACAATCAAAAAAGACAGCAGCAAAACCACATACTTGTCCTTTTCTACTTTCGTGAGTTCCTGGTAAATCACCATCAACAATCCCACCACAAAACTCAAAAACAACAGAAGCAGGCCGTAACCTAAATACCCTCCGTCTTCTTTGCTCAAACCCAAAGCAACCAAAACCAAACCCAAACTAAAAACCAACCCAAAACCCAACCTGGGAAAGCCTGAACTAAACAGCTTTTTGAACAAATGGCCCAAAGAATCTTTACCCTCCGGTTCTTTGATGGGTTTTTCGCCAATCCCCTTTAAGTGGGAAGCTCCCAACATAAACACCAATTGACCCAGCAGCATGCCAATACCCGCCAAGCCAAAGCCGTAATGCCAACCAAAGGTCTCTCCTATCCAACCCACCAAAATGGAGGCAAAAGCTGCCCCAATATTAATGCCAATATAAAAAATGGTAAAGCCTTTATCACGCCTAATGTCTCCCTCCGCATATAATCCCCCTACCATGGTACTGATGTTGGGCTTTAATCCACCAACCCCCAATACAATCAAGGCCAAGCCGGTAAAAAAGGCCCAATGTTGCTCAATCGCCAAAACGGAATGACCGGCCACCAGCAGCAGTCCCCCATACAATACCGCCTTTTTTTGACCAATGAATTTGTCCGCAATAATGCCTCCGGGAATAGACATTACGTAGACCAACATGGTATACCAGCCGTACAAGGCCAAGGCATTGTCTTCGGTCCATCCCATGCCGGCATTCTTTGCGGTGGCACTTGCACTCATGTACAAGACCAAAATAGCCCGCATGCCGTAGTAGCTGAACCGCTCCCACATTTCGGTAAAAAACAAAACAAAAAGTCCCGTTGGGTGCCCTAGAATGGTTGAAACCTGCGACCTCGATTCACTGTCTGCCATAGCCCACTGTTAAAAATCCCTTAAAAGTAAGTTTACCTTGGGGATTTACAAAGCCCCGGGGTTCAACCGGGAGCTTTGCAGGGCATTGGAGCAACCGGAGGTGCCGAGCATCAAACATCTGAAATCGCATCTCAGCACCCCAAGGTTTTAATCGTGGGCCACAACAAAACCCACAAGAACCCACGATTTAATCGTGGGCCATCTCACCCCTTCCCTTCCCCATGCCGAATCTTTTGGTTCTGGATATATCGGTGCACTACATCCAAACTATGATGCGATACAGAAAAAGCTCCATAGCCTGTTTGCCACTTGAACTTACCTTCCATACGCACATCCGCATTCATATACCGCGAACTGCTTCCTTTCACTTGCTTCATAACCTCTGCAATGGACTTGGTGTAATGCAATAAAAACAAACAATGAATATGGTCGGAAACCCCATGAATGATCCGAACCTTGCAACCCATACCCTCCAGTTGAGCACGAATAAAATCGTACAAGGCCTCCTCTCTATCTTCAGTAATTAGAGAGCGCCGAAACCTCGTCCCTAGAATAGCATGCACCCAAAGCTGCGCTGATGAATGTGACATAAACAAACAATATGGGGCAGAGGAACCCTTTAATATACAAAAACCCACGGTTTCAACCGTGGGCACACGCCCCTGATGGAAGCAGGTAGCTGACCCCTTCTCCGGCCCCGGTATGCGGCCAGGCGAGGAGGCTGAGGAACGAAGACCCCGGAGCGGCCGCAGACCGTGGGCCGGAGAGGGGGCACTACCGCTGACAGCAGGATAAGGCGCCCCCAACCAAACGTGGAGGTTCAACGGTGTGCGGTTAATTATGCATCATGCAACACTCAGAGACGGGGGCAACCCGTCTTTACCTCATCATCCCCACCTTCTCCTCCAAAAACCGGGTCATCATTCGGTACAAATGCAAGCGGGTATTCCCGCCATAAATGCCATGGTTCTTGTCCGGATAAATGAATTGCTCAAAGTCCTTGTTCGCCTGAATCAAAGCCATGCTTAGCTCTGCCGTGTTTTGCCAGTGCACATTGTCGTCGGCGCTACCGTGAATCAATAAAAAATCTCCCTTAAGTTTATCTGCAAATCGTATGGGAGCTTGCTTATCAAAGCCTTTGGGATTGGTTTGCATGGTTCCCATGTAGCGCTCGGTGTAAATATTGTCGTAAAACCTCCAATTGGTCACCGGCGCCACACTGATTCCGGCGCTCAACACATCGCTCCCCTGAAAAGTACACAAGGCCGTCATGTAACCGCCGTAACTCCAGCCAAACATGGCTATGGCATCGTCTTTGACCCAAGACTTAGCTTGCAGCCAGCGCGCTACATTTAGTTGATCCCTGGTTTCAATTTCTCCCAGTCGGCCGTAGGTAATATCGCGAAAAGCTTTGCCGCGACCACCCGTGCCCCGGTTATCGGCGCAAACCACCACCACGCCACGGGTGCTCAGGTATTGAAACCATCCGTAGTTGGGACCCATCCAACCATCCGTAACTTCCTGACTTCCGGGACCTCCGTACACATACATGAGTACAGGATAGGTCTTGCTCGAATCAAAATTTGGGGGATAAATGGCAAAGGCATTCAATGAACTGCCATCCGCAGCAGGAGCGGAAAAGAAAACCGGCGGCTTCAACTGCAACTGCTCGGTATACAACTTTTGGTATATTTCATACGACTCTTGATTGAGCGCCCGCAATTCCTTTCCGTCCAGATCATACAAGACGGATCGATAAGGCAAATGCGCACGGCTGTAATTATCCACGAAATAATCGCCACTCCAAGAAATATCATGCGTCCCCGGGGCTTGGGTAATTTGCCGTTTCTTACCCTTCAAACTCACCGCAAACAACTGCGTTTCCATAGAACCGGTTTCGGTGGAGGTGTACAGCGCCTCCTTCCTTCCTTCATGGAACCCCAAAAAGTCTCGAATCTCCCAATTCCCTTGGGTCAGAGCTTCCGAGCTTTGCTTCTCAAAATCATTCAAATACAAATGCTTAAAACCGCTCTTTTCGCTGGTGAGCAAGTAACGGCTGCTGCCGGCCAAAAAGACCGGATCTTCCGGCAGTTCCAAATAGGTATCGCTGCGCTCCTCCCAAATAACGCGCGTACTGCCGCTTGCCGGATTGGCCAAAAGCAACCGCAGGTGGTTTTGCAATCGGTTCATCACCAGCAACACCAAGCGGTCGTCGGGCGTCCACCAAAGCCTTGGCAAATACTCTATATCGGAGGGAAGCGAAACCTGCACGGCTTTACCGGAGGCCAAATGATGCACCCAAGCGCTCACCACCGCATTCTTTTCGCCCACTTTGGGGTACTTAAACACATAGTTTTCCGGATACAAACCGCCGCCAAACATGGGCATGGCAAACTCCGGAACCTCCGACTCGTCAAACTTTAAATAGGCCAAATAGGTAGAAGAGGGCGACCAGTCATACGCCTGCACCAATTCAAACTCCTCCTCATACACCCAATCCGAAGCCCCATTAATAATGGAGTTGACTTTTCCATCTTCTGTGATTTGACGTAAAGTATTGTCTTCTAAACTCTTAATATATAAATTATTGCCACTCACATAGCTCACATGCTTCCCGTCGGGCGAAAAATCAGCATAGCGCACTTTTTGCCCCTCGGTCAATGGCCGCAACGCTCCATCCACCAGATCCCCCACCAAATACACCGAACGCGACGAATACCGATAAATCGATTCCGTTTCCGTAGCCAACAAAACCTTTTTCTCGTCCGATGAAAGACGGTAGCTGTCAAAGCCATCTAGAGGCCGACCCTCCAAGGTAAAGCGGTAAGCGGCCACCGGCGCCTCTGCATCGAACCGAAACTTGGCCAAGCCGCCATCGTCCTCTGCCAAATAGTGCTTGCCATCTGCCGTGGCATTAAAGCCCTCTGCGCCTCGCGGAAAAAACCAATAATTCACCCAAATATCCTCCAAGGTAAACGGCCGCTGAGCCACCGCCGACGCCGTCAAAACCAAAGCAAGAAAAAGAAAACGCATACATTGAATTTTGAGTAAAAATACATATTCATAGCAAAGCTTTGGGCCCCGGTTCCAATGGAAATTCCCCCTTCCAATCCGGCCCAAGCTCCAGCCTCACTTGTGCAAAACAGGGCTTGTGAACGCTTCGGCTCGGGTTCCGCATAGCTCCACCCGTCCTCAGCGCACAAACCACTGCTTTGCCCAAGCGGGGTCTTCCGCCCGGCCGGGGGGCCAAACTATATAGGTTTTAGGATTTTTAGCGGAAAATTAGAGCCCCATCCTAGGGGATTCTCGTAATTTGGCGGCATGTATGCACGTTTTTTACTAGGCTTGATTGGAATTTGCTGCCTGCAACCGGCCAAAGCCCAACAACCTGCCATTCAGGCCCACAGCGAAGTGCCCCTTGCCATTGTTGGGGCTTGCATCCACCAACCCGATGGCCGAGAGCTAAGCGGCGCCTCCGTTATTTTTCAAGGGCAACACCTGGTCCGTATCAGCAATGAGCCCCTACCTAAAGGCATTCGGGTTATTCGCGCCCCGGGTTTGCATTTGTACCCCAGCTTTATTGACCTCAACAGCAATTTAGGTCTAGCCGAAGCTGCCAAGCCCCACAAAGATGGCCCACAACCGGAACCCAAGCGCGACCCCAATCTATATTACACCAACGATGCCATTCGGCCCGACCAAAGGGCTGCAGACCATATTAAAGCGCAAGAAAGCGATTGGCAGGAAACCCGAAAGCGGGGCATTGGCTACCAAATGGTGCATGCCCACGACGGCATTTTGGGAGGACTTGGCGCCCTGGTTTCTTCCGGAGCTCCAAAGGATGCCTCGGTCGTCATGGATGCCGAGGCATTTTTGCCCTGGTCTTTTGATAAAGGCAGCTCCACCCAAGATTACCCCAGCTCTTTGCCCGGAGCCAATGCCCTTATCCGTCAATTTTTGGTGGACGAAGCTTGGTATGCACAGCATCCCGAAAAAAACAACCATGCCTTGGTATTCCAAGCCTACAGAAAAGCAAAAAACAAAACTTCATTGGTGCAGGCACGCAGCAAATGGGATTTGGTATTGTGGAATAATTTGTTGGGCAAAGACCATACAATCATTTATTTGGACGCCGGAGATGCGTACCAACGGCCCGATCTGTTCCTAAACGAGGCCTATAGGCTCGCCCTCCCGGCCTCCCTGCCCTATCCATTGAATTTGCAAGAACCGCTTTTGGCCAACCGCGGCGACTTTTCCTACATGAAACATTGGGAAATGGCTCCCACCGCTGCGGCCATGTTTGAGCGCCTCGGAAAAGAAATTGCCCTATATCCCGGCAAGCGCCGAAGCGAACTTTTTGCCCATTTGCGCAAACTCCACGCCGCCGGAGCAAGCAAAACTTATTTGCTTAGAGCCCTAACCTTGGTCCCCGCCCAATGGCTCGGCTTAGATCGCCAAATAGGAAGCCTGGAACCCGGCAAGCAAGCCAGCTTCTTTTTAAGTTCCGGAGATATTTTTACCGACCCCAAAGCAGAAGTAGTTTTGCATGTGGTGCGCGGCACCTTATTCTATGAAAAAGAAATGCTCCCCCACATCGTTGGAGGTCAATACACCATTATAGCTCCGGATGTAGACTTTGCCCATCAAAAACGCTTCGATATCAAAGGCAACCCTTACGCGCCTGCAGGAGAATTTTTTCCAAACCCGGCACAAGGCGTTTCGGTCAACTTAAATTGGCAGTCGGGCTTGCTTTCAGGAACCATGGAGTCGCTAGCACTTCAAGGCTATGTGCAATGGAGTCTCCAACAAAAAAACGATAGCCTGTGGACAGGAATAGTGCGGCTTCCCGGCAATAAAATACATACCATTAAACTCGAACGTAAAGGATTCGCCAAGCCCTACGATCGTCCGGAACCGGACACCTTACCCGACGACCGCATGCTGTATTTGCCCGAACTGCTCACCGGACCCATTTATTATCCATTTCATCCCTTCGGTTTTGCTCAAGACTCCCTCCCTCCGGCCCAAGACTTGGTTTTGCGTAATGCCACCGTTTGGACCAACACAGAAGCAGGCATACAAACCAACGGCGATGTGTGGATTTCCAATGGAAAAATAAAGGCGGTTGGCCGGGACCTCAAAGCCCCGGGGGTAAAAGAAGTGGACCTGCAAGGACAACACCTCACCACCGGCATCATCGACGAACATTCCCATATTGCGCTAAGGCATGGCGTCAACGAATCGGGAAACGCCATAAGCGCCGAGGTACGCATGCGCGATGGGCTCAATCCCGAAGACCCAAACATATACCGCCAGTTGGCGGCCGGAGTTACCGCCGCCCAACTTTTGCACGGCTCCGCCAATCCCATGGGAGGACAATCGGCCATCGTTAAAATGCGCTGGGGAAGCACCGCCGAAGAAATGCTCATTCAAGACGCGCCTCCCTTCATCAAATTTGCCTTAGGCGAAAACGTAAAGCAATCCAATTGGGGCGAAAAATTCGTGATTCGCTATCCGCAAACCCGCATGGGAGTCGAAACCTTTATCCGGGAGCAGTTCATTCAAGCCCTCAAAAACGATCCGGAAAAGCCGTTTTCGTTTCAAGAAGAAGCCCTCCGCGAAATTGTAGCCGGAAAGCGTTTCATAACCTGCCATTCCTATGTGGCCAGCGAAATTCTTATGCTCATGCGCCTGGCCGAATCCCTGGGCTTTAGAATCCGCACCTTTACCCACGTTTTGGAAGGCTATAAGGTGGCCAAAGAAATGGCCGAACACGGGGCTGCCGGTTCCACCTTCTCCGATTGGTGGGCCTATAAAGAAGAAGTCCGCGATGCCATTCCCTACAATGCCGGACTTATGTTGCAAGCAGGGGTACTTACCGCCCTAAATTCCGACGATGCCGCCATGGGCACCCGACTCAATCTAGAAGCCGCTAAAATGGTGCGCTACAGCAAACTCAGCGAAGAAAACGCCTGGAAAATGGTGACCCTAAACCCCGCCAAGATGCTGGGCTTGGACCATCGGCTTGGAAAAATTGAACCGGGAATGGACGCCGATTTGGTCTGGTGGGATGCCCACCCCATGTCCGTTACGGCTCGGCCCAAAACCACTTGGGTAGACGGAAAAGCCCTTTTCGATCAAAAAAGACACGAAACCCTTTTGGAACGCAGCCAAAAAGACCGCGCATTGCTGGAACGTAAAATGCTCCAAGCCGCAGAAAAAGGCGAAAAAACACGGCCGGTGAAGCCAAAACTTGTAATACCTTACCATTGTGAAGACCTACATTAAGCTCCTTATTCTCCTCGCCTGCGCAGTGCACCTTGCGGCTCAAAGCTTTGCTGTGGAAGGAGCCACCCTGCATTTGGGCAACGGACAAACCATTGAAAAAGGCATTTTGGTGGTAGAAAATGGACGCATTGCCGACCTCATTGATCTTGGAAAGCCCCAAACTACACGGGCAGAATATACTACAGTAGTTGAAGGGGATGGACTTCACCTATACCCCGGATTTTTGTTGATGAACAACATCGCCGGACTTACCGAGACCGATGCCGTAAGGGCCACCCTGGACTACGACGAAACGGGTCCCTTCACCCCGGAAGTTCGGGCAGGCATTGCCTTCAATGCCGCTTCGCGCATCCTACCCACCTTGGTACAAAATGGAGTTTTGTTTGTAGAATCTACGCCCAAAGGGGGAATGGTTAGCGGCCAATCTTCGGTTTTGCGCTTGAACGGAAAGCCCTGGACTCAGGCCGCTTTGTCACCGGAGGCCGCCTTGCATGTGTTTTGGCCGGACTTTAGCCCCGAACACATCGAAGGAGACCCAAAAGCCAATAAAGTCTGGAGCAAACGCAGCCAAATCCGCAAAGAACGCCTCCGGCAATTGGAAGAAACCCTGGCCGATGCCCAAGCCGGACGCCTGGGACAAGCCTATGAGGTCTGGCGCAAGGTTATTTCGGGAGAACAACTGCTCATGCTGCATGCGTCCGGAGCCCGTGAAGCCCTGGAAGCCATGGCCTGGCTCGATACCAGACCCAACATCCGCTGGGCTTTGGTCGATTGCTTTGACCCAATGCCCTTATTGCCCGAACTAAAAGCCCGTAACATTCCGGTGCTGCTTTCGCGCATTTGGGAATTGCCCTATGCTTCGGATGCCGACCCCATGCACCGTTGGAAAGACGCCATCCATTTAATTCAAGAAGGAATTCCTGTAATGCTGGACTACGAAGGCGATATGGAGGCCATGGGCGGCCGAAACCTTGGCTTTATGGCCGGTAGTTTAATGCGCTACGGACTCACCGAAGCCCAAATTCTTCCCCTGCTCACCTCCAATCCCGCCAAAGTACTTGGATTGAATGCCCAAATCGGCAGCCTGGAAGTAGGCAAAGAAGCCAGCTTTTTTCTCTGCCAGGGAAGCCCCTTCGAACCCAAAAGTTTGGACATGAAAGGCGTGTGGATTCAAGGAAAATCCATCAACCTGACGGGGCCACAAGAACGACTGAAAGAGTCCTATGATTGAGTCCTGGATTCCCTTGGTTTTGCAGGCCGGCAGAAACGCTTCCCGGCGCATAATGGACATATACCAAACCCCATTTGAAGTAATTTACAAAGCCGACGACAGTCCCGTAACCAAGGCCGACATGGAGGCCGACAACATCATTCGGGACACCCTGGCTCCTACCGGCATTCCAATGATTACGGAAGAGAGTTTTGCCGCCTTTGATCCAAAAACCAAAGCGCCCATGTACTGGGTGGTAGACCCCATCGACGGCACCCGAGATTTTGTAAACCGTACCAATGAATTTACCGTAAACATTGCCCTGGTGCAGCACGGAAATCCGGTGTTGGGTTTGCTTATTGCCCCTGCGCTCGAATCCTTTCCGGGAGGGGCCTGGCTGGGATGGCCCGGTCAAGGGCTTTGGCATTGGAACCTGCACCAATCCTGGGAACTAAGCCAAGAACACCGACACCAAACCAAGCGACCCGCAAAGTCGGGAATGCTGGCCAGCCGAAGCGATTACCGAGATTCCGGAGAAGCCATGCAAAAACACTTTGGGGCCAAAGCCCAAGAAGGCCCAACCCGGCGCGTGGGCAGCTCCCTTAAATTTGCATGGATTGCCGCAGGATTGGCCGAATGGTATCCCAGAGCTCAGCACCTGTCGGCCTGGGATTTGGCGGCCGGGCATGCCTTGGTGTTGGCCGCCGGCGGAAAAGTGGAAGAATGGAAGCAGGGAGTTCCTTTGAGCTATGATTTACCGAGAGTAGAAATGCCCTCCTTTGTGGCTTATGCCCCGGGAGTTCATCCCTAAACCTTTGGTCGCAAATCGCTTAAACGGCAAGCCTAAGCGCACCGGATGGCAGAGATTTATACCCAATAGAACCATTGACGCTTCGGTCAGGGCTTTCAATCTTGACAACAAGATGAGACCGTTGACGGGAGGCGTTTTCAAGACGGAGTCCCTGACCAAGGCGTCAGGGGCAGATTAAGGCACGGACAAATTGAAAGTCCCCTGACGCTGCGGTCAGGGCAGGCCGCAGTTTACTGATTGTAAATGAGGAGCCCTGACGCTTCGGTCAGGATAAAAAACTTGAGATTTGGCCGTAACGCAAACCCTGACGCTGCGGTCAGGACAGGATCGCCGCCAGAATAGTCTCCCGTCAACGGTCTCAAGATGCTGATTGCCTCGGCAGGAAAGGATTGCGGTTAGCATAGCAAGGCATCGACGAACTCCGGTTTTTGGGCGCCTCATCCGTCTCCGGCCATTAGCTGCCTTGTGGGGAAGCTACGCCGCTATGCGCAGGCAAGGAGCTTCCTCTGGTCGCTCTTGCCTCCGCAGCGGCTGAGCACCCCACTGTGGCAGGCTAATTGGCCTGCACCGGGGCGCTTAAGCTCCGTGGGGATATTTTTTGAATGATGGCCCACCGTTGTAACCTTGGGCAATGGTTTCAACCATGGGGTAAATAAATGTCAACAAGAAAGCTGCGCTTCCTTTGCCGAGGGACAGCTATGCGCCGCACCTGCTTGAGCCAGGCACCGATCCTGTCCCGACTCAAAGATGCTGACCCCAGCGTCAGCACAAGGCGTCAGGGTTTGCGGGTCATTCAAGAGTTGCATGGGCATAAGAGCAGCAAGACAACTGAGATTTACACGCATGTTAGCAACCGGCTGCTTCAAAAGATTCATATACCTTTCAATGACTTGGGAAAACAACTTATATTAGCAAAGGGTAATCGAATGAGGTAAACCATCACTTAGCCTACCATTGAGGGTGGATAAATGAGGTTCAAGCTCATTTAAAAACGAGTTGTAAGCAAGCCTAAAAAGACAACGACAGTGGTAGTAAAAACGACCCAACATAGAACGAAAAAATGCCCACGCACAAATGGCAATATCTGGCTTGCCTCGACACACAAGCCGACCCTACGCAAAACCAACAGAGCCATTTTTTGCCACCGCACCGACTAATTAATGTGACATTGTTAATAATAAAATCAAGTTTTACTCGACAAAATTTTCAAGATTCTATAAATTTGTCAAAACTTCTGACAAGTCATATGAGAGAAACGATTGGACAATATATCAAACCCTAAGAAATGACAAGGGTCAGACTCTTACCAACTTGCTGCAAAGCTTGACATTGATTCTGGCACCCTGAGCAAAATTGAAAATGGCAAGAGAGAACTAGATGAAAAACTAACCAAACTTTGTAAAATCTTCAAACTCGATAAATCCGAAATGGAAAAAGAGTTAGTAAGTGAAAAATTGCACGAGCAATTTGGTGACAAAGAATTAGATCAATCTATTTTGACGCTTGCAGGAGAAAAATTAAATACATAAAATACGGTTACAACTCAGACCAAATTGATTATTCAATTGCAGCCGAACCTGATTTGTTTGGTGAGAATGACTGGAGATTAAAAGAGTTTTCTTAATCCGACAGCGGAAATAAGAATTGGGACATTATTTAGTGGCATTGGAGCCATTGAACACGCTTTTAGACGGTTTAACTTAAACCATTCAATAACATTTGGCAGGGGACATTGACCCACACGTTAGACAAAGCTATTTCGCAAACTATGAACAGCAGCAAGTCACTGGCATAATGATGTTACAGAATTTTCAGCTAAGAAATACAAAAGGAAAACTTGACTTATTAGTTGGTGGTAGTCCTTGCCAAGCGTTCTCAATGGTTGCAAACGATTAGGATTAGAAGATATTCGCGGAACTTTATTCTACGACTTTGCTCGTATTGTAAAAGAAACACAACCAAAGGTTTTTATCTATGAAAAACAAAGGGTTTAACAAATCACGACAATGGTAGAACCTGAAAAAGTAGTTCAAGATGTTTTTCACGATTTAGGTTATCAAATTAATTCCAAAATTCTAAAACAGCAAAGATTACGGCATTCCACAGCACCGTGAACGGATTTCTGTTGGCTTTAAGGATAAAGATGTTGAGTTTTCATTTCCTCAAAACTCCAACTTGAAAGAACAATGCAGGACTTTTCTTGAAGATTACACAGACTCAAAATACTATCTCAAAGAAAAAGTGCAAAATTCGTTACAAGTTCTAAAAACAAAACAAAAGCGATATACTCAAATAAAATGGTGACGTAATGCTTTGCCAAAAGGCTAACCAACAATTTAATTGGCACAGGCATTTTTTATTTCGAATCAACAGCAGATGAAAAATGATTTGATGAGTTCATTTTTGATGTAAATAAAAAGTTGAAGAAAAATACTACCTATCTGACAAGGTTCGTGATTACGTATTAGCAGGTGGAACAAAAACTTTAGAACCAGCACCAAAACAGATTTGGAAATTGCTCGACCACTTACAATCAATGCACAAAATGCACCGTGCCGGGAGTTGACAATTATGTAACTCATAATAAGGGCAAAATTCGTAAATTAACTCCAAGAGAATGTTTAAGATTAATGGGCTTTAGAGATAATTTTAAAATTGCAGTCAGCGACACTCAAATGTATCGTCAAGCAGTGGAATATATAGTTGTGGATGTTTTAATTGCTTTGGTTAAAACAAATGGATATTACTAAATTCGGAAATAATGAAAATATTTCCTATCCCATTTAGTGTTGCTAATGAAGTTGTAAAGAGAGCACAAAGCGATAACAGAAGATTAATTGAATCACCTCACTAATTGGTGGTAATGATTTGTTTTATTTAGGAAATTCACCAGTTCAGTCTATAGATAAATTTCAGAACCCTTTGATGTCAAAGATTAATTGAAGTAAGAGACATATGTGAAGCAAACTTCAATAACCCGAATATTACCTCCAAGAACTATTCAAAGGGAACAAGGTATTAGAGTACATCATAAAATAAGTAAAGACTTATTATTGTCCTTTACTATTCCTTTTTTTGAATTCATATTTACAACAGTTTAGCAATTTATATCACAATGTAAACTTAAATGCAAATTGAATTAGGTGAAAGAATTAACAACATACAAGATGAATTTTGTAAGATTTAAATCAGACTTGGTTTTTATCAGAGACGCAAATTGGGCTAAACCATATTTCAAGTGGTTCAATTACCCTGACACACAAGATAATTTCAAAATTGTTCAAGAATTTTTTATTCCACATCAATCCTTTTTAAACTTTGAAGTAGACAATTGCATTGACGGCATAATTAGTACAACTTGGAATTATCTTATACAATGCTATAATATACTGACAATGTTGAAGCAGTGTTTCTAAAGCAATTGAAAAGTTACCAATTAATAGTGAACAAATTCAAACAATAAGAGAAGCCATAACAAAGATCAGATTGGTCAATCCCAATTTAGAAATGACCTACTCAACTCTGACAAAATAACTGTTTCATTACAGGAATATCTAATCCAAATTTATTG
This sequence comes from Flavobacteriales bacterium, assembly GCA_018401695.1. Lineage (GTDB taxonomy): Bacteria > Bacteroidota > Bacteroidia > CAIKAF01 > CAIKAF01 > CAIKAF01. Next base: position 1,460,795 of record JAGYKD010000001.1, on the reverse strand, counting down.
ATTGCAAGTCATATAAAACTGAAAGATTCCAATAATCAAGAAAGACTCGACCCTAATAATGGAATTTTATTAACTCCTACATTCGGACAAATTATTTGATAAATTCCTAATCACATTCAATGAAGATGGGAATATTATATGGTCTAATAACAGAATAGATGAAGACACAAGAAACAAATTAATACAACACATCCCAACATTGACGAATTATCCATTGTCATCAATGAAAATAATCAAACATACATAGAATACCATAGAGCCATTTTTAACCAAAAAGAAGAAGTCAATCAACCATAAGTTATGAATATCAACATAGGTACAAAGATTTTAAGGTTATTGATACAAAAGAAAAATCACAATAGCTGATCATTTGTAGTTCGCCAAAACAAAATTGGTGGTGGAAATGGCGAAGCAAACTTTATGTTGGTAATGACAATTCCTGAAGTAAGAAGCTTTTTGGTAATACTGGTTTTACAATCCCTTGCTTCCTATTAAAAAGACTTGCTGCAATACTTAGAAGAAACTAAAACTGAGTACTTAAAGCCTGAACAGTGTATGTAAATCGAGAACTTTTACCTTTCCAACTCCCTTTGGAAATGAAAGGAAAAAAAGAAAATTGAAGCATTACCTGATGTAATAGAGTTTGAAGTTAGAGAGCAAACTCAAATAGCAGGACCAAGAGTTTATGTAACTAACAGACCAAGCATATGTAAACTTATCAGAGAATTATTCTACTAAACATAACCTACATATCGGTTATTAAAATCGTTGACAAAAAGGGAAACTGTTTTACTACTTCCGACTATTTGCAGACTATTTTTGGTGAAGTTCAACACCCATACATTATCAAGAAGGAAGAAGAAGCAATCGAACAAATAGAAAAACGAAACAGAAAAACTCACTTTATCAAAGGCAAGAGTTGGACAAGGTGAATACAGAAAGAAACTTTTAGAACTTTGTCCTTTCTGCCCTATTACTTAGTATCAGACGACAGACTTTAATAGCAAGTCATATCAAGCCTTGGGCAGCATCAAATGACTTTGAAAAACAGACCCCAAAAACGGTTTTATGTTAACGCCAACTTTTGATTTCTTATTTGACCGGGGATTTTTATCATTCACAGACGACAGAAAAACTGGTTTTATCTCCGTTCCTTTCAAATATGACATATCCAAACTTGGTATTTCAGACAACAAAATAATTCCATACTTGCCGACAGACGGTAGAGAAATCTATTTGGATTATCACAGAACAACAATATTGAAAAAATAAGCCTATGCACAACAGCCACACACATTGCCAAGTCGCACAAGCCAACACTCAGACCAAAATTTGCCAAAGAGTAGGGCTTCCCCAACGCACGGACGAAAAGAAAGCACGGGCATACAACATTGTATAAAAGCAATAGCGTGTGAAGTGGTAAAATCAAGGTCAGTGCATTTAATAAACTTTTGTGGTGGCGGACAGGTAATCGCCTTGCAATCCGCTACTGCTCTTATACTTGACCGTTCCGGAGCATACTAACCCCTCCAATCCTCCGGAAAAACAAAGCCCCTTCCAACACGTTTACTGAGCTTAGCTCCGGCCATTCCCGGAAATCTTGACCCTCCAGCCCCCTCCAAAACATAAATCACCCACTCCAAAACACAACTCAGCCCCTCCAAAACACAACTCAGCCCCTCCGAAACATAAATCACCCCCTCCGATACATAAATCACCCCCTCCGAAACACAATTCACCCCCTCTCAAACACAACTCATCCCATACGATACACAATCCACTACCAAAAAACCACAAATTCCCCCTCTTGAAAGACAACCCACTGCCAGAAAAACACAAATAAAACCCCACAAAACATAATGTACCGACAAAAAATTGCAAATGCCTTCCTTCAAAACCTGGGGAGCAGCCTGAGGATGTGAAGCAGGCCTTAGGTCCTGACCGAAGCGTCTCGACAGCCGACATTTCACCCCCCCAAAAAACGCATTACCCACCTCCCTTTACTTGGTTTTCTGCTTTTGAATTCCCCTTTTTCACCAACCCTTAAAAGCCATAAACTCCTGCCCAAAAAAAACACACATAGGGTTTTGATTATGCGCTGCTTTGGCTAAATTGTAGTACAATACCATAGCATGAAAACCACGCGCTTTTGCTCCCTGTTTGTGCTCTTCTTTTCCCTGGCCATGCAGCCGCTGCAGGTAAAGGCTCAGCTCGGACCCAGCCTCACAAGCCCGGGAGCACCCCAAGCCTCCGATCCCATATGCACCATTCCCCTGTACTTAGGTAGTTTTTATACCACAGGACCGGCGGTGGGTTCCCTTTCTCCCGATTTTACGCTGCACGGCCTCAATGGAGATTCCCTGCACCTGGCCGGCCTATTGGCCGGTGGCAAGCCTTTGCTTTTGGTCAATGGCAGCCTCACCTGCCCGGTGTTCCGAAACAAAATCCCCGCGCTGGAGCAAATGGCGCTGGCCTATGCCGGCCTTTTGGAAGTAGCCATTGTTATTACGGTAGAAGCCCACCCCACCGACGTATCGCCCTATTTTGGCTACGTAAACATCACCAGCCAAAACCAGCAGGAAGGAATTTTGTATCCGCAACCCCTTAGCTATGGCGACAGAGCAAATTTGGCTCAAATAGCTGTAAACCACTCCAACATTACGGTGCCTGTCTACCTGGACAGACCCTGTCAGGAATGGTGGAACTACTTTGGGCCGGCACCCAACAACGCTTATGTCTTTTTGCCCAACGGCCAAATCGCCATCAAACACGGTTGGTTCCACCGAACGCCGGACCAAATGTTCTGCGACTTAGACAGCATCCTTAACGTTTCCTCCGGCAGCTGCCAAGCCAATCCAAGCTTCGGAAACTTTAGGGCTGAACCCCTAAACCTGCAATCTTCCGGAAACCCCGGCGATGTCCTGTTCAACTACATCGATTTAATTGCCGGCCCCCAAGGCGATGCCCAAGTGCTTATCATGAAAATTGAAGAACAATACGGCCCCGGATGGGAATCGGCATTCTGTGCCGATATTTGCTACTCTTCCGTCGCCGATTCCATTGTAGTTACCATTCCGGCAAACGATACCATGCACTTTAGCCTCGATTTTTTAAGCCCCGCAAATCCGGGAAGCAGCACCGTTAAGCTGGGTTTTAGAAACCAAAACAACAGCCAAAATAAATACTCCTTTGTTTTGGAAGCTTCTACCCTCAGTTCAGGATTTGAGCAAACCAAGAAAGAACAGCGCTCCTCTACCTATCTGCTTAAAATTGGACAAGCCCTGCCCGAAGCTTGGGGAAAAGTCCAACGTATGCATTCCTACGATGGACGCCTGCTGTCTACCCGGGGCGGGGAACTGCCTTCTACTCCGGGATTTTATTGGGTAATTTGCGAAGGCAGGCCCTACCGTATGCTCCTTTTGCCCTAAAAACCAATGCCCCGGCTAAAACCGGAAACCGCTGCGCCACCAAGCTCCCTTAAGGTTTGCCTTCCTTGCTGCCTAAAAATGGTAGGGGAAAAGTGGGGCGCCTTTTCCGCTTCCGGCGCCAAGTCCTCTTTGGAGGCCACGGCCGGCTAAGCGGTGCGGGGGCTTCCCAAACCATTGGAATAAGCCTCCACCCGCTAAGCCGGCCGGGCCTCCAACTTCCGGGCTTTCTGCCTCCATCGGGGCGCTTTACGCTCCGTGGGCAGTTCCTTGTAGGCCAGGGCACAACAGCCCTATGCGGATTTTTAGCCCGGCATGGCCCGGTTTAAAAGGATGACCGCCCTATTCCTTGGAACTTAAACCCCGCCTTTACCCTTGGTTTAAAGATTTCTCCTTAAGTTTATTTTAATCTCCCTTGGGTATAAATCTCCCTCTTCTTGATGGAAGATGTGCTTTGCGGGGTGCACCCCCGGTGTATTTCATGGGCTTTGGTTTTATGTTCCCATACAAGAGCGGCAAATAGACCGAGACCGCTGATGCGTTGCCTTTTCAAGTTTATACCCCTGACCAGGGCCTCAGGGACCTTTTTCCTGACCGAAGCGTCAGGACAAGAGCGCCGCCGGAATAGCATCGCATCCACAGCCTCAGGGTGCTCAGCCGCCGCATGGGCAAGAGCGACCACAGGAAGCTCCTTGGCCATGCTTGACGGCGTAGCCACCCTAGGAGGCAGCTAATGGCCGGAGACGGATAAGGCGCCCAAAAAATCTGCTATTGATTGTTGTTTGGTAAACCAAGGACTAAGACCCTAAATTACACTAAAGGTTAAAAACGCACCCCCAAACCGACACCCTCAGTGCTCAAACAAATTCCGGCTTTGCGAATATCATTAGCTCCGGCAAACAAAAAACCATAACCAATAAGGCCAATTACTCCTCCGGCAACGGCAAAAGGAAGGGTCGTTTCGGCATCCGAAGAAAAGGCAAGTGGAGTTAAGGCTAAGGTTGGGCCTGCCAACCCCAATCCTAAACCTAAGGTAATTCTTTGGCCTCCACGCTTCAAAAAGCCAGCAGCATTCTCCGGTTTTTCAAATGCCCTTGGCGCCGTTCCGGCTCGAGAGGAAGATTCTAAGATCACTATGGAACTGCCATTTTGACCGGACAGGGAATCCATCTGCGCATAGGCTTGACCTAACAAGCCAAACCAAACCAAAAAAATCTTAATCATAGCTGCTTAAACTATTAAATAAAAAACACTTAAAATAAATAAAAAACGCTTAAAAATGAGCATCCCCAAAAAGTCAACATAAAGATGGCGGTCATCGTCCGGAGAGGGAGGCATCCCGTCTTTACCTCATCGTCCGGCTTAAGTCTTCTGCTTCTTTTTCTTGGCCGCAGGAAAGAGCACATTATTTAGAATTAACCGATAGCCCGGGCTATTGGGATGAAGCGCCAAATCGGTGGGCGGATCCCCTACAAAATGTTGGTAATCTTCGGGATCATGTCCGCCGTAAAAAGTCCAAAAACCCTTACCGAATTCGCCGTGGATGTATCGGGCTTCGTTGGCTTCTTTTTGCTCGCCCATAATGAGCACATCGCTTTTGAGGGTAGCTTTATTAAAAGCGGTGGTTTGTCCCATAAAGCCGTATACTACTCGTTGATGGTTTTGAGTAAGCATGGTAGGTACCGGATCCCACTTGGCCGAAAACTCAAAGAGGGTAAAGAAGTCCAAATTCTTTTGTACCCTTCTAAAATTGGTATTGTCGATGTTGGAATATTCGTATTCCATTGGATTTAGGGAAAGGCGAAAATCTTTAAAGGCAAAGGTTTTGGAATAATCGAGTTTTTGTTGGGCTTTAGGGTCCATGGGATCTCCATCGAACATACTTTCGCAAATGTCTACGCCCTCGGCGGCTAAAGCAATATCGTAGGAGTCGGTAGCGGAGCACATGGCGAATAAATAGCCTCCACCTGCGGTAAAATCCCGGATTTTTTTGGCTACTCCCAATTTGAGTTGAGATACCTTTTCAAAGCCTAAGGTTCGTGCCAAAGCTTCGGAACTGCGGACCTGTTCCTGGTACCAGGGCATGTTGCGGTAGCCGGCCCAAAACCGTCCGTACTGGCCGGTAAAATCTTCGTGGTGCAGGTGAAGCCAGTCGTAGGTGGGAAGTTCTCCACCAATGACTTCTTGGTCGTAGATGATTTCGTAGGGAATTTCGGCATAGCTTAGCACTAGGGTAACTGCGTCGTCCCAGGGTTGTTTTCCGGGCGGAGAGTACACGGCAATTCTTGGCTGTTTCTCCAACTTTACCGCATCCATATTTACGTCCGGGGCAGCAAGTTCGGCTAGAATTTGGGTAGACTTGGCGTCCGGAATACTTTCAAAAGAAATGCCGCGTATACGGCATTCGGCCTCAAAATCGGGATGGGCTTTAAACATGAACGCACCGCCGCGATAGTTGAGCAACCAAAAGATATCGGTATCAAATCCGAGTACCCAATAGGCCAGGCCATAGGCTTTGAGGTGGTTGGACTGATTTTGGTCCATCGGCACCAACAAATAACCGGCTTTGACATGGGAGCCAAAACCTAAAACAAACAACAGCACCAAGCAAAGACTTCTACACATTAACCTACCAAATTTAAATACTAGTAACGATGTCCATGCTTAGAAGTTTCATTCCTTATGGCTTAGAAAGGGGCATCGTCGTCAAAGGAGGTCAAGTCGTCGTTCATTCGGCTGGGTCGAGTAACGGTGCGTTGCCCACCCAAACTGCTGGGGTCCGGGAGGTTTCGGCCAAAACCACCGGCATTTCCGCCGGATTTAAGAAATTCACTATCCGGGTTTTCGAAGCGTACCAATTCGCTTACAAAGCGGAGGTACACCTCGTCGGTTTTTCCGTTTCTGTGCTTAGCAATAATAATCTGAGCCAGTCCTTGGGTAGGCCTTCCCTCCGCATCCTCCATTACCCCATAATATTCGGGGCGGTAAAGGAAGCAGACCACATCGGCGTCTTGCTCTATGGCTCCGGACTCCCTCAAATCTGACAGCTGCGGTTTTTTTTCGCCTGGTCTGTTTTCGACGGCTCTAGAAAGTTGAGAGAGGGCAATGATGGGTACTTTAAGCTCTTTGGCTATGGCTTTAAGCGAGCGAGAAATGGTAGAAATTTCTTGCTCACGCATGCCTTTTAGTTCGCTACCTGCGGTCATGAGTTGGAGGTAGTCAATAATAATCATTCCAATATCGGAATGTTGTTTGAGTCTTCTGGCGATGGCCCTAAACTCAAAAATGGAAAGACCGGGGGTGTCGTTGATGAAGATTTTGGCTTCGGCAAGGTTGGACAATTTGGTATTTAGGCGTTCCCAGTCGGCTTCAGTAAGATTTCCTCGACGTAGTTTTTCGGAAGAAATTCCGGTTTCGGAAGAAATAAGGCGATTGACCAATTGGACGGCTCCCATTTCTAAGCTAAAAACGGCCACCGGGATTTTATGGTCAACGGCGGCGTTTCGTGCCATGGTTAGTGAAAATGCCGTTTTACCCATGGCGGGTCGTGCGGCTACAATAATGAGATCGGAGGGTTGCCATCCTGCGGTAATTTCGTCGAGGTCGGTGAAGCTGGTAGGCACACCTGTAAGCGCTCCGGAATCGCCTTTAGCGGCTTCGATTTGTTTTAGGGCTTGAGTAATTAAATCGCCCATGGATTCGCTGGTACGGCGAATATTGCCTTGAGCTACATCGAACAAGTTTTTTTCGGCACGATCGAGTAAGTCAAACACATCGCTGGTTTCTTCGAAGGCATCGTGCATTACTTCGTTTGAAATTCGGATGAGCTCCCGCTTAATAAATTTTTCGACCACAATACGGGCGTGGAACTCCACATTAGCAGCGGAGCCAACTCTGCTGGTAAGTTGGGTAATGTAGTATGGTCCACCCACCACATCCAGGTTGCCCTCAGCGCTCAATTGCTGGGTAACGGTAAGCATATCTACCGGCTCCGACTTTTGAAAAAGGTTTTGGATGGCCTGATAAATCATTTGATGGGCAGGCTTATAAAAGGCCTCGGGCCTCAAGATATCTATGACGGCGGTTAAGGCGTCCTTTTCCAGCATTAAGGCACCTAAAACGGCCTCCTCCAGGTCAACTGCCTGGGGAGGAATACGCCCCATTTCGTTGCTTATGGGACTAATATTGCGCACTTTAGATTTATTTTGGCGTACCGTGCTCCTACCTTGCTCTTCCATAGCGTAAAATTAAAGCCATTCTTTGGGAGACTAAAGCCAAGTTATTAGTAGGTGGTGGAAAAGTCAATTTGGTGGTTCGGGCAAAGCTTCTATATTGTTAGCCCCAAAACTAAGTGACTGAATTTCAAAGATAAATAGAGTGCATGTGTAATGAAAAGCATCAAAGTTGGCTCCTTGGTTTGTTGAAAAAAATCAGGCTGTATTTGTAAGCTATTTATTATCAAACCCTTTCAAAATCCCTGAAATCGGGGGCTTTCGACAAACTGCGTACATTTATGGTGTGAATCTTACTAGCAAACAAAGTGAGCTTTGGGCATATATGGCCTTGCTGCTTAGTGCTGCCTTATTGAGGTGGTGGGTTCCCGGAGGCATTCCCCTCACCAGCGATGAGATTAGTGCCCTGTTGCGTTTGGATTCGCCAACGTTTGGGCATTTAATGGAGTATGGAGTGGCTGCAGACGGTCATCCGCCATTGGTACAAATCTTTCTTTACTACTACGTACCCTTTTGCCCAGGTTCGACTTTTTGGATTAAGCTTCCTTTTGTCCTTATTTCTGTTTTGGCAATCCACCAAATGTATTGGCTCACCAAGCAGTGGTTTGGTAGCCCTGCGGCCTTTTGGGCGGCAGGAGTTATGGCGGTTTTGCCCTTTTTTATTTACTATGGACAAGTGGCGCGCCCCTATGGTCCCGGCTTGAATGGCACCTTATGGATGGCGCAAATGTGGTTTTTGCTTTCGCGAAAAGAACAGGTTAAGCGCGGACATTGGGTTCAATGGGTTTTAGCTGCATGGATGTGCGCCTACAGCCACTACTTTGCCGCACTGCAAGCGGCCTTTTTATGGTCATCGGCAGGGTTCTGGTGGCCTGCCCAAAGGCGATTAGCTTGGGGAATCAGCGGAGCGGTAATGCTGGCCGGTTTTGCTCCCTACTTACCCTACTTTTTGCAGCAATTGAGCATGGGAGGCATTGGTGGTCCTGAAGGTTGGTTGGGAGCACCGGAGCCACGATTCGTGTGGGATTTTCTAAGCTATTTGTTTGCATTCAACCCTTGGCTTTGGGGCAGCGCAGGCTTTTTGGCTCTATGTGCTTTGTATATGCATTCAGAAAAACCCATGCACCTTCCAAAGTCAAGCTTTTGGTTGCTGTTGGCCTTTATTTTTCCCCTAGCCGTTGGATACGGTTACTCGGTTTGGATAAATCCTGTATTGCAGCCGGCTGCGCTGCTGTTTGCGAGTCCCTTTTTGGTGTTGTTCTTATCCAAAGGCCTTTCCAGTTTCCCAAAACCTTGGGTATATGGATTTACGGGGATTTGGTTGGTCTTTTCGGTGGTTTGGACCCAAGGGTTTAGGACACACCATGCCCTTATGGCCAAAGAGCCGTTTAAGGGCTTATCTCTTGATGCGCAAAAGCAAAGCTTGGACCCGGATACTTATGTTGCTTTGGACATTCCCGAAAAAAGGTGGGATTTTTTCGGAGGAGAATCTTTCGACCGGGTGCATCTAAGTCCGGAAATTTCGGACTGGGGCGCAAGCATGAATTATCCTCGGGTTTCGGTTGGAGTGTTTCCATCGAGCAACCACAATGTATTGTTTAGGGCGCGAAGGAGCCACCCCTACCTGAGCCATCGCTTGGATTTATTGGGAGGCACCCGCTGGCTTTGGACGCAGCAATCAAAAGAAAAGAGCATAGCTCCTCGATGGCGGTATGCATTTGATAATAATGTGCATTCCTTTTTCCATGTGCCGCATAAGCACCGATTGGAGTATTCCAAAAGCTTGGAGTTAAAAGCAAAAAGGCATGACTTAGAAAAAAACGATGTGCTGTTTGCTGCCTTTTACTTTAGGAGCAACGAAAAGGCTGAAAAAGTGGAGCTTGTGAGTGAATGGTATTCGGAACATGATCGGGTACATTGGAAAAGCGCCAAAGCCGAAAAACTTAGGCAGCAGGTTTGGGTTTGCTATTTGACCCTTCCTTTGGCAGATGTATTGCAAAGTCGGGAGGATTTGTGGAAAGTATTGGTTTGGAATCCTGCAGGGGTAATGCTTGAGGCCGAATCATTTTATATAGAGTGTTGGCCTGGGAACCCCATACTGTATGGTTTGCATGAGGAATTATAAAGTGCTATTTTTAACAGGTTAAAATCAAAAAAATAAACACCTATCCTATCCGTTAAAGGCAAAGAATCTGTTCCGCGTAACCTCATCCCTTGTTTTATTTTGGCCAGGACGGCGAGAGGCCAAAAGCCCGGAGAAGGAAACACAGGCAATGGGATTTGACCTGACCTAAACTCTTTCCAATATTCCAATGGTATTTAAGCTTATGAAAACGAACACCTTAATTCCACGGCTTTTTTTCTTCTCTTTGTTTTGCCTTTGGTTTGCTTTAAGTGCAGGCGCTCAGGGGGTTTTGGTAGGGGATACCGCACAGGCCCCTCACTCCTCCGCCGCCTTTGAAATACGAAGCAACCAAAGAGGCTTTCTGTTGCCCCGTTTAACTGCAAGTCAACGCAACAATATAAATAGTCCGGCCATAGGGCTAGAAATTTACAATGTGACTTCCGAATGCGTTGAGGTATATTTCCCTACCGGATGGAAGCCTACCCAATGCAATTGCACTCAAGCTCCTGCAAGCCCTTCCTTGATTCAACAACCGGCGTCCGGGCCTTGTCCGGGCGATACGGTTTGGTACGCTGCACAGCCGGTTCCCGGTGCATCGGCCTACCAATGGAGTCTCCCCTCTGGCGCCCAGTTTATTGGTCCAAGTACTGGTGATTCCATTCAGGTCTTTTTTCCAACAGGTCTTTCAGGCAGCATTGGAGTATCCGCCCAAAATTCTTGTGGACAAAGTGCTCCAATCAGCACCTCCATTAGTGCACAGCCGGCTTCGGCGGCATTTAGCCCTTTGGCCGGAAGTACCACAGCACCGGTTGGTTTTAGTCCCTCCGTTTCTGGCTTGAGCTACCAATGGCAATTTCAATCGGGGACTCCGGCGAGCTCCAATGCCTCCAATCCCTCGGTGAGCTGGTCAAATCAAGGAAATTACACGGTAATTTTAAGTATTGTGGATCAGCAAGGCTGCAGCAACTCAGACACCCAAACCGTACAGATATCTTCTTGTCTTACGGGAGGAAGCCAAACCTTTACGCCTTGCGGAAACACCGGCCGACAAGGACCTAGCCAAAGCCAGTGCAACAATAGCTACGGTCCGGGTGTAGTGACTGTAAACGGAGGGATTCAAGAATGGACCGTGCCCGCCGGAATTTGTTCGGTAACGGTGGAAGCTTGGGGCGCACAGGGGGGCAACGCTCAAGGTGGCCAAGGGGCCTATGTAAAGGGAACATTTACGGTGAGTCCGGGAGAGGTGCTTCATTTGGTGGTGGGCCAGCGAGGGCAAAATCTAAGTTCGAATTGGAGTAGCGGCGGCGGAGGCGGAGGTTCTTTTGTGTGGAGCTCAACGAACCCTAGCCAACCAATGCTCATTGCCGGCGGCGGCGGTGGTGGAAATACCGTATATAGTGGTTGCGGATCAGGTTTAGACGGTCAAACGGGGCAAAATGGAACGCAGGGGAATATAGGTGCTCCTGCCGGAACCAATGGTAACGGAGGTTCAGGAAATGCCCCAAGCGGTGCAGGAGGTGGAGGTGCGGGCTGGCTAAGCAGCGGAGGAAACTCTTCCGGAGGAAATGGCACCACCGGAGGGAGCACCAAGTATACCTTTACCGGAGGAAATGCGGCCTCGGGAGGTTCGGCGCATGGTGGTTTTGGTGGCGGTGGAGGTGCTTATTGCGGTTGCGGCGGCGGTGGCGGTTATTCCGGAGGGGGAGGCGGTCAAGGCTCTTCGTGTTGTTCCGGTGGTGGCGGGGGTGGTTCTTTTAATGCAGGAACCAATCCCTCGGCTCAGGCAGGCGTTCGAAATGGTGACGGAGAAATCCAAATTTCGTGGTAAGCGCGATGTAGAGATTTTCAAAATATTAAAATGCTAATTATCAAATGATTAACATTTTTAATGTAGAGATTTTTTCGGAATCTCCGCCCCGGACCGCATGAATAGCCCGGCGCTTTGGAGCTTGATGCCCTACGTGGAGGCAAGGAGCGGAACGCCAGAGAGCTCCCTTGCCTACCGAAGGGCACAAGCTCCAAAGGGTCGGCTAGAAAAAAGGGCCGGAAAAGGCGCAAAAAAAATCAGCCCTTAGCCTTGTTTTTTAAGGTATTCTCCATTTGTTGAAACACCCTATTTCGTAATTCTTCTACCGGGTTTGGGGCTTTGGGATTGGGCCACTCTGGGGCTAAAAAATGGGCGGTGATGCGGCCGGGACGGAGTTTAATGCCCTGCATAGGCATTACTTGCGTAGTACCTGTAAACACCAGCGGGAGGATGGGGCGATTAGCGACCACAGCGAGTCGGAATGCTCCGTCGTAAAAGGGGCGCAGCAGCTCTTGGCTGCGGTTGCGGCTGCCTTCGGGAAACATAAATAAGCTATAGCCTTGAGCCAAGGTACGTTGCAGTGCCTGAAAGGATGCTTCGCGGCTTTTGGGAGAAGAGCGGTCCACAAATACGCTGGCAGTCTGAAACATTAAGCCGAGAACGGGAATTTTGCGGAGCTCCACTTTAGCTAGCGCCTTAACCCGGATGGGCGAAACGGCTGCGCCATTGAGTAAATCTAAATGACAGCTGTGGTTGGCTGCAATTACTGCCGGTAAGGCAGGGTTGCGGTGGCTCATGCCTTTTCTTCTAAAATCTATAAAGGCCAATAAAAACCAAAGCCGAGCCCAAACCTTGTATCCTACAAAATACACCCTATGGGCTTTGCCACCAAAAACAAGGTAGATGGGAAGGGCCCAAAGTGCGGAGAGCAGCATAAGTAGGACAAACCACAGGCCTGCCCAGGCTTCGTAAGGGTACCAGGGCAACCGTTTAAAAAAGGATTCCTTTGGCATAGAAATTCCAAAAACTACTTTTTGAGTTCGAAGGTCTCCAAGAATTTAGTGGTGTACACCCCTTTTCTAAAGTCCTCGTTGTTCATTAATTGAATATGGAAAGGGATGGTGGTATGGACGCCCTCGATAACGAACTCCTGCAATGCTCGAAGCATTTTATTGATGGCCTCTTCACGGGTTTGGTGCATTACAATGAGCTTGGCAATCATGGAGTCGTAATAGGGTGGAATGGTGTATCCGGCATATACGTGGGTATCTACCCGAACGCCATGACCACCCGGAGCGTGGAAGTTGGTGATTTTTCCGGGAGACGGGCGGTAATCGTTGAAAGGATCTTCGGCATTGATGCGGCACTCAATAGCGTGCCGTTGAGGGTAGTAGTTTTTGCCTGAGATGGTGTAACCGGCGGCAATTTTGATTTGCTCTTTGATGAGGTCAAAATTGATTACTTCTTCGGTAATGGGATGCTCTACCTGAATTCGGGTATTCATCTCCATGAAGTAAAAATTCTTGTCTTTATCGACAAGAAACTCAACGGTACCTACACCTTCGTAGTTGATGGCAAGTGCTGCTTTAATGGCGGCATTGCCCATTTTTTCGCGGAGTTTATCGTCCATAAATGGAGAAGGCACCTCTTCTACTAATTTTTGGTGGCGGCGTTGGATGGAGCAATCCCTTTCGGAGAGGTGGCAAGCTTTTCCGTGCTGGTCACCGGCGATTTGGATTTCGATGTGCCGAGGCTCTTCGATGAATTTTTCCATGTACATGCCATCGTTTCCGAAGGCGGCACCGGCTTCGTTCTTGGCCTTGTCCCAGTTGACTTTAAGGTCTTCGTCGGAACGGATGATGCGCATCCCTTTCCCTCCTCCGCCGGCAGTGGCTTTAATCATGACGGGGTAACCGGTATCCTTTGCTGCTTTAAGCGCATCTTCGAGGGTATCGATGATGCCTTCGCTTCCGGGTACGGTAGGGACCCCGGCTTTGATCATGGTAGCCTTGGCGGTAGCTTTATCGCCCATGGCGTCGATCATTTCGGGGCTGGGGCCAATAAATTTAATGCCGTGTTCTTGGCAAATTTTAGAAAACTTAGCGTTTTCGGACAAAAAGCCGTAGCCCGGGTGAATGGCATCGGAGTTGGTAATTTCGGCAGCGGCAATAATGCTGGCCATATCCAAATACGATTGCTTACTGGAGGGAGGCCCAATGCACACCGCTTCGTCGGCAAAGCGCACATGCAGACTTTCGCGGTCGGCAGTAGAGTATACGGCCACCGTTTTGATGCCCATTTCTCGGCAGGTGCGGATTACGCGTAAGGCGATTTCACCGCGATTGGCAATTAGAATTTTTTTAAACAAAGCAATGGGTTTAAGTCCTACGAAATTCCCGGTTAAGAGGGGTCAACCAAGAACAAAGGCTGATCGTATTCAACGGGCGATGCATCATCTACCAACACTTTAACGATGCGTCCGGTAAGTTCGGCTTCGATTTCGTTAAAGAGTTTCATGGCTTCGATGATGCAAATAACGGAGCCGGGTTTAATTTCATCGCCTACGTTTACAAACAGGTCCTTATCGGGAGAAGGTCTCCGATAGAAGGTACCAATCATAGGTGCCTTAATGGTAATGTACTTGCTGTCGTCATCGGCGGGTTTTTCGGAAGCCGGAGGGGCGGTTTGTGTTACCGGTGCCGGAGCATGGGCAGGAGCAGCGGTGTGCGCCTGAGGGACTTGTGCAGCAATTACCTGAACCTCTTTTTCTTTAGGCTGGGTTTTGATTACGATTTTGGTCCCATTTATTTCAAGTTCTACTTCAGAGACACCGCTCTTGGCAACAAACTTGATGAGATCCTGGATTTCTTTTAATTCCATACGAATTTGGTCGATTAACAGAAGGTCAAAATTAACCAGAAATTATGGGCTCTTGTCTTTTTTTTTAAGGCTTTTTATCACTGTGGCTTAGAAACCCGTCCAAAAATGGCTTTAATATGCCCTCCAAGGTGCCGAAATCGGTATTTTTGATCGGAAAGCCACAGTCCTAAGGCTGCGGTAGTAAAGAAAGAAAACAGGGCATAAATGGCCGCAGGAACGGCAATGCGGGGATCTCCTTTTAATTGATAGGTGGCGATCCAAAGCGCCAAACCGGTATTTTGCAAGCCCACTTCTATGGCAATGGTCATGGCCGAGCGTTTGGATAAGCCGGTTTTGAGACCGAAATAGTAGCCCAGCAAGGTACTACCCACATTTAAAACCAACAAAACCGGGAGGATGTAGGCCAAGTCTACATAGGTAATGGAGGGCCCGCTTTTTTCCTCCCAAAGAGCAGCCCCCAACATGGCAACACCCAGCATTATGGGCATCAAATATTTAAGTGGGTATCGTGCTTTCTCGGCAAAGGCTGGGAACTTATGGTGAACCACTAAGCCAGCCACCACAGGAAAAAGGGTCACCAAAAAGATTTTAACCACCACCTCCCCAAAGGGCAATGCCACGCTGGTGCTGGTATTCATATAAAACCAGAGAAAAAATTGCAGCAACAAAGGAATGGTAAGTTGGGTAAGTAAAGCATTTAGGCTGGTTAGGGAAACACAAAGCGCCAAATGACCTTTAAGCAAGTAATTCAACAAATTGGAAGTGGAACCACCGGGACAAATAGCTACCAAAACAATACCCACTTTAATGGGTGGAGGCAAAGGAACCGGCCAAGTGATGAGCAAGGCAAGCAAGGGCAGAAGCACCATTTGAGCTACCAAACCGGTAAGTACCTCCCTAGGATGCAATAAAATATCTTTAAAATCGTGCCAACGTAAGGCCAAACCCATCCCAAACATAATGAGCCCAAGGCTTATGGGCAGCATATAGGTGGAAAAAAACGGGTAATCCATGTCGGTGTTTGGACAATGATACGTGAAATTTGGCGAATCTGGTTGATTTACCCGTGGCAGACAGACCTTTTAAGAGCAAGCAAAATACTTGTTATCAGGGACTTTTTGCGTATTATGGATTTTGGAATAGAACCAAAATCAAACCTTGCCAAACAGCGCAGGGGATTTAATCCAGGCGAATGGATATGGTGGTGGGCCCCGTAATGGTAATTAAGCAATCTTTAAAGTCAGGAGGTCCAAAACTACCTCGGGCATTGTTGGAAAAGCCGTATGCCTCGGTGGGAATGCCTAAAAAATTGGTATCTAATTTGCCGTTGGAATTGGCATCGTGAAATACAGCCACCGCATAGGATCCGGGCAGCAGCCTAAGTTTGACTGTCATATTGCCCATTTTTGCTGCTTGTATTTGCTGGTAAGCCACGCCTGTTTTGGAGCGAAACTTGGCTGGAGAGTCGTAGACACCTACCCTGATTTCGCCTTGGCTGCTGGGCACGCCTTGAACAAGCACAGTAAGAGAAATGGGTTCTTCCGAGGGGGTCATCGAAAAACTCATAGGTATCCAAAAAGTAGCTAAAATTATAAATAAGCGCATACATCATCCATTTGGACGGTGGGGGCGCTTTCCAGACTCAAATTTGGGCGTAAAGGGCTTCAATTTCGCTTTGGTAGCGGGCCTGAATTGGTTTACGCTTGAGCTTGAGGGTAGGGGTTAGCTCCCCCCCGTCAATAGTCCATTCTTGTGGAAGCAGCTTAAATTTTTTGACTTGTTCCCACTGACCAAAGCTTTGGTTTAACCGCTGTACTTCCTCTTCCAAGAGCTTATTTACCTCGGGTAGAGCAACCGCTTCGGCCAAACTTTGAGCCTTAAGTTCATGGTCTGCAAGCCACTTTTGGAGCGACTCCCAAGATGGAACAATCAATGCCGAAGGATGTTTACGTCCCTCCCCCAACACCATTACCTGTTCTATAAAAATGGACTCTTTGAACTTATTCTCCATGGTTTGAGGTGCAATATACTTGCCTCCGCTGGTTTTGAATATTTCTTTTTTCCGGTCGGTAATGCACAAGAACCGTTCTTTGCGCATTTCGCCTACATCGCCGGTGTGGAGCCAGCCTTCCTCATCCAATATTTCTCGGGTAGCTTCGGGGTTCTTAAAATAGCCCATCATGACGTTTGGCCCTTTGCATAAAATTTCCCCGTCCGGGGCGATTTTCACTTGTACTCCATCTAAAACCGGCCCCACAGAGCCAAACATTCGGTTGCTTTCCTCAAAGCGATTTACGGCAATTACAGGTGAGGTTTCTGTTAGGCCATACCCTTCAAGGACTGCGATTCCTGCGGAAGTAAAGACCCGGGCAAGCCTAGGTTGCAAGGCCGCAGCGCCCGAAACAATAACCTCCACTTTCCCTCCCAGAGCTTCGCGCCATTTGCTGAAGATTAACTTATCGGCAATGGCTAACTTTTTCTGATACCACCAGCCGTTGGCGCCCTCAAACTCATACGCATGCCCCAATTTAAGAGCCCAAAAGAACAGCTTCTTTTTAATGCCGCTAAGGTCGTTGCCCTTGGCCACAATTTTATCGTATACTTTTTCCAAAAGTCTGGGAACTGTGGTAAACGCATAGGGTTGTACCTCTTTGAGGTTATCGGCAATGGTATCCATGCTTTCGGCATAATAAATAGAAGCCTCCAAACGGTGGTACAAATAGCCTACCATACGTTCAAAAATATGGCAGAGCGGCAAAAAGGAAAGTACTGTTTTATTTCTAAACATGGGAAACACTTCGGCACTGGAATTCACATTACTCAAAATATTGTTGTGCGAAAGCATTACACCTTTGGGTCTACCGGTGGTTCCCGATGTATAAATTAAGGTCAGTAAATCTTCCGGCTTTACCGAATCTTTTCTGCCTTGAACTATTCCTGGGGCAGGATTACGCTCACCCAAGTCCATAAGTTCGGAAAGGGGGCGGCAACCCTCCGAGCTTTCGAATGAAAAAAAGTGCTTGAGAGAGGATACTTCCGACTTGACCGCCATTAATTTTTCTGCGAATTCATGGGATTCCACAAAAACCACCTTTACCTCGGCATCCTGAAGAATGTAAGCGAAGTCTTCTTTTGAGGCCGTGGGATACATTGGCACCGTTACGCCACCAAGTTGGCTTACGGCAAAATCTGCCAAATTCCATTCGGGCCGATTAAAAGAAATGATGGCGGCCTTATCGCCCTTTTCAAATCCCAACTCAAGTAAGCCGTAGCTCAATCGATCTATGGCTTCCTTATATTCTTTTGCTTTGTAATGGTACCACTTACCTCCTCGTTTTCCCGAAACCACCAAACTTTCAGGATCTTGCTCTAACCTAAAGTCAACTAAATCAAAGTTTCTTGACACCTTCATAACGCCATTTTTTTTAAAAATACGGAAAAGGAACGGTTTGTGAGAGCAAACAATAACAGAGAATCTCCATTTTTCGCCAAAGCTCGTTAGCTTTTGTTTGCCTTTTTTTCGTTTCGGCAACGCTTGCTGCAATACTTTACTTCATCCCAACAGTTTTTCCATTTTTTGCGCCAGCTAAAAGGCCTGTTGCAGCTTAAGCAAAGCTTTTCTTCCTTAATTCTTTGGCCCATTGCTTCTGTTTGCTTCATTAAACTTTCGCAGCTTACTTTTTACATGTCGGTCTAAAAGGACGCGGGCATGTTGTTGTGCTTCCGGACTATGTATCGCTTCCCATAACTGCTTGCGGGCATTTCGACCGGTGGTTTCAATATCCACAATGGGCTTGGGGTAAATGCTTTCTTCCTCTTTAAGAAGCAACCGTTCTAAGGGAGAAATCCTCCACGGCTGGTGCACCGTTTCTTGAGGATAACTGCGAAGCTCAGGTATCCA
This sequence comes from Flavobacteriales bacterium, assembly GCA_018401695.1. Classification (GTDB taxonomy): domain Bacteria; phylum Bacteroidota; class Bacteroidia; order CAIKAF01; family CAIKAF01; genus CAIKAF01. Next base: position 1,442,425 of record JAGYKD010000001.1, on the reverse strand, counting down.
ATAGCGGATATACTTCCCCGCTGGATCTTGGTCCATTCCCTGCTTCACCGGATTATAAATCCTTAAGGTATGGATACCTGTGCAGCCCGCCTGCATTTGCAATTGGGGAAAGTGTATTCCCGGTTCAAAATCCAAAAAACAGGAAGCCAACCATGGGGAAATAGACTGCCAAGGCAACCATAAGTGATGGGTCGCAAAACTAACGACCATGGCACGCATCCTAAAATTCAAATACCCGGTTTGCCGCAGCTGTCGCATGCAAGCATCCACCATGGGGTAGCCGGTTTTTCCATATTTCCAAGCCTCCAAAAGACTGTCCGGGCAATCCTTTCGCAAACCATCCACTGCAGGATTCATGTTTTTGAATTCTATGTCCGGCTGGGTTTCTAATTTTTGCACAAAATGCCTGTTCCAATGCAACCGCGATTGAAAGGCCCGCTCCAGCTTATGCGCATTTGCATGTTGTACAACCTCCCGCAAGGACAAATTCCCCCAAGCCAAATAGGGCGACAAGCGCGCACAGCCCAATACCGCATGGCCGGGCTTAGATATGCTAAATCGATAACGCTTGCTTCGTTGTGTACAAAAACTGTGTAGCCAAGCCTTAGCTTCTGTACTACCTCCGGTTTGGTGCAGACTTTGTCCTTCGTAGTTTGCTATTTTTTGGGGCTTCCACCGTTCCGGAACCAAAACCTTTGGCCACCTTGCTTTTGCAAAATCTACTTGGCAAAGTGGAGCTTCCATTTCCCTTTGCCAACTGCTATGCCATTCCTCTCTCTGCTGTAAGCCTCTAATGACGCCGGGCTGAGGTATTTCGATCCAAGAAATACCACGATGCTTAAACCATGCTTGCATTAAACGGTCGCGGGCATAGGTCACTTCCATTCCCGTCTCTTCATAACTAATCACCCTCCGTACTTCCCATTGGTTACTCAAATAGTCAAAAACCTCTGGCGCTGACCCACTAAAGCTGTGTACTTTTCCTCCAAATGCGCGGAGCTGCCTATTCATATCCTCTAGGCTCTCTCGAATAAACCAACGATGCCTTAAGTGATAATGCGGGTCCTCCTCATAAAAAGGCTCTTCTATGAACAACAAAAACAAAGGAATTTCCGGCGATTCCAAGGCACGCCTCAGCGGTGCATGGTCATGCAAGCGCAAGTCTCGCTTAAACCAAACGATCTGAATCGGGTTCATGGAATAAAGGAATCCACTGCCTCAACCGGTCGCCCAGGCTTGGCATACAAAAATTTGCTAACCGGCTTCATTCCGGCATAGGCATCTAATCCGTTGGCCGAAACCGCTTCTAACTTTTGCAAATCCAAAAATCCATCCCTTTCGGGGCTTAGCCCATTGAGCCTAATCCACTCAACTCTAAGTACAAAAAGAATGGTTTTATTCGCCTCCAATCGGTGCTCCTCTACAGGCATAACACCCAACTGCAATGGGGATTGTTGTACGGCAGGTGCATCCCAAGATTCTATATATTCCTCCGTCAGGCCCGATTCTTTAAATTCAGAAACTTCCTCCGGAAACGATGCCGAGCATAAGTGCGCTTTGCTAAGCATAGGCTCCGAAACCAAATTTAAGGTGGCCTGCTTTTGCTCTTTTAAATTATGGTAACTGTGCCTTGCTACAGTAAGGGGTCTAAATAATACTGCCACCGTGGGAGGATGAGCACCCACATGCATAATATTAGAAAACAAGCCCAAGTTACTTGCTCCCGAGCTATGCTTGGTACCCATCAAAAACAAGGGCTTGGGACCGCTTACCGCATTCATAAAATACCGCCTAAACTGCTTATCCCACCCATCCCAATCCAAAGAGGTATAAAGGTTGGAGTCCATATTAAAGCGATTTAAGGCTATGCATGCCATTATCGGCAAACCAAACTTGCCCTGAAATACTGGCCTGAGCCGGATCCAATAAAAAACGGCTCAAGGAAGCCATTTCGTCTGCACTTGCTATGCGTTTTAAAGGATGGCGCTGTTTTGAAGCTTCTATTTTATCTTCGGAGCTAAGCAAGCGGGCTGCCATTGGTGTTTCTGTAAGCGAGGGCGCTATGGCATTTACGCGTATGCTAGGAGCCCATTCGGCAGCCAAGGAGCGGGTTATGCCCTCCAAGGCGCCTTTGGCGGCCGCCACCGAAGCATGAAATGGCATGCCCGTTTGTACCGCCACGGTGCTGTACAACACTACTGAAGCCTGAGCCGCGGACTTTAGTGCTTTTTCGCACTGCTGCAAAGCCTGCACCGCGCCCATTACATTCACTTTCCAATCGTTTTCCCAATCCGCCGGCTTTAATCCTCTAAATGGTTTTAAGTTTATGGTTCCCGGGCCATACACCAGCCCGTTTAGTTCTGCCGGAATTTCGGGAATCGGTGCGCCCGATACCGCATCCCACAACAGCCAGTGCGCCTTGTCCGCGCCCTCCCAATCCGGTTGATTTCGACTCCTCAAATGCACCGTATGTCCATCCCTTAGGAGTTGTTTGGCCAAAGCTGCTGTTATTCCCGAGCTTCCGCCCACTATCAAATATGTATTAGCCATAATTTCTTTTAGTAGTTCAACACCTTGCACCCCAATTTGTTTCTATATATATATGAATAGTACCAGAACGCAAGTAGTGGTTATTGGAGCCGGTATAGCAGGCCTTAGTGCCGCAGCCTTGCTGAGCAAACAGGGCTATGAACTTTGCCTGCTCGACCAAAACTGGATGGTGGGAGGTTGTGCAGGCACCTACCTAAGAAAACATGCCCGCTACGAAACAGGAGCAACTACTTTGGTGGGACTGGAGCCAAATATGCCATTAGGAACATTGGCAAGGGACTTAAACTTAGATTGGGAAGCTATTCCTTTAGAAGTGCCCATGCAAATTCTATTCCCTGACGCTCGAGTGCTTACACGGCACAAAGACCTAATGCCTTGGATTCAAGAGGCCGAACATTTTTTTGGGATAAACCAAACTTCTTTCTGGAAAGAAAGTCTCCAAATGGCTCTTGGGGTTTGGGATGCCAGCGGCCGATATTTAGACTTCCCTCCTCAAGATTGGCGCGATTTTGCCCGCCTGATTCCTCAATTTAAGTGGAAAGACATTCAGCTCCTCAGCAAAGCTTTGAGAAGTACGCAGCAATGGATTGCTTCCCACAAGCTCCACAAGCATCTGGATTTTATGCGCTTTGTGGAAGCCCAACTGCTCATCACCTCCCAAAATTCCAGCCATGAAACCAATGCCCTTTTCGGCGCAACTGCCCTAGCCTACCCCTTAGTACCCAATTATTACGTAACGGGTGGAATCGGAAAAGTAGCCGAAAAACTGGCACAATACATTCAAGCTCATTCCAACCAAATAGAACTTCGGCAAAATGTCGTGGGCCTTAAGCAAATTTCCAAAAGCCGTTGGCAGGTTCAAACCGAAAGCAACAGCTGGGAGTGCGATGTGGTAGTTAGCGCAGTACCGGTAAACCAAACAATCTCTTGGCTAGAAAGACCTTCCCATACAGGAATCTCTGACCTAAGAACCGAAGACCAGCTTTGGTCGGCCTTTCAGCTCAGCTATGAGTTGCCCGTGCAGCTGCCCTATCAAGCCCTACATCACCAAATCCACTTGCCAGAAGCCCTACCCGGAACCCAAAGCAAAAGCTTGTTCGTTAGTCTTTCAGCACCCTGGGACACCCAAAGGTGCAAACCCGGACACCAAGTTGTATCTGTTAGCACCCACCTGGGAAACCTTCTCAGCTGGAAACATGAAATGAAAGCCCATATCGAAGAAGCTGTGATTCGATACCTAAAACAGTTTGGGTTCATGCCTCAAACTCCCGTGTATTTACACAGCTCCGGAAAGGGAGCTTGGGAAAAATGGACCGGAAGATTCGCAGGTGCTGTTGGCGGATACCCTCAACTGCAACGCATCAAACCTTGGCAAATGAACTCCGCAAAAACTAAGTTGCCCGGACTCTTCCTCGCAGGTGACACCGTTTACCCGGGCCAGGGAATTCCAGGGGCAGCGCTCAGCGGACAAATTGCCGCCCATAGAAGCACCAAATACCTGCAAAAAAAACATTGAATCTTTAAGCCCATCCTTTTTTCTGCTCCAAAATGTCTATTTTATCTCCACACATTGAAATACATCTTATGAAATATCTCGGAATTCTTACTACCACGGTCATCTTGGCGGCAAGCCTATGCTCGTTTAAACCCTCTGCCGACAGCGTTAGGGAAACGCTTTGCGGCGAAAAATGGGTCCCCGAAAAAATCCTCTCCACCGAAGGCGAAACAAAAGCTTCAAAATCCGAAAAAAGCGACTATTGGCTGTTTAATCCGGACAATACCGTTGTCGTATACGAAAACGGCAACACCGAAACCGCCAATTGGCTATTCGACGAAGTCACCCGAATCCTTACCATGAATTTCTCCAAAAGCAAACGATACCACGAGTTTGTGCTCTACCGCATCGACAAAAAAGAGCTGCAACTCATTGACCTCAAAAACAAACAACGGCTAATTTATGGCAGGTAAAACACCTTCCGGAATCTGTTCAAAAACCGCTCTCCTTTAGCCGTTTTTTTTGCAATAACCTTGGCCCAAATGGGGGCCTGATCCATAGGGAAATTCCGGTATCTATCCGGCCTTTGCGCCGGCCTCCCTTGCCTATGCGGGGCAATACGGCCCTCCGGGGGTTCCGCAAAGCTACACCTCCTCGGTCTCGTTTTGCCAATCCCATAGGCTGCGGGCGGGCCTTTGCAGGGCCGGGGGCCCATTCTTTGGGGGTTCTTACCCATATGAACCTGCTCCCCGAGCCCCAAACCTGCCGCCTTCTATTGCTCAAAAAAAAAGCCGTCCCCACAAAGAGGACGGCTTTTTGCTTGACCATCGCTGGTTTTATTTGATAAAGGCTTTTGCTGCCTTAATTTGGTTGCCTTGTACCGTTAAATAATAGGTGCCGGAGGACAATTCACTCATATCAAGGCTAATGGTGTTGGCTCCCTGCTCAATGCTTTGTTCGCCTAGTTCCATCACTACTTTTCCGGTAATGTCAATTACGCGAACAGATGCGTTTTCCGCAACCTCAGAGTTCAAGCGCAAGGTGGTTTGATCTACTACAGGATTCGGGAACAACTCCATGCCGGTTACGACTTGGTTCTCCTCAATAGACATTACTTCAGTCAAAGGTACCACAGTTCCATCAGGGAATACAACCCACAAACCAAAGGCTTGAAGACCGGTTACATTTTCATCGTCAGGGGTAAAGAAACCTGAAGCGAAAATGGTTAAGCCCAAGTTGCTCAATTGAGTAAGGGGCACACCATAGGTCTTAAGAATGGTATTGTTGTCGTTAGAAGGGGTAATCTCTACCTGAGAATCAGCAATGGTCGGCAAAGTCAAATAACCTTGGAACTCATCAAATGAAATATCGTCTACCAATACTCCGGTACTTCCCACCACATCTACTTCTGGAGCATCAGGGCTTTGGTGTGCTACGGCTACGTCTACCAGGTTTGGTAAATCAGAGAAGGGGTGGGCATCGCTCCAAATACCTAAGTTAAAGGCTACGTTATTGCCATTTACACTTACTGAGTTTGCAAAATTGGTGCCGCTTAAGTCTACCAAACCGCGGGCAAACACTTGGTAGGTAGTATTGCCAACAAGGCTGGCATTGGCAGCAAATACTGCGGTGCTAGTATCGGTGCTAGTGCTGGGAGCAACCAAAATACGATAGTTTCCTGAGGGAATAATGGCGTATTCGTTTGCTTCCAAATAATCGAAATCATCCTCTACTTGTTCAACATTTCCGCTGGGATCGACAACGTAAATATCTACAGAGGCAGCGGCAGGATCCGGCGCATTGTGAATGATCTGAATCCGGCTTACATCTGTTTGGGTTAGCTCAAGTACGGTGCCGTCAGGAAGTGCTACAAACATGCCAAAAGCAGCCTCGTTGGGCCCAGGATTTAGTTTGCCTGAAGCAAATACTACACCGGCGCCACCGCCAGCATTCAAGGTAGCCAAAGGTACAGAGAAGCCGCTTACCATATCGTTGAAGTTGGCGTCTAGGGTCAACAAGAGAAATTGGTCATTGGCAGGCAAACTGGCCATTCCGGTAAAGTTTCCGAAAGTCAGACTTGGCACTACGGGAGTCAAGGCATCATCGTTGGTAAAAGCAGCCACTCCAGGTGCGTCTGTTCCACCATGGAAAATATTTACATCAAAATCATTAGGCCCGGTAGTTCCGACCTGAGCAGCAGCTCCAAAGAAGATGTTGAATGGAACCGTTTGGCTTCCTAATTCCCCACCAGCCATGGCAACGTAATCGCTTCCCGACATTAAATTTGGAACAGCAAAAGAAGCCAAGGTGTCAGATATGGCAGGCGTTGCATCGTTGGGCGCTACCGCCACACGTACCCCTGGAATTCCGGCAGGTAGTTGAATAAAACCGGTAGCCTCCCTAAATTTCAAATTGGATACCGCAGCGGCAGGAAGCCAACCGGTACCGGGATTTACATAAATGTCCACAGAATCTGCAGCCGGTGTTGGGCAGTTGTGAATGATTTGCACATTGGCAGTTTGAGCTGATGCAGTTAAACCTGCACCTAGCGCCAAGGCAGAAAAAAGTACATTCCTTTTCATAAGTTTGGATTTGCTATTTCCTATTGGAACAGACCGCCTTTACCTTTGTTTTACTTATTCTTGACATGCAGCGTTCTCCTATTTGCAAAAAGCCTTTGAAATACAGTTATATATAGGCTTTCATCTCTTTTGTACAAGGGTTGCATTAACCATATTTAACACACAAACATGGCAAATCTTATCTCCTATAACCTGCTGAATTCAACAGATATAGATTTCTTCCTGGAGATTCTGCCCCCGGAATGCGTAAAAACAGACAAAAACAGTCTGGAAGCCGCTGCGAAAGATTATACGGAAGATTTAAGCTTCTTGCCGGCTATTGTGCTTTTACCAAGGGAAACCCAAGAAGTAGCTGCCATAATGAAGCACTGCTTTCATAGAAACCTGCCGGTTACCCCCAGAGGAGCCGGAACCGGCCTTAGTGGTGGAGCATTGCCTGTGTATGGCGGAGTTGTACTTGCCATGGCCAAAATGAATCAGGTGCTGCATTTGGACGAAAACAACCTGCAAGTATCGGTGCAACCTGGGATTATTACCCAACAATTGCAAGAGTTGGTTGAAACCAAAGGGCTGTTTTACCCGCCCGACCCCTCAAGCCGAGGATCCTCCTTTATTGGCGGAAATCTGGCAGAATCCTCCGGTGGACCAAGAGCTGTGAAATATGGAGTATCCAAAGACTATGTGCTTAACTTGGAAGTCGTTTTGCCTAACGGCACCATCATGGAAACAGGTGCAAAGGTGCTCAAAAACGCCACCGGCTACAATCTAACCCAGCTCATGGTTGGCTCCGAGGGAACCTTGGGTATTATTACTCGAATCGACCTTAAACTTATCCCCCTGCCTAAAATGAACTGGCTTATGCTGGTTCCCTTTGTATCTCCCGAAAAAGCCTGTGAGGCAGTAAGTGCGGTTTTTCGAGCCGGATTATGCCCTTCTGCCCTGGAATTCATGGAAAGAGAAGGCATTGTGTTTACTTTAAAATACCGAAGCGACTTAAGTTTTCCGCTTCCCGACGAAGCCAAAGCCATGCTGCTTATTGAAGTCGACGGAAACTCGGAAGAGGAGCTTATGAACCAGTGCGAGGGCATCACCCATGTCTTAGACTCCTTTGCCCCCTCCGATATTTGGATGGCAACCTCTGCCTCAGAAAAGGAGGCCTTATGGAAAGTGCGAAGGGCCATTGGCGAAGCTGTAAAAAGCCACTCCATTTACAAAGAAGAGGACACCGTTGTACCCCGCTTTCAACTCCCCGCATTGCTCCAAAAAGTAAAGGAGCTAGGAAAAACCTACGGTTTCGAATCGGTTTGTTATGGCCACGCCGGAGACGGAAACCTTCATGTCAATATCATTCGAGGAAACCTTAGCCAAGAAGCTTGGGAAAACGAACTCCCAAAAGCCATCCGAGAATTGTTCGCTTATGTAAAATCTCTTGGAGGCACACTTTCCGGAGAACATGGCATAGGGTGGGTGCAAAAAAACTATATGGATATTGCGCTTTCTCCGACGGCATTAACCCTAATGCGTGGCATCAAAAAGCTATTTGATCCTACAGGGATTTTAAATCCGGGCAAAATATTTCCCGACGAGGAAGTTTAGTCCCTCCTTCCCATAAATAGCATAACGTAATACAACAGCAAAGTCAAAGAAGACAAGGCTGCAATTACATATGTCATTGCCGCTAATCCCAAAGCTTTGGTGGCTTTGGTGTGCTCCTCTCCATAAGTAAGGCCGGTCCCATTCAACCAAACCAAGCCTCTACGTGTGGCATCAAACTCCACCGGCAAAGTGATTAAGCTGAATAAGGTAATTGCCCCTTGCGCAATAATTACAATGAGCAATGCCGTATCTCCAAAGCCTTTAAAAACAAAGGCACCAAATATAGACGCGATAAATACGAACTGGATAATTTGCTGCGAAAATGCAACCAATGGAACCAAAGCCGAACGAAACTGCAAAAATGGATAGGCAGTGGCATGCTGTACCGCATGACCTACTTCATGCGCGGCAACGGCAGCTGCAGACACAGACCGTCCTTCGTACACCTCAGGACTCAAATTCACCGTTTTATTGGCAGGATTGTAGTGGTCCGTCAGTTTTCCTTGCACGCAAGTAACCTGTACATCGTTGATACCGCTGTCACGAAGCATTTTCTCGGCAATTTCTCTGCCGCTCAAGCCACTCCGTAATGGAATTTTGGTGTAGGCATTAAATCGGTTCTTGAGTGCCATACCCACCAACATGCTCAAAAGCATGAATCCTATAATGATGACAAATACCATCGATTGTTCAAATTTAAGAATGTAAAATTGGTCTTTTTTACGCAAACTACCATCCTTTGGTTTCTTTTTCACACGTTAAAAATCCCAAAACACAAGGCATGCATGGCTTTAGCAGGTTTCTGGTAACGCATCATCCGATATTGTTTGGCTTTTGACTTGAGCCACACAATGCCACAACGAGCGGTCAAAGCTTTGCTTTATGCTACCTTTGCCCCATGGCTAAAAAACGTCCCCTCATTCTGGTATGTAACGACGATGGCATTTTTGCTCCCGGCATTCAAGCCCTTATCGATGCCGTATTGCCCCTTGGAGATATTTTGGTGGTTGCTCCCGACAGTCCTCAATCCGGTATGGGCCATGCCATTACCATAAACGCCACCCTGCGTGTAAACCAAATCAAGCACGACCCGGATTTTCCCAAATACTCATGCACGGGCACTCCGGTTGACTGCATAAAGGTAGCCGTGAGTCATCTCGCTGAGAGGCCCATAGATTTAATTGTTTCCGGAATAAACCATGGAAGCAACTCCTCCATCAACGTTATCTATTCCGGCACCATGTCCGCCGCTGTTGAGGGTTGTATTGAGGGCATTCCCTCCATTGGTTTTTCTCTGTGCGATTACAGCTACGATGCAGATTTTCAACCGGCTATTCCCTATGTACAGCATTTGACCAAACAAGTGCTTCAGAATGGCCTTCCTAAAGGGGTTTGCCTCAATGTAAATATCCCCGGACCTGACAAGGGACCTATTAAAGGTGTTGAAGTTTGCCGCCAAGCCAGAGCACAATGGGTGGAAGAACTCGACGAGCGTGTTGACCCAAGAGGCGGAAAATACTTTTGGCTTACCGGCGTTTTTAAAAATATGGACCAAGGAAAAGATACCGACGAACACGCCCTGGCAAACGGTTACATCTCTGTTGTCCCAGTCCAAATAGACATTACCGCCTACAAGGCCATTCCTGAAATAAGCCAATGGAACCTACAGCCTTAAACCATGAATAGCATTAAACGTTTCTTCGATAAAGACCAGTTGGTTTTTGGAGCGGCCTTGGGAATTGCCGTACCTGCACTTGCCTTTGCGCTTATCGTTGGGCTTTCCATTTTCCTTATGGACTTTCTTAAAGTCCGAATTCCGGTGTCTACCGATGTGCTCGGATTCATAGCTGTAGCGGCCAATTTGCTTCCTTTTCGCTTGTACATGGTCAATAAACGTTACGAACAAACCGGAAAAGGAATACTGCTCATTACCTTTATTTTTGCGTTCATTAATGTGGTGCTGGTGCTTGGCGCCGAAGAGGGCTGGTTTTAGGCCATGAAGTATTATCTGCTTGCCGGAGAATCTTCCGGAGACCAACATGCGGCCGGACTCATTCAGGCCATACGAACGCTTGACCCGGAAGCCGAATTCAGAGGCATGGGAGGAGATGCTTGCCAAAAAGAAGGCATGGAGCTCTTTGTGCACCTCCGCGAACAAAATTTTATGGGCTTTGCAGAAATCCTTAGGCATTTACCAAAAATCCTACGCCAAATAAAGGCCGTACAGCGAGATATTCAAAGTTTCAAACCCGATGTTGTGGTTCCTGTAGATTACCCCGGATTCAATTTTAGGATCATGAAATGGGCTGCCAAACAGGGATTTCGGGTCGATTATTTTATTCCTCCTCAAGTTTGGGCTTGGCACAGCAGCCGCGTGCATAGTTTACGTAAGTATTGCCGTCAAGTTTTGGTTATTTTCCCCTTTGAGGTAGATTTCTATACAAAGTATAAGGTCAATGTACACTATGTGGGTAACCCTTTGCTCGACCGACCCGATCTAAATCAAGGTCCTGAAAAACAAATCAACAATCCGGCCAAGCTCGTGATGTTACCGGGAAGCCGCGCCAAAGAGGTCGAAAAAGTGCTCCCCATCATGCTTCAAAGTCTGGAACTGCTTCCTGAACTGCACGCCGAAATAGCCGGCATGAGCCATTTAGATGAAAGCTTGTACCAAAAACACCTAAGCCAACATCCAAAGCTTCAAGTGAAACTACGCAAAGACCAAACCAATGCGCTTCTCCGTAAAGCCGATATCGCTTGGGTTACTTCAGGAACGGCCACTTTAGAAACAGCGTTAATGGGGGTTCCTCAAGTGGTTTGCTACCGTGCAAGTGCTGTTTCCGTTGCCATTGCACGTCGCTTAATACAAGTCCCTTGGATTTCCCTGGTGAATTTGCTCTTGCAGCAAACCGCCATTCCAGAACTAATCCAAAAGGAGCTCAGTCCTGAACGCCTGAAATTGGAAACACAAAAACTGCTGAGTCTCCAAGGCCGGAGCAAACAATTGAAACATTACCAAGAGCTTAGGAAAATACTAGGCCGTTCGGGTTGCTCCGAAAAAGCAGCGCGCTATATTGTTGGAAAGAACTAGAAGATTTTTTGGGTGGCTTACGGGCTCTCGCCTTTAGTCCTCGCCCCTAAGGCAGGTCCTGCGGGGCTTAGGTGGGCTTCCCCGAAAAATCGGGGCAAGCCACCACGCTCCACGAAGGTCCAGCCTCAGTGGCTGTGGGCTATCGGCTCCATCCCTGCCACGTGCTATCTTTGCGGCACTTTGACCCCAAAGGCCTAAGCTTTACATAAGGAGCTTGCGCGCCAGTGCCTAGACCTAAAGTCCGGTACAAAAAAAAATCAGGTACGCTTAAGCGTACCTGATTTTGCACATATTGTACTTCGATTTATCGCCTGATTTTACCGGGATCTTTTCCGTACTGTTCGCCTCCCCGGTGTTTGTATCGGGTATTTTTACCAATACCCATGGGGCTACCAATTCTATCCATGGCGCAACGGAATCCAATCCAATCCATGGCGGTTTCCTCATCCATGAAGCGACGTGTACCGGGAACCATCCAATAGGCGGGGTCTTTCCATGACCCACCTTTTACTACGCGGGCTTTGTTGTTGATGAGTGTGGTAGTTCCAAACTCATACATCAAGTCATTGCTACGCTCGGGCTCTTGGAAGGTTTCGTCGTTGTAATAAATAGAAGAGTTGTAGTCGCCGTCTTGGTAATCCAGATAGTTGGCGCGGGTATAATTGCGGCGATCGGCAGCATCGTCCTCAGTAACGTTTACGTATTGAAGGCGTCCCAGGCTGTCTTTCTCTGCCAAGAAACCTTCGTCGTCGATCAGTTTCTTTTTGAAGATATTGCCACGCACCGGACGGAATTCGTCCATATCCATCATGGACAAGGGACGGTAAACATCCATTACCCATTCGGAAACGTTTCCGGCCATGTGGTAAAGGCCAAAGTCGTTGGGCCAATAATAATAGACAGGCGCGGTGATATCGGCCATATCGTTCAAACGACCGGCACTACCCATATAGTCTCCACGACCACGACGGAAGTTGGCCAAGAAATCGCCTTTAAACTTATCGTTGGGGTTACGTGCAATGTGACCACTCCAAGGGTACAAACGCTTTTCCTTGATGATTTCACGGTCTGTACTTGGATCGGTGTTACCTACCAAAGCAAGTGCTGCGTATTCCCATTCGGCTTCTGTTGGGAGGCGATATTTTGGAAGCAAAATTCCGTCTTCCCATTTTACTTTGCGGGTTTCACCGGTAACCAGGTTGATGGGCTGATAACGTTGTTTGTCGTTAAGACCCAGCTCATATTGACCGGCAAGGTAGGATTCGGTATTGAAGTTTTCTTCGGCAATTTGCTCCAGAGGGTGGTGCACCATGATGCGCTCACGAATGAGGATTTGCTCATTCACCCTATCGGTTCTCCACGCACAAAAATCGGTAGCCTGCACCCAATTGACGCCTACAACGGGGTAGAAATGATAGGCGGGATGCCTTAGGTAGTTTTCAACATAAGGCTCATTAAATCCGAGTTTGGAGCGCCAAACCAGCGTATCGGGCATTGCTTTTTTGAGGACTTCCGGATAATCTTCGCCGAATACACGTTTTACCCAGTGCAGGTATTCGAGGTAGGCAATATTAGAAACTTCGGCTTCGTCCATATAAAAGGAAGAGACCGTTACCCTTCGGGGCATGTTGTCGTATTCGTAAAGGACATCTTGTTCTACCTGGCCCATAACAAAGGTACCACCTTCAATAAGGACAAGGCCGGGGCCTGTTTCCTGCTCTATGTAAGGCATTACCTCGAAACCACCGTTTTTGTAGTCGTTGTAGGCCCAGCCGGTAGTAGCAGACATCCCCCCTTTATTTCCGCCGCAAGAGGCAAGAAGGAGGCCGGCTCCGACAGCGATTAAGAAAGATTGTTGGGTATTCATTTTTGGCGAATTTCTGTCTTTAGAACGTGGAAAATTATGAAAAATTGTTGAAAACAAATCAGAACGATGGGCAACGCACGGTTCGGAATCTGCGACGCGCGGGTTTGCAAGGGATTTTGAAACCGAGCGACAATTCATGCGAACCGGCGGTGCGGTTGGTCAAACGAGAAATGGTAACATCATACGAGTAACCAATTCTCCAGGTATCGCGCTGTAAACCAACCAATGCAATGAAGGAATCGTTGTTGCGGTACCATATACCACCAACGATGGGACCTTTACCTGCATACAAACCAACATTAAGTTGGTAGAAGGATTGTTGCAATTGGAACAAAATATTGGGAGAAATGAACAAATCGCCGGCGTACTTGCGCTTTTTTCCCAAAGGAATCATAGCTCCAAAGTGGGTAGTGAATTTAAAAGGCAGCGCAGAGCTTCCTAAGAAACCTTCGTTAGGTTCGGTGATGTGATGGAAAGCAAAACCGCCGTAAAAAATTTGGTTGTACAACAAAGCACCTGCTGCAAAATCGGCGAAAAGCTTTTCGTCGTTATCGAACACCTCTTGCGTGGCATAAATAAAGCCGTATCGGTCATCGATTTGGTCGCCAAAGGTTAGGTTATCGGTATTGAGGCTACGCTGTAAAAAGCCTACTTCAGCAGCCAACCTCAAATTCACTTTTCGGTTTAACTTAATAAGGTAAGAATAGGAAACTGCCACATTATGGGAGGTAATGGTGCTGGTACCTGCCTGGTCGCGCATCAACCGAATGCCAATTCCTCCTTGGAGGGCATCGAAATGTTGGTCGTAAGAAGCAGCCATGGTTTGGTAATTACCGGAAATGGCGGTCCATTGGTTTCGGTAATTGAGCGATACTCTGGGGCAGCGCACCGATCCTGCAAACGCCGGGTTCAAATAAATTTGGTTGGCGTAGAACTGACTAAACTGCGGATCCTGAGCATGCGCTGTAGTGGTCAATGACCAAGCCATGCAGGCAGCAACCACAGTGAGAAGGTATTGTTTTACCATGAGGGTATTTTGTCTGTCAAACGTTCAAAAATACGAAATCCGTATGAAAGACACACGAAATATGAAAAATGCGGCATCATTTCTTGAATTTTTCGGCCGGGGATGGAACCCGGGAGCGCCTGCAAGTGAGGGCTAGCAAAGCCCGAGCCGAGGAGGTGGAGCTTTGCGGAACCCCCACAGGCCGTGGCTTTGCAGCCCAAACGAAGCTGGCCGGAGGGTGAGAGCCCCATGGGCCGCCCAACCTATTCCCCCACAAAATTGCTTACCTTTAAAATTCTGTTTTTCTTTTTGATACCAGCCCATACCAAAACCGTTTTTTTATCGTTATATTGATGCTTAAATCCTCATACATGCGTCAAATCATACGTCAATTAGCTTTTTCTGCTGTTTTTGTGCTTTCCGGTCCTTTGCTTCTTGGCCAAGGCGTGGTTCAGGATACTTTGGAATTAAATTGGAAAATTCAAGGTCAAGAAGGTTTATTGCAGTTGTCTTCTGACTTTGGGTATAGCGATCCGGAAAGCGGCCCTAAGCTTTACGTGCATTTACCGGAAAACACCGGTGCGGATGAGGTTTCGCTTAAGGTATTGGAATGGATGCCCCTTCCTCCTCAATTCATGACCCAAAGTGGCATGAAACTCAAATCCGGCGAGGTGGAATCGGCTTTTTCCTACGATTATTGGCGGGTGCGTGGCCAGGTGCGTGGATTTTTGAGTGGCCCGGCGCTTCAGAGAAATAATAATGAGTGGCAAATCCCCAAACGGGTTGCCCTTAGCTATATTTTAAACGAAGCACCCAAGGCAGCCAAAAGCCCGAACAAAACGCTCGCAACTTCCTCCGTTTTAGCCTCCGGAGATTGGCTTAAAGTTGGCGTATTTCAAGATGGAATGTACCGTTTGAGCTATGAGTTTTTGCAAACGAATGGTTTGTTATCCGGTCCGGTGCCCAGCACTGAGTTAAGGCTTTATGGAAACGGAGGCGGCCGTTTGCCTGAAAAAGTGCAGGAAGCACGACCCGATGATCTTTTAGAAAATGCCGTTCGGATGAACGATGGTGGAGACGGCACCTTTGGACCCGGCGATTTCTTTTCGTTTTATGCGCAAGGCACCATGCGTTGGGAAAAAGAAGCTCAGACCTATTTACACAACCGCAATGTGTATACCGACACTGCCTATTATTTTGTAACTCGCCGGCCGGGAAATGGGCTTAGGGTAGCCACGGCTGCCTCCGAAAGCGGTGCTCCGGACTACATTAGCAGCTCCTGCGATGCCTTTGCACTGGTTGAGGAAGAGACCCGGAATTTGATTCGCACGGGCCGAAAATGGATGGGAGAATCATTCAACTTTACCAACAGCTACAGCTACACCATGCCATTAAAGCAGCCTGTGGTGGGCAGCGAATCAACGGTACGGATAGCTGCAGCAGCCCGCTGTGTTGGGTGCAATACCGTGATGCGCTACCTGGCCAATGGACAGGAATTGGGAACGGTAAATATTGCTCAAGTATCGAGCAATTATGCCGGCAACTACACGGCAGAAAGCACGGCAGGTTATGGGTATACGCTAAGCAGTGCAAGTTTAACGATTGAAGCAGAAAGGCTAAGTCCTATATCCGGTTCAGAAGATCAGCGCGCCTGGTTAGATTTTATTTCTGTGCAGTATCGGAGGCAGCTGAATTTGGCCGATTTGCCTTACCAAATTAGAGATGCATCGGCCTCGGGGCTTACGGAGTTTCGAATTGCGGGAGGCAGCAGTAGTACTCAAGTTTGGGATATTACGGACCGCAGCGACATTAAACAAATACCCTTAGCATCCGGTGCGGGTTATGGTTTTTTCAGGGTAGAAAATGCCGAAGACAAGACCTTTGTAGTGTTCCAAAATACGTCGTTTCCTGAGCCTGTTCCTTTTGGGAGGGTACAAAATCAGGACCTCCACGGTTTAATCCACAACCAACCGTCCCCGGACATGCTTGTGGTTACCCACCCCAGCCTGAAAGCACAGGCCGAGGCCCTTGCTGACCTGCACCGCATGGAAGACGGCATGTTGGTGCATGTGGTAACCACCTATGAAGTTTACAATGAATTCAGTTCCGGTGGGCTCGATGTAAGTGCCATTCGAGATTATGTTCGTGCCTATTTTGAAGTTCATGGAGAAGAAAACGGCCCACGATTTTTGATGTTGTACGGCGACGGCAGCTTTGAATACATGCCGTATAAAAATAGAATTGAAGCACCCGACCATAATTTGGTGCCGGCCTATCAAACCTGGGACTCTAAAAGCCGTAGCGGAGGTTCGCATTCTTCGGATTACTTTTATGTGGCCTTAAGCCCCAATTCCACAAGCGATGGAGTTGTTCCCAGTACGGCTCCTATTTGGCTGGGTGTAGGTCGTATATTGGTAACTACCCCACAAGAAGCAGAATCGTACAATAGGAAAATCCAACGTTACATGGACGATCCGGCCTGTTTGGGGGACTGGAGAAACAGCATTACCCTATTTGCCGACGACATGGAGGAAGCTTGGGAAGCCAGTTTTGTGAACGATAACGAAGAGATGTATCGTTTTCTTCGCGACAACTATCCGGTTTGGAACGTGGACAAAGTGTACATTGACGCATTTGTTCAGAACAACGATGCGGGACAGCGTTATCCGGAAGCAAAATCGTATTTGAACCGCCGAATCAATCGAGGCACTTTGTTTTTAAACTATATTGGTCATGGTGGGGAAGCCGGCTTAACGGCAGAGCGGGTGATGCAAATAGACGATATTGAAGGTTGGGAAAACAAACATGCCTTACCTCTATTTTCTACGGCCACCTGTACATTTACACGCTTTGACGACCCTACCTTTCTGTCGGCCGGGGAGCGCGTGTTTTTACGGGAAAACAAAGGAGGAATTGCCCTAATAAGTACGGTTAGAGCCATACCCGTAGTGCCCAATTACCTTAGAAAGCTTACACGTGTGACTTTTGGCGACTTTGACGCTAGCGATACGCGCCTGGGAGACATCCTGTATGAGTCCCGCAAGTGCATCCCTGTATGCGACGGCGGTGAAAACAACATTTTATTGTTTGGAGACCCGGCCATGCGTTTGGCCTATCCCAGGTATTTGGTGCTTACAGACTCGGTCAATGGAAATGCCCTGGCACAAGGCAACTTTAACGACACTTTGAAAGCCTCCGATGTGGTTCGCTTAAGCGGAAGAGTAGCCACCCGAGACAGCCAGTTGATTTCCGGTTTTAATGGTTCCTTGTTTATTACGGTTTTCGACAAACCACAGCAATTAAGGACTCTACGCAACGATGCCGGGGGCCAAAACTTTGAATTTGAATTGCAAAATTCGGTGGTATTTAGAGGAAAAGTTACGGTAAACGATGGTTTATGGAGCGTAGCCTTTAAGGTTCCATTGGACATAAATTATTTGGTAGACAGTGGGAAAGTAAGCTATTATGCAGAGAATGGCGTGGTTGATGCCCACGGCTATTTTAGGGACTTTTTGATTGGAGGATCGAGCGGCAATTGTTTGGGAGACATGGATGGCCCGGAAATTGATCTGTTTATAAACGACAGTTCATTTCAGAATATGGGGATTACCCACGGCAATCCAGAAATTTTTGCCCGGTTAAGCGACCCTAGCGGCATAAACACCGCAGGCGGGGGGATTGGTCATGAGATACGGCTTACGATTTTGGGCGATGACACTAGGAGCTACAACCTAAACAACTATTACGAATCCGATTTGAACAGCTATACCGGCGGCAGCTTGCGTTTTCCACTGGAAGACTTAGCCCCCGGATTTTATACGGTAGAGTTGCAGGTTTGGGATGGCTGCAACAACGTTAGCCGAAAGGAATTAAGTTTTACCGTTGTGGGCGAGGATCCGCGGTTGATTCGGGTGGAAGCCTGGCCAAATCCATTTCATGAAAACACCCAAATCACCTTTCAACACAATCTGGAAGGCAGAGACTTAGAGGCAGAAATTGTCATTTCGGATTTATCCGGAAGGCAGGTGCGCAGCTTCTCTTGGGAAGGCAGTCCCACAGGCTTCCAAGGCATTGAATTGAATTGGGATGGAACCTCAACCTCTGGAGAACCTGTAGCCCCCGGTTTATATGCTGTGCGGGTCATGTTGCGGGATGAAACAGGTGAAGAGGTATTTGGCCACGGAAAAATCATTTTCTCAGGAAGAACACAATAATCCGCTTAGGTTTCTGTTAAAGGGGTGGCTGTTGTATATTTGCCCATCCGGTTTAGAATAGCATTATGTTAAAAATTTCATGTAAGGTTTGTGCTGCGGGCATTGCGCTAAGTATGCCTTTAATAACCCAAGCCCAAGATATTGAAGAAGGAGACCCATCCGGTTTTGTTTATGGTATAGTACCTCGCACGGTAACCACCTCCGTTCCCTTTTTAGCTATTGGACCGGACGCCAGAGCGGGCGGCATGGGTGATCAGGGCGTAGCTACGGCCCCCGACGCCAACGCCATGCACTGGAATGTGGCCAAACTGGGTTTTGTAGAAGACAATATGAGTCTATCGGTGTCGTACACCCCTTGGCTTAGAAATTTGGTGCCGGACATCAATTTGGCTTATGTGAGCTTTTACCGGAAAATGAACGACCGGTTCACCCTAGGTGCTTCTTTGAAGTATTTCAGTTTGGGAGACATCACCTTTACGGACAATGAAGGAAACTTTCAAGGCAATTATACACCCAACGAGTTTTCGGTAGATGCCGGAGGATCGCTGCTGCTTAGCAAAAAATGGGCCCTAGGCGCAGCTTTTCGTTTTGTGTACTCTAATTTGACCTTAGGGCAGCAAGTTGGCGGAGTAGCCACCGGTCCCGGTATTGCCGGTTGTGGAGATTTTGGTTTCTAT
The DNA here is from genome assembly GCA_018401695.1 of Flavobacteriales bacterium. Taxonomy (GTDB): domain Bacteria; phylum Bacteroidota; class Bacteroidia; order CAIKAF01; family CAIKAF01; genus CAIKAF01. The sequence goes on along the minus strand of JAGYKD010000001.1, from coordinate 1,423,347 downwards.
TTCCAAGACGAGGAGCAAAAAATCCTAAAAAGAGACGTGATTTGGCGTTTTGGGGTAACCATGCAAAACATTGGATCCAAAATCCGCTACAATTCAGCACAAACGGCGGCAGACTGGCTGCCTGTAAACCTTAGGGTTGGTGGTTCCAATACCATCCAAATTGATAAGTACAACAGCTTTATGTTGTCTTTAGAAATGTCAAAATTGATGGTACCTACCCCACCGGTGCGCGATCCGCAAACCGGGGAAATTCTGGAAGGTCAAGACCCCGACCGTCCGGTGTTGACCGGTATGATTTCCAGTTTTTGGGATGCGCCCGGAGGATTCTCTGAAGAATGGGATGAGTTTGTTTGGAGTGTTGCCGGAGAGTATTGGTACAACAAAACCTTGGCGGTTCGTTCCGGGTTTTTCTATGAAAACCCCTTGAAAGGAAACCGGAGGTACATCACTCTTGGTGCCGGCGTGCGCTACAATGTGTTCGGTTTGGACTTTTCTTACCTATTCGCTTTAGGGCAAACCAATCCTTTGGCCAATACTCTGCGCTTTACCCTGACCTTTGACTTTGGAAAAGGTGCAAAAGCGGAGGAATAGCATCCGCAAGTTATTTAAGAGGTTCAAAAAATGTGTCTTCTCTTTGGAGAAAATCAACTAAACTTCCGGGCTTTTGCTTCAGTACTTGCCGGACGTTTTGGCTGGTAGGTGGAGTGTTGCCGTATTTGGGTAAGGCGTGTAGCATGGCCCTTACTAAGGCTTCCATAGGTTCTAATCCATTATTCAGAGCCCAAAACAACCACTGGAAAGCAGGCATAGCACGGTATGGCAAGTCTATGCCGGGTTCGGAAGAAAAAAGCTTCGATACCTCAAAAAATTGCACCCCTCTTGGACAGTAGTGTCCAAGGATTGAGCCCCTTGTACCGACAAAAAAACCACCTGGCGGAAACCAAGAGCTCCAAATCTTTCCAATAATGGCCGAAAAATCTTCCGAACATTCGTGAGCTGGGGTGGACGCAACAAAAACAAAATTTGAATGTCTTCGAGTGCCTATGTTAAGCTCTTTGAATCTTCGAAATCGAACCATAGGGCATTAGGCCTCAGGGGTGGTTTTGCTCGTGATGCATAAAAAAAACGATTCTGTTCAAAAAGCACGTGGCTCCCCAACTGTCTTTGAATGAATGAACCTGTAAGTCCGGTAGCGCCGGTTACTAAAACATTCATATTTAATCTGGTTGCCATTTTAAAGCCGAATAAAGCGCGTGCATTGCCCATTGGATTAGGATAGGTTTAGCCAATGGCAAAAATTTCAAGAAGAATTAATGCAAGTCGGAACCGTTCCTTAGAAAAATTACATAGTTATGTCTAAATAATTCCCATGGAGAGCGGAACCGCAAACGAGTGGTTAAATGTACTGCTTATACTTATTGCAGGGCTGGTGCTATTCCTTTACGCAGTAACCAGTCTATCCTCCACCTTACAGGAAGCCTTAGGAAGCAAGGCCAAGCAATGGATTGCCCGCAGCACCCGCAACATTCCCCTTTCTATAGTAACGGGAACCATAGCGACCTTTCTCTTGGACAGTTCATCGGCTGTAATAATAATGGCAATTGTGCTTGTGAACAGCAAAGCCATGAACCTGCGTCAATCCCTGGGCATAGTAATGGGTGCAAATATCGGAACCACCCTTAGCAGTCAAATTATTGCAATGAATGTAGGCCAATACGCCCCATTGATGCTGTTGGTGGGCTTTGTATTGGTTTTAGCTTCCAAGAACCCAAAATTAAGCCAAACAGGGAAGGTGATTCTTTATTTTGGCATTCTATTCTTTGGCCTGTTCACGATGGAAAATGCGGTAGAGCCCCTGCAAAATCATCCATCGGTTTCCCATTTTTTAGCAAAGGCCGAAAACCCTTGGCGGGGAGCTTTGGCAGGCGGTTTAATTACTTTGGTTATCCAATCCTCCTCGGCCACCGTAGGGATGTCCATTGTTTTGGTCAAAAAAGGCATACTTAGTTTAACCGCATCCGTGGCCATAATGCTGGGTGCCGAACTGGGGACCTGCAGCGACACCCTATTGGCAACCATTAGGGGTAGCCGTTCGGCACTAAAAACAGCCGTCTTTCATCTGGTATTCAATTTATTTTCCATCATTTTAGGATTGATTCTATTTCATCCCTTTATGCAGTTTGTGTTGTTTTTAGGAGAGGGCATGACTCCACAACGCATGCTGGCCAACGCACATGTCGTATTTAATGTAGGCGGGGTGCTTTGTTTAGCATGGACGATTCCTATGGCGGAAAAAGTTTTGAATCGAATTTGGCCCGACTCGGAACAATTCAAATAAAAGCTTATATTTCAAATTAATAAAACGAATATGCGCCCCTTCATTTTCCTATTCGCCCTATTCATTTTCCAAATGCCTTTGTGTTGGGCGCAAGGAGTAACCATTGGCTCCAATAGCCCTCCCGACCCGTCGGCAGTGTTGGACTTGCAATCGAATCAACAAGGCTTTTTACCCCCAAGATTGACACAAAGCCAAAGGAATGCCATTCAAAACCCTGCGCAGGGCTTAATGATTTTTAATACCACCAGCGAGTGTGTAGATGTGTATTTTAATGCCACAGGCTGGCAGTCTGCGCTTTGCAATTGCACTACAGCGCCGGCTCAGCCTGCCCAAATAAGCTATTCAGGCCCTGTATGTGCAGGAAGTGACTCCATTATGGTGGTCGCTGCTCCGGTGCAAGGGGCGGCCTCCTATCAATGGACCACAGATCCCGGCATAACTCTAACCAGCGGTCAAGGAAACGATACCGCATACATTCAAGTAGGAAATAGCACAGCTCAGATACATGCAAGTGCACAAAATTTTTGCGGAAACTCTGCAAACACCAGTTTAACCATTCAAGTAAACCTGCCCAATTCAAGTTTTACATCAACACCAAGCCAAGGAACCACCAACAGCGCTGTTCAATTTAGTGCCTCCCAAAGCGGGCTAAATTACCAGTGGCTATTTACCTCGGGTACTCCGGCTTCTTCCGTTAGCCAAAACCCCTCCGTTACCTGGTCTCAGGCAGGAACTTACCCCATAAGTTTGGTGGTTACCGACAATGCAGGCTGTACAGATACGAATTTGATGAGCTTTGTGGTAACCAACTGTCCCCCACCCGGCAGCAATACCGTTACCTTTAACTTTACAGGAGGTTCTCAAAGCTGGACCGTACCCAATTGTGCCACAACCATCACTATAGACGCACGTGGCGCTCAGGGAGGAAACAACCCCTCCAACCAAGGAGGTTTGGGTGCCCGCATGGTTGGCACCTTTCAAGCAACACCGGGACAAGTCCTAACCATTCTTGTGGGTGGTCAGGGGAGTCCCGGAGCAAATGCGAGCGGCTGGACCGGCGGCGGCGGCGGTGGCGGAACCGGCGTGCTTCAGGGAAATAATATTTTAGTTATTGCCGGAGGTGGAGGTGGTGCAGGCCACACGAATGGAGGTTATGCCGGCACGTCGAGTCAGAACGGAAGCAACGGATATGGAGCAGGAAGTAATGGCGCCTATGGCGGCAGCAATGGGGCAAATGGAGGGAATAATTCCAACAACTCAGCAGGTGGCGGTTTGGGCTACAATGCCGGAGTACCTTCTCAAACGACCGGCTACCATAACCCGGGTGGCTGGGGCTGCGGTGGTGGTGGTGGTGGATCGCACACGAATGGTCATGCCGGCGGCGGTGGCGGCGGCTACAGTGGAGGTGGCGCGGCTTGGAATGGCGGCGGTGGCGGCGGCGGCTCCATCAACAATGGAACCAATCCGAGCAACAGCAGCGGATTCCAAACCGGCCACGGCCAGGTAATCATTAGCTATTAATCGAGCTCAAGCTCTTCTTCCGAAGCTTCCTTTTCAGGTGCCTTGCGCGCTGCCTTTCTCTTTTGTGCTTTGGCCTTTCTAATTTCTTTATACCGGCCCATTTGTTCGGGACTTAATATGCCCTTTAGAGTTTCGTGATAGGTTTTCCTAGCTGTTTTTGCGGCTTCTTTGTCTTGCGCCTCTTTGGCGGCGTGCATAGCATTGGCCAATTCCAAATGAGCGGCATGAACGGCTTGCTTTTGATCAGCAGACAAACCCAGTTCCGTTTCCATACGGGCTGTAGCTTTTGCGGCCTTTTCTTCAGGGCTAAGTTTGCCTCTGTGTTGGGCTTGAGCTACTCCCACAAGCATAAGCATCCCGGCAATAAGCCATGTTTTGATTGTTGATTTCATACGCTTTTTATGGTTAGACGCTCCGGAGCAGCTAAGGTTTAACCATAGCGGTAATTTTGGAATCGAAGCTTAGCCATCGGCCAAGCTCGGCTTCTTCAATAGTTTGGAATCGAAGGTCTGGTTGCTTGGGGAAAGCATGGACATCACATAAACAAGAATCAATATAGCAAGCGGCTAATTCGTTGGTGGGCCATTTTAAAAACAACACCTGCTGCTTTGTTTTGTACAGTCCCAACCGGCGGATAGCATTCCGGGAATTATAGACAAATAAGGTATTCACCCCTTTTGCGGCCATATAAATCCCCGAAGAAGGTGCTAACTCCCCACGCTCATCGTACATGGCAAATGTGGCTTCCATTGGTGAGGAAAAGCCATGGGACCATCGAAATTCAACACCCCAAAACCAAAGATGTAGAGATTTTCTTTTCAAATTATACATGATAATCAGATGATTAAATAAAAGCATGTAGAGATTTTTCTCCTTCAAAAAATAACCACACGATAGCCCACGGTTGAAACCGTGGGCTTCATAACACCCCCCACGGAGCGTAAAGCGCCCCGGCGGAGGCCAAATAGCCTGCCGCAGTGGGGTGCACAGCCGCTGCCCAACTAAGAGCGACCACAGGAAGCTCCTTAGGTGGGCAAGGCGGCCTAGCAACCCCACAAGGCAGCTAATGGCCGGAGACGGATATGGCGCCCAAATACCAAGAGAAATTTTAAAAACGGTGGACGCAATGCTATTCGATACTGTCCAAAAAAGCCTAAAAAACAAGGGGGGCAAGCGAGCCACAAACTTCACCGGCCACGCCTCAATAATCTGCCAGTATACCTTCTCTCCCTAGGGTCTAAAAATATTTAAACTGCTGGTTTCGGCCGTCCCGTCAAAGAGGATCAACTCGTAAAAATAGGTACCCTCGCTTAAGCCTTCCGGCACCCAGTCGTTTTGGTAGTTGTCGTCTTGAAAAACCACGGTACCCCACCTATTAAATACGGTCAATTGGGCGGGACTAAAAAATTCCAGGTACTGAAACTCCAAGGCATCGTTTACGCCGTCTCCATTGGGTGTAACCACATTGGGTAAGGGAACCGTGGGCGGAATCACTTCCAAGGTGTCGCAAACCGTATCGCGGCAGCTATAGCTGCTTTCAATCACCAGGCAGATTTCGTATTTGCCGGGTTCGGTAAATTGGGTCGTTGCCGGGTTACCGGTCAGCACGGTCCCATCGGGCAAAATCCACTCCACCACAGAGGCATTTCCGCCCTTGTAATCCGAGGAATCGGTAAATACCGCATCGGTTTGAATGATTACGGTTTCCGGAATATCGGCATCGGCCACCGGATTAGGAAACACCTGAATATCAATAGTGGTTGATGGCCCCTGGCAGTTATTGGCCGAAGCACTTGCCGTAAACGCGGCAATAAGGGTATCGTTGCCTTCATAGGTCATAGTGGTATCTATGCTTCCCGAGCCGGTTTCACCGTTCTGTCCTTGCCAATTCACAGTAGTTCCGGGCGTACAGGAGTTGAGCTGGATTTGGGCTTGCTCTCCACTGCATAAGGCCAAAAAAGAAGGGGTGGCTGTCGCATCCGGCGTTTCTCGAATGCTGATGGTTTTGGGAGGTAATCCGGTAACATTATTGCCGCATTGATCGGTAATTATGGGAAGGGGAACGGATAAAGCAGGGTCTTCATAACAGGTTTGCGGGCAATTGGGCCGAACCACAGCAATGGTCTCATCGACCAAGGGTATGTTGCAATTGGTTCCGGGATTGCCAACTGCCGTGGGAGCTTGAGCCCAAGGGTGGTCTATTTGATAGGGAGGGACTCCATAACGAACAAAACTTCGTATGGATACATCGCACTCGGTACCGCACTGGCTTTGGGGCTGCACCTGCCATTGAATGGCCGCCGATTCCACCGTTCGGCCTTCAACAAACGCGCTAAAGGGCCATTGAGAAGAGGGGTCGTGGTATACATAGGTGAAATTGCAGCCCGGAGGGCCAAAGTTTCGCCCCAAATGCATACGTAGCCAAAAGTTTTGCTGACTGCAAGAGGGAGTAAAGCAACAAGTAAGCGGATTTCGGTATTCGGTGTCCTCGTTGTAGCCTGTTCCGGCCAAATTACCGGTCGGAGGGCCTACCGTAAGCCCGGGGGTTTGGCCACAAGAAGTGCTGTAATACATTTCGGCATCCGACATCACAGCCCCCGAAAATGGACTGGCATAATACGAGCCGGTTACCAAAAAAGAGGTTATGCTAATTTCTGCCGGAATCACTACAGGAATGCTGTCCACATTATAATTAGGAATAAGACAGGAAGGCATAAAACTTCCGGTCCAAATAGAAGTAGGTCCGGTAATCAAGGGGTCAATTTCTACGGGATAGCTGCGCTCCGGTGCCTGCAACCAAGCTTGAGGCACGGTGGCACTTAAACTCACCTCTCCTGCTCCACTCATTTCTACCATATAAGGCAAACGCGTCCAATCGCCTTGGGCGTCCGACACCACCAAGGGTAGAATTTTGCTCAACACTTCCCGTTTAGCCGACACCACTTCCAAGGCCCCTTCGGGAAACTCAGCCGGCCGCATCGAGGCTCCGAGGGGAAGCTTTACAGACCGTTGCCAATTCCAATCGCCCGCAGGTGCATTGGTTAAAAAGACCGAAGATTTTATGGCATTCACCCGAAACTCCAAGTCGCGGTAGGCTCCATGGCTCAAAGGCTGGCGCAAGGTTCTTGGCCCATGGAAACTAAACCCTGCACTTCCCGCAGGCAAGGCCGGACCATAATGCACTTGCCCGGAAGGACTTTCGAAAACCAAGGAACCATCATTACCCACATGCACCGGAAAAGGCTGATCTGAAGCCCTCCAGCCCTTGGTGTGCTGCACCGGAACGGCATCTATCATACGCCAATTCCCGGAACTGTCTTTATAGTTAATGGGTGTTTTTGAGCTTTGGCTCAACACCCTACCGTCTTGAAGGGTATACAAACGGTGTTGAGCATCCGTCAATTCCACGCTTTCAATCGCCTCCATGGGCCAGCGCTGCGCGGCTTCAGGCGCAACTCCGGGAAAATGTTGCTCAAAATGCTGCCCATACACACAAGCGACACTCAACAGAAAAGAACAAACAGCTGTATACTTCATAAACAGAACTTTGCATGAATTTAATACAGAATTAAGGTTTTTTAGCTACAAATGAAAGAATAAAAAGGAAGGTTTTTTGTGCACCGGCCGGGCTGTCCTTGCCGCCTCCCTCTCCAAGGACTGCTTTGGCAGGCTTTGCGGGGGCTTACCCGAAGGGTCGGGACCGCCGCCACAAAGCCGCCAAAGCAAGTCCTAGGCTTCGGGCGGGCGTTCACTCCATCCCTGGTGCGAAATCCTACACCAATGGAATTCCATCCTAACCCAAAGAAATCACATAAAAGGTTTTGTCCGCAGGCAGGCCTTTAGCAAGGAAACCAAAGGCTAAATCCTAAAGTAAAAAACCTGTCCCTGGTATTCAAAACGGTGGTTCATTATGCCCGGCCACATGGCTTCGGGGATTTGATTTTGCCAATTTTGATACATGCTTTTGAGCCGTTCCTGCACTTCGGGAAGGTCTTGGGCCAAGTTTTTGGTTTCGCCCATGTCTGCTTCCACATCGTACAGTTGAACCGTGCCGGTGGAGGCGTCGAACATCCATTTAAAATTACCGGACCGCATGGCTTGGTTGAAAGCACTTTTCCAAAACAGTGCCGCATGAGGAGGTTCGGAGGGCCTAGCCGGTGCGGCAGCACTGTCGGATGCCAAAACATAAGGCAACAAATTAACGCCATCGAACACCCGGTCTTGCGGCAAGGGTAAATCCAAGGCTTCCAGGCTGGTAACCATAACATCGGTAAGGCTTACGGGCTGTTCCAAATGGCTTCCCGGGGCAACCTTTCCTTTCCACTGCATCATAAAAGGCACTTGAATCCCTCCTTCCCATTGCGAAAGTTTTCCGCCTTTGAGGGGAGCATTATCGCCTGAAAGGGTGTAGAGTGCGGCTCCATTATCGCTGGAAAACCAAACCATGGTCTCTTCTTCGAGTCCCTGCTTGCGCAACTCCTGCATGATTTCGCCTACGGCATCGTCTAGGCATTTAATCATGGCCTTATACACCCGATGGGTGTGGTTGGGCTCATCAGGGAACATATCGTAATATGCTTTGGGGGCTTGAAAAGGAGTATGGGGCGCATTAAAGGGAAGGTAGAGAAAAAAAGGCTGCTCCTTGTTTTGCCGAATAAAGGATTTGGCTTTGTTGGCAAATACATGGGTGAGGTATTCCTTTTCTTCTACTTCGGTGCTGTTGTGCATTATGGCGCAAGCCCCCTTGCGGGCATTCTCCCAAATATGGCGGTCGGAAAATTCATCGGTCATGGCATTTACGATGCCGGGATCGGTGCTGTCGGCAAAAAGGCTGTAGGCTTCGGTAAATCCGTAAAAGTCTTGAAACCCCCTTTGATTGGGATGGAACCCGGGTTCGTACCCCAGATGCCACTTGCCGTACAATGCCGTCTTATAGCCAAGTTGTGTCAACACTTCGGCGAGGGTAATTTCGGAAGCAGGCAAGCCCTGATCTTTCCTTTGGTCGCTGTCGGGAAAAGAAAATTGAGGAGCTACCTGCCAGTTGTCGGTGTCAATAAAGTGGCGAAACACAAAGTATTCCAACCGGTTGGCAGGGTATCTGCGGTGCGGCTGAAACTCCATGCCAAAGCGGGTATTGTGGCGACCGGTAAGCAGTGCTGCGCGCGATGGTGCACAAATGGGCGCCGTAACGTAGGCTTGGTCGAAACGGACCCCACGGTGGGCAATGGAGTCGATGTTGGGCGTGTGCACCCGTTTTCCGCCATAGAGTGAAATATCGTATTTGCCTAAATCGTCGGCCAGGATAAGAATAATGTTGGGTTTCTTGGGAGCGTTGGAAGGCAGGCCGGCCAAATAGCTGTGTTTGCCGTTTTCTAATTCGGCATTGACTTCAATGTTCCATTTAGAGTCGCCGCTCAAAGGCCACAATGCCCAAGTAAGCAGAGGCAGGGCGATTGCGACACCAATCAAAAGCCATTTTTTTTTGCGAAGGATTTTCATAGCCAAAAAATCTAGGGTGAAGGTACAGAGATGGAAAGAAAAAGTCGAAGAAATGCGGAGGTTGGACGCTAACTTCCGACAGGTATGGCTGTAAAATAAACTGGTTTGTTGTGGAGAAGAAATGTGCTATGGGCAACGCGCGCGGGATGGAGCCGATAGCCCGGAGGCGCAAGCCCTAGGGGCAGGAGGAGCGCAGCGGCGGTCCCGACCCTTCGGGAAAGCCCCTGCAGCTCCCCTGCCCCTTGGGCTTGCGCCGAGGACTAAAGGGGACAGCCCGAAACGCGCCCAAAAAACCAAAAAATCCCTACTAAATTGGCTACCTTTGCGCGATGTTGTTTGTAGGCAACTTACCGTATGCCGCCGACCCTGAAGCCTTACAGGAGCTGTTGATGCCTTTTGGTGAGGTAATTACGTTGGAGTTGGTGATTGACAGGATTACCGGGCGTAGCCGCGGATTTGCATTTGTTGCTTTGGCTTCGGCGGAGCAGGAAATTCAGGCCATGGAGTCCTTAGATAAAACCCAATGGGGTGGTCGATCGTTACGAGTAGAGCCATATGTAGCAAAAAAGAACAATGGAGCGTAAAGAACGTATTGAGGCCTTGCGGATTGCTATGGGCAGCCGGGTGGTGGTATTGGATGGTGCCATGGGCACCATGATTCAGAAACACGGGCTGGAAGAGGAAGACTATAGAGGCGATCGCTTTGCGGATTGGGAGCATCCGGTTAAGGGCAACAACGAGTTGCTGAGCATTACGCGTCCGGATATTATTCGCGAAATTCATTTGGAGTATTACAGAGCCGGGTCGGATATGGTGGAAACCAACACCTTTGGAGCCACAGTAATTGCTCAGAGCGACTATAAAATGGAAGCTTTGGTAGATGAGATGAATATGGCTTCGGCCAAGGTGGCACGCGAAGCAGCCGAGGCAATGATGCAAGAGGAGCCGGGGCGCATATGTTGGGTGGCCGGCGCTTTGGGTCCCACGCCCAAAACGGCAAGCTTATCGCCGGACGTAAACGACCCGGGGTTTAGGGCCATAAGTTTTGATCAACTGGCCAAGGCCTATTTGCAGCAAGCACGGCAATTGTGGTTGGGCGGAGTAGATGTATTGTTGGTAGAAACCATTTTTGACACACTAAACGCAAAGGCAGCCTTGTATGCCATACAGGTATTGAGGGATGAAACCGGCGAGGACATTCCCATTATGGTGAGTGGCACCATTACGGACGCTTCGGGTCGGACGCTCAGCGGGCAAACGGTGGAGGCCTTCTTGAATTCGGTGAGCCATGCGGACTTGCTTTCTATAGGTTTGAATTGCGCTTTGGGAGCCACCGATATGCTTCCATACATCGAAGAATTGTCGGGAAAGGCACCGATGTTTGTAACAGCCTACCCCAATGCCGGCTTGCCAAATGCCTTTGGTCAGTATGATCAAGAGCCCGAAACCATGGCCGGTTTAATGCATCCGTTTATGGATCGGAAACTGGTGAATTTGGTAGGCGGCTGTTGCGGTTCTACCCCGGACCATATTCGCGCCATTGCCGCTATGGCCAAGCAGGCGCAAGTGAGAGAAGTGCCGCAACTGGATATTGAACAATAAATCCCAAGGGGAACCAAACCTATGCACCTATGGATGCCATAGCCATGAAGGAAGGAGTAAAAAAATATAGTCGATGGAAAGACTATGCCTTATTTACCAAGGTCCGTTTATCGTCCTTGGTCATTTTTTCGGCCTTGATTGGCTATTTGATAGGTGCCGAGCAAGTGAACTGGTTGTCTTTTGCCCTGTTGGCAGTGGGTGGCACCTGCATAACCGCAGCCAGCAATGGTATGAATCAAATACTGGAAAGGGATTTGGACAAATTGATGTTGCGTACAATGGACAGGCCCTTGCCTCAGGAGCGAATGAAGGTGAACGAGGCTTGGTTGTTGGCCGGGCTATTGACTTTGGGGGGCACCCTTTGCTTGTGGTTGGGTACGAATTTATTGACTACTGTGCTGAGTCTATCGGCTTTGGTGGCCTATACTTTTGTGTATACCCCTTTAAAACGTAAAACACCTTTGGCTGTTTTTGTAGGAGCATTTCCCGGGGCGGTTCCGCCATTGCTTGGTTGGACAGCGGCCACCGGAACCATCGGTCAGGAAGCGGTTTTGTTGTTTTTCTTACAGTTTATGTGGCAGTTTCCGCATTTTTGGGCCATTGCTTGGCGGTTGGACGAGGATTACCGCAGGGCCGGTTTTTATTTATTGCCTTTTCCTACGGGACGCAATCGAGCAAATGCCTTTCAGATTTTGCTGTACAACATGAGTTTGATTCCGATAAGCCTGATACCCTATTGGACCGGGATGTTGGGCGGCCTTGCTACGGGAATTTTGGTATTGGCTGCCGTGGGTTTTGCCCTTCCAGCCATAAAGCTATATTGGAGTTGCAAAAACGAGGATGCCCGGCTCTTAATGTTTGCGAGTTTTTTCTATTTGCCCATCATTCAGCTCACCTTATTGTTTGGTTTATAAAAAGTTATGGAAAAAGAAGCAATACACAGGCAACTAACTCCTGAGGAGGAGCGGGAGGCAAGAATTCGTGCCAAGAACATCATGTTGTGGTTGTTTTTGGGTTCGGTTACCTTGTTTTTTGCGGCATTCACCAGTGTGTATGTGGTGCGAAAAGACGGGGCAAATTGGTTTGAATTTGATTTACCACAAGTGTTTGCAACGAGCACGGTGGTATTGTTGGCCAGCAGTTTAACGGTTGGTCTGGCGCAATGGATTATTCGCAAAGAGCAAGCTTGGGCGGGCAAACTTGCAGGGCTGTTTTTGCTGTTGAGTTTGGTATTGGGTCTTTGGTTTGGCCAATTGCAATGGGCAGGCTATGGAGATTTGGTGGACATGCGGATATTTTTGATTGACAATGCCACAGGCAACGTATCAGGCTCCTTTTTTTACATCATTACCGGTGCGCATTTTGTGCACGTAATCAGCGGTTTACTTGCCTTGCTGATAGCCTCAGTGCAATCGTTTAGAGGCAAATACAGTCCTAAAAACCATTATGGCTTGAGGCGAACCGCCATTTATTGGCATTTTTTAGATTTGTTGTGGTTATATTTGTTCCTGTTTTTGACCTACGCAGATCAATTGTTTTAACATAAATAACGTTAAACCACTACTATGGCCCATGCACAAACCGTAGCAGCTCAGAAACCCTGGAGTGGAGGGGATGCGCCCTTCAATATTAGCTGGGGAAAAATGATGATGTGGTTTTTCCTGGTTTCTGATGCATTGACTTTTTCCAGTCTGCTGATTTACTACGGTGCCACCCGAAACATGAATAGAGAGTTTTGGCCCAACCCGGATGAGGTATACAACCACTTCCCAATGGTAGAGGGACATATTCCGCTCGCTTTTGTTTCGCTCATGACCTTTATTTTGATTATGAGCTCGGTGACCATGGTATTGGCCGTGGAGGCGGGTCACCGATTTGACAAAAAAGGAGTAATTAAATGGATGATTTGGACCATAATTGGCGGGTTTATCTTTTTGGGTTCCCAAGCTTACGAATGGTACCACTTTATTCATGGAACGGCAGATGGTAAAGTGCTAGAAAATGGAATGGGTATAATTCACGGAGCCAATATGACCGAAAACCAATATGGACCAAAGCAATTTGCGAACTTATTTTTTCTCATTACAGGTTTTCATGGAACCCACGTATTTTCGGGGGTAATACTAAATATTATAGTGCTATTTATGACCATCAAAGGTGTGTTTCACCGGAGAGGTCATTATGAAATGGTTGAAAAAGTAGGCCTTTATTGGCACTTTGTAGACCTGGTATGGGTATTTGTATTTACTTTCTTCTACCTGATTTAATCGAAAACCTGCTATAAAGAAAACGCCATGGAGTTGTACGATAATTTTCAGCCCCACCTGCACCGCGCCGAAGATGCCATACCACCTGCCAAAACTTGGTGGATTTGGAAAGTTTTCTGGATTTTATTGGCCGTAACCGCAGTAGAGGTAGGCGTAGCCTACGCCAATTACGAACTGGCCTTCACCTCTAAGCAAGTACTCAAATACTTTTACATAGGACTCACCATTGTAAAAGCTTATTACATTATTTTCTCCTACATGCACTTGGGCGACGAAAAAAAGAGCTTTCGCTTGACCTTGGGCATATTGGTCATTTTAATGGTGTACTTTATTGTACTCATGATGATTGAGGGCTTGTATCAAGAAGATGTTCGCCTAATATTCCCCGAATATTTGATTTCGGATATGCCTGCGGCTGCCCACTAAACCTTTTGGGCCGTCTTGCGGTTATGAACGTATGGGCAAAAGAAATTCCCTTAAACAACCTTTGGTGCTGGTTGGACTCTTGTTTCTCCCGGCACTTCTTTTTTATTTTTTCCTATTTAATACCACCGCCCATATCAACAGGCTACCTTTTTATGGGCCACATGGTTATGGAGTAATTAAAGTACCCGGCAAACGCCCAAGAACAGATACCATTCTGTATGAAGTAGCGCCACAAGCCTATTTGAAAGAAACCGGAGCCACAGATTCTCTTCAGTTTTTGGACGGAAAAATTCGAGTAATTCATCTCTTGCCGCAGGCAATGTATGCAGCGGAAAAGCCAATCCCTGACCAAATTGTGTATGCCGCTCGAGAAATACTTTCTAACGACGGCCAAGTTCAGTTCATCAGTTTATTTGAAGCCCTTCCCCCGGAACCTCTACCACAGCCCTCCAGTTTTAGTGCCTCTTTTGACAGCTTGGCAAATCGTTGGCAATATCGCTTTGTTAGAGATGCTCAACAGAAAGAGCAATGGATGAATGCCCTGCTTCCGGACAGCAATATGCCGCCCCAACGACCCGACCCCCAAAGTTTGGTTTTGGTAGACAAAGAGCGACGCTTGAGGGGCTTCTATAACCCGCTTTTAGTGAAGGATATTAAGCATTTAAAGGAAGATATTGGGCATTTGAATAGAGAATATGCTTACAATTTTGCCAGCCACAAGTATTATAAATTCGACGACAAACTGACCCGCAATCCAGAAGAAGAATGAGGAGTATAACCGCTTGGATACTGTTGGTTATGGTGGGAATGGGCTGTGGAGATGGAAACAATAAAAAAAATCCCGGCCCAGAAGAGCCAAAAGCAGTACTGCCCTTTTTGGGTCCCCCCATACTCCAAGAGCGTCCTGACGGAAGTGGTTACGATAGTGTGCCATACCGCATCCCCGATTTTGCATTCCTGAATCAAGATAGCCTTCCTTTCAACCAAGACAGTATAGAGGGTAAAGTATATTTGGCAGACTTCTTCTTTACCACCTGTCCTACCATCTGCCCGAAAATGAGTTTCACCATGGAACTGGTGCAGGAACGCATGGTAGTGGAATCGAACTTTCGCCTACTATCACATACGATTGACCCTTTGCACGACCAACCCTCGGTATTGAAATCTTATGCCGAAAAGCACCACGCCATTGCAGGCCGTTGGCAGTTTTTAACCGGAGAAGTAGACAGCATATTTTTAATGGCAGATGCCTACATGGCTTATGCCAAAAAAGCCCCGGAAGAGCCCGGTGGATATACCCATTCAGGCTTTTTAATTTTGGTAGACCAAAACCGTCATATCCGCGCTGTATTTGATGGCACCAGGTCTGAATTAGCCGACAGCATTGCACAAACCGCTAAATTGCTCTTGCACCCATGAATAAATCTAAATCCTCTTACCAAGGACTCATTTGGGCCGCATCCTTGGCAATACCCATTGTGGTGGCCATATTATATATTATGCCAAAAAATCCCGAATTGGCAGCAAACCTTGATTTTTTGCCCAAGTTAAATGCCTTTCTCAATGGAACAACCACCTTAATTTTGGTGGCAGGATTGGTGGCCATAAAAAAGAAAAAGCTTGAGCTCCACCGCAAACTCATGTTGTCTGCAGTTAGCATTTCTGTTTTATTTTTGTTAAGCTATGTGACTTACCATGCCACCCATGAAAGCGCCAAGTATTTAGGGTCTCTGGGCTGGTTTTACTATCCTATGCTCATTAGTCATATTATTTTGGCAGCGGTTATTGTACCTTTGGTATTGGTAACCTTAGTAAGGGCATTGAATCAGCGCTTTGACCGCCACCGAAAAATTGCGCGCATCGCTTTGCCTCTTTGGCTTTATGTTACTACCACAGGGGTGCTGGTGTACCTAATGATGGCTCCCTATTACGGATTGCAATGAGTAGAATCAAAAGCCGCTTATTTCTTGTTTTTTCCTTGGTCTTGTCGGGTAAGACTTTTGCCCAGTGCGTAATGTGTAGCGAAGTGGCAGGCAAGGAAGATAAGGCCGTAGGAATCAATGAGGGCATACTGTACTTAATGGCTGCCCCCTATTTGGTAATGGCCGCTGCCCTTGTAGGTTATTTGCTGTATCGTAGGCATAAGAAAAGAAAAACCATGGAGCCCTTAGGCTGATGTACGTTCCTTAGATACTCTTTATTCGGGTTGACGCACCAACAACTGCCACTGACCATGCTCCCATACCACAAGGTACGTTCCATAGCTCAAATGAGCTACAGGGAACACATCTCCCGGGTTTAAGTAGCCTTCGCGGAGCAATTTGCCGCGAATATCCATCAATTGATACCCATGACCGGTCTTGTCCGAAGCAAAAAAACGGCACCCGCTTCGGCACGGATTGGGATAAATGCCTAAAGTAGTTGCACCCTCCAAGGCCCCTTGGCCCAGGCTTACATCTTCTACTATGGAGCCCGATTGGTTGATAAGCCATTGATTGGGATCAAACCGAATGGCATCTACCGTCCCGGAAAAAGGAACAGACAAAGACTTTACCGGTTGATCCAAAAACACCCGAATAAGGGTATCGCCTTGTGGCCGCTCTATTTCAAGCTCCAATGGGGTCTCAAACCAGGCTATACTTTGCGGAGCACTCGTTTGCTGGCTTATTTCCAAGAAAAGTTGCCCTTGGTCTACCTGGTACTTTCCTGAAAAGCTAGGAAAGCCCTCTCCGTAATACCATTGTTGAAAAAAGGTCTGAAGATTAAGCCCTGTGGTTTGTTCTACCACCTGCTTAAAGTCATCGCCGGTGGCGGTACTTTGGCCATAAGCCTGCAAATGATTCCTTAGCGATAAGAAGAAAAGGGAGTCGTTATTAATCACAAAACGAAGACTATGCAAAATGGCAGCACCCTTGTCGTAACTTAACCTTCCCGAAAAAATTCGGGATTCACTCGTGGTATCGTCCACATACACGCTTCCTCCGGGAGAAGACATGATGTTGTCGTGGGCATTATCCATCCAATCCCGCGGGTCTGCCATAGCCCCCAAATGCTCTCGAAACAAGTATTCCGAATAGGAGGCAAACCCCTCGTTTATCCAAATGTCTTTCCAATAGGCACAGGTTACATGGTCGCCAAACCATTGGTGACCTAACTCATGAGCCGTTAAGTCTCTGGTAAAGAAACCTTGAGTGGTCATGGTTTGGTGTTCCATTCCACCGCTAAAGGGAGCCATACAATGGCCGTATTTCTCGTCAGCAAAAGGGTATGGTCCAAAAATCTCGCTAAAGAATTCAAGCATGTCCACGGTTTCATCCATGTCTGCCTGAAAATAAGGAATCAACTGGGGGTTGTCATAAACAAAGTTTTGGATAAAAACCGGGCCGGAATTGGAAGGGTTGGCCGTTAGGTTATATTCTTGGTAATCGGCCACGGCCACCGAAATCAAATAATAATCGATGGGGTGCTTGTGCAACCACTCAAACCTATGCTTTCCTCCCGGAAGCGGGCTAAGCTGTTCCAGCACGCCATTAGATCCGCCCATGTTCTCGGTGGAGGTAGTAATCCAAACCCGACAAGAATCTATTTTATCTTGCAAACTTTGCTTTACAGGCCACCAGTCTCTTGCCCCAAAAGGTTGGGAAAGACTCCAGGTGACATCTGCTCCCCAACTTGGACTTTGATCGTTGCTTAGACCGTTAAAAAAACCGGAATTCGGGGGCGACCCACGGTAGAACACCTTAACTTTAAATTCAAACCCTTGAACCAAGGGTGGACTAAGAGGGACTTCCAAAACATTTCCGTTTCGGTTAAAAGCAGCACTTTGCCCATTCAACCAAACGCTGTCGATGGTTAGGTCTGGAATAAGCTCTGCCTTGTAGCTAGGCAACACCCAACCGATTACTTGAGCGTGTGTTTCGGCACTGCCTTGAATATAATTTCCGGTGGCCTCAAGGGCTACATCCAAATGAACATAGTGCACATCGTACAACTCGGTGCCGGGAATGGAAAAAAATGCACCTCCCAAGGCAGAGGCATGTTGCTGCTTGTTGATGGAGCATGGGTGCTGACCAAAAGAAAAGATATAAACGGCAAAGGCAAGCGCTAAGAACCAAAATTTCATAAGGTAATGTAGCCATTTTTTTTAGCAAGCAAAAACAAAGCTGCTTACCAAGTTTGGCAGCCCACTTGCCCCCAAGCAACCTCTATCCCTCACCCTTATGTCTCCGGAAACCATGGTTTTTTTAACCAACTCCCAGCCCTTGACCAAGCATATTCCAAGGAAACCCTTGAAAACACTGAGTAAAATCATCCTTTTTCGCCACTTACTGGCTTACCTTTGCTTTTACCATGAAGCATATTCTTCCCAGTTTACTCATTTTTGGATTGAGTGTACTCCTTTCTTGTAATTCCAAGGATGGATGGGTGGAGGTTCAAGAGAAGCCTCTTACCGAAAGCGTATATGCGTCCGGAAAAGTAATAGCAGCCGAGCAATATACCCTAGTACCCGAAGTTCCCGGTATTCTCCAAAGTCTGCATGTAGCACCGGGCGACCGCATAAGGACCGGAGATACCATAGCCATTCTTAAGGCCGAAACTGCACGATTGGCCCAAGACCAAGCACGGCAACAATGGATTTATGCCAAAGATAAAGCAGCTCCCGGCTCCTCGGCCCTCCTAGAGGCCGAAGCCTCCCTACACTTTGCTCGGCAAGCCTATGTCAACGACTCCGACTTATATCAAAGGCAGCAAAAGCTTTGGGAACAAGGCGCAGGTTCTGAGCTGCAACTTCTCCAAAGGCAAAGCTCTATGGAGAACACAAAAGCCGCCTGGCTATCGGCCATAGCACGTTACAAAAGCCTAATAGACCAACTGAACTTAGAGGCAGAACTGGCTCAAAGCCGCTGGGAACAACAACAAGAAGCCAAGGGTCAATTTGTTTTGCGCAGCATTATCGACGGAATGGTATGGCAGATTTACCCCGAAACCGGAAGTTATTTGGGGCCACAAAGCCCCATTGCCGAACTGGGAAGTGCCGACAGTTTCTATGTAGAACTCGATGTGGACGAATACGACATTGCTCGAGTAAACCTAGGACAAGTAGCCATTCTGCGCATGGATGCTTTTCCCGATCAGGTGTTTAATGGCAAAGTCCTAAGCATTCACCCAATCCTTAATGCACGCAGCCGAACCTTTAGGGTGGAAGTGGGATTTGATAAGCCCCCCAAACCTATGTATGCCCATCTATCGGTGGAGGCCAGTCTTATTGTGCAAAACTTAGAAAAAGCCCTGGTATTACCCCGCGCTGCCCTACTCGACAAGAACCGGGTAATCTTGGAAAACGGAGACACCATAGACGTCGAAACCGGCCTAAAAAACTATCAATTCATCCAAATAACCAAGGGCTTGAGCAAAGGGCAAACAGTCAAAGTTCCCGGACAATGAAATACAAGCTGCTGCTATACATTGCCTGGAATTTACTCACCGCCAGATTAAGGCAATCCATTATTGCAGGCATTGGAGTTACTTTTGGAATTACCATGTTCATTACCCTAATGGGCTTTATGACCGGACTAAACGGCTTGCTCGATGGCCTAATCCTAAACCGAACTCCTCACATTCGCCTGTACAACGAATTAAAAGCCTCGGAACAACAACCCATTGAACAACATCCCGACTTTTCGAACCACCTGCTCATGCAACGCTCTATTAAACCGGTAGACAGAGGCAGAGGATTGTACAATGGAGCAGCAGCGCTGGAAGCACTAAAGCAAGACCCAAGGGTTTTTGGCGTGGCTCCTAAAACCCAAAGCCAAGTCTTTTACCACGTAGGCACTACCGACATCACCGGATTGGTGCAAGGAATTGACCCCGCAGAGGAAGAACGCCTGTATCATGTGTCGGACTATATCGTAAAAGGCGAATTGGAAGGCCTTAAAAGGGTCGAAAACGGCATAATTCTAGGCTACGGAATTGCAGAAAAAATGCTGGCCGATTTGGGGGATATGGTGCAAGTAAGCTCCGCCACCGGCGAAAAAGCGACCCTCAAAATCGTGGGACTTTACCAATCCGGACTGGCCGAAGTAGACAACAGCCAAAGCTATGTAAGCCTGGCAACAGCCCAAAAACTTGCCGGACAAGGTGCCGGTTACTTCACCGACATCCAAATAAAACTGCACGACTTAACCCGCGCACCCGAACTTGCCAAAGAATTTGCTTCTGTTTACCGGGCTCAAGCCGTCGATATCCAAACCGCCAACGCTCAATTTGACACCGGAAGCTCCATTCGAAACCTTATTTCGTATGCGGTAAGCATTACCCTTTTAATCGTTGCCGGATTCGGCATTTACAATATCCTAAACATGATGATCTACGAAAAAATGGACAGCATCGCTATCCTTAAAGCCACCGGATTCTCCGGACGCGATGTACAGTGGATCTTCCTTTTATTATCTATGATCATAGGATTATCCGGAGGCATTTTGGGCCTTGGTTTTGGATATGCCCTCAGCAGCCTCATCGATGTGCTCCCCTTTGAAACCGAAGCCCTGCCTACCATCAAAACCTATCCGGTGAACTTTGACCCGGTATATTACTTCACCGGGGTTAGCTTCGCCTTGGCAACTACTTGGGTAGCCGGCTGGTTCCCTGCAAAAAAAGCAAGCAAAATAGATCCGGTTGACATAATT
The DNA here is from genome assembly GCA_018401695.1 of Flavobacteriales bacterium. Classification (GTDB taxonomy): domain Bacteria; phylum Bacteroidota; class Bacteroidia; order CAIKAF01; family CAIKAF01; genus CAIKAF01. Next base: position 1,403,005 of record JAGYKD010000001.1, on the reverse strand, counting down.
CGCGGAAAATGAGTACATCCCAATTGGTGTTGGAGGCCAAAGACATTCGCAAAACTTTTCACGACCCGGTAACCGTAGAAGTGCTTAAAGGCGTCTCATTGGAAGTAAAAAAAGGAGAATTCGTGAGCATTATCGGAAAATCCGGCTGCGGCAAGTCCACCCTGCTTTACATCCTCAGTACCATGGACACCGACTACCAAGGCTCCTTGCGCCTAAGTGGCGAAACTACAGACAACCAAAGCCCTAAAGCTTTGGCCGCCCTCCGCAACGCCTACATCGGATTTGTGTTCCAGTTCCATTATCTCCTGTCGGAGTTTAGCGTACTGGAAAACGTTATGCTCCCAGGACTCAAACTGGCCCGAAAAAGTCGCGAAGAACTAGAACAACATGCTATGGAACGCTTGCAAATGCTGGGCATTGCCGACCAGGCACAAAAAAAAGCTTCCATGCTCTCCGGTGGACAAAAACAACGTGTGGCCATCGCTCGGGCCCTCATAAACGACCCGCTCATTGTAATGGGAGACGAGCCCACAGGAAACCTCGACCGAAAAAACAGCGACCTGGTCTTCGATATCTTTAGAGACCTCGCCTCCGAGCGCGGGCAAGCCCTATTGGTGGTAACCCACGACATGGAATTTGCCGCCAAAACCGACCGAATCATTGAAATGGACGATGGCCGTATCATAAGCTGAGCGGCGCTCAGGGCCTTTTGAGGGAGGCGCCCTCTTCCAGGTCATTGTGCATTAAACCTTACCGTCCTCCCTGCGGCCTCTTTGCGCTTTGGCTTGGCCTGCTAGGCCTGCGGGGGCTTTTAAAAAGCCTCCTCGGCTAAGCAGGCCGGGCCTCAGCGCAAAGAGGGCCTCCGTGCCGGCCGGGGGCTCCCTGGGAAGCGCTATATACCTCTTGAAATAGCTTTGACCGGATCCGCCAATTTCCGCTCTATGAAACCGCTGACCCATTGACCCCTTAGGAGACCGTTGACGGGTTCTGTTTTCTAGTGTATAAGCCTCACCGAAGCATCAGGGTGTTTAATCCTGATTCAAAGATGCTGACCGAAGCGTCAGGAAAGGGCCGCCGCCAGAATAGCAAGGCGGCAACGATCTCCTTCCCTTTTCCTACTTTTTGTCCAGGCCCTGAAATCCAAAAAGGAATGCCTCCCGAACAGCAGCGCCTCAGCAATCTCTCAAGGCATAAAGGGGTTCATCCTCAACTAAGCAATCAATGAAGCCCAAACTCATTTTGGGAAAATAAGCTTAAAAATACTACCTCTGCCGGGCTTACTCTCCACCTCAATACTTCCACCCATGCTTTCCATTTGGCTATGGGAAATAAATAAGCCCAAGCCTCTGCTTTCGGGGTGTCCATGAAAAGTTTTGTACAAGCCAAATAGCTTTCCGCGGTATTTATCCAAATCAATACCCAGGCCATTATCCTTAAAACAAATAAGCAGCTTGTCGTTGCGCTCAATGGCATATATATTTAAGTAAGATGTCCTTTCTGGAGATGCGTATCTAATTGCGTTCGAAATCAAATTTAAAACGATGCTGTCCAGGTAGGCAGGAACCGCCTTTACCACTAACCAGGGTTCCAAGCGCACATCTATTCGAATATCTGCCTCTTTAATTTGCGAAACCAAACTGTCCAAGTTCTTCTGAACCACGCCATGCACCAGTACATGGCCAATGCTTTGAGGCTCCATGCTGATTTTGACCACCTCGGTCAGGTCTTCCACCGTTTGATGCAAACTTTTTGCAGCGTTCGAAATGAGCGAAAAATGCTCGTTCGTTTCTAATTCGGGAAGCTCTTCGTGTAAAAAACCCAAAACCCCCAATATGCCTGAGCTATGCGATCTAAGGTTGTGGGAAACGATATGCGCAAAGTTCTTAAGGCTTTCGTTTTGCTTTTGGCTAATCTCCAGCATGGTCTTAAGCTCGGTTTCTACCTTCTTAAGCTCGGTAATATCTAAGGCTACCGCTAAGAGGCCATGCTCGCCCGAGGCCCCGCGAATCGGAGTCATCGACATTAGCACAGGAATTCCGGCCCCGGACTTATGCCTTAAGCGCCATTCTCTTACCTTGGGTTTTCCTGCCAGTGCTCCAAATGCCAAAGCCTTAAAACCTTTTATAAACACCCCTATTTCTCTTAAGGCTTGCTCTTCTGCTTCTATGTCCCGGGAATCAAACAAAAACTCCGGATCTTGTTTTCCCAAAACATCTTGGGCAGAATAACCCAGCAATTCCTCTGCCCCCGGATTAAACAAATCAAATAATCCATTTCTATCGGTGGCCATAATACAGACCTGTGTACTGGCCTGCATTACGGCATGCAGCCTTTCCAGCGTCTCTTCCAGTTGCCGTTTGGTTTCATTCTCTTCACTAACGTCTTGAATAAATGACCACAAAAACTCCCTGCCATGGGCTTCTTGCACAGCAACACCCCGCACAATAGCAGGAAAAGTAGTGCCGTCTTTTCGGTAGTAGCGCATAGCCAAAGGACCAAAACGCTTATTTTCTTTAATGGATTGCTTCATTTCCGCCTGGGTTTGGGCATGGCTTTCGGGAACCAATGCCATTGGCTGCATTTCTAAAAATTCTTGTTTGCTGCTGCCAATTGACTCCAAATGCTTTGGGTTCACATCCAAAAAAACATCCGTTTGGCAGTCCTGCAAAACAATCCCAAAAGGAGCCAAATCAAACAAACTACTGAGCAGATCACGTTGATACATCACCTCAATCTCCCGCATTTTTTTTGGAGTAATGTCTTGGTGTGTTCCGTACATTTTTAAAGGCTTTCCCTCATCTGTCCACTCAAACACTTTGCCCCTATCCATTACCCATACCCAATGGCCTTTTTTATGACGCATGCGCGCCTCAATTTCGTAATATTCTGTCTCTCCCCTAAAACAGGCCTCAAGTCGTTCTTGAGATTTTTTTAAATCTTCGGGATGTGCATGCGACAACCAAACCTCAATGGAAATAGGACCCAGCTCGTCCAAAGAGTAGCCGATTATTTCCGCCCAGCGCTCATTAAATATGGTCTCCCCGGTTTGAATATTCCACTCCCATGTGCCCACATTTGTCCCTTCTATAAGAAACTTATAGCGTCTGCGAGTATCTACAATCTCTTGAATGGGTCGGCCCTCGGGTATAATATAAGCTACCTTTCCCTGCTCATCTTTTACAGGCTTCAAACTAAACAAAATGGTCACAGGCTCTTTATTGGCAATCCAAACCGCCACCTCGTACACTACTTCTTCCCCTTCCAAGGCTCGAAGGAAGTTTTGCCGCAGCTCTTCTTGAGTTTGTTTGGAAATTTGCCACCAATAACAATCCCAAAAAAACTTTCCCAGCACATCAGAAGGCTCAAGGCCCGCCATACGAATGGAGGTGTTGTTGGCTTCTAATAAAACCCCCGAAGTATCTAAAAAGCCTATAAAAGAGAAGCTGGAGTCAAATATCCCCCTGAATTTTAATTCCCGCTCTTTAATGGCACTTATGTCTTGAAAACTCCCCAGCACTTTGTCGCCCAAACGTCTTCCTGTGGCCCGAACCCAACGTGGGTTTCCCTTGGCCGTTATCAATAGGCAAGAAACATCAAACCGCTCATTCCTTTGTATACAATCCTCAAGCGCTTTGGTAATTGTGTCTCTATAATCCGGATGGTAAAATTCAATCCCATTGTATTGGTTGTGGTCAAAACCGGGGGCAACTTCGTGAATGGCATATACCAGCTCAGACCAGATGGTTTTTCCGGTGTGTATATCCAATTCCCAAAGCCCAATTTGGTTGCTTTCTATGCTTTCTTCCAGCATGGCCAAACTTCGCTTTAGGTGGTCTTGCACCAGAAGACTTTGGCCATTCAAACGGCTCCAACGAAAGTGCTGGGTCGCCTGCTGGCCTGCCATCTTTAGGAGATGATTGGCGGAATCCCCCTCCAGTATTTCTTGCCCCGACAAGGCCACTAAAAAGCCTGGATTTTCGGCACCACCACAAGTAAAAGCCTGAGAGCTTACATGCAGGTTTGGTTTAAGGGCTGCGTTAATTTTAGACGGGTGCTTTGGAGCTTTCAATTCCTGCAGCCAAAGGGGCATTGGCTCCCCAGTTTGCAAACCCGCCAACAAAAAATGCTTCGCCTGCTCATTTTCTAATGGACAATCCGGCGCAAAGTACCATAAAGATTGTGCCTCTTCTTTGCCCCATACAAGCCAAAGCGCATAAAAACCGCCGATGGTAGCTGTACTTAACAACAGCTGCTCCAAGTCCTCCATTGAGGGATTGAAACCCTGTTCTATAGTATTCATCTGCGGCCGAAGTAGAGGGGCAGAATATTTCATCCATGTGTGTTTGCCTTAAATAAAGCAAATTCCCTGCTAATTCGGGCCGTAAAACTCTTTTGGGCTACGCAATACCCTTTTTGCCCAAATTTTGAGCCCCGGGATGCCTTGCTTTTCTAGGCCAACCAAGGTACCCTTACCCTGCGGCCAAAACAGGATTGCGCCAGCATAACAACGCGCCAACGGTCTCTTATTCTTGTCAACGGTCTCTTATTATTATTGACGAACCTTTATCGCACACGCCTCCGATGTATACTAGTCCATGAAAAACCAAAACAGCCACGGAGTGGCACAAGGGCAAAGTTTCAGTTGTTTGGCTAAAGGACAACAGCAGCCTCACTAAATGGGTTGCGGTAAACAATCACCAAAAAACAAAAGGGGAGCCTTTAGAACGTATACCAAATAGAAGACGAGATATGTCCCTATAAATACTAGAAGAAAAAAGCCGTAGGATTGGAACCTTTGAAAAAAAAGTTTCAAGCTCTACACCACACCTTGATCCAACATGGCATCCGCAACTTTTACAAAACCGGCAATGTTTGCTCCTTGCACATAATCTACCTTTCCGTTAGAAGCTCCATAAGCCACGCAAGATTCATGGATGTGTTCCATAATTTGTTGCAACTTCCGGTCCACTTTTTCCGCCGGCCAGTTGAGGCGTTGAGCATTCTGTGCCATTTCCAAACCGGAAACAGCCACTCCACCGGCATTGGCCGCTTTACCGGGGCCAAAAAGCACCCCTGCCTCCTGCAATACCTCCACAGCGCCGGGATTACAAGGCATGTTGGCACCCTCGGCCAAACATTGCAGCCCCGCCCTTACCAGAGCCCGAGCATCGGATTCCGAAACTTCATTTTGGGTGGCCGATGGCAAGGCAATCTCGCAGGGAACTTCCCAAAGGTTGCCGCCCTGCACATAACGGGCACTCTCAAAAGCCTCCGCATATTCGGCCAATGGCCCTCGATGCACATTTTTTTGGGTTTTGACCCATTCCAACTTCACCTGGCTTATTCCATCGGGGTCAAATATGTAGCCTTGCGAATCCGATAGGCATTGCACTTTTGCTCCTAAGGCAATGGATTTTTCGCAAGCGTATTGCGCTACATTCCCGGAGCCCGAAATGCTTACCCGCTTGCCCGAAAAATCCAAACCCTTCGAAGCCAACATGTGCGCGGCAAAGTACACACAACCATAGCCTGTGGCCTCCGGACGAATCAAAGAACCTCCCCAAGCCATTCCTTTACCTGTTAAAACCCCGGTAAACTCATTTCGAAGGCGCTTGTACTGGCCAAACATAAAGCCAATCTCCCGCCCTCCAACACCAATGTCTCCGGCAGGCACATCGGTATCCGCTCCAATATGCCTCGAAAGTTCGGTCATAAAACTCTGACAAAAACGCATAACTTCTCCCTCGCTTTTGCCTTTGGGGTCAAAATCGGCGCCACCTTTTCCTCCTCCCATGGCCAGACCGGTCAAGCTATTCTTGAAAATTTGCTCAAAACCCAAAAACTTTAAAATGCTCAAGTTCACGCTGGGGTGAAAGCGCAATCCGCCTTTATACGGCCCTATGCCTGAGTTAAACTCTACCCGAAAGCCTCTATTAACTTGTATCTTACCCCGGTCGTCCACCCAAGGAACTCTAAACTGGATAACCCGTTCGGGCTCTACCATACGCTCCATCAATTGTAGGCCTCGGTATTTGGCCTCCTTTGCCACAAAGGGCAAGACGGCTGCAGCCACCTCCTCTACCGCTTGCAAAAACTCAACTTCGTGCGCATTTTTTTGCCGCACATTCTCCATAAATTCAAGCAACTCGGTATTTCCCATGGCTGTAGTTGTATAGCTAAGGAAGGTAAACAATTATTTTATTATTGTTCTTAAAAAAACACAACCGCCTATTGATTTACCTTTTGTGCAGTAAAAAAAAACAATAAGGCGTATTGCCTTTGGCTTCATCAAAAATTTCCGTTTACGGAAACCACCAAATTTCTTTTCTAAGTAGAAAAACCGGCAAAACGCAAAAGGAGACCCTTGAGGCCTTGTGGTTTTAAAGGCGAAGATGCTGACCTTAGCGTCAGCTCGCAGCGTCGGGGCATAATAGCCGCACCAGAATGGCAAAGGGTCATCGATTTCCATAGATTTTGGCCGGGGACCGAGGGAATGCCCCTGCGCTGTTTGGCAAGCTAGGCGAAGCAAGGGAGGCGTGTGGAGCTTTGCGGAACGCCGCCGAGCTTACTGAGCCTGCTTGCCAACAAGCAGGGCAGCACGGAGGGCCCACACGGAGCAAAAAACCACCTACGAAGCACGCCCCCAAAACTTATAATAAATACATTTGTCGTATGAGACCATCCATATTTTGCTTAAGCCTTTGGCTTGTTGCATCCACTTCCATGGCCCAAATAGCGGACAGTTTTTTTGTTAGTCGCGCTCCGCTACCCTCTTTCCTTTTCCAAGAAATTCGAGAACAAGTTAGTGCCGACCAAAGCCGCGATCAAAGCCGCAACGAAAAAAAATTCATTGAGGCCAGTGCCTACGAAATTCAAGAATTGATGCGCAGCGGTAAGGTGTTGTTTAACAGTCCCTGGAGCAACTATTTGCAGCGCATCATGGACCGCCTTTTGGAAAAAGCGCCACCGCCTGTGCCTAACATTCAGGTATTTGCTTATCAATCCACCGAGGTAAATGCCTTTGCCACTCGACAGGGCTATGTATTGGTGAGCACGGCCTTGTTGGCGCATGTAAACAGCGAAGCCGATTTGGCCTTTATTTTGGCCCACGAATACGTGCATGTAAAACAAGAGCACTCCTTGCTTGCCGTAAGGAAGGAAGAAGATTTAAAGAAAATAAACTACCGTTCTGCCTCAGGCAAAAACCAACAATTTCTGAAATTTAATCGGGAGCAAGAATTGGAAGCCGATAATCTTGGTTTTGACTTGTTTATGGAATCTCCCTGGAGTGCTCTTGCGCCTTTGAGCAGTATGGATGTGCTTATAAACTCGGCCTTTCCAACGCATGACCATAGCCACGATTTGTCCGACATGGCCTGTGCGCATATGGTGCTTCCGGATTGGTATAGCCCGGATTCGCTGCGGCAAAGGGATTTGGTAGCTATAGAGAACGAGGACGACGATCAGTCGACCCACTACAACGTGGGCAACCGCCGCAAAAACCTCTCTAAATCACTCATAGGAAAGGATTTGAATGCAGGATCAGATTATGTTTTGCTGGACTCCAGTCAGTTTGCTTCTTACCAAAGCCCCGCTAAGCTGGAATACATTCGATTGCTGATCCATCAAAACAACTATTTGCTGGCCTACGACGAGGCCTTGGGACTGGAGAAAGATGGCTACGAGTCCGCACTGCTGGAGTGGTATAAGTTACGCGCCATGTTTGCCTTAACCATAAATCTCAATGAAGGCTACGAAAGCGAAATAAAGCCCGGCAAGCTTCGCTTGGTCGAAAGCCAAGAATACCTCATGCGTGTTTTGGAAAGCATGAGCAAGGATGAGCTTTTGTTTTGGGCCATTAAACATCATTTACAAGCCAAATATGCCCAAGCTTTAGGCCCCCAAATTGACCAAAACCTAGCCCTATTAATTACCAAGTGTATTGACGACCGAGGTTTGAGCTGGAGTGACTTAAAGAACGAGCCTTATGATTTTGCGGCCGACGCCGCCAAAACGGACAGCTTGCAGGCACTGCTGGACTCGGATTCCATTCCCGAATGGAAAAAGAAAAGCATTCGCAAAAGCAAACAAAACAAAGGTTTTATGCGCTACGATTGGGCCCAGGCCAAGTCTCAAAAACGGTTCAAAGAACTGTGGGACAGTCTGGCAAATACCAAAGAGCGGCGTACTAGAGATCAAGGCAAAATGGAACTGAGCAGCGTGGGGCCAAATCCCGGCGAACCCGGCTATATGAAACCCGGCAAACGCAAAAGCTCCCCTTCTCTTTCTGCCGATTATAGATTGTTGGCGCTTCCCACGGAGTATAGGAGCCTCAACGTGCTCCAAAAAAACAAAAACAACTACGTTCGGGCGGAAAAAAAGGCCCTTACTTTAATTCCCCCTATGCAAAAAGCGGCCCAAAGAGCGGGCATAGCAATGGAAAGCTTGCAAGAAAATCAACAAGAGCTAAGTCCTGAATTGCTTCGAGAAAGAGAAGTGCTGGAGGCCTTATTTTACAGTAGCCTCAGAGATTTACATGCGCCAGGTGCTCAAGCCGATTATGTGTTGCACAGCTCCATTCAAAGCAAATACAACAGCCGCTATCTGCTTTTTTCCGGTGCCATGGGCGTAAGGCATATGCCGGAGATGGACCCTGCCGTCGGATTCTATGCCTTTTTCTTTCCTTTCTTTGGGGTGCCGACGCTTATTAAGTCCTTTGCCGGAGCCACGCATACCTTTGCCTTCATTGCACTGGTGGACATGAAAACCGGCGAACTTTGGTATCAAAACGGCAAATACGTAGAAAAAAGAGATCGACCGGATGTGCTTGAACCGGCTATGTACGATCTGATTTACCAACTTAAAAACTGATTATGACCATCCGTTTTTCTGTCGCAACCGTTATTTTCACAGTAGCTTTTGCTATACTAACGGTTGCCCCAAAGGCCCAAAACCCCGGGTATTTAGGCAAATACCATCAAATAAAAGTCGGCATACATAGTATACCTGCCCTCAACAACATGGTATCCGTAAATGGAAGAGTCAACGCCGGGTTCAATGGATTCAGCACCAGCTTTCATGGCGCATATAACCTAATGTTGGGCAGAATTACCCGTCTTGAAGTGCAAGTGGCTTATTCAGAAAGTGCCTATGGAAATTATTCCATGCAGCCCAACCTATTTGGCAGTCCAACGGTGGCCTTAGGTTTTGGCGGCGGTTTCGATTTTTTTGTGGGTGGTCCCATCGCCCCCGTAGGCCCATTCGTTGGTTTTCATAGCCAGGCCGTTGTTACCGGCAACACCTTCGACAATGCCGAAATGCGCGGCGCCACGCTTGAGTTTAGGGCCGGACAAAGCCATGTTTTGGGACATATATTCACCATCGAATATGGCGTTTCCGGCGGCGCATTATTCACCCCCGACATGGGGGCCAACGGCACCGACAAAGTTACCAGTGAAGACCCAAACCCAACTACCGCGCGCTATGCACGCCACATTATGTTCAACGGTTTTGTAAAAGTTGGCATGATTTTTTAACCCGGCTTTAGGTTTTGGCGCCCTCTTCCAATAAGGTTTTACTATCCTGTCCGTCCTCCCTGCGGCCTCTGTGGCCCACGGCTTGTGGCAGCTAAGTCTTCGGGGTCTTCCCAAAGCTAAGGAAAGCCTCCTCGTCTAAGCATCACTAAGCCTCGTGCCACAGTGGGCCTCCGTACCGGCCGGGGGCTCCCTGGGGAAACCATGGTTCCGATTCAATGGCTAGCTTAATGTCTACAACCAATCAAAATACCTATTGGGGAGGCGCGTCCGTAATCCAAACCATACCCAAGGTCGATGCACCGTCCACTGTTCGTTGGTTTGCGTGCGGTGCATCACCCCTAATTCTACCCTAAAATTATAGGCCGGATTCACCAAATAACTCACCACCAACTCTCCAAAAAACAAATCGGTAGTTAGCCCTTGCCCCACCGAATTATTGAACTCCTGAAAGTGATCTACGTCTTGGGTAAACACGTTGCGTCCAAAATTGACTCCCGCCGTATCCAAGCCTGTGCGAGCATAGGACAAACGACCACTGGCATGCCATCGGCCATTGGTATACTCCAAACGTCCCATCAACTCCCAAAAGTTAGCCCCTAAAGGATGCGCCAGGGGTTGATTGAAGTGCCCGTAGTTGCTGTTTACCCGATAATGGCTGTAGGTGTAGGGCCGCACATAGTTAAACTCTGCCTGTCCATGAAGTCCCTTCAACCCAAATACATCAAAGTACTTGTAGCCGATTTGTGCGGCCTGTTTATTGGCCCTCCAGCCCTTTTCAGGATCGCCCAATACATACCCAAGGTTGAATTCGTCGAGCACAATTTGACCGTAAATTTGGTGATGGCGCAAGAAACTCCACCTTAGGTTTAATCCCAAAAGTACGTTATCGGGTGAACCCAAACCAAACTCCACAGGTCGGTAAAAAATTATGGGATTGATGTAATTAAAGTCAAAGCCTCTGTTGGTTCCTGTGGAATCGGTTCCACTCCACATTACGGCTTCGAACAAGCCAATTTCTAAGCCATCTGTAGGGGTAAAGGTGAGGTAATGAAAGGTGCCGTATTTTTTAAAATTCAAGTTATCTCCGGCCATGCTTGGAGTTATATCTTGAAATTCAGCAAATATGTTAACGTACTTAAACTTCCATACTTCGGTTTCTATTTTAAGGTATGGATAGTTAAAACCGGCATCGCTTAAGAGCAGGGAGCGATAACCGTCTCCAATAAAATGCCGCCCATGACCCAGCTCAAAACCTATAAAGGATTTGGGTTGGTAGCGCACATATCCGTTGGCAAAAGCAAAATCGTATGCCGACTCCTTAAAGGACTTGGTGCGCCCCATGCCGGGAACAATTTTGGCGGAGTCCGCAAAGCCGGCTACGTAGTCGGGTAGATCGGCTTGATTTTCGTAGAACTCCGAGCCAAAGGAAATGGTCTTACCCAAATTTCCCCTCAGCTGAACTCCACGGGTATTGAACCAGGTATTGCGATCGCCAAAAACCCTTCCTACCGAAAAATCAAAGGCAGGGTCTACTTCCAAACTAAAGTTGGGCGTATACACTTGCACCAAATGCTCCGAAAACAGCTTGCGCCCCACCCAAGTGCGGGCAAACCGACCTTTCGGAGCACGGACCGATAAAATTGAGTCCGGTGAGAACAAAGGCTTTAGGGCCGATACCCGATAAGGCTTCACCGAAGTAAAATATCCCAGTCCCGGCTTGGTCATTTCGCGCTCCAGCCTGAGTTGCTCCTGCTGGCTGAAGGGTTGGTGGTAATGCTGTGCCCGAAGGCCGGAATTTGCAAGGACGAGCAAAGGAACAAGCCCATACCATACTAGGTTTTTTAAGCAACACATGGAGCAAATATACAATTCGGGGCGTTTGGAGCTTGCAAAATCTGAACTTGCACAAAACGAGACCGATGACGCATTGTGTTTTCAAGTTTATAATCCTGACCGAAGCGTCAGGAGACAATTAAGGCACGGAGAAATCGAAGAGCCCCGGACGCTTCGACCAGGGCAGGATCGCCGCCAGAATAGCAAGGCGTCCACGGTCTCAAAACATGGATCTTTCCCCGAATAGCCGGCAAAAAAAAGGCGGCTTAAAAAAGCCGCCCTTTAGCTTTAAAACAACCGCTTGTTATTCTACCGAAAACAATACTTGGTCTACCTCAGCATTCACCTGAACTTTGGTGATGGTAAAGCTAAGGTTCATCCCTTGAATGCTTTGCGTTAAAGTATAAGGAATTAAAAGGCTACCGGCCTGACCGTAATCGGAGTATTTGGTTTTTCCCTCCTGATCGTAAGAGGCCGCCATAAAACCGTTTTTAACGCTGTAAAAGTCAGTACTTGAGTTTCCTTCCTTATCCGTTACTTTCAACACATACACTTGCTCCTCATCTAAGAGCTTCATGCCCAACAGTTCTACCGTATATCCCCAATCGGAATAAAAGGCTTGGGGTACCAAGACCACTTCTTCCAAGAACTCGGCTATATCCTTGGCTTCCATGTCGCCGGAGCCCTGAGGGCTGCTGCTTTTGCCTTTATCTCCATGAACAACAACGTGCTGAGCTACCTGCCCGGCTTGCTTCACCTTCAAAAAGGCCTTATTCGGAGCTTCGTAAGCACTGCTCACTTCTATCAAGAATCCTTGGACATTGGCCTCAGCAACCATATGGTAGTTTTTCACGCCTTTGGCTGCCTCCACACCTCCAATGGCCTTTAAGTAATTGGCTATAACTGTCTCTGCAGTAACACCTTCCGGAGCTGCGGCCAATTCAGCGGCAGGGGCTCCCAAAGGATCAAGGAAGGTGATTTTACCATCGGCATCGTACTTAAGCAGCCCTTTTTCAATATCGCTGCGCTTGCCAACAACCACCAGGTTAAAATTGTATGGTTTTACATACTTCTGTGCCACCGCCTTAATATCGCTAATGGTTAGCGCATTCAGCTTTTGCAGATAGGTTTGGAAATAGTCGCCAGGCAAACCATAAATGGCCGAATTGATGGCAAAGCGGGCAATGGTTTCGGGATCTTCCAAAGACCGAGCAAAAGAACCGGTCATTTCGGCTTTGGTGCCGGCCAATTCTTCTTCGGATATGGGTTGAGAAACGATGCGGTTCATTTCCTTTACCATTTCCAATACCGCAGAGTCTGTAACCTCGGTACGGACATCGGCCGAAATGGTCACTTCACCTTTTACGCGATCCGGAGAAAAGGAGCAGTAGGCACCATAGGTAAAGCCGTGGGTTTCGCGGAGGTTTTTATACAAACGGCCGGTGCTTCCGCCGCCTAAAATATTGCTAAGCACAGAAACGGCAATGCGGTCATCGGACCCCGGCGTAAAGTCAATGGGATAAGTCAAGCGAATGGTGCTTTGCACCGCAGATGAACGGTCATGCACATAGACCTGAGAAGTAGCGGGAGGCTCCACATCGTTCAATTTGCGCTTGGGCGCTTTATCGCCTAGCCAAGTACCAAAGTACTTGTTTACCAAAGCTTCTGCCTCGCTTTTGGTAATATCACCCACAATGGCCATATAAGCAGCTCTAGGGGTAAAAGCCTCTGCATAATAGGCTTGAATACCGGCAACGTCTACAGCTCCATAGGTTTTCTCTGTTGGGATTTCACCGTAGGGGTGGTTTCTACCGAAGTTGGCCACAGCGGCCATATTGGAGGCGATGGAAGAAGGCTCATCCAAAGAAGCCTGCAAACCGGAGATGTATTGACGGCGAATGCGTTCCAACTCTTCGGCAGGAAAGGCCGGATTCAATACCACATCTGACAAAAGCTCAAACAACTTGTCGCGGTGTTTGCTTAAGGAATAGGCATAGGCACCACCTGCGCCCACATTTAAGCCTGCTCCAATAAAGTCAATTTCCTCATCCAGTTGATTTTTGGTTCGGTTCTTGGTACCGGACATAATGAGGTCGCCCAGCAGCTCGGTTAATCCGGTTTTTTCGCCTTCCAATGCAGGATCTACGTCCAAACGAATGGATACGGCAAGCGTAGGTAGCTTGTGGTTTTCTACCACATACACCTGCATGCCGTTTTTTAGCTTAAAGGATTCGTAACTGCCCAATTGAATGCTTGGTGCAGGCCCCGGCTGGGGAGCTTTGCTTCGGTCCAACTGCGCATTAAGGCTCTGTAGTCCTATGCACAGCACCGAAATAGCGAGAATAAAATTCCTGATTTTCATGGTAGTGAATGCTTTAGTTGGTAGGAACAGGTAAATAATACAAATTCACCCGGTTCTGAGGTGTAAAATATTGTTTGGCCACACGCTGAACATCGGCAGCGGTTACTTTGCGGTAGCGCTCCAGTTCGGTATTGATAAGGTTGGCCTCCCCATAATACACATGGTAATTGGCCAAATTTTCAGCAATTCCGCTCATTTGACGGTTTTGCTCTACAAACTGCGTCTCCAATTGATTGATTACTTTTTGCAACTCTTTTTCGGTTACAGGCTCGTTCTTAAGTCGTTCTACCTGTTGGTCCATGGCCTTTTCTAAATCTGCCGGATCCACACCCATATTGCAAATCCCTAGAGTTACAAACAATCCGGGATCTTCCAGAGGAAAAGGGAACCCGAAAACTTGCAAGGCTTTCTCTTGCTCATTTTTAACGATGCGCTGAAAACGCGCACTTTCGCCACCGCTCAAAATGCTTGACAATACCTGCAAAGCATAATGGTCTTCGGTGCCCTGAGCGGGAATATGGTAGGCTTGCACCACGGCAGGCAATTGAATTTCGTCATAGACCGTATCGCGGATTTCTTTGGTTTGTTTAGGCTCAACCACATGGGGACGGGGGATTTCCCCGGTTCCCTTAGGAATGCCTGAAAAGTATGTATCTACCAGTTTTTTGGTGGTTTCAATGTCGATATCCCCGGCAATGGAAAGGGTAGCATTGTTGGGTACATAAAAGGTTTTATAAAATTCCATAAACTCTTCGAGCGTGGCCGCATTCAAGTGCTCCATGGAGCCAATGGGAACCCAACGGTAAGGATGCTGGGTATAGGCTCGGCTAAACACATCTTCGAGCAAGGAACCATAGGGTTGGTTATCTACCCTTAAGCGCTTTTCTTCTTTCACCACTTCGCGTTGGGTTTCCAGGCCAATATCTTCGATTTTGGCATGGAGCATACGCTCACTTTCTAACCACAAGCCAAGCTCAAGCTGGTTTGAGCTCAGAACCTCAAAGTAAAACGTACGGTCTTGACTGGTATTGGCGTTGTTGTAGCCACCGGCCTGTTGTATGTATTTATCAAATTCTCCACGGGCAATGTGCTTGCTTCCTTCAAAGAGCAAATGCTCAAAAAAGTGCGCAAATCCCGTTCTGGAGGTGTCTTCGTTCTTGCTCCCTACATGATACAGCACAGAAATGGCCACAATAGGTGTGGAATGATCTTCGTGTAAAATTACATGGAGGCCGTTGTCCATAGTATACTCGGTAAACTCAATTTGAGCTTTGAGACCGGGCACCAACAGACCAACCAGTAGCAGGGGCAAAATCCTGAAATTGCGGTGTGTCATAGCTTTAATTTTCACGCTAAAAGTACATAAAGCCTACAAACCTGCATCGAACAAAATTCTTGAAAAGTGTGAAATTTTGACCCTATACCCTACCGAAGTGTCAGCTAATTGTCAAAGAAAAAGAAACGGATACTGATGAATTATCCCACAACTTAGCTGTAGAATGTTGGCAAACCCCGCCCCTGATGGAGCCAACCAGCCCTGTGCAGCCAAGCCTTACATGGCTGTGGAGCGAGGAGGTGGCGCGCCAGCAAACCCCCGGAGCCCCAGCCATGTTGGGCTTGGCAAACAGGATGGTGGGGACAGCAGGTAAAGGCGCCCTAAACCAAAGCCTTTACCTTTTCAAAAAAAACCTCCATGCGGCGTCTATGGTGAAAATTGCACAGCAAAGGCAAACGATGCTCGGGCTGCTGAAACTCCAAAACCAAATGCACCGGATCGCCGGGCCTGCCATGACCCAGCCACTTCAGTTGCTTAAACTGACCCGCCTCCACGCCCAACGCAAAAAATTTGCGGTTCGCCATGTTCAGGTGCAGTAACCAACCTTTGGGACGCAATTCAGCATTAATGATGAGCTGCCGCTTGTCTTTAAAACCCGTTTCGTGCTGACAAACAAGTGCTTGCATAGGATGAGTTTCCGGCAATACCAAGGTCTCCGGATTCCAATGCAGGGGTGGACTCCCTCCGCCACCTTTACGAAAACGCTCCAACCAAGTAAATGGCTTTCCGTAGGCTCCATCTATTTGCTGCACTACCCTTGGGTGAAACAAACTTAAATCGTATGCAACCATGCGCAAAAAACACTCAATGGCCATTTTTGTTCGACATAATGCGACTTGATTTTTGGGGAAAGTCTTTTTTTTAAACACGACCTTACAAACATTAAAAAGTTCAGCACCAATAGCTTGCAACTTAAACGGACGTCAACTTATCTTAATGGAACAACCCTTTTGGGGCAATTGAAGTCTTACTGGAATAACAAAAACACATGTTTATGAAAGTATCTATGCAATCTGTTTTGGGCCTAACTTTAGGTGCAAGCCTCGTATTGGGTCTAAGCTCTTGCTCTGAGGATTTACAAACCGCTACCTACAGCTACAGTTTCAACACCGGAGCCTTAGGCGCTGGCACGGAGTACAACGGAACGCATCCGGACAACCTCACGGGCAGCATGACCGTTACCGAACTGGAAGAGGGTGGCAGCGAAATTAGCGTAACCCTTAGCAACACCCTCGATGGAGAAACGTATATGTTGCATGCGCACGATGCTGCCGATGCGGCTACCACTCCCAATGGAACTCCCTACAACGAAACCCCAAATTCGGATGTATTCGTACAAATGTTGACCGGTAACGGCGGTTCGGCCACGGCCACGCAAACCACAACACTTTCTTACGAAGAAATCACCACCACATATGCCGGTTTCTTTGTAGTGCATGACCCCACACAAGCCATCAGCACCACCGACCTGCAAACCTATCTGATTGTAGGCGATTTTGCCCGCAATTAATAAGTAGAGATGCTGTAAAGCCGAGCCGAAAGGTTCGGCTTTTTTGTTCCATAGCCTCGGACTATCCTCCCAATATTCAAATTTTCATATATTTAACTGGTTTAAGTCATTCCCACAACCCTCTCTGTTATGGTAAAAAAGGTTTTAGGCGTTCTACTGGTTCTTGGCCTTGCGGCAGCAGCGCTCATTTATGTGTTTGTTTGGAACAAACCCCACCGCAGTCTTTTGGACGAAAAAGCGGCCTTTGAAGGAACAACCGAGCAATTTGCCAAAACCTTTTTCGAAGCTCCGGAAGCCATGCACGACAGCTTGTTTGACAAGGTAATTGCCCTAAGCGGCAAGGTAGGTGCTGCCGAACGAACAGGAGATTCTACCATACAAATAAGCTTTTTAACTCCCGAGGCTGAAATTCTTTGCGGTTTCTCCGGCGAAGCAGGTTTTGCGTTGAAAGACCCGACTCCGGGAACCGAACTGAGACTGCGCGGCATTTACACGGGCTATACCGAAGGCCTTCCCGGTTTTGACGACATGCTACCTACATTAACATTAAATCGGTGCATTCATGAATAAGCGCGTCATTGCCTCTTGCTTGCTCCTTGGCCTATCCTTGGCAAGCTGCAAACACACAATAGAAGATATATACGTACTTCCCGACCCAAACGCTCCCTGCAAAGACCAAGAAGTTTACTTTAACCGAGATATTGAACCCTTACTGCTGAGCAAGTGTGCCATGCCCGGTTGCCACGACAACCAAACAGGGTCTGACGGAGTAAGGCTTAGCGGATACAACAACATCCTAAACTCCGACATTATTAAAAAGGACGACCCGCTAGACAGCGAAATCTGGGAAGTATTGAACGAGTCGGGAGATAAGCGCATGCCTCCCGAGCCCAACCCGCCGCTTACTAGTGCCGAAAAAGAATTAATCCGAACGTGGCTGTTGCAAGGTGCACCCAACAGTGCCTGTAAGCAAGATTGCGACACCAGCCAATTCAGCTGGTCAGGAACCATTCAACCCCTTATTAAGCAAAAATGCGAAGGTTGCCACAACAGCGCAAGTCCACAAAGTGGCATCATTCTTGAACAATATACCCAAGTAAAAGCTTTGGTCGATAACGGCAGCCTGGAAGGCAGCATCACCGGAAACGGTTTTGTAGTAATGCCCTACCAAAACCCATTGCCGGCCTGCGAACAACAACAAATGCTAAATTGGATCGCCGACGGCGCCCCTCAAAACTAAACATGCACTTATGAAAAATGCACTTCTAAGCCTATTTGCGCTTGCTTTAACCCTCGGCCTTTCCGCACAAAAATTCAGCACCAAAACCGGTGAAGTAAGCTTTTTTTCGGATGCTGCCCTAGAAGACATTGAAGCGGTTAACCACCAAGCTCTTGCTGCCCTTGATCTAGACAAAGGCAATATCGCTTTTGTGCTACAAATCCGAAGCTTTGAGTTCGAAAAAGCCCTTATGCAGGAGCATTTCAACGAAAACTACATGCATTCGGACAAATTCCCCAAATCTACTTTCGAAGGCTCCGTGCTAAATCCCGAAGTGGCACGTAAAGACGGAACGCATGAAATTAAGCTCAAAGGCAAGCTCACCATACACGGCGAAACCAAAGAAATTGCCGTACCTGCAACCTTGGTGCGTAAGGGCAACGAACTTACCATTCAATGCCGCTTTACCATAAAACTGGGCGAATTTGGCATCAAAAATGACAAAGTCGAAAACATTGCCGAAGCAATTGAAATTAGGGTAAATACAACACTAAAATCCTAAAATTCATGCCTCATTCGCTCAAAATTGCGGCACTGGCAGGTCTCGCTTTGTTTTTTTTGACCTTTGCCCAAAGTTGTTATTACGACAAAGAAGAAGAACTGTACCCACCTACGGGCTGCGACACCACTTCCGTAACCTACAGCAGCACCGTGCAAGCCATTCTGGACAACCGCTGCTACGGCTGCCACGGCAATGCCGTGGCCAATGTGGCAGGAGCGGGGCTTAGCTTTGAAGGTCATCCCAACCTCAAACAATACCTCGACAGCAATCAAGACCGTTTTCTCGGTGCCATAGAACATAGCCCCGGCTATAGTCCCATGCCCAAAGGAGGCTCCATACTTCCGGATTGCGACCTACAAAACATCCGCCTGTGGGTGGAACAAGGTTACCCCAACAACTGATACCATGCACTTTTGTAAAATCTCCTCCCTCGCCTCATGGATCTTGGCGCTTGCCTTTTTCTCCTCAATACCTGGCTTTAGCCAAAGCCTCTTGGACGAGTTGGAGGCAGAAGCCGACGCCGCACAAGAAAAGGAATACGCCTTCGCCACCTTCAAAGGCGTGCGGGTAATCAACGGCCACTCGGTAGAAATGCCCGCCAAAGGAGAACTGCTCTTTATTATTCAACACCGATTTGGGCGCATCAATACCGGATTCTCCGAAATGTTTGGCTGGGACCAAGCCTCCATCCGTATTGGACTCGAATACACGCTGCCTTTTTCCGAGCGTTTCAACTTAGGTTTTGGCCGCTCATCGTATGGTAAAACTTGGGACGGATTTTTAAAAACCAAAATCTTAAAACAAAGCAAACCCGGCTCTCCGGTCACGCTTACTTCGGTAAATGCCATGACCATCAATACCCTACCTTGGGCAAACCCGAATCAGGAAAACTTTTTCAGCAGCCGATTGGCCTATGTACACCAACTATTGATAGCGCGGAAATTCAACTCTTGGTTTTCTCTTCAATTCAGTCCCACCTTGGTCCATAAAAACCTAGTACCCGAAACCCGTGATCAAAACACCTTTGTTGTCTTAGGCTTTTCGGGACGAGCCAAAATCTCCAATCGAGTAGCCATCAATGCTGAGTATTTCTGGCTGGTTCCCGGTCAAGAAATCCCACAAATCAATAATGTAGATCCTCAAGGAGCCCTCAGCATTGGCGTAGATTGGGAAACCGGCGGACACGTTTTTCAGTTTCAACTCACCAATGCCCAAGCCATGTTCGATATGGGCTTTATGAGCGAAACCATAGGCCGATGGGACAAGGGCGATATCCATTTCGGCTTTAACATTACCCGAACTTTTTCTTTCCAGAAGAAAGGTAGGAAAACCCCAAAAAGTTAAAACACAAACCGGGATACGTTAAGCACCAAGATCCGGTGTTTCTTATTCTAGTAGCGTATCCAACACCGCAGCATAACGGTCGGCTATAAATTTAGCTCCCAGGCTGTTGTAATGGACATCATCGGCCAACATTTGGTCGGTAAAACCACTGAACATATCCACGGCAATTACCAAAGAAGAATCGTTGGTTTGAGTGGCAGCTATTTGAAGTACGTCCTGCTTCAATTGCTCAAAATACTGTATTTGTTGGGCAGTCATAAAACCGGAATGCCCCGGAGCCAACTGCTCCAACACAATGATTACCTTGCTATTGTTGGCCTGCAACGCATCAATCACCCCATTGATTTGGGCAATGGTTTGGTCGTAAGGAAGATTGGAGAGCGCATCGTTACCCCCGGGAGAACTAAACAATACCACATCGGGAGTGCCGGCCTGCTGAAGCCATCCGTTTATTCCCTCCAAAATTTGACCTGAGGTGTAACCTCCGCGGCCTTCGTGGTGAGGGTCAAAGCTCTTTCCTTGAACGGTTGGAAAAACAGCAGGATCGGTTTTGGTGCCTATAAAATCAAAGGTCCTTCCTGAGAGACTAAGATTCTTCCATAACTCGTAACGGAAACTTTCAAAAATGGGACTAAGCCCCTCCACTCTAGATGCTCCCAAGGGCATGATGCGGTTAATGGAATTACCGGGTGGGTTTGGCTCGGTTTCATCTTCACAACTATGCAAAAAGCCAAGCGCCAAAACAAGCGCAAGGCATTGAATAAAAGTCTTCATGGGCAAATTTAAAGGTTCATTTATATCAAATTTAGTATTTCCGGGGCAGTTTGTTTCTCTAATAAAGGTTTTTTAGAGTCCCCCGAAGCCAAAAGCCTCCCAAGATTTTAAAGCAAACCTGAAAGCACTAGGCATTTTCGAACCGCCGTCTAACCGACTCTCCGATGGGCGTTGGCGTGCCATCGTCGTCTATCCGCACAAAGGTAAAACTGGTGGTGCACACCACCGTTTCCTCTGCATTGTACACGCTATACTTGCGCGCCTCCAAATCCAATGTCACTGAGGTCCGGCCCAAACGCGCTACCTGACCATAAATACGCACATGCTGACCCGATTTCAAGGGCTTTTTAAAAATAAGCTCACCCACACGTACCGTAACCATATTGGGCGTACAACAGAATTCCGTCGCAAAAGCCGCTGCCGACTCATCGAGCCAAGCCATTAAAATTCCACCAAACAAATTGCCATGGATTCCTATGTCCTTGGCCATCACGATTTTCTTGTTGATCAGCTTCATATATGATGTTCCATTGAACGACCGATTGCCGCGCTCCGCAAAGGTAGCCTTCCGAGCGCAAACCCCGGATTAAATTTGCTTTCATGATTTCTTTGGGGCCCTGCAAGCACCGGGCCCTCCCTACAAGCCCCGTCCCCAAAAGCGCATGCATGCAGGTCGCCCGGGGCGTTTGCTGCGCGCCACGCCCGCGCTCCCGCATGCATGGCTTTTGGCTTCCGGGGGCTTTCCGTACCGGTCCCTGGGCCAAATACATCGCCCTCCGAAAAACACAAAACCATTTCTTTAAATTTAAAAATATTATCAAATATCTTTTTATATGCTATATATTAATATGTTATACCAATTTAAAATATTTTAAAAACTAAATATAATTTATTTACTTATCTTTGAAAAAATCCCAAAAAGCTTTGCTCCTCCCTGCAAAGCGGCTTATGCAGCATTCCAAAACATCCCCGCCTTGCCTCATTAAATACGGAGGCAATGCCATGACACGTCCTGCCTTAATGCAGGAAGTTGCCCAAATATTGGCCCAATGGAGCGATCCTCCCATTCTAGTCCATGGAGGCGGACCCTTCATCGCTCAAGCCCTAAAAGAACACGACATTAGCCTACCCTTTGCAGAGGGTCACCGAATCACCACAGAAAAAGCCCTGCCTATCATTGTACAGGCCTTAATTCAAGACGTAAATCAACCTTTGGTAGAACACCTAAATCGGGCCGGGCTGCGCGCCATAGGCTTAAGCGGACTCGACGCCCATACCATTAAAGCCGAATTTCGGAAGCTTCCTCCACCATCCACAGAACCTATGCCTTTTGGAAGGGTTGGAGACATTACAGAAGTTCAAGCCAATTGGCTGCATGCCTTGCTCCAACAAGGCATTTGTCCTGTATTTGCTTGCTTGGGCTTGGCTCCCGACGGCAAAGCTTGCAACATCAACGGCGATTTGTTCGCAGCCCACCCGGCTGCCGCCCTTAAGGTGCACCGGCTGGTATTGCTTACCGATGTAAAAGGCATTGAAGAAAATACCCCTAAAGTGGCTTCCAAAAGTTCGGCAGGGTCTTTTTGCGCCAATGCCATACTTACCACCGACACCTTTGCCGGGGATGGCTCAGAAGAGGCTACCGCCTGGGGCAGCGACCTTACCACCGACTACGTTTTATTCAACTCTGTGTATACCACTTGAGTCCAAAATATCAACTTAAAGTATTTCCTTTGGAATAGAATCATTTGCGGCAGCGACCGGCACGGAAAGCCCGGAGGACGGGAAGCCGCTTGGCTTGGGCCACGGAGGCCCCGTATCTTTAGTAGGGGACCCCGTAGGCCCTAGCCAAGCGTGCTTCCCGGACGAGGACTTGGAGGGAGGGCGCGCCCGGCCGCCCAAAACATTCTTCTTACCCTTATTCCAATTAGCTACGGTTTGGCAATTTAAGCCACTACGCTTCCGTTTTCTACCTCACCGTCCGGGGCGACAAAGCGGAGCTTACCTTCCGGCGTTTCGGCCATCAAAATCATGCCTTGGCTTTCGATGCCGCGCAGTTTGCGGGGGGCCAAATTGACCAATACGCAAACCCTTTGGCCGGGCAAATCTTCGGCTTGGAAATGCTCGGCGATGCCGGAAACCACCACCCGTTTGTCCAGGCCGGTGTCGACCAAAAGCTTGAGGAGTTTGTCGGCTTTAGGCACTTTTTCGGCCTCTAAAATGGTGGCCACGCGGATATCCATGGCGGCAAAATCCGGGAACTGAATTTCGCTTTTAGCCTCTTGAATTTCTACTTTAGGTTTACTTTCCATGTTCTTGGAATTGGGCGCATGGGCAGTTGTTCTGGAGGTAAGCTTGGCCCTTTGGGCTTCCATGGCCTCATCTTCGATTTTTTGAAACAAAATTTCCGGCGTTTGCAGGGCATGGCCCTTTTCCCAAACCAGCTCGCGGTCCCAGGGGATGGGGCCTGCCAGGCCTAGCATGGCTTGCAACTTGCTTGCCGTATCGGGCAAAAACACCTGCAAACCACAGGAAAGGTGGGCCAGCAGATACAGCATATCTTCCAAAACCTCGCGGGTCGCCACCGGGTCGGTCTTCCACAGTTTCCAGGGCTCCATTTCGGTTAGATAGCGGTTGCCGTGGCGCGCCAGCTGCATCACCGCCTGCAAGGCTTGGCGCTGCTTGTGGGCTTCCATATGCTGTTGCAAATCGTCGTACATGGCTTCCACCGCCTGTTTTGTAGGGGTGTGTCCGCAAGAGAGGGGCCGGTCGGTGATGCCCTCAAAGTATTTGTGGTGGAGCACCAATACGCGGTGCACCAAATTGCCCAAAATGCCGACCAATTCCGAATTGACCCGAGTTTGGAAATCGGCCCAGGTAAACTCGCTGTCGCCGGTTTCGGGGGCTATGGAAGTGAGCACGTACCTTAGTTCGTCGCGTTTTTGAGGGAACTCTTCCAGGTATTCGTGCAGCCACACCGCATGGTTGCGGCTGGTGGAAATCTTGGCGCCTTCCAAGTTCAAAAACTCATTGGCGGGCACATTCTCCGGCAGTACAAAACCGCCGTGCGCGCGCAGCAGCATGGGGAAAATGATGCAATGGAATACAATATTGTCTTTACCAATAAAATGCACCAAGGTACTGTCCGAGGAGCACCAAAAGTCTTTCCAGTCCTTGCCTTGAGTTTCGGCCCAGGCTTTGGTGGCCGAAATGTAGCCGATGGGCGCGTCCAACCAAACATAAAGTACCTTGCCCTCGGCGTCGGGAAGCGGCACAGGAACGCCCCAATCCAAATCGCGGGTCATGGCCCGTGGCCGCAGTCCCTCGTTGAGCCAGCTGAGGCATTGGCCCTTCACGTGGCTCTTCCAAGCCGCCGGGTCATGGGCCTGAACGGGTGGCTCCATGCCGTCGTAGCTGCCGGTTTCGATCCATGCACGGATCCAATCCTGGTATGCTTCCATGGGCAAAAACCAATGCTTAGTAGCTTTTTTGACAGGAGTAGCTCCGCTGAGCACCGATACCGGATCTTTTAAATCGTTGGGATTAAGAGAAGAGCCGCATTTCTCGCATTGGTCGCCATAAGCCTCGGTGTGCCCGCAAACGGGGCAAGTGCCCTTGATGTAGCGGTCGGCCAAAAATATCCCGGCGCTTTCGTCGTAGAATTGCTGACTTTCTTGCAGCTGAAACACCCCTTTTTTATGCAATTCCAAAAAGAAATCGGAGGCCGTTTGCACGTGCAGAGGGTCGGTGGTACGGTGAAAAATATCGAAAGAAATTCCAAAGTCCCGGAATGCTTGCCCGTTGATTTGGTGGTACGTATCGACAATAGCTTGGGGGGAAGCCCCTTCCTTACGCGCCTTAAGGGTAATGGCAGCGCCGTGTTCGTCGGAGCCGCAGACAAAGGCCACTTCATGGCCGTGCAAGCGCAGGTAGCGGACGTAGTTATCGGCGGGCAAATAAGCTCCGGCCAGGTGCCCCAAATGGAGTGGACCATTGGCGTAGGGCAAAGCGGCCGTAATTAAAAATCGTTTTGGCATATGCAAAGGTAAGGAATGGAGGGTTTTGGGGGAGGGTTGATTGGGCCTTAATGTTGCGGAGACACAAAGTGCCAAACGGAGACGGGAGGCAGGTCACTGAGAGACGGGAGGTATCCCGTCTTTACCTCAGCACTGAGAGACGGGAGGTATGCCGTCTTTACCTCAGCACTGAGAGACGGAAGGCATTCCGTCTTTACCTCAGCACTGAGAGACGGAAGGCATCCCGTCTTTACCTCAGCACTGAGAGACGGGAGGTATCCCGTCTTTACCTCAGCACTGAGAGACGGAAGGCATTCCGTCTTTACTGAGAGACGGAAGGTATGCCGTCTTTACCTCAGCACTGAGAGACGGAAGGTATCCCGTCTTTACCTCAGCACTGAGAGACGGGAGGCATCCCGTCTTTACCTCAGCACTGAGAGACGGGAGGTATGCCGTCTTTACCGCGTCATTGAGAGACGGAAGGCATTCCGTCTTTACCGCGTCATTGAGAGACGGGAGGCATCCCGTCTTTACCGCGTCATTGAGAGACGGAAGGCATTCCGTCTTTACCTCAGCACTGCGAGACGGAAGGTATCCCGTCTTTACCGCGTCATTGAGAGACGGAAGGCATTCCGCCTTTACCTCAGCACTGAGAGACGGGAGGCATCCCGACTTTACTGAGAGACGGAAGGCATTCCGTCTTTACTGCATCATTGAGAGACGGAAGGCATTCCGTCTTTACCTCAGCACTGAGAGACGGAAGGCATTCCGTCTTTACTGCATCATTCATAATTAATCATGTTTACCCAAGTCAAGACTTGTGACTACTTTTGTGGCAATTATGGGAAATATTGTGGCTATTGTTGGCCGTCCAAACGTGGGGAAATCCACGCTGTTTAATCGGCTCACCCAAAGTAGGCAAGCCATTGTTGATGAATTTTCGGGAGTTACCCGCGACCGCCACTACGGCAAGTCGGATTGGCAAGGCAAAACCTTTTCGTTGATTGACACCGGAGGCTACGTCCACGGCTCCGCAGACGTTTTTGAAGCCGCCATAAGAACACAAGTCGAAATTGCCCTCTCCGAAGCCGATCTAATCTTATTTGTGGTAGATACAACCACCGGCATCACCGATTTGGACGAAACGGTAGCCGGCATTTTACGTAAATCCGGCAAAAAGGTAATGCTCGTCGCCAATAAGGTCGATAATTTTGAGCGCATAGCCGAAGCGCAGCTCTTTTACGGGCTTGGCCTGGGGGAGGTCTATTGCCTTTCGTCCATCAATGGTTCAGGAACCGGAGAATTGCTCGATGCACTTGTGGAGCTTTTGCCCGAAAAAGATGCCCCGGATGAGCACGACTCCCTACCCCGCCTAGCCGTTGTAGGCCGGCCAAACGTGGGTAAAAGCTCCATTACCAATGCCTTTTTGGGCGAAGAACGCAACATTGTTACCCCCATTGCCGGTACCACCCGCGATTCTATAGACACCCACTACCAGGCCTATGGCTTCGACTTTATTTTAGTAGATACTGCCGGATTACGCAAAAAGGCCAAAGTGCAAGAAGATTTGGAGTTCTACTCCACTCTCCGTTCCATTCGGACCATCGAAAAAGCCGACGTGTGCTTGCTCATGATTGATGCCCAGCAAGGCATCGAAAACCAAGACCTCCACATTTACAGCCTCATTCAAAAAAACCACAAAGGGGTAGTCATTTTGGTCAACAAATGGGATTTGGTCAACAAAGACCACCACACCATGGACACCTTTAAAGAGGCCATTCTTCACCGCATTGCGCCCTTCCGCGATGTGCCCATTTTGTTTACCTCGGTGCCCCAAAAACAACGCATCTATCAAGCACTGGAAGCTGCCATTCAAGTATACCAAAACCGCTCCCGAAAAGTTAGCACCAGTAAACTCAACGATTACCTGCTGCCTATCATTCAAGACACCCCGCCCCCGGCATACAAGGGCAAATACATCAAAATCAAATACATTACCCAACTCCCCATTGCCTACCCCGCCTTTGCCTTCTTTTGCAATCTACCGCAATACGTGCGTGAACCTTACAAACGCTTTTTAGAAAATAAACTCCGTGAACGCTTCGATTTCACCGGTGTTCCTATGGAAATTTTCTTCCGAAAAAAATAAACACCCCGCCCCTTTAGGGCTTACCGCTTTTGCATTTGAAAAACCTAAACGTAAGAAAAGGCAATACCCACGCAAAACCTATCCCTAAATTTTGCTGTTGGTACTGTTAAAAGTCGCTAAGAAATAGGCCGCAAATTCAAATGTTAACCAAGAATCCCCAATTTTATGGCCTGATGAGGAGTATAGGTTCATTACATGTTAAGACATTCGCTTGTATGGCGCTGCTCTTTTGGGCAGCTACTTTCCAACAAAGCCAAGCGCAAACTAACATCCAAGGCAGCATTGTTGACGCCAAGTCCGGAAAGCCCGTACCTTTTGCTTCGGTGGCCATCAACAAATTGGGCGATGCCAAGCTTCAAGGCACCATGGCCGACTCCGCCGGTCAATTTCAACTAGACTTTAGAGGAAAAGGCAGCTTTGCGGTACAAATCAGTGCCATTGGCTACCAAAAACTGAGCGACACCCTTGATGCCGCCCGAATTCCTGGCTATTTATCCAAGATATCGCTCAGCTCCTCCGCAGCAAAACTCGATGCCTTTGAACTGGAAGAAGAACGTGCCCTCATGGAATTGGGCGTCGACCGAAAAATATTCAACGTTGAAAAGAGCGTACTCGCTACCGGAGGCTCCGCCCTCGATGCCCTACGGCAAGTACCTCTGGTGCAAGTAGATGTAGACGGCAACATCTCCGTCCGCGGCAGCGATCAACTCATTGTATACATCAATGGAAAACCCTCCGGATTAACCGTAGACAACCGAAGCCAAATTTTGGCCCAAATCCCCGCCGCCAGCATCGTGCGCATCGAACTCATTACTTCTCCCTCGGCCCGCTACGACGCCGAAGGCATGGCCGGCATCATCAACGTCATTACCCGCACCAACCGCGAAGACGGCAGTTTCGGGCAAATCAGCCTGGGCGGTGGTTGGCCGGCCAACAGCAATATTTCGGGAAACTGGAACCTCAAAAAAGGCAAATGGAACCTCAGCACCAATTTGGGTGCCCGGCAATCCCTCCGACCCGTAGAAGGCTATACCCTGCGCGAAACCTTTGTGCCCGGCACCGACCGCTTTACCCAAGACCAAGACTTTGAAGGCGAACGCTGGGACATTGGCCTAAACCTTTCCGGAAACGTAGAATACAGTCCCGACGAACGCAATTCCATAAGCTTGAACTATTTGGCTGGTCCCCGCTGGGAAAATAATCCCGAAACCCTCAACAGCGAATTCCGCGACAGCACCGACAGCCCCTACCGAAGCTACCTGCGCGAAATAGAAAGCACCGAAGACGGATGGAATGCCGACGCCTCCATCAACTGGACCAACAAGGGCAAAATAAAAGGCTCGGAATGGAACAGCAGCCTCAGCGCCAGCTATTACTCCGACCTGGACATCGGCACCTTCGACCAAACCGATTACGACCCCAACGGACTTCCCTTAACCCAAACCTCAGAAATAAGCCGCACCCAACGGTTCCGCGGAAGCCAAGTGTACACTGCGCAAGTAGATCGCGTGCAAATGCTGGGCAGCAGCTGGCTCCGCAAACTGGAATTCGGCCTTAGAGGCAACTTCCGCCGCATCGACAGCGATTTAGATGCCGACAGCCTGGACATAGACACCGACCAATGGTTTCGCGATACCCTGCTTACCGCCGCCTTCCGTTACGACGAATACGTGTCTGCCGCCTACCTGCAATTTGCCGGTGGCATTGGAAAGCGCTTCGAGTTTCAAGTGGGCCTGCGAAGCGAGCACACCATCGCTCAGGGATTCCTTGACGGAAATCAACAAGCCTTTGACAAACGCTACATCAACTTTTTTCCGACCTCCAACCTCAAATTTACGGCAGGCAAAAGCACCGAAATTAGTTTTGGCTATGCCCGGCGCATCAATCGTCCCGGCTTTTGGAGCCTCAACCCCTTTGCCGACTACAGCGACCCCTTCAACATACGGCGCGGCAACCCGGACCTTGATCCCGAGCTTACCGATGCCTTTGAGTTGGGATTTTCCAAAAGCATCAAAAGCCATTACATCTATGGAGCAGGTTTTTTCCGCTACACCAACAATCCCATACAGCGCATCATCCAAGTAGACACCAACGGCGTAGCCTTGGTCGAACGCGCCAACTTTGGCTTCGAGACCAGCTTTGGCTTCGAGGGCGTTTACCGCGCGCAGATCGGCAAAAAGCTATCGGGCACCTTTAGCCTGAACATCTTTAGAAACTATGTGGACGGCGGCACCCAAAACGGCGATTTAACCGCCACCAACTTCAGCGCCAACATACGTAGCCAAGCCGCATACCGACCCAACAAAAACTGGGAAATTCAAGGCAACGTCTTTTACCAGGCGCCTCAGCAATTCCCACAGGGCAGCATATCGGAATTCTTTTGGGTAGATTTAGGCTTCCGCAAAGAATTCCCCAAAGCCAAATTCAGTTTGGCAGTAAACGCTTCGGACATCTTCAACACCCGGAGATTCCGCTTTGAATCGCAAGACGAAACCTTCCGCGGCGACATCTTACGCGACCCCATGACCCTGCGTTTTACCGTGCAGGCCACCTGGAAGTTTGGCGATCCGGGCAAAATGAAACCCGAGCGGCGGCGCGGCGGCGGCGGTGGCGGCTACGACGACATGGGCATGTAACTTCTCCGTTCAGAATTTTGTGGAATGCACAGAGATTGTAGAGGCAGTTTTTGGGCGCCTCATCCGTCTCCGGCCATTAGCTGCCTTGTAGCGCAGCTATGCAGCTAAGCGTGGGCAAGGAGCTTCCTCTGGTCGCTCTTGCCCACGCAGCTGCTGTGCGCACTACAGCGGCAGGCTAATTGGCCTGCGCCGGGGCGCGTTAAGCTCCGTGGGGTGTTTTATGAAGCCCACGGTTGAAAACGTGGGCTATGGTGTGGCCTTTCAATTTGGCTCTGCCTTAATCCCCTGACGCTTCGGTCAGGGTTATAAACTTGAAAACACAACAGGTCAACGGTCTCATTTAATTCTAGCTTTGGACTATCCGGTTGTGGGGAAGCTTACAAATTGATATTGAGCAATTAAGAAACAACCTTAGTCGGAATAATTTTTGGAGATGCTAGTAAAGCAACATACCTTTGATAGTATCAAATGATATTATCAATGAGGCCTCCTTATGACATTACGCCAAAGATTTTAAAGCTAATAAGTTCTATCTCTGAGAAAATTGGAGAAGTTAAGGCAAACTATCTAAGCAAACAATCTCCACAATTGCGTAAGCAGAATAGAATTAAAACAATTCAATCTTCTTTGCAAATCGAAGGTAATGCCTTAACAGAAGAACAAATTACCGCATTGATTGAGAACAAAAGAGTCATTGGACCTGAAAAGGATGTGTTAGAAGTTCTAAATGCAATCAAAGTATACCATGAATTAAATACATACAAGCATTACTCGGAAAAAGATTTTCTAAAAGCTCATTCCGCATTAATGAATGGCTTAATTTTCAATGCAGGGAAATATAGGAGTCAAAGTGCTGGTATCGTGAAAGGTAATAATATGGAACATGTGGCACCTCCATTTCAGAATGTACCCTATTTAATGAAAGACCTATTTGAGTATTTAAAAGATGACCGGGAACTCACTTTAATAAAAAGTTGTGTATTTCACTATGAAATGGAATTTATACATCCATTCATAGATGGTAATGGCCGAATGGGAAGATTATGGCAAACAGTTATTCTAATAAAGGATTATGCTATTTTCGAATACTTGCCTTTTGAAACACTGATCAGCGGTACTCAGGATGAATATTATAAATCGCTTTCGATGAGTGACAAATCAGGAAAATCAACTCCTTTTATTGAGTATATGTTGGGAGTGATTGAAAAATCATTGACCCAATTGCTCCATTATAATAATAGAATATTAAAGGACAACGACAGGCTGGAGTATTTTTTAAATCAAGGATTTCGGGAATTCACTCGAAAAGACTACATGAATGTATTTAAGGATATTTCTTCAGCTACTGCAAGTCGAGATCTTAAAAAAGGAATTGAATTGAACTTATTTGGAAGTACTGGGCAGCTGAACAAAACCAAGTATGTTGTAAAATAAATACTGAGACCGTTGCTAACATTTAGCCGAGCACCCCAAAAACGCTTCACAAAAGTAAGCATTCGGCCAACCCCATATTCCTTACCAAAAATCACCGCAATACTTTGGGCCATGAAATTATGTCCAAGAACGATCAAAAACGAGAAGCTATGCTTGGGCTGGTAGAGAAATGGCGTCAAAGCGGAGAAACCCAGGCTCATGTTGTAAGCTTCCCCCAAAACCATCGTACAAATAGGCGATCGCATACCCAACAATCTGCGCATGGAAGATGAGGAGCTGTTGCCGTTGTATGACATAGCGCGTTCAAGAGTTTCATGCATTATATATCATTCACTAAAGCTCAAAAATCGACTTTATGACTGATACATCATTCAAAGAATGGGCTTCTATGAGCGACAAAGCACTCGCTAAGTACATTGGCACATTTGTCAGGCATCATCGCATGGAGCAAAATAATACGCAGGATGCGTTGGCAACCTCAGCCGGTATCAGTCAATCTACCTTAAGCTTACTGGAGCGTGGTGAAACGGTAACGGTATCCACGCTCATTCAGGTGTTAAGGGTTTTGGACCAACTATCAGCACTGAGTGCTTTTGAAGTCAGGGAAACGATAAGTCCACTGGCATTGGTAAAGCTGCAAAAAGAAAAACGCCAACGGGCACGAAGCAAATCCGGGGAAGACAAAAACGGCGCCCAAAAAACCTTTTATAACACAGGTTTGCTGCGCCTATCCTTTTTAACAGCCTAAGCAATCCCAAAGCCGGCTGCGGAATTTCGATCGGTTCGTTTCAACGGCTGTTTAAGCGAGTTTTTTCTTCAGCCCTGCACCAAGTGCACCCACCCAAAGGGATCCTCCAAAACGCCCTTTTTGATTCCGGTAAGGGTTTCTGCCACCTTATTAGAAAACGCTCTTTCCTCCACCGGTGGCGGCGTAAAATCTTCCTCATCAATTCGGATGGACTCGATTTGTGCAATGGTAGCCGCTGTGCCGGCTCCAAAGAGCTCGGTGATGGAGCCGTCCCTCAAGCCTTCTTGAAGTTCTGTGACTTTAATACGTCGTGTTTCGATGGGCACTCCCCAGGAATTCGCCAGAGTAAGAATGGAATCGCGGGTTACCCCTGCCAAAATGGTATCGCTTTCGGTGGTTGGGGTGTGGAGCAAACCGTTTCTCATGAAGAAGAGGTTCATGGTACCGCTTTCTTCTAAATATTCGTGGTTTGCGGCATCGGTCCAAATAAGCTGGCGAAAGCCTTGTTCTTGGGCCAGTTTGGCCGGATAAAGCGATGCGGCGTAATTGCCGGCAGCTTTTGCTGAGCCGGTGCCTCCGGAGGCTGCGCGGGTGTAGTGCCGCTCCACCTTAACGCGAATGGCGCCTTGGTAGTAAGCCTTAACGGGAGAAGTCATAATAACAAAGCGGTAGGTATCGGAGGGTTTAATGCCTAAATACGTTTCGGTGGCAAACATAAAAGGCCTAATGTAGAGGGAGTATCCGTCTTCGGGATGAACCCATGCAGCGTCTAAGGCAAGTAATTTGAGCAGCCCTTCCAAAAACAGGGATTCGGGAAGCTCAGCCATACACATTCGTTTGGCGCTGTGGTTTAATCGGCGGGCGTTCATTTCGGGGCGAAACACCCGTACTTTTCCGTCGTTTCCTTTAAATGCCTTTAGACCTTCGAAAATGCTTTGACCATAATGAATGGCAGAGATTGCGGGGTCAAAGCTCATGGGACCATAAGGCACAATTCGTGGGTCAACCCATTGGTTTCCGTCGAAATCTACCACAAACATGTGGTCGGAGAAGGTTCGACCGAAGGTAAGATTCTCCCAATCTACTGCCGAGGATGCAGAGGGGTGCTTTACTTCAGTACGTATGCTATATGCGGACATAAGGGAACTGGCTTTGTTTTAAAGGAGCCTAAAGATAGACAGATTGACTCAATCCGCTTGTAAGCATTAGGCTCCTAAAAAGAGGCTTGTGGTGCATTTAATCTTTTTCTTGTTATATTTTGTTAACCTTTATACGATGAAACAAAAGCCCGGCATAGACCCCGACACGCTGAACCTCCTAAGTGGCCTGATGGACCAAATCCGTCGCGAAGAGGAGCCGTGGTCGGATGTGCTTTGCAAAAAGCTTAGTCAGCAAGTAGCCGAAACTTGGTTTACCTGGCGTCGGTTGGAGCTTCCGGACAAGCACTTACAGGGCATGCATCGAGAAGTAGTGGGCGTGCACCCCGGAATAGCTCTGCTCCCGGAAGAAAAAGACCAAGTGCTGGAACAAAGCCTCAAGCTCATCCGCAAAGCCCCCATGGAGCGGGGAAAGCCTACTCCTGCCAAAAGCCTTAGGGCGCTTCGTTTAATAGCGGGTTTTGGTTTATTGGCGTTTGCAATTAGTTTAATTCTAAACGTGTATTGGATTTTTCAATACCAAAAAAGCCATGGGGCAAGTCCTGTTTCGCCTTCGGAGCAAGAACGCAGGTACCAAGAGTTATATGCCCGTTTTCAGGCCTTGGAAAACCAAACCCTGCGTCTGCTGCAACCTAACAATTCTTTTTTTAAGGTTTCTGATTCTTCGGGTTGGGAACTCAAAGCCGTTTGGATCACCAACGACTCCGGGCTGCTGATCCACATAGACTCTTTCCCTTCCGAAGGCTCTATGACCTTGCTTCAAGTGCGGCAAGACAGCCTCAACCCAATAACCATTGACACCCTTAATTCAATAAAGGCGAAAGACTTGGTATACTATCTGCCTTTGTCATCCAGGCCCGACAGCTTGCTGCTCACTCCTCAAGGTTTATAAGCTGCTAAAGCTTATTTATCGCGCACGAACTCAAATTCAAGCTTAAGCCTCAATTGTCCTTCGCTATTTCGGTAGGGAACTTTTCGCACCTTAAGCGGACTACCTATGTTGTGGTACATCCATAAAACCAACAATAAGCGCGAAGCGCAAAGTACCCAAATAATATAGCTCCAATAGATGCCCGAAATCATGGAGGGTAGAATAAAAGACAGAAACAAAGAAAATGAGGCTTCTGCTACCATAATGGCAAAAACCACACGTGTAAAGCGCGGAAGACCCCAAACCCCTGCCAATAAAAGAAACTGGAGCATTCCCAAATACATGACAGGGCCAAAGGAATAGCTTACGAAAAGCGTCCAAATACTGCAGGCGGACAAGGCCAAAAAGTTCAAGGCCACCATTCCCCATAGCAAAAACAAAAAACCTTGTTGCTGCATGCGCTCATGCCTGGTGGGCATGGCCGCAAGCAGTTTAGCCAGGGTTTTGGCCATAACGCGCTCGGTAGAAATCACTTCTTTGTATACGGCCGATCTCGAATAGCCTAAGTCCAGCAACTGGTGCACCAACACGTTTAGTTCGTAGTAAGAAATGCGGCCGGGCATCTTTTCCATGCCTTAAATTAATTAAAAAAGTTCCAAACTACTCCAACCTGAATGGTTCGATCTTGCATGGGGTGGTGAGGAGCAATAAAGTATGAATTCCCCGTAAGGCCCTGGTTTACATGCCGTAATCGGAAAAAGAAGTATGCCGTTCGTATATGTGCCGCCACATAAAAGTCGACAAAGGGATAGTTTCCGGTACTCAGCTGTTGCTGGGCAAAGTACCTGCCGGTAAACACATCATAGCCCATGCCGCTAAAGCCTGAAATATAGAATACATCGAGGCCTAGCCTAAGCTCCAAGTTTTTCTTAAAAAAACGATTGGTGTAGCTTAAATCGGCATGCGCCACTAAGTTGGGTAGTGGCATTTGATTGGTGCTACTGAATTGACCTAAGACAAACAGCCCTAAATCAATAGGCCCAATACGTTGATATTTAGAAACTTCAGCAGAAAGAAGGGTGGCAGAACCGGAGTTTTGTTCCGGAATAGCCTGCGCATTCCACCATACATAGTTTGTGAGCAAATGGGCCTGAACTCTTAAGCCGGCATCCCAACGTTTGGCATTTGCGGTTCCATCCAGAGTCCATCGCAATGTTTTTCCAAAATCTTGTTGCCATACCTTGGCATTCGACAAAAAGTTCTGCGACAAAAAATCAGGTTCGCTTAAGCGCACATCGGCTCTAAACTTAACATCCAAGCCTCTCTCCCGGCCTAAACTATCTTTCCAATGCCATTCGGTTTCAAAAAAACCGGCAAGATCGCCTTGGTTAAATCCACTCAAGACAAAGGAGCCACCGGCATCTGCGCGTAAGCTTTTGCCTAAATCAAAGCTAAGGCTTCCTGAAAGGTCAAAATGTTGCCCCGAAACTTGAACTCTTTGAATTTCCTGCAAGGTAGTATCGGCTTGCTGAAGGGTGTCTAAGGTACTATACAAGCCATAGGCTATATGGCCTAGCTGGAGGCTTAAAGGACTACCGCTCAAGCTTTTTTTGTTGAGGTACATTTTAATTCCCACTTCATTTCGCAGCGTTTCGTAGCCCAAGCTATGTCTGCTTTGAAGGCTGTCTACCAATAAGGCCGGATAATAAGAAGTATCCGGAGCCTCGTCCGAAAATCGATCCTCAAAATTATCATAGACCAACGCATGCACTAAAGTAAACCGCCCTCCGGTAACGCCTGAATCGTTGAGCTGCGGCAGTCCCCAAGGAGCCCAAACCTGTCGGAGTCCGGCAGTATTTCTAAATCCTTGTCGCTGAGCTGCGGCAAACCTGACCGGATAGGTGCTTCGGTTGGTGTTGGGTAAAAAACTTCCATTGGCTCCAAACAATCCGCCCAGAATTAGGCTTGAATCGTTTCGAAGTCCGCCATTTTCTTGAACGCCATGTGTGTTGTGGGTAAAATGGGCAGTAATTGCATAGGTTTTGGCCTTGGATAGGTAGCGGGTCAGCACTTGGGCATTGCTGTGTACGGCATCCTGTCTTTGATAAAGGCCCACCGAGTTTTGATGTCTAAAGCGCAAACCGGCCTGCCAACCGGGAAGCAGACTTTGGGTGTGTAGGGCCTGAAAATAATGTTCGCTTGCGCTGCCCAATTGATACGTCATTTGGCTAAAAGGACGAGAGGTTTTGAAATAGGGCACCTCTTCGGGAAGGTATTGATTGGGTAAAAAAGCGGTCCAACCCAAGCGAGGACCTAAACCTTCCAAAAATTGAGGACGTATGGGGTAGGCTGCGGTTCCTAAGTTTCCCAAAGAAGCATTTAATCTTGCCGATTGCATGGCCGGATCTAAAAATCTAAATTGCCTCATGGTGAGCTTTAGGGTATCGTCGCTGAATTTGCCGGTAGAGGCAAAGGAAGCATACTTGAGAACACGAACGGCTGCAGTATCGCCGGCATCCTCTACCTTAGACCGTTGGGTGGTTTGTGCTGAAATAGCAACACAAAACAGAGAGACCAAAATAGGGAGGAGGCGCCTCATGGCATATTTTCCAAATGTTTGAGGTAATGCTCCATGGCACGCAGGGCTCTTCCTCTATGCGATATGTCATTTTTCTCTTCCGACTCGAATTCTGCAAAAGTGCGGTCACCGCCTTCGGGCACAAACACCGGATCGTAGCCAAAACCGCCGGCGCCTTTGGGAGCCTTGTTGATGTGCCCGTCTACAGAACCCTCAAACAGGTGCAGGCAACCGTTTAGAAACAAAGCAATTACCGTGCGGAATCGCGCTTTGCGCTCGTCCATTGGCGCCATTTCCAACAAAAGCTTTTTCATATTGTCCTCGGCATTGGCCATTTCGCCGGCATAACGAGCAGAATACACGCCGGGTTGCCCTCGAAGAGAATACACTTCCAGTCCGGTATCGTCGGCAAATGCATGAAAACCGGTGGCCTTATAGAGCTGCTCTGCCTTTTGGGTGGCATTGGCTTCAAGACTGGTACCGGTTTCCGTTAAGTCACCCGAATATCCGGCCTCTTTAGGATGTAATACACGAAAGCCCAAAGGCTCTAAAATCTGTTTGGCTTCGGCTAACTTAAAGGGGTTTTGGGTGGCCATTACTAAGGTCTGCTCCATGGGTGCTTTTTTGCAAAGGTAAGGTCTATAAGAAGATTTAGGCATTTCTTGTCCTTTCCGGGCTTATAGGCATAAACCAAGCCTAGGAGAAACCTATTGAGAGATAAGAGACCGTTGACGCGCTGCTATTCTGGCGGCGATCCTGTCCTGACCGCAGCGTCAGGGTTTAGCTATTGGGATTTTTGGTGCGTAGCCCGCCCCTCTAGAATAAGGAATCTGGCGCAGGGATGGAGCGAGCTAGCTTGGCGCAGACCGGCCCCATTTGGGCAGGCCCGAGGAAGTGGCGCGCAGCAAACTACCGCAGGGCCATGCCCAAAGGGAGCCGGACAAGCCAACTAGCCGGGAGAGCCCGGTTGCGCCCCAAAACAAACCTAATTTTTGGTGTTAATGTCCATCAAAAAGGCATTGGCAACACGTGCAATGGTTTGATTGACAGGAGTAAACCTAAAGTTGAGGTATTCCGTAATTTTTTCGGAGCTGTACTTGTTTTCTTGGATACTGTTGCTTACCATTTCGCGGCTAATGTGGGGTAATCCGGGCAAAAAGTGGAGGTAGGGCAATAGGCTCAACAAGCTTTTTCCGGCCTTTTTTCGGGGCTCCGGCTTACCTATTTCTGCGGCAATGGTGCAAAGTATTTGCATCCACGAAACATTTTCGCCGTTGAGGATAAATCTTTGGTTGGTGCAGCGCTTTTCGTAAAGGGCATGCATGATGGCCACAACGTCTAAAACATCCACAAAGCCGGAAGTACCGGGAGGTGCAAAGCTTAAGCCTTGATTTACTTGGGTAAATAATTTTCCGGTATTCTTGTTCCAATCGGGCACGCGTCCCAAAATGACGGAGGGGTTCACCACGACGGCATTAAGCCCCTCCTCTACTCCTCTCCACACTTCCAATTCGGCGGCGTATTTACTTCGGGCATAGCCTGTATTGGCCGGATCTTTTTTCCAGCTTCGATTTTCGTTGATTTTTTCGGGCTTATTGCTTCGTCCTAAAGCGGCAATGCTGCTTACGTGGCAAAGCCAGGCCTTGGGTTGAACCGCCAACAAGGCATTGACCAGCCCAGCGGTTCCGCGCGCATTTACTTCCATCATTGCCGGGTGGTCTTTTCGGTAAAAAGAGACCATTCCGGCCGTATGGAACACAGCATCTATGCCCTCTAGGGCACTTTCCAGGTCAAACATGTCC
The DNA here is from genome assembly GCA_018401695.1 of Flavobacteriales bacterium. GTDB lineage: Bacteria > Bacteroidota > Bacteroidia > CAIKAF01 > CAIKAF01 > CAIKAF01. The sequence continues at coordinate 1,365,141 of JAGYKD010000001.1, read as the reverse complement.
AAAAAGTCGCCTTGAAAAAGTTCAAAAGGCCAAGATTTGGGGCCATCGGGCCAAAGATTCTGCCAAAGCCCCAAATTAGCTTGGGGCCGCACCATAGCTCGCACAGCGATACCCGAACTTAGCAAATGCTTAAGTAAGTGAGCACCAAGCAAGCCGTTGGCACCTGTGACCAATGCAGTAGGAACAGCCATGGCCTAAAAATACGGCGGCGAAACGTAGAACCGTAAGGAAAGCAAGGTTTTTTAAGCTTTTCTACCCTCCACAGGCAGAAATTATGAAACAAAAGGGAGGGGTGTATTCTGTTGGGGCTGAAAATAAACACCGAAAAAATGAAAAGCGGTGCAACGTTTTACAAAATGGATTGTCTTTAGTAACATAGGGAAGAGTTTATGTACCGGATATACGCAAAAACAACACCTTTTATTGGCTTTTGGGCTTTATTTATTGGCCTTTGGGGTCAAAGTCAACCGGAGTCAGGATCCGGTGATGTGCAAGGCCCTGAAGCGGGTGTTCCGGCTTATAGTCTTTTTTATGGTATACCCGATGGGCCGAATGGTTCCATTTACAGCCTCCACTACAACTCCAATTCCAATATGTTGTATGCTGGTGGAGCATTCACCAGTTTTTTGTCAGGAACTACTCAAGGCGATGGACATGTAGCTGCGCTAGACTTAACCACCATGGAGTGGGAAGAGGTGGGGGAAGGCTTAAACGGTGATGTATACGATGTAATTATGTTTGAGGATACCCTGTATGCGGCAGGTTATTTTGAGGGACTAACCGGAATTCCGACTGGTGTTGCCAAGCTAACGCCTACAGGATGGAGGCCGGCCGGCTACTTAAACGATACCGTTTTTGTGTTGCAAGAATTTCAAGGGTCGCTTTTTGCCGGAGGTAGTTTTGTACATAATGTGCCTGGTTTTGCCTTTATGCATTTGGCCAAATGGCAACAAAACCAATGGTCTTCGCCAGGCTTTGCTTTTAACGGCAGGGTACGTGCTATGACCGTTTGGGGTCAGTATTTAGTTATTGGTGGGGATTTTTTGCATGCCGGCATCGAAGATGCGGCACATATATATCTGTGGGACGGCCAAGACGGAATGGCCATTGATCATCCCGGAGGCCCGGTGCATGCCTTGGCGGTTCACCAAAACAAGCTATGGGCCGGAGGTTCTATTGTTTCTGCCACGGATACGTTTGGCTTAGTTGTCCTGGACACTCTATACGGCAATTGGGAGTCCAAACTATCTATACAAACGTTTAATCACAACGGCACTTTGCCGGCAAGTACATTGCACCGCATGGGTATAAGAACCCTTAATGTGATAACCAACGAACACCCTGACTTTCAAAGTCAGCAGGTTTTATATGCAGGCGGAGACTTTTTGTATGAGCCCTCACCTCAAGTAGGAAGGCGTGGTAAAAATGCCGCCCGTGTAGATATGGTGCAAGGGATGCATGGCGACACCTGGGCAGACTCTACCATTTATGAAGTAATGGAAGCTGATGGAAAAATATTCTTGGCGGGGGCTTTTACCCAATTGAACGGGGTAAGCACCAAATTTATAGCCTTTTCCAGGCAAGAAGTAACGGGATTTGAAACAGAGAATTCCAAAAGTCCTTGGATGCTTTTCCCCAATCCAAGCCAAGGCAAAGGCTTGTTTTTAAGGACGCCCGTAGGCATGGAGGCTTCGGTTGAAGTTCGATTGCTTGACTTGAGCGGTCGTGTGCTCTGGGAAGGTTTATGGAATCATTCCACATCACTTAACGCAGCTGAGGCGCTGGAAAAAGGCATTTATTTGATTCAATTGCCAAAATATGGTCAACAATTTAAATGGATAAACCAATAAAATAATCAGCCATTATTTGACGGGGCTCAGGGTAATGGTTAAATTAGGAGTATGGACGGTTTGGAGCACATTATTGCCGGTTGCCTCAAAAACAACCCTGCGGCTCAACGTAAGCTGTTCGACCACTATGCGCCCATTTTGTTAGGTATTTGTTTTCGCTACAGCAGTTGCAAAGACGATGCCGAGGAGATATTACAACAATCCTTTATAAAGATATTCTCCAAATTGGAGACATTCGAACACCAAGGTTCTTTTGAAGGCTGGATGAAACGAATTACAGTAAATACGGCGCTAAATTTTGTGAATCGATCGCAACGTACCCTTTTTTCCGAAGAGCTAAACGAGGTAGAAATTGCTTTCGACGACGAACCCGACCAAGCCTTAATTCGTGAAATGGAAAGCGAGCGCTTATTCCGTTGCATCAGCCAACTGCCCGACGGCTATCGTCTGGTTATCAACCTTTTCGCTATTGAGGGCCTGAGCCATAAAGAAATTGGAGAAAAACTAGGAATTACCGAAAGTACTTCCCGTTCCCAGTTTGCCCGTGCCAAATCGGCACTTAAAAAACTTTTAGAAAACGAATTCCAGCAAGACAATATTTACCATGGAGGAAAAACGATTCGATATTCTGCGTAACAAAGCCGAGGGCTTTGAGCTGCAACCTTCGGAGCAGCTCTTCGACTCCATTTTGGAGCGTATGGCAGGCCAAAAACCTAAACGCCGTTTCGGTTGGGTTTGGAGCTCTGCCGGTCTTTCGGTTGCTGCCGGGCTTGCTGCTTGGCTCCTGTTCTTCCCTCATTCAAGCACCTCTTCGGAAGAACTTGCCTTGCAACTAAGGCAACAACAGGCGAATGAACTTAATCCCACAAGTCCTTTAGGGCAATTCCAAGTACCGCAATCTGGGGATTCCTTAGAGTCCAATCCAACTTCCCCCAATGCTGGTCAAGCTGCCGGACTAGTAAGCCTTAAAACCAACCAAAATCAAAGCTCTGCAGAATCCGGCCCCTCTTCCGCCCCTAAAACCAAAATGGCAGGCATGGGAAATTCTAGCCTCGGCTTAGCACAAGAACCTAAAACCCAATCTCAAACCAGGGCCAGGGCACAGGCAGCTAAGGGAAATCCAAACTACCTGGCAAACGGCTCCCCTATGGAAGCTGACCTTAACCTTGATACCTCCGCCGACAACGATGCCGGAACCCCAAACGCTGTTTCTAGACGCAGAAAAAATGCAGGAACTCATAAACCAAACAGAGGGTACCCCGAAGGCATGAAAGCCAAAAGCAAAAGGGAGGCTTCCGGCGAGACCCCAAACAAAAAACGAAAAGGAGACGCCTATGGCGAAGCCCCTAAAGCAGACCGCATCTTTGAACAGCCCGTGGTTACCACCCCTCAAAGCGAAATATTGAGAATGGAACCTGAGGTCCGTTTTCCCAAGCCCATGCTTGAACCTTATTCTCTAAATCCGGTGTTTCGACAACCCAAGTTTTCTTTACGTGCATGGACAGAGTTCTCTGCCTTTAGCGTTTCTCAGCGCCTTGCGAAATCGGAGGGCTTTGAAGGAAAAGAAAGTAGCCTTCTCAATGCCGAACAACACTTAAATCAGAGAGAAGCGTTTAACCAACCTGACTTTGCCTTCGGTGCAGGAGCGGGCTTAGCCCTTAGCTACAAATGGGCCTTCTTTAAAACAGGACTCCAATACACCCATCTTAATTTTCAGGAACAAGCCTTCAGTTTCAAACATTACGGACAAACGGTGTACACAAACGTCACAGACACCCTGCATTTTACCAATGCCCAGGGGACAGACACAACCGTATTCGTAAACCACCAACAAGCACATTTGGTCGATGCCATCGATACGGTTCGCTACAACAACCGCTCTAGGGTGGAATACCTTCAAATCCCTTTGGTGATGGGTGCACGTTACGAGCGTGGAACTTGGTTTGCAGAAGTCGAAGCCGGTATTCATTTGTCCATTAGAAGTTCAGGAAATGCTTTGGGTTACATGCAAGAAGACGCCTCTAATTTGGCTCCATTCAGCCCGCTTCAGAACGACCGTTGGAATGATTTTGGGATGGATTTAATTACCGGATTTAACCTGGGTTGGAAATTTGCTAAACGCTGGGAAGCTGCCGCCGGATTCCGAATGCAATATGGCTTGCAATCCATTTATGCCCAAAGCCATGTGCTTGACCAGCGTTACCACATGATGGGTGGAACCTTATCCCTTCGCTATCGGATTTGGTAATGAGTCCGTTGACAGGAGGCGTTTTCAAGGTTCTGAGACTGTTGACGTGAGGCGTTTTCAAGCTTTTAAAAAGCTTGAGCTTTGGCCCTAACTTAGATGCCGCCAGAATAGTCTCCCGTCATTGGTCTCCATGTATCTTTTTCCGGAATTAATCTATGGCTTGGACATACCCTTCGCCGGTGAGCACCGAGGCTCCAATGCGGTTGAGTATATTAAACAAGCCGAAATACGTTCTATTGACATATATGGTATGTCTGGAACCTCTAGCGCTGCCATACTTCCTGGACCTTGGGTCTTTGCCTAAGCTTTCGCCCAAAGCATTGATTTCCTTAAAGTAGGCGTCGTCGCCAAAATCAAAATACTCGGTATCAAAAGGCTTTCTCAATAAGCCGCTAAGCCGCCTAAAAGAATCTATAAAAAATAGTTTTTCCTCGGGACCGCTCTGTTCTTGCAAAATATCCAGTCGTTGAAGGTTTTTTTCCATTACCTCATCGTTGGAAAGGTTTGAGGAGTCCAACATAGCAAAGTAGGCATGGTAAAAATCTTCAGGCACTTTTTTTGTGCAACCGAAATCAATGACTGCTAATTTATTATCGGGAGTTACCAAAAAATTTCCGGGGTGTGGATCTGCATGCAACCAACGTAACTCGTGCATTTGGTATTCATAAAAATCCCACATTTTTTGACCCAGGGCATTGCGGGTTTCCGAATCGTGGTCTCCATCCACCCACTCCACCAAAGCTTGCCCTTCTATCCAGTCCATTACAATTACCTTTTCCGAGGACCATTCCGGATAGTAATGGGGAAAAACCATGCCCTCAATGCCCCGACAAGCTTCGGTTAAGGCCATAGATTGTTCAATTTCGAGCAAATAATCGGCCTCTTCTTGCAGTTTGGCCTCTACTTCATCGAAATACGGCTTTATATCGGCCTCCTTCATATTCATAAGCCGCAAAGCAAAGGGCTTTACCAACTTGAGATCGCTTTTAATGGAATCGGCAACCCCGGGATACTGAATTTTTACAGCGTAGGCCTTGCCGTCTTTCCAGGCGCGGTGCACCTGCCCAATACTGGCCGCATTGACCGCCTCCGGCTCAAATACATCAAAGATTTCTTGGGGGCTTTTGCCCACCGTTTTATTAAATACCTGAGCAATCAATGGCCCCGAAAGTGGAGGCGCTTTGTATTGCGACTGACGAAAAGCTTCAAAGTACTCGGTAGGCAATAAATTCTTATCGCTAGCCAACATTTGGGCCATTTTGAGTGCGCTTCCCTTGAGCGCACTCAAGGTTTTATAAATATCCTCCGCATTGGCCTTGTTGAGCTCCGACCGGTCGGTGTCCGGATTCAGTGCCTTTTTGGCATAATATTTTAAATAGTTGGCACCTACTTTGGCGCCTGTACCCGCAAAACGCGTAGCACGCGCCACCTTGGAGCTGGGTATTCCCGACTGTGATTTCACGATTGACGGTAATTACGAAACAAAAAACGAGCAAAATCTAAGCCCTGATCCAAGGTACGGTTGGCTCCTAAATCAAAAATAAGGTTCACACTGCGCTCAATGGCCTCGTCGGTTGAAGCAAAACCCTCCGAATCGTCGTTCATCCAAAAATTGATTAAAAACAAAAATTGAACCCAAGCCCCCTCGGAATAAAACCGCTGCATATTGAAACGGGAAGGCAACTCCTCTCTTTCCACTGCTTCTTCGGCCAATGACCTGAAAAAATCTTTAAACGCATGCTTAACATGCTTCCATTGAAGCAGTTTCGGCTCACGCAAACTCCCTGCTGTAGCCAGCACAAAGCTGCGGTGGGGCAAGGCGTCTTGGAAAAAAGTAAAGAAAAATGCCAAGGTCTTTTCACGAACCGAATACTGACGAAATGTCTCATCTTCGTGAAGCTTTTGAACCACTTCCTCAAACAACTGCTCCCAACACGCTTGTTCAATTCTATCCAAAGAGGAAAACAACGGATATACCTGCCCCTCCGATAAGTTGGAATCCCTGCAAAAAGAAAGCATACTCCCGGGCTTGTGGCCATTTCGCTCAAAATAAGCAACATAAGCCTCCGTAACTTGCGCCCTGCCTATACTAATTTCCTGTGCTTCAGACATAGTTTTGTTTTAGAAAAGAACGCAAAAACCCACCAAATGTTGGATGCCTGCTCCGTGTTAAGGAAATTTAATAGAAAAAGGAGACTTAGGCGCCTTCTTCCAGTAGTTGTGCACCCATATTAACCGGCCCTTTCCTCCGGCGCCTGCCCCTCCAATGCACGCAGTTGCAAACCGGTGCGGGGGCTTCTTTGGTCGCCTCCTCCCGGTGCAGCTGCGGCAATCGATGGGGCAGGGCTCCTACGGCTGGCCGGGGGCTCCCTAGCAAAATCACCCTCCGACTTCTTTCCCATTGGTTTTTTTGACACAATGAGGCAAGATTCGTACTCCAAAAAGCAATCTAAAAAAGCACCACCCTTATGCATCTTTTTGATTATAAGAAACATAAAGTCCTTTTGAAGAAAAATAGCACTTGTGCACTTAGGTGACAAAAGTCACAGGGGCTAGGCGGCAATGCAACATTTTGCTTCATTTGATGTATATTCTGCTGTAGTTACAATAAAACACCTCAACAATGAAACACATATATTTAAGCATGTTTTGGATTATGGGCAGCCTGCTCCTGGCCCAGCATAGCGGCGGTAGTTGTCCTTTTCAAATGGGACTAACCTCAGCCGATGCACTTCCTGCCAACCACCCCGGTCAAACCCATGGACAGTTAAACCAGGATAGGGATCCGCAAAAACCACAGGACTGGTGGCCCAATGCCCTTGATCTTAGTGTGCTGCGTCAAAATTCCGGCAAGTCCAATCCCATGGGTGAAGCTTTCACGTACAAAGAGGCCTTTGGTTCTTTAGATTTTACTGCCCTTAAACAGGATTTAGAAGCTTTAATGACCAGCTCCGTAGATTGGTGGCCTGCCGACTTTGGTCATTATGGCCCCTTACTCATTCGCATGGCTTGGCACAGTGCCGGAACTTACCGCACCGGCGACGGAAGAGGAGGCGCAGGAGAGGGGCAACAACGCTTTGCTCCGCTCAACAGCTGGCCAGACAATGCCAACCTGGACAAAGCACGACGCTTGCTTTGGCCCATTAAACAAAAGTACGGCAGCAAAATATCCTGGGCTGACCTCATGATATTAGCCGGTAATGTGGCCTTGGAGTCTATGGGTTTCAAAACCATAGGCTTTGGAGGAGGTCGCACCGATGTGTGGGAACCTCAAAGCAACGTGTATTGGGGAAGCGAAAACGAATGGTTGGCCAACGAGCGCTACAGCGAGGAACGGCAACTTGAAAACCCCTTGGCAGCAGTGCAAATGGGCTTAATTTATGTAAATCCCGAAGGTCCCGATGGCAACCCGGACCCTTTGGCCGCTGCCAAAGACATTCGTGAAACCTTTGCTCGCATGGGCATGAACGATGAAGAAACCGTAGCCCTAATCGCCGGGGGACACACCTTTGGCAAAACCCATGGAGCAGGCCCCGCAAGCCATGTTGGTCCGGAACCCGAAGCCGCTCCCATAGAATCCCAAGGCTTGGGCTGGCACAGCAGTTATAAATCCGGAAAGGGACCCGATGCCATAACCTCCGGCCTTGAAGTCACTTGGACCACCACTCCTGCCAAGTGGAACTACGACTATTTCTACATTCTGTTCGAATACGAATGGGAATTGGTAAAAAGCCCGGCAGGTGCCCACCAGTGGGTAGCCAAGGGCGCTCCGGAAATGGTGCCCGACGCCTTTGACCCAAACAAAAAGCATAAGCCCACCATGCTTACCACCGATTTGTCCTTACGTTTTGATCCGGAATACGAAAAAATATCCAGGAAATTTTTGGAAGACCCAAGGGCATATACCGATGCCTTTGCCAAAGCATGGTTCAAACTTACGCACCGGGATATGGGACCCAAGGCCTTGTATTGGGGACCCGAAGTTCCAAAAGAAGACTTTATTTGGCAGGACCCCCTGCCGGAACTTGCCCACCCAATTATTGACGCTAAAGATGTGGTTCTGCTCAAAGAACGTATTTTAAGCAGTGGCTTATCGGTTTCCGAACTCATTCGAACAGCTTGGGCCTCGGCTTCTACCTTTAGAGGGACGGATAAAAAAGGAGGTGCCAACGGTGCCAGAATACGTTTAGAACCTATGAAAAACTGGGAAGTAAACCGCCCGGCGGAACTTCAAAAGGTGTTGACCACCCTAGAAGGCATTCAAAAGGAGTTTCATGAAAACTCTGGTCAAAAACGAGTTTCGATGGCCGACCTGATTGTGCTGGGTGGAAGTGCTGCACTTGAAAAAGCGGCAAGCTTAAGCGGACTTAACCTTTCGGTTCCTTTCCGTCCCGGACGGGTAGACGCTACCCAAGAGCAAACCGATCTAGAATCTATGGCGGTTTTGGAGCCCATGGCCGACGGGTTTAGGAATTATCAAAAAACAAATTATACACTCTCCACGGAAGCCTTGCTGGTGGACAAAGCCCAGCTTTTAGGCTTAACCGCACCGGAAATGACTGTCCTTTTGGGAGGCATGCGTAGCCTTAATGCCAATTTTGACGGTTCGGAACTGGGAGTATTTACCAAGAAACCCGGCGTACTCAGTAACGACTTTTTTGTTGAACTGCTGAGCATGGAAACCCTTTGGAAGCCCAAGGACCAAAAAGCTTACATCTTTGAAGGCCGCGACCGTAAAACAGGAGAGCTAAAATGGACCGCCACCCGTGCAGATTTGATTTTTGGATCCAATTCCGAGCTAAGGGCCTTGGCAGAAGTGTATGCATCGGCAGATGCACGTGAGAAATTTGTTCAGGATTTTGTGGCTGCTTGGGTAAAAGTAATGGAGTTGGACCGCTTTGACTTGCAACCCTAAGCAAGCTTGTTGGAGTACCACCATTCCGGCTTTCATCTAAATGCTGCCGGATTCCTATAAAACACACAAATTAAAACCTTCGGTTTGGTTCTTTACACACCAAACCGAGGTTTTTTTTTGCCTTTGTTTGTCCCCTTACGGCTAAATTCAAGTGAAATTAGCCTTTAATAAATCCACAAAAAAAGCCTACCTTAATGCAAAATTGTAAGGCTATGAAATTTATGCTTTTGGCCACTTTGGCTTCCCTTTCTTTGGCATTCTACACCCTCGATGAGGGCATAGGAATTGGAGATCCCATGCCTATGGCCGATGCACAAATGAAAGACGTTTCCGGCAAATTGCTGAGTTTAAAAGACGTGAAAGGGGATAAAGGAACCTTGGTGATTTTTTCTTGCAATACCTGCCCCTTTGTAATTGCTACTCAAGACAGATACCAGGCAGTTGCCAAAATGGCCAAAGCCAATGGGCTAGGCTTAATGGTAGTAAACTCCAACGAGGCGCAGCGCATGGGGGTTGACTCCTATGCAGCCATGCAAGAATACGCCAAAGACCAAAGCTATACCTTCCCTTATGTAATGGATGAAAACCATGCATTGGCAGACGCCTTTGGCGCCACTCGAACCCCGGATGTTTTTTTATTCGATGCCGAAGATAAACTGGTGTACAAAGGTGCCATTGACGACAGCCACAGAGATGCCGGTGCCGTTAAAGAAAAGTTCCTGGAGAAAGCTATTAAACACCTAAGTCAAGGAGAAGCTATTGATCCTGCCGAAACAAAGGCCGTAGGTTGCACCATAAAGAGGGTATCTAAATAAGCTAAGGTACCAAAGTCCGATTTGTACCTTTGCTGCCCATGAGAGCAGTTATACAGAGGGTGCAACACGCTAGTGTGCACAGCCAAGGTCAACGTCTTGGAGAAATAGGTAGAGGTATGCTTATTTTGTTGGGAGTAGAAGAAGGGGACAGCTTTGACGACATCTCCCATCTTTGCTACAAAATAGCCCGGTTACGCATATTCCCGGACAACCAAGGCCGTATGCAAAAGAGCATGCACGACCTAATGGATATACGATGTCTGGTGGTGAGTCAATTTACTTTATTCGGTTCCGTAAAAAAAGGGCATCGCCCTTCCTTTGCCCGCAGTGCAAAACCTGAATTTGCACGAATGATGTATGAAATTTTTATAAAAACTTTAGAGAAAGAAACCAATTCTAAAGTGGAACAAGGAGCCTTTGGCGCCGATATGCAGGTGGAACTGCTCAACGACGGCCCGGTTACCTTACTACTGGATTCCAAAATAAAAGACTTATGACGCTGGCAGAAGCACAAAAAAAAGTAGACCATTGGATAATGACTTATGGCAAACGCTATTTTTCGGAGCTTACCAATATGGCCATTCTAACCGAAGAGGTAGGAGAGCTTGCAAGACACATGGCCAGAACTTATGGTGAGCAGTCCTATAAACCCGGGGCAGAAAAAAAAGAATTGGCCGACGAAATGGCCGATGTCTTGTGGGTATTAATTTGTCTGGCAAATCAAACAGATGTAGATTTGACCGAAGCTTTTGAATCGAATTTAAGTAAGAAAACCGCAAGGGATAATACCCGGCACCTAAACAACCCTAAACTTTAGCATTGCGCTCCCATGAAACTTGGTATTCTTTCCCGAAACCCCAATTTGTATTCTACCAAAAGGTTGGTAGAAGCTGCAAAACAACGTGGCCATGACATCAAAGTAGTTGATGCCCTTAGGTGCAACTTGGTTATGGAGAAACGGAATCCGAGAATTTATTACCAAAACGAATACTTGGACCAAATAGAAGGAATTATTCCCCGGATTGGTGCATCGGTTACCTTTTATGGCTCTGCGGTGGTGCGCCAGTTTGAAATGCGCAAAGTGTTTACTGCGGTCGAAAGTCAAGCCTTGATTCGCTCGAGAGACAAGCTTAGAAGCCTCCAAATTTTAAGTAGAGCCGGAATTGGTTTACCCAAAACCGTTTTTACCAATTTTGCGCGCAACATCGATGAAGTTTTGGAGGAAATTGGCTCTTATCCGGTAGTAATCAAAATTTTAGAGGGCACCCAAGGCCTGGGAGTGGTGCTTGCCGAAAACAAGAATGCGGCCGTTTCTGTGGTAGAAGCTTTCCATAGCTTAAAAGTGAGAATCATTATTCAAGAGTTTATTAAAGAAGCCGGGGGGGCAGACATACGAGCCTTGGTGGTAGACGGAAAGGTGGTTGGTGCCATGAAACGCCAAGCAAAAGAAGGCGAATTTCGGTCAAATTTGCACCGTGGGGGAACCGCAGCCGTTGTTAGACTCAGTAATGAGGAAAAAGAAACGGCAAAAAATGCGGCAAAAGCCATGGGATTGGGTATTGCAGGAGTAGATATGCTGCAGTCCCATCGGGGTCCATTAGTAATGGAAGTAAATTCTTCGCCCGGATTAGAGGGTATTGAAAAAGCTACAGGCAAAGACATCGCTTCAAAAATTATTCAATATATGGAGCGCAACCAATACAGGCAACGCATTCAAAAAGACCGGGTAAATGCCTAAGCCGCTAAAGGTCCTTGAGGCAGACCCTCTACATCCCAAAGCCATTACGCTTTTTAAAGAAGCCGGCTTTGAAGTCAAAGCCTTAGAGCCCTACGGAAACCGAAGGGCTCTCTTTGAAACCATTGAAGAAGTAGAAGTCCTGCTTATCCGCAGCTCCTTTAATATTGACCATGAATTGCTTAAACGGGCTACCAAACTCAAGTATATTGGTAGAGCGGGAGCAGGAATGGAGCAAGTAGACCAAAAGGTGGCCAATGCCTTGGGCATCATTTGCTTTAATTCACCGGAAGGAAATAGGGATGCCGTTGCTGAGCAAGTAATAGGCATGTTGTTAAGCTTGTGGCAGCATCTTCCCAAATCAAATAAAGAAGTAAGGGAAGGCATTTGGGACAGGATAAGCAATCGCGGTACAGAGCTCATGGGCAAAACCATAGGAATTGTAGGCTTGGGAAATACAGGAGCTCAATTAGCTAAAAAACTACAAGGATTTGATGTAGAACTCCTTGCGGTAGACCCTTACCGAAAAGAAACCTGGCCCGCTTATGTGCAACAGGTGCGCATGGAAGCGTTGTGCGCCAAATCGCATGTGGTGAGCTTTCATGTTCCTCTTTCCCATGAAACCAACGGCTTGGCCAATCGGGATTGGTACCAAAAACTACAACAACAACCGGTAATTATAAATACCTCCCGAGGGAAAGTGGTTCCTACCGAACAATTGCTTGAGGCCTTAGAAAACAAATGGATTTCGGGCGCATGCTTAGATGTACTCGATTGGGAGGGGCTTGGATTTGAACATATTGGCTCTAAAGAAAGGGCTAAGCTCTGGAATAGGTTGGTTGAAAGGCCTGAGGTATTGCTTAGCCCGCATACAGCAGGATGGACCCATGAGAGTTGGGAAAAGATTTCTGTAATCTTGGCACAAAAAATACTGGCCGCTCATAGTTGAATCCAAAATCTTTCTCAGGTAGAGTATTTCAACCAAAAAAAGATTAAGGGTCTTCCGAAAAATCAGAGGTATGGGAGAGGCCTTTTTCGATAGGTTTGACTTCACTATTTAAATCTAGGGCTGTTAATACGGCGGCCATTCCCCAAAAGGGAACAGATGCCTCGTCTGTGTCTAAGAAATTATTCAAAAACGCATGGATAAAATAGGTAGCAAGCCCCAGAAGAGCTGCATAAGCCAGCACTTTGGTAGACTGATTTGCCCCGGGCAAAAAAATCACACGACAGCCTACCCAAACAATGACCACCCCCAAAAGAATAAAACTGAGCATGCCCGGCAAGCCTTGCTCGGACAAAGGAAGAAGGTATTCAGAATGTGCACTACCCAAAGAGCCAAAATTGGTGCTGATAATGGTGAGTTCATTCGATCGCTGATAGGGGGCGTATTGGAAGGCATAGGTCCCCGGTCCAAAGCCCATAATGGGTCGTTCTTTGAACATACGAACAGCGGCCTTCCACCGCAAAATACGCTCCAAATTGCTGGCGTCGCTAGAAATATTTGTGGCCGACCGAAAATGCTGACCCACATCCCCGCTAGACTCTTGTTTGTTTTGTTCCAAACTCATTATTATTTCGGTTTGAAACAGAAAAAAGAGCCCAGCAAGGGCAACTGAGGTTCCAAAAACCACCGTCCAGCGGATTTTAAGCAGCATAATCACCCACAATCCAGCAGCTGCTATAACGCTTAACCAAGCAGCCCTGCTGATGGAAAAAAACAAGCCTGCACAAATAAGCAGTGCCATAAGTAAAGAAAAGATTCTCCAGCCGGAAGAAAAACGCGCAAATAAAGTAGCCCCAATAACAAAAGGCACAAACATGGCCAAAACAGCTCCATAATGGGTATGGTCGTTGTAAAATGGATCCATAACCCAATGGGCCGGCTGTTTCTCAAAATTAAACACGGCCAATCGGTAAGTGGCATAAATTACAATACCAGCCAAAGGAACCACATACATCCAAAAAAAACGAGGAATGTTTCTTTTATCCAAAAACAGTTGGGTCCCTAAAAAATAAAAGGCAGAAACAAACCAAATACGGGTTGCCGTGGCTTTGAGGGATACAATGGGCATGGTGCTGGTAAAACTGCTGAGCAACATCCAACCTACATGGAACAATACAGTCAAAGTAATGGGGTGCTTCCAAAAACTTGCGGGAATCGACTTTTCTACAAATAGTTTAAAGTAAAAAAGCACGGTCATAAGAATAATTAGCGCCTCAGAAGGCAAACTTAAAGCAGCTCCCAGGTCAGACTCCTTTAATTCAATGGACAAGGGAGTAACAAATACTGCAAACAGAAAAAACTTATCTACGGAACTGATAAGCCAAACCAAAAGAATGAGCCCAATGGGTAAAAGTAGATACCAATAAAACTGTTGATAAACAAACAGTGCTTGCAAGACGGTAATAAGACTTGCAAAGATTCCAAACTTCCATTTTTGGCTAAGGTCAAGCATGAGTCCTACTGCTCTTGAGCGCCTGCCGTCCTTTTCAACTGATCTTTATACCCTCTGAAATTTTGAAGGAAAATCAAGAAGAAAACACTCAAAACAAAGCTAAAGAAGGAAGCTCCAATGGCAATCAAACTCCGCTTCGGGTATGTTTTAGAGTCGGCAGGGTAGGCAAAATCAATGGGCATGATTTGCTTAATAGAGCTTTCTGCATCGGCTTTTACCTCTTCCAGCTTTCTTTCCAACAAAATTTGCTGTTCGGTAAGCAATTCCAGTTGTCCGGAAAGTGCTAAATAGGCAGAGCCATATTTGGCCAATGTATCCAATTGGGCTTGAAGGGCGCGTACACCCGCTTGGTTGTTTTTGGCTAATGCAGCGGCCAATTCTTTATTCAACACCTCGGATTGACTTTCATAATCATTTACGCCTTTGGCTCGAATGCCGCTCAAGCTATCTGCTATTGCTTGAATCCGTTGCTCCATTTCTTCGTACTTGGATAGAACCACCCTAAACCCCTCGGCAGCGCGTTCTTTTTGAATTCTGTTTTTTAGGCTGTCTAGCATCAACAACATGTCGTTGGCCATTCCTGCCGCACGCTCTGGTTCCGTATCCAAAACAGAAATTTCAACGGAATTATATTCTGTTCTTCGGAAAGAGATGTTTTCGTTGAACTTTTTGTACATTTTGGTTTTGGCCTTTGGCGAACTTTGGCTTATTCGGTAATGGTCCCAAAGGTTGTATTGCTCAATAATATATTCTCGTATTTCGTTGGCATTTAGGATTTGTATGACCCGTTCGGCCTCTTCTTCTTCGCCATAAACCAAAAAGTCCTTTCCTGAGCCTCCCTTAACATCCATCAGATTCGATACCGATTGGGTAACGGCAGGATAAAAAATGGCGGTGCTTTTATACCTAGGCTTAATGGTATAACTGACGGCCAAGGCAATCAAACCTCCCATCAACGTTGTTATCCCAATGGGTTTCCACCATTGCATTATAAATGCCATGAGTCCGTGGGAACTCGTGGAAAAACCTTGTTGTTCATTCATACCCTAAAAATATGACGCTAAAATAGGAAATAGCCCGAGACTAAATGGATAGGAAAAACCGGTTGTCATTCTTCGCAACCTTTGGTACGCCTATAATATGTCCTAAGTTGTCCGGCTAATTCAGTTAGTGGTTTCCCGGCTTCGTCTATGCTCCTTACCCACCAGCCTCTTCATGGCTTTTGCCGCAAAAAACCTAAGGTTTGTGCCAAAACCATACCTTTTGCATTAAAAGAGACTGTGGATGCGGTGCTAGTCTGGTGCCATTGCCTTCCTGACTCTTTGTTCTGAATTTAGCAATCTGAGGCTTGGTACTAGGGCAGGGTCAGCATTTTTGGGTTAAGCACTCCGACTAGAAAAAACCATGCGCCAAGGGGCTCTATTTGGTATCTGGAAATAAACAAAAAGCCTACTTGTCCATACTTTTTTGTATTTTAGTAAGATGAAGTTTGTTCGGATTTTGGCCATAGTAATGTTGCTTTTGGCTTTGTTTCCTATGTCGGAGAGTTACTACACGATTTTAAGGGCTGTGGTAACAGGAACGGCATTGCTGGCCTTTTTTGAGGACTACCGCACCGGACTTACTTACCTTTCTATTGCTTGCTTGGCAGTAGTTGTGGTCTATAACCCAATTTCTTTGGTGCATTTAAACAAAAAAATGTTGTGGGTACTTATTGATTTAGGTTCCATAGCGGTACTAATGTGGCCATTGGTTCGCAACAAAAAAACCGGCCGGCGCTATCGTCAGCAAAGAACCGGGTGAGACACCACTGCATGAGTCGCCTTACTTTTCTTATTCTATGGTTGTTTTTTGGTGCGCTATGGGGACAAAACAGCTATGTTCCAGGCCTCTCAAAAGCAAGACCGGAAACAGATGTGCATTTTTGGCATCTTGAATTGGAACCGCGGATGTCCGATGGATATTTGCAAGGTTTTGTAGAAACCAGGTTTCGGGCCTTAGCATCGGACAGTTTGTTATGTTATGATTTACACGACAGCTTAAGGGTAGATTCGGCCATGCTCAATGGAACTATGGTTTCTTTTAGCAGGCCCGGAAATGGAAGTGTTTGTTTGGAGCTTCTCCAAGAAATACATGCAGACAGCCTCTATATTTCAGGAGTTTGGTACCAAGGCTTTCCCCCCATGGGTACCGGATTAGGGGGCTATACCCATGCTGTTCGTAAAGGAAGTCCGGAAGTCTGGACCTTATCTCAGCCTTTTGCAGGACATACCTGGTGGCCCGTGAAGGATGCTTTAGGCGATAAAGCAGATAGTGTGCGACTGGTTATAAAGACAGATTCGTCTTACACATCTGCGGCTCCCGGCAGCTTAAGCCTAGACTCTGCCGGAAGAGAGGTTTGGATGCACCGTTTCCCCATACCTGCTTATTTGGTGGCATTTTCTGTGGCCAATTATGTGCATCTCAATGAAATTTGGAACCATAGCTGTGGCCTGCCGGTGGAGCTTTATCAGTTGGTGTATCCGGACGATAGTGCCGACGTTGTTCGCGATACGAAATACTTAAGGGAATCCATGGAGTTTCTTTGCTCATTTTTAGAACCCTACCCCTACTACCCTGAAAAATACGGACATGCCCAATTTAGTCGAGGCGGAGGCATGGAGCACCCTACCATGAGTTTTATGGGAAGCTTCGGGTTTGAACTCACCATGCACGAACTGGCCCATCACTGGTTTGGCAATATGGTTACCTGTGGGTCTTGGGCCGACATTTGGCTAAACGAAGGTTTTGCCACGTATCTCTCCGGCATGGGGTTTGAGCGTTATTATCCGCAAGATTGGAAATCCTGGAAAAGCAAAACCCAACAAAGCGTTTGGGAAAATCCGGAAGGTGCCGTATTTGTGAGGGACAGCCTAGAGGTATCACGTATCTTTTCAAGTCGATGGTCCTACAAAAAGGCCGCCCTGGTATTGCATCAGCTGAGGTGGTGGATTGGAGACTCATCGTTCCAAGCAGGATTAAAACACTATTTGAGCGATCCTGAATTGAGGTGGGGGTTTGCTCAAACTAAGGATTTGAGGCAGCATTTGGAAGCCGCCTCAGGTAAGCCCTTGGAACACTTTTTTAGTACTTGGGTATACGGCGAAGGATTCCCGGAGTTGCATGCTTCATGGCAACAAAAGGGGTTTCGGTCTTTAGAAATCCATTTGGAGCAAAGTCCCTCAGTGGAAGGCGGCCCGGAAGCATATCCCATTCCTGTGCGCATTGCTGTTATTGGCCCTGAAAGAGACAGCTTAGTTGAGTTTCGATTAACAGGAAAAGATAGTGTGTATGTCTTTGCATTCCCTTTCCCTGTAGTGCGCTGGGAACCCGACCCTGAAAAAGACATGCTGGCCAGGTGGAAATCCATTGAAAAAATGGAAACCGAGGTGGAGAACCAAGCCTTGCTTTTTCCAAACCCCGGGCTACAGCCCCTTCTATGGCTACCCATGATGGAGCAAAGTGTAGGCAGCTACACGTATCAACTAACCGACCTTAGCGGCCGAAGCCTTAGCCATTCTCTAGAAGCCATGCATGGCAGTCCCATTCAAGCTCCTAAAGAGCTTAGACCCGGGATTTACCTTATTCATTTGTATAAAGACGGGGGTCTCTTGGGTGTATTGAAGTGGGTAAAACCTAGCCCATAAGAAAAAAGAACTCCGGAAAATAGCCCCTCGGCCCGACGGATGCCAACCAAAGCAAGGGCCCGTAGGGGCTAACTGAGGAGGCGACCACAGGAAGCCCCCGGAAGTTTTGCCCCTGCGTGGGCCTTGCAAAGGTTGGCAGCAGTAAAAGGCCGGAGAAGAATAACAGGACTTAAAACGGAGCAGGGCCCCTCAAAACCTAGCTAAATAGCCAAAGTGAAGTTTGGAACGGTTGAATCCCTCCGCTTGTTGCCCGCCGAAACCTAAAGCATAGTGGACTGCGAATTGTCCGGCGGCGGTTTGGAATACCATGCCTGCGCCGGTTCCCAAAAGCCACTGAGCGCTTGTTGCTTGGAGTGCTTCTCTTCCTTGCGGCCCGCCATCGACAAACAGCAGAAGCCAACTTCCTTGCTCCAAAATGAAACGGTATTCCAGGGTTCCAATGCCATACCAGCTCACAAAGAGGCTGCGCTCATCGAAACCGCGCAGGCTATGCAAACCACCCAATCGATGGCTTTGGTTGAGCAACAACTGTGGGTTGTATAGCCAAAGTCCCTGAGCACGAGCGAGTAAAGTCATGCGCTTGCCAAAGGGCCAAAAATAATGAAGGTCAAGGGATGCTTCGGTTTGCAGGGTTTGTTGTCGGCTTCCCACCAGTTGAGCCAGGCTGTCGGAGGGAAGGCTTCGGGTTCCGGTGCTCCAGCGGCTGAGGAGTTGATAGCCGCGGCGCGGGGTTACGGGGTCGTTGAGGTGGTTTAGCCTTAGCTGAAGTCCAAAGCCGAGGGCTGTGGCATCCGGACTATTGTTGAGTTGGGTCACTTGGCTATTGCTGAGCTGGCGGGCCTCGTCGTACTGCACAAAGGCGGAAAGAAAATCGTCGCCGCCGAGATGGTAACTAAATCCGCCGCGAAGGTTGAGTTGGTAAAAAGCGGTATCGATGCGAAAAAAACTGAGGTTGCCTTCGAGTCCAAAGCCTGTGCCAAACAAAAAAGGCGTGGCCATTTGAATTTCTAACTGTTGGGTGGCCACTTGCAGGCGTTGCCAGTGGATTTGCAAGCGTTCGGCATAGCCCAGTAAATTGCGCAGCCGCAAATCCAGTTCTCCGGTAAGCAACAGTTCCCCGCTTTGGTCGTTGGCCGGCATGAGTCCAAGAATACCGGTAAAGGAGCTGGGTCGATTTTTTTCGGCGGAAAAACCAATGCGTAGTTTTTGCTTTTGCCAGCGAAGCTCGGGGGGGCCTGTTAGCTGAACAAAGCCGGTTTGCTTGAGCTTGGTTTGTGCTTTTAGCAAGTCGCTGCTGCGGTATGGATTGCCCGGTCGAAGACCGGTAATGCGGTACAAGGGGTTTGGCCTTAGGGCCTCATTTGGGCTAAGGGTAACCGAGTCTATGAACACCTGCGGGCCGGGCTGCATAAAAGCATAAAACACTAAAGTGTCGGTGAGGTTTGTGTCGGTTTGAAGGTTAAATTTTGCTGCCGGATAGCCTAAATCGAGCAGTTGATTGAGCTGTTGACGTCTCCATAGCGTCAGTTGCTCTTGCTTTTTTAAACGAAGGCTTTGGGTATAATTTATCCAGACCGCGGTTAGGCTGTCGCCCGGGACTACGCGCCAATGTTTCCATTGAGGACCAAGATAGGTATGGGCCCAAAGGGTGTCTTCTTGGGCATATAAGGAGTCCACCCCGGCCAAAAGGAAGCCCCGTTGTTGCCATTTTTGGGCTTTTTGATGGAGTTTTTGAGCGGCTTGCGCAGCATCTGAGGCAAAGAATCCCTTGGTAGGCCACCGGCTCAAAGGAGAGGGTTGCACCCACAGCTGTGCATGTATTGCTGTGGAGCAGAGGAAGGCCAAGAGGTATGTTAAGAAATTTGCCAATGTATGGGCATTAAGCCGTGGTCTTCAAGATACTCATTGGCTTGGGAAAAGTGCCGGCAACCGAAAAAACCGGTATGGGCAGAAAAAGGCGAAGGATGTGGTGCTTTAAGAATCAAATGCTTGGTTTCGTCAATGAGGCTGGCCTTGGATTGAGCAAATTTACCCCAAAGTAAAAAAACCAGCGTGTCTTGATGTCGGGAAAGGCGGCGAATAAGCTCATCGGTAAAAAATTCCCAGCCTTTGTTTTGGTGGGAGCTCGGCGCACCGGCACGCACAGACAACATGGCATTAAGCAATAAAACCCCTTGGCGTGCCCATTGTCCTAAATGCCCATGAGAAGGTATGGAGCAAGCCAAATCGTCGTGCAGTTCTTTGTATACATTTTTTAAGGAAGGGGGGACGGGAAGATTTGGAGGAACACTAAAGGAAAGCCCCTCTGCCTGCCCGGGGCCGTGGTATGGATCTTGCCCCAGAATAACCACCTTAACTCTATGAACAAGAGTTTCATTGAATGCTCTAAACATTAAACTCCCGGGAGGATATACGGTGTGTTCGTTACGTTCTTTTATTAAAAACTGCTTGAGTAGGGCAAAGTTTTCGGTCTGAAAAACATCGTGAAGGAGTTGAAGCCAAGAAGCCTCCAGTTGTGGGCTAATTGTATTATTTTTTGATTCGGACATACCAGGTTCAAAAGTAGTACGTTAATAAAAAGGCCCAATAAAATGGAAATAAACCTTGAAGGGCAACTAAAATGTTCTAAATTTGTTTTATTAATATATCATTGAGTCCACCCATGAAACGTGCCCTCCTTGCTTTTGGTTTATTTCTTTTTGTAGCAATTGGTTTTAGCTCTTGCAAATCCGGCGAACATTGTCCCGCTTACGGCGAAGCACCCACCGAACAGGGTGTAGACAGAAAAGGCTGAATTAGCCATTTTCCAAGGTTTCTCCTTCAAATCGGTAATTAATCATTTGAACCAGCTCCGGATGCAATGAAAGTGCTACCGGACAATGCTCCATTGCATCCTTCCACCTTGTCCATTGGTATTTGGTTTCCAGATCTTTAGGCAAATAAATGTCGATTTCCACCTTAGCCACTTTACGCGGTGAAGCCTGCATGGACTTTTTAAGTTCGGCTTTTGCCCAAGCTAATTTTTCGCCGCTTTTTTCCATTTCAATTTCTAAAATGGTAAGCATACAAGCTGCCAAGGAGGCGGCCAGCAAATCGGTAGGCGAAAAAGCCTCTCCTTTGCCATGGTTGTCGAGGGGAGCATCGGTTTCAATTTCGGCACCTGAGGCATGACAAAGCGAAAACCGTTTTTGCCCCTTGGAACTTAAGCGAATGGAAGCCATTTTTATTTTAAAGGTACGTGCTTTGCATGAATTCAAGGCTAATCTTGAGGACAAAGCAGGTTCAGGCTTTTGATATGATTCCAAAGGCATTGCCTATCTTTGAACTCTAGCATTGAAACGATTGTTATATAGGCATGGAAACAACTTCCACCCCCATAATACAAAGACAAGAACAAAGAGATCGGAAAAAGAAACCCGACTGGCTTCGCGTAAAGCTGCCAACAGGCCAAGAATATCGTGAAGTTAGGCAAGTAGTTAGCGACCATAAGCTGCATACCATTTGCGAAAGTGGCAATTGTCCGAATATGGGTGAATGCTGGGGCAACGGCACAGCCACCTTTATGATTTTGGGCAATGTGTGTACCCGGTCTTGCGGTTTTTGTGCGGTAGCCACAGGAAAACCTGCGGAGGAGGATCCTTTTGAGCCTCTAAGGGTCGCCAAGTCTATAAAACTCATGGGGCTAAAACACGCCGTTATTACCAGTGTGGACCGCGATGATTTAAAAGACGGCGGTTCTGAAATTTGGGCCAAAACCGTTGAGGTCACGCGCAAACTAAACCCCGGCATTACCATTGAAACCTTAATTCCTGATTTCCAAGGAAAATGGGAAAACTTGTCCAAAATTGTTGCGGTTAAGCCGGAAATCGTATCCCACAATTTAGAAACCGTTAGGCGCCTTACGCGCATGGTGCGTATTCAAGCCCGCTACGATCGGTCTTTGGAGGTTTTAAAACGCTTGTATGACTCAGGTGTTACTACCAAATCCGGTATTATGTTGGGCTTGGGCGAGTCAGACGACGAAATTTTGGAAACTTTGGAGGATATGAGGAGCGTGGGCGTGAGCATTGTGACCATGGGTCAATATTTGCAACCCACGAAGCAACACTTGGCAGTGCAGGAGTTTATAACACCGGAAAAGTTTGCCTTATTGGGTGAGCAGGCCAAAGCTCTCGGCTTTACCCATGTGGAAAGCGGGCCTTTGGTTCGTTCCTCGTACCATGCCGAAAAACATATTTAAAGGCTTCAGGAAGTTCTTGATTTGCCTTTAAGCCATTGTATATTTAGGGGCATAAATAGCTTGCCCATATGCGTTACATCCCTCTTACCCTTCACCTGGTTTCTATCTTATTATGGATTCCGGGAGTTTTCATGTACCCGATTGTTTCCTTTGCCTTTAGCTTAGGGGGTGGTGGTGGTTTCTTTTCTTCGATGCTGGGCATGTCAGAAAAGGTAGAACTATCGGTATGGGAAAGCATAAAAGAGCTTGCCGCTTTGGAACAATGGACGGTGGTGCTCCTTATTTCCTTTTTCTCTTTGGCCATACCCCTCCTAAAAGCCGGCTTGTTATTTTATGTGCAACTTAAGCCCAAGGGAGCCCAAACGGGTTCTATACGGAATGGTGTGGCCTCGGTTTCTAAATGGGCCATGGCAGATGTATTTGCCGTAGGAATTATTATTGCAGGCTTGAGCAGTTTTGAATCAGGGGCAAGCATAAAAGCCCAAACCGAAGCGGGCTTTTACTTTTTTGCCTCCTATGTATTGCTTTCTACCCTATCCGCTCAGCTTACGCTCAGGGCATCAAAATATTCTTAAACTCTCCGTTTAAGTCAATGGTATCTTGGTTGGTGTTCACCGCTTTTGCAGAAAAACTTCCGGAAAGTCGACTGCTGCTAAGCTCGTCTAAGTTCACGTAACCTTCAAAGCTAAAGTAGCTGTTGTCTGCCAAGGCCGTATCGGGAATAAATACCACCTTAGGCACCGTATCGGTAAGTCCGGTCATAGTGTAATTTCCAATGGAGTCCGGCACAGAAACCAAAACAGCAGTGCCGTCATTGTAGCCGGCAATTACCAAGTAGTCCCCTTCACGACGTGCCGATGCCACATCAGAAGTAAAGCTTTCGCCATCAATGGTAGCTGTAAGAGAACCCAACAGATCAGAGGCTTCGCATGCAAGCAACAAGCCGGCCAAAGCAAGCGCAGAAAATAGGAGTCGGTTTTTCATAAAGGTGGTGTTTGCAGTTTATGGATATACTAAGTCTAATTCGTCTACTAAATGTTTGCCATCCATCACTTTGTCCATTACCCAGCACAAATAACGTGCGTCTACGGCAATATTCCGGCAACGCTCGGGATCATACATAATGTCGCTCATGGTACTTTCCCAAGAGCGGTCAAAATTTAAGCCTATTAAATGGCCATCCGCATTGAGTACGGGACTTCCTGAATTTCCTCCGGTGGTGTGATTCGAAGCCACAAAAGCAACGGGTAAGGATTTCCCTTTACCGTAGGGAGCAAAATCTTGTGCGTTAAGAAGGTCCACAAAACGTTCGGGCAAATGAAAGTCGGGATGGTTGGGACGGTACTTTTGCAGAATCCCAGTGGTTAAGGTTTGCCAACCATAGCGTACCCCATCTGAGGGCTGATAGCCTTCCACTTTTCCATACGCCACCCTTAAGGTTCGGTTGGCATCGGGATAAAACCTCATTTTGCCATCTAAAACAGCCATAAGGGATTTCATGTAGGGGCGCATGAGGAGTTCCAATTCGGCTTCTGCGGTATTATGCCCAGGTACAATACGGGTTTGAATAGCCTTATAAATTCGATTGCTAAACAAAATCAGAGGATCGGTGCTCAGGCGTTTAACCCCTTTGGGATAAAAATCGGCAAGCACCTCTTCTAAATCTTCGGGATGATTAAATACCGAGGACTCAAAAAGCTTCCGTGCAAAAGACTCCGCGCCTTCCTTTTGAACATCGGAGGCTAAGTTCTCCGGCAGTAAATCCTTTGCAGTATGGTTTAAAAACACCGGCAACACCACTTCCAATATCTGGCGGTCAATAGCTGGCACGTAGTTTTTATAAAAACTTTGGGTTTGCTGCTTTAATTTTTCTACTTCGCCGTCGAGGGTGCCCTTTGCGGAAAGAGATTCGGCTTGCTCCACCAATTTCGAATAGTTTTGAGCAAAGCGGAGGATTTCCGGACCTGAATACAACAGCTCCAGGTAAAAGTTGTAGGCGGCCAGTAATTGGCCACGTTCCTGATAAAAGCTTTTAAATCGCGTTAAGTGGCCCTGGTCGCCACCGGCCTGAACAAAGCCGGCCTCAAATACCTGTCTTGCTTTAACAGCATTGAGTTTTTTAAGGCCGCGGTTTTCTCCTATCCACTTTTTCCAATAATTGGCTATTCGGCTCTGCTTTGCTGCATACTTAATGCGCATCTCTTCGCTTTGCAGCATGGCCTTATTTATTACACTTAGGGCTTTTTCCCGGATTTCAATTCTTCCAGGATTGGTGGTTTGCGTCAAAAGATCAATAGCCTGGCTGGGTAAATACTCTTCGGTTCTTCCGGGAAATCCGTAAACCAAAGTAAAGTCTCCTTCCTTTACACCTGCCAGACTAACCTTTAGGGAACGGTGCGGACTGTAGGGTTTGTTGCTCATGGCATAGGGTGCCGGTTCATTGTTTTGGTTGGCATAAATCCTAAACACTGAAAAATCGCCGGTATGGCGAGGCCACATCCAGTTGTCTGCATCGTAGCCAAATTTACCTATATACGAAGGTGGCGCCATAACCAAACGCACATCTTCGAAGGTTTCGGTAACAAACAAAAAATACTGGTTGCCATAAAAGAAAGGCTTTACCTCGGCTTTGTAATGGCTTCCTTCTTCGGTTTGAGCCACCATGCGCGCCATATTGCTTTGGATTACCTCCTGATTCAAGCTTCCATCCTGATTTTCAGCACCGGCCAATACCGCTAGGGTTACATCCTCCATGCGAACAATTCGGGTGGCCGTGAGTCCCGGGTTGGGAATTTCATCCACTCTGGTTTTAGCCGTGAATCCATCGCGCAAATAGTTTTTTTCTACCGAACTGTGGCGTTGGATATACGAATAACCGCAATGATGGTTGGTAAGAAGCAAGCCTTCGGAAGAAATAATTTCCGAGGTACATCCGCCACCAAACAAAAAAACGGCATCCTTTAGACTGCCTTCGTTAATGGAATAAAGATCTTCGGCAGAAATGCGCATGCCCATTTCTTTCATTTGAGCTTCGTTGAGCTGTTTAAGCAAAATAGGCAACCACATGCCCTCAACGGCAAAAAGCCGCAGGGATGTAATGAACCAAATGCCCAAAAGGGCAACAAACGATTTACTAAACAACATGCGCATACCTCAATCCTTTGGTTTAGGGCAAAGTTGCCATTTTATTCTGAATTCTGAGAAATGATAAGCAGGTACTCCTACCGGCCGGTGCATGCAAAACCTTATAGCCTTTGCATTTTCCTTGCCTTATTCAAACTCAAAATCATCGTTTGAGCGCACCCGATTTGGGTTAGGTCGCTCCGGCAAGGGGTCTTCGGCGTCTAGGGTGGTATCTCTCTTAAACAGGCCAAAATCTTCGCGCAATAGCGTTCTCAAGGTCTTTTTCTCCTCCTTTAAATCTTGCTTAATTTTTTGCACCGTAGAAGCCATATCGTAGCTAATTTTAGGGTTGTCCATGGTGCCTGTCATTTTTAAAAACAGCCTGGCGCCTCCTTGGCTTTCTTCGAGCTCTCCAAACTCCTCTTGCTTGTTTTGCTTCAAAATGCGGTACTTGCTGGCCAACAAATCCTTCAGCAGCAGGTTAAAACGATAATCAACCCTGTTGTCGAAACCATGCCTTCCCGACAATTCTAAATCAAGTGCACTGCTTCGAATATTCATGGTTGGAATAATGACCTCCGAATCGGCAATTTCAATATCGTTGGAAATGGTTTCGAAACGCACATCGTTGAGTTCTTCTAATTTTATAAAAGCAGAAAGGGCTTTTATAGGCTCAAACTCTCGTAAGCGCCCCTTTTTTATCTCTACATGCGACCAAGCCACTGTAGCCGGCATATCGGGCGACAAATCCTGAGCTAAAGTCCCACTATACCTGGCCTTAGAAGTTAACTTCCCTTCCACATGCTGGTGGCTCAGGCTATGCTGGCCAAAATTCTCGGTAGCATAAAACAGCTGTTGCACATTCACATCGTTCAAGCGGAGCTCACTCACCAAGGCAAAGCCGCCCTGATCCAAAGCCCGTATTTGCCCATCCATGCCCATGCTTCCTTCGCAGGCCAGGAGCTCCACCTCTTGAACATCAATCCTCCCCGGGCGAATCCAGGCCTTTCCTTGCACCTTTCTGGCTTTGAATTTTCGATAGCTGAACGCATCTATAGAAAAATCAGCACTCCCCTGCAAAAAACCAGGCAACATAAACGCAGCCTCTGTTGCTTTTCCTCCCTCCTGCGTTTTCAACCATTCGTCCAGCAGCAAACGGTCCATGTGTACACTGCCGTTTAGCATTAGCAAAGCTGTTTGACCCAAAACAAAAGCAGGTAAATTATGGAGTTTGGCGGTCAATCGAAAGCTAGTGCTTTGGCTTTTTCCACGCAAATCTTTGGTATGGAATCCGGTCTTGTCTAATTCCAACCGCCCGGTCATTTCGCTTAGGCCATAGCCCGACTTTTTCCAATCCAAAGACACCTGCTCCAGCTCCACTTTTCCTGTGCTGCTGCCCTCCAGCAGCATTGAAGCACGCGATTGAATGGGGCCGTGGTATTCCAAATCCAAATGAGCCAAGCCATTCATGGCCAAAACGCTGTCGAAGGGCAAAAACTGCTCCCAATGATGTAAGTCTATCGTTCCCTGCAAACGCAAGTCTAAATGCTGAGGTTTGCCTTCTTCCCAAGCCAGGGAGACCTTTATAGGCCTGTCTTCCATTAAGGCAGTTAACTGAGGGATATCCAACCGTAAAGCTCCCTTCCCTTGCTTTTGAAGCGTGCCCTTAAAGCTAAGCCCTTCGAGCTCCAAACCGCTCTGCTTGTGGATTAAAGCCCCCTCTTCTACCGCAAACTTCAGGTCAAACAAAAAGGTTTCTGCCTGGTTCATCGTTCCCTCAATACTTCCTGAGGCGGTGGCAAAACCTTTTCCATTGTAGTCTTCAGGCATCAATTGCCAATCCGGCGGCAGCAAAGCCAAGGCTTCACTAATATTGGTCTTTTCGGTGGCAAAATTAAGCCCAAAACGTGGCGTATTCATACCTTCCCATTGGCCGGTAAGCATCACTCCCAAACCCGGGGTTTCTAAAAAACCCTGCTCCAAGGCATAGCGATTTTGTTCCAAATCCAAGCTAAGAACTGCGTCCAAAACTAATGCCCTATCCTTAAACCAGGGGTATTTTGTATTGCCCAGGGCTTGCAACACTCCTTGCCATTCCAGGTCAAGCTCCCATTGCTTCTTTTCTAATCTACCCTTGGCAAATGCCTCATCGGCATGCAATGCCAACTTAAAGGCTTTATCCACATCCTCCCAATGAAGATCCATGGCATACAAAATAAGAGCCCTTAGCTCAAAATGCACCGGCTCACCATCCTCTGTTTTAAGGCTATCTTCCTTCCAAATAGAAAAATTATTTTGTTCGGCACCTGCCGTACGCACATTCAAACGCCCCTGGCGCAACTCCAATCTTCGAATTGTATACTTTTGATATACAACGTCCCAAATATTAAACTGTAAAAAAACATCTGCCGCCTCTAAGAGCAAACTGTCTTCTCGAGCCAAGGCCCCGCCTTCGTAGGCCTTAACATCTTGCAAGTTAAGCGAGGCAAAAGGAAAACTATGCCAAACATTGACTTCTACCTCGGCAACCTCAATCCGGGCCGTTAAATGCCGATTTAAAGAATCCAGCACATAAGCCTTAATATCGTCTTGAAAAACATAAACCAAGCCCAGGAGCAGCGCCATAAGAACAAGCACGGAACCCGTCACCCAAGCCAAGGTCTTCCAAAGTCGACGCATCCATTTTTTTGCAACAGCATTTGGCATAGGTCAAAATTGCAGCTTTTGCTTCATTAAAAGAAACAACGAAAAAGCGGTGCGAAGGGTATAAACACCTGATTTTTTTTTGGGGCGCTATTCCTGCTCTCGCAGGTAGTTTTTCCAAATCGGGAGGCAGCGCTAGGCTTGCGGGGTCTTGCCCGATGATTCGGGCAAGCCGCCACAAGCCAAGCGCTGCCAAACCCGCTTTGTTCAAAAGCTACCTTGCTCCATCAGGGCGCCGGGTTACCCAAACGCTAACCAGGCCGTCCTTCCTAATAAAAAGATTCCAAAAGCTAAAAAAACCAGACCTAAGATTCGGTTCATCATAACCATTCTACGTGGAGTAAAAAAGAATTTGAGCTTGCCGGCAAAATAAATCTTGAGCACATCTAAAGTCAATAAAGTGCTCAACGTGAGTATAAAATGCCATTTAATGTGTTCCGGATTGTTATTAAACTCCGCCGAAACAAAGGCAAAAGTACCCATCCAAAATAGCAGTACCGACGGGTTAACAGTATTGTAAAAAAAACCCTCGCCATATAATTTAAGGTAATTGCTTTTGCGTCCGCGCATCATATCGCGCACTTTTTTGGCTTCACGACCTTTAGAAAACCATTTAAACAAGCCCATGGCAATAAGCAAAACACCTCCACCCAAACTAACCCAGGTTATGATTTCGGGGTGGTTGTCCAAATAATTCCCCAAGGAATAAAAAGCGAGTAAAATAAAACCGGCATCGCTGGTTAAAATGCCCAATTCCATGGCAAAAGTGCGCCAAAAGCCCTCACGAATTGATGTTTGAATAAGGGCAAACATCACAGGACCTGCAGCTATGCTGAGGGTAAGTCCCATTAGAATTCCGGTGGCAATCACTTGCGGCATTAGGGCCGCAATTTACCAAAAGTCCGGCACACCCTTACTTGCTTTTCCGCTCATGCAAATATTGGCTCCAACTATCCAGTTGCTTTTCCCTCAACACCCTTGGAAATTTGTTTTGAGAACCCATTTTACCCTGAGCCTCCATCCAGCCATAAAAGAGCTCGGGCGATAACAACTCTACCTTTACCTCTTTCAGCGCATGGGCGCGTTCAACCGCATAATCGTCGTTGAGCTCCTTTAAATAAGCGTCGATTTTCTGGGCCACTTCTTCGGACGAAAAAGGTATTTCTCCCTGGATACCCAAATACCATTTGTGGCCAAATAAATTGCCAATTTGCTCAGGAACAACGGTAAACTCAGGAATGGCACAATTGAACTCCTCCCCCAGCATTTCCAAAGCCTTTATCATATTGTCTACGGATAAATGCTCCCCGCAGAGACTCAAAAAGTGCTTGGTGCGTCCGGTAATTATTATTTCGTTTTGCCCCAAGGAACTAAACCGTAGGGTGTCGCCAATAAGGTAGCGCCAAGCTCCAGCGTTGGTGCTAAGTAAAAGAGCATATTCCTGTCCTTCTTCCACTTCATGAATAAGCAAAGGCCGGGGAGCATCCTTTTTGAGCTGCCCATCCGGCTCAAAGTGTTGGGAATCAAAGGGAATAAATTCTAAAAATATCCCATTGTTCATAACCAACTCCATGCCCTTTATGTCCTTGCGGCTTTGGTAGGCAATAAAACCCTCGCTGGCAAGGTAGGTTTCCAAATAATGTACCTTTTTGCCCAAGAGGCTTTCAAAAGACTTTTTGTAGGGCTCTAGAGCTACCCCTCCATAAATAAACATGGAGAGGTTGGGCCACAACTCATGGATGTGCTTTAATTGATAGGTTTGAATAATGCGCTCCAAAATGATTTGATTCCAGGCAGGAACCCCTGTAATTATGCCAATATCCCATTTTGGCGCATGCTTTACAATCTCTTCAATTTTTAAATTCCAATCCTTGAACTTGGCAATTTGCTTACCCGGTTTGTAAAAAGGAGCAGTATAAAAAGGCATTTTTGCCTGGCTAATTCCGCTTAAATCACCGATATAATGGTTGCCCACTCGGGTTAGATCGGAAGACCCGCCCACCACCAGTACCCCTTTTCTAAAAAAGTCTTCGGGCAAATCGTAATGGACCAAGGATAAAATCTGCCGAATGGAAGTTTTCCGGATAGAACGAATCATGGAATTGGTTATGGGCAATTGCTTGGAAGCCGAACCACTGGTGCCGGAACTCAACGCAAAGTACTTTACACGACCCGGCCAGCACACATTGGCCTCCCCTTGTAAGCTTTTATGCCACCAAGACTCATGAATTTGGTTATAGTCTACAATAGGCACTCTTTCTTGAAACGTACGCAATGGGTCTTGCGCAGCCAATATACTTCCAAAACCGTAATAACTGCCAAATTCGGTCTGCCTTGCCTTGCGTAGAAGCTTAATTAAGGTTTTGCGTTGCATAGACTCCGGAGAAGCACTGCGCCTTACCTTATGCAAGGTTTTCCGAAGTTTTAAGGCACGTTTTACTACATTACCCAGCAAATCCATAGCTTAGGTTCATAAACGTTTTAGAAACACAAGCTCTTCAGGAGTCAAGTGACGCGCCTGCCCTCGTTTTAGTCCTTTTTTGGTAAGACCCGCAAACCACACCCTATCCAATTTAACCACTCTATATCCTAGGTGCTCAAACAGGCGGCGCACAATTCGATTTTTGCCGGAGTGAATTTTCAAACCTATGTGTTTGGCATCAGCCCCTTCTACCTGCTCAATTTCGTCGGGTTTAATGAACCCATCTTCGAGCTTAATCCCTTTGCGCAATGCCTCCAAATGCTCAGGACTGAGCCTCTTGTCTAGTTCGGCATGGTAAATCTTGCCTACTTTTCCCGATGGATGAAGCAATTTGTCGGCCAAGCCTCCATCGTTGGTAAACAAGAGCACTCCTGTAGTTTGACGGTCCAAACGACCCACCGGATAAACCCTTTCCTTACAAATTTCATGCACTAGGTGCATTACCGTTTTTCGATTGTTGGGATCTTTAGTGGTAGTAATGTAGTCTTTGGGTTTATTGAGCAAAACGTAGGCAGGTTTTTCACCCATAACACGCTTATCGCCCAAAAGCACTTTATCCCCGGGCATGACCCGCAAGCCCATTTCGGTTACCACCTCTCCATTAATACTTACTGCTCCTGTTTTAATAAGCTCATCGGCCTCACGTCTTGAACAAAGTCCTGCATTGGCTAAAAACTTATTAAGACGCACGCCCGGACGGTCAGAATCCTCCCTATTTCGCTGGGTCTTTATTTTTTTGGGCCTATTGGAAGGCCTGGATCCTCCGGCTTTGTTTGCAAATGGTTTGCTGCCCGAAGATTTATGGGTCGGGGGCTTACTCCCCGAGGATGTATTTCCGGTGGGCTTATTTCCCCGTGTAGTAGATGACCGGGAGGAGGTACCTCTTTGATTTTTGTCTTGGGACATATGGTACTTTACTTTTTGCAAAAGTAGGCAAAAGGAAGCGAGCCTTATCATGGAGTCTTACCAAAGGATGACCCCGCCTTGCAAACCCCTTAAAGGAATATAGCCCCCG
Organism: Flavobacteriales bacterium; assembly: GCA_018401695.1. GTDB lineage: Bacteria > Bacteroidota > Bacteroidia > CAIKAF01 > CAIKAF01 > CAIKAF01. Next base: position 1,333,870 of record JAGYKD010000001.1, on the reverse strand, counting down.
CCAGACCCTTTATGCCAAAGCTTAAGGAAAGACCCCCGGAAAATGGTGAAACGCCACTCCACCATCCATGTAGTTAACTACTACCAAATCGAATCGATACTCCCTGGGTTCGGCTTGTTGCTGAATAAACCTTTCGGCTTGTTCCAATAAACTTTGCTGTTGCTTTCTACTAGGTAAGGCCTCTTCTAAATTGGCCAAACCATAGCGGGTTTTCACTTCCATAAAAACCAAAAAATCGTCTTTAGCCAAAATAAGGTCAATGTCTCCATGGCCTCGGGTCCAATTCTTGTGGAGCAAGGTATAGCCTTGTTGCTCTAACCATTGCGCAGCGGCTTCTTCGCCTTTGCTTCCTGTTTGCTGTTTTGCCGTTTTCATGTTAAAAGCATTTAAACGGGCGGGGAAACGCAACAATTGGCAGGATTTCGGTGTCTAAATATACAGATAAACGTCCAAAAAAGTCATTGCTCAAGTAGACCAAAGGCTATACATTAGAAGTATGAACCCAGTAGGCACAAAAATACAAAGCAGTTCATCGGTAAAGCCAAAGCAGCCGGAACGTGAGGTGGTGTATTGGGGCTATTTAAATGGAAAAGCGACCCGCTTTGTGATTCGGTTTGACCCCGAAACTCAGAGTTATGTGCGGGTGCGCTACCGCAACGATGTCCCCGAGCGTATTTACTGAAGGCTTTGAACAGGCCAGTAAATCCAGGTAATCCATTGTTCCGGATTGGGCTCTTTTTCGGGATCGGTGATGTACACTTCCATAGGAGGCCCAACCTCTACAAAGGCATGGTTTACCAAATGTATTCTTAATGCTTCATAGGCTTTTTCCATAGTTTCGTAAGGCCCCCGGTGTTCGGTAAACAAACAAGTAGTAGTTTCCAAATCCCTAAACGAGGCATAATCGCTTTCAAACGCTTCAGGAAAAGGCGGTTTAAATGCAATTGCGGCCTCTACATCGGAAGTGTCTTTGTGGTAGGTATGGTATATAGCGGTTACCCAGTGATTGCTATCGGGGCTAATTCCATGGGTAAACAATTGAGTATACAGCTCTGTATACATACGCACAAAAGCTTGGTTCATTTCTTGCGCCCCCAAAACGGTTTCTCGGCGCCCAAAAATGCGTAAAGCGGGGCGTTCCTCGGTTCGAATGTTGTAGGAGGGCACCGGGCCGAATTTTTCTGCCATACCTGCCATATTAAGCATGTTCTTTTGAAAATCCGATGCAATCTGTTCTTCTACATTGCCCAGTTTAAAAAAGAGGCGAGAAACAATGTTGGGAAGTTCCACCACATCTTGCCAAGTGATGGTAAGCTGTTCTTCGGCGCTTTTTAGCTCAATAAACCCATTGGATACCGAAGTCCAAGGCTCCATAAATTCCATGGTATATTCCAATCTGTGGTTGGGAACCATATCGCTTACAGATAGCTTTCCTTTTCCAACTTCTTTTCCTTCCCAGGCCATCCAGGCGCCTTTTCCTCTGGTGTTCTCCGAGAAGGTGTATTTGGCTTTGGGGTCGGCTTTGCGCCATTCAGACCAAGCAGACCAATTTTTGAGGTCATTGATGAGGTAAAACACACGCTGAGGGTCGGCTTTGGTAGAAACGGTCTGAGTAACTGTCGCCTTATTGGGCAATATAGCCCCATAGACCAGTGCTATTGCCACCAATGCGACCAGAACCAGCATAAAATACTTCAGAAATTTCATATATTTAAATTATAGGTTTAAAAATAGCGATAGAAAATCATGCGGCAGGGGTGGAGCGGAATACCCGCCAAAAGCGCAAGCTTGCAGCCCCTTAGGCGAGGATTTGGAGCTTTAGCAAAAACCCAAAGCCTTAGGGGCTGCGCTTGCGCTGAGGCGGTATGGAGGGACAACCCGGTGCTTTGCAGCCGCCCCAACCCTCAGGCAATTAGTACGAAAGCTACAAAATATAAAATAAAGAAACCAAATTATTGACCGCGACGTATGGCTTCGACCGGAGCCAGTCGACTGGCACTCCAGGCAGGAAAAATTCCTGCAATTAATCCTACCAAGGCTGCTATCCACAGCCCGCTTATGATGTTACTGAGGCTCAACTGCATATCAAAAATATCCAAGCTTCGGACGGCGTAGGCAACCAGGGCCACCAAAAGTAGCCCAAGGAGTCCGCCCACGATGGATAGGGACAAAGCCTCCATCATAAATTGCAACAGAATAAAGCTGCGTTTGGCGCCTAATGCCTTTTGCAATCCAATGATTGGGGTACGTTCACGCACAGAAACGAACAAGATGTTAGCGACACCAAAAGCGCCAACCAAAATAGCAATTCCACCGATGAATAGCCCCACCGTGTTGAGGATGCCGGTGAGGCTTGCGCTTTGCTCCTGCAATAGGCCCGACTCGTTGAGGGCAAAATCGTCTTCTTCTAAAGGGTGAATTTTGCGTATGGCCCGCATGGCGCCTTTGAGTTCGCTCCGCAGATATGCGAGGGCAATGCCTTGTTTTGGCCGTGCCAAAATTTCGCGCTGGCGGTAGCGCCCACGGGTATTGAACATGGATTTAAAGTTGGGATAGGCAATATGCACCCGTTCGTCCTCGCCAAAATCAATTAGGCTTTGACCTTTTTCTTCGAGCACCCCAATAACAGTGAATTTGCCGGAGCCAATGCGGAACTCTTGACCTAGGGCCTTGCCACCGGGGAAAAGCATACGTGCGACTTCGGACCCAATAACTGCTCCTGGGCTGCCCTTAGCGAGTTCGGCATCGTTAAAAAAGCGGCCTTGGTTTAGTTTAATGTCGAGCACCTCTTTTATTCCCTCTCCCATACCCACAATGTTGGTATTATTCATGGACCGATTTAAGTAGCTGAGCTGTGCATCGTCGTAACTACGAAAGGATACGTGAGCAAAAGAACCCACTCTATCGCGAAGCCATCTGGATTCCTTCTGGCTCGGCTGAGGACGGTTGATGTATTTCCACCAGGGTTGGTCAAAGCCTCCGGACCAGGGCCACTTTTGGACAAAAATCACGTCGTCGCCGAGGCTGGACAGCGACTGGTTGATTCCGCGTTGAAGCCCATCGACCAAAGTGTTGATGGAGATGATGAGAAAAATTCCAATAACCATCCCCAAAAGGGAGAGTAAACTGCGCAATTTATTGGCCGTAAGGCTTCGAAAGGCGAAACGAGCGGGCTCAAGCAAGGGGAACAATAGGCGCATTTGGGGACAAAAATGTATAAAATCTTACGTGGGATTATAAAAAAATAGACCTTTGTAACTCATCGAAGGTACATCAAGGTCTGGAAAAGCGGGCCTTAAAATTCATTAATTATGGAAAGTGTTCGGCCAAAACGTGCGTTGTTGTCGGTCTATTATAAAGACAAACTGGAGCCCTTGGCCAGGCAGTTGCACGCCTTTGGCGTAGAGCTTATAAGTACAGGGGGAACCGGGAAACAATTGGAATCATGGGGCTTACCCTGGACCGGGGTGGAAACCCTTACCGGATTCCCCGAGGTATTTGGAGGTCGAGTAAAAACCTTGCATCCGGTGGTGTTTGGAGGATTGTTGCAGCGGAGGAACCATGCCCAAGACCTGGGTGAAGCGCAAACGCATAATATAGCCCCCATTGATTTGGTGGTAGTGGAATTGTATCCCTTTGCCGCAACGGTTCACCAAGGAGCTTCGGAGCAAGAAATTATAGAAAAAATAGATATCGGTGGGGTATCGCTGATTCGAGCTGCCGCCAAAAATTTTAGCGATGTTTTGGTCATGTCTTCTACGGAAGATTTGCACGAGCTAATGGATCATTTAAACCAACATGGGGGCGAAAGTAGCTTAGCATTTCGTCGTTCCATGGCTGGGCGAGCCTTCCAACGGACCGCGACCTACGATGCTCAAATTGAAGCCTGGTTTGCTACCGGTCAAGTACTTAGCCATACATTGGAAAGTCAGGATTGGCAAAGCCTCCGCTATGGAGAAAACCCACATCAAAGAGCCTTTTGGAAGGGACGAACCGCAGACTGGTTTGAGGTTTTGAGCGGCAAACCCTTGTCTTTTAACAACCTCTTAGATCTGGAGGCAGGCTTAGATTTGCTATCTGACGCAGGAGAGCATTCCTTGATGGTGTTAAAGCACAACGTGGCCTGTGGTTTTAGCAAGGCCATGGATGGCGTTGAAGCTTGGAAGGAGGCCTTATCGGGTGACCCCCTAAGTGCATTTGGAGGGGTTATTATTAGTGGCCGTAAAGTGACAAAAGCCATGGCCAAAGCGATGGATGAAGTATTCTTTGAGTTATTGGCAGCGCCTGATTTTGAGGCAGAGGCCTTGGAAATTTTAAAACAGAAGAAAACCAGAATACTATTAAAGTTGACTCAAAAAGTCGCCTTCCCTTCTTGGAAACAAAAACAATTGTTGGGAGGTGCATTGTGGCAAGAGCGAGACCAGGGAATTCCGGAAGATCGGTTGGTTACTAGCCGCCCCTTGCGTCCGGAAGAAACCGATGACCTTGCCTTAGCGCGGCTTTTGGTGAAGCATGCCCGAAGCAATGCCATTGTAGTGGTAAAAAACCAAAAGCTCATTGGCACGGGCTCAGGACATGTAAGTAGGATTGATGCGGCGCGTTTTGCCTTGCAAAAAGCCAAAGAGTTTGGGCATGAGCTTAAGGGGGCAGTTATGGCTTCCGATGCTTTTTTCCCTTTTCCGGACTGCGTAGATTTAGCCGCAGAGGCGGGCATAACAGCCATATGGCAGCCGGGAGGCAGCTTGCGTGACCAAGCGTCAATTGAGGCTGCAGAAACCCATAACATGAGTATGGTTATGGGAGGTGTTCGGCACTTTAGGCATGGCTAAATCGAGGAGGACCCTAATTTGCAAAAGGCAAAACAATCCAACAAAAAAAGAGCCTTCTTTTATAGCGCATAAAAAAACCAAAAGAAGCCAATCATTTTCCCTTTTCGAGCAAACGAAGCAAAGAATGCTCCGATTTTAATGTAGTTTTGTGAGGATTCCTTTTAGGAGGAGCATTTTTTGTTGGATAGCTAATATTTGAGCCATTGGGCCTGTTTAATTTTTTAACCCAGGATATTGCCATTGATTTGGGTACTGCCAATACCTTAATCATACATAACGATAAGGTGGTTGTGGACGAACCATCCATTGTAGCTGTGGATCGCCGCACCAGTAAGGTAATTGCCATTGGTAAAGAAGCCTTATTGATGCATGGCAAAACCAATGCCAACATTGAAACCATTCGCCCGTTAAAGGATGGAGTAATTGCTGATTTTTATGCCGCCGAAGAAATGATTCGAGGCATGATAAAAAAAATCAACGAGCGCAAACGTTGGGTGAAGCCATCGCTCCGCATGGTAATTTGTATACCCTCGGGCATAACAGAAGTAGAAAAACGTGCTGTAAAAGATTCGGCAGAACATGCCGGAGGCAAGGAAGTTTGTTTGATTCACGAACCTATGGCTGCGGCCTTAGGTATTGGCATCAATGTAGAAGAGCCCAACGGCAATATGATTATAGATATTGGCGGAGGCACTTCGGAAATTGCCGTAATCTCATTGGGTGGTATTGTGTGCGACAAATCCATTCGGGTGGCCGGAGACGATTTAACCCACGACATAGAAGACTACATGCGTCGGCAGCACAACATCAATATTGGGGAACGAACGGCAGAACGCATAAAAATAGAAGTGGGCGCTGCCCTGCAGGAACTGGAAGATCCCCCCGCCGATTTTGCGGTACACGGTAGGGATCTTATGACAGGTATTCCTAAGGAAATTACGGTTTCTTACCAAGAAATTGCTTTTGCCATTGACAAAACCATTTCAAAAATTGAGGCGGCTATACATTCGGCATTAGAAATGACTCCCCCGGAATTGGCTGCTGATATTTTTAGAACCGGCATTTATTTGGCCGGAGGTGGAGCTCTATTGAGAGGTTTAGACACTCGAATTTCCCAAAAGACCAAACTGCCTGTGCACATTGCAGAGGATCCTTTGCGTGCCGTGGCTCGGGGCACAGGTATTGCGCTCAAAAACATGGATAAATACACTTTCTTGATCCGTTGAGTCCATTCCCCGTATGCAAAACCTACTGAAGTTCCTGTTTCGTTTTCGGCGCTTCCTCTTTTTTTTGGTTTTGCAAGGATTGGCTATTTTTTGGATATCTAGGCAATTTGCTTACCAAAGATCGGTTGTAAACGATTTAACATCAGGCCTAACCGGCTGGTTTTGGGGAGGCTACCAAGATGCTGTTCAATACTTGCATTTAACTAAAGAAGTAGAGGCCCTAAGAAGAGAAAACGCCGAATTGCGAGGACATCTGCGCAGCTCAAAGTATTTGGAATACGGCAACTCTTGGGGCAAAGACAGCAGCTTAAGCCAAGCCTACCGGTTTTTACCGGCGAAAGTGCTGTACCTAAGCACCCGACAAGCCACCAATTATTTTACTTTAAATGTAGGTCAAAAGCATGGTGTACGACCCAATATGGGGGTGTTGGCCCCCGAAGGAGTTGTTGGAGTAGTTACGCGGGTGAGCGACCATTTTTCGGGGGGAATTAGCTTGTTAAACTCCAGAGGAGAAATGCAGCTTTCTGTTCAATTGCGCAAAGAAGGCGACTACGGAACCCTAGTTTGGGATGGAAACAATCCATGCTGTGCTTGGGTAGAAAACGTAGGAAGCCATGTGGCAGTGGCACCAGGCGATACCGTAGAAACAAGTAGGCTGTCCACCTTATTTCCTCCTGGAATTGCTGTAGGCTCCGTAGACCACAGCGAGAGTCTGGGAAACGAACCCGGCCAGCGTTTGTACCTTAAATTATTTACCCATTTTGGGCGATTGCATAGTGTTTATGTGGTCGACTATTTGCTGCAACAAGAAAAAGACAGCTTGGAGGAGGAAGTGCAAGGCTTATGAAACAGACCATTGGGCTTGTATTATCAGGCATTGCCTTTATGCTTTTGGAACTGGGATTGTTTAGCCGCATTTCTATGTCGCCCTTAGGGCCACTAATGATTTACCCCTTATTTCTATTTCGCTTACCGGCCACCATGCCCAAAGGCTGGTATCTGTTTACAGGTTTTGCTTTTGGACTTATTGTAGACCTCTTTTTACAGACAGGTGGTTTACATGCCGCTGCTGCTTCGGCCTTTTGCTTTTTTAGGCCTGCTGTGTTTGGATTGTATTTTACAAAAGACGACCTTGAAGATATGGGCAGACCAAGCATCACTCGCCTAGGCTTGGCCAAATTTTTACTCAATTTTGGTATTTTGGTATTGATTCACCAACTGTTTTTTCATCTGTATGCCATGTTTAGGGCAGACTTGATGGTGATGCTTGGGCTTAAATGGATTACAGGGAGCTTGCTTTCTCTGGTGGTGATGGTTCTTATTCATGGACTGTTTGTACGTCGGTAGTTATGGAAAGCCGCAGGTATATGTATTTTATAATGTTTGGCTTGGTGGCCTTCATTTTTTTAATTCGCCTGTTCTTTTTGCAAGTTATAGACGATTCCTATAAAGTTGCTGCGGAAGGATACACCATTCGGCGGCTGGTAGACCACCCGGTTCGAGGAAATATTTTGGACAGAAACGGAGAAGTTTTGGCCACCAACGAATTTGCCTACGACCTAATGCTTATTCCTGCCGAAGCAGGAGAAGTAGATACCTTTTTGCTCAGCTCCTTGACCGGGGTTTCTATGAAGGATTTTAGAAAAGCCTATGCCAAAGTCGAAAGCAATTTAGAAAGCGGCCAAAACCACAGCAAGCAACCTCAGGCCTTGGTTAGGGAACTTACCCTAAAATCCATGGCAGCATTCAAAGAAAAAATGTACTTGTTTCCCGGATACTTTTTGAGCAAACGCTCCGTAAGGCGCTATCCTACGCCTACTGCAGCACATGCCTTGGGCTATATACGGGAGGCCGACAAAAAGGCGATTGAAAACAACCCCTATTACCAAGCCGGCGACTATATTGGAGTAGCCGGCATTGAAAAATCCTACGAAGAGCTGCTCCGGGGGCAAAAAGGAGTACGAAAAGTATTTGTAGATGTACGAAACAATGAAAAAGGCCCCTTCATGCAAGGAGCTCTGGATACTGCTTCGGTTGCCGGGTATGACCTCACCACCACCCTTGACTTGTCCTTGCAAATGTTTGGAGAGGAACTCATGCAAGGCAAAAAAGGAGCCATTGTAGCCATTGAACCATCAACAGGCGAAATTTTGGCCTTGGTTTCGGCACCCAACTACGATCCCAACTGGATGGTGGGTCGGAATCTGCGGGTACATTATGGCGACCTTATTAAGGACAAAAACCTACCCATGCTCAATAGAGCAGTAATGGATGGCTACCCTCCCGGATCTATTTTTAAGGTAATGAATGCCTTGGTTGGCCAACAAGAAGGGGTTATTCATAGAAATACGGTGGTTCCATGCCGCGGTGGTTTTCGGTTATCGGCCTCGCATACCGTTGGTTGCCACGGGCACCCGGACGCCAACCTCCATTTTTCCATTACCACTTCATGCAACGCCTATTATTGCCATGTATTTAACGAAATCACCAAAAAATATCCCACAGCAAGAGAAGGTTATAGCGTTTGGTACCAAAGGGCTTTAAAATTTGGCTTTGGCACCAACTTAGATGCAGACTTACCGGAGGCCAAAGGGGGTTTGCTTCCTCCTCCGGAATATTATGATAATCGATACGGAAAAGGCAGATGGCGCGGGCTAACGGTAATCTCTTTAGCCATAGGTCAGGGTGAACTAAAAGCCAATGCACTCCAAATTGCCAATTTAGCCGCCATTGTTGCCAATAAAGGCTACTTTATTACTCCGCATATAGGAAAATCGGTAAAAGGTTCTTCCCTTTCTCAACAGCTGTTTAAGCGACACGAAACAGGCATCGATACGGCACATTTTAGCGTAGTTTATGAGGGTATGTACGGAGCCGTGCACGGAGCAGGAGGAACAGCCCGGATTGCACGTGTTGACAGCTTACAAATTTGTGGTAAAACAGGTACGGCTCAAAACCCGCACGGCAAAGACCACTCCGTTTTTATGGCTTTTGCACCCATGCAACATCCTAAAATTGCCATAGGCGTTTTGGTAGAAAATGGTGGCTTTGGTGCCACTTGGGCTGCGCCCATTGCCTCGCTAATGATTGAGCAGTACTTAACCGACACCATTTCTCGGCCTTGGCTGCACGACCGCATCCGAAACGGTGTGTTAATCGACACCCTACAATGAGCAAGCGCATGCAAAGGGAACGGATTACCGGCAAAGCCGATGGTCTTTTGGTGATCATTTATGTGGTGCTTTGCCTTTTGGGTTGGCTTCACGTTTGGTCTGCCGCAGAATCGCAGATTAGGCCATCGCCTTTTGACCCCACCTATGAACCCGGTAAACAATTGATTTGGATGGGCATATGTTCGGGAGTTGCTCTGGTGCTTATGCTTTTGGATACAAAAGTTTTTCCTGCCTTTCGCAGCTTTGCTTACGCAGCCTCCCTTGGACTTTTGATTTTGGTGCTCATCATTGGTCAAGAAGTGGGAGGAAATAAAAGTTGGATTGTTTTGGGCAGCTCCATCAAAATTCAGCCCTCCGAATTTGCCAAATATGCTACTGCGCTCATGCTGGCCGGATTTATGTCTACCCAGCAATTTAACCCACGCATCAACAAACAGTGGCTTTGGGTGTTTGGAATTATTTTACTCCCGGCCATGTTGGTTTTGCTTGAAAAAGACACCGGCTCAACCCTGGTTTATGCGGGTTTTGTTTTGGCCCTTTTTCGCTTTGGTTTGAATCGGGCACTTTTGTTCTTGGGCATTTTGGTTGCAGCCCTGTTCTTAAGCTCTTTGTTTGTTCAGCCTTGGTTATTGGTATTGTTGATTATAACGGTGGCTGCATTGGTTTGGTTCTTCGTTTTCCGAAGAAATAAGCAATCCCTTTGGCCCATGCTACTTATTACGGCAGGATTGAGTGCTTTTACACTGGCCGGCCGATGGGTATTCGATACCGTTTTGCTCCCCCACCAGCAAACCCGAATTAAAGTTTTGTTTAATCCGGATTTGGACCCCAGAGGCAGCGGGTGGAATGTAAACAATTCTAAAATGGCACTGGGCTCAGGGGGCTTGGCCGGCAAAGGCTTTTTAAAAGGCTCTTTAACCCAACTCAAATTTGTTCCCAAACAACATACCGACTTTATTTTTTCGGCCATTGGGGAGCAATGGGGATTCCTTGGAACCTCCTTTGTTATCTTGCTTTATCTGGGCCTATTGTACCGATTGGTTTGGAAAGCCGAAGCCCAACGATCTACCTTCGCAAAAGTTTTTGGCTATTTAGTGGCCTGTATTTTATTCTTCCACTTCTTTATGAATGTGGGAACTACCATTGGTTTGGCACCCGCCGTGGGAGTGCCCCTACCTTTTGTAAGCTATGGCGGCTCCAGCTTGCTGGGCTTTACCTTGCTCTTGTTCACCTTTATTAAATTGGACGCCCACAACAAAGAGGTGCTACGGTAAAATTTTTGAAACCATAGAAGGGCGGCGAAGCGGATAAAGTTTGATGGGTAAGGATGGGTTAAACACTTTCAGCCCCTTGACGAAACGCTTCAGAGAATGGCCCCCGGCCATAAGCGAATGCCACCCAAGCAAGCGTCCATAACGGGCGCCCTGAGGAGGCGACCACAGGAAGCCCCCGCAAGGGCTTGCCCGATATAGGACGCTCCGCAGGGGGGCAGCAGCCCAATGGCCGATCTGGAAGATAATCCCGATTTGGAACCGGGGCCCAAAGCCAAAAAAATCTCTACATAAAAAAGTATATTTATTTGACTTTCAGATATTTAACTTTTTCAAAATCTCTACATCGACGTTCTTTACCCGGTGCACCCTAAATCCGGGCAATGGGATCCTATTTTAGCCGTTCTACTCTAAATTTAACCCATGAAACATATCCTTTTAATACTGGTTTTGACCTTATCCTCCGGGCTTTTTGCGCAGGGAAAAGAACATCCCTTCCTCCTCATGGGCTGGGGCACCGAAACTTCGGGAGACTCCACCTTCACCATATATGCCACCGAGGAAAATGCAGAGGCTTGGAGCAACAAGCTTGGCAACCGCTTAGGAGGTACGCCGGAGCTGAGCGATGGCCAATGGGTTTTTCGAGGGCTCGAAATTCAAGGATTGGGCCAACAACTAACATTAAAAATTTCGGATGGTTATTTCCGTGTTGGGGAAAAAAATGCAAGAATGGGCTTTTATTACAAGCCCGCAGATGCAAAAAGACACGAAAAACAAAAGGCGAAAGCGGAATCCAGAGGCGAAATCATGGTGCGCATAACCCATGCCCGGCTGCTTGACAGTTCGGGCAATGAAATGCTGCGGAGTCGGAAGCAAGTACAATTGTTTTTGGATTGGTTAAACAATCCATGGTAACAAGCATTTAAGTCTGCTCCACTACCCAGTCACGCCCAGCAGCCAAAGCCTCCGCAATGCCTTCCGGTCGCTTGCCACCGGCATTGGCCAAAAAGGCCTGGCCGCCACCGCCGCCCTGAATATGGCTTGAAACGGCCTTAATCAGCTGCCGTGCGTCCCAGCCTTGATCTACTAGGTCATCGCTAACAAAAGCGGTAAGTCCGGCCTTGCCCTCTTGGTTGGTGGCAAGTAGTGCCACAGTTTTGGTGGCTTCCTTGCGCAGTCCAAACATCAAATCGCGCAGCATCGCTGCGGGCAAATCTGTTTCAGCGGTCACCAAACGAACTCCTCCCAATGCTTGGGCTGTGGCTAGCCATCCTTTCAGTTCCTCAGCAGCAGCTTTGGCTTGCAAAGATTCCAACTGCTGCCTCATTTGCTCTTGTCCCTCAAGCAATTGTTCTACCGCTCGAAGTGGGGTTTTGGGCTGCTTTAGGGTTTGGCCAATGGCTTTCCATTCGGCTTCAACTTCTTGCAAGGCGGCTTTGGCACCCCGGCCGGTTTGCGCCTCTATGCGACGAATGCCGGCCGCCACCGAACCTTCCGACACCAGCCGAAACAGGCCAATGGCGCCTGTGCTTTGCACATGGGTTCCACCGCACAATTCCATGGAAAACCCGGGCTCAAACACAATCATTCGCACGGTATCGCCATACTTCTCCCCAAACAAAGCCATAGCACCGGCATCCAGCGCTTCTTGAAAGGGTATGGAGCGGTGTTCCTCCAGGGGATGGTTCTCTAAAATTTTCTCTTGCACCCGTTCCTCAATGCCTGCAAGGGTTTCAGCATCAATTTTTCCCGGATGCGAAAAGTCAAAGCGCAGGTAGTCGGGGTGCACCAAAGAACCGCGCTGCTCTACATGGGTGCCCAGAATTTCGCGCAAAGCCGCATGCAACAAATGGGTAGCCGAGTGGTTGCGCGCGGCATCCAAACGACGCGTTTTGTTCACTTGAGCGGTGAACACCTCTTCCGGAAACTCAGGTAGTCGATCGGTCCAATGCACCAATAAATTGTTTTCACGTTTGGTATCCAACACCTGAATTTGCTCTTTGGTGGAAACCAACACGCCTTGGTCGCCCACCTGACCACCGCCTTCGGGATAAAAAGGACTTTGATCGAGCACCAATTGAATGCCCTTCTTGCCTTTTTGGCTGACCTCCCGGTATTTTACGATGCGACAGCCCGTCCACTCGGTGGCATCGTAGCCCACAAAACGACTTTCGGTATCGGAAAGGAGTTCAATCCAGTCCCCGGCCTCTACTTTTCCTGCCGCGCGGGAACGGGTCTTTTGCTCGGCCAGGGCTTGTTGGAACCCGACCGCATCCACTCCATAACCGGCCTCCGAGGCAATAAGCGCCGTAAGGTCGTAAGGGAAACCAAAAGTATCGTAGAGTTCAAAAGCTTTTTCACCGGAAACGGTAGCTCCTGTCGGAAGCGTAGAAAACAACTCATTGAGTCGGGTCAAACCCGTCTCTAAGGTGCGCAAAAAGGCGGTTTCTTCTTCGAAAATCACTTCTTTTACAAAAGCCTCTTGCTTTGTTAATTCGGGAAAAGCGGTTCCAAGAGATTGTGCGAGCAGCGGCACCAAGTCGTGGATAAAAGGCTGCTTAAGGTCTAAGAAACTAAATCCGTAGCGAATGGCCCGACGCAAAATGCGACGAATTACATAGCCTGCACCGGTGTTGGAGGGCAGCTGTCCGTCCGTAATGGCCAAAGCCACGGCCCGAAGGTGGTCGGCCACCACCCGCATGGCCACATCGGTGACCTCGTCGCGACCATAGCTGCGACCTGTTGCCTTTTCCAAGGCCTGAATGTAGGGCTGAAAAAGATCCGTATCGTAATTGGAGCTTTTGCCTTGAAGCACCATGCACAAGCGCTCCAAGCCCATGCCGGTATCGACGTGGGTTTGAGGCAAAGGCTGCAAACTACCGTTGGCCAAGCGGTTGAATTGCATAAACACCAAATTCCAAATTTCTACTACTTGGGGATGGTCTTGGTTCACCAGTGCAGCCCCAGGCGATTGTTGGCGATCCATTTCGGGGCGAATGTCCACGTGAATTTCGGAGCAGGGTCCGCAGGGTCCGGTATCGCCCATCTCCCAAAAATTGTCCTTTTTATTTCCGGGAAGCACGCGTTCGGCCGGCAATTTTTCCAACCAATAGGCTTTGGCCTCGCTGTCTTCGGGCAAATTCTCCGAAGCATCTCCTTCAAAATAGGTGGCGTAAAGCTGTTCTTTAGGAATTTGATAGACTTCCGTAAGCAATTCCCAGGCCCAATCGATGGCCTCACGTTTAAAATAATCGCCAAATGACCAGTTGCCCAGCATTTCGAACATGGTATGGTGGTAGGTATCCTTACCCACTTCTTCTAAATCGTTGTGTTTTCCACTGACGCGCAGGCACTTTTGGGTATCGGCCACCCGTGGAAAGGCAGCGGCCTCGTGCCCGGTAAACCAATCCTTAAACTGATTCATACCGGCATTGGTAAACATAAGGGTTGGGTCGTCCTTTAGCACCATTGGTGCAGAAGGGACGAGCTTATGTTTCTTATTTTCAAAAAATTGCAAAAAAGTATCTCGCACTTGTTTGGCCTGCATAGCTCTAGCGTTAATCCGTTTTGCCGGCAAGCATTCCAAGAAGAAACTTGCCCGGCAAGCCGCAAAGGTAGCGAACGAAACAGAGGAAATAAATGGGAAAGGGTGAGTTTTTGGGGCCTAATCCCGCTCTCGGCTTATAGTCTGTTTGTGCCCGCTCTTTGGGGCTAAACTTCGCCGTGGCTTGCTGGCGCTCCGCCCGGCTCAGTAAGCCCCAAAAGGCGGGCACTGCACAGAGCTACCGCCTCCATCGAGGGCCTAATCGTGCTCCAAAATAAAAAGCCCGGATACTCCCAAGTGAACCAGGGCCATTTATCTTACCTTGAACACATTAATGGGGTTATGATTTTTGTGCGGGTACTATTTGAATTTCCCCTCCAACAGCACGTAGCACGTTAATTATGGTTTCGAACCTTGGTTTGGTCTCCTCGCTCAAGGCTTTATACAAGCTAGACCTGCTCATTCCGGTTTCCTCTGCAATTTGGGTCATTCCAATGGCTTTGGCTACATGTCCAATGGCGACCAGCAAATCCTGTTCATCCCCCTCCTCCAAAACCTGATTTAAGTAAGCCACAATCATTTCCTGATTGTTTAGGTAATCGGCAATATTAAAAGGACTCGTGCTCATTTAATCAATTATTTTCAACTTTAAATTTTGTTTTTTAGGTTCATGGCTTTAAGCATGTCTTTTTTTTGCGTCGCCTTGCTTCCGCCAAACAATAACACAACTTTATGTTCCTTTTTCACCATGTAATAAACGCTATAGCCTTTGGCAAAATGAATCCTTAACTCTCCAACTCCATCTCTTAGAAATACGTGATCACCAAAATTTCCTGTTGCTTGAATACGCTGTATGCGAAATAGGATTTTTGCCTTGGCATTCCTGTCCTTTAGCTTTTGTAACTACGTATCAAACTCTATTGTTTTTTCTATTACATAAATCATATTTAAGGTTTAATTAAGAAAACGACGTGTCTTCTTCAGGAGACAAATATGCGTTTTTTCTAAAACTAATCCGCACCAAAACCAATACCAGAAATTCCTTTTCTAGCTTTACTTTTCTAAACAAACCGGAGCTCATGATGCGGCCTTAATGTGGAGACATCCTCCGTGTGGCCTATCTACGTGCACAAATACATAAATCTAAGCTTTACCGAATCAGGGTAAATATCTATCGCTTTTTATTGCGTGGAAAACGATCCATTTTTAAGCTTCGGTAAGGTGTAAGCATTTGAAACGAACGAAAAACCTCCACCGAAAGGCAAATAACTAAACGTTTATAATCGTTTATCAAACGCCTATGCTTCACAAAAATCTCCCTAAAGTAGTAAATTGCCGTGGATTCCTTTTTGCCGGAATGGGTGTATTCAAAGGCCAAAAAACCACTATGAACAAATTGCAAGGGCATTCAAATAAAATCCGAAGGCCTAAAACAAATAAAACAAGGAAATCCACCGCTAATTTTAAAAATGATGCACATGGAACGTTTCCAAAACAAATACCGCATTCCCTCAAACCGAGCACCATTTTGGGATTATGGGTGGAATGCCCTGTATTTTATTACCATTTGTACCCAAAACCGGTCGCATTGGTTTGGAGAAATCACGAAAGGGGTTATGTATTTGTCTGAAATTGGACAAATCACACAAAATGAATGGTTAAAAACATTTGAAATGCGACCCGATATGCATTTATGGATGGGTGAATATGTGGTAATGCCCAATCATTTTCATGCCATTATTGGGATTGGGAAAAATCAATTCAATAGGAAACGGGGCGCGCAACGCGGTAGAGACGCAATGCATTGCGTCTCTACAACCAACGCAAATGCGTTGGCAACAACCAACGCAAATGCGTCGGCAACCGCCGCCGCAAATACCAAAACAAATGCACAAAAACCAAAAAACCTATTTGGTCCCCAATCCAAAAATTTGGGATCTATAATTCGTGGTTTTAAAATTGGGGTAAAGGTATCTGCCCAACAAATCCATTCCAATTTTGCATGGCAATCGCGGTATCACGACCACATCATTCGAAATGAACCGGCCTTTCTTCGAATCACGCAATACATAAAAAATAACCCTGCCAATTGGAAGAAGGATAGATTCCACAAATAGCCTGAATGGGTAAACAGTAGTACCAACCATAGGGCATTGGAAAACAAAAGAACAAATGTTTTAGGGTTCCAAGTTTAATCCAAAGCTTGTCCTTGGCTTTGGCTGGCTTTCAACAATTGGCTATGCTCCTCGGGACTTAGATCAGAATAATAAAAATTTATTGGGTTTACAGCTTTGCCTTTGATGTGCACTTCGTAATGCAAATGCGGGCCAACGGATTTTCCTGTACTTCCTACCAGACCTATCAAATCGCCGCGTTTTACCTTTTTCCCTTCTCTAACTTTAATGGCCGACAGGTGAGCATACAGTGTACTGTAACCAAATCCATGTTGAATCCGAACGCAATTGCCGTAGCCTGAGGTTTCGGACTCTGCACTTAATACTTTACCATCGCCTGTAGCGTATACAGGAGTGCCTGTTGTAGCCACAAAATCCATTCCTGCATGGAACTTTCGTGTTTTGTAGATGGGGTCAATGCGCTCTCCAAACCCGCTAGCCATGTATTTGAGTTCGTTTAATGCCAGAGGTACAATGGCAGGAATGGATCGAAGCATTTCTTGCTTTTGACGCGCCAACTGCCAAATCTCATCTAATGATCTGCTTTGAATGTACAACCGGCGGCTGAGGCGATCGGTTTTTTCAGAAACTTCACTTAGCAAATCCGATAAAGGATAGCCCTTGAGCTGTGCGTACCTATCCATACCTCCCACGCCTGCTTGCCGCACTTCGTTGGGAATGGGCTCGGCGGCAAAAATAGCGCGATATACTACATTGTCGCGTTCTTCTAAATCCTGCAATACCGCTTCTAAATTCTGAATTTTATGACTCAAGGTCATCAACTGCAATTCCTGAAAGCTTATTTCGCGTTTGAGCTGCTTTTCTTTGGGAGAATCCAGATACCTGTAGGCTATCAACAACACTGCCGTGGCAAAGACCATACCCGTAGCCAAACCAAAAACCAAGCGCAGCAGCTTTCTGCCCAAGCTTTCTTTGTAGGGTTCGTACTTTAGGGTACGGGTATTGTAATGATACTTTATCCTAGACAAATGAGGCTTTATTGGCTGCTTTAAATATAGTAACTTGTCACAAATTAATATTTTTATGCGCAAGCTATGTTTCCTTTCCGTCCTCTTTCTGGTGCTTTACTTCCCTTCGGCTCAAGCTCAGGGAGTCCGCATTGGATCCTCACCAGGCTCGCCCAGTTCCGATGCCGGCTTGGAAATTGATTTTTCAGACAAGGGACTATTGTTGCCCCGTTTGACTACAGCACAACGTACCCTTATTTCAGGACCAAATGACGGCCTAGTCATTTTCAATACCACTACCGAATGTGCCGAACTTTTTGTGAATAATGGTTGGGTAACGATGGCCTGTGCCTGTACACAAGCACCCAATGCTCCAACCAACATTCAGATCCCCATTCCCTCACCATGCGTTGGAGATACTTCCATTGTTTTAGTGGTGGCCCCGGTTTCAGGCGCCAACGGATACCAATGGACTGTTCCTAACGGTTTAAGTATTCGTTCGGGTCAAGGCAGCGACACCCTATTGGTGGATATAACAGCAGCCGTAAATGGAAATTTAGAAGTTAGGGCTCAAAACGGCTGTGGCTTTTCTTCTCCACACCTCCAAGCATGGTCGATACAAGCCCCTGATGCCGGTTTTTCCACCAGTCCCGGTGTGGTTTCGGCAAATAACCCGGCCACCTTTAACCCAAACAGCAGTGGTCAACACCAATGGACCTTTAATTCAGGTACGCCTGCCAGCTCCGTAGCCAGCAACCCAAGCGTCACTTGGAACCAAACCGGGACCTATACCGTTATTCATCAAATTACCGACGCCAACGGATGCCTTAACAGCGATACGGTTGCCCTAACCGTAAATAATTGCATTACCGGAGGTAACGCCACCTTTAATTATACCGGAAGTATTCAAAACTGGACCGTACCGGCAGGAGTTTGCCAAGTAACCTTTGATGTTCGAGGAGCCCAAGGAGGAGACGGAAGCGCCGGAGCAGGTGGATTGGGTGCCCGCATGGTAGGCACAGTCACGGTAAATCCCGGTCAAAATTTTCAGCTACTGGTAGGCCAAAAAGGCCAAAATAATCCGAGCTCAGGAGGACACAGCGGTCAAAGCACCGGAGGCGGTGGTGGAAGTTATGTAGTAAACAACGGACAAGCAGTGGTTGTAGCCGGTGGCGGCGGCGGCGGCGGCGGCATTTCGGGTGGCCTTAATGCGTCTACCTCACCCAATGGAGTAAATGGTTCAGGACCCGGAGGAGCTTCGGGAGGAACCAATGGCAATGGAGGTTCCAACAACGGAGGAATGAACTCCGGCCGCGGTGGTGGTGGTTTTTCAGGAAATGGACTAGCACCTCCCGGAGATAGCGCCGTGGGTGGTCCGGGTCAAAGCTTTACCAACGGTGGAGTCGGTGGAAGCAACGGAGGTCATGCCGGAGCCGGAGGCTTTGGCGGTGGTGGCGGCGGTGGAAACTACGGTGGCGGCGGCGGCGGTGGCTATTCCGGTGGTGGCGGAGGATCTTCCAATGGCTTTGGCGGTGGGGGTGGCGGCTCCTTCAATAGCGGAAGCAATCCAAGCAACACAGCCGGCTTTCAATCGGGCAACGGCCAAATATTGGTTACGTGGTAAGCGCTGCGGCAGCCTATCGTGAAAGAACCTTTGAAAAATTGCCCCCCGCCCGGCAGAGGGCCCTGCGCAGCGGAATGGCATGGGGTTGGTAGCCAAGGGGCCTAAGCACGCCAAAGAAAGTAGTACATTTAAAAAGTTGAGGCGGTCTTACCTTGGAACGTTCATTGGCCCCGGTCGAGGAGGTGTAGCTTTGCGGAACCCCCGCAGGGCACCAAGCAGGCCATTGGGCAAGCAGGACCGCCGCAGGGGCGGTTAGAATAACAGATTTCCCTATGGAACAGGGCCCAAAAATCAAGCCCAAGGCAGGAAATTAAGGCTTAGAGTTCGCTTTTGAAGTTTTGCATAAACTCCTCGTAGCTTTGGCTGAGGTAGGCGCCTGAGCCGAAGAATTTCATGACGGGTTCCAAGTCGTTGGGGCCCTTAAAGCCTGGAAGCGGTTGCAGGAGGTTCATGTCTTTGTCCAGAAAAACCAAAGTTGGGTAGCTTAATTGCCCACCGGTGAGGGCGGCGGCGAGTTCGTGGTAACCGCGGCGACCTTGGGCCACAAATACATAATCGCGGCCTTTAAAATTGACTTTTTCGGATTGTTCGGCGTCGAATTTTACCGGGTAAAAATGCGTGTTTAGGTAGGTTGCAATATATGGATTAGAAAAAGTACGTTGGTCCATAACCTTACACCAGCCGCACCAATCCGTGTACAAATCAATGATGACAGGACGTGGTTCTTTTTTATTGAGTTCTACGGCTTTGTCAAAGGTGTACCAATTGGGAGAGTTTGGGGTTTCGGTTTGGGCTCCTAGCCCCAAAAAAGACAGCATGAATAAAACCAGCGAAAACGTTTTCATAGCCTAATTATACGAAAATTTGAGTTGAGGGTTCGTGAAAAAGCTGTTAAAAGCAATGGAAAAAAGCTTTAAATGCCCGGCAAATCCTTGCTATAAGCTTCAATGACGGCGTTGGCCAATGCACTGGCGCCAATCCGGAAATGGGCTGCGTCTATATAGCTTCTACCGGTTTCCGCCAAGTAAATATCCATATAGGTTTGAGCATCTTCCAAGGTTCGGATTCCACCGGAAGCTTTAAAACCACGTTGTTCGCCGTGGGCTTTTTCCCAGATATTCAAAGCTCGGCAAAAAATGGCAGCTGCGGTAGGAGTCGCTCCCAAATCGCTTTTTCCTGTGCTGGTTTTGAGAAAATCGGCACCGGCTTCGAGTACGGCATGTGCCGTTTCTCCGAGCAATAGCGGGTCGGCAATTTGACCGGATTCCAAAATAACCTTTAGGACTTTGCCTGCGCAGATTCCTCGAACGGCTTGAACTTCTTTGAAGCAAGCTTGGGGCCCTTGCTCCAACAAAAGTCCCCGGTCAATAACCAAATCAATTTCGTCGGCTCCCCGGAGCACAGCAGCGCTGACTTCGTGCACTTTTAGGGGAATACTTGCTTTTCCGGAGGGAAAATTTCCTGCCACGGAGGCTACGGGAATGCCCATGGGCCCAAACACCTCTTTGGCGGCTTCTACATGGGTAGCAAAGACGCAAATAGCACCGGGCACCAGCTTTCGACCGGAGCGTTCGGCCACGCGTTGAATGCGTCTGGACCATTCGCGTACATTGGCGGGGCTGTCTAAATCGTTGAGGGTAGTTATGTCTAAGGTGGCATAAAGCCGCTCTAGTGTTGCATGTGTCATGGCACAAAAATACAGCTTTTACCAAGGATTTACAGCCGATGTGAGGCCAGGTATTACCAAAGGTACGCGCCTAAACTAAGCCTTAGGTAAGGATTCAGGACTGAAACTCAATTCTAATTTGAACTCTTTTCCTTGGCCATGCCTTAAATAGCCCAATTGATTATGGAAAAAGTGTATGTTATGGTGGGTGGTTTTTGGCATGGGAATGTGGGTATGTCCATAAAGCCAAAGGCCTGGATTAAAGGCGGCCAGTTGATTGTCAAGGTCAGCACACAAGGCTTGTTGCATGGGCCCGCTTGCCGTTGAAGAAGGCAAAAGCGAGGTTAAGGGTGCATGGTGGCTAAGGTAAATACGGGGCTGCGCTGACTTTTGCGCTCCCTCTTTCAATAAGAAACGGCAATCGTCTTGATGCAGGGCCTGCATTTGCTCGACTTGAAAGGCATTTTTCCCATGACGAATCAATTTAAAATCGGACAAACGGTTCTCCAGTAGGCGTTTGTTGTGAGGGCTTATGGAAGTCCAAAGGGTAGCTGCTACGAAATGAAATCCATAGCTAGAGAAAGAAGCTTGATTGACCAAAAAAACTTTAGGAAAAAGCTCTTCGATTCTTGGGCCAAATGCTTCGGCTACATTGCCATAATAGTATTCATGGTTTCCCGGCAGCCAATAGACCGCTTCAAATTTTCGGCTTAAATCCTTCCAAAACCAAGGCACTTGGTGCATTTGAGTAAAAGGCACGATATCGCCACCCAACCAGAGCAGTGGTTTAATGGCCGGAATAGGGTTTTTCCTAAGCCATTCCCTGTTTTCGGGAAACTCCAGGTGCAGGTCGGAGACAAACTGAAAGCCTTGCAATCAACTGTCCAATTTAAGTACGGCCAAAAATGCTTGCTGAGGAATTTCTACACTTCCCACCTGGCGCATGCGTTTTTTACCCTCCTTTTGTTTTTCGAGCAGTTTACGCTTACGGCTAATATCGCCCCCATAACATTTAGCGGTAACATCTTTGCGTAGGGCTTTAACGGTTTCGCGGGCAATTACTTTGGCGCCAATGGCCGCTTGAATAGCAATCTCAAACTGTTGTCGAGGCAAGAGTTCCTTAAGTTTTAGGCAAAGTTTTTTGCCCAAATCAAATGCATTATCCCGGTGAATAAGGCTGGAGAGCGCATCGACTTGTTCGCCATTGAGCATAATGTCCAGCTTTACCAGAACAGAGGTTTTGTAGCCGGAGGGGTGGTAATCGAAAGAGGCATAGCCTTTGGATATGGTTTTGAGTCGGTCATAAAAATCGAACACGATTTCGCCGAGGGGCAATTCAAAACTCAATTCCACCCTGTCCTGAGTAAGATACACTTGATTTTTCATAATGCCCCGCTTTTCCATACATAGCGTCATTACCGGCCCAACGAATTCCGATTTGGTAATGATTTGGGCATTGATGTAGGGTTCTTCTACGTATTCCAACAAATTGGGCGCGGGCAAATCGCTGGGGTTGGTAAGCACCAAGTTCTCTCCCTTTTTGGTGTAGGCCTTATAACTAACGTTAGGCACGGTGGTAATTACGTTCATGTCGAACTCCCGTTCCAAGCGTTCTTGGATAATTTCCATGTGGAGCATGCCCAAGAATCCGCACCGAAAACCAAAACCAAGTGCGGCCGAAGATTCCGGTTCAAAGGTTAGGCTGGAGTCGTTGAGTTGCAGTTTGGACATACACTCGCGGAGCTCTTCGTAATCGTCGGTATCGACCGGATAAATGCCGGCAAACACCATGGGTTTTACGTTCTCAAAGCCCTGGATCATTTGGGTGCAAGGATTGACCACATGGGTAAGCGTGTCGCCCACCTTAACTTCTCGAGCTGTTTTTATGCCAGAAACGATGTATCCTACATCTCCCGCAGCCACGCTTTTTCGAGGAGAAATTTGGAGTTTAAGCACCCCCACCTCATCGGCGTCGTATTCTTTTTGGGTAGCCAAGAATTTGACTCGATCGCCTTTGTGCAAGGTTCCGTTCATGACTCGGAAATAGGCAATAATGCCTCGAAAAGGATTAAACACCGAATCAAAAATCAAGGCTTGAAGGGGAGCGTCCGGATCTCCTTTGGGATGCGGAATGCGGTGGATTATTGCTTCAAGAATTTTATCAACCCCCTGGCCGGTTTTTCCGGAGGCCGGCAAAATGTCGTTTAAATCGCAACCTATAAGTTCTACGATTTGGTCGGAAACCTCCTCGGGCATAGCAGAGGGCAAATCCATTTTATTGAGCACCGGAATAATTTCCAGGTTATGCTCAATGGCCAGGTACAGGTTAGAGATGGTTTGCGCTTGAATGCCTTGGGTGGCATCTACTATGAGCAGAGCTCCTTCGCAAGCCGCAATCGATCTTGAAACTTCATAGGAAAAATCTACGTGCCCGGGAGTATCGATTAAGTTCAGGATGTATGGAGTCCCCTCGAACTCATACTCCATCTGAATGGCCTTACTCTTAATGGTAATGCCACGTTCGCGTTCCAAATCCATATCGTCCAAGGTTTGTTCTTTAAGTTCCTTGGAAGTAATGGTGTTGGTTACTTGCAACAAACGGTCGGCCAGGGTAGATTTTCCGTGGTCGATGTGTGCAATAATGCAGAAATTGCGGATATGCTTCATAAATACTGCCTCAAATTTCGGCAAAAATGCGGTACTAGCCTTCGTTTAGGATTTAGATCCACCGGTAAGTTCCAGCAATTCTGCCAGTCGCCCTCCAAAACGCCTCATTTCTTCAGCGGCTTCTTCGTCTTGGGTGGCCCTTTGAAGAACATCTGCAAGGCTCAGGAGGTTCTGATACACCATGGTACGCATCTCTTCTACCATAAAATCTTTGTTCCACAAATCGATGCGCATGGTGTTGTTCTCTTTTACATCCCAGAGGGTCAACATCATGGCCTTAACTTCTCGTCGCGGCTCCATTTCGCCTTCGTCGGCTGTCCAACTTAAAGAAATGGGATTGTTGTCTTTGTCTAATCCTACATGCAAATGGATGTCGGATTCCCGATCTATATTTCCGGCGCTCATCTTCGTTTGGGTTTGTATTGGCTTTGTTCTAAAATTTTTTGGGCATCGCTTTCATTGATGAGCGCAGCCAAGCTTTGGTCTTGCTTGTGCATCCAAGATTCTACGATGCGCCAGCCTGTCCAAGTGGCTGCTCGCCCCGGAGATTCTGCCGGCATTCCGGAAGAAAAAGGGGCTTCGCCCATATAGCGCTGCACAGTTCTACTGTCGGTAGCAAACAGCTTTTGCTCCTCAATCAAATGTCCCCAAATTTGGTATTCGTGCTCAATGCAAAATTTCACTTGAGCAGAGGTGAAGCCAAACAAAACGCTGTCCGGCACCTCGGGCATGCATCGTTTGGTAATGGCCAAAACCTTTCCCTGCCAAATCATTTCTTCCAACAAACTCAATTCACCTTCTTTTTCCGGGGCAAATTCCAGGGTGCACCAAGCCTTAATCCCATCACATACCAAGTATTCCGGACCTCTCCGAGCTTTAATGTAGGCAGGCAGATGGGCTAAATAAGTAGATTGGGGGCCTAAATATTGGTCAGGGGCTATGTAAAGCACCGAATCCAAAGGAACCACTACATAATTGAACCCGAACAAATACAAGGCAATATCCGGCATTCGGGCTTCGGGAAGGTAATGACGGTAGAAGCGAAAGGCGGTATGAAAGGCCTCCTTTTCTTTTTCAAAATCACCAAACACCTGTTGGGTACTGTCGTACAAGGCTCTAATCTCTGAGTCGCTAAAAAAGCTGAGGTATTGGCTCATTATGGGCACCTGAGGCACAAAACCCAATAGCTCCGGACCATATAAATGCACAAATTCAGGATGCTCTAGCGCCAAACTGTCCAAGCACTGCTCCAAGGCCAAGGAATCCTTGGCCCTTTCCATTAGAAGTTCGTCAAGCCTATAAAACCCTTGATCTATAGCAACCTTGCTAATGTCGGGAGGCGTATTTCCTCCGCAACCCCAAGCCAGGCTCAGCACAAACAAAAGCAGACCAAAAGCCGCGGCGGAATTCCATTGCTTTGCACTCATTTAGCAAAGGTACAACCAATGCAGCAATCCATGCGTGCTTAGGCCAGACGTTGCTTAAGCTCGGTGTCTAAAGCGGCCAAAAACTCTTCGGTATACAAGTAATGCGTACCATGTTCCACTTTACCACCGTGAATGCAAATGGCCAAGTCTTTAGTCATCTTTCCGGCCTCGATGGTGTCTATGCATACTTGTTCCAAGGTGGTGCAGAAGTCTATCAAGTCTTGGTTGTTGTCCAACTTGCCGCGGAAAGCCAGGCCGCGTGTCCAAGCAAAAATAGAAGCCACCGGATTGGTGCTGGTTGGCTTGCCCTGTTGATGCATGCGGAAGTGGCGAGTTACCGTACCATGAGCCGCTTCTGCTTCTAAGACTTCTCCGTCCGGAGTTACCAAGGTGGAGGTCATCAAACCCAAGGAGCCAAAGCCTTGAGCCACGGTATCTGATTGTACGTCACCATCGTAATTTTTACAAGCCCACACAAAATTCCCGTGCATTTTGAGCGCCGAAGCCACCATGTCATCAATCAAACGATGCTCGTAGTAAATGCCTTCGGCCTCAAAACGGGCTTTGTAATCGTTCTGGTAAATTTCTTCAAAGATGTCCTTGAATCTTCCGTCGTACTTCTTAAGAATGGTGTTTTTGGTTGACAAAAACAAAGGCCACTTTTTCATGAGTGCCTGGTTAAAGCAAGCATGCGCAAACCCGCGAATGGAGGCATCGGTATTGTACATACCCAAGGCAACGCCTCCTCCTTTGAAGTCATAAACCTCAAATTCCATAGGCGCTCCTCCCCCTTCGGGAGTGTAAGTCATGGTCAACTTTCCGGGGCCGGGCACCACAAAATCGGTAGCGCGGTACTGATCGCCAAAAGCATGGCGGCCAATGCAAATAGGAGCCGTCCAATTGGGCACCAATCGAGGCACATTGGAAGTTACAATGGGTTCGCGAAATACGGTGCCGTCCAAAATATTACGAATGGTGCCGTTGGGGGAGCGCCACATGCTTTTTAGCTTAAACTCCTCTACCCTGGCTTCGTCTGGGGTAATGGTGGCACACTTAATGCCCACACCAAATTTACGAATGGCCATAGCGGCATCTACCGTTACCTGATCGTTGGTTTCGTCGCGGTGCTCAATGCCCAAATCATAATACTTGATATCCAAATCAAGGTATGGCAAAATGAGTTTGTCCTTAATAAACTTCCAAATGATTCGGGTCATTTCGTCGCCGTCGAGCTCTACAACGGGATTCGCTACGTGGATTTTGGCCATGAATGAAAAATATAAATTCGATGCCCGGCAAAAATGAGAAAAACTTTGTGATTTCCTATGGCTTTTCTTGGGCTTTCCAAAGGTTGAGAAAAGATTTAACGGAGCCAAAGCGGGTGCAGTACCTTGGATCTTGCACCCCTAGTGGAAGTTGGGTAGGACGGTCTGAAACCCTTTGAAACATTACCGATTCTTTTACCGAGTCCGGATAAGGATGCCCCAGGCGCATGAGCCCCTGCACCGCCAAAAACTGTTCTACATCGGTCCAATCGGGATGCATTAAGCCATCTTGCCAAAAATCCGCCCTTTCTTTCACAGACAAACCGGCCGCTGCCCAAATCCCTCCCCATCGCATGGGCGGGTGCGCACTTTCCCAAGCCTGTTGCAAAAAGCGCCTAGGGACCGGCAAAGCCAAATCACCGGCCCAAGCCAAGCCCAATACCTGCATGTAAAACAGGCTGTCGTTGGCACCTCCCGGCGCGCTGCACGGGAGCTCCCAAAGCGGATTCAACAAGCTTTGCATGGCCGCGGAATCCCGCTCCAACCAAGCCTTTAATCCGGAAATCAAAAAAGATTCGGGTGCATACATGGGAAACATGCTGTGCAAACTTCCAAACGCAGTAATTCGGTGCGACACCGGAATCATACCGGTACCCGGAGTAGGCAGCAAAGGCCGTTTGGGGTGATCTACCCGAAGCAACAAATACATGGTGTCTTGCGAAAAAGGAGGTACCGGATGCGGCGCAGCGGCGGCACCCGCACAAGCCTCCAAGGCAAAAAAACCTTGTATCTCAAAGCGTTTATGCGGCGCCGGACCATGCAACACCTCCAAAAGTTCGCATTCAGGGCCCTTACCCAAGCTGTAGCTGCGCTGCTTGGCCTTAACCAAAGACAAACCCGAATAATCCAACTGCCAAACGAAGGGCTCTTGCCAGCTTTGTGCAGCTAGGCTAGAAACCTGACCCAAAGCAGCCAACATGAAGACCCTGCGAAAAAAGAGAAGCACCATACCGCTAAGGTAGCAAATGTTGTGCCGTAGACGCGTTGCTTTTCTGGCGGCGACTTTGCGTTACGGCCAAATATCAAGGTCCTCATTTACCCATTGTAAACTCCGGCCTTTCTATTTGTCCGTGCCTTAATTCGCCTTGAAAACACAACGCGTCAATGGTATCATGTTGTTCCTAAGGCATTTAACTTGATAATCAGGTGTTTTTTTTTGGGGGCTGTTCCGGCCATTTCTGCAAGTCCTCATCTGGGAGCTAAGGCTCCAGTGGCCTCCGGGGTCCCCCGAAGGATCGGGGGCCTCCTCGGCACACGGAGCCTAAGCTCCCAAATTGCGGGCTTTCCGTGCTGTCCGGGCCCCGGGAACACGAAGCCATTCGCCGAAGGGAAAGGAATTCCGCCTACAGCCTTACTAAAAATATTCAGGATACAGCCCCAGCCTACAGGCCTAATCCCCTAAATTTAAATTCAATAAACATGGAGCGTCTTGCCACCGAGTCGTTTCCCTTTTCGGAGGTGGATTTGTGGCAGGGATAGAGGCGGTAGCCCACAGGCTCGGGCTTTGGGGGCGCTTGGCGGGCGGAGGCCCCCGATTTCTCGGGGGACCCCGTACCGCTTAGCGCCCCCAAGCCGGAGCCGAGGACTAAAGCCGAAAGCCCGGTTTAGCCACCCCGAACATTTTGCGACTTTGTTTATTTTTATAGTATGATTCGATCGACCTTGTTTTTTCTCAGCTTGGCCGCCGCTGTGCAGGCACAGAATTTTGCCATTGGCTACACCGAAGGGGCTTGGAACGACCCCGCCCGCAACCGCGATGTGGACTACGTGTGCTGGTATCCGGCCGATGCCGCAGGTCAAGACGTGGCCGTTGCTCAAGGCAGTTTTCCGGTGGTGGTGCTCGCCCATGGATTTTTAACGGGAACCGCACCCTATCAAAACGTAGCCGATTCTTTGGTGCCGCTGGGTTATATCTTACTGCTTCCTGCCACAGAAACCGGTTTTACGCCCTCTCATGCCGCCTTGGGACAAGACATGGTTTTTTTGGCCGAGCGCATACAACAAGCCCATGGACAAAGCAATTCCATGTGGTTCGGAAAAGTGGATCCGCGGATGGCGGCCGCAGGCCATAGCATGGGCGGCGGAGCCACCTATTTGGCCAGCTCACAAGCTCAACAGCCCTTTACCTGCAGTTTTACCTTTGCAGCAGCCGAAACATCGCCCTCCTCTTCTCAGGCCGCTGCTCAAGTCACAATTCCTTCGCTGCTGCTGGCAGGATCTGAGGATGGCATAACCCCTCCGGCTACCACCCAGCAACCTATTTACAACAACTTGGCGGGCTGCAAAGTCATGTATTCTATCGATGGTGGCGGACATTGTTATTTTATGAATCCGGATCCACCATGCGACTTGGGAGAACTGGCAACTCTGCCCAGTTTGGATAGAACGAGCCAGCAAGTTAGGGCCTTTCGTGTGCTCAGACCCTGGCTGGGCACCTGGCTCAAGGGAGAGTCAGGAGCTGCTGTAGAAGCGGTTTTGAACAGTCCCGGCTCAGACGGTGTGCAGCAGAACTGCAACGCCTTATCCACGCAAAACGAAGGCGATATATCGGAATGGTTGGAATTGCGTAGCGATGGATTTGTTTGGAAAAAAGCCGGCAACTACAGCTTACAATGCCTAGACCTGAATGGGCGGGTGGTCTATGCTACCGATGCCTCTGTTCAGCCTGGCGGATTCTTTGCCTTTCCCAAACAATTAGCCCATGGCGTGTATGTGTGGACCTTAGCCCACGAAGGAGCATGGCGACGGTTCAAGACCGTGCTAGCTAAGCCCTAAACCATTAGAGGACGGAGACGGGAGGCATGAGACGGGAGGCATGAGACGGGAGGCATCCCGTCTTTACTGAGAGACGGGAGGCATCCCGTCTTTACTGAGAGACGGGAGGCATCCCGTCTTTACTGCGACCTGGGGAGACGGGAGGCATCCCGTCTTTACTGCGAGACGGGAGGCATCCCGTCTTTACTGCGACCTGGGGAGACGGGAGGCATCCCGTCTTAACGTGCACATTAACCAATCCTCATTTTCCTTATATAATGCCCTCCCCTCCAAACCAACAAAGGGGTCAAAACCATGGTGGGACCAAACCAAACCATCCAAAAAGGCCATTGCGGCGACTGCACCACCAACATAGCCGTACAGGCAGCAATCCAGGCCCCACCCATTCCGCCAAAGTGCCGCGAAAAACGTTGGCCTGCCTCCAAGGTCCACACCGGTCGACGTAATGCTTGCAAGCTATTGACCATGAGCAAAATCCCAAACCCACCTTGCACCCAACGCATGCCCACTTGAGGGTAAAGCGGCAAGGTGCACAACATGGCCAGGGCAACCGTTAAACCAAAAACATCGACCCAAAAAGCCGGGTTTTGAAACCGATTTTGCCTTCTTCCCACCGGATGAATGGCCATAAATCCGGCAGCCAAAAAATAACTGCTAAACAGACCAATGACCAACAAAAAAGGAATTTGCTTTGCCAGGGCAATGCCAATGGCAGTAATAAAGGAGAAGGAAAGACTGTAGAAAAACACCCGTCCCACTTTCTTGTGCCAAGGCCCTTTAGGAGAAAGAAAAAAAACCGGCAGTCCACAGATTAAACCGAGGGTTCCGGCAGCAGCGTGTAAAATAATCCAAGCATTCATAGCCCAAAATTGAGGCATGTTTTGGAATTATTTTTTCGGAAATGACCAATGGGAAACCCAAAGACAACCGAAACGAGTAAAAGAACACGAACGGGAAGGCAAAGCCAATAAAGTATTGATTATCAACGCACCCCTAATGACGAATGGGAAGCCCCGTATCCAATGCCCCCGCTCAAAAATGACGAAATGGAACACATCCTCATTCAAAAACAGGCCATAGAGAGTTAAGTTAGTCTCGTCCTTATCCTATCATCCATAGAGACAAGCAACAGGGAAGAAAGAAGTGAGGTGCAACAGACCGGAAGAGGCAGGAAGCACTGAGTCGGGAGGAGACAGGAGGCATCAAGTCATGAGAGACAGGAGGCATCAAGTCATGAGAGACGGGAGGCATCTAGTCATGAGAGACGGGAGGCATCCCGTCTTTACTGCGACCTGGAGAGACGGGAGGCATCCC
This sequence comes from Flavobacteriales bacterium, assembly GCA_018401695.1. Taxonomy (GTDB): domain Bacteria; phylum Bacteroidota; class Bacteroidia; order CAIKAF01; family CAIKAF01; genus CAIKAF01. Next base: position 1,303,887 of record JAGYKD010000001.1, on the reverse strand, counting down.
GTCTTTACTGCGACTTGGAGAGACGGGAGGCATCCCGTCTTTACTGGAGACGGGAGGCATCCCGTCTTTACCTCATCCTTAGATATGTATCGCCCGATCCGCTGTTGCCGCCAAACAAGCCTCTCTAAAAGATTCGGTAAAGGTGGGATGCGCATGACTCATGCGGGCAATATCTTCCGCGGTAGCCCGGTATTCCATGGCAACCACCGCCTCGGCAATCATATCGGCGACCCGAGGACCACACATATGCACGCCCAAAATTTCATCGGTTTCGGCATCGGCCAAGACTTTAATTTGACCGTCGAGGTCCATGCTTGCACGGGCACGTCCACTGGCACGGAAGGGGAAGGCACCCACTTTATACTTGGCGCCTTGTTCCTTCAATTGCTCTTCGGTATAGCCCACCGAAGCCACCTCCGGCCAAGTGTATACCACGTTGGGAATCAACAAATAATTGATGTGTGGTTTTTGTCCGGCCATATGCTCGGCCACAAACATGCCTTCTTCTTCGGCTTTGTGGGCCAGCATGGCACCACGGACCACATCACCTATGGCATAAATACCCTCGACCTTGGTTTGCAAATGTTCGTTCACTTCAATTCGGCCTTGCGCATCGGTCGACAAGCCCACGGCCTCCAAATTCAGGCCATCGGTATAGGGTCTACGACCAACAGACACCAAACAATAGGGAGCCTCCCAGCTTAGTTCTTTGCCTTTGGCGTCTTGGGCTTTTACCACCACCACATCGCCCTCGCGTTCCACGGAAGTTACTTTGGTATTTGTGTGTATGCTTGCGCCCAGCTTTTTCATTACCCGCGCCAAATCTTTGCTCATGGCTGAGTCAAAGCCAGGAATCAGTCGGTCGGCATACTCCACCACGGTCAATTTGGCACCCAAACGGGCATACACCGAACCCATTTCCAAGCCGATTACGCCACCTCCAATCACAATTAAATGCTCCGGCACCTCCTGCAAATTCAAACTTTCGGTACTGGTGATGATGCGTTCTTTATCTATATGGATGAAAGGCAAGGAGCCGGGTTTGCTTCCCGTGGCAATGATGGCCTTTTCAAAACCCAACTCGGTCACTTTCCCTTCGGCATCGGTAACCTTTACCTTACCTTTTGCGGCAAAACTTCCGGTTCCATGAAACACCTGAACCCCATTTTTTTTCATCAAACCGGCCACTCCATCGCAGGTCTGCTGCACCACCTCATTTTTGCGGGCAACCATTTGGGGCAAGTTTACTTTTAGGTCTTTAAGTTCAATGCCATGCGTAGCAAAATGCTTGTTGGCATTGTGGTAATGCTCGGAACTGTCCAGCATCGCCTTCGAAGGAATACAACCCACATTCAAACAGGTTCCACCAAGGGTATTGTACTTTTCCACGAGGGCTGTTTTCATTCCCAATTGCGCGCAGCGAATGGCCGCCACATAACCACCGGGACCCGATCCAATAATTACCACCTGAAAGCTTTCCATAGACCAAATTTTCATCAAAAATAGGGTGCTTAATCGAATAATGGGTTCAAATTCGCCTAAAAAGGGTTAAGGTGTGGGTATTTTTTGGGCGCCTTATCCGGCCCTTAGCGCTACTCCGCAGTCCCCGGCCACGCAAGGCTAAGGGCTGCGGGGTCTTCCCCCCAATCCTTCGGGGGGCAAGCCTCCGCGCCCCAAGCCTTGCGGGCCGCGTCCTTTTCGGGGTAGCTGCTGCGGTCCGGGGCGCTTGGTCTTCCAATGCCGGTATGCGTCTTAGATGCCGTTTTCTTTTTGTTTTTTTGCTCCATGGCAAAATTTCTTTTCTGCGGTTTAGGAAATCCCGGTGCCGAATACCAGCATACCCGACACAATATTGGCTTTGACGTACTGGATGCCCTGGCAAAAAAACTAGGTGTTGCGTTTGCACCTGCCAAGCTCGGTCTTGTAGCAGAAGCCAAGTTTAAAGGCCGTCCTTTGATCTTGCTCAAGCCAAACACCTTCATGAATTTGTCCGGAAAATCCCTGCGCTATTGGCAACAACAACATAAACTCCCACCAAATCAACTGTTGGTCATCACGGACGATTTGGCCTTGCCGCCTATGCATCTGCGGCTCAAAACCAAAGGGGGTAGCGGCGGGCACAATGGCCTAAGCCACATCGAGGAGACCCTGCAAAGCCAAGCCTATGCACGTTTGCGTTTTGGCATTGGCAAAGATTTTCCACCCGGCGGCCAATCCGATTATGTGCTGGGGCCTTGGGCAACTTCAGAAAAAGTCTTGCTTCCCAGGGCCATAGAAACTGCCGCCAAAGCCTGCCTAGACTTTTGCTTCATGGGTCCGGAACGTACCATGAATTGGGTCAATGGTTGGAAACCGGAAACATCGGAAGATGATTCTTCCGATTTAGGAGGCAGCTAACTTAGGTTTTGGACGCAAACGGGCCTTTTCGTAAGTCACGCGTGCCGTCTTTCCCTTGCGCTTTAGTTTGCGTTCGGCCAAAGGAAGTTTTATTTCTTGTTGGCAATCTTCGGTGCAGCAAGCTTCAAAACGTTGCTTGCAATTGGGGCATTGAATAAACAACATGTGGCAGGCCTCGTTGGCGCAGTTGGTATGGTCGTCGCAAGGGGCACCGCATTGGTGGCATGCAGCAATAACATCGTCTGAAATTCGCTCGCCCATGCGTTCGTCAAACACGAAATTCTTTCCTATAAATTTCACCGGCAAACCTTCCGCTTTTGCTTGACGTGTGTATTCTATAATGCCTCCTTCCAGTTGATATACCTGCTCAAAACCTTTGTGCCTCAAATAGGCAGAGGCCTTTTCGCAGCGAATGCCACCGGTGCAATACAGCAACACGGGCTTTTGTTTGTGCTGCTCCAACATGCGTTCTACCAAGGGTAGACTGTCTCGAAAAGTGTCCACATCGGGGCAGATAGCGCCTTCAAAATGCCCTACTTCGGATTCGTAGTGGTTGCGCATGTCTACCACCACGCTGTCTTCCCGATCCAGCAGTTCGTTAAACGCTTTGGCTTTAAGGTGTGGACCTGGGCGGGTCACATCAAAAAAGTGCTCCGGCAAACCATCCGATACAATTTTAGGTCGAATGCGCACAATGAGTTTCAAAAAAGCTTCCTTTTGGTCTTCTACGGCCAAGTTTAAACGAATTCCATCCAAAAACGGGTAGCTGTACAAATGCGTTCGGAACGCTTCAAAGGCAGGCTCAGGTACCGAAATTTGACCGTTGATGCCTTCGGAAGAAACGTAAGTGCGGCCCAATACGCCAAAGCCTTCCCAAGCACGAAACAAGGAGTTTCTGAACTCCACCACGTTCTCTATGATGGCGTACTTGTAAAAGGAAAGCGTGCGGCGCTCAAAAGGCTCGGCTTCCAATCGTTTGCGTAAAGTTTCCCGGTCGTACTTGTTGCCCGGCAAAGTTGAAAAGTCCATAGCGCAAAAATACGAAAGCTGGAGGAAAGCCTACAAGACCGAGTGACTCAAGGAGGAGGGGAAATTGGGCTAGGCTTTGCAAGCCGAAGTGAAAAAGCCAACAGCCCTTATTCTGTTGCAAGATTTCAAGGAATTTGCCTTTGTTTTGTTACATTCACGCTTAAATCAAAGGGAAAAAGTGCCTTATGGAAATTAGGCAAAGAAATGCATAAATGACTGTTACTTCATTCGTTTTTCCTATAAATACGCCCTCCTTCCCCACCTCATTTTTCAAGAATTAACGGCCCAAACATCTACCGGTCACCCCAAGCGAGACCGTTGACGCGATGCTATTCTGACGGCGATCCTGTTCCTGACGCTATGTCAAGCAGCTTCGAGTCAGCAGCTTCGAGTCAACATTTATGCGCTAAGGGTCCAAAATCTTCTTTTTTGAGGCCCCCGACCGGGTGGATGCCCCTGCGCTGCGACGGGTCTGGGGCTCCGCCACGAGGAGGCGGCGCGCAGCAAGCCCCCGCAGGGGCAAGGAGCCCCGACCGGTCGCAAGCAGGGCAGGAGCCAGGGGAGGTTAGGATGCAAACATGCCCTATGGAACCAGGCCCCAAAAACCAAGTCGCAAAAAACCGAGCGGCTTGGGCAAGCCCTCCTCAAAAATTCGCGGGACTTGCCCCATTCGGCATATCCGTCCGAAATGTATCTTTAAGCCATGGAAAAGCGCATCCTAATCCTTGGTGCCGGAGGGCAAATCGGCACTGAATTGGTACAAAGCCTCCGCGAAGTGTACGGCCAAGACCAAGTTATAGCTTCAGACCTAAAGGTTCCCGAACATACGGAAGGCCCTTTTGTGGCGCTCGACGCTACCGATGGAGCTGCGGTCCGAAAAACCATAGAAGATGGGAAGGTAGACCAGGTGTACCTTTTGGCGGCTATGCTTTCTGCCACGGCCGAAAAGCTCCCGCGCAAAGGTTGGGACCTCAACATGGACAGCCTGTTTATTTGCTTGGAACTCGCCAAAGAAGGCCTCATTCGCAAGCTTTACTGGCCCAGCTCCATAGCGGCCTTTGGCCCAACAACGCCTAAAATGGGTACCCCCCAGCATACCATTGCCGAACCCACCACCGTATATGGCATTAGCAAGTTTGCCGGGGAGCGTTGGTGTGCCTGGTACCATCACAACCATGGGGTGGACGTGCGGTCCTTGCGTTACCCCGGGCTCATTAGCTACACGGCACCTCCGGGAGGAGGCACCACCGACTACGCCGTCGATATTTTTCACCAAGCCCGGAAAAAAGGCCATTATACCTCTTTTTTAAGGTCCGACACCTTACTTCCCATGATGTATATGCCGGATGCGATCCGTGCCACCATGGAATTGATGGAGGCTCCTGCCGAGCAAATCAAACAAAGAGGCAGCTACAATCTGGCGGCTTTTTCCTTTTCTCCCGAAAGCCTGGCGCAGGAAATCAAAAAACACTTACCGGATTTTACCATCGACTACGCCCCTGATTTCCGGCAGGCCATTGCGGACAGTTGGCCGCAGGTCATCAACGACGAAGCCGCCCGCAGCGACTGGCACTGGGCCCATCGCTACGACTTAGAAGCCATGGTAGCCGATATGTTGGCACATATTAAGTAATGTATTGGAAGCTTGTACGGCTGCTTCCCTGGCTTGCCATTCCGGCATTCCATGTAATGGCCGTGGCCTTGGGTTGGTGGATAGGCTATACGCCGCAAAGCTGGTATTATTTACCGCCCGAACAAGCGCTGAAGCATTGGCCCGACAGCCTTTGGTTTTGGCATGCTGCTCCTCCGGGTTTGCAAGGATTCCAGGTGCTTTTTGAAATCCTCAAACCTATTCCGGCAGCATATGCGGCGGCAGGAATCCTGGGAATTATGCATGCCTTTAGCTTTACCACCATACATAGGGCGTGCAAAAACATGGGACTTGCCTATGTCGTTCTTTGGCCGCTGTTTTTTTGGCTGCTAAACCCGGCGGTACTTTTTCAGGCAGGTCAATGGCACGGAAGCACCTTTGCTATGCATGCACTTGCCATAGCCGCCGCAGCCCATTGGGTCTGGCCAAAGCATTTTTGGACCATCCTTTGGTTTGCCTTAGCCTTTACGGCTTGGTTTCGCCCCCTATTCAATCCCCTATTCTTGGCCATTGGCGTGCTCCCCTTTTTTCCCTACTGGTGGCCCAAACGCCGTTGGCACTGGATACTCCCTTTGCTAGCCCTAAGCTTTTTACCTATCAAAAATGGCTTAGTTTTTGGTCAATGGACCAGCAGCAGTTGGCAATGGAGAAATCTTGCAGCTCATATTCCCCCCGGGAAACCGGAACCCATCAATTTTGAACGCCGTTTCGACTCCCTTAGCTATTTTATAGAGAACCCGGGCTTAGCTTGGGGAGATTCGCTTAAAAAGCGCTTTGCCGACTGCTCTGTGTGCTTTTTGGGCGGCCACAACGACCTACGCTTCTTTGAAATAAACCAAGCCTACCGTCAAGCGCTAAAGAAGCAGACCAATGGGTTGCACAGTGCAGCAACCCTGGCTTATGGCATGGCGACCTTTTTGAGCCACCCCATTGCAGACAACGAATATCAAGAAGAGCGTGTACTTGGTCCATCTTGGTTAAAGACCTATGTTTATTGGGGGGATTTGCCCAACCTAAACTATGAAGGAAGCGAAATTCGTTTGTCCTGCATGACCCTGGCTTGGCCTTTATTTTCTTCTGGGCTCTTTTTCACTGGAAAAGAATGGAAAAAGAACAGCAGCAGTTGCTGGTATTGATGTTCTTAATTGGCTTTGCTTACGCCGGCCTCGATCCCAACGAAGCAAATCGAATGCGCATGGAGCTTATGGGGGTATTTTGGTTGCTAAGCTCCCGATGGGTGATTTCCCCATTATTTAGGAGCACGAATTTAGCCAAAAAGGCCACGACACCCCCCTAAAAAAGGCTTGAATTCAACTGAAAGACACTATGTAGAATCCCAATAGCGTATTTTCTTTGCAAAAAAATAAATAGTAAACACTTACTTTAGTATTGTAAATTAGTTCTATGCCCAAAAGGGATAAGTTGTTTCAGTTGGTGCGCTCGCTCTCCAAGTCAGAGAAGCGCTATTTCAGCATCTACACGCAGATGCACATCAAGGGAGAGGATAACGACTACATGAAGCTGTTCAAAGAATTTGACCGGCAAGAGGTCTTAGATGAGCAAAAAATCAAAGCCAATTTAGAGGGAGAAAGGTTTTTGGAGCATTATGCGGTTACTAAAAGCTACCTCTATGATTTGCTTTTAAAGGCCATGCGGTCCTATTCCAAACACTCCCCGGATAAAAGAGTGCTCGACTTAATTCAAGATGTTGAGTTCCTCTATGGAAAAGGAATTTTTGACCAAGCCCTTCAACTAGTAAACAAAGCAAGAGACCTAAGCGTAGAGTCGGGATTGGTGGCTGCAAGGGATTTAATTTTGCATTGGGAAAAACTTATACTCCTCGCCTCAGGTTACCGCCACTTGAGCAATCAACAATTGGGAGCCATTTTGACGGACCAAGAAGACATTTCTAAAAAAAGAAAACAACAGCAAAAGCTTTGGTTGTTCAGCACACGCCTGTCAATGCTCCGAAACGGTGATTACCTCACCCATTTGAATGCATTTGAAGATATTCAATCTTACGTGGAACAAAACCCTCCCCAAGAATACACCACCTCTTATTTCCGCAATTATTATTTAGACCGCATTGTGCGTTGCCAATGGTTCCTAATTTTAAACCAAACAGAAAAAGCCCAAGAACAGTTAGGCTTGTTGCTCAAGGTTTTGGAAGGCGACCAGGAATTTTGGAAAAGGCAGCCATACCTCTATTTACGTGCACTGTCTTTGGAGGTTCAAGTCCATGTTTACAAAGCACGGTTTTCCGAAGCACGCCAACGGCTGCAGTTTCTAAAAAACCAACTTGGCGTGGAAGAGCTTAGCGTCTATGCCCATGCTTGGCTGACCTTTGCTCAAAATTATATTGATGTTAAAGAGTCTGTGCAACAGGGGATGAGGGAATCTGCCAAACATAAACTCCTGAAACTTCACCACGAACTGCGTAAGCAGCCCGGTTTTATTCCGGAGCAAGAACTGAACATAGAATTCATGCAAGGTTTAGTTCCTTTTTTAAATGACGATGCGGAACAGGCGGACGGACAGTTCATTCGCATTTGCAGACAAAGCGACGATAGCTTTGGATTAGCTACGCAAGAAGGTGCCTGGCTTATGCGTATTGCCGTTCAATTGCAAAACCAGAACGACCGCAAATTGAGTACCATTTGTCAAAAATATCTGGCATTCCTTGCTAAACATGGCCAATTGTCCGATAAGCTCAAATCCCAAGCCGACACATGGCCTACTCCCAGCTCCCTGTGGACCGAAATCCAAAAGTTGGAGCTTATTCAACTCTTAACCCAAGAAAGAAGTCAAGTGGAACCCAAAAACGGAACCCATCGCTGCCGCATTCTAGCCCTCGAACAATTGAACCGATTAAAAGAATGCCTTTAATCAAAACTCTCTGACCAAAACAACACCTTGTTTGGCCCTTTGATCACTTTCAAATAAGCCACTTAATCAATTGAAAATGCGAAGCGTAGCTTGGCCATCAAAGTTTGTATTGTATTGCACCAAAGGGTATGTGGCAGGCCCACCCTCTACCTGACCATTAATAATATTGAAACGACTGCCACACCCCGAACCGGTGTCACAGCTGTCATCCACCAAAAATAAGCCACTTTGATCCGGATGAACTTTACCACAGGCATCTGTATGGGCATAAGGGCAGTGCAACTCATAGGCGTTGAATTGGTCTATACTTGCTCGGTAAAGCAAAATTCCCCGACTTCCTCCGGGAATTTCTACCGAGCCTCCAACGCCTTGCAAATTCACCAAAAAGGGATCTCCAAGAAAAAGCGTGATATCTACTTGTACTTGGGGGATATTTGGCGGATACTGAGGCGTACAGCCCCAAGCGATCGGAAAAAGTAGGCACAGGCACCCAAATCTTACGTTTAACCGAGAAGTAAATCTGTGCATAGTATAATAAACCGTAAATTTATACGATTGGTATGTGGATGAGGCCATCAATTGCTATATTTTTTCTTTTTTTGGGCTTAAAGGGCTTTGCCCAAAGGCAAATGGCCGATGGCTACCTGCTCCCCCCAAGAGATACCTTACATGTGCTCATGGTTTTTGCTGAAGTTGACTACAGCAAAAACTGTCCCGGAAATTTAGGAAGCCCCTGGAATGTAAGCTGGCCGGAAGAAAACGGATTACTCCTTCCTCCAACCCACGCTTCCAACCTTTTGTCGCCTTTTGCCCACAGCACCCCCGAAGGAAAAGCTACCATGTATTACCGCGAAGCCTCTTTTGGTAACTATATGCTTTTGGGCGACTTTTTGCCCAAAGCCGTCCGAATACCCTGCAGCAGCCTTAGACCCCGAAGCTATGGAATTGATCAGGTGCTTGACACGCTAGCGGCATGGTTTGGTTTAGACAGTTTGCAAAGCGCCGCAGGGCTGCCTGCCCATGTTTTTGACCGTTGGACGCCTACCGAAGCCGGTTTGCCTAAAATCAAAGCTCCAGATGGTAAGGTAGATTTACTTTATGTGGTTTGGAAAAACAACCGTTACCTACATGGAATGCATACCCTAGATCATTCAGGATATGGAGTGACCCCTTTTCGTGGAAAACCATTTGGGCCCTTTGTTGGACTAAATACAGCAGCCTCTTTTAACCAAAGTCAAGGTTTGGGGCATAGCCTACATGTAACCGTTTGCGAACATTTGCATGCCCTCTTTGGCGGAAACAACTGGCATTCGGGCGGTGGAGCCGGAATGCATACCTTTTTTGCAATTCCTGCAAACTATGGCTTAACCGGGCAAATGAATAGTCCTATGATTGCCTTTAGCGCCTGGGACCGTTGGATGATGCAATGGAAAAATCCTCAAAAAAAATTCATCACCTCCGCCCTTGACAGTTTAGGACAAGAAGTCCCTACCGACAACTTACGCGGCGACCAAGGGCCCAACCGCGAAGTGTTTTACCTCAGGAATTTCAGAACCACCGGAGATGCCCTACGAATTAAACTACCCCACCTAAATTACCAAAATAAAGGAGATGTAAAAAACCAATACCTCTGGATTGAATACCGCCTTTTAGACCATGAGTCCGAAGAATACCTTAGCCCAAAGCACGATTGCAACTACCGAGAAAACGAGTTTTTCCGGCAAGGAACACCGGGAGCTTATGCCTACATTCAAGTAGGCAAAGACCAACAAAGGGGAAACATGGATCTCTATAATGCCCGCCCGGAATTGCCCAATGGCTTAGGTTCCTTTATTTTTCCTTTACCTGCCGACGGACGATGGGATTACCGGTTTAGGCCGGATAAGGAAGCAAAGCCCCATTATGGAGCCTGCTGTTGGAACAACCGCTCCATTCCTGTCGATTATACGTCCAGCCTCTCAAACCCTTTTACTGGTCTTCATGATTTATTTTTGACCTACGACACCAATAAAGACGGCAGAATCTGGGGCGGAGACCCTGCCCAACCCGGACTTGCAGAATGGATACCCGATACCATCCTTTGGAATCAAAGAAGTTCCGGCGACAGCCAAGACGCTTTTGGTGCACGAACAGGCTACACGGAACTAAGCCTTTCTACCAACCCCGCCCCCGTGCCCGTATACACGCATGCCACACATTTCGAAGGGCAATATGCAGGCCCTCCAAATGCCTCCTTCGAAAATAGAATCATTCATTTAAACGGCCTACGCATTCAATTCTTTGAAGACACCATAGCACAACACATGAAAGTAGTGGTAGAACGAAATGTATACCAAATCAATAATAATGTACGTTGGTGTGGAATCATTCATCTACACCCAAGACACGATAGTCTTAACCTGCCTTCCTTGTTGGTTCCCAATAAGCGAAACCTCCGACTTGCCAAGTCCACTAGCCCTACAATGGCCAGGGCTCCCGAAAAAAGCACAGATTTAACCGGGGCTACGGAGCTCCACCTCTTGCCCGGAAGCAAGCTTAAGGTGCAACGTAAAGGAAAAATTATTTTGGAAAAAGGAACCACTTTGGTACAACACCCGGGAAGTATCCTAGAAGTACCTGCTCCACAAAAAATAAAATGGCTCAAACGCGGGCAATTGGTAATTTTGGAAAGCAACAAATGAACCGCCTTCCACATTTCCTGCGGTTATTATCTATCGCCTTTCTCCTTTGTTTCCTATGCTCCGCGTGCAAGGGCAATCAAAACCGCTATGGTCGCCTCTCCGAAGGCCAACAAAGTACTGCACCCAAAGGCAAAAGCGGGGTTTCGGCTAAAAAACGAAAGGCCATGCAACAGCGTGACTTCTTGGGGGGAGAACAAGGTGCCGACAGACGCCAAAGAAAACGCAAGGCCAAAGCCAACAAGGAAACCATGGAAAGCTTTAAAAGCGAAAAAGAACAGGAAGAAGCCCGACAAAAAGAACAACTTACCCGAAAAGAGCGCCGGCAACTCAAAAAGCTCAAAAAACAACAAAAGCGTCGTCACCTTGACATCCAAGACAAAAAAACGCGCAAACGCATGAAAAAAAACAAACGCGAAGCCGAAAAAAGGCACAAGAAAAACAGAGGATAGGCCACACTCCGCAACAAAAAAAAAGCAACACCCAAAAGGGCTAAAAGAACATACGCGAATGGGTACCCTCCCTTTTTTTGCCATAGAAGATTTCAATATCTGTTAAAATGTAAAAAATGTGCAGGTTTTGCCATAGTTTTGCCCTGCCATTAGCACAGGAACAAAACCATGATGGTACTCAAGGCAACCCTTCGTTGCTTAATGCCGTCCTTGTTATGGATATAGCCCACTGTGCACGGATGCACGTGTTGGAGTAAATTATGAAAGCATCGGTCTCTGAATTCAACGCCTATAGGGCAAAGCAAAACAAACGGTTGCTTGAAAGCGATAACCTGGTCATTAAGCGTTTGTACAGTTTAGATAGCCGGGCCTATCAAGCAGGTGCCCTCTCCGTTCCAACCAAAGAAATGCTCGGCTTGGCCATGTCCTTAGTGCTCCGCTGCGACGATTGCGTAAAATACCACTTAGAACAAGCCATGCAGGCTCAAGTTTCCGAAGCCGAAATTCTTGAAGTTTTAGCTCTTGCACAGCTCGTTGGCGGAACCATTGTTATTCCCCACGCCCGTAGAGCCATTGAATGGTGGGATTACTTACATGAATCCGCTAGCAATTCAAAGGCATGAGGCATTGGTTTATCTGGCTTTTTATCGCTTTACTTGGCATCCCGGCAATCGTAACCGCTCAAGTAACCATCGTTAGAGGTGTTATCTACGATGGCGACCCTGGGCAAAACAAAAAGACCCCCTTGCCTTTTGCCAATGTAATCCTGGAAGGAACTACCATTGGCGATGTAACCAATTTGGATGGGCGATTTGAACTCCAAACCGACCAAAAGCCTCAGTTCCTCCGTGTAAATCTCATGGGCTACAAGGATACTTTGGTCAAAATCCGACCCGGAACCGTAAACGACGTAAAAATCACCTTAGCTCTTTCGGCCAAAACTCTTGGAGAATTCGAACTTAAATACAAACGCTTCCGAAACCCCGCTTTAGTGGTTATTGACTCCGTAAAAACCTATCGAAAACAAAACGACCCCTTCCGCTTTCCCAGCGTAGAAGCCGAAGTCTACACCAAAAACCAACTCGACGCTTACAACCTCCCCGAAAAAATGCGCAAATCCAAATTGGGCCGCGTGTTTAAACCCTTTTACGAACTCTCTTACCAAGACAGCCGGCTAGGCGATACCAACACCTATTACCCGTTTATGCTTATCGAAATGGTGAGCAACGTATACCGCAAAAAGGGCGCATCCATACGAGAAATCATCCATAAATTCGACATTACAGGGGTCGAAAACGATCAGTTTGCGCCTTTCATGAGCGCCACTTTCCAAAACTTCAACTTCTACGACGACAACCAGCAAATCCTTGGGAAGAACTTCATCGGCCCATTATCTCCCTTCGGATCGGCTTACTATAAATATATTTTAGAAGATTCCCTTATGATCGGAGATATGCGCTGCTATCAAATCCGGTTTGAACCCATGGGACTCACCCAACGCGAAATGATTTACGAAGGTCGCATGTGGGTGCACGACCAAACCTGGGGCGTGCGTAAAGTGGAGCTCCACATGAACCGAACCGCCAACGTGAATTTTATCGCAGGTTTCGAAATCAAACAGGAATTCGATATCGATACCCTGAACCATACTTGGATCCTTTCCAACGATGAAGCACACCTAGACATTAACCCAAAGGACTTTGTCGACTTTTCACTCAATCTTGCCGAAAAAGACACCAATTACCGAGTCGTCGTTCACCGTTTCCGCTACTTCAAAGATTATATTTACAACCAACCCGCCTCAGATATTTTTCCCGCTGCAGGCAATGAAGTAGATATGCTGGAAGAAGTCCGACGCCCCCAAAGCTATTGGGACTCCATTCGCCCCCTAAAACTATCACCCCAAGAAGCGGCCATTGATTCTGCCACCGAAGAAGTAAAGAAAAACGGGTTGTTCCGCTTCGTCTACAAAGTGGGTGACCTCGTTTCCTCCGGCTTTTGGAACTTCGGCTATTTTGGCTACGGCCCCCTCTACGAAACCTGGTCTATGAACGACATCGAAGGTCATAGAATCAAGATTGGGGGAAGAACCTCCGACAGCCTTTCCAAACGCTTTTATACCGAAGCCCACCTGATATACGGCACGCGCGACCAAAAATTCAAATGGGACTTCTCCGGCATTTACCACGTCAATAAACGCAAAAACCCCTGGCGCATGTTCGGATGGAAATTCCGGCATGACGTAGAACAATTGGGCCTCTCCCGAAATCAATGGCGCCCCGACAACCTATTAGGCACTTTCCTCCGTAGGCGCTCCCTTTCCGATGTTTCCTACATCGACGAAGCTACCATGTTTTACGAACACGACTGGTTTACAGGACTTAATTCCAAAATTACCGCCAGCTGGATGCGCGTCTACGACACCGGAACGCTTAGGTTTGGAATACTCGACGAAAACAACCAAATCAACAACTTCCTCAGCGACTTTACCCGAGCAGAAATCAAAATTGAAACCGAACTCGCCTATGGTCAACAGTGGCTCCGCGGTAGGGTAAAAAGAAGGGCCATTCGAGGCGAATACCCCGTGGTAAAACTCGAATACACCCTCGGCCTGCCCAACATATTAGGCAGCGATTATACCTACCATGCCGTCCGTTGCTCCATTGCCGATCGCTTTCGTATCCGTCCTCTCGGATACACCGACTGGGAAATCAAAGCCGGTAAAATCTTCGGAACCATCCCCTACCCACTCATGGAAATTCACCTCGGCAACGATACCTATATGTACGACCGCTTTGGATTCAACCTTATGAACTATTTTGAGTTTGTAAGCGACCAATATGCCACCGTACGCGTAGAACATTTCTTCGACGGGCTGTTCTTCAATAAAATACCAGGAATACGAAAACTCAAATGGAGAGAAACCATTGGAGCACGTGCCCTCATTGGAAGCATCAACGACGCTAACAAACGCTACATGGCACTGCCCGAAGGAACCTATGAACTGCGGGATCAACGCACGGGCAACTTTATTCCTTACGTAGAAATCAATGCCGGCATCGAAAATATTTTTAACGTCCTCCGCATTGACTTTCATTGGCGCTTAACCCATCGAAACCAACCCGATCCCACCAACCCCGGTCAGGAACTGTATCCCAACACACCCACCTGGGGAATTACCGGCGAAATTCGCGTAAAGATTTAATCCCAATGGAGTTACGAGCCGAGCATCTGGTTAAACGCTACAAAAAACGCATCGTGGTCAACGACGTATCCATCAGCGTAAACCAAGGCGAAATTGTAGGCCTCCTTGGACCCAACGGAGCCGGAAAAACCACCACCTTTTATATGGTCACCGGCATGATCCGCCCAAACCAAGGAAATATTTTCCTGGACAAGGAGCGGATTACCGACTTGCCCATGTACAAGCGCGCACGTAAAGGCATTGGCTACCTGCCTCAAGAAGCCTCGGTATTCCGAAAACTCAGTGTAGAAGACAACATCAGAGCTGTACTAGAACACCTAGACCTCAGTAAAAATGAACAGCGCAATCGCTGCGAAGAACTTATACAGGAATTTGGCCTTGAAAGGGTGCGCAAAAACCGCGGCGACCTCCTCTCCGGTGGCGAACGACGACGCACCGAAATCGCAAGGGCATTGGCCACAAACCCCGGCTTCATCCTCCTCGACGAACCTTTCGCCGGGGTGGACCCCATTGCCGTCGAAGACATTCAATCCATTGTTTACGGACTCAAAAAACGAAACATTGGAATCCTTATTACCGACCATAATGTCCATGAAACTCTAAGTATAACAGACAGGGCCTACCTTCTATTCGAAGGAAAAATACTTAAATCAGGAGTTGCGGAAGAACTTGCCGCTGACGAGCAAGTGAGAAAAGTTTACTTAGGTCAACATTTCGAACTTCGCCGTCCCAAAACCCGAGATTAATTCCAAATTCTTGCTTTTGGGGCCTCGCCCATAGGTAAATTATGTTCCAGAGCCGGCCTTAGCTCCGGCCTCCCTCGCCCATGCGTGGCGGCATAGGCCCTCCGGGGGTTCCGCTAAGCTCCACCTCCTCGGGCACTTGCCGCCAAACGCATCGGCTTCGGGCGGGCCTACACTTGGCCGGGGGCCGAACTCTTTTGCACGCTAAACCCTTTATTAGAAACCCTATTTTTTTGAAGTACCTACTTAAAATCAGCTGCGTTTTATTCTGGAAGACCATGCGCCCCGGTGGAGTTGGAAAGCCCACAGGCTCGGTCCTTGGGCAGGCTTGGCGGGCGGAGGCTGACCCCGATACTTCGGGGAAGCCCACGCACCGCTTAGCCTGCCCTGGGACGGAGCCGAGGACTTGAAAACGGAAACGGAAAAGGCGCCCAAAAAGAAACCCTACAAGCACACACCAACATTTTTGTCCTTATGGGAGGCTGAAAAAGGACCAAAAAAGGCTGTTTAAACTCCAATTCCGAAAGTAAAGAACACAAGTAATTTGAATTTTTCTCCAATATATGTATATCAAATCCTTGATAATTAATTTTTAATGCTCTATTATTGTATACATTAGCCTGAAGACTTCAACCGCAAATCAGGGGTGTCCAATGCATTTGTAGAAGGGAGAAGAGCCACAGCACCTTCCATGGGTTGGATGTTGTGGTTCTTGCCTTTTTGGGCTAAATTAAATTTTCCATAAACCTATTGCTTCAGGCAAAAAGAAAATCCGAATTTTATAGCAAAAAACGGAGAAATCAGGCCTCAAAGGACCGGCCTTGTGGTATTTTTGCGAAAAATCGAGTATGGCCTTTTCTCTTGAGTCCCAACCGGAGCTTTGTCTCCAGGCTGTAGAAACTTACGGAAGTCCTCTTTATTTGTACGATGCAGACCGTATGGAGTTTCAATACAAACGACTCACCAAGGCCTTTGAAGGCTTGCCGGTGCGGTTCAATTATGCGTGCAAAGCGCTCTCCAATCAGGCTGTTTTGAAGCTTTTTCATGAACTGGGAGCCGGCTTGGATACCGTCTCCATTCAAGAGGTGAAACTCGGACTTTTAGCCGGTTTTGAGCCCAAGCAAATCATTTTCACTCCAAATAGCGTAGGTTTTCAAGAGTTTTTGGAAGCTGTAGAACTGGGCGTTGTTATCAATATTGACAATATTTCTATTCTGGAGCAGTTTGGCGATCGCTTTGGAGCCGATTACCCCATTTCCATTCGAATCAATCCACACATTATGGCCGGAGGAAATGCCAATATTTCTACCGGGCATATCGACAGCAAATTTGGGATTTCTATTCACCAAATGAGGCATGTGGAGCGGGTAGTCCAAAAAACAGGACTGGAAGTAGAGGGACTGCACATGCACACCGGTTCCGATATTCTGGATACCGAAGTCTTTTTGCAAGGCGCCGATGTTTTGTTGTCTTACGCCGGTCTTTTCCCGAGGCTTAAATTTGTAGACTTCGGAAGCGGGTTTAAAGTACCCTATCACCCCGACGATTTGGAAACCGACATAGAAGCCCTGGCCCAAGGTCTCAAGCATCGAATGGCAGACTTTTACCGCGACTATGGAAAAGAAGTGGAGCTTTGGTTTGAACCCGGCAAGTTTTTAGTGAGCGAAGCGGGCAAATTCTTAACAAGAGTAAATGTAGTGAAGCACACCACAGCCACCGTTTTTGCCGGGGTAGATAGCGGATTTCATCATCTTATTCGCCCCATGTTGTACCGGGCCAACCATTTCATTGAAAACCTAAGCCATAGAGAGGGACCGAAACGAATTTACACCGTGGTTGGCATGATTTGCGAAACCGATACGTTTGCGTCCGATATTCCATTAAACCAAGTGCATGAGGGAGATATCCTTATGTTTTACAATGCAGGAGCCTACGGATTTGAAATGTCTATGAACTATAATGCACGGCTTAGGCCTGCGGAGGTAATGATAAAAAACGGCAAGCTTCAACGCATTCGAAAAAGAGAAGTTTTTGAAGATTTGTTGAGGAATCAAATCCTTGATTAAGGACACACCCTCGTCAAGGTTACATATCCATGCCCCGTTCGAAAACTTCCTAAGTTTTGAATCGGCCCATTCAGATTCCCACTACCGGCATAGTTTCCGTCCGAGGTAGCCACATTGGTTGCACTAGGAGCAATGAAGCTGCCCCCTCCACCGCCATTTCCATGGGTGGTGCTGTTCCAATTGCCGCCGCCACCGCCGCTGTAACCGCCGCCGCCGCCGCCGTAACCCGAAGAAGTTACGCCTCCGCCACCGCCCCCAAAGCCGCCTTGATTGCTGCTGCTTCCATTACCCCCTATTCCTCCATTAACAAAGCCTAAGCCTTCGTTGGCACTGGAGCCTTGGCCCCCATCGTTTAAGTAGCCGCCGCCGCCGCCAGCCACAGCACCACCGCCGCCATAGCCTTGTGATCCGCCTTGAGCGATTCCACCGCCGCCGGAACCGGGAGCCGGATTTCCATAACTGCCTGTTAAAATGTTCGAATTTCCGCCTACGGTAGATGTCCGGCCATTTCCTCCGTTCGAAAAACCTCGAGGGCTTCCGCTAAACCCATTTCCACCACCGCCACCTCCGGCTGCCATAAGTAAGTTGCCTCCCTGAAGCTCCACAAAAGATCCACCCCCGCCACCGCCGCCGTCCGGCTGGGTACCTCCTTGCTGTCCAACCAAAATGCGCAATACAGCGCCGGAGTTTAAAGACAATGTTCCCCGAACAATAGCTCCGGAACCACCCACCGTGGGAGAGCCTCCGGCACCACCCTGGGCACCCGCAACCTCTATTTGCCATTGTCCGGAGGAAGGAACCGTCCATTCCTGAATTCCATTGCTTACATTCACTACCCCTTGACCATAACTGCTGTTGCATTGGGCTTGACTGGGACCGGTTTGACCGGTTTGGCCACAATTTGAAAACGTTATGCTTAAGGGATTACAACTACTTACAACCACACTATCGGCATGGCTGCTTTGACAGCCCGCACTGTCTGTCGCCGTTAAACTTACCGCATAAGTGCCGGCATTACTCCAAGTAACTTGAGGATTTTGAGCTACCGAACTTGCCGGCGTTCCATTTTGAAAAATCCACGCATAGGTCATATTTGGTGCCGGGGCTGAAAAAGATACCGGATTATTCACGGACGCTGAAGGCAAGCCAAAAACTGCGTTTGGAAAAGCAGTACAGCCGCACTCAATAGCCTTCCAGGTACCTGAAGCAAAATACATTTCCAGACAGTCGCTGTCAGTATTGTAAATCTGCAATCCAAATACAGGATTATTAATCGCATTCCGCTGAGCTGTGCTTAATCGGGGCAGAGCAAACCCACGGGTGGTCGACTGCAAATCGAGTACTGCCGATGAGTCGGGAGGATTATTGCTGCCAATAGTTACCCCTTGTCCAAAAAGGCTCATGGAAAAAACACCAAACACAAGAAAAAGCGGTAGCACATATTTCATGGTTTAAAAATAACTCTTTATGCCTCAACCTCCCAAGCTGAGTCTATCGCCACTTTCAGATTTCCTACCTTTGAAAAAAAATCACCATGCCCAAATGGTATTTCGTAATGCTCCTGTTGCCTTTGGTTGCTAAAGCCCAAAGTTGGCAATCCATGGGGCCCTTTCATCCCGACAATTTGCTCGACATTCATTTCATTCACCCCGATACCGGCTTTGCCGTTGGAGGAACTACAGATGCTGCACGATTGTACCGAACAACCAATGGAGGCCTTACCTGGAACTTGCAGGTGCTGCAAAACCAACCCATCCAATACGCCATAGGAAGTACGCAAGATGGAAGGCTTTTCTGCTCAGGATTCGAAGGACAAGGACTTTACAGCAGCGATTTAGGGTTAAGCTGGAATTCCATGGAATTTGCCAACGGCAGTTGGATGATGGATTGGACCCAAACACCCCAAGGAAAACTTATTGCCTGTGGACTCAACGGAAGCATTCAGGTGTCCAACCAAATAGAAAATGGTTGGACTGTAGTGCCAAGCACCACCCAGTCTTGGCTTTTGGCCTTGGCTTGCTCTCCGGAAGGACAGCTTTGGTGTGTGGGCGAAAACGGTACAATCCTCAAAAGTACCGACGAAGGAAGCTCTTGGGAAAAAGAAGATTTAGAAGCACCCGAAACCCTTACCGGTATTCATGTCCTTAACAAAGACACCGTGTTTGTAACGGGTTTTAACGGCCTTATTTTAAGAACCTATAATGGCGGTGAATCTTGGCAGCGTATAAGAACCGGAGAACAAAACCTAAACGACCTTTGGTTCGCTTCCCCGCTTACAGGCTGGGCCGTTGGCGATGGCATTATTTTGCATACCACCGATGGAGGAAACTCTTGGACACAGCAGCCCTACCCCCTAAATTACCTCGAAATAAGCGCCATCACCGGATTGGCAAACGGCACTTTGTACGCCTCCGGTAAAGGCGGCCTTTTGCTCAAACAAACCAACCCTATGGGACTTGAATCCCAACACTCTGTTTTCCTGCTTTTCCCCAACCCCAGTGAGGGTAGGGTACAATGGCTCAAGCCCGGCCCCGGCACACCTTCAGTAGAAATATACACCACCGAAGGTCGACTTATTTCCACTCAAGCACCTGACAGCCAAGGAGTTTTACATCTAAGCCATTTGCCAAAAGGAACATATATTTTGGTACAGGGCAACACACGCGCTAAACTGCTGCTACATCCCAACGACTTCTAATGAAAGCGCCTATGGACAACCAAACCTTTTTAATGCTTGCTCTAATTGGCTTATCGGCAGGATTTTTGAGTGGTTTTGTGGGCATCGGAGGAGGGGTGGTTATGGTTCCCGCCCTTGTCTTCTTTCTGGGCTTAAGTCAATTAACGGCACAAGGAACCAGCCTGGCAGTGCTTATGGTGCCTGTAGGCATTTTAGGGGTGCTCAATTATTACAACAAAGGCCATGTAAAGTTTAATTACGCACTGGTAATTGCCCTTTGCTTTGTTGCCGGAAGCTTTCTAGGCTCTAAAATTGCCCTCAAACTGGATCCTATTCTAGTCCGCCGCATCTTTGGCGGCTTTATGCTATTGGTCGCCCTTAAATTCGTATTTGGCAAATGAAACCGGATTGGTTTTTGGAACGAGCCCGCCACTACCTTTCCTGGATGCAGGAAAAAAGAGCTCTGTTTCACCAGTTCCCGGAATTGTCTTTTGAAGAATGGGAAACCCGTAAACGTGTAATGGAAGCTCTTCCCCCCAACATTGGAGCGGTACACACTTCCAAAACCCATGCAGGGCTTTGGGGGGCTTGGAAAGGCAATGGGCCCATGGGCTCAACTATAGGTTTAAGGGCCGACATGGATGCTCTACCCTTGGAAGAAGACCCGCGAGACGGCAGAACCTATGCCTCCCAAAACAAGGGGGTAATGCACGCCTGCGGTCACGATGTACACATGACTTGCTTATTGGGGGCTTTGCATATGCTAAAGGATTGCGAACAGCATTGGGGCGGAACACTTAGCTATCTCTTTCAGCCGGGAGAAGAAAAACTGCCGGGAGGCGCCAATGCCATGATCGATTCCGGAGCCTTAGATGCACTGGAATCGGGACCATTATTGGCTCTGCATGTATTTCCAGAAGCTCAGGTAGGAACCCTAGGCTTTAGACCGGGTCCCTACATGGCATCGACCGATGAATTGCACATTCGTGTTATAGGCAGTGGAGGACATGCTGCCCTGCCCGATAGATTAACCAACCCCTTGCTGGCAGCAGCCGAATTCACAACGAACCTGTATGCACTGCCCAAACTACACTTTGCCGACACCCATCCCACTCCCGTTTTAGCCATTGGACGTTTGGAAGCACCGGGGGCAACCAATGTTATTCCTTCTGAGGTTTTAATGCAAGGTACGGTGCGCTGCCTTAGGGAAGAGCAACGGGAACTTCTTCATTCGGCAATCCGTAAACTTGCCCAAGACACCGCAAAAAAGCATGGGGTGGAGGTGTTTGTCGATATTAGAACCGGCTATCCACCACTAATAAACGATCCGGCAGCTACGCTGCACATGAAGCATCGTGCCGCCGAATTGCTGGGACAAGAGAAGGTTCTGGATTTACCCGTACGTATGACTGCCGAAGACTTTGCCTTTTACGGCAAACAAGCACCTCTGGTATTTATGCGTCTTGGCACAGCCAGCTCTAACGGATTAAACCAGTATTCTGTGCACCACCCGGCTTTTGATGTAGATCCGGAATGCTTTGTGTATGGCGCGGCCTCTTTAGCCTGGCTTGCCTTTAGCCGTTTGAGCATGCCTTCCACAGTGGAGGAAATGGAGTAGTTAAGACTTAACTAAAACGAGACCGTTGACGCATGGCTATTCTGGCGGCGACCCTGTCCTGACCGCAGCGTTAGGGTTTACCTTAGGGCCAAATCTCTAGTATTTTATCCTGACTCAAAGATGCTGACCGAAGCGTCAGGAGACTTTCAATTTGGCCGTGCCTTAATTGTCTCCTGACGCTTCGGTCAGGAACTAGGTCCCTGACGCCTTGGTCAGGGTTAAAAACTTGAAAACACAACGCGTCAACGGTCTCCAAGGGTTTTTAGTCGCCCACCCCACCGGCGTCTCTGGTGTTTATGTATTCCAAACGCACCACAAAAGAAACCACCAGAATCTCCCCAAAAAAATACGCCAGGCCCAAAGCCGTGAGGCGTTCAACATACCAAAGGATAAGAAAACCGGTGGCCATGCAATAAGCAATGTTGGCAAACATAATTCTCCTCAACGGTCTTTTAAACCCCCTCTTAAGGAACAAATAATTGCAAATCGAAAACAAGGCAAATCCAAAGGCTATGCACGAAAGCACCACCATGGGCAGCTTAGGCATGCCAAAATAGGCTTCGAATCGAGCCACCACAAGACACATGGCGGCGGTTAGGACAGCTCCTAGCCCATCCAATAAAAGTAACTTCTTTACCGAAATATACATGGGCTTTAGATTTTGATTGACCCCAAAATTACCCTGACCACAGGGCATTCCCTTTGATCTACATCAAAAAATCATTTGGATCTCCGCACGCGACTAAGGGTTTCCTGGGTCATGCCCAAATAGGAAGCAATATGTCCCAAACTTGCGTTTTGAATAAGGTCCGGGTAGCGTCGACAGAAATGCATATAGCGCTCCTGAGCATTCAAAAACATCAACCCCTCAAAACGCTCCACCAAGTCTAAATACAACATTTGCAACACTTGCCGTGCCACACGCTCATACTCGGGATTATCCTCCAAAAAGGCTTCCATTTGGCCATAATACAATTGCAACACCTCACTGCACTGAAGCGCCTCTATCCAATATATGCTCCGTTGTTGCTTCAAAATGCTGTCTACCGCGCCCACAATCCCAAAGGGAACCGCAAAATGGGCAGTAATGTCTGTACCATTCTGAAAATAATAGGACCGAAGTAGACCCGACTGCACAATAAACAGGCTATCGCCTAAGCTGTTGCCCTCCTGAACCACTGCGCCCTTTTTATAAGACACCGGGCTTAAAATGCTCCCAAAGACGCTAATCAGTTGTTTCGTTAATGCTTCCAAAAGATAGTCCACTATTTACGACCAAACTAATGGACGGCAAAAGCCCCATGCCTCCCATTAGCCCTCTTGGCAAATTAAATCTTACAACCCAAAAAACAGACTAAACACCCAAAAAATAGAGGGTGCAAGTTTAAAAACCTTCTATACACAGCCTTGGGAAATGAAAAATCCAAGGACTATGCTTCAATTTTACCCGTTTCGTACTGCCTTTCAGACCCACATTGCCTATCTTTGATACTACAGGCAGGGAGCTTACGCTTGACCTGTTGTATATGTTTTGCATTTTTTGTATTCTATTATAAAACCGAAACGGCTAATTCATGAAACTACAGTTCAATACCGACAAAAATATTCAGGGAACCGAGGTACTGGAAGCTATGGTAACCGAAAAATTAAACCATGACTTAAGACACTTTGCCGATAAAATCACACGCATCGAAGTGCATTTATCGGACCAAAACGCTGAAAAATCAGGACCCGATGACATACAATGCAAGTTAGAGGCTCGTTTAGAAGGCAGGCAACCCGTGCTAGTTACCGGCAGCAGCGCATCTAAAGAAAAAGCAGTGGACGATGCCATCGATAAATTAAAGGCGACGTTAACCACCATTCTTGGAAAAATGAGAAACAATTAGCCCATAAGTCCTTCTCAAGAGCATCTGAGCCCCTCTTTTAAAAAGCCCTAATGCAGTAGCTAATTCCAAACCCATTCACCTTTCTTTCTTCGGTCTTTATTAGCGCACAAGCTAAGAAACGATACAACTTCGAGCCGAAGTTCAAGCCTACGAACCCTTCGAAAAAAACCAGATGCTGCGGGCTGTATTTAAAATCAAACGATTGGGGCAATGCGAAGTCAATAAAGCATGCGTGCCATAAAAATGCCCATAGGAGGCAAGCTAAGACACAGAGATCCAGGTTTCATTAAGTGTCTCAAACCTTCAAAATCTCTTTCTCCTTAATGGCGCAAAGCTCATCTACTTTTTTGGTGAATCCATCGATAATTTGCTGGATTTCTGCTTCGGCATCCTTTGCCAAATCTTCTGCCAAGCCTTCTTTTTGCAGTTTTTTCACCGCCTCGTTGGCTTCGCGCCGCGTATTGCGCAAGCTCACTTTAGCATGTTCCCCTTCTGCTTTGGCCAGCTTTACCATTTCTTTGCGTCGCTCTTCGGTCAAAGGCGGCACATTAATCCGAATCATTTCACCGTCGTTTTGCGGATTCAAGCCCAAATTGGACTGAATAATGGCTTTCTCAATGTCAGGAATAAGCTGCTTCTCCCAAGGTTGAACCGACAGGGTGCGTGCGTCCGGCGTGTTGACCGAGGCTACTTGTTGAATGGGCGTAGGTGTGCCGTAATAAGACACCATAACTGAATCCAACATGGCAGGACTGGCCTTGCCCGTTCGTATTTTAAGCAGTCCACTTTCTAAATGTTCAATGGCCTTAGACATGGCACTCTTGCAAGATGACAGAACAGCGTCGATACTCATAATTCAGCAATTGGTTGAAGCAGCGTAAAAATAAAGAAATTTATTACCGGGTTTAACTTTCGCTTTTGCATTGTTCTTCCGGTAGTGCCCCACACATGCTGCATGCCTTTCCCTCAGGATTCAAAAAAGGGCTTTGGCTGGCGCAAGTACCGGCAAACTTACCGTTCTTCTTAACCAAAATCTTAATGGCAATGCCGGCAAAGCCCAAAGCCAAAAGGCCTATACTAATAAGTGCTAACTTCCAAATCATGCGTTTCTGGTAAAGGATACGTATGCATCCTATCTTTGTTTCAATGACAAAAGTACAAAAGAACCATCAAGAAGCCGCCGAGGCCTTTGTTCGCTTGCTCCAAATCATGGATGAACTGCGCACCAAATGTCCATGGGATCAAAAGCAAACCATGGAAAGTCTGCGCACGCTCAGCATTGAAGAACTTTACGAACTTTCCGATGCCATTTTAGACAACAAGCCCAGAGAAATTCGAAATGAACTCGGGGATTTGTTTCTGCATCTGGTTTTTTATGCCCGCA
The DNA here is from genome assembly GCA_018401695.1 of Flavobacteriales bacterium. GTDB lineage: Bacteria > Bacteroidota > Bacteroidia > CAIKAF01 > CAIKAF01 > CAIKAF01. Next base: position 1,279,212 of record JAGYKD010000001.1, on the reverse strand, counting down.
TAGCCAACGAAAAAAACTGGTTTCAGCTTTCCGAAGTGCTGCATGGCATCTGCGACAAACTCATTGAACGGCATCCTCACATATACGGCGATGTAGAGGCCAATGATGCCGAAACCGTAAAGCAAAACTGGGAAAAAATCAAACTCAAAGAAGGCCACCGCTCTGTCTTGGCCGGAGTCCCAAACAGCCTGCCGGCACTGGTAAAGGCTTGGCGCATGCAAGAAAAGGCCTCCGGTGTGGGCTTTGACTGGAAACACGAAGCCCCGGTTTGGGACAAAATCACCGAGGAAATTCAAGAATTTAAACAAGCAGTGCAAGAGGGCTCCGAGCGGGAAAAAGAAGACGAGTTTGGAGATTTGCTTTTTAGCCTTGTGAATCTGGCACGCTTTCAGCACATAAACCCAGAGGATGCACTCGCAAGGGCCAATCAAAAATTCAAACAGCGCTTCGAAGGTCTGGAAGCCTGGATGCAGGCCGAAAACAAAAGCTGGGACGAGCTGACCGAGGCCCAAGCCGACCTTTACTGGGAGCGGGTAAAAGCCGGACATGTTCCCAAAACTAAAAAACCTTAATATCGAACCCTTTCGAAGCGGCTTTCGTTATTTTGCAACAATTAAAATCCATAAAATCATGGCTGTGAACGTGCTTAACGATACTGAATTCAAAACTTTACTGGACAGCGGCGAGGCCATTGCCGTAAAATATTACGCCGATTGGTGCGGCAGCTGCAAACTTTTTGCCCCAAAATTCCGCCGACTTTCCGAAGACGAGCGCTTCGCCGGAATTCAGTTTGTAGACATCAACGCCGAAAACAATCCCGAAAGCCGACAACTGGCCGGTGTAGACAACCTGCCCTTTATTGCGGTGTTTAAAGACGGCAAACTCGTGGCCGGAAGCGCTACCAGCAAAGAAGAAAAGGCCGTAGAACTGCTCAACCAAGTTGCTTCATGAAAATTCCAGTGATTAAAAAATTGGTGCAAGAGCATAACGATGAGGCTTTGAAACTGGCCGAAGAAGCCCTGCTCGAAGAGCAAAAACCCGCCATTGACATTGAAGGCGAAGACGAAGGCGAACAGCTTACCCATGTGTTGGCTGCCCGCGAAATTTTGGGATATATATCTCAGGGACAAAGCTTTCCGGAAGCATTACGCAACTACACCCAGCGGGTACGCAAGTCCATTTCTTAAGGATTAGGGGTTTTGGGCCCCGGTTCCAAAAGGCATTTGTGTATTCTAACCGGCCCCGGTTCCGGTCTCCTTTGGCTCCGGGTGGGCTCAGGGCGGTGCGGGGGTTCCGCAAAGCTACACCTCCTCCCTGCCCTTTGCCCATACCCGGCGCCTGCAGGCGGCCCTTCTCCGGCCGGGGGGCAACTTTTTTGAGGTTTGACAGATTTTTTTGGGCGCGGTTTGGGTTTGGGCGTGGTTTGGGCGTGGTTTGGGCCGACTTTCGTCGGGCCTTGCAACTTTTGGGGTTTGGCGGTGTTTTCCTTTTTAAGGCATATCTTTGTTGTACATGAACGTTATTGAAAGAATTGAGTCTTCCGACGCCCCTCTATTTTCTTTTGAGGTCATTCCACCCCTCAAAGGAAAAGGCATTGGCAGTTTGTTCGACGCCATAGATCCTCTCATGCCTTTGAGTCCCTCGTTTATAAACGTTACCTACCACCGAGAGGAGTTCGTGTATAAAAAGCGTGAGAAAGGTTACCTCGAAAAAGTGTCCATCCGGAAACGCCCGGGAACGGTGAGCATTTGTGCTGCCATTCAAAACAAATACAATGTTGACACCGTTCCTCACCTCATTTGCGGAGGCTTTTCTAAAGAGGAAACAGAAAACGCCCTCATTGACCTCAACTTTCTAGATATTCATAATGTTCTTGCTTTGCGTGGTGACCCAATAAAAACCGAGCCACACTTTACACCTACAGAAGGAGGGCACAACTATGCAGTGGATTTGGTGCACCAAATTCGAGAACTTAACCAAGGGAAATACTTAGACGAGGACTTAAAAGGGGCACATGCCACCAATTTTTGCATAGGTGTAGCCGGATATCCTGAAAAGCATTTTGAATCTCCAAATATGGATTTGGATATCAAATATTTAAAGGAAAAGGTAGATGCCGGTGCGAGCTATATCATAACCCAGTTATTTTTTGACAATAGCAAGTTTTTTTCGTTCAGAAAAAAATGTGAGGAAGCGGGAATTCAGGTGCCCATCATACCAGGCATTAAGCCCATAGCCCGCCAGGCCCACTTGACGTTTATGCCAAAGTTTTTTCATGTAGACTTACCCGAAGCCCTCACACACGACCTCATGAAATGCAGCAATGACAAAGAAATCGTAGAAGTAGGGGTTGCTTGGGGCAAAAAGCAATGTGCCGAACTGTTAAAAGAGGGCGTTGCCGGGATACACTTTTTTACGATGGGCAAATCTGAGGCGGTAAAAGAAATTGCCGGTTCGGTGTTTAAGGTTTAAACAGCAGGGGCTTAGGCCAAGCTTCCAGTTGAATAACAAAGGCGTCTCCTCCACCTAGGGTTGATATTTCAAAGCTGTAGGTTTCTTGTAATAGTCCCCTACACGGGTCTTCTTGCAAAAAAAGTAAACGTAAGGGTCTTTGTGGAGGCAAGGATTTGTTTTGTACCCCGTTGGTCACCAGTAGCGCTTGCTGCTCTACGCAGCCTCCACTGCGTTGGATTTTTACCACCAAGCACTTACCGTCAAGCCAAGCGGAGTCTAGGCTAAATTCGGCACTTGTTTGTTTCCAAAGAGCCGTATCCTGCACCCAAGCCAGTCCGCAGCTAGGCTTAGCTCTTCCGGGAGGTGGGGGCATAGGACCTTGCAATTCAGGTTCTGGTCTTGAGGGAGGCTCTCCACTTCCTTGGATTACCGAGGACTTACATGCTGTTTGGAAAAAAAGAATTACGAGGCAAAGAAGGCAGGATCTAAATCCAACCACTCTAATGCCGACTTGTGGTAAATCCATGCTTTATCTTTATCATTTAAGCCCATGGTTTCTAAATAAGCTCCAATTTCCAAATCGCCTAGAGGGAAAGGATAATCAGATCCCATGGCCATTTTTTGAGGTCCTACTTTTGACAAAATATAACGGGTTAACTCAGCATCATGTGTAATGGAGTCTACCCAAAACTTGCCAAGATATTCTCTAGGGTTAATGGGATTGTCAATGGCTACCAAATCCGGTCGGCAATTGAACCCATGTTCGAGACGCCCGATAGTAGGAATAAAGGAGCCGCCTGCATGGGCAAAACACACCCGAAGTTTAGGCAAGCGCTCTAAAGTTCCTGAAAAAATCATACTGGCAATAGCCCTTGCTGTTTCGGCAGGCATGCCTACCAACCAAGGCAGCCAATACTTGCCCATAAACTCCGTTCCCATCATATTCCAAGGATGCACCATTACGGCAATTCCTAGGTCAGCGCAGGCCTCAAAAATGGGAAACAGGCTTTCTTCACCCAAGTTCTTATCGTTGATGTTAGAGCCTATTTGAATGCCCGGCAACCTTAAGTCTTCTTTAATCCTTCTCAGCTCTTGTATGGCCAATTTAGTATCCTGAAGAGGTAGAGTACCTAAAGAAATGTAGTGTTTGGGGTAGTTATGTTGAAGCTCTGCAATATGATCGTTTAAGAACTTGGCTACTTCCAGCCCATCTTTGGGTTTGGCCCAATAGGAAAACATGACAGGAATGGTACAAACCACTTGCACTTGTGTTCCATGGGCTGCATATTCTTGAATTCTTAATCCGGGATCCCAGCAATTGGATTTAATTTCTCGGAAAAACTTTTCGCCTTGCATCATGCGAGCAGCCCCCTCCTTGTGGTGATGCAAACGAATGAATCCTTCGTAGCCGAACTTTTTAGAGAAATCCGGAATCTCCGAAGGGAGAATATGGGAGTGCATATCCACTTTGAGCATGGCATTAAAGGTACAGATTATTCCAAAGGATGCACCAGAGCCCTATCAAGATGTAAAGGAAACAAGGCGTGTTGGCTTTATTAAAAACGTCCAATCAAAAGCGAAAATGCACAAAAAAACCATTTTGTTGTTTCAATGGCAAAGCCATAAAAAGGTGGCTCTACCAATGAATTCCTTAATATTGCATTATGTCGAAACAGGAGTCTCTAGAGACACGTAAAAAAGACCATATAGACTTAGCATTCCACTCTAGGACTCTCGAGGCGGACCCTAGGTTTTATTATGAGCCACTGTTTAGTGGCCACCCAAGCCAAACTGACTGGCCTTTGGTCTTTCTTAATAAGCAGCTAAGGGCACCGCTATGGGTAAGCTCAATGACTGGTGGCACTGCTGAGGCGGCTAATATCAACAAAAATTTAGCCAGAGCTTGTGCCGAATTTGGCATGGGCATGGGTTTAGGCAGCTGTAGGCCCTTGTTGGATTCCAGCCAGGCTTTCGAAGATTTCAATTTACGTCCTATTTTAGGCCAAGAACTCCCCTTTTATGCCAACTTAGGCATTGCGCAACTGGAAGAGCTCATGGATAGAGGGGCGTTTGCTACCATTCGAGACCTTATCCAATCGCTTCAGGCCGACGGCTTAATCATACATGTGAACCCCTTGCAAGAATGGATGCAAGCGGGTGGAGATGCGTTTACACGATCACCTTTGGAAACCATTAAACAGGTTTTGCATGCGGCTGACTTTCCGATAATTGTAAAGGAGGTTGGGCAAGGTATTGGTCCTGCCGGGGTAGAAGCTTTGTTGCAACTTCCATTGGCAGCGCTAGATTTTGGGGCATTTGGAGGCACCAACTTTGCGCTACTGGAATACCTTCGGCAACAAGGCAAAGAAAAAAACCTACATGAGTCGTTCACAAAAGTCGGTCACAGTGCCGCAGAAATGTTGGGTTTTGCAGATGAAATTTACCACCGCCACAAGGGTCAGCTTGCTTGTCATCAGCTGATTATAAGCGGGGGCATTAGCGATTATTTGTCGGGGTTTTGGCTTCTTTCGCAAGCCCCCATGCCGGCGGTTTATGGGATGGCCTCCGGCTTTTTAGCCCATGCCCGTGGGGAGTATACGGAGTTGCAAAAATTTGTCAAAGCGCAATTGGAAGGACTGGCCATGGCAAGGGCTGTACTGCGTCCAAGGGCGTTGTAAACAGCCGACAGAGGAAAACTGAAACCGCTTTGCTTTCTTAAAATTTCTGAAGTTCATTTCTTTGTAAACTAACCGGCAGGTTGATACGTTTCAATCCACATAGCCGAATGCTTATGAATCCCAAATACTCAGCACCCATTGAAGGGTTCTCCAAATTAACGAAAACGGAAAAAATCGCGGTAGTTTCCTCCCTTTTTAACGACCCAAAAGTGGTACAAAAGGAATTGGAGAGTTTTTGGCACGACGATCCGGGACTTCAACAGCGGTTCGATGAGTTTAGCGAAAATACCCTCTCGAATTTTTATTTTCCTTTTGGCGTGGTACCTAATTTTCAGCTGAATCAAAAGCTTTATATGGTACCGATGGTAATTGAGGAAAGCTCAGTGGTTGCTGCGGCATCAAAAAGCGCAAAGTTCTGGCAAGACAAAGGTGGGTTTCATGCAGAAATTGTAGGCACCGTTAAGGTAGGTCAAGTCCACTTTATTTGGAATGGTCCTGAAGATCTTTTGAAGCAACACTTTGTAGAACTTAAGGAGCTGCTAAAAGAGCAAACCGGGCACATTACCTCAAACATGGACAAGCGGGGTGGTGGAATTCTAGATATTGAGCTGGTAGACATGCAAGTTTACGAGCCGGGCTATTTCCAACTAAAAGCCAGTTTTGAGACCTGCGACTCCATGGGCGCCAATTTTATCAACTCGTGTTTGGAAGAATTTGCCCGTATTCTTCAAGACTGGTTCAAAGAGAGCGGTCACTTTTCTGAGGACCATGGAGAAGTGCACATTATTATGAGCATTTTAAGCAACTACACACCGGAATGCCGCGTGCGTACTTGGGTCAGCTGCCCTATTGAACAGCTAGGTGTTCAAGAAGGCATGTCTTCCAAAGAGTTTGCTTGGAAATTTGAAAAAGCAGTAAAGGTAGCCGCTGCAGATGTTCATAGGGCAACCACGCACAATAAGGGCATTTTTAATGGCATTGATGCGGTAGTCTTGGCTACCGGTAATGATTTTAGGGCAGTAGAGGCGTGTGGTCATACTTGGGCGGCACGAAACGGTAGCTATACCAGCCTTACTAAGCTCAATTTGGAAAACGACACCTTCCATTACGAACTTGAAATCCCTATGGCTTTAGGTGTTGTGGGAGGCTTAACCGGCTTACATCCTTTGGTAAAGCGAGGCCTTGAAATGTTGGGACACCCTTCTGCTTCCGAACTCATGTGCATTGCGGCCAGTCTTGGCCTCGCCAATAATTTTGGAGCCCTAAGGTCCCTCACTACCACCGGCATCCAAAAAGGGCACATGAAAATGCACCTGCTGAATATTCTCAACCATTTTGACGCTACTTCTCTTGAAAAGGAAAAAGCCATGGAATATTTTAAGCATCACAAAGTGTCTTTTACAGCGGTCCGGGCTTTTGTTCTTAGCCAACGAGAACACCTGTTGAGCCACTCAGACTCTAAAAAAAGTAGTTAAGTTTTGTTCTCTTGAAAACCCCACGAACAGAAAGCGCCTTTAGGGCAAACGGAAAATTTCTGCTCTCTGGGGAGTACGCGCTTCTCGATGGAGCCGCAGGCTTGGCTATTCCCTTGAGATTTGGACAATCTATGCACCTTAGGCCTCATCAAGGTGAACATCTGATATGGACTAGCTTGGAGGCCGATGGAAGCCCATGGTTTCAAGCCACCTTTCATCCGGGAACCGGTCTTTTAATGGAAAGCACCGACCGTGAGGTGGGGCTCTCGCTCGAAAAACTACTCAGGGCAGCTCCTGAAGAAGCCAGAAGAAGCATCCTAAAAAGTCAACACCTTCGTATTCAAGCAGACTTCAATCGTGATTGGGGGCTTGGTTCCAGCGCAACTTTGGTTTGGTTGGTTGCCAGCCTTCTTAAAACCAGTCCATACCCTCTACTTGATGCCTCCTTTGGAGGCTCCGGTTACGATTTGGCTTGTGCGGCAGCTGCAGGCCCTATCGTTTATCAACGAAACCAAGGCAAGCCGTCCAGTACACCGGTGGCTCTACCCGAGGACATTCTAGACCATTTATTCTTTGTGTATAGCGGAAAAAAGCAAAATAGCCGGGAGGGCATTAAATTATACCGGTCAAAAAAAGACTCCCACACTTTTGCGCAGGATATGCATCAACTAAGCATTGAGCTTACCAAGGCAAGAACGGTAGATGCATTTAGCGCCTGTTTGCAAGCTATTGAAGAAAAAGTTAGCGGCCATTTAATGCTCAACAGTCTTAAGGACTTTTACCCGGACTATCCGGGCATTCTAAAGCCCATGGGGGCATGGGGCGGCGACTTTTTTCTTGCCTTTGGGCCTCCGGAAAAAACCCGCAGCTATTTCGAGTCTAAAGGCTTTTTTCCTGTCTGGCAGGCCAATGAAGTCATGCTAAATTACTGATGGGACCTGCTTAACCCTTAAAAGGCACAAGGAAATAGCTAACTTTACTCCATGTCCTATCCAGAACAATTCCGATGGATTCGCTACCACAGCGAAATTGACCAGAAGCCGGCTATGATTTCTATGGATCATGCCTTGAAAGAAGAATTGGATGGTCAAAACTTCCGTTACCTTGGTTGGGTACAATTAAAAGCCAAACCAAACTCAGAAGGACTCATGGATATTTCGGAAACAAGGCACCGAGTTATAGAACTACTTCCCCAAATTCAAGAGGTATTGGCTAATATGCCATGCCACTTAGCCGGACTTACCGTCCAAAAAGGAGAAGTAATGTTCCTCTTCTATTGCTCTAAAAGAGTCCGAAAAATGAGCGTATTCCGCCCATTTATTAAGCATCACACTCAATGGAACATCCAAATCGGGCAAGTTTTGGACGAAGATTGGGAAACCTATCATGAACTGCTGGAACCTACACGCGAAGACCGCAACCACTGGCGAAGTTTTGTTTTTCCTGCTTAAGGCAGTTTTATCCAAGGCATGGCTAGGCCCATCGATGGAAGCTTAAGCACATAGTAACCGGCAGGAAGGGTTTGTACGTCTAAAACAACACTGTTTTCTATCCGGCCGGATTGCAGCACTCTACCTCTCAAATCCAAAATCTGGTAATCATAGCTTTCTTTCCCTTCGTAAGACAATAGCAATTCGCCTTGACTTGGGTTGGGAAACAAACGGAACGTTAGTCCATTTTGCTTTGCAATACCGGTTTGGAACGAAAAGGCTTCACTTTGGCCGGAACATCCATTGCCATCGTCCACTTTTACTGTATAGTTACCCGGCTGACCTGGAATGTAACTTTGCCCATTGGCACCGGGGATTGGGTTCCCATTCAAAAACCATTGATAAGAGGCAAAAGGATCCGTACTTAGAATGCCTCCTTGTTCATAAATAGGGGGCTGTGGACCCGAATTTACGGTAATGGAGCTGGACAATTGGTCGCTGCCATGGCTATTGGTGGCCAATAAAACCACCGGATAAGCCCCCACTTGATTGTACACCACCGTTGGGTTTTGCTGGGTACTTGCCCCCGGGGTTCCTCCGGCAAATGTCCAATTCCATGAGGTTGGAGCAAACAGGGATTGGTCTGTAAATTGCACCGACTGCCCCACACAAACCGTTTCCAAGGATTGAGCAAAGTCTGCTACAGGGGCAATGGTTGGAGGACCGCTGCAAATACCCGTGAGCCTTACATTATCAAGCCAAATGTTGTTACCTCCATTGTTCTGCACTACAAAAGCAAGGTGGAGGTTGGGATACCCATCAAAAGCGGAAAGGTCCAAACTAAAACAACTGGCGTTGGTTTGTGCATTAAAACACCAGTCACCGGCCCCTGTGGGTTCAAAACTGCTGTTGAGCAAAAAGCCTGTGGCAAAGGTGCCTGAGCCGTCTTCGGCTACACGTAAAAGAGCGTGAGGAAAACTTTGTCCACCGTCTGTGCTAAGGAGAACAAAAAGAGAATCCCTAAAATTTGCACTGCGGCGTCTGTGGGCATGCTCAAAACTCAAACTTAAAGAGGTATGTTGACTTGCGTCAATGGCAGGACTAATGAGTATATCTTCTGCTCCGCCCAGTTGGTTATTGTTCCAAATGTCAACATAAGCTGCTGCGTTCCCTGGTGCAGTCCCATTGGCAACCCCCAATTCCCAGGTATTGTTGTTGTCCGGGTTTTGAACTTGCCAGCCTGATTGGGAAAAACTTCCTGACTCAAAGGTTTCCTCAAAAATTACGGCAGTACCCGTATTGGTAACCTGCACTGCTCCTTGTTGTACCAGTGTATCGCAGCCAAAACCATTGCATGCTACCAACTGCACATCATAGCTTCCCAAAGTATTGTAAACTACATTTGGATTTGGACTTGAGGATTGGGCAGGGTTGCCTCCCGGAAATAGCCAAATCAAACTATCTACCGTACCCACGCTCGTGCTATTAAAGCTAAACGTAGCACCGGGGCAACCGGCTTGGCCTCCACCGCCAAAATTTGCCTGAGGGGGCTGGTTGGGGTTGCACAGGTACGTTTGAACATTCAAAATACCCTTGTAGAGATTCAAGCGCCCCTCACTAGAGGTAGTCCCTGCCATAGAAGCAATGGAGTCAACGCCTGTTAATAACCATTGGCGCATGGTTAAGGCCAAAGCTGCCGGATTGGCTTTGTAATTTTGAATAAATAAAGGGCACGCAGCAGCATAATACAGGGCAATGGCTCCTGCAACATGGGGCGTGGCCATGGAGGTCCCGGTCAGGTTGCTGTAATCACTACCGCCGGTGTTGGAAGGAACGGTATTGTAAATACTGGTTCCGGGCGCTCCCAAGTCCATGTTTATAGCCCCATACCCCGCTCCATTGTTTCTTTGATCGGTGCGTGTGGTGTTGGTTACCGCCACCATATAACTAGAAGGGCAAGTAGTAGGCACATCGCCGACTTGGTCAATATCCACACCTTGATTAGGCCCTGCACCGGCATTAAGAATGCCCAGAGTACCTAAAGTGTCGTAAAAAGCACACCAAATAGGATAGTTGGCCGCATTACCGAAATCTACTCCAAATGAAGCATTGGTTGAGACCACAAAAGCGCCTTGTTGCCCATTGGAGTTGTTGTACTGTTCCCGCAGAGTGGCAGCATAAGCATAGGCACCTACCACAGTAGATTCATTGCCACTGGAACCTTGAATGGGTAAAATTTTTACGCGCCAATTCACCCCGGAAACACCAATTCCGTTGTCGCCTCTGGCTCCAATAATACCGGCCACATGGGTTCCGTGCGTTCCGCTGCTTATGTTTCCATTATTGTTGTAGGCGTTCCAACCATTCACATCATCCACATAGCCATTATTGTCGTCGTCTATGTTGTTGTTGGGTATTTCGGCCCAATTTCTATACATATTAGGTGCTAAGTCCGGATGGTTTATTTGAAAGCTTCCATCTACAACGGCGACTACCAAGGTATCGCCGGTAGTAGTTAAGCCTCCTGTAGTAATGTTCCAAGCCAACTCGGCATCTACATCTGCTCCGGGCGTTCCTCCTCCTTGCCCCGTATTGTTCAGGCTCCATTGATCCGACGCATAACTTGGATCGTTGGGTACAGCTCTGTGCTCCAAAGTATGGTTGAACTGGGCCAAGGCCACACCGGGTATGGATTGAACCTGCCGCAACGCTACTTCAGCAGGCGTAGTCAATGGAAATTTTAGTACATGGATGTTGTATCGATCGCTAACCGTAGATTCAAGCGACCAATCTTCTTGTTCGGTCAATAGGTTTTGGATAGCAGCACCTTTATGCAGCATAACCAATAACTCCCCCGGTCTAATATTTTGTTCGGTTTGCCCGTGTAAAGAAAGGACTGTAAACACTGAAAGAAGAAAAAATAAAGAGCGCATGTACAAAAGTAGTTTATTTAAAACACGAATAAAATTACCAAAAAACCTACAGAATCCGTGATGTTCATGGGTCAATTTTATTAACCAATAACTTACAGCTACTGCGCTCTAGGACTCTTCTTCTTCTTTTTCAACACCTTGCGTGCGACCCGCCAAATATCTGTGCCACTTTTCCAAGATTTCAACAAAACCAGACGGAGGGTCCGTTTTAAAAAGCATTTCCTCCCCGGTAGCCGGATGAACAAAAGCCAAAGACTCCGCGTGCAATGCTTGCCCGGGAATCAATGCCAAACAATTCTTTATAAACTGCTTATACTTGGTTGTATCTACCCCCCGCAAAATACGGTCCCCGCCATAAAATGGGTCATTAAACAAGGGATGCCCCTTAAACTTTAAATGTACCCGAATCTGATGGGTCCGACCGGTTTCTAGGCGACACCGTATAAGACTCACAAAGCCCAGATGTTCTACTGTTTCGTAATGCGTAACCGCATGCTTGCCTAAGTCCTCATCGGTATAGACCTTAAAAAGTTGTCTATTGTTTTGATCTCGACCAATGTTCCCTGTAATTGTACCTGACTCCGGATCCGGGCGTCCCCAACACAAGGCCAAATAACGCCTATGAATGGTTCTATGAAAAAACTGAGCAGCCAAATGAGTCATCGCTTCTTCGGTTCGGGCTATCACCATAACCCCACTGGTATCTTTGTCCAAGCGGTGCACCAGTCCCGGTCTCTGGTCGTCCCCTCCCGGCAAATGCCGTACATGGTGCAACAAGGCGTTTACCAAAGTGCCGCTATAATTCCCAACTCCCGGATGCACCACCATCCCCGCCGGCTTATTGATTACCAACAGGTGTTCGTCTTGGTACAATACTTCCAAGGGTATATCTTCTGGCTCTAAGGTGTGGTCTTGTGGAGGCGTGGGAAATACCAGACTCACCACATCACCGGGCTTTATTTTATAGTTACTTTTTACAGCAACCCCATTCACCTGCAAGCAACCGGCATCGGCAGCTTTCTGAACCCGGTTTCTACTGGTTTTTTCCAAGCGAATGGTCAAAAACTTGTCTACCCGTAAAACAGCCTGACCCGGATCTACTGTAAAGCTCTTATGTTCATACAGTTCCTCCTCGAACTGCTCCTCAATATCCTCCATCGGCTTATGTTCCACCCTTTGTGTTTAATGCATCAGTAATTTTTCGCAAAACTGATACCCCTCCAAGGTGGTTATTTCAAATACATACATCCCCTGTGGAACACCGGGCAAATGAAAACTATGCTGCCCCGGATTGGCCACTCCATGGCATACAACACGGCCACTTAAATCCATCAAACGCCAAGAGCCAATTTCTGCATCCGTTTGCACATGAACCAGGCCTTGATTCGGGTTTGGGAAAACGTGTATTTTCTCATCAGACACCACAGGCTCTTGATTCAACTCATTCAATCGAAAATCATTGGCAACCAAGGGGCGAATCATGGCCGCTCCACCCAAGTCTAAGGTGTCCCAATCCGAATAAATTCGATAAAAGGTATTGTTGGATGCATCGTTGTTCCGATCAAAGCCCAAATTGACTTTAAAAATTTGGCTTTGTGTCCAGCCCACATAAAAGGGACCGGAGGACAAGGGCAAAGGCTCCTCCAACACATAGGTCGTAAAGCCATTGTTTTCGTTTATGCGCCTGGCGTCATTGTCCAATGGACTAACACCAATCCTTACTCGCTCAGTATACAACGGATCATCCTCCAAATTCTTCCAAACCGAAAGGTCAATATTACGGTTAAGATTGTTCTCCTTAACCGGCGAAAAATACATGCTTATTCCGTACAGGGTATCGGTAAAATTATTCCTGAACTTAACCGCAAAGGATCCGGGTACTCCAAGCCATACGGCTACTTCGGCGGTACCGTCGTCGTAAGCAAAATAATTATGGAAAGGTTGGGTAATGGTAATGGTATCGTTGTCTAACAACTTATCGTTATTGAGCTGGGTTAATACATGCTTTACCGTAAAGGTGGCACTATCTTGCAAGGGGAAATAACCGCCGTTGGCAAAGTCATACGTAAAGTCGGGCTGACTCCAGCGGCTGAAGTTTGCATACCCATTGGTTAAATATGGTTGAATAATGTTGGTATCCGAGGGCAAGGGATTATAATCCTGGGGATATTGATTAAACAGATTTCCATCGGTATCTCTAACTTCAAATCCATAGGAAATAACCCGAGGAACATCGTCTCTATTGGCAATTTGATTCCGCCATTTTTGCTCAATTTCCGGCATGGTAACCTGCGTCCAGGGCATGGCGGTATAAAAGCGCAAAAAATGTGGCTGCACATTTACCAAAGCCACATCATCTAAGAGGGTATCATCAAAGGTGCGGAAGCGGTCCAACTCCACATAATCTATAGACCAATGGTCTTGATTGCCGCTCCGGTTGGCGTAATTAACGAAACGAAATTGAAAGCCACGCCTCAAATATTGAGCCTCTACTATAGGAATAAGAATGGGACGAAAATCTTGAACCGAGTCACCGGGCAAAGCAAATCGCCGGTTCCAGCGACGCGCCACAGGGTCTAAAAACTCCAAAACCAAGGAGTCTTGGGCCGCCGGGGCGTAACCCAGGCCTTGGGGCTGAACCCAAAAACTTAAATAAATAGAATCCGATGCCGGATAATTCAAATCAATGGGTTTGGATGTTAAACGATCGGCACGACCATAGGCCGAGGCCTGAAAATCGTAGGGGGCTCCCAACTCATCGGTTCCGTCAAAAGTTGCCACACCCCAACTGGGCGGATCTATGGCCATGGTGTTGTTGCGGTAGGTATAGTGATCCAACCACACCGCACCGTCGTTCAATGGGAAAAAAACCCGAATAGTATCTGTCGTATCGGCTGCAACAAAACCATCGGCCAATTGAGGAATCGTATCTACCAACTGCGTATTCTCGTTATACACCAAACGAAAAGGGCTAAACTCCCAAACCGTAAGCGTATCGTTTGGTCGAAACGGATTTAAGCTATCGTTATAGAATACAATTTCATGCACCGGAGTTTGAAAACTATCTACCGCATTTCCGGCAATCATATAGGTGTAGGCCGGTGTAGTTTTATAATTGAAAGGCCACTGAAGGGGTGCAGGAATTACTCGGTACTTTGGACGAACCGAATCTAGAGGTGCCGGATACTCCCAAGCATCATAAGAGGTATAACGGTCGGTTGAAAAATCATCCAAAAAAGGAAGGTTGAGCGTGTCGGGTGGGAAAAAACGATTGGATTCATTAGGAAAAAGAATCTCTTGCGGGCCCGATTGCTTTATAGCAGGCAACTGTTGCTTGCTTGGATTATAATCCAAAGAGCCCATAATCACTTGAGCATCAACAAAATTAACGCTCAACAGGACGAAAAACAATATGGAAATCAGGGCCGGCCTCATGGATTCATTCCGTTATTGAAATTTGAAGGTAAACTATTCTCACCATTATTCAAAACTTGCTCGATCAAAAGTGAGTCATCGTCTTGCTCTTTAAGGTCGTCTACCACAAGCAAAATAGGGCTTCCCTTGGGAATTTTTTGCCCGGACTCCAGTATTTTTCCTTTATGCAAAAGCTCAACTATAGGCGGATTCAACTCCATCTTAGGAGCCATTCCCGATGGAGTCTGCACCCCTTCGATGACCAATCCTTTGGCTTCGAGTTCCGCGCGTGCCACATTCACACTAAAATTCACCAAATTGGGTATGGAAACCATAGGCGGAGCCGAAGACCGCAAAAAAAGACGCACTTTACGCCCCTCCTTCACGCCAACTCCATCCCGTGGATTTTGGTCCAACACATGCCCGGCAGGAACACTTGCCAAAGAATCTGGAACTTCGTACAGCGTATCGCTCAGCAAACCTTGCAGGCCCAAAGCTTCCAATTCCTCCATGGCTTCTGCCTCGCTCCGCCCAATCAACTGTGGAACCTCGATTGTTTCTCCATGGTTGGTGTACCAATGAAAAAACCGAAACGTAAGCCACAACAACAGCAGCACCGACAGTATGGACAGCGCAACATTGAGCCAAAAATTCTTGGAGCGAAACATTCCGATAGGGCTTAATTATATTGCAGGCCTCGAAAATACGTTTTTTTTTCGGGCTTAGTTTTTTGGGGGCCTTATCCGGCTCTCCGCTTTAGCTGACTTAGGAAAGCTAAGTGGGGCAAGCCTTTGGCGGGGCTCGCTAAAGCTCCGCCCGCCTCAGGCAGCCCCACTAAGCCTTCCTTACCTCAGGCTATCGCGTCCATCCGGGGCCCAAATCATCTTCCAAAAAAGCATCTCCCCACGGAGCACTGCGCCCCTGACCGCACCGATAGCTGTAGGGTGCAGCCATGGAGCAATTCCGGCACCGAAGCGGCCCCGATTCTTCGGGGACCCTGCAGGGCCTGGAATTGCCCATGGGTGGACCCTACACTAAAGGTAAGGGCAGGATAAGGCGCCCAAAACCAAATTTCGCTACTTTTATGCATGCTTTTGTACGAAGATTCGGTGCGTTGGAACTTGCGTGGTTTCAGATTTTTGCTGCTTTTGCCCGGCACGATTTTTGCCCTTTTTTTTGTGCTGGGCTGGCTGGCGGTTGCCCCTTTTGCTGCCCATGGCATGCTTTGGCTCTCTCTAAGCATTACGGCATGGGGTATTTTATGCTTGTTGGCCTTTATGCGCTTGCACATTCGTCTTGATAATCAAACCCTTAGCTATAAGCTTTTGCCTTTGATGCAAAGGTTCAAACAAATTCCTTTGGATCAAATCGAAAAGGTAGAACATGGACCTTACCAACCCATCCGCGAATTTGGTGGTTGGGGCCTGCGTTACAACCTACGAGGTACCAAAGCTGCGGTGTCGGTTTACGGAAATCGAGGGGTGCGTCTGTACCTTAAAAACAATAAGCAATTGCTGCTGGGAACGCCCGAGGATAATGCATTAGCAGAGGCAATTGAGAACGCCTTGAATCTGCGCAGTCCAAAAGATACTGGCTCTTGATAGGTTAAGGACAAGCTTTTGCGCATATGCCTGTGCATTACTTTGTTGATTAAAATTACCCTGTGGTGTTGCGCCGAGCATTTTGCCCGCTACATTTGAAATATGAGTGCAACACCTGTTGTCGCCGTACTGGCAGGGAGCTATACCGGCGAACATGACATCAGCTTAAAATCGGCAGCCCGTGTAATGGATCAGATCGACCGTGAGGTGTTCAGGCCTTGGCTTGTGGTATTTAAGGACAATACCTGGTGGGTACAACTCCCCCAAGAAGAGGAGCTGGAAATTGACGCATCGCTTTGGGAATTTGCTTACCAAGGGCAATTGATTTCTTTTGACGTGGCCTATATTATTATGCACGGAGTTCCCGGAGAAAGCGGAGAGGTGCAGGGCTTGTTGGAAATGTGTGGTCTTCCCTACACCACGCCCGGAGTGTTGGTTTCCTCGCTCACCATGAACAAGCAACTTACCAAAACCTTGGTAGCTTCTTTAAAAATTCCGGTGGCTAAATCCCTGTTGTATCGTGCCAATCAGGCACAAATATCCATTGACGAAGCGGTTGAGGAGCTAGGCTTACCTCTTTTTGTGAAGCCAAACCATGGAGGGTCCAGCTTAGCTACCTTTAAGGTGAAAAGCAAAACCGAAATGGTAGAGGCTATTGAAAAGGCCTTTGAGGTAGACCACGAAGTTCTGGCCGAGGGATTTTTGCCGGGCAGAGAGCTAACCGTAGGGCTTTATAAGTTTCAGGATACCTTGATTTGCTTGCCGCCTACTGAAATTGTACCGCACAATGAATTCTTTGACTATCAAGCAAAATACGAAGGTCAATCCGACGAGATAACCCCTGCACAAATACCGGAAGAACTAAGAAAGCAAATGGAAGCCTATAGCAAGGCCATATACGCTTTTTTAAACATTCGCGGTTTGGTACGCATGGACTACATGCTTCACCCATCGGAAGGTTTAATTTTCATGGAAATCAATACCGTTCCCGGCTTTTCGGAGGCTTCCATTGTTCCGCAACAGATACGCGCTGCAGGGCAAACCGAAAAAGAGCTCATTTCGCGCTTGTTATGGGAGGCTTTGGCAGATCACTGACAATTTCCCTGATGCCAGCAAAGTGTAGCCAACCAAAACGGGTTTAGGGAAAGAATAAAAAAAAGCCGCTCTATGAGCGGCTTTTTTTTGAATTGCTTTAATGGGTGACCTTGGCTTCTTTTTCCTGTTCGGATAGAGCCTCGTCCTGAGGAATAAAGTCTCGTTCTTCCCCGTTGGGCACACTATAATCGTAAGGCCAACGATGTACTGCAGGAATTTCGCCGGGCCAGTTTCCATGGATTCCTTTTACCGGAGTAGTCCATTCCAAAGTTGCTGATTTCCAAGGATTCTTGGGAGCTTTAGGACCACGGAAGGCACTGTAAAAGAAGTTAAAGACAAAGAGGAACTGTACCAAACCTCCAATGATGGCAAAGATGGAGATGACCACATTTAAGTCAGCAAAACCGTCGAAAAATTCAAAGTTTTGGTAGTAGCGACGCGGAACACCGGCCAAACCCATGTAGTGCATGGGGAAGAACACCCCGTAAGCCGAGATAATGGTAACCCAGAAGTGGATGTATCCCAATTTTTTGTTCATCATGCGTCCGAACATCTTAGGGAACCAGTGATAGACCCCGGCAAAAGTTCCAAACATTGACGCTACGCCCATTACTAGGTGGAAGTGAGCAACCACAAAATAGGTATGGTGCAAATTCACATCAAGAGCTGAGTCGGCAAGGATGATACCGGTAAGACCACCGGAGATGAATAGAGATACAACGCCAATAGCGAAGAGCATGCCCGGTGTAAACACAATATTGCCCTTCCAAAGTGTGGTGATGTAGTTGAAGGCCTTAATGGCAGATGGAATAGCAATCAACAAAGTAGTGAAGGTGAACACAGAACCTAACAAGGGATCCATACCGGTAACGAACATGTGGTGTCCCCAAACAATAAAGGACAGGAAGGCAATACCCAGCATGGAGCCAATCATGGCACGGTAACCAAAGATGGGTTTGCGTGAGTTAACGGCCAAAACCTCAGAGGTAATGCCCAAGGATGGCAATAGAATGATATACACTTCGGGGTGTCCAAGGAACCAAAACAAGTGTTGGTAAAGCACAGGGCTACCACCCGTTTGCTCCATGGCTTGACCGGAAATGTAGATATCGGACAAATAAAAGGAAGTTCCCATGGAACGGTCGAACAACAGCAAAAGACCTGCTGCCAGAAGGACTGGAAAAGAAAGGAGTCCCAAGATGGCTGTAATAAGGAAGGCCCAAATGGTAAGCGGCATGCGCGTCATAGACATTCCCTTGGTGCGCAGGTTTAGGACGGTAGTGATGTAATTGAGGCCACCAATAAGCACTGAAACAATAAACAAGATGATGGAAACCAACCATAGAGTCATCCCCAAACCGGAACCGGATGAAGCCTCAGGCAAAGCGGACAGCGGAGGGTAAACCGTCCATCCTGCAGAAGCGGGTCCAGTTTCTACAAAAAGCGAAACCATCATAACAGCACTGGAAGCAAAAAAGAACCAGTAAGAGAGCATGTTAAGGAAAGGCGAAGCCATGTCGCGTGCGCCCAGCTGCAATGGAATCAATAAATTCGAAAAAGTACCCGAAAGGCCTGCGGTGAGCACCATAAAAATAAGGATGGTGCCGTGAATAGTTACTGCGGCCAAATAAAAGTTGGGGTCTAAAACTCCGTCGGGAGCCCACTTGCCTAAGAAGGTCTCCAATATGGGCATTTCTTGTCCTGGCCATCCCAGTTGAAGCCTAAAGAACAAAGAGAGCATCATCCCCACAAGTCCCATAAACATTCCAGTAATCAGGAATTGCTTAGCGATCATTTTATGATCTTGGGAAAAAATGTATTTGGTAATGAACGTCTCTTTGTGATCGTGGTGGTCGTGTGCATGCTCGTGTCCGTGAATAGACTCTTGAGCGACTTGATTGGATTGAACTTGACTCATGACTCGTGCTTGTTCGTTCAAAAATTAATTATTGTTGGCAAAACGGGTAATCCACCCTTTAGCTGCCAAACGTTCGGTAGTTTCCTGTCCGAAAGTCTTTTTACCGGCTGCCCAAGTATCGTAGGCTTCGCCATCAATAACACGGATGGGCAACATCATGTTAAAGTGGGTGGCGCCACAAATATTGTTGCAATACAGGCGGTATTCAAAATCCGGATCGCTAAGTTTCTCCTTCATTTCCTCTGAGGTAATGATGGGAGTAAAGTTAAAGTAGGTTTCAGTTCCCGGCACACAATACATGTGCACCCGGAAATGAGGCATATATGCACTATGGATTACATCTTGAGAGCGCATGGTGAGTTTGATAGGGCGATTTACCGGCAAATAAATGGTATCGCGAACAATAACATCGTCGTAGGTTGAAGCAAAAGACTCAGCTCCGGTTTCGTACTCGTATCTAAAACCGGCGATGGTACGAATTTGGTGAATGATTCTTCTCAATCTGGTTTTCTCTTTCCCTAGCTTTTCTTCGGGCAAAAACCCGTTTACAATGGACGAGTCGGTAACGGTGGAATCTCTGCGCAATAAAGTCATTTGTTCCATGATGGATTCGGGCGACAACAGACCCAGGATATTGTCGTTGTTGATCATGGTATAATTGGCTTTTCCTAAGGCATTGTCTGCGCCTGAATATCGAGCAGACCAGTCGAATTGACGCGCATAAAGTTCGAGATTAATCGCACCTTCGTCGTCGTCGGTAATATGGCTCCATACAATCAAGCCTTTGAGAACCAACACAGCCATAACGACGGCAGGAACCAATGTCCAAATCAGTTCCAAATTGTTGTTGTGGGCGTAGTGGGTAGCTCGGCGTGTCTTGTTGTAGCGGTATTTCCAACTAAACCAAATAAGCAGCACCTGAGTAATTACAAAAGCAATGCTAATTACAATAAAGTTCAAATTCAATAGGCTATCTACCTCTTCGCCATGCGCAGAAGCGGCCTGAGGAACAAACTGATCGTTGTAATACTTAACGGTGAGGTATACAAACATACCCAATAGACCCACCAAATAGAGGAGCCAAATAAAGGCGTTCAGTTGGTTGTCGGATTCTGAAACCTCATGCGCCTTTTGACCACGCAGGGTCGCAGCTGCTTGAATAACATTAAGCAATCTTGCAGCCGTTAAGACTGTAAGTACAATGAGGGCAATAAGTGCAATATTCATCAACATGGCAAGCTGTTATTGAAACACCGTGGGATTAAAAAAAGTTTTAAATATGGTGTTGTTTCGACTCGTTTAAGAAAGGGTGATTTTTAGGAACCAAGGCTGCTTTTCCAAGTGCCCGGTAAGTAACGAACAAAAACAGACCTAAAAAGCCGATCATCATACCTATGGATTGAGGCAATAATATTTGGTATCCTGCCATAGCACCCGGCATGATGATTTGGTACATATCTAAAAAGTGACCAAAGAATACTATGATTCCTGCAGCGAAGGTGAGTCTATAGCTACGCTTTGCATCACGGTGCATAAGCACCAGCAAAGGAAAGGCAAAGTTTATTACCAACATAAAAATCATAAAAGGTTGGTAAGCGGTATGGAAACGCTCCATGAAATAGTTGATTTCTTCGGGAATATTGGAATACCAAATCAGCATGTATTGGCTAAACCACAGGTATGTCCAAAAGATGCTGAAAGCAAACATCATTTTGGCCAAATCATGAATATGGCTGGTGTTAAGGTGAGGCATATATCCGTTTTGCTTTAACCAAAGCGTTAGCAAAAGCATGAGGGTAAGCGCAGAAACAAAGAAACCGGCGAAAACATACCAACCAAATAGGGTAGAAAACCAATGGAAATCCAAAGACATCAACCAGTCCCAAGAAGCGGTAGAGGATGTAACGGCGAAAAAAACCAAGAAGGCTGCAGACCAGCGGTACGATTTCTTATGCCAAGTTAAGCCACCTTCCAAGTCTTCTTTCAAAGAAAACTGACGAAGTTTCATGGTAAAGAAAATCCAACCTGCCAGATAAAATACGGTGCGGATGAGCCAAAACTCGTTTTGAAGCCATACTTTTTTACCGGAGGTAAGGTATATTTCATCGGTAGCTTGTACTTCAGGATCGAGCCAATGGTACAGGTGGTGACCATGGAAATAGCCCATAATAACCACAATAAAAAGGAAGAGGGAACCAATAGGCAAATATTGGCTCATGGCTTCGGGCACACGCTTAAAGCCAATATGCCAACCGCCTTCACCTACATAATGCACGGCAACAAAGAAGGTCCCTGCTAAAGCAATAGCAGTGAACCAGAAACTGTTGAGCAGCAAATTAGCCCAAGCATAATGCGCATCGGCCACAAAGGCTCCGATGATAGAAACTAAACCAATACCCATCATGCCGAGGAGTAGGTTGCGGATATTTCCAGGTAAGGAGAATTGCATGATTATCTTTTTAGGCGTGGTGCAAATGGTTTAACAAATCAATTAGCAACAGTAGAGTCCGAGGAAGCTACTTCTGTAGTTTCGGCATCCGTTTCCTCTGCCTCTTCGGCTCCGAGTTGTTGGAGGGTTTGTACATACTGTACAATCTGCCAACGTTCTACGGCATTGGTTTGAGAGGCATAGCTACCCATATTTCCTTTGCCGTATTGCATAGCATAATATATTTGACCTTCAGAAATACCTTTAAGTTGGTCGCTGTTGTAAGCCGGTGGTTGTAGACCATAATTGTCCTTTTCCAGCAATATTTTAACTACGGAACCATCCCCTTTACCTTCTTTACCATGGCAAGCTATGCAGTAAACGTCGTACAAACGTTTGCCTTCATCCAAATGAAAGGAGTTACGTTCTAATGGGCTTTTAAGTTCAGCAATAGCCGCTTCGCGCCCCTCAGGGGTATCCTCGTAGGGAAATGGAGCAAAATTGATTTTGTCCAAGGCCTCATCGGTATGCGCCACCGTACCTTCAACCGGCACTTGATTGGTGATGCCATTCTCATAGTTCGGATTCGGCTCACCGGGTTTGTAGGCCGGGCTGTAATACATATCCGGCATATATTCGTACCCCGGGCTGTTCGGGTCCGACTGGAAACATGAAGTCAGCCCTAATGAGAGCAGGGCGCTACATCCTATCAGTGCTATTTGCTTAAATGATTTCATGGTGCCGTTTTTCCGATTTCGGTTAGTCTTCATAACGCAATTCATCATCAGTACATTCTAGAGCACCGAGTTCCAGCAATTGATTTTTCAAAGCGGTAGCTTCTTGCTTGGGGTTGTCTTGCAAAACAATTTCCATAACAAACAGGTCGTTGGTTGACCGGGGTTCCGGGTTCATGGGCTGAATACCCGGAGCCAAGCGGGTGCGGAAAAAATAGGTTCCTATCATTCCATGAGCAGCAATAAGAACCGTGATTTCAAATGCTACAGGAATAAAAGCAGGTAAATTGGTTGCCAAAGAAAAACTGGGTTTTCCACCAATATCCATGGGCCAATCCTGAACGTTCATGTACCACATCATTAATAAGGCAAGGCTTAAGCCGGCTCCACCATAAAAAAATGCAGCAGTTGAAATTCTGGTTTTGGATAATCCCAACACCGGATCGATTCCGTGGATTGGGAATGGAGAATATACCTCACGAATCTTAACTCCACCTTTTACCAAAGCTTCTGCAGCGTGCAAACACTCGTCGGGGTCTGTGAATTTGGCCAGAATCGTTTTCTTGCTCATAACGGTCTCTGATGAAATAAATTAATGGGCTTCGGCTTCTTCACCGATGCGTGCATACTTTTCTTTTGTCTTGCGTTTCCAACCGTCACCGCTAGACTTCAAAATGGATTTGGTCTCTGCAATAGCAATAACGGGGAAGGTGCGAGCAAACAACAGGAAAAGCGTAAAGAAAATTCCTAACGTCCCTACAAATATGCCCACATCCACCCAGGTTGGATAAAACATAGTCCAAGAGGAGGGTAAATAATCGCGATGCAATGAGGTAACAATAATTACGAAGCGCTCAAACCACATACCAATGTTAACCACAATGGACAAGAGGAACGTTCCCACCAAACTGCGACGTATACCCCTAAACCAAAACAGCTGTGGACTTATCACATTACAGCTCATCATAATCCAATATGCCCAGGCATATGGCCCTGTAGCACGGTTCAAGAAAGCATAGTGCTCATACTGTACTCCCGAATACCAAGCAATAACCAGTTCGGTGATATAGGCTACACCTACAATAGAACCGGTAACCACAATAATCTTGTTCATGGACTCCAGGTGATTCACCGTAATGTACTCCTCCAAGTTCAAAACCTTACGCATGATAATGAGAAGCGTGGCTACCATGGCAAAGCCGGAGAAAATCGCACCTGCAACAAAGTAAGGAGGGAAAATGGTGGTGTGCCAGCCCGGAATCACCGAAGTAGCAAAGTCAAAGGATACAATGGTATGTACTGAAAGTACCAAAGGAGTAGAAAGACCGGCAAGCACCAAGGAAACTTCCTCAAATCGCTGCCAGCTTTTGGTGGTGCCGCTCCATCCGAAAGAAACGATTTTATAAATACGCTTCATAAAGGGAACAATTTGGCGGTCGCGCACCGTAGCAAAGTCAGGAATCAAACCCACATACCAAAATCCAAGGGAAACCGAGAAGTAGGTCGAAATAGCAAACAAGTCCCAAAGCAGCGGTGAGTTAAAGTTCACCCATAGAGAACCAAACTGGTTTGGCACGGGGAAGAACCAATACACCACCCAAACACGACCTACGTGAATGCCCGGGAACATGGCGGCACAAATAACCGCAAAAATGGTCATGGCCTCAGCCGACCTATTGATAGCCATCCGCCACTTTTGACGGAACAACAAAAGAATGGCGGAAATCAAGGTACCGGCGTGACCAATACCTACCCACCATACGAAGTTGGTAATATCCCAGGCCCAACCTACCGTTTTATTGAGGCCCCATACCCCAATTCCTGTTCCAAAGGTGTAAGCAATCAACCCAAGTCCCCAGAGTGCGCACAATGCGGCAATGGTAAAAACCAGATACCACATCTTGTTTGCACGCCCTTCGATGGGCCGAACTATTTCGTCCGTAATCTGAGCATAGGATTTATTTCCTAAAATCAGTGGCTGCCTGATGGGGGATTCAATTTGCATAAGGCGTTATTCTGTTGTTTCTCTAATCTGATTAATGTCCATTAGGCATGTCGTGGGCCGCTTCTTCGTGACCGGCTTCGGAATGGCCATGCGCTTCTTCGTGCGCTTCTTCATGTGCACCACCATGATGACCGTGGGCTGCGTGTCCATAAGCTTCCTCCACATTGCGTACTTTGGTTTGGTACACAATATTCGGTTTCACACCTACATCTTCCAGCAAATAATAGGCACGACCTTCTTGAGACTTTTTGCTCAATTGACCTTTGTCGTCATTAAAGTCACCAAAAACAATGGCGTTGGCGGGACAAGCTTCGGCGCAGGCGGTTTGAATCTCGCCGTCTTTTACCATACGCCCTTCCGACTTAGCGGTAAGCTTGCCTGCTTGAATACGTTGCACGCACATAGAGCATTTCTCCATGACACCGCGCGCACGAACAGTAACGTCGGGATTGAGCACCATTTTGCCCAAATCATCGTTCATGTAATAGTCAAACTTATCGTTGTCATGATAGCTAAACCAATTGAAGCGACGCACTTTGTAAGGGCAATTGTTGGCACAGTAGCGGGTACCTACACAACGGTTGTAGGTCATTTGGTTAAGCCCCTCTGTGCTGTGGGTAGTGGCCAATACCGGACAAACCGTTTCGCAAGGAGCATGGTTGCAATGTTGACACATTACCGGCTGGAAAGCAACCCTCGGGTTCGCCTGAGGAATTTCCTTGGCACTATGGTTCTTATTTCCACGCTCATACCGAGTACTCGGGTCAGCGTCTGAGGTGTAGTATCGGTCAATCCGCAGCCAATGCATATCGCGCGAGCGGCGAATCTCGTCTTTTCCTACCA
Organism: Flavobacteriales bacterium; assembly: GCA_018401695.1. GTDB lineage: Bacteria > Bacteroidota > Bacteroidia > CAIKAF01 > CAIKAF01 > CAIKAF01. Next base: position 1,254,204 of record JAGYKD010000001.1, on the reverse strand, counting down.
CGGGAACGTTGTTCTCTACGTGACAAGAAACCACACATGCTCCACAGCCCGTGCATGCGTTGAGGTCAATAGACATACCCCAACGGTGGTTAATCATTTTAAATTCCCGCCAGTAGTCAATCTTATCCAGTGGTGCACCATGCTCCCCTTCAGCAATCAACTCCTTAATGTTGGTATGCAACAATTTGGGGGCATTTCCTGATTGCGGATTGCCTTGATACTCCTTATGAGAAGTCTCTTTAATAATGTCTCTACCCATCATGGTGTGGTGGGTTTGAGTACCGGCCAATTGATACCTTGTGTCTGTAGCTTCAACCTGGGCTCCCAAGGCATGCGTTTGCAGATATCCCTTGCTCACCTGAACCAGAGAGAACACGTTTGCTCCAATGGCTTTTTGCTCTTGACGACCAAACAAACGACCATAGCCTAGCGCAAGACCTATGGTTTTGGGGGCTTGACCGGGTTGGGCCAAAGCAGGAAGTTCTAAGGTTTTACCGTTAAGGGTCACCTTAACCACATGAGCATATTGTTCTTGGCCCATGCGTTTATTGAGCTTCAACTCGTCCATATCCGAGGGAGCCATGGTAACATAGTTGTCCCAGGTCACTCGGGTAATCGGGTCAGGAAGCTCTTGAAGGATAGGATTGTTGCTGTGGTTACCCCAGCCCATTCCTGCCTTTTCATAAAGCACCACTTCCCAGCCTTGGGTTGAAGCGTTCAATAGTGCCTTTGCTGCAGCAACAGCATCAAAAGAGCTGCCAAGGGTTTCGTCTCCGCCCGCTACAGAAGCTTCCGAATGGGCTTCGGCAGATTCGGAGCTGTTGTGCTTGGCGGCATATACTCCATCAAACAAGAAGCTGTTCCAGAAGTCGCTAAAAAACAGACCCTCTCCTCCAACAAACAAACCATCTTGCCATTGCTTTTTAAGAAAATCCCGGAAGTTGGTGTTGTTCTTGTTCCCACGGCGCACCTGTCCGGTCCACACCAAAAAGCTCTCCTGGGCCTGACGTGTGTCGAACAGTGGGTGAATGGTAGGTTGCTGCATGGTGTAACGTCCCGTTACTGCCTCGTGGTCGTTCCAGCTTTCCAGGCTGTGATGATCCGGCAACAAATATTGGGTTTGAGTCTCCTCAACTCTATCGGCAAAGGAAACAGAAAGGCTTAGGCCTTTCATTGCTTCGGCAAGTTCCACACCATTGGGCATGGAATATACCGGATTGCAGCCGTACACAATTAGTCCGGCCACTTCCCCTTTGGCAATACGACCTGCCAACTTAGCGGCAGCAGTGTCGTTGCCTTGGTATAAATTCACGGTATGGTCGGTGCGCAAGGTATGTCCGTAGTTGCCCAACATTTGGTTGATGCGCGCTACTAATCCTTGAGCATGCTTATCGTTTAATCCACAAACTACAAGCCCTTTTCCTTTATTGCTGAGCAAATGATCTCCGGCACGGGCGATGTCTTCGCTAAAAGAAACCTCTGCATTTCCTGCTTTGGCTTGACCGAGCTTAGAAGCAAGGTAGTTGTGCAATGCTACCACGGCAGCGCCATGTTCCGAAGCCTTAATCATGGTTCGGTAATCGGCGTTGGCTCCGGCCAAGGACATTACCGTCTCAAATTGGAAATGACGGCTCATGTGCGGATTGTCCGGATTACGTCCCTCGGCATAGCCATGTTCGTAAGCCGTGGAAAAGAGCCAGCCATTCAAAAAGTCGGCACCAATGGAAACGATGGACTTGGCTTTGCCAAAATCCAAGCAAGGGATAATGGACTTGCCCATAATTTCTTGGTGGGCATCGCGGATGCTTCTCCAAGAAACGGCATCGTAAGAAATATGCTCAATGTTTCCGTAAACTTCCGCAAATTGAGCAATGGCTCTTTTGGTGGAAGGGGAAACAATACTATGACTAAGCAATACCGTCTTCTTTCCTGAATCGGCAATCTTTTGCAGGGAAGTAATGATTTCCTTATCTGCTTCGGACCAAGCGATGGATTGACCATCTTTTAAGGCAGACTTGGCCCTTTTACCATCGTACAAGGAAAGTACGGAGGCTTGAATACGGGCATTGGTACCTCCATGCGTTATGGAGCAATGCTTATTGCCTTTTACTTTAATGGGTCTTCCCTCGCGCGTCTTAACCGACAAGCTGGCAAAATCTTTGCCATCGTAATAGGCAGAGGCGTAATAGTTGGGGACTCCGGGCGTAATGGTTTCGGGCTTTACCACATAGGGTATGGCCTTGGTCACCGGGGTTTCGCAGGCCGCAAGGGTAGCTGCAGTTACGCTGAAGCCAAGAAACTTCAGGAAGTCACGCCGGTTGGTTGACGTGGCATCCAATGCCTCGCCGTCGCCCAGGAATTCGTCCATAGGCACTTCGCCGGGAAATTCTTTTTCGCGATTGGCTACAAAGGCGGGGTCTTGCTCCAGCTCTTCGTATCCTTTCCAGTACATTTTCTTGTTGCTCATATCCGATTCCGGTCGGTTACTATTAGGAAAGAACGATCAATAATGACATTTAGAACATTCAAGGCCACCGATTTTCTCTACGGTGAAGGCTTGACCTTCGCGCATTTCGTATTCGCCCTTATGTTCTTTGTAGTAATCGTGTAAGCGCTCGTAATAGCCGTTGTTGGCATATTGCACCTCCGTTTCACGGTGGCAGTTGATGCACCAGCCCATGGTAAGAGGAGAATATTGATACACTTCCTCCATTTCGGCCAACTCACCGTGGCAGGTAGTACATTCTACTTTACCCACTTTAACGTGTTGTGCATGGCTAAAGAACGCATGATCGGGAAGTTTGTGGATTTGCACCCATTCGATAGGCTTTTGAATGAAGGGTTCCACATCCTTCATGGCTTTGTCGTCGCCCAAATAGGAAGCAAAAACGGCCTTCACCTCTTCGGGATCCATCTGTTGATAATTTTCGAAATAGGCCAACTTCTCAGGGTTCCAACCAATGGATGCATAGATTTTGGTAATCTCGTTTTTGCCGTATTGAGGTCCTTCTTGCACCGCCTTGTGGCAATTCATACACACGTTGGCAGAAGGAATATTGGCGTGCTTGCTTTTCTCTACAGTGGAGTGACAATACTGACACTCGATTTTGTTTTGCCCTACGTGCAACTTATGGGAGAATTTAATAGGCTGAGAAGGCTGGTAACCTTGGTAAAGACCAATGGTATTGAGTCCTTTAAAGCCTTGATAGGCCAGAAAACTTACCACAACAATGGAAGCGACGCCCACAATTTTTTTGTTTTTGGCAGCCCAGGTTACCAAGCGACCTACGTAATCCGGCTTGAAATCAGGCAAGGGATCTTCACCTGCCTTTTCGCGGCGTAGGTTTTCCAATGCTTTGGTGACATTATTCAAGGAACGGGCGAGAATCAAGAGAATTATGGCAAAGCCAATAAGGATGTAGGTAAGTACACTATTGTCGCCGTCATCGCCCGAGCCGCCGGCGGCTCCTTCTCCTCCGGCTTGTTCGCCGCCGCCATCTCCCCCTTCTTCAACAGGAGGGTTATCTATGTAAGCAAGAATGGAGCGTATCTCGTCGTCGGCGAGATTAAAGGCAGGCATGACGGAGCCGTTATATTCTTCGAACAACTTGGTGGCGTAAGCGTCTCCGGTTTTAAGGAAGTCGGAAGAATTACGAATCCAAGCAATAAGATTGGTTTCGTCGTCCCAGCGGTCACGGATTCCGGCGAGGCCCGGACCCACGAAACGTTTATCGGTGACGTAATGACACCGGGCACAGTTGGCTTTAAACAACTGTTCACCTTGTGCTATGTCTTGTGCCCGACCCTGTCCGGTTAAGGAGAGGAGCAGGAGCATTACAAACCATCGGGTCATGCGCATTGCGTTACTCATAGAGCGAATTGTTGCCTCAATGTTAAAAAACCCTATTAAAGGATTGGTGCAAATTTATAGGAAAACATGTTCAATGGGTTATTTTGTTTGGAAAAAAACGCCTTTTAGGCTCTTTGGAATGATTCTAAACTCCACTAGACTTAGGTAGGGTGCTGTAATTGAAACACATCGGAGATACCACAAATAGGGGATTTTTTTGGGCAAGGGACCGGCACGGATACCCACCCTCCGGAAAAAGCTACAAAGGTGCTTAAAGCGGTGTGGAGCTTGCGGAACGCCCGCTTTGGGCTTGCCTTTGTGCTTTTTTCGGAGGGTGCGTAGCAGGGAGGGCCCGACCCTTTAGGGTTGCCCCCAAGCTAAAATTAACTTAGGCTGCTTACCTTTGTTTACCATTACACCCGAAAGAAAACATGCATTTTATGGCCAGACCACAGATTCTTAAATTGGGAAAAGCCCTCCTTTTTGTATGCGCACTTCTTCTTTTTTCCAAGCAAGGGAAGGCCGATGAAGGCATGTGGTTGCCCATGCATGTAAAAAACTACATGGAGGTTATGCGTCAGAAAGGCTGTTTGTTGAGTGCCGAGGACATTTACAGCCTCAATAAGGCCAGTTTAAAAGATGCCATTGTGCATTTTGGCGGATTTTGTACCGGAGAGCTGGTTTCGTCTCAAGGCCTGGTATTTACCAATCACCATTGCGGCTACGATGCCATTGCCTCGCTTTCGAGTCCCGAGCATAACTACCTCGATTCGGGCTATTGGGCGCCAAGTTTCGAAAAAGAGCTTCCTGCGGAAGGGCTTTTTGTCACCTTTTTGGTGCGCATGGAAGACGTAACCGACCGGGTGCGTTATGCCAAAGACAAAGACGAAGCCATTAAACGGATTGTTCAGGAAGTAGAGTCCGAGGGGAAATATACCGCAAGGGTTACTCCTATACTTTACGAACATCAATACATTTTGTGGGTGTATCAAACCTTTGAAGATGTCCGTTTTGTAGGCACGCCCCCGGCCTCCATTGGAAAATTTGGCGGCGATACCGACAACTGGATGTGGCCGCGTCACACAGGTGATTTCTCGGTTTTTAGGGTTTATGCCGATGCCAACAATGAGCCTGCGGCCTACAGCCCCGACAACAAACCTTACCAACCCAAGCACTTCTTACCTATTTCTTTGGCAGGAATTTCTCCCGGAGATTTCACCATGATTATGGGATTCCCGGCACGTACCACCCGCTACCTTCCCTTACCGGCCATGGAATTTAAAGTTAGAGAACAATACCCTGCGCTTAAAAGCATGTTTGCCGCCATGTTGCGCATTATGGAACGGGATATGGCTGCCAACATTCGCGTAAAATTGGCACTGGCAAGTACTCAAGCCCGGTTTGCCAACTCCGAAAAATATTACCAAGGAGTAATGGAAGCCATGCGTGACGCCGGCATTTGGGAGCAACGGCAAGCCTTTGAGTCCGGGCTGGAAGCCTGGGCCGCAAATCAGGAAGGCGACATGAAAACCGTGCTAAAAGATTTTAGAGCCTTATACGAAAGCGCCCAAAGCAGCATGATGCAAGGATTGGCCATCCGTTTGGTGCAATCCTTGAATCCGGTTTTGGCACGTGGAAAGACCTTATACCCTTTGTACCGCAAACTAAATGAGGGAAAAGACGAGGAAGCCCAGGCTTTGGCCGACCAACTGAAAAAAAGGCTGGAACGCAGCTTTGAGAACGACCAGCCTGCTACCTACCAAAAAGTGTTGGGTGCACTCTTGAAGCAATACAAATTCTCGGTGCCTGCCGAACGCATTCCCAACTGGATGAACAGCAAAGAAGTGGCAAAACTTAAGACCCCCGAAGGGGGAGACCGTTACCAAGCCATGGCCAACCATATATACGACGCGTCTGTTTTAGCTACTCAGGAAAAGCTTATGCGTTTTTTGTCCAAACCAAGCGCCAAAGACTTAGAAAAAGATCCCGGCTTTGTGTTGGCCAAAGATTTAGTGAAGCTGGAAACAGAAATCGAAGCCGCCACAGCCTATTTTAATAGCAGAGAAGAGCAGTTGCTGCATCTGTGGATGGAGGCTTGGATGAAATACCAACCCAACCGCAACTTTTATCCGGATGCCAATTCGACCCTTAGACTCACCTATGGAACTGTAGAGGCTTACGACCCAAGAGATGCGGTAGAGTATAGCGCCACCACCAGCTACGAAGGCTTGTTGGAAAAAGAAATTCCAGGGGACCATGAATTTGATTTACCGGCAACATTGAAATCCCTCCTCAAAAAGCGTGATTTTGGGCCTTATGCCAATGGTTCCGGTGACCTCCAAGTAAATTTTTTGAGCAACAACGACATTACCGGAGGAAACTCAGGAAGCCCGGTCATCAATGCCAAAGGCCAATTGGTGGGTATAGCTTTTGACGGGAACTGGGAAAGCATGGCCGGAGACATTGTATTTGACCCGCGCTACAAGCGGACCATTTCGGCAGACATCCGCTATGTGCTATTTGTGATGGATAAATTGGGCGGTGCGCAACGTCTGTTGGACGAACTTACTATCGTGAAAAACTAAATTTGGTACTGCTTGTGCAGGGAACGGGCTTTTTGTAAATTTGTAGTATGTCCGATCCTGAACAATCCCAACAGGACCCTGCCCAACTTGCTGAAGCCTTTTTAAACCACACCAATGCGCATGTTTTTCTAACCGGAAAAGCGGGCACAGGAAAAACCACCTTTTTGCATCGCATTCGGGAGGCTGCCCACAAGCGTATGCTCATTACCGCACCCACAGGTATTGCAGCGCTCAATGCCCGAGGCGTAACCTTGCATGCCCAATTTCAACTGCCTCCCTGCACCTATTTACCCGACAGGGTTGCTCCGGTGTTTGACGGCCCGGTACGCATCGAAACGGCTCAGTCCTTGCTGCGTCATTTTCGCATGAGTCGGCAAAAAAGACTGGCCATTCGGGAAGCAGAACTATTGGTGATTGATGAGGTGAGTATGCTTCGTGCCGATACCCTAGACGCCATAGATCAGGTATTGCGCTATGTGCGCCGCGACGCCCGACCTTTTGGTGGAATACAGCTGTTGCTCATTGGCGATATGATGCAGCTGCCGCCCGTAATTAAAGATGAAGAGTACAGCTATTTGCGGCCTTATTATCCCGACGGACTTTATTTTTTTCATGCCAGAGCCCTCAAAGAAAACCCTCCTGTATATATAGAACTCGAAAAAATATACCGGCAAAGCGATCGAAAATTCACCGACTTGCTCAACCGTTTAAGGTACAATCAAACGGCACCGGAAGATTTGGAAACGCTCAACCGCTATTTCCAGCCCGATTTCCGTCCCGACATGGACGAGCAATACATAACCCTTACCACACACAATTATCTGGCCAAACGCATCAACGAACATGGGCTTAGAAGTATTCCCGAACCTGTGTTTCGCTTTGAGGCAGAAACTCAAGGCGATTTTCCGGAAAGTATGTACCCCTGCCCCACAGATTTATTGCTGAAGGAAGGAGCGCAAGTTATGTTCATTAAGAACGATCCCAGCGGAATGGGCCGCTTTTACAACGGCAAGCTGGGTCGGGTTAGCTCCTTGGGGGAGTCCCACATTACCGTAAAAACAGAGGAAGGCCAGTTTATTGATGTCGAAAGCTATACCTGGCAAAACCTGAGGTATTTGGTTTCGGAAAAAACCGGAGAAATTGAAGAAGAAGAAATCGGAAGTTTTAAGCAGTTTCCCTTGCAACTGGCCTGGGCCATTACCATACACAAAAGCCAAGGCCTAACTTTTGAAAAAGCCGTTTTGGATGTGCAGCAAGTGTTTGCCTCCGGACAGGCCTATGTGGCACTTTCGAGGTTAACCGGCCTGCAGGGCCTGGTCCTCACCAGCCCTTTCCCGGAGTCGGGGATTGACATTCCGCTTCCTTTGCAGGATTTTGAATCTACCAAACCCCAAGCCACTGCACTTGCCAAGGAATACAGTCAGGCGGCTTGGTCCTATTTGTTCGAATTTAGCCGCCAGTCCTTCGACTTCACGCGTCTTGGAAAGGTTTTTCAAGAACATTACGAAAGCTATTTGCAAGCAGGCGCCAAAGCCGCAAAAGCGCCCTATCGCGAGTGGGCATGGTCCATGGCCTCCCGCGCTCCGGAGTGGCAAAAAGCAGCCTCGGCCTTTGGAAACCAGCTTTGGCAACTTTTTCATCAAGAACAACCCGATCTGGCCTTTATATTGCAACGCTTGCAAGCCGCCCGTGCCTATTTTGAACCCAAATTCAGGGAATGGAGCCTCGAACTGCTTCAGCACCACAGCGAATTGGGCCAAACAAGCCGCAACAAGAGCTATGCCGCCGAAGTCAAAGATTTAGAGCTCCAGGTGTTTCAGCAAATAAAAAACTTTTCCAAAGCCTGTTTGCTCGCCCAAGCCATCTTAGAAAATAAACCCATGGGCAAACAAGCTTGGGAAGCCGCATTTAAACCGGCTTGGAGAGAAGCATGGATGCAAGAACTTGAGCAGCAACAGAAAGAAAACCCGGCAAAATCCAAGTCCGGGAAAATCAAAAAAGGCGAAACCTTCGAAACTACCTTTGCCTTATACCAACAAGATATGTCCATAGAAGCCATAGCCGCCGAAAGAGGCTTGGCTCTAAGTACCATAGAAGGGCACTTTGCCCGTTTAATTGCTCAAGGGAAAATCCCCATAGACCGACTGGTAGACCCCGATGACTTAGAAGCTTTGGAAGGACTCCTTAAAGAACATCCCAACGCCAAACTTGAAGAACTTAGGGAGATCTCCGGCCGACCCAACTTAGGCTATGCCCACCTTAGGGTGATTCAGGAAATGAAAAAACACCAAGAAGCCCTATCGAAAGAATGAACTCCTTATACTACTCAACAACACCGCTAGGTCGAGCCTTGCTATTCCTGGCCTTGGCAAGTCTTTGCTCCTTTGCGCTGCCCACCAATAAGAAACCCAAAGACCCCTTGCCGCCCGGCTGCTTAGAGATAAGCCCAAACCTCTATGGCGACCAGCACGAAATCACCAACATGGCCTACCGAGAATATCTCTTTTATTTAAAAACACAGCTGGGACAACAACACCCCGCATTTGCAACCGCCCTGCCCGATACTTCGGTATTCCATACCTTACAAACCTCCACACCACCCGGTTTCTATACCACCTATTTTTCCCATCCCAATTTTGCCGATTACCCCGTGGTGGGACTCAGCTGGGAACAAGCGCTTAACTACAGCTATTGGCGCAGTGAAATGGTTTTTAAACAACTCCTCCTAAAACAAAAAAAACTGACCGCCGATTGGGAAAACACCCCACTTAGCATTAGCGGCTATTTCACCGCAAGAATGGAAGGCATCACCCTGGATACCACCCTCCGAATTCCTTGGTTCAGCCTGCCAAGTCCCGCAGATTTGCTGGCCATGGAAAAACACAACAAAGCAATAAGCAACAGCCAAACAACCACCCTGCCCAACCACTGCCGAGGCCATAGCAAAAAGAAAGGCTTTTATGGCCTCAGCGATAACGTTTCCGAAATGACCAACAGCCACGGCCAAGCCTATGGAGGCAACTTTTTGCAAGGAAAAGCCTCCGTGGCCGATGCCCCAAAAAGCTATGAAAATCCTACGGTTTGGTTAGGTTTCCGCAACGTATGCCGGTGGATTTCATGGACCGAATACCGCGCCCTGCAAAGCAAAGCCCTAACCGGAGAAGACTAAGCGCAGCTTTGAACGTATAGAACACCATTTTTCTTCAGCCAATGGGTTTTGGGCCCCGGTTCCAAAAAAGTGCACTACTACGCATCCTGCCTTTGCTTCGGTCATGGCCGGCTGGGGCCGGCCGCAGCGGGGCTGCCGGGTGCTTCCTTCGGTCGCAGCCTCGCCCTCGCTGCGGCAAGGCCCCAACCCGCCATGGCCCTCCGCCGGGCAGGGGGGCCGGCCGCTTGAAATCCTAGTATTCTATTTCTTGAGCTTGTGATGCACCAACCCATACAACCAAAGCAAGGGAGCCAACAACAAACACAAACGCCCCATCCAATCTCCGCTACGACTGTATAGGGTCAAATCACTGTTTAATTGAATGCTATCTTTCACCCAACCCCTTTCCAAATAGCCAAGGGTTCCATAGCTGTCGCCCCGTTGATTAATGAAGCCACTAATGCCTGTATTGGCTGAACGCGCCACCGAACGCCGGTTTTCTATGGCGCGCAAACGCGTATAGGCCAACAGCTGTTTATGGCCCGGTGTATCGCCCCACCAAGCGTCATTGGTAATGACGGCAATGCAGGTAGCGCCTTTTCGAATATACTCTGTAACAAAATCGCCATACACCGACTCATAACAAATCACGGGTGCAGCTACTAAAGCAGCTTGGGTGGGATGCGGAAAAACACTACGCTCTTTTTGTTTTCCCATATCGCCAACCCCATGGATGTTTTTTAATAAGGTTTCTTGAAAAGGCTTTAAAACCTCCGCAAAAGGAAAGGTTTCAGGGCCCGGCACCAATTTAGACTTATGGTAAATGGCCACGCTACCATCCGGGTTCAGCTGCAAAGCGCTGTTGTAATCCTCTACAAAATCGCCGTTTGGTAACACTTTGGCCGATAAGGGAGCGGGGCCTTCGGAAAAAGGAAAGGTTTGGATGTAATAAACCCCGGTAATCACCGAAATTTCAGGTCGGTTCTCCAACAAAGCCCTGTAAAAACGCAACTTTGGAGTGCTGGCCACATCCTGATGCCAAATGGACGAAGGAACTGCTGTTTCGGGAAACAAAACCAAACGGGTTTCGGGACCTATGCCTTGCTGAGCTAAGTTTGTCATAGCCTCTGCTTGAACAACGGCACTTGTTTTAAACTTTTCCGTGTAAGGGTCTATATTGGGCTGTACGGCCACCACTTCTACGACCTCCCCTTTATCTTCCCAAGTAAAATAACGTACTAAACTCCAAACAGAAGGGATAAAAACCAACAAAAGAAAAGGAGCAAAAGAGGCTACCCTCCGTGGATTGCTGCAAAGGGCTTTCCAAACCAACATATTGGCCACTAAAACCCAAAGCGTGCCGCCCATAACGCCTGTCCATTCATACCACTGAATCATTGGATACCAAGCCGCAAACCCATTGCCCAACTGAAGCCAAGGCCAACTTAAATCCCAATTGAGGTGGGCATACTCAAAAGCCAGCCAAAAAAATACCAAACTCACTTTTCCGCGAAAAGCACCCAAACGTCCTGCGGTCTTAAAGTAAAGCAAGAACACCAAAGCCATAAATAGGGCATTGCACACAATGGCCAGAATGGCTCCTCCGGCCGTAGAGTTCCAAACCCACCAAGTGGTAAGGGCATTGAACAGCAAAAACCCCGACCACGAAAGCATAAAAAACCGCAGCCCCTTTTTGGAGAACCCATCCTTTCGGATATGTTCTTCGAGCCAAAACAAGGGCACTAAGGCTACAAAAAGCAACAAAGGAATTCCGTGAACCGGCCAGGCCAAGGCCAAAAGAACACCGGAAAGCAGGGGGGCAAGTATGCTTCGCATCCCCCGAAATTAGGGAATTTTAGCGCAAGAGGTACATTTTGCCAAAGCCATTCTTAAAGAAACGGTCTGCACCGGAGGCTCTTCGCTCCAGATCCTCCCCCTGGGTCTTTGCCACCACCTGATAAATATAGGTTCCGGTGGCCAATGGATCGCCAAACTCATCCGTTCCATCCCAAGCAAACTGAGTAATGTTTCTTCCAATATGCAAAGGACCCAACTCATCCATGGTTATTTCGCGAACCACCACTCCCGATACGGTTATGATTCGAATGGTCAGCTCATCGGGAACCTCTGTTCCGGTTAAGGTAAATACAAAACGGGTGCTGGTGCTAAAAGGGTTCGGATAGTTCATTACCTCCGTAATGGTAGATTGATGCACCACTTCAAAACGTACTCGGTAATCGTAGTTTCCATCGCCTGTTCCCGAAATATTTCCGGAGCGGTCTCTTGCCCTTACCAACAGCTCATACATGCCATCCGTCTGCTCCAAATCCGGTCGAAACTCCAATCTAGCTTCATTGTCTTGAGCAGTTGCCGGGAAAAAAGTAACGGCCGGATCGCCCATGGGAATCAATACCGGTTGACTGCTTCCCGGACGCCTTAAGTACAGTTCAAAATCAGCGGTATCGTTTAGGGGAAGTAAGGGGTTCTCGTCGCTAAGGCTAATTTGAATCAACGGATTTGCCGAAACCAGGTCCCCATCCATAATTCGAATACCATCAAAGGTTACGTCCAGCAATGGATTGGTGCGGTCTCTCCCCACAAAAAATGGCCGCACCGCATTATTGTTCGATAAGGTCTGCTCCAAAAAACTACCGTTGGTCTGAGCCGGATTTCCTTCCAAGAAATAGGTGTTTTGCCCGCCAATGGCCAAGGTTGGAAAGCGCAAGGTGTCGAATAAGAGGTCTCCGGGCTGTGAGGCAGGCAAAAAGCGCCGCAACTGCTCCGATTGCCCGGACAAATTAGTAATCTGGTGCTGCACCAAAAAGCTATCTGCCGCTAAAAAGCCGATATTTTGAAAAGGCACCACCACCTCCAAGGTATCGCCGCGTTGCAAACTGTCCTGAGCAAAACTAAAGCCTCTATTGGGCGCAAAAGCCATTTCCGGAACCCCGTCAAACAGCACATGCCATTGGTTCAATTGTCCCGGAGTTAAGTTTTGATCGTCTCTTGTAAAATACTGCAAGCGCAAGTAAGGATACGTTTGCGCACTCACCGAATCATTGAGGTTGTTTATGATTTGGGTTCCGGGAGTCAGGTTATCCATAAGTAAATCTTCCCCTCCATTGGCACGAACGCCAAACACACGCAAATAGGTTAAGTCGGTCAGCGGATTTGTTTCTTCAGGATTACTTTGCCAGGTAAGCGAACGCCATTCCGAGGCCGGACCAATCAAAGAGGTACTCAAATTGCCATAGACCCAATCGGTGCTCAAGTCAACCGACAAGTTAATGGTGCCGCACTGTTGCATGCCCACCACTTCTTGTGCACTGGCTAAGTCGCCTTTGCGCGCAAAGAAAATATAGGGCCGTGCCCAGGAGCTATCGACCAAAGTCCGAAGGGTATCTGCCCCTAAAGACTCAAATGCAGTAACCAAGCTCGAAGGAAAAGCGGTTGGGCTAAACGGCCCTTGAATAAATGTATAGGCTAAAATATAATGATCGTTGGGTACCGAATACAACAGGTTTTCCAAACCTATTTGCTGCACAGGGCTATTCAACCAATAAATAAAGTATTTCTCCGGTCTGGCACGGCAAGATCCGTTGTCGTTGATGTTCCCAAACACATTTCCGGTGTTTTGGTTTCCAAACCTCGATTCCCACGGCTCCAAAGTAATGGGATCAATAATGGCGATGTGAATGGCGGGCTGTGCTGTACACCCATCACGCTCCATAACGGCTCCGTCAATATCGTAATAGGTTTCCCGGTATTGACTGGGGGTTGGACAGGTAATGCTCTTGCAATTAAGCTTCTTAAACACCGGCACAAAATCAAAGGCTGTTCCGGAGGGGGCAGGAGCCATATACAAAGCACTGTTTTCCGTCAGCTGGGAAAAGCGTGCTTGTCCCCAACCAAAGCGGTTATTGATGTACTGAAAACTGCTGTTTCTCCATTTATAATAGATACCCGTGCTTGCACTATCGACCCCCGCCCGCCAAAAGAAAACGGTAGAGTCCGCCGCTTGCAAGCCAGGCGTCCAAGAGTAAACACCCCCGAGGCCAACAAAGGTGGTGTCCCGTAAAAATGGGCTATTAAAAGAGGGAGTAGTGTCCAGTTCAATCCGATACCCTCTTTGGGGGGCAAAAGGGTCTCCGGTTTGTACTGAAATACGTATAGGTAAATCGGGAACTACCGCATAGCGCGGTGGAAATACCGGCAAAATATCTGCCGACGAAATGGTCCGGCTAAGACTAATGCTGTTGTTGGATTTCGTGGTTTCTGTAATAAGGTTGGATGGATCTACCGTTACCGTAAACTGATGCAAGCCGGGCACAATTTGCGGGTTTAAAGGCAACCATAACCTGGCCGTATCCGAAAAACCAACCGGGGGCATCAATACCGACACCGATGTATCTCCATTCAACATGCCCAAACGATTCCAACGCACCGATACCAGTACCGAGTCGTAAGGCATACGGCCTTGGTTTTGTACTGCCACCACCACTTGAAAGCTATCCAAATCCGTAGTTAACTCGGTCGGTTCAAAACGAATTCCGGGAGAAGTAATGAACAAGTCCGGACTCTTTGGAACACGTAAACTATAACCCGGATCGCCATGCAATTGAAAGCCTTGCGCAGTAAAACGCACAAGTATGTTGGAACCCGGTTGGGTGTTGCCATTGACCGCCTCCAACATGGCATCTCCAAAAGGCAAGCCAAAACGATCTCTACAAAAGTTCCGGTACAAGGTGTCTGCATACACACTCATCAAACTCGAAATACCGGGGGCTCCATAGGCCAAAAAGCCCACGGCTGCTTTGTTAGGTGTTAATACAAAATCTTCACTCACCAAACGCTGCGGCGTAAAAATATCGCCTGTGAAGCAGGAGTTGGCAATGAGCATAAAATACCGCCCCTGATTGGTATAGTTCTCAATCTGGTCAATGTTCTGGTCAAAGCCTTGCCCAGATCCATGACCAAAAATGGTGATGACCGAAACGCCTTCGTTGTTGATTAGGTTCTGAATGGAATCCCCCTGCGATATCTGTATAGGGGCCGATGTGTTCTTAAATAAGCTCACTACCTGCCCACCCATTAAGCTATCCTCGGCATGGCGCTTAAAATTATTTAGGTATCCTGCCAAAGCCAACTGCTCGGCAGCGGAATTACCGCCCCCCAAATGCAAAAAACGTTTGCGCCATAAGCCCTGTCCTTCGGAAACATGGGCCTGCATTTTCGCTAAATAATCCAGCACTTGTTGATTGGTCTCCGCCGCCAAACGCCCTGTAGCAATGTGCTGCTTGCTATCGCCCAACAAGTTCCAGGCATACAAATTATCCGAGGCCGGCTCGCCCATGGGTGGCACCAAGGAACGCTGTGCCAAAGCTTGGTTGTTTCTGGTGCTGGTATACTTTATGCCCTTACCTATAAAAAAGGCATAACGTGGCTTTAAGTCCCACTCCTGATAGGCCAAACGCAAGAAACGTCGTATAGCTTCCGGATGCTTGGCTACTCCCTGACCAAATTGATCGGAAAGCTCCTGGACCTCTACCACCATAGGGCTAAAACCTGTAAGCTTCCTAAAATTTGCATATTGCTGAGCTCCCGTGCGCAACCAAGCATTGGTTAGGATTAAATAATCCGCATTTCTACGGCTGCTCTCAAAGTCCTGAAATCGCCCATTATTGCCCGCCGGTTTTAACTGAACTATATTTGTTATAGCGCTTTCTGCCGAAACATAGAGGTCTATTTCTTGGGAATTACCCGGAACAACTGCCCTATAATTCCCCGAAGTCCACGCCTGTACGGGAATTCTTCGCCGCCTGCTTAAATCGTACAAACGCACATTGCCGCCCTGAGGATTAAAATCACGAATTAAAAGGCTGCGCTTTAATCCACTTTGTGGCGGCAAAGAAAATAAGACCTTACTTCTTGCTCCAAATCGGGTTTGTAATGGCAATTTCAAACTCCATTCCGTAATGCCGTTTCGGGTTAAGCCCGACAAACTGGTATTGCACCTAAACGCAAAGGGTGAGCTGCCTCCCGAAAACTGAGCAAAGGACAAGCTCCGGCTATAAACCTCTTGACGATAGCCATCCAAGGTGCGACTCTCCAGCACGTTGCCCCCTGCATCCAATAGCTCGTGGGCATGATCGGGTTGACCTATGGTGGGGTTGCTGGCTGTAACTGTCCTTAACTCCAACTCGGCGTTCGCATTATGCAGTATGGCCTGAAACCCATTCAGGGGGCCGCTGTTCCACGCCGGTGCAAAATTCAAGTTGCCGGTGGTCAGGGAAGCAAAGCCTTCTCCAGCATCCATAATCGGATTCAAAGTACCTCCGGAGTAAACAACGCCTGTGTAATAAGTATTCTGAGCAATTCCCGGAACCTGACGAATCGTTTCGGTGCGGTGACTTACAGGACTGTACGCAAAAGCATTGGTATCTACCTCGCTAATATACCGCAAGCCGTTGCTGTTGGACCAAGTCAAGAAATAGTATAAGGTATCCGTAAACAGGCTCCGCGCCGGATGGGCTTGCTCTGCAGATTGTTCGTAAAGCTCTCTATCCAAAAAACCGTCGTTGCCAAAAGCTACAAACTCAATAAACTCATTTGGCGCAAGCTGTCCATCACCCTCTCCGGGAATAAACAAAGGCAACTCCGCGCCTTTGCCATAAATCCGAAGGGTTCGAGGATCTATGGAAGCTATTGGAATTCCCGCATTCTGAAGGGTTTGACCACTGATTCGGTATACCCCGTCCTGAACTATGGGAAACTTATAATAGGTTTGACTATAATCTATCCACTCATTTCCGTATTGGGCCGATACCATTAAAGGAAAACCCAAACAAAAGAACCACAGAAAAATACCTTTCATACCACTCATGGCCTTAAATTGCTATCGGTTGATTCGTCTTGGCTCTTTTTCCCCGCTTTATGGAAATCCAACCTCAAGCTAAACACATGCGACAATCCCATAAAACTATTGCCGAAATTGGCCAAAGCGTAATCCACTGTAAATGCCTTGATTCGGAACCCAATGCCCGCTGTGGGCAATAGGGTCAGTGACTTTCCATCGTAGCCACCTCCGGCAGTCACCTCCTTTAAATATTGAAACCGACCTACCCCTCCGCGCAAAAACACCATGTCTTTGTAGCCAAACTCAAAGCCAAAGGACGGATCTATACTTAGTGCATCTGTACCTATCAACACATTTCGTCGACCGTCCGTAGTCATTACCATTTGTAATTCCGGTTGAACACTCAAATTCCAAGGCAATTCAAAACGACGTGCTCCGGCCAACATAAGCCTGGGCACTGCAATTTCCGTAGAACTCGATATAACCTCATTCCCGGTTTGTGCAAAAATCACCCGAAAGGTTTCGGTATTGTACGAAAACTGGGTTATGGTAGAGGAGGCATCCCTAAACATGGCCCCAAACTTCCATTTATTGCGCACATACCGCGCCGACAAATCTATTCCAAACCCCCAACCTTGGCCAAATTCTCCTATATGACGGTATATTACTTTAGCATTGCCCCCAACACTCAAGCCCTTTAGCTTATCAATTCTCCGGGCATAGGACAGCATAAAGGCATAATCGGCCGCAGAAAAACTTTGCACCCGATCATAATCTACGTTACCATTGGCATCTAAGAGCTCTAAGGTGTTGGGAATATCGTCTACTCCGCTCCGAATAAAAGTAAAAGCACCGGCATCCTTTTCACTAAACTTCACGGCAACCGTGCCATAATCGAACTTTACAATGCCGGCAAAGTGCTCGTTGTGCATCAAACCCACTTGAATGTCACGACGCATATCGGTAAGCCCTGCCGGGTTCCAAAAGGCAGCCGTGGCATCGTCGGCAGAAGCCACCGTTGCCTGAGAGAGCGCAATGCCTCGAGCGCCTACTCCTATATCTAAAAATGCGTTGGCGTATTTGTTTACTTGGGCTTGGGAGCTTCCTACTCCCGCAAACAATACCAGGCACGCAGCAAATAATCTACTCACCGTCTAGTGTATTGGCACAAATTAAGCGTAAATTTCGTGGAATAAAAAATAGCCCGAACTTTGAGCGGTTTTCATTGTTTAATCGACCATTGCCTTTGAGGATTCGAACTGCTATACCCAATGCGCTTACTCTTGCCAATCTTGCTTGTGGGGTTTTAGCCCTTTGGCTTTTTGCGCGTAACCAAACCCAAACGGGTATGGTATTGATTTTAATCGCCGCCCTTTTGGATGTATTCGACGGCGCGGTAGCACGTTGGCTCAAGGCGCAATCTCCCGTGGGTAAGGACCTGGACTCCCTTGCTGACCTCGTGAGTTTTGGCGTAGCGCCCGCCACCTTAATGGCCTTCTCTTTGCCCGGTACTCCAAATGCCTTGCAAACTTTTCTCCTCTTGCTTTTGCCCATGTCTTCGGCCTTGCGCTTGGCTCGTTTCAACCACGACACCCGACAAACAACCGTTTTTATTGGCGTTCCCACCCCGTTCAATGCCCTCTACTTACTGCTTGTGGTTTGGTCTGAGCCTTTTTGGCTTCTCCCGCCCCTCTCCGCCCATTGGTGCTACCCATTTATTGCGCTGCTGGCCGCCATTTGGCTCCACGCCCCCATTCGCTTGTTCTCCCTTAAATCCTTATCCAGATCCCCAAAGGTCATGCGCTGGCGCATTAGTTTTTTGGTTTTGGTTGCTATCCTTTGCCTTAGCTTAGGTTGGCCGGGGGCCTTAGCCATACTTCCTGCATACCTGCTCTTTTCCATGATTGAAAACCGTTGGCCTTAACCTGGCATCCGGCTTTTTGCTACCTTTATATCCAAAATTCTGCTATGGCTTCTTTCCTTGCCCACATTACTGTTATGCCCCACGATGCACTGCTTGATCCCCAAGGAAAAGCTGTTGAAAAAGGGCTGCATCACTTGGGTTTAGATACCCTACACAATGTGCGTGTCGGAAAGCATATTCGCCTTCAGGTACAAGCCGATTCCGAAGAGGAAGCAAACAGCCTGGTCACCAAAGCCTGCCAAGAGTTGCTCCACAATAAAGTAATGGAGCATTTTCATTTTCGCTTAGAACCTCTAAAATAAAAAACCCCGAAACAATCTAGTTTCGAGGTTTGAATCGCACATCTGCTAAGTTTTTAGCGGAGGGTAAAGTTGATGGGCAACTGATACTGCACCCGAACCGGACGTCCCCTCTGCTTGCCGGGCGTAAATTTCGGCAATTGTGAAATTACGCGTTTGGCCTCGGCACCACATCCTCCTCCAATATCACGCAATACTTTCACCTCACCCACAGAACCATTCTTTTCTACTACAAAAGAAACATACACCCGGCCGGTGATGCCCATATCTTTGGCGGTGGGAGGGTAACGTAAGTTCTTACCCAAAAACTTGTAGAGTTTTTCTTGAAAGCATTTGTCCGGA
The DNA here is from genome assembly GCA_018401695.1 of Flavobacteriales bacterium. Taxonomy (GTDB): domain Bacteria; phylum Bacteroidota; class Bacteroidia; order CAIKAF01; family CAIKAF01; genus CAIKAF01. The sequence continues at coordinate 1,235,200 of JAGYKD010000001.1, read as the reverse complement.
TCTTTGGCATCTTCGCAACCGGCGAACCTAGGCATATCCTCAACAATTTGGAAAACTTGGTCGTCCTGCACTTCCTCTCCAACCGAGCCAAAGTCCCCGGTATTTTCCGAAATCTCGGTTTCCAAATCAATTTCTACATCAATCTCTACTTCTTGCTCCAACTCCACATCGTTCTCCACTATCTCTATCTGCTCCACTACCGAAGGGGGCGGAGGCTTAGGGGGAGAAGAAGGAGGCGGCGGAATGTAATTTATAATCTGTTCTTCCACCAAAAAATCATCTTCGGGCACAAAGGCCTCAATGGTCTTTTGCACATATACCCGCCATTCAGCAGCCATAAGTGTAAAAGACACGGCAATTACAAGCCCAATGGCTCCTGCTAGCAAACTGTAGCGGCGCACATCGACTTCGGGTTTTTTACGCTGTTCCATATCTTAAATCGCTCATAAAATTAAAGAACCCAAACAATTTTGCAAGTTTTTCCTTCGAACAAAACCTGGGCTTTGTCGGCTTCCTTATAATATACGTATTTCTTTTAAAAACGTTCAATCGACCTCCTAGGTCGCCACCGATATCTATGACTTACACCCAATCTAAAGCCATCTTTACCAAACAAAACCACATAAAACACAGCACCTGCAGCAACTCCAATGCCATCGGCCAATAAATCCTTCCAATCGCCGCTTCGGCTCTCAAAGGCTAGGCCCTGCATAAGCTCAAGCAAAGCTCCATAGGCCAAACAGCCAAAAAAGGCTAGTGCAAAACTATGCCTCCTCCACCATTTAAACCGGTCTTGCTTGCGTAAGCCCACCGACCACTGAAAAAAAAGCAGCATAAAAAAAGCGGCGTGGCTCAATTTATCGAAACTCATAAAAGGCGACCCGGGCATATCTCCCCCCGGAGTTAAACACAGCAAGCTCACCAATAAAGTAAGCACCAAAGGCAGGAGATTATGCCGCCAAAACATAATTAGCCAATATGCACAGCATAGCCTTCAGCATCCATCAAGGCCTCCAAATCGCTGATGTCATTAATGCGAATTTTTATCATCCAACCTTCTCCATATGGGTCGCTGTTTACGGTCTCAGGGCCATCGTTCAAAGACTCGTTAAACTCCAAAATCTCTCCGGAGATAGGCATGTACAGATCCGAAACGGTCTTCACCGCTTCCACACTGCCAAACACCTCTTCTTTGTCCATGGTCTCCCCTACGGTATCCACTTCAACAAATACAATATCGCCAAGCTCACCCTGCGCATATGCAGTAATGCCCACGGTGGCCACATCACCCTCTACACGAACCCATTCATGGTCTTTCGAGTACTTCAAATCGGTCGGAATGCTCATATCCAAAAGCTTTTGTCAAACCTAACTATTTTTTACATTTCGCCCTACTCGGCGCTCGTTTTTTTAGCTCATTTACCTTTATTTATTTTGGTTCTATCTGACTTGGGTGAACCAATTGGTTCTTGGTCATTCTCAATAATAATATGTGGATCCGAAGAAGAGCTCTCTCTGAAGGCTGCATATGGAATAGGAGTTGACAAAGTCTCCATCTGAAAAAAGCGAAAAGGGCTGCAAAATGTCCCTTTACCATTTAGTTTTTTCTTTTGAGGCATAATAAAATGTCGATTAAATGCTTTGGTCTTTATTTGCTTGCCTTTGGCCTTTGCCAAGCGATATGCCAACGGCACACAACATACCACTGCAAAAGTAGGCAGGAGCTCTCCTCCAATACCAGCGATAAAGAAAGGAAGGAACGTTTTGTTTACGCTAAGCAAATGCAGAAAATCTGTAATCGGGCCAAATGGCTTTGCCAACTTTCCCTGGAAGGGCAGCCGGGTTCCGACGGCACAATAACAGACAGTCTGTGTATATTTGTTATATGGCAGACATCACCCTGGTTGGCGCCGGCTTAGTTGGCGCTCTAGAAGCATTGTACCTAAGTCGGTTGGGACTAAAAGTGGACGTTTACGAAAGGCGATCCGACATTCGAAAAGCAAAATTATATGAAGGAAGGTCCATAAACTTGGCCCTTTCCGATAGAGGCTGGGCGGCCCTCGAAGAAGTTGGCCTTGCCGAAGAAGTGCGGAAAATTGCCATCCCAATGTACAAACGCACCATGCACAGTTCGGAGGGGCAGCTCAGTTACCAGGCCTACGGCAAAGAAAGCCAAGCAATTTATTCTGTAAGTAGAGGCAAGCTAAACCTTTTGTTGATCGAAGCTGCTGATTCCGCCCAGAACACCCGGTTTTTCTTTGAACACCGTTGCGAGGCAGTCGATTTACAATCCAAAACGCTTAAATTTTCCAACCCCCAAAACCAAGAAATAAGCCATAACTACCAAAGACTTATTGGCTCCGATGGCGCCTTTTCGGCCATTAGGCAAGCTCTGATGTTTCAAGACCGATTCAATTTCCAGCAGTTTTATATTGAACACGGCTACAAAGAACTTACCATACCACCGGCACCAGATGGAGGTTTTTTAATGGAAAAAGAAACCTTGCACATTTGGCCACGCGGTTCCTTTATGCTCATTGCTCTACCCAACCCTGATGCTACTTTCACCTGCACTTTATTTTTTCCTTTTGAAGGGCCGGTTTCCTTTGAGCAATTAAAAACCGAACAACAAATTCGTGACTTTTTCAACCAAACCTTTCCTGATGTAGTACCGCTTATTCCCGACTTGGTAGAGCAGTACCAACGCAACCCAAGCTCAAGCTTAGTTACCGTGCGCTGCAAGCCCTGGAACTATAAAGACGAGGTGCTGGTTTTGGGAGATGCAGCCCATGCCATTGTTCCTTTTTACGGCCAAGGCATGAATGCCGGCTTTGAAGATTGCAGATTGCTCCACCACATGCTCAACCAACGCAAGCATCAATGGGAAGGCCTTTTCCCTGCTTATGCCGAATGGCGCCAACCCGACGGAGTGGCTATTTCGGAATTGGCGCTAAGAAACTTCATTGAAATGCGCGACAGAACCGCCGACCCCTCCTTTTTGCTTCAAAAGAAAATCGAGGCTAGGTTTGCAGAGCGGCATCCAAACAAGTGGCTTCCGCTATACTCTATGGTTACCTTTTCGCACACTCCTTATTCCGAAGCCCTAGCCAAAGGCGAAGCTCAAGAAGCCATAATGCAAAACATTATGCAACTACCAGACATTGAAAACCGCTGGGACAGCCCAGAAATTGAACATGCCATTTTGCAACAACTACCCTCCTAAGCCATGCACATTGTTGCCTTTACCGGTGCAGGAATTTCGGCCGAAAGCGGTCTGTCCACCTTTAGAGGACAAGGAGGCTTGTGGGAAAACCAACCGGTGCACAAAGTAGCCAGTCCTGAGGCGTTTAAACAAGACCCTGCAATGGTCATGCGCTTTTATAACGCCCGCAGAAAACAGCTCTTGCAAGTTGAGCCCAACCCCGGACACCATGCCCTGGCCCAAATGGAAACCTTTGCCAAAGTAAAGGTGGTGACCCAAAACGTTGATGATTTACACGAAAGGGCAGGCTCCTCGCAAGTACTGCACTTGCACGGGGAACTTCTAAAGGTACGCGCCATAGATGCCCCGAAGGTAATTTACCCTTGGACTCAGGATTTACAGGTAGGACAAACCGACCCTGAGGGCCGCTTGCTCCGTCCGCATATTGTTTGGTTTGGCGAAGCCGTCACCGAAATGCCCAAAGCCCTGGAATGGGTTCAGGAAGCCGATGTCTTGATTGTTTGCGGCACTTCGCTGCAGGTATATCCCGCCGCAGGTTTATTGTACGAAACAAAACCCGGCGCTAAAATTTATTATATAGACCCGGATCCCGGCTATATGCACCCCAATCGAGGCGTAGAAACGCGAACAGTAACCGCCAGCTTCGGCCTTCCTAAACTTAAAGTTGAACTTGAAAACTTGTGCCGATAGTGCCCAAATTACTCGCCATAAGACTTAGCGCACTCGGCGACGTAATCCTTTGTACCCCTTTGCTCCGTTGGTGGAAACAACATGCCCCCAAAGCCGAAGTAATGCTTATTACCGGTCAGGCACAAGCCCACCTGTTGCAATACGACCCCAACATAGATGAAATACTGGTGTATCAAAAGGAAAACCTCCCAACCCTTCGAAGAGAAATACAAAAATTCGCCCCCGACCTCATTGCCGATTTTCAAAAAAACACCAAAAGCCAAAGCCTGTACTCCGGCTTGCCTGTTTTGAGTCGTAAACTCCACAAGCAAAACCTAAAAAAATGGCGGATGGTACATGGCCCCAAACCCAATAGTCCTTGCCGACACGTGGTGCAACGAATGGCGGATGTATATAGTGGCTTTCCTGTCCAGGACGATGGAAAGGGCGTTCGACTGTATCTTCCCCCTTCCCCACCTGCTTGGGCTGCCGAAATCCCCCCAAACTTTTTGGCCATTGCCTTAGGGTCAGCCCACGCCACAAAAGCTATTTCTATAAAACTGGCGCAAGACTTAGTCAAAACAAACCCCGACCAGGCCATTGTATTGCTGGGAGGAGCCGCCGAACAAAGCAAAGGAGAACAAGTAAAAAAAACCGCTCCGGACCGAGTTCTAAACTTTTGTGGGCGGGCAAGCTTACTGGAAACCGCTTGGCTGGTAAAGCATGCCGGTCATATCATTTCGGGCGACACGGCGGTAATGCACATGGCAGCCGCTTTTAATAAACCCATGGACGTAGTTTGGTCCAGCACCATTCCCGACTTTGGTATGGAACCCTATTATGGTAGCCAGCAAGATTTTCCGGTGCGTTACCGGCAGGTGCAGCATTTGTCATGCAGGCCGTGCTCCAAACTTGGATTTAAAGCTTGTCCCAAGGGCCATTTTAAATGTATGGAACAAATTACGGCATGGAATGTGCAAGATAAATGCAATGAAGGGTTTTCACGACCCGTTTCAATTGTTTAAACTTGTACCTGATAAAGCTGGAATTATGAAATCTCTGCTCTTTGTTGCCCTTGGAACCTTATTCTTTTCCACGCCAATACTGGCCCAAGACAACTACCCTATACCTAATGCCGAAGTGCAAGACCTGGAAGGAAACACCTTTCAAACCGAAGGTCTGGCCAATGACGGAAATCCCATGATTATCAGTTTTTGGGCCACCTGGTGCAAGCCTTGCATTGCAGAACTTTCTGCCATACACGACCAATACGAGGATTTGCAGGACGAAACCGGACTTAAATTAGTAGCAGTAAGCATTGACGACGTACGCAATGTGGCCAAAGTGGCTCCCTTTGTTTACGGCCGAAACTGGACATACGAAGTATTCTGTGACCCCAACGGCAATTTCAAACGTGCCCTATCGGTCAATACGGTTCCCCACACTTTTTTGGTAAACGGCGAAGGTCAAATCGTTTGGCAGCACAATTCGTACAACCCCGGAGACGAAGAGGAACTGTTCGACTTGGTGCGCAAACTCGCCAAAGGGGAAGCCATTAAAGGCCACTGACACATCAATACACCGGAATGAGGAATATCTTTTTTGGAGTTTTGGCTTTGGCCCTAACCGGTGCTATGCATGCACAGCTCTTAAGCAGCCCCGGACAAATTCACGGAAATGTGGGCATCGATGCCCAGTACTACACCAACGACAGCCTAATCGGAGCACCCGAGGTTCCCGAAAAATTCCGGATGAATGCCTTTTTAAATCTGGTGTATACCAACAACAACTTTCGTGCCGGCGCGCGTTACGAGGCCTATTTACCCGGCCCCTTGCTGGGCTTTGACCCGCGTTTCGAAGGCCAGGGCATTCCCTTCCGCTATGCCGGATATACCTTGGGAGACCTCGACGTAACCGCCGGACACTTTTACGAACAATTTGGCAACGGACTCATCCTGCGCGCTTACGAAGAACGCGCCCTGGGTTTCGACAACCCCCTCGACGGATTCCGGGCAAAATACACCCTCTTTGGAGGCATTCGCTTAACCGCTTTAGTAGGCCGCCAACGCTATTTTTTCGAAATGAGCGATGGCGTAATCAAAGGCTTCGATGCCGAAGCCAGCCTTAATCAACTTTTTCCTAATCAAGATTTTGGCAAATTTCGCCTGCTTTTGGGTGGAAGCTTTGTGAGTCGCTACCAGGGAGCACAAGAAATCCCAAACCCCGACGACCCAAACAAAATTCTTGACATTCCCCTAAACGTAGGCTCTTATGCCGGAAGAGTGAACCTAGGGTACGGTAAATTCCAAATGAATGGCGAGTTCGCCTGGAAAATCAACGATCCAAACTTCACCAATCAATTTATTTACCGCCCCGGCAATGCCACCTACCTCAGCGCAAGCTATGCCACCAAAGGCCTGGGAATTACCTTGCAAGGCAAAAGAGTAGAAAACTTCGACTTCCGAAGCGACCGAAACGAATCCGGCAACGCCTTGCTGCTCAATTTCATTCCCATGCTCAACAAGCAGCATACCTACACCTTACCCGGCACCATTTACCCTTATGCCGTGCAAGCCAATGGCGAATTGGGCTGGCAAGCCGATGTAAACTTCACTACCCCCAAATGGTTCAGAGGTAAATATTCTACGCTTATCAACCTAAACTTTAGTATGGTGAATGGGCTAGACACCACCCGCACCGGCGACAGACAAGGCTACACCAGCGCGCTTTTTAACCCCGGTAGGCTTTATTATTTGGACGGCAACCTAGAAATTAACCAAAAAATCAGCAAAAAGCTTAAGCTTAATCTAATGTATATGTACCTCTGGGTCGACCGTAACCAAACCCAAGGTTTGGGCACTTCTCCCAGAGAAATTGCCTCCCACATTGCCGTAGCCGATCTAACCTGGAAGATAGCCAAGCGACATACCTTGCGCATGGAGGTTCAAACCTTGCAAACCGCTCAGGAATTAGACCAGATAGGAGACCGGGTCAACGGCTCCTGGCTTATGGGCATGATTGAATACAGCCTTAGCCCTAATTTCTTTGTGAGCGTTATGGATCAGTGGGCCTACGAGAATCCGGTGGCCGACTTCCAAATACACTACATCACCACCACCGTGGGCTACAACTCCGGTGCTACCCGAATTGCCTTGAGCTATGGACGGCAGCGTGAAGGCATTGTTTGCATTGGCGGGGTCTGTCGTCAAGTGCCGGCATCCAACGGCCTCACCCTTTCATTAATGAGTAGTTTTTAGTATCTTTAAGCATTGTTCAAATCGGTTGCTATGATACGTTCCTTGCTGCTCTTATTTAGTGTATGTCTGTTCCTTTGTGTTCCCTCTTGCGACTACATAGAGGACCCCGACGGCAACAACCAACCACCTCCGGTGCCCTGCTCAGACACCCCCAATTTTACCCCACGGATTGACCCAATTCGAAAAGTTTTGCTGGAAGATTACACCGGCCACCGATGCGGAAACTGCCCCAACGCCGGAACCATCCTTAAAGACCTCATAAGTGCAAACCCTGACCAAATCGTAGGATTGGCCATTCATGCTCAAAATGCAGGGTATTTTACCGCCCCCAAAAACGACGGCGATAAATTCCGACACGATTTCCGAAACGAAGTCAGCAATACCCTAGACGCCGAATTCCAAATCGCCGCCACCGGCCTCCCCAAAGGAATGGTGAACCGAAAAGCTTTTAACGGCACCAAAGCTCTTCCTCCCAGCACTTGGAATCAGGCGGTCAATACCGAACTTGCCCTTGAGGTACTCGCCGATATTCAACTTGCAGCCGAGTGGAACGAAACCGATAGAAGCCTTTGTGTTTTTGCCTTTGTTGAAAGCCGCACTGCTTTGCCGGCAAACCTAAAACTCGCAGTATACCTGGCCGAACATAAATTCGTTAATTGGCAGGCCGACTACTCCGTCCCAGGAGAAGAAATCGAAAACTACGAACACAACCACATCCTTCGCACCGCCATTGGCCCCATTTGGGGACGCCAAGTACTCGCCAACAACAGCACCAACGGCAGCAACGAAATTCAGGTCTTCAGCGCCAACCTAAGTGGTCAAAGCTGGGACATAAGCAATTGCAGCTTAGTTGCTGTCCTGTACGACGACCAAAATATGGAGGTAATTCAGGCAGAAGAAGTTCAGGTAATTCCTTAAGTTTTTTTGGGCGCCTTATCCTGCTGTCAGGCTACAAGCTACTGCGCCCGGCCTCTAAGCACTACGCCGTGCGGGGTCTTTTCCGGTAGGCCGAAAAAGCCTCCGCCTGGCTTGTGCTTAGGGCCGCCCACAGCAGCTGTTCCGCTCTTCCATCAGGGGCGCTTTAAGCTCCGAAAAGGGGTTGGCCGTTTCACAACATACAGGCTCCAAAAACCAATTTCCATATTTGTAGCAGAGTTCCTCTATTTTTGTATCCATGGACCGAAGTGCCCTTTACAAACAATTGCTCAAACAAGCGGCCGCCTTGGTAGAGGACGAACCGGACTTCCTTGCTTCCGCAGCCAATCTCTGCGCCCTTTTGCACGAAGGCTTAGGTAACTGGTGGACCGGCTTTTACTTTGTAAAGGACAATCAATTGGTTTTGGGTCCCTTTCAAGGCCCTGTTGCCTGTACGCGCATTGCCAAAGGAAAAGGGGTTTGCGGTCAAGCTTGGGAAAAAGCCCAAACCTTGGTAGTAGAAGATGTGCATAGCTTTCCCGGACATATTGCCTGTAGCCCGGCCTCCAACTCAGAAATTGTGGTGCCGTTTAGCTTGAATGGGCAAGTATTCGGAGTATTGGATTTAGACTCCACCGATTTTAGGTACTACTCAGCTATGGACGCCAAATACCTGCCCCGCTTCTTGGAACTTCTTGCCCCAAAATGGAAACAAGTCCCATGAGCAAATCCTTTGGCTCATTTTTATTCCTCCTTGGACTGCTGGCCTCTTGCGCAAATCCGGTAGCTCCCACAGGTGGCGACAAAGATACCGAAGCGCCCTTCCTAACTTATGCCCAACCCGACACCTTTGCCACACTAGTAAACCAAAGCAGCATCCGAATTGGCTTTAACGAATGGGTAGAGCTTCAAAATCCTAGCCGCGAGATTCTAATTTCCCCGCCCCAAAAAAACGCTCCCGAAGTAAAAATAAAGGGAAAGGGCATCGAACTCACCTTAAAAGACAGCCTTATCCCCAATACCACCTACATTATTCAGTTTGGTAATGCTATTGTAGACTTTACGGAAGCCAACCCCGCCAGTGGCCTGAGCTATGTTTTTAGCACAGGCCCGGAATTAGACTCCGGCTACATAGAAATGCTGTTGTTGGATGCCTACACCAAAGCACCTATAGCTAAGGCGGCCTTACTGGCCTTTAAATCAGGTGCAGATAGCCTCCCATATAAGGAAAAGCCCGACTTTGTTGCCTTTTCAAACGAAAAAGGCATCGCTCGCCTGCCCTACTTGGCCGACTTAAAGCTGTTCTTGTATGGACTTAAAGAACCCGTTACCGATTATATTTACAGGCCCGGTGGAGCAGAGCAAATCGGCTTTTTTCCGGAGGCCGTTCCCAGCCTTCCGGGCTACAGTGACACCCTGCTTTTGTTTTTTGAAACTCCCGAAAACACCCAAATTTCCAACCAGAGCGAAGCCTATCCCGGAAAAGTATTTTTTCGATTCAATAAGCCCATAGAACAACTCGAATTTAAGTGCGTTCCGGACAGCTTAAACCAAGCCGCACGCTGGGAATGGGGCAATCCCCAAAAAGACTCGCTGGTCTTTTGGTTGGGCGGCCCCAACTACCCCGACTCCCTTGTGTTTTACCTAAAAGCCAACGATTTAAACGACACCTTGGTCTACTTTCCGCCCCCTTTGCCTCCGGGCAGAGGTAAACGGTTAAGCAACGACAGCCCTTACCTTTTTAAAGGAGAAAAGCCCCAAGCTAAGGCACCCTTCGATGCGCCGCTAAGCATGGTCTTTAACCACGGCATTAGCTCCTTGGACACCTCAAAAGTAAAGCTACTCTTAGACAGCACATCCGTTCCTTTTCAATATTCCTTTAAGGGAAGCAAATTGGTTTTAGACTATGCCGCTCTACCCAATGCCAATTACGCTTTGGTATGGAAAGACTCCGCCCTAACCGATGTATATGGACTTTATATTAGTGCCGATTCTTTGGCATGGACAACCTTAAGCGAACGAGATTTTGTACGTCTGGAAGTACGACTCACAGGTTTACCGGACAATGGCCCTTGGTTGTTGCAAGCCATTCCGGAGAAAAAAGATGCCCTTCCTATTGCCTTAGCATTAAAGCCCTTTGGGCTGCGCCCCGAAGCCGACAGCCTGGGCATGGAGTGGAATGCCGCGCAGAAATTGCAAGCAGGCACCTACCAACTTAGACTTATTAAAGACCAAAACAACAACCAAATTTGGGATAGCGGAACCTTAATCCCCAAGCAACTGCCCGAACCTGTCTATTATTCGGGAAGTACCGTAAGCCTTAAAGGAGGGTTTGATCAAATCCAACGTTGGGACTTGCAAGGAAGAGATAGAAAAAAACTAATCGAAGGAGGCGCCAGAGGCGAGAAAGAAGCCCCTGAAGAATAGCCAAGGCTTAAGGCACTACAGCTACCCAACGAAATCCAAAACGGGGATCAGGCATGCCACAGGGCAGCGACTGAAGTACTCCTGATTTTTTAAGTTCTATATCCCAATGACCGCCCATGCATTGTCCTTGTTCCGAAATCATTTCGGCAACGTTCCCAATCATGTCGTACAAACCTAAACGGTTGGGTTCAAAACTTCCCACCGGAGCCATCATCAAAAAACCATCCACTTCGTACAGCAAGGCTGCTGAAGCTAAATCGCTGTACCTAAGGTTTGCAGCAAAGCGTCCGTTGGGATGCACCGGCTCCTGTCCATACCAAGGATATTCAGACTCAGGGAAGGCAGCCAAAGCCAAGCTCCATTCATGGCGGGTAGGCAATCTAAACTTTACCGGTTTCTGGGAGGCTTGGGGGTCCGCCAAATATTGCTTGGTCAACCAAGCGCAAAAAGCTTGAGCCGCTTCATAACTAATCCCTTCGACCGGATAGTTCTTAAAGTCAGGATTTTCCCAACGCAGGGGAGCTAAAGTGAACGCATCGGGCATAGAAGTGAGCTGTTCCACAGGCAAAAAGGCTTTGGGATTGGCTTGTTCTTTCAAAAAGGCAGCATACCATTCCCAAGTTTGCTCGTAACGACACACAAAAACGGAGTCGTTTATACGCAGCCAACTTTCCTCTACACTTTTGGCAAGTTCCTGTGCGTGAATATTAAAATGAAAAAAAGCACAAAGAAAAAAGCAAAGATTCCCTATTTTCATACAGCAAATTAGCATTATTCTAAACAGCTTACCAATTAAACTATCCATGTCAAATTTCCCTAGCATCTTTCTATCCGCTACCGTAAACCAACTGAAGCAAAGAATTGATGCATTAAGCCCCGAAAAAAAACCTAAATGGGGCAAGATGCATGCCGCTCAAATGTTGGCCCATGTGAATGTGCAATTTCAAATGTCAGAAGGCGCTTTCTCCGCTCAACCGGCACCCGTTCGGTTTATTATGCGCCTGCTGGTAAAACCCATGGTTGTTGGGCCCAAACCCTACAAAAAAAACAGCCCCACGGCAGGGGCTTTTAAAGTGGCCGAAGCCCAAGATTTTGAGGAACAAAAACAAAAACTCCTGAGTAATTTAAACCGGCTTCTTGAACGTGGAGCAGCGCATTACGAAGGTGTGGACTCCCCTTCTTTTGGAAAACTAACGGCCAAAGAGTGGGAAACGTTGTTCTACAAACATCTAGATCATCATTTGCAGCAGTTCGGCGTTTAAACCTTTGGTGCCGGGCTACGTCTAATTTAAAAAGCCCATGCGGAATTTATACCCTATTTTCTTTTTGCTGCTTGGCCTCACGGCTAAGAGCCAAGGCTATTATTATCCTCCAAATCAGAGCAATGCCTGGGACACCTTAAGTCCTCAAGCGCTCAACTGGTGCAGCGATAACATAGATTCCTTGTACTTGTTCCTGGAGGCCAATCAAACCAAAGCCTTTGTGCTCCTCAAGGACGGAAAAATTGTGTTGGAGCGCTATTTTAATGGTTTTACCGCCAACGATTCTTGGTATTGGGCCTCGGCCGGAAAAACCATGTCGGCTACTTTGGTGGGATTGGCCCAAGAACAGGGTTACTTGAGCATTCAAGACAGCAGCAGCGCCTATTTAGGAAGCGGTTGGACTTCCTTAACTCCTGCCCAAGAAAAAGACATCACCATTTGGCATCAACTTACCATGACCAGCGGCTTGGACGACGGAGTGCCCAATGTGGATTGTATGTATGATACTTGCCTGCAGTACTTGTCGCCTGCAGGGCAACGGTGGGCCTACCACAATGCACCCTACACCTTATTAGATTCGGTGGTGTATTACGCCACCGGAAACAACATGAATCAGTGGTTTCAAAACACCCTAAAAAACCCTTTGGGCATGGACGGCGGGTTTGTGCCCCTTGGTGATGTGAATGTTTTCTTTAGCACGGCACGTTCCATGGCTCGATTTGGTCTGTTTTTATTAAGCGAGGGAGCTTGGAATGGCACTCAACTGATGCAGGACACCGGATATTTCCACGATATGATACGGCCGTCTCAGAGTTTAAACCCTTCCTATGGCTACTTATTTTGGCTCAATGGTCAAAACGGATTTATGATTCCACAACTTCAATTCCAGTTTCCCGGTTGGATGAACCCCAACGCACCTGCGGATATGTATGCAGGCTTGGGGAAAAATGCCCAAATGCTCAATGTGGTGCCTTCGCAAGATTTGGTCTTTGTTCGCTTGGGCGATGCGCCTCCTGCGGCAGCCGGTGCGGTATCGGTAAGCTTTAACGATGATGTTTGGCAGTACATAAACCGTTTGCCTTGCACCACCGGTTTAGAAAACCATGGCGCAACAAGCCCCCTTGCCTGGCCGAATCCCATGCAAGACCATCTACAGGTGGCCTATCCCATGGGAAATTACCGATTGTTGGACACATTTGGGCGGTTGATTATGGAGGGGAATGCTGCCGCGTTTAACCTAAGCGCTTTGCCCAAAGGGACCTACCTGCTGGAATGTAAGCATGCCAATGGTTATGCGCGACAAGTTATGGTTAAGTAAGTCGGATTAGGGATTGCTTTTGGGGGCTTGGTCCTGAGCTTCTCCTGCCAAATAGCGGTCAATGAGCCAATGGCCGAGATAAATCAATGGAGTTATGGCCAATGCAATAACCAGTTTGGTTCCGTAGCTGTTCCATGCAATTTCGAAATACTCAGCTCGGGTAATTTTGCCGGGCAAATAAAAGCCAATTCCTTGAACAATAAAGGTATCTATAAGCTGAGACACCAAGGTTGACCCGGTGGCTCTCAGCCAAATAAGCCGCTTACCGGTAAGCCGTCTTACCCGTAAAAAAACCAATACGTCTAGAAACTGAGCCACCAAAAAAGCAACCAAACTACCTGCAATAATCCATTGAGATTGCAAAAAGACAGTGGCATAATCCGAGTCTTGCACGGGTGAAAACCCAACCGCAGGGACTAATCCTCCTAGAAACAAAAGCAGGAAAGTATATAAAATAAATCCGGCGGTGAGCATGGTAATTTTGCGCACACCTCGGTACCCATAGTATTCATTAATAAGATCGGTGGTAAGAAAAACAATGGGCCATGGCAAAATACCAATGCTTAAGGGCCAAGGGCCGAAACTATGGCCAAGCCAATCTAAGGCGGGAATTTGTATGAGCTTTCCACCTATCATTTCGGCCACGAGGGCATTGGTGAGAAAAAAGCCACTCAACACAAAAAATACCCGATCTTTCCTACCGGCAAACATGCTACTAAAGTAAGATTTGCAAGACTACCAACCTAAGGAGCCACTGCATTGCTAAGCTAAAGCAAAGGTCCGGAGCATGATTTCCGCCCCGGGGCGAGCCGATAGCCGTAGGAAAGGGCGGCCTGCTGCGGCTTGGCGGGCGGAGGCCCCCGATTTTTCGGGGGACCCCGCAGCGCCTAGCCGCAGCCGGCCGGGCTGACTACGCTAAAGGGGAGCACCGGAAAAGGCGGCCAAAAAAGACCTGATAAAAATCATGGGAAATGCGAAACAAGCTTTCTAATTTGCAGAAAATCAAAGCTATGGAAGTGTTGTATTTTTCGGGTAGCGGCAATAGTCGATGCATGGCTGAGTTTGCTGCTCAAGCACTGGATGTTCAGGCCAAGGCCATGGAGGTTTGGCCTAAAAGTACCGGCATTTTGTTTCTTATTTCGCTCTTTGGCAGGGGCTCCGGAAGCAAAGAAGCGAATGCTCGGGTTCGTACAGGAGTGCCTGTGGTGCTCTTTGGTCCTGTGTGGGGTGGCCTGCTGATTGCGCCGCTCCGTGGGGTTTTGTCTTTGTGCCGCAAACGGAGGGCTCCCGTGGTTTTGGTGCTGTCCTGCGGAAGTCCGGACGAAAAGCGCTATAGCAAATGGGGCTACCAAAAGGTGTTGGATGCTGCTCAAAAGGAAGCCGGGGATTGGCTCTTATGGGCCACTGCCGTTCCGGTGAGCTTAGGCTTGGATCCCATGCCGGAGGAAAAAGAGCTAATGCACTATCGTTTGGAAGAAAAAGGGTTGACCGAAGCGCAAAAACATAGGATAATGGAATGCCTGGAACGGCTTGGGCAAATAAAAAATGCAGCAGCCGGTGAACCCTAATCGAGGCTTAAGGGTTTGCTAGGTATGACCACAACAGAATTGAAACTAGCGCTAAGGGAACACCGTTTGTATCCCAAGCTAAACCACCCCGAGGCATTGCGGCATTTTATGGAACACCACGTGTATGCGGTTTGGGATTTTATGTCCTTGGTAAAAAAGCTACAACTGGAGCTTACCTGCGTGCGGGTGCCCTGGGTGCCGGTAAGTCAAGCCGAAGCCAGGCATTTAATCAACGAGATTGTTGCAGGGGAAGAGGCCGATGTGTTGCCCGATGGGCGGTATTTGAGTCATTTTGAAATGTATGTAGAAGCCATGGAGCAATGCGGTGCCCGTGTTGGAGCGATAAAGGCCCTGGTGTCCGAAGCCCAAAGCAGGGGAAAATTGCCTAATATGACGCAAGTTCCCCCCGCGGCAAGAGCGTTTATGGAACACAGCTTTGACTTGATTGAAAACGGGGGCTTGCACGAAGTGGCCGCTGCATTTACCCTGGGGCGAGAAGATTTGATTCCGGACATGTTTCAAGGCATGGTAGAAAGTATGAACGACACAGAAAAGGGGAAATGGAGCTTGTATTTGTACTATTTGGAGCGGCATATAGAAGTAGATGGAGGCCAACACGCCGATATGGCCAAACGTCTGGTAGCGGCCCTTTGCGGTGGTGACAAGACCAAGGAAAAAGAAGCAGCCGAGGCCGGACGAGCAGCCTTAATGGCCCGGTTAAAATTTTGGGACGCCATAGAGCAAAGTCTTCCCGTAGTTGAGTCGGTGTAGCTACGAAAAGCCCATACCTATTGAAGAGCAAAACGGAAACTTAAGTATCTTTCCGTATGGAAATCCCGCTACTAAAAGAAGCTGTTACCATACTCGGCCTTTCTGTATTGGTCATTTATTTGTTTCAAAAACTCAAATTGCCCACCATCTTGGGTTTTTTGGCCACCGGTATCATTTTTGGGCCTTCGGGATTTGGACTAGCCTCCGCCTCTCATGAAATTGAGATGCTGAGTGAAATCGGGGTCGTGTTGCTGCTGTTCATCATTGGTTTGGAGTTTTCGCTCAACGATTTAATGAAGCTGCGCAAAGCTGTTTTGGGCGGCGGCACGGGGCAAGTATTGCTTACCATTGCTTCCATGGGTGGGGTAGCCCTACTTTGGGGCTTGGGCATGGAGTCGGCGCTGTTCATCGGGTTTTTATTTAGTTTAAGTAGCACGGCCATTGTGTTGAAGCTAATTCAAGAACGGGGAGAGATTCGCACCCCGTATGGTAGGATGGCCTTGGGCATCTTAATTTTTCAGGATATTATTGTGGTGCCCATGATGCTGGTAACGCCCATATTGGCAGGTGCGGGGGAGGGTAATCCATGGGTGCAGCTGGGTATATTGTTGGTAAAATTCCTGGCGGTTGGGCTTTGTTTGTTTTTGGGCACAACCTATGCGGTTCCTTTCTTGTTGCGAGAAATTGCCCGAACCCGAAGCCGAGAGCTGTTTTTGTTATCGGTGGTGGTTATTTGTTTTGCGGTGGCCTTTGGCACCTCGAGCTTGGGTTTAAGCTTGGCCCTGGGCGCCTTTTTGGCGGGCTTAACCATTTCGGGCTCACCCTACAGCCACCAAGCCACTAGTCTTATTATTCCCTTTAGGGAGCTGTTTACCAGCTTCTTTTTTGTTTCGGTGGGCATGCTTTTGGAGCTGAACTTTTTTGCGCATCACGTGCTTGAGGTATTGGGCTTAACCGTGTTGGTTATGACGGTAAAATTTGGCCTTATAACCGCTGTAGTTCGGTTGTTGGGATATCCATTAAAAGTGGCTTTGAATACAGGTTTTGCCTTATTTCAAGTGGGCGAATTTGCCTTTATTCTTTCCAAAACCGGACAGGATTATGCCTTAATTGGAGGTGTAGAGTACCAATACTTTTTAAATGTCTCGGTATTTACCATGGCATTAACCCCATTTGCCATAATGGCGGCCCCAGGCATCATTAAAAAACTGGTGGCAAATAAACTCCCTGATTTGCCGGAGCTTTCGGAGGAGGAAGAGGAGGAATTGAAAGACCATTTAATCATTATTGGCTATGGTTTAAACGGACAACAGATGGCCAAAGTGGCCAAAAAGGCCGGCATTCGCTATGTGGTAGCCGATTTAAACCCGGAAAGCATCCGAAAGGCGCAGGCCCTGGGAGAGCCGGCTCATTTTGGAGATGCCACCCAGGCCTTTATTTTGGAGCACTTAAGAGTTTTTAAGGCGCGGGTTGCTGTAGTTGCTGTCTCCGACGACCATGCCACCGAAAGCATTGTTGCACAAATTCGAGAGATGTGCAACTCGGTGCACATTATTGCGCGCTGCAAAAGTTTAACGCAAGCCGCAAGGTTGCGCAGCCTCGGAGCCAGCGATGTGGTGGCAGAAGAAGTGGAAAGCAGTGTAGAAATTTCTGTTCGCTCCTTGGCGCAGTATTTGGTCCCCCCCGATTTAATTCGAAACTATGCCGATATGGTTCGATCGAATGCCGACCGAAGAATTAGGCCACTTTTTGGACGGGAAGCCGGGTTGATTGGCCATTTTCCAAACGTAAAAATTGGTAGTTTAAAACTGGACTTGGATCCGCATCAGCTCACCGGGCACAATTTGGGCAGTTCTAATATTCGGGAGCGGCTTGAGGTAACGGTATTGGGCTATTGGCGCGCAAGCATTTGGAACCCTCATCCACCTGCATCTTATGTACCCGAAAGGGGCGATATCCTTCTGGTATTTGGCAACAGCGAACGGGTGAATACCCTTTTAGAAAGCGAAAATAGCCTGTAATCTAAAGTAAAGTAAGGATTCCGAATATTTCATGCCGAGTGTACATGTTTTCATAGATTAAAGGCACGGTATAATCACCAAGGGTATGCTTGTTTTAAACCCATGTTTGGACCGAAAGATGCTTTTGATTAGGGGAACACCGGGAATACATTGAAGCACTTGAACCTTGGGAGCAAAACAAGTCCGGCACTTGCGTAACATATCCATTAAACCCTTCTTGAAGGCATTGGCCTATGGGTATCAGGGAATCCCATTTTCTGCGCAAACCGAAAAGAAACCGGCAGCAATAAAAGCATCTTTGCAAAGAAAAGAAGAAAAATTCCGTCGTTTCAAAACTACATAAGGCCGTTGACGCGTTGTGTTTTCACGTGTATAACCCTGACGCTGCGGTCAGGACAGGAACGCCGCCGGAATAGCAGCACGTCAACAGTCTCTACATTTACGTGCCCTCCTAAAAAAGGTGTACCCGAAGCTCCGAGAGGAACTTCGGGTATACACCTAATCTATCCACCAGGTGGTGAATTAGAACCCAAGTAAGACATGACAAATATACGTATCGACACTAAACGCCGGTAAAATTTTACACCTCCTAATAACCCTAAAAGGCATCCAAAAATTTGGCTTGCAAAAATTAAATCGGTTTATTTGCTATTATAAATTAGCTGTAAACATTGAATCTGCCGACTTTTTTCCATTATTTGGACACTATTCAAAGTTCTGTTTAACCCGTTATGGATTTTAAAATTGACCATATAGGCTAAACAAAAAAGGGGTTTTTTAGGTACATTTGGTAGACTAATAAGAGCAATGAAAACAAGTACATCAGGCCTAGCCACGCCTTACATCGAAACTCAACTTGCCCTGGGCAATGACGTTTTTTTAATGAGCATAGCCACCGGAGGCGAAGAACTCAAATCCACGGAAATACCCAACGGGGACAGGTATGCTTTTGCGGCAG
Source organism: Flavobacteriales bacterium (assembly GCA_018401695.1). GTDB lineage: Bacteria > Bacteroidota > Bacteroidia > CAIKAF01 > CAIKAF01 > CAIKAF01. The sequence continues at coordinate 1,216,811 of JAGYKD010000001.1, read as the reverse complement.
TGGTATACCAAATGCCCGGCAGCAAACCGAGTGCGCCCAATATTTCGGTTCTTAAAACTTCTGAGCATCCAAAAGGAAGTATCCCTAATACCGGCAGGGTCTTTGTTTTCTATTGCAAAGGTGGTTGGTTACAGGACCAAGCCAAAATTCACCTTGATGACTCGGACTCCTGCGCCATTAGCGCCGATTCATTTTACAGCTTTATGCACTTAAGAATTCAGAATCTGGAATTGATTGAAGAAATCAAGCGTTTGGAGACGCTGGAAAGTATGCATGAGGTTTCCGAAATTGAATGGGCATACTTTACTTTCCTGGTTAGCCGTTCCTTTTTTAGAAAGCAGTGGAGTTTAATTCAAAACAAACCTGTAAAAAGTTACCGAGCCGAAATGATTCGGAACGCTATAAAATATATGGAAATGCACTTGGAAGGCCACCCTTTAAGCGTCCAAGATATTGCTGTACATTGCCACGTAAGCCCATCCAAATTAAAAACTATTTTCAAAGCCGAAACCAATATCTCGGTCTATCGCTACTACTTGAACTTACGGTTAGATCATGCAGCCGACTTATTGGCCACTACCAGCCTTAACGTTTCAGAGGTAGCCTACAAAATTGGATACAGCCACATTGGAAAGTTCTCCAAAATGTTTAAAGAACGCCACGGAAATCTACCGTCGCGCCATGGACAAAATGCCATGGCCGTGTAAGTCCGTTTATAACCAACGCTTTCCATACACCTGTGGGCTATGGATGCCCCAAGGTTAGAAGAATTAAGGAAACAGATAAAACCCAAGGCTTGTACCATTGGACAAAGCCGCAGGGAAAAAGCGAAATGAGGCGTTGATGCCTTGTGTCTTTAAGGACCCTAGATGTCGATCAACATGCTGACCGAAGCATCAAGACAAGGTCGCCGCCAGACAATAGCAGCGCCTCAGCGCTCCAGGCAAGGGTATGCATCCTGCCCCGAAACGTCGGAGGAAATATAGCTACGCACTGCAGGCCAAGACAACGAACTTCCTGCCTTCCGCACAGCAAAAATCGAGCGATTTCAAAATTATGACAACGGGATCATGTGTTCTTATCCCAACCAAAACGTAAAAAAAAGCACCCTTGATGCAGCCGAGCTTCAACAGCTGGTCAGCAGGCATCGAAAAAAAAATGGCCACCTCAATGAGGTGGCCTATGCTTAATCTTCGGCAAGTTCAAAACGACGCAGCTGCTCTCGGAGGAATTGCACCTCTTCTTTTAGCTGAGCTATTTGGTCTTGATACAGTTTTTCAACCTTGGCTGCAAAAACTTGGTCGGCTAGAGGTTCCGGCGAAATGATTTCTCCGTTCTCATCATGAATACCCAAAATAAATTCAGGGGTTGTGCCTAAAATTTCAGCCAACTCTTGCAACCTATCTAGGGTTACATTTACTTCGTCGCGCTCAATACGCGAATAGCCTGCCACACTCATGTCTAGTTTGAGTGCAATGTGCTCTTGAGTGAAGCGCTGTTCTTTTCTCAATCGCTTAATTTCGGATCCGATTTTTAGTCTCATCAATTTTGTTGTTGGGTGAACAATATGTTCAAAGGTAAAAAAATCAACGTAAAACGTTTAACTATACTCAACCTTTTTAACCCGAATTCTTAATTAGCCGAACCCTATCCTATGACAATCTAACCCAAAGGGACAGAAGCGACAAAAACAAAAGCTAGCGACCCTCACGAAAGTAGCGAAAACAAAGACTTTTGGAGGGGCAAAATGCAACCACAGGCTAAATAAACGTTCCAGCAACCCTAAAGGACAATTCAAAATGCCCAAAGAGTTTCTCTCAGGCATTTAAGGACCAAGCGAAGCCTAAGCCATAAGCACTCAAAGCCTCAAAAACAGGGCGGATGTTGGCACACCCATGCCTTGGAACCGGGCGAAAGGGAAATTTTACGCGATTTTCTATTTTTTGGAATAAAACCTATTTCTTTGTCTAACGTTAAAGCACGTACAGAACCCATCCGCAAGATAATTCTTCTGTCGAACGGATTTTATATTGGCGAACGAAAATTCACTTATGGCTGTTTCAAGTCCATCTTATTCCACTATAGGGCCAAGCTCCATAGAGTCCGTGGTCAAAGAATTGGATGTTACCATTGAGCCCGGCATTCAAATGCTTTGCTTACGCATTCCTACCAAAGAGTGCCTAATCAATCAATTGCCTATACCCAAAACTGCAGAATGCCTTCTTGCCGTGCATAGTAAGGAGCAAGGAACCGGTTGTTGCTCCACCGACAAAGTGGCTCTTTCTGCGCTGCATCTGGGTGGCGCTAAGAAAAAAAGTTTGCGCTTGTTTTTCCCGGGCAAACGGGTGTTTGTTTTTCTCCTATCCAAAAAAGGGTTGATGCAACAAGCCACAAACCTGCCTTACACCACATCAAATGACCTTTTGCAACCCCTCCATGAGGTACTCGTTTTGAACATGAGCTTTCAAGAAGAAACCACCCGACTTTTGCAGCATAAATCCCTGCAAAAAGTAAGTCTTTTGGAGTGGAATTACTTTACTTTCCAAACCCTTAACGCCTTTTTCCATATTCAAGAAGGGATTGCCCGAAGTGGCCGTGTAAAAATAAGCAGCAAAGATTTGACCCGTGCCGCCGTGCGCTTTATGGAACAACACATCGAGGGCTCCATTCTTTCCATTAACCAAATTGCCGACCACTGCGGCGTAAGCCCTTCCAAACTCAAGACCTTATTTAAGGCAACTACTTCGCAATCCGTATACCGATACTACCTGGATTTGCGCTTAGACCATGCCTTTAAACTGCTTCAAACCACCGGGCTCAATGTTTCCGAAGTCGCTTTTCGCATTGGCTACGCCAACATTAGCAAGTTCTCTAAAATGTTTAAGGAGCGGCACGGCAGGCTCCCCTCAGAGCTGAGGCAATCCCCGTCCAAACCAATGGTTTGAACCATTGGCTTAGGCCAAGTTTATATCAAATTGAACCAAATGCACAAACTCCTTGATTCGTGCATCCAACTCTTCCTGGCGAAGGTCGGTTACCCGTTCAATGCCAAATTTTTCTACGCAAAAACTGGCAATAGCCGATCCGTAAATTACGGCACGCTTCATGTTTTCAAAGCTCAAGTCGCCGGTAGCCGCCAAATAACCAATAAAGCCTCCGGCAAAGCTATCGCCGGCACCGGTGGGGTCAAACACTTCTTCCAAAGGAAGCGCAGGTGCATAAAAGACTTCCTTGCCGTGGAAAAGCAAGGCACCATTCTCGCCTTTCTTTATTACCAAGTATTTGGGACCCATGGTAAGTATTTTTTGAGCCGCTACAACCAAGCTGTATTCGCCGGTCAATTGACGAGCTTCTTCGTCGTTAATGGTAAGTACATCTACCAGTTTAATGGTTTCTATGAGCTCATCCCACGCCGTATCCATCCAAAAGTTCATGGTATCCATTACCGTTAGCTTTGGACGCTTATTCATTTGATTCAACACACTTTTTTGCACCGCCGGAACCAAATTGCCCAACATCAAAAAGTCGAGCTCTTTCAATGACTCAGGTAGTACGGGGTTGAAGTCGGCAAGCACATTAAGTTGCGTTTCTAGGGTGTCTCTTGAATTCATGTCGGCACGGTAGCGCCCATGCCAAAAAAAAGACTTCTCACCTTTCTTTATTTCTAAGCCCTCGGTCCCAATGCCCCGACGGTGAAAGTTTTCGATGCCGCTTTGCGGAAAGTCATCTCCCACCACCGAAACCAAATGGATGTTGTTCTTTAAAAAGTAGGATGCAGCCAGCGACACATAAGTAGCCGCGCCGCCAATGATTTTTCCGGACGCTCCAAAAGGGGTTTCCACCTGGTCAAATGCAACGGTTCCTATAACAAGTAAGCTCATAATGCAATGTTTCTCGGGCGTCAAAGGTAAAAAAATACCTTGGCTGAGCATCGCCATGGGCACATTACAAGCCCGCCATCCAAGAATCCTAATTTTCTCTCCAAGTGCAAGGGTAGATTAAACCCAAAAAATCGGACAAAAAACGAGATAGATACCGGTTTATTGGGCGGCTGAACCGGGCTGTCCGCTCTAGTCCTCGTCTCCGGCCCAAGGCGTGCTAAGCGGTACGGGGGCCCCCGAATGCTCGAGGGGCCTCCGCCCGCCAAGCACGCCTAGGGCCAAAGCCTGTGGGCTGCCGCTGCCATCCCTGCCGCCAAATCTTCTTCCAGAACTAAAAACATCTCAAACCAAAAATGCATTAGCCCGCTCTGCGAAACAAGGAACCACCCTTTGGTAATCTGACTTTTGAATCTTAATTTTGTACAATCCAGATTTGACATATTCTGCTCCATATTCTTTATATTTTTTCGCTGTTTTTTATCAAAATTTTGCGAAAAACATGGTTTATGGCATAATTTTTCACAGAATGCCCGTCAAAAAAATTTAATAGAATTTTAATGAACGAATCATCTGTAGACTTAAGCTTTGAGGTTTTTGACGCCTTTCATCAAATGTCTGAAGAGGAAAAGCAACAGGCAGTGCAGTTTTTGCACGAACACCTGGAGCGCTTTGGCGACAAGGCTACTGCCATTCGTAAGGCCATCGATTACGCCGTGAAAGACATTCCCTCTTTCGGTGGCTTTGTGCTCAAAGGAAGCATCGAAAAGCAAGCCGTAGGATATGTAGTCATAAACGCCACCGGTATGGGTGGATACATTCCCGAAAACATATTGGTATATATTGCTACCGACGCCCGTTTGCGTGGCAAAGGTGTCGGCAAATGTTTGCTTCAAAAAACCTTTGCCTTGGCCCACGGCGATATAGCCCTGCATGTAGAACCCGACAATCCGGCCAAACGCTTGTACGAACGCGAAGGTTTTACCAACAAATATTTGGAAATGCGAAGAAGCCATAAGGCATGACTACCCTTGATTATATAGTCTTTGGCATATACATGCTCTTGGTTCTGGGGGTGGGTTGGTACTTTTACGGAAAAAATACGGACGCCGACGATTATTATGTAGGTGGTCGCAACATGGGCGCCGGGCACATCGGTTTATCTGTAGTAGCCACCGATGTAGGCGGCGGTTTTTCTATTGGCTTAGGCGGTTTGGGCTTTCTGATGGGCATGAGCGGTTCCTGGATGTTGTTTACCGGACTTATTGGAGCCTGGTTGAGTGCCGTTTTGCTCATTCCCAAAATATTCAAGACCAAAAACCATAGGTCTCTCAGTTCGTTTCCGGGTTTTTTAAAAAGCCATTATGGAAAACATGTGGCCTGGTATGCCGGACTCATTTCGGGCATAGGCTATTTGGGTTTTACGGCCTCCCAATTTTTGGCAGGAGCCAAATTGGCTTCCGGTACATTTCCTGAAATTGATCAAAATGCCGCCCTTTTGGTCATGGGACTGGGCGCTATTCTGTATACCGTTTTGGGCGGCATGAAGGCTGTTATTTATACCGACACCTTTCAATGGATTATTTTAATGGGCGGACTTATTGGAATAGGCATACCCTTGGGCTATATGGCTGTGGGAGGATGGGACGGTTTGCAACAACACCTGCCTGCTGCGCATTTCAGCTTGGCGAATTTGGGTTGGAAACAAGCAATAAACTGGGCCTTCACCATTATTCCTATTTGGTTTGTTGGCATGACGTTGTACCAAAGAATCTTTGCCTGTAAGGACGAAAAAACGGCAAAAAAAGCCTGGTTTTTGGCAGGACTTTTTGAATATCCCATCATGGCATTTATGGGTGTATTGCTGGGCATGTTTGCACGCGCCGGTGCCGACCAAGGGATGTTTGCCGCCGATGGTTTTGCTTCTGCTGCTGCTCTAGGCGACGAAGAGGTGGCCTTACCTATGTTTTTGCGCACCATTTTACCTGCCGGCTTAACCGGACTTATGTTGTCGGCCTATTTTTCGGCAATTATGTCTACGGCCGACAGTTGCCTTATGGCAGCTTCCGGCAATTTTGTAACCGACCTTACCGGCATTGGTAGAGGTTCGGCCAAATCGGTGATTCGATGGAGCCAAGGCATTACCTTAATTACCGGAATTTTAGCCATTTTACTGGCCTTAACGGTAGACCAAGTTCTGGATTTGATGTTGGGTTCCTATGGAATAATGGTGGCCAGCATGTTGGTTCCGGTCTTGGCCCTGTTGACCGGAATAAAACTCAGCCGCAAAGGAGCCCTGAGCACCATGCTTGCCGGCGCACTGGTGACAGGTGCCCTTATGCTCGCCGAAGGCTTGGCAGAACAAGATTTGCTTTGGGGCTTTAAGCCATTGATTCCCGGAATTTTGGCCAGCACGATGGCAGCTTTTGCCGATGTAATGATGCACCAACACAGCCGTCATGAAAGATAAGCGCCTCCTGCATTTAAAGACAGCAACGGGCTGCTTTCATGCGGAGCGAAATTTCCGCCCCGGGGCGCGCCGATTGCCCGCAAGCCGGCGGCCCATGCAGCCCGAGCCGAGGATGCGGAACGCCAGTGAGCACCCGGAGGCCGTGGCTGCATGTGGCCGGTGGCTTGGGGACAAAAGGCAAGCACCGGAAAAGGCGGCCAAAACCCTTAACAAAACTCCTTATGGCAATTCTTGAACTCAACAGCGAAGCCCTTAAGTACAATTTCAAGCAACTGAATCAATACTTTGGCAAGCACAACAAGCACTGGGGTGTGGTTACTAAAATGCTGTGCGGCAATTCTTTATTCTTGCAAGAGGTGCTGAATTTGGAGCCGGAAACCGTGTTTGACAGCCGGTTGAGCAATTTGGAGGCCGTGCGGAAGTTGCGGCCGGATATTCAAACTGCGTACATTAAACCCCCGCCCAAGCGGAGTTTAAGAAAACTACTCAAGGTAGCAGATATTTCCTTCAATACCAGCGTAGAAACCATTCGAGCCATCAACGATTTGGCAAGCACCCTGGGCAAAATTCATCAGGTGGTGATTATGATTGAGATGGGCGATTTGCGCGAGGGGGTGATGCGCGAAGATTTTGTAGCCTTTTATGGATCCATATTTGAATTGCCTCATGTAGAGGTAATTGGTATTGGAGCGAACCTGAACTGCTTAAACGGTATCATGCCTTCGCACGACAAACTTATTCAGCTGAGCTTGTATAAGGAGCTGGTGGAAGCCAAGTTCGGCAAAAAAATCCCCTGGGTTTCGGCAGGGACCTCGGTTACCCTACCCATGCTGCCTAAAAAGCTGGTGCCTAAGGGAATGAATCATTTTCGGGTAGGAGAAACCTTGTTTTTTGGGGTGGATTTGTTCGAACACAAACGGTTTAGAAACTTACGGGAAGATGTGTTCTCCTTAAAGGCCGAAATCATTGAGATTCAAGAAAAACCACTGCAACCCAGCGGTCCCCGCGGCATGAATTTGCAAGGCGAAGTGGCGGATGATGTACCCGACGATTTTAGCCAAACCTCCACCCGCGCCTTGGTAGATATTGGACTGTTGGACATTGATTTGGATAATATTTTGCCGCGGCATCCCGGCTACCGCATCGATGGTGCCAGTTCAGATATAGTGGTGATTGACGTGGGTAGCAACCCTTCAGGGCTCAAAGTGGGCGACTATATTGATTTTAAGGTAAACTATATGGGTGCCTTGCGCTTGCTGAACAGTTATTATGTAGAAAAAAGCGTAAAACGCCGTGAAATAAGCATCGCCGTACGGAATAGTCCCAATTGAGGCCAAAATTCAATGCGTAAACGTATATTCGTCTTAGGCAAGCCCAAAGACAACCTTTTCATGGCCTTTTTAATCACAAAGCCACATGCCAACTCCCAAATTCGGGCAATTTTAGCTCCCCCGTTTTTGGGGATGGTGATTTGGTTTTGGCTCAACAGTTTGGGGTTCCTGGCAGCCAAAAACCCAGGCTTAGCAGAAAAAGATTGGCCATCGATAAACTCTTCCGAAGTGGAACAGTTGTCGGATTGCCTGCGCTCGGGTGAACCCCGCGCCTGCCTGGAGGAGCTGGAAGCACTAGGAAATAAAGCCTATTTAGAAAAGGACAGCGCCTTAATCATTAATTACTTGTATTTCAAGGCGTCTTTTTTGAACCGAATGAACCGATTCGAAGAAGCCATTGAGGTGCAAATAGAAGCCGAAGCCCTTGGTCCCAAGCACGATGGATTGGCTTATTTTAAAGTTTTGATTTCCTTGGGTGCCACCTACTTCGAAAACCAAAATTACTACAAGTCCATCGATTATCTCATTCGAGCAGAAGACATCCTTGATGCGCGCATACCCGCTTTTGACCGTGCGGTTTTAATGAACTATTTGGGCATTTTGTATTACCAAGAAGGTGCTTATCAAAGTGCTTGGGAATATTTTACCAAGGCCTTGTTTTTAATGCACAAAAACCAGGCATCCATTCAGTCCGCACGCAAGTCGTCCTGGCTTCAAAACGTATTGAGCAATATTGGGCTTTGCCAGCTTCGTTTAGACCGACCGGAGCTTGCGCTTAAATTTTTCAACTTAGCCTACACCGAGGCCAAAGCCAATTGGAACACCGATGGAATGGGCCTTGCCATGCTTAACAAAGGGCGCGCTATTCATGCCCTTTATCCCGACTCTACCGGCTTGTATTACTACGAGAAGGCGTATGGTTTGCTTTTGGTAAACCGCAGCCCCGAATTGCTGGCCAATACCGTGTCTTTGCTTATGGAGGCACAAATGGATTTGGGCCAATTGGAAGGAGCAGAGCCTTATGTGGTTATGGCGCTACAATCGCTAAATAACAACCGCAGTTTAACCTCGGTGCAATCGGTCTACTCTGCCTTGGCGCGTTACCATTTTCTTAGCGGCGCTTACAAGCCCGCTTCCGAATATTACCAAAAAGCTAATCTACTCCTAGACAGCTTGGCTCAGTTGGATTCTAAAAACCTAATGCAACTGGAAGCCACACGGCAAAAGCTTAGCCAAGAGCGTGCCGAACGCAAATTATACGAGGCCCAAACCAAAAACACCAACGAAAATTACCGCACTACGGTTGTTTTTTTAATCATTGCCGGAGCTATTTTATTGGTTTTGGGGGTTTTGCTCAACCGTTTATACATGCAACAAAGGCGAACCAGCCGCCTGCTTAGTACCGTGCGTAGGCAAAAAGAAGAGTTGGAGCAGTTAAATGCAGAGCTCAACCTAACCCATGTGCACAAAAACTACCTTTTGGGGGCAGTAGCGCACGACATACGCAACTTATTGGGCAATGTAAATCAGGTGTCCGAGTTGCTGCTTATGGATTTTGAAGGAGAAGACGAACAAAGTCGTCGTACCAAGCATTTGTTGCACTTAATGAGCCAAAGTGGACGCTTGGGCATGCACACCATACAGGATTTATTGGAAGGCGTTCGCCCTGAGAGAGAATTCGACTTAGAGAAAGAGCCACTCTTGCCCGAAAGTCTGGTACAAGAAGTAGTGGGCTTGCTGAGTTTGCGCGCAGAGCGCAAGCAACTGAGCATACACACCCATATTAAATTCAACCGCAGCTTTTTGGGAGACCCGGACAAACTGAAAAGAGCTTTGTTGAATGTTATGGACAATGCCATTAAATTCAGTCCAAGCCGCGCTGAAATTCACTTATGGGTAGAAAAAAAAGGCAGCTCCTTAAGCATAAAAGTACAGGACCGAGGCATTGGGTTTAATGTCGACAGTAAGCCCAATTTAATTCAGCCATTCAGTGTGGAAGGGCGTAAAGGTACCGCCGGGGAAACGACCACAGGCTTAGGCTTGTATATAGTTCAGAAGCTCATAAGTGCCCATGGAGGAAGCTTGAGCATCGACAATCGTCCGGATGGCGGTGCGGAAGTAAAGCTGAGGATTCCTTTGGGTGAGCGTTGAGCAGCATGCTCCGCCTTCTGTTTAATGGAAATTCCCCGGTGAATTATTCGGGACTGCCTTGGATCTCAATCTAGGGAACTGATTGGGATGGTCCCTACGCTGCGTTAGGGTCCTATGGACTACCCCCTGCTTCAAGCAAGCCACTGCAGGCCCACACACCAAGCAGGGGCAAGGCTGGCCGGAACAAGGGCCGGGTAGAGAAAAAGATGCCGTTACGGAGGAAAGGCCCGAAAATGAGAAAGGAGAGCTCGCCATACTTTCTTTTGCAAAAGAAAAAAGCATATCTTTAAGGAACACTTTACCCTATGGACGAATTCTATTCGGCTTTTTCAAAATATAACTTCTGGGATAATCCTAGTCCAAGGCTGGGTTATTTACGGATGGAATACCTAAATAAAATTCTGCAGTTCTGTAACAATTCCCTTGTAAAGGTCTTGGTAGGGCAGCGGAGGGCAGGTAAAAGTTATTTGCTTAGGCAAATTGCCTACCGCTTTATCCAAAATGGAATACCGAAAACCAATATTTTCTTTATTAACAAAGAATTTATTGAATTTGATGAGATAAAGGATTACAAAGCCTTAGATGCACTTATAAAACAGTATAAGGAATGCCTAAAGCCCACCGGCAAGATTTACCTTTTTATTGATGAAATACAGAACATTCATGGCTGGGAGTTTTTGGTTAATTCTTATGCCCAAAATTTTGCCGAGGACTACGAGCTCTTCATCAGCGGCTCAAATTCGAACATGCTTTCGGGCGAATTGGCCACCATGCTATCTGGCAGGTATATAAGCTTTGAGGTATTCCCATTCAGCTATGTTGAATTTCTAGGAATCAATGCACTTGAAAATACTAAGGCGGCTTACATAAGCTACATGCAAAGCGGTGGTTTGCCGGAATTGTTCTCATTGCCCAACGAAGAGACGAAACAGCATTATGTTGCGGCCCTTCGCGACACGGTGTTGCTTCGCGATGTTATCCAGCGGCAGGCAATAAAGGATCCCAAGCTATTGGAAGCCCTGTTTGTGTACGTGGTCAATACCGCGTCGCAATTGATGTCCTTGAACAATATAACCAACTATTTTAAAACCAAAGGAAAGAAAACTACATACGATACAGTATCTTCCTATCTTGGGTATATTGAAGACGCTTTTATTATCCACAAAGTAGAGCGATATGAAATCAGAGGCAAAGAAACCATTGCCGGCAATGTAAAGTACTATTGCAATGACTTGGCTTACAAAAACTTTTTGTTCAGCGGCTTCGCTTATGGAACAGGATATCTACTGGAAAACTTGGTGTATCTTCAATTAAGACGTTCCGGATTCAAGGTTTACGTAGGGGTTTTGCCAAACAAAGAAGTGGATTTTGTTGCAAAAAAAGCCGATCGGCTCGTTTATGTGCAGAGCAGCTACCTACTGAACAACGAGTTGACCCAAAAGCGAGAATACAGCGCATTAGAAGCCATACCCGACCACTACGAAAAAATTATAGTGTCCTTAGATGATGTGAAGTTTGGTAACAATAACGGAATCAAACACATCCAAGCGTGGGACTTGCATAGCTATTTAGAGCCATAATGTAACAGACCGAAGTAAGGCTTTATTATCTATTCCGGCGTGTTTAGGGACGTGATTTGCATGATTTACAGCTTGCAGATCTGGCACGACCATGCCTTTTGATTTATGAAACAGCCACCACAAATTCAGAAATCGATTATACATTTTGGTTTTTTGGGCCCTCGCCCATATCGTATTTACCCTCCGTATCCGGCCCTTGCTCCGGAAAACTTTTGTACCAAGCAAGCCGCCCTAAGGCTGCGGGCTCCTCCCTAAGGTCGGAATCCTCGCCCAAGGGCGGCTAGCTTGGTACTTCAGCTGCTTTTAGTCCTGACCCTATGATACTGGCCGAAGCGCCAGTGCGAAGCGTCAGCGTTCCTCCGTTTGGGCCGGGCCTTAGGTCCTTACCGAAGCGTCAGGAGGGGGCAATATTTTGAAGTACATATACTCTAAGCTCTACCGGAAACGGTTGGCCTAAACGTTTACAAGCGTTTAATAAACGGTTTTGGCTTTGAAAAATGCGAAATTTGCCTTGTGGGTGGGCACGGAGTGCTGCCCAGATAAAAGAATCCCTAAATAATTTGTTTTATGCTAAATCTTTCAAAAACTTATATTGAAACGAATCAATAGAATAAAAAAACTACACAGAATAGCCTCCCGGCCTTAAGGGAGGACCCGCCGCAGCCGATGCTTTGGTTTGGGGAGGTCTATGGACGACCCGATGCTTTGGCCAAGCCACCGCAGGCCCCCCAAACCAAGCAGGGGCAAGGCTGGCCGGAACAAAGGCCGGATAGAATAAACGATTGAAATATGAAACCTAGGCCCCCTAAGCCTACTTCTCCATCCTCAACAACCCACTACACTGCGCCCAAAATCCCGGAAAGGACTTTCTTACTTCTTCCCAACCTTCCAGGCTCACCACCTTAAACCGATGCGCAAAGCCGGGGTAGGCCATGGCCAGCCGATGGTCGTTCTCTGCCGACAGCTGTAGTTCTTCGCCGCCTTGGTCCGCCCCTTCCCCATTCCAGGCCAGATGCCGACTGCTGCTCTTTAGCGGTCGATGGGCTTTTTCCGCAGCGCGTGCCAAGGCCTCAATTCGGTTCGATTCTTTGCCGGGTAAGGTGTCCAAACCGCTTAGGTGGAACGGGGTGCCGCGCATCAAAAGCCATACTACCAAGCCGGGAACTAAGTCGGGGCAGGCTTCACAATCTAAATGCAGCGGCTTTGGGCTCCCCGGGACGGCTTTCCAGTGGGCCGCACCGTCCCATTCCATGCCTAAGGCCGGCAAAAGGGCAAGCAATGCCTCGTCCGGCTGTCCGGAGTTTTTCCGCAAGCCCTCCATTCTCAAAGACCTTTGTTGTAATCCGGAGAGCATGAGCGGGTAAATGGCCGAAGACCAATCGGCTTCCAATGGAAAGCATGCCGGTTTCCGATAGCCGGGAAAGACCTCAAACGCCTTGGGGCTGCGTTGGTACCGAATGCCCCATGCGTCCAAGCATTGCAGGGTCAACTCAAGGTAGGAACTGCTGGCTACAGGGCCTTGCAATTCTACCAACAACCCATGAGGCATAAAGGCGCCCACCAAAAGTAAGGCCGAAAGAAACTGGGAGGATACAGAGGAGTCGAGTTTTACCTGATTATGAGTGACTTTGGGAGGAATTAACCGCTTGGGCCATCCGGCATCGATTGTCATGCCCAATTGAGTCAGCGCCTCAACCAAGGGTTGAATGGGCCGATTTTGCAACCTTGGGTGTACATCAATGGAAGTCGGTGCATGGAAGAGTAAAGCTCGAGCCATAAAAAATCGAAGCGTGGTTCCTCCCATACCTAAGTTCAAGGTTCCTCCATAGGGAGCCTCCAATGCCTTTGCCAAAAGACGAACGTCTTGTGGCATAGAAGGCTCATGCAGCATCTCGGGAAGGGCATGGCCGGAACAAGCCCAAAGGACTGCATGGCGGTTGGCCAGGCTCTTGGACCAAGGCAAAACAACGCTGGCAGCACCGATGCTACCTCGAAAGCTAAGTTTCACAACGAGGCATAATAGTTTAAAGACTCGCGTACCAGGGCAGGTGGAACGTTTTGATTCACTACTGCCCCGCCGAGGCAGTCCAGCAAGGTAAAATTGAGCGCTTTCTCAGTGTTCTTTTTGTCGTTGCCCATGAACTGCAGCATGGGCTCCACCTGTTCGAGTTGCATGGCAATGCGTGGGAAATAACCGCCAAGGACTTCCCTAATTTCGTCCAGGCATTCCTTGCTCAACTGACCCATTTTCCAGGAGATATAAGACTCGGCAATCATACCTGCTGCCACCGCATCGCCATGCAAAACCGGAGGATGGCCGGGCGTGGCCAAGGCATAACTTTCTATGGCATGGGCTATGGTGTGCCCAAAGTTGAGCTTTTTGCGTTCGTTGCCTTCTTTGGGGTCTCGGTCCACTATTTTTTTCTTAATCTCCAAGGATTTAAAAATCAGTCGATCGTAGGATAAGGATTCATGCACCGATTTTTTAAGGTAGCACCAATAGCCGTTGTTGTCGATTAAGGCATGCTTAAAGGCTTCGGCCATACCTGACCTGCGCTGCTCACTAGGCAACGTATCCAAAAATCCGTCCCAAATAAATACAGCTTCGGGATTGGAGAATAGGCCAACCATGTTTTTGTGGCCTAAAAAGTCCACGCCGGTTTTTCCGCCTACGGAGGCATCGAGCATGCCCAACAAACTGGTAGGAATATGAATAAAAGGAAGGCCGCGCTTAAACAGCGAGGCCGCCAAACCGCCCAAATCACTAATCATTCCCCCGCCCAAATTAATAAACAGGGCATCGCGTCGGGCCTCCATTTCCAGCAATTGCTTCCATACCGATTGCACGGTATCGAAGTTTTTGGCGGGTTCGCCGGCGGGAACTGTAAGCACTTTGGGCGGTTCAAACCCGGCAAACATACCCGAAATCTTTGGCCAACAATGCTTCCTGGTGTTGGTATCGGTTAAAACAAACACTTGGCGCTTGCTGCATTTTTTTTCAAGAAACTCCTTAAAGTAGGATAGGGATTCTTTTTCAAAATATACCGGATAGTGCTCCGTTACGAGATACATAAGTCAATTCTTGGGTACAAAGGTACAATACCTAATGTAAGGCTAACATTTTTGCTGTAGGTTTGTTTCTTGCTAAAATGCATCCTATTCCATGGTGTCGTTTGAAGATACAAAAGTGGCATTCGCCGGCAAATCAGACGCGGATCTGCGCCAGGCTCGTTTATTGTTTCAGCTTCTGTCCAAACCGGAATTGGTGAGCATGGGGAGCAAACTGAGCAGTTGGGCCCTCCAGGCCGGGTTGCCGGTCAAAGGGCTCATTAAAAAAACGATTTTTCGTCAATTTGTTGGTGGAGAAACCATTGAGGCCTGCGAACCCGTAATTCGTGCTTTGGGGAGCCACCGAACCGGAACCATTCTCGACTATTCGGTAGAAGGGCAAAACAACGAAGCCAGCTTCGACAAATCTACCGATGAAATTATCCGTACCGTTGTGAGGGCGGCCGGCGAAGAACGCATCCCTTTTGCCGTGTTTAAAACTACCGGAATCGCCTCTAAAGATTTATTGGAAAAAGTGAGTTTGGGCCAAAACCTGCTTTCAGCCGATACCGCCGCTTGGCAGAGGGTGCAAAACCGGGTGGAACGCATTTTCTTAGCCGCTCAAGACCATTCGGTGCCGGTGCTTATCGATGCCGAAGAAAGTTGGCTCCAGGGGGCCATTGACTTTTTGGCAGAACAGATGATGCGGCGTTTCAATACTCAAATCCCTTTGGCAGTCACCACCATACAATTGTATAGGCACGATCGGTTGGAGTATGTAAAGTCCCTGCACCAAAAAGCCGAAAGCGAAGGCTTTTTCATTGGAGCTAAACTGGTAAGAGGGGCATATATGGAAAAAGAAAGGGAACGCGCTGCCGCTAAAGGATACCCGGACCCTATCCAACCCAACAGAGAAGCCACCGACCGAGACTTCGATGCCGCATGTACCTATTGCCTCCAAAACCATCACCGCATTCATAGTGTTTTGGGCACCCACAACGAAGCAAGCTGCCTCAAAGCCGTGGCCCAAATGGCCGCTTTGGGCCTTCCTTCCAATGCTCCTGCCGTATGGTTTGCGCAATTGTTGGGCATGAGCGACCATATTTCCTTCAATTTGGCCAACCAAGGATACCATGTGGCCAAATACGTGCCTTATGGGCCGGTAAAAGAACTGCTTCCTTACATGGAACGCAGGGCACGGGAAAACACCTCGGTTCGGGGTCAAACCGGGCGTGAACTGGCCTTGATTCACAAAGAATTGCAACGACGACATAAGGATGTACCCGCCGGACCCAGACCAAGCCGCACCTAATAAAACGTCGCTTTGTCATGCCTGATTTTGGCACAATAGTTGTACGTACAACTATATGAAACGCATATTGATAACCGGTTCACAACACAGCATCCTGCCTCAATTGGCCAAAATACTGCAACATCCGGAGCACGAGGTGCTTAGTGCATTTGATGCGGCAGCTGCCATGCGCCTGCTCAAACTGCTCCCTTTCGACTTGGTAGTGCAAAGCGGCAGTTTCGGCGAAACCACCGACCGCTGGCTTATGCAAACCGCCCACGCCAGCCACAGCGCAGTGCAATGGCTGCGACGCATTGGCCCCATCGAGGAGCTGCCCATGTTGGTGGAGCAAGCCTTGATGCATTCCGAGAATAGCCTAAAAGAAGACAACCAAACATTGACATAGCCATGGACAGAAAGTCATTCCTCAAACGCTCAGCCGCAGCTGCTGCCGCGTTGGCTGCTGCTCCCGCTCTTGGCGCCACCTCAAAAAACACCGCAGAAGAAATGGCGCCACACGTTGGATTCAATCATTTACCCATCAAAGAAATCAAAACCATGAACACCGTTTTTCATCCCGCAAACTCACGCGGCCACGCCGACCACGGTTGGCTCAAAACCTACCATAGCTTTAGCTTTGCTCAATACTACAACCCCGAGCGCATGCACTTTGGCGTGCTGAGGGTGCTCAACGACGATACCATCGCCGGAGGTACCGGCTTTGGCCGACATCCACACGACAACATGGAAATCATTACCATTCCATTGGAGGGAGCCTTAGAGCATCAAGACAGCATGGGCAACAAAGCCGTAATCACCGCCGGCGAAGTGCAGGTAATGACCGCCGGTTCCGGCATCCAACATTCCGAATACAATGCCCACAAAGACCAAACCGGACGCTTTCTGCAAATCTGGGCCTTCCCGCGTGCACCCAATTTAACCCCGCGCTATGATCAAAAAAAGTTCGAACCTGCAGGTATGCAAAACCAATGGCAATTGTTGGTTTCTCCCAACCCGGAAGACTCGGGCGTTTGGGTGAACCAGGACCTTTGGTTTCATCAAACCCAACTTGAGGCAGGAAAAAACCTCAGCTATCGGCTCCAAAAACCGGGCAACGGCCTCTACCTCTTTATGATCGAAGGCGAAGCTCAGGTAGCTCAGCAAAAACTGCAACGCCGCGACGCCTTAGGCATGTGGGATACTTCGGAGTTCCAAATCCAAGCCGACCAAAACAGCCACGTATTGCTCATGGAAATCCCTATGCGATGAACCCTATGGATTTTAAACAACTTACCGACCTAAAAACCAAAGAGGTTCCCAAGCAGCTGATTCCAGCTATTGGCAAGCGCTGGAGTCCACGAGCCTTTGACTCCAAACCGCTTAACGAGGCCGATTTGAGCCTGCTCTTCGAGGCCGCCCGCTGGGCGCCCAGCAGCACCAATGCCCAACCTTGGCGCTTTCTGCTCGCCCGCAAAGGAGAAGCTATGCATCGGCGCATCGTCGACATCTTGGCACCGGGCAACCAAACTTGGGCCACCCACGCACCGGTCCTGGGTATGGCTTGGGCCAGGACCCTTTTTTCAGGCAAAGACAGCCCCAATCGACACGCGCTCTTCGACCTAGGTGCAGCCATGCAGGCCATGATGACCCAAGCCACCGAATTGGGCATCTATGGCCACCTTATGGGCGGATTCGACAGCGACGCATTCAAAGCCTTGGCGCCGGAGCAAGAAGCCTTTGAACCCGGGGTATGCTTTGCTTTAGGATTTCCCGGCAGCGCAGACCAGCTAAACGAGCCCTTCCTAAGCCGCGAGTTGGCCAACCGCAACCGACTACCTTTAAGCGATTTGGTGCAAGGTTTGGAAGGCTAATACACGGAGCCATAAATAAGGCATACGCAGCTAGGTTCAATTACTTAGCTGCGTTTTTTTGGGGCGGCTGAACCGGGCTGTCCGCTATAGTCCTCGGTCCCCAAGCACACAGCGCCAAGCGGTACGGGGTCCCCCGAATCCTCGGGGGCCTCCACCCGCCGGGCGCTGTGGCTTGCGTCCCTCCGGGCTGCCGCATCCATCCCTGCCGCGTCTATCTTCTGTTGTTGGGTCTACTCCTTCTTAGCTCCATTGTTTTTGCTGCATTTTCTAACCCTTATGCAAAGGATTCTGCAAAAGGAAACATAGGGATTTCCCATTATCCATTGTATATTTGGCAGCCCATAATCTTTGTTGGCCTATTAAGCACCCGTACTAAGCTGAATTTCAGTGTAATGAAAAATAATTCAATGCGTTTCAGTTCCGAGAACTGACAACGGAAGGGAACTTTTGGCCAAATGATAGAATATCTCAACGGATCGTTTGTGGAAATAAGTCCTACCCATGTGGTGGTGGACGTACAAGGAGTGGGTTATCTCTGTTCCATTTCCTTGCAGACCTACGACAAGCTCCAAGGCAATGCCTCAGGCAAAATATTAGTGCACCAAGTTATTCGGGAAGATGCCCACCAGCTCTATGGCTTCGCAGAGGCCGGCGAGCGCGAAATGTTTCGTTTGCTTATTGGAGTGTCGGGCATTGGTGCCGCCACAGCCCGCATGATGCTTTCGGCCTTGCGCACCGAAGACCTCCAAACCGCCATTTTGCAGGAAGATTTAGGCACCTTAAAACGGGTTAAAGGCATTGGTACCCGTTCTGCCGAACGCATTTTGGTTGACCTGAAGGACAAAGTGGGCAAATTGGAAGGCAGCAACGGTAGCGCCGAAAACGCCCTAGGTTTCGGAGGAAATATAGCGGTAAGAAATGAAGCCGCCTTGGCGCTCCAAGCCCTTGGCTTCACCCGCGCCGCCATCGACAAAGCCCTTCAAAAGTCGGGGAAAGAAGTTCAACCGGACCAACCTGTGGAAGATTGGATTCGCATTGCCTTAAAATATCTTTGAATTTTTGGAGTTAAGCATTGGTTAGTTGCAGGAACATACACAGAATGCGGTTGAGGAAACTGTTCTTACCGATGTGGGTGCTGTTGCTGGCGCTTTTGCCAAGCCTTTTGCTGGCCCAGCAAGACTCCAGCCACCATCAAATGGGCGACGATGATCCCCCGGGAATCACCGAGGAGGTGAACTATGACCCGGAATCCGGCCAATACGAAGTGGTGAAAAAGGTAGGAGACATCGAAATCGCCTCCGAATACCTCTCGCCCGAAGAGTATAGATCCCGTGAAATGGCACGCCAAGCCTTAGATTACTGGCGCCAAAAGGCCGGCGAACAAGCCAAAGGCGACGAGTCCAACTCGCTCATCCCTCAAATCAATTTGGGCGATATCCCCGGAGGTCTGGGAAATATTGAAATTCGTCCCCAAGGTAGCGCCGAATTAATTATGGGGGTTCGGGTAAACCACAACGACAATCCCAACATTCCCCTTTCCCAACGCACCATTACTACCTTTCAATTCGATCAAAACATTCAGGTAAACGTGGTGGGAAGCATTGGTGACAAAATCAAGCTCAACACCAACTTCAATACCGAATCGGTTTTTGCCTTCGAAAACCAAATGAACCTGGCCTACGAGGGAGGCGAAGACGATATTTTGCAATTGATTGAGTTTGGTAACGTAAACCTCGGCCTCGACGGTCAACTTATTCAAGGGTCCTCTTCTCTTTTTGGGGTAAAAAACCGACTCAAATTTGGCCGGTGGGAAATCGAATCCGTTTTTGCGCAACAACAAGGACAACGCCAAAATATTACCGTTCAAGGCGGGGCACAGGTAACCGAATTTGAAATATCAGCCGCAAAATACGAGGCCAATCGACACTTCTTCCTCAGCGATTATTTTATGAACCAATACGATCAGGCCAACCAAAATTTGCCTTTCGTAACCTCTGCCGTAAACATTACTCGAATCGAAGTTTGGGTTACCAACCGCATTAACGCTACCGAAAACGTCCGCAACATTGTAGGCCTCTTGCCTCTAGGCGAAAACCTACCCAACACCAACGTGTTCCCTGATAATGCCAATAATTTTAATCCTCAAACCTTAGACCCTTCGGTACGCGACATTACTTCGCAATACTTATTTAACCAGCTCAACAACGGCACCCAAATTGAGAAGTTGACCAATGCCCGTCTGCTAAGTCCCAACGAATACACCTTTGATCCTTTGCTGGGGTATATTTCCCTCAACCAAGCCTTGAATGCCGACGAAGTCCTGGCCGTTGCCTACGAATACACCGCAGGTGGGCAAACCTTTCGGGTAGGGGAGTTTTCTCAAGATGTGGCCTCTCCGGGTGCTTTGGTGGTAAAACTGCTAAAGTCTTCCAACTTAGATGTGCAAGAGGCCAACTGGCCTTGGATGATGAAAAACATCTACAGCATTGGAGGGTTCAATATAGGTCAAGAAGATTTTGCCTTAAATATCCTGTATCAAGATACCGAAACCGGGGTAAAAGTCAACTATTTTCCCAATGCGCCCGGAGTGAGTGGTACACCCTTGCTTCAATTGTTCAATTTGGACCGACTCAACCCACAAGGGGATCAACTCACCGATGGCTTTTTCGATTTTATTGAGGGCAAAACCATCATCTCACAAAACGGACGCATCATTTTCCCCGTAAAGGAGCCTTTTTCTGCTCAATATTTAGAGCGCATCTTTACGCAGGCCAACCTCAACAATCCCTCGGCCGACATCCAGGCCATGACAGAGCGCTACGCTTTCGATGAGCTATACGCCAATATTCAGGAGTTGGCAGAGCTCAATCAAGAAAAGAACCGCTTTTACCTGGGAGGTTCCTACCAAGGTGCCTCCGGTTCGGAAATCAGCCTTAATGCATTCAATGTTCCACAAGGTTCGGTAACGGTTACCGCAGGCGGACAAACCTTAACCGAAGGTTCAGACTATACGGTAGATTATGCCATTGGACGGGTGCGCATCATCAACGATGGCGTGCTGAATTCCGGCTTGCCCATCAACATCTCCATGGAGAACAATGCAACCTTTAACATTCAGCAAAAGCGCCTGATGGGTACGCATGTCGATTACCGGTTCAATAAAGATTTTGTGGTAGGAGCTACCATTATGAATTTGAATGAGCTGCCCTTAACCCAAAAAATCGATATTGGCAATGAGCCGGTGAACAACACCATTTGGGGCTTGGATGTAAACCTTACCCGTGAACTTCCCATCGTAACGCGTTTGGTAGATAAAATCCCCGGCATTGACACCAAAGCGCCTAGTGTGTTGACCTTTAACGGTGAATTTGCGCACTTGATTCCGGGCTTTAACGGTGTTATTGATGCCAACGGCGAGGGAGGTGTTTCCTTTGTGGACGACTTTGAAGCGGCAGAAACGGCCATTGACATCAAAAGTTTTACTGCTTGGCGTTTGGGTAGTGTGCCCCAATCCAATCCACAGTTTCCCAACGGCGATTTGTTCGACGATTTGCGTTACGGATTCAATCGGGCCAAAATGACCTGGTTCATTATGGACCCTTTGTTCTTTCGTCAAAACAGCCAAACTCCGCCCAACGTAAGCAACGACCCCGTAATGCGGGCCAACAATTACCTTCGGGAAATACGTCCAACCGAGGTGTTCCCCGGGTTTCAACCCAACTATACCCAGCAACAAATCAACCAACAGGTGTTGGACATTCACTACTATCCTGCAGAACGCGGCCCCTACAATTTTGATGCAAACAGCTTGGATCCTGCGGCCACCAATCGAGTGGGACTGTTGAATCCCCGTTCCAATTTCGGCCTCATGATGCGCCGCATGGAAACCACCAACTGGGATGCCGCCAACATTGCCTACATAGAATTTTGGATGATGGACCCCTTCCAATCCGAAGACCTAAATCAATTGAAAGAATGGGACAACGGGGTTCCCGGTTCCACAAACGCCAATTTGCTGCCCGACGGCGGCGGCGATTTCCTTATTCAAGTAGGAAATATGAGTGAGGACATTCTGCGTGATGGAAGAATGAGCTACGAAAACGGCCTGCCCACACCCCAAGAAGACCGTCCGGTTATAGAAACCGCTTGGGGACGCATTCCGCTCTTGCAACCCATCAACCAAAACTTTGACAACGACCCTGTCAACCGTGAATTGCAAGATGTAGGCTACGATGGCCTTAGCGACGAAGACGAAGCCGACTTTTTCAATGCCTTTTTGAACCAAGCTGCGGGAGTATTGGGAGGAAGCGCCTCTTTGGCATTGCTTCAAAACGACCCGGCCGGCGACAACTTTCGCCATTATGCCGGAACCGGCTACAACAACGACCAAAATATTCCCGGCGAAAACTACATCCACAACCGCTACAAAAACTTTTTAGGTCCTGAGGGAAACTCGCCTGCCCAAAACAATACCGAATCTTTTGGGCAAATTCCCAACTCCGAAGACATCAACGTCAACTATACGCTAGACCAACCTGAATCCTATTACCAGTATTCCATCAGCTTAAGGCCGCAAGACCTGGATCAAATCGGCGAAAACTTCATCAGCGATATATTGGAAACCACGGCCTCGGTTCCCGGACCAAGCGGAGGAACCATCAACAAGCCGGTACGTTGGATTCAATTCCGCATTCCTGTGCAAACAGAAATGAAAGAGAAGTTTGGGAATATCAACGACTTCCGCAGCATTCGTTTCATGCGCATGGCCATGAGGAATTTCCCGGACGATATTTTTGTGCGTTTGGCCACTTTGCAATTGGTGCGTGCCGATTGGCGGGTTTTCCCCGGACTCATTGCCGATGTGGCCGATATTTGGCAAGAAGGCGCCGATTTTAACAGCACCACGGTAAACATTGAGGAGAATACACAAAAAGAGCCCTTCCCTTATGTATTGCCGCCTGGAATTACTCGTGAGATTGACCCGGCTAACCCTCAGCTTCAACAGCTCAATGAGCAATCCTTGGTACTTAATGCCTGCGATTTAAAGGACGGCGAAGGCAAGGCCGTGTTTAAAAACACCGAATTGGACCTGAGGGCCTACAAATTCCTGCGCATGTATGCGCACTTAGAAGGAGTAGAAGGTTTTGCTTTAGACAGCAACGACGTAACCGTTTTTGTACGCTTGGGCATGGATGCCTCTGAGAACTACTACGAATACGAAATCCCTTTGTCGCCTTCCGACATTTCCATTCAACCCAATGCTGCTTCAGGAGATCCAAACCAAGATCCGGACTACCGCGAAAACGTATGGCCGGAGAAGAACCGGGTAAATATTGAACTTGCCTTGCTCCCCGATTTAAAACTCCGAAGAAATACTGAAGGCGAAAACCCCAACGTCATTTATTCTGACGTTATTAACGGCCAACGGGTTTCGGTGCGAGGCAATCCCAACCTGGCCAATGTCCGCACCATTTTAATTGGGGTACGCAACCCGGCAAAAAAGAACAATCCTTGGCAAACGGGCCAACCCGGTTCCCAACCCGACGATGGCTTGGCCAAATGCGTACAAGTTTGGGTAAACGAATTGCGGGTAACCGATTATTTTGAACCCGGTGGCTGGGCTGCCTTAGCGCGAAGCACCTTAGATTTGGCAGACTTTGGACAGGTAGGTTTGTCGGTGGGAACTACCCGCTTTGGTTTTGGAGCCATTGAACAAAGACCACAAGAACGTGCCAGAGAAAACACCACCACCATTGACCTTACCACCCGACTTGAACTGGGCAAATTCTTTGGCAAAGAAGCCGGTGTGCAAATTCCATTGTTTATTGGCTACAGCAATTCTCTAGCCAATCCCCAATTCAACCCACTGGATCCGGATATTTTGTTTACCGATGCGCTTCAGGTGCTGCCCAACGACATTGCCCGAGACTCCTTGCGCAGCATTGTGCAGACCATTACCACTCGGCGCAGCGTAAACATCAACAACATGCGCAAGCAGCGCGGCAAAAGCTCCTCCGGGCCTAAAATCTACGACATATCAAACTTTACGGTTTCTTATGCCTACAGCGAAGAGCTTTTTCAGGACATCAATACCGAATACAACAATACCTACGAACATAGGGCAGCATTGACCTGGTCCTTTAGTCCATCCGTAAAGTACTGGGAGCCCTTTAAACGCTCCAAACGCTTTAGATCCAAATGGCTAAAACTCATTAAAGACTTTAACTTTACTTGGATGCCCAAACGCTTGGGCTTTAGCGCCAACGTATTGCGCGATTGGAACGAGTTTAAGCTCCGCAATACTACCCGCTACGACCTTTTAATTCTACCTACCTTTAGGAAGAACTTTACCTGGACCCGCAATTACGAGTTCCAATACAACCCCACCCGCTCTATAACCGCAACCTTTTCGGCAACCAACAATTCGCGCATTGATGAGCCGGAAATGCAACTCGACAGCACGGTAGCCCCAAGGGTACAAGGGTTGGGAAGAAACACACGCTACAACCACAGATTCGACTTGAACTATGCCTTACCATTGAGCAAAATACCTTTACTCGACTTTGTAACCCTTTCTGCCGGATATGGGGGCGATTTCAGTTGGACGGCCAGCAACTTGGAACGCAATCAAACTACCCAAGAATTTACCCGAGGTCGTTGGGGGAATATTGTGCAGAACAACCAAAGCCGAAAACTCAACGGTCAAATCAATTTCAATACCCTATACCGCAAGAGTCCCTACCTGAAAAAACTCCACCAACCCAAGCGCCCCGAAAAACCCGGAGAGGACATAGACAGTACCAAGTACAAATTCAAAGAAGTGAAATGGAAGGCCAAAAAGCCTTATTCCTTTAAAAAGGATAGAAAACGACGCCTCCGCCACAAGCTCAAAACCGAGGACGTAGAAGTGTTTGTGATTACCCAAGACGGAGATACGGTGCAAGGAAAAGTGGAAATAAAAGACGAAAATGCCTTACTCTTTACCGCTTCCGACGACATCAAACGCGCCGATGTGCTCATTACCGGCGTCCGAAAGATTAAGAAAATTGATTTGGGAATTGTGCCGGAGACCATGGTAAAAATATTTACCGGCTTTAAGAACATGTCGGTTTCCTACACCGAAACCAACGGCACCGTGTTGCCCGGTTATGCCCAGGGAACCGATCTGTTGGGCATGAATTTCAGCGGCCCAGGCATTGGTCCGGATTTTGCCTTTGGTCGCCAATTCGACGACCAAGATTTGGCGCAAAAAATTGTGTCGGACAAGTGGTTGGTGCGGGACTCCACCCTGAACCTAATGTTTATGCGCACCCATACCAGCAATTTGACCGCCAACTCAACCTACGAACCTTTTAAAGGATTTAGAGTAACTTTTACGGCCAACCGAACCTTCTCCGAAAACTACCAATCCAACTATCGTTTTGTGCCCAGCATCAACGATTATAGAGCGCAAAACCCACTCACCATGGGTAATTTCACCATGTCCTATATGACTTTGGGCACCTTCTTTGGTAAGGATGGCGACAATTTTACCAGCCGCATTTTTGATCAAATGCTGCAAAACCGCTCAGTAATTTCAAGACGATTGGGTGAGCTGAACCCGGAAGTAACAGTGAATCCAAACGCCGCGTATCAACCCGGATTTGGGCCCAACCAAAGCGATGTTTTGCTGTACTCTTTCTTGGCAGCATACCGTGGCGTAGATGCCGAAAGCCAATCGTTGGATATGTTCCCGGACATTCCTATTCCCAACTGGAGGGTCCAATTTGATGGGCTCAAGAACATTCCTTTCTTTAAAGATCGCTTAAAAAATATTGTCCTTACCCATGGCTATCAAAGCACCTTGTCCATGAGCGGATACCAGTCCAACAACGCCTACAATCAGGTGGGGGCCGGCTATTGGGACAACAATCCTTTCGGGTTTACCGAATTGGACCCCAACAACAATTTTGTGAGTCGTTTTTTCTTAAACTCGGTGACCTTGCAAGAAAGTTTTAATCCACTGATTAAGCTGGACTTGACCTTTAACAACGACATCCAGGCTACGGTAGAGCTTAAGTCTTCGCGCAACATCAGTTTAAATTTCCCCAACAATCAGGTAACCGAGAACAATACCTTTGAGGTGGCGGTCGGCGCAGGTTATCGGGTGGCCGAATTCCCCTTCCCCTTCCTAATCAACGGCAAACGCATAGCCAACCAATTGAACATTCGTTTGGACATTGGCTGGAGAGACAATGCTACGGTCATTCGCAAAATTGAGGAAGAGGTGCAGCAGGTAACGGCAGGACAGCAAGCCTTGAACATAAAGTTTTTTGCGGAGTATGCCTTCAGCAAGTCTATATCGGCGCGGTTCTTCTTTGATCATGTGGGCAACAATCCTTTTATTTCGAACCAGTTTCCGACCTCTACCAGCAACGGAGGTTTGAGCATCCGCTTTACTTTGCAGCCCTAAAATGGGGGCAAGGGATGGGAATGTCCCCTTAGAATGCATAAATTTTATAGAATGGCCCCCCGGCCCAAGCGGAGGACCCACCGAAGCCGGCATGTAGTCTCTCTTAGGTGAGGAGGTGAAGCTTTGCGGAACCCCCGGAGCCTTAGAGCGGCTAAATGCCGGGGAGGTTGGCCGCAGCCCGGGGCCGGATACGGAGCGGGATTATTCTATGGGCGAGGGCCCTACCCTTTGCGCTTCTTTTACTTTATTGTAACTATTGTTACTGAATATGGAATAAAGTCTTGCGTCCTTTGTGCTAAAGCAAAACACATGGTACTAGAAATACTTGGTTGGATATCGGCGCTTGCCATTGGCATTTCGTTGGGACTTATTGGCGGCGGGGGATCGATTTTGACGGTTCCCGTGTTGTTCTATTTTTTGGGTCTGGACACGGAAACGGCCACGGCTTATTCGCTGTTTATTGTTGGCATTTCGAGCCTTGTAGGTGGAGCTCAGGCCTGGCGCAAGGGCTTGGCAAAAATCAACATTGCTTTGGCTTTTGGTGCACCTTCGATTGTAGCAGTGTTTTTTACCCGATATACTTTGGTGCCTTGGCTGCCGGAAACCATTGCCGGCCTATCTAAAGGCACCTGGATGATGCTGCTCTTTGCCGTGCTGATGGTTCTGGCCTCATTTTCAATGATTCGAAAGAAGAAAGGCGGCGCAGCGACTCCCAAGGAAAAGCATACCGGCTGGAAATCCTATGCCGTAGTGTTGGTAGAAGGACTGGGGGTTGGCGTGCTTACCGGTTTGGTAGGCGCCGGCGGTGGCTTTTTGATTATTCCTGTGCTGGTGCTGGTGACCGGTTTGCCCATGAAGCAGGCCGTGGGTACTTCCCTAATAATCATTGCCGCTAAAAGCTTGATTGGCTTTACGGGCGATGTGGCCAACCGAGAAATCGACTGGATGTTTTTGATGGGCTTTAGTGCCATTTCTATTGCCGGCATATTTGTGGGAAGTTGGCTGAGCGACCGCATCAGCGGAGAGAAACTGAAACCCGCTTTTGGTTGGTTTGTGCTGGTAATGGGTGTGTTTATTATGGCCCAGCAGCTCCTGGACATGTGACCTTGGTCACCAAGTGTTCATTTGTCAGCCTTTACTTTTGTATTCAACAATTCGAAAATACCACAATACCATGCATATTGAACAAATCTATACCGGTTGCTTGGCGCAGGGAGCCTACTTTATTGCCTCCGGAAAAGAAGCCTTAGTGATAGACCCTTTGCGGGATACCGAAGCTTACGTCCAAAAAGCCAAAGCCATGGGCGTAGAAATTAAGTATGTGCTGGAAACGCATTTCCACGCCGACTTTGTGTCCGGTCATTTGGACCTGGCCCGCAAGACCGGAGCAAAAGTGGTGTTTGGGCCTTTAGCTCAACCGCTGTACGAAGTACATCAGGCCAAAGACGGCGAGCGTTTGACTTTGGGAAATATCAGCATTGAAGTGTTGCATACTCCCGGGCATACCATGGAGAGCACCTGTTATTTGTTGCGCAACGAAAAGGACGAACCCAAGGCCTTGTTTACAGGCGACACCTTGTTCATTAACGATGTGGGCCGTCCGGACTTGGCGGTAAAAGGCGACCTCAGCGAGGAGGACTTGGCCGGTCACTTGTACGAATCCATCCACAACAAAATTTTGCCTTTGCCCGATAGCCTGCTGGTATACCCCGGACATGGCGCCGGTTCCGCTTGCGGAAAAAACTTAGGTAAAGAAACCTTCGACACCCTGGGGCACCAAAAAGAGGTGAACTATGCATTAAACCCAGGGTTGAGTCGAGAGGACTTTATTAAAGAAGTGACCACAGGCTTAATGCCCCCACCGGCTTATTTTCCGGAGAATGTGCGGCTCAACAAACAGGGCTACGATTCCTTGGATGGCATTAAAGACAGAGGCATGACCGCTTTGACTCCGGATGCGTTTGAAGCTTTGGCCGAGCAGCACCATGCTTTGGTGTTGGACACTCGAAGTCCCGAAGCGTTTACCGCCTCGCATATTCCGGGCTCCATAAGCATAGGCATTGACGGCCAATTTGCTCCTTGGGTTGGCGCACTTTTTCCTTCCATTGACCAAGCCCTGTTGATTGTAGCCGAAGAAGGCCGAGAAGAAGAGGTGGTGACACGCCTGGCGCGGGTGGGCTACGACCAAACCTTAGGGTATCTGAAAGGAGGATTAGCTGCCTGGGAACAGGGCGGTAAAGAAATCGATAGGATTCAGAACGTTTCCGCATCGGTCATGAAAGAACTTATGGCGCGGCAGCCCAAAATAATGGACGTGCGGAAGCCCGGTGAATTTGTTTCGAGCCACCTGCCTTCGGCGCAGAATACACCGTTGGATTACCTGAACGAGCATATGAATGCCTTTAGAGCGGAAGGGCCATTTTACCTGCATTGCGCCGGTGGTTACCGTTCCGTAATTGCGGCTTCGATTTTAAAAAGTCGAGGCGTGCACGATGTGGTAAACATTTTGGGAGGATTCAAGGCACTCGAAGAAGCGGGATTGGAAGTGAGCGAATACGTATGTCCCTCCACCCTAACGGCTAAAGCCTAACATCATCTCTTTATTCATAAAACAAACGCTTAATATGAGCACTTTTCAAGCATTGATTTCCGACGAAACACCCGTATTGGTGGACTTTTTTGCCACCTGGTGCGGTCCCTGCCATGCCTTGGCCCCGACTTTGGAGCAGCTGGCGGCAGAGGAAAAGGGTCGCCTTAAAATCATAAAAGTAGATGTGGACAAGAATCCGCAAGCGGCGGCGGCTTTTCAGGTAAGTGGGGTGCCTACGCTTATGCTGTTTCGTAAGGGAGAAGCCCTTTGGCGCCAATCCGGCGTTATGCCTTTGCATCAATTGAAAGCGGCCTTGTCGCCATATTTAAACTAACAGAATAAACAATATACGTATGATAGAATTTCTAACCCAACCCTGGCCTTGGTGGTTTAGCGGAGCAATGATTGGTCTTACCCTTTGGCTCATGTGGTTTGCCGGAAAAACCTTTGGCTTTTCGGGGAATTTTAGAACCATGTGCACCATGTGCGGTGCCGGGAAAGCCGCAAATTTCTTTGCTTTTGACTGGAAAACGCAGAAATGGAACCTGGCCTTTCTTGTGGGCGCAACTGTAGGTGGATATTTGGCGGCGCATTTTCTTTCGCCCGAGGGAGGACAAATACCCGCCATTGATGCAGGCGTTCAGGGCCAATTGCAAGCCTTAGGTTTTGCTACTCCGGCAGCCTACCAACCCCTGGAATGGTATGGTGAGGATTGGTTTCTTGGCGGCACGCTATGGCTGTTGTTGTTTGGTGGCCTTTTGATTGGCTTTGGCTCCAGGTACAGCGGCGGTTGCACCTCCGGACACGCCATTACCGGTTTGTCTTCGTTTCAACTTCCCTCTTTAATCGCTGTAATTGGCTTTTTTGCCGGCGGATTATTCATGACCCATGTAATTTATCCATGGCTGCTCGGCTAAATTTATATCATTTTTGGGCCATTGTCTTTGGCCTGGCCTTTGTGCCTGTAGCCGAACTGGAGGCTTCCGATCCGCCCGATTCCACCCAAAAAACGGTGCATCATTTGGCATGGTTGTTCTCGCATGGAGAATTCCACGGGCATTTACGCACCTACGGCATGTCTACCTTGCACGAAACCGGCTCCGAACCTGTATTTGCCTTGGCTACCGGTGCTCGATTTCATTACCACACCGCCTCATTTAAAGGATTCAGTATGGGTTTGGGAGGGGTATTTACCTTTCGTGTTGCGGGTACAGAATTGGGGGAGAAGGACGAAATTTCAGGGGCGCTCCCGCGCTTCGAAAGGCAGCTGTTTGATGTGACCGACCCGGAAAACCACTACGAGTTGGACCGTTTGGACGAATTGTATTTGCATTGGCACCACCGGGGGTTTGAAATAACCGGGGGGCGCTTTGTCCTCAACACCCCTTTCGTGAATCAGCAAGACACCCGCATGAAACCTTATGCCAGCCAAGGCATAGATCTGCAGTGGCAACTTCCAAAACTTAGGTCCTGGCTCCAAGCCGGATTCTTAAACCATGTTTCCCCGAGATCTACCGTGAGCTGGTACAACATCGGTGAATCCGTGGGCATTTACAATACCGGTTTCAATCCCGACGGGAGCCAAAGCAACTACGCCGGCAACATAAGCAGCGGAGGTCTGGGTTATTTGAATTTGGGACATCATTGGAAAGGTATTCGGTTCGACCTGTGGAACTATTGGTTTGACCGCGTTTCCTGGTCGAGCTATTTGCAAGTTACCAAGGCTTGGAGTTTGGGCGACAAGGGTTGGAAGCTGAACGCCGGAGTGGAGGGAATGGCGCAGTTTCAGCTGGCCGATGGGGGCAATGCCGATCCTTCCAAAACCTATTTCCCGGACCAGCAAGTGTATTTGTTGGGAAGCCGAATTGGATTGGAAAAAGAAAGTTGGAACATGAGCTTGAACAGCTTGCATGCCTTTGGGCCGGGTCGATTCACCTTTCCCACAGAATGGGGGCGCGAGCAGTTCTTCGCCACCCTTTCGCGCGGTCGTATGGAAGGCTTGGGCCAATTTCACTCCTTAAGTCTTAGAGGGCAAAAGCACCTGCATCCCGACTGGACCATTGGCATAGACTTGGGTCATTTGTCGGCGCCCGACCTCAATGACTTTAGCGTGAACAAATACCAGCAAATGTCTTACTTCCAATCCAATGTAGACATTACCTGGAAGTTTCACCAATTTTTAGAAGGCTTGGAGCTGCGCTTTTTGTACGTGCATAAACGCGCCTACAATGCCGATTGCCCCAAAGCACGCTTGTACTACCAAGCCGATTATCATCACTTTAATTTAATTGCACAAATTCATTTTTAATATGCTACGACTTATTCCTTACGTACTTGCCGGAACTTTTTTTGGCGTTATTATGTACAAAAGCGAAGCCGCCTCTTGGTATCGGATCCAAGAAATGTTCCGCTTTGGCTCTTTTCACATGTACGGCATCATTATGGTGGCTGTAGCCATGGGTGCTTTGGGCTATTTGCTCATAAACAAATTCAAACTAAAGGACCTCAAGGGACAGCCCATTGTTATTCCCGACAAAGCCCCGGGTTGGAAACGCTACCTTTTGGGTGGACTCATTTTCGGTTTGGGTTGGGCGCTTACCGGTGCTTGTCCGGGACCTGTCTTTGTAAACCTTGGCGCGGGTTTCTTGGCCATGCTGCCTGTAGCCCTGGGAGGCCTGCTTGGAACCTTTTTGTATGGCCTCATAAAAGACAAAATGCCCCATTGATGAGCAGCGATGAGGTAAAGACCGGATTCCTCCCGTCTCTCAGCGATGAGGTAAAGACGGGATGCCTCCCGTCGCTCATCTCCTCCACAAAATAAAAACCAAACTACATGAAAAATTATCCTGTAATTATTGTCGGAGGTGGAACTGCCGGAATCATGGTGGCCGCCCAGCTCAAAAGAGCGCAACCCGACCTGTCGATTGCCTTAATCGACAAGGCCGAAAAGCACTGGTATCAGCCTGCCTGGACCTTGGTAGGCGCCGGAACTTTTGACATGCAAAAAACCTGGAAGCCTCAGGCCGACTTTATTCCACAGGGAGTAGACTGGATAAAACAATACGTTGAATCGCTCGACCCGGATCAAAATCAGGTGGTTTTGGAGGATGGCAGCCGCCTGGAATATGAGCAACTGGTGGTTTGCCCCGGCATTCAACTCAGACCGGATTTGCTGCCGGGACTGGAAGAAGGATTGGCCACCGGAAAAGTGGTAAGCAACTACATGGATCCCGAAGCCACTTGGAAGGCCTTGCAATCTTTCAAAGGAGGGCAGGCCGTTTTTACCCAGCCCGCCACGCCCATCAAATGCGGAGGAGCACCTCAAAAAATCCTATACCTGGCCGACAGTTACTTTAGGAAGTCGGGAGTCCGCGATAACACCAATGTGGTTTTTGCTACACCCGGCTCCGTGATTTTTGGCGTAAAAGAGTTCGCCAAAACACTCAACGAGGTCATCCGCAAAAAGGACATTACCCTAAAGTACTACTACGAACCGGTGCGCATCGACCCCAAAAAACAAGAAATTCATTTTAGGTATACCAAAGCAGGCGAAAACGACTGCGTACTTACCGAGGACCAAAAATTACGCGAACGCATCGAAGGTGAGGCAGCCATTGTAATGCCTTATGACCTGTTGCATTTAGCACCTCCTCAATCGGCGCCGGAATTCATAAGAAACTCTCCCTTGGCAGGAACCGAAGCCCCGGCCAAAGGCTGGCTGGAAGTAGACATACACAGCCTGCAACACAAACGCTTTCCCAATGTGTTTGGGCTGGGCGATGCGGCAGGTTTACCTACCGCCAAAACCGGTGCCGCTATCCGTAAACAAGCTCCCGTGGTGGTAGCCAACCTCTTGGCCTACCGAAAAAATAAAGGCCTAAGCTCCAAAACCTATCAGGGCTACAGCTCCTGTCCTTTGGTAACCGATTACGGAAAAATGGTGCTTGCAGAATTTAAGTACAATAATGTGCGTGACTCCGACCCATTGCTCAGTAAATTGGTAGATACCACCAAAGAAAAATACAGCATGTGGCTGCTTAAAAAATATGCGCTGCCCTGGTTGTATTGGAACAAAATGCTCAAAGGAAAGATGTGATGTCGGACTTTTGGAACCAAAAATTTGAGCAGCGTCCGGAGCTTTATGGGCAAGCCCCCAACGCATGGTTCGAAGCCACGGTGCACAGACTCAAACTCAGCCCCGGCCTTGCCTTCTTGCCCGGCGAAGGCGAAGGACGAAATGCCGCTTTTCTTCTTCAAAAGGGCTGGCAAGTCACTGCTTTGGACGGCAGCGAAACCGCCATAGACCATGCCCGTGCCAAGCTCAAAGCTTTTGGTGATAAATTCAACTACCTGCAGGGCTTGCTTCCGGAAACGCCACTTCCCTCGGAGCAGTTCGATTTGATAGGGCTTATTTACTTTCATTTGCCGCCCGAAACCCGCAGCAAGGTGCACAAAGCCTTGATCCAAAAACTCAAGCCCGGAGGCTTTGTACTGTTGGAGGCCTTCCACCCCGAGCAATTGAACTTTGGTTCCGGAGGCCCCAAACAAGAAAACATGCTTTATAAGCTCGAGGACCTTTGCCAAGATTTTGCAGGCATGCATTTGCAGTACCTAGCCAAAACTCCCGCCTTTTTAAACGAAGGGATTGGTCATCAGGGCGAAGCGCGCCTGGTGCGCATGATTGCTCAAAAACCCATATAAATCCAAGCCATGGACGTTGAAATACTTTCTCGAATTCAGTTTGCCTTTACGGTAGCTTTTCATTACATCTATCCCCCTTTGAGCATTGGCCTGGGTTTGGTACTTGTGTTTATGGAGGGCCGCTATTTAGTAACCCGCAACCCGCTTTACGAAGCCATGACCCGGTTTTGGGTACGCATTTTTGCCCTAATTTTTGGCATTGGCGTAGTCACCGGCATTGTTATGGAATTTGAATTTGGCACCAATTGGGCGGTTTATTCCCGATACGTGGGCGACGTATTCGGCTCCGCCCTAGCCGCTGAGGGCATTTTTGCCTTTGCCTTGGAGTCTGGATTTCTGGGTATTCTGCTTTTTGGATGGAACAGAGTTAAACCTTGGGTGCACTTCCTTTCCACCATAATGGTAACCTTGGGCTCTATGTTTTCCGCTGTTTGGATTGTGGTGGCCAACTCATGGCAACAAACTCCGGCAGGCTTTCAGGTAGTGGGCGAAGGCCTGGAAGCCCGCGCAGAAATCACCGATTTCTGGGCCATGGTGTTTAACCCCTCTTCTATGGACCGCTTAATGCACGTTTGGCTCGGCTCTTTTTTGGCCGGCTCCTTCTTGGTCATGAGCGTGGCCGCTTACTATATCATTAAGAAACGCCACCTGGAATTTGCCAAACAATCCTTTACCTTAGGCTTGCACGTGGCCACTGTTGCGGCTTTATTGCAACTCTTTTCGGGCCACCGCTCCGCGGAAATTGTGGCCGAACACCAACCGGCCAAATTAGCCGCTATGGAGGGACACTGGGAAGCCCGTGCCCCTGCCGATCTTTACCTTTTTGGTTGGGTAAACGGCAGCAGTCAGGAAACTTACGGCGTAGCCATTCCAGGTGGGCTTGGACTGCTTACCCACATGGACCCGGAAGCCCCCATCACCGGCTTAAACGCCTTTGCGCCCGAAGATCGCCCCGGAGCCGTAAATTTTGTGTTTCAAACCTACCACGCCATGGTGGCTATAGGTTTGTTTTTAATTGCCCTAACGTTGTTTGCTCAGTTCAAACGTTGGAGAGGCCGCTTATTCAACACCCGATGGCTTATGCTGCTCTTTGTGCCCTCCGTATTTTTTCCTCAGTTGGCCAACCAGCTGGGCTGGTATACTGCCGAGGTAGGTCGTCAACCTTGGGTGGTATATAATTTACTGCGGACTTCCGATGCCCTTTCCGAAGCCGTGCAAGCCAACCAGGTGCTCTTTAGTCTAATTCTGTTCACCTTGGTATATATGCTTCTATTTGCACTCTTTATTTACTTGTTCAACCGCAAAGTGCAGCACGGACCCAATGCACACCACCAAGACGACAGCCACCGTCCTCGACAAGACGATATGGCGCGCGCTTTAGAATCCCCAAACTCCTAAGCCCATGGAAACATTTTTAGGCCTTGATTATCCCACCTGGTGGTTTTTGGTAATAGGCGCTGTCTTTTCCGGATACGCCATTTTGGATGGTTTTGATTTAGGTGCCGGCGCCCTGCACATGTTCTTACGCAAAGAAGAAAGCCGACGCATTGCCATCAATGCCATTGGGCCGGTTTGGGACGGCAACGAAGTGTGGCTGGTCATTGGCGGCGGAGCCCTTTTTGCCGGATTTCCGGAGGTATATGCCACCTTGTTCTCTGCTTTTTACATTCCTTTTATGCTGTTTTTGGTAGCGCTTATTTTTCGCGCCATCAGCATTGAATTTCGAGGCAAAGAGCCCATGGCCTGGTGGAAAAAGCTTTGGGATTGGTCTTACTCCATCAGCTCCATACTCTTGGCAATACTGCTTGGGGTGGTGGTAGGAAACCTTATTTTGGGTTTCCCACTAGACGAACAAGGCGTTTACCGCGGCAGCTGGCTTTCTTTTGTCAATCCCTTTGCGGTACTCACCGGACTGGTTACCCTCTTTGCCTTTGCCATGCATGGGGGATTGTATTTGTTGCTCAAAACCCAAGGGCGGCTGTTTCAACGCATGCGCTTTTTGCTTAGAGGAGCCATGATTGGCTTTATTCTTACGCTGGTATTGGCCACGCTCTATGTGTTGCTCTACATTCCGCACATGTCCGATAAGCTTAGGGCCAACCCTTGGATGTTTGCCTTGCCCGTGGTCTTGACCTTGCTGCTGGCCAATATTCCCCGCGAAGTTACCAAAGGCCGCTATCTACGCGGTTTTATAAGCAGCGCTTTGGTCTTGGCGGTACTGCTTATGGTAGTAAGCGTGGAGCTGTTTCCAGTGCTTTTGTTTGACCCTGTTCAGCCACAGAATAGCCTGGACATATACAATGCCGCCTCCAGCGACAAAAGCCTTGGCATCATGCTCACCGTGGCCGCCATAGGCGTACCCTTGGTGGCCATTTACACGGGCTTTGTCTTTTGGACCTTCCGAGGCAAAGTAAAAATGGACGAGCACAGCTATTGATTGAGGTTTTGGGCCCTCGCCCATTGGGCATGCATGCTCCGTATCCGGCCCTGATTCCAGGCTCCTTTGCCCCCACCTTGCCGCACTAAGGCTCCGGGGGTTCCGCAAAGCTCCACCTCCTCGCCTAAGTGCGGCAGGGTAGCGTCTGCAGGCGGCCTTCCATGGGGCCGGGGGGCCATATTTTGGAATTCCTTTATCCTATAATTCTAAGCCGCATGGCCGTGGCTAATTTCCCCGGACTGAAAACGGAAAGCACGTTCCTAAACCATGCTTCTTGACCTTATTTTAGGCCCAATAATCGCATCCTGTTGCTGCCGTCAATCTCTACATAAAAAGAGATAATTAATTGATAATCAATATTAATTAAAATTGAAAATCTCTACATGTGGGCTTTTGGGCGTTTTGGTCCCTTAAAGGTCAAAAAGCGATTCGTTGGGCCCGAATTCCAGCTATTGAGGCAAACCCAAAGGGTTCCAAGAATGCCTTTAGTGTAGAGATCTCCCGCCCGGATGGAACGGAAAGCCCGGAGCAGCCAAAGGCTAAAGCCACTTAACGGGTGGAGGCTGACCGTTTTTCGGGCAGACCCCGCACCGTTGAATGGGACTGATGATAAGGCGCGTTTTCAAGACAAATTAAGGCGCAGGCAAATTGAAAGGCCGGAGTTTACTAATGGTAAATGAGGACCTTGAGATTTGGCTGCAACGCATACCCTGACGCTGCGGTCAGGACAGGATTGTCGCTAGAATAGCGTCGTATCATCAGTCCCATAGTGGCTTTGCCTTTGGTGGCGAGGACTTGCAGAGACAGCCGGAAATGCGGGCCAAAACCCATAAAACCAATCCAAAGAAATTTCCCCGTTCAAAGGCCCAAACTGCCCAAGGAAAACGGCCGATATAAGAAAACAGGCATTATCCGTAGGTAAGTCCAACCCTTGTTTGGCAACCTGCAAGGATTTCGGGTAGCATACGATTTGCAGCGCCCAGATGAACTTCCTAACTGTTGCTGTTGCTTTTAATTTTCCTGCAAGGCACAAAAAAAGTCGATGTCCTGAATGCGGTTGAAGTTTTCGTCCATTTGCAGACGCTCAAAGGATAAGTGCTCATTTGTGTGATAGCCCTCGGGTAATTCCGGATTGTTGTAAGATAGCCCGGGTAAGATTCCCTGGCGGCCATAGGTTCCGGCAGGAATAACGAATTGTTCAAAAGGTGTGGGCGGTTCTGCCCCATGGCATTCTGGGCAGCCTAAAAAGTAAAGCGAAGCCTTTTCAGGTGGCTTGGCTTCGTTTGGAAAAATGCTATGAATGCGGTAAATAACCCTATAAGGGCATGCCGGAAGGGCAAACTGCACCAACTCCTGAAAAAGGTCTTGGGGCAAATCGTCGGTTCTAAAACTGCGATTGGCCAGGTGGTGTCCCTTAGAGGGAAAGGAACGACCGATTAGGGTCAATGAGGAAAGAACAAGCAACTCCATACCATTTAATCGTAGCAAAATCTGCGTCTTTATTGGTTTTTTTCATAGACGCTTCAAAGTTGCGCATTTGAAGATAAACGGCCAAGCGGCGTTAGGGCAGCCTTAGTAAGAATAAAGGAAAATTAACGCTTTAGTTCTGACCTGACATCGGTCATCATTTCGTGGAGTGCATTCAGGTTTTTCTGAAAGGTAAGGGCACGCTTACCGGCAGGCGAAAAATGTTTACCGCCCATACGGTCTACAAACAATGCTCCAAAAGCTCCGCCCAACCATTGGGTCTGATGAATGTTGGCATCAATACGACCGTCGGCATGAATTACGGCCTTGTAAGATTTGGGCAAAGTTCTGTAAGGGCCACATCCAAAAGCGGTTACTGCCATTTTCATATTGCCCCAGTGGTCGATATTGCCCTCAAATGCAGTAGGAAAGCACAGGTCGTCATGGATGCCCAAGGAGCTGGCGGAGGCATGAGCAAAAAGTTCGCTTTGTCCTTTGGGCCTAACCCTGCCGGAAAATGCGGTAGCGTGGCCGCCCAGCCACCCTCGTCGACGCGCCGTAACCTTGAGCTTCAATTTGTCTTGGGCCAACAATTCTACATTTTCTTCGGCCAATTTGCGGTACGATTTGCGGTGGGTAATCAAATACCTGTCCAAATCTGCCGCATGTTGGTCCGTAAGCATTTGAAAGCGCTGACCCGCAA
The DNA here is from genome assembly GCA_018401695.1 of Flavobacteriales bacterium. Classification (GTDB taxonomy): domain Bacteria; phylum Bacteroidota; class Bacteroidia; order CAIKAF01; family CAIKAF01; genus CAIKAF01. Next base: position 1,178,841 of record JAGYKD010000001.1, on the reverse strand, counting down.
ACACTTGCCCCACTTTTCGAAGCCAAGCGCGGGCACTCCCACCCTCTTTTTCTTTACTATATAAGGCCTGCCAGGCAGCTTCTTGCTTTTGCAAAAAGGCCCATTGAACAGATTCGGGTTGACGAATATCTAAACCTTCGGAGGCGGGTATAATGTGTGTGGACATAAGCGTATTGTTTGGCCTGCCTTTGGCCTAATTTGCGGATGGTATGCGTGAGCAAGGCAAATACATAATCAACAAAAGTAAGATTTATTCACGTTTTGTTAAAATGCACATAAATTTAAATATGTAAGGTTTTGCAAAGTTTAACACGTTGATTTTCTCCATTCTAATGAAAATAAAGAACCAAAGTTTTATATATTAAAAGAAATAAAAAGCCCCATTATTTTCCTGAAATTTAGCTAAGTCGGGCGTCTAATATTCCCTATTTTTGCCAAAGCTCAACCCTAAACGCAAAAAGCATGGAAATTCTTTGGATGGTGGCACAGGCAATGACCTTGCTGCTGCTGATTTACCTAATTTTTAAACATAAGCATTCAGAAAAAGCGCAGCAAGATCCGGTCGAAAAGCTGCGGCCTTACATAGAACAAAGCATGCGCGAACACCGCAGCGAATTGTCCCAATCCTTAAAGGACAATCGAGAAGAGCTGGCGCAGGGGCTTAACCGCTTGGGCGAACAACTGGAGCTGCGCTTAAGCGCCATGCGCGAAGGCTTAGAAAAAGGCAACAAAGACAACCGCGAAGAACTTTCGCGCGCACTCGACGCCTTTGGAAAACGCTTTTCGGACAGCGTGCGGGAATTCAATGAACTCCAAAAACAAAAATTCGACCAAATGTCGCTCCGCCAACAAGAATTGGTGCAAACTACCGAGCAAAAACTCGAAAAAATGCGGGAAACCGTTGACGAAAAACTCCACAAAACGCTGGAGGAACGCTTAGGCCAGTCCTTTAAATTGGTCAGCGAGCGCCTGGAAGCAGTCCAAAAAGGCCTCGGCGAAATGCAAAACCTGGCCACCGGCGTGGGCGACCTCAAAAAGGTGCTGAGCAACGTAAAAACCCGCGGCGTTTTAGGCGAAATCCAACTGGGCAACCTGCTCGAACAGGTGTTGGCCCCAGAGCAATACGACACCAACGTACGCACCCGAAAAAGCAGCAGCGAATCCGTAGAGTTTGCCATAAAACTCCCCGGCAGGCAAGAAGACGACAGCCCTGTCTATTTGCCCATCGATGCCAAATTCCCCCAAGAAGACTACCTACGCCTGCAAAGCGCTTACGATGCCGGCGACTTAGTGGCTATTGATGCCGCCCAGCGCGCCCTGAGCCAATCGGTGAAAAAATTTGCCCGAGACATTCGCGACAAATACCTGGAGCCGCCGCACACCACCGATTTTGGCATCATGTTTCTGCCCACCGAAGGTTTGTTTGCCGAAATTGTGCGTCAACCCGATTTGATTGCCCAACTGCAACGGGAGTTTAAAATCATTGTTACCGGACCAACTACCCTGGCGGCCATTTTGAATAGCCTGCAAATGGGATTCCGAACCCTGGCCCTTCAAAAACGCAGCAGCGAGGTGTGGGAAATTTTGGGCGCCGTAAAAACCGAATTCCAACGCTTTGGAGACGTCCTGGGCAAAGCCCAAAAGAAAATCAGCGAGGCCAACAACGAAATCGACAAACTGGTAGGCACCCGCACCCGGATGATGCTTTCCAAATTGAGAGGCGTTACCGAACTGCCCGAAGAGCAAGCCCAACGCTTGTTAGGCGCCATGGAAGAACCGCCGGAAGAAGAAACGGAATAAACCAACTACCCTATTTCATAACAACTACCACGTAATCACCACCTGCCCATGCCCGTTTTGCACCCCGGACTGGTTGATTTGATTGGCACCTCCATTGAAAGAACCTCCACCACCGCCGGAGCCCCAAGAGCTGCCGCTCCAACCGTTGCCTCCGGGACCGCCATTGTAACCGCCACCGCCGCCACCGGCACCGCGGTGTCCTGCACTTCCGCCGCCGCCACCAAAACCTCCGGCAGCGCCATCGTTCCCTGCCTGACCACCGGCACCGCCTGCCAAGGGGCGTTGACCACCTCCACCTTGCGAAAATACCTGGCCGTTGCTGCCGTTGCTAAGCCAGCCGCAACCGCCACCGCCGGTGCCCGGATTGCCGGGTGAGCCGGATTGACTTCCGCCGCCGCCGCCGTTTCCATTGACGCCGGGTGCGCCGCTTCCCGATCCCCCGCCGCTGCTGGGACTGCTGCTCGCCGAACCGTTCCCGCCGGGCGTATCGGCAGCTCCACCACCACCGGCTGCAGCCACCAATAAATTATTGGAACCATTGACCCAAACAAAACTTCCGCCGCCCCCGGAGCCATTGGAGCCGTTGGAACCACTGAAACCGGTACTTCCTTCACCTCCCACCAATATGGAAAGCGTTTGGCCGGGAGTCAAGACAAAGTCTCCGGTAATGCGGGCGCCATTTCCCCCGGCCTGAAAGCCCCCGGAATAATTCTGTGCACGGTCGCCCCCGGAAGCTCCATAAGCGGTTATCGTAGCATTTGCGGCACAGGGAGGAACCGTCCACGTGGCTATTTGTCCTGTATAATTAAAGGTCTGACTTCCCGGTTGGCAATTGGTAAGCGTTATTTGCTGGGTAGTAGTATCGGCGCAACCGGTTCCAAACGAAACGATATGAGTAACGGTATAGGTGCCTGTTTGGCTCCATTGCACCGTAGGGTTTGCTTGAATAGAGCTGGCCGGCGTTCCATTTTGAAAGGTCCAACTGTAGCTGTTTGCCCCTGAAGTGGCGGAAGTGAATTGCACATTGGAATTTATGGCCGGACTGGAAGGAGTAGTAAAAAAAGAAGCATCAGGTACCTGCACGGTTAGATTGAAATTTTGCGTAGCGCTTTGTCCACAGCTGTTGGAAGCGAATACGCTAATGCTTCCGGAGTTGTTGCCCGAAAGTACGGTTATGGTATCGGTACCCTGACCCGCTACAATCTGACTCCCTTGCGGCACCGTCCATTGGTATTGAGAGGCGCCGGGCACGGCGGGCACAGAATACACCAGTCCTTGTTGACCCGGACACACCAAATTTGGCCCCTGAATGGCGGAGGGCATGGCCGGCGCTTGTTGGCAATTGCATTCTATGCTTCGCCAACCGATGGTTTGGAAAAAAATTTCAAGGCAGCCGGACGTGGTATTAAAAATCAGTAGGCCGTCGGCGGATTGATTGATGCTGTTTCTTTGAGCGGCCGTCATGCGCGGCACCAGCAAGCCCCCTTGGGTGCTATGCACATCGAGTGCGGCCGAGGGGTCCGGCGTTTGGGTGTTGATGCCAACGGATTGAGCGGATAGGCCAACAGAAAAAATGAAAAACGCCGTAAGGGTAGGGAACAGAAAACGCATAGGGTGAAATTAATACAAATGGAGGGATAGAAAAAAGGCCTACAACGAAAACGCTGTAAGCCTTTGATTTTGAAGCTCCTCGGGCTGGGCTCGAACCAGCGACCCTCTGATTAACATCAGAGGGAATTCCCTTTTTTCTTATTTCAAAAACACCCTTTTTGTTGTAAATCAATACATAAGGGGTCATTTTCTTTTTCATTTCTTTTCTCTTTTTTCCTCTTTTTCGTACTCTCTTGCACAAATTATGCGCAAATTTCTAACCCCGCTAAAATGAGCAAAAAGACCTATTTTGTAAGAACAGCGGTGAAAATTCCCGGTTCTGGGCTTTCACACAACTTGCCAAACTTCCTTCGCCCTCCTTCTTTAGGCTCAAAACGGTTTCGGCTTTGATGGTGGCCTCGGTTCCAAGATGGCCACGCAAATGTTCGTTTCCTTTGTTTTGGTGCAAAACACAAACAATGTGGGTATTCATTTCTGCACTCCACGGGAGTAGGTCGTTAATTAACTTGGGGAATGGACGGCGTGCCCATCGTATCCGAGGCCGAACGTTCCGGGCGAAAAATTGACCTAAGCGAAGGCGCATTAAGGGCTATTTTGCCACATCTACCAAGGCAAGGTGTAAATACCAAGGCAAAGGCAAAACAAGCCATTAGAGAAGCTTATGAGGCCGCACATGGGCAAACCATCGGAGGCAATAAGCAGCTTGAAGCTTTAAATACTATGCAGCGAATGGGTATCTATACGCTAGCCGGTACCACATGGTTGCCGGTAGCCTGTTGAATCATGCCGTTTTGTGAAATCTCCTACTTTTGATTTTTCTACTTTTAAAGAAATTTCTAAAATGAAAAGTACATTCCTTACCGTCTTACTTCTTACTTGCGGCATAGCCAGCTATTGCCAACAGCCCGAAAGTAATAATCCGCAATCATTGGTAATGCAGCAGCCTGTAATAGAGCCTCCCCGTTTTCAAGAGGCGGCAAAATTGCTTACCAAAGGCGGCAATCAAATGTTAGCAGGTACTTTGATTATGGTAGCGGGCCCGGGAATCGCCGCAGCTGCAAGTTTTGCAGATAGCGGTAAAGGCGGCAGTCAAATACCTTTAATTATAGGCGCCGGCGGTGCCGTATGGCTTACGGGTTTGGTATTTTTCATTTCCGGGGCTCATAACATCAAAAAAGCAGGTTTGCAGCTAAGTTCAGACAACGGCATCGGCCTTTCATACCGCTTTTAAGCAGTTTTTAACCTATTGATAATCAAGGATTTTTACATTTTTAAGCAGGTAAAATTTATTTAAAAGTCATTGACAAACAAAGTGTTACAAGGTTTTTGCTGGTATTGGTGCATTTTTAGATACGCTTGCCACCAATTAAAAAGGTGCTGATTTTCAGGGCTTTTACCTAAAAATTTTTCCTAAAAGCCGATTTTTATTTACCTCCCCCCCTATTTATAGGGGGGAGTAAAAATGTAACAGGTAAAAATGGATGCAGCATTTTGAAACAGTAATTCGCACCCATCGTACACCATCACAAAAACCAAAGTAACGGAAAGTGCAATACAACTTCGACACCGGATCCAAAGCAGGTAAACGTGGCAGCCGTAAAGGAATCCCCAATAAGATTACAGAGCAAGCCCGGAAGTTAATCGGCCAAGCTTTGCAGGGGCAAGGCGAAAAAATGGAGGCAAGCCTAAACACCTTGGCAAAAACAAACCCCAAAGCCTACCTTGAAATCATGGTGAAGCTATTGGCCTTAGTAACGCCACCGCCGGCAGCCGAAAGCGACAACACATCTACGCAGACATGGCCGGCGGAAGTAGTTTTTCAAGTACACAACCCCGGAGGCGACCGGTACCAAGGAACCACACAGAGCAACTAAGAGCAACCCTCATGCGCAAATTATGCGCAAATAAAAAAAGGCCTACAACGAAAACGCTGTAAGCCTTTGATTTTGAAGCTCCTCGGGCTGGGCTCGAACCAGCGACCCTCTGATTAACAGTCAGATGCTCTAACCAACTGAGCTACCGAGGAAGACATTCCTGATTTTCAGGAGTGCAAATATAGCAGCCCGGCCATATCCTACAAAGCATTATCCGAATTTTTTTTTTTGAAACCGGCCATTTAATCCGTCCGCAAATTTGCGCCAAGCTTACTTTGTTGGCCTTTAGACATCCTGCCATGCTTAAGGATCTTTTCATCTTGTTTGAGTTATGGCACTGTAGTGGCCGGCCAAAACCGGGCAATTAAATCCAAAAGCTTACATTTCGTTTATGAGCAAACAAAGAAACAGCTCCCCTAAAATTAATCAACTTCAAAAAAACCGCCCCAAGGCCCAGCAAAAGGCCGCTTGATGCACCAAGCTAGCCGCCCTTGGGCGAGGAGGTGGAGCTTTGCGGAACCACCACAGCCTTAGGGCGGCTAGCTTTGGTGCAAGAGAGCCTGGAGCAAGGGCCGGCCACGGAGCACACATTTGATATGGGCGAGGGCCAAAAAACCTATCCCCTATTTCTATATTTGGTAGAAGTGCTTAACTTAGGGTGTGATTTCGCCTCGGCTGTCCATAGCTTTGTTCACCGGAAAATTGCTTAATAAATTTCAAGCAAGACCTTCATAAGTAAATGAGTCCATTGTTTTCCGTTTTATGAATAGCAGCGGCGACACCTAAACCGAGCGAGCTTAGTTTTTCCAAATCAATTTTAGGAACAAATATGAGTAAAAAGGTTTCCATTCCTGAAGAGGTATTAATGAGTAAAATTTACATAATAAATGAAATAAAAGTTATGTTAGACAGTGACTTAGCAGAGCTTTATCAAGTAGAGACAAAAGTTTTAAACCAAGCAGTAAAAAGAAATATAGAAAGGTTTCCTGATGACTTTATGTTTCGGTTGACAGCCGAACAATGGGGAGACTTGAAGTCACAAAATGTGACCTCAAGATGGGGAGGTCGAAGAACTTTGCCTTTTGTCTTTACAGAACAAGGTGTTGCCATGTTATCAAGTGTTTTAAATAGTGGCGTTGCCATCCAAGTGAATATTCAAATTATCAGGGTGTTTACCAAAATGCGAGAAATGCTTTTGACGCATAAGGAATTGCTTCTTGAAGTAGAAAGTATGCGGAAAAGGGTAGGTAAACAAGACGAGAAAATTGAACTGATTTTCAATTACCTGAAGCAGTTTGTGAAAGATCAAGAAACCCCAAGAACTCCCATTGGATTTAAAATTAAAAAGGAAGACTAAACCTCAAAAAGGGGCAGGTGTGGTAGTTAGCCTAAGCAGAACAACAGTAGTGTCTAAAAAGGTGTGTAAAGGGTTCGAGAATGCCCTCTATACTTTTTAGCCCTCCGTGCCCACCCCTAGGGCAAATTTCGGAAATTTCAAAAGCAAAGTCGTTTATTAAATGCTTGTAAAGGTTTACCGAAGCCGGCGACAAAAGCCATGCCTTCTCCTTCGTCCTCTTTCGGGCCTTTCCTCCGTAGCTGCATCTTGTACTCTATCCGGCCCTTGTTCCGGCCAGCCTTGCCCCTTCTTGGTTTGGGGGGCCTGCGGTGGCTTCCTTTGGTCGCCTCCTCGGCCTCCCCAAACCAAAGCAGCGGCTGCGGCGGGTCCTCCCTTGGGGCCGGGAGGCTTTATATTGGGGTTTTTCGCATCTATGGAGCTGTTCTTTTGGAGTTTTACGGCTGGTTTCTCTCCAAAAAATAGAATTCATCTGGTTTTTTATCCTGTGCAGCACTCCGTGCCCACCCACACGACAAATTTCGCATTTTTCAAAGCCAAAACCGTTTATTAAACGCTTGTAAACGTTTCTCGAACCCCAGCCAAAAGCCAACCTAGCCAAAAGCCAACCCTGCCAAAAGCCAAAAGCCAACCCTGCCAAAAGCCAACCCCACCACCTAGCCATATTCCGGTAGAAATCCTTAACTTAGAGTATGATTTCCCTTCGGCCATCCAGCCTGAATTGTTTCCTGAATGCGGATCGTTCCAAGTGTGCCGCTCCTCCCGACACCCACTGCGAAGTCATGATCATGCTCCGCAAAAACTCTTGCGCCTCCACCCATTTCCTTTTTTCACGGATTTCTTCCCTTTCGGTCTCAGATAGCTTAGGACCCATTAGCCGGTCCATCGGAGAACACATAACCTTGTTTACTGCTTCACCAAACGGCCTGCATGAATGGGGGTGCTTCCTTCGAAAATCAGCAGAATATAGGAACCTTTAGCTATGGACGAAAGGTTTAAGCGAAACGCGTCCCCCGAAGCTAAGCCATCAAAGCAATGCACCATGCGCCCTTGCCCATCCAACAAGCTAACTTTCGGTTGATTTATGACTTGCTTCAATTTCAAATCCACATGGTCTACCGCCGGATTCGGCCCCATACGTACCGATAATTTGGGCGAGGCATCAAGCCCGGCAAAGCGGTCCACCAAGGACAAAACACTCAGGCCTACGTCCACGCCCCAGTTGTGGTATATGGGGGTCCACTCCCCTTGATACTGTTCCCAGGCCGTTTTGGGGCGGTTGGGGTCCCCATCGGTGCTGCTCCATAGAGCAATGGTATCGCTCGAATGCACCAAATCCAATACGATTCCTGCCGCAAAATTCCGGATGGCAATGTCGCCCTCAGGCTCCCACAAATAGACGCTGGCATCAAATATGGAAGAGGTATCCACATCGCTCAAAAACAAGGTGTCGGCCGCTAAAAGCCGATTGGGAAACAGCCGATTGCTGTCTACCACGGTACCGGCCGTATCGCAATCGTACCAAGCCAAAACAAGGCGGCTGCTGTCCTCGGGAAGCGAGTTTTGGGCCTTGTAGGCAAACCAAAACAAAAAACCGCTCACCCCAATGGCGGAGTCCACCTTAAACTCCTGTACTTTGGCGTATTCGCCATAGCCGCTGGTGCCGGACAAAAAACCTCCGTTGGGCGCGCCATACAAGGTGATTTGATCTTCCAAAAAGTCGGCATGCAAGGTGTCGGTTACGGCCTTAACGCTTGGTCCTTGCCCCACATGGCCTTTAAAATGCGTGGGAAGGGCTGTTTTGGGGCTCTGTTGCGCCCATAGGCCTTGAAAGCAAGCCAATCCTAAGAGAAAAAGTATAATTCGCGTCATAATTTAATGAGCAGTTTTTTATGGCTTTGCCCCGCCACGTGGAGCTGCAACACATAGGTTCCTGAGGGAATGCCTAGCAAAGACAGGTAGTTACCCTGGCCTTTCAGCAACAAACGTCCCTGCATATCCCATAGATGCACTATTTCGGTTTGCGGATGCATGTGCAAATCTGTTTCCACCGGATTAGGCCAGAAAAGAGGGGCTTGATTGTCCGTTAAGGCATCTGCCAATCCGGTAAAATAAGAGGCGCGCATGCTTAGGCTCACATCCCACAATTGAATGGGACTTTGGCCATCCACCAGGCTGTCAAATAGGCCATTTCCGTTGCAATCGGCATAAAAATCTCCACCCGAAGGGCTGGGCAATTCCAATTGATAACCCAACCAGTAGCCAAAAGATTGGGGATAAAAATCGCTGTTTAGCGCTTGAATTTGGCCTTGGCAAGTGTCTTTTATGGGATGCAAATTGGCTACCCAAAGGCTGTCGCCGGGACCCCGGTTTACAAAGCGCAAGCGAAGGCCAAAAGAAGTGTCCGGGCCAATGCGATAAGGGGTTTTGAACCAAATACGCTGAACCTGGGTGCCACTTAGACTCTGGTTGGTGCTGATGGTGTCCGATAGCAAAAGCTGCGTTCCCGGAAATCCGGAAGTATCCAACATAATAAGTTCACAAACCAACCGGTTGTTTTGTCCTGACAGGTTTTGGTGCCTTAGGAGCCAACCCACCGAATCGAGCTCCAAAGCCCCGTCTTGAGCAGGCACATAGCCTTGGATGCCATCGGAAAGCGTGTCAAAAGCTGCGGTAATGTAGGCTAAAGCCGAGTCACCGGGAGCAGCTTGCTGCCCAATAGACCAATAACGAAGGAATCCGGATTGTAAATCGGCCAAATTAAAGGTGCGCTGTCCTGCCTTTTGAGCCAAAGCTTCCGCACTCCTCCAAGTTCCACCGGGGACTTGTCCGAGGGGAAGTTGTTGAGCCTTGAGACAAAAGGCTAAACAAAAGGCTGCAAAAAGAGGCAGGCGAGTACTCATAAGCGTTAAAAGGCCTTGCTTTCCAGCAGCGTTTTGAGTCCTTCGTTAAGTTTTATACGAGGTCTTTGCAGCAATTGGTCCATTTTGGTGGTATCCGGCAGGCGGCGGGTCATATCGCCTTCGGGCAATGGGGGCAAATGTTTCAGCGTAGAAGAGGATTGGGTCACATCAATAATGACTTCTGCCAATTCCTTAATAGTGACTTCGATATTTCCGCCTACATTCACTACATCGTTGATGAACATGTCTTTTTCGAAGGCGGCATAGCAGGCGTCTATATTGTCTTTGATAAAACAAAAAGTTCGGGTTTGCTGTCCGTCGCCGTAAATAGTGAGGGGTTTTCCTTCTAAGGCCAAATGCATAAAACGGCTAACGACAAAATCACGGCTTTGTTTTGGGCCATAGGTATTGAAAAACCTAAAGATGGTGTATTCGAGGCCATACTCTTGGTAATAACTGCGAAGAAAAGATTCGCCGATATTTTTAACCACGGCGTAGGGAAGGCGGGAATTAAGAGGGGTAGTTCGTTCATTTTGAGGAAACTCCACCGGTTCGCCGTACACTTCGGAAGAAGAGCTGAAAAACACACGCTTTACGCCGGTGTTTTTGGAAAGTTTTAGGATGTTTTCAATGCCATGGATGTCGTTCAAAACCGAGACCGGATTGGCCAAGGTACGCTTAACGCCAACCAAAGCGGCATAGTGGAACACATAATCGAACTTAAAGGCATAGAAAATGCTGCTAATGTCTTGAAAAACATTTACATCGCACTTAATAAACCGAACGTTGGGGTACTGGTCCGGGTTAGGAAGTTTGGTTGGCTCTCCGGTTCTGAAGTTATCGACTACCACGACTTGGTGTTCGGGGTTATGGGCCAATCGCTCGGCCATGTTGGCTCCAATGAATCCGGCGCCTCCGGTGAGTAAAATATGTTTGCTCATGCGCTCAAAAGTTGTGCTTACGTAAGTTCATTAAATAGGTTCCGTAACCGGACTTTTCCAAAGGTCTGGCTATTTCCATCAATTGTTTATTGTTTATAAAGCCTTTTCTCCAGGCAATTTCTTCGATGCATCCCACTTTAAGGCCTTGGCGTTCTTCAATAACCTGCACAAACTGCGAAGCCTGCATTAAGGAAGGGAAAGTACCTGTGTCCAGCCAAGCGGTTCCTCGCTCCAAAATCTGCACCTTGAGACGTCCTTGCTTCAAATACTCCTTGTTTACATCGGTAATCTCGTATTCGCCTCGGGCACTTGGCTCTAAATGCTCGGCAATTGCAATTACATCATTGCTGTAAAAGTAAAGACCGGGAACAGCAAAATTACTTTTGGGATTTTCGGGTTTTTCTTCCAAAGAAAGTACCTTCCCATTTTCGTCGAAATCTACCACGCCATAGCGGTGGGGGTCGGTTACATGATAGGCAAAAACAATGCCCCCGAGCGGGTTTTCTAAATTGGCCAGTTGTCGGCCTAAACCGCTGCCATAAAAAATATTGTCGCCCAGCACCAAGGCCACCGGTTCATTTCCGATAAAGGATTTGCCAATGACAAAGGCTTGGGCCAAGCCGTTGGGAACCTCTTGTATGGCAAACTCAAAATTACAACCCAAACGGGAACCATCGCCCAGCAAACGTTTAAAGCCGGCTTGGTCTTCCGGAGTTGAAATGATTAGAATATCCCGAATTCCTGCCATCATGAGCACAGACAAGGGATAATAAATCATGGGCTTGTCGTACACCGGCATCAATTGCTTGGAAATGCCTAGGGTAATGGGGTAAAGCCGGCTGCCGGAGCCGCCTGCCAAAATAATGCCTTTCATTTCTTAATTGGGTTTTGGTTTTATTTTTCCGGTTCTAAAGATCCATGTTTTGCGTAATTTTTGTCCATTTCTTTCTTTTGAAATCCAATAAGCATGGCCGGCAACAAGGTAAGGTTGGTAAACATAGCCACCAAAAGGGTTAAACTCACCAACATACCTAGGGCCACCGTAGCACCAAACTCCGAGGCCATAAAGATGGAGAATCCAAAGAAAAGAATAATAGAGGTATAAGTCATACTTAAACCTGTTTCGCCAAGGGCTCTGTAGACCGACTCCCGAATATTGCCCTTGGTATGCCACAATTCCTGACGATACCTCGACAAAAAGTGAATGGTATCGTCCACCGAAATCCCAAAAGCAACACTAAAGATTAAAGAAGTCGAGGCCTTAAGCGGAATGCCCAACCATCCCATAGCTCCGGCCGTAAACAAAAGCGGCAAAAGATTAGGAATTAAAGAAATAAGCACCATTTTAGGTGACTTAAACATCACCGACATCAATACGGCTATCAAGGTCATGGCCACCAATAGGCTCATAAACAAATTACGAACCAAATAATCGGTGGCTTTCATCATCACTACCGATGCTCCGGTAAAGCTCACTTGCATATCGGTGCCCTCAAAAAGCTCGTCCGCTACTTGCCCAATATCCGAAGACAAATGGCTCAATTCGTAGGTTCCAACATCGGCCAAGCGTGCACGAATTCGCACAAACTGCCGCGTGCTGTCTACATACATATTCAGCAAAGAATCTTGATCGGTTGAGCTGCGTCCCAGATAAGACCGCAACAAACCCATATCTAGATGGCTGGGTAAGGCATAAAACTCTGGACTTCCTTTATAAAGGGCCTGATTGGAGAATTTGATAAGCTCCACCATACTTACAGGACGCGAAATGCCGGGACGGACCCACATACTGTCTTGCAAATCCGAAATGCGCCCCCACAAATCTTTGTCCCGCTCAATCCGTCTTGGCTTTCCGGTGTTTATCATCACTTCAAAGGGCATAACCCCTTCAAAATGCTGCTCAAAAAAGGTCAAATCCTCAAATACAGGGCTATTTTTGGGAATGTCGTCCGAAATCTTGCCACTAGGCTCAACCTGCACTGCTCCTGCCAAAGCAAACCCCGCCACCAATATACTCAGTCCAAACACCCACTTGCGCTGACGAGCAGCCGTTACCACCAACCATTTGTTTAAAAAGCCGGCCCCCTTACGCTTTAAGTGCTTCAACTGAACACCGCCCGGAGGAGGCAAAAAGCTAAAACACACCGGTATCATAACCAAAGAGAGCACAAAGAGTACCAGAATACTTAAAAAAGCCACAACTCCAAATTCTACCAAGACCTTGGCATTGGTTATTACCAAAGTCCCAAATCCGGTGGCCGTAGTTAAATTGGTTAGAAATATAGCCTTGCCCGATTTATACACCATCCGGCTCAATGCCTTCATTTTGTTCTGGTGCATTTGATATTCCTGATGGTATTTGTTGATTAAATACACCGCATTGGGAATGCCAATAACAATCAGCAAAGGAGGAATCAAGCCCGTTAAAGAAGTAATATTATAGCCCAGCAGGCCCATAATGGCCGAACTCCAAACCACACCCATGGCCACCACCACCAAAGGAACCAAAATGGAGGTAAGAGAACGAAAAAAGAACCAAAGCACTAGAGAAGTTACCAAGGCCGCTAACAAAATAAACAACACTATTTCGCGGCTTGATTGACGAATGGTCTCCGTTCGGATAAAAGGCAAGCCCGAAATCCGCAGATTCTTACCGGTCTTCTCCTCGTAAGTCTCAATCACATGCAGCATATCCGTAACCACCCTTTCACGCTCTTCGGTATGAATTACTTGCTCATCTAAACCGGCAAACAACATAAACACCTGCCCCGAACTGTCCCACAAAACCGACTCATAAAAGGGCAAACTGTCCAGTATAGCCCTACTCAACCTTCGCCCATGCAAGCCAAGGCTTTCAAAGTTTTTGAGGCTGTCGTTGCGCTTCAGCTCCATGGCTGAAAGCAAACTTAAGGTCCAATCTACCTTTTGCACCTCACGCATACCCTGTTCTAAGCCTTGCCAATGGGCCAAATGTTCGGCATCAAAAAAATCGGGGTGATCCACCGCCATAACCACCGCATTGGCCTCTTCACCAAAGGTGGAACGGAAGTTTTGATATTCAATCCAAGTGCTGTCGTTAGAGGGCAATACCTGCCCAGGAGCATAGCTCATGCGGGTGTCTTTGGCAAAAAAAGCCATAAGCCCGGTACTGAGCACTACCGAAAGAAACAGCCATATACGCTGCCGAATAATAAAAGATGCTAAGGATGCCCACATCGTTTTTGAGTGGCAACGAAGGTACATACAACGGGCAATTAGGCAAAATATACCAACCATTCCCCAAGCCCTACCGCCAAAATATCTCATATTTGCATCATGCGAACCCGGCGTTTTGCCCTACGTATGGCCTGGCGGTACCTTTTCTCCAAGAAAAGCAGAAACGCCATTCATTTAATCACCGGCTTGTCTATGCTGGCCATTGGAGTGGTTTCCGCAGCCCTGGTTATTCTGCTCTCAGCTTTTAACGGCCTTGAATGGAAGGTCATTGGCATGTTCGACATGCTCGACCCTCCCCTTCTGGTGCAACCGGCACAAGGCAAACGCCAAGAACTAAGCGCCAACCAAGAAGCCGCCTTAAACCAACACCCGGATTTGGCCGGTTTTAGCCGAATTCTCGAAGAAAGCGTGCTTTTTACTTATGGAACCCAACAAAAGGTAGGACAAATCAAGGGCATTGAACCCATTTTTTTGGAACAAGTGGCCTTAGATACGCTACTTATTTCCGGAAGCCTCCCCAAACCACAAAGCCAAGGCCCTGCACAAACCTTGCTTGGCCAAGGTCTCGCCTCCTCTCTAGGCATTCGCATTGGCGAACCTTTTAAACAGCTAGTGGCCTATTGTCCAAAAAGTGGAGGAATCAATCTGTTTCAACCTTTTCGCGACCTAAGCCTCAATCCTTCGGGTATCTTTTTTGTCCCCCAGGAAAGCAACGAAACCCTCGCCCTGATTGGCTTAGAAGAGGCACAAAAACTCACCGGTTCCGGAAAAAAAATCAGCGCCCTATACATCTACCCAAAAAGCAGTGCCCATCTCGACGCGCTACAAGAACAACTCAAGGAATTGCTGGGCGAAGCCTGGACCGTAAAAAACCGACTGGAACAACATGCCCTTATTTACAAAATCCTCCGCACCGAAAAGCTGGCCGTTTTTTTAATCGTGGCCTTCATCATGCTCATTGCCAGCTTTAACCTTATGAGCGTACAAACCCTTTTGGTGGTTGAAAAACGCAAAGACCTGATGGTTTTGTGGTCCCTCGGCGCCCACGCCGGCATGCTCCGCAGCATTTTTACCCTGCTCGGCAGTTTGGTTTCCTTCTTAGGCTGCATCGCCGGAATGTTGCTGGGCTTGGCCGTTGTCGGCCTCCAAGCCCTCACCGGCTGGTACCCCCTCAACGCCGCCGGAGAACCCTACCCCGTCGTGGTCTATTTCAGCGACTTAGCCCTCGTTTTTGCCACCGTTTTCTCCGTAGGACTCCTCATTTCTTGGTGGCGCATGCAGCTGGTAAAATTCAAAAAAGAAGACGCCATCCAGGTCCTCAAATAAGTTTGCTACACCGCAATCAGACTGCAATAAAGCAATTTTTCCCGTATAACATTCGCTGTCATAATATGCAAAAAGAGACCCTTGACGCTTCGGTCAGACACTCCGTCTTGAAAACACAACGCGTCACCAGTCACATAAAGGATAACAACACTTAATCCTCCAGCCGCTCTATCCGTTCCGCAGGCCGGGCAATTACAGCGGCACTGCCCTTAATTACAATAGGCCTCTGCAAAAGCTCCGGATGCGCTGCCAAACGCTCTAAAGCGGTATAATGGTCGGGTACATCCGCACCAAACAAGGCTTTGTATTTGGGATCTTTGAGCCGCAGCATCTCCATTGCCTCCAAATCCAACAAATGACTAAGCTCTTCGAGTTCTTCTAAACTTGGCGGGTTTTTAAGGTACTCAATGACCTTAATGTCCCCGCCCTTTTTCAACAGAAGCCCCAGTGCCTCCCGGCTTTTACCGCAGCGGGGATTATGAAAAATAGTGTATCTATTTTTAGCCATCAGCTCAAAAGGTATGCTTTTAAAAAGCCGTCTAAGCCTCCATCCAATACCGCTTGGGCGTTAGAAGTTTCGTGGTCGGTGCGCAAATCCTTGATCATTTTGTACGGGTGCAGCACGTAGCTGCGAATTTGACTTCCCCACTCAATTTTCTTTTTATTGCCCTCGACCTCGGCACGGGCCTCGTTGCGTTTGCGCATTTCTACTTCGTACAGTTGCGACTTAAGCAGGCGCAGGGCATTTTCTTTGTTTTGAAGTTGGCTTCGGCTCTCCTGATTCTTTATTATTATTCCCGAGGGTTTGTGGTAAAGACGCACTGCGGTTTCTACCTTGTTTACGTTTTGACCGCCTGCACCGCCGGACCGGAAGGTTTCCCATTCGATATCGGCATCTTTGACTTCGATTTCGATGGTGTCGTCTACTACAGGATATACGTAAACCGAAGCAAAACTGGTATGGCGTTTGGCATTGGCATCAAAAGGTGAAATCCGTACCAAGCGATGTACCCCATTTTCGCCCTTTAGGTAGCCATAGGCATATTCTCCGTCAAATTGCAAGGTTACAGATTTAATCCCGGCCACATCGCCTTCCACAAAATCCGTTTCTTTTATGGAATACCCATGTTTCTCGCCCCACATAAGGTACATCCGCATAAGTATGGAGGCCCAATCGCAGCTCTCGGTACCTCCGGCTCCTGCGGTGATTTGCACCACTGCACCCATGGCATCTTCTTTGCCCGAAAGCATTTTCTTGAATTCCAGGGCATCAAGGCCATCCTGGCAGGTTTTGGTAGCCGATTCTACATCGGTTTCTTCGGCTTCCCCCTCCTTGTAAAAGTCGAACAACACCTGCAAGTCTTCTAAGCTTTGCTGCGCATGCTCAAACTCTTTTACCAATTTCTCTTTGGTTCGAATGGACTTTTCGACCAGTTCTGCCGCTTTGGGGTCGTTCCAAAAATCCGGATCTTGCCTTTTAAGGTTCTCTTCTTCCAGCGCTACTTGTTTGCCGGGTATGTCAAAGTGACCCCCTCAGCGCTTCCAGGCGCTTCAAAAGTCCTTTGATATGGTCTTGCGTGATGGCCATTCCAAAGCTTTATTTAAGTTATACGAACGCAACGGAACTCTGTGTTCCGATATGTATCGCAGCAAAGATAAAAGAATAAGCGGTTGGGATGAGGAATAATAAGGTAAAGACGGGATGCCTCACGTCTCCCAGGGCTATGTAAAGACGGGATGCCTCACGTCTCTCTTGACTAGATGCCTCCCGTCGCTCATGGCTAAGTAAAGACGGGATGCCTCCCGTCTCCCATGACTAGATGCCTCCCGTCTCCCAGGGCTAAGTAAAGACGGGATGCCTCCCGTCTCCCATGACTAGATGCCTCCCGTCGCTCATGGCTAAGTAAAGACGGGATGCCTCCCGTCTCCCATGACTAGATGCCTCCCGTCTCCCAGGCCTAAGTAAAGACGGGATGCCTCCCGTCTCCCATGACTAGATGCCTCACGTCCCCCATGACTAGATGCCTCACGTCTCCCATGACTAGATGCCTCCCGTCGCTTAATGCTAAATGATGAGCGGAAAAGCCCTCCAAGAGCTTAAATCCCAAACTCTACCTGAAAGGTTAACTGCCAAAAATTACGTGGTGCATCAAGCGCCGGCCGTTGGTCAAAGCTTCGATAACCCAAAAAGCCTTGACATTTAATGCGGTGGCCATTGATGTAATAAGTATAGCTTAAGCCGTATTCGTCTTCTGCTATATACCGCCATTGCACCTGAGCGTCGGGACGCCAGCCTGCATAACGGAGAACCAGTTCCGATTTTTTTCCCAACATACGACCGGCTTGAAAAAGCCATGCCTGCCCAATCAGAGGGGGTACTCCCGGCTGACCGCTGACACGTGCGTGCTTGTACAAGTATTCAGCATTTAAGCTCCATCCTTGCCATTTGAAACTCATGTCGGCCATCAGCGCCCGAACATCGTTGGGATGGGTCAACTCTTGCCCGAAAGTGCCTCCGGCCCGATTCGCCCTATGGTTAAAATGACCGCCAAGGGCAACCGCCAATTTCGGCTTAGGCTCAAACTCCAAATCGCCTTCGGAATAGGCACCGTTGTTGGCAAATGAGCCCAAAGGAAAGTATTCTGCCCGAAGGGTGTAGGCCAATCCTTCGTCAATATCCGAAGCATTCCGTCCATCGCCCGTAGAAACCGCGCCCTTAAGACGAAGATAGGGCTTGCCCAATGGGATTTTCCAATACCCAAAAAAACCAAAGTCCCTATCCAAAGTCAAGCGATTGTTGGCAATGGAACGATCCGGCAGTTGCATGTTCCCGGAAGAATTCACCCGCTGGCGGTTGCCGGGCAGTTTGCTTTGACCAAAGCCTAGGTAAAAATTGTCGTGAAAAAAGTAGTAGACCATGGCATCACGAATGGGCTGCGGAATCAAGCCCCCGTTTTCCAAATCCAAATCATTCTTGCTAAAACTAAGTTGAATGTAATAGGCAATTTTGGGATTGAGTAAATACCCGTCAAAACGCAAACGCAAACGGCGCACCCGAAAATCGAAGCGATCCACGCCCAAATCATTGCCCGCCCGGCTAAACGCACTGGCCCGATTTTGCATCCGAAACCTTAAATTCAGTTGAAACAAGCTATCCTTTGAAAAACTTAGCCCCTTTTTTACATTTATCAATGGCCGTTCATCGGTCTCGTTTTCTTGTTGTGCCCGAATATCTAAGCCAAAAACCAAGAAAAAGAAAAAGGCAACTAACCCTGCTTTTTTCCACATAGGCCGCAAAGTTACCAAATTGCAGCCTTAAAGTTAAGCTAAGGTTATTGGCCTTTCATCAACGCTTCAATTTCCTCTACTTCACGAGGTATATTGGCCATCAAGTCGTCGATGCCACTTTCGGTAATCACCACATCGTTCTCAATCCGCACGCCAAGCCCTTCTTCGGGAATGTAAATGCCGGGTTCCACCGTAAAAGCCATGCCCGCTTGCATGGGCTCATGAAAATACCCCACATCGTGCACATCCAAGCCTATAAAATGCGAGGTGCCATGCATAAAGTATTTTTTGTAGGCGGGTTTTGCCGGATCTTGCTGCTTTATCTCCTCCATGCTCAGCAAGCCTAAGTCGACCAACTCTTTTTCCATGAATTCTCCCACTGCCTTATTGTAGTCGCCAAACAAGGTGCCCGGCTTCAACAAAGCCGTGGCCTGCTTTTGCACCCGCAACACCGCCTCGTACACCGCCTTTTGACGCGGCGAAAAGCGCCCATTCACCGGTATGCTGCGCGACAAATCCGAAGCATAATTAGCATAATGGCAACCGATATCCAAAAGCAATACATCGCCGTCCTGGCATTGCTGATTATTCTCGATATAGTGCAGCACACAGGCACGCTCTCCCGAGGCAATAATGGGCGTATAAGCAAACCCTCCCGCTCGGTTCCGTATAAACTCATGCCACAACTCGGCTTCAATTTCGTGCTCCCAAACACCGGGTTTTACAAAGGATAGGAGGCGACGAAATCCAAGCTCGGTAATCCTGCAAGCCTCGCGCATCAATGCAACCTCTATAGGGTGTTTTAGGGCACGCTGACGCATGAGCAAAGGCGCCAAACGCGCATATTGATGCAATGGATAATGCTCCTTGCACCATAAAGTAAACCGGTCTTCCCTGCGTTGCACCTCCACATTCGCCCGAATGTGCTCGTTCCGGTTCAAATACACGGTCTCTGCTTCGGCCATCAAAGCCCTAAAAACGGCAGGAAAATCTTGGTTCCAATACACCGTTTGTATTCCCGATTGAGCAAACGCCTGTTCTTTGCTGAGCTTGTCGCCCTCCCAAACCGCAATATGCGCGTTGGTTTCGCGCAAAAACAACATTTCCCGATGCGCAGGATTCGACGCTCCGGGAAACAACACCAAAGTACTTTCCTCCTGATCTACTCCGGTCAAATACAGCAAATCCGAATTCTGCCGAAAACCCATCGTACCATCGGCATTCGTGGGCATAATATCGTTGGAACAGACCACGGCCATGCCTCCCGGCGCCAATTGCCCGGCCAGCCTTTTTCGGTTTTCTACAAAAAGTTGGGAGTCGATGGGACGATAACGCATAACCTTCGGTTTTTGCAAAACTACCAATAAAAAGAGGGAATGAAGAAGCGGGGCCTCGCCCATGGGTAGTGCCGGTATTCTATCCGGCCCCGGTTCCTGCCTTCGGCGGCCCCCTGCTGCCAAGGGCAAGGGCCTGCGGTGGCTCCCCAAAGGTCCGCCTCCTCGGCCCGCCCTTGGCGCAGGCCGCAGCCGCCGGGCATCCACCCGGCCGGGGGCCTACTCTCTATCATTCCTTCCGCTGTGTGTTTGTACCTTTGTTCATGGCTCAGGAAAAACATGCCTTTCAATGGTTTCCTTTGGACAGCTGGAAACGCAAAGGAACGTACCTTTTTTTTAGGGATTACCAAGACCCCTTTTTTATGCTTACCGCTCAAATTGAAGTCAGCAGGGCGCGCCAAGACTCCAATACGCCATTCTTTCTAAAGTATGTGCACCAAGCCTTAATGGTTATGGACGAACTTCCGGCCTGGCGCTTGCGCTTTCACGACCAAGAAAACTTGTGTTTGTACGATCATGTAGATGCCGGCTGCACCGTAGCACGCGAAGACGGTAGCTTTTATTTTGCCGATTTTGGGTACCAATGCGACTTGGAACAGTTTGTGGTCCATGGACAATCGGTATTGGCCTCCCAAAAAGAAGTACCCGGCCTGCAACCCAACGATTCCCGCAACGACATTGCCTTTTTTAGCGTTTTGCCTTGGGTGCATTTTACGGCATTTAAAAACCCGCATCGGGAAGCTTACAGCGACCATTGGCCCAGAATTGTGAGTGGAAAAATCAAGGAAATCAATGGCAGACATTTTATGCCCTTGTCCTTGGAAGTGCACCACTCCCTCATGGACGGCAGGGATTTGGGCGACTTTTTTGGGGCTTTGGAGGAGCGGTTGGCTTAGGCTCCTTAGAGTTAAGGTCTTCTGCCCTCCCAAAAATGGTTTTAAAATGGCGGAAGGCCGGGTTGCTTTAGCGTAAAGGATTTCAAAAGGTGTGGCCCCCGGCACCAAGGGAGGACCCGCCGCAGGCAAAGGGGTTGTTGGGGGCAGGGTGAGGATTCCGAGCCTTAGCTCGGAACCCGGAACCCGCCCCCAAGCACCGGAGCCAAGGCTGGCCGGAACAAGTGCCGGATAAAATACTAAAACTTCCTATAGGCAAGGCCCCAAAAAGACCGCTAGGTTATAAGGAATTGAAACACATACAGCTCAAACCATTGTCTTTTGTAGCTCAAAAAGGGCGTTAAATGAGCTTTAAATGGTACCCCAACCGCAAAATCCATGCTCCAAAAGCATGGATAAACGCCTATCCCGAAGCTTCCTACCAACTCATTCACCCCAACAACTACCTGAGCTGGGTAACCAATAGCTCCACAAAGTCTTAACTTAGGGCGCTTTGGCAAAAAATCGTTCAAGGCTTAGGTGTCTAACAAATGGTTAGAGAAAACTCGTTAAGAAGGACTTTGAATCAAGCGTAATATTTGTCGACCTAATTCTAGGCCCAGAGCCTTAAAGTCTTCGTTTTGTTTCAAGTCTTGCCAAGGCAACATAATTTCTAAAGGATATATATGGGCGGCTTTCCATTCTTCCTTAAGGCTGAGCAATAAATTGTGTTGTGCGGCAGCTACCATGCCATACACCGCAGCATTGGGCATAGGCTCTAAAATACCGGTATGTCCCACCTGTACCAAAAAAGCTTCTTCGGGACTGCGTTCGAGCAAGGGCAAAAAGCAACGGTGCATGCGGGCAGGAAAATTCAAGGTTCTTTCGAACACAGCGAGCCAAGTTTCGTGGTTTAACGCTCTGAAAGGTCCGGTGTATTGGGGTTCAAAACCCGGAAAAACAATGCCATCGGCATAGGACCATGCTTCTTGCACGTGTTCTTTTAACTCTTTCTGGGCCTGTGGTGCATACAAATCTCCATGGAGGCAAATGAGCTGGTCGCCCCAAGCGGCCATTTGTTTCCGGAATCGCTGATTCTCTGTTTCTGTCATAGAAAAAGCCAGCAATTGTACCCCCGCCACAAGCAAGGTTTCGGCCAAACCCAAAGCCCAAGGGCTTTGGGTCCCTGCTAGAATCCATTTTTGACCTTTAATGCTCCGCTTTTTGTTGTACATGGCTAAAAAACAAGATTGGGGGCATATGGTTTTGATGCGTCAGAATATTGTAAGCCATTCCAAACATTGACCGGATTAGCTACCTTCCCAAAAAGATTTTTATGTCCAACATCCACCAAATCATCCCCGAACGAAGCCGAGACATCGGCGATTTTTTAGTAGGCAGGCTTTTGCCCTTCCGCAAAAAGCGCATGGTAGGACCTTTTATTTTCATTGACCATATGGGCCCTTCCACGGTGGGGCCGGGTCATTATATGGACATAGGCCAGCACCCGCACATTGGTCTGTCTACCCTCACTTGGTTGCTCGAAGGGGCCATACACCACAAAGACAGTTTGGGCAGCGACCAAATCATTCGACCCGGCTCGGTAAACTGGATGACCGCAGGTAGCGGCGTAGTGCATACCGAACGTACTCCTGTGCATTGGAGAGATGGAGGTAGCTATCTTGTGCACGGATACCAGGTTTGGGTGGCGCTTCCCAAAGAAAAAGAGCACATGCCTGCCGAGTTTCACCATGTAGCGGCCAAAGACTTGCCCTATTGGGAAGAATCGGGCGTACAGATGCGTTTGGTGGCGGGTAGTTTTGGCGGCCATAAAAGTCCGGTACCGGTCTATTCTCCACTCTATATGATGGAATGGAACACCGAAAACCCGGCAAGCATAAGCCCTGACGAGCGCTTTTTGGGGGAATGGGGAATATCTGTAGTCGAAGGGGGATTCAGCACCTGTGGCGAACGTATTGGACCGGGAAATATGTTGGCAGCCAAACCGGGTGCCCCTTGCCAGTTTGAACTGGAAGCAGGCAGCCGCTTGCTGATTTTTGGAGGAGAAGCTTTTCCGGAGGAACGCTTTATTTACTGGAATTTTGTAGCCTCTTCCCAGGAGCGTTTAGCGCAGGCCAAGCAGGATTGGCAAACAGGAAAATTCAAACTTATTCCGGGGGAAGGTGACCCGATTCGTTTGATTTAAGGACTCGCTTTTTTAAAAGCTATCCCTAAACTTACGTGCACCTCATCTCCGGGAGGGCCGGAAGGGCCAATTTCAAAATCTTGACGATTAACCACAAACCTCGCGGTTAAAAGGGCCTCTCCATCTTTGGAAGCAAAAATAAAGGGGAAGTTTATGTCCTTAGAAATGCCATGCATGGTGAGCGTTCCAAAGAAATTAAATACGCCTTCTCCTTGGGTAATTTTGGTGGATACCATGCGAAGCTTTGGAAACTTATCTACATGAAAGTAATCTTCGCTACGCAAATGTTTATCGCGGGTATTGTTATCGGTATGGATGCTGGAAGCACTTACCGCACCTTCTATCTTGCTCTCGTCCAAATTGGAAGGGTCAAAAAACATGGTTGCTTCTACTCCACTTAGGGTTCCGTCCACCCAGAATCCAAAGTTTTTTATTTTAAAGTTTACCTCAATCTTTTCAGGGTTTATATGCCACTGGGGCACTTGTCCTTGAACAAGAACCGAACCCAACAATACAAACAGACACATCACAAAAGTAAAGCGCATAATTTCGTTTTAAAAAGCGGCAAGCAACATCAAAACTTGCATATATAATGAACGAAAAATCAGGGACTTGGTTACCAAATTAAGCATGCTTAACGTTTCCAAAACATAAAAAATGGCCTTTGGGTCGCTTTATGCAGTTGTTTTATAGCTCCGGACCAATGCCTATGTATGCGCTTGCGTTGTTTGGCCGAATGTTTTGGAAACAAAGGGTGCCAACCCTTCCATTCCAAAGGTTGAACCACTTGGGGAATGGGCAAATGTCCCGGCAATCCCGGCCAGTGGTCTTGCCATGGGAGCACATACAAGGGTGCTTCTGAGGGCCAAGCTGCCGGCCATGCGGTCAACACCGAACGAATCCCCGGCACCGGTCCGGTAGCCTCACGCGAAGCTTGGGGCGAAAGCACCACCGAATAAGGACTATCCTGTGCCTCCGGAACTTCTTCAGGGCTGTTTTGGGCATACAAAAGTGTAGGGGTTTGGGGCCAAAGTTCAAGGGGAATGGCCGGCCCGGCATGATCTATGGGAACAAAAGGAACGGCATGCTTGATAGGAACAAGGGAGGCGCACCACTCCTCCGAGTCGTGCGAAAAAACAGCCTCTTGTACGCTCATTTTACCCAGCATATTTTGAAAAGCAATGCCGGGGATTTTATCAAAAAAAGGATTCAAAGGCTGTTCCAAGGCTTGGAGCAAAAGCACTAGGGAGTAAGTGCCGGGTCCATGGACCAACCAATGAAAGCCTTGTTTAAGCCATTCTTCCGAAGGTGTGCCTGGAGCCCATAGCACCATATCGGCAGGGAGCTTTCCCTCAGGTCCTTGAAGCCTATTTTTCCAAACCTTCCAAACCTGAATAGCTTCCTTAGTATCCGAATCGGTAAAAAACACCAATCGGGCATGGGCCGGTACTTTTTGCCGTGTGGAGCTGAAGGAGCTGAATTCAGGATAGTGATGTAAGAGCCAAGCATGCAACCATGGCCAGTCGGCTTGCTGCTCAGGCTTACCCGAAAGTCGAATTAAACACAAGGATTTCATACCTAAAGATACATTGCCAAAGCAGCGAATGAAAATTAGTTGCCACAGGAGCCCTATCTTTACGCTTAAGCCAAATTGTCTATGGAAATCATTCTTATCACCTTGTGCACCTTAATTTTGTTGGGATATATCTTTGATATTACCTCGGCAAAAACCAAAATCCCTTCGGTGATTTTGTTGTTGGTGCTGGGCTGGTTGGCAAAGGAGGTTACGGTTTATTTATGGGTCGATGTTCCGGATTTGGAGCCATTATTGCCCCTTTTAGGGACGGTTGGTCTTATTTTAATTGTGTTGGAAGGCTCGCTTGATTTGGAGTTCAACAAATCAAAGCTTACCCTATTAAATCGGGCCTTTTGGATGGCTTTGTTGGCTTTGGTGTTGTTGAGTGGTGGTTTGGCGGCCGTTTTCATTGGTGTGTTGCACTACCCGGTTAAAGCCAGCTTACTGAGCACTATTCCTATTTTTATTATTAGCAGTGCCATTGCCATTCCCAGTGCACGCAACTTAAGCAAGCCCAGGCAGGAGTTTGTGGTGTATGAATCCAGCCTTTCCGATATTCTGGGCGTCATCTTTTTCAACTTTTTTTTGCTCAACGAGGGCATTGGAGGCTCCGAAGTGCTGCTGTTTTTGTGGGAAATTTTATTAATGTGCCTCATTTCGTTTGTGGCCACAGCCGGCCTTTCCTTTTTACTCTCCAAAATAAACCACCACATCAAGTTTGTACCTATTATTTTATTGGTGCTCATTATTTACGGTATTTCAAAAATTTACCATTTGCCGGCCCTGATATTTATCATGGTGTTTGGCTTGTTCTTAGGCAACTTAGATGAACTGAGGCGCTTTAAATGGATGCAGGTTTTTAAACCGGACGTGTTGGATAAGGAAGTAGGCAAATTCAAGGATTTAACCACCGAAGCCACTTTTTTGGTACGGTCGCTGTTTTTCTTGCTTTTCGGTTTTCTTATTGACGTTCAAGAGCTGTTAGATCTTCAATCCCTGGCTTGGGCAGGCGGCATTTGCGGGGGCATTTTTCTGGTTCGCTACATACAGTTACGCCTGCTTCGCTTGCATCCGCTTCCCTTGCTCTTTATTGCCCCGCGCGGTCTAATTACCATTTTGCTGTTTTTGTCTATTCCGGCAGCGTTTCGAATACCCTTGGTAACCAAACCCTTAATTATTCAGGTCATTATTTTGACCGCCTTGGTAATGATGGTGGGGTTAATGGTGCATAAAAAACCCAGGACCGAAAAAGAAGCTTTGGAAGACAATGGGACCGCTTCGGACGATAGCGAAAGCGAGGATAGCGAGCAAAGCAAGCACGAATAAATCTAAACAAAAGGCCCAAGCCATTGAGCGTTTTCTAAGTTGGAGGGTAAAAAACAGGGCCATTCCAATAGGGATAAACCATTTTGAAGCTGCTGCAAGCGTTTCATTGTTTATTAAGAAACACCAAAGATACACCGCCCAGGGACCGGTACGGAAAGCCCGGACTTTGGAATGCCCGGGGGCTTGGGCCGCGGAGGCCCCGATTCTTTTGGGGCCCACGCATGCCTTAGCCCTCGGTGCTTTCCAAAGGAGGACTTGAAGGGAGGGCCCGGTTGGGCGCCAAAAACTACCCCTTCGAAAAGCCTCGATTCAAACATTCTTGCATTTGAACACGGACTTCTTCGGCCAGAGTTTCCGGGTCGCAGTGGCTCATGCGGGCGTCGATGGCCGGCAAAAAGCTCACTTGAGCCTTGCCGGGGCGTCCCCAGGTGTCGCGTGCAAAAAGTTTGCGCTGGTGCGCCAGCAAACGGTAATTGTTGTGAAAAACCAAAGGAACGATGGGAGCTCCGGTGGCCAATGCCAGTCGAAAAGCCCCGTCCTTAAAGGGAAGCAACTGTGGTGCGCCGGTGTTTTGGGTAGCCTCCGGAAATATAAAAATGGATCGACCGGCCTTTAGGTCGTTGCGGGCACGAATAAAAGCGCGCATGGCTTCGCGCGGGTTGTGTCGATCGAAGGGAATATGGCTGTTGTGAAAAAGAATGCGGAACAAAGGCACCTTAGCTAAACTGTGTTTGGCCATGAAATGAAAATAGTCGGGAACGAGGCCGTAGGCCAAAATTATGTCCAGAAAATTGGCGTGGTTGGCTATATAAACCACGGGGAACTGCGTAGGCTTTGGGCCGCTTTGCCGGAGGCGAATGCCGGTAACCAACCTAAGGTAGGCGGCCCACCGCCGCTGGAGCCACAAAGCTGTTGCGAACTTTTTTTTGCTAAAACACCACTTGAGGGGCGCATAGTACAAGAATAGTGTACCCAAAAAATGCAGAGCAAACCAAGCTTGCCAAAGGGACGAAAAAACCGCCCTTACGCGTCGGTTTTGAGTCCGAGTTCGTTCCATTGTTGGGGGGCAAGGGGGGAAGGTGCGTCGATCATTAAATCTCGGCCGGCGTTGTTCTTGGGGAATGCGATGAAATCGCGAATGGTTTCGCTACCGCCAAGCAAGGCGCAAAGCCGGTCAAATCCAAAAGCAATACCTCCGTGGGGAGGGGCTCCGTAGCGAAAGGCATTGAGTAAAAAACCAAACTGCTGTTCCGCTTCTTGCTGGGTAAAGCCAAGCAAGTCGAAAACCTTAGCCTGAATTTCACGGTCGTGAATACGAATGGAGCCTCCGGCAATTTCGTTGCCGTTAAGCACCAAGTCGTAAGCATTGGCGCGAATGGCCCCGGGATCGCTATGCACTTTTTGGAGGTCGTCGGTATACGGACTGGTGAATGGGTGGTGCATGGCAAACCAACGGCCTGCCTCCTCATCGAATTCAAGCATGGGAAAATCAAGCACCCAAAGGGGACAAAATTCATCGGGGTTGCGCAGTCCCAAGCTCTCGGCAATGGCAAGCCGCAGCTGCCCCAATTGCTTTTGCACCCTGGCGGTGTCGCCGCTAAGAAAGAGCATTAGGTCGCCAGGGCCGGCGCCTGCTGTTTGGGCCATGGAGGCCAGCTCTTCTTCGGCATAAAATTTATCGACCGAAGATTTAAAACTGCCATCGGCCTGGCATTTAAGCCAAACCATGCCGGAGGCGCCAATTTGAGGACGTTTTACCCAGTCGGTCCAGGCATCGATTTGCTTCCGGGTCCATTCCGCCGCAGCCGGAACCACAATGGCTTGAATGGATTGTGCCGACTCAAAAATGGTAAACTTTCCGTTTTTGGCTTGTTGGCTCAGGTTGTTCAGCTCCATACCAAATCGGAGATCGGGTTTGTCGGAGCCAAAGCGTTGCATGGCTTCGTCGTAGGCCAGGCGCTTAAATTCGGGCAATTCAATGCCCCGCACTGCTTTAAAAATATGGCGGGTAAGGGCTTCAAAGGTTTTCAAAATGTCTTCGCGTTCTACAAAGGCCATTTCGCAGTCGATTTGCGTAAACTCCGGTTGCCGGTCGGCACGCAAATCCTCGTCTCTAAAACAACGAACAATTTGGAAGTATCGATCGTAGCCGCCCACCATAAGCAATTGCTTAAAGGTTTGTGGCGATTGAGGCAAAGCATAGGCTTGGCCCGGGTGCATGGAACTGGGCACTACAAAGTCCCTGGCTCCTTCGGGTGTGGATTTGATTAAGAAAGGAGTTTCGATTTCCAAAAACCCTTCACCGCTCAAAAAGTTGCGCACTGCCAAGGCGGTTTTATGCCTCAATTCCATGTGCTGTTGCAAAGGAGGCCGGCGGAGGTCCAAATAGCGGTATTTCATGCGGAGTTCTTCGCCCCCATCGCTGTGGCTTTCGATGGTAAAAGGCGGCGTTTCGCTGGCATTCAAGACCTTGAGCTGAAGCACTCGGATCTCAATATCACCGGTGGGTAAATTGGGATTTTTGCTTTCGCGTTCGGTAACCGTTCCCTGCACTTCAATAACGAATTCTCGTCCGAGTTTACGCGCTGCGGCACACAGTTCAGGGCGGGCCTCCATGTTAAAGGCCAATTGGGTTATTCCATAGCGGTCACGCAAGTCGACAAAGGTCATTCCTCCCAAGTCACGGTTGCGTTGCACCCAGCCGCACAGGCGCACTTCCTCTCCCAAATGTTCGGCGCTTAATTCTCCACAAGTATGGCTACGTAGCATATGGCTTCCTTAATAGGGCAAATGTACAATACCCTGCCATACTAGAAAGACTGAAAGCAATGCTAAAGAAAAAAAGGAAATAAAAAGGCTTACAGTCGTCGAAGCTCCAAGGTAGGATACCCACGCTGCCCCAACTGATTCACAAAACTGGTGAAGCGAAAGGCAAAATAGTTGCCCTCTACGCTTTGCACTACATACGTTCGGTCGGTGGCAATGTAGTATCCGGAAATATCAAAGTCGTAAACCTTCCAATCGTAGCCAATGATATCCCATTGTGCCGTCCAAGAAACTTGGTTGAGCGCGGTATAGTCAATGTTTTCAAAGTCCAGATCAAAAAGCACGTCGCCCTGCACCAAATAAGGGTTCAGCAATGCTCCATTCACGGAATACTGTTCTTTAATGCCGGTTTCGTTATTGAGCACCAAGGAGGTATATTGGCTGAACATCAGGTCCCAATCTTCTTTAGGGGGAGCCACTTGCACCAGCTCTCCCTGTCCCTGCAAGCTCAGGTATCGAAAGCTGTAATTGGGGTCTTGGGCTACCTGAAACTGATACCCATTGGGATCTTGCAAATCGCCAAAACGCAGGGTAAATACTTGGTTTTCGAAAGAAATAAACTGGACCTTTTTGCGGCCCAAAGGCTGCCCGGTAACGCTCAAACCCAAATCTACCACATATACGTGGTTGTTGGAAAGCACTTTGTTGTCTTGTGGATTACCCCAGCTGCCAAAGGCCAAGGAATCGGAACTGCCGGATGGGGCATCTACTTCCCATTCCAAGCTCCCCGTAGGCAGTTGAGCAGCCTCAAAACCTACGGCCCCCAAATCGTATACCCGCATGAGCTTTGCGCCATTTATGCGTACTTCCGGGTTGTTGGCTTCGCATGAAAAGGCCAAATCCCAGGAATTCCGATGCACCGGCGGAAAAAAGGTGTTGGTTTCCAAATCGTAAAAGAGTTGGGTACCGTAGTCCGGTCCAATTTCAGCTACCACGGTGGTAACTCCTTCCGGTGAAACGTAAGGAGGCACCGGTTCGTCTTCCTTAAAACACCCGGTGAGGGCAAAGGCAAGGATTATGCTGTAGACCGAATTTCTCATTTTTTACCTGCTAAAAATTGATACCTAAGGGACACCGCAAAACTACGCCCCCAAAGGGTTGGTAAGGCATTGCTTCCCGAACTGTGGGCGCCGCCGGAAGCTCCGGCGGTTTGACGAACATCGGTAATGTTCATTAAATTCCTGGCCAAAAAGGTAACCGTAACTCTATTTTTTAAGAACCGTTGGGTAAGGGAGGCGTCCATATTCGCAAAGCCGTCGATATAACCCTCTTGCACAACCGAGGTTTGCAAGCTTTCATCAAAACTACTGTACAAAAAGGGCTGACGTCCGGTATACTTAAAAAAGAGTTGAAAAGAGGTGCGGTAGCGGCGCAAATCGTAGCCCAAATTCAAACGCCCTTCGTGGAAAAATGCCAGACGATTTTGGTCTTCCGGGATGTCTTGAAGGCCATTTTCTACCCCGGTGTAGGACCAGCCGGCTTGCAGCTGCAGTCCCTTCCATTGCAAGCTGCTTTGCACCCGCGTCCCCAACGAACGAAAATAACTGATGTTTTCGTTCCGATACACTAGGGAATCGTCGGTGACATTGACCAGGGTCAATCGAATTTGATTGTCTATATAATTGTAAAATCCATTGGCTTCAGCACTAAATCGGAGGTTTTTGTTCAATGATTTATCAAAACTTAATCCGACTTGCGCATTGTGGCTGGCCTCCGAAAGCAAGTTCGGATTTCCATAAATGTTGTGATTTACATCCACAAACTCAAAAAACAACTCCTTTAGAGAAGGTGCTCTAAAACCGCGGGCATAAGATGCTCTGGCAGTGAGGAATTTTATTGGCTGAAAGCGGGCATGAAACGAAGGAATAGGAATGGCGTCAAAAGAGGAGTTGTACCCGTAACGTATGCCGGGTTTAAGGGAAATTTTTCGGTGCGGCCTATATTCCAGAGCGGCAAAGCCTGCCAAATCCAACTGGTCTTGTTCCTGATTCAAAATACGGGGCCCTTGTCCGGTTTCATAATTCACTTCATAACCGGCTTGCAAGCTCAACTTGGCGGTGTCTATTTGCCAGGTATAAATACCGCGGCTCATCCATAAATCAAAACGGTCGGTGCTGGTCTCCACCGGGGTTTCGTCCAGGCTTACCAAATCTTTGCGCAATACTTCCCGCTCCCTGAAAAAGTAGTTGTAGGCCGCAGTTACATCCAAGTGATGACGATCCTTAAGAAAACCATTCAAAAAAAGACTGTTGCCTATTCGATCGGTATAGAAATATTTGTCGGTAGCGGCAATTCCAAAGGGCATTTCGGGACTTCCTTTAAACTGCATGGTTTCTCGGTAGTATTGCCCTTGATACCTTAAATTCATTTTTTTAATGGAAAGTCCATAAGCCGCATCGGCAAAATACTGCTCCTTGGGTTTCCAGGTTTGAACTCTGCGCAGGCTGTCGTTGCTGCGGAACCCATCAAAGAAGTAACGTCCTCCGCTCAGTGAGGCTTGGTGCCGTCCTTTTTGCCAGGCTACGCGCGCATCGGCATTGTAATTGCCTACCGTTTCGTAAAATAAGGTGGTATGGCCTTCCCATTGATGGGCTTGATTCTTTTTGGTAATTAGGTTGATTACTCCTCCCAAGGCGTTGGAGCCATAGAGGACAGACATCGGGCCTTCAATGATTTCGACCCGTTCAATATTTTGCAGATTGATTTGGGACAAGTCAATATTGCCGTCCAGGCGTCCAATAACCGGCACGCCGTCAATCATCAATTTAATGTTCTCTCCGCCAACACCCATCATTTGCACAGAGGAACCAAGCACGGCATCTTGCGAAAGTCTGAAATTCAAATCGTTGCTTAATAAATCGCGCAGGTTTTGAGCGCCTTGTGCATCGATGCGTTTCCGGTCAATAACCCGCGCTTGATACACCGTTTCTTCCATTCGAGTAGGCGTACTATGGGCAGTAACCACATATTCCGGAGCAAAAACGGCATCGGCTTGCAACTGAATTCGGAATGGGCCGGCTCCTTGCAGCACTAAACGTTGTGGCTGCATGCCCAAATAGCGCACTTCCACGCTGCACGGCAAAGCCAGGGGGATTTCGGTTTCGCCCTTGGCATTGGTTACCCTATACACCGGAGCCTCCAAACTGTCCTTGCTAAAACTCAAATGCGCTCCATAAAGCGGCAATCCGTCGGAGTCCAATATGTTCACCAGCGGAGCCTGAGCGAAGCTTACGCTTGCCCAGACCCAACCGATGAGTAACGCTAAATGGAATCGAAAGAACACTTGTTTGTGCGCGTTGGCCACAGTTTGTTTATAAAATCAACGTACTACGAACTTTTGAGCAAGCAGACCGGCAGCGGACTCCCATTGCACCACATACAGCCCGGCAGACAAACCTAAAGAGGCTATGTCTAAGCTTAATTCCATGCTTTGGTTTCCTGTCCATTGCTGGGCATACGCCACCCGGCCCTGGAGGCTTACAATTTGCAAGCTTCCTCCTCCTTGGTTGGAACCAACACGCAAATGCAGGGTTTCGCCAACCGGGTTGGGATATACCTCCAAGCTGTTGTTTTGGGCTACTTCATTTGTTACCGACATAGACCCTACCTGTTGCTTGTTAAAGATAAATTTGCCGGCAGAAGAACCTACAAAACCGGTAAACCATAGGTGCCAAATATCGCCGGATTGGTCTTCAATAAAGAAAGACAAGGAATCGTCCAGTACAAAGCCCATGCCTGCAAAACTTTTCCAATCGTGTCCGAGGGTAGAAATATCGTCGGTGAGGGTAACAGTGGTGTAGTCCGCTTCATTGGGTGGCAATCCGCCTACGCGAGCCGCCATAACGTTGCGGTTTAAGCGCACGCCGGTTACCGGATAATACGTACCGGGAGCCAACAAACCCTCATATTTTTCAAAAACCAAATCGTAGTCGGTTTTTTCGGGTTCATTGTTGAGGAGCTGGCCCGCATCTACATCGTAATACAACCAATTTTTAGAAGCTTGACCGGAACGGCTTACCGTAAACTCGGTATCGTTTTGGCCATCCAAATCAGCTACACGCACCACATAAGATTGGGTAGTGGCAAACAAACCTTTGATCCACACTTTTTTCCAGGCTCCATTGGTTGTGGTCATTACAAAAAGTTGGTCGCCAATTACATCGTGACTCACCTGGTTGTAATTTCCCCAGCCGTAGTTTGGAAAGCCGGTCGCATTTTGCTCAAAAGCTCCCGATTCGTAGGCCGTGGTTTCGTCGCGCAAACGATCCCAACCATTTCCCATGGCCAAGCCGGAGGTGTCGATAGTTGCCCAATCGGTGGTATCGCCGTTGGTATACTGCCATAAGGCTACATTAAATCCGCCATTTAAGCGAATGGTGCTGCTCATAGAGGTATGGGAAGCAAATTGCAAATCCCAATCGGTATTGACCATTTGGCCTTCTTCTCCATTGGCAAGGCTATAGAAGGCTTTGTTTACATAGCTGGGTCCCAAAATCACCGAGTCTTCAATCACGGGATTTTGAGCGGTTAAACCGGTACAAAGCATAAGCGCTCCGGCAAAGTAAAGTTGTTTCATGACATTTGACATTTTCTGAGACAAAAGTACAGGCGCCCCCGGGCTTCCACAATCCCGTTGAGTGGGTAATTTAGATACCTATGGATAGGTATACCCCCTACTTCTTCGCCCCCACTTTACGGGGAATGAAAGCCTTAAAATTTTGACTTACAGCAACATTTGAAACAAGCCTCCGGTCACCACAAAACCCAGGCCAAAACCGGCTACCAGCTCATGCCCGACATGCGCCCTTAATGCAAGGCGCGAAGAAGCCGCTAAACCGCTGCACAGAATCGCCAAAGAAAACCAAAACAAAAAGCCCTGCACTTGCCAGGGACCAAGCGCCAACACCTGACCGGTAATGGCTCCCCAGGCCATCGTATGCATGCTTATCTTATAGAATAAGGTAATCATAAGCGCCAGGCCCATAAGCAACATGCCCGACAACATAAGTAACTCAATCAAAGGCAAAGGAATGGCCGATCGCAGCATATAAAAGGCAGCCGAAAAACTCAGACAAGCCACCAACAAAGGCAAACGCCTTTGCTTTCTTTGGGGCAACTCCAAGGATTTAACCAATCCAAACCGCTTCATATACACCACGGTAACCCCCGGAATCACCGCAGTAAACACAAAGACAAAGGCCACCAAACGCCATTGCCCTGCCGCAGGAATAATCAGCGATAAACTTGGATGGGTCGCTAAAACCAATGCCATAGCCAAACTAGGCACCCACAGGGGATGCAACAGGTAGCTAACCAATTTCCAAAAACTCATAAGGACTTACGCAAACGGGCTACGGCTATGCCCAGTTGTTCTCGGTACTTGGCCACGGTACGGCGCGCTATATTGTAGCCATGCCCCTTTAATATTTCGGCCAATTTTTCATCGGTCAATGGCTTCTTCTTGTTCTCGCCACTGATGCAATCCAACAGAATCTTTTTCACCTCCCTAGTGCTTACTTCTTCTCCACTTTCGGTGGACAAAGACTCCGAGAAAAAACTCTTGAGCAAAAATGTACCGTAGGGAGTTTCTATATATTTAGAGTTGGCCACCCTGCTTACGGTAGAAATATCTAAACCCACAATGTCGGCTACATCTTTCAATATCATGGGCCTTAAGTCCCGCTCATCCCCGCTCAAAAAATAGGCCCTTTGCAATTCAAGTATGGTTCCCATTACCGCCATTAGAGTTTCTTGCCGTTGACGTATGGCATCAATAAACCAACGGGCCGCGTCTAACTTTTGTTTTACAAACAATACGGCCTCTTTTTGACTCTTATCGGCCTGCTCTTTGTTGTGGGCAAAACCTTCCAACATATCGGCATAGGTTTTGGAAACCCTTAATTCAGGGGCATTCTTGCTATTTAAACTCAACTCGAGCTTCCCCTCTTCCACCAAAAGTAAAAAGTCCGGGATAATGGTCTGCGCAGATCGGTCGGTATGACTCATACTTCCGCCCGGCCTGGGGTTCAAATGCAAAATCTCCTGAACCACCTTCCTTAGCATCTCATCGTCCAGGCCCATGCGCCGCTGAATCTTGTCGTAGTGCTTGCGCGTAAACTCTTCGAAATACTTTTCCAACAATTCTATGGCCGCCAGCACTTCCGGGCTTTTGGACCTCCGCCAAAGCTGAATGAGCAAGCATTCGCGCAAATCGCGGGCGCCCACTCCGGCCGGATCAAAACGCTGAACCAAAGACAACACCTCCTCCAAGGCTTCTTCGGTGGTTTCAATGCCTTGCGAAAAGGCCAAATCGTCTACCACCGAAGCCAAATCACGCATCAAATAGCCGTCCTCATCCAAATTCCCTATCAAGTGCCGAGCTAAGCCGGCCTGCTCCTCAGTAAAGCTGCCTAGACCAATCTGCGCGAGCAAGCTCTCATGAAAACTGGTTCCCGCCGACAGCGGCATAGAACGCTGTTCCTCGTCCACCCCTTGATTGGATATCTGAGTTTTGTAGTAAGGAAAATCGTCGTCGTCCAAGTAATCGCTTAAATCCAAATCGTCCTGGGCGGCAGTATCTTCTGTTTCCTGTGCATAGTCATCGGCATCGGCAAGCTCTTCTTGCCCCTCTTCCAAAGCCGGGTTGGCCTCCAATTCTTCCTTTATCCGCTGCTCCAATGCCGCCACGGGCACCTGCAAAAGCTTCATTAGCTGAATCTGTTGAGGACTCAGCTTCTGTTGTAATTTCTGTTGCAGACTCTGTTTAAGCATCACACACCTGTAAACGATTCCAACGAACCTTCCTACAAAGATAGCCAAAATTCAAGCGGTGCATATGCATTTTAAGCGAGAATAAGAGGGATTTGGGCCCTCCTTCCAATGAAGTTCAAGTATCCTATCCGGGACTTGTTCCGGCTCTGCTTTGGGCAGCTTAGGGGCTGTAGGCCTGCGGTAGCTTCCTGCGGTCGCTTCCTCGCCCAACAGTCCCTACAGCCGCCCTGTGCAGGAGCCTCCCTTTGCCCCGGGGGGCAATAACAGAGGGAGAGTTGGAAAACGAGTTGGGTATGGTGGGTGTGGACAAAAAAAATAACACTTGGTCGGCAGCAAATTGGGATTCTTCATCGCCTGAAGGTTAGGAAGGGGGGGGGCGCAGGGCCGCCGAATGGGAGCTATCCAAAACCATGAAGTTTGGGTGGGTGCGTGCCAATTCACTGCCAAAAGTTGGTAGATCGAGGGGCTTTTTGGACAATGCATTACCCAAAAAGTAGATATCAAGGGGCTTCCCAGACAATTCACTGCCAAAAAAGTGAATATCGAGCATCTTTCCGGACAACGCACCGGCAAAAAAATGATTTTAATGCATTGTTTTAGGTAGTGCATTTTGTCTGGGAGGAAGCCGGCTGTGCTTTTTGGGTAGGGAAATGTGTGTTGGAAGGGGTCATTACGCGCCGGAGTATCGAACCATCCGCCTTGCTCTCTCCTTTCTTTCTGCCGTTCCGGAGCCCTTGAAAAGCCGCTTTACCCAAACCTCAAATTAAATGACAAGCCCAACGATGGCAACTGCCCCGTGCGCAGGCGGCGGGTGCACTGCGGTTTGCTTACGGGCATTAGAGGGCCAGGGAAAGCTTAGTTCTTGGGTAAAGCATTTTTTTCAAATTTATTATGGATTACAATTATTGCTAACCCGAACAAGACAGCTACTACAATTAAAATTGTACTAATTAATCCACTTACTCCGAATGACATCCGAATTAAAATCGTGGAAACTACAAATCCGGAATTTCTAATTATTTTATGAAACTTGTCGGTATAAAAGAAGGAAATTAACAGAAGTACGACATCCACTAAGATTAGTACGGTAAAAAATTCATCAAAGAATAAATTATTAATGGTTTCAAAACTCGGCAGGTCATTCGAGGCCAGAGAAACATCAGAAATCCAGTTCACAAGTGTAACTATAGCCATAACAAAGAATATCGGGACCAGGGTGAGGGCAATTATTTTCTTTCTACGTATAAATCTTTCAATGATCATACTGTTGTCCATTTGTGCAGCCGATGCTTGCTTTCCTAGTTTTTGAAACTGAAAAATCAAGTAAAAAAGAACTACCGATGCCAAGATATCATAGGTGAATTGTATATCCCCTTTTATTTGAAACCAATCTGCCGATAGTTCAATAGCGGATAAATCTTTGAATAATTTTCGAATAATTATAAGGGTTATAATTTCATATTGCTTGGTTATGTAAGTAGTAAACGACTTGGGCAAGTAATAGATCAGCAGGTAAACCTCATAAACAAGAATAAATGAGAATGGGGTGTAAATTGCCGATATCGGATTTTTAAATAATTCCGATTCTAAAAACAAGTTTACTATGCCGAAATTCGATAAGTAAATTAAAATCAAGTGGATGAAAAAGCCAACTAATGCAATATATAAAATTGCTTTTTCAATCTTCCTTTTAGCGTACTCCGATAGAAATATTTGGTAAAGCCTATTTAGCAGATTCATGTTCGATTTGGTTTAATACATTTTGCCTAACGGTCAGTTTTACCAGCAGCAGCGGATTTCAAGGCGATTACCTGTCCGCCACCACTAAAGATAATTAAATGTACAGACCTTGAATTTAGGACTTTGCTTGCTATGGCTCTTATACCATGTGGTGCAAACCTACATTCTTTTCACCTGTGTCTTAGCACAGACATACTGTTTGACAAGCATTGGCTTGTATGTCTGGCTTTAACGACGGCCTAAAGGTGTGGCTAAGAAGCGTTGGCATTATTTTAAAAATCCAATTTGCAAATTCAGTTAAAAAAATTGCTTTGAATCTTTACGGAAAACTGTACCAAAATTGTGTCTTGTACTACTAGCTGATTCAAGTTTAGTGTTGTTTAGTAAATAGTCCTCACATTCATTTCTATTGGAAATAAAACAACAAAGAACCTCCCCTTCTTCTTTGACAAGCAAATAAACGCCTGTTAAATCCGGCTCTCCAGTCCAAACTTTTGAAGGCATCATTCCCAATGCACTGTCTTTCAGGAATCGCTTGATTTCGTAGGAACAAAACGAATAATTCTTTTCAAGGTTGAAATCGAGCGGGGTTAATCTCGAAATTTCATTAACCAAATCCAGCGTTTTGGAATGTACAGATGTAAAAAACAGACAAACTATTTCGGCAAGAATTTTTAGGAAATGAACTATCCATAAAGGCAAGTGTTTTTTTGCGAAAATTGTGCTTTCTATTTTTCTAAGACTTAATGTTCCATTATTATCCTGTCCTTTATTTTACATCTTGAAGCAACTTCATTGATTTCTTGAATTTGGTCATCTTTTAAAATACTCTTCTCGATTTCGTAAACAAAATTGGTGGTTTTTACCTGCATTTAATAATGTAGAAGCACCACTTTTGTTTGCACCAAAGCTTTTCATTTGTGTAGGAGGGTTATCATATTGGGTTGATTTATAGTAAAATAGCTGATACGGTTAATCGGCGGAGGCAAGGGCACTTGCGGAAACGCGATGGGGGTTGGGTTTTGGGTATTGGGTTTTGGGTATTGGGTTTTGGGTATTGGGTTTTGGCTTTTGGGTTTTGGGTTTTGGGTTTTGGCTTTTGGGTTTTGGCTTTTGGGTTTTGGGTTTTAGCTCTTGGTTTTGGGGGGTTGGCTTTTAGCAATTTTGGTAATTAGTGCGTTCATTTGCTTTTGAAGAAGATGCAATTCAGATAGCGACCTCTGCAATGTTTCACTACTGAGATAACCTATTTCGGAACAAAGTATAAGTTGAGTTTCAAGTTCAAATGCAGATCCTAAGGCAATCTCTAAAAAACGTTTAAATTCTATTTGACTATTTCTGCTACACCCTTCAGCAATATTGGAAGGAATAGAAACAGCACATCTTTGCATTTGGCTTATTAAGCCGAATTTTTCTATGTCTGGCAGGGCTTTCGTTAATAAATACGTCTCTTTTACTACTAAAATCCCCTTGATCCATATATCCAGTTCTCTGAAGTTTCGCATGTTTTTGGGTTTTGGCTTTTGGGTTTTGGGTTTTGGCTTTTGGCTTTTGGCTTTTGGCTTTTGGCTTTTGGCTTTTGGGTATTGGGTGTTGGCTTTTGGCTTTTGGCTTTTGGCTTTTGGCTTTTGGGTATTGGCTTTTGGCTTTTGGGTATTGGCTTTTGGGTATTGGGTGTTGGCTAACTGCTAACTGCTAATAGCTAATAGCTAACTGCTAACTGCCAATAGCTAACTGCTAACTGCCAATAGCTAACTGCTAATAGCTAACTGCCAATAGCTAACGGCTAATAGCTAACTGCCAATAGCTAACGGCCAATAGCTAACGGCCAATAGCTAACGGCCAACAGCCAATGACCAATAAATAACCAAAGACGAATAAGGCGCACAAAAACAAACCATTAAAACTCACGAATTTACTTTGAGTAAACCTCAGTTAACAAGGAAACTTCGGATGCCCGCCTTTACCGGAGCGTCACTTGCCTGCCCTGACCGAAACGTCAAGGGTCTGCCTCAACCGAAGGCGAAACATGGGTTGGATTTTGCTTAGAATTTCAGGAGGGGACGGCTGGTTCCACGGGAATGGGTAGCCGTAAATATTCCCATTTCAAAACCAGGTTTCCGTTGGTAATTTCAAACTCCAGGCTTTCTTGGTTATCGTCCACCCTTTGGGGTTCCACATTGAAGCGAAGCACATCCCGTGACTCATCGTAATCGTAAGCGCCCCAAATGTCCCACACTTCATTTAGAATAACGGTCCATTCTCCTTCGGCGGGGATGGTAAAAAACCCATATTTTCCGGCGGCTAGAGGTTGGTTGTTGATCATTACGTCTTGGCTAAACTCTACCCAGGATGCATCGTTGGCTCCGCTTCGCCAAACCTCGCCATAAGGCACCAAAGCGCCCCAAACTTCGCGGCCTTTGACCGATGGAGAGCCGTATTGGACACTCACTTTAACCTCTCCCACCATTCCGGTAGTGAGCTTTTTTGGGGAAACTCCGTCTTCTTTAATTTCGGTTCGTGAAGGGAAAAAGCTGGCCTCGGCACTGGTGTCGGTAAGCACAGCACTGGTATCGCCCTCTGTTGGTGTTTCGTTTTTAGCGCCACCGCCGCAGGAGGCAAGCGAAAAGAGGCCTGCTATGGCTATTGGAATCCAAATTTTACTAGGTTTCATATGCTTTAAAATTTGAGTTTGGTTACCATGTTATCACTACTTGACCGGTTCCTATGCGTTGTCCGGCTTGGTTGCTTGGGTTGCTGCCGGTATTGTAGCTTGTTCCGCCCATGCCACCACGATTATAAGAGCTTCCTGGCTGGCTGGAGTTGGCGCCGTAATTGCCGCCTACATAACCGCCACCGCCGCCGCCGGGATTTCCTCCGCCGGCACCGCCGCCGCCAAAACCACCAATGCCACAGGTACTGCAATAGCTGTTGTTGTTGGCACCGGCACCTCCGTTGACGAAAGATTCCGAACCGTTTCCTGCACTGCTGTGGTATCCTGAGCCGGCGCTTCCACCGTTTCCAGAACCGGTGCCCGCATTTCCATTTCCTCCCAAGCTCAGGGTTGCACCACCGGCGCCGCCCACTTCTCCGCTGTTTCTACCGGCACCGCCACCGCCGCCGGCAACCATCCAAGGCGTAGCACTGGCAGGATTGGTTCCGAAGGCAACTACCGTGGCTCCGCCACCTCCGGCGGCCCACCAGTTGCCGCCTCCATTACCGGACTCTCCGCGTTGACCAACCAATATGACTAGTTGATTGCCGCCCTGCACGGCAAAATCCCCCTTGACATAACCGCCAAGCCCACCGGCTACATTGTTTGTGCTGCTGGTTCCTCCTTGAGCGCCCCAGGCTTCAACCGTTAAGGAGCACACGCCATTGGGAACGGTCCAAGTTTGGTACCCATTATTTACCGATACCACACCGGTACCATATTGAGCATTGCATTGGCTTTGACTGGGCCCGGTTCTACCCGTATTTCCGCAAGTATTGAGGGTGACCGAGCCTCCAGTAACGCAATTGATTACTTGGACGGTATCTGCAAAAGAGGCCGAACAGCCAAGCTGATCGGTCACGGTTAAGTTAACGGTAAAAGAGCCGCCTTGGGCAAAAGTTACCGAAGGTTGCTCTGCGGTGCTGCTGGCCGGTGTTCCTCCCTGAAAACTCCAGCTGTAAAACAAGCCGGAGCTCGCCGGAGTAAAGGTTATGGGGCTTCCACTCAGCAAGGTGGAGGGGTAGCTGAACTGCGCGTTGGGAAAACTGTTGCAATCGCACAACAAATCGCGCCAACCCGACTGAGGAAGGTGAATCTGCACGCAATGGTCGGTGGTATTGTAAATCTGTAGGCCGTCTGCCGGTTGGGCTATGGCGTTTCTTTGGGCAGTGTTGAGCCTGGGCAGCAAAAAGCCGCGCGTGGTATCCTGAAGGTCGAGCACGGCAGAGGCATCGGGAGGGGTATTTGCACCAATGGTAACTCCCTGGGCGCTTACGGGCTTAAGCAAGCTGAATAAAATGAATGCCGTGTAGAAAAGCTTTTGCATGTTTTGGGTATTGAGGGTAGTTCGATGAGTATTCAAAAATAGAAAAGCTTAGCGGCTAAGCCAAGTGTTTTGCCCGACATGTTTGGATGAGTTTTTATTCTTTGGGAATATAATGAACATCCGCCATGCGTTTGCGTTAAAAGACCGATGAGCATCTACAATTCCACTCTTTATGTCTCCCACTCCTTTTTGCTTTAATTGGAATAAAAAGGAGTGGATTGCCGCATCCCCGGGAGCTCTATTTCTTCCTGAGGCCTCGGCCTGTTTTGTAGCTGATATACATTTAGGAAAAACAGAACACTTTCGCAAGTCCGGCATTGGAATGCCTGCTTATGCGGGAGAAAAAGACCTTGCCGCGCTTAGGGTGCTGTTTTCGGTGGTCGCCCCCACCACTTTTTTCTTTTTGGGCGATTTGTTTCATTCCGAAGCCAACGAAGCCCTAGCATGCTTTAAACATTTGTTGTCTGAATGCACACAGCACCGGTACACGCTCATTAAAGGAAATCACGATATTTTATCGAAGGCGCAATACCAAGGTTTGGGTTTAGAAGTTCAGGAGGAAGGCTACACTTTCCATGACCTTATATTAGGCCATGATCCTGCACACCCTAGTGGGCCGCACCTGGCAGGACATATCCATCCGGGTATTCGCTTAAAAGGAAGTGGCAAACAGCGCTTAAGGCTACCGATGTGGTGGATAAAACCCGGGCAAATCATACTGCCGGCCTTTGGCAACCTTACCGGTTTAGCGGCCTGCCAACCAAGCAAAACGGACATTGTTTTGGTATTAACAGACACAAAAATTATTCCCATATCCGGTCCTGAAGCCAAAGCCATTTAGGCGGCAAGAGTAGGTCCAACCCTCCCTTTCTTTAGTCATGGTAACTAATATTGCGGCTTTGCACAAAAAAAGTTGGGAGGATATTAGGCTAATTTTATTTACTTTGCAGCCGATTAACTTTAATACGAAAACATATGTCCGACATTGCGTCCCGGGTGAAAGCTATCATCGTTGACAAACTGGGAGTGGACGAGGCTGAAGTAAATGCTCAAGCCAGCTTTACTAACGACCTTGGAGCCGACAGCCTTGATACGGTGGAACTGATTATGGAATTCGAAAAAGAATTCAATATCGCCATTCCTGACGATCAAGCCGAAAAAATCAGCACCGTTGGTGAAGCTATTGCTTACATCGAAGAAAATTCCAAGTAATACACCAAGTGTATGGCGTTGAGGCGAGTTGTGGTTACAGGTCTTGGTGCGCTTACGCCCATAGGCAATACTTTTAAACAGTACTGGGATGGCTTAGTTAGTGGCCAAAGTGGAGCTGGACCCATTACTCGTTTCGACGCTTCTTTATTTAAAACCCGTTTTGCTTGCGAGCTCAAAGGGTTTGACCCGCTTGATTATTTTGATCGAAAGGAGGCCCGCAAATTGGATCCTTTTATTCAATATGCTTTGGTCTCTGCCACCGAAGCGGTAGAACATGCCGGTTTGCACCAAATCGGTGCGGTAAATCCTGATCGAGCCGGCGTTATTTGGGCCTCTGGTATTGGAGGGCTAGATACCCTTATTTCCGAAATTTCGGCCTTTGCCAAGGGGGATGGAACACCGCGTTTCAACCCATTCTTTATTCCAAAGGTTATTGTGGATATTGCCGCAGGCCATATTTCCATTAAATTTGGTTTTAGAGGTCCTAATTTTGCCACCGTTTCGGCTTGTGCTTCCAGCACGCATTCCATGATTGACGCCTTCAATTACATACGCAACGGAAAAGCGGATGTTATTGTAACCGGCGGGTCGGAAGCCGCAGTAAATGTGGCGGGAATTGGAGGTTTTAATGCCATGCATGCTCTCTCTACCCGAAACGATAGCCCAGAGACCGCTTCACGCCCCTTTGACAAAGACCGAGACGGATTTGTTTTGGGCGAAGGTGCCGGAGCGCTGGTTTTGGAAGAGCTAGAGCACGCCAAAGCTCGTGGCGCTTCTATTTTTGGCGAAATTTGCGGGGGAGGCTTCACTGCCGATGCACACCACATAACAGCGCCTCATCCCGATGGGCTTGGAGCCAGTAATGTGATGCGTAATGCATTGGCCGATGCCCAAATGCAAGCCGAAGAGATTGATTACATCAACGTACATGGGACTTCTACTCCTCTCGGAGATATTGCAGAAACCCTTGCCATTAAAGAGGTCTTTGGCCAACACGCATACAAGCTAAGTATTAGTTCAACCAAATCTATGACCGGCCATCTTTTGGGCGCTGCCGGTGCCATAGAAACCATAGCCTGCCTTCTTGCGGTTTCGCAAGATATCATCCCTCCTACCATAAACCACTTTACCGACGATCCTGAAATCGATCAACATTTAAATTTAAGCTTTGGAAAAGCAGTAGAACGACCAGTCCATGCGGCACTCTGCAACACATTTGGCTTTGGTGGACACAACGCGTCGGTTATTGTGAAGAAGTACAACCCATAATGCTTGGGTTGGCAAGGAGTAGCAATGGCATCTAAAAAGCAGCATCAACTTCGCGAAAAAAGCCTTCTGGAATCGCTTAGAGAAAAATGGCTTTCCTCAAGCACCGAAAAAGCTTTGCGTAAAAACATCCGGAATGTCCTTGGATTTCGTCCCAAAAGATACGCACTCTACGAAATTGCCCTAGTACACAGTTCTGCTGTCCATTCGAAGTCCCTAAACTTTAAAGACCATAACGAACGTTTAGAGTACCTTGGCGACTCGGTCTTGGATTTGGTTATTGCCGATTATCTGTACCAAAGGTACCCCGACAAAAACGAAGGTGGACTCACCCGTATGCGCTCAGCACTTGTAAACCGCGTGAGCCTAAATAGAGTTGCCGACGAATTGGGGATTTCAGACCTTATTATTGGCAAGTTCAACAAAGACATTACTCCAGAGGACGTAAAGGGAAATGCCTTAGAAGCTCTGGTTGGGGCAATTTATTTGGACAGAGGCTTAGCGGTAGCGGACCGCTTTATTCGCCGTCAAATCCTCGACAAACAGCTATTTGGAAGCCGGCCAGGCAGCCATGTCTATGACTTCAAAAGCGAGTTGTTTATGTGGGCACAAAAAGAAAAAAAACAGCTCCGTTTTGATTTAATATACGAGGAAAACCGAGGGGAGATTCGGAAGTATATTGTGGACCTTAAGGTAGATGATGCGTCCATTGCCGAGGGCGAAGGCAGCAGTAAAAAGAAAGCCCAACAAGTGGCTTCTAAAAAGGCCATTCAGCTGTTGGGCATTCAACTAACCAAAGAATAATAGAAGACGATTAACTGGCTGCCATTCCGGCTTTCTTTTTCTTTTTTACCAAGGAGGCTTTTAGGAATTCACGATTCATGCGGGCAATGTTTTCAATAGAAATCCCCTTTGGACATTCGACCTCACAAGCTCCCGTATTGGTGCAATTTCCAAAGCCTTCTTTGTCCATTTGTTCAACCATGCGCAAAGCTCGTTCTTGCCGCTCGGGTGCTCCTTGAGGAAGCAAAGCCAATTGACTTACTTTGGCACTCACAAACAACATGGCAGAAGCGTTTTTGCAGGTAGCTACGCATGCCCCACATCCAATACAAGTAGCTGCATCAAAGGCCGCGTCGGCATTTTCTTTGGGAATGGGAAGGGCATTGGCATCGGGAGCAGCTCCTGTATTTACAGAAACATAGCCGCCAGCTTGTATTATTCGGTCAAACGAAGACCTGTCTACAGAAAGGTCTTTAATGACCGGAAAAGCCGCAGAGCGCCAGGGCTCAATGGTTATGGTATC
This sequence comes from Flavobacteriales bacterium, assembly GCA_018401695.1. Classification (GTDB taxonomy): domain Bacteria; phylum Bacteroidota; class Bacteroidia; order CAIKAF01; family CAIKAF01; genus CAIKAF01. The sequence continues at coordinate 1,134,053 of JAGYKD010000001.1, read as the reverse complement.
TCCATCATTAAAGTGACGCATGTGCAGTTGACAGGTGGTAGTTCCTGTCATAGGCCCATGGGCTCTTCCATTAATAAACATAGAACACATGCCGCAAATACCTTCCCGGCAATCGTGGTCAAAAGCCACAGGTTCTTCGCCGCCCTCAATGAGTTGCTGATTCAACACATCCATCATTTCCAGAAAAGACATCTCCGGATTCACCCCGTTTAGGGTATAATCTACCATCTTTCCGGGAGTAGAGGCTCTCTTTTGGCGCCAAATTTTAAGCTTAAGATTCATGGTATTCTGGGACATAATGTTTGTATTATTTGTAACTGCGGGTCGTTGGCTTCACATTTTCAAACTCCAGTACTTCTTTGTGCAGGGCGGGCTCTCCGGACTCCTTGTATTCCCAAGCAGCTACGTAAGTATAATTTTCGTCGTCGCGCAAGGCCTCGCCTTCTTCGGTTTGGTATTCTTCACGGAAGTGACCACCACAACTTTCGTTGCGGTTTAAAGCGTCGTAGCACATGAGTTCGCCCAATTCTAAGAAATCGGCCACTCTACATGCCTTTTCCAGTTCAGGATTGAATTCGTTTTTATCTCCGGGAACACGCACTTCACTCCAAAAAGCTTCCCGCAGGGCTTTAATTTCTGAAATGGCTTCTTTAAGCCCCTGTTCGCTTCGAGCCATACCGCACTTATCCCACATAATTTTTCCTAAGGCTTTGTGGAAATAATCGACCGTTTTATCGCCATTAATGCTCATTAAACGGTCCATGGTATCGGTCACTTCTTTTTCAGCCTGCTCAAACTCGGGAGCATCGGTAGAAATTGGCCCTGTGCGGATATCGTCGGCCAAATAGTTGCCTAGGGTATAAGGCACTACAAAGTATCCGTCGGCAAGACCTTGCATCAAGGCAGAAGCACCTAAACGGTTTGCCCCGTGGTCGGAGAAATTGGCTTCACCTAACACAAACAGTCCGTCCAGATTGCTCATTAAGTTATAATCGACCCAAAGTCCACCCATGGTATAATGTACTGCGGGGTAAATTCGCATGGGGGTTTCGTAGGGATTGTCGCCGGTGATTTTTTCGTACATTTCAAATAAGTTGCCGTATTTGGCAGCAACTACTTGCTTTCCAAGTTTTAAGATGGTTGCGGTATCGACATTGGGAAGTCCTTGTTTATTGGCTTCGGCTTTTCCATACCGTTCTATAGCGGAGGCGTAGTCTAGGTAAACGGCCATTTTGGATTGCCCCACACCATAACCGGCATCGCAGCGTTCTTTGGCGGCTCTACTAGCCACATCGCGAGGTACTAAGTTTCCAAAGGCAGGATACCTGCGCTCCAAATAGTAGTCGCGTTCCTCTTCCGGAATATCAACGGGCTTGCGTTTGTCGTCCTTTGCTTTTGGCACCCAAATGCGTCCATCGTTTCGAAGCGACTCGCTCATCAAGGTAAGCTTAGATTGATAGTCACCGGAAACGGGGATGCAGGTAGGGTGAATTTGGGTGAAGCAGGGGTTTCCAAAAAAGGCTCCCTTTTTATGGGCTTTCCAAGTAGCGGTAACGTTGGAACCCATGGCATTGGTGGACAAATAAAATACATTGCCGTAGCCACCGGTGCAAAGCAAAACGGCATGCGCCGAATGGCGTTCAATTTCTCCGGTAACTAAGTTTCTGGCAATGATTCCGCGGGCTTTTCCGTCTACCATTACCAAATTCATCATTTCGTGGCGGCTGTAGAGTTTAACCTGGCCTGCGGCTACTTGTCGGCTAAGTGCGGAATATGCGCCAAGCAACAACTGCTGACCGGTTTGGCCTTTGGCGTAAAAGGTGCGGCTCACCTGTACACCGCCAAAAGAGCGGTTGTCTAACAAACCACCGTACTCTCTTGCAAATGGCACACCTTGAGCCACACATTGGTCAATAATGTTCACGCTCACCTCGGCCAAACGGTGTACATTGGCTTCGCGGCTCCGGTAATCGCCACCTTTAATGGTGTCGTAGAACAAACGGTAGACAGAGTCCCCGTCGTTTCGGTAATTTTTTGCGGCGTTGATTCCTCCTTGAGCGGCAATGGAGTGGGCTCTTCGGGGGCTATCTTGAAAACAAAAGGCTTTAACGTTGTAGCCCATTTCACCTAAAGAGGCGGCGGCAGAAGCGCCTGCCAAACCTGTACCCACCACAATTACATCGATATTGCGTTTGTTGGCCGGGTTTACCAAACGAATGCTGTTCTTATGGGTTTGCCACTTATCGGCTAGTGGTCCTTTGGGTATATTGGAATTTAGCTCTGACATAGTCGACTATTTTTCGTTTGATGGGAATTAGGTGAGGTACATATAAATAGGAATAATGGCAAAGCCCAAGGGGACTACCACAGCGAAGACCTTACCAAATCCTTGAATAAGGGGAGTATAGGCCGAATGATTAAGCCCCAGGGATTGAAAACCGCTGGCAAAACCATGCCATAAGTGAAAACCGATGGCCACCATACTGATGGCATATATGGCCACATACCAAAGCTGCTCAAAGGAGGCTGCTACCACGGTATACAAATCTTTCCGGCCTTCGGCATCAACCCCGATGTCGCCAAAATGCATTTTGAACCAGAAATTGCTCATGTGCAAAACAATGAATACCAGAATCACCGTACCCAACACGCCCATATTTCGGCTGGACCAAATGGAGTTAGCGCTGTCCTTTTTATAATGATAGCGCTGTGGACGGGCCTTGCGGTTCTTAAGCGTTAAAGCAAGGCCGTCAAAGACGTGAAAAAGGATACTGAAATAAGTAACGTATGAGAGAATTTTTACTGCCGGGTTGGTGGTCATAAACTCTGCATACTTGTTGAATTGAATTTGCCCGGGTTGTCCCGAAATAAACAGCTGCAAGTTTCCGGCCAAATGCCCCACCAAAAACAGGCATAAAAACAGCCCGGTGAGGGCCATAAACACTTTCTTCCCAATCGAAGATTTTAATAATCCGTAAGATGCATTTTGCGCCATGAGTATCTGTTTCCTGTGATACTACAAAATTAGTAAAGTTCAAAAGGCAGGAGGCTCCAACCGAAAGTTGGCCACTTATTTAGAATCAATCAAAATAAGCTTTGAGCTCCCATCCCTAGCAAGAAACAGCCTAAAGTTGCGATTTGTTTTGCGCCCCTGATGGAGCCGGCACCCCGGACTTGGCAGGCGCCTGAGCGGCCTACGGCCAAGAGCGACCACAGGAAGCTCCTTGGGCGGAGTTGCCGATCAGTGCCCTGCCATGGCCGGAGTAGAGGGGACAGCAGGATTAGGCGCCCCCAAATTCTTTAAATGTCGGCCATGCGTTACCAAAGCGCCCCAAACACCGGGTGTGGCATGGTAAGGAATACCAAATTCCTGTGCGGTTTGCTGCACAATTGGGGCCAATTTACGGTAATGAACGTGGCAAACGTGGGGAAAAAGGTGGTGCTCAATTTGGAAGTTTAATCCTCCGGCGTACCAGGAAAACAGTCGGTTCTCGTTTGCAAAATTCCGTGTGGTTCGAATTTGGTGTTCGGCAAATCCGTAGGGCAATTCGCCGTCGGCGTTTGCTTCAACAAATTCGGCTTCTTCGGCCACATGGGCGGGTTGAAACACCAAGGCAAGCAAAAATCCGGCCACCAGGTGGGCCGCCAAAAAGCCAAGAATTACTTGTCCAATGCTGAAGGGGCTAAAAATCATGGGCAATACTAAAGCATAGCCCACGTAGAACAATTTTGTGGCCCACATAATAAGCAATTCCTTAACATAACTGGCTTTTACCTGCTTTACCAATCCGGTGCGTTGGTAGCGTTGGAATCGGGCAAAATCTTTGACCAATACCCAAAAAATGGTCATGAGCGAGTAAAAAGGCCAAGCATACAAATACTGCCAACGGTGAATGGGTTTGAAGGGCGCATGCGGGCTAAACCGAAAAAGGCCACGGTTGTCGATGTCCTCGTCGTGGTCTAAAATATTTGTAAAGGAGTGATGCAGTACGTTGTGTTGGATTCTCCAATTGAAGGAACTAGCTCCCAGCATATTTAGGGAATAGCTAAACAGTTTATTTTCCCAGGCTTTGGAGGAATAGGACCCGTGGCAAGCATCGTGCATAACGCTCAAGCCGATTCCGGCTAAGCCAATACCGGCACAAAGAGCGCAAAGCAAGCCAAGCCAGCCGTTAGTCACCACGCCCGAAATAATCAGGACAATGGGGGTGAAATACAGGCTAAACATGACAAAGGTTTTGAAACGCATGGGCAAACCACCATGGCGGGAGATACCCCTATCTTTAAAATACTGGTGAACGCGATGGTTTAGCGTGCGTTGAAAACCTGAGGTGTCTCTGGAGAATCGAATAGATTGTTGCATACACAAAAAGTAGGCAATACAACACCATAGTTGCATTGGCCATAATATAATCGTTTGCAAGGTAGGTACAAAATCTTATTCCCCCCAATCCAAACCTCCCATTTTTCTATCCAATCCAGTTAAATGCTTGCATTCAACGAATTATTTTTTGTTTAGTGGCGGCACCCCCTGTAATCGTGCCCGGGCTTAACAAGAAAAGGCCATGGACGCACCACTATTTCGGCAAGGCTTCTGCCCTGACCGCAGCGCCAGGGGTTTTACTTAAAAACGCAACGCATCAGCGGTCCCAGGAAATGCCATGGCCAAAAAAAACATGGACGTCCCACAAGCGTATTGTACCTTTGCAAAAAAATAAAGGCTTCATGCTGACTGTACAAAACCTCTCGCTGCAATTTGGCAAGCGTGTCTTGTTTGAAGACGTTAACCTTACTTTCTCTCCCGGCAACTGCTATGGTGTCATTGGCGCCAATGGAGCCGGCAAATCTACTTTTCTCAAAATCATAAGCGGCGAGCTGGATCCTACCAGCGGAAGCGCCTCCATGCAACCCGGTGCGCGCATGGCCGTGCTCAAGCAAAACCACTTTGAATTCGACGAAACACCAGTGCTGCACGTAGTACTTATGGGCCACGAAAGGCTTTGGAGTATTATTCAAGAAAAAGATGCCATTTACGCCAAGTCCGATTTTTCCGAAGAAGACGGCCTAAAAGCTGCCGATTTAGAAGCTGAATTTGCCGAAATGGAAGGCTGGAACGCCGAAAGCGACGCCTCCAACCTGCTCTCCGGCCTTGGCATTGACGCCGAAGACCACCACAAGCACATGCGCGACCTCAATGGCAACGAAAAGGTGCGTGTGCTTTTGGCCCAGGCCCTTTTTGGCACTCCCGATATTTTGTTGCTCGATGAACCAACCAACGATCTGGATGCCGAAACGGTCATTTGGCTCGAAGAGTTCCTCATCGATTTCCCCAATACGGTTATTGTGGTTTCGCACGACCGTCACTTCCTCGACACGGTATGTACCCATATGGTGGATATCGATTTTAAGCGCATTCAGATGTACTCCGGCAACTACAGCTTTTGGTACGAATCAAGTCAACTGGCAGCCCGCCAAAAAGCTCAGCAAAACCGAAAAGCCGAAGACAAGAGAAAAGAACTTCAAGAATTTATTCAACGCTTTAGCGCCAATGCTTCCAAATCGCGCCAAGCCACCAGCCGCAAAAAATTGTTGGATAAAATTAGTGTAGAAGACATAAAACCCTCTTCGCGCCGCTATCCTGCCATTTTCTTTACTCCGGAGCGCGAAGCCGGAGACCAAGTGCTCCGCATCGAAAACCTCGCCGGTTCGGCCGATGCAGAAACCATGTTCCAAAACCTCAACATTAATGTGCGCAAAGGCGACAAAATCGCGCTCCTCTCTAGAGAATCAAGGGCCACTACCCTCTTTTACCAAATCATTAACGACGAAAAAAAGGCCGACCAAGGAACCTACGACTGGGGTGTCACCATTACCAAAGCGTACCTACCCAACGACAACAGCAGCTATTTTCAAGATGACCAAAGCCTAATCGATTGGCTCCGCCAATTTTCTAAAGAAAAAGACGAAACCTACATCCGTGGTTTCCTCGGACGCATGCTGTTTTCCGGCGAAGAAAGCCTTAAAAGTGCCACCGTACTTTCGGGAGGCGAAAAAGTGCGCTGCATGCTCAGCCGAATGATGCTTCAAAGCGCCAACTTTTTAATGCTGGATGAGCCAACCAACCACCTTGATTTGGAATCCATTACGGCTTTTAACAACGGACTCAAAGAGTATCCCGGCAGCTTGATTTTCACAACCCACGACCATGAATTCATTCAATCTTTGGCCAACCGAATCATCGAAATCGGCCCCAACGGCATGATTGACAAAGAGATGACCTACGACGACTACATCCGTGACCCCCAAATAAAAGAGGCCCGACAAAGCCTTTACGGCACCTTGGTGTAACCATGGCCTGGTTTTTGCGTATGTAAAAGTAAAACGATCACTATGCGTTACCTATTGTTGTTCTTCTTGGCGTTCTCTGCCCTTAACACCTCAGTTGTAGCTCAGCACAACCCTAATGTGGTAGAGGTTCAAGTTGACACCAACGAGGCTTTTATTCAAGGCAAAGTGATTAAGCGCCTAGGGGTGTTTAGCCACGTTAGCATTGACAACTACGAGGATATTTATGCGCTACCCTTGGTAAAGCAGGAGGTCGCCATTCAGGGTGAGTTTGAGGGAGAGTGGAAGGACTTGGCCAAAGCCGAGATTTACCGCATGAAAGAGGACGACCTCGAAGTCGAAATCAAATTGCTCGAAGACATCGAAGGCAAAGCCAATCGTTACGATGCAAGTTGGAGTTTTGAAAACGGCACTGAAGTGCGGCTCAAGTGGCTCGAAATTTATTGAAGCTTAATCTTTAGGGCGCCTTTTCCGTCTCCGGCTGCAACTCCTCACAGGGATGGCTTGTGCCCCTAAGCCGTACGTGGGCTTGCTGCGCTCCGCCTCCGCCGGCCAAGGGGCACAGGCCATCCCTGCTGCGGGGTTTCCGCCTGCGCCGGGGCGCAGATTCCGCTCCGAACCGGAGTTCTACAACAATTTAGAAGCATTTTCGTACAAACCCGAGCGCCTGCACCAAACAGACAATGCGCAGGAACTGTGGCAAAGCCTACTTAAGCAATGCCTCCCCGGCCATAACCAAGCGCCTGGCCGCTTCGCGCAACTCCTCCGGGGTTTTGGCAAAACAAAAGCGCAGCGACTGGCAAGGCCCAGGATATTGATAAAACCCGCTCATAGGAACCGGCGTTACTTTAAATTTAGAAGACAGCTGTTTTGCCATTTCCTCATCGGTCAAAGAGGGGTCGGCTTCATAATGCAATACCTGAAAATAGGTGCCTTGGCTAGGACTAAATTTCCAGGCACTTCCCTTTAATTCGTCCAAAAAGATATCGCGCAATTGCTGATAGAATGCAGAAAGTTCGCTGTAGTGTTTAGGTTCTTCAAGCATGCGAGCAAAAGCATACTGGCTGGCGGAATGAACAGCAAACACCTGATATTGGTGCATTTTTCTAAATTCTGCCATGAGCGGTGCGGGCGCCAAAACAAAACCGGTTTTCCAACCGGTGGCATGGTATGTTTTGCCAAAAGAGCCAACTACAAAAGCGCGCGAAGCCAGATTCGGGTATCTTGCCACACTCTGGTGCTCGTATCCATCAAAGGTCATGTGTTCGTAAACCTCGTCGCTTATGAGCAGCACATCGGTGGAAGTCAGCATCTTTTCCAGTTGGAGCAAATCTTGGTGCCCCAATAAAGTACCGGTGGGATTGTGCGGAGAGTTAATTAGAATAGCGCGGGTTTCCGGCCGCATGAGCTTTTTTACCTGGTCCCAAGGAACGCTATAATCAGGTCCTTCTAAAGACACCAGCCTAGCTTTTCCTCCGCAAGCCTCAATGGCGGGAACATAAGAATCGTAGGCCGGTTCAAACACAATAACCTCGTCGCCTTCACGCACCAAAGAGCAAATGGCAGAAAAAAGTCCCTGAGTGGCTCCTGCGGTAATGGTGATTTCGGTTTCGGAATCATACTTTGCAGAGTACAACGATTCCACCACCTTAGCCACCGCATGGCGCAACTCCGGTAGTCCGGTCATTGGAGCGTATTGGTATTTGCCTTTTTCCAGCGCTTCTACCATAAATTTGGCTAGGTCTGGGTGGGGATGAAAGCCGGGGAACCCTTGGGCCAAATTGAGGGCCCCGTTGGCCTGTGCCATTTGGGTCATGCGGGTAAAAATAGTAGTTTTTACGCGGGGCAACTTAGTACGCAAGGTTCCGGAAAATTCCATACTCATTTTATTAAAGCTTGTTCCAAGTGGCCAATGCGCTTCAAACCGGAGATTTGAATTTTAAACCCTTTTAAATCCAAGCCTTGGAGCTGGTCATGGGCTACAAACACTTGCTCAAAACCAAGCTTCTCGGCCTCTCTCAAGCGGGGTTCTATTCGGCTAACCGAACGAATTTCGCCGGTGAGCCCTACTTCTGCGGCAAAAGCCACCCTGGAAGACACCGGAACATCGGCTCCTGAACTCATAATGGCCGCCACAACGGCCAAATCCATGGCAGGGTCATCGATGCGTATTCCTCCGGTTAAATTTAGAAAAACATCTTTGCTTGCCAGCGGGAAACCACAGCGTTTTTCGAGCACTGCCAAAAGCATATGCAAACGGCGCAAGTCAAAGCCTGTGGCAGAGCGTTGGGGAGTGCCATACACTGCCGAGCTAACCAAAGCTTGGGTTTCGAGCAATAGGGGCCTTGCCCCATCTAAGGTAATGGCTGTTACGGTTCCGGACAAGCGTTGATCTCGATTGCCCAGAAGCAAGGCCGAAGGGTTGCTCACTTCTTTCAATCCTTGTCCTTGCATTTCAAAAATGCCCATTTCGCTGGTAGAACCAAAGCGATTTTTTTGGGCACGAACAATACGAAACACATGGTGTCGGTCGCCTTCAAATTGAAGAACAACATCTACCATATGCTCCAAAACTTTTGGGCCTGCTATGGTTCCATCTTTTGTGATGTGCCCGATGAGCAAAACGGGCACTCCACTGCGCTTGGCAAACCGCATAATTTGAGCGGTGGTTTCCCTTATTTGAGAAACGGAGCCGGGGGCAGCATCCAGTAGTTCGGTGTGGAGGGTTTGAACGGAGTCTACAATAAGCAAGTCGGGTCGAAGCGCATCGGTATGCCTTAGGATAGACTCCACTTGAGTTTCGGTAAGCAGCTGACAATCCGGGTTTCGGTGACTTAAGCGGTTGGCTCTGCTGCTTATTTGAGGGCCGCTTTCTTCCCCACTCACATACAAAACCTTCCGGCCGGCCATGGACAAGGCGGCTTGGAGGGACAAGGTAGACTTTCCTATGCCTGGTTCTCCCCCCAAGAGCACGAGAGATCCTGCCAAAAATCCCCCGCCAAGCACTCGGTCAAACTCTTGCAATCCTGAGGATATACGAGACTCCGGGGTAGCTTGCCATTCGTGTATAGGTTTGGGCAAATGCGCAGCAGAAGGGGCGAGGCTTCCCCCTCGAACTTTAGGTTGCTGCAATTCTTCTGCATAGGTGTTCCAGGTGCCACAAGAAGCACATTTGCCAACCCATTTAGGGCTCTGCGCCCCACAGGATTGGCAAACAAATATGGTTTTAGACTTGGCCACAGCCGAGTTTTCGGCTTAATTGACCCTAAGAAATTCGTATTGAATATTGGCTCTGTCGCTACCTCCACCTGCAAAACGGTTGGTAGAAATAGTCAAGACCTCCTCATCCAAACGATGAATTACATAATTCGCAGTCATTGGATATACGGCAGAAGGGGTTTTATCTAAATAGAACAGTTCCAGAAAGCGGTGATCGATGGAAGCAGACATTTCGTAGCGGCCGCTATCGGTGGTATTGGTATAAGGCTCGTAATACATAACCGCTCCATCAGGAAAGAAAGTTAACTCTACAGATGGGTAATCTGGGTTTACTTCTACCCTACGCCAGGTTCCAAGAATATCGTCTTCATCGGAGCCAAGACAGCTGGTAAGCACCAAAGAGGCAACTACTAAAGAAAGAATAGAAAAACGACGCAACATAAAATGTCCTTTTTGGGTAGTGCACAAAGATAGGAAATTCAAATACAAAAATCCAAGTTCTTTTTAGTGCTGTTTTTGGGCAAGGTTTTTGAGTAAGTTATTGAGCCAAGAGGAGGTAGAGTAGCCTTTTTTAAGAGGCACCAGATGCAGTCGGCCGCCATATTGTTGAATAAAGGGAGCTCCCACCACTTGGTCTGGGACATAATCCATGCCTTTTACCAACACGTCCGGGCGAACCAAACGGATGAGGGTTTCGGGGGTATCTTGGTTAAACAAAACGGCGGCATCTACCAGGTGGAGTGCTTGCACCACTTGCAATCGCCACTCTTGGTTGCAAAGAGGCCTTTGAGGTCCTTTGGCACGGGCCACCGAAGCATCGCTGTTTATTCCAACTACAAGGCGGTCTCCTTGAGCTTTGGCTTGTGCCAAACTGTGCAAATGTCCCGGATGTAGTACATCGAAACAGCCGTTGGTAAAAACGATGGTATCCGAAGCCATTTTCCAGACTTGGATTTGCCGCAGCAATTGCTCCCATGATTCAGGCATTGGCAGAGTCATGGGTAATGGGGAATTTTTGATTGTAGAGTGGAGTAAACAAAAGAGCCAAAAGGCCAATGCTTAGAATCATAAGCGTTTGTGCACTCCAAATAATCCAACCTAGCGCCCATCCCAAGGAGGGTTCTAAGCCGCCAAGCCCCGGTACTACCAACATACCACTTACCATAAGCGGAAACGCCCCAACTCCTCCTGGAATAAAAAGGATGGCCAAGCTGGCAAATGCTACCACCGCTAAGGGGGCTTTCACTCCCAGTGCGGCCGTTTCGGGCAGAGCAAAAAAGCACACTTGGGTCATAAAAAAATAGCATAGCCAGATAAGCAAGGTTTGGAATAAAAAGCGCCAGGGGCGGGGGAGTTTCAGAACGGACCTTAGCCCTACAAGAATGCCCGACAGCAGGCCACGCAATTTGAGCCAGAGTGCTGCAATAGGGGCAACACGTTTTCGGAAAACCCACAAAAGAAGCCCAAGTGCCAGGCCAATCGTTGTTGCCCATACCGCCCAAGGAACTCCGGAGGAGGAAGATTGGGAATCTTCTTTTCCCAGCAAGATCATCAATTCCTTGAATTCGGGCAGCATCCAAAGAATGGCTCCTCCCATGACAAGGAGCAGGCAAATCATATCTACTGCTCTTTCGGCTAAAACGGTTCCGAATGCTTTTTCAAAGGGCACTTTCTCGTATTTGTACAATAAGGTACATCGAGTAAACTCTCCCAAACGAGGGACAGCTAAATTGAAAAAGTACATATTCATTACAGCAAAGAATAGGTTTGGGAATCTGGTTTTATAGCCGATTCCTTGCAAAAGGTCACCCCAGCGCGCCGCACGAATAAAATGGCTTAACAGTCCAAGCCCAACGGAGGCCAAAAGCCACCCGTAATTGGCTTTTTTGATAGCTTCCCAAAAGGCATCTCTATCGTTAGGAGCCATTCTGAAATAAAACAAGAACACCATAGCGACCCCGATAGAGAGAAACAACAACAACTTAAGGGTAGATTTTACCTTTTTATTCATTGTTGGTAATTAATGCATTGGTTTCGGAATCGGGAAAAACCACGGTTGGTCTGAACGATTTTGCTTGTTCTAAAGGAAGCATGGCATAAGAAATAATGAGGACCAAATCGCCGGGTTGCACCCAACGTGCCGCGGCGCCGTTGAGGCAAACTACCCCGCTTTTTCGTTCCCCGGGAATAAGGTAAGTTTCGAGGCGACTACCGTTGTTGATATTTACTACCTGCACCTTTTCATTCTCGATCATTCCGGCGGCATCCAACAGGTCTTGGTCTACGGTAAGGCTTCCTATATAATGTAGGTTGGCTTCGGTTACTTTTACCCGGTGGATTTTAGACTTAACCACATGTATCAGCATGCTTCAAAGGTAGTGAATGGCTGGTTTATGGGAACATTATCAATTAAGCGCACTTCGTCGGCAAACCATGCGATACTAAGAACCATGGGGCGGTTCGGGTCGAATTCATGCAGGATTCCGAGGCTTTCCGCGTCTAGCAAAGCCACATATTCCATATTCAGGTGGTTGGCTGCCATACCTTGTACAAGTTCTTTTTTAGCTTCCTGCCAATTCCAATCGCTCCATTGGCGGGTTAATTCTTTTAGGAACCTAGGCACAAAAAGGGTGCGTTGGTAAGCTTGGGGAGAAAGGCGTGTATTCCTGCTGCTTAGTGCAAGCCCCTGGGAGTCCCTAAGGGTTGGAATGGCTTTAATGGTCAGTTTGGGAAAGTGCCGTTTAACCAATTGTTTTACCACCATAACCTGCTGATAGTCTTTAAGTCCAAAGTAGGCTACCTGCGGATTAACTTGGTCAAAGAACCGATACAACACATTGGCTACTCCCTGAAAATGATTGGGTCTGCTGGCTCCTTCCAAATAGGTGTCTAAGCCGTCCAAGTCGAAATCGACGGGCCGCTCCTGGCCAAAAACCGCCGAAAAATTTGGGGCATAGAGCAAGTGAGCTCCGGCCTCCTTTAGCAATGCTCTGTCTTGTTGGGGCGAAGTTGGGTAATGGCGAAGGTCGTTGGGGTTGTTGAACTGTAAGGGATTTACAAAAATAGAGACCACTACAAAGACCTCATCGTTGAGGGCTTGGTGCACCAAAGCCAGGTGCCCTTGATGAAGGGCTCCCATAGTAGGTACAAAACCTATGGGCTTTCCTGAGGTGTTTTCATGATGCAGGAGCGCCTTCAAGTCGTTGAGGGTGTGTGCTTCTTTCAAAGAGATTGGGGGTAATTGCGGCAGAAATAACGACACATAGTTCTGCTATAATAGGGCCAAAGTAAAGGAATGTTTTGAAATGCAAGGAAAAAATCGTTAATTTTGTAGAACATTTGGGCAATGCGGCTCAATTTACTCGGTTTTTATTAAAATTTCATCCACACCCATGGAGAAACGCAAAGTGCTTTTCATTTCGCAGGAGATGCACCCTTACCTTCCTACGGATAACCCTATTGCAAACATTTCTAGGAGCCTTCCCCAACAAGTGATGGAGCAAGGTTACGAGATACGGAACTTCATGCCTCGGTTTGGCTGCATCAATGAGCGGCGGCACCAATTGCATGAGGTTATTCGTTTGTCGGGCATGAACTTGGTAATTAATGATATGGACCAACCTCTTATCATAAAGGTTGCTTCCATACCTTCGGCCAGAACCCAAGTGTATTTCATTGACAACGAAGAATATTTTAAACGAAAGTATACCCTCGAAGACAAGGAGGGGAGTTGCTTTGAAGACAACGACGAACGAGCTGTTTTTTTTGCCCGTGGAGTATTTGAAACCGTAAAAAAACTAGGATGGGCTCCTGACCTAATACATTGCCATGGCTGGATGACCTCCTTGGTTGGGGTGTATCTTAAAAACCTATACCAAAACGAGCCTGTATTCCAAAATACCAAAGTGGTGCAGAGCCTATATGCATCCGATGCGTTTAGCGAGCCTCTCAGGGAAAGTTTTCCGGAAAAGGTACGTATGGAAGATATGACCGAAGAGACATTTAAGCCCAAGGATACCAGCTATGTATCGGTACTAAAAGAGTCCCTCAAATATGCAGACGCTATAGTCATTGGAGCGGAACCATTGGACACGGAAATACAAAAACATATTGACCAAATGAGTATTCCTACGGCTGTTATTAATCCCGAGGAAGATATTGTTGGTCCTGTGCTGGATCTTTACGAGCAGCTGATTGAAGACTCTGTTCTTGCCGATTAAGCCCATTTTTTTATTTTTTTAAGCATCCCTGGGCAAGAAGTCCGGGGATGTTTCGTTTGGTAGCGGAGGCTAGCCAAATTTTGCGTTGATTTGTGCAAAAGAGGCAACCCGAGCAAAAGAATTACCCTCTTGTATAACAGATGATTATTTTTGTGTCCATGCGGCAATGCCTTTTTTCTGTAAATGCCATCGTTTGCCTGTCTGTAATGGCATTGATTTCATGCAGTGCCGATCAGGATTACGGCACCGGCCTAGTGCCGGAAGACCAGTTTTTACATGGGACCTTGGTGGACACCTTTACGATAAAAGCACGCGTAGTATCGGACGATACCATTCGTATGGATGAAGCAAGTGTTGGCATCTTAGGACAGTCCTACGACCCCGTTTTTGGGATATGTAATGCCGGCTTTTACACCAACTTTTCGGTTGCGTCTCCTGTCCTCAGCTATGGACCCAACCCGCAAATTGATTCGGTGGTTTTGGTTCTGCAATACGAAGACTTGTATGGCAACCGCACCAAGTTATTTGGCTACCAAACCGTAAAAGTATATGAGCTTTTGGATCCTATTCCCGACCCTCCGGCTGAAGGCTTTACCAATTTTAATACCAATTTTGCACTAAGCAACCTTCCTGTAGGAGAACGGGGATTTGCCCCCATTTTCCCTTTGCAGGGAACAGATGGCCGCCTTTTCCGTATTCGGCTAGACAATGCTCTTGGCCAGCGCTTTTTAGACGCAGACAGTCTGAACAATAGCAATGTAGAGGAAGTTCTTAAGGGTCTTTACCTGACATGCGAGGCCCCGGGTCAACAACCGGGAGAGGGTGCGCTCATTAAATTCAATACCAAGGCTGCGGTTTCGGGTGTTTACGTATACTATAGTACAGACAACCAAGCCAACCAACTCGTGCGCACGACCAGCTCAGGCAATGGAAACGTGACGATTAACCAATCGCAATACGATAGAAGTACTGCAAGAGCAGATCTTCAAAATAAATTGAATCAGCCAGATTTTAATTATCAAAACCAACCGGATTTGTACATTCAGCCTTTACAAGGCTTGAGAATTTTTATAGAAATTCCTCACTTGTTGGAGCTGCAAAAATTGGGGAATATTGTGGTGAATCGGGCTGAGCTAATGGCACCCATACAGTTGGATGCCGCGGAAGACTATCCACTACCTGCTACATTAATTACCTACTACCCAAAATCCAACGGAGATTACGGCTTGTTTTCGGACATTAACGCACTTGGCAATACAGGAGTGGATTTATTCTACGACGGAATATATCGGTCTTCTTTAGGTGGGTATCGGTTTAGGATTACCCAACATGTTCAAGACTTATTGGGGGGCGATATTAGCCCGGACCCCGGTTTCTATATTGATCACTCCATAACCGGAAAAGACGAAAGCTTTAGCCGGTTGGTGGTTCGAGGGCCATACGACCCTGAAACACCCATGAAACTTTCCATTATTTACACCCTAGTAGACTGAACTTATGTGTGGTATTGTTGGATATGTAGGAAAGCGCGAAGCATTTCCCATTTTAATTAAAGGGCTTCAACGCTTAGAGTATCGAGGGTATGATAGTGCGGGTATTGCCCTACTCCAAGAGCAAACCATCAATTTGTACAAGTGCAAGGGAAAGGTTGCTGATTTAGAATCTTTTACAAAAGGGAAGCCTACAAAGGGAAGTCAAGGTATTGGACACACGCGTTGGGCGACCCATGGGGTTCCCAACGATACCAACGCCCACCCGCATTATAGTGCCTCAGAAGAGTTGGTGCTCATTCATAATGGCATTATAGAGAACTACAATGTCTTAAAAAAAGGCTTAGAAAAGCGGGGCTATGCTTTTCGTTCGGATACCGACACCGAAGTTCTGATTTTCCTTATCGAAGACATCCAAAAGCAATTAAAAACCAGCTTGGAGGAGTCGGTTCGTTTGGCATTGAATGAAATTGTGGGAGCCTATGCGATTGTGCTCATGTCCAAGCATGAGCCTGGAAAACTTATTGCGGCCAAAAAAGGCAGCCCCTTAGTTATAGGATTGGGAGAAGATGAATACTTTTTAGCCTCTGATGCCACTCCCATTGTGGAATACACGAGGGAAGTAGTGTATCTTGAGGATGAAGAAATTGCGGTGGTAGAGCTAGGCAAAGATTTGCGTATGCGAACCATAGCGGACAAAGAGATTCAGCCCTATATCCAAGAACTTCAAATTGAGTTGGAGCAATTGGAAAAAGGCGGTTTTGATCACTTTATGCTCAAAGAGATTTACGAGCAGCCCCGTTCGGTGCGCGACAGCATGAGAGGTCGATTGGACGTGCACACCGGTCGTGTTTCTCTTGGAGGCATTTTGGATTATGAGACACGTTTTGCCCAGGCCAAGCGGGTAATCATTGTGGCTTGCGGCACCAGTTGGCATGCCGGTTTGGTTGGCGAGTACCTTTTCGAGGACTTGGCGCGAATTCCGGTAGAGGTGGAGTATGCCTCCGAATTTAGGTACCGAAATCCTATTATTCAGGAAGGCGATATTGTAATCGCAATTTCGCAGTCGGGAGAAACGGCGGATACGCTTGCAGCAATACAGCTGGCTCGGCAAAAGGGTGCCACCATTATTGGTATTTGTAATGTAGTAGGCTCTTCCATTGCCCGTGCTACCCATGCAGGTTCGTATACGCACGCAGGGCCGGAAATCGGAGTGGCATCAACCAAAGCATTTACAGCACAAGTAACGGTTTTGACCCTTATGGCTTTAATGGTAGGTCGCAAAAAAGGGGCTATTCAGGAAAGCAAGTACCGGGCTTTACTAAACGAACTGGAGAACATTCCGGAATTGATTGCGCAGGTATTGAAGCAGGATAGTAATGTGCAGGTAATCAGCCATATTTATCAAAACGCCCGCAACTTTTTGTATTTGGGCAGAGGATATAATTTTCCCGTAGCCCTGGAAGGAGCGCTAAAGCTTAAAGAAATCAGTTACATTCATGCGGAAGGCTATCCTGCGGCGGAAATGAAACACGGCCCTATTGCATTAATTGACGAAGAAATGCCGGTGGTAGTGATTGCCACCAAGGGCGATTCTTACGAAAAGATTGTATCGAATGTGCAAGAAGTAAAGGCCCGTGGGGGTAAAATCATTTCGATAGTAACAGAGGGAGACGTAGAAGTAGCGGCCATTTCTGACCACATTATTGAGATACCGGAAACTCCGGATCCCATTTCGCCCTTGATTTCGGTTATTCCTTTGCAATTATTGAGCTATCACATTGCCGTATTGAGAGGTTGCAACGTAGACCAACCAAGAAACTTAGCCAAATCGGTTACCGTGGAATAAATTAAAGGGAGCCGGCCCAAAGCGAAAAGGTCTCCAGAATTTTGGGGTTGCGCAACAAACAAGCGGATGCATTTTTATTGATCGATTGTAAACTATTATAGTTGAATGCCTGCATGTGACCAGCCTTGGCCATTTGGATAAAAAAGAACAAATACAAGCCATACCAAGGGGCTTTTTTGTTTTTGGATGCCTTTGCATATAAATACCCATAAATGGTTTCGGAGGATTTTACAAACTGCTCTATAGAGCTAATCTGGTCCTAATCTATGGCCTGAAAGAATCTGAAAAGTACACTGAGGTAAGGGCCAGGGATGGAGGCGGCACCCCGCAACAGGAGGGGGTTTGCTGTAAGGAGCTTAGGCGCGGCGGAGCGCAGCAAGCCCCGTCTAAGCCCGTAACAGCACTCCCTTCTGTTGGGGAGTATAGCCGAGAGCCCGTTTGGCCTCCAAATTAACCCTTATTAAAACCCTCAAAAAGGTATAGCTTAACAGAATCATTACCTTTGTAAGAGAACCCTTTGTGTAAACAGAGGTTGCATAATTACATTAAAACAATAGAGATATGGCCTTTGAACTAGCCCCTTTACCTTATGCTTTTGACGCCTTGGAACCGCACATGGATGCGCGTACCATGGAAATTCACCACGACAAGCACCATGCGGGATATACCAACAATTTGAATGCTGCCATAGAGGGCACCGCTTTGGTTTCTGCCGGTATTGAAGACATTTTGGCGCAGGTTTCCAAGCACCCTGCCGGCTTGCGTAATAATGCAGGAGGTTATTGGAATCACCATTTATTTTGGAATGTAATGAGTCCCAAGGGAGGCGGTGAGCCGGTTGGCGAAGTTGGCGATGCCATTAAAAAGACTTGGGGAAGCTTTGATGCCTTTAAGGAGGAGTTTTCGGCGGCGGCCAAAACCCGCTTTGGGTCCGGATGGGCTTGGCTAGTAAAGCAAGACGGTAACTTGGTGGTAACATCTAGCCCAAACCAGGACAACCCCTTGATGGATGATGCGCCCGTGAAAGGCACGCCTATTTTAGGTCTCGATGTGTGGGAACATGCTTACTATTTGCATTACCAGAACCGTCGTCCGGATTATGTGGCAGCGTTTTGGAATGTAATTAACTGGGATTATGTAAACGAGCTTTACAAGAACGCCTAATTCTTAGTTGGGATAATAGAAGAAACGCCGGTCTGCCGGCGTTTTTTTTTGCCTTAGGGAAAGGTATTTTAAGATATTTGTGGCATGAAATCGGTGTTTCGGCAAGTTCAAACCCTATTTCCGGGCTTGCACAATGTCCGGTTTGACCTGAAGTTTTGGTGGATGGGGCTAAATGGCAAGCCACATGAGCCGGATTTTGCTGCCCTTGCAGATTTTGAATTTTCTGCCGAAGAGGTAGCCTTGGATGTAGGAGCAAACCGGGGAGAAGCCCATTGGTCGATGCGGTTGTTTTTGCCCAAAAGCATGGCCATCCATTCCTTTGAGCCTAATCCACTGGTGGCTAAGCTGCTAAAAGACCGTGTAGGTGGGTGGCCGGGAGCCCGGGTGCACCCTTACGGCTTAGGAGCGACGGTAGGTGAGCGTAACCTGTATGTGCCGTATTACCGCAAATGGATGTTTGACGGTCTAGCCTCTTTTGATCCGGAAGAGGCAGGGAGCTGGCTGCAAAGCAGACTTTGGGGCTATAGGAGCCGTCTCTTTCGTATGGAAGCTGTAAGCTGTCGACAAGAAATGTTGGATGCCTTGGAACTTCCGGCAGGCATAATAAAGCTGGACGTGCAAGGCTGGGAGCATGAAGTATTGAGAGGTGGGTGGAAAACCCTGGAAAAGCACTTGCCTGTATTGATGGTTGAGGATTTGCCTAGAGCACTTATTTCTGACTTGGAGGCATTGGGTTATGGCTTGTGGCATTGGGAGCTAGGCCGTTGGAAGTCAGGCAGATCAGAAATAAACACTTTTGCTGTGCCTAAGCATCGGTGGAAAAAGGGGAAGGCTCCCGTTTGAGCCAAATGAGCTTGCCTTCTTGTCGATGCAGGCTTAAGCCTGCTTTTTGGGCCAATTTAAGGGAGGCGGGGTTACCTTGTAACACACAAGCACAAAGTTCCAAGTGGTTGGGCAAAATAGCTCCAACGGTGCTCAGCAAAAGGCTACCTATGCCTTTTCCGCGCAATTTTGGTGCAACGGTCCAGCTAAGTTCAATAGAGCCATCGGCTTTTTGATCCAACCGAAAAGAAGCGACATCCTCCTGTTGCATGGAGGCAATAAGCAAAATTCGAGAAGGGTTGTTCAAGGTGTTTTTGAGCCATTGGCGGTGCATTTCGGGGTCTATTTCCTGCTGAGAAAGCGAGTGTATTCGAGTTTCCGGGTCGTTGCGCAGGGAGAGAAGCCATGCCGCATCTTTCATGTCGGCTTTTCTAAAAGAAAGATTTGTGTTGATATGGGAGTAAAAGAGCTCTTCTAATTGTTTAGGCAATGGGTTCATAGGGCATTTTTAACCAATTAGGGAAGGCTTGCCAAGGTTTAGGCAAGGGACGAAGAGGGGGAGAAGAGCAATGGCTCAGCCGAGCTAAGGCATTAAGGAATTCCTTCGAGCTTACCTTATCCCAGGAACCCAATTGTTCTACCCCGGAAAAAGCTTGGAGTTGTTGAGCAAGGAGGCTTTGGTTTTGAGCAGTAATGCCGGTGAGTATGGGTATACCTGCGGCTAAGGCTTCTAGTGCTAGGGTGCTAGAAGGAACAATAGCCACGGCAGAAGCCCGCATTAAAGACGCAATAGCGTGAGCTGCCTGCCGGGCAAAAGCAGATATCTTGAGTTTAGGAAAACGCTTTGCTATAAAAACCGCATCTGCGTGGTCGGGACAAATTACCCGCACAGGGTTTGAATAATGGGATTCGTGAAGCCACTGCAAGCATTTCTGCAATTGTCCACCGGAGGCAGTACCTCCGAAACAGAGAAACAGTCCTTCTCCATTTTCGGGAGGGTTGGCAATAAGCGAAGGAAAGGGCGACCTGAGCATGAGCCACTCCAAGCCTAAGAGCCAATGGTTTGGATTGGCTGTTATGGCAGGAAAGTCTTTCGGCGTTAAATTCGGGCAATGGTTAATTATGGCATAGGGAGCGAGTGCTTGATCAGGTAAATCATTGATTTGAACGGTACCAATATCTGCAGATTTAAGCGCATCGAGGTAAGGTTGGTTAAGCCCATAATGGTCTATAATTATCCAATCGCCGGGGCTCAGTTGAGGAACAAGAGCACGGGCAGAATCGAAGCTAAAAGCTTCCGGAACCAAAAGCTGCTGGCTTATGCCCAGCCTTAAGGCGTTTTCGGCCGAAGCCGCGCTTAGTAGGAAATGAACTTGTCCATAATTCCCTAACCGGTCTGCAAGGGCCATGCATCGGGCAAGGTGCCCCAAACCAATATTGGTATTGCCGTCTGCTCTCAAAAAAAACCTTGGTTTTTGCATAAGGGTTAAAAATAGCGAATCCCTTGCATCAAAAACAATCCATCAGCGGGCTTTGTCCCAAAGTGCCGACTGCTTTCCTTTGAGGTGCCTAAAGAATCCGACAGGAATAGCGGCATGCATGAGCACAAAATAAAAGGGTGTTTTGAACAGCGTGGGCAAAGCTCTGCTTTTGTGACCAAGGAACCCAATAAGGGCCAAAGCGTAGAAGACAATTTGGAGGCAAGCCAAAAAGCCCCAAAAAAAGTGGGAAGGCGATAGGAGTAAACAAAGAATAAAAAAGAGCAACAATGCCCAAGGGGCAAAAAGCCACCGAAGCAAGCGTCTGGAAAAAAACTGGAACCAGGGCATTGGGTACCGGTATGGTTTATAAAATAAACTAAGGCGCGGCATGGATTGAAACGCACCGGCAGCGATGCGGATTTTGCGTTTCCATTCGGCACCGATGGAAGGGCTAGGGTCTTCGGAAGCCTTGGCTTCTGCGGCATAGTCTACCCGAAAGCCTTGTTCAATGATTCTCACCGAAAGGACAAAATCGTCGAGAATGGCATCGGATTCTAATGGGCGGAAAAGATTTGCCCTAAAGGCAAAAAGCTCCCCGGCAGCGCCTACCAGAGTATACAATCTGGCGTCCTTACGTTTTAGCCAGCTTTCGTATTTCCAATATAGGCCTTCTTGGGCTTGAGCCTTTCCGGGCTGGTTGCGCACCCGTTTTTCTCCTGACACCCCCCCGACATTAGGATTTGAAAAAGGGCGAGCTAGGGCTTTTAGGGCATTAGGGTTTAAAGAAGTATTGGCGTCGGTTATGACAAGAATAGGGAATTGAGCAAAAGGAACGGCACGGTTTATGGCAGCCGCTTTCCCTGCTCTTTGGGGCTTGTGAAGCACTTGCACCTTCTCGTGCCAGGGCGTGGCTTCTGACCCATCGTTAGAACCGTCGGTTATAAGGAGAATTTGGAGTTTTTCGGGAGGGTACTCCAGGTTCAGACAGTTTTGAAGTTTTTCGTGGAGCCAATTGGCTTCATTGAAAGCAGGAACGATAAGCGTAATGCCTGGCCAGTCCTTAGGATCAGCAGGAGGTGTTTTTTGTTTAAAAAATGAAACAACCCATGCCAAAAGCCCATAGCCAAGGTAGGTATAGAACAGTAAAACCAACAAAACAATGGCCAGAAGCTCCATGGGTCAAAGGTACGAGTTCGGAGCAAAGGCGGGATATTAGGTTGGTCTGTGTACTTTAGTGCAAATATTTGCTTTGAATTACTTAGAAAATTTCGGACAATATTGTTTATTGATGTTCCGTGCCTTTAGGCAACCCGGACGTAATAGGTTTTTTAGAGAGCAGTTGGTTCGGGAAATAGACAGCTTAGGCGTTGGCTCGGTAGGCATTATTGCCATCATTTCCTTGTTTATGGGAGCGGTAATTGCCATTCAAATGGCCGCCAATATAGAAAGCCCGCTTATTCCAATGTATACCGTAGGCTACGCCACGCGCGAGTCGGTAATTTTGGAGTTTTCGTCCACTGTAATTGCCTTAATATTGGCAGGGAAAGTGGGATCCAATATTGCCTCTGAGATTGGCACCATGCGAGTTTCAGAGCAAATCGATGCTTTGGAGATTATGGGGGTAAACTCGGCTGGTTACTTGATTTTACCCAAAATAACAGCGGCCTTGCTCATTATTCCCATATTAACTTTGATGAGCATGTTTTTGGGCGTTTGGGGTGGTTTTTTTGCCTGCACCTTAACCGGCTTGCTGGATAGCCCCACCTACATTCAAGGCATAACCTTGGACTTTAGGCCCTATCATTTGGTATATTCTTTAATAAAAAGCCTGGTGTTTGCCTTTATTATTACCTCGGTCGCCTCTTTTAGAGGGTACTATGTGCGTGGAGGAAGCAGAGAAGTTGGGCAAACGAGTACCCGTGCGGTGGTGAACGCCAGCATTAGCATTTTGCTTTGGAACCTCATTTTAACCCGATTGCTGCTGTTATGATAGAAATCAAACATTTAAGCAAATCGTTTGGCGAGAATCAAGTATTGCATCAAATTGATGCAGCATTTGAGGAGGGGAAAACAAATTTGATTATTGGGCAATCCGGGAGCGGCAAAACGGTGTTAATGAAATGCGTTGTTGGCTTATTTGAACCGACCGAAGGCGATGTCTTGTATTCAGGAAGATCCTTTACCCAAGCCAGTTTTAATGAAAAGCGAAACATTCGCAAAGAGATTGGAATGGTGTTTCAAGGAGGTGCCTTGTTTGATTCTATGACGGTTGAAGAAAATGTGGCCTTTCCGTTGCGCATGTTTACGAAGGAGAGCCGCAGCGAAGTTATGGACCGTGCGGATTTATGTCTTAAACGGGTGAACCTTCCGAAAGCCCATAAGCTATTTCCCTCGGAAATTAGTGGAGGTATGAAGAAACGGGTGGCGATTGCAAGAGCCATTGCCCTGAATCCTAAATATTTGTTTTTTGATGAACCCAACTCGGGTTTGGATCCTAGGACCTCTATTTTGATTGACAATCTTATCCAGGAAATTACCCAAGAGTACCAAACCGTTACCGTAATCAACACCCACGATATGAACTCCGTAATGGAGATTGGAGATAAGATTTTTTATATTCACAAGGGGCACAAACATTGGCAAGGAGATCGCGTTGGAATTTGGGAAAGTCCAAATAAGGAGTTGACCGATTTTGTGTTTGCCACCCGTCTTATGCGAGATATACGAAGCAAAAACTTTAAGCTTTGAAAGGTTTACCTCTGAGACCGTTGACGCGGTGCAATTCTGGTGGCGATCTTATCCTGACCGAAGCGTCAGCGGCCTTTCCATTTGTCTGCGCCTTAATTCGCACCGACACTTTGGTCGGCATTCAAAAAGCTTGAAAACACAAGACGTAAACACCCTCAATCTATTCTTTAGGGCTTAGCTTCTGGGATTACTAACTTGCTCCCATGAGATTTCTGCGTGGTGGCCTCCTGCTTCCTTTGGTTTCTTCTTTTGCCAAAACAGACCATAGCTTAAATAAAAAAGCATGAAGCATAGGCTCATCCCAGCCTCGACACAGGGGCACTATGCCTCCATAATACGCCAAATGAGACCCTTGACGCATTGCTAATCTGGCGGCGACCCTGCCCTGACCGAAGCGCCAGTGGTCTTTCGATTTGTCCGTGCCTTAATTCGCACCGACGCTGCGGTCGGTATCAAAGACCTTGAAAACACAACGCGTCAAAGGTTTCCAAATATTAAACAGGAGGTATTCCTAATTCGGTTGTCGGTTAAGGCAAGATTGCCGCCAGATTAGCAATGCATCAATAGTCTCTAAGTGTAAGTAAGCAGCTTGAGATTTGAACATAGGGAAATACAGGCCCTTTGGTCAGGAAAGAATCACCGCCAAAACAACAACACATCCTCGGTCTCAAAATCCGGAAAGTTGCCTTCCAATACTAGTAAAAGAGATCCAAAGCAGGGGGAGGCAAGTTGTTTTTTTATTAAATCCCTAAAAGGCTATATTCCATTTTGTGGAATATATTCTATAAAAAAGAAAAACATGTACACCTGTGGAATAGTAGGCATACATGTTTTTTCTAGAACCCAAGTTAGAATGTAGAAAGGAAGATTTTGATTAAATGTTGAACAAATTTAATGAATGATTTCTAAAGTTTCCATTATTTGGCTGAAATTTTTTCGTGCTTGTTCCCACCAAAGCCATTGGGCCATTTTTTCATCGGACAAATCAATTTCTTTTGAAAAAAAGCGGTGTTCGATAATAGCACTCACTTCATCTAGGAGTTCGTCCATAGACTCGGTTTGTTGAGTCAGCAAGGCCAACTCATCCGAAGGGCTCATAGAGCCATCTAAAAAACTATACGTAGGTACTGCTTGCACGATTACAATCTTTAATGTATTTTAGTTGTCCAATTCTTGATGGCAGTCCTTCCTTTGTTTGCTCATCCCTACGTTTCCCCAAAATGAGTTAGGAAGGTCTGCCATTTTTTGTCTTTTATTTGTTTGCCTACTTTTTGGCCTTGAGTTAGATGGAAGTAATCGATGGTTATTGTCGAACGATTAAGAAGCCTGATCAAATAAAAGAACGATTTTGGCAGTGAGTGCCTTAAGCCGGTTAATGCTGTAATTCGTCCACAATGATTTGCACCTGTGCTTCCTCGCCGGAGCGAATGGCGTCGTTTGAGCGTTGCTCCAGGGCGCGGTATTCATCGGGAGACATGGTTGGCCTGGCTGCAATCAGCAGGTTCAACATCAAGGCTACTAGAATCCAAAAGCTGTCCATGGTAGGATAAATTTAAAGGTTGATTAATGCTGTAATTCGTCCACAATGATTTGCACTTGTGCTTCCTCGCCGGAGCGAATGGCGTCGTTTGAGCGTTGCTCCAGGGCGCGGTATTCATCGGGAGACATGGTTGGCCTGGCTGCAATCAGCAGGTTCAACATCAAGGCTACTAGAATCCAAAAGCTGTCCATGGTAGGATAAATTTAAAGGTTGATTAATGCTGTAATTCGTCCACAATGATTTGCACTTGTGCTTCCTCGCCGGAGCGAATGGCGTCGTTTGAGCGTTGCTCCAGGGCGCGGTATTCATCGGGAGACATGGTTGGCCTGGCTGCAATCAGCAGGTTCAACATCAAGGCTACTAGAATCCAAAAGCTGTCCATGGTAGGATAAATTTAAAGGTTGATTAATGCTGTAATTCGTCCACAATGATTTGCACTTGTGCTTCCTCGCCGGAGCGAATGGCGTCGTTTGAGCGTTGCTCCAGGGCGCGGTATTCATCGGGAGACATGGTTGGCCTGGCTGCAATCAGCAGGTTCAACATCAAGGCTACTAGAATCCAAAAGCTGTCCATGGTAGGATAAATTTAAAGGTTGATTAATGCTGTAATTCGTCCACAATGATTTGCACTTG
The DNA here is from genome assembly GCA_018401695.1 of Flavobacteriales bacterium. Taxonomy (GTDB): domain Bacteria; phylum Bacteroidota; class Bacteroidia; order CAIKAF01; family CAIKAF01; genus CAIKAF01. Next base: position 1,108,543 of record JAGYKD010000001.1, on the reverse strand, counting down.
TGCTTCCTCGCCGGAGCGAATGGCGTCGTTTGAGCGTTGCTCCAGGGCGCGGTATTCATCGGGAGACATGGTTGGCCTGGCTGCAATCAGCAGGTTCAACATCAAGGCTACTAGAATCCAAAAGCTGTCCATAGTTATTTATTTAAATGGATTAGTGTTGAAGTTCGTCGACAATAATTTCCAGGGCAACGGCATCCTTAGCGGCGATAGCTTGGGAGGCTTCCATTCGTGTGGAATGCAAGCGTTCGTTGCTAGTTGCAGCTTGGCTTCCCGCAAGCAAGTTGGAGACTAGGGCAATTAAAATGGTTAATGTTTGCATTGCGTATATTTTGGAATTATTGATAATTACTTGGACAAAATTGGCCCAATCCGAAACCCTCCGCAAAACCATATATTCAAAATTTGACATTACGGAAAAAAGGTGCTAGATTTGACCCGTAGATTTGTCCAAAAGTGGGTAGTTATGAAAAAAAATAGCCCTGATGCTTTAAGGCCATTGGTTAAAAGCATGTCTCCTCAAGAACAGGAAGTTGCCAAACAGGTTATTGTCGGATTTAACCGAAAATTCGGCGATTACGAGCCCAAAACGCTCAAACTTTTTCAGTTTATTTCTGACAATACAGATCTTGGAAATTTCGATGATGAAGAAGTTAAAAACCTGCTTTTTCCTGAAATGGACGAGGGAACATTCGGAAAACTGACATCACGTTTGAGAGAAAAAATCTTTGAATCTCTCATTTTGGATGTAAATCTTGACCGAAAAGGAGCTTATCAGCCCTCTTGGTTGGTGCGTCAAAAAGCAAGAAAGAACCTCATTGCCGCTGAAATTCTTAGCATACGAAATCAACGCGATAAAGCAGAAAAGCTCATTCGAAAAACGGTTCGGGAATGTCAGAAGCATGAATTGTACGACATCCTTATAGGACTTAACCATATTTCGTTCGTCAATACCTGCTCCACCAAAGGTGGAGAGTACACTTCAAAAAACTTTGAGGACTTTGAATCCTATATGGAAAAAGAACGGTTGAAAAAGACAGCTGAAATGCATATGTACAAATATGCGTTTTACGGAGTGAACAAGTCTTCGGCAAAACCCAAACCCAATGATGTTCTTAAAGACATTCAGAAAATAGAGTATGCATTAGAACATGGCCCTGAAGTCCCCTCGGCTCAGTATTTTCTCCTTCAGCTCAAAACGGTGTACTGGGAACTGAAAGGCAATTTTAACAATCAGGTGCGCTTTGCCCGTCAATTGCGCGACCTTTTCGTTAAACATCCCCACTTAGGTTCAGACATTCGAAACATAAACGCCTACCTCCAAGAATTTACGGCCCTCCTAAATCTAAGCGCCTACAAAGAAGCCCTTGAGTCCATACGAGAAGCACAAAACCTGGCCGTACCAGGCACCTCAAGCTATTTTGAAATTACCAAAAACCAAGTGTATCCGCTCATTCACTTGGGTAGATTACACGAAGCTCGCAAAATTGTAGAAGACTTACTCGACGACGATCGAGTACAAGGCCTTATGCAAGAAAAGTTGCGCTATTTGCTTTGCGTTATTCTTCGCGAAAACGGACAATTTGGCTTGGTTAGCCGAACACTTATGGAACTTAGTGAGCTACCTTCCGCTCAACGCAATGGCTGGAACGTGGGAGTTCGATTCATGGAAATCCAAAATCGCTTGGAAAGTGAGCTTTTCGATTTGGCCGAAACCCAAATCCAAAATCTCAAACGCTTTATGGAACGCCACAGCGATTCCATGATAGACCGCAAACGCGATGTGATTATCCTGCGTATCCTCCTTCAACTCTCCAAGCTTGATTTCAATTTTACCGAATTCATGAGCAAACATGCCCAACTTGTAGATTTGCTCCAAGATACAAGACCCGATTACCGTTGGGATCCCTTCGGAGCAGAAACCATTCCTTTTGACCAATGGTTACGCAAAATGGCTGGATTGCCCCTGATTGCCCCTGATTCAGCACCGGGCGCTGAAAGAGAATTGCTCTACATCGAAAAATAAATGGTCCATTAAACTAATGAAAGCCCTTGAATCAAGGGCTTTTTTATTGGTAACTTCTGCCGTCGCTGCCTTCCATAAAGTGCACAAAGGCCTGATTTACAAATCGATTTCCGCCACGCGTAGGATAGTCCCCGCTAAAGTACCAGTCTCCCCTATGCTCAGGACAAGCCAAATGCAAATGCTCTACCCGCTGAAAAACAAAACGGAGAGGACAGCTCAACTCCTCAGGTTTCAACATTTTGGCCATTTCTTCCAAAATATTGACGTCAGAAACGGCTGCGTACAAAGACTGTACGTAATTCTTTTCCCCGTCTCGATTCTCAGCAATGGCAGCAACGACCTCCTCGTATAGAGCCTCCATTAACCCTACCTTCCCTTGCTTAACCAAGCAAGAAACCGCTGCCCTAAACGCGGCTAAGTCGTTAAGCCTAGCCATATCAATGCCATAGCAGTCAGGATAACGAATTTGTGGAGCAGAAGATACCACCACTAAGGCTTTGGGATTTAGCCTACTGAGCATTTTTAATATAGACTCCTTTAAAGTAGTACCGCGTACAATGCTATCATCCAAAATCACCAACTTGTCTTCCCCGCTTCGAATGCTCCCATAAGTAATGTCATACACATGCTGCACCATATCGCTGCGATGGGCATCGCTGGTAATAAAGGTTCTAGCCTTTACATCTTTTACGGCCACTTTTTCTACCCTGGGCTTTTGCTTAAACAACTGCTCCACCGATTGGGCATCCCAAGAGGCTTTTTGCCTTAAAGCTTCCAAGGCCCTTTGCTGCATTTGCTCCTCCAAGCCTTTAACCAAGCCATAAAAGGCCAGTTCGGCGGTATTCGGAATAAAAGAAAAAACAGTATGCTCCAAATCCCCCTCAATGGCTTCCAGCACGTCTTGGGTTAACAAAGCCCCTAGGGCTTTTCGTTCGCGATAAATATCCTGATCTGTGCCTCGACTAAAGTATATACGTTCAAAAGAACAGCTCTTCTTGGGCAAGGGAGGGAGTACTTCAACGCGTCGAGAGGCTTTACCGGGGCTTAACAAAAGTCCTTGGCCCGGATTCAGTTCTTTTACTTCATCCAAGGGCGCATCAAAAACAGTTTGTATTACCGCACGTTCTGAGGCCACCACCACTAAGTGCTGGTTTTCATACATCCATGCCGGCCGAATACCTGCCGGATCGCGCACCACAAATGCCTGACCTTGGCCATTAAAACCTCCCATTACATAGCCTCCATCAAACTTTTTAAAGGCTTGACGCAGCACTGGTGTCAGGTCCAACACCTCCTCCATGGCCTTAGAAATAGCCGCTTTGTCCTGCACGCCTGCACCCTTTAAGACCTCATAGCAACGCTCCACCTCCTCATCTAAGAAATGTCCAATACGCTCCATCACGGTAACCGTATCGGCCATTTGCTTTGGATGCTGTCCCAAATCCAACAAATGTTGAAATAGCTCAGGTGTGTTCGTTAAATTAAAGTTGCCGGCCACCGCAAGCATCCGTGACGGCCAGTTGTTGTCCCGCAAAAACGGGTGGCAAGCTTCCACGCCATAGCGTCCAAAGGTACCATAACGCACATGGCCCAAAAACAATTGTCCATCAAATGGCCTGACGGAACCTGTAACTTGCTCTTGCTCTCGTTCGATTTGACGGAAAAGATCCAAAATGGGTTGACGGGCATCGCTCCTAACCCTATCCAAACGGGGGTAGCCGGGAGGGGCATTTAGGTTTAAGCTGGCCAAACCCGCACCGTCTTGTCCCCTGTTGTGCATTTTTTCCAGCAAAAGATACATTTTACGCAGGCCAAACTTGCTCCCAAACTGTTGCTCTACCTGCTCTTGTGGGGTCTTCAATTGCAGGAGTGCTATCCCGCATTCGTGTCTTAGCGCATCGCTCATGGAGCTTTATGTCTTGCCGGTTTGATGTCCGGCAAAAACTACCCTGCAAAACTAGCGCATTCGCTTTGGCTTTGCTCTATGGAAACAATAATTTAACACTGGCCTAAAGGCTTAAGCGCCCTCCGAAGACTCCACCTCTGCGCTGCGATGTATTTTGCGCACCAAACCTTGCAACACATTGCCCGGACCAATTTCAATGAAAGATTGTACCCCATCGGAAACCATGTGCTCCACCGACTGGGTCCACCGCACCGCCCCGGTAAGCTGCTTTGCTAAATTCTCTTGAATTTCTTTGGGGTCCTTGCTGGGTTTTCCGGTAAAATTTTGATAAATGGCCCAACGGGGAGTCGCAAAAGTGCTTTGTTCAATGGCCTTTTCTAATTCGGCACGTGCCGGTTCCATTAAGGGAGAGTGGAAAGCTCCTGCCACCTTTAACACCAAAGCCCGGCGAGCACCGGCCTCACGTAGCAATGTACAGGCTTTTTCTACACCAGCCAAACTACCCGAAATCACCAATTGTCCGGGACAATTGTAATTGGCAGGAACCACAAGCTCATCGGCAATAGAGGCACAAATTTCCTCCACCACCTGAGCCTCCAAGCCAAGGACAGCGGCCATAGTGCCGGGATTGGCTTCACAGGCTTTCTGCATAGCTCTCGCCCTGCGGGCCACCAGGTCCAAGCCGGATTCAAAACTCAAACAACCATTGGCCACCAGTGCCGAAAACTCTCCCAAAGAATGCCCTGCCACCGCATTGGCTTGTAGCTTTTCATGTACCAAAGCAGCAATAACCGAATGCAAAAAAATAGCAGGTTGCGCCACCTTTGTTTGAGTTAACTCTTCTTCTTCTCCCTCAAACATGACATCGGTAATCCTAAACCCCAACTGTTCGTTGGCCTGTTCAAACATCGCTTTAGCCCTCGGTTGACTTTCATACAGGGCTTTACCCATTCCTACAAATTGGGCACCTTGCCCGGGAAACATCAGTGCTTTCATATAAGGCTGTGTTTGCAACGAAGATAGAGCATTCCGCCCAACCCTCCACCTAAAAATCAGGAAACGGCATAGACCCCTTGGCTTAGTAACTGATGCCCCCCATTTACCGGTGCGCCGGCGAAATTAGCTGAAAAAACTCCTGCCTGGTGGCCGCTTGCTCAAACACCCCGGTAAAGGAGCTCGTGGTAGTGAAGGAGTGTTGCTTTTCTACACCCCGCATTTGCATGCATAAATGCCTGGCTTCAATGACCACGGCCACTCCTTGTGGATTCAATGCATGTTGCAAACAATCCCTAATTTGGGTAGTAAGACGCTCTTGCACTTGCAATCTGCGGCTAAACGCATCCACTACGCGTGGAATTTTGCTAAGTCCGCAAATGGTACCTTGGGGAATATAGGCAATATGGGCTTTCCCAAAAAAGGGCAGCATGTGGTGCTCGCACATAGAAAACACTTCGATATCGCGTACCAACACCATTTCGTTATGGTCTTCTTGAAACAGAGCTTCCCGCAAAATACCCCCCGGTTCTTGTTGGTAACCTTGGGTTAAAAACTGCATGGCTTTGGCCATACGTTCCGGGGTTTTTTGCAAACCTTCGCGTTGTACATCCTCGCCCAAAAGACCTATGGCCTCGGCATAAAGCTTGGCCAAAGCTTGGGTCTTTTGCTCAGGATAACGCTCTTCGCGTTCGTATGTGTTGGGTTTATTCCCCATAATAAGTGACTGAATTGCGTTCGGTTTCGAACAGTTCGATTTTATGCAAGCGGCACGGACCCAAGTCCTGCACAGCAGGCGCCAAAATGTTCCAAATTTCAACCGCAAGCACCTCCGTAGATGTCATTTTACCCTCCAAAAAGGGCACATCCAGGTTTAGGTTTTTGTGGTCCAACTTGTCGATGACCAGCCTACGAATGACCGTAGACAAGGCTTTCAAATCCACAATAAAACCGGTTTCCGCTTGGGGTTCACCTTTAACGGTGACCCTCAAGTCGTAGTTGTGTCCATGCCAGTTTTTGTTGGCGCAAGGACCGAACACAGCGGCATTTTGTTCCTCCGACCAATTGGGGTTGAAGAGCTTATGCGCGGCATTGAAATGTTCTTTTCGGGTGAGGTATACCAAAGGCATGGCCTAATTTTATACAAAGGTACGTTTTTTGGTATTTGGGCGCCATTTCCGGCTGTCGCTGCAAGTCCTCGTCAAAAGCCCGGTGCCGCATGGGGCTGCGGTAGCTCCCCCGAAGCATCGGGTCCGCTTCCTCGCTCCCTGCGGCACTTGGGCTTTTGCCTCCGGGCTTTCCGCATCCATCCGGGGCGCAAGATCGTGCTCCGGCAAGTATTCGCCCGCAGAAATTTGACTTTTTCCTCTTGGAAGGGAATTCTTTTGCGGCAGGGACAGAACGGAAAGCCCACAGCAGCCTAGCTTAGGGAGGCAGGGCCACGGAGGCAACCTTGGGAGCCCCCGTAGGCCCTAGCCTCCCTTAGCTCGGCTGCGAGGACTTGCAGAGATGGCCCGCCCGGCCGCCCAAAAAAATAAATCCATCCCAATGTTTTTGAGGTTATAAATTTGATTGTACATTTAAATGATATATTCCAATCCTATGCAAGCGCGCTTTTTCTTTTTGGTTCTTCTTTTTCCTTTTTTGGCGGCCCAAGCTCAATCGGTGGGCGTAAATACGCAAAACCCGGACCCGTCGGCGGCCTTAGAAGTGCAGTCGACCCAGCAGGGCTTTTTGCCTCCGCGCATGACTTCCACCCAGCGCGACAATATTTCGAATCCTGCCACTGGGCTCATGATTTATAATACCGACAATGGGTGCCTTAACCTGTTCAACGGAAGTTTGTGGGAGCAGCTTTGTCCTACGTGTATTGCTCCGGTGGTGCAGATTCAAAACGTTCCGGATACCTTATGTGCCGGTCAAAACCTGAGCTTCAATTTACCTTCGATTTCCGGGCTAAGCTACCATTGGAGTGGCCCCAACGGTTTTAGTTCCAATTTGCCCAACCCCACGGTTAGCAGCGTTAGCGCCCAAGACGCCGGTGCTTATGCGGTGTTTGCCGTTCAAAACAACTGTACATCTGCGGTGGTTACGCACAACCTAGCTGTGCTAAGCCAGGCCAATGCCAATTTTACGGTGAACCCAAGCACTCCTTCGGTGAATTTGGCGGCAGCCTTTACGGCACAGCCCGGCATGGGCAGCTATGCCTGGACTTTTCAGAGCGGAACTCCGGGGTCGTCCATTCAGCAAAATCCTCAAGTGACCTGGTCTCAAGCAAGCACCTACAATGTGCAATTGATTGTGGATAACGGCAATTGCAGCGATACGGTGGTACAGCAAGTTACGGTGGTTACTTGTCCTTCTCAACCTCAGGGCCAAAGCGTTACCTTCAATTATACGGGCGGTGTGCAATCCTTCACCGTCCCTTCATGTGTACATTATATTGATGTCGACGCTTCGGGTGCTCAGGGCTTTGCAAGCGGAAGCACCAGTTTTGGACGAGGTGGCCGCGTTCAGGCAAGGCTAACGGTTACACCGGGAGAGGTTTTATCCATCTACGTAGGTGGTCAGGGCACGGCAACTTCCGGGGGTTACAACGGTGGCGGAAATCCAGGCTCCAACAGCATCTACGGCGGTGGCGGCGGAGCTTCAGACATTCGACGCAACGGCACCACCTTAAACGACAGAATTATTGTGGCCGGCGGTGGCGGTGGTACGGGTTCCAATTGCGGCACCAACTCTGCTCCGGGTGGCCACGGAGGTGGCTTAACCGGCCAGAGCGGTTGTTTGTACAGCTGCAGCAGCTGCCAGTATACCGGGGGCGGCGGAACACAATCTGCAGGTGGCGTTGCGGGGCCTACCAGTCATAGTCAGTGTGGAAACAACAGCAACGGCAGCTTTGGTCAAGGTGGCTCCAATACCGGAAATTCAGGCACCGGCGGCGGTGGCGGCTGGTATGGCGGAGGTTCGGGTTGTTATGAAGGTGCCGGTGGGGGCAGTTCTTACGTCACCAACAATGGCTCAAGCAATATCACGCATACGCAAGGGCATCGACCGGGCCATGGTCAAATCATTATCAGTTATTGAGGGTGCATGATTCTTGAGGGTGGTAACGGACTACCCTCGCTAATTTGTCCCATGGCATGGAAAGCCGAAGGCAAGTTGATGCGTCCCTATTGAGGCCGTTGAGGGGTTGCTTTTGAGGCGGAAATTGATTCCAATCATACCCCACAAACCTTCGGTTAAAAAGGTTCGAATACAGTTTGAGACCGTTGATGCGTTGCTATTCTGGCGGCAATCCTGTCCTGACCACAGCGTCAGGGTATGCGTTACGGCCAAACCTCAAGTATTTTATCCTGACCGCAGCGTCAGGGATCCTCATTTACAACCAGTAAACTGCGGACTTTCAATTTGGCCGTGCCTTAATTCGCCTTGAAAACACAACGCGTCAACGGTCTCCGTTTGATGATTTTTGCCCTAAGGTATGCGGGTGAGGCAGCTCCTTATTCTACGTAATGCAGTTTCATCATATTGGTTTGGCCTTTTTCGTGGATAGGAATACTGGCGGTGTGCACCACCAAATCGCCCTCCAACAAGTGGCCTCCCTTTTTTAGCACATAGGTTGTTTCGGCAATGCTATGGTCGGTACTTACGAACTTGTCGAAATAGAAGCCTTTGACTCCCCAAACCAAGCTAAGTTGGTTCAAAATGGCGCGATTGCCGGTAAACACGAAGATAGCGGCTCTTGGACGGTAGCTGCTCATTTCGTAGGCAGTGTACCCCGAAAATGACATGGTAATGATGCCCTGCACGCGTGTTTTATCGGCCATTTCCACGGCGGCACGGCAAACGGCATCGGTAATGAAGCGGTCGCGAGAAATATGGGTGCTGTCCAGATTATAAATGGCCGGATGGTTTTCGACTTCTTTAATAATTTTCTGAACCGATTCGACCACCCGAATGGGGAACTTACCTACGGAAGTTTCGGCGCTGAGCATAACGGCATCGGCCCCATCCATAATGGCGTTGGCCACATCGTTTACCTCGGCCCGCGTAGGATTATAATTGGTAATCATGGACTCCATCATTTGGGTTGCAATAATTACGGGCTTGGAGCTACGAAGGCAGCGTTTTACAATGTCTTTTTGAATCAAGGGCACCTGCTGCATGGGGATTTCTACGCCTAGATCGCCGCGAGCCACCATAATGCCATCGCTTTCGCGAATGATATGGTTTATATCTTCAATGGCCTCGGGCTTTTCAATTTTGGCAATTACTTTGGTGGCCACCTTTTTTTGCGCAATCAAATGTTTGAGCTCAATAACATCGGCGGCAGAGCGCACAAAAGAAAGGCCAACCCATTCCAATTCATGTTCTAGTGCAAAGTCCAAGTCTTCGCGATCTTTAGGAGTTAAACAAGGCAAAGAAATTTTAGTGTTGGGCAGATTCACGCCTTTTTTGGAGGTGAGTAAACCACCACTAATAACCTTAACTTTTACTTCGTCTTTGGCGTTGGTTTCCAGGACCTCCAAAACTATTTTACCATCGTCAACCAGCACTCTTTCGCCGGGCCGTACATCTTTTGCAAAGTTTTGGTATTGAATGTACAGAAGCTCGGAGGTGCCGGTTCCTTGGGCCGAGGAGATACGAACTTCGGCACCATCTTCCAACATAACTCCGCCTTCTGCAACATTTCGGATACGGATTTTGGGGCCCTGCAAATCTCCTAAAATGGCCAGATTGTACCCTCGCTCCTCATTTATTCTTCGAATGTTTTGGATAATGGTTTTTTGGGCTTCTCGGTCGCCGTGAGAAAAGTTGAGGCGGCATACATCTACCCCTGCTTCTACCATGGCACTTAATGTTTCATAATCTTGGGTTGCCGGACCAATGGTGGCAATCAATTTTGTTTTGCTTTGGACTTTCATGTTATTGGTAAATAAGTTTGGCTTTTGTTTTATCGGACAATTTTTGAAGCTTGCCACACCATTGCACTTCGGGAATGTTGCGCATATTATGTGCTGCTTCGATTACAAAGGATTCGGAGGCTCCTGTCAATTGTATTAAGTAGTCCATTCCTGCGGTTTCCTGAATCCAAAATTTGGGGGCTTTTGGCAACTGCAAGATGCGAATAGTAATGTACAAGTCGGGCAATTCTCCAAAAAAGACGCTAACAGGCCCTGGGGCTCTTTGTTGGGATTCCTGCTCAGACTCCTGCACCAATCGCCAATCCAGGTGTTTGTGCAGCAACCAACAAAACCGGTAATCCTTTTCTTGGCAACTAATACCAAGCACATCAAAGTCGATTGGACTTCTGGGTAGGGTATCGAGCACAATAGTTTGGCTCATGGCTGTGCAGCCCATTTATTATACAATTCAAACACGGTTCGACTATTTTCGGGCTCATATTGTTTTTCACTTATCTGCCGCACCAAATCGTTATGGTCTTGCATCAGTTCTTCCAATTGTTTTCGCCAAGCCCTTGGGGAGGTAGAGAGGGGTTGAAACTCGGTGGAGCCTTCTTTAACAAAATACAAATCGTAGGCTTTGGTGTATTGGCCTTGAAAGTCTCTTAGGTACTCGTATTCATAGAGTGATAGTTTGCCTTCTGTCAGCAACCTTAAAAACACGATTTCTTTGTCGGGCTTAGCCTTTATATAAAGGTTGGAGTCCACATGAATCTCACGCACTTGCTCTGCCTTAAAATAGGTTCTCTCTTCTTCCTTATCTTTAAGTACAAATCGGTCTTTAATACCGTCTTTGGATTTAAAGTAAATTTCGCCGGCAATAGTATCGCCGGTTTCCAGCACAAGTTTACCCGGAACAAAACCTTGGGCTTGAATCCATTGAAGACTAGAAATACACAGAAAAAGAAAGGATGTGAAAAAACGCATGCGCTTATTGGATTTCAGGTTCGCGATACAAAACTTCCAAAACAGTGGTTCCCACAGCTCCTAAGGTTTCCTTAGAGATGATGTCTATATTGTCTTTCTGCGTGTGCCAATGCGCTGGGAAGCCCGAAGGTCGGCCGGGGTCGTAATTGATGATGTCTATGGAGGGAATCCGCATCAATTTATTAATGAAGTAATGGTCGTCGGTTATGGGACCGGGCAAGGCGGCCATTCTAAAATAGGAGGCATAACCTACCTGATGGGCGGTTTCCCAGACCTTTTGGGTTATGTGCGGTGCATATTCTAAGGACCAACCCTCCTGGTAAAACACGGCGTCCTTAGCTCCAACCAGGTCCAACAGAATGCCGTATCTGGCACGGTATCCGGGCACCATAGGATTCTTTGCAAAATACTGAGATCCCAAACAAAAGGTTTCGGGAGCACCACCTGCATCTCCAAAGTCTTCGCCGTCAAACAAAACAATATCTATTCCCGGCAAAGGACCTCCACTGGTATCTGTGGCCAATAAGCGGGCTATTTCCATTAATACCCCTACTCCTGAGCCCCCATCGTCAGCCCCGGGAACAGGCAAGTGGCCCTGTTCTGCGTCTTTGTCGGAAATATGTCGGGTATCCCAATGGGCAAACAGCATAATTCGATCCGACTTTTCCGGATCAAAACGAGCCATAATGTTTCGAATCTTTAGCCCTTCTCCGGTGTAAGCCACCACATTTGCCTCTTGCACCAACACGGTATCCGCCCAAGAGTTGAGGCGCTCTACCAAATAATCTCCCGCCTTTTGGTGGCCTTTGCTGTTGGGGACTCTTGGTCCAAAAGCCAGTTGCGCTTCAATAAATGCATAAGCGGAATCCGCCGAAAATTGCGGAGCTTTTTTGACCGGAGCGGGAGGTGAACTCATGGTTCCATTTCCTTGTATGGGTTTGGGCTCATCACCACAAGCGGTGAAAACAAGGGCGAAAACACCTATCCAAACCAAGGGTTGGTATTTTGAAATAATTCGTTTCATGATTTCAAGGTCCATGTACTCTCGCTTTTTCCGTCTTTAATTTCTATGCCGGCTTGAGCCAGTCGGTCGCGAATCAAGTCGCTCATGGCCCAATCTTTTTTTTGCCTCACTTCTTTTCTCAATTCCAATACCATTTCCATTACGGTTTGTAGAATCTCTCCTTTGGACTCTCCGGCCTCCGGTTCTAAACCCAACACTTCGTTAAAAAACCGGCAAAAGGAGGTGGAAAGCGTTTGCCAAGCTTTAGGATGCAACTTTAATTCTCCTGAGACCGCCGCTTGCAGCCATTTTGCCCCCTCAAACAACTGAGCAATAAGTACGGGACTATTGAAATCGTCGTCCATGGCTGCTTCAGAAGCTGTTAACCACCTTTCTACTCCCGGATCGTCTTGCCCGGTTTGTGGTTGACCAGAAGAGGCTATAACAAAAGCGACACTTAATCTTTTGTATCCTTTTTGAGCAGCTTGCAAAGCATCGTCACTCAAGTCGAGGGTGGAACCGTAGTGCGCTTGCATAAAGAAAAAGCGAATGGCCATAGGTGCATAGGCTCGACTCAGCATTTCGTGGTTTCCACTCAGCAGGTCTCCGGGCAGTAGAAAATTCCCGTCCGACTTACTCATCTTTTTACCATTGAGGGTAAGCATATTGCCATGCAACCAATACTGAACCGGTTTAGACTCGCCTGAAGCCGCTACGTTCTGTGCAATTTCGCATTCGTGGTGTGGAAATTTCAAGTCCATGCCACCCCCATGAATATCAAACCGGTGGCCAAGATACTTGGAACTCATAACGGAACATTCCAAATGCCAACCCGGAAAACCGTCTCCCCAAGGCGATGGCCAGCGCATAATGTGCTCCGACGAAGCTTTCTTCCACAAAGCAAAATCTAGCGCATCTCTCTTTTCGTCTTGACCATCTAAGTTTCTGGTTCCTGACACCAAGTCGTCGATTTGCCGACCACTCAAAGAGCCGTATGGGTATACGTCATTGAACTTACGCACATCAAAATATACAGAACCGTTCACCTCATAGGCCAAACCCTTGGCGAGGATGGTTTGCACGGTTTGTATCTGTTCTACAATATGCCCGGTAGCCGTAGGCTCAATAGACGGAGGTATATTTCCAAATATGGACATTACTTCATGGAAGCCATTGGTATATTTCTGCACAATTTCCATGGGCTCTAATTGCTCGAGCCGGGCCTTTTTAGCGATTTTATCTTCGCCTTCATCGGCATCGTTCTCCAAATGCCCTACATCCGTTATGTTTCTAACGTAGCGCACCTTGTAGCCACGGTAACGCAGCCAACGATAAATCAAGTCAAAGGAAGTGAAGGTCCGCAAATTGCCCAAATGCACATTGTTGTATACGGTTGGGCCACATACATACATGCCCACAAAAGGAGGATTAAGAGGTTCAAAGACTTCTTTTTGTCTGCTAAGCGAATTGTACAACTTCAATTGTCCTGCCATTATCCTTCTTTAAAATACGAAGATAACCAATCGCCGTGTGGGTACACAAACCAAGCCAAGAATCCAACCGATTTTTAAAGAAAAGAAAATACGCTAGTGGGATAAAAACGAGACCACACATAGCAAGGTTTCCAGACCGTTTGGCGCGCATCTGTGCAAATCAGCGAAAATCTGCGGTGAACCTACACGAATCTGTGAACATCGCTGGCAATCTGTGAACATCTGTGGCAATCTGTGAACATCTGTGGTAATCTGTGAACATCTGTGGTAATCTGTGAACATCTGCGGTAATCTGTGGTAACCTGTGAACATCGCTGGCAATCTGTGAACATCTGTGGTAAAAAAACCAAAACATTTACCCCAATCCCTTATGGATATACAACTCTTGAAAATAAAATAGATGCATAAAAAATATCTGCACACAAACCACGTTACTTTCACTCAACTTTTTTAACTTAAAACAGCAATGCTAACACCTATGGAACTAAATGATTTGACCTACAAGATAATAGGGTGCGCGTATAAGGTACATTCCAATTTGGGACCGGGTCTCTTAGAGTCTACCTATGAAGTATGCCTAACATATGAGCTATTGAAAGAAGGGCTTATTGTTGAGCGACAAAAAGTACTTCCGGTAGTCTATGACAAAGTCCAATTGGAAGCCGGTTACCGAATTGATATTTTAGTAAATTATCGAATTATCCTCGAACTCAAATCCGTGGCTGAAATAGCACCCATTCATCAAGCACAACTTATGACCTACCTAAAACTATCAGGATTAAAGCTGGGGCTGTTGCTTAACTTTAATGTACAGGATATGAAAAGGGGTATAAAGCGGATAATTCTTTAACAATAATCTGTGTGAATCCGTGCCAATCTGTGGTGCCCCCACAAATCTATGGTGCCCCCACAAATCTGTGGTGAAAACCTAAGCTAACCTACACCCCCACCCAAATCACCAATTCATCTACAGCTTACGCTTAACCTCTACCTCTTCAAAAGATTCAATGATATCACCCAACTGTATGTCGTTGAATTTCTCTACCGTTAAGCCGCACTCGTAGCCCGTAGCCACTTCTTTCACGTCGTCTTTAAAGCGTTTTAGACTGCTCAGCTTGCCCGTGTGCACCACAATACCATCGCGAATAACCCGCACCTTGTTGTTGCGCTGAATTTTTCCATCCAACACATAACATCCCGCTACGGTACCCACTTTAGTAATGCTAAAGACATCGCGCACTTCTACGTTGGCGGTTACTTGCTCTTCTAAAGTAGGAGCAAGCATTCCTTCCATGGCCGCTTTTACCTCTTCAATGGCTTGGTATATTACCGAATACGTGCGGATGTCAATTTCTTCTGCATCAGCAAGTTTGCGCACGTTGGCAGAAGGACGCACCTGGAAACCAATAATAATGGCATCGGATGCAGAAGCCAACATTACGTCGCTTTCCGAAATGGCGCCTACCGATTTGTGTATAATATTTACTTGTATGCTTTCCGTGCTCAACTTCAGCAAAGAGTCGGTCAAAGCCTCGGCAGAACCGTCGGTATCGGCTTTGATAATCACGTTCAATTGCTGGAAGTCTCCAATAGCAATACGGCGACCAATTTCGTCCAGGGTAATGTGTTTGCGGCTCCGGATGCCTTGCTCCCTTTGTAGTTGCTGACGTTTAGTGGCAATTTCACGAGCCTCTCGCTCATCGTCCATTACATGGAACTTGTCTCCGGCTTGAGGGGCACCGCTAAGTCCCAACATGCGCACCGGCATGGCCGGGCCTGCGGTTTTTACCGAAACACCACGCTCGTTGTACAAAGCTTTGACTCTACCGCTGTAAGGACCGGCAAGTACTACATCACCAATAGACAAGCTTCCGTTCTGCACCAATAGGGTACACACGTAGCCACGTCCTTTATCGAGCTGTGCTTCTATGGTTACCCCAATAGCTCTGCGCTTCGGATTGGCTTTAAGTTCGAGCATTTCGGACTCCAACAACACCTTGTCTAGTAAATCGGTTATGTTCAAGCCCTTTTTGGCCGAAATTTCCTGGCACTGGTATTTTCCGCCCCATTCCTCTACCAAATAGTTCATATTGGCCAAAGCTTCCCGTATTTTGTCTGGATTGGCGCCGTCCTTATCGATTTTGTTGATCGCAAAGACGATGGGAACCCCTGCCGCTTTGGCGTGATTAATAGCCTCCACCGTTTGAGGCATTACGGAATCATCGGCGGCAATCACAATTATAGCCACATCGGTAATTTGCGCTCCACGAGCCCGCATAGCGGTAAAGGCCTCGTGACCAGGGGTGTCGATAAAGGTAATTTGCTTACCGTTTTCGAGTTGCACGCCATAGGCACCGATGTGCTGTGTAATTCCACCGGCTTCTCCGGCAATTACATTGGCTTTACGGACGTAGTCGAGCAAAGAAGTTTTACCATGGTCTACGTGACCCATAACGGTTACAATAGGAGGTCTAAATTCCAAGTCTTCCTCTTTGTCCTCTTCCTCTTCGTCAATAGCTTCCTGAATATCCGCAGAAACAAAGTTCACTTCATAACCAAATTCCTCCGAAATAATAGAAATAGTTTCAGCATCAAGACGTTGGTTTATGGAAACAAACAAGCCCAAGCTCATGCAAGCCGAAATAATATCTGTAACGGGCACTTCCATCATCTGAGAAAGTTCGTTGGCCGAAACAAACTCGGTAACCTTGAGCACTTTCTTTTCGCGCTCTACTTCTTCGGCTTCGGATTGCAGCTTTTCGCGTATACCTTCGCGTTTTTGCCGGCGGAATTTTACCGCTTTTGACTTTCCGCGTTCACTCAAACGCGCCAGTGTTTCCTTAATTTGCTTTTGGATTTCTTCCTCCGTAAGCTCCACTTTTACATCGGGGCGCACATCGCGGCGACGTCCACGTCCGGCGCCCTTTTTGGCAGCACCTTGACTTTGGGTTTGGCTCTGGCCTCCCGCGGGGGGGACGCGTTTATTAAGCTCTTTGGGTATACGCTTTCGCTTCTTCCGCTCTCCGGCGTCCTTTTTAGGCGCTTCTTTGGGCAGTTCAATTTTTCCGACCACAGTAGGTCCTTCCAGTCGGTTTACTTTAGCACGGATAACCTCTTCGGATGTTTTCTTTTCTTCCAAATCGGCGTTGGCCGGCTTGGTTTCCCCTTCCGCAGCTTTGTCTTTTTCTGTTAATTCTTCAGAGACCGTTTGCTTGCCGGTAGTTGGGGCTTGAGCTTCCAAGGCCTTTTCGTTCGCAGACTCTTCTATTTTAGCAGCCCGGGGTTCCACCTCAGGGCTTGGGCGTTCTTCGGTCTTAGGCAAAGGGGCGCCTTCTTTGGCTTTGGCTTGGGGTTTCTCCTGCTTCTGTTGGGCTTTGGGCTCGGCTTTTTTGGCGACTTTTCCCTTTGCATGACGTTCCGGCAGCTCTATTTTCCCAAGAACTTTAAGACCTCCCGCAGACCTTTGGCTTTCCTCTGCAGGAGTTTCCTCCTTGGGAGACTCTTCTTTGGGAGGTTCGGCCGTAGGAATTTCGGCTGTGGGAGCTTCGGCTATGGGAGCTTCGACTATGGGAGCTTCGGTTGTTGGAGCTTCGGTTGTTGGAGCTTCGGTTGTTGGAGCTTCGGTTGTTGGAGCTTCGGTTGTAGGAGCTTCGGCGATTGGGGCTTCCTCTTTGGGAGCTTCTTTGGCCGGCTCCTCGGAAATTTTTGGTTCGGGGGCTTTAGCCACATGTTGCCGCGACTGTGTTTCAGGAGAAACGGCTTCCTCTTCAGCAGTTAAAGAGGTATCCTTAATTAGAATTTCGGCACCTCCATCGTCAGAGGGCTCCTCTTCTTCTTCCTTTTTCTTGTCTTGAATGGTAACGCTGGATTTAGGCACCGAAATGGAACCCATTTGTCGGGACTTTTCCTTAACCTGTTGGTCGGTTTGGTGTTCTTTAAGCAAGAGCACATAGAGGTCTTGTCCAATTTTGGTATTGGGGCTGGGTTTTACGTCATGGCCGTTTTTGGCCAAGGTTTCCACCAGCGTGGACATACCAACGTTGAGTTCTTTTGCAACTTTATTTAGCCTCAGCGTTTTTTCTTCTGACATACGTTGTTTTGATCAGGTCTTTTCCGCGGGTTGCCCTTCCTATAGGGCAAAGGTATGGATAAATCAACTAAATGCTTATTCTTCGAATTCAGCACGCAGAACCTCCAACACCTCATTTACGGTTTCTATTTCTAAATCTGTGCGCGAAGCCAAGTCTTCTGCGCCTATTTCAAGGACTGATTTGGCGGTGTCGCAACCGATGCCTTTGAGGGCGTCGATGATCCAATCTTCGATTTCGTCGCGGAAATCGTCCAAAGCAACATCTTCCACGTCCGGCTCATCGTCGCGGTACACATCAATCTCATATTCGGTTAATCGGCTGGCCAACTTAATGTTTAATCCCCCTTTTCCAATGGCCAAGCTTACCTGGTCCGGTTTTAGGTATACCCTAGCACGGTGGCTTTCTTCATCTAAATTAATGCTCACCACCTTGGCAGGGCTCAAAGCCCGCTGAATAAACAGCTGGGTATTGTTGGTATAGTTAATAACATCTATGTTTTCGTTTCTCAACTCCCGCACAATGCCATGAATCCGACTACCTTTCATCCCCACACAAGCCCCTACGGGGTCAATCCTGTCGTCAAAAGACTCTACCGCCACCTTGGCACGTTCGCCGGGAATGCGAACAATCTTGTGAATGGTTATCAAACCATCAAACACCTCCGGCACTTCTTGCTCAAACAGCTTTTCTAAAAACTCGGGAGCCGTACGGCTTAAAATAATAGCCGGATTGTTGTTCCGCATATCCACCTTCAATACCACAGCACGCAAGGCTTCGCCCTTTTTATAGAAATCCGATGGAATCATTTCTTGTTTGGGAAGCACCAACTCATTGCCTTCGTCGTCCAGTACCAAAAGCTCTTTGCGCCAAATTTGGTACACCTCGCCCGAAATAATCTCTCCTACTCTGTCTTTATACTTCTTGTACACCGCATCTTTTTCCAAATCGTTGATGCGCGAGTTAAGGTTTTGCTTCATGGCCATAATGGCACGGCGACCAAAATCCATGAACTTTACCTCTGTGGCTACTTCTTCACCAATTTCAAAATCCGGTTCAATTTTAACAGCCTCGGAGTATGCTATTTGACCTATGGGGTCTTCCACCGCTCCGTCTTCCACAATTTCCCGGTTCTGCCAAATTTCCAAGTCGCCCTTATCCACATTAATAATGATGTCGAAGTTGTCGACCTCGCCGTACTTTTTGACAATCATATTCCGAATCACCTCTTCCAGGATGTTCATCATGGTCACCCGGTCGATGTTCTTCTGCTCTTTAAAGTCAGCAAAGGAGTCTATGAGAGATATGCTGTCCATGGTTTATAGAATGATATTCATATTATGAAAAATATATCGCTTTCTTAACGGATTTCAATGCATTAAGGCCTAAACGCCTTTGCTCACCGGCAAGGGGCGGCTTGGCACCTGATTTGCCTTTGGCCTTAGCAAACAGGTCTAAAGTAAGGCTCTCTTGATCCCAAGCCAAAAGCAAACCTTCCAACTTTTGCCCTTCGAGCAACACTACCTCTACCGATTTGCCCAGGTTTTTTTCAAACTGCACCGGATGCCTAAAAGGCCGATCCAAACCCGGAGAGCTTACGGTGATTTGCCAAGCATCTAAGGCCTCCCCACTCTTTTCGCGCAGGGCCCGGGTCAAGGCAGCACAGGTTTCTACCGACACATTCTCTGAGCCGTCAACGTAAATTTCAGCACGATGCTCCGCCGGCAAATTCAACTCCACCAACACCAGCTTGTGCCTCTCCAAAAGGGGTTCCAAAATTTCTTTTATGAGATGTTCTACCGACATATTTGGCAAAAAAGAAAGGGGCGCTTGGCCCCTTTTCCGATGTTTCGAAAAAATGTTCTGCAAATGTAATAATAGATTTTGAGAAATCAAAGTTTGGATTATATCAGCGCTGTTGGACATGCCGGGCCCTCCGGTTTGAACGTCTACTCAAGTTTCAAGACCACATGGTCAGGAAAACGGTCCTCCACAATAATTTCAAAATGGTTTTGGGCGTGCCCCTCCGGGTCGGGCTATCCGCTGCAAGTCCTCGCTCGTTCCTCGCTGTGGGCTTTCCGCTGCTATCCCTCACGCGGAAATCTTCTTAAATAAGAAAGTTTGGCGCCCGAAGGGAGGCGGAGGATATTTATGGAAACTGGGAATACCTATGGAGACGGGAGGCATCCTGAGAGACGGGAGGCATCCCGAGAGACGGGAGGCATCCCGAGAGACAGGAGGCATCCCAAGAGACAGGAGGCATCCCGTCTTTACTTCATCATTCATCATTTACCTAAGTGGCCCTCCGGCCCGGATGCTGCGAAAAGCCCACAGGCTTGCCTCTTAGAGAGGCGTGGGCTGTGGAGGCGATAGCCCCCGCAAGCCCCGCCTCTCTTAGAGGCAAGACGAGGACTTGCAGCAAGCAGCCGGAATTGCCGGCCAAAAGCCCCATTAACCTTTTTTACCGTCCTTTAGTTCTAGGCCTCGCTTGGCTTAGCTAATTTTATGCAAAATTTAGTCCATGCGAGCACCGCTACCTTATCTTTTGTTTCCCGCCCTTGGTTTGATTATTTCGGCCTGTGGCAATCCCAATGCTCCATCTATGCAACAAGCTCAAGCCGCTGAGGCCATCGACGTTTCACTTTTAGACAGCAATTACGCCCCTCAAGATGCGTTTTTTGAATTTGTAAACCAAAGGTGGATTGACAACCATCCCATTCCCGCCTCAAAAAGCTCATGGGGAGCCTTTTATGAGCTTCGGGAGCAAAGCCTTGCGGCCTTAAAGGGAATCCACGAAGAGGCTGCGACTTCTCAAGCTGCCGAGGGCTCGCCAGCCCGGCTGTTGGGCTTGTTTTGGAACTCCGCCATGGACTCCGCAGGCATTGCCCAAGCCGCTTGGACTCCCCTCCAAAGCTTGTTTGCCGAAATAACCTGGACCAACGAGCCCCGGGAACGGGGACAACGTTTTGCAAGCCTTCTCCGAAACGGCGGTTCTGCTCCAATTTCCATGTATGTATACCAAGACCTCAAAAAAGCAGATCGCTATGTTTTGTATGTAAACCAGGCGGGATTGGGATTGCCCGATCGCGACTATTATTTTAGAGCAGGGGAGCGCGCCGAAAAAGTGCGTGCCGCATATAAAAAATACCAGATTGACTTATTGGTATCCACGGGCATGTCCATGGAAAAAGCCCAATTGGCCGGCAAAAATATTTATGAACTAGAGATGACCTTGGCCAAGGCCAGCATGACCCTAGAGGAATTGCGTGACCCCTATGCCAGCTATCACCCAAAATCCTTAAACGACCTTAACCAAGACTATCCACAGTTGGACTGGACCACTTTATTTAGGCGGCTACATCTTAATACCGACAGCGTAGTGTTGGGTCAGCCCAAGTTCATGGAGCAGCTCAACAAGCTTATGGAAGTGCTTCCGGCAGAAACCTGGACGGATTATTTAAGGTTTCATACCGCCAATAGCTTTGCCAAATATTTACACCCGGAAGCCGAAACGCTCCGTTTTGCCTTTTACGGCACCGAGTTGAGCGGCAAAACAGAAATGGAGCCGCGGTGGCAGCGTATGGTGAGCGTATCGGACGAGTTGCTGCGGGACTTGCTGGGCCAAGAGTACGTAAAAAAACATTTTGACGAGCAAGCCAAAAGCCGGGCCTTAGCCTTGGTAGAAAACCTAAAAAAGGCCCTTGGCAACCGACTGAGCAGCTTAGATTGGATGGGAGATACAACCCGTGTCGCAGCCCTGGAAAAGCTGGACAAAATGATGGTTAAAATCGGCTATCCAGACCAGTGGAGGAGCTATGATGGACTGGAGTTAAAAGAACAACATTTGGTCTTAAATTATCAAACCGCTTATGCCTTTGAATTTGACCGGATGGCCAAAAAGTTGGGCCAAGAAGTGGATCGGAGAGAGTGGTTTATGGGGCCACAAACCGTAAATGCCTATTACAATCCCACCCTTAACGAAATTGTGTTTCCTGCGGCCATTTTACAGCCTCCCTTCTTTTTTGCCGAAGGGGACGATGCCTTGAATTATGGGGGTATCGGCATGGTTATTGGTCACGAATTAACCCATGGTTTTGACGACCAAGGCCGCCAATTTGATGCCGAAGGCAACCTAAGGTCTTGGTGGACCAAGGCCGATGAGCAAAGGTTCAATGCCAAAGCCTCTCGGTTTGTGCAACACTACAACGGGTACGAGCCTTTGCCCGGAGTATTCATCAATGGAGAGTTGACCCAAGGCGAAAACATTGCCGACTTAGGAGGAATGCTTATTGCTTGGGATGCCTTTAAAATTAGCAATAAAGCCAAATCCACAGAACCTATAGAAGGCTTTAGCCCGGAGCAACGGTTCTTTTTAAGCTTTGCCCAAATTTGGCGAGGCCACGACAAAGAAGCCTATTTGGAGCAGAAATTGTATACAGACCCTCACTCCCCTGGGAAATATAGAGTGATTGGGGTACTCTCCAATTTCCCGGCCTTTTACGAAGCCTTTAACGTAAAAGAAGGTCATAAACTTTGGTTGCCCGACAGTGCACGCTGCACTATGTGGTAAAATTCAGGGATTCCTTACATTTGCAGCAATGTTTCCTCATTTCGCTCAAGTGCCGACACCCATTTTGGAGAAAGCCGGCCGAATAAAACTCCTCATTACCGATTGCGACGGAGTACTCACCGATACCGGTGTGTATGTTGGTTCGGAAGGAGAACTAATGAAGCGTTTCTCTATACGCGACGGCATGGGCGTGGAGCGTTTAAGAGAGCTGGTGGGAGTGGCATCGGGCATTATGACCGGAGAACAATCTCAAGCAGTGGCTCAAAGGGCAAAAAAACTTCAAATGCCGCATTTGTTTTTGGGTGCCAAAAACAAGGGTGCATTGCTCAAAACCTTGCTGGAACAAGAACAGCTGGCCCCTGAAGAGTTAGCCTACATTGGCGACGACACCAACGATTTAGAGGCCCTTAGCTTGGCAGGACTCAGCTGCTGCCCAGGCGATGCTATGCCTATTGCCGCTGAAATTTCCGACTACCAATGCCTAACTCCCGGAGGACAAGGAGCCTTTAGAGAGGTGGCAGAACTCATTATTTTCGCAAAACAACGTTGAATCAAAAACTTATGAAACCACGCGTGGTAAAAATTTCTAAAGACCGGTCCATTGGAGATGGGCAACCGTCCTACGTTATTGCCGAAATAGGCATCAACCATAATGGCGAAGTATCCATGGCCAAAAAACTCATCGATGCTGCCGTCGATGCCGGGTGCGATGCCGTTAAGTTTCAAAAAAGAACTCCGGAAATCTGCGTTCCCAGAGACCAATGGGAAAAAGAAAGGGATACTCCTTGGGGCAAAATGACTTATATCGAGTACAAAAAGCGTATTGAATTCGAGCGGGATGAGTTTTCAGAAATCGACGCTTATTGTAAGTCCAAAGGCATCGATTGGTTCGCTTCATGTTGGGACGAGCCCTCCGTGGATTTTATGGAACAATTTGAGCCGGTAATGTATAAAATGGCGAGTGCCAGCCTTACGGATTTGCCTTTGCTAAGCAAAGTACGCAGCACCGGTAGGCCACTAATGCTAAGTACAGGCATGAGCACCACCCACGAAATTGAAGTGGCAGTAAAGCATGTGGGTTTAGACAATCTAATGATTGCGCATTCTACCTCTGCCTATCCGTGCCCTCCTGAGGAGTTAAACTTACGCATGATTCACACCCTAATGGAGAAATACCCCGGTATTCCCATCGGTTATTCAGGGCATGAAACCGGCTTGGCTACCACTCAGGCTGCTGTGGCTATGGGCGCCACTTTTGTAGAGCGTCACTTTACTTTAGATCGCGCCATGTGGGGCACCGACCATGCCGCATCGGTAGAGCCTGCAGGAATGGCTCGGCTGGTACGCAACATTCGCGACATTGAACTTGCCATGGGAGATGGCGTTAAAAAGGTGTACGATAGCGAAATTGAGCCAAGAAAGCGATTACGTCGAGTAAGTCTCGATAACGAATAAACTTATAAAGCCATACCGGCGTTACTTAGGCATGGTGGAGAGCTTAAAGTCCATTGAGTGGAGCCTGGAACTGGTTGGTACCTTAATTATTATGGGTGCAGCCGTATTGTTTGTGGTACTAGAACGCCTGTTTCCTTACACCAAAGGGATTAGTGTGTTTCGGCGAGGAGCGTGGATTGATTTTGTTTGGTATACGCTTATTCAAAGTTTCTTGCTCAAGATTTTGATATTTGACTGGATTATTGCTCCACTGGAGCATGCTACAGGCGTAGCTGAAAGCGGATATATAAGTCATTGGCCGCTTTGGGCCATTGTGTTGTTTTTTGTGGTTACCCATGACTTTTATATTTATTGGTTTCACCGATTTCAACACAGCAATAAGTGGTTCTGGCGCACCCACGAGGCGCACCATTCGGTGGAACACGTAGATTGGTTGGCCGGATCCAGGTCTCACATGGTGGAAATTCTCATCAATCAAACCATTGAGTTTTTGCCCATCTTTTTCCTTCTGGATGTGAAAACGGCAGCCATTGTGGTGCCCATTAAAGCTCTTATTGATGCGCTTTGGGGACAATTCATTCACGCCAATATTCGGGTAAAGTTGGGGACTTTGGGCTACCTAATCAATGGCCCGGAATTGCATCAATGGCACCATGCCGATCACCCGGAAGTATACCATAAAAACTTTGGAACCAAGCTGGCTATTTGGGACTGGGTATTTGGGACGGCTTATTTACCAAATCACCGGCCCCAACGCTTTGGGGTGTGGTACCGATTTCCCAGAGGTTGGTTCGAGCAACACGTTTTCTCGGTATACCGATTTCATGTGGAACAGTTTGAAAGCTCCTCTTTGGGCCATACCCTAGTAAATTTACGCAACCGGTTATTGAATGGCTTAGGTCGCTTGCTCCCTAAAGCGATGCGTAGCTTTTTATTCCCTCGAGGCCCTTTGGGCAGCGACGAAGCCTTTGGCCCTAAGCCCGAGCTCTTTGACCGAAAAGTCGGAACTAAAGCAAACCGGGTTTCAGCAGTTGCCAAAGACAATACCTACCTTAGTCCACAGTGACTTTATCGGCATTTTATATTGTAGTTGCCGCTTTGTTTCAAACCGGCTGGCTTTTGGCAACTAAAGCCTTAAACAAAGACACCTTAAAGCATGCCTTCCGTTCTGGAACCTCCACCAAAGAAAGATGGCGTGGCTTGTGGCCCCCCTTAGCTTACCTAGGCACGGGCATCGGCAATATTGCCTTTTTGACCCTTTCTATGGAAGCATTGCCCTCTTCGGTGGCATATGCCATGTGGACCGGAGTTGTCATGGTATTTGCCGCAGGAACCGACCGGTTATTTTTCAACAAGAAATTCAACCAAAAGCAGTATTTTTATTTGGCCTTGGTGTTGGTCGGGGCCGCTGGATTGAACTTTTTAAGCAATAGCAAGGGCGATCAGGAGACCAAAAACACCCCTCAGGAAAACCATCAACCCAAAGTAGAGTAGGAGATGGCATGGGTCTACCTCATATTGGCTTCGGTAATGGAAACGGCATGGTTCATGTGTATCCGAGCCTTGAGGGAGGTGGATTTTGGCGCACTAAAACAAGGACGCATAGAAGATTTTGTGGGAGATGGATGGGCCCTGGTGGCCTTAACAGGATATGGGGTTTTTGGCGTTTTAAATGCCTGGTTTTTGTTTAAAGCCATGAAAGACATTCCCTCCTCTACCGCCTTTGGTGTTTGGACCGGACTGGCACTTGCAGAAATAACTTTGGTGGATGCTTGGTGGCTCAATTTACCGCTTAGCCTTGGCCACTATCTTTGTATGGCCTTGCTTCTTTGGGGTGTTTTGGGCCTCAAACAACAAGATAAAGCCCGCTAGAGTAACTAAAGTCACATGGTGGTCACCAAGTCGGCCAAAGCCCGTACCTTTGTAAAAACCGCTTAGATTATGTCTCTAGGATTTAGTCGGGTATATCCCGCATACAACGAACCCATTCTTAGTTACGGACCCGGAAGCGAGGAGCGCGCCAAGTTGCAAGCCAAGTTAGAAGAAATGCGGCAACAAAAGGTGGATGTTCCCATGTATATTGGGGGCAAGGAAATCCGTACCGGAAACAAAAAAGTACTTAGCTGTCCACACGACCACCAGCATGTATTGGGTCATTTCCACGAAGGAGATGCCGGCCATGTCCAACAGGCCATTGATGCAGCACTGGAAGCACGGGAAAAATGGTCCAAATTGCCTTGGGAAGACCGTGCGTCGGTATTCCTAAAAGCAGCAGATTTGTTGGCCGGTCCCTACAGGGATGTACTCAATGCTGCTACCATGTTAGGACAGTCCAAAAATGCCTTTCAAGCCGAAATAGACAGCGCTTGCGAGCTTATTGATTTTTGGAGGTTTAATGTCTCCTACATGGAGGAAATATACAGCCAGCAGCCCAACAGCTCCAAAGGGGTATGGAATAGACTCGAGCAAAGGCCATTGGAAGGCTTCGTATTTGCACTTACTCCCTTTAATTTTACCGCTATTGCCGGTAATTTACCCACAGCTCCTGCCATGATGGGCAATGTAGCCGTTTGGAAGCCCGCCAACAGTCAAATTTATGCCGCGAGGGTTATCATGGAAATCCTCATGGAGGCCGGCTTACCCGATGGCGTAATTAATTTAATTTACGTAAGCGGACCTGTGGCCGGAAATGTTATTTTTAACCACCGGGACTTTGCAGGCATCCACTTCACCGGCTCCACAGGAACCTTTCAACACATTTGGAAAACCATTGGAGCCAATATCGAAAAATACCGCAGCTATCCACGCATCGTAGGCGAAACCGGTGGAAAAGACTTTGTTTTTGCACACCCTTCGGCAAATGCCGATACCTTAATTATTGGTTTGTCGCGCGGAGCTTTTGAATTCCAAGGACAAAAATGTTCGGCCGCTTCTCGTGCATACATCCCCGAAAGCCTTTGGCCAACAGTCAAAGCCGGTTTGCTGCGCGATTTAGCAAGTTTTAAAATGGGAGGCACCGAGGATTTTAGCAATTTCATTAATGCGGTAATAGACGAAAAAGCATTCGATAACATTACCGGATATATTGAGAAAGCAAGAAGCTTATCTTCCAACGAAATTATTGCCGGTGGCGGTTACGACAAATCCAAAGGATATTTTGTGGAGCCGACGGTTATCCTAACCAAAGACCCACAGAGCATTACCATGGAAGAGGAGATTTTTGGTCCCGTGCTTACCGTGTATGTATATCCCGACCAAGAGGTAGAACCGACACTTGATTTGGTAAATACCACATCACCTTATGCCTTAACGGGTGCAATTTTTGCCCAAGACAGGCATACGATTCATCACTTAACCGAGCGCTTAAGAGATGCCGCCGGGAACTTCTATATCAACGACAAGCCCACCGGTGCGGTAGTAGGTCAGCAACCTTTTGGCGGAGCCAGAGCCTCCGGAACCAACGACAAGGCCGGGTCAATGATCAATTTGCTGCGCTGGGTAAGTCCCAGAACCATTAAAGAAACCTTTGTAGCACCCACCGACTACAGATACCCCTTCTTGGAGGAATAATGCTGGTTATTTGAACTTTGAAAAGGCCCAACTTGTTTGGGTCTTTTTTTGCTCAACAATAACCATTTATGATTCACCATAATTAGGCATTTTCCAACCCTGGCTGTTAACAACAATATGCAAGCATTATCCTTAAAATAAAAGCTAGGCGTATTTTTACCGGGTGAAAAAAATGGCATGGATAAAGCACCCTTGGCTAAGGAACCGATATGCGTGGACCGGTTTGGCCTTTGCTATGTACATGTTGTTTTTTGACAGCAACCACTTAATTAGCCTCTACAACCTAAAAACTAGACAGGAGGCCTTGAAAAAGGATGAGCTTTGGTACAGGAATAAAATTGAGGAAATACAGCGCAAGCTTAAAGAACTAAACAGCAACGAAAATCAATTGGAGAAATTTGCGCGCGAAAGCTACCAAATGAAACGCGCGGACGAAGAGGTTTTTGTTTTGGTTGACAGAAGTACCTTGGAGTAATCAGCGAATGATTTGAGCATTCTCGAAAAGGTACTTTCCGTTAGAGCTTGACCAGACAACGGCAATAAAGCGAAGACTTCCTGTTCCCCACTTCGAATCTTTTGCAACGGACAAGTCCAGTTTAAAACTTTGACCTTCAGAACCATTGTCGGGGCTAACCTCGAAGCCAAAGGCATTACCACCACCGGCAGCCCGCAACACATGCAGATGGGTATGGTTGGGTCCGATTCCCTCTTGAGTTGAGACTACTTGGTCCTGAACAACCCAAACATTAGCCAAGAGTGTCCCCTCAACTTCCTCATGCAAATATCCACGCAGGGTAAAGGAAAGGTGCTCTCCTTCATCCGGGTTTCGAACCCCTTGAATGCCAATTTTGGCTATTCTATCCGACTCTATATGAATGGCGTCTGAAAGCTCTGCAGCAGTATTCAGGCCGGAGGAATTAGCTACCGCAAAGGAGGGAATTGCCTGTACATTAAGCCCGGATTGCAAATTAACCCCTGCTGCACTAAACAGGCTATCTTGACTTAAAGCATAAACGGATACAGGAATGTATCCATCGGCCTGATTGGCATACGACTGAAAAATTGGAAAAGAGAAAGTACCGCAAGAGGCACAATTGGAAGCCGAAAAGAAAAACACAGGAAACATGCGGCTTTGGTCAGGATAGCTGCAGCTTCCATCGTCCTCTCCTGCATTAGGGTTGTAGGTAATGGAGTTAGGGTCTGTGCAGCCCTTTTCCTCCCCACAACCGGGAGCCAACAGACTTAATCCAAAGATTACCTTAACCAATTGTTTCACCATCATTACAATATACAAATTCCATTCAAAATACAAAACATTGGAGGATATTTTTCTTTTTCAAATAACCTGTGGAAAGCGGATAATATAATGTCGACATTTAATAAAACCTGTATATTCGCTTATGCCTCCTATGCAACGTATGCCGTGGCCCAAGCTTTTGGTTGGAACGCTTTACTTGTTGGCCATAGGCTTAACTGTGGTGCATTTTGAGCCCGGCATGTTTTCCTCCAATTTATTGGCCGGCCTATCCGAAGGACTTCCTCTGGGCGGCCTCATCAAAAAATCCGGGGAAGAAGGCGCCGGCTTTCTTTGGGTGCTGCTCCTTTTTCTGCTAAAAAGCTTAGGACTTAGCATACATGGTCTCCTTTATGTACAAGCTTTTTTTGCCCTTGCTTTTGGGTGGGTTATAATTAAGGGCAAGAAACCGGGGCTATTACTGCAGACCTTACTTCTTTGCAGTCCCGGGGTAATGGTATACTGGGCTTGGCTAAGTCCATTACCCTTATTGGGATTGGCTTGGACTGCTGCTTTTTATTTTTGGCGTAAATCACAGGGCTTGAGTATGCTTGCTTTAGCTTTTGCTGCAGGCCTTTCCTTTATAGGTGCTTTGGCCTCGGGAATGGTACTGCTCTTGCTCATGGCAGACTACTTTATAGGAATAAGTGCAGGTAAAACCAAACCCTTTACCTATGGCCTTGGATTCCTTTCCATAGTGGCTTTTATATGGGTTAGTATTTCGGTAATACTATTAAGTCCAAATTATAACCATGAGCAGTTAAGAATCATGGATCAAGGCCACTTTGTCTTTGGGCTTAAACAAGTGGCAAACGGCTTATATCCATTGGCCATGCCCAAGGTAGGTTTCCATATTTTTTGGATGAAACCAACCCTTAATCTCTTTTGCCTTTTGCCTTTAATTCTTCTTATTCCCTTAACCCTTATTATGTGTAAGGGAAGGTTGTTTGCCCTTATGGCTATTGGGGGGGGGCTACTACTTTCTCTTTTCCTGTCGCCTTATATTGCTTACAGTCAATTGCCGGAACGCGCTTCTGCCTTAGCAGTATTTTGGATTTGTGTAGTGCTTTGGCAAGATTCTACACAGCCTTTGCTTGGCAAAACAAAAGCTTGGTGGCAATGGCTCGAAAACAAAAGTCGAGTTCTTTGCTTTGTGCTTTTAGCTCCTCTTGCATTTTCCGGTATTTGGCTAAGTTATCAGGCGAATACCACAACCTATAGCCCGGCCAAGGAATTATGCGCATGGCTGCAAGACAGGTCCGGCGCAAAACAAACCATAATGGCCTGGCCTCAGCAACACGCCTCCTTGATTTCGGTTAGGCTAAATCGGCCGGTTTGGTCACCGGGCAGGGAAAATTTCATTTGGCATCGTGATCCTCACAGGCAACCTTCTGACGTTTCTGAGGAAGAACTGTTGAAGCGCCTTAGCGCAGACCCCAAAATACACCAAGAGGAGGGCTGCTTACTGATTACCACGGTTTTACTCAATCAACATCAGGTAGATGCCGGGGGTATTGTTTATGCCGACCAAACCATATACATACGTTACCTTCGAAATTGGGCTTACGGAAAAGGTCCCCAAGAAACTCTGTATGCTGCATATGCCGTGCAACCAAACCCAGGGGGCTACATAAAGTACAGAGAACCCCGCTCCAACCGATAAAGAAAACGCCCTTTCTCTGGATAATCTAATCTCCTAAGTTTAGGCAACACCCTAACTACCAAGAAATAATCACTTGTCCGTGTCCTGTTTGGAATCCTGCCGTATTGCTTTGGTTGGTACCCGCGTTGTAGGAGCCGCCGCCACCGCCGCCGTAATAATAGGTAGTGCCACCTGCTCCTCCACCGGAGTACCCTCCACCGGCACCTGCCGCATGGCCTGAGTTTCCGCAACAATTGGCACCGCCGCCACCACCCCCACCATAGCCACCATTACCGCCATAGCTGGTGGCACTTTTCCCCCCAGGATTCTGAACAATAGAAAGCCAGCCCTTACCACCTGCACTTCCACCGAATCCGTCTTGACCGTTTGAACCGCCCGGGGCATCATTAAACTGGTCGTGGCTGCGTGAACCTCCCCCTGTGTTGGAAGTAACTCCATCTTTGCCGTAATAATGTGGAACTCCGTTATTGGTTAGGGATGAGCCGCCACCTCCTCCTGCCGCAATTAAGGGTTGAGCGGTTTGTCCCTGAACCCATACAAAGCTTCCCCCGCCGCCGCCACCGCCGCCATTGGCCGTGTTTCCGCTAGTAGCATCATTGCCTTTTTGGCCAACAATAATTTGCAAAACTTGCCCCCCCTGTACACTAAAGGTTCCTTGCATGCGTGCCCCTTGACCCCCTAAATCTTGAGAAACCAAACCAAAATTATCGCCTCCCTCTGCACCACGGCAATCTATGGAAACACTGCTTACACATGCCGGCACAGTCCAACTTTGGATACTTCCAGTATAATTAAAGGTTTGACTTCCCGAGGGACAATTGATTATCGTAAAGCTCAAGCTGGAGGAGTCACTACAGCCTTGGGCATCGGTTACCACCAGGCTCACTTGATAGGTCCCCGTTTGGGTCCAAGTAACCGAAGGATTGGCAGATGAAGAAGATGCCGGTGTACCCGAAGCAAAAGTCCAAGCATAGGTAGCCGCTCCAGGAACGGATTGAAAATTTACCGAACTGTTGATGTTGCCTTGGCTCACTCCGGGGGTAATGGTAGGATCCGGTGCAGAATTGCAATTGCAGGCCACGGCTCTCCATCCGGTGGGAAAATACGTTTCTTGGCACTCCGTGTCGGTATTGTAAATCTGCAATCCGCGGGTTGGATTCGCAATGGCGTTTCGCTGAGCCGTGGTAAGCCGTGGTAAAAGAAGACCTCCCTGGGTACTCCGAACTTCCAATACGGCATCGGAGCTGGGTTGCCCTGGAGTATCGCTGATTAATACGCCTTGAGCAAAGCACTGGCTTGAAAACAGCAAAAGGAAAATTTTTAAACCCTTGTTAGTTAGCATATTACCAATTTATAATAATTTCTCCGTTTCCTTGGCGATTTCCGGGGGTAACTTGCCCGTTACTGACTCCTCCAATATAGGATGAGCCACCGCCACCGCCGCCGCCGTTACCTTCTGAGCTTCCTCCGGCACCACCATACCAGCCGCCGCCGCCGCCACCGCCATCGCCATAGGAACTATGGTCTCCTCCGTTTCCTCCCTGACCAAAAGAGCCGGCAGTTCCAGGGTTCGAGGCTCCGGTAGCAGCTTGGCCTCCTCCGTTATTTCCTCCGGCGCTTCCACCACCTCCGCAAAATCCGGGAGTAGTCCAACAGTTATGGCTTTGGCCGGGCCTTCCGCCACCCAAACTCCATGCGGCATTCCCCGGTGTACCACCACAACAAGATCCTGCATTTGCACCACCGGCAGTTCCTAAGCCTCCTCCGTGTCCGCCATCTCCACCATAAGAATTTACATTGTTGTAGGTGTCACCGCCGCCGCCCCCGCCGCCACCGGCCACAATAACTCTATCGTTAAGGTTTTGTCCCCCTTGACGCACATCCGATGCACCGCCGCCATTTCCCGCATTGGAGGTGCCGTTTCCACCACCATTCCATCCCATTTGACCTCCCACATACACATGAAGCGTTTCTCCCGGAGTTACCGACAAATCACCAATTGCAGTACCTCCAGGTCCTCCGACACCAAAATCTTGCCCAATCCCATTTGCGCCTTGAGCGCCACGAGCGGTTATTTGCACCGAAGTAATGCAAGCCGGCACAACAAAGCTTTGGGCAGCACCCGTAAAGCTAAAGCTTTGACTACCGGAAGGTGGACAAGCGTTTACAACCAACGATTGGTTACTAGAATCGCTGCACCCTTGGGCATCTGTCACTACCAGCTTCACCTGATAGGTGCCGGCTAGAGCAAAACTCGCCGTTGTATTTTGGCCCAATCCGGTAGCAGGAGTTCCCCCTTGAAAAGTCCATTGGTAGTTTTGCGCTCCGGAGGTGGCCGCAAAGCTTACCGTACTATTGATGCTTGCGGGAGATGGACTTATGGTAAAAGAAGGATTCGGATAACTTTGGCAATTGCACCTTACCGCTCTCCATCCCCCGGGAAAATACGTATCGACACAAGAAGAACTTAGATTATAAATAGTAAGTCCTGCCGTTGGATTCACTATAGCATCGCGCTGAGTTTGGGACAACCTGGGAAGAAGCAACCCTCCATTGGTGCTTCGAATTTCGAGCATGGCATCCGGGTTGGGCTGCCCCGGATTATCGCTAATTAGCACCCCCTGCGTTAAACCCAAGGAGTTGAAAATAAGTGCTAAAAGCAGACTTAATAAAAATTTCATGGCAGCATTGGATTTTGTGCAAGTTAAGTTTGACTTTGGCTAACAGCAAGTAATGCCATGTTAAAAAAAAGTTTTTTCCGCCCCGGATGGCAGCGGTACCCCGGTGCAGCGTTTTAGGCTGCCCTAGCAAAGCTTGCCGCGGCCCATAGGGACCCGGCAAGCACAGCTAGGGCCCTAAAACGCAAGCCGTGTAAAGCGAACAGCCGGAATTGGCGGCCAAAAATCTTCCTTAACTTCGCTCAAAATATTTACCCATGCGTTTGCTTCCTTTCCTCTTTGTTCTTCTTTTTATCGCATCCTCCATCCGAGGACAAGGTGTTTTGATTAGCGATGCTCCGGGTCAGCCCGACTCATCGGCAGGTTTGGAAGTGCGTTTTTCGCAAAAGGGATTTTTGATGCCCAGACTCACTACTGCTCAGCGAAATGCAATCGCCAATCCGGCTATAGGGCTGCAAATTGTGAATTTAACTACCGAATGTGTTGAAGTATATTTTTCAACCGGTTGGACCCCTGTGGCTTGTGCTTGCAGTGTGCCTCCTGCCTCTCCAAGCTCTATTCAAGTGCCTAACGCTTGCCCAGGAGACACGCAAGTGGTGTTTCGAGTCAGTCCCATATCCGGAGCCTCATCTTATCAATGGACGGTTCCTTTAGGATTGCAGGTAGTGTCGGGTCAAGGCAGCGACAGCTTGGTGGTATCGGTATCCGGAACCGGGGCTTCGGGGCAAGTGCAAGTGGCCGCGATAAACGGATGTGGCAGCTCCTCTCCCTTGGCCGTTTCGTTTGCTTTTCAGGGTCCCGGAGCCGGTTTCGGACCTCTTTCCGGCGCTATTGGAAATCCTGTGAATTTTAATGCTACCAGCAATACCGCCATAAGTTATCAATGGCAGTTTCAGAGCGGCAGCCCGGCCAATTCCAACCTGGCAGGCCCTAGCGTAGTATGGAGTAATACCGGCAGCTATCAAGTTATTCTTCAAACTACCGATGCCAACGGTTGCAGCTCCATCGACACCCAAAGCGTGACCATCACCAATTGCCCTCCGGGCAGTCAAACCTTTAGTTTTAATGGAAGCACTCAAAGTTTTACGGTTCCCAATTGCGTAGGTAGCCTTACGATTCAAGCCGCCGGCGCGCAAGGTGGAGCCAACCAAAATGGAGATGCTGGGGGGCTGGGAGCCATAATGCAGGGCGATTTCCTGGTTTCGGGCGGGGAAGTCCTCCAAATTTTGGTAGGTGGGAAAGGCCAGGACGGTATTGCTCAAGCCTATTTCCGATCCGGTGCCGGCGGTGGGGGAAGCTTTGTATGGAAACAAAACGGCAATCAACTGCTCATTGCCGCCGGCGGCGGGGGTGGGCGAAGCAATTCGGGCACCATGGACCTAATGGACGCGGTTGTGGGAACTTCAGGCCAGCAGGGAGCCTTCCCGGGTGGAAGTCCGGGAAATGGCGGAACCGGTGGCAGTACCTTTAATTCGAACGATGCAGGGGGTGGTGCCGGATGGAACAGCAATGGCACAGGAACAGGACCGGGAATACGTCCATTGGCCGGTGGACAAGGTGGAAGCAACAACCGAAGTGGTGGCTTTGGTGGAGGCGGAGGTGCCACAAATGCTGCCGGAGGTGGCGGTGGTTATTCTGGTGGAGGTTGCGGACAAAACAGTGCCACAAGCGCTGGCGGAGGCGGCTCCTTTAACGGGGGAACAAACCAACAAAATGCAGGTGGACAGCGCAGCGGAGACGGCCAAATCACCATCAGTTGGTAATCAGGGCCGTATAATTTTTACCCTTCCCTTATCGGTTCGAATAATGTAAATTCCCGGAGCTTCCTGCCCCAGTTGAGGCAAAGACATTTCCGTATGCCCCTCCTGAACTTGCTTACCCATTATGTTATAAAGGGTCCAGCTGCCGGAGACTCCGGGCAGTTGCAACTCTCCTGAACAAGGATTAGGCATTGGAACCCATAAGTTAGACGTGGTGTTAAGGCCCAAACTTGGAGGGGGAGTAGCCTCTGCATCCGAACAAACAGCTCCCTGGTCTTCGGCAAAGCGCCAGGCCGCCGGAATGTTGAGCACATCTAATTCTTGAGGATATCCCTGACTTGGAAAACTTTGTTGGGGCGCCCAGTAAGGTGGCGCTCCTGACAAGTAGAGTGAGGCTTCGGGAATCAGCTCGGTTCCCGGTGGGGTGCAGTCGCCTTGCACATTGTTTCCTTTAAGGGTATGGCCTTGGCCTTGAATGGACCATTGCCCATAAAACACATTGCCGTTGGTCACTTCATTGCCAATAAAATGCTGCTGGTCGGTCACCGGAGTTCCATTGGTAACAAAAACTCCAAAGCCGTTCACCCGATTCCTAAAAAACACATTGTCCGGTCCTCCCGGACCCCAATAATGGTCCACCATTATCATTTCTACCTCATTGGATTCAAACAAATTGGCAAAGGGATAGTGCCCATGAACGCTAATGTCTGCGGAATAGTCGCTAATTGGCTCAGCCCGCAGCACCTCCGTGGAGTGGTTATAGCCAAACACATTGCCATTGGCTCCATATTTTACCATCATGGCGTGCCGTAAGCGTCTAAAGCAGTTGTTTTCTACCAAACAAAGGGTGGAATGGTTATTTATGGTTACCCCATACCCCCGCGTTCCCGAACCGGTAAACTCGTAGGCATCATGCAAATAACTATGGCGAATGGTTAAATGAGTGCTTATATCAGCGATGATATGCGAACCAAGGCTCTTTTCGCTTTCCACGCCTTCTACCAAACAGTCTGCCGCCATACTAAACCGAATATGGTAGCCGGTGGCAGAGCCGGGTTGATCAATCCGTTTCAATTTTAGGCATTGAATACGCACTCCTTTTCTCATATTCAAAGGCCGAGCTTCCGGCTGCAAAAGGCTGTCGGGTGCATATCGGAAGCCCTCCTCCAAAAACACGGTGTCTCCGCTCACCTGCATAATTTTGCTTACATGTCCCACCGCATTTTGGGCCCAGCTAGCCGGGTTTGAGTCCCAGGCTCCATTTTCTTGGCGAACCTCTGCATACCTGCCCGGCCTAAAACCGCTGGTATCCGCCACCAAAAACCAAGCTTGGCGGGCCTGTGGCATGGCTGTCAAAGGCTCAAATGAACCTGCACCGGTTCCCCCAATCGTCAAAAACGACTGTCCCCCTCCTTGAGGATCAAACAATAAGCGACTTTGAGCACCCTTTCCCTCCAAAATCAAGCTGTCGGCAAAACCAATAGGCCCCTTAAAACGGTAATCGCCGGAATCCAGAAGTATGCGCAATGGGCGGCCCTCTAAACTATCGGGAATATTGGCCCAAGCCGTATCATTAAACGTTTGACCATCGGCAACGCCTCCTAAATCGGCAAAACGAAGAGTAATGGTGCCGGTAGTATCCCAAAGGCTGGCCCCCGCTAAATTCCAGTCCCATTGATGCATGGGGCTTAGGCTTTGTGCCCGGGCAAACGAAAAGAAACTAAGGGCTGCAAGAAAGCTGCAAAAGGGGTTAATCATGGTCAAAAATTAAAAAAAACAGTAAAATACAGAGGCATTTTTCCTTAATTTCCCCTCATGAAATATCTTTTTCGGTGGATTTTCCGCTTAATTCTCTTGGCCATACTGCTTTTGGCCGGATTTCTTGGCTACTTGAGCATTACCGATTACCGCCCCGAGGCTAGAGAAGCGGCAAGCCTCCAAGGCCAAAGCCCCGAACGCATGTTTGCCTCCGGAGATACCCTTAGCCTCCTTATTTGGAATATCGGCTACGCCGGCCTTGGCGCCGAAATGGACTTTTTCTTTGATGGCGGCAGCCGTGTACGCCCCGAAAAAGAGGAAAATAGCCGATACCTCCAGGGAATCACAACCTTTTTAGCCCAACAGAGCTCCACCGACTTTGTGCTCCTCCAAGAAGTGGATAGGAATTCTAAACGCAGCTACCATACCGACCAAGTGGTGCCCATAAGTCAGGCTTTACCTGAACACAACTACAGCTTTGCCCTAAATTACAAAACAGCCTTTGTGCCTCAACCGCTTTCCGAGCCTTACGGAAAAGTGGTAGGCGGCTTGCTCAGTTTGTCGCGCACCCAACCCCTTCAAAGCACACGTTACCGACTCAAAGCCGATGCAGAATGGCCTATGGGTCTTTTTATGCTGGACCGATGTTTTTTAAGCCAACGATTTCCCATGCGCTCAGGCAAAGAACTTGTAGTGGTTAACCTACACCTCTCTGCTTACGACGACGGCGGCGTAAAACAAAACCAAATGGACAGCCTTGCGGCCTTTCTACTAAAGGAAGAAGAACAGGGAAACGTGGTACTTTTAGGAGGAGACTGGAACCAAATTGCGCCCGACAAGCCCCTTCCTAAACCAATGGAAAATGCGCCGGTGACGATACAACAGGCGCCCGAAGAATTCCCCAACGCCAACTGGCAGTGGGCCGCACCCGAACAAAGCACCAACCGATGGCTGTTGGCGCCCTACCGGCAAGGGACAACCCAAGAAGCATGCATCGATTACTTTTTGGTTTCACCCGGGGTTCGGGTGCTGAAAACCAAACGCCTAAACATGCATTTTGACTATTCGGACCATGAGCCCGTTTGGATGCAAGTTATTCTTCCTTAGGTTTTTTGGGTGCCGGACGGGCTGCCCGCTTCTAGGCTGTTTGCAAAAAAACGTCGTGCTAGGGCTTGGTCATGGCTTCCTCCGTCAGCCTGCCCAAGCCAAGCACCTCTGTTTTTTTGCAGCACAGCGCTAACCGCTCGCATCCCTGGCACAAGATCTCGACAAGGTCTTTTTACACAGCACACATTAGCCTTCCAAAGCTGCGTATTCCTCCACAGGAAGACAACTGCAAATGAGGTTTCGGTCGCCATAGGCATCGTCTACCCTGCTTACCGGAGGCCAAAACTTATGGTACTCCACAAAACGAAGCGGATACGCTGCTTTTCTGCGGCTGTAAGGACGAGACCAATCTTCTTCGAGCAAAACGGCCGCGGTATGGGGAGCATTTTTTACCACATTATTCTCCGGATCGCTTTGGCCCAATTCAATTTCCCGAATTTCTTCCCGAATTTGAATCAAAGCGTCGCAAAAGCGTCCCATTTCTTCCATGGACTCACTTTCGGTGGGCTCAATCATTAGGGTTCCTGCCACCGGAAAACTCACCGTTGGGGCATGAAAACCATAATCCATAAGCCTTTTGGCAATATCTACCACCTCAATGCTGTACTTTTTAAACGCACGCATATCCAAAATAAACTCATGCGCAACACGACCTTTATTGTTAGTATACAACACTGGGAAATGAGGTTCCAAACGAGCCTTCATAAAGTTGGCGTTCAGAATTGCTGTTTCGGTAGAACGTTTTAGACCATCCGGCCCCAACAAACGTATGTAGGCATAAGAAATGATGAGAATAAGCGGACTTCCCCAAGGAGCGGCAGATACCGATGAAATTCCTTGTTGCCCGCCGGTTTCCTGGTCGCCATGAACCGGTAAAAAAGGTGCCAAATGCGCCTTAACACCGATAGGACCCATGCCCGGACCGCCCCCACCATGTGGAATGGCAAAAGTCTTATGCAGGTTTAGGTGGCAAACATCCGCTCCAATGGCAGCAGGAGAAGTCAGTCCAACCTGTGCATTCATATTTGCTCCGTCCATATACACCTGCCCACCAAACTCATGTACGATGGATGTGATTTCAATTACCCGCTCCTCAAAAACTCCGTGGGTAGAAGGATAGGTAATCATAAGAGCCGACAAGGCCTCTTTATGCTTCTCGGCCTTGGCCCTTAGGTCATCTACATCTATATTTCCTTGCTCGTCGCAGGCAACCACAACCACCTTCATGCCGGCCATAACGGCCGAAGCCGGATTGGTTCCATGCGCCGATGAGGGAATGAGGGCTACATTGCGCTGAGGTTCCCCGTTGGCTTGATGAAATGCCCGAATTACCATTAGGCCGGTGTATTCGCCCTGGGCTCCACTGTTGGGCATCAAAGAAACCGCATCAAATCCGGTAACTTCAGCTAAGTCACGAGCAAGTTTGTCGATTAAAATTCGATATCCGGCCGAATGATGCTCAGGAGCAAAAGGATGAATGGCTTGAAACTCCGGCCAGCTCAATGGGGCCAATTGGGTGGCCGCATTCAACTTCATGGTGCAAGAGCCTAAAGGAATCATGCTAAAATTCAAAGCAATATCCTTTCTTTCCAACTGCTTAATGTAACGCATCAACTCCGTCTCGGACCGATGGGTATGAAACACTGGATGCGTAAGGTAGGGCGATTGTCTTTGCGCAAATTTGGGAATTCTAATTTGCGTTGCCGCTAAGCTTTGCTCAGTAAAAACCGGTGCCGACTGTCGGGCGGCATCGGCAAAAGCCCGAATTAGCTCATTTAAACTATCCAAGCTGGTGGTTTCATCAAAAGATAGACCAATAGATCCGTCTTTATGCAAATACACATTGATATCGCGTGCACGTGCTTTGGCCAAAAACTCTTCGGTATGGTCGTTGGGCAGCACCTTTAGGGTATCAAAAAAATCCCCTTCAGGAAGCGTGTAGCCCAATTGCTCCAGGGCTGCCGCAGCCAGGCAGGTTTTCTTATGCACATCCAAGGCGATTTCTTTTAAGCCATCCGGACCATGATAGACGGCGTACATAGAGGCCATAATGGCCAGCAATGCTTGGGCGGTGCAAATATTGGAGGTGGCTTTATCGCGGCGGATGTGCTGTTCTCTAGTTTGCAAAGCCATCCGAAGGGCCGGTTTATGGTCTCGGTCTAAGGTGATACCTATGATTCTGCCCGGTATTTGTCGGGAGAAATCTTTGCGCGTAGCAAAAAAAGCAGCATGAGGACCTCCGAATCCCATAGGCACGCCAAAGCGCTGGGTGCTTCCTACCACTACATCTGCTCCCCACTCTCCGGGAGGGCTTAGAAGCGTAAGGGCCAAAAGGTCTGTGGCTACAGCTACTTTTAATTCAGCGGCATGGCATTGGCTAACAAAGTCGGCCAAATGACCTACAGTTCCGTTTTTGTCGGGGTATTGCAACAATACTCCAAAATATCCCTCCTCTTTAGGATCAAAGTCTGCAGGGTTGCCCAAAACCAATGATATACCCAAAGGCTCTGCTCTAGTAATCAGCACATCCAACGTTTGGGCAAACACCGATTCTGCAACAAAAAAGCGGTTGCATTCCGCTTTAACTTGCGCCCTTGTTCTTAGCGCATGAACCATGGCCATAGCTTCTGCAGCTGCAGTCGCCTCATCGAGCAAAGAAGCATTTGCCAAGTCCATGCCGGTGAGTTCCATTACCATGGTTTGGAAGTTCAGAATGGCTTCCATGCGGCCCTGGGCTATTTCGGCCTGATATGGGGTATAGGCCGTATACCAGCCCGGATTCTCAAAAATATTGCGCAAAATGGGAGTGGGCGTAAAGGTCCCATAATAGCCTTGTCCCATAAAATTATGAGCCAAGGTGTTTTTTGAGGCCAAATCCCAAATGTGCCTTAGGAAATCTTGTTCCGTCATAGCACGGTCCAAGTCCAAAGGTTTTGGCAAGCGAATAGAGGACGGAACCACCTCGTTTATAAGCTGCTCCATGGAATCTACACCAATGAACTCAAGCATGTTTTGTACTTCGGTCCGGTCGGGACCCAGGTGGCGCTCAGCAAAATTTACGTGATGCATGTGAAAATCAAGGCTAAGTGGGTTTCTTAGTAAACGCAAAATTAAACATATTTGTTGGTGCCCTTTCAAGCTTTTGATCACATTATTTTTCTTCCTCCTATGAAGTCGATTTCTGCTACTATTGCCCTTGTCCTGCTTGCTTTGTCAAGCTTGGCCTTGGGCCAAGACACCTTGCTTTTTATCAATGGAAAGGAAGTGCCTGCCATGGGCATTCGCACCGATACCGAACAAGATCGCTTGCTTTTCACCCCTTTAAAGAGTTCCAAAAAACCTATTAAACTCTATCATAAAAAAAGAAAAAAGCAAGAAGCCCCAAAGCTTGAAAAAAAGTGGTTCATTGTGGATGGTTTTGGCATTATTGCCCCCAAAGATGTGATCCCCGGAACCCTAGTGAGTGCTAACGAAACCTCTGTAGAGTTTAAACAAGAAGGACAAAACGAGGTCAAAACCTACCCCTTGGAACAGGTATTAGCCGCTTGGGAGGATGGGATTGTTTTAAACGGAGCAAAACACAAAAAAGGATTTGTTGACTATCCGTATGGAAGAGATGGGCAGCCCTATTTTCAAAAAGCCAAACGCGAAAAAGACGTGTGGATTTTCAGAGTGTTTAGCTATTACCAAGGTCCGGAAGAAACCGTCATTTATCGCCAAGACACCGCGTCCCGAGATTTTTTCCTTAGCGAAGCCGAAGCCCGGGCCTATATTTTCGGACGTAGGTCTGCGAGAAGGCATTACGAGTCTGCCTTTTCTTACATTGGCGGAGGACTTGCCGGAGGCTCCGCCGCCGCCCTTAACTACTTTTGGGCTCCCGGCCCTGCACTTTTGTTCTTGGTGGTCAATACTTCTATTCCGGTAAAAAAAATCAAAACCGGACCCGAGGATGCCCTATATAAAGACGACCCCTTGTTTGTGGACGGCTACAAAGTTCAAGCCTCCAAACGAAAACTCCGAAATGGTCTTATTGTGGCTGTTCCGGCAGTTGTTGGAGGCATTTTGGTTAGATATTTCTTTATTCAATAACCCGTATTATGCCCACCGAAGCCCTTAGGAAAAAAGCCCAGCAACTTGATTCAGAAGACCCTTTAGCGGACTTCAGAAACCGTTTTGAGTGGCCTCAACCTAAGGGCGTACCCTCTATTTATTTTACCGGAAACTCTTTGGGCTTAATGCCCAAAGCGGTTCGAAAGGCAATCCAAGAGGAGTTGGACTTATGGGCCTCCTTTGGGGTAGAAGGACATTTTGAAGGCCCGCACCCCTGGTACAGCTACCACCAAGATCTTAAGCCAGCACTCGCTGAGCTTTGCGGAGCCATGGAAGAGGAGGTAACCCCCATGGGCTCACTAACTCAAAACCTGCACTTCCTTTTGGCCAATTTTTACAGACCCCAAGGCAAGCGCACCAAAATCTTGTGCGAAGGCAGCTCCTTCCCCTCGGATTTTTATATGCTCGACTCTCAAGTCCGTTGGCATAACCGTAAAGCTGAGCACGAAATTGTAGAACTTCATCCTCGAAAAGGAGAAACTTTTCTGCGTACCCAAGACATTTTAAGCCAAATTGAGGCCTTAGGCGAAGAATTGGCTTTGGTTTTGATGGGCGGAGTAAATTACCTGACCGGCCAACGCTTCCAAATGCAAGAAATAACCGAAGCCGGCCATAAGGTTGGGGCTATCGTTGGCTTTGACCTGGCCCATGCCATGGGAAATGTGCCGCTAATGCTCCACAACTGGAACGTGGATTTTGCCGCTTGGTGCACCTACAAATACTTAAACAGCGGACCGGGAGCAACCGCCGGATTGTTTGTACATAAAAAACACCATGGGAACACCCCCTATCGCTTGGAGGGCTGGTGGAGCAACAAAGCAAACAACCGTTTCAAAATGGAACGGAAAATTGACCCGGAAACTAGCGCAGATGGGTGGCAACTAAGCAATGCTCCTGTTATGAATATGGCGGCCCAGCGTGTTTCCTTGGCCCTATTTCAGGAAGCCGGCTTAGACAACTTGCACAAAAAAAGGGAGGCCCTAAACCTTTTCTTGTTCGAAAACCTGGAGGCGCTTAAGGCGCTTTTTCCAAACGAAGGACTCGGAAGCCTTACTCCCGACGACCTCAACCACAGGGGCTGCCAAACCTCCTTGGTTTGCGGAGAAAATGGCCGTGCCCTGTTTGAGTTCTTGGAGTCAAACCATGTGGTGGCCGACTGGCGATGGCCCAATGTGATTCGGGTCGCTCCTGTTCCTCTTTACAACTCTTTCTCCGATATATGGTCCTTCTTCGATATTACACGACGGTTTTTTGTATCCTCTTAAGCGGTCTTTGCCT
Organism: Flavobacteriales bacterium; assembly: GCA_018401695.1. Lineage (GTDB taxonomy): Bacteria > Bacteroidota > Bacteroidia > CAIKAF01 > CAIKAF01 > CAIKAF01. The sequence goes on along the minus strand of JAGYKD010000001.1, from coordinate 1,065,900 downwards.
TAAGGCACAAGAAGTGCCCGTATGGGATTTTGCCGACTTTGAAAGGCAACGTCAGCAAAGATCAGACACCCTACAGGTGTATAACTTTTGGGCTACCTGGTGTGCCCCCTGCGTTAAGGAACTCCCCTATTTTGAAGCCCTTGCCAAGGAATGGACACAAAGCCCCATTCGGGTGTGGTACCTAAGCCTGGATTTTCCAAAGGCCTATCCGGAACGGCTTCTGACCTTTATTAAAGACAAAAATCTAAAACAAACGGTTGTTTGGCTAAACGCCGCAGCAGAAAACACTTGGATTCCTAAAGTTAACCCCGACTGGTCCGGTTCCATACCGGCCACTTTTGTGGTGCCGCCCGGAAAGGGGAAACCCTTTTTTGCAGCACACGCTTTCGATTCCAAAGAGGAATTGATACATTGGATACAACAGAACATAAATCCATAATCCTAGTCCTATGCATATTGCCTTAATTCTTTCCGGATCCGGAGTATTTGACGGTGCTGAAATACACGAAACCGTGCTTAGCTTATTGGCCATTGAGGAAGCAGGCCATACTTGGCAAGCCTATGCCCCAGACACGCCACAGTTGCATGTAATAAATCATATTACGGGGGAAGAAATGTCCGAACAGCGTAATGTGCTTATTGAGTCTGCCCGCATAACTCGCGGAAAAATAGAACCTTTACACGGCTTAGATGTAACAAAAGTAGATGCTCTTTTTCTACCCGGAGGATTTGGTGCGGCAAAAAATTTAACCGACTGGGCCATTAAGGGGCCGGAAAGCAAGATCCACCCGGAACTAAAAAGCCATATTCAACAGGCTTGGAAACTTGGTAAACCTTTAGTGGCCTTATGCATGGCTCCTGTGGTTTTGGGAAAAGCCTTAGAAGGTATTCCCGAAGCAAAACTTAAGCTTTCCGTAGGAACCCAAAGCGCACCTAGTCCATACGATATTGCCGGAATTCACCAAGGACTCGAAAGCCTAGGCATGGCTTCGGAAGAGGTGAACAACCCTCAAGTATCTATCGATCGAAAAAATAAAGTAGTAACCGGCCCGTGTTACATGATGGAAGCAGGCATCACCGACATTCTTGCTACCGCCAGAGCGGCCGTAAAAGCCATGGAAACCCTTAGCTAATGCAACAAGAAGGCTTTTTTAAAACTCCCGACGGGACCTCTTTATATTGGAACTCCGAAGGTCCCGAAAACCCACGTTTTGTGCTTTGGATGGTGCATGGCATGGGAGAACACTCGGGCCGGTACCAAAACCTTAGGAAGGCATTTATCAGCATGGGTGGCCTTTGCTTTGGATTTGACCTACGTGGGCATGGCAAGTCTTCCGGAAAAAGAGGCCATGCCTCAAGTCTGGATCAATTGTGTGGCGACATTCAAGCGCTTTATGAGCACAAACAAAATGACTTTGGCGGGCTTCCGACGCTGGGCTTTGGCCACAGTTTAGGAGGACAATTAATCCTTCATTGGCAGCTAAACTTTGGCGGTGCACTTAAAGCCATTATGGTTTCTGCCCCCTACCTGGCTTTAGCCTTTGAACCTCCGGCTTGGAAAGTAGTTTTGGGCAAATCAGCCGCCAAAATTTGGCCCTCTTTTAGCCAGGCCACCGGATTGGAAACTACTGCTCTTTGCAGAGACCGGAAGGAGGTAGAGGCTTACAAAAAAGACCCTTTGGTGCACGACAAAATCTCGGCATCTATGTTTCTAAGCATTCACTTGGGCGGTGCTTCCCTGTTGAAAAAAGCCTCATCTGTGCAGGTTCCCATACTTCTGGGCCATGGAACTGCCGACAGGATTACTTCTGAAGCTGCAAGTCGAGACTTCGCAGCCCGTTGCAAAGCAGCAGAGTATTGGGCCATGGAAGGAGGCTTTCATGAGCTACACCACGAACCGGAGCAGCAACTTTGGTTTGACCAACTGCTTGTATTTACAAAGAATCAATTGGGAAACCTGGCCCACTGACCGGTACGGAAAGCCCCCGGAAATCAAAGCTATTGACGGCGGGAGTTTGGGTGTGGCGCGCAGCAAACGCCCCAAACGACCATGCCGGCAACAGCTTTGATGACGGGGCTTGGAGGGAGGGCAGGGTTTTTCGGCCCCATGCTAATAAAAAATACACTAAGGCAAGAGGGTAAGTCTGCTTTGAAATTGCAGGTGGATGGGCCGAAAAAGGGCCCATAAAAAAACCCCTTGCTATGAAAAACAAGGGGTTGGAATTGGTTTATTTTGACGGGATAAATAAAACCTCAGGTCCGGCGGCTATATTGTAGACAAACCAAGGTTTGCAAATCAGGGGTGGTTTAAGAAGATAAGCCACCGGCCCTTAAGGTTTCCTCCCACTATGAAACTTATTCAAAAGAACAGATTGCCTTTATGCATCACTAATTTACGCCATTCCAGCTATGTTCCTGCAGGGTTTTATTATGCTAGTTGTTTAAATGAGCATATCCCAATATTCTATTAGAATTGCTAAATATTACCTAAGGCCTTCAAAAAATTCTCTTTGTAACTTTTGGACAAAGGCACATTGCTTCCGTCGGTCAAGATTACGTACCCCCCGTCGCTTTTTTGGTATTGGCTCACCTGTTCCAGATTAATCACATGCGATTGATGAACGCGGACAAACCCTTGATCTGAAAGCATTTCGTCGTACTCTTTAAGGGTTTTAGAAACCAAAATTTCACGGCCTTGGGTCAGGTAAAAGGTAGTGTAGTTGGATTGGGACTGCAAGCGAATAATTTCGGAAAGCAGGAAATACTGAATGCCTCCTTGGCCTGGGAGGCCGATTTTTTTCATTTTCCGGTCTTGTCCGGAAAGATTATTCATAAGGTTTTCGAGTCGTTGATTGATTTGGCTTTGCTTAATTCTAGCTTCGGCGCGCGAAATGGCCAAGGCCAGCTCATCAATATCGATAGGCTTGAGCAAATAATCGACAGCAGAAAACTTAAAGGCTTTTACGGCGTAGTGATTAAAAGCGGTAGTAAAGATAACCTCCGTAGCCCCGCCCGATATTTTTTCCAAGACATCAAAGCCTGAGCCTTCGCCGATTTCAATGTCTAAAAACAAAATGTCGGGCACTTTTTGGCGAACTTCTTCAATAGCCGCGGAAACATTGTCGGCTTGTGCCATCACCTCCACGTTTGGGCAATGCTCCGACAGAAGAATAGAAAGGTTTTCCCTGGCGTTTTGCTCATCGTCTACAATTACGGCCCGTAGCTTTTTCATGAAAATGCGTTTTGAGAGGATTGGCCTACAAATGGATTAATTTTTCTTTCTCGTCCAATGGTGGTGCTAGGTCCGTGTCCGGGATAAACCTGCATATCGTCGGGGTACGAAAATAAGCCTTTTCGAATGCTTTTCATTAAAGTCTCGTGATCTCCACCCGGCAAATCCGAACGCCCTATGCTGTTGTAAAACAGCAAATCGCCGCTTACCATAAAGCCTTGAACCCCATGAATTAAAGCCACATGATCGGGGGAATGTCCCGGCAAGTGAGGTACTTCGAAGTGTTCGCCAAGCCATTGCTGTCCGGCTTGGTGGTCAAAAAAGAAATCGGGCTTAGGACAGTGTACCGGAGGAAGACCGTACATGCGGCATATGTCCGGCAAAGATTCAATAAGAGGAATGGACTTTTGGGAAGCCCGCATAGGGATTTGATACGTACGGCAAAGCCAATCTACCCCCAGCACGTGGTCAATATGAGCGTGGGTAAGCCAAACTTCGTTGGGTATTAGTTGGTTCTTATCCAAGAACTGCAGCAGATGTTGCTGTTCGTGGGTATTGGAACAACCGGGGTCTACCACTAAGCAGTTTCCGGAACTATGGCTTATGACCCAAGTATTTTCTTGGAACGGATTAAAAACGTGGACGTCAAGTTTGAGCATTGCGGTCTACCTTAGACTTCCATAAACTTACAAAATAGTCTTGTCATTGAAAGGTAACCACCATTTTACGTACTCTTTCTTCCAACGATTCGTTCGAAAAGCGTTCCCTTATGCGCTCCACCATTATTGGAAAAGCAAAAGGGCTTGGTTTTTCTAATGTTATTTGGCACTTCTCCTGCCTTTGTATGCGCTCCAAAGCTCCTTTTAACCGCTCTTGCTCCAATTGAAACTCGTAGACTTCTTCATAGGCTTGCCGCAGCAACACATGGCTTGGGACTTGTTCCCGAAAAACCTCAAAAAACAATTTGGAACTTGACTGCAAATGCTTGTCGGCCTTAGTCTTTCCAGGGTATCCTTGAAACACCAAACCGCTTACGCGGGCTATGTCCCTAAATTTTCGCCCGGCCATTTCGGTGTCGTTTATGCTGGCCTGTATGTCTTGTAATAAATGTAGCGTGTCAAATACCTGCCATGCATCCAGAGCTTCCCAAGGCAATTCTTGGTCGCTTAGCAGTTCCAAACCATAGTCGTTCATGGCTATAGAAAAGCTGATGTTTTTGTGCCTTCCTATTCTCCAAGCCAAAAGGGATGCCATGCCCTCGTGCACAAAACGCCCCTCAAAAGGAAACAAAAACAAATGCCAGCCTTCTTTGGTATGCACTTTTTCCATCAAAAACTGATGGGGGCCGGGAATTAAAGACCGTTGGTTTTGGACAGAGAACAAGGGCTTTAGCGCCTGAATTTCGGGATGAGGAGCATCTGTAGCCGAAAGTTGTTGCCTGAGCAAGCTGCCCAACTGCGAAGACAATGGCATTCGCCCTCCCTGCCAACTGGGAACCAGACCCTTAGTGGAAGTGCTTCGTCTTACCTGCACCTGCATGTCCCGCAAGCGCACAAATTCCAAAGATTTTCCTGCCAACCAAAACACATCCCCTGCTTTGAGTTTTGAAACAAACCACTCCTCGGCATGGCCTATTTTACCCCCACTCACATAAACTACAGGAAGCATTTGATCGCTGGTAATGGTTCCTATCGACAAGCGGTGGCGCATAGCCACTCTCCGACTTTCTACCACATACTTGCCTCCCTTAACCACCACTTTATGGTACTCGTCATAAGCGTGAAGTCCCGGCCCTCCGGTTGCTATAAAATCTAAGACCTGATCGTATTCTTCCAAACTCATGCTCTCGAAACTAGCGGTGCTTTGCACCTCCCGCAGGGTTTGTCTCGGCTCAAAGCCCTCCGAAACGGCAAGGGTAACTAAGTATTGAATAAGTACATCAAACGAACGTATATAAGGAATTCTGCGCTCGTGCACTTGAGCCGCAATGGCTTCCCGCAAAGCAGCACCCTCTAATATTTCTAAGGAATGGGTGGGCACAAAATATATCCGACTTAGGGCCCCCGGACTGTGACCCGATCGTCCGGCCCTTTGGATGAAGCGGCTTACCCCCTTGGGGCCGCCCACCTGAATCACGGTATCCACCGGCCTAAAATCAACTCCTAAATCTAAACTTCCTGTGCAAACAACCACCTTAAGCTTACCTTGGTGTAAGGCATCTTCTACCCAATGCCGCAATTCTCGACTTACCGAACCATGATGCATGGCCATTCTTCCGGCCAAATCGGGGGCCAATTCCAACAACCTTTGGTACCAAATCTCAGACTGGGCTCGGGTATTGGTAAAAACCAAACAGGTGTTGGACTGCTCAATTATGGGCAAGACTTTTTCCAACAATCGTACCCCTAAATGTCCACCCCAAGGAAAGGTCTCTACCTCATCGGGCAACACGGTATGTACTTCGATGGGCTTTGCTTCTTTGCTGCGAATCAATACGGCATCTGCAAATCCATCGGCACCATGCAGTACGTATTGACCTTCTTCTAAATTCCCTATGGTAGCTGTAATGCCCCAGGTTTGCAGCTTGGGACGTAAAAACCGCAAACGACTCAAGGCCAGCTCCACTTGAACCCCACGCTTGGAACCCAACAGTTCATGCCATTCGTCCACCACCACAAAATCCAAGGATTCAAAAAACTTCGGATAACCTTTCATGGCCAACAATAGGTGAAGACTCTCAGGGGTACTTATTAAAACTTCCGGACAGGACTTTTGCTGCATTTTTCGCTCCGCAGACCCTGTATCCCCATTGCGAACACCCACGCGCCATTGCGGCAAAAACTCCTTTAGCAAACGTTCGGTAGCCTGCTCTATTTCACGCGACAAAGCGCGGATAGGGGTAATCCATAAAATACGCAAGCCTTTGCCCGGTTTAGACTCCCGATTCGAACTGCACAACAAGGCAGGCACCAACAAACTATAGGTTTTGCCACTGCCTGTGGGAGCATTTACCAACCCACTTTTTTGAGCTACGGCAGCTTCCCAAGCTTTCACTTGAAAGTCTCGCGGCTCCCATCCAAAGTGCCGAAACCAAGCCAGGCCCTGTTCAAAAACCTGCGCATTTGTTAACCCTGATTTCATTTTGCCTTTCTTCTGTGGTTACAACCCGGCCTTAATTTCGGGCAAAACACGCATGCCTAAAGATAAACGTAAGGTGGAGGTTTTGGTTCTTTCCGACATCCACTTGGGCACTTTTGGTTGCCACGCCTCAGCCCTTTTAGATTACCTTAAATCCATCGAGCCGGAAATGGTTATCCTCAATGGAGACATTGTGGATGCCTGGCAATTTTCAAAATGGTACTGGCCCAAAAGTCACTGGGAAGTGGTAAAACACTTGGTAAAATGGCTAAGCAAAGACATTCCTGTGGTCTATTTAACGGGCAACCATGACGATGTGTTGCGCCGCTTGCCGGAGCTGCACTTGGGCTCCTTTACCCTTGCCGAAACCCTCGTGCTGGACCTGCATGGCCAAAAAACTTGGTTCTTTCATGGCGATGTGTTTGACAGCAGCATTCAACATGCCCGTTGGTTGGCTAAACTTGGGGGTAAAAGCTACGACGCTCTTATCCTTCTAAACCGTGCCATCAATTGGGTTAGTCAAAAACTGGGAAAAGGCCCTGTATCGCTATCCGCACGGATAAAGCACAGCGTTAAACGAGCCGTAGCCTTTATGTCTGACTTTGAAGGCTTCGCCGCTGATTATGCCTTGCAACAAGGCTATAACACCGTAGTTTGCGGCCACATTCACCAAGCTGCCGACAAAAAACTAAGCCGGAAAAACGGAAGTGTCCGTTACTTAAACTCCGGAGACTGGGTAGAAAGCCTTACGGCTTTAGAGTATGCCCAGGGCTGCTGGCGCATCCATACCCATAAACCTATACCAAAAGCCCTTAAGGAAGAAAAAAGCGCGCTTCGCGAACAAAAAGAGCCTATTTACGCCCAATTCTTCTCCTCCATGGGCAGTGCTTTGGTTTCCAAACCACGCTGAACAATAGCTTTCTCTAAGGCATCCAACAAGCGCCATTGCTTTTGCAAAGCCTCCCCTCGGTCATGCAATACCACTATGGCTCCCGGTTCCAAAGAGCAGGCCAAACGTGGCCACAACGCCTCCGCATCTAGTCTCGTTTTATAATCTCCCGGCATGTGACTCCAAAACACCAGCTGCCAATCCTTACTCAATCTGTGATAAGCTCCCGGAAGCACTCTTCCATAAGGAACTCTTAATAGCCGGGAGGGAAAACCGGCAGGACGTTCAAAGTTCTTTAGATAGGCGCTATGGGCTGCAGAAAAACCGCTTATATGCGAAAAACCATGGTAACCAACCGCATGATTTAAGGCCAATAAAGCCTCCGGATATTCCGGTGCTTTTTCCAAAGCGGTGCCCAAACAAAAAAAGGTGGCTTTTATCCCCCGGTTAAACAGTTCGTGAGCAAAAGCCAGGCTTCCCTTCGGGTCAGGACCGTCGTCATAGGTTAGGTACAAACCCTGGTCCGGCCCCTCAAACCAAGCCTTTCGATATAGGCTTTTGAGCAATCGGTTCATTTTTTGCGCTCTGTGGTATACAAAACCAAATCCCTAAGACTTTCCCGTGCGGGAAGCTCCGGTGCTTTGTCCAACAAGTCCAAAGCTTGCCCCCTAAACCTCAGCATCTGCTGTTCGGCATACTCCATTCCACCGCTTTCCAGCACAAAACGAACCACTTCCTGCACTTTATCCGGATGCTCATGGTGCCTTCGGATTTTGCGAATGATGGAACGCTTAGTGGTCCAAGAGCTTTTATCCAATGCATAAATCAGAGGCAAGGTCATTTTTTGCTCTTTAATATCAATCCCCGTAGGCTTTCCAATAGAGCTACTCTGCTGAAAGTCAAATAAGTCGTCTTTTATTTGAAAAGCCATGCCGGTATACTCACCAAACAAGCGCATGTGTTCTACCCAAGCGGGGTCAGCACCGGCGGTATGCGCGCCGGCCGCACAGCAAGCAGCAATCAAACTGGCGGTCTTCCCGCGAATGATTTCATAATACACCGATTCTTTTATGTCCAAGCGCCGCGCCTTTTCTATCTGAAGTAGCTCACCCTCACTCATGAGTCGAACAGCCTCTGAAATTATTTCCAAAGATTTAAAGTCTCCATTCTGAGTGGAAAGCAGCAAGGATTTCGAAAGCAAATAATCCCCAATCAACACCGCAATTTTATTCTTCCAAAGGGCGTTCAGCGAAAAAAATCCGCGCCTTTCGTTGGAGTCGTCCACCACATCGTCGTGTACCAAAGTGGCCGTATGCATCAACTCCACCAGCATCGCAGCCCGGTAAGTCTCCTCGTGAATGCCACCGCTTACCGCAGCACTCAAAAACACAAACATGGGGCGCACTTGCTTCCCTTTACGCCGAACAATGTATTGGGTAACCGTATCCAACAGAGGCACAGAGCTTTTCATTGACCGGCGAAAACGCCGTTCAAAATCCTTCATTTCCTCCTGAATCGGGGCCTGAATATGCTCGAGTCGTCCCATCAAAGGCGAAGTTACGCATTTGGGCTTTGGCACCCTGCTCCGAGCTTTATTCTTTGCATCTATCGGTCCTTAGTCCTGCTCCGGTGCCGCCCCTGTGGTGGAGCCATGGGCAGCAGGGGCGTTTGCTACGCGCCACGTCCCCCTGCCCGGCTCCACACACAGGCCCGGCATCCGGGGCATCCCCGCGGCCCGGGGTTCCCTAGGGAAATCCTCCTCCGAAAAATCAAAAAAAAAGGCCTCCCAAGGAGGCCTTTTGTAGTATATGTTGGGCAATGAGTTATTGCTTCACAATAAACTTAATGCTAGAGCTTTGTCCTCCTGCGTTCAAGTTCATGAAGTATACGCCATTGGTCAAACCGGCCAAGCTAATTTCTTCGCTCACGTTACCGGCAGCTACCTGACCCAAAGACTTAGTTGCTACGGTGCGACCTGCAAGATCAACGATGGCATAAGAAACCTCAGCGGCTTGTTGAAGCTCAAAGCTCAAACGAGTTGCTTCAGAAGCAGGGTTGGGTGCTAAAGTAGCTTCTCCTTGAAGCACCTGATCTATACCGGTCACGTCATAAGTAACAGTAACTTTTGACCAAATGCCCCAGTGTTGGTAAGGGTGCTCGTCTTGGTAATCTACGTCTCCATTATTGTTGCAATCGTAGAACCATACCAAAGACCAGTCGTTGGTTTGGGTGCTAATGAAGGGAATAGTAATAGAAACAGCTCCTCCGTTAACGCCAACAGTGTCGTCAAGAACCACTTGGTAAGAAGCAGAGGGGAAGAATTCGCCAAGCACAGGCTGAGTACCCTGGTTGGTACCGCAAGCACTACCCAAAGTTGGATATGCAAAGAGCATCATCACGGTATCGATAACTGCGCCACGGAAATCTAAAGAAACCGCGAACTCAGTAACACCCGCGGGCAAAGTAAAGTTGGGAGCCTCGCTGATTACACGGATAGGATATCCGGTAGACGAAGGAGGATCTGTCAACGAAGTATCGGTAAAGATTTGTTGTTCCCAAAGAATACTTGCCAAATCCGGACGCTGATCATTACCCATTCCATAAATACGCATGGTCAATGTATCGGTAAGACCATCGTTGTTTTGGTGGTGCAACACGTAAAAAATCGAGTCAACAGTCATGCTGGTGATCGTGTTTTTGGCATACGGCATAAAGGTTACGTAATCTGTAGTCCCTACGATGGTGTCGTAATTTGCAAAAACACGAGCAAACTCTAATTCTGCTGTGTCTCTAACGTTCATGTTGGTTACAAATTGCTCAATTGTATAGAACTGGGCATCGTACTCCAAATAATCCAAGTATACCGTTTCAGTCGTAGGAGACTTATTAGGGTCTACGGTTATGGCATGCTTTTGAATAGAGTTGGCAGGACGCTTGAATTTGCTGTCATCAACAGCGCGGCTTCCTGTTTGAGCCACCACGGTACCGGTTACCATGAGGGCTGCTAGTAGTGTAGTAGTACTTTTCATGTGTTTGTAATTAACCTTAGTTATGAACCTTAAGGTGCAAGATACGAAATTTTAACATACAAAACTAACAATGCTTTTTTTTTGAACAAATCCTTACATTTTATAAAAAAATCACCGTTCGAACCCAATCGAACGGCGATATAAATCTAGTATTCAACTGCTTACTGCTTCACCTCGGCAAGCATGGCGTCGAGTTCCTCGTCGCTCAGCTGATCGATATCGGCACCAATAACACCCTGAGCAGCTGCTTTTTCAAGCAACATGGATGCCAATTGACTCACATTTGGCCCACTCAACAGCTCCATGGTAGACACATCAAGGCCAAAACGTCCCGTTATGGCACGGCCCAACTCCACGGCAATCAACGAGTCAATTCCCAGGAAGTTAATGCCTCTGGACTTGTCTATTTTTTCTACCGGAAGCTTAAGTACGGCTGCCAATTGTTCTGCCATGGCTTGCTCCATGTAGCTTTGACGTTCGTTATCGGCCATGGCGCCTAAAACAGCTCCCAGCTCCACAAGCACACTGTTGGTGGCTCCGGATGCTCCGCTTGCTTCTACCAGTTTCACAAATCGTGAAGAATTGGCGGCCCCTGCATTCACAGAAGCCCAACGGTGCCAATCTACATCAAACATACCCGCTTGTACAGGGTGGTGCTCAATAAGAATTTCAAGGCCTTCCAGGGCTTGTCGGTTCGAGAAGCCCATAATTCCTCCGGACTCTAGGATGGCCGTTACATTGGCATCGCGAGCAGCTACACCCACCTCTGCCAAAACACCTAGGTTTACCGTTGTAGCGGCTTGCCCTTTAGCTCTTCTGTAGTGCGCAAAGCCATCCAGGAAGGCATTTGCAGCTACGTAGTTCGCTTGACCATTATTTCCAATTAAGGCAGAAATAGATGAGAAAGAAAGGAAGAAATCTAAATCTACATCGGCTAAGGCACGATGCAAGTTCAATGCCCCTCCAACTTTGGCCTGGAACGAGGTCATAAAACGGCTGCGGTTCATGTCGGCCAAGAAGCCGTCGTCCAGCACCACCGCTCCATGGATCACTCCCTTTACCGGAGCCAGCTCCGCTTTTATAAAGCCAATAGCTTTGTTTACGGCTGCAGCGTCGGTAATATCCAGGGGTTCTGCCCACACTTTGGTTCCTCGGCTCTCCATGGCCTCCACGGCCTTTTGGGCCTCTTCGCTTTTAAGGCCACTGCGTGAAGCCAAAACCAGCTGCTCTACCCCTTTGGAAGAAAGCCATTTGGCAATTTCCAATCCAAAGCCGCCGGTTCCGCCGGTAATGATATACGTGCCATGAGGGTCTATTTCTTTTACTTCCTGACGAATAGGAACCTCAACTTCTTGGTCTTTGTAATTCAAAACCACCTTACCCATGTGCTTGGATTGAGCAAGGAAGTTAAAGGCTTCTATAGCATCGTTGGCCGGGAAACTGTAGGTCTTTACCGCCGAAAAAACCCCTTCCTCATAGTATCGCTCAATATCGCGCAAAATGTTTTGCACCACAGGCGTGCGCTCAATCATTAAGCGGTCAACATCTATTCCGTGGAAGGTAATGTTTCGGTTAAAGGCTGCCATAGGCAGGCCATTGTTTTCCGAAATATCGCGCTTACCAATCTCTACAAATCGACCATAAGAAGCCAACAATTCAAAGGATTGATACAGGGCTTCTCCGGCAATGGCATTAATAACCACATCTACACCATAGCCTCCGGTGGCCTCGCGAATGTCTTTGGCAAAATCCAAAGAGCGAGAATCAAATACATGCTGTATTCCAAGGGACCGCAGGTGCTCGCGCTTCTCTTCATTTCCGGCGGTGGCATAAATCTCAGCGCCCACATGTTGTGCCCACTGAATAGCCGCTAAACCAACTCCACCTGTAGCATTGTGGATAAGTATCTTCTCGCCTTTTTGAAGCTGAGCTCTGTCACGCAAACCGTACAATACAGTCATGTAGGGAACCACCATTAGGCAGTCTTCCCAAGCAATATGCTTAGGTTTCCGCACAAAAAAGGTAGGTTCTGCCGTTACATAACTCTTAAGGCAACCGCTTTGTGCCGCCAAAATCACTTCATCCCCCGGCTTAAAGTCGCTTACATCGCTTCCCACACGGGTCACGATACCGCTAGCCTCCATACCAAAGGTGCTCTCAAAGTAGGTTCCGCTAGTAGCTTTGGTAGAAAGTTGCCCGATAACCTTAAGTACATCTTTAAGGTTCAAACAAGAGGCAAAGGTTTGGATTTCAATTTCTTTAGCCTCAGGCGCCCGGCGTTCTGTAACTTCGTGGTGCAGCGAGTCAATGCGACCAACTTGACCAATCTCAAGACTTACAGGCTCTTCGGTGGATACTTTTCTGGTTTTACCGGCCATGTCCTCGCGCTGATAAGCCACCTGAACCAAAGACTTAACAAAACGGTCTCCATTCCTAAAGGCCACATCGTCTGCCGGAAGTCCTGCTGACAGCTCACTGGCTACAGCAGCAAAAGAGTTTTCACCCTCGCTAGTGTCCACCATGGCAGTTCTAATGTTGGGGTGCTCATTGGCAATAAGGCGAGCCAAGCCCCAATAGGGAGTAGTTTCTAAGGACTTTACTTGGTCGTTTTCCTCCACTAGCTGTGCGTTCCGTGTGAGTGTTAACCAAAGGATTTCTTTGCTTGCCCAACGCTGTGCCAAGGATTTCCCCAAATATACGGCAGGCATGGTGCGGTCAACAATTTGGTCGGGCTCCAAGCCCTCACTGTTGCTGTCGGTTGCCTCTGACCATAGATAAACAATGCCGGAAATGTCTAAGGGAGTGGCATCGTCTAATAGCTGTAAATAGTCGGATTCTTTGTTGGGACGAATGGTAAATAAGACCTCGTCGTTGACGTAGCTATCGCCGGGAAGCACCAACATACTGGTTATTCCTTTCTCAGCTAAGGCTTCAACGACCTGGGAAGTACCTTCGCTCTCGTCGCCGAATACCAAACAATTGCCCTGGAATTTGTTTTGCTCTTGGAGCTTAGTGTTTTGCCACTGGTACTCATAAAACCAATCGTCGGAGGCCGCGCTAGCCTCTTCCCCACCCGAGGAAATGGCTTGCAAAGTAATTCCTTCCAAGGCCACCAACACTTCTCCTTGCTCATCAAACAAGCTAAGGTCTCCTTTTATTTGGTTGTCTTTTACCTCGGTTATTTGGCACCAACTCCAGCAAGACTCCCCTGGACTGGTATAAAAAATCACTTGATCGATAGATACCGGCACGAATGGATTGGGGTTTGAGCTAAGTTCACCCACAATGGCAACCATACTTTGGAATCCCGAGTCAAGCATGGTGGGATGCAGCAAATAATTGTCTGCATTTACCATTAGGCTTTCGTTACCTTCCAGCCTCACAAGTACTTCAGTGCCTCCCTTGTAAATGGTTTTGATGCCCTGGAACCAAGGACCATAATGCAATCCTCTATCGGTCAATGTCTGATAAAGCTCCTGGGCTACCAGCTCTTGAGGACAACGTTTGCGAATGGCCTCAAAATCAACCAAGGGGATTTTCCGACTCACGGTTTCTTTCAACATGCGCCCGCTGGCGTGCAAGGTCCAGGGAGAGTCGTCCTCCCGGTAACGGCTATACACCTTATACCCCTTGGTGTCGGGATGGTAGGTGGTATGGAACATTTGTATCCGCTTTTCGTCTACCACCAACACCTGGTTAAAGTTCAGGTTTTGTAAGGTACAGGCCTGCGATTCAAAGGTTTTCTCATGCAATGCAAGTCCTGCTTCAACATATGCAGCCCCGGGAATTACGGTCATGGACTCAATTTTATGGTCGTCCATCCAGGGCATCAAGTAGCGGTTGATTTCAACTTCCCAAGAGGGATTAGGTTGACGCAAATTGTTGTTCAAGAAAATATGACCGGGAACCCCGTGCTTTTCTTCCATGGACCGTTCTGATTCTTGCCAATAAACATCCATGTCCCAAGCATAGGTTGGAAGCTTAAGGTAGTGACCGTGTTCGGTAAAAGAATCCCAACGAATAGCGAAACCTAAGCCATGCAGAGCCCCTAAACTGTTGAGTAAAGTAGGCATTTCGGGTTCGTTTCGGCGGAGCGAAGGCAAGCTGAATCCTTTTTTGTCATCGGCTTGCAAGCACTCATTGATGTTGGTTCTCAAGACCGGGTGTGGGCCAACTTCGAGGAACACTCGGTAACCATCTTCTACCAGCGTTTTTGCGGCCTTAGCAAAGCGCACCGGTTGACGCACATTTTGCCACCAATAATCGGCACCAAACTCATCGCCCTGCATTCTTGTACCTGTGACGGTAGAATACAAGGGGATGCTTGCCTTTTTCGGCTTAATGGATTTTAAACACTCTTTAAGCTCCTCTTCTAAGGGGTCCATTTGATAGGAGTGGTAAGCCACTTCTACCGTAAGCATTTTATTAAACACGCCACGTTCGGTGCAGGCCTCGCTTACTTTGGTAAGAGAGTCCGGTGTACCTGCTATAGTTACTCCACTAAAGGAGTTGATAGCCGCCACGGAAAGGGTATCGACTAAGCCCAACTCGGCAATGAGTGCTTCTGCATCTTCTTCGCCAAGTCCAATGGCAAGCATGGTACCTTGGCCGGCTGTTTTTTGCTGACAGCGCGACCTATGGTAAGAAACCAGTACGCTATCTTCCAAACTTAGGGCACCGGAAACATAGGCAGCCGGCACCTCCCCCACGGAGTGGCCAACCACGGCATCGGGTGTTAGCCCCCAAGCCTTCCACATTTCAATCAAGCCGGCCTGAATAAAGAAATTGGCGGGCTGAGCAACGCGGGTTTCGGCCATATTTGATTCGGCCTCAGGCTTAAGCATTTCTTCTTTTAAGGACCAGCCGGCATAGCCCACAAACAACTCATCGCACTTGTCGATGGTAGCTTTAAAAATAGGTTCGGTTTGGTACAACTCACGACCCATTGCCCACCACTGCGGGCCCATACCCGTAAAGACCCATACCAGTTCGGGGTTTTCTAAGGCTTGCTGTTGGTTTACTCCGGCAAGTACTTCGCCACGAGCAAAGGCCTCAAGCTTCTCAATGAGTTCGTCGTGATTTTTGGCTACAAATGTAGCTCGGTGTTGGTGGTGGGTTCTACGCCAAACCAAGCTGTAGGCCAAATCAGCCAAGCCTGGCTTTTTGTCTTTGATAAAGTCCACATATTTGACGGCAAGATTACGCAAGGCTTGTTCACTTTTTGCAGAAATCGGAAACAGCCAGTGTTCACGTTGTTCTACATGGCCGTTGGCCTGGAACCTTTTGAGGTAATCTCTGGGAGGGTCTCCAATAACCATATGGCCATTGGTTCCACCGTAACCGAACGAATTGATGGAAACCAGGGCCGGGCCATCGGGATACGACTCTAATTTGAGCGGCACTTTTAGGGCCAGCTTATCAAAATCAATATTGGGATTTGCCTGTTTAAAATGTAAGTGCGGAGGAATTTCTCGACGGCTAACTGAAATGGCGGACTTAATAATTCCGGCAATTCCTGCACCGGCTTCTAAGTGGCCAATATTGGTTTTAACCGAACCGACAAAGACCTTATCGTTTGCGCCCCGACCTTCTTTAAGGACGTTGTTTAGCGCAGATAGCTCTACAGGGTCACCTGCTTTGGTTCCGGTACCATGCGCTTCTACATAGCGTATATCGCTTGGCTTGATGCCGGCCCGATCGTATACCTTTCGAATAAGGGCTTCTTGTGCGTCGGGGTTAGGAACGGTAATTCCATTGGTAGCGCCGTCTTGATTTGCTCCGGTGGCATGTACGGTGGCATAGATATAATCGCCATCTTCCATGGCTTTGGAAAGGGGCTTAAAGACCACCACACCTACGCCTTCACCACGCACATAGCCGCCGGCATCTTCGTCAAATGCTTTGCAACGGGAGTGTTTGGACAGGAATTGCCCTTTGGACATGGCAATGGGGTATTCCGGACGCAACATAATATTAACACCACCGGCAATGGCCATATCGCTTTCGCCGGACCAGATGGAAGTACAGGCATAGTGAGCGGCTACCAATGCTGATGAGCAGGCAGTATCGATGCTAAGTGAGGGGCCACGCAAATCAAAAGCATAGGAAATGCGGTTGGAAAGCATAACCATGGTTGAGGAGGTGGCAGTATGCGGTCCAATTAAATCGCGGTTAAGGGCGCTCAGCTGCTGAAGCTTATTGTCTAAACAAAAGCCCCCTACAAACACCCCGGTTTCTGAGCCTTTGAGCTGTTGCTCAGTAAAACCGGCATCCTCAAAGGCCTCCCAAGTAGTCTGCAAAAGCAAGCGTTGCTGTGGATCGAGCACGGCAGCTTCGCGTGGAGACATGCCAAAAAAGAGTGGATCGAACTCCTCTACCTTTAGTTTTAGAAACCCTCCTTGAAATTGGTGGCTTTTTCCGGGCCTGTCGGTTTCAGGGTCATAAAAACGACGATAATCCCAACGTTCTTTGGGAACATCTATAATGCAATCGGTGCCTTCGGCAAGAAGGTTCCAAAACTGCTCGGGGCTAGCCGCACCACCGGGGAATCGGCAGCCTATACCTACAATAGCTATGGGTTCTTTGCTCATGTGTACGGGTTTCTCCATGCTTAGCAACTGTTAAAATACCTTAAGGCCTCGACATAAGGGAGGCAAAGGTAACTTTAAAAAATAGGGTTTAAAATACAGGGGAAGAACGGCCTCTAGGGGGGCTAATGCCCTGATTATGGACAAGGGCTTTGGTAATCTTAAGAAGTGATGTGAGCGGGTAAGGATTTCGGCATAGGCGCGTTTGTGGTTGACCCCATTCGGGAATCCGACCTCTATTTGGAGGCGGCGAAAGCTCCTGGGGCAAGTATTTGGCATATCCTCGAAACACCTATTCATGCCGATTTTGTTTCGGAACACTTGAATCCTGCCCAAAAATCCGCCACCTAAATTGCCATAGGCGACCAAGCAAAGGCATGCTTTGAGCACATTAAACTCAAACATGGACAAGGAATTGCTTTGGGAGACCTGTAGATTCATGCTTTACATACACCGGAAAACAAGCCGGAGCGTTTTCGTTCTTAATTAAAGAAGAAAACAGCAAAAACCATGCCATTTTCACAGGCGATGGCCTATCTGCAGGAGAAGTAGGCCCCCCGGTCTTGGCCGTCGGAGCTTAGAGAAGTGCAGAGGACCGCACTGCGATGCCCATTGAAAGTATACAAGAAAAAATCATGCCACTTTCCAATCATGTATGGGTTTACCCTGGGCATGGCCAGCGAATCATCTGCGTAAAAAGATTGGTTATGAGATTCTTATGGCTATTTAAAAAGAGGAAAAACCGATTAGGTGCCCCAAATAAAAATGGGAGACGCCTTTATTTCTGCTGTAAGGGCAGGTATGCCAAAGGCGCCCGCATACATGAGGGGCCTTGCCACGCTGAGCCCCTTGACGCGTTGCTATTCTGGCGGGGATCCTGTCCTTAGGCTTCGGTCAGGAAGCCTTTCGATGTGTGTGAACCTTAATACGTACTGACGCTTCGGTCAGCATGTTTGAGGGGGCATTCAAAAACCTTGAAAACCCACTGCGTCGGCGGACTCCCTTTTTGTAGAGGACCAAATCAGCGATTTTGGTTCTGGAAGACCAAGCGCCCCGGCGGAGTTGGAAAGCCCGGAGGTTTTGGCCTTAGGGCAGCAAGCGCTGAGGAGGCCCCCGACGTTTCGAGGGGGACCCCGGAAGGCTTGCTGGCCTTAGGCTAAAGCCGAGGACTTGGAAACGGAGACGGATAAGGCGCCCAACCCCTTCCCTCGCAACCTTAAAGGCCTTATTTTTTGATCCGAACCAAAACCCAATGTTTGGTTCGCCAAGCCAGAACATACATAGAGGGCACTACCAGCAGCGTAAGGAAGGTGGCCACGGTAAGTCCAAATATAATGGTCCAAGCCAGTGGCCCCCAAAAGGCTACATTGTCTCCGCCCAAGTGAATTTTTGGGTCAAGGGTGCTGAGTAGGCTACCGAAGTCGATATTGAAACCGATGGCCAAAGGCACCAAGCCCGAAATAGTGGAGATGGCGGTGAGCACAACCGGGGTGATACGGGTGGCTCCGGCTTCGATGGCGGCTTCTACCGCCCCAATCCCGTTGAGCCGACGCTCGTCTATAAACTCAATGAGCAATATGCCGTTTCGGATGACAATACCGGCCAAAGCAAACATGCCGACTCCGGTCATTACAATAGACATGGTCATGCCGGTGAGGGCAAATCCGGTGAAAATACCAATGAGGCTAAAGAGCACGGTGGCAAAAATGAGCAAGGGTTTCACGATGGAGTTGAACTGAGTCACCATTACCGAGAACATGAGTGCCAGAGCGCCCAAGAAGGCCACAGCAAGAAAGTCGGAAGTTTCCTTCTGGTCCTCTTGTTCCCCTGCGAGTCGGATATCGTAGCCCTCCGGGATTTCCATTTGATCGATAACGTTTTTTTGAATGAGCGGGTTTACTTCGCTGGAGCTGTAATCTTCGAGCAGATTGGACCCCAAGGTTACCACCCGTTTTTGGTTTTTTCGGTTAATGGCCGAATAGGATGGCGCAAAGCGAAGAGTGGCAATGGCCGAAAGTGGGATTTGCCGAAACTGTCCGGTGGCCATGTCCATAAAGGCAATATTCAGAGCCAACAATTGCTCTGCGGATTTGCGGTACCGTTCTTGCAGCCTTAGTTGAATGGGGTAATCGTCTTCGGCGGCACGAAATTTAGAAATTTCTTTTCCGTAGAGGGCAGTACGAAGATCCATGCCAATGGTTGCCAAGTTAATGCCCTCTCGCTGGGCCTTTTCCTGGTCAATTTCCACGATAATTTCGGGCTTATTGAGCTGCAAATCGCTTTTCAGTTCTTCAATACCCTCAATGCCTTCGGTTACAACGCGTCGTTTTACTTCCTCTTGAAGCCCCAGCAGCTGGTCAAAGTCTTCGCCGGAAATTTCAATACTCACCGGTTTTCCGGTAGGAGGACCGGCCTGCTCTTTGTCCACAGTAATGGTAGCTCCTTGAATGGGGCTTTGATCAAAAGCCTTGCGTATATCCTCCAAGCCCTGCTTGGTGCTGTAGCCATGGCGTTCGGCGTATTTTACAAAAGCAACCGTTACCTTAGATTTATGGGGCGTGGGTACACGGTCGGGGTTTTGAGGATCGCCTGCATTCAGTCCCACATTGGAAATGATACTTTCTACGGCCGGATGGTCCTTCCCCATTACAGAGAACACCATATTTTCAATGATATAGGTAACGCTATCGGTCACCTCTGCGTCTGTGCCAATGGGCATTTCACAATAGACATATACAAAGTTTGGGTCCGGATCCGGAAAGAAATTCACCTTAGGGTTGGAGGCGCCAAAGCCCATGGCTGAAAAAATAAGAGCAAACACCGCTCCCACCACCATAAGGGTCGAGCCCAAAGGTGTTGTGAGTCGGTGCAACCAACGCTCGTAGGCGCGGATGACCTTAGGCCAGGCTTTTTCTTGAAAGCCTCGAATTAGGTTCCAAAGCACCAAGTTGTAAAGTGCATTGACCAAAAGCAAAAACACCAAAAAGTTTCCTAGGGCGATTGACCCGCCTAAATAGCTCAACAGAGCTAATACCCCAAAGGCTATGGACCAGCGGATGAGCTTTTTGCGGCGAGGGGGCATGAGGTGTTCGTCGCGTTTCATAAAATCGGCGGCAAAGACCGGGTTCATTACAAAAGCTACCAAAAGAGAGGCTCCCAGGGTAATAATAAGGGTTACCGGAAGGTATTGCATAAAATTCCCGACAATTCCGGGCCAAAACAACAGGGGAATAAAGGGTCCCAAGGTGGTCAAAGTTCCTGCCAGTACCGGCACAAAAACTTCCCCTGCGCCCCATTTTGCGGCTGTTTCTATTTCTAAATCCCGGTGTTTATGCAACAAGCGGTGGGTGTTTTCGATAACGACAATGGCGTCGTCAACAATAATACCCAAGGCCAACAAAAAGCTAAACAGCACAATGACGTTGAGGGTATAATCGAGCCCCGGCATGATTAAAAAGGCAACTACGCTGGAGAGAGGTCCTGCCAAAGCCACAAAAAAGGCGCTTTTGAGTCCCATAAAAAACATAAGCACCACCAACACCAAAACAAAGCCGATAATTACGGTATTGAGGAGTTCATTGAGATTGACCCGTGTGGCGTCGGATTGATCGCCGGTAATAACCACCTCCAAGCCATCGGGGAACTTGTTCTTTTGGAATTCATCAATAATGATTCGAATACCATCGGAGGCCTCCAGCAGGTTTTCGCCGGACCGTTTAATCACATTGAGCGTAACAACCGGCTTGTTGTCGAGTCTTGCAAAATCTTGTTTTTCGGCAAAGCCGTCGACAACGGTAGCAATATCACGAATAAATGCGGTGTTGCCTCTGCTGCTGCGCACCACAATATTTCGGATGGCCTCAGGGTCTTTAAACTGTCCGGTTACTCTAAGGTTTCGGCGTAGTTTGCCAATGCGGATTTCTCCTCCTGATATGTTTACGTTTTCGGCGGCAACGGCCCGCTCCATATCACCGAAAGTGATGCCGGAGGCCTGCATTTTGTATAGGTCTACAAAAATTTGCACTTCGCGTTCAAGCCCTCCTACGATATCCACCCGTGTAATTTGGGGTAGCGTTTCGATACGCTCTTCGAGTTGTTCGCCGTAGTCTTTTAGTTTTTCGAGGGGGAATTGTCCAGAAAGGTTGATGTTCATGATGGGGAACTCGGAGAAGTCAAGTTCCTCCACCCTGGGGTCTTCGTCCAGATCGGTAGGCAAATCCTTCATGGCCTTGTCCACTGCGTCGGACACCTTTTGTTTGGCCTCCGAGACCTCTACATTGGTATTGAATTCGACTACAATGGAGCTAAAATCAGAAATGGATTGGGAAGTTACCTTTCTGGTTCCATTGATGGATTTAAGTTGTTTTTCAATGGGTTTTGTGATGAGGTTTTCTACATCTTCGGGAGTGGCTCCCGGGTAAATGGTATTTACCGAAATGGTAGGAATAACAATTTCAGGAAACTGCTCTTTGGGAATTCGGAGGAAGGCCACAATACCTGCCAGCGAAAGAAATACGGTAAATACGTAAATCGCCGTGCGGTTTTTTATGCACCAGTTGGTAAACTTGAGCGTTTTTATACGTTCGGTTTGCATAATGCCTTAGCTTAAAATTCTATAGGTTGGTTGTCTACGACTTCGCTACTCCCGGCGGTAATGATTTGCTGTCCTTCGGTAAGGCCGCTTTTTACCACTATAGTTCCATCGTATTGCATGCCGGTTTCCACAGGCACTTTTTTGGCCATTAGGACTCCGTTTTCGGCTGTGGCTACAGTCATAATATAGGTATCGTTGTTCAAGTTTTGCACCAGATTGGAGGGCACCTGCAAAACAGAGTCTAGGGTTACATCGTTGATGTGCAGACTTCCCACCATGTTGGGGCGAATGGCACAGTCGCAATCGCTTAGATCTACTTCTACGCTGAGCGACCGGTTTCCGGGGTCTACCACCCTGCTCACAAAGCTCACTTGCCTTTGCATGACCAAATTGAGGTCGGGGAAACGCACCTCTACCGGGAGTCCTTTTTTTACACTACCTACAAAGGCGTCGGCAACAGGAGCCACAATTTTAAGGTGTTTTAGATTTACCACACGCACCCCATGCAATCCAGGGCTAGCCATTTCGCCCGGTTTAAGCAGCACGGCATCGACAGTACCTGAAACAGGAGCTTCGATTCGTGTCATATCTATTTGTGCTTCCAGAGTCTTAACCCTTTGCTGCATGGCTTCGAAGTTGCTTTTGGCCTGCAAATACTGCAGCTCCGAACCTATTTTTTGCTCCCATAGCTTGCTGGTGCGTCTATAGGTTTCATCGGCGAGCTCAAGGGCGGTTTTGGCTTCGTCCAAAGAGCGCTTAATGGCGGTATTCTCCAGTTCTGCCAAAAGCTGTCCGGCGTTTACATGGTCACCTTCTTTTACAAAAACTCCGGTAATAACTCCGGGTTGTTCTGGAGTTGCCAGCACGTTGTTGTCGGCTTCTACCGAGCCTTGTACCTCAATAAAGTGCCTAAAAGTGCCTCGCTTCACCTCCTCTACACTCACAAAACGAGTTTTTAGCCCTTGATTGGCGCCGGTATCTAGTGTGGCAACTTCTTCTTCCAAACCGGAAATCCGGGTTTTCAGCTCTGCCATCTGGGCCTTAAGCTGCTTAAGCTCCTCCTTTTTCTGCTCCAAAGGCGAAGGAGAGTTGCAGGCAAGCAAAACCAAGGCCATGCCCAAGGAAGCCAATCGTACCATACGTTTCATAAACAAAGAATTAGTGCGTTAAAAGAAGATTAAAAAGTACCCATGGCTTTATCTAGCGCCGCCTTGCTGTTCAGCAGGTCAAATAAAGCCTGATAATAAGATTGTTGCGCATCGAACAACTGTTGTTCGGACTGAGATAATTCCAGGCTGGTAATAAGGCCTTCTTTGTATTTAAGGCCATTCACCTGTCGAATTTTCTTGGCCAATTCAAAGCCTCTTTCTCTATTTTGAAAACGCTGAAAGTTGTCCATTACCTGGTTTCGGGCATTTAGGTAATCGACCTGCAATCCTTGCTCTAGGTAAGCTTGTTGCCTCAATACTTTTTCGCGCTCCAACTGCAACTGCTTAAGTTTAGACATGCGGTTCCAGCTAGAGAAAATAGGGACTTGCAAATTCAGCCCCCAAACCAGTCCACCCTGGGCGCCAACCGTACCCGAACCTGCCAAAAAGCGGTCGTTGTTGAACAGGTTGTATTGGTAGCCTAGGCTGGTACTCAAACTGGGCAGCGCCTCGGCCTTTTGCAGTTTAATTTGGTACTCATTAATGGCCAACTGTTGGCTCATAATTTGGTATTCCAAACGTTGCTTTACTTCAAAGGTGTCTTTTAGCCCGGGAACCAGGCCCGAAAAGCCCCCTAAATTTAACAAAGACTCCAAGCTTTCGGTCAGGCTAATTTCTTCTTGGGCAGGGAATCCCATTTGAAATTTTAGAGTAGCATAGGCAAGTTTACGGGCATTGTCGGCCTGAATTCTGGCATCCTTGGTATTGGCAAGAATAAGCTCCAGCTGTTCTACATCTAAATCTTCGGCAAAACCTTGAGTATACAAGGCTTTAGTTTCCTCCACGTTTTTCATTAACACTTGGAGCGAGGAATCCAAAGTCCGAAGCGATGCTTCGGACACTAAACACAAAAAATACGTTTGTGCTACTTGGAAACGTACATCGCGCTCGGTTTGCGCCTTTTGGTTTCGGGTTAGCTCTAAAAACTGCTTGGCCGTGGCAATCCCTATGAAGTACTGACCATTAAAAAGCAGCATGGATCCATTCACCCCAATTACCGCTTGGTTTAAAGGAGCCGCTGGAATGGTAGTAAACTCATCCGGATTTCCATTGATAAAGTCCGGAAAAATAAACACCGGAGATTCAATATTGTAGCTGTAATTGGCATTGGCCGATATTTGAGGCAGCCCTGTAGCGACATTCTCGGTGATGCGCTGTTTGCCAATCTCAACTTCTGTTCCTGCATTCAGCGCATTGGCATTATGCTTTAGGGCATAGGTATACGCATCTTGCAGACTAAATTGCTGTTGCGCTCCAAGCGAGCTGCACGCCATAAGGCTCAATAAGCCAAAAAACGTCGATGGTTTCATAAGCGTTTTCATGCGTTTGTTTAGGATATCACTTCCGGATTCTTATAATGATGATCGAGGTAAGCCAAACCTTCCTTGCTGGCAATGCCGCGGACGTGGTAGCGAAACACCTCAAAGTATAGTTTAATAAAAGGATATTGAGCGGAGGGGAACACCTCCGGATTCATGGTAAGTGGAATAATATTCACATACAAACGCGACACCACATCCACGTCCAAATCGGCACGGTACAAGCCCTCTTCTTTTCCTCTGCTCAAATTTTGCTTTATCATGGCCAAAATCTCGCCGTTCCGAAATTGCTCAAAATATTGGAAGGCCTGAGGATAGTAGCGCCGCAAATCGAAATAAATGGTTGGCTTCATTTCGCTCATGTCTTCGGTTACCAAGCGCGCAATACGAAACCATCGGTCTATGGCATTGCCTCCTTCGGCTAAGGTGTCATCTATGCACTTTTTGTGGTTCTTTACATAATGTTGGATGGTGGCCAGTACCAAGTGCTTTTTGTCCTTAAAATGCACATACAGGGTTTTCTTGGAAATGCCCAACTCGCGCGCAACGTCATCCATAGTAACGCTTTTAAGACCGTACCGCAGAAAAAGATGCGTGGTCGCTTCCAGGATTCGTACAAATTTTGGGTCGTTCACGCAGCAAATGTACTAGGATATTCGCCACGGAAACCCCGGTAACCAAAAAAGTTTCCTAGGTTTTATGGCTATTTAACATTAGGGCGCCCGGGCGGGCTGCTGCCTCCAAGTCCGCGGCTCCCTGCTAAGGGCTGTGGTCTTTGGTCTCCCTTCGCTAAAGCTCAGTGACCCAAAGCCTCACAGCCCTAAGCAGGGAGTCTTGCGGGCTTTCCGGCGCATCCCTGGCGCAAAAAAAAAGCCCGGCCAAAGGCCGGGCTTTTTTTAAAGCTTTCTGCTTATTTCATTCGAATCACCTTGTGAATAGAACGCTCGCCTGCTTTGTTCACTACATGAACAAAGTAAGTGCCGCGAGAAGCATCAAAGAATTGACTATGCAAGGTCACCTGGTTGGTGCCTGCCTGCATGTTAGCAAATCCGGTTTCTCCGGTTTTGCGTCCGAGCATGTCAAATACCTCGATATTGATTTCTTGCGCATTGGTCAAGCTAATCTCTACATTGGTCATGTCTTGGAATGGGTTGGGGAACACGGTAATGGCAGCGCCACCGTCAAATCCGTCAATTCCGGTAACCACATTAAGCTTGGTCATAAAGGTATCGGCTCCGCAGTTGTTGGTTACAATCAACATAACATCGTAGCTACCGCTTTGAGAGTAGGTATGTTGAACGCTATCTCCTTGAGCCACGTTACCATCTCCAAAGTCCCAAGTGTAGTTAATGCCATACAAGGTTCCTGTACCGTCATAAGTATAGGTCAACTGTCCCACTTGGTTCAAGGTAATGTTACCGGCAGCAACAGGAATGTCGTTAACCGTTACGGCTTGAGTGTCAACAGCGGTACAACCATTTGCAGTAACGGTATGCACTACATCAAACACACCGGCACCTGATTGAGCAGGAGCAAAGTTGCTTCCGCTAACACCGGTTCCGCTAAAGGATCCTCCGGAAGTATTGGGGTTCAATACCACGGGGTTGTCCGTTACACAGAGTGGTGTGGTAACACTAAACACGGCGTCTGGAGCCGGATTAATGGTAATATCCAACGTGTCTGTGTCGGAACATTGTCCGGCTGTAGCGGTGTAGGTAACTTGAGCAGCACCCGAACCGGCAATAGAAGGATCAAAAGTTCCCAAAGCGGCGTCGGTGATGCCTGCTCCGGACCAAGAGCCACCCGCAGGCGTTGCACTTAGGTTCAAAGAACCATCGTTATCGCAAAGCGCCGTTTGATTGGCAATTTGAGCGTTAGGTGCGGGCAGTACATCTACAAACCTAGATGAAGTGTCCTGACAGCCGTTATTGTCTACCGTATAAAGAATTTGAGTCACACCGGTGCCCGCAGTTGCAGGGTCAAAGGTTCCTTGACTGGCGTTTACCACACCATTGCCAGACCAGGTACCTCCGGAAGTAGTTGCCGTAAACTGTATAGTTCCTGCATTATCGCACACCGTTGCCGGAGCAGTAAAGCTGGGGTCAGGCAAGGCATTCACAGCCACAGACTGTGTATCGATGCTTGTACAGTTGTTGTTGTCGGTAACTGTATAAATGGCGTTGAAGTTTCCTACGCCGCTTACAGATGGGTCAAAGGTTCCGTTGTTGGCACTCGTAATGCCGGTTCCGGACCAGGTACCGCCCGCTGGAGTAGCACTAAGGTTAGCCGCTTGTCCGTTTTGACAGAAGGTAGGCTGAGCACTAAAGCTAATGTTGGGCGATTGGTTTACCGTAATGGTGTTGGTTACGGTATCGGTACAGCCGTTTGCAGAAAGAATGTAGGAAACATTGACGGATCCTGAGCCTGCAGCTGTTGGGTCAAATGTACTGCCAGTTACACCTGAACCTTGGAAAGTACCGCCTGAGTTTGTGGGGGTCAAAGATACCGGGGACCCATTATCACAAAGTACAGCGGGAGAAGTAAAGCTAGCGTCCGGAAGCGTATTCACCGTAATGTTGGTGGTATCGGCATCGGAGCAGCCATTCACTGTTACGTTATAAATCACCTGAATTGCACCGGTGCCAGAGACGTTGGGGTCAAAGGTTCCGGCGGTAGGGTTGGTGATGCCCGTACCTGACCAAGTACCACCTGGGGTAGCTGCGCTCAAGTTGGTGGCGTTACCACCTGCGCAAAGCGTACCCGGATTACTGATGGCAGGGTTCGGCAAAGGATTAACCGTCACCACCACGCCTTGTGAGGTGTCGGCACAGATGCCGTTGCTGCCCACCAGCTGGTAAGTACCTGCTTGGTTAGCATAAATGGCCGTATCGGAAGAACCCACACCCGGTATTGGGGTTCCGTTCCTTAGCCATGTATAAATGGTATGGTCAAAATCAGAATCGAGCTGTACGCTGTCACCCTGGCAGATGGTGGTCGAAGACAATGGCGTAATGTTGCTCGGAATGGTATTGATGGTTAAACCGAAAGGCAAATCCGTAAAAGCGGTTACGGTAGCCGTGAGGGTGCTCAACTGAGGAGAAACGTTGCTCACTAAGTTGGCATTCCCTTGATCGGTCCATGTATTTGAAGTATAGTTGGCGATGCCTGTAAACACAGTATCGAGTTGGTCATCAAATGCAATGGTAAGGTCGGCGTTAGACGATCCGGTCAACTGACCGATATGGTGATACCACTGATCGTTTACCCAACAAGCAGGCGCTTGAGCGTTGCTGGTAAGGAATCCGTCGTTGTTTGGGTCGCTGTTCACAAAGCCTACAGAGAAATCGTTGGCGTTTGCGTTGGCCGGTGTAATGTTTACCGGACGGTAGCGAGGGGTGCCTACGGTTGAACCCATGGGGTAGAGGTAGGTACCTGTAGAGTTGGTTGAACGCACCAAAGCTCCATTCAAACTGTTGCTTACAAAACCAACAGGGCTCAAGGAGAGCGCATTGGCCGAAGGGTTGGTTAAATGAAGGGTGTCGTTGCCCAAAGCCAGCTCACAGCTGTCAATGTCTAAGTGATCGGAAACAACCGCATTTACGTTAAGGGTTTTAACGGCGTTGTTGTTGAGCACCAGACGGGCAAAGTGCGTGGGGGCTGTTCCCTGCACAGTTTGGGCGGCTCCATCCAACACGACTACGCCGGTATCGCCGGGCGTAAATACGTTGTTGGAGGCGTTATTTTCCCAATCTCCGGTCAGCGTTATGGTACCATTGCTGGTAATTTGTCCGCTGCCCTGGTTGGTTAGCCCTCCCTGGACATAAATTTGGGCGCCCGATTCTACATGAACCGACGCGCCATTGAAGAACACCTGTTGCCCTCGCGCTGCCCCGGCAAACCCTATAAGGGCAGCGGAGCTGGCGACAAGCAGCAGGCCGGTAGTCATTGGCTTCATACTATCGCGTTTTGGTGTGGATTTACTATGTTGTGATTTAGACAAAGGGTTGGTTGTTTATTTGAGGTCAAACTCTAATACTTCAAATGTATACATTATTTCGCTTTGGTCTTCTGCTACCAAAGCAGCTTCGGACGAAAAACTTGGGGTTTGGAGCACGTCTCCCTCGCTAAGCTGGTCGGGAAAGGAAATAGATTTAACCAAAATTTGATAATCGCCCATCCCTGCCGAGCAGGTAACCCTTCGAATTTTCCAAGCTTTGCCTGAAGGAACAGTAAAAGCGGTTCCTGTCATTCCCGAAAACTGCTTTAACTCGGCCCTGCTTCCCACAGACTTTTCTGCTTGCTTTCTATCGGCCTCAGAGAGGGTGTTGATTCGGTCTTGTTCGGCACGGATTCTGCGATTCCATGCCTCCAAGGCTTCTTGTTCCATGGGCCTTCCGGCCTCCGCTTCCTGAGCTATCCAAGCTTGCATGCTGTCTATTTTGGCTTGTACCGAAGGGGGTACTCCTTGTGCCAAAGAACGATGACAGCAAGTTAGGCCGATTAAAACCAAAATCAAAGAAAGAATGTATCTGTTTCTTACCCTCATTTCGTTATGGAACTATGTTGAATTCTATGACGGTATATAATGGTGTGTTGGGAACAGGTCCTAAATTCAAAGGACTCTCGCATTCATAATACCCGGTATTTCCGTTTGGGTTGGTTTGGTCCAACACATAGTAGGGCGTCGCTGCGGGGATATTGGGGCTTAGGGTGTTTTGGCAGGGTGTTTCCGAAACTAAAACGGTGGTTCCGGCAGGGAACCAAAGAGCACCCTCTTGGCTACCCCGAAGAGGCGTTCCATTTACCAAAATCCCGTTCATTGAGGTGCCGCAAAGGAGCTTGCCCAAATACCTCACGCTGCTTGTGCCCGAAGTGGCTCCTGTACATGGATTTGGGTTGGTTGGAGACCAGGTTACATTAAGATTACTCGAATGATTGCCGTAACGATAACCTCCGCTCAGCCTCTCGGCTGTAAGCTTCCAAACCTTAGCTGCAGGCACGGTTTGCTGCCCCGTTTGGGCGGTAAGTAGTAGCACCTGATTAAACTGCAAACTGCCTTGCGCGGAAAGCTTTGCTACGGCAAAAGCTAAAGCCAATAAAATACAGAACCTTACATGGGTTGTCATAAAGTCAAACTTAAGGAACAATGTTGAATTCTAAAACTGTGAGAACAATAGAGTTTGTAACAGGTCCCGCATTGATTGCACCGTCACAAGCAAAATAATTGAACGATTGGTTTGGGTTGGTTTGATCGTTCAAATAATAGGGAGTGGCCGCGGGCACGTCAGGACTCAGTGTATTAGAGCACGGGGTTGTATTAAGAGAAAGGGTAGCTCCTGCAGGAAGCCAGACCAGTCCTTTGGTTCCATCCATGTCTAGCTCGGTTCCATTGACCAACACCCGGTTGTTTCCTGAAGGACATCGAAATTTTTGGATTCTCCTAACACTAACAGTGCCTGATGTAGCTCCATTGCAGGGATTGGGGTTCGTTACAGACCAGGTGGCGGTAGTATTTGAGGTCCAATTGCCGTAATAGGCCCCTCCTCCTGTGTAGAAAGAAGTTATTTTCCAAACTTTCCCTGCCGGAACGGTTTGGAGGCCGCTTTGCGCATTGATAACCAACACTTGGTTAAACTGTAGGTTTCCCTGGGCGCACAACCCAATAGAAAACAAAAGCATAATAAGCAAGAAGAAACGATATTTCATGGGTTAGGGAACAATATTAAATTCTATAACGCTTACTAAAATGGAGTTGGAGACGGCTCCCGCCTGGATAGGGCCGGCGCAGTCGTGGTACGACCTAATGTCGCTCATGTCAGTCCTATCCTCTTGATAATAAGGCGTTCCCGACGGGATATTGGGACTCAAGGTATTGAAACAAACCGTTTCCAAGATATCTACGGTGGTTCCTGCCGGCAGCCAAAATGGCCCGGACTCCGACAAGGCTGTAGTTATGCCATTCAACACCAGAGCATTGTTGGAGGTCGGACACCTTCTTTTCCGGATCTGCCTTACGCTAGAGGTTCCAGAAGTGGCTCCGTTGCATGGGTTGGGGTTGTTTACTGACCAAGTTACCAAATCGTTGCTGCTCCAGTTGTAGAAATATATACCTCCGCTGGTGTTCTGTGCCGTGATTTTCCAAACTTTTCCAGCCGGTACGGTTTGGGTGCCGCTTTGCGCATTTAGCACCAATACTTGGTTGAACTGCAGGTTTCCCTGGGCATTTAAGCCGAAGGAAAACAAAAACATGAAGCAAAAAAAGAAGCGGTAAACCATGGTTATGGAACAATATTAAATTCAATGACACTTACAAGAATGGAATTGGGAACGGCTCCGGCGTTGATAGGACCATCGCACTCTCGGTAATACTGCAAATTGTTGGGGTCGGTTCTATCTTCCAAATAGTACGGTGTAGCTGAAGGAATATTAGGACTTAAGGAGTTAACGCATGGGGTTTCAACAATTCCCAAGGTAGCTCCTGCCGGCAACCATAGCGGCCCGGACTCCCCCAGCTTGGTCTTTACCCCATTGAGCACAAGGTTGTTATTGGCATCCGGACATTTATACTTACGGACTTGCCTAATGGAACTAGTTCCTGATGTGGCGCCAGTGCATGGGTTTGGGTTGGTAATCGACCATGTAGTGTTTGAGGTGCTACTCCAGTTGCTGTAATACACCCCACCGCTGAGGTTCTGCGAAGTAATCTTCCAAACCTTTCCGGCGGGTACGGTCTGCACACCGCTTTGCGCATTAATTACCAATACTTGATTGAACTGCAAATTGCCTTGAGCAAGCAACCCAACACTTGAGAAAAGGCCAAAAAGCCCGGCCAAAAGGAAACGGCACATATACTTTGATTTAGGGAACAACATTAAATTCTATTACGGACGCAAAACGATTGACCGTGTTTGGAAAAGGCAAGCTTAAGCTGGTGCCGGCCGGCAACCACAAAGGCAAAGTAAGCGAAAATCTGCCCTGGTCCACGGAATAATTGGGCGTGTACCAATACGAAGTACCGTTAAGGCCGATGGCCATAAAGCTGCTAAAATTGCCGCTTACACTTGCAGAGCTGACTTTCCAAACTTTTCCGGCAGGCACGGTCCAAGATTGTGCATTGCTGTTGGTGCTAAGCAACAACACTTGATTGAATTGCAAGCTGCCTTGGGCTTTGCCTAATAAACTTAGCGCGAATGAAAAGCAAAGGGTAATTAAAACGTTTTTCATGGGACTACTGTAAATTCAATAACCGAGATTTCGCCCACACCGGTTCCGGCAGAAAGGGTGGCTCCTGCAGGCAACCAAAGCGGCCAATGGGTTTCCCAAACCACCCCTGAAGCGTGGTTATACCCCCCGGCTGCCCGTACCGAGCGCACAGCCCGGTTTTGCCCATTAATTTGGATAAGGGCGTCGGAATTTGAGGACACTCCGGATCCCTGACCGGTGGAAATCATGCCGGAAATGTTGCTGCTGTAAGCACAGCCGCTAAGCTTCCATACTTTTCCCGCAGGGACGGTTTCCTGATTTGTCACCAGTTTTACCTGACTAAACTGAAGACTTTGGGCCTGCAGTAGGCCTACAAAGCAAGAAAATAATACTACTAACAGTTGTTTCATGGTGCTATGGTAAATTCGATGACTGAAATTTTATTGAGACAGGGTCCGCCGGAAAGCGTAGCCCCTGCAGGAAGCCAAATAGGCAAACGGGTGCCATAATAATACCCGGTGTAGCCATTGTAGGCCGAATTTCCGGCGCCGCCCAATTTAGTAAAGACCCCGTCGACCTCGATGGCTTGGTTTTGGTATTGACCGGCATTGCAATTGGCGCTTCCGCTATTGGCCAAGGGCATGGTGGTGGCGGGAATGTTAAAAATCACGCTCTCTACTTTCCACACTTTTCCGGCGGGGACGGTTTCTTGGTTGGTTACCAGTTTCACTTGGCTAAATTGAAGGCTCTGGCCATGAAGCAAAGCTCCAAAACCTAAGAAAACTAAAAAAAGAAGCTGTTTCATGGCACAACGGTAAATTCGATGATGCTTATTTTACCAATGTTGGTAGAAGGCTCTAGGGTAGTTCCTGCAGGTAGCCACATGGGCAGACGAGTCAGTTCTTGAAATTGCACCCCGTAGGAATTGCCAAACGTGTGCATAAGGTTTATGTTTTGGCCATCCACACGGATGATTGCTGATTGGGTTTGATAGGAGGTTGTTCCGGTGTTGATGCCAAGGTTTCCGGTAAGCATCGCCGATTCTACCTTCCATACTTTTCCGGCCGGCACGGTTTGCAGATTGGTGACAAGCATTACCCGGCTAAATTGTAGGGATTGAGCCGAGCCGGTGTTGGCCCAGAAGAAGGCAAACAAAAAGATGGTACAAACGACTAGATTTTTCATGAGCAGAAACTTGTGTTTGGAAGAAGATGCGGCAGGGATGCGCCGGAAAGCCCGCAAGCAGCCAAGCCAAAGGGGGGCGAGGGTTGCAGCCACTGAGCTTTAGCGAAGGGCGCTGCGGCCCCGCCACCCTTGGTTTGGATGCGCGGACTTGCAGGCAGCAGCCCGCCCGGCCGCCCAAAAAAATAAACCTTAGGGCACCACATTGAATTCTAAGGCAAAAAAGGTGATGTTGCGGTTGGAGCCAAGGTTGGTGTAGCCCATGGTAGCGGCCGCCGGCAACCAAAGGGGAAACTCAATGACCCAGCGCGACTCGGACTGGGTGGTGCTGCGGGACAAAAAGCCGAGCGTATAACCATTGACGTGGATGGAGGCCAAATTAGAGGAATTGGTACTCATGGAGGTGACTTTCCAAACTTTTCCGGCGGGTACCGTCCAGCAACTGGCGCAATCGCTTTGATGGGCCTCTAGTAAAACGGCTTTATTAAACTGCAAGCTTCCCTGTGCAGATGCCATAACTGAAAGGCAAAAGGCCAATAAAAAAAGTGACAGGAGCTTCATTAGGGAATTATATTAAATTCAATGCCATAGAAAATGGTATTCATACCGGAAGTGCCGTTGGCAAAACCCAAGGTTGTTCCGGCAGAAAGCCAAAGGGGGAAGGTAGGCTTTCCATACCGCGGGCCCCAATAACTAGTGGATCCGGTGCTAAATGAGCTGCCGAGCATGCCGGAGCCTTCGAGCCCGTTTATATACATAGAGGGCAAGCCCGTGGAATTGCAAGAAAAGCCGGTGATTTTCCACACCCTACCCGATGGAACCGTCCAGCAGCTGGTGCAGGAGGCCTGAGATTGTGCAGTGAGCACCAGGGCCTGATTGAACTGTAGGGTTCCTTGAGCCTGTGCACCCAAGCTAAGTCCTAAACCAAAGATTAACGTGCATAAAAAACGTCGCATATTAAGGTACTTCTAAAAATTCGATGCCGTAGAAAGCGATGTTGCGGTTGGAGCCAATGCTGCTGTAACCTAGGGTTGAGCCGGCAGGCAACCAAATCGGGAATACTTGATCCGCATATTGAGCATTTAAATAGGTGCCGCTGCTTGAGGTAAAGACACTTCCTATTAAAAAGCCTAAAGAAAGACCATTCAAATGGATGGAGGTCATGGTATTGGAGTTGGTAGAAACACCCGTAATTTTCCAAACCCGACCTGAGGGGACTGTCCAACAGGATTGGCATCCGCTGGCTTGGCTGGTCAACAATAAGGCTTGGTTGTACTTTAAATTGGCACCTTGGGCTTTAAGTCCCTGTAAGGAAATTCCGAATAATAAAAGTAGGAGAAGCTTGCGCATTAGGGTACGATATTGAATTCGATGGCCGAAAGAAAAATGTTGGGCCCACTGGTCTGCACGGTAGATCCTGCAGGAATCCAAATGGGCAAAACGTTGGGGTCGCTTTCGAAATTTAGGCTGGAAAAATTGTAGCCGTTGCTATTGCTAGAGGTACAGGTGGGGCTATTGTTGTACATGGTTTGCGTAAGAAACTTACGGAAAGAAAGCACCTCTACCCCATTCAGAAAAAACCCGGCTACCAAGGCTTTGGAAAACCAGGTGTTGTAGAGCGGAGCCACGCTGCGGCACACCTCGTCTTTACCGTAAATGGCGGTTACTTTCCAAACTTTACCGGCCGGAACCGTCTGCAGTTGGTCGGTAACGACTAAGGCCTGATTGAATTGTAAGGTGCCTTGAGCGGAAACCTTTAGGCCCAAAAAACTAAGAAGAACTAGAATGAAGAATGGTTTCATGGGACAATATTGAATTCTATAACCGAAAGAAAGTCTTTGCTGCATTGGGTTTGAAGGGTGGTGCCGGCGGGGAGCCACAGGGGCAGTTCGTTGGAAGGAGCTATTAAAAAGTTGGAACTTCCGGTTGAAACGTTTCTAAACAGATAGTAAATTTGTCCATCCAGAATAAAAGGAGTGTGCCGGCTGTTGTTGGAACAGGTAGTTTGTGTATTTGACGTAACGTTTAGGTTTCCTTGCCAGTAGCTTACTACTTTCCAAACCTTGCCCACAGGCACCGTTTGCACCTGATCGCTCACCTTTAGCACCTGGTTGAACTGTAGATTGCCCTGAGCGGCGGTTGAAAGAGAAAGCACAGCAATGAATACTAAAGAGAATAAGTTCTTCATGGCACTATGTTAAATTCAATGATGGAAAGCACATCGCCGGAGCACACGGTTTGAAAGGTGTTGCCTGCGGGAGCCCAGAAAGGGATATGATTGCCGACGGCCATAAACAAGTTTCCACTTCCGGTAGTGAGGCCGATAAACGTGTAGTAGCGCTCCCCGTTCATGATAAAAGGACTGTGCCACCCGGTGCTGGAGCAAACGGTGCTATTGGAATTGTTGGAGTTTGTGGTATTCGCCTGCAAAAAGCTATTCACTTTCCACACTTTCCCGGAAGGTACCGTTTGGGGTTGTGTCCCCACCATAATCACCTGATTGAACTGCAAATTTCCCTGAGCGTGCAAGGCACATGCAGCAAAAAAGCTCAACAAAAAGAAACCTAATTTCATCATGGAACCACATTAAATTCAATTACGGAAAGACGGGTGCCCGCACCGGTAGAAGCCACCTGCGCTCCGGCCGGCAACCAAAGAGGCAGCACGTCGGTATCTTCGGTTTGGTTTACGCAGGCCAACTGGCTCAAATTAAAACAGGAAGGTTGGCTCCCGGTGCAGTTGGTGGTAGTGTAGGTGCTACTGCAGCTGGATCCGTTTCTAAATCCCGACAAAAAGGTAGGCACGGTGCGGCCATCAATAATCAACCCTCGAATGGCATAGCTGTAACGAAACGAGCCGGTAGGCCAGGAGCTTCCTACCGAGCAGCGCACCAACTGGCCCACTTCATGGGTGGATCCGTTGCTGTAATCGATGCACTCGTTGGTTCGGTAATCCAATCCGTATACCGAAATCACTTTCCATACCTTGCCGGAGGGGATGGTTACGGTATTGTTGTCGATTACCCGCACTTGATGGAATTGCAAGCTGCCTTGAGCCCTAAGGACTAAGGGCAGTAACATTATGCATATCCAAGACAAATGCTTCATAGCTTAAGGATTCACGGTAAATTCTATGACGCTTATGCCGGTGGCGTTCTGGTTAAGACCCAAGCTGGTGCCGGCCGGGAGCCACAGCGGAAGATCCGTAACATCCATGCCATCGGCGGCGGCCATGTCATTTTCAATCATTACCACCCGAGATTTTATGTTTGTCAACTGTCCGTTTACCGAAATGGCTAGGGTATTTGTAAAATAACTTCCAAAACTCGACACGTTCAAGCTGGCATTGGAAAGCACACTCACCACCTTCCACACTTTTCCTGCCTGCACCGTTTCGGTTTGCGTTACCAATTTGGCTTGACTAAAACTGAGCGACTGTGCCTTAGCTTCTGCACCAAAGGGCAAAAGAAACAAGATGGACAATACAACAAACAACACTTGTTTCATGGCACTACATTAAATTCAATCACACTTATTTGGTTGTTGCAAGGCCCTCCGGAAAGGGTCGCTCCGGCCGGAAGCCAAAGAGGAAGCTCGGTGTAGCCATGTGCGTAGGAAAGGCTGGAATAGGAAGCGGTGTGCATTCCCTCGCCCGTTTTGGTGTTCACCCCATTCACTACAATACTGCGTGAATAATAGGTGCCGCTTGAGCAGCTGGAACTGGTGGAGGACATAGCCCCGGAACTGGTGGTTCCAATATCAAAAACTACAGATACCACCTTCCAAACTTTGTTGGCAGGAACGGTTTCCAAGCTGGTCACCAATTTCACCTGATTGAACTGCAGTGAGCCCTGAGCTCGGCCATTGAGGGAAAACCCCAAAATGGCGACGGCTAAAAGCAACGTCATTACTCCTTGTTTCATAACACAAACTATTAAGGTACTATGTTGAATTCCAGAATACTCACCAACATATTGGTTACATTCACTTGAAAGGTATTTCCGGCGGCCAACCAAAAAGGGGTGTTTAGGGAGGCCGTCATATTCACGTTGTAGGTAAGTGTTGGGGGGCAATTCCCTGTTCCTCCGGTGCAGGTGCTGCCACTGCACACAAAGCAACCCACGGCTTCGTTGAAACCAATTCCGTTGATGTCGTACAAATAAGCCAGGTAGCGGCAAGAGCTAGAGCTACAAACCCCTCCACCACAACTGGTGCCGCAGTGCCCAGAAACGGCACCGGTAGCCGTTATTTGCCCTCCGGTATTGCGCATGTTTACGATTTTCCAGGTTTTTCCTGCCGGCACCGTAATCAGTCCGTCGGTGTGGTCAATCACCAGGGTTTGATTGTACTGCAAGGCCCCCCCTTGAGCCATGATTGCAAGAGACAAAACCCAAGCCACACCCATCAAAACGACACGTGAAATCAACATAGGTATTTTATTCTTAAGGATTAGAATCCGTCTACGGTGTACACCAAGGTAGGATCACCGCCTTGGCCACCGCCACCGCCAACTACGCTTACCATGGTAACCCATTGAGTACCGTCGTAATAATAAAACTTATTGTCGTCGGTATTAAAGATAAGCAAGCCGGTTGCCGGGTTAGAAATAGCTTGGTATTGAACAGCAGTCATTCTAGGAATCAACACACCGCCGGTGGTGGAGCTTACGTCCAAAACCGAAGAAGCATCGGGCGAATTGGTATTGATACCTGTGCGCATGTCGTCCTGAACGGTCAACATAGAATTGCCGTCGCTGTTCTTCACATCTAAGGCGGTGGTGCCGCTGGTATTGCCGGTGCCTTCCACCTCCAATCGGGCATTGGGGTTGGAGGTACCCACCCCAACGTTTTGCGCATTAACTCCTAAGGCCAGTCCGGCGAATGCAACTACTAAAGACCAGGTTTTCATAATTGTGTAATTGAGTAGATGTTTTATCAAATGTAGCACATTAACTGCGGTTGTGTAGGGCATTTACTCCTACATTCTTACATTAAGAAATTACTAAACCCCTTTTAAGTCCATAAAAACTCTTTTTACACAAAAGCCAAGGGCCAAGACTAAGCCACTTATTTTTCACCGCCTTGAAATGAAACAAAAACCAAAAAGCTGCAGCGGCTTAACTTTACACACATTCAAAAAGCCGACCATTTGGCAGACTTTTCTAACGCAAAATGAACAAAACTGAAAGGCGCCATTTACATGTATAGTCAAAAATAAATCTAAGAAATTGCCCCTTCGCTTACCATCAAAACGCCGAACAGCAGCAAACGGTCTCTTAAATATGAAGGGAGTTCTGCCCCTTAAACCTTAAAAATCAAGCCCACAACACCTTTGGAGCAATAAAACAGCAAAAACAAAAAAAAACAAGCCCAAACCTTTCCTAAAGCATTAGGGCACCTACCTGACCATAAGGACCGAAAGGATGAAAATTCGTACCTTAAACGTCTTGATTTGGCTAGCTTTGCTCAAGCCACCCAAGTTTTAAAGCACATTTCACACGTTCGACCTATGGACGACTTAATAGAAATTGTACACCAACTCTCTACTGTAGAGATTGCCCAACTCAAAAGGGAGTTAAAGACCGACAAGCAAAAAATTAAATTGCTTGAATACCTCTTGGTCACTGATGAAATCAACAATCAGGAAATCATGGAGGTGCTCAATTACCAAAACAACAAGAGTGCGTACTACACGTTTAAGCATCGGCTGCTTCAGGACATCATAACGTTTAAATTCGATTCGGGAAAAAACGCCGTAGTTAAGCTGCGCGAAGACATAGACAATATCCGCAGCCTACTGTATTCCAACCAACCTAAGCTGCTCGAGAAAAAACTCAACGATCTCACCCGGCGCTCCGAAGAAACCGAACTTTTTGGCGGAGCTCATGAGGTAGCTCTTTGTAAATACCTATTACATTACCACGACTCCAAAAAAAGATTGCAACACGAAGAAGAAATCCGAAGCACCGCTCGGAAATCACACCTGTTCAATCGGCTGGAATTTCTGTTTTTTGAATCGGTTTTTCTTACCCACGACCAGTTTTATCTGGAAGAAGAAAGTTGCAGCACTCGACTCTATGAAATTGTGCAGGAAATGGAGGGCATCCATAAAGAATTGCAAGCCGCCATTTCGCTCTTTATGCTTGAATCTACCGCGCTTTCGGTAAAGCTAAACCACCGCAGCTCTACCCAGCCTCAAGATTTAGACCGGATTCGACAGCTGAGTCTGACCTACTTAAAAACTCCCCTCAAATTCTACTACCCCAACTGCAACCCGGCC
Source organism: Flavobacteriales bacterium (assembly GCA_018401695.1). GTDB lineage: Bacteria > Bacteroidota > Bacteroidia > CAIKAF01 > CAIKAF01 > CAIKAF01. Next base: position 1,027,241 of record JAGYKD010000001.1, on the reverse strand, counting down.
ATTCAATGCTTGCTGGGTAAATTCTATTACAACTCCGGACGCTTTGAACTCTACGAAAGTATCATCGAAGAAATGGCCGAATCCTTAGACGATATCAAAGGATTTAGACCCTACGAAGACGTATACTTCTATTATTTACACTCGGTATGCGACATTTTTATTCGGAAAAAAAAATACCGGGAAATGCTCGACTACATAAACGAGCAAATTACCGAAATGGATGTGCTGGGAGCATCTAATAAAATTAGCTTTTACCTGCTCTACCTCAAAGGCGTAGTGAATTTTTATGGAGGCCAATTCAGCAAAGCCTACAGCTATTTACTCAAAGCCAGAAATTACACCAAATTCCTCGAAAAAAACAGCCAATGGGTTTTGGTGGACGCCTCCGTTTTTGCCCTTATGGTCTTAAGCCGAGAAGGCAATTTCCAACTCATGGATTCCGAAAAAAAATACCTAAAACGGCAACTCAAAAAAACCGATGCCAATTCCGAATTAATCGCCGCCTTTTTGGATGTGCTCAATGCGCACTCCAAAAATAAAAGACCGGCCAAAGTAGATGAGCTACGGCAACAATTTTTGAACCTGCAAGACTGCACCGGCCATCTTAAGCTGGTACAGCTCGACTTTTTCTTGGAGCGCAACCCGGGATAAAATTCTTGAATACCCCAATTTTATGGGACTAAAGCCCTGGGGAGCTCCCAAAACAACACCCATTGGGCAAGCCTCATATGGACTCCGTTTGCTCACTTAACAAACTATCCGCATCTTTGACCACTGCACCAATTTAATTTTGCACATGCACATTCAAAACGACTTGGTAGTAGGCATCTCCTACACCTTGCGCGAAAACGGACACGAAGACATCATCGAATCCGTTCAGGCCGAGCAACCTTTCTATTTTCTTTTTGGATCAGGAAACCTTCTTCCTGCCTTTGAAGAGGCTTTGGAAGGAAAAGCTCAAGGCGAGGACTTCCAATTTGTCCTCACTGCCGACCAAGCCTACGGTCAAATAGACGAAAATGCCGTAGTCGACCTGCCGGTTTCTGCCTTTATGATTGACGGAAAATTCGCCGAAGAACACGTTAAAGAAGGCGAACTCATTCAAATGCAAGACCCCGAAGGAAACCCCCTTATGGGAAAAGTGATGAAGCGAGGTTTAGATGCCGTAACCATTGATTTTAACCACCCGATGGCCGGCAAAGAGCTCAACTTCTCAGGAACGGTGGTGGATGTTAGAGAAGCTACCGAAGAAGAAAAAGCCCATGGACACGCCCATGGCCCCGACAATACACCACACTAAGCACGAAAGTTTTTCGCCTTTTTTGGCGATTCCTAAAGCCCGGGTATGACCATAATCATGGTTTTTGCCCGGGCTTTGTTGCATATTTGTAGCAAATTAATTTGCACAATTATGTCTCAGTCTCTTGGTATTCCTTCGGTTGACTTAGCAAATTTTACTCAAGGCTCCCCCGAACAACGAGCGCAGTTCGTTAAGGACCTGGGTGCGGCCTTTAGCCAAGTCGGCTTTGTAGCTGTTAAAAATCACGGATTAAGCAACGACCTTACCGAAACCCTGTACCGCGAAGTAAAAGCATTCTTTGACCTGCCCGCCGAAAGCAAACTAAAATACGAAGTCAAAGAGCTCGCCGGACAACGCGGTTACACCTCTTGGGGCAGGGAACACGCCAAAGGCATGACCGAAGCCGACCTAAAAGAGTTTTGGCACTTTGGACAAGAAGTTACCGACAAGGATCCCATAGCCAAAGAATATCCCGACAATATCTGGTGCGAAGAATTGCCCGAATTCAATAAAGTCGGCATAGAAGCTTACAACCGCCTCGAAGACGCCGGAAGACAACTCCTGCGCGCCATTGCCCTTTACCTCGAACTCGACGAAAACTATTTCGACGACAAAATCCACAACGGCAACTCCATTCTTCGACCCATTCACTACGGCCCCATCCTTAACGAACCCAAAGGTGCCGTGAGGGCCGGAGCACACGAGGACATCAACCTCATTACCCTACTCATGGGCGCCTCTGCCGATGGCCTGCAAATCCTAAACAAAGCAGGTGAGTGGGTCTCCGTTACCGCACTTCCCGACCAAGTAGTCGTAAATGTCGGCGATATGCTCCAACGACTTACCAACAACGTGCTTAAGTCTACTACCCACAGGGTTATTAATCCCCCAAAAGAGCTTTGGAATACCAGCCGGTATTCTATTCCCTTCTTCTTACACCCGCGCTCCGAAATGCGCCTGGACTGCCTGAAATCTTGCATAAGGCCGGACAATCCTCTACACTACGAACCCTGCTCTGCCGGTGAATACTTGAACCAACGACTTCAGGAAATTGGCCTCAAAAACTAAGGTTTTGTGTATTTTCATGTAAATTTGATACATCTCATGCCTCCCGGTAAGAGATGTGTCTTATTTTTATCCGCATGAAACACCTCCTAGCAGCGCTCTTTTTCGTTTTTGCTTCGGCTATGCAAGCCCAAGAAAACGGCAATCAACTTCACACCTGCTACAACCAGTGGGCCAAAGCCTTTGACGCGCGCGGCGCCAACGAAGTAAAAGACGGTTGGCACGAAGACGTTATTATTTCTATTCGCCACAAAAGCACCAACGACTGCTTCCTCGGAAAAGTCCAAGTAGTTAACGGCAAAGTAACCCAAATTTACATCCGGTTTGTCGACGGCAAATACGACCTCTTCAAACCCAACTTCCAAAGCGAGAAAAACAACGGCCCCGACGGATTTTCTGTAAGCGGAGGCATAACCCGAACCATGATTACCATGGAAGAAGAACTCATCAACGTCATCTTTCAAAACCACCTCAAGCCCAAGAAAAAAGCCTACGAACGCGCCCCCATGCCTTCATTCGACGACCTCTGATGCTGTTCAAGAAAAAACATCTCCTTCCTGCAGGTTGCCTGCTGCTAGCCTTGGCGCTCAATTCCTGCAAGTCCTCCAAAAATTGCGATTGTCCTACCTGGGGCAAAGCCGAACAAGCGCAAAAAGAAGCACCGCTTTAGTTTTTGGGCGCCTTTTCCGCCCTCCGCTTTTAGTGGAAGCATGCCCTTGCTAGCGGTGCTAAGGCCTCCGGTAGTTCGCATGCGCTCCACTTCCTCGGCCAAGCCCCGCTGCAAGCCCATACTTCCAGCTAACCGCTCAGGTCGGGGCGCTTAAGCTCCGATAAAACAAGACCGTTGACTGTAAACGTTTTTAGGACGATGTTCCAGACCGATGCGTCAGGGGGCCTTAGATGCCAAACAACAGCTCCTAAGCCCTTCCCAAATGCCTTGCCACGGCTGCATCTTTTGTCCATATACCGTCCCCAACTTGTTCGTTGTTCATTTGCTCGTATTTTTGACCTTCTATAGGTATTCTGTGCCCTCTTGGCCAAAACCTAAAGCTTGACTCTATGAAACACCAAAATAAATACGAACTCCTTTCCAAAAAACAGCAGGAAGCACAGCTTGGCGGAGGAGAAAAGCGGATTGAAGCCCAACACTCCAAAGGCAAACTAACCGCCAGAGAGCGACTGGATTTACTACTCGATCCCGGCTCCTTCGAAGAAATTGGCATGTTGGTAACCCACCGGTCAAAACATTTTGGCTTAGATAAACAAACCTTTTTGGGCGACGGCGTAATTACAGGCTACGGAAGCATTGACGGACGTTTGGTCTATGTCTTTTCTCAAGACTTTACTGTCTTGGGCGGTTCCTTGGCCGAAGCACACGCCGAAAAAATTTGCCGCATTATGGATTTAGCCATGAAAAATGGCGCGCCGGTCATTGGACTTAACGACTCCGGCGGAGCCCGCATTCAAGAAGGCGTTGTTTCTCTAGGGGGTTACGCCGATATCTTTTACAGAAACACCCGAGCATCAGGAGTTATTCCTCAATTGTCGGCCATTATGGGGCCTTGTGCCGGTGGTGCGGTGTATTCTCCGGCCATTACCGATTTCACTTTAATGGTCGAAGACTCTTCCTACATGTTTGTTACCGGCCCAAATGTGGTCAAAACCGTTACCCACGAAACCGTAACCAGCGAAGAACTTGGAGGAGCCTCAACCCATGCCGAAAAATCGGGAGTAACCCACTTTGCTTGCCTCAACGAAACCGACTGCATTCGACACCTCCGAAAACTGTTAAGGTACATGCCCCAAAACTGCGAGGAAAAGCCCCTGTGTCTTCCTTATACGCCAAGCAACGAGCAACGGCCTGCCCTAAACCACATCGTCCCCGAAAACCCAAACCAACCCTACGATATCCGTGAGGTCATTCGAGAGGTCATAGACCCGGAATCCTTTTTGGAAGTACACAAAGATTATGCCGAAAACATGGTGGTGGGTTTTGCCCACTTAGCCGGAAAAAGCATTGGCATTGTAGCCAACCAACCTGCCTTTTTAGCCGGAGTACTCGATATTAAATCCTCCACCAAAGCGGCACGCTTTGTGCGCTTTTGCGATGCCTTCAATATCCCTTTGCTGGTATTCGAAGATGTACCGGGGTTTTTGCCCGGAACCGATCAGGAATGGAACGGAATCATCACCAACGGGGCCAAACTGCTGTATGCCTTTTGCGAAGCCACCGTGCCTAGAATAACCGTAATTACCCGTAAAGCCTATGGGGGCGCCTACGATGTAATGAATTCCAAGCACATTGGTGCCGATATGAACTTTGCCTGGCCCACGGCCGAAATTGCCGTTATGGGTGCCAAGGGTGCCGCAGAAATTATTTTTAGACAAGAAATAGCGGCCGCAGAAGACCCGGAGGCCAAACTCAAAGAAAAAGAGCTGGCTTATGGGGAGCAATTTGCCCACCCCTACGAAGCAGCCGCCAGAGGTTATGTAGACGAGGTTATTATGCCCGAACAAACACGGGCCAAACTCATTCGCGCATTTGCCATGCTTGACAATAAAAGCGAAAGTCTACCTCAAAAAAAACACGGAAACATTCCATTGTAAACAGCTATGCATATATTGGTTTTAGGTGGCGGAGGTAGAGAACATGCCCTGGCTTGGAAACTGGCACAAAGCCCCTCTTGCGATACGCTTTTTGTAGCTCCCGGGAATGCCGGGTGTCCAAATAGCACACATCTGGATCCCATGGATTTCCCTTCCATAGCTTCTTTTGTACGGGAAAAACAAATAGGCTTATTGGTAATTGGGCCGGAACTCCCTCTAGTCGAAGGCATTGTAGACTATTTTAAAGAACAAGAGGATCTTAGCTTTTGTAAGCTTATTGGCCCGAATCAAACCGCAGCTCAACTGGAAGGAAGTAAGGTTTTTGCCAAGGAGTTTATGGCCAGACATCACATTCCAACAGCTCCTTTTCAGGCCTTTCAACGCGATACATTATACCTTGGCTTTAAAGCCATTGACGCCGGCAACCCTCCCTATGTGCTTAAAGCCGATGGTCTGGCCGCAGGAAAAGGAGTCCTTATTTTACAAAATCCAGACGATGCCAAACGGGAGTTGGCCATCATGACCAATCCTGAAAAATATGGCGCCGCCGGGAAAACCGTGTTGTTGGAGTCTTTTTTAACAGGTATAGAATGTAGTGTATTTGCCCTGTGCGACGGAGAAAACTACGTATTACTCCCCACAGCCAAAGATTACAAGCGCATAGGAGAAGGCGACAAAGGCCCAAACACAGGAGGCATGGGCGCCATCTCTCCCTGGCCCCATGAAAATCCGGATTTTATGCATCGCGTAACTAAAGATATTTTAGAACCGCTACTCCAAGGCATGAAAGCCGAAGGGAACCCCTACACAGGATTCTTATACATAGGATTGATGGTAGATGAAGAAGGAACCCCGCGGGTCATAGAATTTAACGCACGCATGGGAGACCCGGAAACCCAGGCCATAATGCTAAGAATAGACAGCGACTTAGTTCCTTTTCTAGAAGCCAGTACCCGACCGGGAGGACTTAAGGACATGCACCTAAACATCAGTTCCTCTGCAAGCGCCGCCATAATTTTAGCAGCGCCGGGATACCCCGGACATTATCCAAAAGATTTGGTAATTCACCTAAGCAAAGGAGCAGAAGAAAGGGAGGCGGTACTGTTTCATGCCGGCACCAAGCACCAGCAACAGCGCTTGCTAAGCTCCGGAGGTCGCGTTTTTGCAGCTGCCGCCAAAGGAGTAAATCGCCAGGAAGCTTTAGACAAAGCTTATTCCCTCGCCAAAACTGTGGCTTTTGAAGGCATGCAATACCGCAGCGATATAGGCTATGAATGGCAAGATTAGGCCTAAGAATCTTGGGCCTAACTCAATTATTCCTTCATAGGTTTTGGGGGAGCAGGCAGGCCGTGTTCGGCCAAAAGCCAAGCCATAGATGCCATGGCGGCAGCACCCAAACAGAGTTCCCTAGGGTGTACGGCATCAATATTGTCTGCCGGAGTGTGGTGCACATCAAAATACCGGTGGGGGTCAGGCACCAAACCCAAAAGAAAGGTGCCAAGCGGCTTTAGTTTACTCACATCCACCCCACTGCCCCCGGAAGCCATATGCTGGAGCCCGTAGGGTTCCAACAAAGGCAGCCATGACTTCAGTCTCCTTTCGCCAAGCCATTCCGTGGCTCCTAAGGCTTCAAAACTAAAACCCCTTGGACTAAAACCTCCCCGATCCGACTCAACAGCAGCCAAATGGATAACTCCCCGTTGAGCCTCCGCATGGGCAGAATCGGCATAGGCTTGAGCTCCCCGCACCCCGCTTTCCTCGTTCATAAACAACACACAGCGGACAGACCTTCTTGGCCGAAAGTTAAGTTTTTTCAGAAGCCTTAGGGTTTCCATGGCATGAACCACACCGGCACCATCGTCGTGCGCACCTTGGCTATTGTCCCAACTGTCCAAATGCCCTCCAACCAACACCAGCTCTTCCGGCAAGTCCCTTCCATGCCATTGAGCTGCTACATTGTAAGAAAGTACAGAGTCTTTTGGGCTGCAACTAAGCTTCAAACGAACCTCAACCTTTTCCCCTTGGGTCAGGAGGTCCGCCAAAAATGCAGACTCTCGCACCGGTATTGCTACTCCTGGAATAAACGGAGGCTTCTTATAGTGCATGATTCCGGTGTGGGGATGATGGTCGTGCCCCAGGCTCAGAGAACGCACCAATACGGCCTTTGCTCCCTTTTGAGAAGCAATATCTGCCCCCAAAACCCGTTGAGCGCCGCATGCCCCATAGGCAGCAAAGGTGTTGATTAGTCTGGGGTCCATAGCCTGATTGAGCAGCGCAATTTTACCCTGAAGCGCATGTTCAGGCATGGCCTTTAGGACCTCCATATTTTCTACCAAAACCAGGTCGGCCTGCAGCCATTTGCCTTGCGTGCCATAAGACCCTCCAAGTTCTGTAAACGCTAAGTGATGCCAGGCTCCCTCGGCAACCCTATACTCCACTCTTCCATGGCCACGCTCCCAAACGGGTACCCACGTGGGCTGAAGCCAAACGGAGTCGGGTTTAATTTGTTGGAGCCATTGAAAACAAAAGGCCACGGCAACCTCCGCGTTTTTTGAGCCTGAAAGCCGAGCCGGAGCTTTAGCGCATAGTTCTCGAAGCGTAGTAAAGGCTTTTTCGGACACCAAGGCCTCGTCATAAATACGCCTCAAAACCAAGGAGTCTTCCTGGGCATGAAGCATAGGAAACAGGCTAAAGCTTGCCAAGAGCAGGGAATATCTTACACCTTGACCCCAGAAATACGCCATTAGCCGTACCTTCGGGCAAAGTTCAAATGCGCTATGGAAACAAAAGAAGAGATTGTACAAGACTGGCTTCCAAGATACACCGGAACGCCTTTGGATCAGTTTGGAGAGTATGTGCTGTTGGTGAACTTTCATAATTATGTTGAAATGTTTGCAGAAAAGTTTGGAGTGCCTGTTCTTGGAGAGGACAAGCCCATGCAAACAGCAACGGCCAACAATATAACAATTATCAACTTTGGAATGGGCAGTGCCATGGCTGCCACCATTATGGATTTGCTTTCGGCAGTAATGCCCCGGGCGGTTTTATTTTTGGGAAAATGCGGTGGACTAAAAAAGACCAAAATCGGTGATTTGGTACTTCCCATTGCTGCCATTAGAGGAGAGGGTACCTCCAACGATTACATGCCGCCCGAGGTTCCTGCGCTGCCCAGCTTTCGCCTTCAAATGGCGGTTTCGGCTATGATTCGCGAACACCGCTGCGACTACTGGACCGGCACGGTATTTACCACCAACCGTAGGGTTTGGGAGCACGATACAAAGTTCAAAGATTACCTCCAAGAAATTCGAGCAAACGCCATAGACATGGAAACCGCCACCATTTTCACCACAGGTTTTGCCAATGGCTTACCTCATGGTGCCTTGCTTTTGGTGTCGGACAACCCTTTGGTTCCCGAAGGGGTAAAAACCAGCAAAAACGACCAAAAAGTAACCCGGGCTTTTGCCCAAAGGCACTTAGACATTGGCATAGATTCCTTGGGAGAGCTTAGAGATTCGGGCGAATCTGTGAAGCATTTGAAGTTTGAGTAGCAGGCTTTTTTGGCTTCCGTTTATTTTTTTAGATTAAGGAAACAAAGCGGCTAACCGGCGGAGGGATTGAAGCCGGGAGCGGTTAAGGTTTGGCGCCATGTAGCCCTTAGGCGAGGAAGTGGCGCGCAGCAAACTACCGGAGCCTTAGGGATACAGAGCGCCAAGCCTTAACCCGAAGGCTGAAAGCCCGTTTCCGCCCCAAATACCCTTAGTCTAAATGGGCAGGAAAGCCGGGGTAATCGAAAGGCTGAATGAGGGTGGGGTCGTTGGGCTCGACATCGGTTCGAATAATGTTTTTTGCAATAGAATAGGCCTCCAACTGCCCATCTGTCAGGGGTTTGGCTACTTCCATAGCCTCTTTGGGCGAGCCATGAATCCAGGTTTGCCAATCCTCGGCTTTGGTGAAACAGAGCGGCATGCGCTCCTTGCTGTTGTGAATGTAGGCCATCATGGGGTTTGCAGGCACCGTAACCACGCTCATGCTGTATAAGTCCAGCGCACCATGGTAAGTCCATATGGCCCCTAATGCCAACAATCGATTTTGGGTTGCTTGGATTCGGTAGGGAACTTTGAGCTTTCCTTGGTGCCTCCATTCGTAAAAAGCATCAACCACGGCTACTCCACGGCGGTAGGTAAATGGCCCCTTCCACGCCTTACTTTGTTCGAGGTTTTCGACCCGTGCATTGGCCATACGTTTTGCCCAAGCCGGATCAAATGAAGTATTCCAAGAGGGGGTTAGCCCCCAATACATTGGCTGCAACTGAGGCCCATCGGCAGTAAGCATGGGTAATGCCGGATGGGGGCTGCGGTGCACAGACACCAAATAGGCGGGCGGAAAAAGCACTTGCAACAAGGCTTGAGCCTTAAATTGCGCCTGCACCTGTTCGGGCTTAAAATAAACGGAAGCGTTGTAGCACATCAGTCTCCCACTTGTTCGGGTTCACCTACGGGGGTATTGGCATTAGGCGGCATGTGGCGAAGCCTTTGCCCGTCTTTGGGGCGCATGTCGGGCATGTTGGGTTTGGGCTCAGGAGTAGTTTCGGCAGGTGTTTGTTCATTGGTCTTTAACGGCCGTTCGGTACTACGGCAAGAGGAGGAGACCCAAAAGACAAGAAATAGCGCCGAAAAAAAGTAAAGTGGCTTCATTTATAGAAATTTATTACATTGAAAATTAGAAATAGAAATTTAAGATTTACGCAATAAAATTACAGAGAATGGGGAGGTTTATGGCCATCTTTTTGTGCTTTTTGAGCGCGCTAAAGGCTTATGGAGGCCCGGGAGACACTTTATTTCATGTGCAGAGCCACGATAAAGTGCACATGAATTGGTTTGGCAACTTTGACCGATGGGCCAACTTTCCGGCGGCGGGCAGCGGGCCTTTTTACCGTGTGGCAATGGACTATACTTTGGGCTGCCCAAGCACCGGCTGTTCGGAATGGGACTATACCACACAGGTATTTTTGCGGCACCGCACAGGAGTTATGGACAGCAATGCCGTTCAACACCCTTACTTTACCGTAAATGGCAACAGTCCGGACTCTGTAGGCCTGTCTTTTAGCCCCACTTACATTACCTTTTGGGACACCCTAAATCAAGAAGTAGACACTACTTTTCACCCCCAGGTTCAAGTAGTTTTATTTCAAAACCCCGGGCAACCGGGACAGGCCACCGACACCCTTATGGGTTGGCCGGTGTGGTCGTGGTACCGTTTGTTTGATGCCACCGGACAGGTAATAGACTCCGTATGGTGGGCGGCAGACACTGTGGTGCAGCAAAGTTTTACGACCACCTACCAGGTGTTTGAAGTAATAGAAGATTATGAACTTGGACGGGTAATTACCCCCTTTTCGGGCACCTTTGGTACCGGTTGGTCTTGGGGCTGGACTTACGATGTAACCGATTATCAGCATTTGCTTAAAGATTCGGTAGAAATTCGCGCCAAATACAGCGGATGGCAAGACGGATTTACGGTTAGCCTTGACTTTTATTTTATTGAGGGCAGTCCGCCTTTGGAGGCCCTTCAAGTAAAAAAAATGTTTGGAGGCTCGTTTGCCTATGGAAATCCAAACCAACCTATAAACAACCGAATGCGTCCATTGATGCATAAACCCTTGGCTCAGGCTACCCGAACCGACGCCTTATTGCACATTACCGGCCATGGATTTGGGGGTAACGAAAACTGTGCGGAATTCTGCAGCAAAGCCTATTATTTAGATGTGGATCAACAACAAAGAGCATCGGCTCAGGTATGGCGCGATGGCTGCGGCTGGAATCCAATATTTCCGCAAGGCGGCACCTGGGTTTATGACCGCTCCAATTGGTGTCCCGGCGACAAGGTAGATTGGTACCGCCACAAGGTCAACAGTTGGTTGGGCAGCGACAGCAGCGAAATCCGTTTTAGAATGCAGGATTTTGTAAACATAAACAACAACAACACCAGTTATATTGCAGAAGGGTATGTCATTGATTATGCCGCTCCGAGCTATCCGGTGGAAGCCTCTTTGGAATCCATTTTGGCGCCCTCCAATACCCTTCCCAACAGCAGGCACAACCCCATTTGTGGAAGCCCAGTGGTTCAGGTGCGTAACGAAGGAGCACAAGCCCTCACAGAACTAAGCTTTGAGTATGGCGTAGAGGGGGGACCCATATATAGCCATACTTGGACCGGACAATTGGAATTGTTGGAAACCGAAACCATAGAGCTTCCATCGATTGGTTCATGGTTCAATGGGTTTGGGCAAAAAAAGTTTGTGGTGCGTATTGTGCAAGCCAACCAACAAAGCGATGCCCTAAGCTTTAACAATGAAAAAACCAGCCTATTTGAATCGGTGCCTCAGTTTCCCGACTCCTTGGTGCTTTTTCTTAAAACCAATGTGCGCCCCAACGAAAACAGTTGGGAGTTGACCGATGCACAGGGGCAGGTGGTGGCCTCCGCAAACGGCTTTGCAGCCAATGCCATTCGCAGAGACACCTTGCGTTTGAGCCCGGGCTGTTATCGATTCCGCTTTTTAGACACAGGAGGAGACGGCTTGTCTTTTTGGGCTAATCCTAATGCAGGCAGCGGCTTATTGCGTTTTGAGCGCATCAGTACCTCCGGCATACAACCGCTGAAAATTTTCCAACCTGACTTTGGTAGTGGAGTAGATTTCAGTTTCACGGTGGGTTATGAAATGAATGTGGTCAACGAGAAAAAACTCCATTGGTCATGCTATCCGGTGCCAAGCGCTCAAGGCCTCAGCATTGACTTAAGTATGCTTCCGGAGGGAGTGTATGACCTAAGTTTGACAGATATGCAAGGCCGAATACTCAAACGCGAAACCTTGAACCAGGGGCTGCATCATTGGGACATTCAAAACCTCAGTCCCGGGGTATATCTGCTTAGCATGGAGAGTCCTGAGGGACGTATAGACCTAAAAAGGGTGGTTAAGCAGTAAAAAGAAGCCAAACAATGGGCTTGTAGCTCAAAGAAAACCTGTATTTTGGGGTTCATGCAGTCTTTAGAGCCCCAAGAACAGCACTGGCTTGAATCCTTTCGCCGCGACATCCACAAGCACCCCGAAATTGGTTTGGAAGAGCACCGAACCTCTCAAAAAGTAACAGAGGCTCTTGAGGATTGCACACCCGATCATAGCTTAGCGTTAGCAGGGACAGGAAGATTATTCATTTTTGGAAGGCAGGGGCCCATGCTCATGATTCGTGCCGAGTTGGATGCGCTGCCTTTAAAAGAAGTAAATCCGGATTTACCCTACGCATCGAGTGTGAAAGGGAAAGGGCATTTGTGCGGTCATGATGGCCACATGACCATGCTGGTTGGCTTGGCAAGAAAGTTGGCCCAAAAGCCCCTCGAAGGCAAGCGCATAGCCTTATTATTTCAACCGGCCGAAGAAACCGGGCAGGGAGGTCCGGAAGTAGTAAAGGATCCCATATTCCAAAAACATAAGCCCGATGCAGCTATTGCCCTCCACAACATTCCGGGCAATCCCTTGGGCGAAGTCCGCATAAAAGATGGGGCTTTCACCCCTGCATCGTTGGGAGCCACCCTATTCCTTGAAGGCAAAACCAGCCATGCCGCGGAACCTCACAAGGGTATCAACCCCGCCTTAGCCATGGCACAAATTGCCATTGGAGCCTCTAAAATGGTGCAGCCCGATATTTCAAAAGCCGATTTTAGTTTGCTTACTCCCGTAGAAATCCAAATGGGCAGCAAGGCCTTTGGGACCTCTGCCGGTGAGGGCTTTATGCGCTATACCTTAAGGACCCTAGACAATGAAGGTTTGGAATCATTGCAGCACCGATTTTTAGAAATGGCTCAAAAAGAAGCCCAAAAAGCAGGGCTTGCCTTTGCTCATACCCAAGAAGAAATCTTTTTTGCCAACACAAACGCTCCTTATTTGTGCCGCCAATTGCGAGAAACCGCTGCGGGCTTACACATGCCCTTAAGGGAACTCGAGGTTCCTTATCCTTGGTGCGAAGACTTTGGTGCCATCACCCAGGAAGTCCCAGGCATGATGTTTGGCTTAGGCTCCGGCGAAAACCAGCCGGCGCTGCATAACCCGGATTTCAACTTCCCCGACGCCCTTTTAGGCCATGGGATTGCCCTCTTTTATGCCTTTGCCCAACAGTGGAACCCAAAGGCATGAGAAACACCTCACGCATACTGCTCAACCGAGAGTCTTTAAAGGCAAACCTTAGCTTTTTGCGCCGCATGATGGGCCAAGACCGACTCATTTCTTTGGTAGTTAAAGGCAATGCCTACGGACATGGCATTCATGCCTACGTGCCCTTGGCCGAGAGCTTGGGCATGCATCACTTTTCTGTATTTAGTGCCTGGGAGGCCTGGCAAGTAAAAGAGGCCGCCAATCAGCCTTGCGAAATAATGATTATGGGCATGCTGTTTCCGGATGAGCTGGACTGGGCCGTTCGGCATAAGGTTTCTTTTTTTGTATTTGACTTAGACCGGCTTCGCCTGGCCATAGAAACAGCAAAAAACCTAGGCATCCCTGCGCGAATTCACCTGGAAGTAGAGACGGGAATGAACCGAACAGGCTTGGAGAGAGGCTGCTGGGAAGAAACCTGTCGACTTTTACACCAGAACAAGCAGTGGTTGGTATTTGAAGGGCTTTGCACCCATTTTGCCGGTGCCGAAAGCATTGCCAACTATGCCCGCATCATGCGGCAAAAAAAGCAGTTTGGCATGGCACGGGCCTATTTTGCCAGTCATGGACATAGACCCAAGCGTTACCATTGTGCCTGCTCCGCCGCTGCCATTCGTTATCCTGCCACACGCATGGATATGGTGCGCATTGGCATTCTTCAATATGGCTTTTGGCCCAGTCGCGAAACCTTTATCGAATACGTTAAAAACAGAAAACGAAAAAACGATCCGCTTAAAAGGGTCATCCGATGGGAATCTGAGGTTATGAGTACCAAACGGGTCGCCGAAGGCGATTTTATTGGTTACGGCACCAGCTTTTTGGCTTCCCGTCCTATGCATATTGCCGTAGTGCCTGTAGGCTATTCTCATGGATTTAGCAGAGCCTTAAGCAATAGCGGTCACGCTTTGATTCGCGGACGACGCGTTCCGGTCATTGGCACCATAAATATGAACGCCCTAAGCCTAGACATTACCGATGTCCCGGAAGTTGTTCCCGGAGATGAAGTAGTGCTCATTGGTCATCAAGACGACCAAGAAGTCTCTGTGGCTTCTTTTAGTGAAATGAGCAGCCAGCTCAACTATGAACTGCTGACCCGGCTTCCTATGGATATTCCCCGACAGGTATATCCCATTACTCCTTCCGATGCACCCAAGTCAAGCTGAACTGATGGCCGCTACCGGTGGAACCTCGAACCACATAAATGCCGGAAGCCAAGGAAGCATCCAAAGGAATTTTAATCTCCCTAACATCCACCTTTTCATGGAGTGGAAAACCCACCCGCCTACCTGAGGAATCAAAAACTTCAACGCCTACTTGACCTAAAACACCCGCTGCTTTCAACCATAAAGCCGCCCCATTTCCCGGATTTGGAAGCAGTTGTGCTTCAAAAGGCAAAGGTGCTTCAAAGGCATCGGCTGCCATGCTCTGATCCTGTTTTATCCACACTTCAAAAACCCGGGTACTCGCTTGAGTCAATTGGGTTTGATTGGCCGAAAATGGATTGGGCGAGCTGCTCTCCAATCCACCCAACAAATAACCCAACAAAAAGGAGTCGGCTTGCATCTCATGCAGTCGAAAAACACCATTGGAATATTGGGGCGCAAAACTACTAGCCGGCACAAACTCTGCCGAAGCTCCAAAATAGCCGGGAAGGATGTCCGGCAATACAAATTCCGCCAAACTGCTGTCTGCATATCGGCTCACACGACTTATGGTTGGCACAAAGGGAACCAAGGGGTCGTCTATCAATTGTCCATTTTGATAATAATACCGGCTCATACTGCCTAAAAACAAGTGATGCAACTGGTTGTGTATGCTGTCAAACAAACTCAGATGGGCTCCATGGTAATTGGCCAATTGCTGGCTAAAGGTCGGCTCAGGAACAATACCGTCCTCTCGTATGCGAACCGGATACAACCAAGGCAAGTCTTGGTTTACCTGAAAAACCCCGGAGGAAATTACATATCCGGGTTTGCCGGCACGGGTCATTTCCTCCAACAAACTGAAGTCCCTGCGGTGCAAATGACCGGGATCACTGAGGCTCTGCACCTGACTCAGCTGCATGTTGTTCCTGTCTACATAAAACCAAAGCAATGCCTCGGTATAGGTTTGGCTGTAGGTGGGGTTTCCCATAGGATTGTACCTGCCGTCGAACCGATGGCCGCCGGCCACAAAAAGCTTTCCCTCAATATCTCCCATATAGCCTCCGGTAATGGCCATACGCTGGTCTTGAATTTGCTGAACAAAAGGAGAAGCATTCCCTTGTTGCCAAACGGCTTGAATCATACCGGGTACATGTATCAAACACAGCGCCGGATAGGTAATATGATCTTGAGCAGAACCAACATATCCATAACCTCCTCCAAAATACAGGGTATCCCCAATTTGGTGAAACACCGGATTGGTTAAAGCCAACTGCTCGGCAATGGGCACAGGCATTTGAGACAAGGGCAGGGATTTCCAGGTGCCACTTGCCAAATGTCCAACAAACAAGCTATCGTTATTAAAGCTCTGCGGAAATGCATTAAAAGGCTGCCGTGCATGAAGTCCATCACGCCGGCCACCTACCACCAAAACCAGGCTGTCGTGCGAAGCCCAAGCATAGGAATGAAAGCCGGGATTTGCTACTCCTGCATCCCGCACAAAAACACGCCAGGGAAAGTGGTCTTGCTGACCCCATAAGGCATGTAAAGCCAGCCAAAAGAAAAAAATGATCCTAATTTTCATACAAGGTGTGTTTTGTACGAAATTGCTATCTTCTTTCCTACGTATTGGTGACTTTTATCACCCCGTCATGACTGATTTGCAAAAAGTTAGGATTTAGCTCCTGCTTAACCCCTTGCATCCATAATTCCAAAAGGCTTTCCTTACGAAACAAGGCGCTTTCCAACAAGGCCAAAACATGCGATTTTTGAGGCACGGATAGGTGTTGAATCACAACAGCATCAATATCGCTTAGCACCCAGTCTCCACTTTCCGGCAAAGGCGCCAACAGTTGCCGCAAGTATTCCATATCGGGAATTTCCTGAACCCGCATCTGTTCAAATACATCCAAAGCAAAGCGAAGTCTGAGCGCATGGTGCTCCGCATCTCCTCTACGGTCTGGCCAAAAGTTTTGGTGCCGAAGTACAAATTCCCAAATGGGATGCCCCGCTCGTAAAGAGGGTCCCGCAGCCGGATACAAAAAACTTGAAACCCAAGCCTTAAACTCCGGGGCCTTCGCCCAATCTAATGGATTCCCCTCCACCAATGCCTCAAAAATACTATCGTTTAAATCGGCCCGGTCTTGCAAAGCAAGCATGTACCGCATCCTAAAGGAAAAATCCTGCACGCTGTCCTTGACATAAGATTCCACATGCTTCCAGCATGCATGCTCAGGCAGCTGCAAACGCTCCAAAAAGTGGATTTTGGCATAGGCTCCTACCAAACGGTGTTTTTCTTCTCCCTTGGTATTTACCAAAACAAAGGTGGGAAACCAACGAACGGAAAGAGGAAGGTTTGGAGCCGGAGCCAAAAACTTGCGTATATGCCAAGATTTTAATTCCGGGGCCGGCAGTACTTCCTGCTCCATGCGCATGCAGGCCGGGCAGTTTTTGGTCGAAAAGTACCAAAGGTTTGGTTGGGCCAATAAGCTGCCGGCAGAAAAAAAGAGACAAAAAAAAACCCGGACCATCATAGGAGATGTCCGGGCAAAAATCGTACCTAAATCAAATTACCAGCTTCCGCCTTCGTTTGAATTGCCGTAGTCATTTCTGGGACGTGAGCCACCGCCGCCGCTGCGGAAGCCGCCACCGCCTTGACGGTCACGGAAACCACCGCCGCCACCACCGCCGCCGGGACGACGAAAACCGCCTTGAGGACGATCTTCTTTGGGACGTGCTTTTTTAACCACAATTACATGGTGGTCATACTCGGCCTGATCTAACTCGGTAATGGCCTTTTGCGCCTCGTCATCGTTGCTCATTTCAACGAATCCAAAACGCTTGGACATGCCGGTTTCACGGTCCATAATAACCTTCGCAGAGGTTACTTCTCCATACGACGCAAAAAGGTCGTGGAGGTCTTCGCTCGTGGTTTCACCACTAAGCTTTGCAACAAAAATGTTCATAGGAAAAAAAGAAAAAAAACGATTGGTCTTAGAACTTACCAATCTGATCTGTAGGCCAGGGCTTATAGAGCCAGATGTAGCGTATCGCTAAGATTTATGCAAATTTAGCCCTAAGTTTTTACATACACAAGCTATTTGCCAATCTCTTTGGACTCTTTTTGGGGCGCCTTATCCTGCCCTTAGTCCTGCTCCGTTGCTGTGGGGCTTAGGCCGGCTCCTGTTTCGTCAGCGTTTGCTGGCGCGCCACGTGCCTCAACAGGCCGCCCTAGGCCCCACAGCATCCGGGGCATCCCTGCGGTCAGGGGCGCGTCTATCTTCAATAATCTCTGAGGTTTTCTTCCTTTCAGCTTGCATTATTTGCGGGCCTCAAAACGAGACAAACCACACAACAACCATTGCTTAAACTTTTCCGAATCCGCATCGTAGCCGTAGGAATCACCCAAAAGCCGTCCTTGGTGGTCCAACATTACATACAGCGGTTGAGACTGCTGACCAAAATAGTAAGACTGAAAATCAGACCATTGGCGACCATAAGTGGCCATAGGCTCTCCCGTCACCGGTGAAATCATTTGCTCAGCATCGGGTATGGCAGTTTTGTCATCACAATACAAACTCACCACCTGAAACTCCGTCTCCAACAAAGTCAGGTTCCCCGACTTGGTCCAGACATTCTCTTCCATTAGCCGGCAATTGGTACATCCATAGCCCGTAAAGTCAATAAACAATGGCTTGCCCTTTTCCACGGCACGCTGCATGCCCTCCCCATAATCGTTGCTGCACTCCAAGCCCATAGGACAGTGGCTCTCTTCCATAGCGCCCTCCGTGTAATGCATCGGAGGAGCCAAACCGGCCAACAACTTTAGGGGTGCACCCCACATTCCGGGAATTAAATAAATGGTAAAAGACAATATAAGGGTGGTAAATAAAATTCGAGGAACCTTGAGCTTTACCTCTCCCGGGCTATCGTGAGCCGTCTTAAACATCCCCAACAAATACAAACTTTGCAAGCCAAAAATGGCCACCCAAATGGCAATAAACCGCTCTCTATACAGAAAATCCCAATGGTAGGCCATATCTACCGTTGACAAAAACTTAAGCGCCAGCGCCAATTCCAAAAAGCCCAAATTCACCTTTACTGAGTTAAGCCAACCACCTGACTTGGGTAAGCTGTTCAACCATCCCGGAAATGCTGCAAACAAAGCAAAAGGCATGGCCAGAGAAACCGAAAAACCAAACATCCCCAACAAGGGTGCAATAAAATTGCCCGTATTGGCGGCCTCAACCAACAAAGTGCCTATGAGCGGCCCTGTGCAACTAAACGATACCAGCGAAAGGGTAAAAGCCATAAAAAAGATACCAATCAAGCCCCCCTTGTTGGAGCCTTTGTCTACCGCATTCACAAAACGTGCCGGCAACACAATTTCAAAAGCCCCTAAAAAAGAAATCGCAAAGACCACAAAAACTACAAAAAACAAAAGGTTCCAAAACGCACTGGTGGCCATGGCATTCAGCGCACTGGTTCCAAAAATCACGGTAATCAAAAAGCCTAAGCCCGTATAAATCGCCATAATGGATATGGCATAGGTAAAGGCATTCATTAAGCCTTTGGAGCGGTTGGAGCTTTGCTTGGTAAAAAAGCTAACCGTTAAAGGAATCATTGGAAACACACAAGGGGTAAGCAAGGCCAAAAAACCGGCCAAAAACCCACCTACAAAAATGCTCCAAGGGGTTTTGGATTCTGCTGCAGCCACTCCACAATCCTGCTCAGCCCTTAATTCGGCGCGAGCAGACTCATCAAGACGCTGCGGATCGTGTGGAGCACCCCAAAGGCCTTTTTGCTCCGCGCCCGCTTCCGGACATCCATCGGCTCCTGCTCCAGCCACTCCGGGACAAGCATCTTTATGGTCAGGCAAACCATCGCCGTCGCTGTCCGGACAACCCTGCCACTCCAATTTACCCGGTTCCGCTGGGCACGCATCCTCCATGTCGGGGACGCCATCCCCGTCGGTGTCATCAACATTTTCTTCGGTTTGCCCTCCTTCGTTTAGTCCCTCTTGATTACCGGGTTCCATAGCGTTTGAACAGTTCGCCGCATAGCGCACCTTTACTTTCTGCTCAAATGGAAGGCATTGTCCGGCATCTTCGGTGCACACCTGACCATACACCACCACTTCAATATCCATAGGGCTTGGGTAGCCGCATAGGTCCATGTTTTTGCTAAATACTACCTTATGTTCCTTAAAATAGGCAACCGGGCCCAGGTAGGGGTCATCTTCTTTTACTGGTGTGGGCTCCTTAAAGGGAAGCGCCCCCAAAGCCTTTCCGTTTATCGTTACTTCGAAACCGGTTGGGTTGGGAGGATTGGCTTGGGCATACAGATGCCACCCTTTTTCTACCAAGGCGGTCATTTCCAGCTGAGCATTTTTGCCCTCTGTGCCGATTACCTTGAGCAACCATCGTATTTGTGTAATCTTTTGAGGAGGATTTTCGTCTATAGGAGCGAAGACCAAACGCCCCTCTAAAGATTCAAAAGACACTGGCTTAGCCGCGTAGCCACTATGACTCAGCAACAACCAAAACAAGGAAAAAACAAGGAATGTTAACCGTTTCATGCTACTAAAATACAGAAGGCTACGGAAAAGCGTGCTATAAAGGCTGGAGAACAACATTCCTAGCCAACTAAAACCACACCATATATGCTGGGCATTTAAAAAATTTAAGGGTAAAAAAACAAGAGCCGAAATTAAGGGATTGTAATCTTTTCCCCTCGTATACTATTCTTTAGATTATTATTCAAAAACTACATCTAAGCTCTTTATTTCAATGAATTAAATGCTAAATTTTAAAAGTAAAAAAAAATAAAGATTTGAAAAGCCCATTAGTTTTTAACCAAATCATTATCAAATTCTTACTCCTCCAATGAACGAAGAAAAAGTACAGCCTCTATAAACTATCTTGCGTAACATTTTTTAACCAAACCCTTTTTATGAGGAATCTTAGACCCAAGCGTTGGGGATCGGTGGTTGCTGCAGTGGTGATGGGCTTATCTATGGCTCTACCCATGCAAAACCTAAGTGCCCAATGCCCAAATCCGCCAGCTTTGCCGGGTGCAAACGTTGGCAATTCGGTGTGTGGACAAACCACCACCCTAACAGCTTCCGGTTCTACCGGTATTTACCGTTGGTATAGTCAGCCCACGGGAGGTTCTCCACTGAGCAGCAGCAGCGTATATACGACGCCTACGCTGTATCAGGCAACTACCTATTATTTGGCAGCCGTAGACCCTAACAACAGCAGCTGCCAAAGCGGTCGCATTGCGATTTTAGTGCCTGCCGGTCCCATTGCCTCTCCTACGGCACAAGGAGCTACCGTTAACTGTGGCTCCAACGCCACCCTGACGGCAAGTGGAAGCTCAGGCAACTATTGGTGGTACGACTCTCCTACAGGCAATAACATTTTGCATACAGGCAACAGCTACACGGCTTGGGTAAACCAAACCAAAACCTATTATGTAGCGGCAACCACCAATGCCAACCCAACCCAAACCGTAACCTTTAACTACACAGGCGGCTCCCAAAACTGGACCGTTCCTGCAGGTGTTTTCTCTATCACTGTAGACCTTTATGGTGCCGAAGGAGGCCGCAATTCCAACCCCGGAGCCCGCGGTGGATATGGCGGACGTGTAACCGCAGACGTAGCCGTTACTCCCGGACAAACCATTTGGATTTACGTAGGAGGCTGGCCCAGCACCAGCACAAGCGGCGGTTACAACGGAGGCGGATCTGGCAGCAGCAGCAGCTATGGACAAGGCGGTGGTGGTGGAACCGACATCCGCATCAACAGCACCAGCACCAGCAACCGCGTACTCGTTGCCGGTGGCGGCGGTGGCGGCAGCTACAACTGTGGCATTGACGAATCCCGTGGTGGTGATGGTGGAGGACTAACCGGTGAAAATGGCCGCTATTGCAACGGCCAAAACACAAGCGAAATCGGACAAGGGGGTACTCAAACCAATGCCCCGCTGAACCCCAACTGTGGGAATTCTGGCAGCTTATTCAACGGAAGTTCGGCTTGCTATCGCGGCGCCGGCGGCGGCGGCGGTTACTGGGGTGGCACTGGTGCTTATCGCGGAGGTGGCGGTGGTGGTTCTTCTTATTCAGACCCTGCCATTACCAGTAATGTAATTCACCAGCAAGGCGTAAGAATGGGACACGGAATGGCTACCATCCAATACACATTTCCTTTCTGTACAAGCCAGCGTATTCCTGTACAAGCTGTTTCAAACCCATTGGGCCAGGCTTCGGTGAATGTGCCGAGTCCCATCAATTGTGGAGACACCATTGCCTTAAACGGTGTCGGTGCCGGCTATTTTGAATGGTACGACGCCCCAACCGGAGGCAACAAAATTGGTCCTGTAGGCGCTAGCCTCAGCCTACCCTTTGTTATGGACACCATGGTAGTATATGCCCAAGCGGCTGCTACCCAAAATCCTGCAACTTCTCAAACCTTTAACTATACAGGAAGTCCACAAAGCTGGACGGTTCCTTCCGGTGTAACCGAAATTTCCGTAGACGTACAAGGTGCTCAAGGCCAAGGGGGCCTACCCAGCCCCGGTAGCTCCAGAGGTGGAAATGGTGGAAGGGTTCAAGCAACCCTTTCCGTAACTCCGGGTCAAACCTTGTTTCTCTACGTTGGTCAACAAGGCCAAAGCAACAACGGCGGATGGAACGGCGGTGGCCGCGGCAACTCCAATGGCGGCGGCGGTGGCGGTGCTTCCGACATCCGTATCGGTGGCCAAAACCTATCTAACCGAGTAATCGTTGCCGGTGCCGGCGGCGGTGGTGCTTGGGCTTGCGGTAACGACCATGGAGGAGCAGGCGGCGGATCGGGTGCTGCCGAAGGTGGCTACTATTGCAACTCTCCGAGCACCAATGACGGAGGATTTGGGGCTACCCAATCTGGGCCGGGGAACCGCTCGAATTCTTGGGGCTGTAATTCTAGTGGAAATGGTTCCTTAGGCCAAGGAGGCGACAACATCGACTGCTCCAGTGGCGGCGGCGGTGGCGGTGGCTATTATGGCGGCGGCCGTGGTTACAGCGGAGGCGGAGGAGGAGGTTCCTCTTTTGCAGACCCTTTGTTTACCTCAAACGTCTCTCATACGCAAGGGTTTAAAACCGGTAACGGTCAAATCACCATATTCTACAACAACCCCTCTTGCGCAACAGCAAGAATTCCTGTAAACATAAACGTGGTACCACTTCAGGCACCTGTTACTGTGGGCGATAGCGTATCTTGCGGTGCCGCTGCATTTGTTTCTGCAACAGCCCCTACAGGTCCCATCAACTGGTATACCCAGTCCAACGGCGGTAATGTTTTGGCCAGCGGCGCCGGAATTGTAGTTCCAAATGTCGTTTCTTCCGACACCCTTTGGGCTGCTACTGAGCGAATTTCAACTAACCCTCAATCGATTACCTTTGGATTCACAGGCAGTCCTCAAACCTTTGTGGTTCCTAATGGTGTATTTTCCGTTGCCGTAGATTTGCAAGGTGCCCAAGGCGGCAGCAATACTATAAACCCTAGTCAAAACCCCGGAGGATTGGGTGGACGTGTACAAACCAACATTCCTGTTTCTCCCGGCCAAACCTTACACCTATATGTAGGCGGAGAAGGCGTTAGCGGAGGAAATAGCGGAAATGGGGGTGGATACAACGGTGGCGGCGGCGGCTCTCAAAGGGCCGGCGGCGGCGGTGGAGCAACCGATATCCGTATCGGCGGCAACACCTTAAACGACCGTGTAGCAGTCGCCGGCGGCGGCGGCGGTGGCGGTTATAACTGCAGCACCGGAAACAACGGCGGTGCCGGAGGAGGCTCCGGAACTGCCGAACAAGGTTGGCATTGTGGGGGAGCGAACACTTGCTGGGGAGGTTTTGGTGGATCTCAAAATGCAGGTGGTACGCGTCAACAATGTACTAACTGCACCGCAGATGGCGATGGTAGTTTTGGCCAAGGTGGCACCAGCACGGACTGCTCTGACGGCGGCGGTGGCGGTGGCGGCTGGTATGGCGGCGGCCGTGGAGGACTTGGCGGCGGTGGCGGCGGCTCTTCCTATGCCAACCCACAGCTTACCAACAATACCACACACACTCAAGGCTTTAAATCAGGGAATGGGCAAATTGTACTTTCTTACACCCAAATCCTTACCTGTGCCAGCGCCCGCATTCCGGCAGCCATCAAAATCGACTCGTTGCAGGCTCCTGTAGTTTCTGTAGATACCACCTTCTGTGGCTCAGGTTCCAACAACTTTACCGCAACCGGTCCTTCCGGAACTTACGGCTGGTATGACGCACCCAACGGAAACCTTCTGGGATTAGGTACTTCATACAACACCGGAACCTTAACTCAAACCGACACCGTGTATGCCAAATACAACGATGCCAGCGGCTGTCCTTCACGTTACGATTTCGGGGTAATTACCGTAAATCCTATTCCTGATGCCAGCATCACAAACCCGGGACAACTCTGCTCTACAAATCCTGCGCTCTTCTTGCAAGTGGCGGATTCGGGTGGTGTTTGGTCCGGAAACGGCATCACCAACAACGGAACCGGTGCTTTTGACCCCACTCAGGCTCAAATTGGCAACAACCAAATCAACTACAGCATTACCGTGAATGGCTGCTCCGATGCAGATTCTATTCAACTGGCTGTGGTTGCAGGTCCCGATGCCAGCATCACCAGCCAAGCACCTACCTATTGCGATTACGACCTTACCGACACCTTGGCAAGTCAAAACAGCGGGGGTATGTGGTCTGGAATGGGTATTGTAGACAACAACTTAGGTGTCTTTGATCCTACAGCAATTATGCCGGGTAGTTACATGGCTTACTACCATATTATGGATGCCAACACCGGTTGCTCCGACATGGACAGCTTAGCCATTGTGGTGAATCCTAGCCCAAATGCTGCCATCAACCCGGTCAATGCTTTCTGCTCCGCAGATGCTCCTGCCAACCTTAGCGCAGCAACTTCCGGCGGTACTTGGTCCGGCAACGGAATCAGCAATACAAGCAACGGCACCTTTAGCCCATCCATGAACTTGCTGGGTCAAAACACCGTTCAATACAGCGTAACCGTAAATGGTTGTATGGCCATGGACTCTGTAATGGTAATGGTACACCCAACTCCGGATGCCAGCATTTTGAATGCGCCTCAAAACCTTTGTCAAAATGGTGGTCTAAGTCTGTTGACCAGCCAAAATGGTGGCGGCGTTTGGTTTGGAAATGGCATCGCCTCTTCCAGCTCCGGTTTGTTTGACCCTGCTTTGGCAGGTACAGGAGCCGCTCAGGTTACCTATACCCTCAGCAACGCAAACTGTACCGGTGTAGACACTGTTTTGATTGCAGTAACCGCTCCTCCGGTAGTAAGTGCAGCCGCACAAGGGGCAACCACTGTTTGCTCCGGCAACCAGGTACAATTGAATGCTTCCGGTGCGGTGAACTACCAATGGATGAACAACGGCCAAAACATCAGTGGAGCCAACAGCATGAGCTATAACGCTTCCATGAACGGTCAGTACTCCGTTATGGGTACCGATGCCAATGGTTGCGCCTCTAGCTTTGGTCCTATTTCCGTTATGATAGCTCCTAACCCAATTGCTCAGCAAATCACAGCAACTTCTGTTTGTGAAGGCTTAGCTACCCAAATGAGTGCAGCGGCATCTATCCCTAGCGGTGGAACCCTTGCTGCCTACAGCTGGGACTTTGGCAACGGCAACAACGGAACCGGTCAAAACACCTCAGAAACCTATGCTTCTGCAGGAAACTACACGGTTCAATTGGTGGTGAGCTCAACCGACGGTTGTACAGACACCTTAACCCAAAACGTTCAAGTGAAGGCCTTGCCGGTAATTGACTCGTTGATGGTACAAGGGGCTTGTTTCCCTAACCCGGCTCAGTTTGACGCCTACGTTTCCAACCTGCCGGTAAGCAATTACCAATGGAACTTTGGTGGAACCAACAACGGGTTCGGACAAAGCTTAAGCTACAACTTTAACAACCCCGGTACCTACAACTACCAAGTTACGGTAACAGCGGCAAACGGTTGTGTGCAACAGCAAACCGGAACAGTGAACATCGACGCGCAACCTACGGCAGACTTCTTCTTCCAAAACGGTTGCTCCGGAGATGCCATAAACTTCCAGGATTTGTCAAGCGGTAACATAAGCTCTTGGAACTGGGATTTCGGTTCAGCAACCGACACCCTAATGAACCCAAGCTACACCTTTGCTCAGGCTGGTGCCTATGTGGTATCCTTGACGGTTCAAACGCCTGAAGGCTGCACCGATCAGCAAAACGCCACAGTGAACATCTTGCCTACGCCTGATGCCAACTGGAGTGGAATAAACCTTGGTGTGAATCAGCTGAGCTTTACCACCATTCAACCTCAATTGGGTGCCAACCATTTCTGGACCTTTGGTGATACCACCAACTCTACCTTGCCTAACCCCGTTAAGACCTACAACCAGTCAGGTACCTATTGGGTATGTTTAACGGTAGAGAAAGACGGTTGCACCAGCACTCAATGCGACTCCGTAATTGCTAAAGACGTGTTCAGCTTTGAAGACGGAATGGCCAACGGTTTGCACATGACGGTATATCCAAACCCATTCGATGGCGAGGCCTTCTTGAATGTAAGCTTGGAAAGTGCTACCGAATTGCAAGCCAACTTGGTAGACATTACCGGACGTCGTTTGGCAAGCTATGCTTATGGCATGTTGCCCGCCGGACAACACCAATTGCCGGTAGATGCACGCAGTCTTGGCCTAGCCAAAGGAGTGTACCTACTGCAAGTGGAGGCCAATGGTCAGGTGTACAGCACCCGACTTGTGAAGCAATAAACTCCATAGAATTGTAAAAAAAGGCCGGACTTTTTGTCCGGCCTTTTTTTTTGGCCCCCGGACCGCGGCGGTACCGCCCTGCAGCTGCTGTCCATGGCCCTTGGGCTGCGGAGGTGGCGCGCAGCAAACCCACGCAAGCCCTAGGGCCATGTGACAGCAGCAAAGGGAGTAAAGCCAAGGGCCGGAGTAGGGCCCCACAAAAATCTACCAAAACCTTTGGGTAGGGTATCTTATATTTGAGCTATGAAAACACGCGTATTTGCCTTGTTTTGTGCCTTAAGCCTTTCTGCGGCGGCGCAGCAGCTCAACATTCAGCAAGCCACGCTGGGTCAGTGGATGGATTTTAGACCGGATGCCTTTTATCAAATGCAGTGGCGCGACGGTGAGCGATTAAGTGCCTGGAAGGACGGCGTATTATGGGAAGCAAGCGCCAAAAAGGCCCCGGACACCCTGCTTACGGCCGAGGGCTTAGCCCAAATCACCGGCAAAGAATTCAAAAGCGTTCCGTTTTCGCACGCATGGGTTGAGCCTCATTTGCTGTTTATTCAACAGGGATTGGATTTGTGGCTCATAAATCTTGAAACGGCTTCGGTGGTTTATACCTACGACTTGCCTAAGGAGGCCGAGAATATAGAAGTGCATCCTGCCAGTGGCAGAACCGCTTTTACCATGGGACAAAACGTTTGGATTGCCGAAAAGGACGGAAGCTTATTGGGGCTTACCGACGAAAAAAAGGCGGGCGTATCCCACGGTTCAGGTTACGTGCACCGGCAAGAATTTGGTATCAAAAAGGGGCTTTGGTGGTCTTCAGACGGCCAAAAACTGGCCTGGTATGTAAAAGACGAGTCCATGGTAACCGACTATCCGCTGGTGGCAACAGACCGCCGAATTGCAGCACAAAAAGCCGTAAAATATCCTATGGCCGGAATGAAATCGGAAGAAGTAAGCATTCGTATTCATGATCTAAAGGATGGCTCGCAACGCCCCTTGGATGTGGCCGGCCCGAAAGAACAATACCTTACCTCCGTAACTTGGGGGCCGGAAGGAAAGCACATGTATGTGGGTATTCTAAACCGCGGGCAAGACAGCCTATCTATGCAGGTCTACGATGCCGAAAGCGGAAAAAAGTTGCGGGAGCTGTTTACCGAAACCCACACGACTTGGGTAGAGCCCGAACACCCTTTGTATTTTATTCCCGAAAAGCCGGAGCTCTTTGTTTGGCAAAGCGAAAGAGACGGCTACAATCATTTGTATTTGTACAATACCCAAGGAGAATTACAAAGCCAGTTAACCCAAGGAGATTTTGTAGTTACCGAGCTTTACGGAGCCTTTGGCGGCGAAATTTATTACCAAAGTACAGAGCCCGACCCGAGAGACCGCCACGTGTATGCGGTATCCTTAAAAAAGAACAAAAAGCGAAAAATAAGCGGTGTTTCGGGCTGGAACAGCGCTGTGGTGTCTCCGCAAGGACGCTTTTTGGCCCATAGCTTTGAATCGGCCGCACACCCCGGACTATTCCAAATACTTAGCAGCGATGGTACGGTAAGGCAACTCCTTTTGGAGGCTAAAAATCCATTCAACGACGCCGGCATTAGGCTTCCGGAAATGGAAATGGTGGAATTGAAAGCAGGAAATGGTACGCCGCTTTATGGACGCCTTATAAAGCCCCAAAACATGCAAGAAGGGGAACGTTACCCAACCATTGTTTATGTGTATGGGGGGCCACATGCGCAAATGGTTACCAATACTTGGTTAGGTGGTGGCCGTTTGTGGGATTATTATATGGCGCAGCGGGGCTATGTGGTGTTTACCTTAGACAACCGGGGCTCTGCCGATAGAGGTAAGGCTTTTGAAGAAATCATTCACCGGCAACTGGGAAAAATAGAGTGCCGAGACCAAATGACAGGAGTGGCCTGGCTTAAAAAACAAAGCTATGTGGACCCCACTCGAATAGGAGTGCATGGATGGAGCTTTGGCGGATTTATGACCACTTCCCTCATGACCAAATACCCGGCAACCTTCGCCGCCGGAGTGGCCGGAGGTCCGGTTATAGATTGGAAATGGTATGAGGTTATGTACGGGGAACGCTATATGGACAGTCCCCAAGAAAATGCCAAAGGCTATGCCGAAACTTCGCTCATGGAAAACGCCGCCCGCTTAGAGAACCCGCTACTCATTATTCACGGCTACCAAGACGATGTCGTAGTACCCCAACATGCCTTGGAATTTGTAGAGGCCTGCATAAAATCCGGAACTCAGGTAGATTTCTTTTTATATCCTAGCCATGCCCATAACGTTCGAGGAAAGGATCGGGTGCATTTAATGGAAAAAATTACCCGATATTTTGATTTGCATTTAAAAGGAGTAAACGGGAAGTCTTTTCGTTAACTGCTAAAAACCTGCTGTTTAGCTTTAGCTTTATGGCGGTAGATTGCCGCACGGTGCAGGGAAAAGGGGCCATGCAGCATAGCCATACCATATATTGTTTAGTCTACAAGCCTTAAAAACAGGGTGATACACAAAAAAACGGTGTTCCTACAGCTAAAAAGTTCAATTTCTTGCGCAAAAAAAGTGTCCCAAAGCGGTATTTTCCTTAAATTGAACTTTATAGAAAATTGTGAAATAATGCGTCCAATATGGGTAAGGTTTTGGCGTTTTCACCAAAAACAAGATGTAATTTTGTGTGGCAGCACCCAAGGAGACCACGCAAGGAAGAAGAGTATATGATAGAAGTTGCTGACTTGGAATTGAGCCATCACCTAAAGCGCATTTTTGGTTTCAACACCTTTAAAGGCCAACAAGAAGCCATCATTGAGAGCTTAATGGAAGGCAAAGACACTTTTGTAATTATGCCTACGGGAGGCGGAAAGAGCCTCTGCTACCAGCTCCCTGCGCTCATAAGTCCCGGCACAGCCATTATTGTGAGTCCTTTAATTGCCTTAATGAAAAATCAGGTGGACTCCATACGCGGCTATGGCGAACAAGAAGGCATTGCCCACTTTTTTAACAGCTCACTATCTAAATCTGAGCGCGAACGGGTAAAGGCAGATATCCTTTCGGGCTTAACCAAAATGTTGTTTGTCGCTCCTGAATCGCTTACCAAAGAAGAAAATGTGCAGTTTCTTCAGTCTATTGAAATCTCCTTCTTTGCCATTGACGAAGCCCACTGTATTTCGGAATGGGGCCACGACTTCCGACCGGAGTACCGCCGATTAAGGCCCATTATTGAAGAAATTGACCGCGTGCCCATCATTGCCTTAACCGCCACAGCAACTCCCAAAGTACAGCACGACATCCTAAAAAACCTAGGCATGACCGATGCCACCATTTTCAAGGATTCCTTCAATCGACCCAACCTCTATTACGAAATCCGACCCAAAAAAGACATCAATCGCGAAATCATTCGCTTTATACGAAAACACCCCGGCAAATCAGGCATTATTTACTGCCAAAACCGGAAAAAAGTGGAGGAACTCGCCGAAACCCTTCAGGTGAATGGCATTCAAGCCGTTCCATACCATGCCGGAATGGATTCCAAAACCCGCAGCCGACACCAAGATTTATTCCTCCACCAAGAGGTAGAAGTAATTGTGGCCACCATTGCCTTTGGCATGGGCATTGACAAACCCGACATTCGCTACATCCTCCACCACGACATCCCCAAAAGCCTCGAAAGCTACTACCAAGAAACCGGAAGGGCCGGCCGCGATGGAGGCGAAGGCATTTGTGTGGCTTTTTATGATTACAACGACATCCTCAAACTCGAAAAATTGCTGGCCGGCAAGCCCATTGCCGAACAAGAAATCAACAAACTGCTAATCCACGAGGTGGTGGCCTTTGCCGAAACCGGCGCTTGCCGACGCAAAGCGCTGCTTCACTATTTTGGAGAACACTACCCCGCCGAGGATTGCGGCGGTATGTGCGACAATTGCGCCCACCCAAAACAGCAGTTCGACGCATCGGCCCAAGTACATTTGATGCTCAAAACCTTAGCATCGTTAACCGGTCGGTTTAAACCCAAACACCTGGTTCAAGTCATTACCGGGCAGCTCAACAATGCCACCAAATCCTACAAACACGACGCGCTGGACTGGTTTGGCAAAGGAAACGACGAATCAGAGGCCTTCTGGATGGGCATTGTGCGCCAAGCCTTGGTGCACGACCTCATTCAAAAAGAAATAGAACATTACGGCACACTTTACCTTTCCCAAAAAGGAAAAGCATTCATCGAAAAGCCCGAACCCATTTTCTTTGTAAAAGATCGGGATTTTGAAGACGAAGACGAACAAGACGAAATCCTTAGTGCACGAAAAGGCGGCGGAGCCCTTGACCAAACTTTGCTATCCATGCTTCGTGACCTTAGAAAAGATTTGGCTAAAAAACGCAACCTTCCTCCTTTTGTAGTTTTTCAAGACCCCACCCTCGAAGAAATGGCCACCCAATATCCGGTGACCTTGCAAGAGCTAAAGCAAATTTCCGGGGTAGGCGAAGGCAAAGCCATGAAATTTGGAAAGACTTTTGTTGACCTCATTGAAAGCTACGTAGAAAACAACGAAATCGACAGGCCCAACGACTTGGCCGTCAAAAGTGTAGCCAATAAGTCTGCCATGAAAGTGGCTATTATTCAAGCCGTGGACCGCAAAATCCCGCTCGATGTATTTGCACGAAACAAAGGCATTGACATGGAACAGCTGGTGCACGAATTGGACTCGGTGGTGAATGCAGGCACCCGGCTCGACCTGGACTACTACCTTGGCAAACTGGTGGAAGAAGATGAGCTGGACGACATGTACGACATACTTAGAAACTCCGAAAACGCCACACTCGAAGCCTTATGCGATGAATACGGCGACGTCTACGATGAAGAAGAGTTGCAGTTGGTCCGCATAAAATTCATTTCCGACATGGGCAATTAAGCCCTCTATTGCTTGATTTTTTTGGGCCCTGCAAAGCACCGGGCCCTCCCTTCAAGCCCCGTCGCCAAGCACGCATGCATGCAAGAAACTCCGGGGCGTTTGCTGCGCGCCACGCCCGTAGTTCCGCATGCATGGCGCTTGGCTTCCGGGGGCTTTCCGTACCGGCCCCTGGGCCGTCTATCTTCTCTATTCACTTTTGGCTTCTCCACCTTGCATATTCCGGAGAAAACCGCATAAGGATCTTTCCTCCTTTCCTTTGGTCGGTATTCTTTTATGGCTTAAAGCAGCTAGTTCAAGGAATGAGACTGTTGATGCGACGCTAGTCTGGCGGCAATCCTGTCCTGACCGCAGCGTCAGGGTATGCGTTGCAGCAAAGCTTGATGTGCTATTCGGGCAACTGTCCTGACCGCAGCGTCAGGGTATGCGTTGCAGTCAAATATCAAGCATTTTGCCCTGACCCTTGCGTCAGCGGGTCCTCATTTACAACTAGTAAACTGCGGCCTTTCTATTTGCCTGCGCCTTAATTTGCACCGACGCTACGGTCGGCATTAAAAAACCTTGAAAACGCAACGCATCAACAGTCTCGGAATGTACAATCGTCCAAAAAAAAGGGAAGGGCTGCCAAGCGGCAACCCTTTGCTTCCCTTCTAACCATCTAAATTGTTGTACTTATGAGTAATGAATTTATGGGTTATTTTTCTAGCCCCAAGGCTTTGCTAGCCTCTTTAAAGTGCTGGAGCTCCTCAGGATTTTGATGCACCCACTCTTCCAAGGGGCCGGCAGGAATTACAACCACTTTGGCGCGTTGTGTGCCAGGATTTCCAGGCTGTATAAGATCCGAGTCCGTCCAAAACAAGGTAAGGCCACCAACATACGTTGATACCTCAATGGTGGTGGAGTAACTTGAGTTGGTGTAGAACGTTAAAGGTACTTGATTGTAGGCGCCGCTGCTTACCTGCATGTAAACCAACACGGCCCCTCGGTTTATAATATCTTGGGTAATGGCAGAATAAGAGACCTCTGCAAACCACTGTTGGCCGGTAGACTGCCAATTTGAAATAGTAAAGGTGTTTGACTCAACTTGGGCTTCTTCGTCCCCACCGCAGGCATTAAGGGCAAAGGCCAAAGGAAAGATTAGAGCAAGGAGCTGGATAGCAATTTTGGATTTCATAGGTTGTTTATAATACTTCAAATGTAACAAAGGAAACCGAAAAGTGCAAATTTGACACCAAAAAATCGTATAAATCAAACAAAAACATTCCAAATGGTGAATTATGGCATTAAATAACTAAAGGTTGTGCCGGGAATCCGGGCCAAACTCGACGTGAAAGGCCCAAAAAATCGCATAAAAACACCGTTTTATGTCTTTACGAAACCTTTTATGACCTTTATGAAAACGAATGGCTGTCCAAATTTGGCATATGCACCTTGGACGACAAATACGGATGGCCAGAACTTTTCGAGGTATGACCCAGGAAGATTTGGCGGAAGCCATTTCCAAGACCAGGTCGCTAATTAGCTCCATTGAGCGCAAAGGAAGAGTGAATGCGGCCACCTTTAACGATATTTTAAAGGCATTGGAAATAACTCAGGATGAATTCTTCGAAAAGTTTGCGGAAGAACGTCCGGGCTATCAAAGCAAATTGGAAGAAGAAAACGAAAGCTTGCGCAAAGAAATAGAGCAGCTACAAAAACTGGTGAGCGTACAGCAAGATCTGATTGACTTACTAAAAAAGGACCGGTGACTTACCAAAGCCACCTGTCCAATCCTCTTAAACGTATTCCTACGGTATCGTTTGCTTTTATGCCCTTGCTCTTTGGTTGTTTAGAAAAGCAAGGCCATCAATAATAACACAACTCCAATACCAAGGACGCCTAGTACCAGACCGGCAATGGCCATGCCCATGCCCTTAAACTTATCCGGATTATTACTGATTTTAACAATGCCAATGATTCCAAAAATCACGGCCAACAAACAGCAAAGGAGTCCTACATAAGGAATGAACCAGCCCACAATCCCCAAAACCAAACTGGCCACAGAGAAGCCTTCGGTTCTTGGGCTGTCGTTGGATAGCATTTCAGCGGCTTGCCTGGCAATAAAGCGCTCAAACGGGTTCATTTCCAAAGGGTTCGAGTATTGACCTCGAAAACCGTGCATAGTTACCGCCCGATTTGATTGCTTAAGCGCAGGCCTCGCTTCGGTATTAACTTCGGAAAAAATTGCCTCCGTTTGCTCATTAAAGGAGTCGGGTGCGGGCAGCGTGGCCGCTGATGCTGTGGAGGCATCCTCCCGGTAGACTATGACAGCCTCTTGGGTTTCCTTCTTGGGAACCTTCGCTTGTTCGGATTTCAAACGCCCTTTTCCGGTAGCATGCCATTTGGTGCGGTTGCCTTGGGTATACATTTGCCGCTCCAAAGAGCAAGAGAAAAGAAAAAAGAGCACAGCAATGATAGGCAGAATGCGTTTGGCTGTTTTCATTAGATTAAGCATTGGTTTGTATATTAAAATTGGTAGCTGAGGTGCACCCTAAACACAAGACTTCCGGTGCCTACCGTAAAGGAGGCCGGGAAGCCCATGCCATGGAAAGCTCCTGCTATATTGAAAGTATGTCCACCCATGTAATCATCTAGATCAAAATCATCGAAGTCAAATAATTCTACGCGGTGTGCACTATAACTGCTCGTTGTTATGGCAGGACTTACCGTAAGCTGATTTGACCCGTTAGGAGAGGCATTTTGAATGTACCCTGAGGTAAATTTTAAAGAATTTCCTACATAGTACTTAACATAAATATCTGCTCCACTGGTCAAATCCCAACCGGCGCCGCCGTCGGTGGGTGGGAAGCTGGTAACATCCACCCGAGTGATGCGCACCGAAGAGGGGTTTACCGGCGTGCCACAGTCGGGGCCCCCGTATCCATTCGGGCAATCGCAGACGCCATTAACGCAAGTCCCTCCGTTTTCGCACACCACACCATAACAAGGGTTGTCCGGATTATTGGGGTTGTTTGGGTTGTTTGGGCTGTTTGGGTCGTCCGAATCGTCGCTGCAGGAAAACATAACAGCCGCCAATACCATTGGCAATAAAACGCGTAAGGATAGTTTCATGATTGGTAATTTAAGCGGTAAATATACTTAGGGAATTTGTTTTTTGACAACAAAAAGAAAGTTTTTGTTGTCTTTTTGACAATCAAAGGCTTCTTAAAGTTGTCAATTGCCGGGCTTTAGGCCATACGAGTAGCGAAAAAAGGCCTTTTCGCTCAAATCAATGGAACGAACATAACCTCTTTAAAACACTGTGGGTGCAACCGGCCGAGGCGGAATTATACCATCAATCGCCTATGCCCTATGCTTGGTTAAGCTTCCAAACACTTAGGTTGGTTAAAGGATTGTCCGAACATACATGGCAAGCATGCCCCTCATCTATCGTTATGGGTCGGTAATACCAAAATCGTTCATCCCCATCAATTCTGGCCCCATGCTTGGCAAGCCTTATGCTGTGCAAGGCAATACGCATGCCTCTTCCTTCGGCCTTCATTGCCGCCTCTTTTCGGGTCCAGTTTTTAAAAAAAGCCTCCAGCGGGTTGGGCGATGCCAGCATGGCTTGCATTTCTGAAGGGCTAAACTGTTTTGTGAACGCAGAAGGATCCAGCGCTCTTTTGAGCTCAATATCCAATCCAATCCTTGCAGAAGGTCTCCACGCCAGGCCTACCCAGTTGCCGGAGTGTGAGATATTAAAGTCCGGCATATTAGGAATAAAAGACCTGCCAAACGCGTCGGTTGTAAGTTCTTGAAGCGCTTCGGGCTGTCCTGCTTCGCGCAAGGCATGAAAAAGCAAATAGCGCCCGGCGGCAAAACGCGCCTGATCGTCGAGCTTTTTGTATTGCAGCATTTGCCGCATAAATGCCTGGGGCATCCATTCCAAAAGGCGCTCAGAGGGCCCCTCATGCGGTTGCTCCAAGTGCCACAACCATACTTTGGCCTCAGTTTCCATGGCCAAGCGTCTTTAAAATGTATGTGCTTAACCAATCCAAATCGTTGAACAGCCAAAAATGATGGCCCGGGCGACGTTCAAAATGAAAGGTTCCAGCCCCTTCCCTTTTCCAATCCAATAGTTCTTGATCGTCTACCACCTCTTCGCTGCCGCAAAATACAGACATATCCACGGGATAAGGCTCGCCGGCACGATAGCGGTAGGAATCTATGGCATAAAAGTCGTTCCGAACCATAGGCAAAAAAATACGGAGCAATTCCGGATTTTCGAGTATGGCATCCGGCATGCCTTTGAGTATGCGGAGTTTTTCCACAAACTCGTCGTCGGAGAGTATGGACCGCTTTTTGTCGTAATTCTTTGAGGGGGCCACTTTGGAACTGTAAAACACGTGTTGTGGCAAAGGTTTGCCTTGTTTTTGCAGTTGATGAATGAGCAAATGTGCCACGTAGCAGCCCATGGAATGGCCAAAAAAAGCAAAGGGTGGCCGGGGCAATGGTTCCAATTGCTCCAAGTGCTCCTGCACCATAAGGTGCAGGTTGCGCAACATCGGCTCTTTTATGCGCTTTCCTTTGCCGGGCATTTCAAAGGTGCGGGTATTGACTTGAGGCTCCAGGCGTTCTTGAAGTTTGGCAAAAGAAGCGGCATTCCCTCCGCCGAAGCTAAAGAGGTATAAGGTGGGTTTTGTCAAATCGTCGGTTTTCTACAAAAATAGACAGAATCACACCATTATCGGAACCCAAAAAACAAGACCGGAAAAGGGCCGTTTGCTGAAACAAACTAGGGGTTAATCTGAATTTGCTTTTTTGCGCCTTCGTATCTGCCGCTGATAACTCCGCCGGCACTGGTTGCTTCGGCTAGGTCTCTAGGTCTGTTTCGGTTAATCCAGGCGTCGGCGGTTCCGGGGCCAAGCGCTCCAATTTTGTTGGCGCCCAAAATTATACTGGTGGCTCCATCGAATTGGGTGTTGAACAGCTGAAGGTCGTTCTCTGCGGTTCCTTCAATGGAAACGTTTACTCCTTCGTCGGCAGCCAAGGGATTGCCCACCCAGCTAAGGGTAAAACTAGTGCCGTCTTGATTGAGGCTTTGAAAGTTGGTAGGAAAAGAAATGGGGTCGGGCATTCCAATGCTATTGGTAAAGGTATTGCCATCGGCATCGGTGTAGGCAAAGGTTCCGGAATCCAAAACGCCTGCAAATTCCATTTCATAATAGGCCAGAGCGTTTTTCCAAAGCATGGTTTGTCCATTGAACTTAACCTCAGCGCCACCGGCTAATTCGAGGGCAGTTCCGAGGACGTTGCTAAAGCGGAAAGAAGCGCGGGCGTAGGTTTTGTCTTCCGTTCCGTTATATACCAGGCTGTAGTCTTGATAGATTTTGTCTTGGTCTACGGTGTCGGAATCTTCTCTTTTGCACCCCATAAGGGCCAAAAGAAGGAATAGGGATAGGGACAATAGCGTTTTCATAAGGATTTTTCTAAAGTAAACCAAATTCCGTGCCAAAAGGGTTGAAAGGTACATCGTAAAAAAACGCTAAAACCGTTTCAACAAACTCCACAGCATGGCCACCCGGCCGGGCAAAAGCCCCTGCGCAGCTAAGCCTTAGGCCGGCAGCCCGAGGAGGCGGCCATAAGAGAGCCACCACAGGGCTATGCCGGCCTTAGGCTTGGCAAGCAGGGCTGGCGCCTAGGGCCGGATAGATTACAAGATTGAATATCGGAGCCGGGGCCCAAAACCCAAAAACCTTCAATGGAAAATCAATCGATTAGGGTTCCCAAACAAAGCGTTTTACCCAGTATCCTTGCACTGAATGACCTTTGAGCAAATAGGTGCCGGCGGGCAATTCGGGGCGGAGCAGCTGCGTTCCGGTTTTTGCCTGGCCTTGCCAGAGTTCTCGGCCGCTGAGATCCAGAATGCTGAGTTTCCAATGTTGGTCAGCACCTTCCGGAAGTTCCAGGTTGAAGCTGCCTTGAGCCGGGTTGGGATAGAGGCGCACCAAATATTCGTTCGTTTGGTTTAGGCCGCTGTTGGTTACGGTAATGACGTTGCTGGTGTCGCCGCAGCCCAAGCTGTTGGTGGCGATGAGGGCATAGTCGCCGTCTTGGCCGGGGCTCAGGGTTGCTACACTTCCCAAGGGCGGGGCAATCGGCGTCCACTGTCCGTTGTCGAAGAAAATCCATTGGTAGGTCCAGGTGCCGCTTAGGTTGGAACTTAGCAGACCGTTGGCATAAGAAATTCCAACGTTAGGATAACCCGGAGGCGTAGTGGGATGGAAGGTGAGTAAGGTGTCGTTGGTCCAATTGATGCAGCCGGAAATGGAATCGATGATTTTGGCTTTGTAGCTCCCGGAGCTTTTGGCATAAAAAACGGGGTTGGAGCTTTGAACGAGCAAGGCAGTGTCGTTTTGGTACCATTCGTAGACATAACCCGGAGGCAAGCTGAGTTGTATGGAGTCGCGTTCGCAAGAAACCGCGCTTGGGTTCAGGCCAATGGTCATGTCGGGAGGACTATTGGAAACCACAAGGGTGTCGGTTACCTGAGTCACAAAGGCTGTTTTTTGCATCTGATAGCTATAATCCAGGCCATTTTGGTTGAAAGACTGAACTACAGCGGTGTTGTACTGTGTTGCTTGACCAAGCGTAACCGGTTGCGGCATGGGATTGGTGGTATTGTCGAAGCAGTTGTCGTCTGATCCGTAGATGCCGCCGTCTTGGTCCATGATTTCGATTTGGTAGGGCGGGTTATCGAGGGCCTGGTTGATGGTCCATGTATGCGGGTTACCTCCCGGATCAAAACTAACGGTATTGTTGCTGGTATTGAGCACTAAATTTCCGGAACCGTCGGTTAGGAGCAGGTACAAGTCGGGCCAATCGTTCAAAAAGGGAATGTCGGTGCAGTTTACCGAATTTACGGTAAGCGATTGCAGGATAAAAGGGAGGGTATCGACTACGGATTGGTATTGAATTACATAGTTGCCTCCATTGGCGTAATGCACCGTATCGGGTTGTTCTTGGGTACTCTGTTGTCCGTTGCCAAAATCCCATTGGTAAGTAAATCCAAGGTTGTTGGGACCGGGTTGGTATCCATTGCTTAGAATATTGTTTTGGAAATACACGGCCAAGGGAGAACAGCCAAAAGCGGGGCTATAACTAAAAGCATTGTTGCCTGCTGATCCGGGTTGAACCACTAAATCGACGGTAAACACCTCATTTCCGCTTTGGTTTCCGAAGGGTGTGTCGACGGTACCTATAGTAGTGATGGTAATAGGATAGACGCCCGGAGGGGCAAGCGGAGTACCGCAAAAGCGGACGCAGGCAAAGGTACCTGATGGAAATTGGCTTGGGAAATAGGTACAATTGGAAACCCCGCAAGACCATTGCAGCCCAAACGGCAGGCCTGCGATGCTTACAATCTCAAACTCTATAAAATCGACCCAACCCAAGACACCTCCGGATTGTTGGCTTGCGTCTACCTGTTCGGGCAAGAAAAACGTAAGGGTATCTTCGTAGGTGGAGCCTACCGTTGCGGTGTCCATATTGTTGGGACATGGGCCGTTGGTTCCTTGGCAAAGGACGGTATTGGGCTGGCAGCCCGGACACTGTGCATGGAGCGGTTCAAAGGAACTAAAGCTCAGAAATAAGGCAAAAACAGCCAAAAAAATGGAGCGTAACATAGCTTCAAAATTAATAAATCAAACTTAGGGTAAATCTATTGTTCCTGCAACTGCATATCGCGCCAAGTTTTTCCTCCTTTAATTCCAAAGTCCAAGGTGCGAATGGGGAAAGGAATGGTGATGTGGTTGGCGTCGTAGGCTTCTTTGAGGAGGATTACGGCTTCGCTGCGTGCTTTGAGCCAATTAAGCTGGTCGGTTTCTGCCAACCAAATGGTAATAAGGTAGTCGATGGAGCTGTCGCCAAAGCCTGTAAAAAAAAAGTTGGGGCTCTTGGTTGGGTCAGCACCCGGCAGTTTTTCAAGGGCTTTAAGACTTACTTCCCTCACTTTCCTGAGGTTATCTCCGTAGGATATCCCTCCTTCCAAATCGAGCCTCCGCATGCCTGAATGGGTGTAATTTTTTACACTGCGTTGAAAAACATCTTTGTTGGGAATAATCACTTCTTGCCCTTGAAAGTTGAGCAAAATCAAATCCCGCAAATTGATGCTTTGCACTACCCCAATGGTGTTTTCGGTTTCGATTAAATCGCCTACCCGAAGGGGACGACGGAGAGAAATGAAAATGCCGCTGATAAAGTTGGCGGCAAGGTCTTGAAACGCGAAAGCGAGAGCGAGTCCAATGATTCCGGCACCTGCCAAAATGCTGGTTAGGGCTTTGTCCAGCTTTAATACCGAAAGGGCTACAAAAAGGCCCAGTGCTAAAATGGACACATAGGTTAGTGATCCGGCAAGACTCACCAGGGTAGGTCCATCGATAAGGCGTTGCAACAACTTTCGAACCAGCCGCCGTGACACATGAGCCAAAAGCAAAAACAGGCCCATGAGGGCCAAGGCCAAAAGAAGGTTGGGAATTAAGGCAATCAACTCCTCGCTCCAGTCGACGAATTTTTGTTCAATGAGCTTGTAGGCCTCTTGCACATTCATGCCCTCAAGATACAAAAGTGTGGTTTGGGGAGGAGATATGGGGAAACCGCATGGATTGAGCGCGTGGACGGGAGCCGTTTTCAAGGTCTTTAGATGCCGACCTCAGCGTCGATGCAGATTGAGGCACGGACCAATGGAAAGGCCTCCTGACGCTTCGGTCAGGGCAGGCAGGAATGCCGCCAGCATAGTCTCCTGTCAACGGTCTTGGATTAATAACCCAGCCATTTTAAGCTTTGCTCATCTTCTCTCCAGTTGGGTTTTACCTTGACCTGCATTTCCAAATACACCTTTTTACCCAAAAAAGCCTCGAGATTTTTTCGGGCCTCAGTGCCTGTGCTCTTTAAGGCCAGCCCACCTTTACCTATGAGGATTCCCTTTTGGGACTCTCTACCCACGTGAATCTCCGCGCGAATGCGGTCGATGTCGGGAGCCTCTTTGTATTCCACAATCACCACTTCGCAGTGGTAAGGCACTTCTTGCCTGTATTGGTTTAGGAGCTGTTCCCGAATGTATTCGGAGGCAATAAAACGCAGGTTTTTATCGGTAAACTGGTCTTTATCGAAATAGGGAGGGTGTTCGGGAAGGGATTCTTTGATAAGGCTCAGCAGGGTTTCCAAGCCCTGGTTATGGAGCGCGGAGCCGCAAATCACTTGTGCCATAGGAAAGCGCAGCCTTGCCTCCTCGGATCGGAGTGCCTTTTCTTCGTTGCT
Source organism: Flavobacteriales bacterium (assembly GCA_018401695.1). Classification (GTDB taxonomy): domain Bacteria; phylum Bacteroidota; class Bacteroidia; order CAIKAF01; family CAIKAF01; genus CAIKAF01. The sequence continues at coordinate 986,855 of JAGYKD010000001.1, read as the reverse complement.
GAGTGATTCGGTTTTGTTGAGGAATAAAACCAAGGGGACATCCAGTTCAAGCAGCCGTTGGTTAAAGGAATCCTGAAATTCAAGGGTGCTTTGGAGGCCCTTTTGAGAAAAAGCATCGGCCACAAGGATATAGATATCGCCGTCGGAGAGGCTTTCTTCGACCACGTGCATCATTTTTTCTTGGAGCTTGTAAGCGGGGTCGATCACTCCCGGGGTGTCAGAAAAAATAAGTTGGTGGTCTGCATCATTGATCATGCCAAGGATGCGGTGCCTGGTGGTCTGGGCACGCCGCGACATAATGGCTAGTTTTTCGCCGAGGAGGGCATTGAGGAGGGTGGACTTGCCGGCATTGGGCTTGCCAAGGATGTTTATAAATCCGGCTTTATGCTGCATAGAGGCTGAATAAGTTTGGAGATAAAGGTACGTTATATTATATTTGCAGCCCCAGAGCGGTAAGTGTTCTGAACATAGAGTGCGGGGTGGAGAAGTAGGTATCTCGTCGGGCTCATAACCCGAAGATCGTTGGTTCGAGTCCAACCCCCGCTACTAGATAAAGCCGGTCGGAAGATCGGCTTTTTTTTGGCCTCGTAGTACAATGGATAGTATGTAAGTCTCCGGAACTTAAGATACAGGTTCGATTCCTGTCGAGGCCACGTCAACCCTATTTTAAGTCCTGAAATAAAAGGCCTTAGAATAAGAAAAACATTGGGTAAAATACGCCTTTGGTTAATCCTCTTCCTGTTTGGGTAAGCATGGTTTGAACTCAAACGGCTTTTTGGGCAGATTGAATTTAGAACGAAAGGTCGTTAGACAGTTATCATAGAGCTCAGATGCATAAGGTTTTGTCTCTTAATCCAAGGCCTTATACCAATAGAAAAATGCTGCCTTGTCTCTCGACTTTTTGAGCTTGTTCAAAAAGTTTAGCTCTTCCGAAATTTCCAGTTTACTCATGTCCTGACCATCAAATTTCTGTATGGCTGAATGGTCTTTTCTCTTTAATTTTTTCGCGAGGTACGCTGCTTTACCTGCTGCAAGAATGGCATCTTCTATTTTGAATTTCTCTGCCATCAAAAATCCTTCGAACCTACGTATTCCGTTAGTGAGTTCTGCAAATCTTGTTTTGTCCGGGTCTTCGGTGTTTTTGGTTCGTTTGGCGAGGAGTAAAGAAGTGGTGAAAATATCATCCAGTATGTCCGATACGCCAATTTCAAGTTTGCGGTATTTGATTTCCTTTGCTCCAATTTTCTCAAAGCTTAAGGCAATTTCTTCTATATTTTCCGCTTCATCAAACAAACAACCAATGTCAAAAAGCTGCTTTATGATTTCCTGCTCCTTGCCCCTTCCGTAAGGGATTCCAACAGTATTTGGAGCAAAGGCAGTGAGTTTATCTCCTAAAATGGATTCAATAGACGGAACCGATACTTCCCATACGGCTTCGGAATCAATCCATTCCGATTGAATAGGAGCTGACAATAACCTTGGGTAATCCGTTTTCTCAAAAAGAATATCCAACAATACAAAGTGGGCATTTTGATTTAGGGTCGATGCATAATCAAATGCGTAATGTGCTTTAGGCACACCTTCCTTATAGCTCCTTAAATCTTGCAGTTCCCATGTATTGAAATGTGAGTTAGCCACCACTTTGTTCAGGATAGCTTCAACTTCTTCACGGCTATGCGTGGTAATAATGTCGATGTCCACCGAAAACCTTCTCGATTTGGCAAGCAATAACACAAGGCTTGTTCCACCTTTGAAGGTAAAATCCAGCCCCTGAGCTTTGAGCTGCTGCAATAAGAAAAGGGCGTGTATCATTTTCTCCAGTATCGGCGGATTGATACGCTTCAAATGCTTTTGCTGCTTAAAGCCGTTGATCCACTCTTTGGTAAAACAATGTGCTTTTATCATTCTATAATATCTTTTACAAGCGCACCAAAGTTGTTCTCTAAGTAATTTTTAATTTGTTCTTCTTTATTTCGTCTTCTAGCATAGCTAATAAGCTTGGTGAAGTTTATTGGATAGCGCTTTAAGGCATTTTCAAACAGCGCATCCATTTCACTTCCCTGAATGGCATAGAAGGTTACTGCATCGCTGTACACATCAATTAGCATTTTCTCTAAAGTCGGTACATAAATTTTATCCTTTGACTTTTCCTTAATGGCAATTTTCTGTCTTGGCGAACGGCTAATTAGTGGCTTAATTACGATGGAAATTTCACTTTCCACATACCTTTCCATGATGTCCTCTGTTGGATCGAGGTACACGCGATACGGTTTGGTTTCTAAATAGGCGTTAAACACCTCCTCAACAAAACCCTTTTCCACCTCAAGTATATAAAAGAAGGTTCCCAATTGATGCCTTGTGAAATCATTCAGCCATTCGGTGCTCCAAAGGCAATAATCTAACCGGTCAAACTCCTTGGCCACAATCTTTGATAATTGAGCCAGCTTATCTGATACAAATGGTCTGTAGGCCGCCTTGTTTGAAATGGTATATACGCCCAATTTTACTTGGTCAATCACCTTTCGCTTCACCAAATTATGGATTCTCCATGCCAAGGCACTTTCGGTGATTTCCGGATTCAAATCGGTTAAAAAGGCACTTAGGGTAGCTCGGTCGAAATTCCCTTTGCCTTTGAAATGCTTCGCTACTTGGCGGTCAATGATTTTAGACATAGATCAACCCTGCTTATCGGTACTATATTTGGCATATTTTTAAATTACTCATTTTTGCCAACATTATAAATATAATGGCTTTTCTTAGAAACACTCGATTTTGCCACTAAAACATGTCTGCTGGCATTTTTTAGTAATTTTTAAACGCCTGAATTTACTCCCTAACCCACACCAAAACAAGCTGCTATATAAAGCCGATCGGAAGATCGGCTTTTTTTTGGCCTCGTAGTACAATGGATAGTATGTAAGTCTCCGGAACTTAAGATACAGGTTCGATTCCTGTCGAGGCCACCAAGTATCCCCACGCCATTCCCCCACAAAAACCCTCTAACAATCCCCGATACATGTGTTTTATTGTTTTTGCAAAACAATCCCAAAATTATCGTAACTTGCTGTCAATCAAATTGAAAATTATGCTGCGCAAGCTCCTTTACTCCGCACTCGTTCTTTGCTGCTTGTCTTTTGCCGCCCAAGCCTCCATTTACCCAATAACTACGGTAGGTTTTACCTATTCCCCCGACACCTTGCACATTGCACTGGGCGATACCGTGCAGTTTACCCTGGGCAATAACCACAACGCCCTGGAGGTTGATCAAGCCACCTGGAGCGCCAATGGCACGGCCTCGAACGGCGGTTTCAATATTCCTTTTGGCGGAGGACAATGGGTTCCCACCAACACCGGAACCTTTTATTATGTGTGCACACCACATGCAAGCCTTGGCATGAAGGCGGTGATTGTGGTACACCCTCCCGGCTCCGCCCAATTGGTTTCTGTCAACAATTTGCAGCCCTGCGCGGGAGACACCATTTTAGGTATCATAAATGCCGTGGGCTTTTTTCACCCCACCAACCAGTTTCAGGTGTTGCTAAGCGACGCCTCAGGCAGTTTTGCAAACCCTAGCATTGTCGGCACATTAAACGGAAGTAGTGGAGGGGTAATTCAAATGGTCATCCCTTCCGGATTGCCCTTTGGCAATGGCTATATGCTGGCCGTGCAAAGTACAGAACCTGCCACAACCCCTCAAAATATGGGAGGAGTCTTGATCATTAGCCCCGCACCACAAGTTCAAATCTTAGGCAATACCACCGCTTGTCAAGGCGACACCATAAGCCTTACAGCCTCAGGAGCAGCAACCTACACCTGGTCCAACGGGTCTAATGCCCCTTCCATACACGTATTGCAAAGTGGCACGATCGGTCTCACCGGCACCAGCGGCCTAGGTTGCAGCGGTACCGACTCCATTCAAATCTCTTTTAATCCTCCTCCTCTGGTCGCGCTGACCGCTGCCGACACGCTATTTTGCGCCAACGAAGCGCCCATTGCACTTCAAGCTACACCTCCCGGAGGCAACTTTGGCGGAGATCAAATTTTTGGGTTCATTAACCCACAAAACCAAGGCCAGGGAAGTTTTGCGGCACATTACACATTTACCGACAACAACGGCTGTACCGCAGCAGACACCTTCCACTACCAAGTGGTTAACCCCACCATTCCTGTGTTTGACTTAGGCGTTGACACATTTTGTCTGTTTGGATTTCCCATAAGTTTAACCAACACTGCTAGCCCGTCCGGCGGCTCCTTCCAAGGCGCAGGAATCCTAACAAACAACACTTTTGACCCCTCCAATGCAGGAATAGGGAACTGGGTGTTGAGTTATACCTATATAGATACCAATGGCTGTTCGGCAACAACCAACGACACCATAGAAGTCGTTAATTGCCCCATGGGCTTACAGGAAAACGAGACAGGAAAACAATATGCATTTCCAAACCCAGCTTCCAATCAAGTGCATTTTAACCAAGAAGCCGATTGGCAGCTATACACGATTTCGGGAAAACTTGTGCGGGAAGTGCAAGGAAGCTCTATGCCACTTTACGGCTTGGCTCCCGGGCTATATTTGCTGCAAAGTATAAATGGCCAATGGCGACAAAAACTGACCATAGCCCCGCAGACGCCTTGAGGCTGCGAAACTATCCGGCCTGCCAATTGTTTATTTTTTAGCAATTTTGCGCCATGGCTGCAGCTCCCATACATATCGATGTTCTTCCGGCATTTGCCCAACCCTTTTTGGAGCAAGGCTTGGCCGCAGCGCTCTCTGGCCGAACGGATATCCAATGGCAAAAAGCCTTACCCTACAGCTCGGAAAAAGAAGCGGTTGAAACCCTTTTTAGGGAAGCCCAAAAAAATCCGGAGGCCCTTATTTTCATGGACGATAGATATGCGTCCTTTTTCCTTTCAGAGTCCTTGCCCGCAAAGCATAAAAGCTTTTTAGAGAATCGAAAAGTCATTCTCATCACTGGCAAAGACCGAGACTGGATATATCACGTACACAAAATAGGAATCACCTGCTTTTTAACCACCGAGGCAACCCACGACGAGCTTGTGGAATCCATATATTCGGCTTGGAAAGGGGTGCGCTTTTTTTCGCCTAAAGTGGTGGAAGTGCTTATAGAGTTGAGCTTTCGGGCAGCCCCCGAAAGTCGGGTGCCTTTGCATGAGCAACTCTCGGAAAGGGAGTTAGAAATCCTTAAAATGGTGGCCGAGGGACTATCCAGCAAAGAAATTGCGGAAAAGCTTCACCTTAGCTACCATACCATCAACACCCACCGGAAAAACATCCTGAAAAAACTCTCGTGCAAAAGTGCGGCGGAACTTCTGAATTACGCCTACACCCACGAACTAGTGGAGCGAAATTAGACGCTTCAAACGACTAAATTACAAGCTTTTGAACTCATTTTTTAGCCTAAGCTAATTTTTAGGGCGCCTTATCCTGCCCTCTCCTTTAGTGTTCTTGCCTTGGGGGGCAAGCCTAGGCCCTGCGGGGTCTTTCCGAAGGGTCGGAAAGCCTCCTCGTGCCAAGTCTTGCCAACCCCAAGGCTGCAAACAGCTATCGGTTCGGTCAGGGGCGCAGACTTTGCTCCGGGCAAAACCCCTTACTTCCAGTCCAAAATAAGCTGCGTAGGACAATGGTCCGAATGAACCGCCTGGCTCAAAATGCGGGCTTGCTGCACTTGTGGCGCCAAAGCTTCGGACACAAACTGATAATCGATACGCCACCCTTTATTGCGCGCTCTGGAAGCGGCCCTATAACTCCACCAAGTGTACTGATCCGGCTCCGGATTAAAAAGACGAAAACTGTCTTCGAAACCTTCGTTTAAAAACGCTGAAACCCATGCCCGCTCCTCCGGCAAAAATCCCGAGGTGTTCTGATTGGCCTTAGGATTATGAATGTCGATATCCAAGTGGCAAATATTTACGTCTCCGGCAATTATCAGTTTGGGCCTTTCTTTTTTCAAGGCCCTTGCCCAAGGTAAAAAGTCGGCCAAAAACTTCATTTTGAAGGCCTGGCGCTCATCGCCCGATGAACCGGAAGGAAAATAAGCCGAAACAATCGTCAGGTCACCGTAATCGGCGCGTAACACCCGCCCTTCTTTATCGTAAGCGTCCAAGCCCATGCCCGCAACCATGCGATCAGGAGCTTTTTTGCTCAGCAGGGCCACTCCGGAGTAGCCCTTCTTTTCTGCAGAGAACAAGTGCTGTCGGTAACCCAAGGCTGCAAAGCCGGTCCAGTCCACCTGATCTTCGTTGGCCTTAGTTTCTTGTATAAGAAAAACATCCGGATTAGCGGCCTTTAGCCAGTCCAACAGACCTTTGTTCATTGCCGCTCGGATTCCGTTGAGGTTGTAAGAGATGATGTTCATAAGCTTAGGATTGGATATGCATTAAGCAATTGTTTCTTAGCCTGCACTATGGCCGACTTATGCGCCTTAGAATTACCTAAAGGCCTATGGCCCTCTAATTTCCTAAATCGCTCTACATCTCCGACAATTTTTGCTGTTTCTTTGGAAAAAGCGCTTCCTGCAAAGGCCTCCATAATGTAATCAATGGCTTGATCTGAGGGGTGTGCCATATCCTTTGCATAAAATCTATAATCTCTTAAGTCCTCTGTTAAGAGCTCATAGCCGGGAAAATAAGAGCAAAAAGGCAGTTCTGTGGTTAGCATATGGCTGGTAAGCAATAGCACTGACTTACTTAGCAAATTGCCGGAAATACCGTCCCGCAAATGCTTTACAGGACTAACAGACAACACTACCTCTAGGTTAGGGTTCAATAGCCTCAAGCTGTTTAGTGCATTGCTTAGTTTTTCTGCCAACACTTGTGGTTCTGCCAACTTTCGTTCAAACCGGTTAGCCGGCACTTTGTGGCAATTGGCCACGGGTCTTTCGCTTTCTTTAAGCACAAAATACCAAGCGGTACCCAAGGTAATGAAAAGCACCTGGGCCTTTTTAAGCATTTTGCCTTGCCTGTTGCAGGCCTTATTCAGACTATACAGCAGGGTTTGTTTGGATTCAGATCTAAAAGAGCCATGGTGGTCCCAAGAATACCAAACATTATGCTGCGCAACCAAGTCAAACCTTCTTTGTTTGGGCTTTTGAGTCCAGTGTTCCATTGCCCGAACCATGGAAAAACCGTCAAACAAAATGCCATGGCTGGGAGGACAAACGTCAAAACCTTGATAAGCCAAGCGCGCAGCTAGGTGCTCACTAAAGCAAGAGCCTAAAAAAGAAATGGGGCTGCCATGTTCAATCAAGGGAAGCCTTGGCGGCATGCAAGGGGTTCTAAACTCCATATTCAGGGGTTTTCTGATTCAAAAGGCACATCGGAGGGAAGTCCTGGTTGCTTTGAAGCCCAAACGGCAAGTTCATCGCAACGGTTATTTTCCGGATTGTTGGCATGCCCTTTCACCCAAAAAAAACGAAGGTCAAAGGGTTTGGCAACCTTAAGATACTTTTCCCAAAGATCTCGGTTCTTCTTTTGCTTAAAATCGGTGCGCACCCAGTTCTTAAGCCAACCTTTGGTAATGGCATCCACTACGTATTTGCTGTCGGAGTAAACTTCCACAGGATAGGCATTGGTTTTAAGCAGTTGAAGGGCACGAACCACAGCCAACAGCTCCATTCGGTTGTTTGTTGTTCGCCGGTAGCCTTCGGCATATTCTTTTCGGTGTTTGCCCATAAGCAATACGACCCCTAAACCTCCAGGCCCTGGGTTGCCTCTGGCGGCACCATCGGTATAAATTCGAATTACCTTTTCTTGGCCATCTTCCATCCGAACAAAGGTAAGGATGCATTTTGTAGCTCTAAGCCACTCGACACATTAGCCTGCAGCCCGGCCTCTCCATTGCTATAAAATGCGTAGGTTTGACCTTTAAAATCTTTGGTTTTATGACGATGCAAGCCTTAATCGAAGCCTTTCCGAATCACATACACGAGAGCCTGAGCATTGCCAGGGAGCAAGTCCTCAGCATTCCCAACAAAGCATACTCGGAAATTATGATTTCGGGGCTGGGAGGTTCCGGCATTGGAGCAACCATTGTATCAAACTGGGCAGCCGGCCATGCCTCTTTGCCTGTAATTGTAAACAAAGAATACCGAATTCCTGCTTTTGTAGGGCCAAACACCTTTTTTATTGCTTCTTCTTACTCAGGGAACACCGAAGAAACCTTGCAAGCAGTGCACGAGGCGCACAAGGCCGGAGCTACCGTAGTGTGCATAACCAGTGGCGGAAAACTAGCCGAACTCGCCAAAGAGCATGGTTGGGGATTACGTACCATCCCCGGAGGAAACCCTCCCAGAGCTTGTTTAGGATATTCCTTAACCCAGCTGGTTGCCATTTTTGTGCAACAAGGTTGGTTGCCCTCAAACTATATTGGAGTTTTAGAAAATGCGGCCAATAGACTTAAGGAAAGTCAAGCGCAAGTTTCTCAAAAAGCGCAGGAAATTGCAGCTCGACTAAATGGAACTCTTCCGGTGATTTATGCCGAAACCCTTTCTGAAGGAATTGCCGTTCGATTTAGGCAACAAATCAACGAAAACGCCAAAATGCTCTGCTGGCACCATATTGTTCCGGAAATGAACCATAATGAAATGGTAGGCTGGGCCGATAAACATCCGGAAATTTTGGTGGTTTCGTTGAGAAACCCCTCAGACTTTAAGCGAAATCGCTTACGCATGGACATAGCTGAAGGGATTTTTAAGCAACGTGAAGCGCAAACCTTAAGCATAGAATCCTCTTCTGAGCACCCTGTAGAACAGGCCCTTGAGCATATTCACTTAGGCGACTGGGTGTCTTTGCATTTGGCAAGATTACGCGGTGCTGACGAAATGGAAGTGCATGTTATTGATTTCCTCAAAGGAGAGCTTTCTAAACACTAAACATGCCGCCAACGGTCCTTTTTTCTGACCTTCAACAGGTAGAATACCGCAAAGCTTGGGCCTTACAAAAGGCCCTACACGCTTCCATTATTCAAAAAAAGTTAGCCAACAGAAAACGGCCGGAAAAGGACCGTGTAGAAACCCAAAACTTCTTATTGTTTTGTGAGCACAACCGGGTGTTTACCCTGGGGAAAAACGGAAATGAAGAGAATCTAAGGATTTCTGCCGAGCAACTCAAGGAGCATGAGGTAGACTTTGTGCCTATCAATCGAGGAGGCGACATCACTTACCATGGTCCCGGCCAACTTACCGGATACCCCATTTTTGACTTAGACCATTTCTTTACCGATATAGGACTCTATTTAAGGCTGTTGGAAGCAGCTGTTATCGATGTCCTATCTTTGTATGGCATCAAAGGAGGGCGAATCGAAGGCTTAACCGGCGTTTGGCTGGAAAGCGATAGCCCACTCTCCGCACGAAAAATTTGCGCTATTGGCGTACACTCCAGCCGATGGGTAACCATGCATGGGTTTGCATTTAATATTTGTGCCGACCTTAAGCCCTTCGACTGGATTGTTCCCTGCGGCATTTCAGACAAAGGGGTAACCAGCCTGCATTTAGAATCAGAAAACATTGATTTCCATAAGGTCAAAGCCCAAACGCTGGAGGCTCTAAGAGCCCAATTCAAGGTTCATCTTCAGGATCTGTCCGACCTTGACTATTGGTGGGAACAATCAAAAAGCTTCATTTAGCCTTTGGTCTGTCTTAGCCAATCGGCAAAGGACCGGTAACCGTCCATGGGCACTTTTTTACCCTTAGGAGCCTTTTTTGCGTTTTCCTCCTGTTTCGTTACCGGCTCCACCTCTTTTTCGGATAAAGCAACCGCAGAACCTTTCGACGTTGTTGTTGTAGTGGTTGGCGTCTGCGCAGGGGGTAGGTGAGGTTGAGCCTGGTCCAAATCGGTTCCCTTTTCTTGAATGCCTCCTGAGAGTTCAGGACCACTCTCTTTACTTGGTGCGCTCTTGTTTACCTTTAAAGAAATCGAGGGCTTTTCTGCTTCCGCAGGGCTTCCTTTAAGCTGTTGCACAGGTGAACTCAAAGAGGGGTCCTCAGGGTCTCCCGAAACCTCCCGGGAACCCTTTTCGCCAGACTCTGCTGGCCTTTCCTCCGGCTTTTCAAATTCAAGGCGGATAGATTCTGAGGTAGGTGTTTCGGGCAAATTTGGGGTGGGAACAAAGGGCGGGGTTAAAGCTCCGGAAGGCATCTCGGGGTCTGGTATTGCTTGCGACTCTCCCCTTGCCTTATCCTCTGCCTTTGGTTTTTCTTCTGAGGTGTTTTCCTTTGCTCTTTTTACGGGCTTGGCTATTTCCTCTGTTGCGCCGTTTCCTTTGGCAGATGATTTTTTTGCCTTTAGCTCCTCCAAATACGCTTGAACCCGTGCCATATTATCTTCTTTTGAATTCCCCCTGTCAATGGCTTCAGCTACATTCTTTGCCACTTGATCCTTTGACAGCGGAGGTGCTGCATTTTCAGAGGAAATAACAGGGGTTGCCTTTATGCCAACCTCCGATTTAGGAGCGATGGGCGCCTTAGGCTCTTTTGACTTGGATTGCTCGATTTTTTTTGTGTTTTCTTCAGAGTCCTTTGGATTGGTAGGGGTCTGTTTACTTATGGTTACTGTTGGTGTTGCCTGCTTTGTAGGCCCCATACTGAATTCCTTTGGGGCATTTCCTTGTTTAGGTTCTTTTTGCGCCGTTTTGGGGTTTCGGGGCATGAAGTCTTCCGGAACCTCTTTCTTTGGGGAAGTTTTGGTAGCCTGGGGATCTACCGTATCGACTTCCTTCTTCTTTGCCGTAATTTCTTTTGTTGGTTTTGTTCCCTTTCTCTTTTCACGCGGTTTTTGTGTGCCGATTTTGGGAATTTCCGTAGAAAAATCTAGGGCGAGTTCCTCACTTTGCTTACTTTTTCGGCGCAGAATCAAAATTGCGATTAAAATTAGAGCTGCCAGGAACAAGCCTGTCGTAATTCCAAGGAGAATAAAAGCCTCCTCACGCTTTTGCTCCAGCAAATCCACCTGAAATAATATCATAATAAGTTGTATATCATTTGAATGTTTCTTTTTTTTTAGCTAAATCTAAAAAAAAGAATGCTGCACTAAATTAAGCAATCGCCTTGGTTCGGAAAAGACGAACGAAAAAAAATCTCAGGCAAAGGGCTTACATTTTCCATAGTTGCCGGATTGAAAGACCTAAAAAAAGGACTCAAGGGAGCTAAAAAATAAAGATATTCGCAGCTGTGTGGCGTCTACTCATTGGTCATAAACCTCAGGGCTTGGCATTGATTGTCCTTAGCGGCTTTCTGCTCTTTTTGCCATGGGGGACCTTGCCTTCTCCCAAGCCTCATTTCGGCTCAGCTTTTCCGGAGACCTGGTTAAATATACTCCCCCCTTTCCCTTGGTTATCGGCCTTACTAAACCTAAGTTTTAGTTTATTGCTTGGTTTTTTATTCCATGGCCTGCTCATACGCCTAAATGTATACGAGCGCACCACCTATTTTCCTGTTTTCTTTATTGTTTGGATTACCGGTAGTTTATCGGACGGACATTTTTATTGGGTCCAATGGTTTTCGTCTCTATTCCTATGCCTTTCTTGTTTTGGTTTACTGCAGGCTCCCGGCAACGAAAACAAGCCGGGTGCCACTTTTCAAGGGGGGCTTTGCCTGGGGATTGCGCAATTTGGCCTTTGGGCCAGCCTTATCTTTACGCCATTGTTTGTTTTAGGGCTGCTATGGAATGGAAAAACCAATGGTAAAGCTTTGCTAGGCTTTATGCTGGGCAACATTCTACCTTGGTTGTACTTATTTACTGCCTGGACATTTACTTGGGAAAAACCTCAAGAAATCTCTTTGGCAGTGGGTCAGGTCTTGGACTTTTCGCCCTCCTTTTCTCTAGAAAACCTTTGGCTATGGGCCCTGCCTTTATGGTTGCTATGCTTATCTGTTGCCAGTTTTTTAGATTTCACGGCCCTACAAGCCGGTCACCGCAGCATTGAACGCCTCTTTTCGCGGTGGTTTGCCTTGTTTTTCTTAGGGAGTCTTTGTGTGGCCTACCTTCATCCTTCGGGATTTTTTCACCACCTTCATTGGCTTGCGCTCCCCTTGGCCTTATTCTTTTCCTTTTATTTTTTGAGAATTAAAAAGGTGAACATTGGGAATCTTTGGCTGTTGGTTTGGCTTATTTTGGCCTTGGCTGTAAAGCTGTTCGAATAACCCGGGTTGAAGTTTCGCGGTTTAAAACGGTGGTCTGCTTTTGAAAAGCCGGCCAAGTTTCGATTTTTTGCCTTCATTTCTTACTTGTGTAGCTGAGCTGACTGGCGTATTTTTGGCCGATGAAACAAGCACGTTGGGGAATTGTAACATTTCCCGGTTCCAATTGCGATCAGGACCTCTGGGATGCTATCGAAACCTTAGGGTTGGCAAGCCCCGTAAAACTTTGGCATAAAGACCACTCCATGGAAAATGTGGATCTTGTTATCCTTCCCGGTGGGTTTTCTTATGGAGACTATTTAAGGAGCGGCGCCATTGCGAGGTTCTCTCCCATTATGAATCAGGTTATTGCACATGCTCAAGCCGGAAAGCCTGTCTTGGGTATATGCAATGGTTTTCAAATTTTAACGGAGGCCGGACTGCTTCCGGGGGCTTTAAGGCATAACCCAAGCATGCAATTTATTTGCGAAAAGGTGCATCTCCGTGTGGAGCATAACGAGTCCATGGCTACCTGTGCATACCAGACACACGAAGTGATTCAACTTCCGATTGCCCATGGCGAGGGAAATTATATGGCCTCAAAAGAGGTCTTGGAAGAACTGGAAGCCAACCGGCAAATACTTTTTCGTTATTGCTCTCCCGGTGGGGAGTTAGGAGAATCCTGGACTCCAAACGGAAGCATGTTGCATATTGCAGGCATTTGCAATAAACAAGGAAATGTGGTAGGAATGATGCCACACCCCGAAAGAGCAGTAGATGCCAAGCTTGGCTTTCCTTTTGGAAAAGCACTCTTTGAGTCGCTCGCAGGTTTGTGCATTACATAACTACTCCACCTTATTGCCCGTTCCCGAGTCTAAAACTTTTGGTGCAAACTCCATAGATACACTATTTATGCAATACCTTAAGCCTGTGGGATTGGGTCCGTCGTTAAATACATGCCCTAAATGGCCGCCGCAGTTGCCGCACACTATTTCCGTGCGAATCATGCCATGGCTTTTGTCTAATTGCTCAACCACTGCGTTTTTAGAAACGGGAGCATAAAAGCTGGGCCACCCGCAGTGGGCATCAAATTTGGTTTCGCTGGTAAACAAGGGTGCTTTACATGCAGCACAAGAATACACCCCTTTATCGTTCAAATAATACAGATCTCCGGAATACGGCCGTTCGGTGCCTTTATTGCGTAGCACCCTAAACTGCTCCTCTGTCAACATTGACCTCCACTCCTCTTCTGATTTTTGTACAGGAAACTCCATATTATTTGTTGCTTTGGGTTGCTGTCCACAACCGGAAACTGAAAGGGAAAACAAAAAAACCGAAATTAGCATCCATTTCATGTACATTAGAAACGTAAAACGTCCGGCTTAGGTTGTACATAAGTCTTTAAAAAATGGTAATAGCTCGTCTTTCTCGCCCCTTGGTTCTGTCGTATCTTATCCATGGCTTCATTCTCTTGTTGGTCTATGTCTTAACCATGGCCCAAAGCATTCAAGAAATTGATTCCGGCGAGTTAATGGCCGTCCAAGCCTTGCCGGGGGTAGCTCACCCCACAGGATACCCCTTATTTACCTGGCTTGGTTTTTTGGTGCAAAAGCTATTCTTCTTTGTCCAACCCATGTGGGTAAGCCTTGGCCTTAATGTGGCCTGCGCCTTGCTAGGCTCCCTTGTTTTGCAGCGCTTTGTGCTTTCCTGGCCCAAACTCAATAATCCTTGGATTGCCGCAGGTGCCGCGCTCACCTTTTCGCTGAGTTTGAGGTATTGGGAACAAGCTACTGCTGTAGAAGTGCATGCCCTGCAAATGCTTTTGCTTGCTGTTTGGATGTGGCGTTTGATGGAGGCCTGGAACCATGGACAAAAAAAAGATTGGATATGGTTAGGCGTAGCTACCGGCTTTATATTCAGCAATCACCTAATCTCCATCGTTCTTTTACCGGGCTTGGCCTATGTTTGGTTTGTTGCGCACCAGAATTGGAAAGGCCGGTGGCGCAGTTTTCAAAACTTGGTTGGTCCCGCAGTGCTTATACCCATTGCTTTATATGGATCCATGATGGCTTTGGCCTCTTCCGACCCTTTGGTGAATTGGGGCGCCCCTTCCGATTGGGATCGCTTTTACAGACATGTGAGCGGCTGGCAATATAGGGTTTGGATGTTTGGTGAGGAGGGTGCTCTTGGCCAACAAATGCGTTTGTTTTTAAGGGGATTGCCCATTGATTTAGGCCTTGGCTTGCTGTTTGCCTTAGCAGGTTTTATGGTCGCCGGTAAAAAAGCCATTTGGGTGGGAATTCAAGCCATCAGTTGCATGGTTTACGCCAGCAGCTACCAAATTCACGATATTGAACCCTACTACCTTTCCGCTACTATAGCTCTTATTATTCCCACGTCGGCAGCCTGGCATTACCTTTCAATGCTAAAGCCTTCCTGGGCTTGGATTCCCCTTTTAAGTTTCCTGCTTCCTGCCATTTCGATACAACAGCATTGGGAGCGATGCGACCGATCAGACAGGGATTTTATAGAAGTTTACGCCCGTGCGGCCCTGCAAAGCCTGCCGGAAAACAGCATCGTACTTACCCGACAATGGGACATTTTTCTTTCTCCAGGCCTATACCTGCAAGAGGTGGAAGGACTACGCCCCGATGTGGTTGTTTTAGGCAAAGAGTTGCTGCGCAGGTCTTGGTATTTAGAACAAAAAGTAAAGCGTTATCCAAGCCTTGGAGGTGACAACAGCCCGGAATATAAAACACTTCACGAGAAACTTTTGGAGTTTGAGTCCGGCAACCCTTCTCCCGAAGGAATCCAGCAAGCCTACGAAGCTTGGATTGGCGGGGTCATTCAGGCCAATTACAAAACAAAACCGGTAATGCTTGGCCCGGAGCTGGTCGCCGAAGAAATGAGTCGTAGGGTAGATGTCCCCAAGCCTCCGGGCAGCCTTTTGGTACCTCATGCCTTCTTTTTTATGGTAAGGGCCGATAGCAGCTATGTCCCTGTAAACATTCCTGAAAACGAACCTTTTGACTTACCCAAGCCAGCAGACAACCGTTTTGCAAAATCTCTGATGGACTTGCGAAAAAACCTCATCAGCAACCGCGTGGGGTATGAGGACTTTTACGGTTTTTCTGAAAAAGGTAACCAATGGCAGTCCTTAGGCGAACAATACCAAAAGACAGATGACGTTAGCCTTCAAAACTAGTGCTTTAACATGCTTAGGTACTACCTTTGTTCGCTTTAATCCGCCTATGCACCGCTCTTTTTCCTATTTTCGTCCTTAGCTCAATTCAATCTATTGTGAAAAATTTAGAATTCAATCGCTTAAATATTATTCTGGGATGGGCAGTAACGCTCATTGCGGCCGTGGTTTATTCTATAACCATGGAAGACACCGTAAGCTTTTGGGACTGCGGTGAGTTCATTGCTTCTGCCTATAAATTGCTGGTTGGCCACCCTCCCGGCGCTCCCTTTTTTGCTTTGCTTGGACGCGTATTTATTATTTTTGGAGGAGATAACCCGGGAAATGCGGCCGTAATGGTCAACTACCTTTCGGTGGTTTCCAGCGCGCTTACCATCGGTTTTTTGTTTTGGACCATTAGTGCGCTGTGCATCAAGATGTTCAAAACCATGGACGGCGCAGGTTCTGTAGCCTGGACCCAAGAAAGAATTGTACTAAGCTTGGGGTCTGCTGCCATTGGAGCTTTGGCTTATACCTTTAGCGATACGTTTTGGTTTTCTGCCGTAGAAGGAGAAGTTTATGCCTTGTCCAGCCTCTTTACTGCCGTTGTTTTTTGGGCCATCCTTAAATGGGATGCCGATGTAGATAAAGGTGTGGTGGTTGCCGACCGTTGGATTTTGCTGATTGCCTATTTGATGGGCTTGTCGATTGGTGTTCACTTGCTCAACCTACTTACCATTCCTGCCATTGGTCTCATTTATTACTACAAACGCTATCCGCGCAAAAAATATGGCGACTTAATTGCCATTGGGGTGTCTTTAGTTGTACTCCTGTTTATTCAATACGGTATTATTCCGGGAACCATTAAAATTGCGGCAGGCTTTGAACGCCTCTTTGCCAACAGCTTACATATGAACTTTGGCATGGGCTTCTTTGTCTTTTTGTTGGTGGTTGCCGGTGGTCTTGCCTATGGGATTTACCGAACCAATAAACTCGGAAAACAAATTCTAAATCTGGGTTTATGGTCAATTGCCGTAGTAATTATCGGATACTCTTCCTATTCTATCATTTTTATTCGCTCTATGGCCAATACCACCATGGACGAAAACAATCCGGAGAACGTTTACTCCATGATTTCTTACCTAAATCGCGATCAATACGGCGACCGCCCCCTATTTTATGGTCAGTATTTCGATGCTAAAGTGGTGGAGATTGAGGAAGGAAAGCCCATACGCATGAAAGCCTATGTGGTGCGCGATGAAAAAGGAAAAGAGGTGTCGGTATTCGGTCTGGAGCACGATGCTAATAATTTTATGGAACAAAGCGGAAGTGGGTTAACTATTGACCACGAGTACGTGGAGGTAGACAAAAAACCCAAATACGTGTATGAGGATTCTCGACAAACCGTCTTCCCGCGTATGTACTCTCCGTCGGCGCATCATGTTAGCGCTTATCGGGAATGGACCGGCCTTTCTCCCAACGCCAAGCCGGGAAGCCGCGAAAACTTAAAGTTCTTTGCCTCATACCAGGTGCAATGGATGTATTTCCGCTACTTCTTCTGGAATTTTGTGGGTAGAGAAAATGATTTCCAAGGCAATGGAGAAATGGGGAACGGGCACTGGATTTCCGGAATACCTTTCATAGATGAAATGGTTAGCGGCATTCCGCAAGAGGATTTGCCCGCACGTTACAGCGAAAACCCCGCAAGAAACACCTATTTTTTCTTGCCTTTGCTTTTGGGACTCATTGGCTTGGCCTTCCAAATTTACCGTGACCCCAAGGGCGCATTGGTGGTAGGTATGCTCTTTTTTACCACGGGACTCGCCATTGTAATTTACCTAAACCAAACGCCCTACCAACCTCGAGAGCGAGACTATGCCTACGCGGGCTCTTTTTATGCCTTCTGCATTTGGATAGGCATGGGAGTACTTGGCTTAGCCTATTTGCTGAAAAATTATGCCAAACAAAAAGGACTTGCCGCCGCAAGCTTGGCAACACTAATCTCTATATCTGTGCCCACTATTTTGGGCTTCCAAAACTGGGATGACCACGATAGGTCTGAACGTTACACCAGTAGAGACTTTGCTTGGAATTACTTAAATAGCTGCAAAAAAAATGCCGTGTTGTTTACCAACGGCGACAACGACACCTTCCCACTCTGGTATTTGCAGGAAGTGCAAGAGGAACGTACCGACGTCCGCATTGTAAACCTTAGCCTGCTCAATACCGACTGGTACATTACCCAAATGAAGCGTAAAGCCTACGATGGCGACCCAGTACCTTTTAGTCTTGAAGAACCGGAATACCGGGCCAGCACACGCGACCAAGTGCTCATGGATCAAAACAACGAAACGTACTTCACCGTGCAAGAGCACATGCAATGGTTGCGGCGTACCGATGGGGCCAACCAAACCAATGCCGGAAGTTCTAACTTGTATTACCTCCGGTCCAATAAGTTTATTTTGCCGGTAGATTCCGCTAAAGTGGTGGAAACAGGACTAGCCACGCCACAACAAATGGCCAATGCTCCCAAAGAACTTCGTTGGGAGGTCAAAAAAAGTTATTTGCTCAAAAACGAGGTTATGATATTGGATTTGCTGTCCAACTTCAACTGGGAAAGACCTATTTATTTTGCCGTTACGGTGGGTAACGACAATTATATGGGTCTTGAAAAGTTCTTTAGCCTCGAAGGTTTGGCCTACCGCCTCGTTCCTTTCGAAGTGAGTCCGCACGACGGACAAACCGGCGCCTTAAATTCAGAGGAAACCTACCAAAACTTTGTCCATAAGTTTAAGTGGGGAAACCTAAACGGCGAAAGTGTCTACCTTGACGAAACCAATATGCGGATGGTTTACAACATGCGCTCCTCCTTTGTGCGCCTTGCTTCTTTGCTGGTAATAGAAGGCAAAAAAGACAAAGCCATTGAAAGTTTGGACAAGGTTAGTGAACTGCTCCCCGACGATGTAGTCCCCTACGATTATTTTAACCTACTCATTGCAGATGTTTATCGACAAGCGGGTGCTTACGACAAAGCCAAAGAGGTTTTGCGAATTACTATAGAACGGTATACCTTAGAAAAAGAATACTTTGACAAAGTACCAAAGCCCGACACCGAATTCGAACGGGAGAAATACAAGGCCAATGCCATTGTGGAGCAAGGAAACCGTTTGCTGCAGCAAATTCAAATGGAAGAGCAGAGCACACCGCAACCCATTGCTCCGGAATTCAAACCTTAATACCTAATTCGGGGAGCATTGCGCTACGGATGGAGCAGATAGCCGGCCTTCCGAAAGCCACGGGCACAAGGACTGAGGAGGCTTACCCTTAGGGGTAAGACCCCGCAAGCCTATGTGCCCGTAGGCTTTTGGGAGGGCGCTAAAGGGGACAGCCGGGCCCTTTGGCAAGGATTAGACAAATCAACCCCCTCCACTCTTTCTAAAGAATAGACACTAAAGCTCCCATAAAACCTTTTCAATGGGTATTGAGCCTCGGCCAAAAGGCTCTTCGTTTAAAACCCACCCCTCCAAACATAGAAACTTGCCAAAGGGAGCGCCCAAAACACTTAATCTCTTTTTCTACGGATACGTGCTTTGCCTACGGGTGTAGAACTCCTTAGTTCTTCCAAAACCCCGTTCTTATAAATATAGTCGTTGATTTTGCCGTCGGGCATGGTTACCTGATACGTGGATTCCCCAATGTATTTGATAGGAAGGTATCGGCCCCAATCTTCCGAAAAGATTTGATCTAGGCCTTTAGGCTCGTCGAAAAAAATAGCTGCTATGCATGATTTGGGTTGAGGTTCAAGCTTTCCTTTCCCCTCCTTGGTTTCTATTTCGCATTTTCCTTTGGAGCACATAAGCCGGGTAAAGCGAATTTCTTCGCCGTCCCGTATATTTCGTGCATAGGAACCCTCCAAGCTGCCGTTCACAAAAATATTGGAAGAATTAAACGAGGCTTCAGATTTGCCAAACAAATAATTCATACCGGCCTCGGTATTCATGGTAATGCGCGTTACGTTTCCCTCCCGGCTTCGGTTTACGGTAAGTGTTCCTGTGTTCATGCCCATGACTTCTATTTCGTACACCATTTGCTGTGCAGAAAGCGGAAGCAGATTTAGCAAGGCAGCGAACACCAAAAAAGACCTAAGTGTGGTAGGCATAAATCCAAAATTAAAATCGTAGAAAAAGATACACAATTTACCCTTGTTGAGCCTCCTATCCAAAGGAAATAAACTCCCAGGCAGACCTATAAAAGCCCATTTTTTCTGTCCATTCAAGCCAAGCATTTAAAAAAGGGTCTGTTCCCCAGGTGCTGCTATCGCCTACCACAATCAGTTTTCGTCGAGCGCGGGTAAATGCCACGTTGAGTCTGCGTGCATCGGAAAGAAAGCCAAAATCCCCACGGCTGTTGCTTCGAACCAAAGAAATAACCACCACATCGGCCTCTTGGCCTTGATAGGCATCAATAGAGGTCCAGTGGGCACCAAAGGGCCAAGGCTCTTTGTTTGCCAAATCGGTTTGTCCTCGGTAAGGCGCTATTAAAGCCAGTTGCTTTGGCTTTGCCAAAGTCTCCAAGCGTTTCCTTACCAAGCCTAACTCGCCCACATTCAAATAACTTTTTCCAAAAGGACCCGGACTTTCTTCCAAACCGGCTCCGGCCGTATCGATAAACTCCACCGGCAAATCCTCCAAAAGTTCTTGAGCCACAGAGGCATCTGCCTCCAATAGATTTTGGTAAAACCATTGGGAGGGGAACTCCATAATGTGTTCATGCATTCGGTATTGCCGCTGCAACATGGCACTTTGTTCTTTGAAGCGCGCCAGGGCCTCCTCTAGCATGGGTTGCTTGAGCAAGGTATCGGCATGTAAGGTGGGAGGGAGCTGCATGGGATCACCGGCCAAACACATGGCCCGGGCATGAAGCGCCGCTGTCCAAATGGCCGCTTCGGTGGCCTGAGCCGCTTCATCTACCACCAGCCAATCGAACTCCATGGAAGGCGGAAGAGTATTTGCTGCAGTAACCATGGTGGCAACTACCACACCGGCATCTTCGAGCAAACGTTCGCGCAGGTAGTCTTCCAAGGCATCGGCCTCTTGTTGAAGGCTCCGAGCCTCTTGCCAAGCCTCGGCGCGTTGTTGTCTTTCGGCCGGCCCAAAATGACGCCGAAACTTTTCTGCGGCTGTGCGGGCCTGTGCCGCACGCTTTTGGTACCCTTGCCACTCGGCATACCTGGGATGCAAACGCATCCGCTCATCTAAAGTACAATGAGACGCTTTGCGACTCACGCGTACCGGATTTCCTAAACGTAAGGGCTGTAGACCGGCTTCCTCAAGTTTCACGGTCAGGTGGTCTGCTGCGGCATTGGATGGAGCGGTAGCCAAAACCCGGAGCCCTTGCCTGAGCCATTCGCTTACCAAATGCACCAAGCTGGTGGTTTTTCCGGTTCCGGGGGGACCATGCAAAAAGAAAAAATCTTGCTGTGCCAAGGCAAGCTCTAAGGCCTTATGCTGCCCTTCGTTGAGCTGTGGATGCGGCAACATAGGGCTTTGCCCCTCCTTCTGCTGCCCTGTTTGACCGCTCAACCAGGCCTGAATCAAGTCGGCTTGACGGTTGTTCCGTACCGCACCTGCTTTAACTAAGGCATGACGTGTGGTTTGGTAGGAGGTCTCGTCAGGCAACAAATCCAAGGTCCACTCTCCTTCCAAAAGTGCGTCAGGTATGGTTTTACCCAACCATAAAAAAGAAATGCTGTGCATGTCAACCCTTCCACAAACGCCACGAAACTCCTCCCTTCGGCCCTGACCTCGGCTCAACCGAATGGGGCGGCCTTTACTGAACTGATGCACTGCCTCTCTAGGACGACTTTGGGTAAAAACCAACTCAAACCAAGGACCGCGCGCAGGTATTTCCTCTCGAAACTCTACAGGATGCCAGGTTACCCCTTCCTCAATCCTATCTTGTAGCGAACGTTTTTCCAATAAAGACCTATAAGCCTCTTTTTCTGCGGCCCACTCAATATCCAAGGCTTCAATAAGCCGGTTAAAATATATTTCTTGTTCTTCTGTTTTCATTATGTGTTTTGTGCGCTTTGGCTAAGTTTGCTAAAATTTATGAACCCAACCCTACATATACTTTTCTTGTGCGGATTCCTTTGGGGACTAAACCCTGCGCTTTCTGCACAGGAACCCTTGGTATTTAAACAAACGACCGTTGACTTTGGTGCGGTAGAATCTTGGAAAAACCCTCCTGCCGTTTTTGCATTTACCAACGAATCCCTGGATGGACAGTTCATCTTAAGCCCTCGCTCGGGACGTAATGTACTGGTCGAAATTCCCAGAACCCGCATTGAATCAGGAGAATCCGGACAAGTCCTAGTCTATTTTTACACCGAAAACACCGGCAAGTTCAACGAAGAAATTGAGCTTTATGCCTCAGGATCAACCAATCCCATAAAACTTACCATAAAAGGAAATATAAAATCGCTAGCGCAAGACGCCCTCACCGCCTGCCCCGACTTTAGCCAAACCAAACGGGTAGAGCGCCCGGAAGGTCCTTGGTCGGGCAAGGTAATTGACGCCATTACCAAAGCCCCAATCACCAATGCTAAAGTGGATTTTCCGGGAGCCGCCAGCGTATACAGCGACCGGCGTGGCCGTTTTCAACTTAGCCTACCCCTAGGTATGTTCCAAGTGCGGGTAGAAGCCCTCGGCTATCAAAGTCTAAGCCAAATGCAAGCCATTGCTCGAAACCAGGCAGACTTACTTTACGAACTTTACCCGCTTGGCGCCGACACCAACCTAACCACAAATCAGGTGGATAGCATACCCGCAGAGGACGAAGGAGATTTTAGCCTGCGAGAGTTTCGACCGAACAACCTTGTGCTGCTCTACGACATCAGCGGCAGCATGAAACGCGACGACCGCATTGGTCAACTCAAAAACGCTTCCAAACAACTCATTGCATTGCTTCGAAGGGTAGATTATGTGAGCTTGTTGGTGTTTGCACGCAAAGCCTCCGCAAGTTTTTTGCAGCAACCCGGCGACCAAAAGGCTTCTATGAACGAGGCTATTGAAGCGCTTGAGGCCAAAGGCACTACCGACGGCGGCGCAGGACTCGAGGAGGCCTACCGAACCGCTAAAATGCAATTTATAGAAGGCGGCAACAACCAAGTAATTTTGGCAACCGACGGGCGTTTCGAAGTAAACGAAGGTTTAAGAAATTTTATACAAGCCCAAAAAAATCAAGGTATCGCACTAACAATCATTGGTTTTGGAACGAAAGACAGTCAAGGAATTCAAACCCTGCAAGAGTTAGCGGCTCTCGGCGGTGGAGGCTTTCTGCTGTTTCAACCCGGCAAAGACAACCAGTTTCAACTCACTGAGTTGATTCGTTTGCGCAGCAAGCGGTAAATAAAAGAGTCCGCTTTCCCTAGATATTTTTTTCTTTTTTGGGCCCCGGTTCCATGTTGAACTTCCCTATTCTATCCGGCCTTTGCTCCGGTCGCCCTTGCCCAACCGGGCATCCGCAAGGCTGCGGTGGCTTTCCCAAAGGGACGCCTCCTCGCCCGGCGGCTGCTCCGGTTGGGCTTCGGGCGGCCCTATGCTAGGCCGGGGGGCGATTTTTTTGGGGTTTTTTTCGGCGGGGTTTTCGGCGGGGTTTTCGGGCCGACTTTCGTCGGGCGTTTGGGCGGGGTTTTCGGGCCGACTTTCGTCGGGCCTTTCGTCGGGCCTTTCGTCGGGCCGGGCGGTGGGGGCGGGGTGTTTTGCTATGTAGGCGAGCATGTTTTGGTGGGCGCTTTGGCTGGAAATTATCCAGTCGTGGAAGCCTGGTGCCCAAAGCTGAATTTCCGGCCAAAATTTCCGGGCTTCTGCAGTTACTGCTGCTTTAAAGGCCCGCACCACCCTGCCCAGTTCACGGGTCGGGCCGGGCCCCTTGGTTTGGTCACTCGCTTTTATATCCTCGCGGTTCCTTCCTTCTTCGGTGTCTATCCGGATCTCCAAAATGCCATGCAAATGGTTGGGGACCACCACAAAGGCATGGACTACAATGTGGGGATAGTGTTCCGGAATCTGCATCCAGAATCTATAGGCAGTTTCTCCCAAAAAATTCAGCAAGGTATAGCTCCGCCCCTCGGGTGTGTGCACATACCTCCCAAAACAATGGGTTTTTCCTTTGGTGATTAGGGTAAGGAAGTAAAGTCCTTGGCTGCTGTAGTCGTAACCGAGTTTGCGTTTGGGTCTCCACCTCTTTTTGCCTGGCATAAGCAGAAGTTTCTGCAAATTTCGTCCAAAGCTCCACAAAGAGTCGTTAATTAAACGTTTAAGGTTGGCTTCACTACTTTAAGTAATGCGCCGGGTTCTTCCAACGAGCCAAAGGCTCACCGCATCCTAAAGATTTTTCTATTGGTCTTTTCCGAAGGGCGCTTTAATCATAAAGGTACTGTCGTTTGTGAGTTGTAGCGGCTTGTTTGGGTCGTGTACCACAAAGAGTCCCTCCATTTCACGCACTACATCAAAGGGCTTGTCGAGCGTTAAGGCCGCCTCCAGTGTGGTGTCGCCGGCGAGGGTATTCGGCCATTGGTATAAGGCCACGGTATCCCATTGGGTTTCGTTTCCCGGATACACACGCACCACATACTCCTCGCCGGCCTGAGTTCCTTCCATTTTTAGGGTTAAATCAAGATAGCCGTTGGCCTGCTCTTCCATAAAAACCGAAGCCTTGGGACGTGTATACCCTACTTCTGCATTTGACTCAAACAAAAAAGTGTATGATTTGGGGTCTGCGTCGGTGCAAGACCAAAAGAGCAAAACGAGTAGTGCAAAAAAGTACCTCATCATAGCTCCAAAAATACGTCAGAAGCCTTAGACAATTGCTTCATCTGTTCCAAAAACCTGTGAATATCTTCCTTTTGGCTGTCAAAAGCACACATCCACCGAGCCATATTGGTTGCGGGTTGAAAAATATAAAAAGGCATGTGTTGCATTAACGGGGTATTCCATTCCTTAGGAATGTAAGCAAAGACCCCGTTCACTTGTGTTTTTTGAGCTAATTGAACCTCTGGAAACTGCGACGCGCCCTTTGCTAAAAGTTGAGCCATTAGATTGGCATGGGCTGCCGGCTCTTTCCACCATTCCATTTGGAGCCAAGGCAGGAACTGCGCAGAGATAAATCGCATTTTGGAATGCAGTTGAGTCAATTGTTTGCGAAAAAATAAGATTTCGCTATTGAGTTCGGTGTTAAACACCAAAAGCAGCTCTCCGAACATGATTCCGTTCTTGGTACCTCCAAGGCTAAGCACATCTACACCGGCCTGAACCGTAAAAGCCTCAAAGGACAAGCCTAAAGCCACGGCCGCGTTTGATATTCTGGCACCGTCCATATGCAGCCATAGTCCATTTTGGTGGCAGGTATGGGCAAGGGCTTGAATTTCTTCTTTGGAATATAACGTTCCCCATTCG
The DNA here is from genome assembly GCA_018401695.1 of Flavobacteriales bacterium. Classification (GTDB taxonomy): domain Bacteria; phylum Bacteroidota; class Bacteroidia; order CAIKAF01; family CAIKAF01; genus CAIKAF01. Next base: position 962,085 of record JAGYKD010000001.1, on the reverse strand, counting down.
GTGGGCTGTGTAATTGAGACCGCTTTGAGCTGCACCCTGTGCTCATCGCCACGGTAGTGCAGGTGGTTTTCTATGTCTTGCGGTGTCAACTTTCCGTTTGGACAATCAACCGTTTGCAGCTTAATACCCAAAAAACGTTCCGGGGCTCCGCATTCGTCCTCGTTTATATGTGCATTTTTTGCACAAAGCACGGACTGGAAGGGCCTAAGTATGGCTTGTAGGGCCAAAACATTTGCTCCGGTTCCGTTGTAGACAGGATACACACGGGTTTGGGGCCCAAAACAAGTCTCAATGTACTGCTGCAAATCCAGTGTCCATGGGTCGTAACCGTAGGCCGGGGCATGACTGTGGTTGGCTTCTGTGAGGGCTTGCATTACTTGTGGAAGAACGCCAGCTTGGTTGTCGCTGGCAAAGCCTCTGGTAAGCTTAGAAGCGTTTTTTGATAGATTTGGCATAAGGAAAATGAGACAATTAAGCTGCATATTAAAAAATTCCTGTTAGGTTTGGAAGGTTAAGCAACGATTATGCCGCGATTTGTCTTTATTTTTCTGTTATGCTTGGGCACTTTGTTCCCCGCCGGTTTGGCCGGTCAAGTCGGGAGTTTTGACAGCGACACCCTACAGGTTCTCACGGACAGCTTGGCAGGAACCGAAACGGCGACGGCAAAATTAGACTATTCCATAGCCAGCACCGGGCCTTCGCTACAGTCTGTTTTAAGGGGGCTAATGGGCATGGTATTCTTGGTTATCATGTGCTGGTTGTTTAGCCGCAACAAACGTTTAATCAACTGGCGCCTTGTTATTGTAGGCATTCTATTGCAAATGGTAATAGGCGTTTTGGTCATGCAGGTGGATGCCTTTCAATACGGCTTAGAAATGGTAAGCCGTGGATTTACTCAAATCTTGGGCTTTACTCAAGAAGGGGTCAACTTTTTGTTTCAAAACATGGATACCGGCCAGTTGCATCCGGCCCTTAACAGTTTTGTCTTTATTATTTTGCCGACGGTAATTTTTTTCTCGGCACTAACCAGCTTATTGTTTTTCCTAGGGATTTTGCAAAAGGTGGTTTACCTTATGGCCTGGTTCATGAAAAAAACCATGGGCTTGAGTGGCCCAGAAAGCTTGGCGGCAGCAGGCAATATCTTTTTGGGACAAACCGAAGCTCCTCTTTTGGTTAAGCCTTACATCAGTGGCATGAGTAAATCGGAGTTGATGTGCTTAATGTCCGGTGGAATGGCCACCGTAGCCGGGGGCGTACTTGGAGCTTATGTTCGCTTTTTGGGCGAAGGCGACCCTCTTTTGGAAGTATATTATGCCAAGCATCTTATAACGGCCTCTGTTTTGAGTGCTCCTGCGGCCATTGTAGCAGCAAAAATCTTGATTCCCGAAACGAGGGCCCAGCAAGACTCCCAATTGGTTATTCCCAAGGAAAAAATTGGCGCTAATTTTTTAGAGGCCATTAGCAACGGCACAGGCGACGGGCTCCGTTTAGCGGTAAATGTAGGTGCCATGCTTCTGGTATTTACCGCCATGGTTTCCATGTTTAATTTCTTAATGGAAGACTTAATAGGTCACCACAGTGGTTTAAATGAAGAAATTGCAGATCATACCGGTGGTAGATATTCGGGGTTGAGCCTTCAGTTTCTATTGGGACACCTAGGCGCTCCCATCGCCTGGATTATGGGTGTGCCGGGAGAAGACATTTTAACGGTTGGACAATTGCTCGGACAAAAAACCGTGCTTAATGAGTTCTATGCCTATGTTGAGTTTGCCGAAATGAAATCCTCAGGCGTATTTATTTATGAGAAATCGGTGATTATGACCACCTATATTTTGTGTGGCTTTTCCAACTTTGCATCTATAGGTATACAAATTGGCGGCATTGGCTCCCTTGCCCCAGACCGAAGAGGCCAATTGTCCGAAATGGGATTTCGGGCACTTTTGGCAGGTACTGTTGCCTGCCTTATGACTGCTACGGTGGCCGGCATGTATTATTAAGCTAGAATACCAGGTTTTCTATAGTTTGGCCCCCCGGCCCGGCGTATGCCCATGCAGCAAGCGGCCATGGCTGCCGCTGCGAGGAGGCGGTCCTTTGGTAAGCCACCGGAGCGGCTTGGCAGCCATAGGCCGCTGCGCCGATGGGCAGCAGCAAAAGGCCGGATTTGGAAGAAAAATGGGGTAGATTTTAAGGGCCCAAAGCCAAAAAAATCTCTACATCCCAAAAGTTAACCCTTTGATTATCAAAGGTTTTTTCTTTGGAAAATCTCTACATCCCTTTCTGGAAGCGAAAAAGCAATGGAAGCGCTATGTTAAGCGAAAAAGTGCCACCAACAATCGATCCATAAAAAGCCAACCTTCGCAGCTCAAGGCTATGGGCTCATAGCTAAGAAACCATTCTGGGGGAAATTTAAGTAGCTGATGTTGGAGCATTTTCCAAGCATCTGTTCCAAACAAGGTCGCTACTTTTTCTTTGGTCAAGCCTTCTTTTTGCCTCAATGCTGTCATCAACATTTCGTTCCAGGCTTCGGCCTGGTTTAGGCTTTCCATTTGAGCCGGCAACTGACCGCGCTGCAAGCTTTGCATGTAGCGTCCATTGCTCGCGGGATTGTGGTATCGAGTGCCATTCAGATAGCTGTGGGCCGAGGGGCCAATGCCCAGGTAGTTGCCACCCGACCAATAATGGCTGTTGTGTCGGCTTCGATGCCCCGGCTTGGCATAGTTCGACACCTCGTAATGTTCAAAACCGGCCTTTTGTAAAGTGTGGTGTGCGGTTCTAAAAAAGTCGGCGGCCTCTTCGTCGGCAGGCAAATCCAAAGACCCTAGGCGCAGCTTCTGGTGAAATACCGTTTTTGGCTCAATGGTTAGGCCATAAATGCTCAAGTGATTCAATGGCAGGCTCATGGCCTTCTCCAAATCCTGCTTCCAATCCTGCAGGGTCTGCCCGGGCAAGCCAAACATCAGGTCCAAGGAGCATTTTTCAAAGCCGGCAGCCGCCGCAAAGGCTATGGCATTTTGTGCTTGTTCTGCGTTGTGGCTCCTATTAAGCTTGCCTAAAAATTTATCATTAAAGCTTTGAACACCAATACTAAACCTGTTGATTCCAATCTCCTTCCAACGCAAAGGAGGGTGGCGTATCAAATCGTCGGGATTTGCTTCAAGGCTAATTTCGGGGTCGGGAGCCAAAGCAAAAAGTTGTTTAGCCCTATTCAGCAAAACAGCGATAGCCTGCGGTCCAAGTAAAGAGGGAGTTCCTCCGCCAAAGTAGATGGATTGCAAGGAATCAAGCTTTAGCCTTGAGGCCCAGGCTTCCATTTCGAGGAGCATGGCCTGCACCATTTCCTCTTTCTTATTGAGGTTCAAGCTAAAATGGAAATCACAATAATGGCAAGCCTGCTTGCAAAAAGGGACGTGCAGATAAAGGGTCATGGCGCAGGCAAAGTCCAGAGGCAATTCAGGCGCTCTTTCTTTCCGGTGATTCGGTGGATTTGCACCACTTTTAACGAAATACGCCAATGGTCCCCAAACAGGCCATCGGCAATAATCTTGGAAGCATAAAAAGGTGAGTCCTTTAAATGGTAAGCATATACTCCTTTAGTTCTACCCTCCTTGTCTCTCAAAACAATCAGCTTTTGTACCGGCTGATGCTCATCCAATGCCGAATAAACAAGGCTGCTGTCCTCTCCTACTTGTTCTTTTTTAAACGCATAGCGTCCTTGCATCCTAGGGCCGGTTACATCGGCCTCTTTAAAAAAGTAGAACACGTCTTCCCAGTCCTGGTCCTTAGAGGCCTTTTGGCTTTGGTCCGTTTTCCCGGCCCAACTAAGTTGCTGTTGCACACTTTGGGGAGACTTTTGAAGTCTTTGCTGCAAAGAGTCGAGGTGCTGCCTATAAGCAGATCCGGCCGCTTGCTCTTCGGCTTGAGGCAAACAGCTCCAAACGACGCATAACAGCAAGCACATGCCCAAGAGCCTTGGCATCAAAGGTCAAATTGAATGCCTTGAGCCAAAGGAATGGACCTGCCGTAGTTTATGGTATTGGTCTGCCGACGCATATAGGCCTTCCAGGCATCGGACCCAGACTCACGTCCACCACCGGTTTCTTTTTCACCTCCAAAAGCGCCACCGATTTCGGCGCCACTGGTACCTAAGTTGACATTGGCAATGCCGCAATCTGAGCCGGAAGCCGACAAAAAGGTTTCGGACTCCAACAGGTTTTGGGTAAATATGGCAGAAGAAAGCCCTTGAGGAACGGCATTCTGAATATCGATGGCCTCTTGAATGTTTTCGTAACGCAAGAGGTACAAAATAGGTGCAAAGGTTTCGTTTTGGACGGTTTGGTATTCCGGTTTTGCTTCCATCACGCAAGGCTTTACATAACAGCCAGAGGCGTATTTTTCACCCTCAAGTTTACCTCCGGCAATCAACGCTTTGCCCCCTTCCTGTTTCACAGATTCTATGGCCTTAAGGTACATGTCTACCGCCTGGGTATCAATAAGAGGCCCCATGTGATTGTTCTCGTCCAAGGGGTCGCCAATCCGTATGCTGCCGTAGGCTTTTTGTAGGCGTTCCACAAACTGGTCGTACACCTTATTCTGAATAATCACGCGACGGGTGCTGGTACAGCGTTGACCGGCGGTACCCACCGCGCCAAAGACTACCGCACGAATGGCCAAATCCAGGTCGGCTTCTTCGCTTACAATTAAGGCGTTGTTGCCACCTAACTCCAACAAGCTGCGGCCCAAACGGCCGGCAACCACTTGGCCTACCTGACGGCCCATGCGGGTCGATCCGGTAGCGCTTACTAAAGCTATGGCCGGGTTTTGTGCAATCCACTCCCCTACTTCTCTGTCGCCTTGTATCAAGCAAGAAACGCCTTCGGGAACATGGTGTTGTTTAAACACTTCGGCAGCAATTTTTTGGCATGCAACTCCGCATAAAGGCACTTTTTCGGAGGGTTTCCACAGGGTGGTGTCGCCACAAACCCAAGCCAGAGCGGTATTCCAAGCCCAGACGGCTACCGGAAAATTAAAGGCCGTAATAATGCCCACAGGTCCCAGGGGGTGCCATTGCTCAAACATGCGGTGGTTTGGCCTTTCGCTATGAATGGTAAGGCCGTACAGCTGTCGCGACAAGCCTACGGCAAAGTCGCAAATGTCAATCATTTCCTGAACCTCGCCCAGGCCTTCTTGGTAGGACTTTCCCATTTCGAAAGAAACCAAAGCGCCCAATGCCGCTTTCTTTTCGCGCAATGCGTTGCCAAAAGCTCGAACCACCTCTCCACGTGCAGGAGCCGGCCAGCTGCGCCAAACGGCAAACGCTTCTCTGCTCTTAGCTACTACAAAATCAAAGTCTTGTCGATTGGCAGAGCCGCACCTGGAAATAAGGTTCCCATCTACCGGACTGTGGCTGGCTATAACAGGGCCAGAGCCTAACACGGATTCATTGCCTGTGGAAACTCCAAAGTTCAACTCCTTTGTTTCCAGCCCCAAAACCTTGAGTGCGTCTTGAATATTCATAGTCTATCGGATAATGTCGTTTAAGTTTGCAAAAATCAAGAGTGCCAAAATGATAATAAACCCTACCGTATTGGCACGTTCCATAAACTTTTCTCCGGGAGGCTTCCCGGCCACCATTTCGTACAATATAAACACCATATACCCACCATCCAACATAGGAATGGGCAAGAAATTCATAAAGGCCAAAATAAGCGAAACTATGGCCATTAGTTTCCAAAAGGCTTGCCACGACCAGGTTTGAGGAAACAGCTGGGTAAAACGTGCAAAACCGCCCACCTGCTTATATGCCCCGGTCGATGGGTTAAAAATCAAACTAAACTGACGCACTTGGTCGCCAATGGTCCGAGCGGCCAGGCTTAAGCCGGCTGGTATAGCCTCTCCTAAACTGTAGTTTACCTTTTCTATTTCAAAACCAAAATCCTCCAGGCGTTTGCCCATGGGCGGAGCCACTCCTATCATGCCCTCCTCATTGGTGGTGATTTGCATTTCCAAGGTATCTGCAGCACGCAACAACACCAATGCAAATTCTGTTTTGGCTTGCTGACCTATCCCTGCTTGAAAATCTTGGAAACTTTCTATGGAGGTACTGTCCAATTGCACAATTTGATCTCCCTTTTGTATACCGGCAAGAGCTGCAGGGGTCTCAGGCAATACGGTATCAATTACCGCCGGCAATCGGGGCTCCAAAAAAGGGCCATTACCGGAGGCACGAAGCACCTTGTTTCTAAAGAGTTCGGTCACCTCAAAACTTAATGACTCTCCATCTCTAAGCACTTGCATTTGCCCTACATCCTCCAAAAGCAACTCGCGGCCAATAGAGGCATAATCTTGCACCGGCTCCCCATCCAATGCCACAATCAAATCGCCTTGACGCAATCCTTCGTCCAGCAAGCTAGAGTCTGAAAAGTGCATGCCATAAGGCATTTTCGACGGGTTCAAGCGGGTTTCGCCATACACCCAAAACACCATGGCAAATAAAAAGAAGCCCACAAAGAGATTCACAATAATGCCCCCTAAAATTATAATAAGCCTTTGCCAAGCCGGCTTGGAACGGTATTCCCAGGGCTGCGGCGGCTGTTTCAAGGCATCTTTGTCGTTTGACTCATCGGCCATACCGGCAATTTTAACGTAGCCGCCCATGGGAAACCATCCCAGTCCATAGGTTGTGTCGCCCTTTTTAAACTTAAAGAGGCTAAAATTGGCCAGATTCGGAAAGGGAAACAGAAAATCGAAAAACAAATAAAATTTTTCCACCCTAGTCTTGAACAGACGAGCGGCGAGGTAGTGTCCGCCTTCATGCAAAATAATGAGCAGCGAAAGGCAAAGAAAAAACTGCGCAACTTGAATCAATACACCCATTCGGGAACGGTTTGAAGCCCTAAGGCAAATTAGTTTGCAAAGGTAGGGCTATTCGGGGATTTTGCGGCAAAAGCTGCGCCCGAAGCTATGGCTTTGTTTTTTTTGGGGCGCAACCGGGCTGTTGCTGCAAGTCCTCAAACCAAGGCTAAGGGCATGCGGGGCTCCGGTGGCTTTCCCGAAGGATCGGGACCGCCTCCTCGCTCCACGCAGCCCTAAGCCTTGGTTTTGTGGGCTTTCCGCGCCATCCCTGCGCCGGTCTTCCAAAAAAAAATTCCGAAACCAACGTGGCTCCGGAATCTTTCTTTTTTCACCTATACTTTAGCCTAGGAAAGAGAAAAAAATTCAGGAATAGGCCTTTTCGGCATCAAATCCTTTCCTCTTCTAGCCAAATGGTCGGCAGAGCCACTAAGTTATTGCTGTACCATAATTTTTTGTTGCCCCACCAATTGCTGATTGCGCATCAATTGCAATTGATACATACCGGAAGTAAGGCCTTCTACAGTAACTTGGCTGTTCTCAAGGTTTTGGCGAGCCACAACCCGGCCTGTCATATCCATAAGCAACACCTCATCTCCGGCTTCTGCACCTTCAATAGCCAAGCTGTTCCCCTGCACAGGATTGGGAAAAATATGCAAGGTAGATTCACCCACCTGGTCCATAGACATTTGGCTGGCGTCGCTCTTAAACAATACGCTTTCTACACCACCTTGTCCGTCCATGCGCATGGCGACTACCCCAAAGTTTTCGTTGTTGGCATACCATGTATATATCTCCGTGTTCTCGGTGTAGGTACCTGCGGGCAAGCCTATAGACTGTGCTAGGAAGTCTGGCATAAGACTCCAACCTTGAGGAAGGTTTACAAAAGGAGGACAGCTCACCGCGTTGGGCGCATAAATAAAAATAGAATCTGTTGAGGCATCTACGGAATAGGCCCTCAAGGCTTGAATGTTTTCCAAGGGAAGTTGCACCGTGCCTTCTGCATCAAAATTGGTCGTAAGCGTAGATTGACGGTTTAGACGAATGGAGTCCAACTCTATTTGGCAGCCAAATGCATTGGTGTCCAAGCCCAAAAACACAGTAGTCGAAAAGGATGAAGTGGAGCTGAAATTATCTCCAAAAGTAGAGGGGAAAGGCAACAAATCCTGAGCCGGAGTATATTCGGCTAAGACGGGTACACCATTAAAGGTGCTGGCTACACCGCGCGTGTAAACCCCGGAGGAGTTACGTTCCAAAAAGAAATACCCTTCGTTAGATTCGGTAACCAAATTCACCCCGCTAACAGCAGCAGCCGGAGGAACCGTTGCCGGATCTAAAAAGTAAATGGTGTCTAGGCTGGAGGTAACCAAGCCGGTAAAATTCCAGGTTTGATTAGCTCCTGCATTTCCGGGAGTTACGGTAGGGTTGGGGTCTTGTCCCACAAAGAACTGGTCACCAACATTTCCAAAATCGGAGGAGCTGATGGTGATTTGTGCGTGCAAAGCTGCTGAAGCGGCCAGCATTCCACAAAATAAGTAGCAATTTTTCATAAGAAGCCTAAGTTTAGTTCAAATATACAGCCTTTTATACCATTGACACAAAAAAGGGGCTAAGGGTTGCGGCAATCCATGGAATTTCCCCATACATGCCTATCTTTGTACAAATACCTAGCACATGGATTGGTTGTTTATTCCTCTTGGAAACGCTATAAAATGGTCGTTTCAATTCATAGAAGCCGCCGGCATGAACTTCAACTGGCTTATGATTTTGGTCGGATCCGGCCTCATGGTGTACTGGGTAAGTCGTATGGTTAAAGACGGAATGGCCAACGATAAAGGGGTATACCGCCCGGAACAAGACCAATAAACACCCTTGTTTATGGGCTGGAAAGCTAGTCTCATTCGGCCCTATGCACGGTGGATGGAAAAGCGCATTCGCGTTTGGGCCGAACAACCCATAGAAGGCCAACAAAAAGTATTTAAGCAGCTCATAAACAAAGGTGAAAATACTGCCTTTGGAAGGGCGCATAAGTTTGACCAAATAAGCAACTACCAAGACTTCACGGAAGCCGTTCCTCTTGGCGACTACGAGCAAATGCGTCCATGGGTGGACCGGATTTGTGCAGGAGAAACCGACGTATTATGGCCCGGAAAGCCGGCCTATTTTGCCAAAACATCCGGCACCACCTCCGGCACCAAGCTAATTCCTATTAGTAAAGAGTCCTTGCCCTACCACGTAGGGAGTGCACGAAATGCGGTTTTTTGCTATGTTGCCGAAACAGGAAACGCAGCAGCTTTTGACGGTCGTATGATTTTTTTGTCGGGCAGTCCCGAATTGGAAAAACACCACGGCATTCCAACAGGACGTTTGAGCGGCATTGTAAACCATCATATCCCTTCTTATGTAAAGAAAAACCAACTGCCAAGCTGGAAAGTAAACTGCATAGAAGATTGGGAAACCAAGCTCGACGCCATTCTAAAAGAAACGCAAGGGCAGGATTTGCGGCTGATAGGAGGCATCCCTTCTTGGGTGCAAATGTATTTTGACCGCCTTTTGGAAATAAGCGGCAAAGCAAATGTAAAAGAGGTTTTCCCCAATTTACAGCTATATGTATATGGCGGGGTAAATTATGCGCCCTACCGTGCACGTTTCGAGTCTGCTTTAGGCACAGGAGTGCAGACCATTGAGACTTATCCGGCGAGCGAGGGCTTCATCGCATTTCAAGATCGGCAGGATCAAGAGGGTTTGTTGCTTCAAAGCCATGCCGGTATTTTTTACGAATTTGTGGAATTGACCCGCCTTATGGAGCCAAGTCCTCCGCGTATTCCTCTTTCGGAGGTAAAGAAGGGCATCAATTATGCCATAGTTCTCAATACAAACGCCGGACTTTGGGGCTATTTAATTGGAGACACCGTACGTTTTGTAAGTCTTTCGCCCTACCGCATTGTAGTAACAGGGCGTACCAAACATTTCATTTCTGCCTTTGGTGAGCATGTTATTTCGGAAGAAGTTGATGGCGCCATAGAGCATGCATTAAGGCAGCATGGCGGGCAGGTAGTGGAGTTTCACGTGGCACCCTGTGTTTCTCCCAAAGAAGGAGGGCTACCCTACCACGAATGGTGGGTAGAGTTTGAACAAGAACCGGCGAATATAGAAGCCTTTTGTGTTGAAATTGACCGGGCCCTTTGTACCCGCAACAGCTATTACAAAGACTTAATAGAGGGAAAAATACTCAGACCCTTGGTTCTAAGAAAGGTATCCCAAGGAGGTTTCCAGCGCTACATGAAATCCATTGGGAAGCTTGGGGGCCAAAACAAAGTACCACGCCTTGCAGACAACCGGCTTTTGGCAGATGCCTTGGAAAAAGAGCTACGTTTAGAATAAAACTAAGAATCCTTTTTGCGGCGGTTGATTTCATCGCGAATCTTAGAGGCCTTTTCGTAGGCTTCTTCTTCAATGCTTTTATCAAGCAATAACTCCAACTGTTGCAAAGACATTTTCTCGTAGCCGGGCCCTTCAAGTTTTTCGGAGGCCTGTTCTGCCTTAGCATGGTCTTCTTGAGCGTCCTCGTCTTCTTCCGGAATTACGATCCCTGCGGAGGACAGAATAAACTCGTAGGTGAAGATTGGGCAGTCGAAACGCACCGCCAAGGCAATGGCATCGGAGGTGCGGGAGTCAATTTCGACTTCGCGGACCCCATCTTCGCAAATGACTTTGGCATAAAAGATTCCTTCCAAGAGATTGTAAACCACCACTTCTTTGACACGCACATTGAAGGAATCTGCGAATTTTTTAAAGAGGTCGTGGGTTAGCGGCCTAGTGGGCACCATTTTTTCCATTTCGATGGCAATGGCCTGAGCCTCAAAGCTGCCGATAATAATAGGCAGTCTGCGCTTTCCGTCCTTTTCGCCCAAGACCAAGGCATAAGCTCCGGTTTGGGTTTGGCTATAAGACAAGCCTATAATTTCGAGAGGAATTTTGTTCATGCGCTCCAAGCCGTGGGAATTTTACGTGCCAAAGGCACCGAGTTCATCGTTACACCGAGGCCTCTTTAAACTTACGTAAGGCGTCGTTTAGTTTTGGAAGTACCTCAAAGGCGTCTCCAACGACTCCATAATCAGCGGCTTTAAAGAAGGGAGCTTCCGGGTCTGTATTAATAACCACAATGGTTTTGGATCCGTTTACTCCGGCCAAATGTTGTATGGCACCAGAAATGCCGGCAGCAATATACAAGTTGGGGCGAATGGTTATGCCGGTTTGTCCAACGTGTTCATGATGCGGTCTCCAACCTATGTCAGATACCGGGCGTGAACAAGCCGTAGCGGCATCTAATGTTTTGGCCAAATCCTCAACAAGGCCCCAGTTTTCCGGGCCTTTGAGTCCACGTCCAGCAGAGACCACTCGTTCGGCTTCGGGGAGTGGTATTTCGTCGGTGTTCTTATGCACCGCCTTGACATGCACTCTTGGGCTAATATTTAAACCGGGATCGAAAGACTCCACTTGAGCGGTCCGTTCATCTTTCTCAACCGGAATGCTATTGGGGTTAACAGTAATTACTTTTGTCTCGGTAAGTACTTCTACTTCGGCCAGCGCTTTTCCAGAAAAGACATTCACTTTGACTGCAAACCCGTTGGAAGTATCGGGCAAAGAAGTAGCACCTGAAACCAGTCCGGCACCCAAGGCTACCGCAACAATGGGAGCAATGGACTTTCCGGTATGATCGAAAGGAAGTACAACCAAGTTGGCGTTTGCTTTTTCTGCCGCTTTGGCGAGGGTTTTTCCTTGGATTTCGCTGTCAAAATCCTTGTAAGCAGGCCCATTAGCATGCCATACTTTGGATGCGCCATACTGTCCTAAGGCCTCAAGTTCATTTTGAGGGACATCTCCAGCAACAAGTGCGATAAGCTCTTGGCCGGGTTGCGCTTTCTTGGCGTAGGTAAGCGACTCGAAAGCGGATTTTTTTATGTGACCTTTAAAGGAATCAACAAATACTATAGTTGCCATAGAAAAGCATTTAATGCATGAATAGAATCAAAGGACTTTGGCTTCTTGGTTCAAAAGGCGCACCAACTCGTCCATATTGTCCGGGTCAATCATTTTGCACGCTCCTTTTTCGGGTGGGAGGCTATAATTTTTGAATTTAACCCCAGGCTGAGCATCTGCCGGGGTTTTTACATGAATGGGCTTTGTTCGAGCGGCCATAATTCCACGCATGTTGGGGATGCGCTGTTCTGCTAATCCTTTGGTTGCAGAAGCTACAAACACGCCTTCGACTTCCACTTCTTCGGTTCCTCCCCCGATATCGCGGTGCATTTGGGTGGTATTTCCTGACTTTTCGAGTTTTTCAACCAATGCTATGTAGGGTACATCCAGATGAGCGGCAAGCATGCCACCCATAACAGAACCATTGTAGTCGATGGTTTCTTTTCCGGTTAAAATGAAATCAACCGGGTTCTCTTTAACCCAAGCGGCTATTTGCTTGGCCACAAAAGCGGCATCGTACGCAGGCGCATCGATTCGAACCGCTTCGTCGGCACCAACCGCCAAAGCCTTACGAATAATTGGTTCGTCTTCTGCCCCACCTACGGTAATGATGGTAACCTTTCCTGCACCAGCAGCTTCTTTAAGCTCCAAAGCCCGAACCAAGGCATACCATTCGTCGGAAGGGTTTACAATCCAAGTTACGCCATTGGTATCAAGACCGGAAGCGTCGGATAGGAAGCGGATTTTTGTAGTGGTGTCCGGCACCTTAGAAATACAAACGAGTATATTCATAATTCTTTCGCTTTACAATGAATTTCGCCCTAAACGCCTGCAAAAATAGGCATAAAATAGGGAAACTCCTTACCCGTGGTAACAGCTTGCTTTGCCCTTTTGTTTGTAATGAAACAAAACCATTTCGAAAGAGCCTAAGGTGCTAAGGAGCAAGAGATGTAATCCTAAGAAAAAAGAGAAGGGCCACTTCCTTGAATGCTTAATTTGGCAGGGTTTGATAGCGTCCGGTTGCTTGGGAATCGGGAAACTCAAGATTACGTTCAGAATTATGTACTTTTGCCCCGCTGAGTGCAGTTTAGACAGTCCGCTATCATGAAAGAATTACAATTCCGTGAGGCCTTAAGAGAGGCCATGACCGAAGAAATGCGCCGCGACTCTTCTATTTTTTTGATGGGGGAAGAAGTGGCAGAATATAATGGTGCCTACAAGGTTAGCCAAGGCATGTTGGATGAGTTTGGGCCCAGACGGGTAATCGACACTCCCATTTCCGAACTAGGATTTGCCGGTATTGGTGTAGGTGCTGCCATGAATGGCTTAAGGCCCATCATTGAGTTCATGACCTTTAACTTCTCCCTGGTAGCCATTGACCAAATCATAAACAATGCGGCCAAAATGTACCAAATGTCGGGCGGACAGGTAAATGTTCCCATTGTTTTTCGCGGACCTACGGGTTCTGCAGGGCAATTGGCCGCAACGCACGGACAGTCTTTTGATTCGTGGTATGCCAACACCCCCGGACTTAAGGTGGTTGTCCCCTCCAATCCAAACGATGCCAAAGGTCTGCTTAAAACTGCCATACGCGATAACGACCCGGTTATCTTTATGGAGTCGGAGCAGATGTATGGGGATAAGGGCTTGGTTCCCGAGGAAGAATACCTCTACCCTATTGGTAAAGCCAGAATTGACCGAGAGGGAAAGGATGTCACTATTGTTAGCTACGGAAAAATAATTAAGGCTGCTCAAGAGGCCGCTGAGGTCCTTTCTAAAGAAGGTATTGAGGCCGAAATTATTGACCTTAGAACCATTCGGCCCATCGATTATGCATCCGTTGTTGCTTCGGTGCGAAAAACCAACCGTTTGGTTTGTGTAGAGGAGAGCTGGCCGTTGGGTAATATTTCTACCGAAATCGTTTTCCATGTGCAGCAAAACGCCTTTGATTATTTAGACGCACCCGCGCTACGGGTAAATGGTGCCGATACCCCCCTTGCCTATGCACCTACCATGGTGGATGCCTTTTTGCCTAATGCCGGTCGCATTGTTCGGGCGGTGAAGCAAGTAATGTATCTGGACTAAAAAACGAGCTTTTAAATGGGTTCATGGAGAGCCCGTTGTGGTGTGTTCGGGTATTATAGCTACTTTTAGGCAACTATGCCAAAAAAGAAGAAGAATGTAGGTATGCGCCTAAAAAAGGTGCGCAAAAGCCTATTGAAGGAAATCCGGGCGATTTTTCAGGAAAACCCGGGCAAGGCTTGGAATCACAAACAAATTGCCGCACGTTTGGGTATAGACCCCGGTGATCAATACAATAGGTTGTTGGTTCAGGAATGCTTAGATGCATTGGAAAAAGAAGTGCTTTTGGAACACGACGGCCGCGGAAAGTATCTTTATAAGGGCGAACGGGGCACTGCAGATGGCCGCGTTGCCATGTTGCAAAGCGGAAACGCATTTGTTATTTCGGATGCTACGGAAGAAGATATATATATCCCCTCCCGTAAACTTCGGTCCGCATTGCATGGAGATACTGTTCGGGTATTTATTGCTGCCAGAAAACGTAGAGGAAAACTGGAGGGCGAAGTCCTGGAAGTGCTGGAGAGGGCGAAGTCGAGCTTTGTGGGCGTCTTAGAAAAAAGCGAACAATTTGCCTTCCTGATTCCCGACAGCGATAAAATGCCCCAGCATGTGTTTATTCCCCCACGCTATATTCATGGGGCCAATCACGGCGACAAAGTCTTGGTTGAAATTACGGAATGGGGCCAGGAAGGAAAAAACCCCGCAGGAAAGGTGGTGGAAGTGCTAGGCAAACCCGGCGAGAATGAAACCGAAATGCATGCCATTCTTGCCGAATTTGGTTTCCCCTTATCTTTCCCTGGCGAGGTGGAAACAGAAGCGGAAGCCATTCCAGACAGCATTGAGCCTAAAGAAATTGAGCGACGGTTAGACCTTAGGGATATTCCAACCTTTACCATTGACCCGGAGGATGCCAAAGACTTTGACGATGCCCTTTCCATTCGCTTACTGGAAGAGGGGCTTTGGGAGGTAGGTGTGCATATTGCCGATGTGTCGCACTATATTCAGCCGGGTAGCTTACTGGACAAAGAAGCCAAGCAAAGGGCAACCTCAGTATATTTGGTAGATCGTGTGATTCCTATGTTGCCCGAAAAGCTATCCAACGGTCTCTGCAGCTTAAGGCCGCACGAAGACAAGCTTTGCTTTTCCACGGTATTTCACATGACCGCCTTGGCAGAAGTGAAAAAAGTATGGATTGGAAGAACCGTAATTCATTCGGACCAAAGACTCACCTACGAGGAAGCCCAGCAAATTATAGAAGGTAAAGCTAGTTCTGCACTAAAAATTGAGGCAAAAGACGTATTGCAATTGCACCAAATGGCCTTAGAATTAAGAAAACAGCGATTCAACCATGGAGCATTGAGGGTAGAACAAAGCGAGGTTAAATTTCGGCTGGACGAACAAGGAAAGCCCCTTAGCGTTTACTTTAAAGAAAGCAAAGAGGCCAATCATTTGATTGAAGAATTCATGTTGTTGGCCAACAAAAAGGTGGCAGAGTTTATAGGCCAACCCAAGGGCAAACAAGCTAGCCCAAAAAACTTTGTGTATCGCGTGCACGACAGCCCCGATTTGGAAAAACTCAAAGAATTCAAGCGATTTGTAGGAACATTTGGCTATAAAATAGATTTGAGTCATCCGCGTGCTATTTCGAAAAGCCTGAATCGATTATTGGATGAGGTGCAAGGAAAGCCGGAGCAAAATATGATTCAAACCTTAGCTATACGAAGCATGGCAAAGGCGGTATACACTACTCAAAATGTGGGACACTACGGTTTGGCTTTCGATTATTATACCCATTTCACTTCTCCTATTCGCCGTTGGCCCGATGTAATGGTGCATCGCCTGCTGGCAGCCTACCTTGCCGAAGCGCCCAGCCAAGCAAAAGACCCCCTAGAAGCGCAATGCAAGCATTCCTCAGAAATGGAACGCAAGGCGGCGGAGGCCGAACGAGCCTCCACCAAATACAAGCAGGTAGAGTATATGAAAATGCATTTGGGGGAATCGTTCAAAGGAGTGATTTCAGGAGTAACAGAATGGGGTATTTTTGTAGAAATAAAAGAAAACAAATGCGAAGGAATGATTCGATTAAGGGATTTGGAGCAGGATTATTTTTATTTTGACGAAAAGCAGTATTGCGTTAGAGGTAGCAAAACCGGCTTAGAGTACCGTTTAGGGGATGAGGTAGACATTGTGGTAAAGCGCGCCGACCTGGAGCGCAGGCAATTGGACTTTAGCATTTTGGTATGAATTGGATCAAATTTGCGCTTATTGGTCTCGGGTTTTTGGCCATTTTTGCCTCTTGTGGCCAATCATCTAGGCCCTCGGAGCAGCCCCAAATTATGGCTGATAGTGCCCAAGCAAAAGACCCTAAACAACGAAACAAACCCCTGCCTCCCATGTCGGTAGAAGAGCTTTTAGAAACCCCCACAATGGAAGGACGGGTAGCTACTTCGGCGGATGTCCGTTCCGGTTTGGCCCATTTTAGTTTCAATCCGGGGGAAGGCACTTTAGTGCACCAATTCTTGGCTCTTCCTATGCCATTTTTTGCCTATCGAAAAAGCGACCGCTTTATGGATACGGTTTTGGTGATCTATCAGGCAGAACGATTGGGAGATGATACCCTCATGGCATGGCGGAACGGGTGGAATGAACGAGGGCAAAACTATATACAAGACTTGTTGGTGGGTACAACCGGCGAACCCTTCCAAGCCTCCGATTTTAGCGGGTATAGAGAAAGCCACGAGGAAAAGCTGGTTAAGGAATTGGAAAGAAGGGGTTCTTAAAAAGAACGATAAGGGATTATTCGGAGCGGGGTTTGCGCCCCCGATGGAGGCGATAGCTTTTTCTAAGCAAAGGCTTAGGCGGCCTTGGCGGCAGCGGCTTACGGCTCGGCCGGAAGACCCTGTACGCCTTAGGGCGGCTTGCCTTTGCAGAAAAACTAAAGCTGAGAGCGGGAAAGGGCGCCCAAAAACAACACATTAATCTGCTGTTGATGCTTGTAAGGCGTACCACTCAATGACTCTAGGGTACCAATATTTCTCTAAGGCTTGAACCGAGTGGCGCAGCGATTCCAGGCTACGTTCCGGGGGCACAGCGCACGAAAAAGAACAAAGGATACGGCCCTCATCGTATCGTTCGTTTACTAGGTGAATGGTGGTGCCGGATATGGAATCTTTGGAAGCCAAAACGGCTTGGTGTACCTTATCGCCGTACATGCCTTTGCCGCCAAATTTTGGTAATAAAGCCGGGTGAATATTTAGCATACGATTGGGGAACAGGTCTATGAGCCATTGAGGAACAAGCCACATAAATCCTGCCAGCACAATTAAGTCTAAATTGTAGTCTAATATCTTGTTTTTAAATGATGTATCATTCAAAAATTCGTCTCGACTAAAAATAATGGTTGAAACGTTTGATTTTATGGCCCTTTGAAGCACAAAAGCATTTGGGTTAGGGCAGGCAATCGCAATTACCTCAATTTGAGGATTGGGATGTAAGTAGTCCAAAATAGCCTGGGCCGTAGAGCCATTACCGGAAGCAAAAATTAAGAGCCTTTGCATGGCCTAAAGTTAGTGGATATGGTGGTGTAGAAAAAGACCGTATTTTTGAAGGTATGGAAAGCACTAGGCAGCAAAAAGTAGCCCGGTTGGTTCAGCGGGAGTTGGCCGATTATTTTATTCGTCATGGAAGAGATTTTGCGAAAGGAGGGATGGTTTCGGTTACCCAGGTTCGGGTATCTCCAGATTTGTCCATAGCCAGGGTTTACCTCAGTTTGATGGGAGGAAGCAGCGCGGAGGAAAGCCTGCAACACATAGAAGAAAGCAAGAGCAAAATTCGTTATGCGGTGGGTCAATCGCTGGGCAAAAGCTTGCGGATTGTACCGGATTTGCATTTTTTTCATGACGATTCAGCGGCCTACGCCGACCGAATTGACCAACTATTGAATAAAATGCGCAAAAACGAAGAGGACTCTTAAGGCATGCACCTAAAACTAGCGCGTGAATTTGGCTTGCCCTCGTTTGGAAAAATGGTGGCTCAATCCGATGCCCGGCGGATACACAACATGTGGCGGATATACCGTAGTTACCGCAAAAGTTTGGCCTTGGGAAAAGCTCAAATGGTGGGATTGCCTTTTTCGGTATCGGTGGAACCTACGACCTCTTGCAATTTGCGTTGCCCGGAATGTCCATCGGGGCTTCGCTCCTTTAGCCGACCCACCGGCATGCTTTCTCAAGATTTGTTTCGGAAGTTTATGGACGAGTCCGCTTGGCACATTCAATATTTGAATTTTTACTTTCAGGGAGAGCCCTTTTTGCACCCCCGGTTTTTGGAACTGGTTAAGGAGGCTTCTTCTCGACGTATTTTTGTAGCCACCAGCACAAATGCTCACTATTTAAGCAAAGAAACTTCTGCGCGTGTTGTGGATTCGGGTTTACACCGCTTAATCATTAGCATGGATGGTGCAAGTCAAGAGCATTATGCGGCCTACCGCATAGGAGGGAAATTGGAAAAAGTGCTTCAAGGCATAAAGCATGTAGCAGAGGCGCGTAGAAGCAAAAGGAAGCAATTTCCGGAAATTGTGGTTCAGCATTTGCTTTTGAAGCCCTCTTTGCATGAACGGTTTGAAGTAAAACGCTTGGCCCTTGAGGCCGGTGCAGACCGGGTAGTTTTTAAAACGGCGCAGGTGTATGATCCGGACACCGACCATCATTTAATTCCGGATGAGCCTGAGTTTAGCCGTTATGAGAAAGGGTCGGACGGCCGGTTTCGCATTCGAAATAAGCTGTTGAACCAGTGTTGGCGCATGTGGAGCGGATGCGTTCTTACTTGGGATGGCAAGGTAGTTCCTTGTTGTTTTGACAAAGATGCCAGCCATGTTTTGGGCGATATTCAGGCGCTTAGCTTAGATAAGATCTGGTACGATAAGCCTTATGAATCCTTTCGCAATCGGTTGCTGGTTTCGCGGAGTGAAATCGATATTTGCCGCAACTGTACCGAAGGCACAAAGGTTTGGGCATGAATCCGTAACTTGCAAGCTATGGCAAGGGCTCTGCTGAACAGGCTGAAATCGTTGGTTTCAAGGGGTAGGCACCACTACAGAATTCAGGTATTGGATGAGGCCGACTTTGGCTTTAAACGGTCGTTTCGCCTTTCCTTTCTAAAGCTGGTGGTTCTTTTTTCGTCCATTATTATAGTTATGGTCTTGCTAACCATTTATTTGGTAGCGTTTACCGGACTTAGAGAATATATTCCTGGCTATTCGGACCCTGCGCTTAAGTTAAAAACCCTTGAGTTGGAATACAAAACCGACTCCTTGGCCTATGCCTTAGACAGCAGAGATTTAATGCTAATAACCCTTCAAAAGGTTTTGAAAGGGGAAAGACTTCCCGACTATTTGCCTCCCTCTAAGGATTCTATTTCTCCGGAACTTGCTTCTTTTCAAAGGTCGCCAGAGGACTCCCTACTTCGGCTCGAAATGGAATCGCAGGATTTATTTATGCCTTTAGGTAAAGCCGAACGCCCGAAAAGTTTACCCGATGCCTTGCCTTTTCCTCCCGCCAAAGGTTGGGTTACCGACAGTTTTAACTTAAGAAAATCCCATTATGGTGTGGATGTTTCTACCGAGCGAAACGAAGCGGTAAAGTCCATGTTAGACGGCACGGTAATTTATGCCGATTGGAGTTTTGAATCGGGCTATACCTTGGTGGTTCAGCATGGATTTAACTTGGTTACCGTTTATAAGCACAATGCCGTTATGCTTAAAAAGCAAGGGGCTTTTGTTCGTGCCGGTGAACCCATTGGTATTGTCGGCAATTCGGGAGAGCTAAGTAGCGGCCACCACGTACATTTTGAGGTTTGGTACGAAGGCTTGCCGGTAGACCCCCTGAGTTGGGTTAGCTTTTAGAGGCCGGAGCATTTCGTTGGGACAAAAAAGGTTGAATGCTTAACGATCCACGCCATGTGTTTGGTAAATCTTTGCAAGGGCTGCTTTGACCCATTGGTCCTTAGGCGTAGATCGTTCTAAACGGCTAAGCAGCATTAAGGCGGTATGTATATCCTTTTGTGCCAGACGCTCCAAGGCATACCACTTAAATCCCAGATGCAGATCGGCCAGACTTACCCCGGGAATTTGAGTAAGAAAATCTTGGGCTTGCGCATCCCTTCTAAAGGTGAGCAGGCTTTTTCCGGCGTCTGAAGCAAAAAACTTCCCTAAACGTTTGACCTCTGGAGTAGTTGCCAAGCTGTCATTAAAACCGGAAATTTTGAGTGGTTGCAAGAGCATAGGAAGTTCAGAAAAGCCCATTTGCCTCAAACGGGGGTCTGTGAGGTCTTGGTGGTAGCCATTAATGATTTGCCAACGCTCTTCCGGAATTGTGGTTTTTGCAAGCGACATAAAGGCTTGTGCGGCAATATCTACACGGGTTGTTCTGTTCCAGCGGGCATGGTACAAAGAATCAACCTTAAAGCATTCGGTAACCTCTATCCATGGTCTGTCGTAGGAGATTAAGCACAGCTTTTGTTCCAAAAAGAACACCTTTTGAACATTTGAGGCATTGGTAGCCACCACGGGAATCCAACTTAGGGGTCTAAAGGCCTGTTTGTTGTCGTAAAGCCCCAACCAAGCCGAAGATTGTTCCGGGCCGGTTTGCACAAACAGGTCCGCATCGGGATTTGGTTGCCACAATTGCTGAGCATTCAACCCGGCTACAGAAAGAAGCGAGGCAAAAACAAAAGCAACTTGCTGCAGCCTAAGCATCCTTTTGAGGTCGCATTTGCGGGAAAAACAAGACCTCTTGAATGCTTCGGTGGCCGGTGAGCATCATAACCAATCGGTCTATACCAATGCCCAGCCCAGAGGCCGGTGGCATTCCATATTCGAGTGCACGCAGGAAATCTTCGTCAAGTGCCATGGCATCTTCATCTCCTCGATTGGCCAATTCCAATTGGTCTTCGAAACGTTGGCGCTGGTCTATGGGGTCGTTGAGCTCGGAATAGGCATTGGCCACTTCCTTACCGTTGATAAACAGTTCAAAGCGTTCCACTAAACCCTCTTTATTTCGGTGCTTTTTGGCAAGAGGGGTCATGATAAGCGGGTAGTCTGTAATGAAGGTTGGCTGAATCAAAGAAGCTTCCACCTTTTCTCCGAAAATTTCATCGATAAGTTTGCCTCTGCCCATTTCGGGGCTTACCTCAATACGCCAGACTTTGCATTGTTCACGAAGGGCTTGCTCATCCATGGGAGCAACGTCTACCCCGGTGGCCTCCAAAATGCTATCAAACAGGCTAATTCGTTTGTACGGGCCTTTGAATTCCAATGTTTTTCCTTCGAATTCCACCTGTGTTGATCCTAGCACTTCCTTGGCAATGCTTTCTAACAATTGCTCCGTCATGGTCATCATCCAGTGGTAATCTTGATAAGCCACATAGATTTCCATAGAGGTAAACTCCGGGTTATGGGTTCTATCCATACCCTCGTTTCGGAACATTTTGCCGATTTCATAGACCCCGTTGAGGCCTCCTACCAAAAGTCTTTTAAGGTATAGTTCATTAGCAATCCGCAAATAGAGCGGCATGTCCAGGCTGTTGTGGTGTGTGGTGAAAGGCCGAGCGGCGGCTCCACCGTGAATGGCCTGAAGGACGGGGGTTTCTACTTCCAACCATCCTTTGTGGTCAAAAAAACGTCGCATGGAGGAAATAATGCGGCTTCTTAAAACGAAGGTGTCTTTAACACCTTCGTTCACCAGCATATCAACATAACGCATGCGGTAACGCAATTCTGGGTCGGAAAATGCATCGTGGGTATTTCCTTCGGCGTCGGTTTTCACCATGGGCAAAGGTCTCAGCGATTTTGCCAAAAGGGTAAATGAAGTTACGTGTACCGTAATTTCCCCCACTCTGGTTCGAAAAACAAAGCCTTGAACTCCAATGATGTCTCCTAAGTCCAGGAGTTTTTTAAACACTGTGTTATAGAGCGTCTTGTCTTCACCTGGGCAAATTTCGTCCCTATTAAAGTAAAGCTGAATACGTGTTCCCGAGTCCATAAGCACAGCAAAGGATGCCTTGCCTTGAATTCTTCGGCTCATAAGCCGGCCGGCGATGGATACTTCGGTCCAATGTTCCGTTTCCTCGTCCTTAAATTGACTTAGAATATCTTTAGGTGTATGGCTAATGGGGAAAGCCTCGGCAGGATAAGGATTAATGCCCAAATGGCGTAATTCAGCCAGAGCCTCGCGCCGAATCACTTCTTGTTCAGAAAGGTGTGGACCACTCATAAATAATGAAAAAGCAGAATAGGTTTAAAACATGTTTTCCGGGTCGGGCTCATCGTCGCCCGAATTATCTACCTGAAAAAGACCGGAACTTGAAGCCCTAACCGGGTCGGGATTTGGTTTTGGTGCAACCATACCATTTGGGTCTGTTTGGGGGTCTTTTGCTTCCTTTGCTTCGGCCTTTGGTTCATCATTTGTGGTGTCTACCGAAGATTTGGACGCTTTTTTTGTTTTAGTTTTTGAGGGTAGTGCCGGCAATTGAAAGCCGGCCAGCTCCAATTTTAACTCCCTCAAAAACATACCCAAAGCAACCGCCTTAAGCACTTCTTCTATTTCAAAGGTTATTTCCCATTCGTCGGCCATACCTCTAGGCACTACACGAATGGTGAGTTTTTGATCCATGACATAAGCCAAGAGATCGTCCATCTGGCGTTTCTTAACGACAACGCTGGGAAAATCGTTCAGCATGTTACTCTTCAATAATGGTTACTTTTTCCATTACATCACCTCCTTGAATTTGATCGATGATGTTTACCCCTTCGGTAACTTTACCAAAGCAGGTATGGACTCCATCCAAATGACTGGTAGTAGCTCGTTGGTGCACAATAAAAAATTGTGAACCACCGGTATCTTTACCTGCATGGGCCATGGAAAGAATACCGCGGTCGTGGATTTGATTCCCCCCTTGGGTTTCGCATTTGATTTTATAGCCCGGCCCTCCGGTACCATCTCCTCTTGGGCAGCCTCCCTGGATTACAAACCCCGGTATAACTCTATGAAAAGTAAGTCCGTCATAAAACCCTGACTTAGCAAGATTTACAAAGTTCTCTACCGTTTTGGGGGCGTCTTCGGAATAAAATTCCAAATGCATATCGCCGTGTTTGGTCTTAATAATTCCTTTCATGATGTTTTTTTGAACGCTGCGTAAATTCTATCTTTGGGGCAAAGCTACAAAATTGACCCGGTACCTATTCGTTCTATTGTTGGTGAGTTTATTTGCCTCCTGTGCTTCTAAAAAGCATGCGTGCCATAGGGATCCCATGTTTGCATGGAGTGTGCAGCAAAAGTTTTACTTTTCAACGCCGGGTTTCTCCCCTGAAAATTTCACAAACCCGCTCACCAATCACCAATGGAAGGCAGACAGCACTGCATTTATTCGCACGGTTGCTTATGAATTGCAGCTTCATGGGCTGGAAGTAACCGACGGTCTTTTTGGTGGCGTATTGGCCATAGAAGTTTTGCGTAAACGTAAAGGTATGGCTTCGCCAAACTACGAAAGCAAAGTGCCTGACTCCTGGCCTACATTGGATAAAATACCGGATGGTGCCTGGGTATTGGATATTCTAAGTTTTGATAAAGAAACCCTACTCATGCGCTCTTGGGCACTTCCTAAAGATATAGAAGGTCCAAATGCCGCCATTCAACACATCAAAAAAGCAGCCGTCCAAGCTTGCTCATGTTATCCCTCATTTTAAATCCATGTTTCAGTTATGAAGTTCGTTTTCTCTGTTCTTTTGCTCCTTTCAACAGGCTTAAATGTTCTTGAAGCTCAGGAGCCTTGTGCGTCTCATCAGATTTTAGAGCGTTTGGCCCAAGAAAACCCGATGGGAGCCATCGCGATTAAACAGGGGCAAGAGGAGGCCTATTCCCATGCCCGACAAAACGGCCCAAACAAATCGGCCCCCCTGTACCGAATTCCCGTGGTGGTACATATAGTTTACACCGCTCCTGAAGAAAACATTCCGGACTCTCTTATTTATCAACAAATAGAAGTGCTGAACCAAGATTTCAGGCGTTTAAATCCGGACTCTGCACTTACTCGAAATGAGTTTAAGCCGGTGGCCGGTGACGCTGGTATAGAGTTTTTCTTAGCCACTTTAGATCCTGATGGAAATCCTAGCACAGGAATTACCAGAACTCAAGGAAACCCTGGAGGAATTTTTGGAGTCTATGAACCATTTTCCGACAACGTTAAGATAGCTGCAGATGGTGGTAAGGATGCTTGGCCAACGGACAAATACCTCAATATTTGGGTATGCAATATACTCGGAGGGTTCGGTATTCTCGGCTATGCCTATCCCCCTGTGGGCGACGTGGCCAACTGGCCCGCCGGAACAGCTCCTGCCGATACAAACCTCCAAGGGGTGGTGGTTCACTTCCCGGTATTTGGACCCCAAAACCCCCAAGCAGCAGCCAACGGATTAGATATGGTAAACCGCGGACGTACCTTAACTCATGAAGTAGGGCACTATTTAGGATTACGCCACATTTGGGGCGACGGAGATTGCACCGAAGACGATGGACTAAACGATACTCCTCCGGCTTCCGACAACGCCAACCAAGTTTGTGATTTCTCTAAAAACAGCTGCCAAGACCAAGGAGGCACCGATTTCCCCGATCAAATAGAGAACTTTATGGACTATGCCGCAGATTCTTGCATGAATATGTTTACCCAAGAGCAAGTGGCTGCCATGCAATACGTCTTAGATAATTTTAGAAACCCCTTGGTTGAAAGCGGAAATAATCTTACACAGAATAGCATTCAAGCTCCCAATACCGGAATGCAGCTGTATCCCAATCCCGCCAAGGATATGGTTCATATCCGGTGGTCGGGCCAAGCGGCCTTAGGAGGACACTTGGAATTGCTTGATGCCCGTGGCGCTTTAGTTAAGAATTTTGAAATCCTGGCATCTTCATCCTCCAGCATCAATATCCAAAACTTACCCGCCGGTTGGTATTTGTTGCGGCTTAACAACAAGCAGGGCACCTTCTTCCAGAAATTACTGGTGCACTAAATGCTTAGCTCCGCTAGCATTTGCAACCGCGTTGTGCTTTCTCTTGCGTAAATTTGCTCCGTATGTGGAAAATAGCTAAAGTTTGGTTGCTATTGCTTCTCATGTTTTGGAGTGCTTCCGGACAGGTGGTTTATGCCCACTATTGCTGGACAAAAAAATCCATGCATTTGCGCCTGGGAAAAAATCACAGTTCCCCTTGCGCAAAGCAAGAGGGCGCAGAGCTTTGCTGCACCAATGCCGAAAGGCAAAAACAAATCCCGGCCATTGCTAAACCTTGTGCTTCCAAAAGCAACATGGCCCTCTGTTGCCTTTCCGACACAAACAAAAATGATGCAAAACAAGGAATAAGTACCCCTAAAAGCCTTGTTTGGAAAAAACACTGCTGCGATCAGCATAACAATTGGTGGAGACCCGGTCTTGATCTACCTAAAACGATTAAAGAAGTCAAACAATGGACTTGTTTGGGATTCCTTTTGCCTCTGCCCAAAGCGTTTTTTCTTGAATTGGGCCATAATGAAACGCTAGCCGCATCAAGAAAACATCCTCCCCAAAAGGCCGGACCAAATTCAGGCCAACAATTGCTATCCCTTTTGCAAGTGTATAGGATTTGATGCGTCGTTAACACACGACTTTTCAAATCTTTAATACACCCATGCAATGCATAAATTTTTTGGCATCCTTTTTGCCGTTTTTTTAATACCCAACGCCTACGGACAAGTGTTCGAAGGCCGCTTTGTAGACAGCGCCGGTATAGGCCTTCCCACCGTACGGATTGTTTGGCTAATGCCCGAAAACCGAGGCATAGGAGGGGGGTTTTACACCGACTCCATTGGCCGTTACGACTTTAGCGTGCCCAACAAAGCTACCCGATTAGAGGTAATCGCAGGCGGACCCGCTTATGTCTCAGACACGCTCTTCCTTGAAGCCGGAGTACCCCAAATCCACAGGCTCAAACGCGAACATTTAGATGCGTTTAACTTGGAAGAACAGCGGCTAAGAAGTAGCATGTCGCTTGTAAACACCGTGCCTACAGAACACATTGGCGCCGGTGAATTGCGAAGGGCCGCTTGCTGCAATCTATCCGAATCTTTCGAAACCAACGCCACAGTAGATGTAGGTTTCACCGATGCCGTAACCGGAGCCAAAACCATACAAATGCTTGGACTGGATGGCCGATACGTATCCATAACTACTGAATTGCTGCCCAGCCTCAGAGGCTTAGCCACGGGTTTGGGGCTGGACTTTGTTCCCGGACCTTGGATGGAGTCTATTCAAATTTCCAAAGGCGTAGGATCCGCAGTAAATGGATTCGAATCCATGAGCGGACAAATCAACCTGGAACTTCAAAAGCCCGAAACCGCACCCAATTGGTATGTAAATGTTTACGGAAACCACATGGGACGACTAGAGGCTTCAGTACATAAGGCCATCCGTATTAATCCGCGCTGGTCTAACCTTACCATGGCCACGGGAAGCTATTTTGATGAGGCCATTGACGCAAACAACGATTCTTTTTTAGACATGCCAAAAAAAAGAAGCGTTGGCATCCTCCATCGCTGGAAGTACAATGGCAAAAATATGGAATCTCAGTTTGGGGTCCGCTTCTTTGGGCACCGCATCGAAGGAGGGAACTTTCAGGCGCTTTCCCCGGGCATTCCGGGGGCAGCATTTCCGGTAGGCATGCGCACCTACCGGGGTGAAGCTTTTGCTAAAACGGGTTTTTTCTTTAAAAACAAGCCCTACAAAAGCCTTGGACTCATGACCAGCTTTACCTTCCACAACCAGTCCGGAGGCTTTGGCATAAACAGCTATACCGGCAAAGAAAACACCCTATACTTCAATGGAATTTATCAATCCATTATCGGAGATACCCGCTACACCTGGAAAGCCGGTGCCAGCTTTTTGTGGGATGAGGTACAAGAAAATTTTGTCGGGTTTAATCCACAACGAAGCGAGTTAGTTCCGGGAGGCTTTGGTGAAATTACGCTCAAGCCAAACGGAATTTGGGAGTTTGTTTTGGGTGGAAGAGTAGATTATCATAACCTGTTTGGTTGGTATCCCCAACCAAGAGCGCACCTAAAAGCAAGTCCGAGAGAAAATCTGGCATTTCGGCTTAGCGGGGGACGGGCTTTTAGAACACCCAACTATTTTGCGGACCGTTTGGGGGTGCTTACCACCTCGCGGCTCATTACTATTGACCCGAACCTTAAGCCTGAGGAAAGCTGGAGCGCCGGAGGAGGCATCCAATGGAGCCCCCGGTTGTTTGGGCGTGAGGCCCAGTTCTCGGCAGATATTTTTCGCACGTGGATCGATCGCCAAATGGTGGCGAACCGAGAAACCCCCGGACACCTGAGCATTGAGATACACGAACAAGCCGCTTGGAGTCAGGCCATTCAGCTCAACGCAGCCATGTTCCCCGTGGAACGTTTGGAGCTTCGGCTCAGCTACAAATGGCAAGAAGTGTACAGCACTTTTGGGAACCAATCCCTTCGCATGCCTTTGGTACCGGAGCAAAGGGGCTTGGCCAGCTTAGGTTACGAAATCAAATCTTGGGGCCTGTTTTTTGACTTTACGACCCAACTAATTGGGCCTTCGAGGCTCCCGGAACTAAACGACCCGGAGCTAAACCGACCCTTGCGCAGCGATTGGTATGTGTTGTTTTTGGGACAAATAAGAAAAGAACTGGGCATTTTTGAAGTGTATATCGGTGGAGAAAACCTTGGAAATTTCACTCAAGACAACCCCATTGTGCAGCCAAACGATCCCTACAACAGTAATTTTGACGCAGGATTCATTTGGGCTCCGGTGTTTGGGCGCATGATTTATGTAGGGGTGCACATTGAGCCCGGAAAAAAGCGTAAATAAAGGGGCGGCTGCCTCGCCTCTTCCAAATTTAGATTGACCAAAAAAAATGGGGCGAGGCACCGGGCTTTCCTCTTCTAGTCCTCGTCCCTAAACCAAGGCAGTCTACAGCTTTTGGGGGCTTCCTTCGGTCGCCGCCAAAAACCTAGCCTGCCTAAGTTTAGGAACTGTGGGCTATCCGCTGCAATCCCTGCCGCAGGTCAAGTTCCAAAGATGGGCATCTGTTGGAAGAAGATTCCGGCCCCCGGATAGAGGCGGTAGCCTGCCAAAGCCAAAAAGGAGCAAGCCTTGGCCGAGGCGGGCGGAGCTTTAGCAAGCCCCGACAAGGCCTAGGTTTGCCCTTTTTGGCAAGGCAGCTAAAGACGAAAGCCGGAAAGGGCCCGAACAAAAACCCATCGAATAAAAAAAACTGTAACAATGCTATCCGTTTTCCGTTATTAACAATGCTTAAGGCGGGTGCTTTGTGTTGCGCTTTCTCGCCTTAGATTCGATTTTTTTGTTTGTATTAAGGATATGCGGGAGAAAGACGCACTCATAATCAAATTAGACGCCTTTATACGAAAGTTCTACCTGAACGAACTGTTGCGAGGTGGGCTTATTGGTTTAGGGCTTTTGGTAGGTTACTTTCTGTTAATCACAGTTTTAGAATATTTCGGTCGCTTTTCCGGATCGGTGCGCATGGGCCTTTTTTGGTCCTTTGTTGCCCTTAATATCAGTGTTTTTGCTTGGTTTATTTTGCGTCCCATGTTGGGCTTATATCGCCTGGGTAAACATTTGTCCTATGAGGATGCCGCGCGTTTAATCGGCCGACATTTTCATAAAGAAGTCGACGATCGACTGTTAAACACCTTAGAACTAAAGCATAGTGCGGGTGGCCATGCATCGCCTTTGCTGCTGGCGGCCATTGAACAACGCACGCAAAAGCTTCAGGCTGTGCCTTTTGCCCAAGCAATCGACCTTCGGGTCAATCGCAAATTTTTGTGGTTTACTTTGCCGGTTTTGCTGGCATTTTTTGGGTTGTGGATGGCGAAACCTCAAATTATTTCCGAAAGTACCTCGCGCATTGTGTCGTACAACCAGACCTTTTTACCTCCCGCACCTTTTAATTTTATTATTGAAAATGAGGTACTAAAAACTGCTGCGCACGAAGATTTTACCTTAAAAGTGCGTTTGGAGGGCCAGGAGATTCCCGAGCAGCTTTATTTACATCAGGGGGCAGGTATGTACCGCATGCAAACTGCGGGGCCGGGGTTGTTTAGCTTTACTTTTTCGCATCCGGGACAAAATGTAGCTTTTCATTTAAGCAGCGGGGATTTCAGAAGTGAGGAATACCTTTTGCAAGTGTTGCAAAAACCCTTGCTTCGGCAGCTGAAGGCTCGTTTGACTTATCCGGCCTATTTGGGCTTAAAGCCGGAATGGGTAAACGATAAGGGCGAATTGGTAGTGCCGGAAGGCACGAAGATTGACTGGGAATTGGACTGGGAAGCGACTGAGGCGGTAGAGGTTATTTGGCCGGATACCACAAAAAAATACGCACCGGATAAACAAGGAAAAGTCCGTTTTAACCGTAAAGTTATGCAAGGCTTTGATTATGTATTGGTTCCGGGAAACAAAAATTTTCGTGCACAAGACAGCTTCGCCTACCGTGTTTCCGTCATAGCCGACGCATATCCGAAAATACAAGTAGACGCATGGAAGGACACGATAAGCTTTAGTCGCCTGCTTTTCAGTGGCTCGGCCAGTGACGATTATGGAATAACGGAAGTATATTTTGCTTACAAAGTTCGGACCAAAGGGGAGGATAATTCGGTATTTGAGCGCCAAAGAATCAACATACCAAAGGGTCAGCAGCAAGTAAATTTCCAGCTTCCTTTTGGGCTCAAAAACCTAAATTTAGAAGAAGGACAGGAATTATGGTACTATTTTGAAGCTTGGGACAACGATGGTGCGGGGGGACGCAAATACAGCCGCACCCCTTTGGAGCAGCACCGCCTTCCCAGCAGAAAGGAATTGTCTCAAATGCAGCAAGAAAACAGGACGGCTATAAAGGAGAGTTTGGAGGAACAGCAAAAGGCAGTGGAAGATCTGAACAAAAGCATGGAGGATTTTAGGCGTGATATGTTGGAGAAAAAGGAGCTGGGTTTTGAAGAAAAGCAAAAACTAAAGGAGTTGATGGAGCGTCGCAAAGCTTTGGAAAAGTCTTTGGACAAAATGCAGCAAATGCAAAAGGAAAATAGTCAAAGAAATCAAGAGCTAAGCCCGGAACAGCAAAATATTTTAGATAAGCAGAAAAAAATAGAAGACCTATTTGAGCAGTTAAAAGACAAAGGAATAGAAGACCTATTTGAGCAGCTGGATAAGGCCATGGAACAAATGGACAAAAACAAGCTGCAAGAGCTCATGGAACAAATGGAAATGAGTCAAGAAGAGGTGGAACGAGAGTTGGACAGAACATTGGAATTATTCAAGCAGTTTGAGGTGGAGCAAATGCTTCAAGAGCAAATAAATCGCTTAGAAGAGCTGGCCAAAAAACAAGAGGACTTGGCTGCAGACAAGGAAATGACTGCGGAAGAGAAAGAAAAAGCCCAAGAAGCATTAAATAAAGAAGCCGAGGATATTCAAAAGGAACTGGAGGAATTAGAAAAAAAGAACGAAGAGCTGGAGCAGCCCAAGGATTTGGAGGATGCCGAAGAGGAAATGGAAGAGATTTCCAAAGAAATGGAAGAGGCCAAAGAAGAACTGGATCAAAAGAAAGAATCAGGAGCACAAAAAAAGCAAAAGAGTGCTGCGCAAAAAATGAAGGATTTGGCCAAGAAGATGAAGGAGCAACAGCAAACAGCTGCCGCCCAACAACAAGGGGAGAACATGGAGGATTTACGCGCGCTGCTCGAAAACATTGTGCAATTAAGCTTTGATCAGGAGCAGGTAATGGAGCAGGCCAAGTCTTCCAGAGGCAATGATGCGGTGATGCGCAACATTGCCAGAGAACAGCGCAGAATTATCTCGGATGCCGCCAAAGTAGAAGATTCATTGCAAGCCTTAAGTAAGCGGGTAATAGAGTTGGAGAACTATGTAATGGAGGAATTAAGCAGAACCAAGCGAGGCATGGAGGGTGCCTTGGAACATTTTTCGCAACGCCAATATCCACCTGCTTGGAGTCGACAACAAGAAGCCATGACCGGATTCAACAATTTAGCACTGATTTTGAGTGAAGCTTTGGAACAAATGATGCAGCAAATGCAATCCATGGGTAGTCAGGCGGGGGCTCAATGCAATAAGCCGGGACAAAGCAAACCCGATAAAATGTCGGATTTAATTCAGCGTCAATTGGGCCTTCAAAAAAAGCTTGAGGAAATGGAACAGCAAATGCGCGATCAACAGAAAAAGGGTCCGCAGCAAGGCAAACAAGACGGAGGTAAAGGAGAAGGTGGTCAGGGAAGTGGGGAACAGGCGAAGAAATTGGCCCAAATGGCGGCGGAACAGGAACAAATTCGCCGCGAAATGGAAGAAATGCTCAAAGACATGAGTGAGGAGGGGCGTAAGCAGGCAGGAGAAGCCATAAAAAAAATGGAAGAAACGGAAACCGACATACTCAACCGCAGAATAAGTGCAGAAACGATGCGCCGTCAAAAAGAAATCACTCGACGGATGCTAGAGTCGGAGCGCGCCCAAAGGGAACAGGAAGAAGACGAAAAGCGGGAGTCGAGAGAGAACGTAGAAGAGTGGGCGATCCCGGAAGATGTATTGCAGGAATATTTAAAGAAAAAAGAACGTGAAGCAGAGTTGCTTCGGACGGTTCCACCTGCATTAAAACCCTATTACAAGCAAAAAGTATCGGACTACTTTAACCAATACCCATGACTGAACCTGTACAAGACTTGCCTGGAAAGCTCGAGCTCAGTTCCGAAATTCATTCGATTCGATGTCTGGAATCGGTAATTCAACGCATATTTTCAGAACACAACATTCCTGAAGATTTTTTTGGAAGCGTATTGGTTGCCTTAACCGAGGCTGCCAACAATGCCATATTGCATGGAAACCGCTGTGATCCACAAAAAAAGGTGGCTATCCAATACCACTGCGATGGAACGATGCTTTGTTTTGAAGTTACGGATGAGGGAAAAGGTTTTGATCCGGATAGTTTACCGGATCCCACAGACCCTGAAAACCTCGAAAAGCCCAACGGTAGAGGGGTCTTTCTAATGCGCCAATTGGCCGATAGCATGGAGTTTCGAAACGAAGGCCGCGAAGTTTGCCTCGAATTTCGGGTATGTGTCCCATGATTTCGTTTCATTCGACCAACTCAGCAAATTCTTGGAAAAACCTTGAAAATCGAAAAGCGTGGGTCCAAAAGATAGCCGATTACCATAGGGTCTCTCTAGGAGTTCTTCGCTTTATTCTAAAGACGGATGCCGAGTTAAGAGCCATGAACAAACAATTCTTGGCCCACGATTATGAAACCGATGTACTTACGTTTGACCTAAGCAAGGAGGGCAGTAATTTTATTGAAGGTGAGGTCTATATTTCAATAGATAGGATAAGAGCACAGGCAAGGTATTATAGGGTATCTTTCGATGATGAATTGGATAGAGTGCTTATTCATGGGCTTCTGCACTTGATTGGATTTGATGATATTGAAGCTTCGGACAAAGCAGAGATGAGCCTGGCTGAGGATGAAGCTTTAAAGCTAAGGCCATGGAATGGATAATGGATTTGGTATGGTTGGCCTCCTCACTCTTGGTGCTGGTCATAGGCTTAATTGGATGTGTCTTACCCATAATTCCCGGACCTCCCATTTCCTGGATAGGTTTATGGATACTCTGGCTGGGGCGACCGGAAATGCACCCCAGTCAACCGGTGATGATTAGCACGGGAATTGCTATGGCAGTGGTAATGATACTCGATTATATTTTACCAAGTTGGGGAACAAAAAAATTAGGAGGAACAAAAGCAGGAATAAGGGGGTCTACCCTGGGGCTTATTATTGGTTTATTCTTCGGTATTCCAGGCATTTTATTTGGCCCCTTTATCGGAGCATTTATTGGGGAATTAACCAAAGATTCAAAAGATATAGCTCGGGCCTTAACTTCTGCTATAGGTTCTTTTCTTGGATTTTTACTGGGAACCGGCTTAAAGTTGATGGTCTCGGGTTGGATGCTGTATCTTTGGCTCAAAATTACGTTTAGCATGTGGTAATTGTTCCACGTGGAACAAATGGAAAATTATGTTGGATTCGTACGATGTTTTGGTTGTAGGAGGGGGGCATGCGGGATGTGAAGCAGCAGCGGCGGCAGCGCGTATGGGCTGCAAAACATTAATGGCTACTATGGATTTGGCAAGAATAGGACAAATGTCTTGCAATCCGGCCATGGGAGGCATTGCAAAAGGGCAAATCATTCGGGAGATTGATGCCCTGGGCGGGCTGTCGGGATGGGTTTCCGATGCTTCAATGATTCAATTTAGGATGCTTAATCGTTCCAAAGGTCCGGCCATGTGGAGTCCACGTACACAAAACGACAGGGCTCTATTTGCTGAACATTGGCGCTTACAACTAGAACAAATCGAACAACTTTCATTCTGGCAAGAACCCATAAGGCATTTATGGATAGAGAGCGGAAAACTCCGTGGTGTAATAAGCAGTATGGATTTGAAGATTGAAGCAAAAGCTGTAATCCTAACCTCAGGAACCTTTCTCAATGGCCTAATCCATATTGGCGAAAAACAATTTGGTGGTGGCAGAGCAGGTGAACCCGCCGCCTTTGGTTTAACAGAACAACTAATGGACCTAGGTTTTGCTAGTGGTAGAATGAAAACCGGCACACCTCCCAGACTAGATGGCCGTAGCATACATTACGAAAAAACCGAAATACAATACGGCGACGAAGAAATCCAAGGCTTTTCTTTTATGCCCTCTCCAAAACCAAAAAAACAACTTCCTTGCCACATAAGCTATACCAACCCAACGGTGCACGACATCCTTAGAGAAGGTTTTGAACACAGCCCTATGTTCAATGGACGAATCCAAGGTTTAGGACCCAGATATTGCCCTTCCATCGAAGATAAAATCGATCGTTTTGCAGACAAGGACCGCCACCAACTGTTTATTGAACCCGAAGGGTGGAAAACCTGTGAAATATACCTAAACGGTTTTTCTTCGTCACTTCCAGAAAATATTCAACTAAAGGCGCTGCGTCAAATAAAAGGTTTGGAACAAGTGCGCATGTTCCGTCCGGGCTATGCCATAGAATACGACTATTTTCCACCAACACAATTAAATACAAGTCTTGAAACCAAACCCGTAGAAGGTCTGTATTTTGCCGGTCAAATCAACGGTACCACGGGCTACGAAGAGGCCGCTTGTCAAGGACTAATGGCGGGAATCAATGCCGCATTAAAGGTAAAAGGCCGAGAACCCCTCGTACTTTCACGAGACCAAGCCTATATCGGAGTACTTATCGATGATCTAATCCATAAAGGCACCGACGAACCCTACCGAATGTTTACTTCTCGGGCTGAATACCGAATACTCCTCAGGCAAGACAATGCCGATGAACGTTTAACTCCTCTTGGCCATGCCTTGGGACTGGCTTCGGAGAGTCGTCTAAAACGCATGGAAACAAAATATGCCCAATCAAAGCACATCCAAAAGTATTTAGAAAACAATAGCGCAAATCCTGAAGACATCAATCCTCTTTTAGAAGAAAAGGGCTCTAGTCCTATACAGCAAAAAATTCGTTGGGCTCAATTGTTGTCTAGACCACAACTGGCCTTGAACGATTTAAGGTCCATAGATAAAATGCTGGATCAAGAAATACATTCCATGGACTTAGGAGAGGAGTCTGCAAGTTCGGCAGAAATAGGATTGAAATATGCAGGCTATATGGAGCGAGAAAAAGAACAAGCCTCAAAAATTAAAAAATTAGAAGATTTAATTCTTCCGGAAAGCCTTGATTTTGATAAAATTCATGGACTATCCTCCGAAGCACGCCAAAAATTAAAATCTCAGCGACCTAAAACCATAGGAAATGCGTCTAGAATCAGCGGTATTTCTCCATCAGACGTGTCCATGCTTATGATCTATATGGGCCGCTGATCTCAAGAAAATTGACGCAAAAATCGGGAATCGTTCTCGTACAACAAACGAATGTCAGGAATACCAAACTTAAGCATAGCCAAACGGTCAATTCCTATCCCAAAAGCATAGCCCTGGTACTCATTTGGATCTATATCGCAATTTTCCAACACGGCCGGGTCCACCATACCACACCCTAAGATTTCCATCCAATCGATACCGCCTTGCGCATTCTTCTTGCCAATATCCATTTCGGCACTGGGTTCGGTAAATGGAAAGTAACTGGGACGAAAACGAACCTCAAATCCCTTTCCAAAAAAAGCCTCTGTAAAGTAATACAAGGTTTCTTTCAAATCTTTAAAAGAAACCCTCTTGTCTACTACCAGCCCTTCCAATTGGTGAAACACAGGACTGTGCGTAGCGTCGCTATCGCAACGGTATACCCTTCCCGGGGCAATCACCCGAATTGGTGGCTTAGACCTTAACATAGTCCGTACTTGAACCCCCGAGGTATGGGTGCGTAAAACCCATTCGTCTCCAGAATCCACAAAAAAAGTGTCCTGCATGTCTCTGGCAGGGTGATTCGCCGCGAAGTTAAGCGCGGTAAAATTATGCCAATCGTCTTCGATTTCCGGACCCTTGGCTAAGGTAAACCCAATAAAATCAAAGATCTCCATTAGCTCTTGCTCTACCAAAGTTAAAGGATGTAGACTACCGGAATTCATATGCCTGCCAGGCAAGCTTGCATCCCTCCATGGCATTTCAGCTGTAGGTTGATTGGCTTCTAGGGCAGCATCGTAAAGCTCCTGTGCCCTTTGCTTTAATGCATTGACCTTTGAGCCTACCAAGCGCTTGGTATCCGAATCTAAATTCTTAAAACTATTAAAAATTTCTTGTATAAGACTCTGTTTACCAATATATTGTCTTTTAAAAGCCTCAATATCCTTAATGGTTTCAGGGCTCAACTTTTGCAAAGCATCCTCAAGGGATTTAATCTTATCCTGCATAGAGCAAATATACATAGGCCTTCCCAAAAGCTAATCAAGAATTGTAATACGCATAAAACAAGCAAGAAGATACATCTTGCGGAAACCAAAGCAAGACCGTATCTTTGATAAGATATTGGTAAGAAATTATGCGTATTCTACTTTTCACCGCAGCTTTATTGGCAGCAGTTGCCACAAGTTTAAGCTCTTGTTATTCCGATCCCGAACCCGGAAATATTACCATCACGGTTTTGGACGCTCAAGATTTTAGGGTTTCGGAAGCCGAGGTTCGCTTTTTCCAATCCGGTAACGGTTCCGGACAAATAGACGTTACCAGATACACCAATACTGAGGGTGAGGTGTCCTATACACATACAGACCCTGGGACCGGCTTAGCTTTGGAGGTAGTTTTAAATGTAGCGGCTACTCGTGGGGCAGCCACAGGACAAACCGTGGTGCGTATTGTTCCCGGAGAATCCAGCAGAGAAACAGTAACCATTTACGAATAAACCCCACGGTTCCATAACGTATTCCGAGTTCCTTTAGGATCCTATGTTTTCGGTAGGATTCAAAATCTTTAAGCAGATTCATCCCCCCGTTGTACCTTGTAAGAATACCAGCAACTCTTCGGGTAATAACCATTCGCCTAGTGCCATGAATAAGGGCACTAATCTGCTTTCAGCAACCCAGCTGCGTCCCATAAATGGCGGATTTTGTAAGAAATAATCCAAAAAAACCGCAACAAAAGCCAACAGCAAAAAGCTTGATGCAAATCCAAACAAGCTACCCAACATTCGATCCAGCCATTTCAAGAAAAATAATTTAAGCAAGGAGGCTACCAAAGAACCTAATAACCAAGCCATTATTAGCATTGGAATCCAAATGGTTAATACAGTAGCTAATTGGGCATGTTTAGGTACCAACCCCAGGGAAATGAACCAATCACCTAAAGCCGCTGCCACGTCGGGGTATATATAAAAAGCAATACCGGAAGCTACACACAAGAGCAAGGAGCGCACCAAACCCAAGGCATAGCCCATAGCAAGACTAGCAAACAACAAAATCAAAAGTGCAATGTCTAACTTTGCCATGACGCAAAAATAGGCCAAACTATGGGAAAGCCAGACTTAGAGTTTCAAAGAGATTGGGCTGCATTGCAGGCCGCATTGGAAAAACAATTCGGAGAACCTCCCGAATTGGAGGCTATACTGCTACTGGTAGGTATCCAAGAAATTGGCAAAGGTCCCTTGCGGTTAAACAAACAACAAAAAATGGACGCCTTACATGTGGCCATTTGCAGTTTGCTCATACCTTACGACTACTATCGATTTGTTGGACGTGACGCAGACGGTTGGCCCCATTTTGACGCAACAGAACACCTACCAGGGCTAAAACCTATACAGCAACAACGCTTAATCAAGGAGGCCCTTATTGATTACTTCAGTCCTTTAGAGTTGGCATTTGGATCAGAATTCAACAAGCACTAATCTTGTTGACCCTATCTGCATGTCGTCCACCTTCGAAGGGAGTTTGTAAAAAAGTGAGCAACATATTCCAGGCTTCATCTTCTTCCAAAAACCTACCCGGTAAAGCCAATACATTAGCGTTATTATGTGCTCGAGAAAGTTCAGTAATTTCTTTGTTCCAGCATAAGGCGCAACGAATTTGCTTATGCTTATTAGCAGCAATTGCCATGCCCTGACCGCTTCCACAGATAAGTACCCCAATTTCCACTTCTCCCTTTTCTATAGATTGAGCGAGGGCATGCGCATAATCAGGATAATCCACACGATCGGTACCAAAGGTACCGATATCTATAAAAGAAATCGACTCGGCTTGAAGCCTTTCTGCTAAGGCATGTTTTAAAGGAAAACCGGCATGGTCAGAAGCAATAGCTAATTGAATCATAGTTATGAACAATAGATGTGGAAACCTTGGGAAAACGTGTGCTTAAAATTACCATAACATCCTTTGGTAAATAAAAATATTGGACTATACGTTACCCACTACATACAAACCAAAGATAAAAGCAGTAAAAAGAACTCAAATTATCACAAAGCTAATACACAATATAGCTCGTAGCAAAGGCTATAATTTATCAGATTAAAACGCCATTAACATCCCTAGCCAATTGTTAATATAATTCAAAAATACCACATTATTAGTACTATAAATATCCATACCTTGTTCATAGATGGTTCACAAAAATTCGTAAGCCAAAAAAACAAATGGAAACAAAAAGTATTACCAACAAATGAACACTCCTTACTATTAAAGAAACATTTTTTAAAAAGCTTTTTGTTTTATTTAGTCCTGTGCAAAACATTCAAAAATATAGAAGTTGGAAGCTTATCAAAAAAGGGCATGCCTATGAAGCCTTCGAGGAAATAAGTACGCAACTAAGCCCTTTAAAACCAGGTATGCTTAGAATTCGTGTGCATGCTTTTGGTCTCAACTATGCAGATGTACTTTCACGAAAAGGTTTGTACAAAGATGCGCCGCCATTTCCCTTTGTACCGGGTTACGAGGTTTCGGGAGAAGTAATAGAAATCGCCAAAGGGCTTGATGCATCTTGGCTTGGCAAAAGAGTCCTTGCCTTTACCAAATTTGGGGGCTATAGCGAAGTGCTTGATTGTTCTCCTCAGGTAACGGTCGAAATTCCCAAAGACTATAGTTTTGCGGAAGCTACGGCCCTAGGCACACAGTATACTACTGCATGGTGTTTATGTAGGGAATGGACCAAGGTGCAAGCCAAAGACAAAGTGGTGATTTTATCCGCTGCAGGAGGAGTAGGGCAAGCTTTAATTTCATTTATAAAGCCCTTAGGTGCTGAATTGTATTTGGGCAGCCGCAGCAAAGAAAAGGCAGAGGCTCTGGCTCAAGAACACGGAGCTCACCCTTTGGTTTACAGCCTAAAAAAACCTTGGTATGTTGGTATGCCCTCGCAATCCAAAGCAGATGTCGTTTTCGATCCCATGGGCGGTGCATCTGTAGGAAAAGGCATTAAACACATGGCTCCAGGCGGCCGTATGCTATCTTATGGAGTAGCTATGAGATCAGATAAAATGCGAATTTTGCGCGATGTATCTATGCTATGGGGCTTTGGTTTGCATCACCCTATTGCTCTTCTCTTGGGTTCAAAATCACTACTTACCCTAAACATGCTTCGTATTGCAGAGCAAAGACCCGACTTATTGGGGACTTGGATGCAAAGGGTAATTAATGAAGCTTCTAAACCCGGTTTTTCAAAACCAAAAGTGCATACCTTTGCATGGAACCAATTGCCCAAGGCGCATGAGTTTTTGGCCTCCGGAAAAAGCATGGGTAAACTGGCAGTAGAGTGTAATCAAGCATAGCTTTAATATTATTAAGCATAGCCATGGATATTGGAATTTTTGCTGACTCTTCAGTGTGGGTTTCTCTGCTTACCCTCACGTTTTTGGAAGTGATTTTGGGCATAGACAACATTATTTTTATTTCCATTGTAAGCAACAAATTGCCGGCAACTCAACAGCGTAAAGCCCGTAATCTTGGCTTATT
Organism: Flavobacteriales bacterium; assembly: GCA_018401695.1. Taxonomy (GTDB): domain Bacteria; phylum Bacteroidota; class Bacteroidia; order CAIKAF01; family CAIKAF01; genus CAIKAF01. The sequence goes on along the minus strand of JAGYKD010000001.1, from coordinate 922,649 downwards.
GCTGGCCATGGTGTTTCGAATACTGTTGCTGTTGCTCATCAATTGGATTTTGGGCTTAACCAAACCCCTGTTCACTATTCCTGCCCTAGATATTGCAGGATTACTGGAGAGTGCACACCCCGTTTCGGGACGAGATTTAATATTGCTGGCCGGAGGTCTGTTTTTAATGGCCAAAAGCACCACTGAGATTTTTCATAAAATGGAAGGAAAGGACGAATTGCATGCCGATTTAAAGAAAAAAGCCTCCTTTTTTTCGGTTTTGGTTCAGATTATTCTTTTGGATATGGTTTTTTCCTTCGACAGCATTTTAACTGCCGTAGGGTTAACCGAACACGTGTTGGTAATGATTATTGCGGTCATCATTTCTATAGGTATTATGATGGTTTTTGCAGGGGCCATTAGCAGGTTCATAAACAAAAACCCATCGTTGCAGATATTGGCACTAAGCTTCTTAATTTTGATTGGCTTTATGCTCATTTTGGAAGGATTCCATAAAGAAATTCCAAAAGCATACATCTATTTTGCTGTGTTCTATGCTTTGGTAATTGAACTAATAAATCTGCGGCGCCGAAAAAAGGTGCGCTAACTTTTCCATTTTTGTCATTTCATTGCATCCAATTCCATTGGTAATGATTACCCGCCATGCGCTGCACCATTCCTTTTAGTTCCATCATAGTGAGCAGGGAAGAAAGAGCGGAAACGGATAGCTCCAACATTTCGGCCAATTCATCCAAATGACATTGTTGTTTCTGCTGTAAAGCTCTGGCAATAAGCTGCTCTTGTTCGTCAAGCGCATCAAAAATATTGCTTTGTCTTGCCTGGTTGAGTTTATCCCATTGCATGCTGTACTTTATATCGTCAGGATTAAGCAAACATTTTGCTTGTCCTTCGCGCAACAGCATGTGGCATCCCTTTGACTTTTCTGCATACCACAATCCGGGAAGCACAAAGAGGGTTTTGTTGTATTCCAATGCGCGCTTTGAAGTAATCATAGCACCTCCTTTTTCTCCGGACTCCACCAACAACACGGCATCAGCCATGGCAGCAATGATTCGGTTACGCATAGCAAAATAGGCCCGCTGTGCTTCTGTTCCTGCAGGATGTTCACTCCAAAAAGCACCGCCCTGTTCAATCAATGCCTGCCCTACATCGGCGTTTCCCGGCGGTTGACATTGTTCCGGTCCATGAGCCACCACCGCATCGCTTCTAAGACCATAAAACAAGGCCGTTTCATGAGCTTTTCGGTCAATGCCTTTGGCCATACCACTAAGAACGGTTATGGGTAAACCACGCAGACCATGCATTAAACGTTCCAGAAAATCCAGCCCATAACGGGTAGCGTTTCGGGTACCCACAATAGCCAATACTCGATGGTTTTGCGGCAAAGGCTTGCCTCGCATAAACAGCAAAGGTGGCATTTCCGGTCGATGCCTCAAGTGTTTTGGGTAGTCGTTGTCTGTAAAACAAACGGCTTTTACCCCACTGTGTAAACCTGCCTGTAATTGATTTAGCCAAAAGTCTTTGCCTTTGGAACACAAAGCATACAATTTTTCGGCATGAATAGGACCTAAACCCGGAAGCTGAGCCAAATCAGAAACTTTTCCTTCAAATAGAAAATCTAGTTCCCTAAGTTCATGTATTATGTGTCTTGAGGCTTTAGGTCCTAACCCTTGCAAATGACGAAGCATAAATAAAATAAGCGCTTGTTCGGATGGATTATGGCTCATATTTTGCTCTATGTTTTGAATATATATTCCTCCAAATTTCGGCATTTAGCTTCATTCAAAATAGCCCCTATAAATAACGAGCACATCGTTTTTTTGTGAATTTTCGCAAAAGCTTGTTAGGTTTGAACTGCAGCAACAGGAGGGTCAATGCCTGTTGATCAATGATGCTATGAAACAAGGTGTTTTTTTGTGGATGGTGTTTGGCTTTTTTGCTCATGGATTATGGGCCCAAAGCACCGAAGTAAAGGGTAAATTGGTGGATGAGGCTACGGGTAATGCCGCTGCCTTTGTTACGGTTTTGCTTAAAAACAGCACTACGGGCACCAATTCCGACATCAATGGTAACTTTTCTCTCAAAGTAAATGCAGGTAAGCAAACCCTGGTATTTAGCTCGGTGGAATTTCAGCGCTTCGAAAAATCCATTGAAGTACCCCAAGGAAAAACCCTTGATTTAGGTACCATTGCTTTAAAAGCAGCTGCTGTAAATCTCTCAGAAATGTTGGTAAAATCCGACGGTAAATATGAGAAAAAGCTGGAGGAAGTTACGGTAACTATGGATGTTTTGAGTCCTAGGCTAATAGAAAACAGAAACAATACCACCATTAACGATGCACTCAATCAAGTGCCCGGAGTAAATATCGTGGACGAGGAACCACAAATTCGAAGCGGAAGCGGATACTCCTTTGGGGCCGGTAGCCGTGTTATGGTGCTTGTAGACGATATGCCTGTTTTGTCCGGCGATGCAGGAAGAACCACCTGGGGATTTGTGCCTACAGAAACCATTGAACAAGTAGAGGTTATTCGTGGTCCTTCTTCTGTTTTGTATGGATCTTCTGCGCTTAACGGCGTTATTCATGTAAGAACCACCTATCCCGGATCCACACCCAAAACTAAAATTCAAACCTTTACAGGCTTTTGGGATTTACCGGGCAATAAAAATTGGTCTACCAATAATCCACCCTTTATGAGTGGTATTTCTGCCATGCACATGCGGCAAGCCGGGCAATGGGATTTGGTTTTTGGAATGAATGCCCAAATAGAAAATGGCTATGCCGGACCTCCCGGAATATCCACGGCACCCGGTACCGACTCCATCATTACACAACCTTCTGATACTGTAAAACCCGGACAATACGAGAATCGAATCCGTGCCCATTTCAATACACGTTACCGTTTTAAGAAAGTGGAGGGCCTCACGGCCGGTTTAAACGGAAATTTTTTGTTTTCCCGATCCACTACCGGCTTTTTGTACCAAAACGACAGCAGCGGCTTCTTTAGGTACTTTGACGGCACAGTTACAACCACCTTGCAGCGTCAGTTTGCCATCGATCCATACATTAGCTATGCCGGAAAACAAGGAGCTGCCCATCACTTAAGAACGCGGGTCTACAGCCTCAATAACGAAAACGACAACAACCAATCCAATTCCAATGAGGTGCTCTTTGCTGAATATCAGTTCCAAAAGCGCTTTTTAGGCGAAAAGGCCCAACAAAATAAATGGTTGCGTGACCTTAACTTTACTTCGGGACTAATGTTCAATCAAGTATTTGCCAGAAGCCAAATTTTTGTGGGCAACGCAGGCAACGCAGGCGACAACCAACAAACCAATCTCGCGGCCTATGCTCAGTTGGAAGAAAAGTTCTTCAACCAAAGACTTACTGCGGTTGCCGGAGTGCGTTTTGAGTATTTTAAACTGGGGAATCTGGAGGCTACTCAACCGGTATTTAGAGGAGGTTTAAGCTATAAATTGGCGGAACATACCTTTTTGAGGGCTTCTTACGGGCAAGGTTTTAGATTTCCCACCATTGGAGAACGTTTCATCCGCACCACCGTAGGGGCTGTCCAAATTTTCCCGAACCCCAATTTGAAACCCGAAACCAGTTGGAGTGCCGAAATTGGTGCGAAACAAGCCTTTCGCTTAGGCAAAAATTTTAGCGGATACGCCGATGTAGCCTTGTATTATCAGGAGTTTAACGATTTTGTGGAATTTACCGCAGGTTTTTACGACAGTGACCTCACCAAGCCCCTCACCGAAATTTTAGGATTTATGTCCATAAATACCGGCGACGCCCGCATGTATGGCGTGGATTTTTCACTTGCAGCCACCGGTAAACTGAGCCGTGATTGGACCCTAAGTTTGCTGGGCGGGTACAATTATTCCCTGCCACAAACCTTAAATCCTAACCTGACCTACGCCACGGATAGCTTGGGCAACGAGTTGAAATACCAAAATACATCTTCTGTTACCGAGCAAGAGGATTCCAGCGCCACCATCCTTAAATACCGCTTTAGGCATACCGCCAAAATGGACATTGAACTGGGTTGGAAAATGCTTAGTTTGGGTTTTAGTTACCGGTACAATAGTTTCATGGAAAATATCGATCGTGCTTTTTATCGACTCGACGAACTTGTCCTCAACACCAATTTAGAATCGTTTAGGGACAGAACCCGAGACGGAACCCATGTGGTAGACATGCGTGTAGCGGTTCAAATCACGCCATCTTCCAGGCTTTCGCTAATTATTAACAACCTCTTCAATAACGCATATTCGCTCAGGCCTTTGTTTCCTGAACCACCAAGATCATTTATTGTGCAATATGCGCTAACTCTTTGATTAACTTTGTACACAAATAAATATCTGTTTTATGGCCCAAAATCTTGATCTTCAGAGAGAACACTCTTTTTTTGAAGATGTGGTCAGCTACTTCGACCATGCCAGCCAGTTCGTGAAAGCCCACCCGGGCATCCTGGACCAGATCAAGTACTGCAATTCGGTGTACCGCATGCGGTTCCCCGTGCGTATTAAAGATGGCTTTGAAGTAATTGAGGCGTACCGTGTAGAACACAGCCACCACAAGCTGCCTACCAAAGGTGGGATACGGTACAGCGAACATGTCAATCAGGACGAGGTAATGGCCTTGGCCGCACTCATGACCTACAAATGCGCCATTGTAGATGTGCCCTTTGGTGGCGCTAAAGGCGGCGTTATGGTCAATCCAAGAAACTATTCGGAGGATGAATTGGAGCGCATTACACGCCGCTACACCACCGAATTGGTTAAGAAAAACTTCATTGGCCCCGGTATTGACGTGCCTGCACCCGATTACGGAACCGGTGAACGTGAAATGAGCTGGATTGCCGATACCTACGGCGCATTTTCCATGGGCGAACTCAATGCCCTGGCTTGCGTTACCGGTAAACCTATTTCTCAAGGAGGCATTCGTGGCCGTCGCGAAGCCACCGGTCTTGGCGTGTTTTACGGCCTTCGATACATGATGGGATTTGAAGAGGATATGGCAAAACTTGGCCTAACTACAGGTGTTCAAGGCAAGCGAATCGCCATTCAAGGTCTTGGTAACGTCGGTTATCATGCCGCTAAATTCTTCTTCGAAGCCGGTGCTATTATTACCGCTATTGGCGAGTACAACAGCGCCGTTCAATCCGAAAACGGCATCAATCCCGAAGAAGCTTTAGCCCACTTCCGGGCAAAAGGTACCTTGGAAGGGCTGCCGGGTACTGCCCCTCTAGCCAACAATACCGACGTACTCGAAGTGGACTGCGATGTGTTGATTCCGGCCGCTCTGGAAAATCAAATCCATAGCGATAATGCAGCACGCATTAAAGCAAAAATCATTGGAGAAGCCGCCAACGGTCCCGTTACACCTCAGGCCGAAGCTATCCTTATCGAAAAAGGTGCCATCATCGTTCCCGACATTTACCTCAATGCCGGTGGCGTGACCGTTTCTTATTTTGAATGGCTCAAGAATCTGTCGCACGTGCGCTTTGGACGGATGGAAAAACGCTACGAGAAATCGATGAACAACAACCTCATTGAGGCCATCGAAAGCACCACCGGAAAAGCGCTTACCGAAGTTCAACGCAGCTTAATTGACCGTGGTGCCGACGAACAAGATCTGGTCTACTCCGGACTGGAGGAAACCATGATTACCGCCTACGATCAAATCCGCGACACCTTTAAGCAACACCAGGGAATCAAAACCATGCGAACCGCTGCTTTTGTTACCGCTATTCAAAAGATAGTAGTTTCTTATGAAACTCTAGGTATATTCCCTTGAGTTAAAATTCAACCTACAGGAAAGACGCCTTCGGGCGTCTTTTTTTTTGAACTTTCTAAAATGAGAGTATAGCCTCAAAGCATCTTTTTGTCAAGCCCCATTTAAATTTTGGTCAAAATCCTTAATTAAAGAAACCCTTAATTAAGATTTAGCAAGAAATTTTAAATAAGGCATAGGCCTAATTAAGAATTCCTTCAAAACCTTAAGGTAGTGTCTAATAAAGTGTTTAAAGGATTTTCTTAAGAGCGGTTATTCAAATATAAGAAATTAGTTAGTTGTTTAGGCCTCTTAGGGTGGCCTCACCCCGCCCGATTTGCCTTAAGGCAAATCGGGCGGGGTGAGATTTTCTTCCCACCGGAGGTGTTGGGTTTCATAGTTTAGCTTTGGCAGTTCCCTTTGGTAGACCTTCATATTGATTGCAACCGAACCCATAAGTACCCTGACAGATTTCTCTTTGGGTAATGCTCCCCGCATCCTTTAAACATGCTTGTACTCATTGTTTAGGCACTCAATCCAATTGGTCGAGTAAATCTTCGGCCGTATTCAGTGAATGTACTTTACTTACGTAAAGTACATCTCACATCTAGGATCATCTGCTTTTCCTTTAATTAAGGGATAGCTTTCTTCCCACTTTTTACAAAGCTCTTGAAACTTTTTGTAAGCCTCTTTTGTACTGATGTTGGAAGTGTTCAGGTATACCTCTCGTAAATCCTCTGCTTTTTCTTTACGTTTTGCTGAGAATACTGTTTTTGTAATGGTACTATCAAGCGAACGAGGCAAAGATGGAGTCTATGTAACCGATGGGACATTACGCTTGTTTGGTAAAGTCAAGCCTGTCCAGTTCTTCTTCATGTGCAATGTCAGCCATTCTGCTTACCCTTTTCTGGCTATAAGACCGACCAAAAACCTATCCAAATAATTTAGCCACATCCTCGGTGGCAAGCCCTTTTTGATGGAGCAAAAAACCTTGCCTATCCATCTCGGTTGGCTGGTACTTAAGTATGCTCAGCAATACGTGGTAAAAATTACCATAAGGGGTTCTTGAAACCTGAAGTTCCCATACCCAACATTGAACGATAGCAGGTCGATGCTCGTATCCATTACTTAAGTCCTTGTGATCCAACTTATACTCTTCTCTTCTTCACGCATCATAGCTTCTAAAAACACCTTACTAAGTGCCGTGCTGTCCTCACCAGAGTTCTTAATATCACCCACTATTTGTGTAATTTTCTTTAAGTTACAAAATAAGGATTTTGTCTTCTTTTTTTGAACATATTGGCTATTCGGTCTTGAAGATTCCTCATCTTTTCTTACACACTTTTTGGGGTCTACATCTTTTACGGAGGAGATTATAGGCCGTAAATATCTCGCCAACAGTGGCTTAAACAGAGCGAAATCCCTTTTTGACCATAATGAAGTAATGATCCAATTGTATTTTAATCACCCAAGAATGATTCTAATCAAGAGCCAGGCGTCTGTGGTATAGCTCTAGATTCTCTTTCGAACGGTATTTGTTTGCATCAATTCGGTCTATTTACTCCATGCGTTCTATCAGGTGTCCCATATTTTTGGTAGTACAATGCGAAAAGGGGAACGACTCAAGCATAACATTCTTTTATAATGCTTTACCCGGCTCATACTTTTGCCACTGGCCGTATTGTACCCTCCTCCATTGGTTCTAAGCTATACTCCGGTAAGGTACGTGCATTCGTTGTTATGCTTGTTGTAATAAAAATGCGCTTCATCAAAAGAAATATTGCTGGCAAGAGAGGCAACCTTAGGGAATTCAAAAATAACCTGAACGCATTTTTTGACGGTGTACGAAAACTCATTTCCTTTGTGGTACCCTTAATCATAGTAGTGTGCTTAAACCTGAAGTACCGGAAATGGTGAATAATTCGGAAATGCTGTCCTCCTTCGAGTTTTCCAGTGAAATGACTTTTTTCAATTTTCAAGACACGAATACTTTACTCCACAAAAAAATTAAGACTTTTTAACATTTTCATTTTTCTATTTCTGCTTGACAGTACTATATTTATATAATAATCTAAAACGAAAGAACATCTGCTCGAGTTATAAATATTGGAGGCGCTAGTTATGCCATTATTCCTCTAGCTGAAAAAAACATATCCTTAGACGTGGAGCAGCGGCCTAAATTTTCATTCTCCAAAAACAAGCGTTTTTAATATTAGAGTGAAAACGGATTGAATTATTATGGCTAATCCTCAATATTGAGGATTAGCTTTTTGCTAAATTTAAAAACTATAGAATTATGAGTTGTAATTTTCTTTTAGTTTTTTTTGCATTTTTGTCAAGTGTTGCTGGATACTCTCAGATAAATGTTGCCGTTAATATGGGCGTGGACACTCTAAATCCTAAAACACGGGGAGCGTTGGAGTTTTATTGCAGATATGTATCGGAATTTGACAATAGTATCCATATTGATTATTCTAAATATTGGCCAAAAGAGAAGTGTTCTCTAACCGAAGTGCCGGATATCTTTAATACTAAATTTGGAAATGGCCATGGAAGTGTTCCAATATACAATTGTGGACTTCCAACGATAATTTATGCAAAGTGGAGAAATGACACCGTCCAGATTAAAACGCACGTTGGAATATATGATTCTACAGGAATTTATACCACGGCCATTATAAACTATTATGTGGATATAACCAATCCAGACCAGCCTAGATTTATTATCCCCTTGTTTTTTAATTCTCAAAGCTGGTATATAAGGAAAGTTAGGAATATAACGTATTATTATCCTTCTTATCATGTTTTTAACAACTTAAAGGCGGATAGTTTAATCTTACAGATCCAACGTCTTGAGCAGGACTGGCAGTTAAAACCAATTGAAATCAACTATTATTTTGCAAGGACGGCAGAGGAAATTGATAATTTGTTAGGGTATGACTACGTAGCCGGAATGGGTAATAATTCTTTACCGAGTGGAGTGGCTTTAATTAATTGGAAACCACCTATGGTTTTATGCTCTGGACTCGGGGAAAACTATGTGCATGAGTTGGTTCACATTTACATAGATTCTATATTCCCAACAACTGTTTTGAGAGAAGGAATTGCTATGTTTTATGGAGGTTCGCGTGGATACAGCCCCCAATTCCACGCTGAAAGACTAAGAAAGTACTTAGAGAAAAACCCCAATGCAGATTTCTCTGATTTGAGGAGTTATCAACATATGGATGGTCTAACAAATCCAAGGTATGTTTATGAATGGCTTATTTGTAAGGATATTTATAGTAAGGAAGGAATTAAAGGATTGAAAAGGGCACTTGGATATACCTCACTAGATGAATTGATGAGAGTTGAGTATGGTGCGGAAAAGGCGCAATGGAACAAGGTTTTGGTAAGCTTTCTTTTCGATGTAGAACAAAAAAGTACGCCTCGCTGATAACATGTATAACAAAAGTTTACATAGAAACTATCCAATTCCCCAAACCCAACAAACATCTTTTTTTCTGAAATATTTGTTAAATAATGTATCTGTCCAACCACAACTTCATCCCTTCAAAAATTCGCAAGAACTTTTTCGTCACTATCTTTTTGAAGTTGATAATGAATACATTACTTATTTTCTTTACTATACCTTGAAGTTTGAGTTTGGTGTTCTTAAAAAGCATAATGTTATTTCAAACAAAACAACGTTAGACCAATTCTTAAATGAAAGCATTTTTGACACATCTTTCGTTGAATACGTATTTCAGAAGTACCCCTTTTTGTATGCTAAGAGTATACGTTTTTTAACCAACCAAATAAGGCAATTTAATGATATTTCCTCTTTTCTTGAGGGAAATGCTAGCGAAATTCAGAAAAGATTTAAATTTGATTCTACAAGAGTAAATTTCATTGTTCCATACCGTGGAGATTAACACAATAATAATCGCTCTACTTGCTTTTTAATTTCAGGGGAGAATGTTTTGGTTTTTAAGAATAGACCAATTTATTATGAGGAACGGGTATATGAACTCTTAAAGAAGCTGAATATTTCGACTAAATTTCCAGAATCTTTAACCGACGGAACATTTAGTGTAGTAGAGTTTGTTAGGACGACCTTTCTATCAACAATTAAGGAGGTAGATAATTATTATTTTAAACTCGGGAAATTATTGGGAGTAGCATTTATTCTTAGTGCAGAGGATTTGATTTCAGATAACTTAATTGTCTATAATGGAAGTCCCCTATTGATTGATTGCGAAGTTTTTTCCTCTCCGCCTAGATTTGTTAGTTTGAATGACAATCCTCTTACTTTTTTTAATAGTTCAGTATTAAGTACAGGGTTACTTCCACATGATTTTGATGAAAATCGTTCTTTCCCTTCATCCCCCTTGGTGAAGGCATTTGGCAAAGCTGTTTCAAAATTAAACCATTTTGAGATAGAACGTGGAAAATCTGTTTTTGAGGAAAGCAATCATAATCTTATTCCAACGTATCTTCCAATCTCAAATAAAAAAGGTTTTACTGTTCATAAGTTTAAATCAAGCTTTAATAAGGGATTCAGGGTGATGGTTAGCGATCCTGAGTACCTTGAGATAATCAACAAATTTTTATCCGGGTTGACATTTTCACGCTTTCTTGCTCGAAACACGCAAGATTATGATCATGTTTTAAGGGAAAGTAATCGTCCTAAGTATTTGAAAAGTGAAAAGGCTACTCTGAAATTTCTTTCAAAGGTCATTTCTGGGAAAGATAAATTTCCTGATTTCCACAAAGAAGAAATTAATCAACTTTTAAGAGGAGACATCCCATTTTTTTATACTAATGCAAAAACAGGGGGAATATACAACCTCAGCAAAGAAACAGTGGAAAGTGTTGTTTTTAGCCACAGTCCATATGAGCATTTTCTTGAGAGGTTAAGATTGCTTTCTGATAAGAAATTTGTTGATAAGCAAGTATCGATAATTAACAATACAATCTTTCATTCTGATAGTTTAGAAAATAATCTTTTTGAAGTTTTCGGTGATACTTCTCTTCTTGTATTTTCAGAAAGTGGAAAGAAGAAAATCAGGGAAGCAATTCTAGATTATTTAAAGTGCTCTTCTATTGTAATTGATGATGAATTATTTTTTACTGGAATTTCTCATGACGGTGTTTCGCCAACATTTTCTTTCAGTTTAATAGATGAGGATTTATACGCGGGAAGCGGAGGGGTACTTTTGGTTCTATTAATGATAAAGGATGAGTATTGGGATCCTCTCATTAGAAAAAAGCTTGATGCAATTGTTAAAGAGGCGATGGATTTTTTAACACTTGATATGTCGGCTCAAAGCGTCAAAGACGATATTAAATTTATTAGCGCATTTCATTTCCCTTCAATTATTCTTCACTTTATCTTTGCTGGCTACATTTCTGGAACCTTAAGCAAGGAAATTATTTCACTTTACGAATTATGGATTATTCGACGTTTTAAGCATGATACAATTGGCGATTACCTATTGGGCATGAGTAGTGTAATTCACTTGGTTTTTACTAACGCTTCCTACTTTACTCAAAATTTCTTAAACTCAATTGAAAGCATGTATTTTCAAATGCTTAAAAAGAAATGTATCCAATATAAGGATAGCATATATTTCAGGTTTTTCGAAAGAACAGAGGAGCTTAATGTAGGCCTTTGTCACGGAAATATTGGCGTTGCTGTCGCTTTATCTTCTATTTTGAAGTATCAAAATTCTTCTAAAAATGAGAACTTATTAGTTGAAGTTTTAAAATACATTTGTTATTCTATTGACGATAATAAGTTAGAGTTTTTTTCCAATCATCAAAAAGAAAGATTAGCCTTACCAAGTTATAACCATGGAGTTTCAGGTCTTGTTGTCCTACTTATAGAAAATCCGGATTTACTTGTTTCTGAAAGGAGGAAAAGGCTTTTTGAAAAGTTTATTTCTGACGTCATCCACTTTTCTAGCAACATAAACAATTTCACGTTAGCAAATGGAGCGATTGGCAATATTATTATTGCGTTATGGTTGTTACAAAAAGAAGAAAGGCGTAGTTTAATATCGCCTAAAATTAGGTCTGATTTCCAATTGTTTATAAACAAATTTACAGTCCACGATCTTTTTAGAAATTCTCACTCACCTAAAATGTTTTTGAATCCTGATTTGTATGGAGGCCTTACAGGGCTTTTATATTTAATCTTATTTGAAGATAGTAAGCATTCCTACAATATTTTCTCATTTCAAAAGAGATAAGCATTTGGTAGATTTACCTTGTGGGCTTCCCTGGTAGGCAAACCACGCTTTTCACCTAAGTATCGGCCCGCCCCGGGGCGCGACGGTAGCCGGGCGAGGGGGCGCCATGCAGCGGCTTGGCGGGCGGAGGCGACCAAAGGAAGCCCACGCAGCGCCTAGCCGCAAATAGGCGGCACGAGCACGCTATAAGGCAAGCACCGGATTAGGCGCCCCTAAAAAAATCTGGCTATCTATCAAGCTTCCAGCGCCGCTACACCCGGCAACACTTTCCCTTCCATGCACTCCAGCAAGGCACCGCCCCCCGTACTCACGTACGACAAACGGTCCGCAATGCCCAACTGATTCGCCGCCGCCACCGAATCGCCGCCGCCCACCAAGGAATAAGCACCCGCCTCTGTCGCCGCCGCAATCGCTCGGCCAATAGCCAGCGTCCCTTGCGCAAAACTGGGCATCTCAAACACGCCCAAAGGACCGTTCCACAAAATAATTCGGGCGTCTTTCACCGCTGCACTCAATGCCTCAATGCCTTTGGGCCCCGCATCCAAGCCCATAAATCCCTCAGGAATATCCATGGTAGGATACACACCCTTTTCGCCATCCTCTCCAAATACGGTGCTGCACATGCTGTCTTCCGGAATCAACACCCGGCGCCCCTTGGCCTTGCAGCGGTCCAAAAAGTCGCGGGCTACGGGCACCATATCTTCTTCCACCAAGCTGTTGCCGGTGTTGCCGCCCATGGCACGCACAAAGGTATACACCATGCCGCCGCCAATGATAAAACAGTCGGCGCGCTCAATCAAATGCGCCAAAATGCCAATCTTGGAACTCACCTTTGCTCCACCCACAATTGCAGTAAGTCCACCTTCAGTTTTTAGAATTTGCGCCATAGCATCCAACTCTGCTTGCATGAGCAAGCCCGGAGCTTTTTGCTCAAAAAACTGAGCCATAACCGTGGTAGAGGCATGCGTCCGGTGCGCAGTACCAAAGGCATCGTTTACATAGGCATCGGCCAGGTCTGCCAGTTGCCGGGCAAATGCCTCATCGCCTTGTTCCTCCTCGGCATGAAAACGCAAATTCTCGAGCAATGCCACCTCGCCGGCTTTCAGTTGTCCGAGTGCCTCTTGACAAGCCGAGCCAAGCGCATCGCCCGCAAAAATTACCTTTTGTCCCAAAAGCCCTTCTAAGGCCGGTACAATTTGCTGCAGACTAAATTCGGGAGAAACCTTTCCTTTAGGCCGGCCTAAGTGTGAGCCCAGAATAACCGCAGCACCTTGCTCCAAAAGGTAGCGCAGCGTAGGCAAAGCGGCACGTATGCGGGTATCGTCCGTAACCCGACCCGAGGCATCCAAAGGCACGTTAAAGTCGACCCGAACAAACACCTTTTTTCCCTGAATATTAAGATCTTGCAATGAGCGCATAGCCACAAGTTTTGGGCAAAAATAACCTTTTAGGGCAAAAGACCCCTGCGATGTAATATAAACCTTTCGGGCAAAACCATTCATTTTTTGGGCGGCCGCCGGGCTGTCCCCGCTAGTCCTCGGTCGCCGGCCACGGCAGGTCAAGTCCCCCACAGGGGCTTCCAAGGTCGCCCTGTGTGGTCCCGCCTGCCGGGCCGCCGACCTGTGGGCTAGCCGGCTCCATCCCTGCCGCGGGTTCTAGTATATTATGAATTACCCTTAGCCCAAAGCGGTGCATTACCTTTTGGAACTACAAATGCCCAATTCCCACCATAGCCAAACCCGGTCAAAAAATGGTTGTTTTAGGGGGAGCATAAAGCAAAATGACCATACCAATCCCCAAGGGATTCCGTACTTTTATGCCATGCGTTTTAAGGATGTAGTTGGGCACGGCGCTGTAAAGCAAAAACTTATTCAAGCCGCCAAGAACGGAAGGGTGCCTCATGCTCAATTGTTTTTGGGCAACGAAGGTTCCGGCAATTTGGCGCTCGCCCTGGCATATGCGCAGTATTTGCTATGTGCCGATCCCGGCTCCGAGGACTCCTGCGGAATTTGTTCTGCATGCAAAAAAATGGAAAGGCTAAGTCACCCGGATTTGCATCTGGCGTTTCCTTTTGGGCCCAAAACTCCCACCGATACCTCCATGGAATATTTGCCGGAATTCCGCGATTTTGTTCAAAAAATGCCCTACGGCAATTTGAGCGATTGGCAGCAGTTTTTGAGTACGGACAAGAAGCAGCTAACGATAAACTCAGCCACTTGTCAGCAGGTGATTCAGGAAGTGCAGCAAAAGCCTTACGAGGGGGGCTTGCAGTTTATGATTATGTGGTATCCGGAGCGCATAACCCGCGGAATGGCCAATCGACTGCTTAAAACCTTAGAAGAACCACCACGCAAAACGGTGTTTATGTTGGTGGCCGAACGCGAAGAGCAGTTGCTTGCTACGGTAGTATCGCGCTTGCAGGTAATTTCCTTGCCTAAAATTGCAGATTTTGACATGCTCGACATGCTTAGTTCTCGCTTTGAGCCCCCTTTAGAAAAAGCCCAGGAGGTAGTAAACATGGCCGATGGAAACGTGCGCATGGCCGTGCAACTCATGCAAAAGGAAGAAAGCCGCAGCAGCTTTTTACCCCTTTTTCAAGAATTTATTCGCGCTTCTTTTCAAGCTCAGTTCCATGTGGTGGAAAAGCAGGCCGAGGCCTTTGCCAAAATGCACCGCGACGGGCAAATCGACTTTTTTAGGTATGGTTTGCATATTGTGCGGGAGACTCAGGTGTTTCACACCGATCCTCAGCTGCTTAGAATCACCGAAAACGAAAGGCACTGGCTTAGTAAATTTGCGGCTTTTGTACCTTTAGAGGTGGCTTATGGCTTGCAAGGCGTTTTGGAGGACTCCATTCGCGCCATTCAGGGCAATGCCCATCAAAAGACCGAATTTATGGGGGCGGCCATTGATATTTATCAGACCTTTAAGCAACGAAAGGCATAATTTAATAGCATAAAGCAATATGGCTTGTACAGGATGTGGCACTAGAGACGACGGAAGGGTACCTGCAGGGTGCAAGAGCAATGGGTCCTGCGGTACAGGCGGCTGCGACAAGCTCGAAGTGTTCGATTGGCTTGGTAATTTGCAAATGGTGGAGTCTGAGCCCGGATTTGCCTGGGTAGAAGTACGGTTTAAAAGCACCCGAAAGGAATTCTTTTACAATAACGAAAAACTTCCGCTGCAACAAGGCACCTTAGTGGCGGTAGAAGGCAGCCCGGGCCACGACATAGGCACCGTTTCCCTTACCGGAGAATTGGTAAAGGCGCAAATGCGCAAAACTCGATTTGACCCGGAACAAGAAGCCCCACGAAAAATTTTTAGAGTAGCTCGAGAAGCCGATGTGGAGCGATGGCAAGAGGCAATAAAAAAGGAAGACGAGTTCATGCGCCACGCACGAAAAGTGGCCTTGGATTTGAGGCTCAGTATGAAAATCTCCGATGTAGAATGCCAGGGCGACGGCAGCAAAGCCACCTTCTACTACACCGCCGATGGAAGGGTAGACTTTAGAGAGCTCATAAAAATTCTTGCAAGAGACCTGCGCGTACGCATCGAAATGCGCCAAATCGGTTACCGCCAAGAAGCCGGTCGTTTGGGGGGAATCGGCGTGTGTGGTAGAGAGCTGTGCTGTTCCACTTGGCTTAAAGATTTTAGATCGGTAACTACCGCTGCTGCTCGTTATCAACAGCTTTCCATAAATCCACAAAAGCTGGCCGGCCAATGCGGCAAGCTCAAATGCTGCTTAAACTACGAACTGGACACCTATCTCGATGCCCTCAAAGGCTTTCCTTCTCCTCAACTTAAACTCAAAACCGCCGAAGGAACAGCAGTGCATCAAAAAACCGACATTTTTAAAGGAATTGTGTATTACAGCTATCTGGATAGACCAGAAGTGCTCATCCCTTTAAGCCTTGAGGCCATTGATGAGGTAGCCGAACAAAACAAACAAGGCCTGATTCCCGGCAGCCTAGCCGATTTTAAGGTGGAGGTAAAAATCAATGAACCCTTGGACCAAGATTCCTTTACCAACGTTATTGAGGAAGGATCCTTGGACCGTTTCGACAGAAAAAAACGCAACAGCGGACAGCGAAGACGTCCGAACAGTCCGGGCCGCAACAGAAATCAACGTAAATCAAAACCCCAATCCGATGCGCCTAAATCTTAATGCTTGGCTATTTAGCCTTTCTTTACTGATGGTCTTTAGCTCATGCGACTCCTATAAAGTATACGAATCGTATACCTCTTTGCCGGACAAAGGCTGGCCTGCCGACAAACCGGTGACCTTTAAAGTGGAAATTGAGGATACCATGCAAGCCTGTAATGTACACCTTATGGTGCGCCACATGCCGCAATATCCATTCCAAAACCTGTACGTGTTGCTCGATACCAAATACCCCGACGGAAGCCTTAGCACCGATTCGGTGCAGTTTATGCTTTTTAATGCGGCCGGAGAATCTCTAAGCGATTGCGCCGGAGATCTTTGTGATGCACGGTTTATGTTCCGTAATGGGGTCCGCTTTCCGCAAGCCGGCAATTATGAATTTATAATGAGACATGCCATGCGGATTGATCAATACCAAGGGGTCTTGCCTTTTGTATTAGATGTAGGACTTCGTATTGAAACCAGCGAAACGGCAGAGTAATGAGCAAAAAAAGCAAGTCCAAAAAGTTTCGTTTTTTGCCCTGGGTATGGGTGGTATTCCACGCCCCTTTATTTGCTTTTTATTTGGCATTACTGCTTTCCGGATCCGGGGCTTTGGGTAGCCTGCCTTCTTTTGAGGAACTCGAAGACCCAAGGTTTAATTTAGCCTCGGTTATTTACTCCTCGGACGGTGAAACCCTGGGCAAATATTATATAGAAAACAGGGTAAATGTGGACTACCGAGAATTACCCCTGCACCTCATCGACGCCCTTGTATCTACCGAAGACGAACGCTTTTATTCCCACTCCGGTATAGATGCCGAAGCGCTTGGCCGGGTTATCAAAGGGGTGCTAACAGGCAATCGAAAAGGAGGAGGCTCTACCATTACCCAACAGCTGGCCAAGCTTTTGTTTCATGAAAAACCCTCGGGTATGGCCGAAAGGGTACTCCAAAAATTCAAAGAATGGGTCATTGCCATCAAACTCGAAAAAAGCTATACAAAAACCGAAATTTTAGCCCTTTATTTGAACCGTGCCGACTTTGGCCGACAAGCTTTTGGCATTCAGTCCGCTGCCCGTATTTATTTTGATAAATCGGTCCACGATTTAAGCTTAAGCGAAGCAGCCACCTTGGTGGGCATGCTCAAAGCGCCGGGAAACTACGATCCCATAAACCGCCCCGAAGCCAATCAAAAACGGCGAAACGTAGTACTTGGGCAGATGGTTAAAAACAAAAAAATCGAACAAGCCACCCAAGATTCCATTGCCGACTTACCCGTAATTACCGACTATGGCAAACTCCGGGAACGCATCCGTAAATCGGTGTATGGACAAGGCGAATTGGCGCCCTATTTTCTAAACGAACTTAGAAAAGACCTGGACTTATGGTGCGACCAACATATCAACCCCGCCACCGGAAAGCCCTTTGATGTTTACCGCGATGGATTGCGGATTCACACCACCATAGATGCGCGCATGCAGCGCTACGCCGAAAAGGCCATGAAAGCGCATATGCAAGAGCTTCAAGCAAGCTTCTTTAAACGCAAAAAGGGCAAAAAAAACGCCCCCTTTTCCTACCGATTAAGCGAAAAACAACGCGAAGACATCATTTGGCAAGGCATTCGCAGGTCTGATCGCTACCGAATTTTAAAAGAACAAGGTAAATCCGAGGAGCAAATCAAAAAAGTGTTTGATACTCCCGTAGAAATGACCGTTTTTTCTTGGCAGGGAAACAGAGATACCCTCATGAGTCCTAAAGACTCGGTAATTTATTACAAATATTTCCTCCAAAATGGCCTCATGAGTCTGGATCCGCATACCGGACATATTAAGGCTTGGGTAGGCGGAATAGACATTCAGCATTTTAAATACGACCACGTGCGCGCCGGAAAACGCCATAGCGAATCCAACAAAATTCTTCCGGGAGGTGGGCGCCAAGTAGGTTCTACCTTTAAACCTTTTGTGTATGCATTGGCCATGGAAGAGGGGGTTTCTCCTTGCAAATTGGTACCCAACATTCGCGTATGCATCGAAGAAGGCCTGGACAAACCTTGGTGCCCCGACAATTCCGGAGATTACAAAGAAGGTAAAATGATAACCCTTCGCGAAGCCTTAGCCAACTCCATTAACTACGTATCGGCCTTGCTTATGAAGCAGTACGGCCCCCATGCGGTGGTTAATATGGCGCGTAGGGTTGGAATTACCGCCCCCCTGGAGCCAACACCCTCCCTTTGTTTGGGAACCGCAGACGTGTCTGTGTACGAAATGACCAGTGCTTTTGGAACTTTCTTTAATCAGGGCATGCATGTGAGCCCCATGATGATGACCCGTATCGAAGACCGCAACGGAAACATTTTGGCAGAATTTTCTCCCGAGCGCAAAGAGGTAATGAGCGCCGAGTCGGCTTGGCTTACTGTACAGCTCCTCAAAGGGGTAGTACTTAGCGGTACAGCCATCCGCTTGCGGTATAAATACAAATTTACTGAGCCCATTGCCGGTAAAACAGGAACAACCCAAAACAACTCCGACGGTTGGTTTATCGGAGGCACCCCCGATTTGGTTACCGGTGTTTGGACCGGAGCCGAAGACCGTAGCGTGCACTTCTACAGCACCGCCCTTGGTCAAGGAGCCAATATGGCGCTGCCCGTTTGGGCTTTGTATATGCGTCAAGTGTACGATGACCCAAGCATTACCATTAGCCGGGGTGATTTCCCCAAACCCGAATCCCTGACCGATATTTCTATGGATTGCTCCCAAGAACTTATAGAACAAAGAGAAGCCATGCAACAAGGAGGGACACAAACCATAAATTTTGATCAATAACAAACCATAGCACATGCAAAAAGTATATGCCAATGCCGACGAAGCCATAGCCGATATTCATGATGGGGCAACCCTTATGTTGGGTGGGTTTGGGCTTTGCGGAATTCCCGAAAACGGCATTGCAGCACTTGTTCGATCCGGAGTGAAGGACTTGACCTGTATTTCGAACAATGCAGGGGTTGACGACTTTGGCATTGGACTCATGCTGCAAACCAAGCAGGTAAAGAAAATGATTTCTTCCTACGTAGGCGAAAACGCAGAATTCGAACGCCAACTGCTCTCCGGGGAGCTCGAAGTTGAACTCATTCCTCAAGGCACCCTGGCTACACGATGCATGGCGGCAGGTTACGGAATGCCGGCCGTATTTACACCCGCCGGGGTTGGGACCGAAGTCGCCGAAGGAAAAGAAATTCGAACATTCAACGGAAAAGACTACCTAATGGAAATGGCCTTTGACGCAGACTTTGCTCTTGTGAAAGCATGGAAGGGCGACACCCACGGCAACCTGATTTTTAAAGCCACCGCACGTAATTTTAACCCGCTTATGGCCATGGCAGGAAAAGTAACCATTGCCGAGGTAGAAGAACTGGTGCCCGCCGGAAGTTTGGATCCCGACCAAATTCATACGCCGGGCATTTATGTGCATCGGATTTTTGAAGGCACCAACTACGAAAAACGCATTGAGCAACGCACGGTAAAACCAAGAATTTGATGTTGACCAAAGAACAAATCGCACAGCGCATCGCTAAAGAACTTAAAGACGGCATGTACGTCAATTTGGGCATTGGTATCCCAACCCTTGTGGCCAATTATATCCCTGAGGGAATGACCATAACTTTGCAGTCCGAAAACGGCTTGCTGGGCATGGGACCTTTTCCTTTCGAAGGCGATGAAGACCCGGACCTAATCAACGCCGGTAAACAAACCATTACCACCATTCCCGGGTCGGTATTTTTCGATTCCGCTATGAGCTTTGGTATGATTCGCGCCGGAAAGGTAGACCTCACCGTACTCGGAGCCATGGAAGTAGCCGATAACGGCGATATTGCCAACTGGAAAATTCCCGGGAAAATGGTCAAAGGCATGGGAGGAGCTATGGATTTAGTGGCCTCCGCAAAAAACATCATTGTGGCCATGCAGCATACCAGCCGAGACGGAGCCTCTAAGCTCCTCAAAGAATGCACGCTGCCAATTACCGGGCTGCAATGCGTTACCAAAGTAGTGAGCAATTTGGGCGTATTTGATATCGAAGCCGAAGGTTTTGTGCTGCGAGAACGTGCCCCCGGTATTTCGGTAAGTGAAATCGTGGAGGCTACGGAGGGTCGTTTGGTGGTGCCGGACCAAGT
Organism: Flavobacteriales bacterium; assembly: GCA_018401695.1. Classification (GTDB taxonomy): domain Bacteria; phylum Bacteroidota; class Bacteroidia; order CAIKAF01; family CAIKAF01; genus CAIKAF01. Next base: position 902,327 of record JAGYKD010000001.1, on the reverse strand, counting down.
TCCGGAAATGCAGTTCTAAGTCCATGCGGAAAGCAATGGTTCCCCATGAATTGCGGTCTCCACGTATAGTTTACCGCTTGGCTTGGTGTGCCACACTGATTTTTGGCCTTTGGTACGCGGCCCTGAGTTTCGGAAACCACTACTTCTACAGAACCTTTGCTTTTGATTTAGGCATCAAAAACCAAGCCGTGTTCGACTATGCCCATGGTCGGCACAATTACAATACCGTGCTTCCGGAACTTGGTGGCGAAGTCAACAATCTGGCCAATCACTTTGAGCCTATTATGGCACTGCTGAGCCCCATGTATTGGGTCTTTGGTAACTGGACCCTCTTGGTGGTGCAATGGTTTTGCCTTTTGTTGGGCGCTTGGGGCATGTTTCGATTTGCCCGTTGTGCAGCCCCTGCCAAAGATTGGTTGCCTCTGGCCGCTATGCTTTCCTTTTTTATGTTTTGGGGGGTGTTTAGCGCGCTTTCCTTCGATGTCCATACCAACGTTATGGCAGCCGGATTTCTACCTTGGTTGTTTGTAGCCTTTGAGCAAAAGAAATGGGGGAAAGCCGCTTTTTGGGCGCTGCTGATGGTGGCCTGTAAAGAGAATATAGCCTTATGGCTGGTCTTTATTGGTTTGGGCTTAGCCTGGCATTATCGACGCCAAGTGGGGCAAGGCAAAGCCGCCTTGGTGCTTTCCTTAAGCGCCGTATGCGCCTTTTTGCTGATTCTTAAGTGGCTAATGCCTTACATGGCGGATGGCAAACTCGAATACTTGCACTTTAATTACAGCGCTTTGGGAAAGGACATGGGACAGGCCATAAAAACCCTATTGACCCAACCTTGGAAGGGTATAGAGCTGTTGTTCTTTGTACCTGAAAGCATAGACAGCAGCTTTGCCCTAAAAGCCAAGGCCTGGACCTGGGAACTTCTGCTTATGTCAGGAGCCTGGCTGGCCGTATTTAGACCTGCAGCTGCGCTAATGGCACTTCCTGTGTTGGCTCAAAAAATGTTCAACGACGACCCTACCAAATGGAGCCCTTTTTTGCATTACAACATTGAGTTTGCTCCCATTTTGGCTTTTGCTTTGGTGGTCTTTGCCGCTCGGTTAACCCCCAAAATCTATGTGTTGATGGTTTCCCTGGGGTTGATCGGAGGTGCTCTAGCTACCTGGCGAAGTTTTGACCTTTACCGCCCGCAAGCCTATATGCCCCAACAACTAAAAGTGTGGCATGCCGACCATTGGAAACGCAGTCCTAGTGCGGCAAAAATTCGAAAAGTTTTAGACCAAATCCCGCAAGAGGCTTCGGTAAGCGCCAGCTCTGTGCTGGTGCCTCATTTGGCCGACCGCAAAATTATACGGACTTGGCCCGATCTCCGCGAAGACGATTTTGTGGTCTTGTTGGACGATGGGTATATGTATTATCCTCAGAATCAAGAGGTCTTCTTGGCTTCTGTCCAAATGTTAAGAGAGAAAAGCTCATATAGCCCAATGCATGAAGGTGAGGGCCTTTTTATATTTAAAAAACGCCATTAAAAGGAATGGCATTCAATCCGCAGCGGCTATCACCGACATTTCTACCCGCGCCCCTTTGGGCAAGGCCGAAACTTCGACCGTTTCACGCGCCGGTAAATGGGCTCCAAGCCGCTCCGCATACCAGGCATTTATTTTCGGGAAATCCCGCATGTCGGTCAAAAAGATGCTTACTTTGATAACTCGGTGCCATCCTAGCCCACAAGCTTCCAGCAAAGCCTCTACATTGTTGAGGACCTGAGTCACCTCGGCTTCCAAACTTTGCTGCACCATGTCGCCACTGGCCGGATCCAAAGCAATTTGTCCGGAAAAAAAGTGCAAGCCCTGCCAGGCCAGGCCCTGGGAATATGGCCCAATGGCGGCAGGAGCTTTATCGGTGTGAATTTTTTGCATAAACACGCTTTACAGCTAATGTAAGGGATTTTTAATGCCGGGGAAAGGGCCTTTCTCCGGCAAAGGAAGTTCCTCGTCGTTTTGGATGGTTTAGGATTTGGGCGTGCCCCTCTGGGTCGGGCTATCCGCTGCAAGTCCTCGCTCGTGCCTCGCTGTGGGCTTTCCGCTGCTATCCCTCACGCGGGCTACTCCGTGTTTATGCCCACGGTTGAATACCCACGGTTTCAACTTCGGGGATGATCCCCGGGAAAGAGTTTTTATAAAAAGGTAAGTCCAACTCTACGATTTAGGCCCTGCTCAAAAATTCGGATTAAGGTAGATAGCTTGATATTTCCTTTACCATTCTCCAGTTTGGAAATGTAACTTTTTTTTGTTCCGACCTTTTCTGCCAACTCTTGCTGTGTCATTTTGGCCTCTTTACGAGCGGCCTTTAGCATTTCGCCAATGATGAATCGTTGGGCACCCTCTTCATAATTGTTTCGACTTTCTGTCCCAATTTTCCCATGCTCTAGTTCCAACAGTTCGTCGAATGTTCTTATATTCTTAGTTTTTTCCATTTCCATTGTTTTTGCTTTGAAAATAGTCGTGCATTATTTTTTTTGCCTTTTCTATCTCTTTTAAGGGCGTTTTTTGGCTCTTTTTTTGAAATCCATGAAACAAAACTACAAGCTTTTCTTCATCAAAACAGCAGAAGATTCGGTAGGTATTCGACTGATGCTCCACTCTGATTTCATACAAGCCACGGGTTCCTGTCAGATGTTTTAAAAACTTTTCGGGAACACGGTCAACCTGCCTTATTAGCTCAAGAACGTATTGGATTTTTATCTTGACCTTGGGATCCTGCCTTTGGTAAAACTCCATAAAATGGCTTTTGAAGAAAATCACTTCCTTTTACACCCTATAAAGTCACTTTAAGAGATAACATTTTCCAAATTTCTTAGCCTGTTGAATTAAGGCTCCATGTCCGCATTCCCTGCTTTGATGAAATTTTCTGAACATTTGCCCGGTTCTTGGCCTCTGGATGGGCGACTTTGATTCCTATGCCCCACAGCTGCAACCCTAAGGTAGGGGAGGATAGAGGGGCCTCGCCCATGGGAAAATCCCGCTCCGTGTCGGCCCTCCCTGCTGTCCCGCTTGTGGGCGGCGGGCTTAGCTGCGCTCGGCGGCGTTCCGCAAAGCTCCACATGGTGAGACTGTTGATGCGTTGTGTTTTCAAGTTTATAATCCTGACCGAAGCGTCAGGAGACAATTAAGGCACGGACAAATCGAAAGACCGGAGTTTACTGGTGGTAAATGAGGATCTTGAGATTAGGCCGTAACGCAAACCCTGACGCCTTGGTCAGGACAGGATCGCCGCTAGAATAGCAACGCATCAGCAGCCTCAAGCCTCCCTTGGCTAAGCCACGCAGCTCACCGCGCGGGGACATACCTTCGGTCCGGAGCCGCCGGAAGAGCAATCTGAAATCTAAGACCCACGATTTAAACCCTAGGTTTTGCAGAAGTATATACCATGGGTTGCGAAGGCCAACACAGGGTTGAGGTTCTCGGCTAGCGCACCACCAATTTCCCGCGTTTGTTGCCGGCTTGCCAGAGGTATAGGCCCGAGGCAATATCTTGGGGGAGGTAAATCTGTTGTTGGTCGTTGATCTGGGTTTGCCAAAGCAAGCGCCCCTGGGTGCTGAAGAGGCTAAAGTCTTTTTCGCTGCCTTTGAATTGCAGCCATGCGCCCGCCTGTACAGGGTTGGGGAACAGCCAAACAGAATCCGCTTGGGCATGGGTGGGTTGATCCAAAGTCAAAGGCGACCATGCAAAACGCAGGATAGGAGGTACGTAGCGGTCCTTGTAGTACATAAAATAACCGGCCACGTAGAGCAAGCCATCGGGTCCCAATTGAATGTCCTTAACATAAGCTGGGGGATTAAAACCAAGGGTGGCCTTGGTGCTGTCGATTCCTGTGGAGGGAAAGGCATGGGGAAGAATATTGCCCATGGAATCCACAGCCATGATATTATTGACGCGGTGTCCCTGGTATTCTAAGTCAAAACTACCTCCCAAGACAAATAAGTTGTCATGAACTTTCTCCAAGGCGTAAACAGCGAAGCCGCTCATATCGCTTGTAACAAACTTAGACCGAGGGATGGGCTGGAAATTATTGAAATTGTTGAAGCTGCTGTCGAGGCTGCCGTCGGGGAGCAGACGCGCCAACAGGTAGCGGTTGGAGTCGTTGGGGTAATATAAGTGCCCAGTGACCCAAAGGCGCCCCCGATCGTCCTCATGCTTTACCCAAGAAGTATTGGGTAGTCCTAAGGTATCTCCTTGATGAATGTGGTAGCTATGGACAAAGGGCGGATTGAAAGTGGAATCGACGAATCCGGTATGGGCAGATATTCTACCGATGCCATTTCTGGGCAAACCGCAAAGGGAATCGAGCCTACCGGCGATGTAGAGGTGGTCTTCTTTTTCCCAAAAGATTTCAGAGCCGGCGGAATGGTGGTTCAGGGGCACCATAAAGGAGGTATCCCAAATGCCGTTGGGGTGCATACGGCTGAGGGTGCGTTGGCCCAGCGGAATGGGAGGCAGGCCTTCGGGAATGCAGGGGGTATGCACCCTGGGAATGACCACAAAATAGACCATGGAGTCCAGGCCTAACCCATGGTTCGGGATGATACAACCTTTGTAATTGCCAATGCGCCTATTGGCCAGGCTGTCCCAGGAATCGTCCCAAACTCCGTTATGGTAGAGCTTGGCCAATTCATTGCCGTTTCTGAAAATGTAGCCGTCTTCGACGGCAATCATGTCGACTCCTCCCCCGCCATAACCAACCATAGGAACAAGACTTGAATCTGGACTCCCATCCAAAAAGAAGCGCACCCAACTGGACCAATGGGCTTGTCCTCCACGGGGAGGATACGAAAAATATTGCTGCCAAAAATCACCCACTACCAGCAGTTGATTAGGATTGGGTCCAAAATGAAAGCTATAGAGGTTAGAACTTCTGTGGCCATTGCCTTGGTCAGAATTGATTTCCATCCAATGCACCTTGGTCATAAAGGACGTATCGCGCACAAAGCTTTGGGCCTTCATGGGCAGGCTTAGCCAAGCCATGCCCAATACCCACAAGTAAAGCGTTAATCCTTTATTCATTGAACCACTAATTTTCCGGTGCACAAGGAAGGCCAAAGAGCGCAGCCCAAGCCCCGAGCTTGCGTCATGGTGCTGCGAGGTGTACCCATGGTGGACGGCTTTTTAATCATGGTGTAATTTAGGGGTTTTTGGTGGAGCGTGAAAGCATTTAAGGTTAAATTTTCAGACAAACGGCTTGATTTTAAACAAAAACCCTGTAACTTAACCCAAAATCCAATCCATGCCATTTAAAGTAATTGTTTTCTTGTGTTCCCTGTTTCTGGCATTTGCAGGCAAGGGATTTGCTCAGAGTTCAAATTTCCAACCCTTTTTGGGCGATACGCTCACCCGCTGGGAGGGGCTGTTGTCGTATTTTGAGCCTTATTATCCGCATCCTGCCGCACCCCCGACGACCATTAAAAAGGGGTGGATGGTTTTTGGCCATTTTGAGGTCGAAGCACGTCCTTGGGGTATCGTTGATAGCATCATGCTGCATGCCGTTCGCTTTCGCTATCCCGGGAAATCCGACTGGGAATCCGATGGATTTTTCTTGTACGAAGACACCAACCACTATTTTCTTGTTCAAACATATATCTATGTTTATGGCAACGGTAGTAGAAAAGATTTCAAAGACAATGCCTTTATGGATTCAACCGAAAGGGCTCAAATCCTTCCTAACCTCAATGGAGCCGTTTCAACTTATCCGACAACCAATTCACCGAGGGTGTTTTTGTCGCAACTTGGGGCAAAGCCTGAAGCAGAAGATTTTCCAGAGATTTTGACCTATAAATTTAAGGACAATGTGGTTTTGGGAAATAACCTAACTCCTGCCGGAGGAGATTTGGTGGGAGTATCCATTGATTCGGTAAGCTTCCTGAATAATCAACGCATTGCTTACACCTCCATAAGCAAGCGGGAGTATGGTTACTTCGATGACTCCATTTATTATCCCATGCTCTTGAACCCAGGACCGAATCCTGAGGAAACGTATCAATACATCGAAGGTGCAGGGAACAATTTTGTGCTTAGTGGATTAATTAAAGAGGTCGAGCTACCTTATGTGAGTAGTCCATGGAACCAAGATCATCATATGTCATATGCCTCTACCTTACACCTCTCCAGCCTTTCCTGCTATTGGCGGGACGGCAATTTAATCAGCACCCATGGCTTGTATCCGGTGTATGGTTGTGGTTCTCCTCTGGATTCGGCCTGGCAGTTTACAGGCATGCAACAAGCCCAAGAAGCCACCGGAGCGCTGCTTTATCCCAATCCAAGCCAAGGTATGGTGCGCATTGAAGCCAAAGAGTTGCACCAAGAGGCGAGCTTTTACTTTGTATCTATGTCGGGCAAGGTGGTGTATGCCATTCAAGGCATTGACCCTCAGCACCTGAATACCCAAAGCTTGAGCAAAGGACTGTACGAGGTTTTCTTCAAAAATCCGGACGGACAAACCTATCGGGTAGGGCGGTTGGTGGTTCCATAGCCCATGATAACCCACGGTTTCAACCGTGGGCTGTACCATGGACTATCTAATATCGCCCCCCGGCCCCAACGGAGGGCCGCCCGCAGCCCCTAGCTAGCCGGCTTTGGGCGAGGAGGTGGTCCCCTTGTTTGGGGTAAACCCCCGCAGCCCTAGGCCGGCTTGCTTGGGGCAAGGGAGACCGCAGTCAAGGGCCGGACACGAAGCTTACCCTTCCTATGAAACCGGGGCCCACCCCCTGAGACCGTTGATGCGTTGCTATTCTTGCGGCGATCCTGCTCTGAACGAGGCGTCAGGGTTTGCGTTACGGCCAAATCTCAAGTTCCTCATTTACAATCAGTAAACTGCGGACTTTCCATTTGCCCGTGCCTTAATTGTCTCCTGACGCTTCGGTCAGGATTATAAACTTGAAAACACAACGCGTCAACGGTCTCCCCCTATGGTTTCAACCGTGGACATCATCCCCGCTCCCATACATGCCTCCCTTTTTTCCAAAAAAAAGCTTAGTATTAAGCCATGGTTTCTTTCTTTAATTTATCCAACGGCGCCTTGGTCGAATCGGTTTCCGGTCGGCGTTTGCCGGTCGAAAATCCTGCTTTGGCCCAAGTTTGGGCTTCTATTCCGGATTCCCATGCCGAGGATGTTGCCACCGCCATCGAGGCAGCCAAAGCCGCATTCCCTCATTGGAGCGCCTTGCGTGCCGAAGAGCGCGCCGTCTGGCTTATGCGTCTTGCGCAAGCCATTCGCAACCATTTCGATGCGCTGGCCGAGGCCGAATCCCGCGATACCGGCAAACCGCTTTGGCTCACCCGAAAGGTTGACATTGACCGTGCCGCTCGAAATTTTGAGTTTTTTGCCTCCGGAATTCAACATTTTGCCAGCGAAGCACATCCCACCGATGCCCAAACCCTCAATTATACCTTGCGCAAACCTCTGGGCGTAGTGGCCTGCATTTCTCCATGGAATTTGCCCCTGTATTTGTTTTCGTGGAAGATTGCTCCGGCCCTGGCTGCCGGCAACTGTGTGGTGGCCAAACCTTCGGAGGTGACCCCGGCCACGGCCGCTATGCTGGCCGAAATTTGTGTGGACATAGGTTTTCCGGCAGGGGTGCTGAACATACTCCATGGCCGAGGCGCTGAGGTGGGCGAAGCCTTGGTAACGCATCCGGACGTTAAGGCCATTTCCTTTACCGGAGGCACCGCCACCGGCAAAACCATTGCGGCCCTGGCGGCCCCCGAATTCAAAAAATTGAGCTTGGAATTGGGCGGCAAAAACCCCCATTTGATTTTCGAAGATGCCGATTTGGAACAGGCGGTTGATTCTGCGGTGCGCAGCAGCTTTACCAATCAAGGCGAAATCTGTTTGTGCGGAAGCCGGATTTTGGTGCAAAAATCTATTTACGAAGCTTTTAGGTCGGCTTTTGTAGAAAAGGTAAAAGCCCTGAAGGTGGGGCCGCCGGAGGCCGAAGACAGCTTTATGGGAGCCCTGGTTTCCAAAGCCCATTTTGACAAAGTGCAAAGTTATGTGGCCTTGGCCAAGCAAGAAGGTGCACGCATTTGGTGCGGTGAGGAAGCCCTTGACCTGCCCCAAGCCTACCAAAAAGGCTATTTTATGCGACCGGTGGTGATGGACGGTCTTTCCGGCGATTGCCGTGTAAACCAAGAAGAAATTTTTGGCCCGGTGGTAAGTTTAATGCCCTTTGCCCACGAGGCCGAAGGCTTAACGCTGGCCAACGATAGCCGCTATGGACTGGCAGGACAGGTGTGGACCCGCGACCTAAACCGAGCCCACCGTGTGGCCGAGGCCCTCGAAACAGGCATTGTTTGGGTGAACTGTTGGATGGTGCGCGACCTTCGGACACCTTTTGGAGGCATGAAGCATAGCGGAGTGGGTCGAGAAGGCGGTTGGGAGGCCCTCCGTTTCTTTACGGAGCCCAAAAACGTTTGTGTGCAATGGAGCAAGGACTAGGGGCATGGGCAGCGGTAAATTAACCTAAACTTTACATCGCTTTACGGCAAGGAATAGCTACCTTTTTGCTGAATCAAAGCATTCCAGTTTATGCCCAGAGCCAAGAAAAGCCCGCCCAAGATTTTTGTCTTAGACACCTCGGTGATTTTGTACAACCACGCTGCCCTTACTTCGTTTGAGGAACACGATGTGGTTATTCCCATTCCGGTTTTGGAGGAGCTGGATACCTTTAAGAAGGGCAACGAAATCAAAAATTTCGAGGCCAGGGAGTTTATCCGCATCATGGATAGCTATTCCAAGGGAATTGCACTTACGGATTGGATACCCCTTAACGGAAAAAAGCTTGGGAAAATGAAAGTGCGCATGGACGTAAGCACCAATCCCGATGCCTGCAAAATTTTTGGCGCCGACAAGGCCGATCACCGCATCCTAAATGCCGCCATTGGCATGCAACAGGAGTTTCCCGACCGGCGGGTAGTATTGGTCACCAAGGACGTGAATTTGAGGATTAAAGCCCGCTCCTTAGACATTGCCGCCGAGGACTTCGAAACCGGAAAAGTGCAAAACGTTGAGGCGCTTTACAACGGCAAAACCGTGGTTGAGGATGTGGATCAAACATTAATCGACAGCTTGTATAACGAGGGGCGCATTTCAAGGAGCGCCATTTTTGGAAAAGAAAAGCCCTTGCCCAACCATTACTTTATTTTGCGCAACATAAAATCCTCCGTTTTGGCGTTTTACCATGAGGAGAGCGATTGTATTTTAAGGGTGGAAAAGCGCGCTGCCTTCAATATAAAACCCAAGAACGCCGAGCAGGTATTCGCCTTACATGCCATGCTTAATCCGGAGGTGCAATTGGTGACTGTACAGGGAGTTGCCGGCACCGGAAAAACCCTGTTGGCATTGGCCGCCGCCTTGGAGCAAAGACGCGATTTTAGGCAAATTTACCTGGCCCGTCCTATAGTACCACTGAGCAACAAGGATATAGGGTTTTTGCCCGGCGACATCAAAAGCAAGCTCAACCCCTACATGGAGCCTTTGTACGACAACCTCAAGTACATCCAAAGCACTTTTGACGAGAAGGAAAAGGAGGGTCGGAAAATTCAGGAAATGTTGGACAACGAAAAGCTGGTGATTACTCCCCTGGCCTACATTCGAGGCCGAAGCCTGTCGCAAATCTTTTTTATTGTAGACGAAGCGCAAAACCTAACCCCGCACGAAATAAAAACCATCATTACCCGCGCGGGTGAAAATGCCAAAATTGTGTTTACCGGCGACATTTACCAAATCGATACGCCCTACCTCGACACCCAAAGCAACGGCCTTTCGTACCTAATCGACCGCATGCACGGGCAGGCTTTGCACGCCCATGTTACCTTGGAGAAGGGGGAACGGAGTCCTTTAGCAAACCTGGCAAACGAACTACTTTAAGTGTTTTTTTATTCAACAAAAAAGAGAAGTGTTTTTTGGGCGCCTATTCCGTCTCCGGCTGCAACTCCTCGCCGGGAGGTCATGTGCCCCTAAGTCGTACGGGGTCCTCCCGAAAAATCGGAAGGCCTCCGCCGACCAAGGGGCACAAAACCTCCCGGCTGTGGGGTTTCCGCCTGCGCCGGGGCGCAAATGGATACTATGACAAATCCTCTAAAGGAGTTACTTCGGCCACTCCGGCAATGGTAAATGCCCGTTGGCTATGCACTTCTTTGCACAAATACCGGGTTCTGCGCAAAGGACCTTTTTCAAAGGTGCGGCCGTCGGGCAAAGAAAATAATGCGCCCATAGGAAGGTCGTCCAGGTGAATTACCTGAACCTCATCGTACTTCTTAAGGGCCTTGTAAAGCATAGGGTCGCTGCAGGAGGCGGCTTTTACTTGCAGCAGGGACGCTTCAATAATTGCCGCTAAATCCCCGGGAAATGCATTGGTTTTAAGGACTTCCCGCATCAGTTGGGAATACGCGTTTTTCCACTCATTGCCATGGGGAGCCGGCCCAAGACCATGGGCTTTCCACACCAAATAATGGGCATATTCGTGGGTGAGGGTCACCAAAAAGGCATAGCGATTTAAATTGTGGTTTACCGTAATTTTAGCCAGCACCCTACCGCTACGCTCCACCGGAGGTCTAAAATCCCCTAAACGACTGCTTCGAGGTCTTTTTAGGTGAAGTGCCAGTGGCTCGCCCTTAAACCAAGCCACCACTAAATCCAAGGCCTGATCCGGCAGGTATCCCGCCAAAGCCAAACGAAACATCTGAACTTTTGAAGACATATTCAAAAGTACAGAGTTTTTTTATGCTTGTCAGGCGGCCATGGTCTCCCTTTGAACTTGCAGCATTCCAACAGCCCAAAAAAAATCAAGGTCAACCTTTTAGGTGGCTTTTTGGGAGGACTCGGCTAAAAAATATAGATTTGGGCTTAACCTTATTTTAATACAGCTATGAAACTGCTTGCTATTGCACTTGTTTGGATTTCTTTGGGTTCGCTTTCTGCACAAAATTTGGACAAGGAAACCCTACAGCAAATATTTTTGGCCATGGTGGAAAAGGAAGATATGGAAGGACATATCGACGATGACGGAGATGTGGTGTTTAAAAAAGGGAAGTTCACTTATTTCATTAACCTAAACCCTGAAGACGAAACCTATTTTCAGGTGGTATTGCCTAATATTTGGCCCATTGAGTCAGAGTTTGAACGCATCAGCGTATTAAAGGCCTGTGATTATGCCACAGCAAATACCAAAGTAACTAAGGTCTATATGGTGCGCGACAATGTGTGGGTAAGTGCTGAAATTTATTCCGATGATCCGGGCAATTTCGAGCGGCATTTTGTGCGTATTTTAAGCTCTATGGAGGTGGCAAAAGATAAATTCGCGGCCAAGATGAAAGAAGACTAATGCCGCAAAATTGTGGTAATTTTACCGCATGCAAGCATTTAATCTTAAGGGCAAAGTGGCTCTGGTAACAGGAGCCTGTGGATTGATAGGAAGGCACCATTGCGAGGCTCTGGCAGAAGCAGGGGCACAGGTGGTAGCACTCGACCGGGAAGCCGGTTCAACAGAAGCGCTGGCAAAAAGCTTAGGAGAAGGACACCTGGGGCTTGCCCTAGATGTATGCAACGAGGAAGCGCTCAAGGATGCCAGGGATAAAATTTTGCAAGCTTTCGGAAGCATCGATGTGCTGGTGAACAATGCCGCCATAAACGATATGTTCGAAAATCCGGCATTGGCCGCGGAACAATCCATGTTTGAACATTATCCGGTAGACATGTTTCGCAAGTCGCTCGAAGTAAATGTTACCGGAGTGTTTTTATGTGCGCAAGTGTTTGGCTCCGTAATGGCGGAGGCCGGCAGCGGATCCATCATCAACGTGGCTTCTACTTACGGTATGGTAGGGCCCGATCAATCCATTTATATAAACCCGGAGGGCAAGCAAACCTTCTACAAATCGGCGGCTTACCCTGCCACCAAAGGGGCGGTTATCAATTTCACCCGATTTTTGGCCGCTTATTGGGGAGCAAAGGGCGTGCGGGTAAATACCTTAAGCCCCGGTGGAGTAGAAAATGGTCAAGAGGACTGGTTTATTCAAAACTACTCCGCTAAAACTGTTCTGGGACGCATGGCTCAGCCAAACGATTACAGAGGAGCTGTGGTCTTTCTGGCTTCTGAAGCCAGTGCCTATATGAGCGGGGCAAATTTAGTGGTAGACGGAGGCTGGACAGCCATGTAATTATGGACAAGAAACGCGGCATAGCAGCTTGGAGCCGACGCTTGGTGCGTTGGTTTTTTCAAGGCTTGTTGGTAACTGCCCCCGTGGGGATTACCGTTTACTTATTGGTACTTTCTTTTAGCTTTCTGGATGGGCTGTTCCATTACAAACTGCCGGGACTTGGCTTGCTTTTGTTGCTGGCCGGTATTACCCTTGTTGGTGCTTTAGGCTCTACTCTTTTGGCCAAGCCCTTGCTGCGGTATTTGGATCGGTTGCTGGAGCGTGCTCCACTCATTAAGGTGATTTACGGAGCGCTGAAAGATTTGCTTACCGCATTTGTAGGGGAGGAAAAGCGGTTTAATAAACCGGTCCGAGTAAAGTTTGGGCCGGAAGGCGCCTACCGATTGGGTTTTGTAACAGAAACCAATACAGAGCCCTTTGGCTTAGATCAAGGATTTGTTGGGGTGTACCTTCCCCACTCCTATAATTTCAGCGGTAATTTTTATGTAGTGCCCGAATCGTGGGTGGAACCGCTTAATATTCCTTCCTCGGAACTAATGAAGTATGTGGTTTCCGGTGGAGTGATTTCTTTTTCCGAATTAGAACGCACTCATTCCAAAGAAAACCGCACCGAAAACACATAGGTACGGGGAGCTAGAGGACCGTAAACATACCCGGCGTCTCGCTCGGCACCGCTGTCAAAGTCCGATTGAAAACTGTTGAACAGATTGCGCACTCCGGCTTGAAATTCCAATTCGGCCTTTTTGCTCAAGGTAAAGGTATAGGCAAGGCTGGTTTGTACATCAAAAAACCAAGGCGTGGTTTTAAGTTCGGTATATTCCGATGCTACATCTACCACATGCGGCACCAACATAGGCCCCGTCCAATTGCCGGTTATTACCCATTCCAGGGGTTTTAAGGGGCGCCAGGCTCCGGAAAAGAAGCCGAAAAAATCAGGAGTGCGCAGCCAACGGCGGGTAGACACCAAACTGTCTGTATTCCCGCTTTCCGGAACCCATAGTTCTTCTTGTTCATGATATCGAGCTTGCAAATATGTGCCCCCGATGCTCAGCTCCAAGTTGTTTCGTGGCAGCCAAGAAGCTTCTAAATTAACCCCTGTACTTTGCCCTCCGGCTCCGTTGCGTTTGGTAATTACGGCTACACCCGAAGGGAGCTCCGTTTGACCGCTCAAAATAAAGGGGTTCACCAATTCCGTATAAAAACCTTCGGCAGTGAGGCTAAACGCTTTTTTTAGGTTTTGAGGCATCCAGCTTAGACCTAGGGTAAAATTGTTGGACCGTTCGGTTTCTAAATCCGGGGCAAATTGAGTAAAAAGGGCGGCACCTCCCACGGTTTCGATGTGCAGGTCTTCATTGAAGGCCTGGGGAGCTCTATAGCCTTGCGCAAATCCTCCGCGAAGGGTAAAGGCCCGGTGAAATTGCCAACGAAACGATGCCCTGGGCACAAAGACCGGCAACCGTTGGTCTTGATTAAACTGCCCCAAGCTTTGTCCAAAGCGATACATGCCAAAAATATGCACCAAGTCGAACCTGGCTCCGCCAACCAAAGAGAATGTGCGTATGGGTTTCCACTCCACTTGAGCGTAAGTACCCAACACTTGAACCTCTTGGTCGATTTGCCGCTGATACCCCGGCATGCGGTCCTTTACCCGGTTTCGTTGAAACTCCGCTCCGGCAATAAGCGCCAAGCCTTTGGCCAAGGGCCCGGAATATTGCAGTCCGCCCACCAAACTCAAATCCTCGCTTTTGCCATAGGCATTTATGGCCAAGAGGTCTGCTTCGGTTAAGCTGTCGCCCGGCTGCAACACCCTGCCCCCGCCGCCATAGTAACTGTCGCGCAGAACGCCCTGCATAGAAACATAGACCGAAAACCTATGCCTAGGGTCTTTTAACAAGGTTTCCCAAGCCAACTCGCCTCCAAAAATGCGGTGGTCGAGCTGTTCGGTTACATCGGTTTGGTGCGGCTCCAAGTCGAATTGACTCCCCCCTCTTCTAAACTCTTTGGTAAACCAAGCCCTTGCCTTTAATCTACCGGACTTGCCGGTTCGGTAAAATGCGTCTAAGCTTGCCGTTTGGCTGTTCCACTTTACCAGCTCAGAGATGCCGTCTCCATTGGCATCCCAATAGTCACGGCTGCGGTTCATAAACATAAGGCGAACGCCTCCTTTTCCGTCCTGAGAAACCAAGTCGGCAAAACCGGTAGTGGCTATATCCGGAACTTCTCCGTTAATGAGCCGGACAAATTGCCGGAGCTCCACTCGGTTTTGTATGGGCTCTTGCGTAATAATATTCACCGTGCCTGCAATGGCGTTTCCTCCGTACAAAACGGAACCGCCCCCACGGACCACCTCAACCCGGTCTATGAGCGACACCGGCAACATATCTAAGCCATATACTCCGGCGAGGGCAGAAAAAATAGGCCGATTATTTATTAGTATTTGGGTGTAGGGGCCATCCAAGCCATTGAGGCGCACTCCGGTGAATCCGCAATTTTGGCAATTGTTCTCCACCCGAAGTCCGGGAGAAAAGGCCAAGCCCTCTGCCAAACTCAAGGCCTGTGCTCGGTGCAGTTGTTCGGCGTTGGTTTGGCTTACCCATACCGGAGCTTCGGATTGGTTTATTTCATTCCGATTACCGGTAACGACTACCGGGTTTAAAAATTTAGATTTTGGCTTAAGCGAAAGGCTTAGCGGGCCCTTTTTGGGGAAATGCTGAATGAGGGTATCCAGATGTTCCATGGACAGGTGTTGCACCACAATGCGGCATGGACATGCGTCCATCACATTCTTGGGAATATTTAGGCTACCCGAAAGGCCCGTAAGGTCCTTAAACAGTAATTTTTCGCCGGTTTCAGACTGTATACTCACCTCCGCCAAAGGTAAAGGAGAGTCTTGCTCTTGAATCAATAAACTCGTTTGCCCTCGGGTCAATAAAGGAGAGAGGCAAAGCGTAAAGTAAAAAAGCATGGGGCGCAAGCGCACCAAAGACCTGAGCATTTTCAAAAAATATTTAGCCAAAGGTAGCTAAATTTTTAGACTAGCCAAAAAATAACTTTAGAAAGGGTGGCTTTCCTGCCCTCAAAAGGCCATAAGCATAGCGCCGGCCTCTTAGTTCTCCAAAGCAGCCATGGCTGCTTCCCAGTCTGCCATGGCCTTCTCCAACTCTTTTTTTAGGCCATTGTAGCGTTCAAAATAGGCGGCATCCTGACTCCGTTCTTTGAAACGTTCCGGGTCAAGCAATTCTTTATCCATTAGTGCAAGCTGGGCTTCCAGTTTTTGCACCTTTTCTTCGGCACGTTTTAGTTGGCTCTGAAGTTTACGTTGCTGCTTCTCGGCTTCCCTTTTTTGGTGGTAGTCCGAAGGCTCCGAAGGGCTTCCCTTTTTGGTTTCGGCGCTTTGTTTTTGCTGTTCCATGGTCCGAAACGAATCCAACTGCTTTTTGCTCAAAAACTCATCAATATCTCCCAAATGCGTTTTGATTCCCTCCGGCGTAAATTCCAAGGTCTTGGTAGTGAGGCCTTGCAGAAACTCCCGGTCGTGGCTAACCACAATCAAGGTGCCCGGAAAATGCTTTAGGGCTTGTTTTAAAACATCCTTCGAAATAATATCTAAGTGATTGGTAGGTTCGTCCAAAATCAAAAAGTTAATGGGTTCCAGCAGCAGTTTTGCCAAAGAAACCCTTGCTTTTTCCCCGCCCGAAAGCACTTTAATTTTTTTCTCCACTTCTTCGCCACTAAACAAAAAAGCGCCAAGAATACCCCTTACCTGGCTAAACCGGTCGGTTTGATTGGCGGCCATTTCCATTTCTTCCAAGATGCTGTGCTCTGCCCTTAGGCGCTCGGTTTGGTGCTGGGCAAAATAGCCCAAAGCCACATTATGCCCCAGCTCCAGGTGCCCTTGATTGTAGTCCAAATCGCCGGCGATTATGCGACTTAAAGTGGTTTTTCCCATGCCGTTTTTACCCACAAAAGCAATTCGATCGCCGGAGTCTACACTAAAGGTAAAAGGAGCAATGACTTTTTTGTCGCCGTAGCTTTTAGCGACTCCTTTGGCCTCAACCACCACTTTTCCACTGCGGGGAGGCTCCGGAAAACGAATCTGCATGGACCGTATAGCCTCCTCGTCTATTTCTATACGCTCGGTGCGGTCAAGCTTTTTTTGCAAGCTTTGCGCAAAACTGGCCTTGGAAGCTTTGGCCCTAAATCGTTCAATATTGCGCTCCATGCGCGCAATTTCTTTGTCTTGATTTTTTTTGGCATTCAACAATTGCTCTCTACGCTCCTTCCTCAGCACTAAGTATTTGCTGTAGGCCGCTTTGTAGTCCTCAATTTTACCGCCGGTAATTTCTATGGTTCGATTGGTTAAGGAGTCTAAAAACTGCTTGTCGTGCGAAATCATCATAATGGCACCCGGATAGGCAGCCAAGAATTGCTCCAACCAAATGATGGAATCCATATCCAGGTGGTTGGTGGGCTCATCGAGCAGCAACAAGTCCGGTTGAATGAGCAGCAATTTGGCCAGCTCAACGCGCATTTGCCAACCGCCCGAAAATGAACTCATGGGTCGGTCCAGATCTTCCTCCAAAAAGCCCAAACCCTTGAGTACACGCTCCAAGCGCTCTTCAATTTTATTTCCTTCCAGCAAATCGAAACGCTCCTGAACCGTATTAAGGTCTTCAATCAATTTTAAATATCCGTCTGATTCATAATCTTCCCGGGTTTGAAGCTCTTCGGTAATACTTTTTAGCCTGGCATCCAGGGCCAGCACCTCAGCGAAAGCTTCAGCAGCCTCCTCCCGAACCGGTTTTTGGGATTGGTGGGCAAATTCTTGCGGTAAATATCCAATCCGAAACTCCTTGGGTTTATTTACGGAGCCTTCGCTAGCAACCTGTATACCAGCAATGATTTTCATTAAGGTGGATTTTCCCGCCCCGTTTCTTCCTGCCAAGCCAATGCGGTCGTTGGTGTTCACCTGAAAGTTGAGGTCCTCAAAAAGTACGGTTCCTCCAAAATACACCGAAAGTTGTTGTACGCTTAACATGCCCCAAAGGTACATATACGCTCGCTTTAAGCGCAGGGATTGGTACCGGCAACATGGAACGAATTACCTAAGAGCCGGAGCAAAGGGGGCAGGGCCAAACCCCGGTCGCTAAACTTCCCCCGCTCTAGCAAAAATCCCCTATCTTTGAAGCATGAGTAAGGTACCTATGGACGATGCGCTCTTGGACCACCTGAGCCATTTAGCCAAGCTTCGCTTTTCCGGAGAAGAACGCGACCTCATTCGCCGGGATTTGGAGCGCATCTTAGACTTTATCCATACGCTCGAACATGTGGATACCGAAGGGGTCGAACCATTAACCTATCTTTCCGACCGAACCTACCTGCTGGACTCCCCCGAAGAACAAGTGCTTCGTCAAGATCTTGTGGAGCAGCCGCCCTCCATCAGCCACCAGGAAGCCCTTAAAAATGCGCCGGGCAAAGACAGCGATTACTTTCGTGTACCCAAAGTCTTGGACAAATCTTCATGAGCAGCAAGCTGCGCATCGCCTTTATTCAAAGCTTCTTGCACTGGGAAGAGCCGGAGGCCAACCGCAGCCTGTTCGACACCCTATTGCCTCCGCCCGGTACCTGCGACTTGGTTTTGCTTCCCGAAATGTTTGCCACCGGATTCAGCATGAATCCCGAGCTAAGCAGACACAGCCCGGACATGGTTCAGTGGATGCAACAACGCGCCGTCGAAGGAAATTATGCCCTTGCGGGCAGCTTGCCTTGGCTCGAAAAAGACAAACGCTACAACCGATTTTTTTGCTGCACTCCCAACCAGCAGCAATTTACCTACGACAAACGCCACCTGTTTGCTTTTGCTAAAGAAGATCAGGTATTTAGTCCGGGAAACCAAGGGCTATGCTTTGAATTTCGGGGTTGGAAAATGGCCGCATTTGTATGCTACGACCTCCGGTTTCCGGTGTGGATGCGCCGACATGCCGCATTTGATTACGACTTGGCCTTGGTACCCGCCAATTGGCCCGAACGCCGTTCCGAAGCTTGGAAAGCCTTGCTAAAAGCACGCGCCATAGAAAACCAAAGCTATGTTTTGGGGCTCAACCGCGTCGGTTACGACGGAAACGGAGTATTACACAGCGGCGACAGCCTTCTTTTTGACGGGCTAGGCAAAACCCTGGCGGCGGCCCGCCCCTTCCACACCCAAACCCTGAGTGCAGTCTTGTCCAAAGAAACCTTGGAGCAGCAACGCCGCCAATTTCCCTTCCAAAACGAGGCCGATAGCTTCGTTTTGACTTGATTTTTTTGGGCCCCACTCCGTTTTTTTGAAGTTTGAGACTGGTGACGCATTGTGTTTTCAAGTTTATAACCCTGACGCTTCGGTCAGGACAGGATTGCCGCTAGAATAGCAACGCGTTAACGGTCTTCTCTTTTTGTTTATTTTATTTTGGCGCCTTATCCGTCTCCGGCCACTAGCTGCCTTGTGGGGAAGCTACGCCGCCAGGCCCGTCCAAGGAGCTTCCTCTGGTCGCTCTTGGTCGGGCGGCGGCTGAGCACCCCACTGCGTCAGGCTAATGGGCCTGCGCCGGGGCGCTTAAGCTCCGTGTGGAGATTTCCCCATAGCCCACGGTTTCAACCGTGGGCTTCCTGTGGTCGCTCTTGGCCGGGCGGCTGCTGGGCACTCTATTTCGGCAGACTAATTGGCCTCCGCCTGGGCGCGTGTTTTTTCGGAGTTTGGGTTACAAAAGATAATTTTACTTAAACCTCACTGTTTTTATTGTTAGTATCCATTTCTTATATCATTTAGTGCCTTTGGGATTGTTCTGGGAAGCATAAATACTAGGAACATTTATTTCAAATAAGAAAGCATAAAGGCTTAGATGTACATTTTTCCCTAATTTTACTGAAATGCCCTGCATTATGGACGATTTTTTAGCTAGGATTACCATTGACCCGAACATTTGTCACGGAAAGCCAACCATTCGTGGCCTTAGATATCCGGTGGAAAACATGCTGGAGCTTTTAGCATCGGGAATGACCATGGAAGAATTGTTGGAGGATTACCCTGATTTAGAGAAAGAGGACTTTTTAGCATGCCTGAACTACGCCTCTAAATTACTCCATGTAAAAAGCATTCATAGAATCGCATCGTGAGGTTTTTGATTGATGCTCAGCTGCCAATGTCCTTATCTGTTTTCTTGAAGTATAGAGGGCACGAATCCATGCATACTTTTGAACTGCCCAATAAAAACCACACTACTGATGGCGACATTATACAATCTGCATTGGAGCAGGATAGAATTGTAGTTTCCAAGGACAATGACTTTTTAGAATCTTTCTTGCTTCATGAGAAGCCAAAGAAGCTTATTTTAGTAAGGACTGGGAATATACCCAATAAGGATCTGCTAAAAATATTTGCCGACCATTTAGATTTTATAGAGCTAGCACTGTCTAGGAGCCATTTAATTGAGATTAGCAGAACCGAAATTGTAGAGCATGTGTAATTGATTTTAATGCTTTTTGTAGAACTGTTAAGCCTTGCTTGCAAACTAAAGCCTTGTTTCGGTTGCACTTTGGATATTTAGAATTCCATAAAAATGGACCGCATGTTACTCCTAGGAACAGGGTTAAGGTTGTAAACCTCCGCCTGGGCGCGGATTCCGCTCTGTGTGGTTTCAACCGTGGGCTAAACAACAGTCAACAAGAAAGCAACGCTTCATTTGCTGAGGGACAGCTATGCGCCGCACCTGCTTGAGTCAGGCACCGATCCTGTCCCGACTCAAAGATGCTGACCCCAGCGTCAGCACAAGGCGTCAGGGTTTACGGTACATTCAGGAGTTGTTGGGGCCCAAGAGTTCACGTACTACGAAGATTTACACACACGTAAGCACCCGCTCATTGCAAAAAATACGCTCACCATTTGACGACTTGTAAGCAAATTGCGTATTTTTCACGACCAAAAAATAAACGAACAAGTGTTTCGCCTATACAGCGCCACGAGCATAAAAGGCGAGACGGATGTTCGCTTATAAGTGAGTTGGCGGTCATTGTAAAGACGACCCCGAAAAAAATGAAATACATAAAATATGAGTGTATCGAATTGGTTTGAAACCTTTAATCAGAATTTAAGAATGTCGACAGAAACTGTTGACGCTATCTCATATCGTTACAAAAGGATAACGAAGCAACTCAATAAAGACTTCTACAATTCGGACTCTGACACTTATCACAGTTTTTATGCAGGATCTTACGGGCGCGGAACTGACATTTTAGTAAGTGATATTGATATGATTTTTCAATTACCTTATTCTGAATATGTGAAATACAACGCTTATAGTGGGAACGGTCAATCTTCATTGCTTCAAGCTGTAAAGACTTCGATTGAAAAAACTTATAAGTCAAGTATGAAAGCTGATGGTCAAGTAATTATTATTTCATTTACTGACGGAATTGTTTTTGAATTAGTTCCGGCATTTATAAATACGGACAACTCTTACACTTTTGCCGACACCAACAAAGGTGGAAGTTGGAAGACAACAAATCCAAAACCAGAAATAGCTGAAATGACAGCCAAAAATATTCTTTGGAATAGAAACTTGAAAAGACTTTGCAGAATGGCTCGTGCTTGGAAATATAAATGGGATGTACCAATGGGAGGTTTATTAATAGATACTTTGGCCTATAACTTTATGAAGGGATGCGAATACAAAGACAAATCATATTTGTACTATGACTTTATAAGTAGAGATTTTTTTAAATTTCTTTCAGAGCAAAATTATGAACAAAATTATTGGTTAAGCCCAGGTGCAAATCAATATGTTTGGAGAAAAGGGAAATTTGAATATAAAGCAAAGCAATGTTATAATTTAACATTAGAAGCTATTACCAAAGAAAAGGATTATCCAACGACAGCAAAATTAAAATGGAGAGAAATATATGGAACAAAATTCCCAAGCTGATAAATTAGCGCAATTAGAAATTCTTGAAGCACAAATAAGAGAATGCTTCGGTCGTGTTGTTTATTCTCATAAGACACAGGAAAAATGTGCAGACATTATACTTTCTCTTCACAAGAAACTAAAATTGTTTCTTATTGTAATTTCAGCAATTGTTACTACAAGCCTCTTAATTAAACTTTTTGGAGACCAAGAATGGGCTTTGATGGTAGGCATAATTTTATCGACTATACTATTTGGACTCAACACTTATATGAAAGACTATGATTTAGGGGAAATTTCACAAAAACACACAAATGCTGCGAACGAGCTTTGGGATATAAGAGAAACTTATCTTTCGCTATTAACAGATATAAAAGCTAATCAATTATCAATAAATCAGATTATAAATCAGCGAGACGAACTTCAAAAAAGACTTCATAATATTTACAGTGGTTCACCACGAACAAATTATAAAGCATATAAAAAAGCAAGTAAAGCATTAAAGGAAAATGAAGAACTGACTTTTTCTGATAAAGAAATTGATGCTTTTTTACCCAAGCAATTAAAGAAATTATGACGAATGAAAAAAACAACGAACCGCCAACATCGGCTATAAGTAATTGGGGTTTAAATGCTTAATCCAAAATTAAAATACAAATCAAAGGTCAGTGCTAAACCGAAAAGTTAGGGCAAGAAATCCCCAACTACTCATAGCCGAGAACCGTTGGGGCACATGCAAAAAAAGACAACGGACACATTGACAATGACGAGTAACGACAGACATATCAAGACACAGACCGACTTTACGACCGGACTGACTCGACTTAACCAACAGTGTAACCGGACAAGTACACGGATGACTGACAAAGGAGAAAAAATAAAAAGCCCCCGCTTCGCATTTTTGAACATTTCTGCCAGCACACATTGCACACATTTGCAAAGCTGCACCAGCCAACCCACAGCCCGAGCTTTGCAAAAGAATGCAATTCTGCCAACGCACTTTTGAGAATATGGATAACGAAAAGGACAGGAAAAAGATATTCGAAAAGTATTTCTCATCCGATAGCCTTCAGCTTGCTTGGGAAAGAATGGTGCGCTCCAATGGCAAGGATGTTAAAGACTTCTTTGGAATTGAGCTATACTCCGTAAATCTTGAAAAAAACCTATCTCGACTATCTGAGCTAATAATAGCAGGAGAATTCAAGCCCCAACGACCATTCAAGTATTACGAGCCTAAGCCTACCAAAACACATAGAACAAAATCGGTATTGAATATTGAGGACGCTTTAGTTTATCAAGCTATTGCAAATACCGTTGCCAGCAACAATTATCACAAACTCGCTGAGAACAACAGCTTTGTTTTCGGCAGCGTACTTCATCCGGAGGTTGAAAAAGGAATTGATATACTAAATGATGAAGATGCGGATTTCTATTTTTTCGAGTACTATATCCCACTTTACAATAAGTTCATCAATTCGGTGAATACTGAAATCACAAATACGAATATTCGATATAAACTCGAAACGGACATCACCGGTTTTTTTGACTGCATCCCACATTCCAAGCTCCTTATTACACTAAATAAGTTTGGTGTGGAAGCTGAAATTCTTGACCTACTGAATGATTGCCTTAACATTTATTCGGGCACCAAGGATTCAGTAACACCAGGAGTAGGCATTCCACAGGGGCCTGCCGCTTCATTCTTCTTCGCTAATGTTTTCCTTAACGATTTGGACTATCTGATTAGCCAAAGTGGCTACACCTATTATCGCTACATGGACGACATCCGCATTTATGAAGAAACAGAAGAAATGCTGTCAGAAGCGCTTATCCTGATAGACAACTACTTGAAAGGACGAGCATTGTCACTGAATACGAAAAAGACATCAATTGAAGAAATCGGAGAGGACAGAGAATCCCAAATCCTACCCTTATTACTCGGATACGGTGAACAATCAACCGATTACAGTTCAAACAAATCTGGCGATCCAGAAAAGCAAATTTACCTTACTGAGCAAAATCCCGACAACGAGCAATCAAAACAATACATCATAAAAACAATACAAGGAAAAGAGCTGATCAAGTATTGTAAAAAGGAAATAGCAAGCGTTGAGAAATTTCTATTGTCCAAGTTCAAGAGTCTAAGTCAACCCAATTTCAATCCAAGAGCTTTAGCCGGTGATGAACAGCTTAAACGAGACATCATTAACATCGCGTATCGTTGGAGGAGTTCAAATTCCATTCTGAAGAATATTGACAAGCCCATCCTAAACAAGGAATTAATTGAAATATGGTTGTTCTGCGTTGAGCATTTTTTTTGGAAAGCAAATCACTTTTGCTGGAATCTCAATCAGTACGGTCCCAATCAGGTAATTGCGCTCAAGTTAAGCGAAATACTCCCGAAGTTTACCAGCTTTGAATGGGTTAGGTACCAGATTCTCTCGAACATGGCCATTGCCCAAAAGTTTAATTCCTCCGAATTACGGAACCTCTTCAGAACTTGCAAGAATGAGCCATCGGCTTTGGTACGACTTGGCTATTTCAAAATTCTACTGAAGAACCTTAATACCGACCATCAACTCTTTACCTCGTTCAGACAAGCTGTAAAAGATGACAAAGAACCTTATATCAAAAGACACATGGCCGGGTATATATCGCGCAAGACAACAAAGGAAAATGTGGATGACATACAATTTTGGTTTGGCCTATGAATTTTAAGGAAATAGAGAATATTGAAAACCGGGTTGCTGCCACCGAAGCACCAGAATCTGAGTTGCAGAAGCAATTACTCACTGAATATCTTGAAAAGGAAAAAAAGAAGGCCGGTGCGAAGGAGAACCCTTTTGTATTCTTCTATGAAGATGTGATAAGCGAACCTCTTCAATATAACTTTGAAACCACACTTGGAACTAGGAGTTACAAGAATGCTTCAAACGATGCGTTGGGGTGTTTGAACATTTGTCCTGAGTTCTTCAAACTTTCTTCATGGGCAGTTGATGGCTGGCTACAAAATGCCTTAAAATTCACCGACCACATCGTATTGCATTACATTCAGGATTATTGCAATGAAAAACCGAAGACCTATCCAAAAACAGGAGTTGAAAAGGCAAGGTATAAACACATAAGCGAAAAGGACGGAGATATTTCAGTTGCAGGTTCAGAATTAACAGAGCTATATGACTTGCGGAACAAATTGGAACACCGCACCATCACTCACCCGGACGGCAGACAAGAACTGGTGCCTCCGAGAAAAAATAAGGTAAGGCGCATTGTTGTTAAACTGTATCCTGATGCTTTACGAAGAATCTTGAAAACCTATAAAACTTTGTCACCAACTTCAGAAGAATGAAAATCAAAAGCCTCAAGAATCTTCGGTGGCACTATAAAACGGAAGTTAAGAAACGTGCTGATAGTAGGGACTCTTATACAGATCCAAATTTCGTTGGTGTTTATCACGATGAAAATGGCCAGCGAATAAATGGATTATTTGAATTATTTCATGGGGATAAAAAAATAGAAAAATTTCTACCATCCTTACTGAAAATTGCCGAAGATGGTCAAGCGATCTATGAATTTCTGCAAAATGCTGTTGACTGTAATTCTTCACATTTCTTCATATTCTACAACGAAGAGTATTTTCTTGCGGTTAACAATGGAGAACCGTTCAATCATAAGGACGTTCTTTCAATCCTCAATATAGCAAACACCACGAAAGAATATGATTGTGAAAAAATTGGTCGCTTCGGGATTGGCTTTAAATTGGTTCATCGCCTCGTGGGGAAAAATGATGGTATAGATGAATTGACAAAGGACTACAGAGGTCCAATCATTTTTAGTTGGAGTAAAATTGATGAATTAAAGCAGCTTTTAACTAAGAATCGTGACAACAAGGGAGTTATTCCTGTCTATCCCAATTTCGTCAAAAACCAAAACGATTTCGATTCAGAAGGTAGCCCATGGCTTTTCAAAATTATTGCGACTAACTTTCCCGCTGAACCAAGAGAAGAAGTTTATGACATCAACTATGAAAGACGAGTACTCTTTGATAATTCTGAATTGGAAGATCTGGTTAAATACCTGAAATTCAATTTTGGTCAGCACTATGGTACTTTCAATTTTGACAGCTTAAATCAAGGTTCTTTATTCTTCCTGAAACTTGGAAGTGGGAAAAAAGAACATTTGGATAATGACTTCTCAGACCTTCAAAAGGGAGTCCAGTATTCCATGAATTTCCTACGAAACCTACGTGAAGTATACATAAACGAACATTCGCTAAAAAAGGAAGAATTAACACTCTGGGAATATAGAATCAGTCAAGGAACTGACGCCTTCAATCGAATCAATCCCGAATATCGAAATTGTGATATCAAAATAACTTTTGGCTACACACAATACATAAAAGCAGAAAAACTTCGGAACTCCCCCAATTTCTATAAGTACTTCCCAATGGGAGATGAAACCAATGGTTTCTCGTTCATCGTACACTGCGACAGTTTCGATATTGAAGCAAACCGCAGAAAACTGCACGAGAGCGATAAAAACAAGAACTTACTTCCAGAGATTGCAAGATCAATAATCGAAACTGCAGAAGCGCTCATTAAAGATGATATTAGGGAGTACAGAGAACTTTTTGCAAATATTCTTCTCTCCCAAATTCCGGCTAAAGAAAATAATAAGTGGTTGATTGAATATTTCATTTCTGATCTGTTGTCATACATAACGCAACACATTCCAACAAAAGATGGGGTGGTAGCAGAATCCAGCCACGTAATAATCAAGGATATTAACCTTGATATTGACTTAGCTGATCTTGGAATTAAAGGGGTGCATTGGTTCTTTTGGGAAGAAGAAAACGACCATGAACTTACTGAAGAAGCGCAAAATGAAGCAAAGCTTAGCTTGGAGAAATGGAGTATTAGAAACTTATTGCTGAGTGCTGATTTGGAATGTCTCAACTCCTGGATTGAATCTTTGGATAATGATACGTACCGTTCGTTTCTTGAGGAGACCGATGCTCGATTCGGAAAAGAAATAATCGAGAGATTTTGCGAAGCCAAAATTTTTAAATTCTCGGATGGAAAATTCTATTCGATAGAACAAGCTCATAAGAGTGCAAACTTCATATTCCTTACTAAAAAGACAGTTGCAATTCAAGACGAACTTAAAGCCCTTAACTTCCTTGTTTCGGAAGAAAACATATCTAATTATGAATTTACCACCAAAATCACTGATAAGATTAAAGAAGACAAGGAGGTTTTCGAAGAAATATCCATTAGAACTGCCGAAGCAAACCCTTTAACAGCTTCGCAGAAAAAGAACCTTTTCAAGAATTTCGTAAATCCTGAAACAAAATTCACTGATGTTGGAACTGAATCATTAAAGCACCTTGAGTTATTCTGTAATTCTGATGGTAAGATTAGCCCTTTAGACAAACTAATTCCATCATCTACATCCGCACCTCAATGGCTCAATTCGTACAAAATCACTCACGATGAATATTTCGAAGGACTGAATAAATATCTATTGCAAGAGGCTGAGATATATGAAACACTGATATTGCCTCAATGGGATGTGATTGCAGATAATGTTGCTGACATCATGGAACTATATGAAAGCACGCTAGAATACTTCAAGCTGTCCGAAAGTAACACGCCCTTTACAGATCAAAAATTTGTTTTTATCAAACAACCGGATGGCAGAAAGAAGTTCATGATAGCCAAAAAAGTGTTTTTTAATACAAGTTTGGCTCAATCCAAGAACTACTACGGATTGCAAACAGCGATTTTTTCTCTAACCGGTTTCTACACCCCGTCAAAGGAAATCCTCCAATTTTTTAATGCGTCACCTTTTCAACTTACATCACAAGATTTTTGCGATCTATCAAGTGAGGAAGGGTTACTTGATTCTATGGACATTGAAGCACTTATTGAATCCTGTATCGAGAATCGAGAAAGTTTCTTCGAGCACTATTATTTGCAGCAATTAGGAAAGCAGATTCTGGTGACACCTCGGGATAGTGATGCCTTTCAGGTAAGTCCGAACAAGGAAGCAATAAATTTCTTGAAGAACAATAGTGAAGCGGATGAAGCGATTACGCAATTTAAAATCCTTCCATATAGTTTTACCAAATACAACAAAGAACAGGGCATACTTTACGGAGAGGACTTTTATCAGAAGCTTATTGACAGCTTAGATGTTGATTCCTATCGCGATCAACTCATTGATGTGATTTCGTATGCAGAGCCAAAACAAAAATTCCTTCTTAATTTATCAGAGATATATTTCCAGCCGGCAAAAACATACGCTCAGGAAAGTTTCGAGTATAAGGTAGTGGACATTGCTATAAAGGAACTTACAAAGTCAGGCCAAAAAGAGCAGTTTCGCGAAAAATTGACTATTCGAGTAAACGATTTAGACATTAAAGTGGCTTCCATTCAGTCCATTGGCGAAATCACTTTTGGTAATCATATTGTACTAAAGACAGCAGAAGTAATTCCGAACTCCTTCCAGAACAGCGATGAATTAGTGGACATTGTAAAGTCATTGGCTTCTGCAGGTTTGCCAGAACAGCAATTGAAGGACCTCTTTGGAATCAGGTCAGAATTGGATTACAACTACGTCCTTAATCAAATCGGGCTTGAAATTATTACTGGACAACAACTCCTATACTTAGGACTTATCGGAGAAACCACAGAAATCAACTGGTCAGAATATTCATTTCAGCTGTCTGATGAAGAAAAATTGAATGTCTTTAGATTCTTGTATTCACTTTATAGAAAATCAAAAAGTGCATTTTCCAACAAGGACTGGCATAAACTGCTGCACATTATTGACCACGATCCGCTTGGATTCAATCCAGAGGTATGTGTATTTGCTGATGGGTATAGCTTGGAAACTGAGCGCTTGC
Source organism: Flavobacteriales bacterium (assembly GCA_018401695.1). Lineage (GTDB taxonomy): Bacteria > Bacteroidota > Bacteroidia > CAIKAF01 > CAIKAF01 > CAIKAF01. The sequence continues at coordinate 874,278 of JAGYKD010000001.1, read as the reverse complement.
CCGAGTTTATTAGTTCTTGGATTGCTTATACGGAAGGGGCAGATTTGTTCCTACAACATTTAGGAATAAAAACATCATCATCATTTATTGTTGAATTAAGAAAGCACTTTCATAGTAGTAACCGGATTTCCGTTTCGCAGATAACACAGGTAGGAAACGAAGAACTCCTTTTCAATACCCTACTGTGGATCAAAGAAAAAAGTATTGTGATTGAAAGCGATGAAACATTTAAATCATTTGAAGAAATAGTGAATGCCATTAATCGAATCCGAGAAGATAATAATGAGGGAGCATTGGTAATTAAGACCGCGACAAACTTTAGCGCTCTAAAATCCAGCGCAACAGAATGGATTGAGAGTCACTACAATGCCTGGAAGGAAGAATTAGAAGATAAATATTCAATTTTTCTACATGAAGGTGGTATTCCAAAATTGATAAGCTTGGACGAAATACAGGATTACACTTTTCGCAAATTCAATGACGGAGAAATTGCAATCAACAATGAAAATGAAATCTACATCAATGAATCTGAGATTCACCGGATCCAGGGATTGTTGAGTACGCTGGTTGAGGAAGGTAAAATGGAAGAAAGCGACTGGAGAAAGCTAATAATTAGAATGGGCGGGCTGCATAGCGGTGATTCAGGTATTTCTGATGAAGACAGGAAATTACTTGAAGCCGTTACTGAGATTGGCAAGCCAAAAATCATGGAGCTAATTGAATTACAAAAGCAATTGGGTAATAAAGACATTTCGAAAATTCTTGCCGTTGGACAGCAAGCATTTAGTAATGACGGTGCCCTGTTTAATTCTGGCTACGAAGGCGAGCGCATTGTTTACAGTGATTTGAAAAAAAGATTCTCACCAGAGAGAGTAAGATGGACAAGTGCAGAAAATCCTGAGAACTCAATTGGAACAGATGAATACGATTTCGAAATTCTGGATAACAAGAAAGAGAAGATAATATTATACGTTGATGCTAAGTCTACTACGTCCAAGAAATATCAAACTGATAAGACTGAAATCTACTGGAGAAATTCAGAATGGAAATTCATAGAGGACGTTGCGAATTCAAATTACCTGATCGCTCGGGTATTCAACGTAAACAGCGATAATCCAGAAATTGTATATCTAAAAGTTGCTCATGATAAGAACAGTGTATAGTCAAAGAAGTCACACACATTGGCTGGCCACTCAAAGCCTCCCGCAGACCAAAGCCAGCCAAAGAGTGTGTCTTCCCAGCCCGGAAAAAGAAATTTTCAAAAATGCCCAACGCGCGACTAAAAAAGGACAGAGACTATGAATCGGACAGACAAATACGGACTTCTTAACCGGTTGACACTGTGGACAGAAAAATAAAAAGAATAAAAAGCACGATGCCCCAACAAAGGCTAAGAAAACATGCGGGCTGACACGGTAAAATGAAACTTAAAACGCATAATAGAACTCGGTACTCGGTTGACAAATACGTGTTCCAAAACCTGCACGTTTCTTAGCCAGAGCCGTTGTGCGTCATGCAAAAAAGAACAGATTGAACCTTGACAAGAAGTGAAACTGAAATAAGAAACATATGGAGCAACTGGACAGACAGCCCGACTGAACCGTGCTTTTATCATTCGACAAAGAATGACAGGTTTTTTATTCCCCCCGCTTCGCATTTTTAAAAATTTCTCTGCCAACCCGCACTTACTCACTCAAGAATTGTTTTTTATGGTGTTCGTGAATCGCTGCGCTTATTTGGCACATTTGCAAAACCGCACCAGCCAACCCACAACCCAAGCTTTGCAAAAGAGCCAAATCACCCACACTCGCAAGATTATTACACTTTGTATTAGTTTAGTCAGGTTGAAGCTGACTTTTTTACTACGATAGGTAATTTATTCAAATTATTATTCGTATCATTTTTGTCAGGTTAAAGCTGACTTTCTTACTATGAAAAATAAGTTCATATCAACGCAATCTAACGAGATACTTACCCATTTTAATCAAATGGACAAGAATTGCTTTGATTATTCTGAAGCGCAGATAGCATTGCCTGAATCCAGCGAAAGTGCTTTAAAGGAACTGCTCAGTGACATGGTTAAAAGGGGGCTTTTAATGAGATTAAAGAAAGGCTTGTACTACATCATTCCTTATGAGCAAGAAGCCAGTTCTTTCATGCCTGACTGGCATTTACTCGCAGAACATTTAACCAAAGGAACTGAACACTATATTGGTTACTACTCTGCATTGCAAATTCATAACTTAATCACCCAACCATCTCTAAAGGAACAGATTGTTGTTGCAAAACAAATTCGGCCGTCTACCCTAAAAATAAAGGATGTATGTTTTCAATTCATCTACCATAATGCCGATCACTTTTTTGGCTCCAAGAAAATCTGGATTGACAATTTTAATAAGGTCATGTGCTCGGATTTGGAAAAAACGTTCATTGACTGCTTATTCAAGCCGGATTATGCCGGTGGCATAGTTGAAATAGCCCGGGCTATGCATACCTCAAAAGACAAAATCAAGTATGACCGGCTCCTTGAATACGCTCAGAGATTCAAATCACAGGCAGTCATTAAACGACTGGGATTCCTTCTCGAAACGCTTGAAATAAATTCCGGCATTACAAAACAGCTTCAAAAAGCCAAGACAGTTTCCTATGTACTTCTGGACACAGAACTTCCGAAATCTGGTAAAATGATAAGTCGTTGGAGCATTCAGCAAAATCTGGAAACTGAAACCATTAAATCTGCCATCTACACATGATAAAGCCAACATCCCACTTGAAATCATTGATAACAATGAACACGAAGATGGAGGCATCAACTTCTATATTAGCTATGTTGGTCCACTTGGTGGATTAGGCGCTAACAAAAAGGTCAAAGTAGACATTTCCAGAAGCGAATCCTTGGTTTTCGATCCGGTGTTGAAAGAAGCATTTTTGGGTTATACAGATCAAGAGGACCATAAACTCGAGACCGCTGACGCGCTGCTATTCTGGCGGCGACTTGGCGTTACGGCCAAATTTCAAGCTCCTCATTTACAACCAGTAAACTGCGGACTTTCAATTTGTCCGTGCCTTAATTCGCCTTGAAAACACAACGCGTCAACGGTCTCAACTCCTATGTTATCCATTGGAGGAAGTCTTGGTAGAAAAGATGAGATCTGTGATGCAACGCATGCAGGCTCGTGATTTTTACGACATCTGGTACCTTCTTGAAATTCATGAAATGGAGGTTGATTTTTATTTAGCAGAATTTCGAACTAAATGCGAAAGCAAAGACATCAACCCATCTGAATTTCACAACAAACTGGAGCAACGACTACCACAATATAAAGGACGTTGGCAATCATCCATGGCTGATCAAATTCAAGACTTGCCCGACTTTGATGAAGTGGAGAGAGAAGTGATGCGACACTTAAAGAAATTAAAACTATGACACAAAAACAATTAGAAGATTACCTGTAGTGGTCGACCACCTCACTTCCGCATTCCGAGGTCTGCCAAATTCTTTACATGTTTGGAGCCTATGTTCCGGCCGGGAAGCTCAAAAAAGGACGCGCCCGTTTTAAACCATGAGTGGTATTTGTCCAAGCACTTGGCCGCCATCCGGGGCCCGGACAGCACGGAAAGCCCGTAAAACTCTAGACTTAGGCTCCGTGAGGCGAGGAGGCCCGCCCCAATACGGGCGGGACCCCGCAGGCCACAGGAGCCTTAGTCTAGGGTTGCGGACTTGCAGTAATGGCCGGATAAGCCCCCCAAAAAAAACAATCAAAAAAGCTACAAATCCCCCAGATAGGCCGTCCATTGTTCCACCTCAAAACCCGAAAGGTCAATGATTTGGTATTTTAAGGAGACCGGGGCGTTCCAGGAAATGGTCAGCAGTCCAAAATTGCGTTGGCAGTACGGGCCAATTATGGCGGCTTTTTCCGGGGTTCTTCCCAAGCGCCAGCGCACTTGATTGAGGCCGTTGGTTTGGAGCTCCACCACGCGTCGTTTTCCGGCGTCGCCAAGGGCTACCGCAGCGCATGGGTGCGAGCCGGAAACCAGCAGTAATGGTCCTTTTGCCTTTTCTAACAAAGCGGCAAATCGCGCTCTGGCCGGTGGAAAACTATGCCAACTGTCGCCCTTGTCTTGCTCCCAAAAGAAGGATTTTGCGGTAAAAATGAGGCGTAACTTTTGATGAGGTCCGGAAAGTTCTTGCTCCAGCCATTTCCATTGCTCTTCGCCCAAAATGTTATTTTCGGGTTCGCCCGGGCGGGCAAAGCGCCAGGTGTCCAAGAAAAGGCAGTGCACCGAGTCTTTGCCGAATACCAGCCATTGGGCCCAATAGCTCTTGCCAGGCCAAGGTTGCTTGGGGCCGTAAACAAAGGAAAACCATTTGCGGTGCCATTTGTCGAGGCTGTCGTTGGCTACCAATGGCGGAGTGGTCCAATACCAGCTTCCGGAAATGGGAATACTGTCGGCAAAAAGCCGGTAATGTTTGTTTTGTGCTTGCTTTTGAAGCATCCGGTCTAGGTCATGGCTTGATACCGGAGAACCGGGACTGAAGCTGCCCGCCCAAAAAAAGCAATTAGGGCCGGCTTCGAGCACATTTAGCCAGGTACTTTGGCTGGCTCCGGGGTGGTTGCCGGCGCCAAAGGCCAAAACCGACTGACGCTGCTGTCCAAAGCTTAGGCAAGCAAGCGCCCACACAAAACACAGGCTCAAAAAAGGTTTTCTAAGCAACATTGCAGCAATATAGCCAATTTCCTGCGTGTTCCTCCCTGCCTTTTTCCGTACTTTGACAAAAAAAAGCATGGCAGAAACCGAGGCAAACGACAAACGCTTGTTTTTATTGGACGGCTTTGCCCTCATTTATCGGGCCTATTTTGCATTCATTAAAAACCCCAGAGTCAACAGCCAGGGCATGAACACCTCGGCGGCTTTTGGTTTTACCAATGTGTTGCACGACCTCCTAAGGAAACAAAAACCCAGCCATTTTGCGGTGGTGTTTGACCCCATGGAAACCCCCACCGAGCGCATAGAAGCCTATGCCGAATATAAAGCCAATCGGGAAGCCATGCCCGAAGACATTCGTCAAGCCTTGCCCTATATTGCCCGTATTGTAGAGGCTATGAATATTCCACTGTTGGTGGTGGAGGGTTACGAGGCCGACGACGTCATTGGCACCCTTGCTCAAAAAGCTGAAGCCGCGGGTTATACCACCTATATGGTGACCTCCGACAAAGACTATGGTCAATTGGTTACCGACAAGATTCTTTGGTACAGACCGGGACGGATGCAAACCCCCGACCAAGTGCTTGGCCCGAAGGAAGTGTGCGAAAAATTTGATATTGAGCGTCCCGAACAAGTTATTGATTTGCTTGGCCTCATGGGCGATGCTGTGGATAATATTCCCGGAGTTCCCGGTGTGGGCGAAAAAACCGCCATAAAACTGCTCAAGGAATTTGGTTCTATGGAAGCTATTTTGGAGCGGGCCGATGAAATCAAAGGCAAGTTGGGCGAAAAAGTGCGCGAAAACAAGGAACAGGCCCTTTTGTCCAGGCAACTGGCCACCATCATTACCGATGTGCCTATTGAATTTGACCCCAAAGCCTTGCATGTAGACCCGCCCAATGAAGAAGCCCTTAGAGAAATATTTACGGAGTTGGAATTCCGGAATTTGGCCGAGAAGATTTTGGGAACCAGTATTGCCCCTCGTCAATTGGATCTTTTTTCGAGTCAGGAAAATGAAGAGGGAGAGGCGCAGCCCTCCGGCGATGTGCAAGCCCCCAAAACCTTGGAAGATTGGCCGCATCAATATTTTACGGTGCAGGATTCCCATTGGATAGAAGACCTTTTGGCCTTGCTTCACAAGCAAGAGCGCATTTGTTTTGATACCGAAACTACGGCCCTGCACGTCATGGATGCCGAGTTGGTGGGCATGGCTTTTTCCATAAAACCGGGCCAGGCCTATTACGTGCCGGTGCCCGAAGATAAAAAGGCGGCAGATGAATTATTGGCCCGGTTTCGTCCCCTTTTTGAACGTGAGGACCTGGAGTGGATAGGCCAAAACCTTAAGTATGACTTTTCGGTTATGGCGCAGCATGGTGTGGCCATCAAGGGCAAGCTGTTCGACACCATGTTGGCGCATTACATCATGCAGCCCGAACAGCGGCACAATATGGACTATTTGGCCCTTACCTATCTTGGCTATGCCGCCATTCCTACCAGTGAATTGCTGGGACCCAAAGGAAAAAACCAAAAAACCATGCGGGAAGTGCCTCTGGAAAAGGTGGCTGCTTATGCCTGCGAAGACGTGGATGTAACCTTGCAATTGGCCCAACGATTTGCTCCGGAATTGGAAAAAGTAAACGGTGAAGAAGTGTTTTTAAAAGCCGAAATGCCTTTAATTCGCGTGCTGAGTTCTATGGAGCAAGAGGGAATTGCTTTGGACAAAGAGGCTTTGGCTCAAATGTCTAAAGAATACCAGGGAATCATTGACAAAACCTATATTGAAATTCAGGAGCTGGCCGGCATGGAATTCAATCCCGGTTCTCCCAAACAGCTGGGCGAAGTGTTGTTCGATCACCTCAAACTTGACGAAAAAGCCAAGAAAACCAGAACCGGTCAATACAGCACCAACGAGGAGACCCTTAAAAAGCTGGAGGGCAAACACCCCATTATTGACCATATTTTTGAGTGGCGCGAGCTTCAAAAACTCAAAAGCACCTACATTGACGCCCTTCCGGAGTTGATGCACTCCCGCACCGGCCGAATCCACACCAGTTATAACCAAGCCGTGGCCGCTACCGGACGCCTCAGTTCGCAGCACCCCAACTTGCAAAACATACCCATACGCACCGAGCGGGGAAGGCTCATACGCAAGGCCTTTGTGCCCCGAGGTAAGGAGTATAAATTGCTGGCGGCGGATTACAGTCAGGTTGAGCTACGCATCATTGCCGAGTTAAGCGGCGAAACCCACATGCTGCAGGCCTTTAGAGATAGAGTGGATATTCATGCGGCCACAGCAGCCAGAGTGTTTGGCGTTGGGTTAAATCAAGTGGACAAAACCATGCGTTCCAAAGCCAAAATGGTGAATTTTGGCATTATATACGGCATTTCGGCCTTTGGTCTTTCCCAACGGTTGGGCATTGCCCGCAAAGAAGCGGCCGAAATCATCGATGCTTATTTTGAGCAATACCCGGGAATCAAAGCCTATATGGATCGGCAAATCGAGTTTGCCCGCAAGCATGGATATGTGGAAACCATATTGGGACGCAGGCGCTACCTCCCCGACATTCAATCGGGCAATGGAACCGTACGTGGCTTTGCCGAAAGAAATGCCATAAATGCTCCGATTCAAGGGTCTGCAGCAGACATAATAAAGTTGGCCATGATTCGGCTTTTTGAAGCCATGGAAGCCGAAAATCTCAAAAGCCGCATGGTACTTCAGGTGCACGACGAACTGGTTTTTGATGCCCATGTAAGCGAGTTGGATGCCTTGGAAAGTCTGGTAAAAGAGCACATGGAACAGGCCTATGCCATGGAAGTACCTTTAGTGGTTGACGTGAATTACGGCAACAATTGGCTGGAGGCCCATTGACGGGTTTGGGGCAAAATGCGCAGAAAGTGGAGTCCTGGTGCAGGCACAGTAAGGGGTGGTTGCTTATCTTTGAAAGCAAACCCATGCTTGGGAGAGGCTCAGGCAAAAACAAATAGAATCAAGCAAAAGCTAGCCGGTTTATGGGAATTTGGATGCAAGGAGCTGTTTTTTTTATAGCCTGCGGATTTGGCGGCTTGTGCCGCTGGGGCATTCAGCACCTGATTTGGAGCTTGGCTCCGCTTCAGTGGAGAGGCTTTGGTACCTTAACGGCCAATGTTTTGGCTTGCTTTTTGGCCGGTTTGTTGGTCTCTCTTCCTTTGGTTCAATCCAACCATCGATTGTTTTTGGTAAGTGGTTTTTGTGGCGGGTTTAGCACCTTTTCTGCGTTTGCCCTAGATCATTTAACCTTAGGTAAAGGCCAAATGCTTGCCGCTTTTGGACTTATTGCGCTTCATGTGGTATTGGGATTGGCTTCTGCGGCTTTAGGACTTTGGGTGGGAAGGCAGGTCTAAGCGGGGAATAGTTTATTTTTGTAAAATGACACAGAAGCGCTGGAAACTGGTCCCCCCGGTTGCCCAAGAAGATGTGGAACAACTGGCCTCGGCCATTCATGTGAACCCCTACTTGGCCCAAATTTTAGTGCAGCGAGGCATAAAAAGCTTCGAAGCCGCCAAAGCCTTTTTTAGGCCAAGCTGGGAGCATTTGCATGATCCATGGATCATGAAAGGCATGGATAAAGCCCTGGAAAAACTCCATGAAGTCATGGAGAATAAGGGCATGATTCGCTTTTATGGAGATTACGATGTAGACGGAACCACCTCCGTTTCTATGATGTGGTATCATTTTAAGCGCCACCTGGGCTACGAAAACGTAGACGTCTATATTCCTGACCGTTACAAGGAAGGCTATGGAATTTCAATGCAAGGCATTGACCATGCGCTGGATTCCGGAGTGGAACTAATGGTAGCGCTGGATTGTGGCATTAAAGCCAAAAAAGAGCTGAGCTATGCAGCCATGAAGGGCCTGCCGGTGATTGTGTGCGATCACCACAACCCCGGCGAACATTTGCCTCCGGCATTGGCCATTTTAAATCCAAAGCAAAGCGACTGTCCATACCCTTTTAAAGAGCTTAGCGGTTGTGGGGTGGGTTTCAAGCTAATTACAGCCCTAAATCAGTCCTTAGGCTTGGAACAAACCGGACTCCGGGAAGCCCTTCAATTTGTTGCCGTTTCTACTTGCGCCGATATTGTAGAAATGCAGGGCGAAAACCGAATCCTCACTTCCCTTGGCTTGGCGGAGCTAAACCGAAACCCGCTTCCGGGCTTTAAAGCACTCATGAGCGAATACTCCAACATTTCCCAATGGAGGGTCAGCGATGTGGTGTTTCAAATTGCTCCTAAAATTAATGCGGCAGGACGCATGGCCCACGGTTTTGGTGCGGTGCAATTGCTCTGTTCGGAGGAGGTAGATGAAGAAACCCTAAACCGAACCAAGGAGATTTTGGCACAAAACAAAGACCGGCAAAGCTTGGACAAAAGCATTACCGAGGAAGCCTTGCAATTGTTGGAGGGTCCCGAAGAGCAAAAAAAGCTGAGCACCGTGGTAGCCGGCGAAGATTGGCACAAAGGAGTGGTGGGCATTGTGGCCAGCCGACTGATAGAAAAGGTGTACAGGCCAACGGTGGTTTTAACCAAACACAACAACAAGCTTACGGGGTCCGCCCGAAGTGTGGAGGGCTTCGATTTGTATGCTGCATTGTCGACTTGCTCCGACCTGTTCGAGAGTTTTGGTGGGCACCGCCACGCGGCCGGTCTAACCTTTGACCCGAAGCATTTGGAGGCTTTCAAAACCCGGTTTGAAGAAGCGGTAGCCCAATCTTGGCCGGAAGAAAATCGCCAAGCCACCCAATATATTGATTTAGAAAGCCCTCCCCAGCACTGGACGGGCAAATCCTTTGCCGTTTTAGATCAAATGGAGCCTTTTGGTCCAAAAAATTTACGTCCTGTGTTTAAAAGCGGGCCGCAACGGATTTACCCGAATTCTGCCCGAATTCTAAAGGAGCAGCATTTAAAATTCGTTTTGGAGCATCCCAATGCCGAGGGTGAATTTTTGGAAGCGATTGCTTTTGGCTTGGGAAGCTTGGAATCGGCATTAAATAATGGCGCATCCTTCGAAATGGCCTATAGTTTAGAGCAAAATGAATGGAATGGTCTAAAAAGGCTTCAAATTTTTGTTAAAGATTTGGTGATATTGGCCAATTAAACCGTATATTTGTGATGTTGCTTGTGAGAAACCAAATTCTCATTCGTTCTAAACATAGATTGACATTTCGATTGCCAAACGAAACAAAAATTCAACCTAGGCGTTTAACAAAGAGGTTGATTAAGATATTTAAGATTTGGATGGTTAGGGTTGATTAAGAAGCAGCCTCCCCGCTTGGGGAGGTTGTTTCTTCTTTTATACCTACCGATATTTGACTATGAAATTTGTTTGGCAAAACGGTCAGGGCGCTAAAAAAGCCGCCATCACCACAGGAGCAATCCTCATTGTATTCTCTCTTCTTGTCTTTGTTTTCCCGGAGTTTTTTGCCTTCGTCTTCGCCGGTATTGTTCTCCTTGTGGGCGTAGGGCTCTTTTTTGCCGGGCTAAACATGCCCCAAAAACCTCCCCAATCTTTCCACCAATCCTACAGTCAGCAGCAACAACGACAAGATACCGAAGATGGATCCTTTGAAGAGCTGCCTTAAGTCGCTTGCCCTAATCTGCTTTCTTGCCGCTTTGTGGCCTTTAAGCGCAGGGGCACAGCATAGTTACCGCTTAGCGTGGGGCAACCCCATGCGTTTTTCTTCGGCCCAAGAGCTCGACAGAATGCTGCTGCTCCCGGACTCCAGCCCTGCATGGATTGTGCTCAAATACCCTACCCTGGGCTACCACTCCGCCACCCTATACCGCTTCCAAAAAAACAGCCCAAGTCTAAAAAGCCACCTGAGGTTTCATCATGGCAAAACGGTGCGAAAAGCCACCCAACTTTACAAACCCAAGTACGCAGGTATTTCTGTTACCGGCGACCACCTTAGCTTTTTTTATACCGCCTACGATCCAACCCGTGACCGAACCATGGCCTTTGCTCAAAAATTAGAAACTTCCGGCGAGGCGATTGACCGACCCCAAACCCTATCCAAAGAAAAATCGCCTTCGGCACTGCAGGCAGCAGATTACCTTTTTGTGCCCTCCAACAACCGCAACCAATTTGCACTCATTAGCCGCCAAAGTCCCGAAAGGTTTCAAGGCGAAGTATGGGAAATTACGGTCTTTAATGCGGCCATGGAGCTTTCTTGGACCAATACCGTTCAGTTGCCTTACCGCAGCGATGAGTTCGACGATATTGAATTTAGCCTTGACTCCCTTGGAAACCTTCGCGCACTAAGCCGTATTTTTCCCGGACGCCAACAGCGCAAATCCTTGCAGCTCAACCAACGTCACCCTTTTTATGCCTTCTTTAGTTTCTTCCCTCAGGACTCCTTGGGCAGTTTTCACCATACGCGACTGCTCTTTGAGTCGCCGTGGATACAGCAACTACGCTTCTTTACCCATAGTGACCAGTCCCTTCGCTTTGCAGGGTTCTATGCTCAAAACCCCGGCGACCCCTCCGAAGGACTCATTACTTTTGAGCTAAAGCCCAAAGATACCCTTCCCTCCAACATGCTAAAACACCCCTTCGAGTTTGGGTTCTATGAAGCACTAAGGCCTCCCGGACTGTCCCTGTCCAACGGACAAGACGAATCATCCTTAATTCCCCGTGCTTTACTACCCCTCAGCGATGGAAGTGCCGCTCTTTTGGCCGAACAAAGCCTGCTCACCGAATCCTGCCATACCGATTACCGCACAGCACGCCAATACTGCAGCTACACCTGGTTCTACACCGATATTTATCTGTTTTACTTGTTGCCCGACGGAAGCCTTAAATACAAAGTAAAGCTGCCCAAACGGCAAATGACCACCGACGACCAAGGTGCTTTTTCCTCCTTCCTGTATTTTAGACACAACAGCGCCCTCCACTTGTTTTGGCTCGACCACCCCAAAAACAAACTCAGCGACCAAAGCGACCTGCGCTACATGAACAACCCCAAAAGGGCGCATATCGTGCATTGGACCTTGCCCTACAAAGGCATTCCCAAAACCCAAACCTACGCCCTCCCCGAAAAATCAGGCAAAACCATTGTGCCCATGTTTCGCGAATTCTTGCTCTTGCCCGGCGGCAAAGTATTCCTAAATGGTGTGGACCGCAAAAAACTGGTTCCGGGCATGCTCCTGCCGGAACATAAGTGATGGGCCCTGCTTTTTTAGGAGAGTAGAAATTCTATCCGCCCCATGCCTTCGGCCTCCTTAGCGCAAAGAGCGGGAGGCTAACTGTTGCCGGGCGTTCCGCAAGCTCCACGCCGGCCCCCAAAGCCTCCCAAGCCCTTTGCGCCAAGGGGGTCCTCCGTCCGGGCGGGGGGCCATTCTATTAAAATCCTTGAACCTTTCGACCGACTTTATTTGGGAGGCAAGGGAATATCCCAAGGGTCGGTCCAGGTTTTATCGCTTAAGGGGCTTCGGGTGCGTGCGTCAAGCACTTTCCACCGGCCTTTTTCGCGCACCAATATGTAGTGGTTTTGCCGTGCATCCAGGGCATACAAGCCATCCTGATAGCTAAAGGCAACCACAGGCGCACCAAACCAACTTTTGTTTTCAATAAGTCCAAGCTTCCCTTTGCGCCATCCTAAATAGGCATAGACGGGGTGGTGCACTTGCACCAAGCTGTCAAACATCATGGGCAATACCTCGGGAGGGTCGGCGTGTTTATTGAAGACTCCCCATTGCTTGCTACGAGAGGATCGGGCAAAAAAGATGCCGCTAAAGGCTCCTGTTTCTCTGTCGGGCAAAGGAATAATGGAATCGGCATCTGCAAGCTTACGTAAGGCTTCGCGTTCTTTGGGCAGGGTCATGTCATGGTCTTGCGCCCTTAAGGTGAAACCTGCCGCCCAAAAAACAAACCAAATGCAGATGTAATAGATGCTACGCATGCCAAAATTCTATGCTTCAAAGTACGGGATTCTGCAATGAAAACAAAGCCCGCCTTTCTTAGCGCATTTTGGGCTTGGTATTGAAGTTGTCCACTTTTCTAAATACGGCTTCCAGTGGTTTCCCTTTGAGTTTGGAAGCCACATCCCCCCCTTCAATGGCAGCTTTCACCAAGGGGAGCACGGCTTCGTAAGCCTTAAGGGTGTATGCAATGTCTTCGTCGCTGTGGGCTGCCATCATATTGTGGTTGCCCTGCCAAAGCACACCTCGTTTTATCATTTCTTGTTGGAAATAGGCTTTGACTTCCAGGGCATTTCCTGCAGCAGGGAGCAGAGCAACCGTAGTGCGGCATGGATAGCCTTTACAGAGGGTATAGGCTTCCATTCCAAATTTAGACACCAAGGCGTTGTAGCCATCCATGAGTTTTTGGCCTTTACGTGCCAAGTCTGCCGGAACGTCATGCTTTTCCAGCTCGTCCAAGGTTGCCATGGTGGCTGCCAGAGATAAAGCTTCGCCTCCAAAAGTGGTAAAGAAAAAGACATCGGTATTGAAATGGTCCATTACGTCTTTTCTGCCCGTAAGAAATGCTATGGGCATTCCGTTAGCGACGGCCTTGGAATAAACGGCCAAGTCCGGCTTCATGCCAAAGAACTCTTGAGCGCCGCCCAATGCCAACCTAAATCCGGTCCACATTTCATCAAAGATGAGCAAGGTGCCGTTTTCTTTGCAAAGGCGGGCAAGCTCTTCTAAATAGCCGTCCTTAGGCTTATCAAACACAAAAGGTTCCAAAATAACGGCGGCAACGTCTCCGTCCAAGGCTTCTTTTAAGGAGTCAATGTTGTTGTAGTCAAAAGTATTGGTCAGGTCTTTTACGGCTTCAGGAATTCCGGCATCTCGTGTGGTAACCCCAATATACCAGTCGTGCCAACCATGATACCCGCAACACAACACCCGCTCCCGTCCGGTAAAGGCACGCGCAATGCGAATGGCGGCTGAACATACGTCGGCTCCTGATTTGGAAATACGCACCGATTCGGCATTGGGAATGATTTTCTGAAGCCGTTCCACCACCGTATACTCCAACTCATGCATGAGCGAAAAGGTAATGCCGTCTTCCAACTGTGCACGAATGGCCTGATCGACCGCAGGCCAAGCATAGCCCAAAGAAAGGGGGCCAATACCTGCATTCCAGTCCAAATATTCGTTGCCGTCTACATCCCACACACGGCTTCCCTTTCCCTTTTTGAGGTAAATAGGACAAGCTCCAAGGCTGTATTGGCCGGGGCCTTTGGCTAAGGTTTGGGTTGGAGGGGCCATGCACTGCAAGGCCTTTTCATAGATTTCGAGCGAGCGGCTAATGGAGGGGTAGTCGTTCTGTAGGGATACGGTATTCGGCATATGGTAGTTTTTATTCTACAAAAGGAAGGGTACTGCCTGTTCTCTCAGCGGCATTGCCTAGCGAGGCCAGTACTTGTTCTTTATTAAATGCAATGTTCATTTGCTCTAGGATACGCACAGCCATTTGTGGCCCTGTAAATCCCTCGTAACGTAGCACTTCGGACAGCAGCCCGGGTTTAAACCAACGTTGATCCAAGGCTATGGAGTGGACAGGAGCCGTGCGTTGCTTTCCGAGCAACCATTCGGCAATGATGCTGTAAAGCCCACCGATTTTAAAGTGGTCTTCTACCACAAAAATAGGCACTCCCGAAACGGTGATTTCGCTTAAAAACGCTTCATCTATAGGGACTAAACTGCGCATATTGGCGATGCCCACAGAAAGTCCTTGCGATTCAAGCAGCTCTTTGGTTTTCAGAACCTCTTCGAGCAGCATGCCATGCACCAAAATCCAAAGGTCTTTACCTTCTTGCAAACGCTCAGCTTTGCCGATTTCAAAGGCTTGGTGGGCAACCACTCCGGGACGCGTATTTACTCTTAAGTAGGCGGGATTTGGGCTGTTCCAAATGGTTTCCAACATGCCTACCATGTCTTCGTTGTCGGCGGGGCTAAACACCTGCATGCCGGGAATGCCGCGCATGAGTCCAATGTCTTCTATGGCTTGGTGGGTAGGGCCGTTGCCGTCGGACAACAGGCCGGGAACAAAGCTGGAAAGCTTTACCGGAAGTCCCGGAATGCCAATGTCGGTGCGGATGAATTCAAAGGCCCGCATGGTTAAAAAAGAACCCAAGGCATGCACAATGGGGCGCCGACCACGGAGGGCAAGGCCTGCGGCAGCGCCAATCATGGTTTGTTCTGTAATGCCGGTGTCTATGAGCCTATCGCCTAAAATGGGAGGTAAGTTCCGGATGAGGGCACGATTCTCGGCGGTCATTACTACCACCTCTTCGTTGGCCAGTGCGTAATCGCGTATGCGTTCTTCGTAAGTCATGCCTTTAGGAGTCTGCTGCGAAGGTACAAAAAGGGAAAGACCCTACACATCGAAACCCTCCCGGCCAATTATAGAAAAGTCGTCGTTGGCTTTGGCACGGAATTGGTTACTTTGCGTTTAAAATACAGGTATGCTGCGCTTTTCTACTTTACATACTTCCGTTTTTGCCCGTTTTTCTTTTGGGGCAAGCGTGCTCCCTTGGCTTTTTTTAACCTTAGCCCTTCAGAGCTGTATGACGGCTTCCAAGGCTTTTGAGCAAGGACGCTACGATCAAGCCATTCAACTGGCGGCGGCAAAGCTCCACAAAAGACCAAGCGACGTTAAGCATATGCAAATCATGGCCTCCGCCTTTCGAATGGCCAATGAAGCCGATTTTTCTCGCATTCGCCAACTGGAATTGAGCGACTCTCCCACCGCCTGGGAGAACATACACCACCTATACCGACAGCTGGAAAGCCGTCAAGCCATTGTTAAAAGGGCTTTAGACCAGGGATCAAGACTATTGCCCTCCGACCAATTTACTTTTAGAGACTATTCGGCAGATTTGGCCGATTCAAAAAACCGCGCGGTAGAAGATTTGTATGTAGCAGCCCAAGCACTTATGGCCAAAGCCAACCGCTTTGATGCACGTACGGCATACGATAAGCTGCAACGTGTGCAACGCCTAAATCCGGGCTATAAAGACTCAGAAAATTTATTGCGCAGGGCAAAGGCCGCAGGAGTAACAAGGATTATGGTAACGCTTCAGCCCGCCGAAGGGCTTTCTGTTCCGGTAGCTTTTGAAGAAGAGGTGCGGCGGATTGACTTGAATGCCTTAAATACCCAATGGGTAGAGTTTACTCAAGTAGAGATAATGAACGAGCCCAACCACTATTTTATGGAGGTTAGGTTTGACCAATTTGTGGTTTCGCCGGAGCAAATACGCGAACGCAATTACGAAGAAACAGCCCGTGTAGAAGATGGTTGGGAGTACAAAAAGTACGCCGACGGATCTATTGCCCGGGATACCTCGGGCAACCGGATAAAAGTTACCGTATTCCGAGAGGTTAAAGTCCGGGTGCGTTTGTACCAACAAATCAAAACGGCTTCTGCGCTGGGCAGCATACAAATGGCCGATGGCAGCAGTGGAGAAATCTTAGCACAGCGGAAGTTTTCGGGTTCAGCAGAGTTTTTGAACGAATGGGGATCGGCTAGGGGCGACAGCAGGGCCTTATCTAAGCAAAGCCGCCGGGCCATGAATGGAAGACGACTGGCCTTTCCAACCGATGCTGCGCTGTTGCAGCAAGCGGCGCCTCAGTTTCGGGCTCAAATGTTTAGTCAAATGCAGGCCTTGCGAAGTTTGGCCAAATAAAGGGTCGGCAATTTTTTCTTTTCCCAAGATGTTGCATTGGAAGACCGGGGCAGGGGGCGCACGGAAAGCCCGGAGCCCCAAGCCTTAGGGCAAAAGGAGCTGAAGCGGCTTGGAAAGCCCCTGCAAGCCCTATTTGCCCTTAGGCTTGGGGTGAGGACTTGGAGGAAGCACCCGGCTGCCCCCCAAAAAAACATGGAAAATTTTGGCAAAAAAAAGACCCGACAAGTGCCGGGTCCAGGGTGTTAATTAAAGAACGAAGGAGAAAGAACGAAAAGAACGAAAAGAACGTTTAAGAACGGGTCGCCTTTAGGCGTCTTGATTTGTGGCTACCGCAGAGGCTAAGGTTTGGCCTGCACGGATAACAGCCGTTGGTTCCTGAAAAATGCCCTCGGCTTTCATGCTAAAATAACCCACGAAGGCATCCTGCATGCTTAAGTTGCAAGCTTTGAGCTCGTTAGAACTGGTAAGGGAGCGTAAAAAGGCACGGTCGGCCAACACAATTACCTTTGGGTTTTGCGGTTTTAAATGCCCATCGCGCATGCCTTCCAGGTAAAATTGCTCCAACCATTCCAGAGAGAACTTTTTGAATGAATCGATAGACTCCCAAAGTTCAGGGTGCGCTTGTTGCACGTCTTCCAGAAAACGTCCGGAAATGTGTTGCAATGCCCGGCCTACGATTTCTAGGGCATTGATGTAGCGGTCGTGAAAGGGCTTGCCAAACTCAAACAAGGCGTCTTTGAATTGAGCGATTTCGGCGAGTTTGGTTTCGATAATTTCTGAAACCAACATTTCGCGAGAGCTGAAATATTTGTAAAAAGTGGCTTTGCTAACGCCCACGGTGTGAATTACCTCGTCCATGCCCATGTGGCGGAATCCTTGACTCAAAAACATGGGGGCTAGGGTTTCAAGCCACTCTTGCTTTACCTTAGAGTCGTCTCTTCTGATTTTCTTTACTGGTCTTCTTCCCATAATGCTAAAAAGTAATTTGCCTGGTTGCGGTTTAAAAAGAACGGTTTGCAACAAAAGGCATTTGCTTTGTATCTTTCTGATATAAAGACAAGGGTCATGCCAAAGACGCTGCACTATTTTCCCGGATTTTTTTTCCCTTTGCTGCTTTTTGTTTCTATTTGCTTGAAAAGCAGCTGGTTATGGTCTGTTCCTTTGGCGGGTTTTTTGTTTATTCCACTAATGGAACACCTCATGCCGCGCGCCAGAACGAATCCAAAGCCCTCGGAAGAACCGGTTTTGAGACAAAACAAAGTCTTTGATTTTTTATTGTATGCCAATGTGCCGCTGGTGTATCTTTTGATTTTTTTAACGGCAAGGCATTTTATGGATTCTGAACTTCCTTGGTATTTGGCCCTGGCTTGGCTCATAAGCTTGGGCATGGTATTGGGGGTAAACGGCATCAATGTGGCCCATGAACTTGGGCATAGGAAAGAAAAAGCACATCATGTGTTAGCCTTAGTTTTGTTGCTTCCTTCGTTTTACAATCATTTTTTTATTGAACACAACCATGGCCACCATCGGTGGGTTTCTACCGACCGCGATCCGGCTTCGGCACGTTTTAATGAACCCTTGTACCTTTTTTGGCTTAGGTCCATGCTTGGAACTTGGTTTTCGGCTTGGCGTATAGAGGCTCAACTGCTGCAAAAGCAAGGAAAGCCAAGCGTTTCCTTGCACAACCGCATGCTGCATTATGTGGTATTGCAATTGGGCTATGTGTTGTTTTTGTATTTGGTGTTTGGGCCGGTGCCTGCTGCCGCCTTAGTTTTTGCGGGGCTGGTGGGTATTTTAATGCTGGAAACGGTAAATTATATAGAACATTATGGGCTGCGTCGAAAAGAAACGGCCCCGGGGCGCTACGAACCCGTGCAGCCTTGGCACAGTTGGAACAGCGACCATGCCTTAGGTCGATTTGTTTTGTTTGAACTGCCCAGGCATTCAGACCATCATTACCGTGCCTCACGGAAATACCAAATATTGCGGCACCGCGACGATGCCCCGGCCTTGCCTTTGGGCTACCCCGGCTCTATGCTGTTGGCAATGTTTCCACCCTTGTGGTTTCGGCTAATGAACCCACGGGTAAAAGCCCTTGAATTGGAACACCAACAGCCGCAAGCGTAGCAAGAAGAAAGGCACAAGGCATAGACCTTGATTCGGTTATAGCTTCTGTGCTTACCTTAGAGCTATGAAACGCTTACTTGCCGAGGCAGGCTCTACCAAAACCCAGTGGGCGGCCACGGGGCTTCCTTTGGTTTCAGGGCCGGGAATGAATCCCGGAATTCAATCTACCGAAGCATTGATGGAGGCTTTGCCGGACTCCTTAAAAGGGTATATGCCCGAAGCCGTCTATTTTTTCGGCGCAGGATGTTCCTCTCCCCAAGCCGAAGAACGCATTCGAATGGTGATAAAACACTGGTTCCCTCAAGCGCAAACGGTGGTGGTAGGGCACGATATTTTGGCAGCGGCTTTGGCCTGCTGTGGAAATCAAGCGGGGATTGTGGGTATTTTAGGAACCGGAGCCAACAGCGCTTGCTTTGATGGAGCGCATATTGTAGATAGCATAGCCGCTCCCGGATATGTTTTTGCCGATGAGGGGGGAGGCACTTGGTTGGGCAAACATTTTCTGTTGGATTTTATGCGGGCAAAGCTTCCCGAATCTTTACATAGCCATGCTCTGGAACGTTTTCCTGATTTGTCTGAAGCCTGGATTGTGGAGCATACCTACCGCAAACCCCGCCCCAACGCTTTTTTGGCAAGCTTTGTCCCCTTTTTGGCGGAGCAAATGGAAGATAGCGATTATGTACAAAACCTGATAGATGAGGGTATGGACGCCTTTTTTAAAGCCCATATCTTACCTTATACCGACCATCAGAAACTGCCAATTCATGCCGTGGGCAGCATAGCTTTTGTATTTTCGGCGGCGTTTTGGGCTTGTGCCAAAAAGCATGGATGTGTGCCGGGGAAAATTATTCAGCGACCCATCGATGCCTTGGCCAAGCATTATTCTATAGGCATACAAGCATAATTATGCAGGAACTCCCTAAGAAAATTGCAGCCATTGACATCGGATCAAACGCCGTCCGATTGCTTATATACCATATTTACCCCAACATGCAGGGTGAGCTGGTATTCAAAAAGTTTGCGCTTACCCGTGTTCCCTTGCGCTTGGGAGAAGATGTTTTTGCTGAAGGCCGCATATCCAAGACCAAAGCCCATTTGTTGGGAAAAACCATGCTGGCCTTCAAAAATTTGTTGGAAGTGCATGGCATAGCAGATTGGCGGGCCTGTGCTACTTCCGCCATGCGTGAAGCTGAAAATCGAGAGGAAGTAAGGGCCGAAGTGTGGAAGACTTCAGGGGTAGACATAAATATTATTGAGGGAGAAGAAGAAGCCGACCTTATTTTTGAAACCCATATTGCAGACAAACTAGACCCTTCGGCGGCTTACTTGTATATGGATGTAGGTGGAGGCTCCACCGAGCTGACCCTGTTTAGTAAAGGCAACAAGCAGTTTAGCGACAGCTTTAAAGTAGGAACGGTGCGCTTGTTGCATGGCAAGGTTGGTGAGGCCGAGTGGCAGTCTATGAAGGAATGCTTAAAAGGTTTACAACGGAGTTTTGGTGCCATAGAAGGCATTGGTAGCGGGGGAAACATTATTAAAATCAAAAAAATGACCGCCATTCCAGAGTCCAAACCTATGAGCCAAAGCCGCTTGCAAAGCATGTATAAGCGTTTATCGGCCATGAGTTTCGACGAGCGGATTCGAAGTTTGAATTTGAACCCGGACCGCGCCGACGTGATTTTGCCCGCTGCCGAAATATTTTTGTTCATGTGTAAGCATGCCCAAATTAGGCAGATTTGGGTGCCCAAAACCGGCTTGTCCGACGGTATTATCCGCAGCATTTATGCTCAAAGCTTGCAAAAAGAGCGTTAAGCTTTGCTGCGTTTTCTTGAATCTTTCACCGAGCCTTCATACAAGGCAATCCATTCCTCTATCGACATTTTTTGGGCAAGTTCGCTGAGCAGCTCAAATGGAATATGTGCTTCTTTTTTGAATCGAAGGCACGCTTTGCCCATATCCAATTTCACCGGCATGCGCTTTTTGCATTCCTCTTGAAACCAAGCCAACAGCTCAGGCTGCGCATACAAGCCCATATGGTATAGCGCAAAGTGACTCTTTTGAGCAGCCAGCTGTATAAAAGGCAGGGGTTCTTTGGGATTGCAGTGGTATCCCTCCGGAAAAGTGCTGTGGGGCACTACAAAGGCCGGCATATGGTATTGTATTTGGGCTTCAAACCCTTTAGGAATATGAGACCGTTGATGCGTTGCTATTCTTGCGGCGACTTTGCGTTACGGCCAAATCTCAAGTTCCTCATTTACAATCAGTAAACTGCGGACTTTCCATTTGCCCGTGCCTTAATTCGCACCGACGCTACGGTCGGCATTAAAAAACCTTGAAAACACAACGCGTCAACGGTCTCAATATGCTTGGCGATGCTGGTGTAAAGCTTTTCGAAGGTGCCTCTTTTTTCTGTAGGGAGTTTGTTCAGGTATTCTTGCACATGGTCGGTCATAGCACTGCTGCTTAAGTACAGGGGTTAAGTTTAAAGATAATGCAATTGATATTTTATAGCAAAGGCCTTGCGCCAGAAAAAGCACGCCAGGCCGCTAAGGCGCAAAGACTTTAGCGTAGACAAGCCATGGCGAGGAGCCAACAACGCCCTCAAATGCGCTTGGCGCCTTTGCGTGAAAATGAACCTTGTCAAGCGCCCTGTGCCTCTTTGCTTGAAACGGAAACGTCAGGCTTTATCTTACAGCCAATTCAAATTAATATTCCGAATCCCCTGGTCCCGAATCAAAGCCCTCACTTTATCTGTTTTAACCTTTTGCCCCGGAATTTTGCTGTCGTGGGTTTCAACCAAGGTTTGCTTGACCTTTTGATGCAAGCCTTTGGCAATAAACTTCTCCAACAACTCGCATTCCGCACCCTCTATGTCAATTTTCAGCAAATCCACCGGTCGATCCAAGCCTTCGATGAATTCGGTGAGATCAATTATTTCCACCTCCACCGATTTGCCTTTCAGCACATTCCCTTTTTCTGCTAGAATCGAAGATCCAAAGGCCCAAAACGCCTCATCGCCGGAGGATGTCCCCTCATGAAAATAAAGCTTGGTCCGCGTATGCTTGTCCCACACCCCTTTAGGATGCAGATGTACTTTGGGGTTGTCTCCAACCCGTTTTTTGAGCACTTCAAAAGCAAAGGGATTGGGTTCAAAGGCATGGACTACGGCCCCGGTTGCTGCCAATTTTGTGGTAATATCTCCCACATTGGCTCCGCAATCAATAACCAGCGAACCGGAGTCCAAACCTTTGAGGTAACGACCAAACATAAGCCGGGTCAGGACCTTTTGAATCAGATTTTTGAGTTGTTGAATGTGCTTTTTCATGACTTATGATGCTTTTTTTTGTGCCAAATGAAGACGAATATTGCGCAGGTATAGAAAAATACCCAAACTATGCGAAGCAAGCAGCACCGGATCCTTTCTAAACAGAGCATAGGCTAGAATCATTAAAGATCCGCAAGCGCTAATGAGCCAAAAGCCCAGCGGAAGTTCCGAGGTTTTTTTTCGCTCCGAAACCATCCACTGAAACACAAATCGGAACGTAAAGACCACTTGAGCCAACAGTCCCCACCAGAGCCAAAAGCCGGGAATGTCTTCGTTTTGAAGCAATTGTTCCCAAAGGATTTGCGGTTGCCAGGCCACCCAGGCAATCACCGCCACAGGCAGTGCCAAAAACAGCAAACGAAGCAGCAGCGGCATGGACCGCCAGGCCCCCTTAAACTGTAAATTTCGGACGTACACGGCGTAGGTGAGCAGCTGTCCCGCAGCAATGGCCAAATCGTTGCGCAGTATACCGTAGGTAAACATTAGCACGGCCGCCAGCAAGCTAAACTGCCAGTAAAGAATAGGCGAAACCACCTTGCCTGCCCGTTCGGACTGAAACCACTGCACCAGCGTGCGACTGAAAAACAGCAGCTGCGCGGCAAAGCCCAAAGCATAAATTAGCCAGTGCGACATGGGGCAAAGATAAGCCTTGCAGGCTTGGCCAAGGCCAAGGAATTATTTGGGCCCCGGCTCCGTGGGTAAAGCATCGTCCCTGTCCGTCCTCTTTGCGGCCCGGCCAAAGCAAAGCCAAGGCTGCCGGGGCTGTGGGGGCTTCCTGTGGTCGCCTCCTCGCACCAAGGCAGCCTAAGGCTTTGCTCCGGCAGGGGCCTCCAAACGGCCGGGGGGCCACGCGCTAAAGTCCCCTTACCTTATGGTTTAGACCATTGCCTCTTATTCCGCACAGAGGCATTGTTCGCAAGCTGCTTGACTGTCAAAGCCTTTGGCATCGCAGCCGGAGTAAGAAATTTCAGTGCATTGGTTTTGATTGGCATCGTAAAACCAGCGGTTAAAATAGGCTTGGCAGGCTTGGTCGACAGGGACCGTTTCCTTGCATACGGGATCTTCGGTACTGCAATCATCGCTGCAACTGCTTATAAAGGGAGTTAGGAGTATAGCAAACGCAATGGCTTTTCGTGCAGTTTTCATAGACATTTTGTTAGAGATTTTATCCTTGGAAGTCTGCTGTGGGGCCATACACCGAAGGCAAGGGCACATCCAGCATACGCAGGTATACCCCCAATTGGGCGCGGTGGTGGTATTGGTGGTTAAACACCCAGGTCCGCATGCAAACGCCTTTGGGAAGACTAAAGAACACCATATCGCCATGGCGCATGGTCCACATTTCTTCCAAAGTTTCTACCGGACAGGTCTTTAACACTTCCACGGCATCCGCCAAGTTTTGATCAAAGAACGCCAACAGCGCTTCGGTATTGTTGAATTCGGGTGTTTTGTAGGTGCTGGTAGCAAAATCCAGCTCGTCTTGGAATAAGGTAATCCTCATCCACGAAGGAATTTCGGCGACGTGTGCCGCCAGTTTGCCCAGGCTAAAGGACTTTTCGTGGGGTTTCCAATCGGCCTTGTCTAAGGGCACAGAGGCTAAATAAGCACGGGTGGCCTTGGCTTCTTGTTCCCATTCGGCTAAAAAGGAGTGTAGTGTAGGATGCATGGCAATTGTTTTGAACCCTAAATTAATTAAAACCCGGCAAAAGGTTGTATTAATAGTTGATTATCAGATGTTTGTTTTTTATTCTGTCCGCAAATGGGTTCTGGAACCAAAGGTTTTGCCTTTGTAGGCTCTTCTTTTTGGAAAGGCAATATGCCGCTATTACTCATTGGAAGACGCGCCCCGGGGCGCTGGGAAAGCCCGGAGCTTAGGGCCTTAGGGCAGCAAGAGCTGAGGAGGCCCCAGACCCATCTGGGGACCCCGGAAGCCTTGCTGCCCTTAGGCCCTAAGCGAGGACTTGAAAGGAGCACCGGTTAAGGCGCCCCAAAAAATTAAGTGCCCGGATGTATGTTGTGTTGTTTCACCTCCAGATTTTCGCCAAACATGAGCTGTGCTGCCTGGGCAAAGGCAGGCGTCCACTCCGACACGAGACACTCCATGTGGCTTTGTCCTTCGAGTGCCGGGAGGCGGTTTTGGAGTTCCAAGGCTAGGATTTCGGCGGGATCTACGATTTGTGTGTGGCTTGGAAGCTGCGCCCGGATTTCCTTTTTGAGCAAGGGATAATGGGTGCAGGCCAAAACCAAGGCGTCGATTTCTTGCAATTCAGGTTGCTTGAGGTAATGGGCCACTAAGGCGCTGCGCAGTTGCGGGTCCTCAATGCCTTCTTCGGCAAAGGGCGCCAGCAATGGGGTGGCCAGTGCTTTGACCTTTATTTGAGGAAATTGCATGTGCAGCAATTGGGTGTAAATGTTGGAGCGGATGGTGGCGCGTGTGCCAATAACGCCAATGGTTCCCTTGGGCCAAGTGTTTCCGAGGTGCTGCACCACAGGTCGGATTACATCGAGGGTTGGTTTTTGGGAGTCAATAACGCGCACGGCGTCGTAGGCATAAGCGCTTGCGGAGTTGCAGGCAATGAGCAGCAAGTCGGCACCGCGGCTAAGGAGGTAGCGTCCAATGGTGCGGCTATAGGCTTGGAGCGTTTCGGGTCCTTTATCGCCGTAAGGCAGGTGAAGGGTGTCTCCGTAGTAAAGCAGGTTTATGTTGGGCATGCGTTGCCGAATGGCATGTGCTACGGTGAGTCCGCCCACTCCTGAGTCAAACATGCCCAGAATAATGGGCTTATTCATCGGTATTTTCCTCGGGGAACTCTTCCTCTTCTTGGTCTTCTTGGTCAGAAACGGTTCCCGGTTCGTAGCCCATTTCACGAATTACAGCGTCGGAGATGTCGTAGCGGTCGTTGGAGTAAATGACGGTGGTGGTGCCTGCTTTGTCAAAGACCATGGCGTAGCCTTTGTTGTCCGAAATTTCTTTTATAGCGCTGTATACTTTGTCTTGGATGGGCCGAATGAGCTCTTCTTGTTTGGTAAAAAGGTCACCGTCTTTGCCAAAGCGCTTTTTTTGCAACTCTTTGACTTCTTTTTCTTTTTGAATGATTTCGTTTTCGCGTTGGATGCGCATTTCCTCGCTAAGCAGAATTTTTTCAACTTGGTAGTCGCGGTACATTTTATCGACTTCGGAGAGTTTGGCTTCGATTTCTTCTTGCCATTTTACGGAGAGCTCATCCAGTTGTTTGCGAGCAGAGGCGTATTCGGGCAAGTTGGCCAGCACATAGTCGGTGTCGACGTAAGCAAAGCGCTGCGCCTGCGCAAACTGGCTTAAGGACAAGAGGACAAGAAGCAAGGATAAAAAGCGCATGGGCTTAGGTTTTATCAAGTTTGGTACAAAAATAAGGCCAGAATTAGAACTGTTGACCAATCATAAAGTGGAACTGCCCTCCTGGAATTTCACGGTTGGGTCCAATGGGGTCGAGCCCCCAGCCGTAATCGACACCGAGCAAACCAAACATGGGCAAAAAGAAGCGCGCTCCAATGCCCACAGCGCGGTTGATTTGAAAGGGCGTGTATTCGTCGAAGGTGAGCCATGCGTTTCCGGCTTCGGCAAAGGCGTGTACCCAGATTTTGGCTTGGGGGTTTGGCGAAAGCAAGAAGCGCAGTTCGGCGGTGTGCTTGTTGTAAATGGTGCCTCCTACCGCACCGGTGGATGTTCCATTGGAACCTGGAGTGAGGGAAAGGTTTGGATAGCCGCGCTGGGCAATGATTTCGCGTCCGTCTACGTTAAAGCCGGTGAGGCCATCGCCACCCAAAAAGAAGCGTTCGAAGGGAGTAATACCAACGGCGGCATTGTATTGGCCAAGGAAGCCGAATTCGGTGCGGAGCATGAGCACCAGTTTGGCATCTCGGTCACCGGCCCTTTTGTCGAGCGGAATAAACCATTTGCCTTGGAATTTCCATTTGTGGTATTCCAGGAACTCAAAGCGTTCTTCGTCGGATATGGTGCTGTAGTCTTTGTTGTTTAAAAGGCTCCAGGGAGGGGTAATCTGTGCGTTCAGGCGAAATTCCGAACCGGAGGTGGGGAAAATCATATCGTTGGTGGAGTTGCGCACCAAGCCCACGTTAATGTTGATGTTGTTGGACACCCCGGAAAACCTATCTGCACTTCCGGAAATGAGTTGGTAGTCGCGCGCGTCGTAGCGCATGTAGGTGATGCCTCCCATGATTTGGAAGTAGTCGTCGGGCCAGCGCAGTTGCTTGCCCACGGTAACGCCTACGGAGGTGGTAGAAAGCCGGCTGGAGCTGTCGGTAATTCCAAATGCAAAAGAGGAGTGGTTCACAAAGAATCCCAAAGAAATGGGCTTGTATCCTCCCAAATAGGGTTCGTTAAAGTTAAAGTTATAGGCTTGGAATTGGGGGCCGGTAGACTGCCCGCGTATAGACAAGGTTTGACCGTCGCCGTTGGGCAGTGGCGACCAGGTACTGGGGCGAAGTAGATTTCTCAAGCTAAAATTGCGGAAGGATAGGCCTAAGGTACCTACTACCCGGCCTGCGCCCCAGCCGCCCGAAAGTTCGATTTGGTCGGAAGGCTGTTCTTCCATGATAATTTCCAGGTCCACGTTGCCGCTTACGGGGTCAGGAATGGGGCGAATTTCGAGGGTTTGCGGGTTTATGATGCCCAATTGTGAAAGGGCCTGTTGGGTTCTAATGACGTCGGAACGGCGGAATAAATCGCCGGGTTTGGAACGAACCTCACGGAGAATAACCCGGTCGTTGGTTTTGGTATTTCCGGTAAGGATAATGCGTCGGATATAGGCTTGTTTTCCTTCGGAGATGCGTATTTCGAGGTCAATGGAGTCGCCTTCCACCAGCATTTCTACGGGTTGAATTTGAAAATAGAGGTATCCGTCGTTTTGGTACAGCGAGCTTATGTCTAGGGCATCGGGGTCCATGTTTAGGCGCTTTTGGAGCCTTTCTTGGTCGTAAACATCGCCCTTTTCAATGCCGAGCAGGGTGTCGAGCATTCCGGAGGTATATTTTTGGTTTCCCGACCAGCTGATGTCCCTAAAGAAGTATTGATTTCCTTCTTCGATGAGGAATGCTGCAAAGATTTCGTTGTCCTTCATGTACACGGTATCGTGCAAGAATCGTGCGTCGCGGTAGCCTTTAGAATTGTAGAGGGCAATGACCTGGTCGCGGGCCATTTCCCACTCGTATTCGTTGTATTGCGATTTGGTAAAAATATTGATTCGGTTGGCGTTGCGCAGGTATTCGGCGGAGGCTTTAAAAAAACCGTCGGTAAGCACTACAGAGTCTACCGCAGAAAATTTAGGCTGTCCTCCCAAAAAACGCAAAAAGTCTTTGTGCATGTCTATGCGCGACTTTTCGACGATGGCCTCTTTGAGTGCTTTGCGAATTTTGGAGGTGGGCATCATGCGGTTGCCCTGAATATCGATTCCTGCGACTTTTACTTTTTGACCACGCTGTACGTCGATTTGGAGGTTAACAAAGTTTGGCGGCATGGTGGAGTCGGAGGAGGTACTGAAATCAATGGTAGGGTTAAGGAAGCCTTTATCGGCGAGGTAGTCTTTAATGCGGTACTCGGTCACCTTCATGAGGTATTCTGTGAGGACTTCTCCCCGGTACCATTTGATGAGGTCGGTGATGTCGTCGCGTTCGCCTTTTTTAATGCCGGTAATGATGGGTTTAAGAAGTCTTGGGCGCTCTTTAACTTGCAGGATAATGGCAACATGGCCGGGTTGGGTTTCTCTTGCCAAGAGCTTGATGTCGGCAAAGACCTTTTCGTTCCAGAGTTTTTTAAGTGCTCGGCTGGATTCTTCGCCGGGGAGGGATATTTTTTGACCGGCTCTAAGTCCGGAGAGCAGCACCACGTATTTTTCGTCGATAGCTTCGGATGATGAGCTAACCTCAATGGTGTCGATAACGACATCTCTGGGCAGGGCATAATCGACGGAAAAGCTTCCCTTATTTTGGGCATGAAGGGAAGCTACGCAGCCGATGGCATTGGAAATCAGGAGTATATATAAAAAGCGTAGAAGCATTAGTGCACAAGCATTTGATCACTGACCAGTCCGAATCGTCGTTCTCTTTGTTGGTAGTTTACGATAGCTTCAAAGAGGTCTTCGCGGGTGAAATCGGGCCACAGTTTGGGCGTAAAATAAAGTTCGCTGTAAGCAATTTGCCAAAGCAGGTAATTGCTGATGCGCAATTCTCCACTGGTTCGGATGAGGAGTTCGGGATCGGGGTATTGGGCCGTGCAAAGTTCGGCCTGAAAAAGTTCTTCGGAAATATCATTAGGATTTAGTTCTCCACGGGCCACTTTGGCTGCCAATTGGCGTGTGGCATGCAAGATTTCCCAACGAGCGCTGTAAGAAAGCGCCAAAATTAGGTGCATTCCTGTGTTTTGGCTGGTTTCGTCTATGGATTTTTGAAGTTGGAGACGGGCTTTTTCCGGCAACTGATCTAGGTTTCCAATGGCCTGAAGCCTAATGTTGTTTTGGTTTAGGGTGGGGGTTTCTTTATGTATAGACTTAACCAACAGCTCCATAAGGGCCTTGATTTCGGTTGCCGGCCTTTTCCAGTTTTCGGTAGAGAAGGTATACATGGTCAAGAACTTCACTCCAATTTCAGAGGCTCCCTCTACAGTTTCGCGTACGGCTTTAACTCCTATTTTGTGGCCAAAGGTGCGAAGCCGCCCTTGTTTTTTGGCCCAACGCCCGTTGCCATCCATAATTATGGCAATGTGCACGGGCACTCTTTTTTTATCTATTTGCGCTTTGAAATCCATAGCCATTAACGGCGGGCCTTCCGCCAGCCTACGCCACTGTAACAGATGTTGGGGTCATTGAATTTATAGACCAAAGATACATGGAAAAAGCCATACCAGTCCAAGTCGTTTGGAGTTCCTCGTTGATAAAAGGTGTTGGGCATGGAACCATTGTAGTCCGAAATGGACTGGTCGGAAAGTTCGGCGGCCACTTGGCCGGAAATGAGGGTGATTTCGCCCAAATCGCCGTAGGTGGTGCTTACATCGTCTAAGTAGTCGGTAAAGGTCATGCGCATTTGGTACTCTGTCATGAGTGTCCACCGGTCGTTGAGCATAAATTTAAAGCCCAGCCCAAAGGGAATCGCAAAGCTCCAAGTGGCATATTCTTCACGGTCGGGAAAGGTAGGCGTGGTTTGCCCTTCGGTTTCCAGTGCCGAAAGGGGAATGAGTTCTCCGTTGTAATTGGCTTGAGGCGAAAACATAAATCCTGAAAATCCTAAGGAAAGAAAGGGAGTCCAGTCGCGACCGGAGTTTCTTCCCGGTTTAAAAGGCAAGAAATTGAACTCTCCAATTAGATTTAATTCATAGATGTCGCTTTCGAAATGAAGGTTGCGTGTGGTTTGAAAATCGTAAACCCCTACGGAGTCCGCTGCGCTAATACGGCCGTAAAGCAAACCCGCCCTAAGGCTCCAGTGCCAGTCAAAATTCCGGCGGTAAAAGGCGTGGCCTCCAGGGTGCGGAGACTGCCAATGCACGGTAGGGTTCACATCTCCCACATAATAGGTGAGTCCGGGCCCAATGCCAAATTCATGGGTTTGGCCCGGCAGTAAAAGGCTTAAAAAAAAGTAGGCCGCCCATCCGAAGCAGCCTTTAAGCATGGTATTCACGCGCATAGACTATCTCGGATAAACGGCCAACTCCTCAAAAAATTGTCCGTTAGCGTTGCTTTATTTATTTCGGATACTTAGGCTTAGAATTGTCGAAAACACCAAGGTTCCAGCACAGGTTAAACTGTAGGTACATGTACACATCGTTGTCTTGTGGGTTACCGCGCTGCTGACCTACCCCAAAGGTCGGGGTCTCGCCCGGGAACTCAGGATCGGTATAGTAGGCTTGGGTGTAGTATGACAATTCGGCGGCTATGGGATCTTCGAAAAATGCGGGATTCACGTAAGTTGAAGAAACATCGTCCATATAATCGGTGAAGGAACGACGATACGAGAGCTCAACATTGAGATTGATATCGTCGGTAATGCGGAAAGCAAAACCAACACCCAAAGGCAAAGCTACCTGAACGCGGCTGTATGGATCGCGAGATGGCAATACAAACTGGCCCTCGGTACCTAAGGGCTGCAAGCTGTAAGAAATACCATTAGAAGGAGCAACAGCGGTGGGGTCAAACCAAAAGCCGTTTATTCCGGTGAATACATAACCTAACACCGGACGTCCGCTGCGGCCACGCACGCCTCTGCGACGGTAACGTCCCTTTTGGGGCAAATCAGGCAAAAAATAAAATTCAGCTTGAAATCCCCAGTCCATTACGTGGCTGCGGAAGCTAAGGTTACGGTCATTTCTTGCCTCGTCTTGGGTCCAGGCATCATCACCGGTAATCCAACCATAATTCAAAAAGACTTTGGTCCCCACCCAACGATGCCATTGGTAACGGGCTCCAATTTGAAAATTGGGACGAAGAGCTTCCCACTCCCAGTCGGCAAGGAATGAGCGTCCTATATCGTTGGCGCCACCTAAATCGCCTAAGAAGTTCATCATACCTACTCCCGTAACGATTTGGAGGTTGTCGAGCCAGTTTACTTGACTTTTGTAGCGACGGGATTGGCCAGTAAGCGAGGCACTTCCGAAGCCTATAAGGAATACAAAAAGCAAAAAGCGCTTCATGGTGTTGTTAATTAGTAGGTGTCTTTTTTACCCGGGTTTGGCTCAAAAGTAAGACTTTTTTTCCAACAATCGATGAACAGTTAATTTCTTGCGTCTTTACCCCATAAAAGTTTGTTCCTCAGCGTGTCTAAGTAGTGCACCGAAGGTAATTGGATAAATTGAATGGCAAAGGGCGCGCGCCTTATGCTGAGTGCGGTACCCTCGTTTAAAGAATAGCTGCGACTGTCTAAGGAAACCAGGAATTCTTGGTTTCTGGAATAAGCCTCCAAACGAATGGTGGCATGGTCTGGGATTACAAAGGGACGCTGGGTTAGGTTGTGGGGCGCAATGGGCGTTAGGGTAATGGTTGGGCATGCCGGATGCACAATCGGCCCTCCGCAGCTTAACCCATAGCCTGTGGAGCCTGTTGGGGTAGAAATGATAAGACCATCGGCACGATAGGTGTTGAAAAATTCTTCGTTTAAATAACACCGAATTTCAACCATAGAAGCAGAGTCTTTTTTCATTATGGTAATCTCATTCAAGGCATAGGCCTGTTCTCCAAGTCCTTTGCCGGCCACCTCGGCCATAAGCAAGCTCCTTTTTTCTAAGCTGTAGGCACGCTTCGCAAGTGCCGTTAAAGCCTCCTTGAATACCTCTCTGGAAATGGGCGACAAAAAACCCAGCCTTCCCAAATTAAAGCCAAGCATGGGTATGCCGCTGGAACCAACCACCAACATCGCTTCCAGCATGGTGCCGTCCCCTCCTAAACTTATTAGGGCGTCTGCATCCTGAGGCACTTCGTTTTTTTCAAAGGTGCCCACCTCAAGCGCTAAACCATACACCCGTTCCAGGTAAGCTTTGTATGGGCCAAACATTAGAGCTGTGGTGTTGTGCTTTCGCAACCAATCCAGCAGTTCCGGAAGTAAGTTCCGGTCTTCCGGTTGAACAATGCGTCCAAAGAGCAATATTTTCATGGCGCAAATTTTGGCTCAAGATAACCATTGCTGCGGCAAGAACATTATTGTCCAATACGAACCCTAGGGCCTAAAAACTTAGGCTGGGTGCCCCAAAGTAAATCCAGGGTCATTTTGAACCGCGCTAGCCTTTCGCGCAACCACATTCTAGGACTCATAGCCACCGATGGTGCATCGAAACTCTCGGCATCCATGCCCAAATGTCGCGCAATATGCACCGCTCGTGCGGTATGAAAGCCTTGACTTACAATTAAAAATCGTTGTTGACCAAAAACCGCTCGGCAACGAACAACCGAATCCAAAGTCCTAAAACCGGCATAGTCCAGATAAATGCGCTCGGCTGGAATGCCCCTGGCCACTAAATCGCGTTTCATGGCCATGGGTTCGTTGTAGTAAATACTTCCGTTGTCGCCACTGAGCAACAAGTAATTTACTTTCCCCGATTTGTAAAGGGTCTCGGCGGCCTCTAATCGATATTTATAGTAAAGGTTTATTCTGCCGTTACCCAGGTTTCGGCCGGTGCCAAGCACTAAGGCTACTTCAAAATTATCTGTTTGGTCTAAGCTTTGATGACGGAAAGAGGCATATCGGTAGCTCACCCAAGCGTCTGAAGCAAAGACCAGCAACCCTATAACCAGGCCAAACAGGCCTGTCCATTTCATCAACCGCACAACCCTCCGTTTCATTCTGTTAAGATACTCCAAAAATTGTACCATCCTTTGCTTTAGGAGTGCATATCCTGCACTTTAGAAATGGCGAAGTAATTTGTTTAGGCTCCCCCAATCCCGGATTTGGCAGGGTTTTTTTTGGCCGCATTAAGGTTTGTGCCTACCTGCTAAAATGGCTGTTGAAGCATTGCCATTCTGGCGCCACTTGGGTACAGGCTGCTGCGTTTCCGGGGCCGGAGAGGGGAACGGAATGGAAAGCAAGTAATGGTCTAAATTACCGGATTTTTAGCGGGGTTTATTTTTGCGCCCCGGCGGACTTGGAAAGCCCGGAGGAGGCGGCCCTCGCCGGGCTTGGCGGGCGGAGGCTGACCCGAACCATCGGGGCAGACCCCGCAGCGCTTAGCCCGGAGTGGGCTGCCTCCGAGGACTTGCAAAGGGAGACGGATTAGGCGCCCAAAAGACAGGAAACATTTGTTGCGAAGGCAGCCACGAGGAGCTTGGTTTTTTGTGGTACATCCGTTCGGTGGGTAGGGGTCAAAGAAACTGATCGCCCCATTTCATTCGGACCTCGTTAACAATGTTTTTTACCTTTTGCTCATCGCGGATGTGGCATATGAGCAGCACGCCGTCGCGTTCGGCCACGATGAGGTCGCGAACGCCCTGCAATACCACCAACTTGCCATTGGGCATGTGTACCATGCAAGCTTCGGTGTCTTCTACCAAAATGCGATTGCCCACCAGTCTGTTGCCGGCTTCTTTATTTTCAGACACTTGGAGTAGTGAGCCCCAGGTGCCTAGGTCGCTCCAGCCCAAATCGGCCTCAATCACATAAACCAACTCGGCTTTTTCCATTACCGCATAGTCTACGGAATTGTTTTTTACCATGGAATAGGCTTTTCGAAGTCCGGCGGAAGAAGCTTCGCCATCGGGCTCTTTGGCCCAGTCTTCAAATATTTGGGCGTCTTCGGGTTGATGTGTTTTGTAGGCGTTTAAGAACAGATCCACCGGCCAAATAAAATTGCCTGAATTCCATAGAAACTCTCCGCTGTTTAAAAAGGTTTTGGCAAGTTCTTCGTTGGGTTTTTCGGTAAAAGTTTTTACTCGAAACACTTGTGGTGTGCCCGGTTCTTCCCCATCTTTTTGTATGTACCCATAGCCGGTGTCGGGTCGGCTGGGTTTTATGCCAAGGGTGACCATGGCATGGGCCGTTTCGGCAAATCCATAAGCCAAATTTAGGGTTTCGCTAAAGGCTTCTTCGCGGGTAATGAGGTGGTCGGCGGCAAAAACACCCATGGTGGCATTGGGCTGCCGTTTGGCAATCACTTGCGCGGCATAAGCAATGCAGGGTGCGGTGTTTTTTCGCATGGGTTCCATAAGCAGGTTTGTGGCACGAAGCTGTGGCAGCTGTTCTTTTACCAAATGGCCATAATCTTCGTGGGTAACCACCAAAATATGAGAAGCCTCAAACTGCATCAGTAGCCGGCGCCAGGTGGCTTGCAGTAAGGACTCTCCGGTGCCTAAGACGTCAATAAACTGCTTGGGGTAATTTTTTCTGGAAAGGGGCCAAAAGCGAGATCCAATCCCACCGGCCATAATAACAGCATATCGTGCACCCATAATGGACATTTAAGTAGTACAAACATACAACCCTCCCCAAGGGTTTCCAATCTCAAGTCTTTTATGGCGTGGCTAAAGAAGGATTTGGCTGCCAGCCGGGCTATCCCCACTAGCTTTTGGTGCCAAGGCTGGCAGGCCAACCGGCTCCGGGAGTTCGCTGCGCTCCACTTCCTCGCCTGGTGCCCTGCCGCCCCGGCCCCAAAAGGCTAGTCGGCTCTATCCCTGGCAGGTGCTCCGAAACTTTATTCCATGCCAGACCTAAACACGACCTTTTGAGGAGCCATTCCTTCGGCGCTTAGCAGGTACACACCCGGCGCTAAGTCCTTTGGGGCAATACATCCGCCTTTTACTTCTGCTCTTCCTTCCCATAAGGTACGGCCTTGTAAGTCTTGCAGGCTCAGTTTTTGTCCAATTTCCAGCGCTTCGTTGCAAATGCGTTGTTCAAAGGGGTTGGGATACCAGAGGCCCATGTTTTTTTCTGCCTCAGCAATGCTCACGGGCAGTTGAAGCACTAAAGTGTCTAGCTTACCAACGCAGCCTTTGGCATCGGTTACTTGCCAAAAATAGGTGCCGGGACAAAGTCCGCTGGTAGTTGTATCGCTTTGGTTGGTGGCTCGGGTCCACACAAAGGAGTAGGGAGGTGTTCCTCCCTGTGCCGACCATTGGAGGTGGTAGGGGCAGTTGCCGCTCATGTCTTGCCAAACGGTGTCAATCTGCGCCGAAGGAAAGTCCACATCAATAGTATCGATCCATCCTTCGCCCGGAAAAAAGACGGTACCGCTCCCGGTTTCCTTTGAATATAGGGGGCGAACCAATAGCTGGTATTGGCCCGGTTGAGGAAGCAGGGCCAAGGCCTGTCCTCCTCCGTAAGGAAAAGTGCCCAAATCTGTATAGGCTCCTTGTCCGGTTCGTACCGCTACCTGAACGCTATGGGGAGGATTTTGCATGCCTACAGACCAAAGGACAGAAAGGCTGTCGCAACTTATGTCAGCTTGGGCAGGTCCCATGCCGGAATAATGATGTAGTCTAAGGCTGGGGTCTCCCATTAAAGCCATGTGCACCCCGCGCAGTCCGGAAGGGTTTCCATAAGAAAAGTCGGGCGCATTGGCACTAATTCTAAAGGCTTCGCCAATGGTTTCGCCGGCACCCATATAGTGCATGTAGACGTAAGGGCGTCCCGACCAAATGTTGGTAAGGCCAAGTCCTTTGGAAGCCAAAGGAGCGCGTAAAAAAGCGTTGTTGTTATCCCAGTCGCCAAAATAGCTTCCAAACAACATGTTAAAAACAATGGCCAAACTGTCAGAAGCAAATCCACTGCTGTTGCCTACGCCCCCAGCAGAGCTGTAGGTTCCGGCTCCACAACCATAGCCCCAAAGGGCGCCATTGGCTTGTCCGGTTGCAAAAAAATCGGCTTCCAAAATGCTTTGGGGGCCAAAAAGAGCATCAAAACCCCGCCAGGCCGGAGCCGAAAAGCCCTCGTTAAAACTTTGGAAATTATCGTCTATTATCCCTTGTTCGGGAAGTGTGACCATGCCTTTCCTGAAGCGGTGGTTTTTTTCGAAGTACTGAATTAAGAGTGCGGTTCTGTCTCCAAAGGCAGGCATTTGTTCAAAATCGATGCGCCCAAGAGCCAAATCCAACTGTGCGGGGAATACACTTTGGTCAAATTTGCCATCTCCGGGTACGTTGTGGTTGCGCGAGGAAGAGGCGCTGGTGTTTTGCACGCTTTGGTCCGTCCAAGTACCAAATAACTCTGCATAATAATTGTCGGCGGGCCAGGCGCCCTGGTGATCGTTGTGCCCATCCGGAGCTATGTTACCGCTGTAGGGCACAGGCACATGACCCATTAAGCAGAGGTGACTCAGGTCAGGGAACTGTTGGTATAAGGCTTGAATGGATTGCCTTATGAGGGGAATAGAGTCTCCCGGTTGGGTATACATTCTGTGTACAATCCAGCCCTCGGTTTCTAAGTCGCTTTGCCAACGGTCGAGAGGACTTTGGAGTAGGTTAAAATCTAGGCTACTATCGATTATGGCCAAGATTCGTCCAGGAAATTCTGGTACGGCTTCCAGAGATACCCGCACCA
The DNA here is from genome assembly GCA_018401695.1 of Flavobacteriales bacterium. Taxonomy (GTDB): domain Bacteria; phylum Bacteroidota; class Bacteroidia; order CAIKAF01; family CAIKAF01; genus CAIKAF01. The sequence continues at coordinate 838,446 of JAGYKD010000001.1, read as the reverse complement.
TACTGCTGGGGTTAAGGGTGTTTCCTGTGGCCAGCAATACGTAATCCATGAGCCCCCCTGCTTGGGCTTGGGTGTCCAGAAATGTGGTGTCCAAAGGCGTTAAGGTGGCAATAGCCGGACCATAGGTGGGTTGTTGGGCGAGCTTTTTGCGAAGGCTATAGCCGGTTATATTTCCGGGGGGAGCGGTCCAGTTTAGGCGGACACCCCCTCCAGGTTCTTCTTGGGCACTTAACCGAATGCTTCTTTGCTCGCCAAAGCTTTGTCCACGCAAGGAAAGCGCTAAAAAAATCAGGCAAAAAACATAGAGCGGATAAAGCAATTTCATAACAGGTAAATTAATTAAGACAACAGAAAATAGGAGGTGGTTTTATGCGGTTGTGACTTGTTGGTCGCAAGCTATAAATGTACAAGCTTTTGCCCTTTATGCCAAGGCCAAAAGCTTAGGATGCCGCTGTGCCACAGGAAGGACAAAAGGCGGCCTTAGGGGGTAAATGTGTTTGGCATGCCTTACACTTTTTCGGGGCTTCTTGTTTCCAGCCTTGTTTGGTCATTTCCGCAGAAACTATGCCGGTGGGAACTGCCAAAATCGAATAGCCGATGAGCATAATAAAAGAAGCCAGCGTTTTTCCCAAGGGGGTAATGGGCACCATGTCGCCATACCCAACGGTTGTAATGGTTATAATGGCCCAATAAATGCTTTTTGGAATGCTGTCGAACCCATGCTCAGACCCTTCCACAACATACATAATGGTGCCGAGTAAGATTACCAAAACCAAAACGCCGCTCATAAACAACATGATTTTGTATGCACTGCCACGTAATGCTCTAAACATGGTTTGGCTTTCGCTTAGGTAACGCGCGAGTTTGAGAATTCTAAATACTCTTAGCAACCGAAGCGACCTTACCACACCCAAATACTGACTGCTGGCCAAAAACAGACTAAGATAGGCGGGCAATAAGGCCAGCAAGTCTACCACTCCCCAAAAACTAAACACATAGCGCTTTGGTTTTGCACTTACGTAAATCCTTAGCAAATATTCTAACGAAAAAATACAGGTAAAGAACCATTCCAGGCTGTTGAGTAAAGGCCCGGCCTCGGTTTGGATGTCCGGTACACTGTCCAACATAAACACGAGCACACTGCACAAAATACTAACCAGGAGGACCAAATCGAACGCCCTGCCGGCGGGGGTGTCGGTGCCAAAAATGATGCGGTGGAGCGTTTCTTTATGGGTCATATTCATTGGCCCTTATGAAAGGAATGTACTTTATTTTTCCTTTAAATATTGGCAATCTCAAAGGTAATAAACAGAGTTTAACCCTATATAGGCCTTATCTTTGAAAGATATTCAAATTTAAACCGCCCATGCGTTTTACTTCACTTTTAATGCTCTCCTTGTGCATGTTCGCCGGCCTTTCTTCTAAAGCCCAAGGCGTAAACATTGGCAGCAATACTCCACCAAATCCAAATGCGACGCTTGAGGTAAGCGGCACCAATGGAGGCCTGTTGTTGCCACGACTCAGTACTTCACAGCGAAATGCCTTGCAAAACCCTCCGGAAGGTCTTCAAATATATAATACCACCAATAAATGTGTGGAAGTTTGGTTTCCCTCGGGTTGGAAAGCGACCGGTTGCGATTGTTCAGCCCCGCCTTCTACTCCCGGTCAAATTTTGGGGCCTGCTTTGGTTTGTCCCGGTGATGCTTCAGTGCAGTTTTCGGTTCCACAAGTGCAGGGAGCTGTTCAATACCAGTGGGTAATCGATAACCAAGATACTTTAGTGGGGAATAATGGAGGAGACAGTATATCGGTAAGCTTTTCCAATGGGCAAGGAAGCAGAACCATAAGCGTAACGGCCAGTAATTCTTGTGGTGTTTCTTCGGCTTCTACCTTCCAGGTGCAAGTAGCCAATCCCTTGGCAGCCTTTACGGTGAACCCTTCTTCGCCAAACATCAATAATGCGGCACAGTTCAATGCCACCACGGCCAACGCTAGCTTTGCTTGGACCTTTCAAAATGGAACCCCGGCTTCTTCGGTAAGTCAAAACCCTCAAGTTACTTGGTCGCAAATTGGTCAGGTACAGGTTCGCTTGATTGCCACCAGCCCCGCTGGTTGTGTGGACACATTAGATAGCCTTTTGAATGTGGTCAATTGCCAACCGGCCACCTTTAGCTTTAGCAATTGTGGTCAAAACGGCAATACCGGTCCTAGCCAAAGCCAATGCAACAGCACTTACGGTACAGGGGTTGTTTCTGTAAGTAATGGAATACAAAGCTGGGTTGTGCCCACCTCGGGTACTTACCGAATACGTGCCGAGGGCGCCAGAGGAGGAATCCCCAATGGGGTAAGTCAAGGAAACAGGGGGCCCGGAGCTATTATTGAAGCCGATGTAACCCTTAATGCCGGCGATCAAGTACGCATGGTTGTGGGGCAAGAGGCCAATCAAAACTCTTCGGGAAACACGGCAAATGGTGGTGGCCGTGGTGGTGGCGGCAGCTTTGTTTGGATTTCAGGCCAGGCTCAACCTTTGGTTGTTGCCGGTGGCGGCGGCGGTGGTTCCATTACAAACACCACGGGAAGTTCGGTTTTTTTACCCGGAAAAGGAGGCAATACTGGTCCATCCGGTTTGCCGGCCTATAATAATGACCCCATTTTCGGCACCAATGGAGGCGATGCTCAATCGGGGTGGGGCGGAAAAGGCTGGAACAGCATGTCCGGCTCAGGCAATTTTAACGGCATTACCGGAAGTCATGGCTCTGTGGCCGGCTTCGGTGGCGGCGGCGATAACCGCGACGGAAGTCATGCCGGCGGCGGTGGTGGCGGCTATTCCGGCGGCGGCGGTGGAAACTACAGCACCAATACCGGCTCCGGCAACACCGATGGCAGAAATGGTGGCGGTGGTGGCGGTTCCTACGTGGTGTCTACCGCTACCAATGTGGCGACCTCCAATGGGCAGTACAACAACAGCAGCAGTTTCAACGGTTCGCCCGTTCAAAACCTCAACAGCTACAATGCTGGTCAATGTTCCATAACCATAACCCGGGTTTGTCCATAAATCCAAACCATTATGCGTCCTTTCCCCCTTTTTGTTCTTTTGTTCCTAAGCCTGGGATTGCAAAGCCAAGGCGTAACCATTGGGTCAACGAACCCTCCTGACCCTACGGCCGTACTGGATCTTCAATCCATCAATCAAGGGTTGCTATTGCCTAGACTAAGCACCGCCCAACGTAATGCCATACAAAACCCTGCGGAAGGCTTACACATTTACAATACCACCAATAAGTGTGTGGAGGTTTGGTTTCCTTCGGGTTGGAAAGCCACCGGATGCGATTGCAGCACAGCCCCACCGGCTCCTGGTCAAATTCAAGGACCTGCCTTGGTTTGTCCGGGCGATACGTTGGCTACTTTTTCGGTTGCTCCTGTGCAGGGTGCGGTACAATACCAATGGGTAATTGATAATCAGGACACCTTGGTTGGCGCAAACGGGGGAGATAGCATACAAGTGAATTTTAGCAACCTTCAAGGGGCAAGGAACATAAGTGTAACTGCAGGGAACTCTTGTGGGGTCTCGCCCTCCTCCTCTTTTTCGGTTCAGGTAGCAAGCCCAAGTGCCACGTTTACCATGAGCCCCAACAGTCCGGTCATTAACAATCCGGCACAATTCAACGCAACAACGCCCAATGCCAATTTTGCCTGGACATTCCAAAATGGAACTCCAGCCTCCTCGGTTAGCAGCAGCCCTTCGGTAACCTGGACACAAACGGGTCAGGTTCAGGTTCAGTTAATTGCTACAAGTCCGGCAGGTTGCAAGGATACACTCGATAGCTTAATACAGGTGGTGAATTGTCAACCGAATACTTGGCAGTTTACCACTTGCGGGGCAACAGGTCGTTTGGGCCCAAGCCAGAGCCAATGCAATAGCAGCTATGGTCCCGGAGTGGTGACGGTGAATGGAGGCATACAGGCATGGTCTGTTCCTGCAACGGGGACTTACCGAATTACAGCAGCCGGTGCTCAGGGCGGTCAGGGAGCCGGTCGTCCGGGAGGTTTAGGAGCAATAATGCAGGGGGATTTCAGTTTAAATGCCGGTGATGTATTGCGCATTTTGGTGGGTCAACAGGCCCCCAACCGGGGGGGCAGTGGTTCCAACAGTTCAGGAGCCGGCAGCGGAGGGTCTTTTGTAGTTTTACAGTCCGGCAATGTACCCCTTATCGTAGCCGGCGGTGGCGGCGGAGCCGGAGGTAGTCAGGATGGATTGCCCGGAACCAGTGGTTTAAATGGCACCAGCTCCGGAGGAGGTTCCGGACAAGGCGGCATTAATGGAGGCGGCGGGGGAGCCGGAACAGGAGGTTCCGCAGGGACCCAATCCCAACCCGGGGGAAATGGTTCGTCTTGTTCTTACGGTGCAGGGGGTGGAGGATTTTATACCAGGGGCGGATACCATTGCAGTGGGTCATTTCAATGTGCCGGAGAGAGCTTTTTAAATGGTGGAGCCGGCGGTCCGGCCGACACCCAGAATGGAGGAGTAGAAGGCGGCTTTGGCGGTGGTGCAGGCGTAGGGCACCGAGCATCAGCCGGCGGTGGCTGGTCCGGTGGCGGCGGCGATGGCCAAAGTTCCGGCGGCGGTGGTGGCGGTTCCTTCAATTCAGGAGCAAACCCCTCCAACAGCTCCGGTGCAAATTCCGGCCAAGGCTATGTAACGATTACTAGAATTTGTCCTTAAAACGAATACACAATGAAACGTCTTATTTTTTTAATGATTACGGTGTGCATGCTTGGGCAAAACGCAACCGCACAAGGGGTGACTATTGGCAGCAACAACCCACCCGACCCCTCTGCGGTATTGGATATGCAATCCAGTCAGTCCGGGGTTTTGATTCCGCGTCTAAGCAATCAACAGCGCAACGGAATTGCCAACCCGGCGGTTGGTCTACAGATTTACAACACAGATACCGAGTGTTTTGAGGCCTATTTCCCAACAGGCTGGAAAGCGACCTCTTGCGATTGCAACCAAGCACCTCCTGCACCCGCACAAATCAACGGTCCCAATCAAGTGTGTCCGGGAGATGCCTTGGTACTTTTTGTAGTGCCTTCTGTTCAGGGAGCAGCTTCTTACCAGTGGACGATTGACAATCAAGATACCTTGGTGGGAAATGCCACCGGGGACTCCATTTTGGTGAACTTTTCCAATAGCGCCGGAATTCGAAACATAAGTGTGGTGGCGGTCAACAGTTGCGGCAGCTCAAATGCAATAAATCTATCGGTAGATGTAAGCAATCCTTCGGCCGCATTTACGTATAGCCCTAGCAGCCCCAGCGTCAATAATGCGGTACAATTTCAGGCAAGCCAAGCCAATTTGACCTACCAATGGACCTTTCAAAACGGTACGCCGGCCTCCTCTGTAGCTCAAAACCCATCGGTCACCTGGACTCAAGCAGCAACCGTAAATGTGCAATTGATAGCCACCAACCAAAATGGGTGCAGCGATACAAATTTGCAAAGCATAGCAATTAGTACTTGCTCACCAACACAATGGCAATTCACTACCTGCGGGCAGACCGGCAGAACGGGACCCAGCCAAAACCAATGCAACAGTACCTATGGTAGCGGTGTGGTTACGGTTTCCGGAGGAATTCAGACCTGGACTGTGCCTGCCACCGGGAATTATACCATTGAAACCGCCGGAGCTCAAGGTGGTCCGGGAGGTCGTGGAGCGGTTGTTCGTGGGGTGTTTTCCTTGACCTCAGGTCAACCGATTAAAATTTTGGTTGGCCAACAAGGTGGCTCAGGCTCCGGAGATGGAGGCGGGGGTGGAAGTTTTGTAACCCAGTCGAACAATACGCCCATAATTATTGCCGGCGGAGGTGGTGGAAGGAATACCTTTAGTATTTCCGACGGCACCACCAACACATGTGGTAGAACCGGAGATGGTGGAGCACCGGGATCCGGGGGCTGCAACGGCAATGGCGGAAATGGAGCTCAAAGTACCGGTAATTCAGGCGGTGGAGGCTTGTTAACCAACGGCACGCAAGGAACCTACAGTTCTACCCCGGGCTTGGCCTTTGTTAATGGCGGTGCGGGTGGTGCCGGCTCAAACAATCCAAACGTTGGTTTTGGTGGTTTTGGTGGCGGCGGCGGTGGAAATGACGGCGGTCACTCCGGCGGTGGCGGCGGTTATTCGGGCGGAGGCGGCTCCGGTAATGGCGGTTCGGGTTCCGGTGGCGGCGGAGGTTCCTTTATTGCCAGTGGGGCAAGCAATGTTGCCACCGGAAATGGACAGTACGCCAACAGCGGAAGTTTTGGTGGCCAGCCTATCCAAAATTTGAATACGGTGAATACGGGACATGGTTACGTGACCATAACGCGTATTTGTCCCTAATTGCCTTTGGTTTTGCGCTTAGGTTTTGGCAATTGGCTTAGAGACCTAAGGCCGGAGGCTACTCTCGTTGGGTTCCTGGCCTTTGCGTTCCAACGATGGACGGCCCATTGGGAAACGTGTCTCGATAACGACCACATTTTTGAAATCCCGTCAATTCTGAAGACGTACCTATCCTTATAAACGTATCTTAAATGGAGTTTTTGCCGGCTTTTCTTCCTTTGGTACGTAAAACGTTCAGCGTGGAATGCCATTCGTTCAGCCCGGAACGGAAATCAATAGGCTTGGAACAAAAACCGTTCAGTACGGAACGCAAATCGTTCAAGCTGGTATGCATCCCTATTTGGGGTTGAACCTTTGGCGTTCAAGGCTAAATGCACGGCGTTCCAGTCCGAATGCTTGGGTATTCAAAGCTGAACGAAAAGTGTTCCACACTGAACCTTTGGTGTTCCGGGTTTAATGCTTAGCGTGCCAAAGGGCATGGTTTTCATTCCTTATCCTGTGTTTTTGCTTTGAAAAGGGGTGTTTATTATGCCTAGGGGGGGATTTACCCCTTAAAGGGAGATAAAAGCGTCGGGCTTGAACTCTTGAGTATGGTCTAGGAATGTGGTGGTCGCAAGCCTGCATATTTTTCTAGGGTCTTTAATGCCTTGTTGGGCTTAGAACCCCGGCCATGCTTTCGATTTCGGAGCTTAAGCGCCCCGGGGCGCGGCGGTACCCCGCAAAGGACAAAGGGCTGGTTTTTAAGGCCTGCCAACGCGGAGCCTTGCAAGCGCTTGGCAGGCCTATAAAAACCGCCATTTGACCTGCGGAGTAAAGCCAAGCACCGGAAATGGCGCCCAAAAAAAACCGCCCCAAGATGGAGCGGCTTTTAAGGTTCAGGAACGGGTTAAACTTATTTGTGGAGCAGTATGCGTACGGCTTTTCCGCTGCTGTGGCGCAGGATATACATGCCGGCTTGCAGTCCTTGCGTGGACAATTGGCCTTGAATGTTATGGCGTACCGTACGTCCGGAAATGTCGTTTAAGGTCCAGAGACCATCGATTCCGTCCATGCGGATGATGTCTCCAACTTTAGCAGGACTAGGATAGACTCTAAGGTGGTTTTCACCTTGCTGATTGATGCTTAAGTTGGTAGTGGTTTCATCGCCGGTAAGCGCTTGTGTGGTGTAAACTTCCGGATTGCAGTCGTATTCAATAACACTAAAGTGGTAGGTGGTATTGGGCTGCAAATTGGTAACGGTTACCCAGTTTGCGGAACCATTGTACACTACAAAACCAGAGCCTAAGTCGGTGCCTGTAGTGCCGTATGCTGCATTGGCCGGATAGTTTGTGCCGTCTTGAGGAAGATCGGTAACGGCTTGGCCTTCGCGTGCGATAACCAAACGACTAGAACCATTTCCATTGGTCCAGGTGACATCCATAGAAGTGTTGGCAATGCTAGTGAAGTTTAGCGTTGTGGCCGCTTGAGTGGGTGCCGGGCAAGCAGATGGGGTAGTAAAGCTATGCAGCGCAGGCGTTGTAGTAAGGTAATCTTCTGGGTTGCAATCGAATTCGAAAATGGCCACATGGTAGGTGGTGCTAGGCTGTAAGTTGCTTACGCTAACTGAGTTTCCTGCGGATCCGGAGTAAACTACATACCCTGTTCCCAGTTCAGACCCGGTAGTGCCGAAGCTAGGATTGGGGGTATAGCCGGTGCCATCGACGGGGAAATCGGCAACCGCTTGGCCTTGGCGAAGAACCACAATGCGGCCGGATCCATTTCCATTGGTCCAAGTAACGTTGGCAGAGTTACTGGTAACATTGGAGGAGGATGCGTTGGAAGCCTGCTGGGTAGGTTCGGGACATGGCGTTAAGATGGGCGTAAACACCAAGCTATCAATGGCGAGTCCATCGTCGCTACCTTGAACGTCTTGGTCTCTCCAGCGCACCCAAATGGTATCGCCGTTAAGGGCGGGAGAGATAAGAGAAATGGTGTCTGAAAAAGCTTGACCGTTGGCGGGCAAATTGCCGTCTAGGTTGGCAGCAGAGCCACCAAAGACAGGGGCGCCAAAATTAAGCGGGTTAAAAGGAAGCCAAGTGCCGTTGCTAAGGTCGGTTGCATTGAGGGAGTATTCGAAATAAAGGGAATCACCTCCGGCATTTCCGCCGGTGCGCCATTGCTCACCTTTGTAGGAAACCACCAACTTGTCTATGGTGGAGCCGGTATTGTTTTGTAAGGCGGCACCCAACAAAATGGTAGGGATGGAGCCCGTAGTAAGGGAGCCAAAAGCCCTTTCGGCCACGCCGTTGGTGCCGAAAGAGTAAGAGTCGCCGGAGAAAGAGCTACCGTTACCGGCATCGTATAGGGAATCGCCGTTACCGGATTCGTTGACATAAATACCTCTTGGGTAAGTTCCCAAGCCGGTACCCACGGTGTCCATTTGGTCGAAAGTTTCTAGGGCAGAGGGGGTGCCTAAGGCCAACAAATCAATGATTTGGTCGTTATCAATAATAATAAGGGTGTCGGTTGAGGGGGTACCAATACTTAATCCGGAAGACAAATTTTGAATACCAACAATCAACTGTTCGGGAAACTCATTGAGTGCGTCGTCAGTAACGGTTAGTGTTACCGAGCCGGTGGTTTGTCCATTAGCAATAGAAATGGTGCTGTTGGAAAGGGAGTAATCACCGGTGGTGATGTTGGCACCGTATACGTTTAAATCTACGGTTTCGTTGGATGTTACAGCGCTGTTTGCCGTTGCGGTGATGGTAATTTGAGAACTGGCGGCCTCTAGGCCTAAGTTGGAAGAAAAGGAGAGCGAAACGGGGATGCCTGTATTTACGGAACCTGAAACGGAAAGGGAGTCTACCGCAAAGCTGGGGCGTGCGCCACCGCCCAAAGAATCTTTGCTAATCCAGCGCAATTGCACCACCGCCTGATTGTCGCATTGAGGAGGTAGTACAATAGAGAAGTTGCTAGGATTAACAGGCGTTGTTCCACTGGTTTGTCCAATGCCGGTGCTGGCATAAGAAGTCCCTTGGACATCGGTAAAGCTACCTGTGGTACCTACTCGGTATTGCAGGCCGGCGGCATTGATGCGCGTATTGTTGGAACCATTGAATGGGTCACGAATGACCATCATGGTATAATTTACGGTAATATTGGAAAGGCCTGTGGTAACGATTGCTGTGGCAACGCCATTGGCCGTTCCACCTGAATTCAACCAGCCGATTTTTCCTAAGAAGTCATATACTCCATTGCCCGAAGAGGCGGCGGTTCCTCCGGAAACGGTTTGGTCAGCACTTGCAGCACCGGTGGTATACGAAGAGGAGCTTCCACCGGGAATAATCCAACCTTGCCATCCTGCGGGATAGGTGGTTGCACTGCCATTGTAAGAGCTGAAGTTTTCGCTGTATGGCAAAGATTGTGGCGTAGGGTCTGTGGCTTGTGCCATTAATTGCTTTCCAAAGAAGAGGCCAATTAACACAAGGCTTGTAAGAAATAAGTACCTGTTTCGCATAAAGCTTCTAGATTTGGGTCAAAAGTAATGAATCTGATACCTTTTAATGATTAAGCGCAAGTTAAGCATGAGCTATAAGCTGTAAATTAACGGATTTTGTGATAATTACGAAAACTTTTCCCTAAACAGGGTGTAAGGTTTGGGTTTCCTTTGCAAAGCCCTCAAACCAGCCTTTTGAAATAAAGATGTGGGTTATGGATGCTTATTGTGTGTTTTTGTGTATTCCCTTCCTTTTTATATGTTTTTGAAAATCAACACTCTAAAAAACGCGCCTAGTGAAACACTATTTTTTTTGGATGAATATCGTGAAAGGATTGGTTAGGGAAATGAATTTTTGGGGCTACGTGTTTTGTTTGATTTTTAGAGAGACCCTTGAAGCGTCTCTGTTCTGGCAGCGACCTTGTTCTAACGCTTCGGTCAGGATTATAAACCCTAACTGGAATGTCAGGGGCTGCGTTAGGGCCAAATCTCAAGTATTTAGTCTTGACCCTTCGGTCAGCAGCGCCACCTGGAAAACACAAGGCATTCACGGCCTCTTTTTGTTTAACATGGCTTGAGCCGAGTACAGGATTGCTTTAGCCCTTGTCGGCAAATGTTATACCTTTGCCACACATGGTATAGCAGGAATGGAAGAAGTTACCAACCCCAAAGACAATAAACGTGCAATTCTACTCATCCTAAGTTTGCTGCTTCTGGCATCGGTAGGGCTTAATATCTACCAGTTCCTAGATAACCGTACGCTTAGTTTTGAGCATCAGGTGCAAGTAGCCAAAGTGGATACGCTCACCCAACGCAAGCAAGAACTTGAGCTTCATTACAACGATGCCGTAGAAGAACTTAACGCCTATCGTGGACGGTCAGAGCAACTCGATTCATTGCTGGCCGAAGCCAACCAGGAGCTAGAAGAGCAACGGCGGCAGATTTCCAGGCTTATTGACCAAAATCAAGACTACCAGGTTTTGCAGCAGCGCTTTGCAGAAATGCAAAGACTAAAAGACGAGTACCTGGCCCGCATTGTAGAGTTGGAAGAAGAAAATCGGCGACTGAAATACGAAAACACGGAGCTTACCGTGGCCCTCAATCAAACGCAAGAAACCAATACGGCTTTGCAAAGCAAGGTGAACATAGCCTCTCAACTGCAATTTGCCTCTGTTCAAGTTAAAAGCCTGGATATCCGTTCCGGAGGCCGACAAAAAGAAACCGATAAGGCCAGGAGAACCGATAGACTAAGTATAAGCTTTACACTTGCCGAAAACAGGGTTGCACCCCCCGGAGAACGTACCGTATACTTACGCATGTTTAATCCGGAAGGTTATGTAATGGCCGATGTAGGTACTCAGTTGAAAAAATTCCGTTCCGAATCCGGAGAAGAACTGCCCTACTCCAAAAGCCTTAAGGTGCAATTTGCAGGAGCTGCATTGACCAGGGAAGTCGTTTGGGAACAAGAGGTTTTTCCTGAAGGAGTTTACAAGGTAGAGCTTTACATAGATGGTATCCTTACCGGGATTCAAAAAACACACCTTTATTAATTCATGAAGCGTCTTGCCGCTTGGGCCATTTGGGTTGTTTTGTTTGCCGCACTTTATGCTTGTGTCGATTTAGAACGCAACCAGCCCAAGGAGCTTATTGAAAAGGAGCGTATGGCTCTTTTGCTTGCGGACATACATTTGGCCGAATCGGCCGCTCGATTGCAGACCCTGCCGCCGAAATATTCGAGTGACCCGGATCGATGGTTTGCCGAGATTTTGGAATACCATAACACGGACAGCTCAGCTTTCAGGGCTTCCTATTTGTGGTATTCTGAGGACCCAAGCCTCATGTTGGAGCTGTATGAAGTGGTTGCCGATTGCCTTCAAGTAAACTTGGAAGCACCTGAAATTAACGAGAATTAAGGCTTGTTTTGCGAAGCCTCAAGTATGGCTTTTACCACATCCGGATCCAATAGGGTGCTGGTGTCGCCAATGGCCTCGGGCTGTCCTTCGGCAATTTTCCTAAGAATTCTACGCATGATTTTTCCGGATCTGGTTTTGGGAAGCGCCTCCACAAATAAGATTTCGTCGGGTTTGGCAATGGGGCCTATAAGCCGGCTAACCGTGGCTAAAATATCTTGTTTAATGAGTGCGGGGTCTTCCGGAGTTCGATTTAGAATTACAAAAGCATAAATTCCCTGTCCTTTGATTTCATGGGGATAACCAACAACGGCACTTTCTACCACGTCGGTAAATTGATTTATGGCATTTTCCAGTTCAGCGGTGCCAATTCTATGGCCGGAAACGTTCAAGACATCGTCTACTCGACCGGTAATTTTATAATAGCCATCGGCATCTCGTTCGCAGCCGTCTCCCGTAAAGTAGTTGCCGGGATAGGCCGAAAAATACGTGTTTTTGCAGCGCTCGTGATCGCCCCAAGTGGTACGGAGCATGCCCGGCCAGGGAGCTTTTATGCACAGGTTTCCGGAGCTTTGAAGCGCATGGAGCTCTTCTCCTTTTTCGTTGAACAGCACCGGAACAATACCGGGAAGGGGTAAAGTAGCCTTGCCCGGTTTTTCCGGAGTAATCCCCGGAATGGGGCAAATCATGATGCCGCCGGTTTCGGTTTGCCACCAAGTGTCGGTAATGGGTAAGCGTCCTCCCCCAACTTCGTCTTTATACCACTGCCAGGCGGTTTCGTTGATGGGTTCGCCCACGGACCCTAAAACTCTAAGGCTCGATAAATCGTTTTCCGAAGGTCGGTAAGGGCTGCCCATGAGGGACCGAATAGCTGTAGGTGCCGTATAAAACAACTGAACCCGGTGTTTCTCTACAATTTGCCAAAAACGCCGGGCGTCGGGCCAGGAGGGAACCCCTTCAAACATAAGGCTGGTAGCACCTGCGCTTAGAGGTCCATACAAGATGTAGGAGTGCCCGGTAATCCAACCAATATCTGCGGTGCAAAAGTGCACATCGCCGGGTTGAAACTGAAAGGCATTTACAAAGGTATAATTGGCCCAAACCATGTATCCGGCCGTGGTGTGTACCACCCCTTTGGGTTTGCCGGTGGAGCCCGAGGTGTAAAGAATAAACAACGGGTCTTCGGCTTCCATCACTTCGGCATAGCCTAGTTCGGCTCTTTTTTCTTTGGCTTTTTCAAACTCCTCCTTCCACCAAAAGTCTCGAGTTTTAATCATGGATACCGCTGAGCGGCTGCGGGTCAACACCAGCACCTTATTTACCGAAGGACAGCGGTCCAAGGCATCGTCTACCGTGGATTTCATGGGAATGGTTTTGCTTCCTCTAAATGCGCCGTCGGAGCAAATGACCAAATTGCATTGGGCATCATTGATTCGGTCGGCAATGGATTGCGCTGAAAATCCGCCAAAAACCACCGAATGAATGGCACCCACCCGAGCGCAGGCCATTACAGCAATGGCAAGCTCCGGTACCATTGGTAAATAAATACAGACCCGGTCGCCTTTTTTAATTCCATGCATACGCAGCATGGCCGCTGCGGTTTCTACCTCTTGATGCAGCTCTCGGTAGCTAAGGCTTTGAAAGGGTTCTGAAGGGTCGTTGGGCTCCCAAACCAAGGCTGCTTGATCGCCTATGGAATCCAGGTGCCTGTCCAAACAGTTTTCGGTGATGTTGAGTTGTGCGCCCTCAAACCAACGTATGCACGGCTCTTCAAAGTTCCACTCCAACACCTTGTTCCAAGGCTTTTTCCATTGAAAATGTGCGGCAATTGCTGACCAAAAGACCTCCGGTTGGTCCTTTGCTTTATTCCATTGGGCCTCGTAGGCCTCCATGCTTGTAATCTGATAAGGTATAGCCATACCACAAAATACGGCTTAGCCTGCGTTCTCCAAAATCAGCCCAGTGCTTTGGCCCAGGCAAACAGCTTGTGGTCCTGCATACGGGGGGCCATCAATTGCAAACCCACAGGAAGTTTTCCCTTACTGGGGATAGGAATGCTTATGGCCGGGTTTCCCGCCAAGTTGGCCTGTACCGTGAGCAAATCTTCCAAATACATTTGAATGGGATCTTTGCCGGTATCGTTTATTTTAAAGGGAAGGTTGGGGCTTGTTGGGCTGAGCACCACATCACAAGCCTCAAAAAAGGAGTCGGTGGCCTGCTGAATTAAGCGACGTACCTGCATGCCTTTTTTATAATAGGCGTCGTAGTATCCTACGCTCAAAACAAAAGTGCCGGTCATAATGCGCCGCTTTACTTCGGCTCCGAAACCCTCACTTCGGCTTAAGATGTAGGTTTCTTCCAGGCTTTTGGCCTCGGGACTTCGATACCCGTAATGCACACCATCGAAACGGCTAAGATTGCTGCTGGCTTCGGCCGTAGAAATGACGTAATAGGTAGGTACCAAAACGTCCAAATAGGGAAAGTCTAAGGGAACCAGCTCATGTCCTTTGGCTTGTAAACCCTGAATATATGCGTCAAAAGCTTCCCGAACTTCGGGATGCATGCCCTCCATTTCCATAACCTGCTTCAAGACCCCAATTCGGAGGGGGCCTTTGCTTTCGATTTCAGCGGGGTCAATTACCGAACCTTCGCTGCTGGTCATGTCCAAAGGATCAGGTCCGGCCATAAACCTCCATACTAAAGCAGCGTCTTCTACCGTCTGGCAAAGCGGACCGGCTTGGTCTAACGAGGAACCATAGGCAATGAGTCCATAGCGCGAAACCCTGCCATAGCTGGGTTTCATGCCCACTACCCCACAAAAAGCAGCGGGTTGGCGAATGGAGCCTCCGGTGTCGGTACCCAAAGCCACCGTGCACAAGCCGGCAGCCAGGGCAGCTGCAGAACCGCCCGAACTTCCTCCCGGCACACGCTCAGGGTCTATTGGGTTTTTTACCGGGCCATAATACGAGGTAATATTGGCGCTTCCCATAGCAAATTCATCGCAATTGAGGCGGCCGATAACCAAAGCGCCGGCATCGATTAACCGTTGCAGACAGGTGGCGGTGTAGAGGGATTCAAAGCCGTCTAAAATTTTACTGGAAGCACCAAGTGGGTGTCCCTTGTAAGCAATATTGTCCTTAACGCCCAAAACCATACCGAAAAGAGGCAGGCCTTCCGGCCCTTGGGCATCGAGGGAGCGCGCTCTTTCCAACGCACTTTCCGCATATACTTCTATAAAGGCATTGAGCGATGCCCTGTCCTCAATGCGCGCCAAATATATGCGCACCAAATCCTCTACCCGATGCGTTTCTAAAAAGGCCTGAACGCCTGCAAAACCTTTTTCTAGCTGCATGTTTCCCTACGTGTCGCTCGATTTCTTTTCTTCCGATTGATCGTCGCCTTTTACTCCGGTTTTGAATTCGCGGATGCCCTTGCCTAAACCTTTCATGAGTTCAGGAATTTTGCGACCGCCAAACAGCAGGAGAAGGGCCAGTACGATGAGAAGTATTTCCCAGCCACCAAATTTTCCCATGGTTTCTTTTAATTAGCCACCAAAGGTACAATAATTCAATGCACAGGCAAAGCAGCATGTGAGCCGACAAGCTTTGACCACAGCTCCGAAAGGAATGCACATGGAAACTAGCTTTGGCACGTTAATTGCCTACCTTTGTTCAGAAACCATTTTAATCCTCAGGGACCTATGAAAACATGGATGGCTTGGTTTGTTTGCGCTGCACTGGCTCTGCCGGCGCAGTCTCAAATCACCGAAACCTTAGAAAAGCTCGGGAAAAAGAAAACCTCAGAAACTCCCACCGACGAGGACAACAAAAAGCCCAAGCCCAAAAAACAGGACTTTTTGCTGCTGAACTTTAATTGGAACGGTTGGATGAATCAACCCAATGGCATGGATGTAAGCCCCTTTTCCCGAGGCTTTGACGTGGCACTTATGAGTGACCACCCCTTAGGACGTAGTAACTTTAGTTTGGCTTGGGGATTGGGCATTGCCACCGAAAACATTTTTACCAATGCTTTTTTGCGCCGAAATCAAGGCAGCGATAGTGTGTTTTGGGACGATATTAATGCCCGAATCAATCCCGATAGCGCCCTCAATACCGCTAACCTCCGCGATTGGGGCAAATACAAGCTCGGAACGGTGCTAATTGAGCTCCCCCTGGAAGTGCGTTTCCGCCTAAAGCCCAGCAAACGAGGCACCTTTAAAATGGCTGCGGGTTTCAAAATCGGCTATGTTATGGACAGCAAGGACAAGTACGTAGGCCCCGATTACCGCTACGACAGCCAGGGAAATCAATCCATGCTCAATCAGGAATTACGCCAGAAAACCTTTGCCCTACCCGGCATCAATCGCTTTCGCTATGCAGTATATGGGCGCATGGGCTGGGGCCGATGGGGATTCACCTTTCAATATGGCCTGCAACCTTTCTTCCAGTCCGGCATTGGCGCCGACGATGTAGTGCCCTTTCAAGTTGGACTTACGCTGTTGCCTTTTTAAGGCGGCAGCTGCAAACTATGTTGCGAAGGCCTTCGGGCCTTCTTTTTTTGGGCCCAGGTTCCAATAGGTGTTTTTCTTCCAATGCCGGCTATGGCCTCCCGCCCCGCACAGGCGGCAGCTGCCCAAGGCATGGGCCTGCCGGGGGCTTCCTGCGGTCGCCTCCTCGGCCCGCCTTGGGCGCTCCCGCCTGCACGGGGGCTTCGGCCAGCCGCGGGGGCTATTTTTTGGGGTGTATGCATGGTGGGGGAAAACGGTGCTAAAGACCGGCAATTTTTAAAGCAAACCCATTTCAAAACCTTTCTTGAGCGCCGAACGATTCATCCATGGGTCTACTTGTTTGGCGATTGCTTTCCACTTATCTTACTAATCTCAACTAATGAGGCATAGGCTTTCTCAGATAACCACAAGCTGGCGTGGTTCTCGTGGTATACACTCAATTCCTTCATAAGAATAGATCGCCTTGGAATTAGGGTTGGGCTCGGTATATGGTGGTTTATGGCTAGCAAAGGCCGATTTATTCTTGAGCGAAATACCGAAATGTCTTTATTGGCCATATTTATATTTAGCTCAAGACAAAAACCATGTTGGTCTATGCGCAAAATTTTGGTAACCAGAGAGAGGTGCGCCCACTTCCAAAAAAATATTAGACTTAGGCATAGGAGAGCTCCTAAAAACAGCAAATATCCCCACCCGGAAATCCCAAAAAACACCAAAGGAATAACAAAAGCCAATCCTAAGAAGGAAAGCAGCGCGTAGGTCTTAAAGGCTTTGATTTTGGCATGGTCTCCACGGAAATGTCCTCTAATCTTAACCAAGACTTCTCCCTTCGGCTTAACTATTAACTCCGTTCTTTCGTCGAGTGTATAATGGTAGTTTAAAATAAGCCCTTTTTGCCTTACCGACATAAAATCCAACATCCTCTTCTTCTCTTTTAATCTTTTGGGAGAAATATCAATAGAACTAGTACTACGACTAATTCCCAGGTGCTTGAGAAAAAAGCTTTAATTTTTTCCATCTAAAGGCGGTTTCTTAACATTGAAACATGAAAATACTATTTTAAAGCACCCCCCAGTTGTTTTGCCGTTTCAGAGCTATGAAATAAGCTTTGAGGATACCTCAAGGCCAAGGCTGAGCCTTGAAACCAAGATGAGACCATTGACGCATTGTGTTTTCAAAACGTAGTTCCTGATCGAGGCGTCAGGAGTTCTTAAATACCGACTGAAACACGCTGACCGAAGTGTCAGGACAGGATTGCGCTAGAATAGCAGCGCATCAACGGTCTCAAGGTTTGGGCCAAATGTATAGACAGGCAATAAAGACAGGCTATCTTCCCGTATTTATCGGGCGATTGCCGCCAAGATGGGGACCTTGCTGGTCTCCGGCATGAGGCATTGGGTACCTATGCAGAGCATCATTTGCTCGGGTTCCAAGCTACTTTCCTGCACTAGTAGTGGGGAAAGAGGGGCTTCTTTCCAAATTTCCATGGCCTTTTCTCTAGCTTCTGCTCCATATTTGAGTACGGGTACCGGACGGGCCAGATGTTCAAAAAGCAATACCCAACCCGAGTGCCAGAAGGGGTCTGTTTTTACCCTTTCGTGCATGGCCTGAGCCATGGCTTCCGCGCGTTCTATCCACCGAGTCTGTCCACAGGCATGCCCCAGTTCCAGAAAGAACCTGGCCGCCATGCTGTTGGCAGAGGGTATAACATTATCTCCCGTTTCCAATGGTCTTGACCCGGTAATGGGATCCGGTTCCGAAAGGTCGCTCAAGAGTGTTCCTTCCGGCATAGAAAATGTGTTTATAATGCTTTGAGCCAGGTTTTGAGCTCTTTGCCACCAAAGCGGTTTATTCAGGGCCTGTGCTGTGGCTGTCATGGCCAAACCCATGGCGGCTACATCCTCCAAAAAGGCCGGGATTACACGTCCATGGTCCTTTCCCAACCGCCACCATTGTTTTCCTTCGCTTTGGGCATGGTGTTGCCAAAGGGCTTCCATGCATGCGTTCAAATGCTCAAGCTGCTTCTTGTCGGCTCCTGAACTAAGTGCCCAAACCGCCATTCCTCTGGCCATTAGGGCATTCCAAGAAAGTAAGATTTTATGGTCGGTGGCAGGACGCGGCCTTTGTTCCCGCTTTTGCCAAAGCAGCTTCATCCAGGCAAGGTCCGCTTGGTCCGGGGCATGCTCCCTTCCTTTTGGATTCCAAAGAATAAGGCGCCCCTCAAAGTTTCCCTGAGGCACCCATTCGTAATGGCGTGTAAAGGCTTCGAATGCTTCAGAAGGCAGTGCTTTGATTTCTTCGGGAGGCCAAGTGTAAAAGCGGCCTTCTTCGCCTTCGGAATCGGCGTCTAGGGCCGCCATAAACCTTCCGTCGGGAGTACGCATTTCGCGGTTGGCCCAAGATAAAATGCCCTCCGCGGCCCATTTCCACAGTGGATTTGGGTCTTTTTTGTAGGCTAGGGCAAACACTTCGAGCAGTTGACCGTTGTCGTAGAGCATTTTTTCGAAGTGGGGAGCCAACCATTCTCCGTCGGTGGAGTATCGGGCAAATCCGCCGCCCAAATGGTCGTGAATGCCACCGGCAACCATGCGCATAAGCCAGGTGTGTATGCGATTGCCCAAGCCCTGTTCGTCGGCCAAAAAGCAGAGGGCTATAGCCGGCATGGGGAAGCGTGGTACACGATCAGGGCCTCCCCATTCGGGGTCCAGCTTTTCGTACATCTGCTGTTTCCAAGCATGAATGGCATCAAGGCTTGGTAGAGGGTTGGTACCGGCTTGGGGAGGTGCATCTAAGCGCACCATGCCTTGCATGAGGTGTTCTGCGGCTTCTATCATTTTGTCCGGTTGTTCCACCCACATGCGGTGAAAGTGGTTGAGGATAACCAACCAGCGTTCCTTTGGGAAGTAAGTGCCGGCAAAAACAGGGCGTCCATCGGGCAGGGCAATGGCATTGAGCGGCCAGCCGCCCTGGCGGGAAGTCAACATGGCGGCTTGCATGTAGCGGTGGTCTATGTCGGGCCGCTCTTCGCGATCTACTTTAATGCACACATAGCGCGCATTCATAACGGCGGCGACTTCTTGGTCGGCAAAGGACTCGTGCTCCATTACATGGCACCAGTGGCAGGCCGAATAGCCAATGCTTATAATGAGTAAGCGGTTGTTTTGTTGGGCAATGCTAAGGCTTTCGAGCGACCATGCCTGCCACCAAACGGGATTGTCTTTATGTTGAAGCAAATAGGGGCTTTGCTCTAAATGCAGTAGGTTTTGTTTCCAGTCCATGAGCCAAAGTTAGCCATCCGGAGGGTGTATGGCAAAGTATGGCCCCCGGATGGAGAAGCAAGCCCCTGTTTTCGAAAAGCCGTGGGGTTTGGGGCGAAGCGGCCCCCGACCGAGGGGGACCCTGCAGGCCCTAGCCCCACGTGCTTTTTGAAGACAGGGCTGCGCAGGACAGCCGTAGAATAGACAGTTTTTTATTGGAAGAGGGGCCCGCCTAACGGTTCCAAAAAGAAAGTCGACGTTCCAGCTCCTCCACATCCACCACCACGTTTTGGTTTACCAGGAAATCGGTGTCTTTGCCTTGGCGTTTTCCGTAGTCCAGCGCCAGCTTGTTTTGGTCGCCCACGATGGGGCAGAACTGTGCCTGATAGTGAAGTTGAACGGCATGGGCCAGCTTCCAGAAGGGGAAGGTGTATTCGGTGTGGGCGTAAGGGCCGTTGATGAGTTCCAGGAATTGGCCGCCGGGTTGCATGAACATGAGGTTTGCCGCTCCGGCTCCATGGAGGGACACAAAGGTTTGGGTTTGGTGCATGGTTTGGATTTGCTCGGCGAAACTCAGGGCTTCGAAGCTTATGCACTCAAAGTTTAGGGGTTTAAGGAGTTCCAGCACCTCGTCTTCGTTTTCTACGCAGCGCAGTCCGCGTTGTTTTCGGGTAAGGTAAATGCGCCGGGAAGGGGAGTCTTCTTTTGGGAGGTAATGGGTTTTGAGCCACTGCCGGGTATCTTGCATTTGCGGAGGAAAAAAGGCAGCAGTATAAGGGCGGCATTCGGGCAAGTACAGGGTTTTTGCAAAGGCATGGTGTCCTTCGGGCAACCATTCAATGGGCAAGTCAAAGGCTTGCAAGGACTGCATTACGTAGGGGATTTGCCGGAATGTTTCGGGAAGTAGCAATGCGGCTTCGGGAAATAAACCCTCCTGCATGGCCATGCGCAAGCGCGGCAAATAGCCGTTGATCCAAAAGGCGTAATTGAACCATTTGGAGTGGATGACCACCAAAGGTTTTTGGTAATGTTGCGCGGGCAAGCTCTTCCCAAATTTGGCCACGGCCCATTGTTCCAACGCAAGTTTCCAAAATGGCCGGTAAAACGATTTGTCTTGTTTGCTGTCTAAGTTAAAGGCACAGCCTTTAACCAACAGGCCATGGTGCAAAACGAGCCCCTCGTAGCTAATAAAAGCCCCTTGGAGCTTTTTAATGGCGGGTTTTGGAAGCGAATAGGGGGTTCGAGACCCAAAGAGGGCTTGGTTTTTGGCCTCCAATTCGGGAGGGATAGGTACCTGAATGGAGTGCAGGTGCGGCATAGATTTAGGCCGTTTCGGTGGCGTAGATGCCTTTAAACTCTTCTATGCTGCGTGCAAGACCTTCACGGAGGCTGATGGCTTGGTTCCAACCGGTATTTTTAAGGCGGCTGATGTCGAGCAATTTGCGTGGCGTGCCGTCGGGATATTGGTCGTTGAAGCTTAGTGCGCCTTTGAATCCGGCGAGTTCGGCAATGGTTTCGGCCAATGCACGGATGCTCAGGTCTGTACCACTTCCAATATTCACCGGATCTTCGCCGTCGTAATGTTCCATAAGGTGGAGGCAAGCGGCGGCGAGGTCGTCGCAATGGAGAAATTCGCGGAGCGGGCTTCCGGTTCCCCAAATTTCCACCTCTTGAGCGTTTTGTTCTACAGCGGTTACAAATTTTCGGATGAGCGCACCTACCACATGGGAATTGAAGGGGTGGTAATTGTCGCCGGTGCCGTAAATGTTACAAGGCAAGGTAGAAATATAGCTGCAGCCGTATTGCTTGCGGTAGGCTTTGGCCATGGTTATTCCGGCAAGTTTGGCTACGGCGTAAGGCTCATTGGTTGGTTCAAGGGGGCCTGTGAGTAAGTATTCTTCTTTGAGCGGTTGAGGAGCAAGCTTTGGATAAATGCAAGAAGAACCCAGAAACAACAGTTTTTTGGTGCCATGGATTCTGGCGGCTTCCATGATGTTGTTTTGGATTTGGAGGTTGTCGTAGATAAAGCTTCCGGGTTCGGACATATTTGCTCCAATGCCGCCTACTTTAGCTGCTGCCATAAAGACATAGTGGGGTTTGTGCTCTGCAAAGAAGGCCTGAACGGCTAGTGGGTTTCGGAGGTCGAGTTCTTTGGAGCTTTTGCCCAAGATGTTGGAAAAGCCTTTGGCTTGGAGCGCTCGGTGTATGGCGGCGCCCACCATGCCTCGGTGGCCGGCAACGTAATAGGTAGCAGATTCAGGCAGCATGATTATTGTTGTTGGGGGATATAAAACTTAAGGCCCTGGTTTTTAAGGGTGAGGGTGCGTTTAACGAGCTCCAGGTCAGCATCAACCATTTCTTCAACCAAGGTTTCGAGGCTTACCTGGGGTTCCCAGCCCAGCTTTTCTTTGGCTTTGGCATAGTCGCCGATGAGTAAATCTACTTCGGTGGGGCGGTAGTATTTGGGGTCGATACGAATAACTATCTGCTCGGGTGTAAACACAAAGTCGGGGTTTGAAGAGGAGACCACAATGCCTGTTTCCTGTTCGTTTTGGCCTTCGAAGCGAAGTTCAACGCCAAGGCGTTGAAAGGCCATTATGGCAAAGTGGCGGACGGTGGTGGTGCGGTTGGTAGCCACTACAAAATCGTCGGCTTGATCTTGCTGCAGCATCAGGTGCATGGCCTTTACGTAGTCTTTGGCATGTCCCCAGTCGCGTTTGGCATTGAGGTTGCCCAACCACAGGGTTTTGTCGAGGCCCAGAGCCATGTGTGCAGCTGCACGGGTGATTTTGCGTGTTACGAAGGTTTCGCCGCGTAAGGGGCTTTCGTGGTTAAACAGAATGCCGTTGGAAATGAACATGTTGTAAGCTTCCCGGTAGTTTACGGCAATCCAATAGGCATACAATTTGGCTACTCCGTAGGGCGATCTTGGATAGAAGGGCGTTTTTTCGGTTTGAGGAATCTGCTGCACCATACCGTACATTTCGGAAGTAGATGCCTGGTAGATACGCGTTTTTTGGCTTAGACCTGCTAAGCGAACAGCTTCTAAAATGCGGAGCAACCCCATGGCATCTACGTTGGCGGCATATTCAGGCTCACTGAAACTTACCTGAACGTGGCTCATGGCCCCAAGGTTGTAAATTTCGTCGGGTTGAATTTCGGCAATGAGTCGAATGATGTTGGAGCTGTCGGTAAGGTCTCCATAGTGCAAAATAAATCGAGCGGCATCTTGATGCAGGTCGGTGTATAGGTGGTCAATGCGGTCGGTATTGAACAAAGAGGCGCGCCGTTTAATGCCGTGCACTTCGTAGCCTAAGCCCAGCAGATGTTCGGCCAAGTAGGCGCCATCTTGCCCTGTGATACCGGTGATTAACGCTTTTTTCATGCTCGAGGGATAGAATTAAAAAGTTCCACAAATAAACGGCTTTAAACGCAAAGGCCATTCCTTTTGGGCACTTCAATTTTTTTAAGGACCTGCGCGCATTTGGTCCAGGAGTTGCGCAAGTGTTTCGGTTTGTCTTTTTCGGCTAAAGGTTTGTGCTTCTTCAGGAGTAGGAAAGGGTAGTTTTTTTCCGTTTTTCCAAGCGCTTGCCAGCTTTTTAATTTGTTGGGCCAACACCGATTCGTTGGGGCAGACCAGGGCACCGGTAAGTTGAGCGGCAATGGAGTCAATAATGTCTTGATCTCCGGGGAAAATGAGCATGCTTCTGCGGGCGGCAATGTATTCGAAAAGTTTGGAAGAGGGAACGCCTTTGAGGTTTTGGTAGCTTGGCAGCAGCAATACATCGGCTTGGCACATTTCTTCAAAAGCTATTTCGGCGGAGGTTCGTTCGCTAAGCACCACCTTGTGTTTCCAGGTTTGGGGAAGGCAATGTAGCACTCTTTGGGCTTGATCTTGGTGGTATAAAATGCCTTGAAAGCTGATTTTCCAAGGAATATCCAATGCTTCCAAAACCGCAGCCAGGCTATGAATCATAGATTCTATGGGCTGGGCTTTATACAAGCTGCCACTGTAGAGTAGGTGAAAGCAGGGGTTTGGCTCGTGGTCTTTTTTTCGAACCTCCCGGTTGAAGCCGTTGAGCATAATTATGCCTGGTCTGCCTGTAACGTTTGAGATTTTGTGGGTGTAGTAAGGCGAAACAGAGCTTATGTAAGCCGCAGATTTAATCCATCGCCGTTCGGATATGCGGTCCAGTTGGTGCAATAGTTTTCCTATGAATCCGGATCTGTCCACCAATTCATTGGTGGTCCAATCGTCGCGGTAATCGGCAATCCAAGGGACGCCGGTTTTTTTATGAATGTTTTGCCCAAAATAAAATTGAGGGTATGGGTTGGCCGAAATAATAAGGCAAAGGATTTCCGGATCTTGTTTGCACAGCGTTTCGGCGTATTTTCCTAAATCGTAGCAAGGGTTAATTTTAGGAATCCAACGGCCAAAGATCAACTCAACTAGGGTGAGCCATTTTTGAAGCACTAACCTTGGCAGGCTTTTGTTTTTTTGGGTAACCAGTCGGTCTCTAAGCTTGGGCTTGAAAGGTACTTGGTGTACTTCGCCCATGGCATTTTTTTCGATTTCCAGATGGGTGCCGGCAGCTAAGCAAATGTCGGTTTCTGTGGCGATGGGGGTGCTCCAGTTGCGGGTTACTACCACCGGATAATAACCAAACTCTTGCAAATACCTAAACCAACCCATGGGTCGGTTTGCCCCGGTAAGGTTGCATGGCGGAAAAAAGTAAGAAAGAATAAGGACCTTTTTCATGCGTAGGCCTCAAAAGTGGCGAAAAAAAGTGCTTATTTCCAAGGCATGAGCAAAGATTTGGTTTTGCGCATTTGGTGGAGTACGGAAGGATAGGCCAAATGAGGCACAGGGGCTTGGCTCATAAAAAAGTCAAACTCGTCCTGTGAAAAGCCAAGTTTTTTAACCACGTAGCGTTTGTCCTCTTCAAGTACATCAGGTGCTGCAGCGGGTGTTTTTAGTTCTTCAAGGGCTTCTTCACGGGTCATTTGGCCTGCCGAGATTAGGGTGCTCAGATGGGACTTTCTTTTATCTATTCCAAATTTTTTAGGGAGAATATAGGTTTGGTAAAACCTCGTAAAAATAGACTCGTGGTGCTTGCCTCCATAATCGCGCCATCCCAGTTTTTCCGTGAGGTTTTTTTTTACCACGGCCTTGTTGTAGGGCACATAATCGAGTAGGGCAACACGGCTAAGGGGCGCGGTTTTTTGCCGGATTCTGTAGTGGTAGTAATTTATAAACGGATAAGTTTTTAGTTTCCTTTCACCAAACAGGGCGTGAATCCCCAATATGTTTGCGTGGTCCATTTTGTTGTGCACCCAGGAGGGAGGCAGTATGCCTTCTGTCCTTAGGTGCTCCCCGGAAATGATTTGACTTACCTTAAATTTTTTTACGGCATGTTGTAGGGTTGCTGCAATGGCATGGTCGGTCAGCACTTCAATATCTACTACCGAGGCACGAATGTAGGCGCGCTGTAAATCGCGGAATTCCTGCCAATCGATTACGTAGGTGTAGAGGTCTATATTGAGGGTACTTAAAATGCGTTCGATGTTTAAAATGGCCAGTTCGGAGTTCCAACCGTTGTCCATATGCACCGCCAAAGCTCTCAGCCCGAGTTCGGAAGTCAACCAAGCCACATAGCTGGAGTCAACCCCGCCACTCAAGCCAATAATGCAATCGTAGGCTTGGTTTTTGCCGGCCTGTTTTAGTTGAGCCACCAGTTTATCCAGGGCCTTTTCGGAAGGAAGGCCGCGTTCGTTTAACCGATGTACTTTATGGTCGTAGGTTTGGCAAATGTCGCAAAGTCCCTGGCCGTCGAGTCGAATTTCAGGATGGTCTTTTTCTGTTAACAAGCAACGGGAACATTCCTTGGTGCTCATGGGGATTGGGAAAAAATAGGGTTGGGGTAATTGATAAGTACGGCTTGATGTTTGCCGTAAAACACAAAACGTGCAGAAGCCGCAACTCCTTCTACGCCTAAGTTTGCAGCTTGTATGAGGTCTGCTTGAGATTTAGCTCCACCCAAAAAAATCATAGGTACATGCACCAAAGGGCGAAGGCGTTCAATCACATTGGTGTCGTAGCCTTCCAGGGTGCCGTCGCGGTCCATGTGGTTAATCAAAATCTCGCCTACTCCTAAAGCGTGCAAATGATCAATGGCCTCTTCTACCGAAAGGTTCAGGGCTTGTTTTCCACTGAGAATGTAGGGCTTTAGGGTGCCGTGTATTTCATCTTTTCGCAAATCAAGGCATCCTATTACCGAACTGGCGCCAATGGCACTCACGGTTTCTTTTACCAATGTGGGTTGCAGAAATGCCGCAGTTAAAAACCCCAACTTTTCATAACCCATGCTTACCAACTGCTCAACGCTGTTCAAATGACGAATTCCACCAATGTAGGCCAAAGGCATAAAGGCTTCTGAAGCAATTTCTTTAAGTACAGGCAAATTGGGGTCTATGCCCTCAAGACTGTTTCGAAACCCACATACCACCAGCTCACTAACCTGCTTTTCGTTGAATACCCGAACGGCGTTGATGGGGTCGCCCACGTAGGTTGGGTGTACAAACTTTTTGGTTTTGTACACCCCGCCATTATAGAGCCCCAATACCGGAATTACCCTGTGGTTCATCTCTTAAAAAATAATGCTTACCCTTGCGGTTGGGGTTGGTGTATCCTTCGCAATAAGGCCAAACCAAAGGTATGGCTTTTTTCGGGATGAAATTGGTAGCCATAGATGTTTTGGTACCTAACGGCAGCAACCAAAGGCTCCGGGTAATTGGTGTAAAGCAAAACATGTTCCGGGTTTTCCGGACGCACGGTGTAGGAGTGGGTAAAGTACAAATGCATGTTTTCCGGAAATCCATCGTCCTCATGTCCGGGGGCCGGATACACCTTAGACCAACCAATATGCGGCACTTTTACCTGTGGGCCATCGGGTTTTTGTGGAATACGTACTGATATTCCCGGCAATAAACCCAATCCTGCCAAGTTTCCTTCCTCGCTGCCTTCAAAAAGCAGCTGCATGCCCAAGCAAATGCCAATGACTTGGCCGCCCTTGCTTGCGAAGCGTTTAATACCTGCGCTTAGGCCGGCTTCGTTTAATTTTTCCATGGCCTTGTCAAAGGAGCCTACCCCGGGAAGGTATAAAGTCTCGAATAAGTCTAAATCGTCGGGGTGTGAAACCAGCTGACTGGGCACTTTTAGCTTACGAAGCATGGATTGAACCGCCTCTACATTTCCCATACCGGCATGTATGATGCCCACTTTGGCGGGTTTGCCCACCGTTTCGGAATCTGCTAACCTTCGCACATGGCTTTTGTCAAAAGCTTCGGTTTTATTGAATAAAAGATGAGAGAAACTGTAGTAATTATGCAGGGCATTGAACCGTTTCATATGCACTAAAAAAGAGGCCTGGCACATGCCGGCGTAATCCTCTTTGCTCATTTGGCTCATTTGACTCAAGGCTTCCAAAAGCTCCTTTTTGTTGCCGGGTTCAAACAAAAAACCGTTTTCTTGGTCCAATAGCAATTCCGGAACGCCACCTACTGCGCCTCCCAAAAGCGGAATACCTAAGGAGGCAGCTTCCATCATAGAAACAGGAATGCCCTCAAAAAAGCTGCAATTGATTAAGGCATGTGGCTTCAGCTCCGAAATGGTAGAAATAACTTTGGAGGGGTTTACAAAGCCATGAAAAAAGTAGCGCACTTCGGGCTTTCCTTTCAAAAGCGTTTCTGCCAAATCCTTTATTTGCTTTTCGTATGCCTCATTGCGGCCATTGCCCAAATGGTGCCATTCTATAGGACTCCCTTTCCATTCGGCAAGCGCCTCAATCAGCAGCTCCAAATGCTTTACCCGATCAATGCTCGACAAGGACAAAAGCCGGAAAGGAAATTCCAAATCGGCTTGTAAAGGGGTTTGGGGCAATACCCCCAAGCGCGCCAACACAAATTTTGAAGAATACCTTGGAAAACGTTCCCAAAAATGCCTTTGTCCATGCTGCGATATACAAGCCACCACGTCCAAATGCTTCATAATGTAATTGCGGTAGGGCAAATAATGGTTTGGATGCCTTTGTTCATAAAGGTCGGCGCCATGTGCTCTTGTAAGGCTGCGGGCTATGAGCCCTTTGGCTTTCCATTGGGCAATTAAATAGGCTGCGTCGTCGCACCAATAGCTGTAAAACACCCAATCTTTCGAGTCCTCGTTTTCTTGTTTAAACCAACGTTTCAGCTCGACCGAAAGCTCCAACACTTGAGCATCGTACATGAGCGCGGTCTTTATGCTCAAAATATTAAACAACAGACCCTTGCTTTTTAAATCGTTCCAAAAACGTTTGAAGTTTTTGGGAAACAGGAGGTAAAGCAAAGCTACAAGCTTTGCTTTGAGTCCGCCTTTAACGGGCACGTTAAATACCTTAACGCCCTCCGGTAAGGCAAAATGCGGAGGCTCGTCCGGCCTATTGGGTATGTGCCTCGGCACCACCATTACTTGCTCGGCATGGAGTACCAACTCCTTTAGCTCCAGATGGAAAAAAGGTTCTCCTTTATAAAAGGGGTAGTCCTGAACAAAAACAATAATTTTTTTCGGCACGCAACGGCTTGTTTTGGTGTGGAAAGATAGCACCCCTGCTTCAAATGTACATCATGTCGCATAATGTTTTGGCCCGCTTTTCCGGCTGTCCCTTCAAGTCCTCGCTTTCAAAGGCAAATCCACCATGGGATAGGGAATGCGATGCTATTCTAGCGGCAACTTTGCGTTGCAGCCAAATCTCAAGGTCCTCATTTACAACAAGTAAACTGCGGCCTTTCCATTTGTCTGCGCCTTAATTTGCCGCGAAAACGCAACGCATTCCCTATCCCATGCAGCGGTGCTGGGTCTGCCCGCAAAAACGGTCAGCCTCCACCCGCTAAGTGGCTTTAGCCTTTGGCCGCTCCGGGCTTTCCGTTCCATCCGGGCGGGAAATCCTCCGGTTTTTTTACTCTTTTTGGCCCATTTATGCCTTGAAATAGGCACCCATCTCTGCACATACCCGCAGCGCTTCTTCTTCTTTTAAGGCCATATACAAGGGCAAACGCAAAAGGGTTTGGGTATACCTGTCCGATTCGGGCAAATCTCTTCCATCGTGTTTGGGGCTAAAAAATGGACTGGCATGCAAACTCAAATAATGCGTTACGGCTAAAATGCGCTTGGATTTTAAAAAGGCCGCCAATTCTGACCTTTCCTGTGCGCTTCTGCAAAGCACGTAGTACATATGGGCATTGTTTCCGCTGTATTCGGGTACTTGCATGCGTGTTAGGTAGCCGGCTTCTTCCAAGGGCGCCAATGCCTCATGGTAAACATACCACAGTTTTAGCCGATGTTCCTGTATGTGTTTTAAATGCTCCAGTTGGGCATAAAGAAAAGCGGCGGTTAATTCACTGGGCAAAAAAGAAGAACCAAGGTCTACCCAGCCGTATTTATCGACTTCTCCTCTAAAAAAGGCCGAGCGGTTGGTTCCTTTTTCCCAAAGGATTTCGGCCCGTTCCTCGTAAACTTGGTCGTTAATGGCCAACATACCGCCCTCTCCGGAAATAATGTTTTTGGTTTCGTGGAACGAAAATGCCGATAAAGCGCCCAGGCCGCCTAAGGATCGGGCGCCGTTTTGATCTAGGTACATATTGTCTATGGCTTGAGCTGCATCTTCAACTATGGGGATATTGTATTTTCTGCCAATGGTTAGTATTTCATTCATAGGACAGGCCATCCCTGCGTAGTGCACCACCACGATGGCTTTGGTTTTGTTGGAAATCAACGCTTCAATTGCGGCGGGGTTAATATTGGGGTTGTAGTTCAAAGAGTCGGCGAACTTCAAATGGGCGCCTCTCAGCACAAAAGCATTGGCGGTAGATACAAACGTAAAGGAAGGTAGGATCACCTCGTCTCCGGGCTCCAAGCGAAGTAATAATGCCGCCATTTCCAGCGCATCGGTACAGGAAGAGGTAAGCAAACACTTTCCAAACCCATAGTGGTCTTGAAAATACTCTTGGCACTTTTGGGTAAACTTTCCGTTGCCCGAAAGCTTTAGGCTCTCTACCGCAAGTTGCATGTAGTCCATTTCAGGGCCCACCAAATAGGGTTTGTTGAAGGGAATGTCAAATTCCATAATCTAGGGAAGCATTTGGATGTGGAAAGGTAGAAATCTTGCGTCAATAATTGGAAGCAAAACCGGAATCAAAAGCTATCGCAATCGGCAAGGGAAAATTCCCAGGCACCTTTCGTTGCTCTTTCGGTTAATGGGTAGATGTACAGGCCCACCCCCGGATTTGGATCGGCAACTTGTGCAAAGCACGAGGCTGCATAGGAGTCCTTGGGAAAGTAGCCAAACACCCGCTTTATTCCCAGGCTACGGGTCAATGAGCGAAGAGCCGCCGGGAAATTTTCCGAACGGGCACGTTCGGTGGCAGGCCGCACATCGGCTACAAAAAGTCCGCCATCGAACCTAAACCACCAATGCCAGTCTTCAAAACGAATAAACCGGTTTTTTTCGGTTTGTTTGCTTTTGAAAAACACGGAGTCCCAAACAACTCCACCCTTTTGATTGCCGGCTCCTTTTGGGTAAGCATTGGGCAAAAGGTAGGGTTTTAGCCTATGCTCTATTTGGTTAAAATAGACACCGCGCGTCCAAGCGAAGCGGGTAGCGTACCTGTACCAATCGGGGCTCGGGCTTAGGTATTCAAAGCGAACTAGGGTTTCGTGTAATTTCCAGCCCAATTTGTGCACCATAATGGGGCCCGATTGATCGTTGGGGGTAGAGAAAAGCAACTCCATTCCAAGGCTTTGGCCAAGCGCTACTACTTGTTGCGAAAGTTGAACAAAAAGGCCTTTACCTCGGTGCTTTGGGTGCGTAACCACGTCCAAAAATTCTCCTCCCAAAAAGGTGTTGTCTCCCAGCTTCAATGGCCGTGCCACTATGGCTACAAAACCGGCAGGCGCTCGGTTTTGGTCTAAGGCCAGCAGGCAAACAAAGCGCAAATGGGGCGGATTAGAGCCGTATTTTCTGAGGAAATAGCCCTCGGGAAAATGCAGATTGCGTGCTTCTGCAAACAGGGCATGCACCTTGGGCAATAACTCCTCCGTCAGGCGAACTATGGAAAATGAGTCCTCGCTCATAGCATTTAATTGAAATTTCGATACATATCGAAAAATTGAGTGGCGGCTCTTCCGCAGTTGGAAATTTCTTTTCGGTCAATAATGGAGGGGTCTTCGGGGTCTTTAGGCGATCTAAAACCGCCTGCTGCCAACAAGTAGGTAAAACCGGCCGCATGGCAAATGGGTTTTAAGGCTTCGTGGTAGGACCCATCGGGAAAGGCCAAAAAAGGAACCTTTCGTCCCAGCAATTGTTGGAGCCAATCGGCATGCATTTCTAATTCGGCCTTTACTTTGTTTAGAGGCAAACTTCCCAAATTGTTATGAAAAGCGGAGTGCGCAGCTACCTGGATTCCCGGCAAAGCATCTAAAGCTTTAATTTCTTGGTTTGAAAGTAAGGTAAACCATTCGGAAGATTCCCGATAATTGGCCAAACGGTCGTTTAATTCCATTGCTTTGGCCAATTCCTCTTTAAAGGAGGCATCCGGTTCTATGTATCGGATAAAATCTCTGAGGGTACAAAAGGATTGTTCGTGCCGAAGCGTACCTTTTTGTCTAATAAACCGGTGGTTTTGAATTTCCAATTCAGGGATGTTCCATTTTTTTTCGGCAAGGTCTACCAGGTCGGCCCAAATGTAGGGATAAGCAGATTGGTTTAAGCCGGTAACAAAAACGGTGGCCGGCCATTTTTTTTGGACCAGCCATGGAGCCGCCAGGTGGAGGTTGTTGGCAAAGCCATCGTCGAAGGTTATGGCCAACAGGGGTTTTTTGTGGTTTTTATCTTTTTCGTGAAAAAAAGTTTCGAGGTCAACGGGTTGGTAATATTTACCCAAGCGCTCCATATGTTCTTTAAAAAGCGAAAAAGGCAGCTGTCTGGAGTTTATATGGCCGTAATTGCCTTGGGTTATTCCGTGCAGCATCAGGCAAAAATTTCCGGATGCTTGAAAGGTGTTTTTAGGAATTATTTTAAAGTGAAAATAAAAAGCATCCGATAGTTTTTGGGTTAGGGATCGGAACATAAGACTAAAAGTTCGGATTTACTTTACGAAAATAGTTTCAAAAAACCAGCTCCTACCGGCCAAAGCCGCCAGGGACAACATCTTAGCCAAAAAGGAGAGAAATTATATCATATGGCGCCCCGACCTGAACGGAAAGCCCGTAAAGTGGGCCATGCTACAGGCAAGCGCAAGGGCGGGGGCTCTCAAAAGAGACCCCGGGCTTGCCTTGCCTGTGCATGGCCCACTGCGGACTTGCAGTGGAGGGCGGGAAATGCGCCCCTAATACCCCTTAATTACCACCCTAGCAGCAGTTCGGATGCGTTGTTTGAGCTCAAGTTTGGTTTGAGTTGAAGCGGTGGGTGCCACCTGCTTTTCGGCTTCGGTACCAAGAATTTTTTGCATAAGGACTGCGGCTTGGTCTACGGTTTGGGCATTGAAGTCGTTGCCGTTTAGGTACAAACAGGAGTCATAGAAGCCGGTTTTGGGTTCGGCGATGCGCGTAACCTCCTCGGCAAAAGCTTTTTGGCGCTGACTGAGCAGCTGTTCGGTGTATTGGAGTAGCACGGGGTCGTCTTGGGCAGATTTTCGGATTTTTTCTACCGCATCGTTCCATTCGGCCTCGTCGTAGACGTAAATATCGCCTACGATTTTTTCCATGAGCTTTTTCCGGTTTACCCTGAGTTCGGCATCGTTGGGGAAAAACAGGTCGCGCGCCTTAAAGTAAGGTTCGTACACTACGGGAAACCAGCCTCGGTTGTAGGGAATTTGGGGATGGTGAGGAATAGAGCTTTGTACATTCAAGGACTTAAAATCCTGAATGATTTGGTCGGACATTTTGCGGTAGGTGTGGGCCGATCCGTTGGATTTTCCGGAGCGTCCGGAAATGTTGAGCGGGGTGCCTGTGAGTACAAATTCCGGGCAGTGCGCTGCCACAGCATAGCCGGAATACACATCCGGAGTGATGGATTCAAAAAGCCTTCCGGTTTTGGATTTGATTTTTTCCAGGATGTCGCGGTGCACGTAGCCGCCGTTGTAGAGGTGTGGAAATCGGTTGTAGGAGACGGCACCCAGGTTGGCAAAGCGCTTGAGCAGGCTGTGGGAATCAATGGTTTCTGCAGGTTTTGGGCTTGGAATTACAATAAGGGGAAAGGTGAAAAAGGAACGGTCGAAAATAGCGTCGTCGGGCCAAATGAACGAAGCCTGGACGGATTTTACTACCGGCAAGCCGGATTCCGTTAGGGCTTTATGGGCCAAACGCAGGGCATTAGGCAGTAAGCCGTCGTCGTCGCCGGTGTAGCTAATGTACTGACCGGAGGCTAAGCCGTAAGCAAATTCCCAGTTTTCGGACATGGCCAAAATGCGTTCGGAGCGCCGGTAGACCACTTTGGGGTGTTGGAGCAAGTTTTCCATGGACTCCGGCATGGGATATTCGGGGTCGGAATTATCGGCTACTACAACTTCGAAGTCTTCGAAGTCTTGATTGAGTGCTGACTTAAGGGCAAATTCTAA
Source organism: Flavobacteriales bacterium (assembly GCA_018401695.1). Lineage (GTDB taxonomy): Bacteria > Bacteroidota > Bacteroidia > CAIKAF01 > CAIKAF01 > CAIKAF01. Next base: position 805,268 of record JAGYKD010000001.1, on the reverse strand, counting down.
GGTGTGGTAGCGGTTTCTGGTGGGAATAATGATGCTAAACAGGGGGCTTTTCATAGGGTGTCTTATGGGTTGTGTTCCGGTGGTTCAGTAGGTTCAATACTCACCCGAACGAAGTACCATTTTCCTTGGTCTTGGAATCGGATTCCGGGATGAGGATCAAAGGTTCGGGCGCGTAGTAAGTTAAGGAAATCTCGTGCTTTGTAGCTTTCCTCCAAATCAATGGTGGAGTGTTTTTCCATTTCGTACGCCCAGCGGAAGCTGCCTTCACCGGTGGGTTGTGGTTTGGCTAGGAACTCCCCTTTGCGCAATTTGGGATATGACGCTTTAAAAAGTTCAACCATAGACGATTGGGCTTTATGGTAGAGCGAGGCACCGGTATCGGTCCAATCTTTTTCTATGGGTTTTTGGAACAGAATATCGCCGTCATCGATGCCTTCGGTGACCTTATGAAGGGAGACGCCAAATGGGCTATCTTCTACTAAAGTCCAAAAATTGTAATGTTTTCCTCGGTTGTGTGGCAGTAGGCTTGGGTGAAAATTCATGCAGGCTTGTTTGGGCCAGGCGATGGTTTCTTTTTTTATAAGGAAAGGCCACCAAGCTAGGATAATCCAATCCGGGGGGCTGTTTTGTTTTAAAAAATCCAGCAAGGGTTTTTGCGCTTTGGTTTTGGCAACGAACCTTTTGTTTTCCGGGAATTGTTGGTCGTTAAGCAGCTTTTCTATGGGGGTGTAATTCCCAGTAGTGATTACCGAAAGCAAATCTTGCGGGAAGAGTTGAAAAAGAAACTCCAAAGTTTGGAGCCCTACCTGTTGGTCGGCAAAGACAGAAACCCGAAAATCAGCCATGGAAATAATTTCGAATGGTTTGGCAAATGCGGTCTATTTGGCTGTTTGAGAGTTCATGGAAGCTGGGGAGATTAACTCCCCGCTCAAATATTTGGTAAGCCACTTTGTTTTGGGTTTTGCTTTGGAACATGGGGAGGCTGGACAAGGGGTAAAAAAAAGGTCTGGCTTCAATATGGTTAGCAGCCATTGCTTCAAAGAGTTTGGCCCGGTCAAAAGGCTGTTTGGAGTCTACCACAAAGGTGGGCAGCCAGTAGCCGTTTTGGTCGCCTTGTTCCTCAGGATTCCAATGCAAGGGAAGGTTTTTAAGTTCTTGTTGGTAGGCAAGAAAAATGTCTCGTTTTTTTTGGATAAGGTCAGAAACTATAGAGAGTTGCGCCACGCCAAGAGCGGCCTGTGTATTGGACATGCGGTATTTATACCCGTAGTTTCTCATCCAATACATTTTGGCTTCCGGGTCTTTGGGGTCTCGGCCGTGATCGTTGAGTACCCGAAGTTTGTGCATGAATTCAGGGTTTGAAGAAATGACCATTCCACCTTCCCCGGTGGAAATCGTTTTGGTGCCATGGAAAGAAAAAGTGCCGGCAAGGCCCATAGATCCGGCATGCTTACCTTTTCGATAGGAGCCAATACCTTCAGCGGCGTCTTCGAGCACATAAATGCCTCGGTTTTCGGCGATTTGGAGGAGGGTTTCCATAGCGCAGAGGTTGCCGTAGACATGCACCGCAATGATGGCCTTGGTTTTTGGACTAATGGCTTGTTCTACGGCTTCAGGGTCTATGCACCAGGAGTCGGGCAAAACGTCCACAAAGACTGGTTTTGCGCCCAAGTAAAGCACGGGTTCTACGGTTGCAATCCATGTAATTTCCGGGACAATTACCTCATCGCCGGGTCCGATACCCATGGCGGCGAGTGCTAAATGGATGGCACCGGTACAGGAGGAGGTGCAGTGGGCTAATGAGGTTCCGGCAAAATGCGCAAACTCTTGTTCAAAGCGATCGAGGTATTTGTTGCGCTCTGCCCCGTGCCCTGTAAGCACCGCGTCCGCCACCAATGCAACTTCGTTGGTTGTTGTGTAAGGTTTATTGATGGGGATATGGGCCATAGATTAATCTACCTTGAGTTCAGGAATAAAGGTAACGAATTGTGCGCCCCAGGAGCGCGCATCTTGCAGAACAATTTGGATTTCCTTTTTCAGGTTCCAAGGAAAAATAAGGATAAAATCGGGTTTGTCCTCCAAAAGATGATCTAAGGCTACAATTGGGATCCGAGAGCCGGGCATAAAGCGTCCTTTTTTGTATTCGGAAGCATCTACCACGTAGCGAATAATATCGTGGTCTTTAACCCCGCAGTAATTAAGCAAGGTGTTTCCTTTCGCAGCGGCACCATAAGCAGCAACCTTGGCGTTTTGCGCTTCTTTTTCGAGCAAAAATTGCCAAAGCTGAGCCCGTACCTTACGGATTTTGGATTGCATGTTGGTATAGTAGGCTTCTGTTTGCATTCCCGCCTCCATTTCGGCAGTAAGGAGTTGTGCAACGGCAGGTTTTTCGGGCAGGGTTAACGCGTCTTTATGGCAAATAAACAAGCGTAAAGAGCCGCCATGGGTAGGGATTTGTTCTACATCGTATACCCTAAGTGCGTGGGACTCCAAAACGCCACAAACCGAGCACAGCGAAAAATAGGAGAAGTGTTCGTGGTAAATGGTATCGAACTGGTTTAGGTCCACCAGGTTTTTAAGGTGCGGGAACTCAAGGGTTATGGTGCCTTCGGGTTTTAGTAACTGCCTTAGCCCTGCGGTGAAGTCATTTAAGTCGGGGACATGGGCATACACATTATTGCCAATAATTAAATCGGCTTGGTTTCCATTTTGAGCCAGCTCCCCGGCCAGGGATTTTCCAAAAAACGATTCAAGGGTTTCAATACCAAGGGCTCTGGAGGCTTCAGCGGTGCTGTGCGTTGGTTCAATGCCCAGGCAGGGGATGTTTTTTTCTTTAAAGTTTTTGAGGAGGTATCCGTCGTTCGAGGCTATTTCCACCACAAAATGGTGGTTGTTGAGCTCCAACCTTTGGGTAATTTGGTTTACGTAGGTTTTTGCATGCTCCAACCAGCTGGAAGACATGGAGGAGAAGTATCCATACTCCGGAGTAAAGACATCTTCTGCGGAGGTAAAATCCTGGGTTTGAACCAGCCAACATTGGGTGCAAACCATGGTACGCAAAGGGTAGAAAGGCTCGGGCTTGGAGAGGTCCTCCGGTTTAAGGTAGGCATTGGAAGGAGGAGCGGTATTCAGGTCTGCAAAAGAAAGGGAGAGCGGGCTGTGGCAATGTCGGCAGTTCATCGTTGGGGTGTTGGTGCTAAATCCAGGGGTGTTGTTGGTCACGTTCGGACATTTCCGATACCGGCAAAGGTAATTGAATCTTAAGTTTGGGATCGAGGAGGTGAAATCCTCCTTCGGCTTCGGGGGTATAAAATTCGGTATGCAGGTAAAGCAGTCTTGCAGGGCCTTCGAGCACTTGAAACCCATGGGCAAACCCTTCGGGAATGATCATCATGGTATGGTTTTGTGGCGAAAGTTCTGTGGCGAACCATTGAAATCGAGTTGGGGAGTCGAGACGAATATCTAGAGCGATATCGAAGACTTTTCCTTCGAGGCAGCGCACCCATTTCATTTCTTGAAATGGAGCTTTTTGGTAGTGCAAACCCCTAACAGCTCCCACCTTAGTGGTAATGGACTGATTGATTTGTACTATGGTACGATTTTTCAAGGGTAGTTCAAGCTCCTTGGAGCAAAACAAGCGTTCAAAACTGCCTCTATGGTCTCCAATGGCGTTTCCTTTGGCTAAATACAGGTCTTTCAGTGGGGTTTTTTCTAGAGTCATAGAAGTCAGGAGCTAAGCTCATTCAGAAAGCGCTGAAGTTGTTGCATGGAAAGCACGTGTTGGCTTTGGTAGTAGGCTTTGTACCATTGGGCAGTATGCATTAGGGCTTCATCAAGCGACCAAACGGGTTTCCAATTTAAGGCGCGTTTTGCTTTGGAGTGGTCTAAATACAGCATTCCCGACTCGTGCAAGTCTGGTTTTTGTTCAGGCATTTTCCAATCCAAATCGGGCCAGTGGTTTTTTAAGGAAGCGAGCACTTCAATAACCATTCTATTGTCTTCCGGCACGGGGCCAAAGTTCCAGGCTTGAGCAAAATTTCTTTCACCGTTCCAAAGCTTGCCGGCAAGCATCAAATAGCCCCATAGGCATTCCAGGACATGCTGCCAGGGGCGGGTTGCCTGGGGATACCTTAATTGAATGGGGTTGCCCATGGCTACGGCCCTTACCAAGTCCGGAATTAGCCGGTCCTCGGACCAGTCTCCTCCTCCAATTACATTTCCGGCACGTGCAGAAGCAATGGCAGGAGCAGTGGATTCTTGAAAAAAGGATTGCCGGTAACAATCGATGGCGAATTCCATGGCAGATTTGGAGTAGCTGTAAGGGTCGTGGCCTCCTAAGGGGTCGTTTTCTCTATACCCCCAGTCCCATTCCTGGTTTTTATAGACCTTGTCGGTAGTAACAAAAACAGCGGCTTTGGTGGCTGAGCAGCCTCTGATGGCTTCTAAGAGGTGGATGGACCCCATTACATTGGTTTCCCAAGTGTTTACCGGTTCCCGATAACTTCGGCGGACCAAAGGTTGAGCCGCCAAGTGGAAAACCATTTCGGGGTTGATTCCTTTTACGGCCTTTTCCAGGTCGGGGCGATTCCGAATATCGATTCTTAGGTCTTGAATAGGGAGGTTCAAGAGGGAAAAGTGATTGGGCTTTTGGTCGGGATCTAAGGCAATACCGGAGACTTTGGCACCTAGGTGGTGGAGCCAAAGAGCGAGCCAGCTTCCTTTGAATCCGGTGTGGCCGGTTACAAGGACGCGTTTTCCTTCAAATAGTTGGAGCAGCTTTTTTATTTCCAAATTTTCCATGGGGCGTTTCCTTCTTGCCAAAGCTTTTCCAGCTGGTTTTTATCGCGTAGGGTATCCATGGCTTGCCAGAATCCGTTGTGGTAGTAGGCGGCAAGTTGCTTTTCGGCGGTAATTTTAAGGAGAGGTTCGAGTTCCCAGCTGGTTTTGTCGTCTTTGATGTAATGAACCACGGAGGGTTCGAGCACAAAGAATCCGCCATTTACCCAAGCTCCGTCTCCTGCGGGCTTTTCTTGAAACTGCTCTACTAAATTTCCATTTAGGCCAAGGGCACCATAGCGGCCTTGGGGTTGAATGGCCGTAATGGTAGCCAATTTGCCTTGTTCTTTGTGGAATTTTACCAAGGCTTGAATGTCGATATCGGCAACGCCATCGCCGTAGGTAAAGCAAAAGCTTTCGTTTCCTAAATAGTCGGCGACTCTTTTTAATCTGCCGCCGGTGAGTGTGCTTTCTCCGGTGTCTACCAAGGTTACTTTCCAGGGTTCGGCATTTCTGTGGTGCACTTCCATGTTGTTGTTGGCCATGTCAATAGTGACATCGGACATATGCAAGAAGTAGTTGGCGAAATATTCTTTGATTTGGTACCCCTTGTAGCCGCAGCAGATAATAAAATCGTTGATTCCATGAGTGCTGTAAATTTTCATAATGTGCCAAAGGATGGGTTTACCACCAATTTCGACCATGGGTTTGGGTTTGTACATGCTTTCTTCGGAAATGCGGGTGCCAAGACCTCCGGCTAAGATTACAGCTTTCATAGGTTAGTTGCTCATGTTCTTGAGACGCTAATTAAAGGTTTTCTTCGATGAAATGGAGCGAATCCAAGGACTTTTTGGGCAGAAAGGAGGTATTTTCTTTTTCCAAGTCTTTTAAGGGGGTGGTTTTTGTTTTGCCAAAAGATGCATTAGGGGCTTTTTTTAATTTTTTGCAGCACAGGGCCAAGCAAAGGAATATTGTAAATTAAAGCTACAAACAGGGGTTTGTTGGTTTTTCTGTTATAGCCTGCAGGACAAAGGAAAAAAGAACGGAGTCCAAAGCTTAGGACCTTTGTAGACTCTTGGTTTTGAAAGGCTTTCATGGCCAAATGAAAAAAGCACATACTGATTAATCGGTGGGTTTCCTTTTTGGGAAGTTTGCCTTTGAAAGCCGGTTTTTTGAAAATTTTTTTCAATGCGTCCAGTTCCCGCTCCCATTTGTTGCTTGCCCCATGGGTAAAGCTGTCGGATGCTGCCACATACACGGTGGTTCTTTTGGGGATTTGGTGAACTGGAGCACCCGAAAAGCAAATTCGAAGGCTGGTTTCCATATCCTCGGCAATTTGTATGTTGGGGTCAAAGGGGTGTTCCCTCATTAAATCGGCATGAACGGCCCAGCGTTGAGGATTAACGGTATGCCTCAAAAAATAATTGGGAATTGGCATGGATTCCAATGGGGGGCATAAGCGTTCGGATCGTTCACCCTCCTCGGTTTCGTTCCAAGCGTTGGTAAAAAAGAAGGCCTTAGGAAAGCCGGCAGCCTCAATGGCCTCATACAATTCTTGATAGTGTTGAGGAAGGTGGTAGTCGTCGCTGTCTAAGAAAGCAATGTATTTACCGGAAGCAAGTTCTATTCCCCGGTTTCGGGTACGGCAGCGTTCTTGGTTGGTTTGGTTTTGAAAAACTTTTATTCTGGGGTCTTTAAAACCTTGCATGAATTCAAAACTCCCGTCGGTGGAAGCATCATCTATAAGCAACAGCTCCCAATCCTTAAAAGTCTGGTCTAGCATGGATTTCACCGCCTTTTCGATGCGATGCTTCCGGTTGTAGACCGGAATTACGACAGAGAAGAACGGAGACTTTCGCATCGTTTGTAGTAATCTAGTACTTGTTTGGCTTGTTTGTCGTAGGTACTTCTGGCTTGAAGGATAAAAGATAAGTTGACCAACAGCCTTTGTTTTTCGTTGCTGCGTATCTTTTTATCGGCAATGGTATGAAGCCTAAAAAAGTCTCTTAAGTTATAGAGCCACTCCCGGAGCCAAAAAAAGGAGGGAACCTTTTTTAAATCGCCATAAGCGATGCGGTAGTGCAAATTGTTTAGGGGGCCGTTAGCTCCTTGGCCAATCAAGAGCCTTTTTAGGTGTTCGTCGTTAAGGCGTTCTGCCGGAATGTAGTGGTCGAATTTCATTTCTTCGAGGTACCAAACTTGGTATCCCAAGAAGCGAATGGCCCAACACAGTTCGCCGTCTTCGCCACCACCTTTGAGTTTTTTTCCGGTACGGCTGGTAATTAAAAAGCGGTAGTCCAGAGCTTTCATTTGGTGGTAGGCCTTCATTCGGACCCACATGCCGGCGCCATACACCACATTTCGGGTGGGGTTTACATTGCCGGAGCGTGGAGCTTGGGGGCCACAGGCAAAGCGGTAGGCGTAGGTGTCAAACCATTTTGGGAGGGGCACCGTAGTTTTTGGAAAGCCCTGTCCGCCCAGAACTCCCACCTTGGGGTTTTGCACCAAGCACTGGTAGCCCATTTGCAGGTAATCGGATACAAAGGCATTGTCATCGTCGCAGGTTATAATAAAGGCATAACGGGCATGCTTGAACCCGGTTTCCTGGGCGTTTAGTTTCCCGGGTTTGGGTTCATTTAGCACAGTTAAGGGGTAGGGTTCCTCAAGCTTTTGCCATAAGTCCAGGGCCGTTTGCTTGGTGTCGTCGGTAGAGGCATTATCTACAATCAACAATTCCACACCCGGAATTCCATCCAAGTTTTGATGGGCAAGTGCCTTTAAAGTGGGCGCTAGTCTATGCGCTCCATTGTAGGTAGAGATAAGCACAGTAACGCCAAGAGGAAGATCGGGATATTGAGGCATGGTAGTGGTCCTTATTTTATTCCAAATTTGTAAGCGAGGGCTTGCGCATAGCCTTTACCCTTTTTCGCAAACGCAAACTTTTTCTTTTTAAGGGCTTTAAGGGTCCAGATGGCGTAGACTTTTAATCGAATATGGGCAGGAGCTTTGGTCAAAATACGTTTGGCGAGGTCTTTTTTTCGCTTTTCTAAGCGCCCGGCCTCCATGTCTTCGGAGGTTTTGGTGTTGGGAAGCATCCTAAAATTCCCCCAATCTTGATTTATGTAAATAAAGGGGCAAATAAGAGCAGCACTGTAGACAAACTCCAGGTCCATATTGTAGTGGTTGTCTTGGGCATACAGCCCCACTTTTTCGTGAAGCTCTTTTTTATAAACGTATGCCGAAGGGTTCACCAGCAGGGTTTCGCCACTAATTATGGCATGTGGGCTGGGGTTAGAAGGTCTATTGTGAAAAACCAGGGAGCCGTCGGCGGCCCAAACGTGGCAGTTGGCCACCAAAAAGTTGGGAAAATTATGCGATTTAATGGCTGCAACGGCTTGGTTTAGGGCATTGGGATGGTAAAAGTCGTCTACATTCAAAAAGGAAATATAGGTTCCTCTGGCCCTGTTGATTCCTTTGTTCATGGCGTCGGACTGCCCGGAATCTTTTTCGCTCAGTGCACTAATGTTTTGGTGCTTAGCAGCGTATTCCCAAATAATCTCTTTGGTACCATCTGTGCTTGCACCATCTACCACTACGAGTTCGGCTTCCGGACACTGTTGTTCCAAAAAGTTGTCGATGGCTTGACCAATAAAGTCTTTGTTGTTAAGCACCACCAGAATTACTGAAATAAGAGGAGCTTCATTCATGGGATTCAGTTCGGAGAGAGGAGTAAAGTTTTTGATAGGCTTGAATCATGGCCTGCAAGGTAAAGTTTTCTTCAGCGTGTTTCCTGGCCGCGTTTTGGGCTTCCGTCCATCTGCTTTGAGGCTGAGTGGCCATTTCTTGAATGCGCTGCAAAAACGGAGCCGCACCGGTAGTTCTTGGCATTAGCCAACCTTGCACGCCGTCTTCGATGATTTCGGGGATGCCGGCTTCGGCGGTTGCAAGGACCGGGAGTCCGGTAGCCAGAGCTTCCATTACCACCAAGGGATGGTTGTCGGCTTTGGTGGGATAGACCATAAGGTCTGCCGCCCGGAACAGCTTGGCCATCTCTGGTTCTGAAGCAATGTAGCCATAGGGCAGATGTTGTTCCGATTGTTTGGCCTCGTTTCCTCCAATGGTTATGATTTTAGTGTTGGGAGGGAGCTCTGAGCCAATCAATTCGCGTACTACATCGCCTCCTTTGTACGGATTTTGGGTGGCTAACTCCGAAGCATAAACCAATAGAAAGGCATCTTGGGGCAAGTTTAATTCAGCCCTTGCTTTCTCTTTGGAGCCGGGACAAAATACCATGGTATTTACTCCATTTGGTATGGTCTCCACACGGAGTTTCGGAAAGGCGCGTTCAAGTTTTTTGGCCAACCAAATGGATGGGCTTACCAACACCGGATTTGCCTGTTGGATTAATGCTTTTTTTCTTTGGTGTAAATATTTGGTGCGGTCTTTTTTTATGCTTGGATAAATGTTCAAGTCCGGACAGTTTCCACAGCCGGTTTTCCACCCTTCGCATTCCATAGAAAAGCCACAATGTCCGGTGAGGGGGTGCATGTCGTGGATGGTCCAAACGGCTTTTTTGCCGCGGCTCAGATAGGGCAAAAGCTCGTAAGAAAAGTAGCCTCCATGGAGGTTATGGAAATGAACCAAGTCAGCGCTTTGGAAGGCTTTATTTGTTAAAATAGACAAAGGGTCAAGGGCGTTGTAATCCAACCAACCCTCTTTTAATGCTGCGTATTCTAAATAAAATTTAAGTCGCGAAGGGATTTTATTGAATGGTGGAATGCAAAGAATGGAGGAGTCTTCCGTTCTTTTGTAGCGAACAAAGAAATGGGCAGGCTCCGAAACTTTTTGTGCATAAAAAAGAGCTCGGACAATTTTGGCTGCGCCCCCTGAAAGGTCATGGGTGTTAAAAAAAGCCGTACCACTTGCCTTTGGGTTGATTACAGGGGTGTTTTTACCGGCATAGTGTCGAATCAGAAATTGGGTTATAGCGGGGATGTGAGGCCCCATCCATCTAGCTACTCTGCTCAAGGTGGGCTTGTTTTTTGGAAGTTCGTAAAAACACTACAGAACCGTGAATGGGGGAGGTAATGCTGTCTACTACCTGCCATTGCTGGTTTTGCCAAATAAGGGCTTCAACCCTGAGTGCCGTGCTGTCGGCAAAGGGGTAATCGGCTCTAAGCTTGTTGCTTTGGCCATTGGGGCGGTTAATTGCGACAAGGTCCATTCCTTTGGCCAATTCGAGGTAGTACGAAATGCAGTCGTTTAGAGTTGCGCACGATGCGTTGTGTTCTAAAAATGGGCGCTTAAAGAAGAAGCTTTTTTGCTCTGGAATCCAAATACCTTTGGATTTGTAAAGTTCGGCTTGAAGAGGTACTGCGAGCATCTCATCAAAAAAGAACAAGTATTGAAAGGAGGGGCTGTTCTTTTCTTGCCATTCGTTTAATAAGACTTCTCCCGCCTTTTTGGGGGCGAGGTACAAATTCATGGTTTGTTTTTCGAGGGACCAGAGCACCGATTGGTTGGCAATTGCAGACACTAAAGCAATACTAAGTACTACAGGGAAAAGCACCGGTTTTAGTCCTCTTCCTACAGTTAAGTATTTACTAAGAAGTTGGCCTATGCTCAAGCAAAAGAAAGGAGAAGAGAGGAAAGCGGCATTGAGCACGTGCGGATTTTCGGGTGCATGCAGAATTAGTATGCTTAAGGCATAAATAATTACAAAGGGTAAGGATAAGATGCGCCAAAGACGGATATGTTCTTTGGGAAAGGCCATTAAGCCCAATAATAAAAAGAAAATATGTAAGGCGATTCCTTCGGTTCCCTGAAGTAGCATAAACCATTCGAGGCTGCGGGTTATTGCCTCTCCGAGCCCTGTTTTTCCATAGCCCAACTGGGTATTGTATACCCAAAACCAGTCGAAACGAGTGTACAGATACAAACCAAAAGCCAGCAAATTAATGGCCAGCCAAGCCCAAAGGAACCCTTGCTGCCGAAGCGAAAATTGCCGCATAGTTTTAAAGCTTGGCCAAAGCAAAGGCAAAATCATTAATGCAGTGTAAACGAACAAATTGAGCCGCATGCCAATGCCTAAAAGCAAGAGCAAAGGTGCGGCTAAAAACCAAAGGCGATTTCCGGAATTTTGGAATTGGTATAAGGCAAGTAGGCCGGACATTAACCAAACTAGGCCAATTCCATCAGGGATATATGAACCGATTCCATAGCGGGCATGGACATGACCGGGCAGCAAGCCCCACAGAATTACTACACTAATCCAAAGCCACTTTTGGTGATTTCTTAGCAGCAAATACAACAGGCAAAAGAAAATAAAGAGCCCTATGGTGCCGCGTAGCCAAAGGTCCTGGTCGGTAAGGAGCGATTGTGGCCAAAACAAACAAATGAGGGCATGATATGCCCCCGCATTTGGGTTGGCCAAAAGCTCGTTGTAGGCAGAATGTAAGCGGTTGCCCAATCCAAAGTTCTCTTGAAATTTTTGATGCCGGCGCACTTGTTGGTATTCGTACATGACCCCGTCGAATACCTTAACGTTGTGGCTGGTAAAGTTTTGGGAACGTTCTCCCCCCCACCAGGAGATTATTGCCGACCAAACCAATAGCGCAAAAAAAAGTAAAGGAGTTTTCATAACATGGAGCAGGTGTAGGAGCCATCGTTTTGGAGGCTGGTGAAACGCTCCCACGAAGTATGGCAAATGGTGTGACGGTCTTGTTCGCTTATATCTAAGTCACTAAAATAGGTTTGAAGCAGGTCCCACTGCAATTGAGGGTCGGCGCTGGGAAAATCAGAGCCCCAAAACAAGCGATTGGCAGGGGTAAAACGAATAAGTTTCTTTAGGTCGGCAGCTACGCTTGAATCCTGCAAATATTGAAGGGAAAACGAAAGGTCAAAACCCACCCGTTTTAGTCCGCGTAAGTGAAAAAAGTATTTGAGCAATTCGTAGCCCCCTGCATGGGCAATAATGAAGCGGGTTTTGGGTAGGGCCTGGTGTAGCTTTATTAAAAAGGAAAGACTGGGTTGATGCTCCAATGCACTTCCATAGTAAAAGGCATCATATATGATGGGAATCGGACGGTTTAGCTCTTGGTACGCCCCCACTAAAGGCTCTAAGTCATCTTCGGTAAGTTGCTGAATGCGGCTATGCACCTTAAAGGCACGGATTTTACCGGACATTGCAATGGACTTTACTTGTTCCCATTCGTGCTTAAAATCAAAAATCAGGGAATGGTAAAACTGGGCGTATTGGCCGTGGTGTTTTTGGTAGGAGTCCAAAGAATTAAAAATGACATTGGCCTCAAGGGCTTTAAACGGGTAGGCTTCCAGTCCTTTTTCAACATGTAGGTGGCAATCGAAAGGCATAGCAATGGGTCTAAAACAATTCTGCAGCGGCGACTAATTTTTCTTTTGGCAAAGTAAGGCAAACCCGAACAGTATGTCCTACACTTTTTCCATAAGCGCTTCCCTGGGTGACCATAAGGCCACGATTTTCCAGCCGGTTGGCGAGTTGATCTCCGGCTGTTTCTTGATTCTTTGCGTGGGTTAGAACATAAAACGAGGCTTGAATAGGCCAAACGGCATATCCTTTGTTTCTTAGGACCTCAGAAAACAGCAAGTAGCGTTCTTGATAGGTTTGAGCACAATCGTGTGTAAATTGAGCAAACGGCAAATCGTTCAAATGCTCACAAAGCCACAAGGAGGGTTGGGAAATGCAGGTGTGGATGTGCTGCCCAAGGGCATCAGCTTTTTGAATGAATGCAGCCGGCCCCGCCATGTAGGCTAAGCGCAAACCGGCAAGGCATAAGCTTTTTGAAAGAGAGCCAATGCGCACCAGTCCTTGAAAGGGGGGAACCGAAGGAAAGGTTTCACCGGGGAACACCAAGTCTTTATATACTTCATCGTAAATGAGCCAAACCCCTTCTTTTTGGCACCATTCTACACATGCTTCAAGTTCCTTGCTTGTGTGAATCCAACCTCCCGGGTTGTTGGGGTTGTTAAGGATAATGGCTTTTGGTTTTCCATGCACTTTTGCGGCTTGGGTTAAAAAGGCATGCATGCTTTTCTTTTGGGACGGCGCAGGCATTTCCAACTCCTGAAAAGCAATGTCCAAGCTTTTACAAATTTCCGGGTAACTGAGCCAATAAGGAGCAAAGAGGAATACTTGTTCTTTTGGAGAAACCAATGTTTTTAAGGCCAAGTAAATTGCGTACTTGGCTCCCGGAAGAAGCATGAGGTTTTGGTTGGGGTCAATGCTGTGGTCGTTACCAAGCACCACGCTATGCAAGGCCTCAAGTGCCTTAAGGCTGCCTTTGGATGGCGCGTAACCGTATCTGTTTTGTTGCGCAAATGCGTTCATTAGTGTGCTCACTTCTTTTGGAGGAGCAAGGTCCGGGCTACCGACTGCCAAGTTGTATAAGGGTGCTGTTTCTCCAAGCCCACGCACCATGGATAAGGAGGGCTGAACGGAATTAGCAGCTGGTGAAAAAGTAAAATCAGGATGCATAGTTTACTTTAATGCTTTGTTGAATGGCCCGGAAACGTTCTTCTATTTCTTTTCCATTGATGCCAGTAAGAATTACAAAGCCATGCCTTCCTCTGTCGTCTAAGGCTTCTTTAATGACATGTCCGGGTTGAATGTCTATTTGCAAATGAAGCACGCCAGGCAGTTTTTGGGCTCTATTTTCTCCAACAATTTCCAAGACTTTTCCTGCCGCAAACTCAAAAAAGCAGAGAGCCACGGCAGGTCTTTCTTTGCTGTTCCAGGGCGGTAAGCGCTCCGGCAGTTTGTCGTTTACTAAAAGTTGGTACCAAAGTTCGTATACATCCAATCCGGCATGTGCCGGAATAATGGTGGAGGGAATTAAGGTTCCTCCCCCACGGCAACTCAACTCCACTAAGGCAAAAGAGCCGGTTTCCGGGTTCCAAAAATACTCGGAGTGGCTAAGGCCTTTGTCTAAGCCACAGGCATCAATAAGCTGGTTGTGTTGCGATTCCAGCCGGATTAGATCGGCTTCGGGAATACTTTGTGGAGGGTAGCAAAGCTCAGAAGCGATTCCGAAACGGAAGTGTTTCTTTTGGCTTATGCCCAATATATGATGTTGACCTTGAATGCTTATTCCTTCGACTGTAAGTTCGATTCCTTGAAGCATTTCTTCTGCTAGAACCTCACCGGTAGGGCTATTGCTACGGCAGCTTTCAAAGGCACGACTAAGCGCCTCTGAAGTTAAGCCGGGAAGCAGTTTTTGAATTCCACGAGACGATTGGGCATCGGCCGGTTTTAAGATGTAGGTTTTTTTAGGGTTTGCGGCAATAAAGTCTTGAAGGGTTTCGGCAGAAGATATTTTTTGAAAATCGGGAGCAAGGCTAGGTACTCTTTTTTTAACGAATTGACGTGACAACAGCTTGTTGGAGAACAATCGGGTCGTTTCTACCGGGATTCCGGATAGCCCAAAGTGTTGGTTGAGCATGGCTACAGGAATAACGCTAACGTCGGTTTGTTCCGAGGTAACCAAATCGGGAGTCCAGCCCAGTTTATTTAAAGCGTGTATGATTCCATCCACATTTTTTACATCTAAAGCGATGTGGTGATCCGCCCAAGGCAAAACCGGCGGTTGGGAATTGGGGTCCACCAAGAGGAGTTCATGCCCTTTGTTTTTTAAAAACGAAGCCCATGGCGTTTGCCAGGGGCCTCCGCACAGAAACAGAATTTTTTTCATGGCTTAACAAACACCAAACGTTCGCGATCCATAGGTACCTCTTTTCGGATGGTGATGGTAAATTCAAAGGGCATGTAGTTGTTTCGAAGCACCACGTGGTTGCTAAGTTCAAAGGCAAATTCGAGCAACTGACCCGGGTTGGAGTTGTGGTTGTGTTCGGTTTTGTACTCAACTTTATCGGAGAGGAAGTTTACAGTTAGGCCTTTTTGGCAAATGGCAAAGAGGTGGTGTAGGGCGTTTTTGATGGCCTCAAACTCTTTTCCGTCGGAGCGTTTGTGGTTAAATACTCCGGAACAGCAGACAAAATCTGGTAGTATGTCGCCGGGGATATTTTCGAGAGCGGCCACCTGAAAATGGCCCTGAGGATACCTTTTTTTTGCCTCATCCAAAAGCCTGGGGTTGATGTCGTATCCTATATAAGAGGCAGGACTATTGTTTTCTTTTTGAAGAATTCCCAGCAAATCGCCAAAACCGCAGCCGGCATCGAGGATGGAGCTATTGGGGATTTCGTTCCAAAAATCGGCTACCAGGGCTTTGAGTCGTACCTGGTTGTTTTCGCGGGTCCATCCCAAGGCTTTATCTGTTGGGCCGAGGGTGTCGAGTCGTTGATTGTATCGTTGTATGGTTTGTTGCAGGTCTTTATTTTCCATGAGCCAAAATTTTGGGGAGGCAGATGAACATTGGAAGAAGGAACCGGGCCCCTGATGGAGGCAGGTAGCGTGTGGTGCTTGCAAGCCGGCATGCGGCTAGCGAGGAGGCCCTGACACTTCGGTCAGGGACCCCGGAGCAGCGGCAGGCCGTGCTTGGAAGTGCTGCACCTACCGCGGACAGCAGGAATTGGCCCCCAAAAAAGACCTTAATTGGCTCCATGGAATTTTTGTTCCTGGTTTGCAAAGCCGTTGGCCTGTTCCGGATCAATATTCACGGCGTCTTCTACCAAATATACCGGGCGTTGTTTTACTTCTTCGACCACTTCGCGCAGGTACTCGCCCATAATTCCAAGAACGAAAAGGATGGCGCTGGCGGCAAGCAGTATGGTAACGATGATGGAGGTGTAGCCGAGAGGAATTTCGTACTGCCATTTCATCCAGACTCTTACTAAGCCAAATATAAGGGAGGCAAAGGCAGCGGCCAAGCTAAGCAAGGTTCCTAAAGAGAGCAGTCGTGTGGAGCTGCCTAAAATGCCGAGACGGGCCAGTTTGAGTTGTTTTTTTAGGGAGTAACTTGACTTTCCGGCGTAGCGGACTTTGTGTTCAATTTCTATGGTTTCGGCACTGAAGCCCATCCAATGAAACATCCCACCTACAAAGCGTCGTCGTTCGGGGAGGCTTACGAAAGCTTGCCCAACCAGACGGCTAAACATGCGGTAGGTGCCGATGCGGTGGTCGTGGCGGCTGCCGCTAAGGGCAGAAATGAGTCCATAAATGAGTTTGGACTTTAGTTTTTTGAGCGGTGGGTCTTGTCGTTCCTTTCGGATAGCATAGACCAAATGCACATTTTTTTGAACCAAGGCGGCATGCATTTCGGGAAGGTGGGAGGGGTCGTCCTGGCCATCGCAATCCATTAGAGCAATAAATTTGCCTTGTGCCAAGCGAATACCGGCACTTAGGGCCGTATGTTGGCCAAAATTTCGCGAAAACCTAAGGGCTTTTATGCTAGGGTCTTGTTTTGCAAGATTTGAGGCAATGACCCAAGACGCATCGGGACTTCGGTCGTCGATGAGCAAGATTTCGTAGGGATCAAGCGAAGCTTTTTCCAAGGCCTTGCGAATGTTTTGACACAGCGCCTCAATGGTGCCGGCCCCCATGTAAAGGGGAATAACAATGCTTATTTCCGGAGGAGTAGCCATTATTCCAGTTTGAAGTCACGAATTTTTTCGCGTAAAAAGGGAGGAAGCACTTCGGGTTCTTCCAAATAATGTTTTTGACAAATGGTTTTGTAGGTACTCCATTTGAGGGTGTTGATGCAATAGGACCACACGTCTTCTTGGAGTTCTATAAACTCTAGTTTTTTAAAGAGCGTTTCGTTGATTTCACTTGGCTCAATGAGGGTGCTTCCGCTATCGTCGCTGACTAGAATTCCGCCTTGAAAGCGTTGCCTGCGTTGCTCGGCAAGCGCCAGGATTTCGGGCGAGGGAGCAATGTTTTTATTGGAACAACCCAGGGGAGTGTGTCCGGTGCACCAAATGGGGTAGCCGTATTTTTTGAGGTCGGGAATGTCTCGGAGGGTTCCGTTGACCACAATACCTCTCGTTTTGCGGTAAAGCATCATAAACTTGGCTACCAGGTCGCCAAAGATGGCTTTGTCGCCGCAATCGAAGGCATCTACAAACACCACATGGTCGGGCGGCAGTTGTTCGGCCTGTTCGTGGATGGGCCAGTTGGAGCCGGAATGGGCAAAGATATAATGCACCTTTCCGACCAAAAAGGAGCCTTCACGGATGGGCTTCATGTGAGGGATTACCCCTTTTTTTCCTAGAGCATCGGCGACTTCGGTGCTCGAAATGCGGTTGGAGTGGATTAGGTCAACGCAGGCATGAACAAGCGATTCGTGAGAAGTTTCGGTGGACATGTGCTAATATTTTACAGTTACAAAAATGCCTAAGCCAATCAAAACTAAGCCAAATACTTTGCCCCAGCTAAAATCTTCGTTTAAAAACCAAACACCAAATATAAACACCAGAGCAGGAGCAAGACTCATGAAAGGATAAGCAAGGGTTATGGGTAATTTGCTCATGGCCACCATCCAACACATGGCGGCTAAAAAGGCGGCAAAGAAGCCGGAAAAAATATAGGGGTCAATAAGTAAGGTCAGCAAACCTTTGGCTTTTTCCAATAGGCCCTGCCCAAAGGTGAGTTGCAATTGGTTGAGTCGCCATTTGAGAATGAGCTGACCGTATACGGTAAACAGCAAGGTAAGCAGTACGTAAAGGTATCCGGTAGGCATGGGTTCCAATCTTGGTTTGGTGTTGTTTTTTGCGCTAACCAACCAAGCAAAGGTAAGGCTCTTTGCCTCAAGAAGAGGCATGCCTTTAAGGTTTAAGAAGTACTTATTTTGTGCGGCACAGAAAGCCCCGGGCCCGAATAGGCCAAGGCATAAGCATGGGATTGTTGATGCGCTGCTATTCTGTTGCCTCATGGTAGCCTGCCTATAGCATCAGAGGCCAATACATTTGCCCCTGCTGCCTTCTATTAGAATCATTTGCAAGTTTTTCCGAAGATTCGGTCGACATTTTAGGTTTCCTGCCGCTGTGGTCAGCAGGTTTGAGTAATGGCCTCTGTCTTGAAAACCTAAGGCCGCAAAGGTCTCGGATTATGCCCTGTTTTTTTTGTGTTGCCTACAAAATGGTGCACTTGTGGGGTAGAAACGTCTGTAGCTTGCCTTTGTTTTCTCGGACACAAGGTTAAGCATTGGGCGCACTTTTTGCCGGGGGGCGGGTGCCTAGGCTGGCTGAGCCAAGGAGTTAAAACACCTATAAAAGTAAAAATCTGGTTATATTTAGGGATTTTAACCCAAGGAAAGGCATGAATTACACCCTAGGTTTAATCACATACAATCTTCCCCATTTAAAAACCCAGCAAGTCTTGGAGCAACTGCTGGCGAAATCTTTCAAGATTAAGCTCTATACCATTCCCTTTGTACCACGAAAACCGCGAAAACCGAAGTTTCAACATCGTCCCAAACCTTTACAAGGAATTCCCCCAAAGGAAATGGCCCAACACCACCAATTGCCCTTGTGTGCCTGCAATTCAGACGCAGAAATGGATAATGCATGCGACTTATATATGGTTCTAGGCGGGGGAATCCTATCCGAAGCGTGCCTGGAAGGGAAAAAGGTGTTGAACGTACATCCCGGCATTATTCCTATTTCCAGAGGCTTAGATTCATTTAAATGGGCTATATACCACCAACGCCCTTTGGGAAATACCCTACATTTTATAGACAAAGAGGTCGATAAGGGGGAGGTGGTTTCGGTGCTTCCAACGCCGGTGTACCCTTCCGATACTCCAGAGTCTTTGGCACGACGCCATTACGCCCTAGAAATAGGAATGTTGGTAGATTTTGAGCGGCATATGGAGGAAGCCCATAACCCATTCGAGCATTTACCTTCAGAACCGGCTACCCGTCGCATGGGATCTGAAACAGAACAAGAGATGTTGGAAAAATTCCATACCTATGTTCAGAAGCAATCCCGAAATACCAAAATCTGGGCAACCAACTAGCACCTAAGGCTTGATTTGACCCACAAACGCAGTTGTTGTTTTGGACTCAATAAGGATTGTTTGCTCCAAGCGGAGGCTTTAAATGCTTTCCAAATACCGGCCTGCGGCTTGGCTTCCAGAAGCACATTTCTCCACATCTTTTGAAGCCGCTGATTTAAGGCCTCCTCCGGAAGCTTTTGGCTTTTGGTATTTGCCAGTGCTATCGAATCCAAGAATTGCAAAACGGGCAGAACCTTTGGTATAGGTTGGCCTAGGCATAAGGCCATCCAACGGTCCAGTTGCACTTCGGACACGCTATCTAAGCCCATGTCTGCAAAGAAATGCGCTAAGGCATTGCGGTGGCCCGAACTAACGGTGACGGCTTGTGCCCTTGTAATTTGGTTGGCATGCTCCCGGTACCTAAGCAAAACTTCCGGGTAGTTTTTAATTTCTCCAAATTGGCGCATATCCCACCAAAGGGCATAGTCTTCGGCATTAAAAATATCGGGGTTATACCGCAAGCCATGCGCTTTTACCGGCCAAGACCGAAACATGGCCGAAGGATGCGAAATGGGGTTGAAAAACAGCATGGAAACTGCCACGTCGTCGGCTTCAAATGGAAACTTTGGAAGGAAGCTGCGGCCTTGGTCAGAAAAGCGCTCAATGAGCGTACCCAAAACCATGACTTCCGGATGCGCTTCGAGAAACTCCACTTGTTTTTTTAACCGGTCGGGCAAGGCAATATCGTCGTGGTCCATTCTGGCGATGTATTTACCTTTAGCCAAGTCTAAACCCTTGTTTAAGGAGTAAATCAAATGCATATTGCGCTCGTTTTTGGCATACACGATTCGAGGGTCGGAAAACGAGCGAATCACTTCCTCGGTGGCATCGGTAGAGCAATCGTTGATTACGATCAGCTCAAAATCCGTAAAAGATTGGTTCAGTAGAGACTGTATGGCCTGTGCCAGGTAATTTTCGCCGTTGTATACCGGGAGTACAATGGAAATCAAAGGCGTTTGGGGACTTTTAGCAAGGCTTTCCATAGCATTTTAGGGGTTTGCAGATGCAAGCTAACTAATTGTTTGTTGTGTTTGGGAGCTCGTTTAGGCGTTACTTTGGGCACCTATGCCATGAGGGAAGGTATAGACTTTGGGTTTGCGCTTGAATCACAGGGTCTTCGAACCAGGGCTCAGGAGCAACTACCCGTTTGTTGGAGTTCGGGTTAAGCCAAGCCGCCCACCAACTAAAGGTGCTGTTCGAAATGATTTGGTGCTGAGCATGCTGCATCATTCTCAAGTCCTCATAATCCGGCACGTCTAAACGCACCACCTCCACATCTTGCGCCTCAGAAAAGCTGCTTTGTGCCCAGTCCGGGTCGTCGCTAAACACAAAGAACATAGGATTCTCTAGCCGTTCGCGCATGTAAGTAATGCCTTTTTTAAAATAATTAAGGCTGCACAAGCCATGAAAAGCTTGGGTAGACTTGTTTTGGGCATAATCTCCCCGCCGCACATGCAGGGCCACCGAGCTGCAGCCCTCCATACGCGCCAAAAGCTGGGCTACCGGCGCAGGCGGAGCTGCTTTAAAGGCAAAATCTTTGCGGAGTATTGGGCCAATGTGCTCAAAATGGTTGGGACTTTGCCAATAGCCCCGCAGGTATTTTCCGTCAGGAATATGGAGGTCTTTTTGATTAAAAGCAAAAGAAGCCTCTTGCCAAATGCCATGGCTGGGCTTTTTTTCAAAAGGACGAAGCAGGCGTTTCCAACGGCTTTGGGGCGCTTCTATTTTGCCTTGCTGAAGGTCAATTTCGCCCCGGTCGGCAAAGGGCACATCCAAACAAAACACATCCAAACCATAGCTGCGCAAGGAGTCCCAATGGTAGCTGTGGATGTCCAGCTTCAATTCTTCGCCCAAGGCTTCGGCAACCGCACGGCCTTTGGCATATTGAAACATTTGGTTTCCCAAGCCTCCGGTAATTTCTGCTATAATCAAGACCGCCTAAGTTTTTTCTGGAGTTTGTAACGCAACATTCCGGCCAAACTCACTTGGTCTTCCGGCCGCATAGGCGTTTGAGCTTTTAATTTCCACTCGGTATCTTCTTGCAGTAAAAGTGAAAGATCTTCTACTTCTTTTACCTTTAAAACGCCCTCCCATTCTGCTCCGCAAAAAAACACCGGCTGCAACGCGTTTACTAGTCCAAAATACCCTTGGTCCAAACTCTTTTTAAACTGCCTGCGTAAGGGTGCAAAATAATCCAATGGCGTATTGGCATGCTTCATATACATCAGCGTATCGCCTTTCCATTGAATAAGGTTGAGGTGCTCCTCGATTTTATAAATAAAATCATAGTAAACCCTGGGGAACTCAAGATAACCGCGCGGGGCAACCCGACACATTTCTGCTACAAAAAAGGGCAAATCCGGAACGTGTTCTACCACATGCGAACACACTACATAGTCGAAAGCACCGTCTTCGAAGGGAAAGGCCCCTCCGTCGTAAAAAACCACTTCTTTATCGCCCTGGTATGGGGCTTCGTAGCCACTTTGGGCAAACCACTCTTCTTTTGTGTCGTAGTTTTTTTCCAACAACACGTCTGACCGGTGGTAGGGATGAGCTCCCGGACCAATTTCCAACACCCGATCTTTAGGACCAATTTTAGTAATGCGGTGGGGAAAAATCATAGGCCTACACGTGTTTTATAGGATGTTGGGTTGGAATAAGCAGACCATAGTTCGGCATAGCTTACCTTGCCAAAACCATTCACCAGTTTTTTTACGAAAGCAAAATATCGAATTTTCCAGCCCCAAGACCTGTTTTTTGCATGCTTAGCGGCCACATACATGTATTCGTAAACGTTTAGATGCTTGTCGTGCTCCACACGTTTGGTCACCGCCTCGGCCGTTTGCACATTCTCAAACAAAATTTGGTTTACCAAATGCAGGCGATGCCCCTGAAGCAACAATTGCAAATAAAACTCAATGTCAACCAGCCATTTTAAGTTGGGGTCAAACTGCGCCTCTTGGCGTTTAAACATTATGGTGGAAGGAGGCCCCACCAAATTGCCACGGAGCAAATGCAATGGGTCTTTTTGTACTTGGTTCACCCACTCCTTGGTGGGCAGGTTGATATAATCTCTTTGTTCTACTTCGTATCGGCCTTTTATTCCTCCAAATACCAAGCGGTTTTCGTCGGCTTGCAGCGCCTCCACCATAAGCCTTAGCGCAAAGGGCTCGGCAAACCAATCGTCGTGGTGCATGATTTTAATGTACCGACCATTTGCCAAGTCCATGCCATGGTTCCAGTTTTGAGGACTTCCCTTCGCAGGCTGATTTCGCACATACAGCAGCCGTGGAAAGGCATGCCCTTCCTCCTTCACTACCTCATCTACCTCATTTCCCCGAGAGTCGTCGCTTACAATAAGTTCGTAATCGCTAAAGTCCTGCATGGCAATGGACTTTAACACCCTACGCAACAAGTCCGGTTGCTGGTAGGCAGGTACAACCACAGAAACTAAAGGCTCCGACATGCTTATTTTTTTCGGCAGTGGGTCAAAATAAAGTCATTATGGCCGGCTTTGTCGCGCACTTCATGACTTTGGTAATCTTGGTATTTGTAGGAAATCGGCTCAAACCCGGCCGCCTCCAACCAAGCTTCAATTTTCTCTTCCACAATATTAAAGGTCAAATGGAAGCCAAGTTTGCGGGCCTCTTCGGAGTCTTCCTGATTGTAGGGTGTCGAAAAAATCAGGCTTCCACCGGGTTTTAAGGCCCTATGGAAAATCCCTAAGAGGGTAGAGATATCGCTTTCTTTAAAATGCTCTATGGTTTCAAAGGAAACCACCACATCCACCACTTCTTCAAAATCCAAATGCAGTAGGTTGGCCTCCATAAAACGCACTTTTTCGTGGTCTTTGTAGCGTTCCGAAATGGCGGAAATCACCTCGCCGTTTAAGTCCGCACCTACCACAGAATTAGCCTTTTGCGCCAACATCATGGAGCCATAACCGGTGCCGCAAGCCAGGTCGGCCACATCTACCCCTTCCGGAATCAGCCCCAGGGCATACTCGTAGCGTCTAAAATGATTTTTTTGGTACATATCCAGCCGCTCAAATTGCAGCTCGCCCGAAAAAGTAATGTCTACCCGTTCGCCATTTCCGCCCAAAGGGTTGCTGGCGTTAAAATCGTAGGGCTCCTGCTCCACAGGGGCTTCTTTTTTTCCAAACAATTTTTTAAGTAACTCTTTCATAGTTTTTTGGTTTTGGGGCGCTATTCCCGCTGTTGTTGCAAGTCCT
This sequence comes from Flavobacteriales bacterium, assembly GCA_018401695.1. Lineage (GTDB taxonomy): Bacteria > Bacteroidota > Bacteroidia > CAIKAF01 > CAIKAF01 > CAIKAF01. The sequence continues at coordinate 782,274 of JAGYKD010000001.1, read as the reverse complement.
CAGTCCAAAAGGCGTCCGGGCAAAGCAAGCCCACGCGTTTGCTGGCGCGCCACGGTGGCCTTGCTGCCCGGTCAGCCTTTTGTCCTTCCGGGCTTTTCACGCCATCGGGGCGCCGGGTTAACCGGGTTTTATGATTAATCCTTGACAGGTAGGTAAGTTAAGTATTTCTACGCCCTTCGACCGGGCAAAATCTTCGTGGTTTCTTTGCTGATCCTTGGTCTTGTTGTCGTAGCCAAAATCATCTAAAACAATGAGGCCTCCGGGCACGAGTTTGTCCCAGTAAAACTCTAAGGCAGCCCTTTCAGGCTCTACGCAGTTCATATCTATGGACAAATAGGCTACTTTGTCCGGGTTTGCTTCCGGCAACGTAGCCGGCACGGCCCCGCGAATTATTTTGGTGTGGAAAGGGGCAAAGGTTTCCACCACTTGCGTATACAAGGCATCGTGGTCTTCGTCGGCATAGCCCATGAGCTTGTTGCGTCGCAGTTCTTCTTCGGTGCTGTATTCCGGGCTTAAGCCCTCAAAGGTGTCCAGCAAATAGTAGGTTTTGCCTAAAGAATTAAAATCTACATACTCAATTACCGCTCTTGAAAAAATGCCCGTATGGACTCCGCAGTCCACAAAATCGCCTTCGAGTTTGGCGGCATGCGTTGCGGCCCAACAAAGGACATGAATACGCCACTGAATGTCGTAATCCTTAAGTAAGGAGTCGTTGTCGGTGGCCTTACCCAAGGCATAGGCTTTGGCAAAACGCGGTTCGGTTAAGAAATCGGCGTTGTGGTAGGTGAACAACAGGTCGTTCGAATAGGTCAGCCGGTTTTTGTCCAGCAACAAAAACCGTTCTTCCAGCTCTTGTTGTTTTACAAAGCCACGCTTGGCCAATTGGCGTTTTAGAAAATCTTTAATCACAGGCTGTCTTTTTTGGAGCTCCATTGAAGTAAGGGCCGAACCATTCCGGGCCAACCTTGGGCATAGTCGCCTCGGGCAGACCGCCCCGTCATTTCGTCTACTACCGAAAACTGAATCACTTTTTCGGCTTGGGCAAAAATTTCGAATGGCGTTTTCTTAAATAGCGTAAGGCTTATAGAAAACTTTCCTTCGGAAAGCAGGTTGCCGGGAATTACGGCTTCGATGGTATATATGGCGGGCTTACGTTCTTCGTTTCTAAGGCTGCTGGTTACATCGTGGGAGTTGAACAGGTTCACCTCTTCCTCATTAAACAGGCTTAGGCCGTGGGTAAAAGGCCCCATGGGCTCTTTCACTTCATACCTGGCCCTAAGTACCAAGTCCCGGGTTATTTCAAACATTCCGGTGGTGGGGCGTTCGCCATCGGCATAGCATAGCGTCATTGATCTAAGCTTTAAGCTTTCGTTGCCCGGAGCATTTTGCTCTTCCCAATCTTTTTCAAGCAGGTGTTTATCGAAGGTGGTGAGGTAGGTGTTAATGGTGGCGTTGGGTTCGCCTACGGTTTGTACAGTCCCGTTTTTGAGCACTACGCAACGGGAGCAAAGCTGCCGAATGGCAGTCATGTTGTGGCTTACAAAAAGTACGGTACGTCCGTCTTCCTGACTTACGGCTTTCATTTTGCCCAGGCATTTTTTTTGAAATTCTGCATCGCCCACAGCCAATACTTCATCTACAATTAGAATTTCGGGCTCCAAATGGGCGGCCACAGCAAAGGCGAGCCTAACATACATTCCTGAGCTATATCGCTTTACAGGGGTGTTTACGTACTTTTCTACGCCTGCAAAGGCTACAATTTCATCAAACTTTTTTTGAATTTCAACCCGGCGCATACCTAATATGGCGCCATTTAAGTAAATATTTTCGCGGCCGGTAAGTTCCGGGTGAAAACCCGTACCCACCTCAAGTAAGCTGGATACCCTGCCGCGTAAAACCACTTCGCCAACCGAGGGCGTCGTAACCCTGCTTAAAATTTTAAGCAAGGTGCTTTTTCCGGCGCCATTTTTTCCGATAATGCCCATCACCTCACCGGGCATTACCTCAAAATTAATGTCCTTTAGTGCCCAAACGTAGGGGTTTAAGGCCGCAGAGCTGCGGTCGTTTTCTTGTCCTTGGGCAGTAAAAGGATCTTTACCCTTGGTTAAACGGTGCCAGCCCCGAACCAAATCGTCTTTTAGCGTGGCGGAGCCCACTTGCCCCAAGCGGTACATTTTGGAAACTTCTTTGACCTCTATGGCTGGTTTCATGTGCATATTCTATAGAACCTTAAACGGTATCCATAAAGGACTTCTCGGTGCGGTTAAACAATAGCGACCCCATAACCAACAGGGCCAGGGTAAAGCAGGCGCTGTATGCCAAGCCTCCCCAGGATAGATCTCCTACGCCCAAAAAGCAGGTCCTAAACGACTCTACCAAAGGCGAAATTGGGTTTAACCCAATAATCCAAGCCCCCTGAATGGGAAGGGCTTCCATAGGATAAATAACCGGGGTGATGTACATAAGCAAACCAGTACCAAAAGAGACCAAAATGGCCAAGTCGCGGTATTTGGTGGTAAGCGAAGAAATGAAAATACCCGCACCCAGGCCAAGTAAGGCCATTAAGGCAACCAACATGGGCAACAAAAGCATTTTAAAACCGGGCGACCAAACAAAGGCTCCTTTGGCGTGGTAAATGAGCGAAAAGGCCACCAGAATACTAAACTGAATGGCAAATTTCACCAAATTCGAAATAACCAGAGCCAGGGGTGAAGCCAGCCGTGGAAAATACACTTTGCCAAACAAGGCGGCATTGGCGGTAAAGGTAGAGGAGGCTCCGGTAAAGCAGCTTTGAAAATAATTCCACAAAGTAAGACCTGAAAGATAAAACACCGGTCCTGGAATATTGCTGGTGGGAATCTTGGCTACGCTACCAAAAACAAAAGTAAAAATAAAGGTAGTGAGTATGGGACTTATAAAATACCATAAAGGTCCAAGCACCGTTTGCTTGTAGGTGGCTACAATGTCCCTGCGCACAAATATGGCTACCAGGTCGCGGTATTGCCACACATCGCCCCAGCCCAACTCAAACCAGCTTTTTTGAGGTCGTATATGTGTTACGGGGAGTTCTTGTTTCATTTAATTCTTTTTTAGGCACTTGTCTATTGGGACTTGGGTTCAAAAGACAAATACTGCGATGCCGCAACAAGCTCACCTCGATTTTTTGCAGTTGCTTTACCAACCTAAGCAGGTATTGGGTATGCAAAAGTCAAAAAGCAGGGCTGTTTAAGCACAAAGCACCCTTTTTTAGGCATATTCGATTTGTTGCGCCAGTTGCGCCTCAAAGGTATTGGTTTCCTTGAAATTTAAGGTTTTTTTTGAATCGGACATTTGGGCTTCTGTACTTGCTGCACGCAAGCTACTAGCTTAGAAGGCCCTGTTGTTGAGCAAAAAGGCCATGTGGCCTCTGCGTGGTGCTTGCTTAGGTATGGAAAATCTAAAATGGGGCCATAGACCTTAAGGCATATATAGGTAGGGCTAAGGAAATCCGGATGTAGAGATTTCATTTTTAAAAAAGTGCTGAAAATCAATTAATTAAATGTTTTTATGTAGAGATTTCCAGATCCAAATTATGGATTTGATTTTGGAAGAAGATGCGCCCCGGGGCGCGTGGAAAGCCCGGAACCGGGCAGGCCGCCTAGCTTAGGCCACGGAGGCTGATTCAATTTCTTGAGAAGCCCACGTAGGCCTTAGCTAGGCGTGCTTGCCCGGTGAGGACTTGCAACAAGCACCGGATAAGGCGCCCAAACCCTATACCCTATGGAATGAGTTTTTGGAACAGTTGGTGGTAATTAGCCAGCACCATTTGCCAGGTTAGTTGAGCTTGGGCCCTTTGTTGGGCTTGGTTTTCGAGTTGTTGGCGAAGGTTTGAATCTTCAAGGAGTCGAGCAATGGTTTGTGCGATGTGTTCGGGGTTTTTCTCTTGAGCAGCCAACCCGGTTTCGCCCTCCACAATGGCTTCGAGCAATCCGCTGTTGTTGCTTACCACGGCACACTTTCCACAAAGCGCAGCTTCAATTACCGAAATCCCAAAGCCTTCGAAGTCGCCTTTGTCCATAGCGCTGGTGATGGTGTAGAGTGTAGCGGCATTGTACCACATACGTATTTCTTCTGTGGTTTGTCGGCCCACCAAATGCACATGGGCAGGCATTCCCAAATCGTTGGCCAGGCTTTGCAGCCGTGCTTGGTCCTGAGGGTTGCCCACGCAGGCATAGTGCAGTTTTGGGAATTTTTGGATTAAATGCGGCAAAGCGCGAATAACCCATTCCTGCCCTTTTCTTGGGGACATATTACCCACCGTAAGCAACAGTTGGTCAGCGGCGTCTAGGCCCTTTTTTTTACGAAAATCCTGAATGTTGGCTTCGGTTTCGGGATAAAAAAGCATGTGGTCGGCACCGTTGTGAATAATGCAGGGATGTTTGGGGCGAATGCCGAAAGATTCGGCCATTTTTTGGGTAAAATGGCTAACAAAAATGAGGCTGTCGGCCCGGTTGTAGGCGCGTGTATGTAAGAGATTGAAGAGTTTGCCGTCGGACTGCCCAAATTCGGTGCCGTGTCCAATAAGTGCGTAGGGTTTTCGGTTAATGGCAGCAATTAAATAAGCATACCAAGAAGCATGTTTGCCGGAACCAACAACTAAGTCAGCTCCAAAGGCTTTGCATTGTCCGGCAAGGGAAAAAGCTTGACGGATAAAAGCCTTTAAGGTAGGGGCATGTTTGAGAGGCACTACGGGGTAGGGCGCATGAGCGTTGAATTGCTGAATTTCTTCCGGAGAAGCATTTTCTTGTCTGGCCACCAACATAGGTTCCCAATGGTGGGGAATCAGGCCTTCGAGCAGTGCGCGCGCATGGGTTCCAATGCCGCCCGGTCCCGGAGGATATTCGGTAGATAATAAAACAATTTTCGGCATTAAGCTTGCTGGTATTGATTTTTTTGACCCAAAAGGGTTTGTGCAAGCAGCAGCAACCAATGCCTAAATTGAGGGTGTCCGGGTTCGGTAAGGATGCAGCGGCAAAGGTAGCCTAGGGCAGGGCCTTTATTCCCTTTCATTAAATGATATTTGGCAATGGTGAACCTACTTTGGATTAAAATGGACCGGCGTTTGGCTTTGGGGAGTTGTTGCCAAAGTTGTGGGTAGCGTTTGGCAAAGGTTTGGACTCCTTGCAGCCTAAGGCGGCCGGGATTGTTTTTGAGGTTGATGCTGTTGTTGTCATGAACGGCATAGGCTACCGAGGTTTGTGGTAGCTGAACCACGGAGAATTTGTCTGCAATCCGGATCCAAAGCAACTGGTCTTCTACAGTAACAATATCCTCGTCGAATTGGTGGGTTTCAAAAATCTTACGATGGAGACAAGTGCGCGCAGGAATAACGGCATGGTCTAAGAAGTACTCGGTGTGGGGTTGAGATAAGGGCGCCACCTCCATTTGGCTAAGTTTGCCATTTCGGTCCTCGCAATAACCGGTAAAATACAAGGCAACGAGTTGTCCTTGGTCTTGGATTTCTTGGTGCACGTTTTTGAGATGGTCTTGGAGGTATCGGTCATCGCTGTCCAAAAAACACAAAAAAGAGCCATTGGCCTTTCGGGCACCGTGGTTTCGGGCAGCGGAGCGTTCGGCATTGTCCTGATACACGTAGCGAATCCTTGGGTCTTTTTCGGCCAAGGCCTTTACCACCTCGCCTGTTTTGTCTTTGGAACCATCGTCTACAACCACACATTCCCAGTCTTCGAAGGATTGGCTTTGCAAAGATTCCAAGGTATGGTGAATAAACTTTTCTCGGTTGTAGGCGGGAACAATAATGGAAAAAAATGGGTTATGGGCAGTCTGTTGCATAGCAGTTGGCCTAAAATCTAGGAAGGAATTCCAAAAATAAAGATCGAGCGGCTTTCCACCGAAACACATTAGAGCAAACGAATGGGAGGCCCCAAAGTCCTCTTTGGGCATATACGGTTGAGTGCAAATATCTATAAAATTTGGAAACGAAAGGGTCTATAATGAAGGTCAGAGGGTTATGGAGCAAGGAGAAAAAGGGAAGCCAAATACACGATAAAAGGTGGGACATATTAAATGCTCATTGCCTTACGAAAGCTTAGAAATAAGCTGTAATTTTGTAGATTGAATAAATGGCCACCTAACCCAAGGAATATGCGCCCATATGTACTATGTTTTATTGCGTTTTTGATAGGGCAATCGGCTTTTACGCAGCAGCCGGTGATTGTCCACTGGGATGCAGACCAAAACCTAACGACCAATCAAAGCGGTAAAGTTACGCAGTGGGTGAGTGCTGATGCTTCAGCTCAATCGGCGGCTCCCTTGAGTCCGCAAATTGCGCCCGACCACGTGGCTTCGGTGGGCCAACTCAACGGCCACGCTGCTGTTGCTTTTGGAATCAGTAACGCCGCTGTCCAGCCCTTGTATTTTTCTGCGATTACTATAGACACCGCATCGGTATTGGCTGTGGTAAATCTTCCGGCAGTGGCCAATACGATGCACTTTTACGTGGCCGGAGAAGTGAATGGGGTCTATTCGGGAGGTTTTTGGGTAGGCGGAACCCAGCCGGGTACCGATGGTTTTGGATGGGGGTCTCAACCTCCCTATGCCAATTGGCAATCCACTTCGGAAGTAACCGGATGGGCTGTTTTGGCCATGCGAAACAATGGGTTTTGGTTAAACGGTGCACCGGTTTCTGTGCATCCAAACCCCAGTTGGAGTGGTTTTCCACATTCAACGGTAATTAACCACATGGGAGGAATAGATTTGCCTTGGGCCACCAACCAATACATTTTTAAAGGATATTTGGCAGAAATGATGATTTTCGACGGCTATTTGAGCGATTCTGCCATGGCCGCCAAGTCCGATTCTTTGGTGGCAGCTCATTTACCCATGTTAGATATTGGTCCAGATACCATTGACACTTGCCTAACCTCACTGGTATTGGAACCTGTTGGAGGGCACAGTTTTGGGCGGCATTTATGGTCAACCGGCGATACCAGCCGTTCCATAACCATTACCCAAAATGGCACCTATTGGATCGAGACAGAGACCTTTGGAAGAATTCAGTACGACACCATTACGGTGAACGGTATTATTCCTCCGCCTTTAATGGAGCCTTCCAACGATACCTTACTGTGCAAGGAAAGTCCTTTTTGGGTGCGGGTAGTGAATCCACAACCCGGCATATCCTATACGTGGAGCAATGGAGTGGTTGGCGACAGTGCCATTGTAAACCAAGCCGGCACTTATTTTTACCAATTAAGTTCCAGCAACTGTACGGTAAACTCTACGCCCATTCAAGTGAGTTCTCATGTGCTGCCTGATTTTGCCTCACTAGAGGTATGCTTGGGCGATACCACTTCGTTTACCAATACCAGTGTGCCTTTGGCCGGCTTTATTTCCGAATGGCACTACGATTTTGGGGATGGAAACACCGATACCCTCCAGAATCCTAAGCATGCCTACCAACAGGCCGGCACCTATTTGGTGCAGTTGGCGGCCCGGAATAGTCTAGGGTGCTCGGATACCATTGTTAAGCCTGTGGTGGTTAAAGAGCCGCCTGTGGCCAACTTTACCAATCAAGGCCTGTGCAAAGGTCAGCCGGTGCAATTTGGAAATACCTCTTCCATTCCCAGCGGCTTTTTTGCCACCTCTTACCGATGGCGCTTTGATGGCTTAGATAGTTCACAAAACGTGAGCCCTTCCTTTACTTTTCCTCAGCAAACCGATACTTTTTGGGTCTCTTTGGAGGTAGGAATTAATAATGGGTGCGTGGACGATTCGGTGCGTCAAATCGTTATTAACAAATCTGTTAATGCTCAGGTGTTTTCAGAAACGGATTCCATTTGTGCAGGAACTTCTGTTGGCCTTTTAGATGCAAGCCAGTATCAGAATACGCAGGCGGCCATCGCTACTTGGCTAATAAACAACATGAATGTGGGCAATGCGGATAGTCTCATTTTTGTGTTTTCGAATGCCGGTACCCAGTCCATAGCCTTAATAGTCAACAGTTCAGACAATTGCATAGACACTGCGGCTTTTGAATTGGAAGTAATTCCCAACCCTGAATCAGCTATCGAACTAAACAGCGACTTGGGGATTCCTCCTTTTGCTTTCCAAGCAGTGAATCAATCCTCCGGAGCCTCTTCCGTGGACTGGTATGGCCCTTCGGGCTTTACCGTCACCAACGACAGCCTTTTTGTATTGCTCAGCGACACCGGTTTATACGAGGTTGGTTTAAGAACAGAGAACTTTTTTGGATGCAGCGACAGCCTTTCCAAAACGATTCGAGTGATACCGGCCAATTTGGAGATTTTGGTGGAAGGTTTGGAATGCAGCGACAGTGCAGGTTATTATACCGGGAGTTTTGCATTGCGGAATGTTTCTGAGTTTTTGAATATCAATGGCTTAGACATTTCTTTTGGTCTTCAGGGCGCCTCCTTGCTCCGCGAGGTTTGGGAAGACAATTTGGCTCCCGGCGCCTTATTGCCCTTTGAATTTACGGCACAGGTCTTTTCGGAAGAATCGCCCAACTACTGTTGTGTTCAATTAGATGAATTGTGGTCCAATTTACCTTCCGGAAAATATTCAGAGGAGGGGGGACGCATTTGTAGCCCTATTCGATCAGGGCTTTCGCTTTCGCCTCCGGTACCTAACCCCAGCACCGGCACCACCGAGCTGTTTATCATTTTGCCTGAAACCGAAACCGTAGAATGGAGTTTAAGCAGCGCTTCAGGAGCCGTGGTTCAAGAGGATGTGCTGGAAGGAGTAAAAGGTTTAAATGTTCTCCGATTGGATTTGAGCACGATGGAGGCCGGCGTCTATACTTTTGAACTACGCTACCGTGACCGAGCGCTCATTGAGCGCATAGTGAGAACAACAGCCCCTTAATCGGAATTTTGGTTGGGTATAATAAATTCAAACCCAATACCATGCACCACTTGGATTTTTACCTTGGAATCTACACTTAAGTATTTACGGAGTTTTGAAATAAAAACGTCCATGCTTCTGCCCGTAAAATAGTCGTCCTTTCCCCAAACTTCCATCATAAGTTCTTCGCGTTTTACCACCCTATGGCCAAGCTTGCAAAGCGCATGCAACAGCTTTCCCTCCCGGTCGGTTAATCTACGGTCACCGGCCTCGGGGTGAGATAACAAAAAGTTGGTGCTGTCAAAGGTAAATGAGCCTAAGGCAAAGACACTGGGGCTTAGGTCTGCATTTGGTGTTGTTCGGTTCCAGAGGTTTTTAATGCGCAGAATGAGTTCTTCAAAAGAAAAAGGCTTGGCCAAGTAGTCGTCGCCTAAGGTGAGGCTTTTGAGTCGATCGGGGGTTTCTCCTTTTGCAGTTAGAAACAAGATAGGAGCCTCGGGGGCCGTTTCTCTAAGCTGTTTGGCAAGGGAAAATCCATCCAAACCGGGCAACATAACATCCAAAACAAAAAAATCCGGGCAATTGGATTCAAAGGCCTTGAGGGCTTCTTTTCCATTCTGAAACCAATGCACCTTCCAACCCTCTTGTTCAAGCTGGTCTGCCAAAAGCATCCCCAAACTGGGATCATCCTCTACGTATCCGATGCTTTGCAAAACACTCATGGCTTAATGGAATTAAAGGTTAACGTGAATTTAGCCCCTTTCCCGGGGGCGCTTTGGAGTTGGATTAGGGCATGATGATGTTTGGCGATTTCCTTTACATAGCTTAAGCCTAAACCAAAGCCCTTAACATCGTGTAGGTTGCCTGTGGGTACCCGATAAAACTTTTCAAAAACCATACGTTGTAGTTTTTGCGGAATTCCGGGACCGTTGTCTTTTACGGTTAGAGCAACTTGATGCGGGCCGGTTCTTTTTAGACTAAGAAAGATTTCCACTTCATCGCCACCGTATTTAAGGGCATTGTCGAGCAAATTGTAAAGGGCATTTCCTAAGTGCGTGGCATGGCCCAGAATAAGGTAGGATTGCTCCGAGTCAATTTCCGCGGTGAATTTGGCGCCGCTGGCATCCATGCGCAGCTTAATTTGTGCCACAATTTCTTGTACCAACAGTCCCAGGTCCAAAGGCTCCATCTTAAGTTTGTGCCGATTGGATTCAATCAGGGCAACTTTTAGAATTTGCTCAACCTGATTTCGAAGCCGCAAAGACTCCTTTTGTATGATGCTGCCATAGGACTTAACTTTTTCGGGGGCTGAGGCTGTTCTATCCTTTTGGAGGACTTCTCCGGCGACTAAAAGAGAGGCAATGGGGGTCTTAAATTCATGGGTCATGTTGTTTATAAAATCTTGACGCATGGCGGAAAGCCGCTTTTCTCTGAAGATAATAAACACCATAAAAATAAAGACACCCATAATGATAAGGATGCCCAAGGTGGTGAAATACATTAGGCTCATTTGCCTTGAAATAAACGCACCTTGCTTAGTAAAGTGCACCAAAACCGTATGGCTGTCTTTGGATAAATTCAGCTCGGATAATTGTTTGGTCCAAGGAATATTGTTGGTTCCTGAAGCATGAAACAAAGGGCCGAGTGCTTCGGAATACTGCCTCCACACTACGGAGTCTGAAAAGCAATCGTACATTCCTACCTGAAAATCTTGTAAAATGCTTTGCTTTCTAAACTCGGCCACAAGCAAATTCAGCAAAAAATCAGGAGAGGTGGTTGCCCCAATTTGCATAGCAAACAAGTCTCCGTCGGTGGTAACCACAGACTCTCTAATATTGGTGGAATCGCTGTGGTAGCGATACACTTGATTGGCAACATTTAGTAAGCCAAGCTCAACGCGGTTTTGAAACTGTTCGCTGGTGAACCGGTAGGCTTTTTGCACCCAAAACACTTGAATGGTAACTAAGCCGCATAAAGCACAGCCGGCAACAACAGATACTAGCCTAAGGGTTCTATTGGTGAGCATGCTATGAAGTTAGGCATCCGCCTTGAAACTTGCGGTACTTTTCTTTAAGGCATTCAGTGCGGCCTGTCTTAAATGCTCATGGTAGCCTATGGACTCCAATTGGGGAACCAAGCGGTCTCTAATTTTTTCAAAGGCAGGCCTAAGGCTGTCGGCTAAGGGTTCGGTTACCTGCGGCTGCTCCTTGAATGGGTCTACCTGCTTTCCGTTTTTCCAAAACCGGTAACATAAGTGGGGGCCGGTAGCTAATCCTGTGCTTCCTACATAGCCAATAACTTGGCCTTGACTCACGCGCATACCGCGCTTAATGCCTTGGCCAAACTTACTCATGTGTAAGTACTGAGTGGTATAGGTGTTGTCGTGCTTTACTTTAACATAATTGCCGTTTCCTCTTCCGTAACCGGCAGCAACCACCACACCGTCGGCCACCGAAACAATAGGCGTTCCGGTAGGTGCGGCGTAATCGGTGCCTAAATGGGCTTTTCGCCTTTTAAGGATAGGGTGGTAGCGGTTGAGGTTGTATCGACTAGAAATTCTTGAATACTCTAAAGGCGCCTTTAAGAACCTGCTTTTCATGCTTTGTCCCTCAGCATCGTAAAAGCCCACTTTTTCACCTTGCTCAAACCGAATAGCCATACGCTCTTTTCCCCTATGGGTAAAGGTTGCCGCCAAGATTTTGTGTACCCCAAGGTCTAGAGTATCGGCATACATGGCTTCGTAAATAACCCGAAACCTATCGCCTTTTTGTAAGGCAAAAAAGTCTACCGACCATTTAAACATTCCGTCCAGTTTGTAACAAATGTTGGGGTCCAAACCTTGATCTACCACGGTTTGGTACAAAGAAGACTCAATTACCCCGGCGGCTTCTTTCTGTGCGTAAACGATTGCTCGGGCTTCTTTGTACACCGTAGGAGCCTTTTCTTGCCTCCAGTCAAAAACCACGGCTTCCGTAAGGCTGGCTTCATATACCAAACAAACCGGAAGTCCATCGCTCCCTTTTTTACACAGCAGGGTATAAGGCTTTCCTGCCCTAAGCTTACGCAAGTCAAAAATAGAATCTGAGGCTTCAATCAGGGCCCCGGAAACGTTTCCAGGGACTTTGTGGGAGGCCAAAATCTCCGAAAAACTTTGCCCTTGCTCCACTTGAAATGCTCTTGCTTGTAGGTTCTGCATGGGAATGCCAAACATTTCTTCGGAAACTTGCTCTTCCAGTATTTCTTGCTTGGATGAAAGCGCAGAGGGCTTTTCTTGAGGAGCAGAGCTGCAGGCACTCAACCAAAGCGCAGCAATGCATACTGCAAAAAGTCGAACAAGGCCGTTACCATGTTGCCTCATAAAACCCCCATTTTTTCGGGAACACCCCAGTGCTCTTTTTCCTCTTTTGTCCATAGATCAGGAAAGAATATCCGGAATTGGTGCTTGGGAGGAAGGTACTTTTGCCAGTTGGTACCGCCGGTAGCTTTTATGTCTTCCGGATTCTTTTTGAGATATCTAACGGCAGATTTGTAATGGACAAGTGGCCAGTCAATATTTACTTGGCGGTCGAAGGTTCTTAAGCTTTCTTTTAATTCCGGCCCCTGCTCTGAATCCGGCAAATCTAAATACATATCGTACAAAGTTTTGCCTTCCATTTCATGAGCCATCGCCAAAAAGGTGCTTCCGTACTTGGACTCGAACTGCCTAAGGGTAAGCGTTTTTTTGCCTGTAGCCAGTTCGGTAGCACCTTGATTCCAGTAAATATGCGAATATAGGGTGGGAATGTCGGCCTTTTGTTCCAAAAGGGAGCTGCGGAGGTCGTGACGCGCCAAATGAATGAGTGGGGTTGCTTGAAGTTCAATCATTCGGTATTGAGCCGACTGAAAGCCTGAGGCAGGCAGTAAAGCCATGCGGAATTTTAAAAACTGCTCGGGCTCCATCCCCTCTATCATTATAGAGAAGGACTTAGTAAGGCTTTCAAAGTAGGCCGTCATGCGCTTTAAGCGCTGAGCCATAAAGGCGCCATCCCCACTTTTTTCTTGGATCTGCCGCATTTCATGCAGGCAAAGCTTAAAATAGAGTTCCGTAATTTGGTGGTACATAATAAACACTTCCTCGTCAGGAAATGCCGTTCTAGGCTGTTGCAGGTTGAGCAACACGTCCAAGTTTATATAATCCCAATAGGTTAGGTATTCAGAATATAGGAGGCCGTCGAGGTAGCTGCTTAGGTCTTGTCCCATGGCAGCATACTTTTCTTCCAGCTTCCGAATTTGCTCTTTTAAAGCCTCTTGATTGTTTGCTTGTTGCGTGTCCATAGTTATTCCAAAAGTACAAAATCTAATGGCTTAGCACGGAAGGCTCAGTTTTCTCGAGCCCGGGACTTGCTAAAAGGTTTGGAAAGGTATTTCACATGCCGTTTCTTAAACCAACGAGCTTTTTCCTCTTTTCCCTTTCTTTAATCAAGTATGTAGAGATTTTTTACTTTTCATTATACTGATAATCAATAATTTATAAAAAATTATGTAGAGATTTTTTCTTATAGGAAATACGAAACGGTAGCCCACGGTTTAAGCGCCCAAAAAAAACTGAGCCTGTGGCCACCATGCTATTCAGGCGGTGATGTTGTCCTGACGCTTAGGTCCTGACGCTTAGGTCCTGACGCTTAGGTACTGACGCTTAGGTACTGACGCTTAGGTACTGACGCTTACGTACTGACGCTTACGTACTGACGCTTACGGTCAGCATCTTTGAGTCAGCATCTTTGAGTCAGCATCTTTGAGTCAGCATCTTTGAGTCAGCATCTTTGAGTCAGCATCTTTGAGTCAGCATCTTTGAGTCAGGGCTAAAACCTTGAAAACACAAGGCTTCAGCAGTCTCAGCCTCTATAGGCGTTTAGTGGTCTTGGCAATTTTCGGAGTTCAAGGAGAAACGCCCAAAAAGGGACGAATCAAGTCCGCTTTCCGCTCCGTTTCCCGTGCTTCGGCCTTGGGGTTTGAAAGAGCAGTTATTCCCGCTCCGGCAAATATCCAATGGGCTTCTGGAGCTATAGAAGCGCAGCGGAGATTAACGTACAGCCTTAATCTAACTTCTTCCGGTTCCAAAAGCCCCATAAATCCGGCATAATATCCCCGGTTTTGCTTTTCTTTTTCCTGAATAAAGGAAAGTGCTGCTTCTGTTGGAGTGCCTCCAATGGCCGGGGTAGGATGCATAAGTCTAGCCAGCCGAAGGCCGGTTTCGGTATTTGCATCAGGCAGAGTTCCGGATAATCGGGTGGCCAAATGCTTCAGGTCGCCCATTGCGAATTCTTGGGGTCCCTCTTCTTGGATATCGCTCAAACCAAAAGTCTGCATGCTCGAACGAATATGACGGGTTACCAAATCCTGCTCTTCTTTTTCCTTCGCTGTCCAGCCCGAAGGCCGACTTTGGTGCCGCGTGCCTGCCAGAGACCAACTTTGGGCTTTGGCTCCTTGTTGCTCCAGCAATAGCTCCGGAGAAGCCCCAATCCAAGTGCCGGCTACGGGGCAAGTTGCCAGCCAAGTAAAGGTGTTGGGAAAGGCCTCCCTTAGAGATTTCCAAGCGTATATAGGAAAAAAACGACTCTTTGCAACCTGCCAGCGCCTGCATAGCATGGCTTTTTTAAAGGACCCTCCCAAAACAGAAAGGGCATCGTCTACCATTTTCTTGTACTCCTCGGAATCTACCGTGTGGCAAAGCATGGAACATCCCCAGCCATCCGTCATTTCCCAATTTTCGTTGAGTGATTCCAAGTCTGTTTCCTCTTGCAAAGGCAAGTCAATGCCCGGGTAAGGTTCATTTTCCGAAAAAGGAAACAACAAAAAACGGGGGACGCCTCGACTTAGATGCAGCCCCTGTTCCACTTTGCCACCAAAAACCCGAGGCTCTTCTCCAGGAAATGCAAATATACCTCCATACAAGCCCTCGCTTTTAGGACGAGTAAATAGCTTTTCCCAAGAGATACCGGTATTGTTCATAGTACCCAAAGGTACCAATTCTGGCCTTCACACATCAGGGCTGAAGCCATAAATTCCCCGTCCATTGGCGGCCGGCTTGACGCACTAGCATCCGGTATAAGCCAGAAGGAAAGTCCCTAAAGTCAAGATGCAGTCTACCTTCCGGACTCATGCTCTCCAACTGTTCATAAAGCGTGCGCCCTTGCATGTCGATTAAGCCAACTTGAACCTGGCCATTCCAGCCGGGCAATTCAAGGAAAACCTGCCCTGAGCTTGGGTTCGGATACAATTTGCCTTCTTGGTCAGCTGTTCCAAAACCTAAGTTGTTAACCGTTATGAAGGCGGTATCCTTGCAGCCTTCCGGAGTTTCGGCAATAAGGCCATAATCTCCGGGAGCAGGAACCGTATAGTTGGATTGTGTGCCCGTGGGCCCTGGAATGTTTACCCATTGGGTGCCGGATAAGAAAATCCACTGGAAGGCATAAAAACCCGAAATGTTGCTGCTCAAAACACCGGGAGCACTTACAGCAATGGCAAAATTGCCGGGTATTCCCGGGGAAACAGAAATAGAGGTGTCGTTACTAAAACTAAAACATCCGGTATTTAAGTCAAAAACGCGAACTTTATAGGAGCCACTTTGGCTTACCCAAGCAGAATCGGTTTGTGCGCCGGGTAAAATAAGGGTATCGTTAAAAAACCATTCGTAGCCATAGCCGGATCCCACATGAAGCAACACGCTGTCGGGTGTGCACACTTGAGTCCCCGGACTTACTACCAGTTGTTGCTGTGGAGGAACAGGTAGTACCAATACGGTGTCGGTTACTTGAACCTGAAAAGCATTTTTTGCGTAGGTGTAGTTGAAGGCCAAAGGAGTATTGCCTTGACTAAAAAATTGGGTGGTGTTTCCCAATTGATTCACCGCCGGCAGAGGAAGGGTCACCGGTGGGTGTGGGTTCTCGGTGTTGTCAAAACAGTTGTCGTCCGGAGAGCCTAAAAAGCCGGAGTCATCGTCCCAAACTTCCACCCGATAGGGCGGATTGTTGGCAGTAAGCGAAGGACTTACACTAAAGGGCAGACTGGTTGTTGGACTATTGATGGTGCTAAATACCTCATTGTTGCTGCCATCAAAAACCTTAAGGTACAAATCCGGGGGGCCGATTAAATCCGTACAGTTGACTGCCGTAACGGTAATATCATTGAGTTGAAAACCAAAGGTGTCAACGGTGGCACTGTATTGCACCGGAAATTGACCCGGATTAATATACGTGACAGCAGGAGGGTTTTCGACATTGGATTGCAAACCATTGCCAAAATCCCAGGTATACACATAGCCTTGGGTTTGACCGGGTATGGCTTGATACCCATTGCTCGGGAAATTGTTAATGAAGTTTACCGTGAGGGGAGCACAGCCTAATCCGGGAGCCATGGAAAATCCGTTATTCGAAGAGGTGTCGGGCAAAAGAACCAGCAAGTTGGCAAAAGAGGTCTGCCCTTGTTGTGCTCCAAGGATGCCTGCATCTACGGTTGCCGTAACAAAAATGTTGATATTATAAACCCCGGGATTGCCAATGGGAACTCCACAAATTTTTACACAGCCTAGGCTGTCGCCCTGAGTAGGATAATAGGTGCAATTGTTGCCGGTATTGTTGCAGGTCCAGTTTAATCCAAAAGGTAGGCCGCTAATGGCGTCAATCCGCATTTCAAGAAGGTCCACCATGCCAAGTAAGCCACCAGAAAAACTAGTAGCGTCTATTTGCTCGGGCAAATAAAAGGTAACGTCTTGGCTGTAGCCGCTGCCTACCACGGCACCGGGAAGCGAATCGGGACACAGTCCGCCACCCGCCACAAAACAGCTGTTGTTTACGGCACAACCCGGGCAGGCTTGGCCAAAAAGCGCGGAAAAATTGAAAAACAAAAAAACAGGGGCGAGGACTAAGGGTAAACTAAATCGTGGCATACATGTATGGCATTCTGGAGTTTTTGGATAGCGCTTTTTTATAAGGGAATAAAGAAGGCATTACTATCTAAACCAAGGTTATAAAGATACGATACCGAAGGCATATTTCAAATCTCGTGCCAAGATTGGAGGCCTTCGACTTACCATTTTTAGGCAGAGAACTATGTTTCGGAGCAGAAAGCGCCCCGGCGGAGGCCAATTAGCCTGCCAAAGTGGGATGCACAGCCGCCGCTAGGACAAGAGCGACCACAGGAAGCTCCTTGGCCTGGCTTGGCGGCGTGGCTATCCTACGAGGCAGCTAATGGCCGGAGACGGATAAGGCGCCCAAAAAGAAAATGCATATAAAGCCAAGCATAGGAGCCAAATCAAAACAGGTGTTGGGTTGGTTTTAATGGATTTTCGGTTGTTTTGAGATAGAATTATGTAAGGCATTGGCAAAGAGAAAAATTCAATTTTGCCCAAAAAGCCAAAGAGATTTATTATTTTCGGTTTGTGGGGATACGCATGCATTTTATTATTATCGATGACGATGAGGTTTTTCAGTTTACCACCAAACGGTTGCTCGAAAAGTCCGGGGTAAAAGAAGACTCCATAAGGTCTTTTTTCTCCGCAGAAGATGCCTTGGGTTATTGTAAGGCCCTGCCGGTGAGTAATACTGGGCAAACGGTTATTCTTTTGGATATCAACCTACCGGGTATGGATGGCTGGGCTTTTCTCGAAGAATGGCAAACGCTTCCCATAGCCCATGAATCCAGCTTGTTTCTTTTTATGATTTCAAGCTCCATACATAAAGAGGACCGAAATAAAGCCTTAGCTATAGACGTAATTAGGGACTACTACACAAAACCCTTAACTTTAGAGGCAATTAAGCAATTGCTAGCTAAAGTTACCGATAACCATTAAGGACTTTGTGTAATGCCCTACAAAGAAAAGCCAGACAACGACCTAAAACTTTATTATACCATTGGCGAAGTAGCCGAACTGTTTCAAGTGAACACCTCTCTGGTTCGGTTTTGGGAAAAAGAGTTCCCTCAAATTAGACCCAAAAAGAACCGCAAAGGAAATCGACTTTTTACCCGAGAAGATATTCGACACTTTCGAATGATTTATCAGCTGGTTAAAGAACAAGGGTATACCCTTGATGGGGCAAGAAAAAAACTGCAGGCATCCAACCAACAAGCACACGACCCGCTTTCTGAAACTATTCAAAGGTTGGAACACGTGAAGTCTTTGCTCGATCAAATGGAAAACCAGCTTCCTTAATCCGCTTTTTTTGCCTTTTTTCGTGCGTTTCATACCGAATCGTTTATTCTATCGTTCCATGTCTATGTGGTCTCTCACCAAATTATTCCCCCAATTAGCCGCCTGGCCTCTTCTGGCATTTTTCCCAATAGCTCTATTTGCCGGTCCCGGAGACAGCCTTAAAATGCCCGCCCCCGACGACCCCGTCTTGGCTATGATGGACAGCCTCGATGTCCTTCATTTTTTTAAAAACCACAACTTTACGGCCGACCGAAGCAAACTCAATGTCTATGGCTACCCCAAAGATTCGGTTCCCAAGTTCCCCGACTATGTGTATCGCAACCGTATGCAGGAACTGGACCGAAAAACGCCCTTCGAACTCGACTTTAACCCGGACGTAAGGGCCTACATTGAATTGTACGCGGTTAGACGCCGTGGTACCGCAAGCCGAATGCTTGGCCTGGCCGAATTGTATTTCCCACTCTTCGAAGAAAAATTGGCGCTAAACAAAATGCCCCTCGAACTCAAATACCTCGCAATTGTGGAGTCGGCACTGAATCCTACCGCTAAATCCCGCGCTGGAGCCATGGGCTTATGGCAGTTTATGTATGGCACCGGAAAGCACATGGGCCTGGAAATTAATTCCTATATCGACGAACGCTGCGACCCCGAAAAATCAACCCTCGCCGCTTGCAAATACTTAAATTACCTGTACAAGTATTACGGCAACAATTGGCAACTCGCTCTTGCTGCCTATAATGCCGGTCCCGGAAACGTAAACAAAGCCATCCGCAGATCCGGAGGTAAGAAAAATTATTGGGAACTCAGACCCTATCTGCCCCGCGAAACCGCCGGATACGTGCCCGCCTTTATTGCGGCTACCTATATCATGAACTACCACAAAGAGCATAATATTTATCCTACCAAACCCAAATACTTTCGCTACGAAATTGATAGCGTTTACGTGCGCAGACAAGTGAGCTTTGAGCAAATAACCAAAGTGCTGCCCGTGGCCCTGGAAGATCTCCGCGTGCTCAATCCCCAATACATTCAAGACATTATTCCCGCTTCCCATACCGGAATGCCCCTCTATTTGCCCAAAAACCTCATCGGCGACTTCATTACCAACGAAGCCCTGCTCTACCGTTACCTCACCGAAGCAGAACGGAAAATCAATCCCGATTCTACCTTGCTGGCGAAAGGATACGGCGCATTATACCATGAGGTGGCTCGCGGCGAATACCTCGACCTTATCGCCTCACTGTATCAGCTGCCGGTGGACTCACTAAGGGTTTGGAACCAATTGGAAGACCCGGCCGTAAGGCTAGGCCAACAACTGCTGGTCTATTTGCCCACCTCCGACAAAAGGCTCGAGATACAAGAATCCCTGGAGCAAGACGCTCCATCAAGCAATAGCAGTCCTGCAAACCCCGGGAAAGTTGTGTACCACACCGTGCGCTCCGGCGAAACACTCTGGGCCATCTCCAAAAAATATGGCCTGTCTATGGCCCAAATTAAATCGCTCAATAATCTTCGATCCGACGCCCTTAATGTGGGCCAACGACTAAAAATCAAGGAATAATGCGCCTGTTTTTTGCTCTGCTTGTTTGCCTCGGTATTAGCCTGGTCTCCTGTTTCTCAGGACACGAGAACATGCTGCCCAACGCCGTTGGGGCAGAAGGAGAATTGCTTTTGGTTATCGACGACGATATGTGGAGAGAGCACCCCATGGGCGACACCTTGCGCGATATCCTTCAACAACCTTTCCCCGGACTACCTCAGGCCGAACCCTTGTTTCGATTGAGTAGGGTGCAAGAAGTAGATTTTAGCGGCAGTATCCGACGCCATCAATCCGTGTTTATGGCACTGGTTGGACCCGAACACCGCTCCCCTAAACCAACCATCCAATACGGACACGATCCTTTTGCTCAAGGCCAGTTTGTGGTTCGGCTCTCCGCCAACCACCCCAACGAATGGTTGGCCGCCTTTCACAAAATGAGGGACCCCATCATCGATTCCTTCAAAACCATTGACCTGCATCGTAAAATGGCTCGGCTAAAAGCCGCTCCGGCACAAACCGCCATCGACTCCATTAAAGCGTATCAAGGCCTGCACATAGATTTGCCGCAAGGATATCAGGCCATGGTTCTGGGCAAAAGCAAATCGGTGCTGCATTACGAAGCGGAACGCATAGAGAAGGGCAAACAGCTTTTTTTGAGCAAATCGGTGCTCTTAGCCAAAAGACCCTACCCGGGCCCCCAAGTGTTTGCATACGATTCCCTGCTCCAATTCATCGACCGCATTACTACCCAAACTTTTTTTGGCGAAAACGAAGGCTCCTACCTCGTCACCGAAATTCGGGAAGCCCCCGAAGTCAAGTACCTTGACTGGCATGGAAATTACGCCATGGAGATTCGGGGACTCTGGCGCATGAGCAACGAGTTTAAAGGAGGACCTTTCCTTGCTTATGCTGTAGTGGATGAAGCTACTCAGTCGCTTTATTTGTTTCATGCACACGCCTATGGTCCGGGCTTGGACAAACGCGTCCATATGCTGGAGCTCGAAGCCATCCTCCGAAGCATTCGTTTCTAAGCTCTATTTTCTGTTGTTTTGTAGCTTGCACAAAATTTTGTGACTATGCCTAATGCCTCGGATTTTTCCGCCGATTTGAACATAAGCTTGCTTGCCGATACCTGCCGCGTACCCGGACCTCCCGGACACGAACAACGGGTGCGCAAATTTATTCTTGAACAGGTGGGCCAATACGCCGACAGCTATTACGAAGACCATTTTGGAAATTTGGTCTTGGTAAAAAAGGGGGCTTCCGAAACGCCCTTTATGGTGGCCGCACACATGGACGAAATTGGGTTTATGGTGACCCATGTAGACGAAAACGGCTTTTTAAAACTTACCCCATTGGGAGGCTTTGACCCCAAAACATTGACCTCACAACGGGTGATTGTGCACGGAAAAAAAGACCTTCCAGGGGTCTTGGGCTCAAAACCTATCCACCTTATGGATCCGGAAGAACGCAACAAAGCCCCAAAAATCCAAGACTTTTTTGTGGATTTAGGAATGCCTGCCGAGGAGGTTCAACAGCTCGTCCAGGCCGGCGATGTGGTGACCCGTGATCGAGAATTATTGGCCATGGGGCATTGCTTCAACGGCAAATCCTTGGACAACCGCGTGTCGGTATACATTCTTATGGAGGCCCTTCGCCTGTTGAAGGACCAAGCGCTGCCCTACACCCTATATGCCGTGTTTTCGGCCCAAGAGGAGGTTGGCCTTCGTGGAGTACAGGCCGCGACGCTTAAAATTCAACCCAAAATAGCGCTTGCCATCGATACCACCATTGCCTTTGATGTGGCCGGAGCGCGCAAAGAAGAATACATCACGTCTTTAGGCAAAGGCGCCGCTATAAAACTCATGGACTCCTCTGCCATTGCCCACCCCAAGGTGGTGGCCTTTTTGAAGGAAATGGCCCAAGCCTACGAGATTCCCTGGCAAACCGAAATTCTAACCGGAGGCGGAACCGATACCGCCGGCATGCAAAAATTTACCGCAGGCGGAGCCTTAGCCGGCGCCATTTCCATTCCTACCCGGCACATCCACCAAACCATTGAAACCGTGCATAAAGAAGATATACAAGCAGCGCTTCGCTTGTTGTGCCTGGCTTTGGTGCATGCCAATCAAATCCAAACACATCAACCATGAGTGGAGCGCGAGTGCTTGTCACCGGAGCTGCCGGTTTTATAGCGGGCCGCCTAGCCGAACAACTCATTCGGGAGGGACATCAGGTGATTGGTGTGGATGACTTTAGCCGCAACCAAGCACCCCGTCGGTGGATGGCTCTGCCCATGCGCAAAACCATAGACCGCGAAACCTTTTTGGAACAGATGGAGGCCTTGCTTTTCGATGTAGATGTCGTGTTTCACTTGGGAGCACGCACCGATACCATGGCCACGGATCAGGACCTGATTTCACATCTCAACCTACAGTATAGTCAGCGGCTGTGGACGGCCTGTGCCAAGCTTGGAATTCCTATGGTATATGCCTCATCGGCGGCTGTGTACGGCAACGGAAGCCATGGGTACGCCGATGCCCCCGAGCTTATGCCCCGGCTCCAGCCGCTCAACCTGTACGCCCAAAGCAAGCTCGATTTTGATGCCTGGACACAGTCCCAAGCGCACCGGCCGCCTTTTTATGCCGGATTTCGCTTCTTCAACGTCTACGGACCCGGCGAAGGCCACAAAGGGCCCATGGCCTCGGTGATGTGGCATGGCTATCACCAAATCAAACAAACCGGAGAAATCCGCCTTTTTGCTTCCGATAAAGAGGGCATAGCCCATGGCGAACAAAAGCGCGATTTCATTTACGTAGACGATGTGGTGGATTGCCTCATCCGTCAGTGGAAAAGCCCCGGCGCCTCCGGCATATACAACCTGGGTACCGGACGCGCCCGGAGCTTCAACGACCTGGCCCGCAGCCTTTTTGCAGCCATGCGCACAAAAGAGCACATCCTGTACATCCCCATGCCGGCCAAACTCCAAGGAAAGTACCAATATTTCACCCAGGCCGACACCCAAAACCTCCGCACCAAAGCAGGATATACAGCCCCATTCACCCCCCTCGAAATTGGCGTAGCCCGCTATGTGGACTGGTTAAAAACCGGTGGCTAGATTGTAGCACAATCATATGTATACCCATAGTTGTTTTTTTGGGCGCCTTATCCGTCTCCGGCCATTAGCTGTCTTGTGGGCTTGCTACGCCGCTAAGCGGGGCCAAGGAGCTTCCTGTGGTCGCTCTTGCCCCCGCAGCGGGTGAGCACCCCACTGCGGCAGGCTAATTGGCCTCCGCCGGGGCGCGTTAAGCTCCGTGGGGGCATTTTGGGGAAGAAAAAACCTCTACATGTTTTTGATGAACTGCTTGATTATCAATGGTTAGTTAAGACGAAAATCTCTACATCCATAGTTTGAGGCAATATGAAACCCCCTTGTGTATTGGCCAACCAAAACGGTATAACCAACATCCCCGTAAGGACGCGGTAAAGACGGGATGCCTCCCGTCTCTCAGTAAAGACGGGATGCCTCCCGTCTCCTCAGGACGCGGTAAAGACGAGACCTCCCGTCTCCTAAGGACACGGTAAAGACGGGATGCCTCCCGTCTCTCAGTAAAGACGGGATGCCTCCCGTCTCCTCAGGACGCGGTAAAGACGGGATGCCTCCCGTCTCTCAGTAAAGACGGGATGCCTCCCGTCTCCTCAGGACGCGGTAAAGACGGGATGCCTCCCGTCTCTCAGTAAAGACGGGATGCCTCCCGTCTCCTACGGACACAGTAAAGACGGGATGCCCCCTCCCTTCGGGCGAAAAACACCCTTGTTTAAGACAATCCCCGCGTGAGGGATAGCAGCGGAAAGCCCACAGCGAGGAACGAGCGAGGACTTGCAGCGGATAGCCCGACCCATAGGGGCACGCCCAAAAATCAAATGGTCTTCACGTGTTGCATCTCCATTTATTTGGTTTAACTTCGCGGCTAGTTCTTTTAAACATACATCAAGTATCAACCGATGTTGGTTGCACCGAAAGGTGCATGAAAAGGGAATCGTGTGCAAATCACGAACTGTCGCGCAACTGTAAGTAACAAAAAGTTTGCGGCCCTCGATATCCACTGCTCCGGCGGGAAGGATGGCCCCAAATGTTACAAGTCAGGAGACCTGCCTTCATCGTATAGACAATGCTTTCGCGGTTTGAAGCTTTAGGTCTGGTTGGCGTTTGGGCGATTGCCCCTGCCTAGCTGTATTCATTCCACTGCATTGCCATGCTTGCAGCCCTTTTGGAATGAATATGTACCGTTTCCCTCCCATGGTAGCTCTTTGGTTTTGCCTTGCGCAAACAGGGATTTCCTTTGCCCAATCCATTCCTTCCGATTCGGCCATTACGCTTCCTGAAACGCAAATCCTCGCCGACCGCATCAAACATAGCCATGCCGGGCTAAATACCAGCCCTTACGATTCCTTACTTCAAAGGTATCCCCAAGGGAATTTGGCGGATTTCCTGACCCGAGAAAGCCCGATGTTTATCAAATCCTATGGCTTGGGTTCCTTGGCTACTACCGCATTTCGGGGCGGCAGTGCCTACCATACCGCGGTGCTTTGGAACGGCATTGCGCTGTCCAGCCCCATGAACGGACTGCTGGACCTGTCCTTGATTCCCTTGGCCGCTGCCAATCATTTGGAGCTGCAACACGGAGGCTCTACCGCGTTGTTTGGTAGCGGTGCGGTGGCCGGAGTCCTCAAATTTTCCAGTCAACCTTCGTTAGGGCAGGGCTTTAGTGTGGAGGCAGACCTGTCGGCGGGTAGTTTTTCCGATTATCGGCAGCAGCTGGGCGCTACTTGGAGTAAAAAGAAGTTTGCCTCTTCGCTGCGCATATTGCACGCTTCGGCGCAAAACGATTTTAGCTTCACCAATCCCTATCAGGGCAACGCACGGAGCCGGCAAAGCCATGCCGAGCTGCGGAATTTAGGGCTGATTACCGACCATATTTGGTCGCCCGGAAAGGGACATACCCTGAGCTTAAATGCCTGGCTGCAACACACCGAGCGTAAGCTGCCGCCCACCTTGCTGCAAAGCATAAGCCGTGCCCAACAAGAAGATCAAACCCTTCGGTTGCATGCCGCCTGGAAGTACCAAAAGGGCCATTGGGAGACCCATGTTCGCACGGCCTATCTGTATGAAAACCTCTTGTTTCAAGATACCTTGTCCGACATCTCCAGCCTAAGCTTAAGCCACCAATGGATAGCTGAGGCCGAAGCCAAGGCACAGCTTCACCCCAACCACAGCCTGCAAATGGGCTGGCATGGAAGTTTTGCGCTGGCTTCCCATCCTAGTTTTGCCGAAAACCCCGAACAGTTCCGTACGGCCTTGTTTGCCTCCTACGCTTACCGCAGCAAAAACCGCAAATGGCATGCTCAAGCTTCAGGCCGCGGCGAAATCTGGGGTGGAAATGTGGCTCCTCCTACTTTTTCGGTGGGCTTGGACTATCTTCTCTTTCCATGGTTGAAATTTAGGGCCAATGCCTCCAAGCTGTACCGCATCCCTACCCTAAATGATCTCTATTGGGTTCCCGGAGGAAATCCGGACCTAAAGCCCGAAGAGGGTTATGCGCTGGAGGGCGGTATAGATATAAACTTTAAGTATAAGAAATTTGCGCTGCGTTCGTCCCTTGCCGTTTTCCATAGAGATATAGACGACTGGATTCTTTGGCTACCGGGCAGCTCCTTTTGGAGTCCGCAAAATTTGAGGCAGGTGTGGAGCCGAGGCTTGGAAACCCAAACCGAGCTAAGCTATCGACAAGGCAAGTGGCGCCTAGGACTGAATTTGTCCACGCAATACGTGGTTTCGACCAACCAAAAGTCCTTGAGCCCGAACGATTTATCGGTGGGTAAGCAATTGATTTATACCCCGGTGTACAGCGGCGGAGCCGGACTGTCCCTGGCTTATGCCGGATTTAGCCTAGGCTATACCCACCAATACACCGGGTACCGATACACTTCTACCGACAATACCCAGTTTCTAAGTCCTTTCGATTTGGGAAGTGTGCAATTGGCTTACCTTTTTCCGTTCAAAAGCCACAGGCTTCGGGCACACCTGAGCATTAACAATGTTTGGAACCGCGACTACTTGGTCGTTGCCAACCGTCCCATGCCCGGCATACAGTGGATGGGGGGCATTTCCATACGATTACAAAAACCGAACAATTAATACCTACACTTATGAAAAAACAAGCCATGCGCAGCCTTATGGTTCTATGCTTAGGAGCAGGAAGCGCTAATGCACAAGCCCAACTTTCCTTTTCCGATGTAGCATATTGGGTAGGCAGTGGCAGCGATTCCTCCGTTTTGGTGGTGGACTTTAAAGACGCCAGCTGGGACAGCTCCTATGCCTGGGGCTTTTTGCACAACGGCAACGCAACGGCCGAGCAAATGCTCAATGCCATTGCTGCGGTGGACCCCAACTTTAGCATCAATACCAATGGAGGCTTTTTAAACGACCTAAACTACGGCAACCACAGCGGCATTGGAGGAACCAATGGCTTTTACTGGTCTACCTGGTCGGGTACCCATGCCTCCAACTGGAGCATGAATTCAGGCATAGGCGAAAGCCTGGCGAACGGAGATTGGTTTGGCTGTGCCTTTACCGACTTTAATCCGGCCTTAGCACCGGGCAATCCCATACCGGCCTTTGACCCGGCGCGTTTCACGGCCCAAGAGGTCGATTTTTGGGTGGGCAGCGGCAGCGACAGCAGCATTTTGGTCATTGACTTTTTGGATGGGACCGGAAGCGCTTCCTTTGCTTGGGGCTATGCCTATTCCGGCATTCAAACGGGCGAGCAAATGCTCAACGCCATTGCTGCTGCCGATCCCATGCTTAGCGTGGCCATGGCCGGAGGGTTTTTGAACGACATTACCTACGGAAGCTATTCGGGCATTGGAGGCAATCCCAACTTTTGGGGCACTTGGAGTGCGACCAATTTAGGCAATTGGGATTTCAACATAGGCATAGGCGACACCCTCCAAAACGGCAGTTTTTTTGGTTGTTCCTATACCGATTTCAGTCCGGCTTTGCGCCCCGGATATCCAAGTGCAGCGACTCCGGTGGCCGGCATGGAAGCAAAAGCCTCCATCTCCCTAGGGGTGTATCCCAACCCTTCCTCAGATTTCTTGTACTTAGCATCGAAGGGTGCTGCTGTAGAAACTTGGGAAGAAGCCTTTATTCTTGACCTTTCCGGGCGTAGGTTATGGCACCAAAGCATGTTGGAGGCCTCTACGCCCATCTCCATTCAGCATTTGCCGGCCGGCACCTATTTTTTAATGCTTAAGCAAGGCAACACCTTGCATAGCGCTCAATTTTTGAAGCAATGAGGTCTTTGAGTACCCTTGTCCTTTTGTTTTTTCTCAGCCTTTCGGCGGCGGCACAATTTCCGCCTGCGGCAGGACAGCCCGGCTCTACGGCCATTCACAAAGACAGCAGCCTTATTGCTGCCTGGGCCGTTTCGTGCACGGTGCAGCGGGGCTATCAGGACATTTCGGACACCGCCCTGGGTTTGGCAAATGTGGGCGATAGTTCCATGGCGCTGGGGCCTGCCGGCACGGCAGGTGTGGTGAGCTTAGGCGATGGCGGTCGGGCCATTCTGAGCTTTGCGGAGCCTATGCCAAACGGTCCGGGTTGGGATTTTGCCGTTTTCGAAAACAGCTTCAGCGACGATTATTTGGAGTTGGCATTTGTGGAAGTCAGTTCGGATGGACTGAACTTCTTTCGCTTTCCGGCCACTTCCCTAAGCCAAGACAGCCTGCAAGTCGGAAGCTTTGGCAGCCTTGACCCCACTCAAATCAACAACTTAGCAGGAAAATACCGCGCCCTGTTCGGCACTCCATTCGATTTGGACGAGCTAAGCGGCACACCCGGACTGGATTTGGATGCCATTAGCCACATTAAAATTATAGATGTGGTGGGCAGTCTTCAAGACAGCTTTGCCACCTACGACCATTTGGGCAACAAAATCAACGATCCTTGGCCTACTCCTTTTCCTTCCGGTGGCTTTGATTTAGATGCCGTGGCGGTATTGAACCATCCCTCCGCCTCTGCCCATAATCCGGTTCAAAACAGCGACATCACGCTTTTTCCCAATCCTGCCGGGCAGCAAGTCCATCTTCAGTGGAATCATCCCGAAGCGCTGCAATTTCTTGGGCTTTATAATGCCCTTGGGCAATTGGTTTACCACGTACCGGAACCGGAGGCGGCTTCGGAATTCAGCATTTCGGTAGCGGCTTTCCCTCCGGGAAACTATATTTGGCTCGCACAAAGCAACAGCCAGCGAATAACCCAAAAACTGAGGATTCAGCATGATTAAACCAAGCCTTCTTTGGATGTTGGCCCTTTGTTTGGCCTTTGGTGCTTGCGTTAAGGACGGACCCGACAGCAACAATCCGCCCATTTCTACCGACGGCCAAAACGGTGTTTATATTGCCAACGAAGGCAACTTCCAGTTTGGAAATGCATCGGTCAGTTATTTTCAGGAAGGTTGGGACCAGGCCGTCGAAGACCTGTTTGCACCGGCCAACAACCGGCCTTTGGGCGATGTATGTCAATCCCTTTGTTTTTTCAACGGCAAGGTATATGCCGTACTCAACAATTCCGGCAAAATAGAGATTGTACAAAAGGATAGTTTTAATGAACTACACACCATTACCGGCTTGGCATCGCCGCGCTATATGTTGCCCGTTAGCAATGCCAAAGCCTATGTAAGCGATTTGTATGCCGATGCCATTGCCGTGGTGAACCTCAGCAGCCACACCGTGGAGGGGAGCATTCCTTGTCCCGGTTGGACCGAGGCTATGGCCCTGGCCTATGGCAAAGCTTTCGTAACCAACCGGTCGAGCGCGTATGTATATGTGATTGAAACCGCCGGCGACCAAATCGTAGACAGCATTGAGGTGGGCTTTGGAGCCAATTCCCTGGTGCAGGACAAAAACGGAAAACTTTGGGTGTTAAGCAGCGGCAGCAGCGGGCAAGGGCAAGCGGCACGGCTCCTGCGCATTGATCCGGTAAGCTTGGAAGTAGAGCAGAGCCTGAACTTTAGCGACCCCGGCGCAGGTCCAAGCAGACTAAGCCTCAACGGCGGCGGCGACACCCTGTATTATTTGGACGGCGACCTGTATCGATGCAGCATTGAGGCCGGCCAGCTGCCCATGCAGCCCTTCATTGCCGCAGAGGGGCGCAATTTGTATGGCTTAGGCGTACATCCCCAAAGCAGCGAAATATACCTTGCCGACGCCAAAGACTACGTACAGCGTGGCGAAGTGTACATTTACCGCCCCGACGGCAGTTTGCGCCGCAGTTTTTTGGTGGGAATCATTCCGGGCCACATCTATTTTGAATAGAGTTCGGCGCGTATTTTACCGGGAAATAGAGGGCGGCGTTTCATTTTTGGTTTAAAGGTGGGGTTGTTGGTCCGAGAGGTTTTTTGGGCCTTGCTTCCATAGGAAAAGCAAGGGGACCGTTGACGCATGGCAATTCCGGCGGGGTTCTGCCCCTGAGGCTTCGTACGGATGCTTCGATCAGCATCTTTGAGTCAGGAACCAGGTCCCTAACGCTTCGGTTAGCGTTTTAAAGCCCTGACGCTTCCCTCTTAAAAACACAAGCCCTCAAGGCGCTCATTCTGTTCTTTGCTCTCCCACGAGATGTAAGCATCTGCTTTGTATTCGCCGGGTTTGGCCAAGCTCTATGGATCCACCCCTTAAGCGTCCCCGAATAAACCCATTATTGCATATTATGGCCCCCGGGCTTGAGCGGAAGACCCCGGCGGCCAAAGCACGCGGGCTGACACCGGAAAAGGTGTGGAGCTTGCGGAACGCCCTTTGACGGTTTGTCAGCCCCGTGCTTTGGACGGCGAGGCTGCAGCGGAAGCCCATACGGAGGAGGATTATCCCTAGGTTGAAACCTTGGGTTGAAACCTAGGGCTTGGAACCGGGGCCCTCGCTACATGCATCTTCTTTGGAATTGGTTTTCCGCCACATGCACATCAACTAGGTTGAAATGGAGGTCTTGTGCTATGAAGATGCTATATTTGAGTACCAACATGCAACCAAATATGGCTACTCGTTTTGTCTTTCTTTTGCTTCCTTTTTTTCTTGGGGTTGTTGCTGTGGCGCAGGGCGTTGGCATCAACGCTTCCGGCACTGCTCCGCACCCCAGCGCCATGCTCGATGTGGCCGACACCACCAAAGGCATGCTCATTCCTCGCATGACCGAGCAACAACGCAACGCCATGGCCAATCCGGCCTATGGGCTTATGATTTTGAATACCAGCACCGACTGCATCAATTTGTGGGACGGCAACAATTGGCTGCAATCCTGTTTTCAATGCGCTTTAAATCCGGTCATTAGCGGCAGCACCAGCCTTTGTTCCGGCGATACCCTAAACCTTTCGGTAAATGCTCCCCAAGGGGCTACCGCGGCTTGGTCCGGGCCGGGCGGGTTCAGCGCCTCCGGGGCAAGCGTTCAAATTCAAGGGATTCAGGCCGCTCAAGCAGGCAATTATCAGGTGGTGCTCAGTCAAAACGGCTGCGTTTCCACCCCGGCTTCGGTATCCGTATCCGTGGCACCTGCCCTACCGCAGGTAACGGCAAGCTCCAATAGCCCCGTAAGCCTCAATAATACCATACAATTGAACGCTACCACCGTGCCCAATGCTACCTATTTTTGGTCGGGCCCCAACAATTTCACCAGCACCTCGCAGAACCCTTCCATTCCCAATGCCCAGCTAACCATGAGTGGGACCTATTCCGTGTTTGCGGTAGCGGGAGCTTGCACTACCAATACGGCCACCGTGCCGGTCTCGGTGGCGGTTCAGTTGTTTCAGACCTTTACGGCCGGCGGCACCTTTACCGTGCCTCCAGGCATAAGTCAAATTCGAGTGCTTTGTGTGGGCGGCGGCGGCGGCGGAGCCAGCGGGCACCAAGGCGGCGGCGGTTCGGGATACGTACAAACGGGCACCTATTCCGTGAGCCCCGGTCAGAACTATACGGTGACCGTAGGCGCAGGAGGTGCCGGAGCCTCTGCCGTATTCAATACCAACAACATACAAGGCATTTCCCCGGGGCAAGCCAGCAGTTTCGGCAATTTGTTAACGGCCAATGGAGGCCAGGTGGTAACCTCCGTAAATGGGGGTGGGCAAAACGGAGGGTCGGGCGGCGGCGGGTCCTGCAATGGCGGTTCTCCGGGAGGAAATGGCGGTACGGGAGGCAGCAACGGCGGGTCCTGCAATCAACCCTTTGGGCAAGGGCAAGGCAATTTTACCAACAGTTTAACGCAGTTTATTCGAAACAACATCACGGCGGGTGCCGGCGGCCAGGGCGGGAACTCCTCCCATTCGGGCGGCGGCGGCGGCGGCGGCGTACTCATCAACAACGCCGGTCCTTCGGGCGGCAATGGTCCGCAAAGCTGGAGTGGCAAAGGCGGTGCCGGTTACGGCGGCGGGGGCGGCGCCGGTGGATACAACAGTGCGTCCATCCGCGAATCGGGCGGCAACGGCGCCGCCGGGGTGGTGTACGTGGAGTGGTAAGCCACGACATCCGTTGTGGGGTCTGATGCCGAAGCCAGGACTGAAGTCGTAGGGTAGGGGGCCTCGCCCATGGGATGATCATGCTCCGTGTCGGCCCTCCCTGCTGTCCCGCTTGTGGTCGGCGGGCTTAGCTGAGCTCGGCGGCGTTCCGCAAAGCTCCACACGCCTCGCTTGGCTAAGCCACGCCGCCCACCGCACGGGGCCATCCGTTCGGTCCGGGGCCGCCGGATGGTGGGTATCGAGACCTAGGGCTCGTGAAGTCGTGGGATAGGGAGGCACGCACATTCGGTGGGCCAGCCCAATGTTTTTGGCCGGGTCGTCCCCAAAAACCCAACAACAAAACCTGTATTGGTGGTCCAGAACTAGACACCAAGGGCGGCTATTTTGATTTTAAGGGGATTCGTGTAGAGCTTGTCTAGGGCAGTCTCTCTGTTTTTAGCAATAAAAACTACGGCATTGGAATTTAAAGGAGTCTAGAAAGGTTGAGCATCTCACTCAGTCCGTCTAGACGGAGGCTAATGATTTGTTTTAAATCCATGGGATCAAGTTTATGTGCCATACCTCAGTTCTTGTCCTGGGATATAGCAGTTTTCTACTTGATCTTTTAAAGTGGCACGTTTTGAACCGAAAAGTCTGGCACTAACCAACCGAAATCGCTGGCATTATTTGAACCGTTGTATCCAGGGGAGGAGATTATTTTTAATTCAATTTTGTCTGCGTGGGTAAAGGGCAAGCTCTTTTGCAAACTTTGGTTTGCGTGTCGGCTTGTGCGGTTTGCAAATGTGCTTGACCTTGTGTGTCGGCTAATATTGTTTGTATGCATTTTTATGTGCTTCTTTGATTTCATCTACTAATTGTTTTGGTTCAATTACTTTCATATTGTCGCCAAATGAGAGTAATTCCATAACTAAGTCGTGTGTTAAACAAAGTTTGAGTTTTATTCTCGTTTCTTGGTCGTTGTCCGCTAAAACCTCCTGCGTTTCGTGTAACGGCAATGTCTTTATGTATTTGCCTTGAAATGGGTCAAACGATAAAATGATGTCTTGCGGGTCTGAACCATTTAGACTGATAATGCCAAAGCAATAACGATAACTTTGTTCAATGCTGTAATTGTCGGGATATTGATAATGTTGCGTTGTGATTTCAAGATTTGTTAAACGGTCAAGAGCGAAACTTTTAATGTTATTGTCTTTGCTGTCTTTCGCCAATATATACCATCGATTTTTAAATTCTTTCAACGCATAAGGTTCAACCAAACGCTGGCTTACTTCTTCTTCCCAAAACTTCTGATATGTGAATTTGATTTTAAGTTTATTCTTGATTGCGTGAAGCAAACCATATAAGTTTTCAGTTCCTTGAGGTCTGCGTTTTTCCAAGTGAATAAAAGGTGTCAAGTCTTGTGCAAGGTTTAATGAATTGAACATATCAAAGGCTTCAATCATTCTTTGAAAGTTCATATTTTCTGTTTCGCTTTGGCTGATGTAATAACCTTTGTTCGTTTTTGAATACTCAATGTCAATTCCAAAAACATTTCTGATTTCTTTCAAATCCCTTTGCAATGTCCGTTTTGAAAAGCCAATATTAAGCGTATCGTCTTGCATTTGCAGGTAGTCAAATTGGTTTTCAATATAGTTCTGTAATTCTTCATAGGTTGAATAGGGCTTTACTTTCAACTTTTTTAGAATGAGCAGGTATCTTGATATGTAGCCTCTTTTTGACATAATTAATTCGTTCCTGTCAGTTCTAAAATTGCCTTTTCTCTGTTTTCAAATTCTTGTTTGCTGTTCCAATCGTTGTTTTGTGTCCAAACATATTTTACAGACTTACAATCAAAAGCAATTTGTTTTCCGTTAATTTCAAAATATTTCCAATCATTCACTGAACGTTGGTCGTAATATGAAATATTGGATTGGTTGATTTTTAAATCCACAAAAAGTGAATATGAATAATATTCTTTATGGTAGCCGCTTGTAGTTGTTGACCCCAACAAAAGAATATCATATCCATCTTCATCGTTAAATCGAATAAGTTTTTGATTTCCGCAATTGTCAATAATTTCATAATGTTTAATGAAATAATAACGCCAATCATTTTTATCAGAAAAATCTTTAACGATTTGTTCTAAGTTTTCACTTAGAGTTGTTAGCTCAATTTTATCAAAAAGTGTTTTTAACACTAATCGTTTATCATTACTATCTCTCAATAATCTTTTCCAACTTATATCACGTTCATTGTTAATCAAAAAACTGTAATTTCTACCTTTTCTCAACAAATAATCTCCTGTTGCTAACAATGCTCTTTCAAAAAGATAATTGTCAAAGTTTTTCAATCCGTCATTACTAAATACGGCTTTTGCTTTTCCTGCGTATTCTTTGAATATATCAATATTGTGTATTCCGTTTTCGTCTTTACACCAATCTAAAATAAAGCCGATTTGTCCTTTGAAGTATCTGTGATTTTCAATTTCAATAATAACTTTTTTCCAATCATCACTTCCTGAAATGAGTTTTGCTTTTAGCTTTTCTTCGCTCACTTGTTCGCTGATAAAACCCGAAAGTGTATTACTTTGTGTCTCTGCGAAATGTTTAACAATGGAATTTCTGTTGGGTAACAATTCATTAATAGAACGTAAAGCGTTCGCAAATTCATTAGCATTGTTGAATAAGTAAGGCCTGCTACCTTCTGCAAGATTGTGAACGATACGTAACCAACTATTCAGATTTTCTGTTTCAATGATTTCTTCCGATGCTAAATATTGGTAGTAGCCAAAAGCAATAACCAAATCGGGATATGACAAATTGCTTTGTATCGCACCCCTAAAAATTTCTTTCTCATTCGTAAAAGTTGTATCGGAAAGAAATTCCTTCAATCCCTTTTTATCAGCTATTTTATTTAAAACTGATTTTAGCGTTTTGAAATAATCCTTATCAAAACAACCTAATTCCAAATATTGATTGAATGAAACTTTTTGACCGCCTCTCAATAAATCAACTACTCCTCTGAATTTATCGTCTTTTGGGGCTTTTAGTGTGTAATTAATTACAGCCATTGTTCTGAAAAAATCCAAAAGCTGTTCGTCAAAAACATTTTCGGTTTTATCACGATAATTCCAAAACAAATCCGTCCAAAGTGTATCAATTTTATGTGAAAATGTTTCTGTCGCTTCTACGCCAACTTCCCAACACTCTTTGTTTATATGTTGCTCAAACTTTGCTTTAAAATTCTCAAAATCAGTAAGAGGTTTACCTCTTGCATTCATTTTGATATACAAATCATCAGAAAGTCCAAAGTTTTGTAGTTCTATGTAATGAAAACTAATGTTGTTTAGTTTATCCCATACTTCCTTTGTATCCTTAAAAGTATGCTGAATAGAATCCAACATAGTGAGCATTGATTTTATTGTCGGGTCTCTTTTCCAAGAAATGAAAAACCAAGAACTGTCAATTATAGTCTTGGAAAGCTCATTGTTCTTTGGTTTATTTTTTTGTTCATCGTAGTAATCTGTTTCTAATATTTTGTTAAAGTCAATTCCTTTGTTGATTAAGTCAA
Organism: Flavobacteriales bacterium; assembly: GCA_018401695.1. GTDB lineage: Bacteria > Bacteroidota > Bacteroidia > CAIKAF01 > CAIKAF01 > CAIKAF01. Next base: position 747,572 of record JAGYKD010000001.1, on the reverse strand, counting down.
AGCAAAATTCTCTTGAACTTGTTCGTGTTTGGTAAGTGAATTTTGTCAAAAGATTTTTTTCATTATCATTTAACTTGTTTTCTTTAACTGCAACAAACCAATGCAACAAAAACAATGTTGTTAATCTTTGTTGGCCGTCAAGCGGGTGTAAAGTTGTATTATTCTCTTTATCCTTTTTAACACTACCGTAAACAAAATCTAATTCCAATGGTCTACCATTAACAGCTTCAAGTAAAGCGGTCAAAAAATTTTTCCGTAGTTCCTCCTTACCCTCTCTGCCTTGTGCGTAATCTCGTTGTATAATTGGAATTTCAATTTTACTTAGCGGTTGCCAAGCTTCATTTTCATAAATAGCCTCCTCGTTAGAAAGCAATTGCAGAAAATTTAATTTTTTTGATGTCGGATTATTGCTCATTTTCTGCCAATGTCATTTGAGGTAAATACTGATTGATTACTTTTTGTATTTTTTCAAAATATGAAGTTCTATCTTTTTCATTCCAAACTTCAATGTCTTGCACGTTTGCTGAATAATATTTCATAAAAACATTTTTTGTGCAAATGGGAATAAAAGTTCCTTCAATTTCTCTTTCAATTATTTTCTTTCTTTTTTCTTTGAAAGAATCGTTTTTGTAAGAACGATTAGTTCCACTATCTAATAAACACAGGTTTCGTAAGCTATTATCTTCTTGGCCCAATACATAATCAACAATGTCTTCAAATTCATTTTCATCAATTGTTTTGCCTGATTTTATGAATTCAATTCGATCATTTAACTCCACGTTGTGATGATTGTCTGTTTTGATGAAGTTGTTTTTTAGCCACTCAATTTGATTTTCTATTTTCACATTAACTTCTGTTGCGATAGCGTGAATGTGTTCAACGTCCCAAGATTCTTTTTTGTAACGGTCAAAAGGAAAACGATTAGTTTCGTTTTCGTTGTTAAGCATTGTTTGAATGTTGTGTAGCAATAAAATTTCACGCACATAGCCTCCGTTATATTCTACTTCTTCCAAATTCACGTTTCTAAATTTGGATTTTATTTCTTGGTTTATCCAATTTGAAAACTCCGTTTTGGTTTTTTCTTTTTTCTCTTTAAGAATGTTTTTGATATTAGTTCCAATCGCAATTAGATAACCAATTTTATGATACAATTCTCTGTCATTATACCACTCTTCAAGAGTTTGGAAATACTTTTTAATTTCCTGCCAATTGTCGTTTATTTCTTTTTCTGATTTGGTTTTAAATTTTTCATTAAAGAAATGGAAAGTGGAATATTTGTCATCACTTGGCTTGTCTGACATTAAATTAAAAATAAACTCTATTCTCGTTGCCAATTTATTTCCATTTTTGTTGATGAAATACCAAAAAGAATCGTCTTGTAAGGCATATTCAATTCTGTCCCATTCTGAAGCAATTTCTAATTGTTTTAAACGTAGTTTTTCGCTGTCTGCTTTTGCGAAATTTGAACTATTTAAAAACAAAGCCTTAATCAATTCGGCATTTGTCAGCGGAATTTTACCGCTATTGATTCTTGTGAAAATATCAATAGAATCATCATTTGTTGAAGTTTCATACCAAATAACTTTTGTGGAATCATAGAATTTTGGTTCAAATGATTTTTCAACTTTGTTTTCTCTGAACCAATTTTTAATAGTTCGATATGCAACTGAAATGTGGAAATAATCAATGTTGGTATTGTCTTCTTCATTTTTACCTAATTCATTTTTTAAATAATTAGCTGAACCTACACGTGTTTCATATTCTAATTCAAATAGTTTGGTTCTGCCCTCTTCTGTATATCTTTGATTTAAATAATATAAAATCAAATAAATTGTCGTAAGTCGTTGTTGTCCATCTATCACATCCCATTCATTTTTAGATTTTAGTTTTACAACAATTGGTTGCAAACAATACCAAGTTTTTTCATTCGAATTAGGAATTTCCTTTGGTGAAAATTCATTGATGTCATTCAATAATTCAGTTACTTGTTGCTCTGTCCAACGATAACCTCTTTGATACGTTGGAATAAAGAAATCACATTTAAGCAATTCGCTGATTGTTTTTATTGTTATGTTGTTGCTGTTTTTCATTCTAATTATTTCTTCTTAAATACAAATTAAATAACTCTGTACAAGCATTTGCATCACTCAATGCATCGTGGTGGTTTAGCGAAATATTGTTTTCTTGGCAAAGTGTCGCTAAGTTTTTCTTGTAAAGTTTGTAAGTACAATGTTTTTGGTAACGTGGCTCTGTAATGTCGTAATATGCTAATGCGTTTTTCAAACAAGGAAAATCAAACGCAAAACCGTTGTGAGCAACAACAATTTGTTCCTTAATAAAAGGTTCAATCTTTTGCCAAACTATTTCAAAAGTTGGTGCTGTAATTGTTTGTTCGGGCGTAATTCCGTGAATGTCTATAAACTTACCCCAATAAAAATTTTTCGGTGGTTGAACCAGTAATGAAATTTTTTCAGATACAATTCCATTTTCTACACGAACCAAACCAACTTGGCAAATACTCCACTTTTGCGGATGTGCTGTTTCAAAATCTATGGCGGTGAATGATGTCATTAGTTGCTTCTTTTAAATCCAATTTGAGTTCTTGAAAACTGATTACTTAGTGTTTCTTCTTTGCAAAATTCAAAAAGCGTTTTTACATCAACTTTATTGCCGTGAATAATCTCGTTGATTTCGTTTTTACGAACGATGTTATCAATTTGTCCGCCCGAAAAATCAAACTGAGAAGCCAACAATTCACAATCATCATTTGATAAATGTGGTAATTTGGATTTCCAAATTTGTGATTTGGCAGAAACACTTGGTTTTTTGAATTCAACTTTGAATAAGAAACGCCTTTCAAATGCGTTGTCCATATTGTTTGCTAAGTTGGTTGTTGCAATTAAAATGCCTTCAAAGTTTTCAATTTCTTCCAACAAAATATTTTGAATTCTGTTTTCTGTATCGCTCACATTTGAAGTATTTGCCTCTTTGCGTTTAGCAATTATTGCATCAGCTTCATTGAAGAACAAGATAGGTGTTGCTTGTAGTCCTTTTGCATAGGATTTATAATCCTTAAAAACTTGTTTGATAATTTTTTCGCTTTCACCAAACCACATTGAGCGTGATGCACTAATATCAACTTTCATAATTTCTCGGTTTGTAGCTTTGGCAATTTGTAAAACACTTTCCGTTTTTCCTGTGCCTGGTGCACCGTGCAACAATACTGTTACACCTTTTGGTAATGCTTTTTCTACTAATCGTTCTTGCGTGTTTTTAAAATTTTCTTCAACCAAAAGAGTTTTTAATAAATCTAATTGATGTGCTTCTTCATCACTATAAATTAGTTCACGGAATGGCACACTGTCGGGCAGAATTACGTTTTCTTTTTTCTTTTTGTCTAAATCCTTATTGAATAATTTAATGTCGCAGTCGGATAGTAGGTCTAATGCTTTTTCTGTGAGTTTCATTTTAGCATCATCAAAAAAAGCTGCATCTTCTATTTCTAACCAATCTTCTTTAATCAGATTGTTTTCTTTGGTTAAAAACCTTTGTATTTGGGTAAATCGTTCGTTTGGTCTGTCATAAATCCCTTTGAAAGTTCGTTCAACCCAAGGGTCTTTGTCGCCTTCAAGAAATTTCCAAACAACGTATAAAAACAAATATTTTTCTTCAATAGATGTTCCTAAAAACCTCGTTCTCTGAATAAGTTCAAAATGGATGTTCTCATCTATAATGCTTTGAGTCTGCTCAAACAATTCTCTTGTTGTAATTTCATCGTTATCTCGTTGCTCGCCTAATTCGGATAGTTTTTCAAGTAAAGTGAATATGTCTTCATATTTCACAACATCAATCAAAATTTCAGGAATAGGTTCGCTTTTAAGTATTTTTTCAGAAACTAATTCGTTTATACAAAACTCTTCGTCCACACCTTTGAGTTTTATTTGTCTGTGTCTATTGCTTTTGTTGTTTTTGCGTAGCAAACGTTTTTCATATAACTCAACAAAGTCATCGCTATATTCAAGAAGTTTCATTGGATTACATTCAAAATGTGAATTCAAATCATCTAAATCAACCTTGCGCCCTTTGTAATTCAAAGTAAAAATAACAGCAATTAAAAGTGCTTGCGACTTGGTAATGTGAAAGTAATCGGCAAGAAATGAAAGTTCCTTGTCTGTTTGTTCAAATAATGAATCGTCTAACTTAGATTTCTCTGCCAAGTTATAAACCAAACCAATGCTGTTGATTATTAATTGTTTAAGTGTTGCGTTTGCCATACCGATGTCTTTTTTAATTTCTGCTACAAAACTATCTTGGTGAAACGCCAAACAATGTCGCTCTAAAAATTTCTTTCTGTGGGTGGGAAAATTTGGCTCTTTTGCTTGCGAAGCGGTCGCCCGTGCGTTGGGCATGCAGATGTGCCTGAATGTGCGGTTGGCTTTTTATTTCTGTCTTTCATTTTTATTTCTGTCGTTGTCTTTTACACTGAGCGATAACGTCTCGCGCACAGCCGTCCGTTTTAATGGCGGCTGTGCGCTGTTATGGGCTTATTTTATCAAATATCTATTCTGTAAAATTTGCCGCTGTCAATTTGCTGATGTATTCGAGCAATCATCTCATCTTCCGTTTCAATATAATCAGGCCAGAATATTGATTGATAATAGAGCCATAATTCTGCAACATCTTTATTTTTAATAGAAAGTAAGTCAAAGTAAAGTCTTAGTTTCTCTAAGTAGTTATTAATATCTTCAACTTCTTCATTGTCTGCTAATAATATTGGCGAAAACCCATTGACTTCATAATTTTTGTTTAAACAATATTCTAGAATAATCATTTCAGCTTGTATCTCATACTCTTCTGCAAAGGCTATATTGTCAATGTCATCATTCAGCTTAGAATGTTTTGAACTCAATTCTTGGATTCCTCTTTTTGCTCTATCAATTAACTCTTGAGACATATCTTGCATTTATTAATTAGACTTTAAATGTACTTACTATATAAAAAGATGTAACTGATCTTACTCTATTCTTCTAACCATTTAAACCATGTTGTTTGATCTATTATTGGGATGTTATTTTGTTTGCAAACATTCATTGTGTGGCCTGTTCCTCCTGATACAGGATTTTCAAGGTCATCATAAAAAATGCCGAAAGTAGCTGGTCTGATTTTATCAGTGCCAATTGCCTTTATAGTGTCTCTAATTATATATGCAGCCTTAATTGTAACTTTATTATGCTCTCCTGAAACAAATTGGTCAATTAGCTTATTGGTTTTCTTATTAGCTTTTGATTGATATAATACTTCTGGTTCAGCAGCAATGTTTATTTCCTCTAGAGAAATTGTTTCAAATGCTTGATTTGTCTTTTGTCGGTGTCCTGAATATGGAGTTATAACTTGTAATTTCTTAGAATCAATCGCTGCAACTCCGTTAGAGAATAATTGGTCAGAACCATCTGCATTACCGCTTCTAAAGATAATTTTTTGAGTGCTGTTTGCAAGTAGTTTACCTAGCGTAAACAGCTTTTCTTTGTCTTTGATTGAAACAGTTCTTTTGCCTTCAAGAAGGATTATGGAATCATCTTTGTCATAAAGAGTGATAAAATCATTTAATGTCAAGACCATAGCATCTCTTTTAATTAATAATAGTCTATAAGTTAAATGGGTAGCTGCAAAATATCTATAACGCTGTTTTTTGGATAATTTCTTCCATTGCTTTTTGCATTTTAGGGAAATTTCCATTTGTAGGGTGAGAGATAACTTTAACTTTGAATTTTTCAAGCCATGATTTGGGCACGTATTTGTTTATATCAGTTTTACCGAGCCCAATAATCAAATCAGGTGAGAACATTTCTATCTCCTTTTCAAGAAAGTGGATATACTTTTCATTAAATACTTTACTGAAATCTTGTCTTGCTTTTTTATCATTGCCACCTTTCAAAGTAGGGTCAATTACTTTATATTCTTTTACAAAGTCAGAAAATAAGAAAAGTCTATTCTCATTTAGAAATTTCTTAAAAGCGCTTCCATAAATACTCTGTTTGCTTTTAGAATACCACCTATCGATACCAAATGGAGTTGCGAAAACCTGATTTCCCACTTTCATTATATTGTAAAAGTCATTTGTATGCCTAGGTTCAAGACCAAGAATCATAATGCGTTTTTTAGCTTTTGTATTGCCAAGTAAAATTGGCATATCTATTCGAATATCATTCTTTTCTACCTTAACATTATTATCTAAATTTGATTCCTTTACCTTCGAATTCTGTAACTGGACTGTCTCTCCCAAGTAAAATTCTCTGTTGCTATATTCATTAGGAGAATTTTGGCGTAAATGATGCAGTAGGGTGTAAAATCCATTTGCATTAAATTCATTTTCATACAACTTTAATAATTTTTCTGTATTCATTCGATTTTGGTTAAGGAGTTTTATTGGATAAATATAGGAAAATGGAGTAAAAACTCTAAGTTTATAAACAAATATATTTATTGTTTAATTTTTGGTCAACCTATTTTAGGACGAGGCAATACTAAAATTTGCCCACAACTCGTTTTTAAATGAGGCTGAACCTCATTTATCCACCCTCAATGGTAGGCAAAGTGATGGTTTACCTCATTCGGTTAATCTTTGCTAAGATAAGTTGTTTTCACAAGTCATTGAAAGGTATACGAATCTTTTGGAGCAGCCGGTTGCTAATATGCGGGTAAATCTCTGTTGTCTTGCTGCTCTTATGCCCATGCAACTCCTGTATGACCCGGAAATCAGACCCCCCCTCAAGCAAATGCGTTGCATTACGGTTCCTCAGCGAATGAAGCGCAGCTTTCTTGTGGCTGCTGGGTAGCCTTCGGTTTAACCTGCAGCCCCCCCAAAAAAACGGTTTAAACCGTGGGCTTCATAAAACACCACACGGAGCTTAACGCGCCCCGGCGGAGGCCAATTAGCCTGCCGCACTAGGGGGCTCAGCAGCCGCATGGGCAAGAGCGACCACAGGAAGCGAGACCGCTGGCACATTGCTATTCTGGCGGCGATCCTGTCCTGACCGCAGCGTCAGGGTATGCGTTACGGCCAAATCTCAAGCATTTTGCCCTGACTCAAAGATGCTGGCCGCAGCGTCAGCACCTTGCGTCAGCGGATCCTCATTTACCATTAGTAAACTCAGGTCTGTCCTGACCGAAGCGTCAGCGGTCTTTCGATTTGTCCGTGCCTTAATTCGCCCCTGACGCTTCGGTCAGGAACAAGGTCCCTGACGCTTTGGTCAGGGTTATAAACTTGAAAACACGACGCGTCAACGGTCTCGCATTGAAAAGATGGGCCGATACGCTTTGTTGCGTGATACTTCCAAATACTGCCGCTTTGCGCAACCAGCGCATTATTTGCCCGTGAGATTTCGGTATACATGATGTGGCATGGCTTAATTGTCAAGAGCCCACAAGGCAGCAAAGGACTAGCATTTTAAACCGTTAAAACGGTTGCCTCGGCCACCGCATTTTCAGCCCACGGTTAAAACCGTGGGCTATGGGAAAATCTCCACACGGAGCTTAACGCGCCCCGGCGGAGGCCAATTAGCCTGCCGATGTGGGGTGCTCAGCCGCTGCACAACCAAGAGCGACCGCAGGAAGCTCCTTGGGTGGGCATCGCGGCGTAGCTAGCCCACAAGGCAGCTAATGGCCGGAGACGGATAAGGCGCCCAAAAAATCAAAAAAAAAGGCCTTCCGAAGAAGGCCTTTATGGTGTCGTTGGTTTGTTTAGTGCTTGGACAAGTAGTCGGCAACGCCTTGGTGTGAGGCGGTCATGCCTTCTTTGCCGGCTTCCCAGTTGGCGGGACATACTTCGCCTTTTTCTTCGAAAAATTGTAGGGCGTCTACCATGCGCAAAGCCTCATCTACGTTGCGGCCCAAAGGCAAATGGTTGATGAGCTCGTGCTGTACTACGCCTTCTTTGTCGATCAAGAACAATCCGCGGAAGGCAATCATGGGGCCATCGGCTACCAATTCGCCCATTTCGTTCCAGTCGTAATCTCCGAAAAGGGTACCAAAGTTTGCTGCGATGGTTTTGGTGCTGTCGGCTACTACCGGATAGGTGATGCCTTGAATGCCACCGGCGTCTTTGGACATTTGCAACCAGCCCCAATGCGATTCGGCGGTGTCGGTAGAGCAGGCTACTACGGCTACGTTGCGCTTCTCAAATTCGGCCAGCTTGGCTTGGAAGGCATGCAATTCGGTAGGGCAAACAAAGGTGAAGTCTTTGGGGTAAAAGAAAAACACCACATGTTTTTTGCCAATGTATTGCTCTAAGGAAAAGTCATCAACGATTTCTTCGCCGTTGATTACTGCCGCAGCTTTAAATATGGGGGCTTTTTTAGAAACAAGTGTCATATAGGAAACGATTTTTTGTTGTGCACAAAAGTACACTATGCGAACGAAACGGCTAAAACTTTGAGGGAATCTGCGGTTAAGAAATCTTAAGCATGTGCATGGCCAAACCAAATGCCTAAGGCACCTGCGGCCATACCGGCCAAAATGGCCAAAAGGCGGCGGAGTTTGTACTGATGTTCGTGGGCCGACTCAAACAAGATGGTGGTGCTTATGTGTAGAAACACACCGGCGGTAAGGCCCATAAACACAGTTTTGAGGTGTTCGTGGCCTTCGGTTTGCCAGGCGCCTAAGGCCATGCCTATTGGAGCCATAAGGCAAAAGGCGGCAATCAAAAACCAGCGTTTCCATAGGCCTAAGGCGTGTTTGCGCAGCAGTCCGGCATATACGGCGGCTACCGGAATGGAATGCAATACAATGCCCCAAAGGAGGGGATCTTCTATGGATTCTACGGAGAATAGGGGAAGTCCTTCCAACAGTCCATGCACAAAGAGGCCCAAAGAAACCATGGGAATGGCCGCTTTGGCCGGTCCGTGGTGGTGGTGGTGCCCCTCATGATGGTGCAGGTGCACGTGCCCATGCTCCAATCCTTTGGAAAACATGTCGATGACGATTTGCAAGCAAAAGCCAATCAAGAGCCAAAGTCCCGCCCAGTGGTGTTCTGCTTCAAAAACTTCGGGGAGCACATGGGTTAGGGTTACGCTGAGCAAAAAAGCGCCTGAAAAGGCCAGCAGCAAACGCAAAAAGGTGGCCGGCATGCGCAACATGCTCATGCAAATCCCGGCCGTAAAGGCGGGCAGAAAGAGTAAAAGGGCTTTGTATATCATCAAAACAGGGGCGTAAAGATAGCCAAGCGCATTGGCTTTTTGAACTTAAGCGTGCTTGAGCAGTAAAATGGTGCGTTCGGAGTTGGGGTTCCAGTCCTCCAAGGCATAATTGCCGAAACTTCTCCAGGGCTTTAATCCTACCTGTTCTGCCAAATGTTCCAAATCTTGTTTGCTAAACAGTCGAACCTTTTCGCGGTAATGATGTCGGTGGTTTCCGTCCAACACGTCTATTTCTTTATGGGCATAACCGTCTTTCTGAAATTTGCGGATGGTAAAATGCAGGCCATCTACCTGTTTTTCCTGTACATCACCGGGAGGCTCTTTTAAATCTAAGACCTTTGGGTTTAGGAAGTCAATAACCAAAATGCCTTGGGGCAACAGGGCAGAGGCCATGGTTTTGATGGCCATAAGGTGTTCTTGCTCCTGCTCAAAATAGCCGAAGCTGGTAAACACATTGAGCACTACGTTCCATTTGGGAGCGGGAAAGGGGTCTCGAATGTCATGGATTCCAAAGGACAAGCCCGGGCTTTCGTAAGCTTTGGCCTCTTGAATGCTTGCAGGAGAAAGGTCTAGGCCGGTAACGTGGTAGCCTTTTTGGTGCAGATGTCGGGCATGTCGGCCCCTCCCGCAGGCTAAATCCAGCACCTTGCTTTGAGGCTCGGGTTGGATAAAGTCAAAGAGCCGATCCAGGAATTGCGCGGCTTCTTCCTCGTTTCTATGCCGATAAAGGATGGGGTAGTAAGGAGAATCAAACCAGGACTCGAACCAATGCGCGCTCATAAGTGCAACTTTGTTGCAAAATTAAAAAGAAAGTGTGGATTTTGAACTTTTTTAGCGCACCGTGAGGGTTTCGCTGGTGAGATCGGCCTGAGCCTCTCCATGAAGTTCTTTGAGCAGGGCATCCACTTCATCGTGGCTGAAGTTGCAGAACCAACGATCGGCCCGTTCCTGAATGCTGGGCAATCCTTTGCCGCGCACCGTATCGGCGATAATTACGTTGGGTTTACCTGTTTCGATGGGAAACTGAGCAAAGGCTTGTTCCAGGGCGTCAAAATCGTGTCCGTTGATGCGTTTTACGGCAAAGCCAAAGGCCTTGAATTTGTCTTGCAGGGGCTCGAGGGGAATCAGCTCTTCGGTGCGGATGTTGGCTTGAAAATGGTTTCGGTCCACCACCCAAATCAGGTTGTCGAGTTTATAAGCTTGGGCTACCAAAGCGGCTTCCCAGCAGGTGCCTTCGTTGAGTTCGCCGTCGCCGGTAACTACCACCACTTTGTTGTTTCCTCCTTTCATTTTAATATCCATGGCCAAACCAATAGCCACGCTGGGCAGGTGACCTAAGGAGCCGCTGTGGAATTCAATGCCGGGAATTTTTCGGTTGGGGTGCCAGTAAATGGAGTCGGAGCTTTTGAGGTGGTTTTTGAGTCGGTCTTTTTCTATCCAGCCCAATTCGGCCAAAGTTCCGTAGAGGGCGGGTACGTCGTGTCCTTTGGATAGGAGCAAATAATCACGGTTTGGATCTTCGAGTCGATCCGGTGCAATGTCCAGAAATTGGGTGTAGAGGTACACAAACAAATCGGCACAGGAAAGGGAGGCCCCGATAAAGCAGCCTCCGTCGGTGCTCATGCGCACAATATGTTCTCTTACCCTAAGGGCCAGGTTTTGGAGTTCTTCTTTCTTTTGAGTTTCCATGCTATATGTTTTTTGTTTGGTCTTTCCGCACGGTCTGCAGATCCTCCACGTGATTTCGGTACCAATTTACGCCGGCAAAGGCCGCATTGATTTGGTAAATATCCGGATTCTTATCCAAAAGCTGAAGGATATCGTCCAGACCAAACATGGGTTTTGTGGGGTATAAGGCCTCGTAAACGGTACGTATAAAGCTGTAGTCTTCCGGATAATCGATGGTGAATCGGTGCGACATGCTGTAATCGAGTCCGGAATCCCAAGCCACATTGCCGATACGGAAGCGGTGGGGTTGGTCCCAAATAAAGGGCGTGGTATGTTCTCGTTCGTGGGGTTTTGTTGCTTCCTTCCAAGCCGTTTCAAGGATTGGCATGGGCATAACTTCTACGTCCATGCCGTCGGGCCAGGTGGGAGGGTGCAAATTGCTCACAAAATCGAAATCTTGTGTGTGGTTTAAATAGTATTGAACGACCAGATCAATGACCTTTGGGTCAATGAGGGGAACGTCGGAGGGGATTTTGAGCACGATATCGGCGTCAAAAGCTTTGGCGGCTTGGTAGTGTCGGTCGAGCAAATCGTTTTCGCTTCCTCGGAAACAGGGCCACTGACGGTTTTTGCAAATGCCTTCGAGGGGGTCGTTTTCGGGGGATTCGGGAATCGCTACAACAACGCTTCCGCTGAGTTTAGCGGCGATTACTCGTTCCACCATGCGTTCTAAAAGGGTGGCGCCCATTAAATCGAGGGTCACCTTATCGGGCAGTCGGCTAGAGCCTCTACGGGCTTGCACTACAGTTAGCACCTTTGGCATTAGGAAGGGCTGTTTTGTAAGCTGCGTTGCTTTAAGAAGGCGGTTCCGGGACCTTCGAATGCGATGTATTCCCGTCCAATTTGAGCGATAAGCTCTGCTGAGCTGCCGCCATTTTGGAGGGGCATAAGTTCGCGGAGTTCGTCTACATCGAAATACGAGTGTACTTTTTTGCCAAGGGCCATGCCCACGTATACTACGGTGGAGTATTGGGTAATAAGTTCCTGGCAATTGGCAATCATGTGGTTGGTATCCTCTTTTTGAAACACCAAGGTATCCTCGGGGGCATACTGCATGATTTCTTTGTAGGCGCGGTCCCAAATTTCGTTGGGGTGTAGTTTAAACACCAAAGGTCGACCAGCGGCAATATCTACGCATTGTTTGATGAATGCGGGCCGGTCTTCGCGTTTAAAGGTTTCGCGGATATCGCTGGAGCAGACCAAGACATAGTCTTTGTAGGGGAAATCGTTGTTTAGAAATTGGGCGCAATGGTCAAAATTGGGCATTCCGGTAACCACAATGCGGTCTTTTTCGGTGCCCATTTTGCTAAAGAAGTTTTTGTAGCCTTGGGATGCGGCGCAATAAATATCGGCGGCGTTCATAGAGCCATTAAGGCTGGTTCTTAAGGCCATATAACCGGGAAGGCCAAGTTTTTTTACCAGTTTTCCCCACCAGTCGATGGGGTCAATCATGCCCTCTTGCACCCAAATGGATTTGGTTCGTGCGGCCACCCGAGGGAAAATAGAGTCGGTACAAAGAAAAACTAAGGCGTAGTCGTTGTAGTTTTTTTCGCCGCGGTAATCGTATTGCAGGCCATGGTCTTGCACAAACTGTTCGCCTTTTTTCTTGAACCGGCCGGACATGATGGTGTTTTCGACCAAGCCAAGTGCCTTGGTAGCTCTTTCCCAGGGTTTGTCGGGAAAAAACTGCGTAAACCAGCAGTCAAAATCGTCTTTGAGGTGCTGGTAAATAGCAAACATTTGTGTGGTTTGGTTGGGCGAACCAATTACAAAAAGTATTTTAGGTTTATTCGGCATGTTTTTAGGCATCTGCGCGCAAAAAGGTTACGGATTTTCCAATAAAGGAGAAGCCCAGGTAGCCTCGAATTTCGGCGGTATCTCCATCGGTAAGGGTAATTTTGCAGCCGTAGGTTTTGCCATGTTCGGGGTCGTACAAGGAACCTTTTCCCCATTCGTCGTCGCCCATATACACCAAATCTTTAACGATACGCAATCCAATGAAAGGGATACTGCGGAGGTTGGGATCGGGGTTAAACTTATCGGTTTTGAGGGTGCCGTCGGGCCAATTGGGTTTTTCGAGCCAAATGATTTTTCCGAAGTATTTGGAGCCTAGGCGTTCTATTTTAACTTTTACGGTTTTTTCGTCATTGAGCCAAGTGCCGATTAAGGCTTCAGAACCGAAGCGTTCTTCGGTTGGAGTTGGAGCAAAAGACCAAAGCATGGGAAGTACCAGCAGGAAACTTAAAACAATGCCTCTTTTCATGACCTGTGAATGCATACGATTTCGTACACAAAAGTAGGGGAATAGGGGCATCTTGTCGATGATTTTTGTCACATTCATAAATAAATAGTGTTAAGGGAATGGCCCGTTTACCATAAAAACCTTTGGATTCAAGCCATTCGGAAACCCGGTGTGGTACAAAAGTTTCCGGTGGCTTACACCCCTGCTTTTCCTCCTTCTAAGAATAAGGCTTTGAGTTCGTGAGCGTCTTGGGGTTGCATTTTACCGGCTAGAATTAAGCTCAATTGTTTGCGGCGGAGGGCTCCTTGGTACCGGCGTTTTTCTTCTTCGGTTTCCGGAAGTAAAGCAGGCACCTGAATGGGTTGACCTCTTTGGTCAACGGCAACAAACGAATAAATGGCTTCGTTGCATTTGGTTTTTTTGCCGGTGTCGTGGTTTTCGACCCAAACGTCAATAAACACTTCCATGGAAGAGGTAAATGCTCTGGAAACTTTGGCTTGCAAGGTAACCACATCGCCGAGGGCTATGGGATGGTTAAAACTCACGTTGTTGACCGCGGCTGTAACCACCACTCTACGGCAATGGCGGTAAGCGGCAACAGCGCTAATGACATCCATCCAATACAACAGGCGTCCTCCCATAAGGTTACCGAGGGTGTTGGTGTGGTCCGGCATTACAATTTCGGTATTGATGGCTAGAGACTCGGCAGCTTTTTTAGGATTGAGCATGAGCAATCCTGTACAAAAAGCAGGCCATAAATTACATAAATAGGTTTCCGTTTTTTCTGGACATTCTATCCCTGGCTCTTTCTAAATCTTCGGGGGTATCGATACCGGGGGGAATGCTTTCGCTTCGCCAAATACGTATGCTGAGTCCCCTTTCCAGCCATGCGAGTTGTTCCAGCTTTTCGGATTCGGCCAGGGGAGAGCTAAGAGAAAGGACTGAGCCAGCACATACTTCGGGACTAAAGGCATAGAGGCCGAGGTGTCTCCAGTAGTTATGCTTCAGGGACCAGCGCTCCAAGGGTTCGTCTCGTACAAAGGGAAGGGCTTGCCTACTAAAGTAATGCACTTTATGGCTGAATTCGGAAAACACCACCTTAACCACCTGAGGGGCTTTTAGATCGTTGATTTCAGTAATGGGAGTGGCCACGGTTAGTACATCTTCTTTGCATTGAAGGCGTTCCAAGCACAAATCTTCGATGAGCGATGTGGGGACAAAGGGCTCGTCGCCTTGTACATTGATTAAGCCGCCATAAAGGGTACCGTTGTTGGTTAGTTTTTTCCACAGTTCAAGGCATCGGGAAGTGCCGGATAGGTGCTCGTGTTCGCTTAAGAACACGTTTGCTCCAAAGGCTCGGGCTTGTTCCGAAATTTCGGGGCTGTCGGTGGCAATTACCACATCCACCGGATGCTTTACGGCTATGCATCGACTCCAGGTGTGTTGCAATACTGTTTTTCCATCCAAGTCCAGCAACAACTTATTGGGTAGTCGGCTGGAGTTTAGACGTGCCGGAATTACGATGAGGATGGGAAGTTCAGATTGCTTTACCATGGGAAGATTTGTTCAAAATTACTAAAAATGAAGGCTTGGTTTTCATGGCCCAATAAATCTGAGACCGTTGACGCGTTGCTATTCTGGCGGCGATCCTGTCCTGACCACAGCGTCAGGGTATGCGTTACGGCCAAATCTCAAGCATTTTGCCCTGACTCAAAGATGCTGGCTGCAGCGTCAGCACCTTGCGTCAGCGGGTCCTCATTTACAAACAGTAAACGTTAGCCTGTCCCGACCGAAGCGTCAGGAGACTTTCGATTTGTCCGTGCCTTAAACCCCGGACGCTTCGGTCAGGGACTCCGTCTTGAAAACACAACGCGTCAACGGTCGTTTTAAATGTTAAGAGGAGCTTTGCCGGATTCTTGGCGCCCGGGTGCAGGCAGCCAGCGGTTTGCAGTTTTTGGCTTTTGCCGGCCATGGAGCGAGGAGGCTGAGGAACGAAGACCCCGGAGCCCTTGGCCGGCAGCCAAAAACAAAAACCCTAGCGCCGGAGACCGGAATTGCGCCCCCAATGTTGTATATTAGCATGTCCTTTGCCCGCAAAATGGTTTTATGAAAACACATGCATTGCGGAGGGTTTTGTTTTTGGACATAGAAACGGTGCCTCAATACGCTAATTTGGAGGCATCGCCCCCTGATTTTCAAGCTCAATGGGCACATAAAGCCAAGTGGTTGGATCGTCTTGGCCAGGAATCCGATTTTAAACGTGCGGGGATTTATGCGGAGTTTGGCCGTGTGGCTGCTTGGGCTGCGGGATGGCTGGTTTGGGAAGGCGGGCAAACCCCCAAGTTGCATGTACGCCGTATGGCGCATGCTTCGGAAGTTCACTTATTGCAGGAGTTTTCATCGCTATTGGAGCAATTTTCTTCTGAAGGCGATGCCTGGAGCTTGGCGGCACACAACGGTCGGGAATTTGATTTCCCATTTTTGGCGCGGCGGATGCTGGCCTGCCGGGTTTTGCTGCCCGAGCTTTTGGACAACCGAGGCCGGTTTGCCCGCAACGGCCGCCTGCTGGATAGTTTAGAGGCTTGGAAATTTGGGGATTACAAACATAGTGTGGGATTAGAGACCCTTGCGCGGACCCTGGGTTTGCCGGCAGGAAAGCAGCTCATGACCGGTGCGGAGGTATATCATTATTGGTACGAGCAACGACATTTAGAAGCTATTGCTGCTTATGCTGAGGAGGATGTACTCCAATTGTGTCGGATAATGTGTGTGTTGGGAGGACATTACCGACTTGCCGAGCAATTATGTGCGGCAGATGCGGCGGTGTTGGCCGGTGAAAACAACAATGGCTAGCGGGAGCTAGCCATTGTTTGGGTTATAGAAAAAACACGTATGCATTTCTGGCGCTAAGATATATTTCCCGCCAACAGAATGCAAACTTTATGAGTAGGAATTTCAACATAGGATTGTTTATTTACGTTTGGAAGCCACTTTAAAGCTTAGCGTTCTAAGGGGTAGTTTAGGGCCCTGAGATTTTTTGGAGCTCAGGGAATTTAGTCCGCCCTTGCGTCGGTCCTGCTTCCCGGCACGCGCCGGGGTGGGGCTGCGGTGGTTCCGCCAAGCTACACCTCCTCGCCCTCGCCCCGGTAAGCGTGCCGGGTGCGCAGGGCCCTTTGCCGGTCGGGGGGCCACTCTGTAGGGGATAAGCTCCGAAAGCCACCAGGGTTGCACCCTTTCGGTTTTGTGTTCGGCCTTTGTTGAGCAAGCCAAAAGGAACTATCGCTTTTCGCCGTCAGCGTCCTATCTTTGAATCATGAGATCATTGTTGGCAAAAGCAGTATTGGGGCTTGGGGTATTAGTCCTTTGGAGCTGCGGTGACAACCGTTTAGAACGGCATTTTAAAGAGATTATGGAGGCGGAAAGCGGCTATTTTAGAGGGAATAGCCCCGGGGACCCTTTGGATGATGTTTTGGAACGTGAGGACGGCAAAGCGCTTGTTTTTCAAGATTCAGCCTTTGCTAAGTTTCACTTTCACTATTCAGATACCGAATATTATGAAGTAAGTTATCGGTTTTTTGAAGGGTACTTGGATGAAATCCATGTGCAGGTGTTTTTAGGAAGTGAAGAAGAGGGAGCTCTGGTGACCACATTATTTACAGAATGGTACGCGCAAAAGCTTGGCATGCAAGCCCAGGAAAGTCGGGGCACTTTTTATTTTGAGAATCAAGAAGCACGGATTGAGCTATTTGATGAAAGTCCCCTGTATGAGGCGGGGGCGGTGCGTTTGACCATACGTTATGCTCAAGGCAGTTCAGAACCTTTAGTCATGTAATGATTGATGAAGGAAGTGCTTCAAATACAAGACTTAAAGGTTTCTTTTGGCTCCCAAGAGGTAGTACATGGGGTTTCCTTTTCTGTGAATGCAGGCGAAACCCTGGCCTTGGTAGGCGAGTCGGGTTCCGGAAAATCGGTGACCTGTTTGTCCATAATGCGGTTGCTCGATGCGTCTTATAGCGGCCAAATTGCTTTGTTAGGTGCTAGGGGTGGTGCAGCGCAGGTACTTCAAATGAGTGAAAAGGCATTGCGGCGCATTAGAGGCCGCAGCGTTTCTATGGTTTTTCAGGAACCCATGACCTCGCTAAACCCTGTATATACTTGTGGGTATCAGGTGGCCGAAGTCATGCGGATTCATGAAGGGATATCCAGAAAGGCGGCAAAGGCCAGGTGTGTTGAGCTTTTCCGTGAAGTGCAACTGCCCAGGCCCGAGGCTATGCTGGGGGCTTATCCACATCAAATTTCCGGTGGGCAAAAACAGCGGGTAATGATTGCCATGGCTTTGGCTTGTGGCCCGGAGTTGCTTATTGCGGACGAGCCTACCACTGCTTTGGATTTGACCGTTCAGAAACATTTATTGGATTTGTTTTATCGCTTGCAGCAAGAGCGTGGGATGGCCATATTGTTTGTGACCCATGATTTGGGGGTCGTCCGTCAAATAGCCCATCGGGTGGCCGTAATGTATCAAGGCAACCTAGTAGAGCAGGGAAGTGCGGACCAAGTATTGCAAAGTCCTAAGCACCCCTACACCAAAGGTTTGTTGGCTTGTCGTCCGGCACCGGGAAGGCGCAGCCTGCGTTTACCTACGGTAAAAGACGCCTTATCGAATCGCCTGAATGCCCCTGAGTTTATCCAAGAACGTCCAAAGCCAAAGGAGGGAGGAGCGCTGCTTCGGGTGCAGGATTTGCACGTCCACTATTTGTTGGAGAAAGACTGGCTTGGACGACCTCGGAAATGGCTAAAGGCAGTAGATGGTGTGAGTTTTGAGTTGAAACAGGGCCGGACCTTGGGTTTAGTTGGCGAATCCGGCTGTGGAAAGTCAACTTTAGGTAGAGCTGTATTGCGTTTGCAGGAACCCACCGGAGGTAAGGTGTTTTTGGAAGGGGAAGATTTGGGGCAATTGTCGGCCAAGGGTTTGCGAGAAAGGCGGCGGAGTATGCAGCTTATTTTTCAAGATCCTTTTGCCTCCTTAAATCCAAGAATGCGGATAGGGGAAGCCGTAACGGAGCCCATGTGGGTGCATCGGATGTATCCCACCAAGCGTCAATGCCAAGATGCAGCGGTGGAGCTATTGGAGCAAACCGGGATTGAAAGTGCCATGTTGAAGCGGTTTCCTTATGAGTTTAGCGGCGGGCAAAGGCAGCGCATAGGCATAGCCCGAGCTTTGGGCCTAAAGCCAAAGTTGCTGGTTTGTGATGAGTCGGTTGCGGCCTTGGACATAAGTGTTCAGGCGCAGATACTAAACCTATTGCTGGAGTTGCAGGAGCGGTTTGGGCTAAGTTATTTGTTTATTTCTCACGATTTGAATGTAGTTCAATTTCTTAGCGACTACATGCTGGTAATGAAGGACGGTAAGGTGGTAGAAGCAGGCGAACCTAAGGATTTGTTTGGTTCGCCTAAGGAGGTTTATACCCAAGGTTTAATGAAGAGTTTGCTTAAGGTGTGAGGCTTTGGTCTACCGAGAATCGCTTGCCAAAAAGCAAGAAATAGCGCACTTTTCCACCACCCACAATGCGGATTTCGGGAGGTCTTCCTGAAAGCAGTTGGAGCAAGGCCGGGCCGTTTCCAAGCAATTGTTGCGGATTGAGGGAGAGGTCTATAGGGTAGGTTTCTTCCGAGTTTCTTGGGATTTTGATAACCTTATCGCCTTGGATTTGGGCAATTTCATTTCCGTTTACATGCACAGCCACATTGAGCTGTTTTACCCTTAAGCCAAAAAAGTTAGGGTTTTTGAGCTTGATGTTGAGCCTAGCCATGGATGTTGAGCCGGGGCTAAGGCTTAAGCCGGTAGGCCGTGGCACTCCAACCTTACATGCCCAAAAAAAAGTTAGGATTAGGAGGATAAGGAAACGTTTCATTCCTTCAATTTGGTGTAATGGTGAAAAAACCAAGGAATGGTTTCAATGCCTTTGTTGAAATTGAAGATGCCATAGGATTCATTCGGGCTGTGCAGCGCATCGATATCCAGGCCAAAGCCCATAAGCACCGATTTAAGCCCAAGGACCTCTTCAAATAAAGCAACGATGGGGATGGAGCCCCCCCCGCGCTTTGGAATAGGTTCTTTTCCGAAGGTTTCCTGAATGGCTAAACTGGCGGCTAGGAATTCGGGGGAGTCGGTAGGTGTCACTACGGGTTCACCGCCGTGGTGAGGGCGAACTTCTACCTTCACCGATTTGGGAGCCAAAGCCTTGAAATGTTTGGCGAAAAGCGCTGTGATTTTATCGCTGGATTGATTGGGAACCAACCGCATGGATATTTTAGCATAGGCTTTGGATGGAAGCACGGTTTTGGCTCCTTCTCCAATGTAGCCGCCCCAAATGCCGTTTACGTCTAGCGTTGGGCGAATGCCTGTGCGCTCTAGGGTGGAGTATCCTTCTTCGCCATGCACCTGATCGATACCAAGGTCACTGCAATACTCTACCTGGTGGAATGGAGCTGCGTTTAATGCGGCACGTTCTTCGGCACTTAATTCTTGCACATCGTCGTAAAAGCCGGGAATGGTGATGCGGTTTTGTTCATCCTGCAACTTAGCTATCATTTGAGCCAAGATGTTTATGGGGTTTGCGACTCCGCCTCCGTAGACACCTGAGTGCAAATCGCGGTTTGGGCCGGTTACTTCTACCTCTACATAAGAGAGCCCACGCAGGCCAACATCGATGGAAGGGGTTTCGTTGCCGAGCATGGAAGTATCGGAAATCAATACCATATCGGCTTTGAGGCGTTCTTTTTCGTCTTTGATGAAGGAGGCGAGGTTGGCACTTCCCACTTCCTCTTCACCTTCGATCATGAACTTTACATTGCAAGGCAGCTCGTTGGCCTGCATCATGGCCTCAAAGGCTTTGAGGTGCATGTAAAATTGCCCTTTGTCGTCGGCGCTACCACGGGCATAAATGCGGTCTTTTCGGATGGTGGGTTCAAAGGGCGGGGTTTCCCACAGTTCGAGAGGTACGGCGGGTTGAACATCATAGTGGCCATAGACCAAAACCGTAGGTTTGGCAGGGTCAATGATTTTTTCGCCATACACGATTGGAAAGCCTTTGGTAGGGCAAATTTCTACCTTATCGGCGCCGGCTGCACTAAGTTTTTCAGCTACCCAATCGGCGCATCGCATGACGTCTTGTTTGTATGCGGAGTCTGCTGAGATGGACGGAATGCGGAGCAAGTCCATCAGTTCGTCTAAAAAGCGGGATTGATGTTGCGCAATAAACTGTTGAGTAGCCTTCATAATTCACAAGAATTTGGAACAAAGTTGGGGAAATCCCGTAAAGAAAGAAAGGGAAAACCATGAAGGAGCCCATTAGGGAGTTTTCTAAACCTGAACTGCATAAGCCTTTGAACCCGAGGGCTTATTGTAACTTACTGAGCTTGAGTTGAAATAAAATTGCTGAAAAGCAATACTTAAGGAGTGTTAATGCCAGTGTATCATTTTGAATAGCACCACGGAAAATGTACCTTTACATAGATTATTCACATGCTGTTAAAAACCCACCATACGTTCCTTCTCTTTAGGTACTTTTTGTGCTTTATTGGGGTTGTTGTTATAGGTTCCGATTTGCCAGCACAGTTGGTGACCCAAGGAGGTATAGCGCCCTTGAATTTGGTGCAGAATTTTTTGGTGGGAGGAGGTGTTCAGGTAAGTAATGTTAGTATTTCTGGGTCACCACAGGCCTACGGATATTTTACGGCCTACAATACTACATTTGCCATTCAAGAGGGAATAATAATGACCACCGGCACTATATCCGGGGCCAACGGTCCACAAGGGCCCAACAGTGGTCCGAATGCAGAGGGTGTAGGAGTAGACAATAATTATCCGGGAAGTGCTTTGTTGGACAATGCGTTTAATTTTACAGAGCCCACCTTTAATGCAATCACGCTTCAATTTAATTTTGTTCCCCAAGGGGATTCTGTAGTATTCAAATACATTTTCGGGTCTGACGAATACAAAGAGTATGTAGGGTCTGCGTTTAATGACATTTTTGGATTTTTTATTTCGGGGCCCAATCCTGCCGGAGGCACATACAACAACCAAAACATAGCTCGCTTGCCCAATGGTACGTTGGTGTCCATCAATAATGTAAATCATCTGTCCAATTCGGCCTATTACCAAGATAATCCTCCCAATGGATCAAGTCCACTTCAGCCCTATTTTCAGTACGATGGCTTAACCCGAGTCCTTACGGCTAGGGCGTCGGTAATTCCTTGTTCCACCTATACCATTCGGTTGGCAATAGCCGATGTAGCCGATGGAATTTATGATTCCGGAGTGTTTTTGGAGGCTAAGAGCTTTTCTTCTGCCGGACTAGATATTCAGTATACTCTTATTAACTCTCCCAAGAAGGATAGTTTGTTTGAAGGATGTGGGCAAGCGCAAATCGTAATAAAGACCACGGCAAAGCAAGCTACGGATCGAGTGCTTCAATTGTCGTTGATGGGAAGTGCCGTAAACGGAATCGACTATCAGAATTTACCGACCTCTGTAACCATTCCGGCGGGACAGGACTCCGTTGTTTTACTAACCAGTGCATTGGTAGATGGGCAAGCAGAAGGCTTGGAGAACCTTATTATAGAGGTGAATGACCCCAACCTTTGTCCAAATACACCAAGGCCTTCGATAGAGATACCGATAGTGAGTGTGGATCCTATTGAGCTAACGGCGATGAACGACACAAGTTTTGAGTGCAACAACCAATTGGTGATATTGCAAGCGCAAGCCGAGGGAGGCGTTGCGCCCTTGAGTCTTACCTGGAATCCCGGAGGCTTGGTAGGGAGTCCCGTGCCTACCTTGGTGGGCCAAACCACAAATTATGTGGTAGAAGCAAGAGACGCATGCCAAAATGTGGCAAGGGATACGGTGAGGATTCAGGTGCCTGATGCAGCGCCTGTGGAATTGACATTTGTAAACGATACTGCGGTTTGTCCCGGTGATGCCGTATTGTTAAGTGTAACAGCCGGAGGGGGTATCGGGAATTTGGTTCTGTCTTGGAGCAATGGTGCTCCGGATTCGGTATATCAGCAATGGGTATATCCCCAAGAGACCACGGTTTATTCCGTTACCGTTACCGACAGCTGTGGAAACACCAGTGGGGCATCGGCCTTAGTAAGGGTGCGTGACCCACAAGCTGATTTTACTTATGCTTACGCCGACAACAGAAAACTGACCTTTGAAGGTGTAGGCTCCGATGATATTGTTGATTGGTATTGGGATTTTGGAGATGGCGGAGTAGATTCGGTGCAGTCGCCCACGCATACCTATAGAGACTCCGGGTTTTATGAGGTGTCGCTTATTGTAAGCAATTCCTTTGGTTGCACCGACACCATTGTTAAAACGATTTATGCCTATCCTGATTTTGGTTTTTATATACCAAATACATTTACGCCAAATAGCGACGGCATAAACGATATTTTTGACGGGAAGGGGCAAGGGTTCAAGGCTTACGAAATGTACATTTTTAACCGTTGGGGTCAAGAGTTATATTCATCCGTGCACTATGGCCGAGGCTGGAGTGGTTTGGACCAAGGAGAAAGGTATCCCATAGGGGTTTATGCCTACCGTTTTGTGCTCACCTTGCCCAATGGCAGAACTAAAGAATTCCTAGGACACGTTAATTTGTTGAGGTAATGGAATCGAGCATGCTCATGCGGCTATGTTGCTTGTGTATAGCATTTTCATGCCTTCCATTACGGGCTACGCATATCATTGGAGGGGAGTTGTATTATGATTGTTTGGGCAATGATAATTACCAAATAACGCTAAAGATTTACAGGGATTGTATCAATGGCCAAGCACCTTTCGACAATCCTGCGAGCATTACGGTTTGGGACTCCAACGGGAATTTCGTTAGGAATATAAATTTGCCGTTTCCCGGCTCAACCAATGTGCCTTTTATCCCCAATTCCCCTTGTTTTCAGGCACCTCCCAACGTTTGTGTAGAAGAAGCGGTGTATAGTGTGCAGGTAAATCTTCCGAATATAAATCAGGGAATTACCTTGGCCTACCAGCGTTGCTGCAGGAACAACAGCATCATAAACTTGGTGAATCCCGGATCGACGGGAAGCACTTATGTGAACAGTATGCCTCCGGTGAGTTTGGCAGCCTGCAACAGTAGTCCTCGTTTTACGAATTTTCCACCCATTGCTATTTGTTTGGGCGATACCCTTCAGTTCGATCATTCGGCTACCGATCCGGATGGAGATAGTTTGGCCTATGAGCTTTGCGCCACCTATCATGGAGGTTCTGTGGCGAATCCTATGCCCATACCTACGAGCGCCCCCCCCTTTACGCCCATTACGTTTCAGCCGCCATTTAGTCAGCAAAGTCCTTTAGCCTCTAACCCTCCCATTCAAATTGATCCAATCAGTGGACTTTTAACGGCGGTTCCAAATCAAATTGGGCAGTATGTGGTTGGGGTTTGTGTAAAAGAGTATAGGAACGGTCAGTTGTTGGGGACCCATCAACGAGACTTTCAGTTCAACATTACCAATTGTCAGGTAAATACGGTGTCGGATTTTGATTTGAATATTCCGGTTCAGCAAGCGCCGGATGGCTCTTTGGAGATTTGTGGCCCGGTGCCCATTCCATTTCAGAATAATTCCATAAATGCCAGTAGTTATTTTTGGGATTTTGGGGATCTGAGCCAAATCAATGATACCAGTAGTGCCCAAAACCCAAGCTACACCTATCCGGGTGTCGGCAATTATGTAATACAATTGATAAGTAATCCGGGATATTTTTGTGCGGACACCAGCACCCAAACATTGGTAATAAAGGATCCGGTGAATTTATCGCCTTTGTCTTTTCCGGCCTTGTGTATAGATAACGCGGAGCTTCAGCCATTGGCTTCGGGCAATTTACCATCGGGGACCAATTTTTCGTGGAATTTTCAGGGAGCGAGTCCGGCAAGCAGTAATCAAAACCCACCCGGAACGGTGAGCTATAATTCGCCCGGAGCCTACACAATTCGGCTTTCTGCAGAATACGAGGGATGTATAGATTCGGTTAGTGCGGTGGTTCAGGTGACCGGTCATCCCACATTGGATTTACCGCCGGCAGAGGCCGGATGTACGCCTTTGCTTATCAACTTTCAGCCCATAATTAATCCGAACAATAATCAGTTGACTTATTTTTGGGATTTTGGAAATGGCACCACCTCCCAAACGGCCCAAGGTCAGGTGGTGTATCAAGAGGGTACCTGGCAGGCTGAATTCACTATGATTTCTCAAACCGGCTGCCGAGATACGTTACGGGCCAGTATTCCCATTACCGTTTATCCCATTCCGCAGGCGGGGATATCGGTTAGCCCCGAGGAGCAATCGGTATTTGAGCCTAATTTCACGTTTTTCAATGAGTCGGTAGATAATATTTCTTGCATCTATGGATTTGGAGATGGAATTGAGCTAAACCTTTGCCCACCCTCGGTGGCACACAGCTACGATACTTCGGGAACCTACCTGGCTTATGTTGTAGCGACCAATGAATTCGGTTGCAACGATACGGCCACCATACCGGTTCGAGTGTTGCCGGAATTTTCGTTTTATGTACCCAACACACTAAGCCCCAATGGGGATGGTATCAACGAATTTTTTAAGGGCTATGGGATTGGCATTGATAGCTACACTTTGAGGGTTTTTAATCGTTGGGGAGAGTTGCTGTTTGAAACCACCGACTTGAGCGAAGGTTGGGACGGCACGTATCAAGGGGCTTTATGTCCTCAGGGCAGCTATGTTTATGCCGTAGACTTGACCAATGTGTTTGGTCGATTTAAGAGTTACCGTGGCATGGTATTGTTGTTGCCTAGTCAAGGGAGCTCCTTGTCGAACTAGCTTTTTAGGGAGTCTTTAATGGATAATTAATGAAGGCCAAGAAAGCCTTAAAGTTTGTCTGTAACCACCTTGTAGCTTGGGTCTTCCATTACATTTACATCGATAATGGCAGAAGCATTGGTAAGGAGCTTACGGCAATCTTCACTAAGGTGTTTTAAGCGCACCCGTTTGTCGGCATCGGCATAGCGTTTGGTGATTTTGTTAAGCGCATCAATGGCGGACATGTCCACGATTCTACTTTCGGCAAAATCAATAACCACTTCCTGGGGGTCGCCTTCTATGTCAAACTTTTCTTGAAAAGCGGCCACGGAGCCAAAAAATAATGGGCCATACAAGGCGTAGTATTTTACCCCGTTTTGGTCCATATGTTTTCTGGCGCGAATGCGCGTGGCATTGTCCCAGGCAAAAACAAGAGCAGAGATAATGACACCTGCCAGTACTGCCAAAGCCAAGTTGTGTAGAATGGCTGTTACGACCGTTACCAAAACCATTACAAAAATATCGGATTTGGGCATGCGCCTAAAGGTTTTGAGGCTGGCCCATTCGAAGGTGCCTACGGCAACCATAATCATGAGACCTGTTAGAGCCGCCATGGGTACTTTTTCGATGACAGATGCGCCGTACATTACGAAAATAAGGAGCATAATGGAAGCAATTAATCCGGAAAGTCGTGCCCGAGCACCGTTTGAAATATTGATAAGACTTTGTCCAATCATGGCGCATCCTCCCATACCAGAGAAAATGCCGGAGAGCATGTTCGCCAATCCTTGGGCAGCGGCTTCTTTATTGCTTTTTCCCCGAGTTCCTGTGATTTCGTCGATGATATTGAGGGTGAGTAAACTTTCTATGAGCCCTACTGCAGCTACTACCGCAGCGTAAGGAAAAATGATATTTAGCGTTTGCAGGGACCAGGTAATTTTGGGGAGATGAAATGGCGGGAAGCTGCCTTTGATGGATGCGAGGTCGCCAACTGTCCGTGTGTCTAGGCCAAAAGCGGCGACTAAGCCAAAGACCAACAAAATGGAAGTGAGGGAGGCGGGGATTTGTCGGGTGATTTTTGGGAGGCCCCAAATAACGAGCATGGCCAACAAAACCAGTGCTACAAAAATGTAAAGAGAGCTTCCTTGCATCCAGTTTCCTGAGCTATCTTTAAATTGGTCGAGTTGGGAAGTAAAAATAATGATGGCCAATCCATTGACAAACCCAAAGATTACGGGGTGGGGAACCAATCTGATGAATTTTCCCAAACGGAGTAAGCCGGCAGCGAGCTGTAAAGCTCCGGCTAAAAGAATAGCGGCATACACAAACTCCACCCCGTGGTCTTTGGCCAGGGGAGCAATTACCACTGCAATGGCTCCTGTGGCACCGCTAATCATTCCGGGTCTTCCTCCGAGTAAAGAAGTGACAAAGCCCATGACGCAGGCGGCATATAAACCAACCAACGGGTCGAGGCCAGCAATTAGAGCAAAGGCGACTGCTTCGGGGACCAAAGCCAAGGCAACGGTGAGCCCGGAAAGGACCTCGGTTCGGTAATTTATGGGTTGTTTAAAGTCGAATAATCCGAGGACCTGCTTCATGCCATGTCATTAGTTTTTCACCTTAAGGTGGCAAAGGTATGCACATGGGTGAACAAACAAAGTAGAGGAGCAGAAAGCTTCTAAAAAGGGCTGATTTTCTAGGAGATGTCTTTGTAGAAAAGGAGGGGTTTATTGTTGGGGAGGTTTTTTAGGCGTTTTTCTTTCCGGTGGGTAATGGCAACCAATTTATCCTCTACGAGGCGAACGTGAGCGGAAAGCAAGTCTACCCACTCTTGGAGGGTAATTTGGCCATATTTAGGGTGAAAAAGGACGGTACAACCAGCGGCATAATCTGGGAGGTCTTCCAGGTAATCCCAGGTTTTGGCACGGATATTTTTCCATTGAGCCAAAGCGGCTTCGGGAGAGGTAAGGGGTGGAGGGCTTACTATTTCGGGAAAAAGTTTAGGCAAAATACCTAGCCGAATTTTTGTCAAACGAAGTTTATGTTTCCACCACCTTTGCAGGCTTGGCTTTGGGCAGTGGTCGCAAAAGTCTAGGGATGTGCGGATATTTTGGAGCATATGGTGTTCCAACTGCACCAAATAGTAGACGTATTGTTGAGGTGCCCAAGATTTTTTTGTTGTTTTGGTGTCTTTTTGAGACAAGCAGGCATAGCGGAAGAGTCGCTGAATGAAGGCCCTTCGGCTATCTAGGAATTCAATTTGACAGAGAATTTTTTTCATGAAATGGCCAGTTTCGGCTTAAATTTATCACCCGTGAAAGTAGTGATTAATTCAACATAAAAAACCAAAAAGGCCTATTAAGTAACTTTTGGTATTGTGATATAGAATTTGGGTTGTATTTTAAGGAATTCGGTCTTGCTTGACAAAAGAGTGGAAATTTCAAAACGGAGTGGAGCATATTGGATATAGCTTACACAATGCTTAACCGCGCCGGACAGCAGCGGTAGCTTGTCGAAACCGCAAGGGTCTGAAGCCGGGCAGGGGATGGCGGAGCCTTAGGCGAGCCCCTCCCCTGCCCAAGCTGAAGCCCTTGGGGTGAGGCAACTACAAGCGCATGGCCGGATACGCGGCAAAAAAAAGGAAATACCGAACAGAGGTGTAATTTAGTCCCATGGAAAGGCAAAAAAATCAAGGGCTCGGACTGACGGTAATGGTTAGTCTCTTTTTTTGTTGGGGCTTTATAGCGGCAGCCAATGCGGTGCTTATTCCCGTGTGCAAGGATTTGTTTGCGCTGAGTCAAACGCAGGCTCAGTTTGTAGATTTGGCCTTTTATATGGCTTATGGCTTGGGAGGGTTGAGTTATTTTGTGGTATCGCTTCGGGCAGGGGATCCCTTGGAGCGTATTGGGTATAGGAAGGGGTTGATGCTGGGCTTGTTTATGGCGGCAGCGGGAGCTTTTTTGTTTTTTCCTGCATCACGTATGCATGCCTATGCTTTATTGTTGTTGGGTTTGTTTTGTATGGGATTGGGTTTTAGTTTGCTGCAAATTGCTGCCAATCCGTATGTTATGGCAATGGGTCCGGCCAAGTTCGAGGCTCAGCGGATAAATTTGGCAGGAGCTTTGAATTCTTTGGGAACCACCATAGGCCCTTTGGTTGTGAATTTGGCCGTTTTTGGTGTTGTTTCTGTGGACACACCTATACTTTCATTCGACCGCTTAGGCAATACCTATGCAGTGGTGGCCATACTTTTTGCCTGTTTGGCCTTATTTTTTTCTTGGTTTAAGCTTCCGCGGGTCAAGCGCGACGATGTGGAAATGCCTGCCCGCTTGGGCGCTTTGCAGTTTCCTCAACTGATTTTAGGGATGGTGGCCATATTTCTATACGTGGGTACGGAGGTTACCATTCCGGCGAATTTGGCAGATTATTTGGAGCGAGAAATGGGTTGGTCAACCCAGGAGGCGACGCCCTATATTGCCCTTTACTGGGGTTCTTTAATGATGGGGCGCTGGATGGGTTCAGTAGCGGTTCTTGGTTTGCCGGCTGGGCTAGCCGGTCTCATGCGCTTGTTGGCGCCCTTTTTGGCTTTTGGCTTGGTTCTGGCAGTACAGCTTGTGCTTGGTTTTGAAGTAGACCGACTACCGTTGATGTTATCTTTTGGCTTATATATACCGGTGGTTTTACTTTTGCCTTATTTGTTGGGGAGAGAGCGACCGGCTGCTACCCTAATGGCGATGAGCATGGCCGGTTTTGCTTGCATGTTGGTAACCATGCTGGTTCCGGGAATTATTGGGGCTTTGGCGGCTGTGGCCGGAGGCTTGGCCTGTGCCGTTTTATGGCCTTGTATTTTTGCACTTGCCCTTAAGGGTTTAGGCCAATACACAAATCAAGGGGCTGGCTTGTTGGTGATTATGATTTTGGGCGGAGCTGTTTTGCCGGTGGTGCAAGGTGTCTTAGGAGATTTAAGTGGAAGTGCCGCATGGTCTTATGCTGTACCTTGCCTTGGGTTTTTGGGCTTGGTGCTGTTGGGTTGGCGATTGCATTTGATTTCGCGAAGGTTAAAAGCGGAAAACTAATCTGATGAAGCCCTTGTTTTGGTACTTTGTGGTATTATTTTTAAAGGACACCTAAACCTGTCTTGATTAAATGCTATGTATTATGAAGCCTATGCGTTCAATATTCTTTTTGTTTGTTCTTTTTTGTGGCATAAAATCAGAGGCCCAAGGCGTGCTTATTAGCCCGAATGCGGGTCAGCCGGACCCTTCGGCTACTTTAGAACTGCAAGATACTACCCGAGGATTTTTGGTGAACCGGATGGGAACGGCTCAAAGAAACGCCATAGCTCAGCCGGCACAGGGCTTGCTCATTTTCAATACGGATAATCAATGCTTTGAGGCATATTTTGCCTCCGGTTGGGCGGCCGTGGCTTGCGACTGCCAAGCGCCCCCGTCTACGCCTCAAGCTCCACAAGGCCCGGCAACGGTGTGTTCGGGACTATCTGCCAGCTATACCGTAAGTCCGGTACAAGGAGCAACAGGTTATACCTGGAGTGTGCCGCAAGGAAGCACCCTATTGTCGGGCCAGGGTACGGACAGCATTGTAGTGAGCATAGGCTCGAACCCGGGACAAGTTACGGTGCAGGCGGATAATTTTTGTGGAAGCTCGTCAGGGGCATCGCTTTCCGTTTCTATTGGGCAACCCAGTGCCGGATTTAGTGTTAACCCGAGCAGCGGCTCGCCCAATGTTCCTGTCCAATTTACTGCATCATCTAGTGGCTGGAGCTACCAATGGACTTTTCAGAATGGAACTCCGGCAAGTTCGGTGGCACAAAGCCCTAGCGTAACCTGGTCAGGAACAGGTAGCTTTTCCGTGCAGTTGATTGCCAGTGGGAATGGTTGTGCGGACACTGTAGTTCAAAACGTACAGGTAGTCAACTGTTCGGCGCAAAACCAAAGTTCTACCTACAACTTTTCGAACGGTTCCGTTAGTTGGACAGTTCCATCGGGGGTGTGTTCAGTTACTGTTCAGGCTTGGGGAGCTGAAGGAGCCAACAGCAGTTCCGGCAGCCAACCGGGAAGGGGAGGTTATGCAACGGGAGTTCTTTCGGTTAGCCCCGGCGATGTGCTTCACTTATACGTAGGTGGTAGGAATGGCTTTAATGGGGGTGGAACGGGCAATAGTGGTGGCGGCAGCGGGGGAGGTGCCTCAGACCTGCGTTTGAATGGCACAAGTTTAGGGGATCGAGTAATTGTAGCAGCAGGCGGAGGTGGAGCAGGGGCTAGCAACGGAAACGCCAATGGAGGAGACGGAGGAGGAGGCAGTTGCGGTGCCAATTATTGCGGAGGCGAAGGGGGTACAGGAGCGAACAATCAAGGTCCCGGGGTTGGCGGTTTTCCCGGAGGTATAAATGGAGGACAGGGTGGTGTCGGCAATGGTGGGAATAACGGCGGCGGCGGTGGCGGCGGTGGTTTTAATTCCGGAGGCCAAGGCGGAACCAATCCGGGCTATGGGCCAGGAACAAATGGACAGCTTGGTTTGGGAGGAAACGCTGGTGGGGCAACCGGTTCTGCCGGAGGCGGCGGAGGTTATTATGGAGGTGGCGGATCTTCCGGCGGGGCCAATTCTAATGCCGGGGGCGGCGGCGGATCTTCCTGGACGGGGAATTTGAGCAATGCTTCTATGAGTGGAGGTACACGTTCCGGCGATGGTCAGATAATTCTTTCCTATTGATTTGAAGGCTTAGGGTGGTCACCCAAGATCTCGGTGTTTGGTTTGGTTTTGTGACTAAGGAAAATATTTGGTAGCCATGAATGCAAGGCATTTTGGAGGCTAATGTATTATAGCAAAAGCAATGTGAGACCGTTGAAACGTTGCTATTCTAGCGGCGATTCTGTCCTGACGCTTCGGCCAAGAACTAGGTCCCTGACGCTTCGGTCAGGGTTATAAACTTGAAAACACAACGCGTCAACAGTCTCTGTATACCTAGGATGCCTTTGACGGTGTGGGAACATAAACGGTCAGGAATGGACTTCTTTTAACGGATCAGGCGGTCAAACAGGCTTTATGGTTGATGAAGAGTTTTTGGGGACTTTTATTAAGCTAAAAGCCGCCCTTAACGGTTTGTTTTATAGGGATTAGTCTCGATTAAGGCCTTTATTAAGGGCGTTTATATTGGACATTTTGGAAGTGTTTGAGCCTTTATTATCCCCCGAGATAAAACCTAAAAGCCCCTTTAACAGGGGCTTTTTATAGGTGGACGGTTGTCTTTTTTGTCAGTTCTCCAGTTTTTCAAGTCGTTGTTCCAAAGATTTTAGATGCTGTTCCATCTGTTGAATGTATTGGTCTTGTTCTTTTACTAAGTCGAGAAGATAAACCGCCAACCGATCGTAGTGCACGGAGTACGGAACTATTTTGTCCGGGTTAACTAATTCTTTTCCGTTTTTGTCGGTAGCAGGAATGCCGGAGTCTCCTTGCCAAGTTCTTTCGGGGCCGTAAATTACCAGTTCCGGCATGGTTTCAGCTACTTGTTCTGCTATTAAGCCCACTTCTTCTTCTCCGCCAAGTGCGGGCTTGAGGTTGTACCTAACCGGGCGAAGGGCAAACAATTGCTCTTTACTAAACCTCAAGGGTTGAATATTGGTTTTAACATGCATGGTAGAGGATTGTGGCCGCAGCTCTCCTGAAGATGTGCGAATCATGGGGGTTCCTGATCCACTGGTGCTGCTGTTTTGAATAAAGCGGTTGTTGGTTTCAACAGCACCGTTGGCATAAATTCCCCCGGTTGCAGGAGTGCTTGTGGTTCCAATTCTTAGCCGAGAGGTGAAGTAGCCTTCTCCATCCACTTGCAGCTCATAGCTGGTGCTGGAAGTAGAGCCAATTCTAAGTCGACCTTGAATGTTGGAAGTGGTACTGCTTCCATCTATCAATAAACCACCGGTTCCAATGTTTAAATCGTAGGAAGAAGAGGGCGATGTAGTTCCAATACCTACTCGATCGGTGCTGGTAACCCAAATAGCGTTGGTGCATTCCCAACCGCCGTTTCCGGTTCCTCGAACGGTATAGTTGGTGTTGGAACTGGTGGAGCAATTGATATTGGTGCCTCCACCACCGCTACCGGAGGGAGCTGCAGGGATCCAAGAGGACCCATTCCAAGTCAATACATCGTTTACGGAAGGTGCTGCGGCAGCTACCGGACCGGATTGAAGGGCGTTGGCATTCCAAAGAGGGCTTGTGGTTTGGGCGTCCATAACGCTGCCGTTTAAGCTTAGTCCAACTCCTGCACTTATAGGGCTTCCTCCGCCCCCACTGTTTGCTGCTTCTGCTGCGTACAGAGCGTAGGGAACGCTAAGAAGTTCGGTGCTGCTGGCGAGGCTGTAGTTGGTGCCTCCTTGAGGGTCTGTGGCTGCTTCAATGTAGTATGGGCCGCTAGACCAGTCAATGCCTGCCATGGTGCCGGAAACCACGTTGCCACCTCCAATTTCGGCAGTAACTAAGCCGTTGTTGTTGCTGGTGAGGCTATGGCTTTCTTCGTATACAACGGTACCCGTAGCACTTCCTTGCCTTATTTTGATGTTTAGGCCAACCGGGCTGCTCACAACTAAGGCATTTGCAGGGTTGCGAACTACGGCTTGATAGGAAAATTTCTGCGGTGCTTGGGCCCAAATTTGGCTAGCAAGTAACAGGGCTAGAGCGGTAAAAAGTATGCGCATGAGAATTATGATTTAATGCTTTAAAAGTTTTGTAGTTAAGGATTGCCCGTCTATGCTCCAGTGCAAAAAATAGCTTCCTGGTGCCCATTGGCTTACCGGAATTTGGGTGACTTTTTCGGTTGCCTTTCCCTGGTAAACTAACCGCCCTGAAGCGTCAATAATGGTAAAGGAAATGGGCGCTCCGGGTTCACTTTCCAATTCCCAATTTAACACATTGTGGCCGGGATTGGGATAAAGGCGGTAACTGCCCGCTTGGATTAAGGACTGGTTCATGGGAAAAAATTCCCAAGGTTGCTGAACCCCTTCGTGGCTTGACCACCCATTGCTGTCCTCGGAGTTTTGATAAAACACTTGACCAATAGTCCAGCTGACAGAACCTGCAGCACCCTGAGCATTGCTTCCGGTGGTGTGTACAGAGCTTTGGGCGGCAACCGATAGAGAGCAAAGGCACAAGCAACATAGGCTAACTATGCCGGCGGTTTTTTGCATACGCGTTGAGTTTGTTTAGCCCAAGGTAGTAAAATCAGGCCTTGTTTGGACGGCTTCTTGCTCTTGGTGCAAGATTCCTGCGTTTTTTTGACGAGAGCGCACCTTGTGTGCTTTGCTTATGGCAGGTTTGTGGAGTATAAAAAGCACCAAGGCCCGGAGAGCAATCTCCGAGCCTTGGTTGTAGAATGAATGATTTGCTTATAACAAGGTGCTTGGGCACACGTAATCGCTCACCGGAACTTTGGTTTCTTTGATGGCTCCAAAGCCTCCACGAACATCCTTGAAGTTTTCCCAGCCCCTTTGTTTAAGCATAGAAGCCGCAATCATGCTTCGGTACCCGCCGGCACAATGCAACACAAAAGGCTTGTCTTTGGGAATCTCAGCCAAGTGTTGGTTTAACTGGTTTAAAGGAATATTGATGGCCTCCAATACATGCTCAGAGTCGTACTCGCTTTTTTTGCGCACATCAATAACCATCGGTTGTTGGCCTATGTGGGCTTCCAGCTCAGAAGCATTCATACGCTCCAAACTATCTACCTCGTTTCCGGAGGCTTCCCAGGCCTTAAACCCGCCTTTGAGGAACCCAATGGTATGGTCGTAGCCTACTCTAGAAAGACGAATAATGGCTTCTTCTTCTCTTCCTTCGTCGGTAATGAGCAAAATGGGCTGTTTGATGTCCGGAATCATTTCGCCTATCCACATGGCAAAGTTGCCGTCTAAGCCAATGTTTATGCTGTTTGGGATAAAGCCTTTTGCGAAGACTTCGGCATCACGGGTGTCGAGCATCAAGGCTTGAGTTTCGTTGGCTGCAGCCTCAAAAGCCTCAGGACTAAGCGCCTGGTTGCCACGGGCCATTACATCGTCCAGGCTGTCGTATCCCCTGATGTTCATAAGCACATTTTTGGGGAAATAGGCCGGAGGGGCAGTTAAGCCGGTCAACAACTCCTTCATGAACTCCTCTTTGGTCATGTCGGCACGAAGGGCGTAGTTGGTTTTTTTCTGATTGCCTAGGGTGTCGGTAGTTTCTTTGCTCATCATTTTGCCGCAAGCAGAACCTGCGCCGTGATTGGGATAGACAATCAAGTCATCGCTCAGAGGCATGATTTTATTCCGCAAAGAATCAAACAAATGGCTTGCTAATTTTTCTTCGGTCAAATCCGAAACCACGTGCTGAGCAAGGTCGGGGCGGCCAACATCGCCAATAAATAAGGTGTCACCGGTGATTATTCCATGTTCTTTGCCGTTTTCATCGATAAGCAAATAGGTGGTACTTTCCATGGTGTGACCGGGGGTGTGGATGGTTTTAACCGTGTAGTCTCCCACCTTAAACTCTTGTCCGTCTTCTGCAATGATGGCCTCAAAGGCGGGTTTTGCGTTGGGGCCATATACAATGTCTGCGCCGGTTTTTTTGGCCAGGTCAAGGTGTCCGGAAACAAAATCGGCATGGAAATGCGTTTCGAACACGTATTTGATTTTGGCACCGTTTTTTGCTGCGCGTTCCATGTAGGGTCCCACTTCGCGCAAAGGATCAAAAACAGCAGCTTCTCCATTGCTTTCTAAATAGTATGCGGCATGTGCTAAGCAGCCGGTATAGATTTGTTCTACATTCATGGTATGTGGTGTTTTTAATTTCTAATACAAATGTACAAGGGGTATACGAGACCCTATGCGACTTTTGTTACATAGACTACTGCAATACCCAGCCTTTTATTTGAAGGTCGTCGATCCAAACACCAAGCGAATCGGGGTTGTAGACGTATGCTTTAAGGGTGGTGCCCGATTTAGCTTCCTTAGGTACCGGCCATTGGTAGCGTACCGGCCACCAATGGCCAAAGGTTTTAAGGAAGGGTTGAAGGGCCAAGCTTTCGTAGGCTAAGGCCTCCGCCCCTTGGTCTAAACTAAACACCAGCTGGGCTTTGGTACTATCTTCACTGAGCAGCCACATTCGGGCTTCCACTACCAATTGCCTATTACCTAAAGTCTGGCTGTCCAGCCTCACGGAATAGCCCGAAGAAAACTCTGTAAACCAGGACGCATATTGACCACTGTGGGCCTTTTCGTTTCTTATTTGCAAGGGTTTGTGCGACCAAGAAGGCTGTTCCGTTTCAAAATCTTGCAGACTTTCGAAAAGCAATTCGCCGTCTTTTTCAGGAAGCGGCCAAGCCTCAAGCTCCCAAAGGCTGAGGCTTAAGGAAGGGTTTTCGGCCATCAAACGGCCAGCCTGCGAAGGGAAGCGCGCAAACCAAGGCAAGGCCTTTTCATAGCTTCCGGATAAGCCCCTTGTGTGGGGATTCAAAAACAATATACCTCTTGGTGAAGGCCGATTCAGGCTGTCCCACTCGGCGTAACTGTACCAGCTGCTTTGTGAAGGGTAGCCATAATAAGTAAATAGCCGGGCTTGAACCTCATTACTAACCAACACCGTTCCGGGAGGAGTATGTGCCAGAGCTTCCTTAACCCATTGTTGTTGAGCGCGAAATCGGGTTTTTCGGGCATAATGCCAATCGGTGGAATATTGATTCCATAAAAAAGCACATAGCACGGTTAGGTACACAAGTTTAACCGGCAGTGCCACAAAGAAAATGCGTGCCACCAAAGCTATAAACAAAGGCCAAATGTAGGGCCAGGCTAAATTGTTGTCGGGTCCGCCCCACCACAGCAAAAGGCTTGTAAAAAGTAGGGCCCAGCCCAGTTGTTTTTTCTCCCCAATTGCTTGTTCCAGCCACAAAGCGGCAGGAATGGCCATTAGGGGCAGCAGCCACAAATAATGCCTGGGGTCCAAACAGAGCGGAACGTATGAGCTATACGAAATACTCATGAAGTTGGCAGAAGCCAAGCCCAAAGCAGCACTGTAGCCCCAAAAGCCCAGTGGATCTTTGGACTTGAACCATTTGGAGGGCCAGTGGCCGGCAAGCAAGGGCAACAAACCTAAAGCTGCCGTTAATAGCACGGAGGACCAGGCCATTTCAAGCCAACCTATGGTGACTCTTCGATACAAAAACTTAAGGGGTTGTTGGTCGTAACTGCAAGCGTTGAGGTAGCTGTTGGAGCTAAGGGCCTCAAAACGAATAAGAACATTTCCTGCAATAAGCTGCATAGCCGATAAGTAAACCAATGCAGATAGGCTAAGCCATAATCCAAGCCAAAACCAAAAAAGAAGCTGGCGCTTGTGAAGGACATCGGAAACAAAAATTCCGAGGAAGATGGGAATGAACAATAGTACTGTGCCTTTGGCCAAAAAGGCCAGGGTCAACCAAAGGGCAAAGATCAGCGCCGAGGTTTTGGCTTTCCTGGCCTTACCAAAACGTTGCTTGTGCAGTTGGTGAAAAGCCCCAAGCAAACCCAAGGCAACCCAAAGGTCCGGCATGCTTTTGTCCGAATAAAAGAGCATCCATTTGGCGCCAAAAACCAGCAACAAACCCATGGCCATGGCAAACCAACCGTGTGGGCGAAGAATATCCAGCACCAACCAAATCAAAACGAGCGCGGCCATAAGCGCCGGAAGGGACATGGCCAGGTCTCCAGAGCCAAAAACAGCAATGCAAAGTGCGGTAGGTACAATAACTGCCAAACGATGGGCAAACTGATCGGTAAAGTCCCAATGACCCGAAAGCAAAGCTTTGGCATGCAGCGCATATTGCAGGTCGTCGTAGCCAAAAGGGCCGAGCCAAGCCAAGCGGTGATGCAGCACCAAAAGCAGCGCACCCAGCGCCCAAAGCACACTTTTGTTGGAAAGAAATTTTCTCCGGTCTTGGATGGTGCATACCATAAAGCGAATATAGGCAATGATGAAAGATGAGGTAAAGACGGGTTGCCCTCCGTCTCTCGGAGATGAAGTAAAGACGGGATGCCTCCCGTCTCTCGGGATGCCTCCCGTCTCTCGGGATGCCTCCGTCTCTCAGGATGCCTCCGTCTCTCGGGATGCCTCCGTCTCTCGGGAAGCCCCCGTTTCTCAATCATGAAGCATACACGTTCTCACCCCGCGCCGGACAGCAGCGGCAGCTTGCCGATGACCAAAGGGGCCGAAGCCTGCTTTTGCTGGGCGGAGCCTACAGGCGAGCCCCAACAAAAGCTTGGCTGAGGCCCTTTGGGCAAGGCAACTACAGCGGATGGCCGGTTACGCGGCAACACCATCCTTCCCCCTTATTTCCTTAATTTGTCCAAATTTTTGTAGCCATGGTATAATTCAAAAAGATTCTGTGGCCAAGGCTCAGAAGCCTGCCTAGGCCTATTAGAGACCGTTGACGGGAGGCGTTTTCAAGGTCTTTAGATGCCGACCTCAGCGTCGGTGCAGATTAAGGCACGGACAAATTGAAAGCCCCCTGACGCTGCGGTCAGGATAAAATACTTGAGATTTGGCCGTAATGCAAACCCTGACGCCATGGTCAGGGCAGGTATGCCGCCAGAATAGTCTCCCGTAAACGATCTCATTAGGGGCTGTTACTTATTGGCCCCAAGTTCAATCAAGGGCTTGTTTTCTTTTTAATTGTTGTAGCAAATTATCCCCAACCATTGTACCTTTGTCCATATGCTTAGGAAAATGGGTACGTCTAGGTTCACAAGGCCCTTTTGGGGCTTTATAGCCGTGCTGTTGATTAACCTTTCTATAGACACTCCATCGCCCGAGGCTCCGGGAAGCAAAGAGAACTTGGCATATAATGACCAGGAAAGTATGGTAGAATGGTTTGTTGAGCAGGGGCTGGGCTTCGAAGACGCTATTCAAGAGTTTGACGACAAGCAAAACCGGAATAAAAAGCAAAAGCAACAGAATCTTAAGTATTGGAATTTTGCGCAAGAGTGCGGGAAAGCGCCTAATCAACATTTAAGCTTTATAGGCGATCGGAGGTTCCCTTTTTGTGTTCCTGTGGTTTCCTCCGATTTGAAAGAAGTAGACCCCCCTCCACCTAAGGCCTAAATCATTGGCATGGTTGATTTGGGGCCCTAAAAGTTTTTTTCCTTTTAAGCTCATTTGGGCATAAGCATTCCGTTTTTGGAAGGTTTGAGGTTCGGAACATAGGTTTTGTACCCTATTGACCCTGTTTTAGCAATGCTTACGAGAGTGTTTGTTCTTGCAAGCAAAGGCTATTACTATTAGTCCTTTTGGCCGCGGCCACAGGCCACGGTTTACAAAATCCAAAAACCCAATTTTTTAGTATGCGTTTACTTTCATTTGTTTTGTTTCTGGCAGGAACAAGCGGCACATTCCTTGGTCAAAATCCAACTTCGGATGCTGCTAAAGACAGCTTGTATATATATCAGGTAGAGGATCGTTTAAGCCCCGATAAAGTGCTCCATGCCGAACCGTTGTACATTGACCTCATACGCGATTTGGGGGCTCGAAAAGGGGAGAAAGAGTGGAACCTGGGTTTGGGTCTAAGCGACAAGCGAAGCGCAGACAGCTATGAGGCTCTCATCGAGTACGAATGGGCTCCTGTAGACCGTTTGGGTTTAGAGGTTGAATTGCCCTTTACCTTTTATGCGCCAAGCTCGGAAAGCAGCCCCGACTCAATTCCCTCCAGTCGTTTGAATGGTCTAAAAACAGCAATCCAGTGGTCTTTTATGGTTAACGAAGCCAAGGCTACTTCCATGGCATTAGGCTACATTAATGAATTGATGCTTTCGGATTTCAAGTCTTTTGGAAATCCGGTTTTTGTAGGAAATATCTACAACCCCTTTTTGATTGCTGCCAAAAGGTGGGGTAGGAATTTCCATAGTCTAATCTATACAGGCCCTTCCTTTGAGCAAAACTTTAGGAACGCTTCTTGGCATTGGACATACGAAATGCACAGCAGTTTTCATTACATGATTCCCGGAACGCGGAACTTTATAGGCGTAGAATGGAACAAAAGCTATGAACCCGGGGATTTTGACTTAGTTATACGGCCCCAAATGCGTTTGGGTTTGGCAGAAAACCTCTTGGTGGGCATTGTGGCAGGTGTTCCGGTTTGGTCCGAAAATCAAGGGCTTAGTGCTTTTGTAAGGCTCATTTGGGAGCCGGGACATAAAAAAATACCCCATTAGCAGCTGAGTTTTTCCACAGCAGTTGGAGTTTTATTCTCGGTTTTTACCGTCCTGCGATTATGCCCTTCCTTCAGGCCATTTGACCGCTATGCCCTTTGGGCAAGGCAACTACAGCGGATGGCCGGTTACGCGGAAACACCTTCCTTCCCCCTTATTTCCTTACTTTTGTTCAAAATTTTTTGTCATGGAGTACCGCATCGAAAAAGATACCATGGGCGAGGTAAACGTGCCTGCCGAAGCTTATTGGGGCGCACAAACCGAACGCTCGCGCAATAATTTTAAAATCGGGCCTGAGGCTTCCATGCCTATCGAAATTGTGCATGCCTTTGCTTATTTGAAAAAAGCCGCGGCCTTTGCCAATGCTGAACTTGGCGTGCTCGATGCCTCCAAACGCGATGCCATTGCTCAAGTGTGTGGTGAAATTCTGGAAGGCAAACTCGACAATCAGTTTCCCTTGGTTATTTGGCAAACCGGGTCAGGGACTCAAAGCAATATGAACGTAAACGAAGTGGTGGCCAATCGCGGTCATGTGCTACAGGGAGGAAGTCTTGGCGACGCGCAAAAAAGCCTGCACCCCAACGACGATGTAAACAAGAGCCAATCTTCCAACGATACTTTCCCTACCGCCATGCATATTGCAGCTTACAAAGCGGTGGTGGAGGGAACTTTGCCCGGTATGCAACAACTCCGGGATACCCTGCACGCTAAATCTCAGACTTTTATGGAGGTGGTGAAGATTGGTCGTACCCACTTCATGGACGCAACTCCACTTACTTTGGGTCAAGAGTTTAGCGGATATGTGCAACAATTGGACAACAGCATGGCGGCGCTAAAATCGGCCTTGAAAGGGGTAAGCGAATTGGCCTTGGGGGGAACTGCCGTCGGCACAGGGCTGAATACGCCGGAAGGCTATGCCGAAAAGGTGGCGGCCTATATTGCCGAATTTACAGGCTTGCCTTTTGTCACTGCGCCCAACAAGTTCGAGGCTTTGGCTGCCCACGACGCCATGGTAGAATTGAGCGGCGCCCTCAAGCGGGCGGCAGTTTCTTTGATGAAAATCGGAAACGATGTGCGCATGCTGGCTTCCGGCCCACGTTGCGGCATTGGCGAAATTTTAATTCCGGAAAACGAACCCGGTTCCTCCATTATGCCCGGCAAAGTGAATCCCACCCAGCCCGAGGCGCTCACTATGGTTTGTGCGCAAGTAATTGGCAACGATACGGCGGTAAGCATAGGAGGCGCTACCGGACACTTTGAGTTGAACGTTTTTAAACCCATGATAGCCGCCAATGTGTTGCAATCTGCCCGGCTTATTGGCGATGCTTGCCGCAGCTTCGATGCGCATTGTGCCTCGGGCATTGAACCCAATTTGGCCAACATCCAAAAGAATTTAGAGAACAGTTTGATGTTGGTAACCGCACTCAACCCGCATATTGGCTACGAAAAGGCAGCGGCCATTGCCAAGAAGGCCCACAAAGAAGGTTCCACCTTGCGTGAAGCCGCTTTGGCCCTGGACTATTTGACCAACGAACAATTTGACGCATGGGTGGTGCCGGCCAACATGGTGGGCAGCCTCAAAAAGGGCTAAAATTTCGCTTGGCGCCGACCCCCAGCGGGTATCTGCATCAGGGAAATTTGTACAACTTTTTGCTCACTCGTGCCTTTTGCGAGGCTCTGGGAGGAAAACTCCTGTTGCGGATAGACGATTTGGACCGGTCCCGCTTTCGTCCGGAATTTCTTGCCGATATTTTTAGGCAGTTGGAGGCATTGGGCATGCAACCGGACGAAGGGCCTTCCGGGCCGGAAGTGTTTGAGGCAGAGTGGAGCCAAAGGCATCGAATGCCCCTGTATTTGGAAGCTTTGGAAGCGTTGAAGCCAAAGCTTTATGCCTGCACCTGTTCGCGGAAAGATTGGAAATCGCAAGGAAATGCCTATCCGGGCAGTTGCCGAAATCTGGGTTTGGCTTTGGATGGGTCGGACCGTCACCGGCGGATGGCCGTTCCGAAATCGGCCGGCATTCGCCGCTTGGACTTAAGTGGTCAACAGGTGGATTACCAGGCAGCCTTGCCGGAGGGCGATCCCATTCTTCGCAACCGGGAGGGAAAACCTGCCTATCAACTCGCATCTATAGTAGATGATCTGCATTTTGAGGTGGAAGCAGTGGTTAGAGGTGAAGACTTAAGGCCTTCCAGCGGTTTTCAGTATTGGTTGGCCGAGCAGATGGGGGCGAAGGCCTATGCAGGGCTGCGCTGCTGGCACCATCCTTTGCGTTTGAATTCCCGTGGGGAGAAACTCAGTAAGTCGAGCAGCACGCAGGGCCCAATGGATTTAAGCCGCAGGGCGTTGAATCAATTGGAGCAGGAAGCGGGCACTGAGCTAGAAGCTGCGCTGAGGGCGTCGAAGGGATAAGGCTGACCTTTACTCGGAAGTTTGGGTGCTGTCGGCGGGCGTAAATCCCTGACTGAAGGAAGCTTCGCTGTCTTGTTCGGTATAACGCACCGAATGGCTTTTGACTACGTCAGAAGATTTGCAGGAATAAAGTAGCGCAAGGGAAGCAAATGTTGCAAGAAAAAAAACAGGCATTTTCATGGGGAGTAATTTTACGGAAATATCGAAATAATTGCCGAATGCATGAGGATTTATACCGGATTTTATTGGGGAAATACCATTTTGGGCCCAGGCTCCGAAAAAAGAATAAGGCTCCAAATCCGGGGCTTTTGTCGGTCGCCCTTGCCCTCCACCATTTTGCTAAGGGCTGCGGGGTCCCTCCTTTGGTCGGGCCTCCTCGCTCCAAGCAAAACAGGTGTCGGGCATCGGGCGGCCCTCCTTGGGCCCCGGGGGGCAATTTTATGGTGTACCGTGTTTTTTTGGGATGGGATGGAATGAAAAATGCGGAATATCTATCTTAGTAAGACAAACAAGCTAAAAATGCATCCAAGCGGTCCAAAAGAAGCGGAAGAATGGCTGGTATACTTACCTTCAGAACAGCCGACTACCTGTCCCTTGTGTGGCGCAAGAACAGATATATTGAGTGAAACCCACAGGTCAAAGATGGAAGTTACGACCTATTTTGGCAGCGCAACAACGGATATATGGAACGAAACCTGCCTATCTCAAGTCCATCAATGCATGGATTTCAGGTGTGGATATAGGTTTGTTGTGGAGTTTGAGGAGGAATAGGTGAGGCGCATGGGAGGTGTAGAGGTTTCAAAGCGCTTAACCCAAAGCCAATTTTTTTGAATCGCTTCTAAGAAAGGCAGGAATGGGGGTTTCCAGTTCCCAAATAATATTCATTGGTTTGCGGCCTTCATGACTTCGGTAAAAGACACGACCCAAAAAAACAAATCCTTGGGTTTGACCAAATTCAGTTTTGGGTTGTTCGCGTACAAACAGCAAGATGTGTTTTTTAAGTTTGGATTGTTGAACGTAACTCAGACCCATACCAACTTCGGGCCGTGCGCTATTTTGAGACTGCCAATGAAACAAGGTATCTGAAATGGCATAATCCTCATACATCGTACTTGGAGAAAAGTGCCTTTCTGTTTTTTCAAGGTTTACAAATAATAACTCTGTATTTAAGCCTGGATTATATTCCACTCCACTTTGGCTCGGTCGTTTGGTATTGAGGGATTGAAATCCAAAGGCCGTCAATATTTGTTCTCTAGTATAGCGGCCATGCACTTTTAGAGGTTGTTCATAGGGGAGCGGGTTGTCTATTTCGGGACTTTTTACTTGGTCTATCAGAAGCTTCATTAGCTCTTCTACTTCCTTACATAAATCAGCATCTTTTCCAAAGGGCAAGAGGCTTTCTTCCACATTTTTGAAGTTAGCACACTCAGTTCTTAGGTCATGATGAAGCATTAAAGCCATACGCTGTTCGTTGCTTGTCATGGCTGCCTTTGGCCAGTGGAATTTTCTCTCAGCCATTTCTCGGATGAACAAGAAGTAGCTGTACGATGAACCCGAAAGCCATTTGTTAAATGCCGCTTTTTTTGCTAAATCCGTTATGGGTTGGGGATTCCTTGGTTGTTGGTTGGCCTCTCTTACCAAATTTAGCCAAAGGTCATGCTTGTAAATAGATTCTAGGGGAACCGGATAGTTTTTTAAAAAGATACTTAAGGGAGGGTTTGTGCCGGTGTCTTGAGTATACGCTCTAATTTTTTGCAAAAGGCCCTTTTTGTTGGTACGTAATGCTCTTTTAATATTGCTTAGAATCACTTCTTTGGCTTTCCGCTCCAGCACTATATGGCAGCCTACAGGCGCATGGGGGAAATTTCCTTCCACCTCTTTCGTCAAGCTTCCGCTAAACCGACCGGTTAGCGCACGGAATTTTCGTGAAAAATCGTATTCCGGACGGGCATTTCCCACGAAGTCAAGTACGGTAACGGCTTGCTTTCCTTCTGAAAGCCTTAGGCCACGTCCTAATTGCTGTAAAAACACCGTAATACTTTCGGTTGGGCGAAGAAACAATAGTGTATCTGCTTCTGGGATGTCTACTCCTTCATTCAACATATCTACAGAGAACAAATAGTTAATTTTGCCTGTGCGCAATTGATCATATAGCCCCTCATTGGATTTCTTTGTTTTTGAATGCAAGGCTTCAGCCTTTAACCCGGCTTTCTTAAAGGAAGCAGCCATAAAGTCTGCATGAGAAATGGTTGCACAAAATCCCAAACATCGGACCATAGAAATGTCTAATGTGTAACGCTTTAAGGCTTTAAGAATTTCGGCTACTCGCTGATGGTTGCCAGTATAAAGGTGCTCTAAATCTTGAATTTGATAGGCCCCCCTTTCCCATCGTACTTGACTCAAATCGATGCTGTCCGAAACTCCAAAATAGTGAAATGGGGTTAGGAGTTGCTGATTTAATGCCTCAGGAAGGCGAATTTCAGCGGCTATTCTGTGGCCAAAATCAGCGACAATATCTCCTCCATCCATGCGTTCCGGTGTGGCTGTTAAACCGAGCAGGATTTGTGGATTAAGCCGATCAAGAATGGGCCTGTAAC
Organism: Flavobacteriales bacterium; assembly: GCA_018401695.1. Taxonomy (GTDB): domain Bacteria; phylum Bacteroidota; class Bacteroidia; order CAIKAF01; family CAIKAF01; genus CAIKAF01. Next base: position 703,327 of record JAGYKD010000001.1, on the reverse strand, counting down.
TGCTGGCGCGTAAGTGATGCACTTCATCAATAATCACCATGTCAAAATAGTCCGAAGGGTATGGCCACGACTCCCAAGCATGGCTTAGGCTTTGTACGGAGGCAAATACATGCTTGAAATACTGTGGCCGTTGACCATCTACCCATAAGTCTCCAAAGTTTTGGTTCTTTAAAACCCCGCAAAATGTAGCCCTGGAGCGAAGCAAAATTTCTTTTCTGTGGGCTATAAATAACAGCTTGGCATCTTTTTTTTCCTTTTGAAGCCGCTTAAAATCAAAGGCTCCTATTACCGTTTTGCCGGTCCCGGTGGCCGCTACAACCAAATTTTTGTAATGTCCATGTACCTTGCGCTCTACCTCTAGCTTTTCTAAAATCTCTTGCTGAAAATGCCGAGGCTCTATATCAAATAAGGCCAAGTTCGGCCCTTCTGTTGGGCTGCTTACCTTAGACAGACTTAGGCTTTTGCGGAGCTTTTCTTTGTCTGTGCTGCGCTGGCCATCATAGGGCTCGAAAGCTGAAGACGCCCAATAGCTTTCGAATGATTTTTTGAACTTATCTAATATATGAGGTACTTCTTGGGTGGTAAGCTTTACATTCCATTCCAAACCATCGGTTAATGCAGACCTCGAAAAATTGGACGATCCAATATAGGCCGTGTGAAAGCCTGAATTTCTGTAAAAGAGGTATGCTTTTGCATGAAGACGCTCTTGATTATGGTTGTAAGAAACGCGCACCTCTGTATTGGGAAAGCCCGAAAGTTTTTCAATAGCTTTAGCATCAGAGGCGCCCATATAGGTGGTGGTTATGACCCTTAGCTTCCCTCCCCTTTCAAAAAAATCTTCAAATGCTGCATCCAATACAATCAAACCTTGCCACTTTATAAAAGACACCAGAAGGTCTATGCGGTTGGACGAAACTATTTCTTTTCTCAGCTCGCTGGCTAAGCTCAGTTGTTTTTGCGCACCTCCCGTAAATAGCTCGCTTTGGCTGAGCTGTGTACTTGGCCGTATCTGATTTATATAGGATTCAACCGTTCCCAAGGGGAGGTTTAATTTCGAAAACACCCCCATCAACAATTTTCCTTCTCCCTCTATTAAATCTTCATGTATATTTAAATCACTCCTGTTTAAAATGAGTTCCAAATGCTCAATTACTTGGTTGGCAAGCTTTATTTGTTTTTTTAATGCCTCTTTTCCATGTATTCCGCTCAAGGCAAAATGCAGCACTCTCGATATATGTCTTGATAATACTAAGGCGGCTTCTCCTACCTCAATCTCTTCTGTATGGTAAGCAAATTTTTGATTGTCAAGGCCTTGTAGCTTTTCTGTAAGCAGCTTTGTAATCAATGCTTCGTATAAACCTTCTTCCATGGGGTTAAAATTGATAAAATGAACTTAGTCATTTTTCCCCTTCCCCCCAATCTCCCTAAATTTACCCATGCCACAACTCCTCCTGCTTTTCCTCCTTTCTTCCCTCACAACCCATGCCCAAAATTGCATCACCCGCAAACAATGGGTCACTCTCCAAGGTCAATCCATGAAGGGCTGGGCAAACCCCGGCGATAGCCTCCTGCTCCTACACAAGTATTATCAATGCCATCCACCCATTGCCGGTGATTTTGTGGTATTCCAAATCGGCAAAAACAACAAACCGCCCATGCTTAAACGCATTATTGCTGTGCCCGGAGACTCTTTCGACGTAAAAGACTCCCTCGGTGGCATGTGGTGGGTCAACCATAAGCCGGTGCTCGACCCCTACGGTAAGCCTTTGCGCATTCCTCCCAACCGACAAGGCATGGTGCGCTTATACGTCCGTCAATTCAAAGGCGTACTGCCCGAGGGCATGGTGCTTGTTTCGGCCAGCCAAAGCCATATGCACGACTCCAGCCTGTTTGGCCCGATTCCGGTGAATCAATTGCTGGGAAAAGCTATCCCGGCCAATAATTTAGGCCCTTAACTCCACAAAGTTGCGCTCGGTTTCGTACAGCTTTAAACTATGCAAACGGCAGTCGCCCATTTTGGGAATCTCCGACTCAATTTGATCCCAAATGGCCAAGGCCAAATGCTCCGTGCTGGCCAATATACCCTGCATAAAGGGCACGTCTATATTGATGTTTTTGTGGTCTAAACGCTCCACCACTTTTTCCTTCAATAGCTTCGAAAGGTCTTTTAAGTCAATTACATATCCGGTATCGGGATGCGGAGTTCCTTCCACCGTTACAAACAGGTCGTAATTGTGTCCATGCCAGTTTTCGTTGGCACACTTCCCAAAAACAGCTTCGTTTTTTTCTTTGGGCCAATCGGGTCGAAACATTTTATGGGCTGCGTTGAAATGTTCTTTGCGGGTTACAAGTATGCGGGGCATGGGTATGTATTTGTTGAAAAAACAGCCCCCAACCCGAAAGGTTCAACAGGCTTTGCTTTCCTTAACACTACGAAACTGCTTTTTTCGCCTTTGCATGCCGGTGTACAGCCTTAGCCGGCTTGCCACCACGGCATATAGCCTGGGCAACAATCGATGGGTTTTTGCATTCAAGCTCCCAAAGAGCAATTTCCTCTGCTTCAACGCAATGCTCCCCATATCTTTTAGTATCCAAGACCTTATTAAAATCGCCCCCGGCTTGAGCGGAAGGCCCCGCCATGTGCAGGGCCGGTATGCCCCGATGGGCCGTGTGGAGCTTTGCGGAACACCGGGGCATTGGATGGCAGACCGAGCCTTGCACGTGGCGAGACTGCAGCGGAAGCCAATACGGAGCTTACTTTTCCTATGAAACAGGGCCCAAAAATCCGAACCCTTGCCCTTGGGCATAAGTTCTTTTTAGCGTACGCAACGTACCCAATACTGCGTATTTGGCGTTGCTACCTGATAATAGCCTGTACCAATTTCAAAAGCCAATTGCCGATGCGACCAGCCATTTTGTTGGGCTACCGACCTGGTCCAGAGGCTGTTGCTCGAGCTTGGGTTGCTCACCGGCGGCCCGGAACCCAAAGAAAGTGCATAGCTTAATTCTTCAATACTAGGTAGGTACCAATCGGTGTGGCCGGCCTCGTTAAGTGCTTTGCAGTACCTGAGCGCATCTCCATAAGTCATGCCGTTGACCGATTCTTGGCTCACTTGATTCGGCATGCCGCTTCCCCCACTGCCGCTCACCACGGCCTGATCTACATAATCCTTGTTCACCGCATCGTTGGGATTCACCGGAGGAGCTAAGTGTACAATATTGAAATTGCCCATGTCCAAGTCCGTATTGGCAGGATTGGGCAGCATCAGCGCCCAAGTGGGGTTTTGCGGGGTTCCGGCATTGTAATAAAAACCTGCCGGAGCTAAGTTTTGTCCGGTATTGAATACCATCAACCCGGTGGCGGGATTGCTTACGGTTTGTCCGTCGGTGGCGTTTTGCAAATCTACGCGCGGCACCAATACGCCTTTATCGGTGGCTTCGGCGTCCAGCACCGCCGACGGATCCGGATTGCCCGGTGTGGAGGAGATTTTTACGCCCTGGGCAAATGCGGAAGAAATACCTAGAGTAGAAATTAAAGCGAGGGAAATTATTTTCATGGTATAAATTTTCAATTTTAGGTTTTGGGGCCCTATTAACAACGGCCGAACCAAACATCCTATGGTTAAGCTTATCTAAAATTTGGGTGGCCTTTTCGAGTGGAGATGGGCGCAAAGGCGAAAAGGCTTTAGCGCGGAATAATTGGCACGCAAATCCGAAAACGCCCTCAAAAGTCCTTTGGGCCGTCTACAAAAATGGCTCACCCTTTGTCTGAAGATCAGGGCTTAACGAATACAACGCACACTTCTCAAGTTTGAGGTAGATGTAGAATTTGTGCCTGTGGATCCGTTGGACAAATTTATCATGTAGTAGTAGCCGGAAGAATAGTAAGGGTTGGTAGAAATGGACCATAAAAAATTACTGGAAAAGCCACCGGGCACATTCACGGAGCCATCGCTGGCAAGTTTGATGATTTCTTCCAAGGTTGGGAGCCTCCAGTCGGTATGTCCACCTTCGTTTAAGTTTCTGCAATGGGCAATAGCCGCCCCAAAATTCATGGGAGCGCTTTCCGAGCTCATTTCGGAGGGGCAAGCACAAGAGCCACCGCCTCCACTGCCGCTCACCACGGCCTGATCCACATAATCCTTGTTCACCGCATCGTTGGGATTCACCGGCGGGGCTAAGTGTACAATATTGAAATTGCCCATGTCCAAATCGGTATTGGCAGGATTGGGCAGCATCAGCGCCCAAGTGGGGTTTTGCGGGGTTCCGGCATTGTAATAAAAACCTGCCGGAGCTAAGTTTTGTCCGGTATTGAATACCATCAACCCGGTGGCGGGATTGCTTACGGTTTGTCCGTCGGTGGCGTTTTGCAAATCTACGCGAGGCACCAGGACGCCCTTGTCGGTGGCATCGGCGTCCAGCACCGCCGACGGATCCGGATTGCCCGGTGTGGAGGAGATTTTTACGCCCTGGGCAAATGCGGCAGAAACACCTAGAGTAGAAATTAAAGCGAGGGAAATTATTTTCATGGTATAAATTTTCAATTTTAGGTTTTGGGGCCCTATTCCGGCCCTTACTGCAACTCCTCAGCCCCAAGGCAGCCCTGCCGGCAGGCGGTTGTTTTCCGCAAAGCTCCAAAAACCCCCTGCACGGCAGGGCAGGCCTTGGTGCTTCCGGGGTTTTCGTGCGGTCCGGGGGCCGGGTTTATCGTACACATCTAAAAAAGTTCAAATTACTACCCGAATTTCCTGCCATTGAACCATCCAAAAAGCGGTAAATATGAAAGGAACTTGTGCTGCTTCCGGTAGGAGTTCTTGTCCAAAGGAAATTTGGGGAATTGTTTTGAGAAATACCACCGGCATCAAAACTCAACAAATACACCAACTCATCCACCGAAGGCAAAAACCAATCGGTATGCCCGCCTTCGCTTAAATTGGAACAGGCTCTGGCAGCATTTGCATGATTGGCCGTAGACTGCGATTCATTCGACAACATCGTCACCGACGGAGAACTTCCACCGCTACCACTCACCACGGCCTGATCCACATAATCCTTATTCACCGCATCGTTGGCATTTACCGGCGGGGCCAAATTCACGATATTGAAATTGCCCATGTCCAAGTCGGTATTGGCAGGGTTCGGCAACATCAATGCCCAAGTAGGATTTTGCGGCGTTCCGGCATTGTAATAAAATCCTGCTGGTGCTAAGCTTTGCCCGGTATTGAAGACCATCAAGCCTGTAGCAGGATTACTCACGGTTTGCCCGTCCGTGGCGTTTTGCAAATCTACCCGTGGCACCAATACGCCTTTGTCGGTGGCTTCGGCATCCAGCACCGCCGAAGGGTCCGGATTGCCGGGTGTAGAAGAAATTTTTACGCCTTGGGCCGATAAAACACCGGCAAAGCTTAGTCCTAATAGTAAACTTATCGTACGCATCTTACTTTTCTTAAGGTTCCTGCATTTCCTGAGCCAACAGCCATGTCCGACATTCGATATCCCAAATGTCCCGAACCCGAAGAGCTAATCGCCCAGGTATAATCGCCATTTAAGTTGGGAATGTTTATACCCCCTTGTCCCCTTAATTTGGTTACCTCGGTAAAATCGGGCAACCTCCAGTCGCTGTGGCCTCCTTCGTTTAGTGTTCTGCAATAATCCAATGCCTGCGCATAGTCGTAGGTGTTGGCGCTTAAATCGCTGAACATGGTTGGACAAGGACAAGCTCCGCCTCCTCCACTGCCGCTCACCACGGCCTGATCTACATAATCCTTGTTCGCCGCATCGTTGGGATTCACCGGCGGAGCTAAGTGTACAATATTGAAATTGCCCATGTCCAGGTCGGTATTGGCAGGATTGGGCAGCATCAGCGCCCAAGTGGGGTTTTGCGGGGTTCCTGCATTGTAATAAAAGCCTGCGGGAGCCAGATTCTGTCCGGTATTGAAGACCATCAAACCCGTGGCTGGGCTGCTTACGGTTTGTCCGTCGGTGGCGTTTTGCAAATCTACGCGAGGCACCAATACGCCTTTATCGGTGGCTTCGGCATCCAGCACGGCGGAGGGATCCGGATTGCCGGGATTGGAGGAGATTTTTACGCCTTGACCTTGAAGGAAAGGACTACAAAAGCCTAAGGCCAGCAACCAAATCGTTTTTTTCATGGGGTATTTTTGACCAAATTACGAAACTCCTTGCGCTAAGGGAGACTTAAAGACGGCCAAATCAAACATCCTTAGATTAAGCTTTTCTAAACTTTGGATGGTCGTGTGGGGCGGCGAGCGTTTTCAAGACGGAACAGTTTTAGGGCGGAAAAATGGGCACGCAAAGCCGCGAAGACGCAGAGGTTTTGCCGCGGAAAGGCCTTAGCTCAGAAGCGATTACGCAGTCAAAAGCCCTTAGCGCCATAGCGTCTTTGCGTGCCACCCAAAAACACCGTCCAAAGCCTTTGGCGTCTTTGCCCTAGAACCGCTTATTCCTTAAAAACCCAACATCCTTGAGTTAAGTTTTTCGAAACCTTGGCTTGGTGGCCTTGGACACTTATGCTTCCTTTATTGCGTAGTACTTTTGTTATATGAACAGCAAAAATCAAACCCGAGCGCATTGGGAAAAAGTATATGCCGAAAAGTCTTGGGGTCAGGTAAGCTGGCACCAAAAGTCCCCTGAGCCCTCCATTACTTGGATTCATGCCTTAGCTTTGGCCAAAGACGCCCACATTTTAGACATGGGCTGCGGCGAAAGTTATTTGATAGATGCTCTGCTGCAAAAGGGCTATACCCATATTTCAGCGCTTGACATAGCGCAAGAAGCGCTTGACAAAGCACAAAAGCGTCAGGCATCTCCTTCTGTAAACTACCTCTGTGCTGATGCGGCTAGCTTGCCAAACTTACCGCCCGTTGATGTCTGGCACGACCGTGCCGTATTTCATTTTCTTACCCACGAAAAGGAGCAACATGCCTACTTGAGCTCTTTAAAACAAAGCCTTAAGCCGAAGGGTTATCTTCTTTTGGCCACCTTCGCTCCCGACGGACCGCTCAAGTGCTCCGGGCTTGAAATTTGCCAATACAGCACGCAAGACATGCAGTCCTTTTTGGGTACTGAATTCGCGCTCCTTAAGGAAGAGCGGATAGACCATACCACTCCTTCCGGCTCTGTGCAGAAGTTCAATTATGCGCTGTTTCAGTTCTTGCCGAAATAGCCCTTAGCGAATGCAACGTGCATACCAATTGCCGCTGCTGCCGGTGCTTCGGCTTAAAACCCCGTCATTCAAGCGAATGATGCTATGCTCTGTCAACATATCGTCCGATCGGTTTCGCAACCAAAAGTAGCTCGGGTCGCTGTTGCTGGGAAAGGGAACGCCACTTGAGGATAATGCGTACACAATTTCATCGTAGCTGGGCATGTACCAATCGCTATGGCCGCCCTCGGTCAAATTGCGGCAATACCGCGCCGCCTCCGCAAAATTCAGCACTTGATTGGGCGAACGCTGGCTTACCTCTTGCACGGAAAAACCTCCGCCACTGCCCCCACTGCCACTCACCACGGCCTGATCTACATAATCCTTGTTCACCGCATCGTTGGGATTCACCGGCGGAGCTAAGTGTACAATATTGAAATTGCCCATGTCCAAGTCGGCATTGGCGGGATTGGGCAGCATCAGCGCCCACGTGGGGTTTTGCGGGGTTCCGGCATTGTAATAAAAACCTTCCGGAGCGAGGCTTTGACCGGTATTGAAGACCATTAGGCCCGTGGCAGGGCTGCTTACGGTTTGTCCGTCGGTCGCATTTTGCAAATCCACCCGCGGCACCAGGACGCCTTTGTCGGTGGCTTCGGCATCTAAGACCGCAGATGGGTCCGGGTTGCCGGGATTGGAGGAGATTTTGACGCCTTGGGCCGATAAAGTGACAAAACCCAAAGTTGAAATTAAAAGGCAAAAAATTCTATTCATGGTTTATTGTTTTCTTCTTTGGGGCCCTTTCCCGGCCCTTACTGCAACTCCTCAGCCCCAAGGCAGCCCTGCCGGCAGGCGGTTGTTTTCCGCAAAGCTCCAAAAACCCCCTGCACGGCAGGACAAGCCTTGGGGCCTCCGGGGTTTCCGTGCGGTCCGGGGGCCGGGTTCATCGTACACATCGGTAATACTCACTATTGTAGCCATACTCAGAAACCATATATCCGTCGGAAAGACGGACAGCCAAGCTTCGGTTTCCGGAAGTTCCGGAAGCAGTGCGTGTCCAAAGAAAATTGGGCGAATTGTTTTGGCTTATGTTTCCGGCGTCGTAGCTCAAGAGGTACATCAACTCGTCCATAGAGGGTAAAAACCAATCGCTGTGCCCGCTTTCCGTTAAGTTGGCGCAGGCTCTGGCCGCATTTCCCAAGGTGGTGGAGCTTTGTGATTCGTTGGAAAGCATGCTTACATTGGGCGTACTTCCACTTCCGCTTCCGCTCACCACGGCCTGATCTACATAATCCTTGTTCACCGCATCGTTGGGATTCACCGGCGGGGCTAAGTGTACAATATTGAAATTGCCCATGTCCAAGTCGGTATTGGCAGGATTGGGCAGCATTAAGGCCCAGGTAGGGTTTTGTGGAGTTCCGACATTGTAATAAAAGCCTGCAGGAGCCAGTGTTTGTCCGGTATTGAAGACCATCAAACCCGTGGCTGGGCTGCTTACGGTTTGTCCGTCGGTCGCATTTTGCAAATCCACCCTCGGCACCAATACGCCTTTGTCGGTGGCTTCGGCATCCAGCACGGCGGAGGGATCCGGGTTGCCGGGAGTTGAGGAAATTTTAACTCCTTGACCCAAGAGGGTTGTGCCTTGAAGTAGGCTAAGGAAAAGAAATAAGAGCTTTTGCTTCATAGCATGCATGTTATGTTTTAGAAAGAAGGCAATTAGCGTACGCAACGGTAGTACATGGAACTGCTTCCGGCAAAGTCGGTCATATCTCCATTAAGCAGATAGTAGCAGTAATATTGTCCATTGCTCACATTCGAAGGGGTGCGGGTCCAGTGGTATTGGGCATCGCTGGCATTGGGAACGCTAACGCCACCTTTGGACAAAACATAAAGCAATTCGTCCATATTGGGTAAATACCAATCGTTATGCCCGCCCTGGTTTAATCCATTGCAGTCCCGAATAGCAGTTCCAAGGTTGGCCGGCCCTCTCTGGTCGGTTATTTGGCTTGGGTAGTTGTTGCTTCCGCCCCCACTGCCACTCACTACGGCCTGATCCACATAATCCTTGTTCACCGCATCGTTGGGATTCACCGGCGGAGCTAGGTTTACTATATTAAAATTGCCCATGTCCAAATCGGTGTTGGCAGGATTGGGCAACATCAGCGCCCAAGTAGGGTTTTGCGGGGTTCCTGCATTGTAATAAAACCCAGCAGGAGCCAGATTCTGTCCGGTATTGAAGACCATTAGCCCGGTGGCCGGATTGCTTACGGTTTGGCCGTCGGTAGCATTTTGCAAATCCACCCGCGGCACCAGCACGCCTTTATCGGTGGCTTCGGCATCCAGAACGGCGGAGGGATCCGGGTTGCCGGGGTTGGCGGAGATTTTTACGCCTTGGGCTGAAAGGACGGCCGAAAGACTTAATCCAATAAATACACTTAACGTACGCATCTTACTTGGCTTGTTGATGTACTACTAATCCCGCTTTGGGCAAAATCAATGAATCGATATCTTGTAAAAGGAAGGGTGGAGCCTCCTCCGGTAGCCATTGCCCAGCACCATTCGGGGGCATTTGAATTGGAAATATTTACCCCACCCAATCCTCTCAATCGAATTACCTCTTCCATGGTGGGTAATCTCCAGTCGTTGTGGCCTCCTTCGGTAAGGTTTCTGCAATAGTCCAAGGCTTGAATTAAGGTATAAAGGCTGCTGCTCATATCACTTATCATCGTGGGGCAAGCACAAGCTCCTCCTCCGCTTCCGCTCACCACGGCCTGATCTACATAATCCTTGTTCACTGCATCGTTGGGATTCACCGGCGGGGCCAAATGCACAATATTGAAATTGCCCATGTCCAGGTCGGTATTGGCAGGATTCGGCAGCATTAGCGCCCAAGTGGGGTTTTGTGGGGTTCCGGTATTGTAATAAAAGCCTGCCGGAGCCAGTGTTTGTCCGGTATTGAAGACCATTAATCCGGTGGCCGGATTGCTCACGGTTTGTCCGTCGGTCGCATTTTGCAAATCTACGCGCGGCACCAGGACGCCTTTATCGGTGGCTTCGGCATCCAGAACGGCGGAGGGATCGGGGTTGCCGGGTGTTGAGGAAATTTTAACTCCTTGGGACCGGGCGGTTGCGAAAACCAATGAGAAAAGAAAGCTTAAAACGATACAAAGAGAAACAGGCATAGGTGCAGAAGTTTAATAACCGGCCTTTCAAAAGTAGCCTTTTTGGTCATTTTTGGCGTTGTTTTTTCTTTTGGGTAATGGAAAAATAAAGTAAGCGATCTTTCACGGGGCAGGGATGGAGCCGGTAGCCTTCCGAAGGGCAGCGCCAGGGGCCTTAGGCAACGGAGGCCCGACCTTAGGAGGGACCCCGGATGCCTTAGGCCTCTGTGCACTGCCCAAGGAAGCTAAAGGGGACAGCCCGGCGGCCCCCAAAAAGAAACCCCTATAAAGGTATAGGGGTTTTCAAGGATTTAGCAAAAGGCCTATGTAAGTAAGGCCGAAAGAATTTTATCGAATGGCCACCGTGCTGATGACTTCGTAGCCGAGGTATTTTTCAAGAATGTCGTGGTAGCGTTTGGTGCTGGTAAAGCCGAAGCCGCTTTCGAAGAATTCGTTGATGTAGCTTTGGATTTCGGCGTCTTTTGGCATAATAAAGCCTAGGTGTTCGTTGCCGCGATTCAAGAAACGGTGGATTTTTAAGTATCCGCTGCGGGCATCTTTAATGTAGCGCCAATACGTGATGATGTCGACATAGCCAAAGTATCCATCGCCGCGAAGCACTTTGCGGGGGATATTGTTTTGGTCGGACACGAATTCCACCTTTAGGTTTGGCAAGTAGGAGGTGCGCAAAATGTCCATGTATTTGGCATGTACGGATCCGGCGGTAGACACGCCATTCAGGCCTTTGAGGTACTTGCGGATATCGGCGGTGTCGTGCACGGTGGGTACATTGCCATTGGTGACGAGGACGCTTACATTGTTGAGGTAAGGCGGAGAAAAGTCCAATTCTTTTTTACGACCTTCGGTAATGGTAACGTTTCCGAATCCAAGGGTAAAGGGGTCGGCTTCTTTAACGGCGTTGTAAAACTCCTCGAATTCTACATGACCTTTCCAGGTAACTTGTACCGGAATTCTTTTGGAGTTGCGCATCCATTGGTAGAACTCGTTAAAAATCTCTGCTTCCAAACCTGTGGGCATGGCATTGAGTTCATCGTTTTGGGGAGAAGCCAGCGGAGGTCTGGCCAAATAGTGAACGGTAAGAGCCATGGGCTCCATGCGTCCATCGGCAGGTTTTTGGCTAAGACGCACTTGAGCGCTGAGCTGTAAGGTGCTGAAAAATAAGACAACCAGTAAAAGGATGCGTTGCATACCACTTGGGTTTAGGTGTGCTGCAAAAGTACACAAATTTAATTTTTTAAACGCCTAAATGATTTGCTCCGGAAATGGGAGGAAAAACGGTGAATTGACAAGGCTTGCAGGACTGACTTTTTGGTTGTATTTTTGGTGAAAATAACGTTAGATGAAATCATTATTTACTTTGTTCTTGGCTATTAGTTCAGTGGCAATGCTCAGCGCACAATCCAGTTTTACTCTGGCCGACAAAGGCGGCAGCAACTATACCAACAGCGCGGTGACCAAAAGCGGCGATGCTACCATAACTTTCCCAAACGATGAGCCGATTAAGTGGCAAGGTTTTTTGACCAACAACAGCGCTTCTTCGGTTAGGACTTTGGTAAAACGCCGCATGATTAATGTGCCACAAACTTCGGAGAACCAGTTTTGCTGGTCTATTCAATGCTATGCTCCGGTAACCAATCAAGCAACAGACACCATTGATATAGCAGCGGGCGAGACCGACAGCAGCTTTTATGCTTACTTTTTCCCCGGGGGCACCAACGGTATTTTTACCATACAATATGTGTTCTTTGATGCCCTAAACACCAACGACTCCATTTACGTAAATGTGATTTTTGATGTTTCAGGTGGTACCTCCAGCATACAAGAAGTGGGCGGTTCTGCCGCTCAGTTGAGTCAACCGTATCCCAATCCTGCACGCAACACTACCCGGGTAGATTTTGAAGTGAATGGCGACGCAGAGTTGGCACTTTACGATTTGAGCGGTGCCTTAGTGCGTACATGGAATCTGGAATCAGGAAAGGGTACCCTCACCATAGATGTGAAAGGCCTCCGGTCCGGCATGTATTTTTACAGCATCAAAAACCAACAAGGCGTTTTGGCTACCCGCCGCTTATTGGTTAACCCCTGATTTTTTAAAAACCTTGAAGCAAACCCGCTTGTGCAAAGCCAATGTTACTTTGTGCAAGCGGGTTGCTTACAATATGAGCCTAAAGCTTGCGTTAACCGACCATGAAACAAATTGTACCGGTATTGGCCTGTCTTGGTTTTGCCTGCGGAAGTCCCGAATGCATCTACTGCACCGATATAGAAGGTTACCCCAACGGGGTTATTTGTTCTGACAGCTTCGAAGCCATACCCGAAGACCCTAAATTCAGTTGGGCGGAGTTTTCAGACGAAGCCTTACAAGATGGTTGCACGGAGGCAGAAGGAGACTGAGGGGTTATGCTAACTTTGTGCGGAGAATGAATACGCGTTCCATCATAGCGTTTGGCCTTTTACTCCTGCTTGGCATGAGCTGGGTGGGATGTTCTACGCGCAAAAACAAACCGCTCAACCGCTTTTGGCACCGGCTAAATACCCGCTACAACGGCTATTTCAACGGCAAAGAAGCCATGAAGGAGGGTGTTTTGGATTTACGCAAAAGCCGCACCGATAACTACGCCGATATTTTGCCGGTGTTCGATATAGGACATTCCGACGGCTGGTCCGATATCAACACCAATGCTGAAAGAGCCATTGAAAAATCCGGCAAAATGATCAAAAAGCACTCCATGCTGATCAATGGACAGCAGCACAATAGTTGGATTGACAACTGCTATTTGCTGATGGGCAAGGCCAATTTTTTTAAAAAGGAGTTTTTTTTGGCTGCAGGCCAGTTTCGATACGTAGCCACTGAGAGCGAGGACGAACTCACCAAAGAAGAAGCCAAAATATGGCTGCTTAGGGTCTACAATCAAGAAAATGAATTTGCCGAAGCCTCCGCAGCCATGCGTCAGGTGCGCAAAGGCATGCTTACCGAAGAACTAAAGGCCGACTTTCACGCCGCCGAAGCAGAGTATTTTATTCTGCAAAAACGATTCGACGAAGCTTTGGATGTATTGGACCTAGCCATAAAAGCCGAAAAACGCAAAAGGGTGCGGGCCAGATATACCTTCATTAAAGGTCAATTATACGATGCCCTGGAAAGACCCGAAGAAGCGTACCGCGCATTCAACGATTGCCTAGACTTACGTCCGGAATATGCCATGGAGTTTCAGGCCCGTATTCGAATGGCTAAAAATGCCGGCAATAACAACGCTTCCGATCTCCGGGCCATGTTTAAAAAAATGCTCCGGGACGACAAAAACATCGAATACCGCGACCAAATTTATTATGCCCTGGCCTTACTTGACCTAAACGAGAATAAAAAAGAGGACGCTATAGAGCACCTGCAGGCCTCCATAAAAGAAAGCACCAACAATCAAGTGCAGAAAGCCTCCTCTTTTTTGCTGCTTGCCGAACTTAACTTAGAAGTGCAAGCCTATGAGCCGGCTCAAGCCTATTACGACTCCACGGCAAGCTTGATCTCTAAAGACCATCCCCGCTACGACGAAATTCTGCGCCTACGCGATAACCTAACCGAAGTAGTCAACAACATGCGCACGGTGGCTTTGCAAGACTCCTTGCTCCAACTGGGAAGCATGTCTGAGAACGACTTGGCCATTTGGTTAGACAATTATATTTTGGACTTGAGGGAGCAAGACGAAGAAGCCAAGCGCCTTTTGGAGCAGCAAGCCCTGCAAGTTGGAGGCGGTGGAGGCGGTGCCGATGGCGGTCAATGGTATTTTGTAAATGCTCAGGCCAAAAGTTTTGGAGCGCAGGAATTCCAAAAAGTCTGGGGAAATCGACCTTTGGAAGACAACTGGAGGCGAAGTGCGGCACTGAGCAATGGCTTTGCAGAGGGCAACGAAGGCCAAGACGGACAAGCCGAAAACCCCAGGTATTTACCCGAAACCTACCTCGCCGAAATCCCTACCTCTGACTCAGCACGAAATGCCAGTAAACACCTGATTTACGATGCCCTTTTTGCGCTTGGGGTGGTGTATAAAGACAAAATTGAAGATTTGCCCCGGAGCAATGAGGCTTTTTTGGAATTGGAGCGTAGAACCGACACCAGCAAACATTTCCCATTGGCCTTTTATTACCTCTACTTAAACTACACCGAACAAAAAGACATTTCAAAGGCCGATTATTACCGTAAACTAATAACCGAGCAATACCCCAACAGCGAGTATGCCGGAATCCTCAATAATCCCAATTACCTAAACGAAAAAGACCAACAGGCCGATGCTGCCGAACCTCTCTATAACCGAGCGTATGCTGCATTTGTGTCCGAAAACCGCGCCCAGGCCTACAATTTGGCCGCCACCGGGCTACGCGATTACCCCAAAAGCACCCTAAAACACCGCTTTCAACTCTTGGCTGCTCTAACCAAAGACTTCTCCGATAGCGTAGCTCAACAAGGCCTAATCGAAGCTTTAAAAGCCGTAGTGAACGATAATCCGGAGACCGAATCCGCTGAAACCGCTACCCGACTTTTGGAAAAACTCGGTGTGGAAGCGCCCAAACCGGCACGGAAAGATACTGCCCAAGCCCAAGGGGACAGCCTGGCCCCTAAAAAAGAATACCCCTTTAAGTATACGCCCGAAGTGGAACACATGGTGGTAGTTATTGTGCAAGACCCCGGCTTTAATCCGGAAGCACTTAAGGGGGCGTTGAGCAATTTTAATGAGGCTTCCTACAAATCCAAACGACTGAGCGTTTCCAATACCTTACTCGGAAAAGAAAACCAACTGCTTAATATCCGCAGGTTTACCAACGCCACCGATGCCATGAATTATATTCAGGCCTTGCAAAAGCAAAAAGTGCTGGAAAAAGGAATGGAAGAAGGAGGTGCCCAACCTATTTTGGTTCCGGCCTCTATTAACAACCTGGGTCTTTTGTTTCGCACAAGAGATATAGACGGCTATGCGGAGTGGGTTCAACAAAATTACAAATGACTTATGGCCCGTCGAGAGAAACATGTGTCCGATGCCGGAACGCACAATCAAATCAACCCCGGCACCAAAATTGAAGGGAGTGTTCACGCCACCGAAAGTATTCGGTTGGATGGACAAATGACGGGCGACTTGCACTGCGATGGCAAAGTAGTAATAGGACCCGAAGGCGCTGTTGAGGGTAATGTTTTGTGCCAGCAATTGGATGTATATGGGCAAATTACCGGTGATGTAATCGCCAAAGAAATGGTGATGCTTCGCAGCTCGGCCAAGCTCGAAGGGAGCATTCAAACACAAGCCCTTTCCATTGAGTCCGGTGCCACTTTTGAGGGCTCTTGTACCATGCAAACCAAACATGCCTCCTGATTCCAACAAAAAACGAAAAAACCGCCATCAAGTAATCGAATGGTCGGGATTGGGGTTTCAAATGCTGGCCACCATTGCTTTAGCCACCTGGGGCGGCTCTAAACTCGATGAGGCCAATGGTTCCAACTGGATTAGCCCTGCATTGGCTATGCTGGGGGTCTTGCTTGCCATTGGCTTGGTCCTGAAAAAAGTGCTTCGTAAATAAAGCAAGAAGCCAAGCCCCAAGCAAATTGTATCTTTACCAAAAATTTATGCAGGCTAAATCAAAATATTTCTTGGGACTCACCCTAATTGCCGTCCTTTTGGTTGCCCTTTACTTTGTAGTTCGTAATGCATTGGGTATTGAAGGTGCCGTTGATAGCAAATTCCTTATTGTTCCCGCTTTTTACTTTATTACTGGACTTAGTCACAGTCTCCTTGTGCGCAGCATGAGCGGCGACCCACGCAAATTCCAAACTAGTTTTATTACTGCCATGGGCGTTAAAATGCTTGCTTATTTGGCGTTTTTGGGTGTCGTTCACTTCTTAACCGCAGGTATTGACCTTGCTTTTGTTACGCTTTTTTTCTTCAGCTATTTAGTATTTACGGCCTACGAAATGTACGCTTTGCGCTGGTATAGAAAAGCCATGGATAAGGATAGTGCATCCGAGGAAAAAAAGCAGTCCTAAGTCCTTAGCCTACCGGTATCAAATTCACCGTGCCCGAGGCAAGTAAATTGCCGGTAATGCCCTTAACTTCGCACGAAGCATTCAATATCCGCGACCCTTTGCGCACAATTTTTGCGGTTACCCGAACTTCTTCGCCCAAGCAAGCGGTGCCCAGGTAGTCGATATGCATGTTCACGCTTACATGAAAGGGCTCAATGCCCAATACAAACAAATGCATGCCAATCGTATCGTCCATCATGGTGGCAATCATGCCTCCGTGCAACAACCCGGCGGGATTGGTCATTTCTTTCCTAACCTCAAAACCTAAGCTTAGGTGGGTCTCACGTACCTCTATGATTTTGCCGCGCAACCAATTGCTTACCGCCGAAGGCGCCGTGTCGATGTACTGTCCTTCGAACGCTTTGTATTTTTCAACTCCCGGATGCATGCCCCAAAAATACATGCTGCGATTTGGCCTTTGGCAAAGTTTTTGTTTAATTTTTGTAAAAAGGTTGCTATGCATACTCGTTTTATCTTCAGCGTTTTGATTTTGCTGCTTCTGGCAAGTTCCATGCATGCCCAACGCAATCCCCGAAGAGAAAGGGTGAAAGACCGCCGCAGTGAAATGACACAAAGCGAGCGCGCCCGGGCAAAGCGCGTGTTACGGCGCACCAACGCCACCATTCATTATGCAAAAAAGCAGTTGATAGCGAATCAAAACAAAACAGGAAACCTGGCCAAGGCGGTTTCCCATCAGCGTTTTGCCATTTCCTTGCTCCGCCGTGGCATGGACAAACGGGCCATTGCTCACAGCCGACGCGCGCGTCGACTGGCCTTTGCCTCCATTGAAGCCAACAAAGGCCAAGTGCCCGACGATATGAAGTTTACCGAAGACGAAGGCAGCGACGCAGGCATCTCGGACGACCAATTGGACGGCGATTTGGAGAAAGAGTTTGGAAGCCAAGTGGTGTTGGAAGACGACCGTATCCTGGAGGATTCGCTTTCCGATTTGGAAGAGTAGTTTTTGGGCGCCTTAACGGAGTCCGGCTATTACTGGCCTTGGGGCGCATGCTTTCCGGCTAAGCGCTGAATGCAGGATTGCCCGGTGTACTTAAGTTTCGGTTTTTAGAAGTCTGTTTGTTGGCTTTTGGGGGCTTGCTAAAGCGCCGCCGCCAAAAGCCAAGCCGGAAAAGCATGCCCCCCTGCGGCCGGTAGCCGCCTCCCTCCTGGCGCTTAAGCTCCGTGGAAAAATTTATTTTTGCCTATTGCCCGGTAGGGGCCACACCTAAAATGCTTGTAATCTAAACCTTAATGCGATGGGCGCGACAGGAATATCCATGTTTAAGGGATGCTTGCTCAAAAAAGGGCAGGAGTAATGTTCTGTCCAAAGCATTTTTCTATTTTTATTTGAAAATTAGACGGTATGGTTAAGGTTTTTACTTTCTATTTACTCGGTTTATTTGGTTTTGTCCAGGCTCAGGGCGTGCTGATTGGCGGCTTGTCTCCGGCGCATCCCGACACCTCTGCATTATTAGAGTTGCGTACTCAAAACAGGGGGTTTTTACCACCTAGGTTAACCACAGCTCAGCGCGATTCCATTGTGCAGCCGGCTGTCGGTTTAATGATATTTAATACCCAAAGCCAATGCCTGAACTATTTTACCGGTAGCTTTTGGTCAGAAGTTTGCGGAACGTGCCAACCTCAGCCGAGCACAGCGCTTGTTGGTACTCCTACGGTGCCCCAAATAACACAATGGGATACTACATTTCAAGCAGATTTTAATAACAATCAAGTGCCTTCCAATGTCAGTATGGCCGGAACAGCCATAGTTACGGGGGGCCTACTTCAGCTAACGCCCAACCAGTCTGCTACTTGGGGTAGTGTGTTTTTGGAGCACCCAACTCCATCGGCAAGTTCAGAACGCTACGAACTATTTTTCGATATGTTTCATGGTGGAGGCAGTGGTGCTGATGGGCATAATGTAGTTTTTGGAGACTCCCTAGAAGTACTTAATATACTTAACAACAATCCTGTCAGCCAGTCTTTAATCATTAAATTTTGTTCGTACAACAACTCAAGTTATTGCAATCGCATTAGTGTTAGCTACAACAACGTTGAGCTTGGGTTTTCTCAGCCTTTTACCTGGCGTAACCAAACAGTACAAGTAAAAATAGAACTTGATGCCTTAGGCTTAACGGGGGTTTACGTGAATAACGCCTTGGTCTTAGGGCCTGTAGCTTTACCTGCTGCATGGGCAGCTGCAAATAAACGCAGCTGGAAATGGGGGTTCACCGGGTATTGTGGAGGTCTTAATGATTTTCACCGTTTGGATAACATTCTTATTCGTTGTGGCAGCCGGTACCAATTAAACTTAGCAGCAAATACTCCCCAAGTAGGCAATGGAAGTTGGTCCATACTTTCGGGTTTAAATGGGCAATTGGGAAGCCCTTCCCTTGCGACCAGTTCCTTTGCAGGCGATGTAGGCGAGCCTTATATTCTAGAATGGCAAGTGAGCAACTCTTGTGGGACAAATGCGGACAGCTTGTTGCTGGCTCACTAATTGAGGCTGTTGATGACTTGCCGTTGTGGACGTTCATGGTTGCGCTACCTCGAAGCTCTCGCGCCTGCTCCGGGTCTTTATCGATGCTTTTTGGAAAAGCGTTGTGCCGGCGATTCGGTCCGCATGTTAAAGTCGACATTCATAGAGTTCCAAAGCACAATGAGACCGTTGACGCGCTACTATTCTGGCGGCGATCCTGCCCTGACGCTGCGGTCAGGAACTAGGTCTTGAAAACACAACGCGTCAACGGTCTCACAATGGATTTAAAGATCTAAAATTAGAATCCACTGCGTGCTTTATGCCTCTTTGTACAAAAAAAGCAATGGATGAAGCTATTTGTCACACAAAACCAAGACCCTACATCCGCCCCATAGGCGTGGGCGTGGCGCGTTGACCGTTGCATTTGTAGGTGGAGGAGCAGCCGGAAAGCAATGCAACAAGGAGGACCAAAAGGGCAATTCGCAAAAACATAAGTGGAGTTATTGGAGGATGCTTTTATAGAACGCAGCTCGGCCCCGTTTTGGTATGCAGGTTGAGAACGTTTACCCTATTTAAACTAGACGAAAAAAAAAGGCCGAATCGAAGTCGGCCTTTTTTGAGTAGTTCATGGTTATTTTTAGTGCACCACCGATATGCGGCTGTACCACTGTTGTTTTTCCCCCTTGAGCAGCAGGAGATAGGTGCCTGCGGCTAGATTTTGAACAGAAATGGTGCTCTCGGTTTGGGCGATATCGAACGTTGCGGTTCCAATCTGTTGTCCGGTGAGACTAAATAGTTCCCAACCCTGTATCGGCAATCCTTCGATCCGCACTTGGTCGTGGCTTGGATTGGGGAATATGTTGAAATGCTGACTGGCATCGCTAATACCTTGCAAGGAGCTAATGGTAACGTCGATGCAGGTAGTGTCGGCATTTCCACAGTCGTTGTAGGCATAAATACATACCGTTTTAGGCCCAAGCGAAGTATAGGTGTGTACATAAGGTAAGGTAGGGTTGGTAACCACATTGCCGCTACCAAAGTCTACCACTACAGAGTCGGCACCCTCAATGCTGTCCGGCACCGTTACGTCGGGACCGTCTACGGTAAGGTTTACATCAGCATCTACGTCGCCACAGAGGTCTACCGTTTCGCAAACGCTATCTGCTACGCAACCATTGTCTGCTTTGAGACAAACGCAATAGGATCCGCTGGAGGGAAACGTGTGCGTGTAGGGTTGTCCGCCGGCTGGCACATAGTCGCTTGGGCAAAATAGCCAAGTAGCGTTAGGGCTAGAACCTGAGGTATTGGTTACCTCCACGTCCAGTTCGTCAATGGTATGCGTAAAGCTCAAGTTCAGGGCTGCAGGAACAGAAGAGGGAGTTCCGTTGGCAGTGCCTGTAGTTTGCGGGTCACTGGCATTTACACGGAAAAGATAACCGGAACCCGGGGTCATATTGGGCAGGGTGCCGGTGATGCTGCTGCCGGTGGTAGCATTGAGCGTACCAATTACGTTTCCGGAGAAGTTGCCGTTGGCGTCGGACATTTCCAAGCTAAAGGTGTTGTTGGCGTTCATTGGGCCATTTACAAGGGTAAATGGAACTGTAATGGACTGACCGGAGCACAGGGTAGCCGAAGCCGGGTCGCCGGTGGTGATTCCGGGCACAACCAATGGACCGGTGATTTCGATGTCGTCGATAGCAAGGGCAGGGTCGCTACCTCCGGTGGATTGGTTGTTTACAAAACGCCATCCGAAACGCAGCTGAGCGCGGTTGTCAAATATAGAGTTGGTAAGGGTAGTTTGAGTCCAGTTGCTTTGTCCAACCATGGTAAAGTTGGGGTACTGCGTCCAGGTGTTGCCGCCATTGGTAGAGTAATACAGCTCACCAAAAGCTTCGTTGGGGCTGCCTGCGCAAAGCCACCAAAAGCTCAAACTAACACCGGTTTGGCCGGAAGTGTTTACATCGACCGACATGTGGGTAAAGTAGTTTTGAGAGAAAGTGCACAAGCCGTCGGCTGCGCGGTAATGTGCGTTGCTTACCCCGGAATTGAAACCATCCAGGGAGCTTAGGTGCAAATAGTTGCCGTTGGGGTTGGTAATGCCTCCGGGTTGTGCCGGGGTTGCGGAAATCGGCACTGTAATGGGTTGGAAACAAAAAATACTGACGTTACCACCACTGTATACATTGTTTACAGTCCAGGTATTGTCCCCGGCATTGGTTGAATTTACGGAGGTTGAATTCAATACCATATCGTTGTTGAACGCATTGGCAAAATCTTCAAAGAAGAGTTGTTGCGTTTGAGCACTTAGGCCGAGCGTAAGCGACCCAAAAATCAGGGTACATAGTTTTTTCATAAGGACTTCATTTTCTTTAGTAAAAATAGTGATTTGTAAGAAAAAAGCCCTTTTGTTCACAAAATTCCTGTCAAAATTTAGCCAAGCCCCCTTAAGTCAGCGTTTTTGAGAGGGTTTAATTGGATTGGAAAGCGGCCTGTTGCTTTTCTTTTTCAAAAAAGAAGCAAGGCTCCCCAAAGGCTGGCTTTAAATCGTCGAGCCAAATGGCTTTTTCGTCGTATTTTGCAAAGAAAGGACGGTGCACCCATTGGGCATTTCTTCCTTGAATGAACCTTAGGACAATCACTTTTTCTCCGGCGACGGAAGCAGGCCCTAGGATTTGCACTTTGCCGGGGCCCGCCGACATGCTTGGGCCTCTAACGGTCCGGCAAATGCCGCTTACCCCTTGGTAGGCTTTTTGGAAAATTTCCCAAGCCCTTATCAAAGGCACGGCAAAGTAGTCTTGGGCTCCTGTGTCTCTAGCCAAGAACATATAATAAGGTATGCATCCGTGCTTTACTTGCAGTTGCCACATTTCTTTCCAAGCCTCTGCACTGTCGTTGATGCCAGCCATAATGGGCGATTGGGTGCGAATCTCTGCTCCGGTAGATTTGATTTTGGCTATGGCCTCCTGAACCGCAGGGGTGCGCAACTCCGCCGGGTGATTGAAATGTGCCATAAAGGCCAAGTGGATTCCGGAATCCCGGACTTCTTTGAACAATTCCAAAACATCCTCGGCATCCTTATCCGTTAAAAAGCGGTAGGGCCAATAGCCTAGGGCCTTAGTACCAATGCGTATGTGTCTCAAATTGGGGACTTTGCCATGGAGCAGCGGCTCAATGTACATGCGCAACCTTTTGGCCGTCATTATCATGGGGTCGCCTCCGGTAAACAAAACATCGGTGATTTCGGGGTGGCGATTGAGGTATTTTACCAAAAGCTCGGTTTCTTGCATAGCAAACTTGAGTTCGTCCATGCCCACAAACTGGGGCCAACGAAAACAAAAGGTACAATAGGCATGACAGGTTTGGCCGTGTTGTGGAAAAAACAAGGCCGTTTGGTCGTATTTATGCTGCACACCGGTGAGCTTTATGCCATCTATTTCGGGTACGTTTTGCTCTTGTTGGCCGGCAGGGTGTGGATTCAATTGCAAGCGAATTCGGTCCGCTATTTTTTTTAACTCCACTTTACCTACTTCTTGGCGCAAGGCTTCGGCTATGAGCTTGTAATGCGCTTTGCTTAGCATTTCTTTTTGAGGAAATGTAAGCCGGAACATAGGGTCGTTGGGTACTTTTTCCCAATCGATAAGTTGCTCCACTACATAATTGTTGACTTTAAATGGAAGTACCGAACCCACTACCTCAATGTCGAATTGCTCATCGGCAGATAAATAGGTTTGCACTTGAGGAATTTTTCGAAAATTGGAGAGGGTATATACTTTGTACTTTTCCATGGCTATATTTAGAGATATTGAAACTAAAGAATGAACTTTAGAATAATCACTAATTTGAATATAATTTAACAAGAATACAAAAATTGAAAATTAATAAAAAGTAATTTTTGCGCCAGGGGCCGAAGGAATAGCCCGGAGGCTTTGGCCCCGTGCAGCTTAGCCGAGGATGCGTAGCTTTGCGCAGCAACCGGAGGCTTAGCTGTACGTGGGCTAAAGCCGAGGACTAGCACGGAGGACCCGCCCGGGCGCCCAAAAAAAATCACCCCAACACGTGGAGGGGTTTTAATCGAAGTACCAAATCAGCTTCCCTTTGCCTAGAAGGGGGCTGTCGTCGAAGGGAAAGGACTTTCTACTTGATATTCAATGCGATAATTGTAAATGCCTGCCGGCACTTTTTGGTTGAGGTGCCTGCCGTCCCCGCCGTGTTCCCGCTTGTTGCTGGTGAAAATTTCATCGCCCCAGCGGTTGAATATGCGCAAAGTGTAGGATTTGATGCCTCTGCCCTAAGCTCGGAAAATTTCGTTGTCGCCGTCGCCGTTGGGGGTAAAGGTGTTGGGCACGAACAGCGTGGGGCAGCAGCTATCGCGCAGGTGAATGCTGTCGCGGATTTCTTACATGGTTTTTCCGGTGGGAGGTCGGTTAAACCAAGAAATATGAAATAATTGTACAAGAGCTTATGTAGAATTCAAAGGGAGTTCCGGCATTAAACAAAGGACAAATACCGGGGAAATCTTAGCTACTTATTTATGAGCTGCTTTTAGGAAGGAATTTTGGTCAGCATTTTTTGGGCCGCCTATTCCGGTCCTTACTTTTACTCCGCAGGGGGGCAAGGCTTCAGCCAAACCCGTGCAGGGAGCTTGCGTGCGCGCCGCTCCTACCCGGGTGGCTTTAGACCTTGCCCCCCTTTGCGGGGTAACCGTGCGGTCCGGGGCGGGTGTATCTGCAAAGGCATGTCTTTTGCCATTCATGACGACGGGCAGGAAGGCTATGTAAGCAGAGGTTTTGCCTTAGATGGTATTTTGAATAGGGCCGACTTAGACAGCGGCAATGATGAAATGCTAGATGGGCGCAAAAATGAATTCGATGATGGGGATCAATGCCACCATGGTGGGGGCGCTAACAGCCGGTGCTAAAGCCAAGAGGTGGAGCAACTTGTTCGACCGTTTAGTGCTTGGCAACACTCCTGCAGATCCTAATGCCGATGGAGCTTTTGATTTTTCGGAAATCAGAGGCCTTAGTTCCGAAGGAAATGCGGAGGCTAGCCTGGGGGCATTTATCCCAATCGGGTAATTCAGGTGGCCCAACCCCCTGACTTTTTTAGAGGCTTTAAGGTGTTGGAATTGAGGGGAAAAGCCATAAGATTTGGACAAACAGCCCCGACCTTAAACCTTTCTCAAGGGCCAAAAGATGTTTATATTTTGGAATTAGAGCAAAATGGACGGATTCAATACCGTCGAATTTTAAAAGATTAAGGATGGGATGCCTTTAATGCTGCGCCCCTTGGATGTTTTTCCAAAAAATGGAAATAATTTCCAAACGTAAAACATCAAAGGTTTATCATCGCACAATTGCAGGGATATATTTGGGTCAGAATAAAACCAACCCGAAGAGTGAGGATGCGTGCTATCCCAAAAAGATATTTCTCGCTCGGCGGCCTAGAACCCAAATAGTTATGCAACGATTTCAGATGCGTTGGCTCTATGCCTTATCTTTCCTTTCCTTAACCACCCTTAATTGGGCCCAAACCACCAATCAATTTGACGACAGTGCTCCTGCATGGAACGTGGATTTAGGTGGAGGCAAAGATGGAGGCGTGGCCTTTGGCGATTACGACAACGACGGTGATCCCGACCTTTTTGTAAACACAAGCAATGGAACAGGCGACTCCAGAGTGTACAGAAATGATGGAGGTTCTTTTACCGATGTAACCACCACTGTTGCAAATGGGTTATTAAGCCAAACTATGGAGCGCCAAGCGGTGTGGGCCGACTTTAATAACGATGGGCGCAAAGATTTTGCGCGTTCCTTAGGGCAATCCGGAGGTTCCGATAAAATTCAAATTTGGCTCAGTAACCCCGGTCCTACCTTTGGAGATGGAGCAGGGGGGACTACTCCTATTACCGTTAGGGCCTCCGGTGGCATTATCAATATTGGAACCAACAACATCGAAGGCCTAGGTGCTATTGACTTCGATGGCGACGGAGACCTGGATATCATGATTGAAAACCACGACTATGGTATCGATCTGTTGAGAAACAACCGCATCAACCATACCACAGGAGCCTTGGTTGCCGTTACCCCGGCCACCCATTTTACCATCATTACCACCGGTTGTGGAGACCCCTGCTATGGCTTAGCCCAATCCGCCACCGATGGCGACTATTCTGCGGTGGGCGATATGGACAACGACGGTTGGGTAGATATTGTGGCGCGTAAACACGATGGAGACGATGTGTACTACAATACCGGAACCAGCTTTGGTTTTGCCACCAACCTGGAAGACGCCAGTAACAGCGATAAAGGCGGCATTGGCCTCTACGACCTCGACAACGACGGCGATTTGGACATTGTTTGGACATCGGCACCCGGCAACCGCATTTACCGAAACAACGGCGACCGCACCTGGACCGATATGACCACCGCCTTTGATGCCAGTTTTAGAACCAATACCGGCGTGGACGGTGTAACCGGCGGTGATATTGACAACGACGGCGACATTGACCTGTTCTTCACCGACGGCGCATCCAGCTTTATGTTCATTAACCAATTGAACGACCCTGTGGCAGGACCAAATACCGGCAGCACCTTTGATTTTAATAATTACAGCTTTGTAGCCTCCGGGGTAAACAATGGCAACGGCGAGGGCTGTGCCATGGCCGACGTAGACGGCGACGGCGATTTGGATATTTATGTAAACATAGATGGAGCGGCCAATAAGCTTTGGATAAATAACCTGTACAATGGAGCCACTCCATTTGCCAGCAAAAACTACATCGAAGTTGATATCTCCGAAATTCGTCCCAATTTAATGACCGGTGGAAACAATCGCCCATACATTGGTGCAACTGCCGTATTGAAGGATTGTTCAGGCAACATCATTGGCCCCCGTCAAAGCGTGGATGGAGGTTCAGGACACGGAAGCCAAAACGACGCCACTTTGCACTTTGGTTTGCCCAACGGCAACAACAGCCTGTATTTTGTGGAAGTGGCCTTTCCAAACGAACTCACGTACACCATTCCGGCTACAAGGCGCTATATTGTTTCAAAGGCAATCAATCCAACCATTGCGGGTACGGCAGTTATGGAATTCCTGCCCCACGAACCAGACATTTCCTGCGTGAACTACTTCGACAACGACGGAGACGGAATATACAACCCCGATGATATCGACGACGACAACGATGGAATTCCTGATTACATAGAAATCTGCGGACCTTCTGCTACTGACTTTTCTTGCCTTGCCGGTATCTTGACGGATGGCGTCAACCCCTTGGATCCTTCCGGTGACGAAGACGGCGACGGAATTCCAAATTACATCGATGCACGCGATCCGGGCGTTGTTCATGCATCTTGCGTAGATGCTAATCTCGACGGTTACTGCGATGCCATTAACCCGGTTTTAGATGCCGATCAAGACAGCATTCCCGATTTCTTTGACCTTGACACCGACAACGATGGCATCCCCGATATTGTGGAAGCCGGGGGCGTGGATACCGACGGCGATGGCCGGGTGGACGGCCCTTTTGCCGATGGCGATGGCGATGGTTTGCACGATACCTACGATACCGACAATGGCGGCAACGACATCCCTTTCTTAGATTCCGACGGCGATGGAATTTACAATTTTGAAGACCTCGATTCGGACAACGACGGCATCCCTGACGTTATTGAAGCCGGTGGAACCGATGCCGATAACGACGGTCGTCAAGACCAAACCGCCGACAGCGATAGAGATGGTTTGGACGACGCCGTCGACGGAGACGTAGGAAACGATGGAGTA
The DNA here is from genome assembly GCA_018401695.1 of Flavobacteriales bacterium. Lineage (GTDB taxonomy): Bacteria > Bacteroidota > Bacteroidia > CAIKAF01 > CAIKAF01 > CAIKAF01. The sequence goes on along the minus strand of JAGYKD010000001.1, from coordinate 676,652 downwards.
GCCGAAAATACCGCCGGAGCTTTAGTCCTTACGGGAACCGACACCGACTCGGACGGGCGTCCAAACTCCATAACTCGGGGAGATGTGGATGGAGATAACTACCCAAACTTTATTGATTTAGACTCCGACAACGACGGCAAACAGGACATCTTGGAAGCAGGTGGGGTGGACGCCGACAACAACGGCGTGGCCGATGGACCATTTACAGATACCGACAACGACGGCCTCCACGATACCTACGACGCAGACAACGGTGGAACAGCTATCCCAAATACCGATACCGATGGCGACGGCATTCCCGATGCATACTCCTTGGATTCCGACGGCGATGGTATTCCCGACATCATTGAAATGGACGGCATCGATACCGACGGAAACGGTATGGTCGATGGCCCATTCACCGATACCGACACCGACGGTTGGCACGATTTTTATGACCCCAACAACGGAGGGTTTACCATTTCGGATCCCGATACCGACGGCGACGGCATTCGGGATGCGTTGGACATCGATTCCGACAACGACGGCATTCCCGATGTAATTGAGGCTGGCGGCACCGACGCCAACAACGACGGTCGACTCGATGCCACTGCCGACACCGATAACGACGGCTTGGACGATTCCGTGGATTCCGATATTGGCAACGACAATACCGCAGAAAATACTTCTTTGGCCTTACGCTTAACCGGTGGCGATGGCACTACCGTAGACGGTGCCCCGGATACCTACACCAGAGGCGACACAGACGGCGATGGTTTGCCCGATGAAAACGACCTCGACACCGACGGTGACGGAATTCCAGACATCATCGAAGCCGGTGGCGTGGATACCGACGGCAATGGTACCGTCGATGGCGCCTTCACCGATGGAGATTCCGATGGACTTCACGATACCTACGACCCAGACGATGGAGGGGACGCCATTTTGAACTTGGATTCCGATGGCGATGGAATTCCAAACACCAGAGATTTGGATTCCGATAACGACGGCATCACCGACGTAACAGAAGCGGGTGGTATCGATGCCAACCAAGACGGCATTCAAGACCCAACAGGAGATACCGACAACGACGGCCTCGACAACTCGGTGGACCCGGATGCCGATGGAAACGGTACCCTTGAACAGCCCTTGGTGCCCCTCTTCACTACTGGAACCGATACCGATTCCGACGGCCAACCCAACAGCTACGCCAGCGGTGATCCCGATGGAGACCTATTGCCCAATCCTTACGACAAAGACTCCGACGGCGATGGCCTTGCAGATTTGGCAGAAGCAGGTGGCGTGGATACCGACGGCGACGGAACCGTAGATGGTGCTTTCGTGGATACCGACAACGACGGCCTGCACGACACCTACGACGCCAACAACGGTGGCAATCACTTGGTTCCTATCGATTTCGATGGAGATGGCCTCAGCGATTTCCTCGACCTGGATTCCGACAACGATGGAATCACTGATGTCCTTGAATCCGGCGGAACAGACGCCGACGACGACGGCATTCAAGATCCCACCGCAGATACCGACAACGACGGATTCGACGACGCCGTGGACGGAGACGTTGGAAACGATGGTGTAGCTGAAAACACCGCTGCCGCACTTATCCTTACCGGTACTGATACCGACAGCGACGGCTTGCCCAACAGCCTTACTCGTGGCGACCTCGACCAAGACCTCCTATTTAATTTCCGCGACTTGGATGCCGACAACGACGGCGTGCAAGACATCGTGGAAGCCGGTGGCACAGATGCCGACAACAACGGTATCGTGGATGGAGCTTTCCTCGATGGAGACAACGACGGTCTGCACAATACCTACGACGCAAACGACGGCGGAACAGCCATACCAAATACCGATACCGACGGCGACAACATTCCCAACGCTCGTTCCTTGGATTCCGACGGCGATGGTATTCCCGACCTTATTGAATACGGCGGAATCGATACCGACGGCAATGGTCTTGTAGATGGAGCTTTTGCCGATACCGATGCGAATGGATGGCATAATCTCTACGATGTAAACGACGGTGGATTTGCTTTGCCTCAAACCGACTTCGATGGCGATGGAATCATTGACGCACTGGACTTAGACTCCGACAACGACGGCATTCCTGATGTCCTGGAAGCCGGTGGCCTGGACGCCAATAACGATGGCCTATTAGATGCAACTGCCGATACCGATAATGACGGCTTGGACGATTCCAAAGACTCCGATATTGGCAACGACAATACGGCCGAAAACACAACAATTGCCGCCCGGCTTACCGGCAGCGATGGAACTACGGTGGACGGACAACCGGAAAGCTTTGCCCGCGGTGACGGCGATGGGGATAACCTGCGCAGCGAGAACGACCTCGACAGCGATAACGACGGCATTACCGACCTTATTGAAGCTCGAGGAGTAGATACCAATGGCGATGGCATTGTGGATGGTGCTTTCTCTGACGGCGACAACGACGGCTTGCACGATACCTACGATGCCAACGACGGCGGGGACGCAATAACCTTCCCCGATTCCGACAACGACGGTATCCCAAATACGCAAGATTTGGATAGCGACAACGATGGATACCCGGATATTCTGGAAGTGGGGGGTACCGATACGGACAACAACGGCATGATGGATGTTACCGCCGATTCCGACAACGATGGATTAGCCGATGCCGTTGATGGAGATGTAGGTAACGACGGAGTAGCAGAAAATACAGCCGGTGCAACGGTAATTTCAGGTACGGATGGCGATTCCGATGGTATCCCTGACGATTACACCCGAGGCGACTTTGACTTAGATGGTTTCTTAAACAGCCAAGACTTAGATTCCGACAACGACGGTATTTTGGATGCAAGAGAAAACAACTTTGCCGACTCCAACTACGATGGCATTGTGGACGGTGCCCCCACCGCAGGGTCCAAAGCCAATGGGTGGAGCGATGACTTTGATGGGGTGGCAGGCGGTTCCTTCCCCGATCCTCTAAACACCGATCAAAATACCGCAGGAGCCAATGGCGATGCCAACCTCAATTATTTGGACATCGATTCCGACAACGACGGCATTCCCGACATGATTGAAGGCCAATCTACCGCCGGCTTTATTCCTCCTGCGGGAGCTGACGCCGACGGCGACGGCATAGACGATGCCTTCGACAACGACGACGCAGAGTTTGGCGGAGATCCCAACAATGGCATTGCTCCGGTAAATACAGATGGCCCAGGCTCCATCCCAGACTACATTGACTTTGACTCCGACAACGACGGTATCTTCGACGATTTGGAAGGCTGGGATACCAATGCCAATGGAGTGTTAGACGGCGCTGAACCCTATTGGTCCGGAGTAGATACGGACGGCGACGGCTTAGACGATGTCTACGATGCCATTGTGCGCAGTACGGACCCGGGAAACAACCCCCTCAACGGTGCTACCCCCCTTAGCTTCCCCGACAACCAAGCGCCCGGTGGAGACCGCGACTGGAGAGATCCGGGCCCAATTACCCCTCTTCCTTTGGTTTGGGGAGAGTTCACCGCAGCGTGGATGGGACAGCAAGGCTTGCTTCAATGGTCCACGCTCTCCGAAATCAATACCAGCCACTTTGAAATTTGGCACAGTACAGATTTGCAAACCTGGAATTTGCTGGGCGAAACCCAATCGGCCGGATTCTCCTCTGTAGAGCTTGATTACCAGTTTGTTCATGTAAATCCAGAGTTGAATATGAACTATTACAGAATCCGTCAACTGGATTTGGATGGCGCATGGGAATACTCCGAAATTCGAACCTTGCAAGGAGCGGGTCAAGAGGGCAACCACTGGCAAGTGTATCCTAATCCTATACAAAATCAGGCCTTTATTCCCGGGTTCAAAGGCGAGTTCATCCTTATGAATTTGAGTGGTCAAATCCTTTTGCAAGGCGAAGCCCACGACCAAATTCAGGGACTGGAACAATTACCCGCCGGCATGTATGTGCTACAACTCAACATGGAAGGCATTCAGCAGCACATGCGCTTGCTGAAAAACTGAGCACGCAACCTCTGGTTGGCAGGGCCTGTTCCTTCGGGAACGGGCTTTGTTTTTTTATTTGAGTTTTGGGCGCCTTATCCGTCTCCGTTTCCAAGTCCTCCGCTTTGGCCCAAGGCAGGCTAAGCGGTACGGGGTCCCAAAAGAATTTGGGCCTCCGCTCGCCAAGCCTGCCTAGGGCCAAAGCGTCCGGGCTTTACAACTGCGCCGGGGCGCTTGTTTCTTCCAACCCGTTGGCTTTTGCAAACTGCCGTAGATTTTTACCTTTTTCAATAGCGGTTTTGCAATGGTTTAGCATTTAATTTAAAGGGTGGGGGCCAATTTTTACCACAGCAGGGGCTACAGCTCCATGCTCCACAAAGACGGTACAATTTCATTCTTTTTCTCCTCCGATTCCAAAGACCTTAAGAAAATCATGGCTGGAAAGGCCACCGTTGGTAATATTGCCAAAGGTTTTCATAAAGTGGTAAACATTATGCCCAATGGAGAGATGTCTGCCCAAACGGGATTGGATTATAAACAATACAAGAAAATCTACATATATCCGGATCAAATGACCCGGGTAGATGAAGAAACAATGGTGTTTATTTACCCTAAAATTGGTCTTTTTGCAGACAACAAACAAGGAATGGGTTACTTTACCCTTGATAAAGGCCGGCTCTAATTTGTGCCAAAAACTTAGCCGTTGCTAGTTATAGACTTCCGTATTTTTGTTCCATGAATACTCATGAAGCATTTATGCGGGAGGCCATTCGCCTCTCCCGTGAATATATGGAACAGGGCCTTGGTGGTCCTTTTGGCTGCGTAGTGGTAAAAGACGGCGAAATCGTTGGACGGGGCTGGAATAAAGTTACCTCTTCCAAGGACCCTACCGCCCATGCCGAGGTAAGCGCTATTCGAGATGCTTGTGCCCATTTAGGGAGTTTTCAACTCAGCGGCTGCACGGTCTATACCAGCTGTGAACCCTGCCCCATGTGCCTTGGAGCACTCTATTGGGCGCGCCCCGACAAGGTATACTACGGCAACAGCAAAGCAGATGCCGCTGCCATTGGCTTTGACGATTCCTTTATTTATGAAGAATTGCAATTGCCTCTGCCCAAACGCAGCATGCCCTTGGAGCCCCTTTTGGCAAAAGAAGCAAAACTGGTGTTCGACGCTTGGGTGGCAAAGGAGGACAAAATAGAATATTGACAATTTTCTAAGTCAAGGCTTAGGATAATGGATTTAGGAAATGGAGCCTCCCGGCCCTAAGAGAGGACCCTCCGAAGCCCATGCGCGTCTATTGGGGAGCCGGACATGGCTTGCCTAAGCAAGACCCTGTGCGGCCACCCAATAGGCGCATGGGCAAGGAAGGCCGAACCCGGTGGCCGGATAGAATAGGTGCATTGCCTACGAAGCAAAGGCCCAAATCCTACGAATGCTATGCTTTTAACGGTCCCTGTCGGTGCGGGAATTGAGCTCGGTATAGCCAACCAGTCGGTGGGCGATGTCTCCAACGCCGCGCACGTAAACCAAAATGGTGTACTTGTTTTCGGTTTCGGAGTGGCTGCCTTCGATGGGGCTGAGGTCGGCGTTGCTGCTGCCATTTGCTTTGAAGCCATACATATAATTGTACAAGCCTTGTTTCATGGGAACAGACAGGTAATATATGTTGTTTGCTTCGTCAAACCGCAGGCGAAAGCGGTCGTCGAGTTGGCCGTTGCTTAGGGCACCGATAAGGTACACTTCGCCATCCGGGTAGCGTTGCCCTGCGTCGAGCAAAAAATGGACTTGAATATAGTCTTCGTCCATGGTTTGGGTGTAGTTTTCTTGCAAATGGTAAATGCATGCGCCGTTGATGTCGGGTTGGTCTGAGTAGGCGCGTTGCACACGAGGCAGTTCGGGCCGGAGCCGTGCATGGAATTGTCCATCGATGGTTTGAAAAGCCATTACGGGGTCGCGCATAACCATGAGGGATTTTAAATCCAGCAGGCGGTATTGGTTGCCGCCCGGGAAGGCGTTGTCGCCGTTTACGTGGTCGTAGTGCAGTACATTGGCTTCGGCGTAGCGTGGTTTGAGGTCCATGATGGCGTTGTCCCAGCGGTCGTTTTGGAGAATAGCCACAAAAATGTCTTCGTGCTGGTCTTGTATGTTGAGAAATTCCAGGTTTAGGTCAAAAACGATTTCCTGGTGGGTGAGTCGAATGCGGGAAGAGCTGGCGCTTCGAACCATGGCGTTGATTCCTAGAGAAGGGTCTACGACCAGCAATCGCCGTTGAAAAGCCGTTACTTCGGGATGGTCGGTAGGGAACACCTGCACCAAATAATTGCCCCCCATAAGGGGTTTCATCATGTCGTTGGGAAAGCGAAACCAATAATGCGTAAACGGCCGTGTGGCGCTGTTGGAGAAGCCAAAGTCGAGGATTTCGAAGCTTTCAAAGCCGTTCATGTACTGCATGAAATTGAGGTCGGAGGCCTTCCAATCCGGTGTGCAGTGAATGACGCGGTAGCTGTAGCTTTTGCTGTCGAAATTGAGGTCGTCAAACCCAATTTCAAGCACCTGATTGGAGTTTAGCTCAATAACCGGAGGCAGCAGCGGTTCCCCCGGCGGGTGAATTTCGGTAGAGAAAATATGGGGTAAAAAGACGGCGTCTTTAAGTTCTTGGCCGCTAAGATTTAGCGAAAAAGAAACGGCAAAAAGCAAGAGATAAAGGCGCATTTGGGAACCAATTGGAGTAATCATGTGTTACAAAATACAAATGCATGTTAAAAATATCATAGCTCAATCTGAGGAAAAACCGAAACATCCCCTGTTTGGGTTATGGTTTTTCTATAAATTTGCACCCATTCATTAAGTGAACCGGCATGGGAAACACCATCAACATACGGAAAGGGCTTGACATTCGTTTGGTAGGCGAAGCCGATAAAGTGATTGTACAAGGCCAAATGCCCGAGATTGTGGCCATAAAACCAACCGACTTTGTAGGTATCAGGCCAAAGGCCTTGGTAAATGTAGGCGACGAGGTTTTGGCCGGGACTCCGGTTTTGATGGACAAGCATAATCCTGCATATCAAGTGGTTTCACCGGTAAGCGGTGAGGTGGTAGAACTGGTACGCGGAGCTAAACGCAAATTGCTTGCCATAAAAATTTTGGCCGACAAGGAAACCCGCTATTTGGATGCTCCTGTGGTGGATTGGAAAGCAGCCAGCCAAGAAGAGCTTTGTAGCTATTTAGGAGACCGAGGCGCATGGGCTTTTATTCGAACCAAGCCATACGACGCGGTGGCCTTTCCTGACATTAAGCCCAAGGCAGTTTTTGTAAGTGCCTTTGATACGGCTCCTTTGGCTGCCGATGTAGAGTTCCTTATGCAGGGGAAAGAAAACGATTTTGCCGTGGGGCTTGAGGTTTTGGCTAAGGCTTCCGGTGCCAAAGTGCGTCTGAATCTGCACGACAAGCTCAATACCAACAAGGTATTTACCGAAGCTCAAGGGGTCGAAAAACATCTGTTTTCAGGAAAGCATCCTGCCGGTTCAGTGACCGTGCAAGCGCATCATATTGATCCTATTAATCGAGGAGAGTTTATTTGGTATGTGCATCCGGTAGATGTTGCCTTAATTGGCAAATTGTGCAGCACAGGCCAATTTGATGCAACGCGTTTGGTAGCCGTTGCCGGCCCTAAAGTAAAAAAGGGGAAATACATGCGCACAGTGCTTGGAGCACAGCTCAAGCATATTGCCACCGAGGACAACCTGGAGGATTCTACCTTTGGTAATCGCTATATTTCGGGTAATGTACTCACCGGCGATAAGGAAGGGCCGGAAGGATATTTGGGCATGTTCCATCATCAAGTAACGGTGTTGGCCGAAGGGAAACATAAAGAGTTTTTCGGATGGGCGGCACCCGGTCTCAATAAGTTCAGTGTTTCAAGAACCTTCTTTTCTTGGTTGATGCCCGGGAAGAAGTATGCGCTTACCACCAATAAGAACGGCGAGGAACGCGCCTTTGTAGTCACCGGCGAGTACGATAAGGTATTCCCTATGGCTATTTATCCGGTGCAACTGCTTAAAGCTATACATACCGGCGATATAGAATTGCAGGAGCAATTGGGTATTTATGAAGTTTCGCCCGAGGATTTTGCGCTGTGTGAGTTTGTTTGCACTTCCAAAATCGAAAGTCAACAAATGGTGCGTCAAGCCCATGAGTTGCTTTATGGGGAGTTGGTGCAAAGTATGAAAGAACCTGTTCACTAAAATTATTATACGAGGATAGATGAAGCCATTGAGAAATTTAATGGACAAACTCGAGCCCAATTTTCAGGAGGGCGGTAAGTTGCACAAATATTGGCCACTATACGACGGGTTTGCCACATTTTTATTTACTCCCGGTCATGCGACGGGAAGAGGAGCACACATTCGGGATTCCATTGATTTGAAGCGTACCATGGCCATGGTTATTTTGGCTATGGTTCCTGCCATGTTGCTTGGAATGTATAATGTGGGATTTCAGCATTTTCGCGCTTTAGGCGAGGATGCAGCCTTTATGGATACCTTTTTGTACGGCGCCTTAAAGGTCTTGCCGCTCATTATCGTTTCCTACGGTGTTGGCCTTGGGGTTGAATTTTTGTTTTGTATAATAAAGGGGCACCAAATCAACGAAGGGTTTTTGGTTTCGGGTATGCTTATTCCATTGGTTTGTCCACCGGACCTTCCCTTGTGGATGCTTGCGGTGGCTGTAATTTTTGCTGTGGTTATTGGCAAGGAAGTTTTTGGAGGAACGGGTATGAACGTGTTGAACGTGGCCTTGACCGCCCGTGCCTTTTTGTTTTTTGCTTATCCCGCAGATATTTCCGGAGATAAGGTTTGGATTAGCGGTAATTTGGTTGCTGCCGGAGAAAATAGCAATGTGGTAGACGGATATACCGGAGAAACTGCCCTGGCTCAATTTGCCAAAGTAGGTGGCGAAGTGACCCATTTAGGTGGTGTAGCCTACGATAGCCTAAGCGACTTTTTAATGGCCGGGTTTATTGGTTTGGTACCCGGTTCTGTGGGTGAAACCAGTGCGCTAGGTATTTTGTTGGGTGCGCTTATTTTAATTGCTACAGGAATTGGTAGTTGGAGAATTATGCTTTCGGTTGTGGCCGGTGGTTTGGCCATGGGATATTTGCTGAATGGGGTGGCCGGCATGTTCCCGGACAACCCTTATTTGGCCATTCCTCCTTTTTATCATTTGATTTTTGGTGGTTTTGCCTTTGGCGCTGTATTTATGGCAACGGATCCGGTAACGGCTTCGCAAACGCCTACAGGAAAATACATTTATGGTTTTTTGATAGGCGTTCTTGCCGTTATAATACGGGTTTTGAACCCTGCCTATCCGGAAGGTATGATGCTGGCCATATTGTTTATGAATGTAATGGCCCCCTTGATTGATCACTACGTTATTCAGTCCAATATCAAACGTCGCCTTAAGCGCACCAAAGTTTTAGCCCATGCCTAATACAGAAAGTAACAGCTACACCATCCTTTTTTCTGCCATCTTGGTAGTGGCAGTGGGTGTTTTGCTCACTCTGGTGTTTTCTTGGACCAATCCAAGTTACCTGAAGAGTGTAGAGTTAGAAAAGCGGCAGAATATTTTGTCTGCTGCTTTAGGGAAATCGGTGGACCGCGAGCAAGCCGAAAGCATGTTTGACCAATACATTACCGATATGGCCATGTATACCGCCGAGGGAGAATTGGTAGAAGGAGGCAGCGAAACCGCATTTACGCTGAATCAAGCCAAAGAGGCCAAAAAAGGGCTCGACCAAGAGCGTTTTCCGATGTTTAAATTTCAGAATGGTGACACCGTGCGCTATGTGTTGGGTATGCGCGGAACAGGCCTTTGGGGCCCGGTTTGGGGCTTTATTGCCATTGAATCGGATTTGAACACGGTATTCAATGCCAATTTTGACCATAAATCGGAAACGCCGGGTCTGGGTGCAGAAATCAAAACCGAGATATTCGAAGGCCAATTTCGTCCCAAAGGCGGCAATGCCAAAGAATTGTATGGCGAGGACGGCAGTTTTAAGGGCATCCGTGTGGAAAAGACCGGTAAAGTGCAACAATCCAGTCCCGAATACCAACATGTGGTGGATGGGATTTCCGGAGGCACCATTACCTCAAATGGAGTCAGCGATATGCTGCAAAAATATTTGCAAGCTTTTACCAACTACGCAGAGAAAAACGGACTTAAAACCCAAGGCCAAGCCTTGTTGGTTGATTAACGATTAATATTCCTTACCATGAGCGCAGAAACTACTGTACAGGAACAAGCCCCCAAGGCGCCGGCAAAGCCCTTGTTTACGGCAAAGGATAGAAAACTTATTTCAGATCCGCTGGACGACGACAATCCCATTACCGTGCAGGTGTTGGGCATTTGCTCGGCCCTGGCGGTTACCGTGCAACTAAAGCCCGCATTGTTTTTGTGTATGGGTGTGTTGTTTGTAATGGTGTTTGGAAGTGCCACCATTTCTTTGTTGAGGAATTTGGTGCCTTCTCGAGTGCGGATTATTGTACAATTGGTGGTAGTTGCCGCCTTGGTAACGGTGGTAGACTTAGCGCTGAAAGCTTTGGCTTACGATGTGTCTAAGGAACTCTCCGTTTTTGTTGGGCTTATCATTACCAACTGCATTGTAATGGGGCGCCTAGAGGCATTTGCTTTGGCAAATAAACCCGGTCCTTCCATTCTGGATGCCTTTGGCAATGCGTTAGGCTATTCGGTGATTTTGATTATTGTGGCCATTTTCCGGGAGTTCTTCGGATCGGGAAGCATTTTGGGCTTTTCCTTAATTCCTCAAGGGTTTTACGACATGGGCTACGAAAACAACGGCTTGTTTATTTTGCCGCCCATGGCCTTGATTTTGGTGGGCATCATTATTTGGGTGCAACGGAGCCGCAACAAAAAACTTATTGAAGCCAACTAAGTAAACGCTAGAACGCATGGAACTGGTAAACATATTTGTGAAGTCCATTTTTGTGGACAATATGATTTTCGCCTATTTCTTAGGGATGTGCTCCTATTTGGCCGTCTCTAAGAAGGTAAATACTGCGGTGGGCTTAGGTCTTGCTGTGGTGTTTGTACTTGGCATTACGGTGCCTATTAACTACCTTTTGGAAAACTACTTGCTCAAGCCCGGGGCCTTGTCTTGGATGGGTGCCGAAATGGCCGGAATTGACTTGAGCTTTTTATCATTCATCATGTTCATTGCCGTAATTGCGGCAACGGTTCAGATTGTAGAGATGGCCGTAGAGAAATTCAGCCCTTCTCTATACTCGGCTTTAGGGATTTTCTTGCCTCTTATTGCGGTAAATTGCTCCATTCTTGGTGGAGCCTTATTTATGCAAGAACGCGATTATGCCAACATTGCTCAAGCCACGGTTTTTGGCCTCGGCTCCGGTGTAGGTTGGTTCATTGCTATTGTAGCTATTGCCGCCATTCGGGAAAAAATTCGGTACTCAAATATTCCGGGTCCTGTGCGCGGCTTAGGAATGGCTTTTATCATTACCGGGCTTATGGGCATTGCCTTCCTAAGCTTTAGTGGCATCAAACTCTAGACAAAGATTATGGACATTACCTTGATTTTATCGGCAGTAGCGGTTTTCCTGGTCATCATCTTGTTATTGGTGGCTCTTCTGCTCTTTGCCAAAAGTAAATTGACCCAATCGGGTCCGGTGAAAATAACCATCAATGGACAGGAGCCTATTGAGGTTTCCGCAGGTGGTACCTTACTTTCCACCTTGAGCAATGCCAAAATATTCTTGCCTTCGGCTTGCGGTGGCGGTGGAACGTGCGCCATGTGTCGCTGTCAGGTGAATTCGGGCGGGGGTGATATTTTGCCAACAGAAGCGCCTTACTTTTCTCGAAAAGAGATTCAGGAAAATTGGCGTTTAGGTTGCCAGGTAAAGGTGCGCCAAGACATGGACATCCAAATTCCAGAAGAAATTTTTGGCATCAAAAAATGGGAATGCGAAGTCGTGTCCAACTACAATGTGGCCACCTTTATTAAGGAGTTTGTGGTGCGTCTTCCTGAAGGCGAAACCCTCGATTTCCAGAGTGGCGGATATATTCAAATCGATGTGCCGGTGTTCAGCACCAAGTTCAGCGATTTCGATATCGCCCCTCATCCGGACGACCCTGCAGGAGCTGAAAAGTTCAAGGAGGATTGGGATAAATTCAATATGTGGGATTTGAAGCTCGACAGCAAAGAGGAAATTTTTCGCGCCTATTCCATGGCCAACCATCCTGCCGAGGGAAACATCATTATGCTCAACATCCGTATTGCTACCCCGCCATGGGATCGTGCCAACAACCGTTGGATGGATGTACCCCCCGGAATTTGTTCCTCTTACGTGTTTAGTTGCAAGCCCGGCGACAAGGTTACTATTTCCGGCCCTTACGGCGAGTTCTTTATCAAGAATACCGACAAAGAAATGGTATACATTGGCGGTGGTGCAGGCATGGCTCCTTTGCGGTCCCACATTTTTCACTTGTTCCATACCCTTAGAACCAACCGCAAAGTTTCGTATTGGTACGGTGGTCGTTCCAAGCGTGAGCTGTTTTACATTGACCATTTCCGTAAAATTGAAAAGGAGTTTCCGAACTTTAAATTCCACATTGTTCTTTCGGAGCCTTTGCCTGAAGATAACTGGCAAGCCAAGGAGGACATTGATGCGGAGGGCGATGGTTTCCTAGGGTTTGTACACCAAGCCTTTATTGACCACTACCTAAGCAAGCATCCCGAGCCCGAAGAAATTGAATTTTATTTTTGTGGTCCCCCAATGATGAACAACGCCGTGGTTAAAATGTGCGACGAATGGGGCGTACCTGAAGAGAATGTAAGCTTCGACGACTTCGGAGGATAATTCCGGGGCAGGGATAGAGGCGGTAGCCCGGAGTCCAAAATAATGCAGGCTGTTGGCAGGCGGAGGCCCCTGAGCATTCAGGGGACCCCGTACTGCCTACAGCCTGCTTATTTTGGACGAGGACTATAGCCGAAAGCCCGGTTTAGCCCCCCAAAACAAAGCGGTTTAAGGAACAACCGTAAATTCCAAAACGCTAATTCCGTAAAGCCCATTGCCCGGGGCTAGGGTGGTGCCCGCAGGGAACCACAAGGCGCCGTTAAGCAAAACTTGGCTGCTGGACATGGCCGCCGACATTGGGCGGGTGCCGTTACCTGCGCTGCTGCCGCCTCTATCGCTAATGGTAACAATTGCCCCCGAATATTGAGCATGCGAACTACCCAAATATACCGTGTTGCCGTTGACGCTAATGGTTTGCTCCGTGCTGCTGCTTTGGCCTGAGCTGGTGCCGCCTGCGCTGCTGGTGATGGGTGTGGAGGGCAGCATATTGGTTACTTTCCAAACTTTTCCCGCCGGAACACTTTGAGACTGAGTGAGCAAAATGGCCTGACTAAATTGAAGGGTTTGGGCGTGCACTGCTGAGCCGGAAAGGCCTAAAGCTATGCCTAAAACCGCTAGACTTGAAAGGATTGTGCGTTTCATGGTAAAATATTTCCACCAAAAATAGCTTAAAAGTGCACCTATTCGGATTAAGCGGGGATTAGGCTTCCTTTAATGCCGTTTTAAGACTGTTTCCCAAGAGGTTAAATGCCAGTACTGCCGTAACAATGGCTAGTCCGGGAAGCCAAACCAAATGGGCATTACCCGACAATAAATAATGGCGGTGGGCCTCAATCATGCTTCCCCATGTCGGCGTAGGCGGCTGAACCCCCAAGCCTAAAAAGCTAAGTCCGCTTTCAATAAGAATGGCACCGGCAAAATTGGCCGTGGAAGCTACCAACAGAGGACCGGTAAGGGCCGGTAACATGTGCTTTAGTAGCAATCGAGCATTGGAAAAACCTAAGGAACGGCCCGCCATTACATAGTCTAGTTGCGCCAAACTTCTGATTTCGGCCCGCGTGATGCGTGCAATTTCTACCCAAGTAGATAACCCTACGGCCAGAAACACCGGAAACAAACCTTTGCCCAAGACCAAGGTAATGCTCATAACCATTAATAAAGTGGGTATAGACCAGGTAAGGTTGGTTAAAAAGTTCAAGACCCGGTCTGTCCAACCGCCGAACCAACCTGCCAAACTCCCCACCAGCAGTCCGGTGCAAAGGGCCACCAATACCGACATCCACCCAATGCCCAAGGAAATGCGCGCACCAAGGGCCAAACGGCTTAAAAAATCACGGCCTAAGGCATCGGTACCCAGTACAAATCGAAAGCTGCGGCTCAACCCATAGCTTTCTATGAGGTCCTTGTTTTGCTTGGGTTCCCATGCGTAAGAAGGTGTTGAAAAACGGTCGTGCGAAACATGTTGGGTGGCCTCAACCAGGCTTCCGGGGGGAAGCAAGCGCTTGCTTAACCATTGCCTATCTGCGTCCGGGCTAGAGTCGGTGCCTAAGCGCCCTCCGGCAAGGGCTACTCCCAGCATCAAAAGCAGCCAAAGCCCCGAAGCCCAAGCCCAGGGGTCTTGGCTCAACCGGCGCAAAATGCGCATAGCCGGATGATTTCCTTGACTCATACCTGCAATGTTAGCTAATTATCGGCAAAAGCCTTGGCTTTGTGCCAAGAGCCTTTACTCAGCCAGCCCACCAATGGAATCCAAGGCAAGTAAAACCAATAAACTATGGATAGAACTACTGTTCCCAAGGAAAACTGTTTAGCCCAGCCAAAAAAGAGAAAATCCAGGCATGCTTTGGCAGCAACAAAACCCAACAAAGCCCACCATCCGTTGAACACCCATACTGCGCCAGGGGCCAAGGCATGAAACAACCAAATCCATAGGGAAATGGACTGTGCCGCCCGGTTTCGATAATGTTTTGATTTGGAAACCCAGCGAAGCCTTTGCTGCCAAATGGCCGTCCAATGCTCCTTACCGGTGGTAAGCAAATCCGGACAGTCGTATACGGCCACCGATTTAGTTCCATGTTTGGAGACCACCGCATGCAAAAGAAATACATCGTCTCCGCTTTCACTGGGTCCCAGCGCAAAGCTTAGGTCTTGCACCGTCGCACGGTTTACGCAAAGGGCAGCTCCCGAAGCCAGGAAAGGAATTCCAAGTCCGGACGCGGCCTGGGCATTAAGGCCCATGGCAGAAAAATCCAGGGCATCGGCCCATTTTCCTTGAATTTGAGGCCAAAGGCTACAAAACCTAAGTTCAGGTATGGCACCAAAAGCGTCCTTTAATTGTTGCCAAGCTTGCGGGGACCAGAGTACATCGGCATCGGTATGCAGAATATAGGGTCTTTGGCTGTGCTTCCAACCGGTACGGAGCGCCGCCTTTTTGCCTTTTCCTTCATTAGTTAAGCAGGTAAAGCCTTGTTTGTTTAACCAAGCCGCTGAGTTGTCTTGCGAATGGTCGTCAATAAAAATAAGTTCAATGTCCCTTTGGTGTCTCCAAAAGCTTAGGAATGCGGGCAAGACCGTTAACTCGTCGCGCACAGGAATCAACACCGTACATTGCTTTTCCAGGGCAAATTCCTTGTTCCCTTTAGGTCGTTGTTTGGAGCGGTAGAGGCCAAAACCAAGCAGGAGCAGCCAAAGCAACCAGACCAACAGCAAAACAAGTGCCGTCATAGCTTTGAGTTTTGGGTAGAACTTCGCCACAACCAAAGCGCTCCAGGCAGGGCCGGCAAGGCCAAATTGATGGCCCATAACCACAAGGAAGCCTGTAGGCCATAATCGGCACCCAACAAATACACAGAAAGCGATCCGCGGGTAAAAATTTCGGCAAAGGCTTGACTCGGAATCACCGTATTCCAAAAGAAGACCAAGCTTAGCTTAGGAAGCGTGGCCCAAAGCTCCGCTTCCGGTGCAAAGGCCCAAACGCAAGCCAAAAACTGCGTTGTAAATACCAGGTAGCGCAGTAGAGAAAAACCCAAGGCTAGGGCCATGTGTTTGGGACGGATTCTTAGACTAGCCCGCACCAGCCTTTTGGCCAGCTTAAGTTTGGATTGACGAAGCAAATACCGCAGCCATACCGGTGCCAGCCAAAGCGCAAGGAGTACGGGGAAACCAAACCATAGCACAATCCACCATGCATAGGGAGCCGTAAGCGCAAAAGAGCTACTGGTCTGATAGGCCAAAGCCAAACCCCCAACAAATAGGGTGGTACCCAGTTGCGCAAAGCTACCCATAACCGAAGCCATACCTGCCGACCAGCGGTACCTGGGGGGAAGGCCCCAAACCCTGCCGGCAAACTCCCCAATCCGGTTCGGGGTAAACACCGACAAGCTGACCCCACTCAGCAAAGGACCAATAAAACGCTTTAGAGGAAGCCGAACCGCTGCGCCACAAAGCATGCGCCATTTCAATAGCTCCAACCACCAATTGATTGGGCAAAGCAAAAAGGCTGGAACAAGCCACCACGGAGCCACAGGCCTTACGTCGCCAAGAGGACGAGTGCTGAGCATATACGCCAAATAAGCCACAGAAACCAAGGCCAAAATCCATTTAAGCCATGGCGTCCAACGGGAAAGCGTATCTTTGAAAGTCCTCATTCGACGCCTAAATTAGCCAATGCCCACAGACGAAGCATATAATATTCTGGGAATTGACCCGGGAACCACCACCTTAG
The DNA here is from genome assembly GCA_018401695.1 of Flavobacteriales bacterium. Classification (GTDB taxonomy): domain Bacteria; phylum Bacteroidota; class Bacteroidia; order CAIKAF01; family CAIKAF01; genus CAIKAF01. Next base: position 660,053 of record JAGYKD010000001.1, on the reverse strand, counting down.
GTTTTGCACTGCTGCAGGTTAAGGGAACTTCAATAGTCCGGGTTCACGATGTAGGACACCTTTCCTTGGACCCTAAACGCAGCCATTTTGAACGTTTGGGCGATATTCATCAATTTGTGTTGAACCAGCTGTTTAAGCACAAGCCCAAGGAATTGGCCATAGAAGCACCTTTTTTTGGCAAAAACGTACAAAGCATGCTCAAACTGGGACGCGCACAGGGCGTTGTTATTGCCACCGCCATGAGCCAAGGCATGTCTGTGGCCGAATATGCTCCACGCGAAATTAAATTAGCACTAACCGGCAGAGGCAACAGCAGTAAAGAGCAAGTAGCAGCTATGGCACGAAGTATCTGCGGCCCTATTCCCGAACCACTCAGTGCCGACGCCACGGACGCCCTCGGAGTGGCCATTTGTCACTTTTTTAGACTAGGAAACGCCACCCAACGCCCCAAAGCCGCCGGCAGCCTTCGTCAAATGGGCGGCTCAGGCAAAGGAAAAAACCAGTGGTCCGACTTCCTTAAAGCCAATCCGAATCGCCTAAAATAGGGGGCGCCTTTTCCGGCCCTCCCTTTAAGTCCTCAAAGCCAAAGCACGCAGCGCTAGGCGGTGCGGGGGCTTCCACCGAGTTGCAGCCTCCGCCCGCCAAGCGCCGCGGCTTTGGCTTTTCCGGGCTTTTCGTGCCGGTCCGGGGCGCGTATATCTCCCACAACAAAAATCATGCAAAAACTTTTCCGGAAACCTCCTAAAACAATAGACCGAAAGATGTTTACCGACAAATCCCCTTTTTTGTAATTGTTAAGGCCGTACTTTCCTTTTAACTTTGATTAAGAAATTTGCAGTAATCATGGAAGAATGGATTTTTTATTTGCTAATTGCCGCCTTTGGTATCATTAGCAGTGCATATAAGCAGTGGAACAAAGGCCAACAAAAAAAGAGCCCCAATGCCCCTAAAGGGCAAAAGACCGCCAGGCAGCGCGCCGAAGAATTGCTCAAGGAGGCACGAGAAATGGCCCAACGGAATCAAGAGCAGCGCCACGAAGTACAGCCAATGGCACCCGAAGGCACTTTGGAAAGGCCTTGGAGTATGCAGTACGAGGGTTTAAAACCAAACCCATCCGGGCAAACCATGGAGCCGACAAAAGTGGAACCAATTCCCGAAAACTCGTTGAAAACAGAAGAAAGTGCTATAAATTTTAATGCGGATGAAGCAAGGAAAGCGATTATTTATCAGGCTATTATGGAAAGGCCATACGCTTGATGGTGCTTTTTGCAAGCAACCATATGATGCTCTTGCTTGTTAAAACACCTTAAATATCTACTTTTACAAATTCAAAAATTAACGGTAGCATCATACACCCTTAAATCCTCACGGATATGATGAAGAAAATACTAAACTTAGCAATGGCACTCTTGGTTTTGCACGGCAGCCTACTAGCGCAGGGTGCAATGGGCGAACTCAAGGGAATCGTCACCGACGACAAAGGAGAACCGGTGCCTTTTGCTAATGTGGTGCTCATGAAAGACGGCGTTCAGGTACGCGGAGAAAGCACCAATTTCGAAGGCCAATATTGGATGAAAGCCGTGCCGGCAGGCGATTATGAGCTTTTAATTACCTCCGTTGGCCTGGCCAAGCAAAAAAGGGTAATTCGAGTAGAATCCGGGGGTAACATTACCTTCGTAAATGCCCAATTAAAACAGGAATCCGTATTAATTGAAGGATATGATGTAGTAATTGACCTCGATCCTTTAATTAAGAAGGACGAAACCATGGTGCGCACCACCATTTCTCGTGAAGACATCCTAAAGCTTCCCAGCCGTAGTCCTTTGTCTGCGGTTACCACCGTCGGCGGTGTGTTTAGCCGCGACGGCGAGGTCGGCAATATCCGCGGCGCTCGATCCGGTGCTACTGTGTTTATCGACGGGGTGAAAATTCGTGGTGGTTCAGGTTCGCTACCTCAGCAAGCAGTTGAAGAAACACAAGTGATTTTGGGTGGTGTACCTGCCATGTATGGCGATGCCACAGGAGGTATTATTTTGCTTACTACCCGCGGTATTTCCCCAAAATGGTTCGGAAACATCGAAGGACGTACCTCTAAATTTTTAGACAATTGGGACGACGCCCTCTTCAGTGCCGCTGTTGGTGGTCCACTGATTAAACGCACCGCTCCCGGCACCAACAATAAAGTGCCTATGGTAGGCTTTTTAGGTACGGTAGAAGGTAATTACCGTGGCGACCCTTCTCCGGTTTCCGGAGACATATGGCGGGTGCGTGAGGATGTGTTGCGCGACCTGCGTGAAAACCCCATCCGTCTGTCCGAAACCGGAACCGGTAGTAGGCTCAATGCAGAATACCTGCGCCGCGATGCCTTCGAAACCATTCCACAGCGCCTCAACGTTGCCAGCTCCACCTTAAATTTCCAAGCTAAATTTGATGTGCTTGCCAGCGATTATACTACCATTTCGGCCGGGGGCTTTGTAAACCTCTCCCGCCAAATGGGCGGTCGAGACGGAACTACCTACAATTATTCCCTTTTTAACTGGGAAAACAACGCCGAATCTACCAACTTCACCTGGAACGTTTGGGGACGTGTGGTACACCGTTTCAAAGACGAAGCACCCGATTCTTTAAAGAAAGGGGGCTTGAGAAATGCCGTAGTGTCTTTGCAAGTGGACTACCTCAAAGGCTTAGGTACTACGCAAGACGCTACCCATCAAGAAAACTTCTTTAACTACGGTTACGTCGGGCGTTTTGACATCCTACGCCGCCCAGTATACCCAAGTTTTGGCTTGGATCCCAAAACCAATATGTCCGGTTGGTTGTACGGAGGTATGCAAGATACCCTGGTTACTTTCCAACCCGGCGATTTAAACCCAACCTCCTCTGCCATCACCAATCAATACTATACCTTATTTGACGCCCCAATTGGAGTGTACGACCAGCTGCCCAACATCATCAATGGTGGTGGTCTTCTTAATGGACAAAACCCCCGTTCGGTGTATAATTTGTGGACACACCCAGGCACCCAATTCAACGGTTTCTCTAAGAGCGACAACAACCAATTCCGTGTGGTTGGTCAAGGTTCCGCCAGCATTGGAGACCACGATTTCCAAATTGGATTTGAGTTTGAGCAACGCAACGATGCCTTCTACAACCTAGCTCCTGTAGGGCTTTGGAGAACCGGCTGGCAATTGGCCAATGCCCACTTGGGTGTAATTGACACTTCAGCTCCCATGCCCGTTTATGATCCGGAGACCGGAGTGTTCCAAGATACCATCAACTACCCGGCCCTATATCGCGAAGACGAAGAGCGCACCGCAGAAACCGGCTACAAATTTGGTGTTGGTCAGTCCTTCTTTGACTGGAACTTGCGTCGCAGCTTGGGCTTGTCTGAAGATGGTCTGGAAACCGTAGATGTCGATGCTTTGGATCCCGGTCAATTGGACATCACCATGTTTAGCGCCAACGAACTCTTGAACCAAGGAAATAACCTGGTAACCTATTACGGCTACGATGTGTATGGAAATCGGTCCACCGGAAACATTACTTTCGATGACTTCTTTACCGCCCGCGATGAGTTTGGCAACTTTACACGACCCATTGGCAGTTTCCAACCCATTTATTTGGCGGGTTATATTCAGGATAAGTTCTCCTTTAAAGACATCATCTTTAATGTAGGGGTGCGTATCGACCGCTTCGACGCCAACCAACAAGTGTTGAGCGATCCCTACTCACTGTATCAAACACGCAGTGCCGGTGAGGTTGCAGATTTGGGTGGCAACAGCGTTACCCACCCCGGTAACATCGGAAACGATTACGTGGTTTACGTAAACGACCGGAACAACCCGACCGACATCTTGGGCTACCGCAACGGCAACGTATGGTACAATGCCGAAGGGCAGGTAATCAATGATCCTGCTTTGCTACGCACCGCCAACGGAAGAGTTCAGCCTTTAATGGTGAATCCCGACGACGATGTACAAAGCCAAGGCTTTACCCCAAGTGGTGCGTTTGAAGACTACACGCCTCAGGTAAACGTTATGCCTCGGGTATCTTTCAGCTTCCCCATCTCAGACAACGTCGGATTTACCGCGTATTACGATGTCTTGACTCAGCGCCCATCAGGTGCCGTTCGCTTGAATCCCTTGGATTATTTCTTCTGGGACAATGCAGCATACAACAACTTTGGGACCTTCTTCAATAATCCGAGCTTGCGTCCGGAGCGTACCACCGACTTCTCGCTTGGTTTCCGCCAAAAGCTCACCGAAAATTCAGCTTTGAAAATATCGGCCTTTTATCGTGAGCTGCGCGACATGATTGCCTTGGTGCGCATAAACGAGGCCTTCCCCCGTTCTTATGGAAGTTGGGACAACATTGACTTCGGTACCGTTAAGGGAATTACCTTTGAGTACGAAACACGTCAGATTGGTAATATGAAAATGACGGCTACCTATACCCTTCAGTTTGCCGATGGTACAGGTTCAGACAACACCAGTCAGTTGAACTTGGTAAACTCAGGCCAACCCAACTTGCGTACCACCGTACCTACCAATTACGACCGTAGACATTTGTTTACTGCCTTCTTAATTTACCGTTTCGGCGGCGACGGAAATGGTGGAAGAGGCCATAAGTACAATGGCCCGGCAGCACTTAAACCTCTGTTGCAAAACTTTGGCTGGAGTGCCACGCTTCGCGGTGGTTCCGGAGTGCCTTACAGCGGACAAAGCAATGTAACCGGAACCCAATTGTTGGGGGGCGGAGGCCAACCTTCCTTGGAGGGATCCATCAACGGAAACCGTTTGCCTTGGGAATTCAATATCGACTTAATGGTGGATAAAGACATCAACATCTTCTGGGGTAAGAAAAAAGACGGCGGCGACAACGACAACCGCAAGAAGTCTACCTTGAACATTTACCTGCAGGTGTTGAATGTATTTGACATTCAAAACACCATAGCGGTATATGCCGCTACCGGCAACCCGGACGATGATGGCTACTTGACGGCACCCCAATTCCAGCCCTTCATCAACGGTCAAATAGACCCGCTAGCTTTCCAAGATATGTATACTTTGAAAGTGAACGACCCACGCAACCTGAGTCTGCCGCGCAGAATTCGCTTGGGTGCTATACTATCCTTTTAATTGACACAAACGTTCCTAACGACTACCGAAGCAACAAGACATATGAAGCAGTTCCGAATGTATCTGGTCTTTGCGGTCATGCTTACCGCCAGCCAAACCGGTTACGCCTACAAAAGAGGCGGCGATAAATCGGGTGGTTCAGGCACCAATCCCGATAAAGCCTTGGCAGCAGATTGTTTGCCTCCATCCACTTCAGCCGAATTGAATGTAAACAACGTACGTGCGTTGATTCACTCTGGCGGCGATATGTGGTGGGACTTGATTGCCAACGCCCGCTATGAGGTTCCCCAAGGTTCCGGGAGACACTCCCTGTATGTGGGCACCCTCTGGATTGGAGGTCGCGACCAGAACACCCAAACCCTAAAATTGGCGGCCCAACGTTACCGCAGCAGCGGTGTTGACTACTTCACAGGTCCCTTAGATCGCTTAGGAACTGCAGAAGTTGATCCGGAAACCTGCGATTTGTACGACCAAATCTGGGCCATTACCCGTCAGGAAGTGGAGCAATTCCGTTTGTGTAATTGTATCGCTCCCGATGATCCGAGTTGTGATGGATATACCGTCCCTGAATCTATTCGTGAATGGCCCGGAAACCCTATCGTTCAGGCCAATGGGCAACATTTGGATATGCAGCCCCTTTTGGCGCCCTTTTTTGACGCCAACGACGATGGTGTATATCGCTGGGAAGATTGCGATTACCCCTTCTATGACTTGGACAATAACATCGACTGTGCGTCGGATCGCTCAGCCTTCGTTTATGGAGACTTCACCCTTTGGTGGGTGTTTAACGATAAAGGAAACATCCACGGGGAGTCTCAAGGCGATCCCATTGGTATGGAAATCCGGGCACAAGCCTTTGGTTTTAATACCAACGATGAGATCAACAACATGACCTTCTACAACTACGAGCTTATCAACAGGGGAACTACCACCTTGGCAGAATGCTATTTTGGTGTGAACACCGATGCAGATATTGGTGGCGCCATTGATGACTACACCGGTTGTGATGTTCAACGCGGTTTTGGCTTTATGTATAATGGCGATGCCTTTGACGATAATTTTTCGGGTCAATTGGGCTACGGAGAAAACCCTCCAGCCATTGGAATTGACTTTTTCGAAGGACCTTACCTTGACTCCAATGGAATCGCAGAAACCTTTTCTCCTTTGGATATTTCCAACCTCCGCGATACCAGCCGTTGGAGTGGTGCTTTTGGTATCAACGGCTTAGGCTTTGACGATACCATTGCCGATAACGAGCGTTTCGGAATGCGCCGCTTTGTATATTACAACAACCCCGGAACCGGTCCTACTGCCGACCCCAGTACAGCTCCCGGTTACTACAACTATCTGAGAGGTATTTGGCTCGACAATACCCGGATGGTATTTGGTGGTGATGGTTACCCGGCACCGGGCAACGGTTCTACCAACATCGTGGCCGACTTTATGTTCCCCGGTGATTCAGATCCACTCAATTGGGGAACCAAAGGAATTGACCCCGGATTTGATTGGCGCGAACAAAATACAGGCGCCGCTCCGAATACCCCCGGTGACCGTCGTTTTGTCCAATCTGCCGGTCCTTTTACCCTTCGCCCCGGATATGTGAACGACATTACCACCGGAGTAGTTTGGGCCCGCACGGCTAGTGGAGACCCCTTTGAGTCCGTTATTCGAGTATTACGTGCCGACCAAAAGGCACAATCCTTGTTCGAAAACTGTTTCCGGGTATTGAACGGTCCGGATGCCCCGGATTTGAATATTCAGGAATTGGACAGAGAGCTTATCTTGTATCTGACCAATCGCCCAACCAGCAACAACTATTTGGAAGAGTACGAAGAGCTCAATTACTTTATACCTGAGTTTTCTTTAAATACATCAACTGAAACCCGCGATACCGTAATTTTTGTTCCTGCTTGGACCCGTATCGATACAACTCAGAGCGGTGATAGTATGTACGTGTATGGGCAGCAATTCATCAATGGCAATACTGCAGACTCTACCTTGGTGTTTTTTGATACCTCAAACACCCCTATTGATTCTTTGTACGGTTTCTTCTCTAATCCCAGCCAGCCGGTATTGACTACCATTAACTTGGGCACTACCACCGACTCGACCATCTACGACCGAATGATCCGATTCCAAGGATACATGATTTACCAGCTTAGGGATGAAACAGTTACTGCGACTGACATTTTTGGAGAAGATGGCAATAGTGTGGCTCGATTGGTGGCGCAGTGCGATATCCGAGATTTTGATGAAGTAGGAAACCCAATAGGAACCATTACCAATTTTGAATTCGACGAAGACCTAGGTTTCTCCGTTCCAAAAGTAATGGTAAATGGCGCCAACGAAGGGATTGTTCACTCTTTTCGAATAAACGAAGACCAATTTGCTTTGGAAGACAAGCGTTTGGTAAACCATAAGACCTATTATTTTATGGCTTTGGCTTATGGATACAATAACTTCAAGAATTACGATCCTAATGACCCCAATCAATTGGATGGTCAAAAGGAGCCTTTCTTCTTGGGGCGTCGTAACATTCGCGCCTATTCAGCCATTCCGCATATTCCTGCTCCTGAGCTTAATGGCACCTTGTTGAATTCTCTGTATGGAAGCGGTCCTCAGATTACCCGGATTGAGGGATATGGAAATGGCGGAAATAATGTTCGTTTGACCAAAGAAACTGAAGATTTAATCCTGAACTCTCCCGAAAACCGAGCCGATACTTTGGTTTACGAACTTGGCTTTGGTCCGGTAAACATTAAGGTAATTGATCCACTTAAAGTGCGTGGCGGATCTTACCAACTTAAGATTTCGGATCCCAATCCTGCCTCCGATGGAACCTTGAGCCCTGAAGCACGATGGGTGCTTCTGGAGCCGGGAAGCCCGGCCGGGGATACCGTGGCCGTTTCTGAAAAAGATTTGTCTACTTCCTATGAACAAATCATGTTCGACCGAAGAGATATTCCCGACACAGACCCCTTCTTAGGTTTCTCTATAACTATCCGCCAGGTTCAAAACCCCGGACCAGTTTATGAGATAATCAATGCCAATATTCGTCAAGACAGAGAAATCGAAAATGGCTTTATTGCCGCTAGTATTGAGTACGGCAATATTCAAAACCAGTGGATAGGATTTTTCCCGGATCAAAACACAGGATCTCCTTCCAACTATGTGCGCTCAGGTACTACCGAAAGCCAGCAAGACCCGCAATGGAACTCTAACTTTATAGAGGTAAGTGCCGGCGGCTTTGATCAAGCCCTTTATGTAGACCCGGATGCCAGCTTTGAACGAAATATTTCTTTCTTCGGGGGTGGTGGAATTGTGCCTTACATGCTAACCGGTTCAGCCATTACTTTCTTAGACGATGCCAACAATACCCGTCCTGCCCATCAGTTGGGTTCAAATGCAGTAATTGGCGCCAATGGCCGGATTGCCTCCAGTGTGCGATTTGAACGCTTGATGCCTTCCGTAGACATTGTCCTTACTCCTGACCGATCCTTGTGGACACGTTGCCCGGTGTTCGAAACCCAAGATATTGTCAACTTGGCCTATCGCCACCCCGCCTTGAGCTCCCGTCCCGACAAATTGTCCATGCGTCATAGCCCTTCGGTAGACCAGGATGGAAATCCTGCCACTCCGGGTGCTGGAGTTAGTACCGATCCCAATGACCCGAACTATATTTCCGAATGGGGATTTAGCTGGTTCCCGGGATATGCCATTGATGTAGAAACCGGACAAAGGTTAAATATGGCATTTGGAGAAGACTCCTACTTGGTGGGGAACAACGGAAGGGATATGTTATTTAATCCATCTGTGGCAGATTTATCCACAGGCGAAGGGGTGTTCTCTCCATTAGGTGACCTTCTGGCAGCTGGTAAGCACTTCGTTTATGTGTTCGGCTCAAATAGAAACGACGGCCCATACAATAGCTTCCCTGCATACGATGCAGGCGAACAATTGGCGGAATACCTGAATTTGCCGAATGGCGAGCCTAGAAGCTCTATTTCTCCTTCCATTTCTAGGAATATCTGGAGAAACTGTGCTTGGGCAGGGGTGCCTTTCCACCCCAAAGGAACCGACTGGTTGCGTGAAGAAATTCGCATTAGCATGCGGGTGGTTCGTCGTTACCGCTCCGGTTTTACGGCCAATGACGTTTCGGCTACCCCTGAGAACAACAATCAACCCCTGTACAATTTCTCCATGGATAACCTCACTCCCACCATTGGCAACAATGATGCGGCACGTGCGGCCCTAGACTTGATTCAAGTGGTACCTAATCCATACTACTCCGCCAGTGGATACGAAACAAGTCAGGTGGATAGCCGTGTGAAAATTGTAAACTTACCCGACCAGTGTACCGTGAGTATCTATGCCTTAAATGGAACTTTGATTCGTCGTTTGGAAAAATCTACCAGCTCCACAACTTCTCTGGACTGGGATTTGAAAAACTACGCCAACATTCCTATTGCTAGTGGATTGTATATCATGCATATTCAAGCTCCTGATATTGGCGAAAGAATTATCAAATGGTTTGGCGTTATGCGTCCTATCGATCTAGACTCCTTCTAAGCACCGGAAAAGAAAGAAGTTATGAAGCATTTAACATACATTACCCGCAAAGGCCTTTTGGCCGGAATGCTCGCCGGAGCTTTACTGCAACCGGTTGTGGCGGGAAACGAAGACCGTGCCGGTTCTTCAGGTAGCACTGATTTGCTTATTAACCCCTGGGCTCAAAGCTCCGGGTGGGCAGGTGCAAATACCGCTATCGGGCGCGGTTTGGAATCGCAATTCCTAAACATTGCCGGTATGGCCTTTACAGAACGTACCGAGCTGTTGTTTACACATACCCGATGGCTTGCAGGCACGGATATCGGAATCAATGCCTTTGGCTTTTCCCAAAATTTAGGTAAAAGTCGTGGTGTTCTTGGCTTGAGCGTTATGAGCCTTGGTTCCGGTGATATCCAAGAAACCACGGTAGAGCAGCCCGAAGGTACCGGTTCAACCTACACAGTTAATAACCTAAACCTGGGGCTCTCTTATGCGCGCTCTTTCTCAGATCGTATCCATGGTGGCGTTACGGTTCGGTTGGTGAACCAGGCAATTTCTAACGTTTCTGCCAGTGGATTTGCTGTCGATGCCGGCATTATCTATAAAACAACCATAGGCAAACCTAAAGAATACGAAGGAATTGATTCTGACAACCTGCATTTTGGGATTACCCTTAGAAATATCGGACCAAGAATGATGGCTACCGGAGATGGTTTAACCGTTAAGAATATTTCTCCGGTATTTGGTGCTCCTGTTTCTCAGCAACAACGTTCTGCAGAGTATGAAATGCCGGCGCTAATGAACATTGGAATTGCCTATGTACAGCGCTTTTCTGAAGCTCATAAGATTACTGGTGCATTTAACTTTACCACCAATAGCTTTACTAAAGATCAGTTTCAATTGGGGCTGGAATACGGCTTCAAAGACTTCTTAATGATTCGCGGGGGCTATTTGTTCGAAACCGGAATATTTGGAGACCGTGAAGGAGTAGAAGCCGATTTGCTCAATGCCTTTACCGGCCCCTCTGCAGGTTTTACTTTTCGGGCACCCCTTAAAAAGGGTGGACGTACCAAAGTCGGTATTGACTACAGCTATAGAGCTACCTTTAATTTTAATGGTGTACACACCTTTGGGGCACACTTGCTGCTCTAATTCAGAAATAGTTTTTTAAATTTGAGAAACAGAAGGCTCTTGGGCTTTCTGTTTCTTTTTTGTTAATACAACAGTATATGGCTAAAGTGACCTATTTGACCCAAGAGGGCTACGATAAATTACGAGCAGAATTAGATCACCTCATTTCCGTAGAACGACCCAGTATTTCCGCTCAAATCGCCGAGGCCAGAGATAAAGGAGACTTGTCCGAAAATGCAGAATACGATGCTGCCAAAGATGCACAAGGCCTCTTGGAACTTAAAATATCTAAACTGCAAGAAACCGTGCGTAATGCCCGTGTGCTTAGTGAAGACCAGTTAGATAACTCTAAAGTGTACCTGCTTAGTCGAGTCAAAATCAAAAACCTAAAGAACAATATGGAAATGACCTACCAAATTGTTTCTGAAAAAGAAGCCGATTTAAAGGCCGCCCGAATTTCCGTTGAAAGCCCCATTGGGAAAGGCTTGTTGGGTAAAAAACCAGGCGATGTAGCCGAAATTCAAACCCCGGGGGGCTTGATTTCTTTTGAGGTTTTATCCATCAATGCCTAATGGCCTCTGTCTTTTCCAAAATATTCGCCAAAGAAATTCCCTGCCACGAGGTTTACCGGTCCCAAAACGTACTCGTTTTTATGGACATTAGGCCTTTAACGCAAGGACACTGTCTGGTGGTGCCAAGTATGGAGGTGGATCATTACCACCAATTGCCCCTGGAAATTGCTTTAGAGATTCACCAAATCGCTTTGAAAGTGTCAAAGGTCTTACAGCAGCTGACCGGTAAAGAACGCATAGGTTGGGTCATTGCCGGTTTTGAAGTAGCCCATGCTCATGTGCACTTGATTCCCTGCAATACCATGGAAGAAATGAGCTTTGAAAAGGAACGACTGGCGCCCGAGCCTAGTGCCCTTAGTGAAATCGCCCAACGATTGGCAGCCGGCCTAACCTGAAACCTTGGCCGTTTCTTCCTCGCCACGTTCCATGACACGCGCCTGCACTTGAATGCCTTCTTGATGCAAGGCCATCCAAAATTTATGTATAAAAGTAGGGTCTAAGCCGAGCTCCTTGGCACGTCGAGTCCGGCTGCTTAAAATTTCATTCCACCGTTCCAACTGAAATATGGTAACATTGTGCTCTTGCTTGTAACGTCCAATCTCCTCGGTGACCCTTAGCCTACGCTCCAATAAGTTTAGCATATCCTCATCCAAACTATCCATTAAAAGACGCAATTGATGCAACCGATCCAAAAAAACCTGCTCCTCGCTTCGGTTTTCTCGGTGATTTAATGCGCCTAAAAACTCCCCTAAATCTTCTTGTCGGATTTGCTGTTCGGCATCGCTCCATGCCACTTCAGGATTCGGGTGACTTTCAATCATAAGGCCATCAAATGCCAAATCTAAGGCGCGTTGGGCCACATCTTTAAGTAAATGCCGTTTGCCCGCAATGTGCGAAGGATCACAAATAACGGGCAAATGAGGAATCATGCCTTTGAGCTGTAGGGCAATTTCCCACCTTGGCGCATTGCGATAGGGATGTGCATCGTAGCTGGTAAATCCCCGGTGCACAGCCCCTAATTTTCGAATTCCTGCGGAATGAATACGTTCTAAGGCTCCCAACCATAAATTCAAATCGGGACTAATGGGGTTTTTGACCAAAACAGGTATGTCTACCCCGGTGAGCGCATCTGAAATTTCTTGCACCGAAAATGGGTTTACCGTAGTTCTTGCTCCCACCCAAAGCAAAGAAATACCCGCTTTTAAAGCCGACTCCACGTGTTCTCCATTGGCCACTTCAATAGCCGTTTTAAGTCCGGTTTCCTCCATGGCTTCTTGCAACCACTCCAGCGCAGGTTGCCCGTGACCCTCAAAGCTGTTCGGCCGCGTTCTGGGTTTCCAAACTCCCGCTCGAAGGTAATCGAGCTCTTTTATTTGGCTCAGGTGATACGCCGATTGTAATACTTGCTTCCGGCTTTCCGCAGAACATGGCCCGGAAATAAGCAGGGAAGGATTTCCTTTCGGAGACCAAGCATGTAGAGGAACTAAATCGGAAAGCAAGATGTTCATGTTTGTATAAAACAGCCGACCATGGCATTTGGTTGCCATAGCGAATATCCGTTATTTGAAACAGCCGCCCAAAAAAAACGTATAAAACAACAAATAATCGCCGCATCCTGCTAATTTTGCGCTATTGTTCTTTTTTTTGGGGCTGACTGGTTTTGACAGCATGTGATATCGGTCAGTAAGCATGTCGAGGATTGCTGCTTGCCTCGTTAATCAAAAGCTTCGACACGTTAAGTGCCGACAACCACGACTACGCTCTGGCTGCCTAATCAAAGTTGATTACGCAGTGAGCTGCTCCACCTAAAGCCTGCCTGTTGCTTTAGGACCGGAGTATCAGTCAAATCAGGCTGCTGCCAAGCAAGTTCCGAACTTGGTTTAAGCTAAGGAACTAAGGGTAGATCAGGCCGTTACCAGCCGTTTTCTGCCCCGACAATTAAGCGGTGACTAAGCATGTAGAAAGCTGGTTGATGCCATGTTTGGACGCGGGTTCGATTCCCGCCAGCTCCACTTTTTAGTCTTGTAGACGCAAAATATTGCGTCTCTAGCCTTGGGGCCTTGCCCATTGGAAACTTTTCTATGCTATCCGGCACTTGTTCCGGCCAGCCTTGGCTCCGGTGGTTGGGAGCGCCCTGCGGTAGCTTCCTCTGGTCGCTTCCTCGCCCTGCTCCCAACTACACCGGAGCCTGCAGCGGGTCCTCCCTTGTCCCTAGACCCCTACCGTAGCGTAGGGGTGCCGGGGGCCCATATCTAACTAAACCATAAATGCTAACCATGACGACGCATGGCAATGCGTTTATTGCGACGCATGGCCATGCGTTTATTGCGACGCATGGCAATGCGTTTATTGCGACGCATGGCAATGCGTCGCTACGAGGACTTAGGCCGGCAGACCGGTTCAGCCCCCAAAAAAATATGCTCCCTTATTCCTTGGCGAAGAGCTCTGCTTTTTTGAGCAACCATGAAATGGATGCCACTTGGGAAGCATCTCTGATTTCGGCCAATAGCCCCTGGCTGGCGCGGCTGTCGCCCAAGCGCGCCCGCATAAGTCGTTTTACGTACTTTACAAAATTCAGACAAATGGTTTTTTGGTAAGCCGAAATGAGTTCGTTGCGCCTCAGGTACACGTAAAAGCTGTCGCAAAGCGAGAAAAAAGCATCTACATCTTCCAGCTCAAAATAGGTTTTGAGCAGTAAAATTTTTGAATCGAGGATATAATACACGTCCATATATTCCACGTGACTGAGCAGACGCAAGGTTTTTCGGTATTCTTCTTTAAAAAAATGCAGCCAGGCCAGGTTGTAAGTAAAGGCGTTTTCACGGTACTTGGGCGCCAGTTTGTTTTTATAGGTATAAATGAAATTTTCGACCCAATCGTACTCCTCAAGGCGCAAGCCCACCGTAACAATATTTTTAAACGAAGAAGGTAGGATGAACCCATTTTCGTAAACCAAGTCTTTTTCCAACAGCATTTTGGACAAATTAAAATAGTCACGCAAATACTTAGGATGGCCTTGGTTTATTTTTTTAGTGCAATAGTTTTGGGCTAAGAAATACAAGTCGCGCAACTCTTCCGAACCAAAGAATTTTGGATATTCATTGAGCCGTTGAATTAGCTTTTTAAAGTGCTTTTCGTTTTGCTCCTCAACCAGGGTGAGCAGCACCAAATGGTATATTTCAATGGCCGGGTGCTCGCTGTAGTCGGAGTCTCTTAAATGGACCATAATTTCCTCCCTGAGCCGCATGGTGTACTCGGAATTCAAGAAGTTTTGGCGGGTGAGCATTTCGCAAAGCAGCTGTAGCTTTTTGCTCAAATAATACAAATCTAAGTGGTCGGCAGTATCTTGAAGAACCTGATCAAGGGATTTGTCGCGCTTTACCGATGAGTAGGAATAATGTTGTTCCTCAATCAGATAATTTCTAAAATAGAACTCTGAGTCACGAGTTTCATTTTTTTGGAGAAATTTTTGGGAATCGTCAAAGATTTGATTGAAGTACTTTTCAATGTCCTTGCTGCTGTAGTATTCCAATAAGAGCTGGTTGTGCCGAAGTTTGTTTTTGTCCAGCTCTCGAACAGCAATAAAGCGTTCCAACAGTTTGGCTAAGTCCGAAAAGGCATAGCGCAGCTTGGCTTCATCAAAGGCTGATTTACCAAAGGTCTTTTGCCAAACTTTTTCTCTGTCTATGGCCGGGCCCTCCAGGTTTTGCTGCTCTTTTTTTAGATACGAAAACAGCGTTATGAGCGATTCGTTTTTGTTGAAAAAGGGCGACCGAATGAACTTGTCAAACTCTCTCCACTCTTGAGCATCAAAGCTTTGTAGGATACGTATGGGTTTGCTTTTTTGCATGGCCTTGTGGTTTCTGTCTCTACGAACTTAACGGAAATTTGACACAAATGATGCGTTTTTTTCGGCACTTGTTGCCCATAAGTTGCCGATAAAAAATATTTTAAATCATTGAAATACAGTGTATTTTACTTTAAATTAGTTGAAAAAATCCCGATAAACCCATGAAAGCATCTGACCCCTACTTTGAATTTTAAATAAGAAATGGTAAATTTGATATTAAGCAGTCCAAACCGTGCGCCTATGAAAACCTTAATTTACTCCCTTCTGTTTTTTGCCCTCCTTTCTGGCAACACAATCTACGCTAACAACGGCCCGGGCAATGGAAAGCAATCGGTAATGGTGCGCGGAGAGGTGTCCGGAAACCAAATGAGGGTGCATATCCCATGCGAAACCCCCGACGACGTACGCATTGAGTTCCCCTCCCATTCCGAATGGAACTTGGTAGCCAAGCAAATCGTTCCCGGTGGAGTCACCATCGTGCTCGAATTTGATGGCGTAATCCCTTCCAGTGGAAAGGTTATAGTAGACGAACCCTGGGTTATTGTCGGTATTGATAATATAACCGGAGTGCGCTCCGAAGGCAACAACAACAACGACGATGTTACCTTTACCCAACGCTTCGCAGCCCATAATAACGGCATAGACGAAGGCGGTTCCGGATCCGACAACGGCAACAACAATTCAGGAACATCCACAGAGACCGAGGACGAAACCCCCTCCAACCCGGTAAGCAATTCCGGCAATACCACCATTTCCGAAATTGGTATTTACCCCAATCCCGTAGCCTCCAAAGCAACGGTGGTAACTGTTGGCGAAATTCTACTCCGCAGCGTTCAAGTATATGACCTTTCAGGACGCATAGTAGGTCAGGTTCAAGCCAATAACAATGTGGCCGAATTCGACCTGAGTGGCTACAACAATGGAGTCTACATGGTTATGGTACATACCAATGAGGGAACCAAAGTCCATAAGATTTATAAGGTTCAATAAACCACCTTTTTCAAAACATGCAAAGGAGGCCGTATAGCCTCCTTTTTTTGTCTTGGCCTGTCCGGGAAACGAAATGAAATAAAGCTACTTAATGCCTACTTTTGTTCCCTCATGAGAGCGTTTCTTAGCAATCTAATACTCCTTTTTCTGCCCCTCTCCATTTGGGGGCAAATGCACTTGGGCCAGCTTTCGGTGTCTCCTACGCGCAGCCTTTGGAGTAAAGCCGATAGCATCATCTCTTCCGGCATGGAATTTATCGGTCAAAAATACCGTGCCCCTCGGCCCGATGGCGGTATTTTCGATTGCAGTGGATTTTTACAATACATCTATAGACGGCACCAGGTTTTGCTGCCACGTACCTCTTCGGCCATGGGCCAAGAGGTGGAGGCCATTCCTTTAAGTGAGGTAAAAACCGGTGATTTGCTCTTCTTTAAAGGAAGAGACAAGCGGAGCGAACGCATTGGCCATGTAGGAATGGTGGCCTCTTGCGGGCCCAATGGCATACGGATGATGCATAGCTGCAGCAGAGGAATCCGCATCGATAGCCTCAACATGCCTTACTACAAAGACCGGTTTTTGTTCGCCGGTAGAATTCTTTTTGGATCCAATATAACAACTCCGGCAGTGGCAGCACCCAAGCCGGAAGCCGATACCCTTTGGATTCTGGGCGTGGGCGATATGATGCTGGGCACCCATTTCCCCAAACGAAGCTACCTTCACCCACAGGATGGGAAAACCCTGCTTGAACCCGTCGATAGTATCCTGCAATCGGCAGACTTTACTATGGGAAATTTGGAAGGAGTCCTTCTCTCAGGCAAAGGAAAGGTAAAAAGCTGCCGCGATACCCAATATTGCTATGCCTTTAAAATGCCGGACCATTACGGCAATTATTTTAAAGAGGCGGGCTTTGATGCCCTTAGTCTGGCCAACAACCACACCAACGATTTTGGGTCGGAGGGTAAAGCCAATACCCGACGCATTTTAGACAGCTTAAGCATTGCCCATGCCGGCCTCCTGGAAAACCCCTATGCACTTATCGAAATCGATTCGGTTACCTACGGTTTCTGCGCTTTTTCGCCCAATCGAGGCACCTGTTCCATTACCGATACCGCAGAGGCACAAGCCATTGTACAACACCTCGATAGTCTAGCCGATGTCGTGGTGGTCTCCTTCCATGGCGGCGGTGAAGGATTTGATTTCCAAAATATCAGCAACCAAACCGAGACCTATTTGGGCGAAAACCGAGGCAACCCTTACCGTTTTGCTCGTGCCGTAATCGATGCCGGCGCAGATGTGGTTTTTGGCCAT
The DNA here is from genome assembly GCA_018401695.1 of Flavobacteriales bacterium. Classification (GTDB taxonomy): domain Bacteria; phylum Bacteroidota; class Bacteroidia; order CAIKAF01; family CAIKAF01; genus CAIKAF01. Next base: position 642,516 of record JAGYKD010000001.1, on the reverse strand, counting down.
GGCCCCCATTTGCCAAGAGCCGTGGACCTCTACAAAGGCCGTTTTATTGCCTATAGCTTGGGCAATTTTGCCACCTATGCCCGTTTCAGCCTTCAAGGTGCCAAAGGATATGCGCCCATGGCCATGATTGCCGTAAACAAACAGGGGAAGTTTTTAGAAGGGCGCATCGTTTCTGCGCTTCAACGCGGCGAAGGTGGGCCCCAGCCCGATCCGGAGCACCGCGCATACAAAGAAATCCGTCGCCTTACCGATGCCGATTTTCCCAACGGACCAATCCGCTTTGAAGAAGATGGTCGCTTTTTTGCTAAATGAAGCTTGGCGCCCCCGCCCTTTTAGTGCCCAAAGGCAAAACACCTACACCTGCAAAACCTCTGCTAAAGGAGATATCGGATGGGCGGCCGGGCCCTTTTTTCTGCTCCCTAAGCCCTAAAGCAGCAGCAGCAGCACCTTTTCTGTTAGCGTCCCTAACCCCAATAATACCCCTATCTAAGCACCTTAAGGACTTCGGCGTGGTTTGTATTACGCCACCCCACCGGAGTCCACTGCTGCAAGCTTTAGGGCTTAGGGGGCATTCATGCGGTCCCTGGGCGGTGATTCTTTGTCGTTTGCTTCTCCGGCATATGCAGGCCGAATTTTCTGCCACATTTAGATGCGGTGTTTTAGGCAAAAAAAAACGGCCCTTAAGGCCGTTTGCTTAATCTAGTACCGCAGTCTTTCGAGTGCCGTATTGTATTTTAAGCGCGTCTACATTCCGCAATTCTTCCTTAATGTCGGTGATGATACCGGTAGAAATGTCTTCGTCTGCCTTAATGGATACAAAGGCTCGTTTTTGGTCCATTTCCGGAAGCTTTCCAATCTCCTCTAGGGCAAAAGGGCCTACATCTTGAATGTCGGCAATGGCATCGTTCAGTTGCAAACGTACCGCTGTACCATGCACTGCAGGTTTGGTAGGTTTACCCACATATACATTGATGATTTTGTTGCGGTCTTCTGCCGCAATTTTAACCGCTTGGGTAGCTTCCGGCTTGGTGATTTTTACCTTAAGCGTTACTTCGCGCATTCGGGTGGCTACCATAAAGAAAAACAGCAGCATAAATACGATATCCGGAAGCGAGGCGGTGTTGATACCGGGTCCTCCTTTTTTTCCACCTTTACGAAACCTTGACATACAGCATTAATATTTTACGGGTTCAGCTTCCGAAATGGCCATAGGAATGGCTTTTTGTATGGCACGCACCTTGGTTTCTGCTTCTTCTTGCAAATCTTCGGTAGGCGCTTTGTTGGACAAGGCTTCCAATTGAGCGAAGGACTGCCCGTATTTTGCCAAGGCCAATTCATTCCTCATTTCATTGAAGGCTTGTGTTAAAACATCTTGCACCTGAATGTACATGCTGTACGAAGTAAGCCGGTCGTTTTGAAGCGCTACAATGCCCTTGGACTTTTGAAATACAAAATCGTGCGGCTCCTTTCCAAACGTTTCGGGAGCGTCTTTTTCAGGGAGCTTATCGTTGTTGGTTTTGTTGGGTACAAACTCTTTAACCCGTTGTTTGAGCGTGCCAATATCTCCATATTCGTTGTTTACCAACAAATCGTTGTTTCGGTTTACATATACCAAAAGCACGTTACGCTCTTTAACGGGAGGAGGCTTGGTTTCCTCTTCCATTTTTCGCGGCAGTTCCCTGGGCAAACCTGTTTCCTGGTCCATGGTAGTGGTTACCAGGAAGAAGATAAGCAAAAGGAATGCGATGTCGGCCATAGAGCCCGAATTGATTTCGGGCATGCCTTTACGATCTCTTCTTCTGGCCATGATACAGCTTGTTTTTATTTAAACAAACGACTTACCTCTGTATATATTACAAGAAGTATGGTAAGTGTCATTATAATGCCTAGGGCAAGCAATGCGGCATCGGCAAAATAAAACGCACCATCGGGTACGGCACGAATGGTTTCGACCGTCTCTATCGATTTGCCTTTTAGATTGTAGGTTTCGCGTCCTTTGGCCATACTCCAAGTAATAAGGAATATTAGCCCTGCACCGGCAGCAAAAATCACCGGCTTAAGCAACTTTTTCCAGTCAATTACGGCCGTATACACTACAAAAATGGCAATTAAGGCCACAGCCAAAATGAGCGCCCATAAGGTTACACTCAAGAAAAAGTTCACAGAGCCGGAGAAGGAAGCCGCTTCGGCCATACCTTCTTCGGTACCTAGTTTCAATAGGGTATCCATGGTGTCCTTGTCAATGCCGTTGCCCAACACCACAGCAAAACCTATGATGCCAAGCACGCCAAAGAGAGCCGCCAATATGCGACCGACAAGACCTGCTGTTTTGAAAATATCCATAAACCTAAGGTTTTATTAGCCTGATTTAGGCGTTGTTCTTGGTCTTAACCACACCGGTCTTAACCAATAAATCAATGAAATTCACGGAAGCTTCTTCCATATCGTTAACCAATCCTTCGATTTTAGACATAATATAGTTGTAGAAAATCTGCAGAATAATGGCCACAATCAAACCGCCTACGGTAGTCAAAAGAGCGATTTTGATACCGCCGGCAACTACCGTGGGTGAAATGTCTCCCGCAGCTTCAATACGGTCAAAGGCTTCAATCATACCAATTACCGTTCCAAGGAACCCAAGCATAGGTGCCAAGGCAATAAATAGCGACAACCAAGGTAGGGCACGCTCCATTTTACCCATTTCCACGCTTCCGTAAGAAACCACCGAGTTTTCAACTACTTCAATGCCTTCATCGGAACGGGTTAAACCTTCGTAAAAAATTCCGGCAACAGGTCCGGCAGTGCTGCGGCATAACTCGCGGGCGCTTTCAACACCACCTGACTTTAAGGAGGATTCGATGCGCTCCAAAAACTTCTTGGTATTGATCGTGGCCATGTTGAGGTAAATAATACGCTCAATGGCTACGGCCAAGCCAATAATCAAACAAATCAAAAGAGGTGACATCCACTGGTAACCACCTTCAATAAACTTGTCTTTAATAACTTCACGGAAACCGGTTTCTGTAGTGGCTTCTGGAGAGGCTTCGGCCGGAGCTTCTGCAGCTTCTTCTGCTACGGGTTCTTCTACCATAGGAGCCGCAGCCGACTCTTCGGTCATTTCTACGGATTCCCCGTTGGTGGGTTCGGAACCGTCTTGTGCTATTGCACCGGTACCAAAACTAAGGCTCAAGGCCAGGGTGAATAGAGCAATCGACTTTTTCATGCGCATAATTGTTAGTGCCTAGTGTCGCTATTGTTATGAATAAACTATTGACTCAGGCAAAAATAACAGAATTATGCAATCTGCTGCTATTTTATTCACGGAAGCTTTTTGGGATGTATCGGATTTTTTTTGGACCTCATTGGTAACTCAAGTCTGTCCGACAAGCCCTGACCTTTTCCTGCGAAATTTCATAATGGTCTTTATATCAGACACCTGAGGTTAAATACCCGGGTATTATTCATTTACAGTATGGGCAACAGCCCAACCATTTTATCGGGATTTTGCAGGTGCTTAGGAAAGATTTTTTGGGTCTGTAGCCCTCTGCCATCCTTTCAAATTACCCCAATGAAATGTAGCCACGCATTGCCATGCGTGGAATCAATGCATCGCCATGCGTGGAAAGCAAACCACACCGTAGCCACGCATTGCCATGCGTGGAATCAATGCATTGCCATGCGTGGAACCAACGCATGGCCATGCGTGGAAAGCGTTTGGGGCATCCCTTTGAAATAAAAAAAAGCCCTAATCGGGCTTTGGCTTTGCGGAGAGAGGGGGATTAGTAAAACTGATCCCTAAAGGGGGGAGCTGCAAAGCCAAACCCGCTGAAGCGTGTTTGATTTTTATTTCAAAGTTCTGCCCTCAAACAAGTTTGGGGCATCCCTTTGAAATAAAAAAAAGCCCTAATCGGGCTTTGGCTTTGCGGAGAGAGGGGGATTCGAACCCCCGGTACCCTTTAGGAGTACACACGCTTTCCAGGCGTGCACCTTCAGCCACTCGGTCATCTCTCCAAGGGAGGGCGAAAATACAAAAAATACGGAACCATGTTCAACTTTGTTCGCCGGCAAGACTTAAGGAGAATCCTCGCTTCACTTCATCCGCATGGGAACAGGTGCCCAACAAATACATTGCCTTGGTAACGGCCGCTTCAAAAGTAAGGTCATGACCGCTCAATACACCAATTTTGGCAAGGGCATTCCCCGTAGCATAGCGGCCCGGCTGCACCGCCCCTTGAATGCACTGACTAATATTTACCATAACTAGGCCTTTGGCTCCTGCTTCTTCAAGCAAGGAATACATTTCAGGATCATAGGGACCGTTACCAAAACCAAAGGTTTCAATGATTAAGGCCCTTAGTCCGGGCTGTTGCAAAGTGGCTTTTACTTGAGCCACCGACAAACCCGGGAAAAACCGAATAGAAGCAACGTTGGTGCTTAAAGACCCTATGCAGCGAAAAGGTGCGGAGCCGGGACGCCAAAGCGCCTCACGGTGAAAACTAAGTTCCACACCCGCCTCCGCCAGTAAGGGGTAATTGGGGCTTTTGTAGGCATTAAAGTGCATGGCGCTGTATTTTAAGCAGCGGTTGCCACGGTATAGCTTATATTCAAAGTATACGGCCACCTCTTGAACCAGCGATGCACCGCCTTCTTGCCAGGCCGCAATTTCTAAGGCCGATAGCAGGTTCTCCTTACCATCCGTTCGCAAACGCCCCATGGGAAGCTGACTCCCCGTAAGAATCACAGGCTTCCTTAGGTTTTCCAACAGAAAACTAAGTGCCGAAGCGGTATAGGCCATGGTATCTGTGCCGTGTAGCACTACAAAACCATCAAAATTTGGGTAGTTGGCTTCAATGAGTTTGGCCAAATGTACCCAATCCTCCGGCCGCATATCCGAGCTGTCCTTAGGGTTTTCGTAAGGAAGCACCTGTAAATGTACGTCTAGACGCTGCAATTCCGGCATGAACTCCAACAGCGCATCAAAATTAACGGGCCTTAGGCTCCCGGTTTCCGGGTCCTCCATACTGCCTATGGTACCTCCCGTATAAATCAATAAAATACGTGGCTTAGCATCCATTATGCCGGGTTTAAATCCAAGTGAAACAGGTGTTGGGCGTTTCGGGTGGTGGTTTCTGCCAGCTTTTCTCTCGAAATCCCCAAAGATTCCGCAAGAAACTCCAATACCAAGGCCGTGTAAGCAGGCTCGTTTCGTTTTCCGCGGTGCGGAACCGGCGCCAAGTAGGGACTGTCGGTTTCCAAAACCAAATGTTCCACGCCAACATGCTTAAGCACTGCTTTAAGTTGGCTGTTTTTAAAGGTCAACACCCCTCCAATACCCAAGTAAAACCCAAGATCCAAGACCTGTTTTGCTTCTTCTACAGTTCCGGTAAAGCAGTGAAACACGCCCCCCTTTTCCGGTCTTTTTTCGGACTTAATTAGGTCCACCGTTTCCTGGTGGGCTTCCCGGGTATGCAGGCAAATAGGCAGCTCCATTTGCTTGGCTTGGTTTATTTGCCAAGCTAAGGCCTCTTGTTGCTGCTTAAGTTGACTTTTGTCCCAATACAGGTCCAGGCCAATTTCCCCCACCGCAATCCAGGGTGCTTTACCCTTGGCCATACTCCAGAGTTGCTCCAACTGTTCTTGTGGATTTGAGCCCACCGAACAAGGGTGAAGGCCCAGCATGGCAGGGAAAAATGCAGGGTCGCTTTGGTGCAAGCTCAGCAAAGGTTCCAAGCTTTCTTCGTCCACATTCGGCAAGCATACGGCGCAAAGTCCTGCCGCTTTTGCCCGTTCTTTCATGGCCAAGGCTTCGTCGGAAAAACGCCGATCGTAGGCATGGGCATGGGTATCGATAATGGAGTATGCCATAAGTGCAAACCTAAGATATTCCTTTGGGACGCTTTACTTGATGGTTAAAATTTGAAGCCCGCTCAAAACAAAAGGGGGAGAATTTGTAGGTTTGACTTATGAAACGTATCCTTACCGTAGCAGTTCTATCGCTTTGTTTTTTAGGTACTTTAAAGGCACAATCCGTGGGAGTAAACACCTCCACACCGGATGCTTCGGCCGTGCTGGATATTTCCGGAACCTTTGGTGGCCTGCTGGCTCCCCGGCTTACCACAGCACAACGCAATGCCATTGCAAACCCTGCCGATGGATTGCTCATTGTAAATACCACCACCCAATGCCTGGAAAGTTATTTTGCCGGAACCGGTTGGAATGCCTTGGCCTGCAATTGCAGCCAGGCGCCCCCTGCTCCTCAAAGCATTCTCGGATCTACGCTGGTGTGTCCCAACCAACAGAATGTATGGTTTTCGGTGGCCAATGTGCCCGGCGCCTCTTCCTACCAGTGGCAAGTGCCAAGCGGTTTCTCTATTGTTTCAGGACAAGGTACGGATTCCCTTTTGGTCAATGCCGGATCCGGATCCGGGAGCATTCAGGTGCAAGCGGTAAATAGTTGCGGAACAAGTCCACAGACCGCATTGCCCATAACGGTAACTCAGCCCGATGCTTCTTTTACGGTAAATCCAAGCAGTCCTTCCATAGGTGTTCCTTCTACCTTTTCTTCGGCCAGCCCGGGCGCCTCGGCTTATGCCTGGACTTTTCAAAACGGAACACCGGCCAGTTCCGTGGCACAGAACCCGCAGGTTACCTGGAGTCAAACCGGTTCGGTACAAGTAACCCATAAAGTAACCTACAACCCCGGTTGTACCGATTCTACTGCACAATCCTTAACCATCATCAATTGTCCCTCAAGCAGCCAGACCTTTTCGTACACCGGCGGTTTGCAAAGCTTTACGGTGCCGGCCTGCGTAACGCAAATCACGGTGGAGGCCTGGGGTGCCGAAGGGGGCGCCAGCAACTCCCAAAACGGCTCAGGACAGCGTTTGGGTGGCCGCGGAGCATACATTAAAGGAGATTTTTCAGTGAATGGGGGCGACCAGCTGACCATTTTGGTAGGCGGAAAAGGGTCTAATGGCACCTGTGGTTCCGGCGGTGGCGGCGGTAGTTTTGTGGTCCGTTCCGGCAACTTGCTGGTAGCTGCCGGCGGCGGGGGCGGTGGTTTCCATTGCAATGCATTGGGCGGGGTAACCGGTGGCGATGGTCAAGCGGGAACTTCAGCTTCAGGCGGTCAGTGTACTCCCAACCGAAACCCGGCATCCGGAGGCACCAACGGCAATGGCGGGTACTCCTACTATGGCGGTGGAGGCGGTGGCTGGCTGACGGCCGGAACGGCGAGCAATGGCGGCGCAGGCGGTGCCTATCCCGGAAGTGGGGGAAGTCCCGGTGGCGGCTACGGCGGCGGTGGGGGATTTTTCAGCGGCTGTTGCGGCGGATCCGGCGGCGGCGGCGGCTACAGTGGCGGCTCCGGTGGTACCTCGGATGGCTGCGCCGGCGGTGGCGGCGGCTCCTTCAATGGAGGAACCAACCAAACCAATACGGCAGGTCAACGGCTTGGGAATGGACAGGTGTTGATTTCCTGGTAGGCATCAGGCCCTTGCCTTGTGAGCCTCTGCCCCTGTTGTTTCCTGCCTTGAGATGCAGGATGACTTTTGCGGCTATTTTGCTTTCTGGCTTAGCACTTCACTTGGTTTATTAGGGCGCCTAATCCGTCTCCGGCCATTAGCTGCCTTGTGGGCTAGCTACGCAGCCAAGCCCGACCAAGGAGCTTCCTGTGGTCGCTCTTGGTCGGGCGGCTGCTGTGCACCCCACTGCAGCAGGCTAATGGGCCTGCGCCGGGGCGCGTTATAAACCCACGGTTTCACCATTGGGCAATCGTGTAAAACCCTGAGGCGAATTTTCAACCCCGGGATGCTAATTAAACCGTGGGTTGTAGAAAATGAAAGTCAATACAGAGGTTGTAGCGCATTTCAAATCACGATAATAGGGCAGGACACACCTACCAAAAGAGAAAAATAGCTCCTGGGAATTAGGGAACCTCAAGCAAATAGGGAGGCTGGAAATACGATTGACCGAGGACCCTCCTACGCTCAGGGAATTGACCAAACTATTCTTCGATTAGAATAATAACTAATTTGAACCAAAAATCAGGAAATTAGAAGAATTTGGACAAATGCAAGCAATAGATTTAATCGACTAAAAAAGAAAGAATAACCCGCTACACCTAAGCATACAGCGAATAGCAGCCTGTAAGGTTATTGGTTCGCTGCCGGCTTTGGTTGCGGTGGAAAGGAATGTGCTTCCAAACCGCCACAGAACATGGGCACACCCTTAGCGGTCCTTGTAAAAATCCACTCTTCAAATACAACCAATGAACCTAAATCCAAAAACATACGAGCCAAGTATTGAACTTGCAGAGTTCGTTAAACGGTATTGGACATTAGAGGGTGAAAAAGATAATATACCCCTCAAGAATACTGTGGGCTTCCCCAAAACCGGCCAATTGCAAGCGAGAATAAAGTTGGAGGGTTCATACTACCGAGCATGCCGACCCCTCCAATCCAGTGGAAAAGGGAGCCCATACTAAGGCGTTTACCGGGCTTAGTCCGGCAGATATTGACGACCCAATTCAGTACTTCTTCTCTTTATTCAATTTTTACCAGGAGCTTTTTTCCATGGCATTGATTTTGGCTTGGTTTAATTCAATGGAAACCGCTCCATGCCTTGGATGATGTTCTCCAGCAGCACTTACTTCCTTTTCAATACTGATGTTGCAAAGGTCTTATCTATTTTTTATATTTCCAATATATCCGTTTTTAGCGGCAGCCTAATTGAAAAGCAAAATGAATAAGCGATTGAATACGAATTTCTTTGCTCAAATTGTCGATTTGCTTCAATCGGCAAGAAAAAATGTAGTGCATACCATTAACCAAACGATGGTCACAACATACTTTGAAATCGGAAGAATGATTGTAGAAGAGGAGCAGAATGGAAAAGACAGAGCTGATTACGGTAAAAGACTCTTGAAAGATTTATCCAAGGTTTTAACCTCAGAGTTTGGTAAAGGTTTTTCAGTTACTAACATCCAGCAAATGAGAAGCTTTTATCTATCCTATCAAAAACAGCAGACACTGTCTGTTGAATCTGAAAATAAGAATCAGCAGACACGGTCTGTTGATTTCAAATTGAGCTGGTCGCACTACCTAAAACTCATGCGAATTGACGATGAAAATGAACGAAAATTCTATGAGATTGAATCGTTTAACAACAATTGGAGCGTAAGGGAGTTGCAACGTCAATTTGATTCAGCGTTATACACAAGATTGGTATTAAGCAGAGATAAGGAAAAAGTAAAAGAACTCTCGGATAAAGGATTAGTGCTTGAAAAACCAAATGATGCGATAAAAGACCCTTACATTCTTGAATTTATAGGGCTTCCTGAACATGCATCTTACTCAGAAAGCGACCTTGAACAAGAGTTAATAGATAAACTTGAACACTTTTTATTGGAACTTGGCAACGGATTTACATTTGTCGCTCGACAAAAACGAATTTCCTTTGGTGACAAGCATTTTAGAATTGACTTGGTTTTTTACAACCGAATTTTGAAATGCTTTGTTTTGATTGACCTAAAAATCGGAGAAATCAAGCATCAAGACCTTGGGCAAATGCAGATGTATGTAAACTACTATGACCGAGAAGTTCGTTTGGTTGATGAAAACAAAACCATTGGAATAGTATTGTGTAAAGACAAAAGCGAATCCGTCGTAGAATACACATTGCCTGAAAATAATGAACAGATTTTTGCGAGTAAGTATAAAACAGTTCTTCCTAGTAAAGACGAATTAAAACAATTGATAACCGAAAGGAAAAACCAATAATAAAGTAATACACATTTGCCATACGTAAAAAGGCCAAAACTCTAGCTAGGAATTGCAAAAGAGAATGTCTCTACCATTGCTGATGGACCTGCAAAAGGAATAACGAAGGCACAGGATTACCTTTATTCAAGCAGGGTTTTGTACGCTTTGTAGAACAGGATATGGGTGATTTTAAGTTGCCATTTTCCTAGGCGCGGGATACTGCGGAAAAACTTCTGTATAGGCAAGGCCAAACCCTTAAAACCATGTTCTAGGCCTTGGGCTACGATCTCCGCCAGGGACTGAGGCGGTACCGCCGCGGGATGGGGAGCTTAGGCCGCCACCCTGAGCCGCGGCGGCGCGCAGCAAGCCCCGGCGAAGGGCAGGAGACTGTTGCTGCGTTGCGTTTTCAAGGCAAATTAAGGCGCAGGCAAATAGAAAGGCCGTAGTTTACTAATGGTAAATGAGGACCTTGAGATTTGACTGCAACGCAAAGTTGCTGCCAGAATAGCTACGCAGCAACAGTCTCCGTAGGCGGCCTTGCTCCCTATACCGGGGAGTAAAGCCGAAGGCCCGTCCGGCGGCCAAATAATTTACCTGTTGCAAATGCTCCGGAAGGCACAATAGGTGCAGGCTTCCGGGTCGTGGGTTGGCTCAAAGGGGCGATCGAGCCGGGTTAAGTGCTCCAGGCTTTGGCGTAGGCGTTCCTCAAACTCCGGCAGCAGCGGTCGAATGTCTTCCAGCACCTCCCCCCTGAATTTGGGCGGTGGCGGTTCGGTGGATCCGCGCAAAAACCAAAGTTGCGGCAATAGGTTTTTTTCCTCCCCTAAGTTGTTTTTTTCGGCGAGCCAGGCGTACATAAAGACTTGAAAGCCTTCTTTGTTGGGAAGGGTTTCGTGGCCAAAGAGGTCGTCCCAATCGTTGATAGGCGTGCCTTGTTTGGTGGGGCTTCCCGTTTTGTAGTCCACCAATCGAAAGGTGGATGCATCGGCCGTGTTCCAAAGGTCGGTTCGGTCCACATAGCCTTTAAAGCTTAGTGTATGTTGGCCGAGTGGAAGGGTGGTTTTAAGTTTAAGTTCCTGACCTTGAATGTACAAGAAATTGCCGTTTTGTTCAACGGTTTTTACATCGCCTTGGAGCACCCGCTGCACAAAGGATTCGATTAAGGAGCTGATGATGAGCATTTCCCCTTCGTTTTGACGGGGCAGATTGTTCAACTTAAAGTGTTGTTTTAGGGCTTCGCTTACTTGTGCTTTGAGCTTGGCGGGCTCCAAAGCTTGTTTCAACTGTCTGGCAGTCAATGCTTCTCCTGTTTGGAAGCTCTTGTAGATGTTTTCCAAGCATAGGTGAGTAAGACTGCCTAAAAGCGCCGGGCTGGTTTCGTCGCTTAAGGGGGGATTTTCTTCGATCTTTTCGATATACCTAAAGTAGAATTGCAAGCCGCAGGTATGCCAAATGTTGAGGGCGGAGGGTGAGATTTCTTTTTTGTTGAGAAAGGCCATAAGCTTTTCGGCAACCCGGTCGGTTTTTGGGATGGGCATAGGCACTCGTTCAAAGGTTTTGGCCGGATCCGATGGCTTTTTAAGCGGGAAAGAGCCGTTCCTGATTTTCCACCAATTTATGAATCGGCTGGGCTCTGCGCTGCCAAAGCCCTCCACGCGACTGTTGGAGATGAATTTCACCTCTTTGGCCTGTTCCAACAATCTAAACACGAGCAAGGCTTCTTGGCGTTGTTTTTCTCCTAAAGAACTTAGGCCGTAGCCTTCTTTTAAAAAGTCGGGAATGAGGGATGGACTGTTGTTTTGCGCGGGAAGTAATCCTTCGTTGGCTTCTACAAAAATCACAGCATCAAAAGACAGCATTTCGGTTTCCCTAAGGCCAAGGATTTGAAGCCCTTTTAGGGGTTCGCCGCGGAAGGGTGTTTTTAGCCCGTAAATGAGTTGTTGGGCAATTTTCCATGTGGCGGTGGCTCCTAAGGGCTGGTTGAGTTGTTGCAGGCCGGTCCAAATTCTACGCCATTGATTGGCAAAGAACCAGACGGTATATTGGTTGAGCTCCGATTGGTCTTGCATGTCCTGGGCGAGCCGGTCCAGCCAGCGTTGCATTTTTTCCATGAGGGAAAGGTCCTCGTTGAGCAGCGGTGCAATCCATGGACGAAGCCAAGGTAGGGGCTCAAGCTCCAGGGAAGAAATCCATTGAAGTTGTCGTTTTTGGGTTTCCTTTTGCCATTGTTCCACGGTGGTTTGAACTTCTTTGGGCCAATGATGCAGTTCGCTAAAGGTGAGTAGACTATGCGCATGCAGAAAATAGCTGTTGTCGGAAGCTTTAGTTATGGATTGGCTAAGCTTTCGGAGGGCTTGCATCCATCCATTTAAAAAAGTATGCCTTAGAGGCAAGCCAAGAGAAACGTTGGACTCCATGCCCAAAGGGATATGGGCCAAAATGCCGGGTAGGAGTTCGTCGTTAAGGACTACAACAGCTGTTTTTTCGGCTTGTATTTCTGAAGAGGAAAGCGCGGTTGCTAAAGCCGCCATGATGCCTTCGCTGCCATCGGCTGTCCAGTGTTCTACCTTTGGTGTTGATGCGGCCTGTGGTGCATGCATGCTATGGGGGAGACTTTCCCAGGCGGCTCTTTTGCGAAAGGCAGGGTCATTTGGAAAGAGGTCAATAGTGGCGCAGCTTTGCCAAAAAATAGTGGATGGGAATCGGGCTTGGATATGTCGGATGATTTTTTCGGTAGCCGGAGGTAACCAGCCCGGGTCCATAATGAGCACATGGTTTGCCTTTAATGCGGATAGCAATTCCTCATTTTCGGCCAAGTGGCGAAGGGCGCCTGCGGGATAGCACCTTTGGTTTTCGGCCAAATGCACTTTGAAGGCCTGATAGAGGGGCAATAGGGCATTCCAAAGTTTGGAGAAGGCTTGTTGTTCCGGGCTTGGGTTTGGTTCAAAACCTTGCCAAAATTCAAAGACTCTGTTTCGGGCCTCTTGGGAAAAGTCGGGAAAAGCGGCATCAATTTCTCGTTGGTCTACCAGAATTTGAAACACCCTTTGGGCATTTGCCAAGGCTAAATCAATGGCCTCGAATTCATCGAGCAGGATAGAGCCCCAAAAGAAAAATTTTTCGAAGGGTTCTTTGTGCACCTCTTGTTCAAAAAAGGGATAAAGCCGCATGAGCAAGTCGGTGCGCTCGGTTCTTTCCCATCCGGTCAATTGAGAAGCCAGGGCGTCGATGGTAATGATTTGCGGCGCCCAAATGGGGCGGCTTGCTTTTTCGGCCAGTGCCTTTTGTAAGAAAAGCCCGGAACGCCGCGTGGGAACCAGAACCAAGGAGTTTTTTAGTTCATCCCGGCCTAGTTTCAGAAGGGCTTCTACCATGAGTTGCATTGCGTTGGGCATTATTCCAGGGTTTTAATGGTTAAAGGGTCCAGATAAATCAAATGGGCATGCACCGGTGCGTATCCCATATCCAACAGCAGGTTTCGGTAAGTGCTTAATTGTTCCAGGTCGCGGTTTTTAAAGGCTCCGGTTTTGTAGTCCATAATGGCCACTTCATTGCCTTTGATTGCTATCCGGTCGGGCCTGCGCATTTCTCCGCCGGGCACAAGAATGGCGGCTTCGTTCCACACCACCCATGGGGCTTGGGAGGTGTTTTTAAGGATGGGCAGTTGAGCAAGTTCTTTGAGCTGGGGCAGGAATTGGTGTACCTCATCCGGTTCGAGCCATCCTTCGCTGAGGGCTTGTTGCACGATACGTTCAGGATCGGGTTGGGCCGTGCCAAGGCTTTCTGCCAGTCGGTGAAAAATCAAGCCTCTGCGCAGGGCTTCGGAACGCTCTTGGTCTTGGTTCCGGGGCATTCCTTTTACGGACACTCCGGGCGTTTTTCGGTTTTCCGGAGCCTGTGGTGTACTTGGGCGGTAGGAAAGAGCGTCTTCCTTTTCCGCGGCTTGAGTAAAAGAGGGAGAGCCAAATTCCCAAGCTTCGTGCAAGTCTTCGGCAATGCAAGGCTTGTGGTTTAAAGCCTGCATCACGTGCCAAAGTAAGGCGCCGGAAGAAACCGGAAGGCTTTTTAGCGATTCTTTTTGAGACTTTGAGAGGGCGCTCCACACGTGGAGTTGCGCTTCGGCGCGTGTAAAAGCCACATATAAATGATTCAGGAGGTCGAGTTGCTGTTCCACCAATTCTTTTTCGTAGGCGAAGGCAAACCAACTGTTGTTTAGCTTGCTGCTGAGTTTTAAAGGAGCTTTGGGAGGCAAAAAGGGTTTTGGTTCATCGGAGGGCAGCCAGGTTAAATCTCCCGGGCCTGATCTGTTTTCGGGCTTAAGGAAGGGAATGAGCACCGCTTCGAATTCCAGGCCTTTGCTTTTGTGGATGGTCATGGCCCGAATGGATCCGGGAAGTTCTTCTACGGCAAGAAAGGTATCGATGCCTCTTTGGTACCACCATTGCAAAAATTGAATCGGCAGATTTCCCTCCAACCTGCTTCTTTGGGAAGCCAGTCCAATAAATTTGCGGACAAAAGGAGCCCATCCGGTTTGCCGGTAAAGGTTCAGCTTTGAGGCGGCGTCTCTTAGGACTTGGTCTGCAGGACTAAACTTCCATTTTTCGAATAGATTTTTCCAATGTTCATCGCTGTCCCATTCCCTGGGATTCCGGGCTTTCGGAGCTTCGTTGGGGCTGTTCGTTAGGGAAAGAAAGTCTTGGTAAGCGGCAGCAAAAGCTACCGGGTCGCCCTGTGCGCGCGTAGCTTCGAGCACAGCGATTAACAAGCGAACGGTGGGGTGGTTGTGGAGTTTGTAAGCCCCTTCGGAGGCAATTTGAGGCCAGGGGTCTTTTTGCCGTTCTATTCCAAAGTTTTTAAAAAAGTCAGAGAAATCGGCGATTTCGCTGTTTGTTCGGGTTAGAACGACCATTTTTTCCGGAGGCATGCCCAATTTCAGCAATTCTTCTATGCGTTGGCAGCATTCCAGGTAGCTGCTTTCCTTCTGTTCTGCAAAGCTGTTGGAAGTGCCGGTTCTAAGGCTAAGGGTAATGTGGGCTGTTCTTGAGCTTTGAGAAGGTTTGCCGGGGCTTTGCTTTGTTTCTTTATAAAATGCCTTAACCTTATCGATAGATTCTTGTCGATATCCAAGGGTGTTGGCGGTGGATCCTATCCATTCCGGTGCTTTTTCGAAAAAAGCACTGTTGAAATCTATAATGCCTTTGAGGCTTCTAAAGTTTTGGCGCATGGGTACCTCTTTAAGGTAGGCGGCAAAATCCTGCGGCACCTTTGAGGCCATGAGTTCGGCATCTCCATTGCGAAAGCGGTAAATGGCTTGTTTGGTGTCGCCCACCAGCATGCTTACTTTTCCTTGTGCCAAACCATTTTCTACCAGCGGTTTCAAGTTTGCCCATTGCAAACGGGAGGTGTCCTGGAACTCGTCAATTAGAAAATGGTCAAACCGCGTGCCCCATTTTTCGAACACAAAGCTCAATGGATTATTGTCCATTACGGCTTGGAGCAAGGGTGCGGCATCGGATATTGGCAATGCCTCTTCTTGTTCTCGCCAAGCTTGGAGGGCTTGTTGCAGGCTTTGGAGCAGGCCCAGTTGAAAAACCTCAGCGGTGAGGGCTTGGATACTCACTAAATCGGGCAGGGAAGAAGTATAGCTGCGGTAGAGATTTTGGTAGGCCGGGAACAACTCTTGAGCTGCGGCTTTTAGGGGTCCGTCTTGGTTGGTTTTACTTAACCATTCCTCCCAAGATGCGGCAAATTTGAGGGAAGAGCTCGAAGGCTCCTCCAGTTTACTGGTTCGAATGGAGGGCTTGACCTCTTTGGTGCGCTTCATGAGTCCTGCCAGGCCGGAGCGACTGGCTCCTTTGAAACTGTGTTCGTTGAGTCCTAGCCGTTTTAAGCCCTGTTCCAGAGCTTCTCTGTCTTGATTGATTTTATGGGAGATGTCCTGCCACTGTTGCATAAGCGAGGACTTGTAGAATTCCACGCCCACCTCTTTTTGAAAAGCCATCCAACCTTTTTGGTGTTCCAAAAAAGATTCATCGAACCATTGACCGGCCATGGGCCAAAGGGCTGTTCGAAGATTCCAGCTCTTTTCGTCCTTGATTTGCTGCCACAAGAATTCGAGTACCCATAGCGTTTCTATGCTGTTTGGTTTTAGAGAAGCAATGAAGTGTTCCAGCATCCGGGATTTAATCTCATCCAAATCGAGCTCTACCCGATACCCGGCACTCAGGTTAATTTCCCGGGCCATGGATCGAAGCATTTTTTGGAGAAAACTATCCAAGGTCATTACCTGAAACTGGTGGTAATTGAGGAGGATTTCCTTTCTCAAACTTTGGGCCTTTTGTTGCACCAATTCCCATTGCTCGGGTGCGCAGGCCAAGGAATGGCAAACAGCGTGTAAATGGTCAGATTTTAGGGGGTTGGTAGAAAGGACATCCAACTCCCGAAGAATGCGCACTTTCATTTCGATAGTAGCCTTATTGGTAAAGGTTACCGCCAGAATTTTTTTCCAGGTTTGGGGGCTTTTAAAAGCAAGTACCAGAAAGCGCTGGGCCAACTGAAAGGTTTTTCCGGAACCGGCGCTTGCATTGTATAAGAGAAGTTGTGCACTCATGGAAAAGAGGTTAAGGCATTTTAGCCAAGCCTGGGCGAAAAGAGGGCAAGTTTGGATTAACAGGCTGCCGGGCTTTGCTTAAGTTTGCGTTATGAACAAACATACAAAGCTTAGTTTAGCTGCTTATGGCTTGTGCCTTTCATTTTTTTCACTTTGGCATGTTGGGTACGGTCAAATGCCCATAAGGTTTGATGAGGCCGCAGGTTATTTGCAATTTTTCGAAGTAAAAGGTTCTGAAAAGGCACTTCCCAAATACCAAGGACTTTGGTTTGCCTTAGATACCAGGTCCAATGCCTGGATGTTGTATGGGCAAACGGGCAAAGAAGAGGTCATTTTTTTGGAGCGTTTTAAGCAGCCGCTCGCCTGTTCTCCCGAGCAGTTTTCTTCTTTAAGCATGGAGGGAAGCCGCTTGGATTTCTGTTGTACTACTCCGGGAAAAATGGAAATTCGGTGTGGCGTTTTTTCGTGGGAGGGGGAGCATCCGGTTTTTCAACAGGAAGAAAGTCATGATCCGGCAAGCGCCATGATGCGCAGGGCGGAGCAAGATTTAAAGGAAGGAGCGCTTGGCATGGTAGTGCTAAGGTTGGACAGTATAACTCCTGCAGAAACCTATTATGACAGAAAGGTTTGGGGTGGCCGTTTGATTCAGAAAGCCTTGCAAATGGCTCAGGAGCTGGAAAAGCGAAGAAAGTTTGATGAAGCAGCGGCCTTGTTGATTCCGGCACTGGAGTTTTCCTTTTTGCCTTTGTTGGAGGAATGGAAAAGTCCACAGAAGATAGCCGCATCTCTGGGCAAGTCTTGGCAAGGGATAGAAGCAGAGCTGCTTTCGGCTACAGGCGCAAAGGTGGCGCTTTGGTTTGCTGAGGAGCGGATGTACGATAAAGCAGAGCTTTGGGCGAATCGTTGGAAGCCTTGGTTTCCCAATGAAGCGCTGACCTATTTGGCGCTTGCGGAGGTAGCCTATGGAAAGAGACAAAGGGAAATGTATCCGGGCTTGTATCAAAGGTATGTGAGCCTAATGAAAGCTGCGGGAAAGGAGAAGGAAATAGACGTGGTGGCGGCACAAAGAGCAAAGCGTTGAACTTTAGTTTACTAACTTTAGGTCGTGGAAAACAAATTATCCATGATTTGTGTTTTAATTGTTGGATTTATATCGTACTTTAGCTATTAAATATTCAGACATGAAAAACATTTCCGTTCTCTTTGCTTCTACCGGTTTATTTCTAGGCTTGGTAAGTAGTTCATGTAACGACCCTCAACTTCTTGCTCCGGGTGGGGATAATGAGGTTAAAGGTTGTACCAACCAAGAAGCTGTAAATTACAACAGTGAAGCTGCCGTAGACGATGGTTCTTGTGTTGTGGTAAACGAGCAACAAAACTCCATTTTTGTGAAGTTCACGGCCACTTGGTGTGGCCCATGCGGAGGTTGGGGTGGTTCGGCCTTTACGGACGCTATTGCTTCACAGGGGAGTCGTATGCTTGGTATGTCATTGCAAGTGAATGACGGATTAACTACCGGGTCAAATGGTCCGTTGGTTGATGAATTCTCGAACAAATGGAACTATTCCGGCACACCAAATTTTGCTGCTAACGAAATTATGGTTGGCACTTCCGTGCAAGACGCCATCAATGAGGTTTCCGATCACTCTCAAATGTTGCCTAAATTAGGTGTTGGAGTACGCACTACCTTGGGTGCGGGCCCCAATGCAGGTAAGCTAAATATTGATGCCTACATTAAGAATTTTGAAGAGACCAATGCCGATTACCATTTGGCCATTTATTTCTTAGCCAGAAATATTGTAGCCTCTCAAAATACCAGCAATGGGTATGACGATGCGTATGTACACCATCATGTGCTTTTGGGTGCTGCTACCTACGGCGGTGCTTATGGTGAGGAAATCATCATCGACAAAGCCATGAAAGCAGGAGATATTACCCATTTCTCTCGTGCGGTATCTTATGATGCTTCTTGGGATTTGGATGAGTTGGAAGTGGTTGCTGTGGTTTGGAGAAAGGATCCTAACCTCGCAAATACATTCTATTACGAGAACTCAACGACCAATAGGTAAGTTTAAGATGATTTTTAAAGCGCACCCCCAAAAAGGTGCGCTTTTTTTTTGGTCTGCTTTTTGTAATATTTATTAAAGCCTGCTTGGTCAAGCAGAGGGTTCTAGCTAATTCCCTTAAATTAGCCTTGGCATTGAGGATAATTCCATGCCAAAACAATAGATGAGCACGATGCACATGAAAGTATTCCGTAAATGGTCGTTGTTCGGCATTTTTGCCCTTGGTTTGTTGACGGTTTCTCTAACCCAAACCGGCTGTTCCGGTAAAAAGAAAGCGGAACAAGCAGCAGCGGAAGATAGAGCCAGGCAAATAGAGCGCGCCAAACAAATGCTGCGTGAAATATTGGCAGACACCAATAGCAGTTTGGAGGCAAAAGAAGCCAAATTGGATCAGGTCCGTTCCATGAATTTGAACGACCCCGAGGTAATTCAATTGATTGCTGAAGTAGAGGCGGCCTTACTGAACGAACGCCAAGCCTTAGAGAAGCAAAAAGAAGAAGAGGCTAAAGCCGCAGCAGAAAAAGAACGAAGAGCTAAATTGAAACAAGATTTGGAGTCTAGGTTTAGTGCCATAGCCATGGCATCAAGCATAGAAGAAGCCAACCGCCAAATCGAGCAAACGCTCCCGTTTTTTGCTTCGGCTCAAGTGCCCGTGTTGACCATTATTGCCATGAATGGCGAGGGTCTGAAAGACTACGATAGGCCAAGCACCATTCGAAAGTTTTTGGATTACCTTAAAGATCAAAAGCAAGTTCCGGCCCAAATACACCAGATTCGGTTTAATGAGGCCGGCAAAATTTCAGAATTGGAACTTATTAAATAATCGCCTTCATGATTCGTTTTGCTTCTTTACTCTTGGTTTTCTGTGGACTGTCCTTGACCAGCATGCAGGCCCAAACCGAAACAATCTCTCCGGAGCGAAAAAAAGCTATTGACTCATTAGCTCTTGAAAAAGTTCGAGATTTAAGTAAGTACATAAGTTTGGTAGGCAATAAGTCCACCCCTTTTTCCGAAGCTCAGCGGGTAATTGATCGAGCTGTTGAATTGTTTACCGAAGATGCGCAGATTGGCGTTTCCTCGCTCAACAGAAAAGAAATTCGGTATTTTACCGTACGCCGCTATTTTGACCATCTAATGGCCTTGAACTATGACAAAGTAACCATAGAATGGTATAATATCCAGTATATTTCGGATTTGGAATTGCAACCTGACGGGCGCTATGTAGGGGTAATCACCATTTATCAAAAGTTTACAGGCTCTTCGGAGGAAGGACTCAAATACGAAGACACCACCAAAAAAGACATTACCATATATGTGGAACGAAAGCAAACTCAAATCGGCGGTAAAACCATTGATTTTTGGGATGTACTTTTAGGTGACATTCGGGTGGCACATACTGGTCGATGATGCATCGGGCAGCCATAGTTGTATGTTTTTACTTACTCTTGGCAGCAAGCAGTGCAGCCCAGATTGGAATTGATTTGGAACGGGAGCAGCAACTACAAGCTGCCACCAAGCAAGTGAATCAGTTTTTTCGAAGGTTCAATGGAGAGGAGGGCCCCGATGGCAAGCGTTATTATCCAAGCGACCCAATGTATCGTGCGCATGCTGTTCGATTGGCCTATTTGCCTCAACTGTTCGATAAGCAAAGTCCTATATCCGATAGCCTTAAGCAGGCCTTTATTCAGCGGGTTACTGCCGGGGAGCATGAAGTGTTCCTAAGCCTCCACGAGGGCCTGTTTTTGGCCGAAGTGCAGACAAGCTTTGTGTTGGGTGGTCAACCTGAGCCGGTGACCCTATATTTAAAGCTTCAAAAAGAAAAGGTAGGTTCAAAATGGGTGATTACCGGTGCTTTTGCCCCCTATTACCAGCAACTGTTCAAAGAAGACACCCTTAGTGGAAGCCCGGAAGGTCCCTTCCTACACCCTTTGTCTCATGAGCTGGAGTTTATGAATCTGAGGAGAGCCTTTGAGCACCCTGAGCGCATGGCCTCTTATTTGGCTGAGAGTTATAGTGTAGATCATTTGAGTTTTTTGCTTTTGGAGCTGAAACGTGGAAAAGCCTATTTTAAAACGGTAACTGACGTTTCTTTCCATAGCACCCAAGTGCCCGGTTGGTATTTTCGTTTAAAGCAAATGCACAGAGCTCAACGGAACTCCGGCTGGCTAATTCAGCATTTAGCAAAGGTTGAAAGCGCACATTCACCTATAAAACTCCAAGGGTATGCGGTGGATTAAGGCAGTTTTGTTTGCTTTTTTGGTGGTGGTGTCCTTGGCCAAAGGCCATGCTCAAACAGAAAAAAGCCTATTAAACACCTGGAAGCCACAGCTGGAGGGCATGGTGCGCTTTTTTCAATACAGTTTAAACCTTTTAGGAAGCGACTCCATAGCTGCCGGCGACAAGGAGATCATTATCAATGACAGTTACTTGCGCATTTTTAGGGATGCCGAAGTTCAAATCGAAGACGACTTACTCGAAAACCGAAGGGAGGTTACCAATAAGAATGTACAAGCCTATTTACGCGATGTGGATTTCTTTTTTAAGCAGGTGCGGTTTCAATACCATATTCAGGACATACTTCTGGAAGTAAACGAAAAGGGAGCGCCTTATTTTCGAATTGAAACCAAGCGAACCCTGGAAGGTGTGGGTTTGGAAGGAGAATCCATAAAAAATCACCAAACCCGCTTTTTTGAAGTTAGTTTGGACCAAAGCCGCCGCGAACTCAAAATGGTATCTATTTATACCCGCCCCATTGGGCAAGCAGAGGAGTTAAGCCAATGGTGGGCTTCTCTTGCTATGGACTGGAAAGTCTTTATTTCTAGGGATATTTCGCTTCCAAACAGCCGTGTGTTGCTTTCCGATATTTTAGTGGCCGACAGCTTGGCAAAACCGGGCGACAGGTATAAAATTGGGGAGGAAAGCCTAAGCCTTGAATCGGCATGGCTTGGCCCGGCCATTCAATCTTGGCTAAGCAAAGACAGCCTAAATTTGAGTGGAACCGACATAAGGGATTTAGAGCCTTTGTCTCGTATGAAAAAGCTAAGCTGGTTGAGCCTAGAAGGGCTTCCGGTAAGTAATTTAAAAGGGCTTCGGAACTCTACCCAGCTTCAATACTTGAATATTGCAGGAACCGAAGTTAGGAATCTTGAGCCTCTCCGGTTTTGTGAAAGGTTGCGTGTTTTGGAAGCAAATGACTCCAAAATCTCCAACGCAGGGCAGCTAAAACATTTGATTGGATTAGAAGAAGCTTACTTGACCGGTACCCCCTTAAATAAGTTGGAAGGAATCCAAATGGCAGGCCAATTGACCTTGCTGTATTTGGACTCTACCCAAATAACCTCTTTGGCTCCATTGGCCGGTTTGCCAAGACTTCAGCAGTTGAGTGTGGCTCATTGCAAAATTTCGGATGTATCGGCTTTGGCCTCTTGTCCTCAATTGGAAAGAGTGAATCTGGAAAACAGTTTGTTGAAAGATTTGCTTCCGCTCAAAGACTTGGCAAAGCTTCGGTATGTCTTTTGCGATGATACGCCCATAAGTTCAGCGGCCGTGGCCGGTTTCCAGCATTTGCGACCTGATGTTTTGGTAATGTTTGGCACCAGCGATATTCAAACCTGGTGGGAAGGGCTTCCGCCGGTTTGGAAAGAGCCTATTCTGGCAAAAACAGCTCAAGGAAAATACCGAACCAAGAAAGAATATTTGCATGCCTTAGTCCGTATCGACAGTTTGGCTTTGCCAGGCCGACGCATCCAAGACCTTAGCCCCCTTAGGTTTTTGTCTAAACTGGAATATTTGGATTTAAGCAACAACCCCATTGCCGACTTTTCTCCCTTGACAGGCTTGAGTAAGCTTAAAGTATTGAAGCTTAGTCAAACCGGACTGGAATATTTGGGTTTTGTTCAAAGCATGAGCCAGTTGCGCGAAATTCATTTCGATCAAAATAAGGTAAAGAGTTTGAGCATGCTCACGGAGCTACCTCAGTTGAAAATAGTTCAAGCAGAAGAGAATCCCTTAGATTCTATAGGAGCCATTGCCTATTTGGCCGCACACCCTGCATGGGAACTTTGTTGGCATTCGGCTGTGTTGGAGGACTATTGGAACAACTTAGATTCTGCATGGCAAGCTCTTTTTCTAGAAATTTTGCCAAATCTACCGCAGAAGGAAGATTTACATCGTTTGGAAACCCTTAAAAGCCTGGATTTAAGCAAAAGGCCTATTAAGTCCTTAATTCCATTGGCCAGGCTCCCATTATTAGAGTCTATTAATATGAGTGGTTTAGGGATTTCGGATTTGAGTCCTCTGGCTTTGGTGCACACGTTAAAAACAGTCGATATATCGGATAATCCAATTTCGGATTTATCGGCGCTGCGAAGGAATGGAGCTCTGCAGCGTTTAGATGCAGGCGGGACATTGCTTGAGAAGCCTGAGCATGTCCTATATTTTTTAAACATAGAGCATTTGGATTTGGCATCTACTCCTTTAGGCGATTTATCGGGCTTTGAGACATTGGTAGAGCTTAGGCACCTAGATATTTCAGCTACGGCAGTACGTCATTTGAAACCCTTGTATGGGCTTAAAAAGTTGCGGGTATTCCGGGTGTTTAATTCACGAGCGCGGCAAAGGGATGTAGAAAAATTGCGTGAACTGCTTCCTGAGTGCGAAGTGGTCTATTATTAAGTCGTCCATTTTTTTGGAAGGGGATTTGCGCCCCTGACCGATCCGATAGCTTTGTGGCCCGGCGGTTTAGGGCGGCTTGGCCTTGCAGCGGCCCGACGAAACTTCGGAGGGACCCTGCAGGGCTTAGACGCCCTTACAGGCGGGGTGCAAACTAAAGGGGAGGGCAGGAAAAGGCGCCCAAAATAATAGGGTGCAATGATGGGAATTCTCATTTTGTTTAACGCCAAGCCCAAATTTTACTGCCTTTGCTGCGGCAACGATATCCTTTGGACTGGAGCAGCAACAATAGCTTGGCAAGGGTATGGTTTGGATTGGAGGAGCTGTGGGTTTCGATGGCCCATCGTGTGATTTTGGGCCAAAATTGCTCCGAAAGCGATTCAAGGATTTGGTATTCGGCACCTTCACAATCAAGTTTCACAAGGTCTACCTGATCCCAATGTTGATCATTGAGCAGTTGTTCCAAGCTTTGGGCGGGAACTTCCAATTGTTGACTTTGCTTGGTGTGCAGGGCCAGGCAGCTGGCTGAGGTGGTGTAGCTGTCCGCCGGGTCGTAGTGTAAATGGATGGATCCTACCTTTGCAGCTAAAGCAACGGGGAACAGTTGAATTTGGCTTTTGGCAAGGGGCGCAAGATTTAAATAATGGCGTAGGAGAGCCAAATTGTTGGGCATAGGTTCTACGGCCAGGATTTGGCAGTTGGGGTAAAGATTTAGGGTGGCCAAGGAGCAATAACCCACGTTGGCTCCAACATCTACCCAGGTTTTAGGGCTGAATGCCTCCGGAAAGCCTTTGAGGTAAGTGTTGTCAAAGAAACACTCCTTGTAGGTATTGAGTAAGCGATGGGGAACCTTAATTTTTCCTAAACGTTTGGTGCGAAAGACAAAGGAATCGCCGGGTTTTCCTCGAAGCTTCCAAAGGTAATAGCTCAAGGGAGAGGAATGGTGCTTAAGGTGATTGATAACTCTATACCACTGCATATGACCACATAATCTCCCAAAGGTATAATTTTTCTCCCTTTAGGACATTGTAGTGCTGTTTTTAAGAATTATCATGTAAGATTTTGATGTTAAATGGTGGTATTCTGTGCAACCTTTTGTAAGGTTTGCCAGTGGCATGTATCATTTTGAAGCTGTTTTTCTTAATATAGGCTAGGAAAAATGTGGTTTTAGGGTGGATTCTTGAAATAAAGCCATTCAAAAAGAACCAAACGTTCAAATATCAATATAGGTAATCGCGTTTAATTCAACAAATAAAACCCAAGTTGCACGTCACAAAGCCTTGTACATTTGCGGCATCAAATCACACACTGTTATGAAAAACAAATTTTTGCCCCTAGTAGCATTAGCCGGATCATTGGCTTTTGTAGGCTGTAGCGAAGACGAACAAACTCCTATGGAGCCCGGAATGGGAATGATTAAAGGTCGTGTAAGCGCCATGTTGGACATGACCTCCATTGCCTCCAACAATGCTCCCGAAGGAACCGGTATCACCTTCATTATTGATAGCCGCGATTTGGATAAGAATCCCGATCCTAACTTTACTTACGACAAAATCATCACCCGCACTACGGTAGGTGCTGATGGAACTTACGAGGTTACCTTGCCTGTTTCATCTAATCCGGTACCGGTAGAAGTAGTATTTGATGATTTCGAGTACGACGCCACGTTACTTACTACCAACGATCAAGGTTTCCAAGAGTCTGCCGTTGTCCGTACGGTTTACAAAAGAAGCAACGAATTGTTGACACTTACCGAAGGTCAGGCGCTTGTCTCTGATTTCCAGTACAACATGACCAACAACGATTTTGTAACCAGCGCCATTGTTCGTGGTACACTTACTTCTACATTCCGCGATAACGTAGGTGAAGTAAACGGAACCAACCAAATTGATGCAGGTGACGGCTACAACACCGGAAACAACATTCCTGTAAATGGCGGAAGCGGTACCGGTATGCAAATAAACATCAACAGCGTTGGTGGTAGTGGAGAAGTAAACTTCTTTAATGTTAGCAATGCCGGAACAGGTTACACCATTGGCGATATCCTAACCATTAGCGGTGGCAACGCAAACGCTACCTTTGAGGTTACTTCGGTAAGCACAGAAGAAGAAAGTGTTCCTGCCGGAGTTGTGTTGACTTTTATCACCAACAACGGTAACGGACAAGAATACAAAGTGGCTACCGATAACAATGGCCAATACTTTGTACGTCTTCCGGTAAGCGGTCAAGACAATATCCTAGTTCGTTTTGCCGACTTCGAAACGCAAACTACCTATTTTGAGAACGGAAACTTTGTAACCGGCCTTAAAATTTATGGACGTAATCCGGTGAACCAGAACATCTTTGAAGATGACATCCGCGAGCTTGATTTCGTTATGGCTCGTTTCAATTGATTTGACACATTATATCGAAGAATAAGATTCGTATGAAACAATATATCTTGGCCATGGGGCTGGCGGTACTTACCGCCGGCACCGGAATGGCTCAAACCGACGCTTTGGTAAGCAAAAAGGGGCAACCCATTTTGCCCGAAGCAGGAGACGTAGGCCTTGGATTCAATGCAGTTCCTGTGTTGTCTTTCTTTGGCAACATGTTCAACGGCAATCAGAACAATACCTTTGCCGGCGATAATAAATTCATCAGCAACTTGGGCAACCAAGTGTTGTTTGGCAAATACATGCTTAGCGAAAACCGCGCCCTTCGTGCCCACCTTCGCATTGGCATCAACGGCCAAACCAACGGCAACTACGTATTCGACGACGTAGCCAACAATCCCGACAGCTTGGCGCTCGACCGTCAAAAGTTGAACAACCAGACTTATGTATTGGGAGCCGGTTATGAATTCCGTCGCGGCAAAGGCCGTGTGCAAGGTTTCTACGGTGCCGAAGCGCATGTTGTCCTGAACTTTAGTAGCTCCAGCTACGAGTACGGCAACGCTTTTGGCCCGGTAAACCCGGCGCCTACTACCACCACCAACTTTGGTAACGGGACTGCCTCCCCTCAAGGCGAGCGTTTGGTAAGCACAAACGACGGAGCCGGATTTGGCTTTGGCGTGCGTCCATTCGTTGGTATTGAGTATTTCTTTGCTCCCAAAATCTCCGTGGGTGGAGAATTTGGCTGGGGACTTACCTACCAAGTAACCGGCGACGGCGAAAGCAAGTTCGAAAGCTTTGAGGCGGCTAGCGGCAACGTGATTACCCGCACTCAAGTACAGTCAGGAAACAACGGATTCAATGTAGACACCGATAACTTTAACGGTGCTCTATTTTTGATGTTCTATTTCTGATAAACACTAGTTTTTAGAGAAAGCCGATCCCTTGGGATCGGCTTTTTTTTTGAGCTAATCCCTAACAAAACTGTTTTTTAAACGCTTGGGCTTTAGAGCTCCGGGACTTTTGGGGCCCCGGTTCCAATGGATGTGTTAGTATTCTTCCCGGCCCTTTCTCCGGTCTTCCTCAGCAGGCTTAAGCGGCGCTAAAGCTGCGGTGGTTCCGCAAAGCTCCACCTCCTCGCTTAAGCGCCGCTAAACCCTGCTTTCGGAGGGCCCTCCGTGGGGCCGGGGGGCGATGCTGTGGGGAGTTTGGGAGTGGGAGTGAAAATGAGAGGGGAGAAAATGATCCAATTATTAAGGCGTTGAATCTTAGGCCGGAACGGATGCTCTTGGCGTAAATCGTACCTTTTGGGGCAAAAGCTTTTTGGGGTCAATCAACGCACCCGCTCAAGCACAGCCGATTGGGTGCTTAGGGGCCAAGAAGCCGTGATTTCCTCGCCTTCGGTTTCCCCCACGGGCTCCCAAAGGTCCGGATACACCAAAATTTCCCATTGCGAAGTGTCGCCTTCGCATGTCCACTTCGAAATAAGTACCTGTTCTTTTACCTTAAAAACACTGGTTAGGGTTCTGTCCATTACCCGTGCTTGCAACACAATGCCGTTGTTTTCGTCTACGTACCAATAACCGGGCCTTTCGTGGGGTTTAAGGGTGTATGGGCGCCGCTCTATGTTGCCATCGCCAAAATACACCAAAGTGTAGCTTAAGTAGCCTAAACTGTCGGGTGGATCGAGTCTTATGCTTAATTCAATTTGTTCTTTACGTTCTTGACCTGCAAAGATTTCCAGGTTTCCTGTCCATTCGCCGATGCAGGTTTCCGGAAAACTTTGGCCGGTTCGGGTGGTGGTTTGGCCGCTAAGGAGTGCACTAAAACAAAGAAGAAAAAGGGTGCTGAAACAAGTACTATGCATAGCCAAAGATACAAAGCCGAGCATTTTTAGAGAAGAGGAATGCCAAAGAATGGCCCCCCGACCGGGCGAAGGGCCGCCCGCTGCCCAAGGCCATGCTTGGCGAGGCTGAGGATGCGAAGCTTGGCGGAGCAACCGGAAGCCCGCCAAGCAGGCCTTGGGCAAGGGAGCCCGCAGCCATGGGAGCTTAGCTTAAACGATTTCTACATGGAACCGGGGCCCCAAATTTTTGAGTTGTAAGCTTACTTTCAAAGTCCTAACTTGGTAAAAAAATTAGGATGCGCATATTACTTACTTTAGTTTCCTTCGCTGTTGCTGTTTCGTCCTTTGCCCAGTCGGGAGGCGTTTTGATAGGCCACCAAAATCAGCAGCCGGATCCCAATGCCATATTGGAATTGAGCGATACCGCCCGTGGTTTTTTGTTGCCACGCATCAATCAGGCCAACCGGAATGCCATGCAGCAAGTGCCGGTGGGTTTGACCATTTACAATACCACTTCGGAGTGTGTGGAGAGTTATTTTCCGGCGGGTTGGCGCACGCTCCGTTGCAATTGCACCCAGTTTCCTTCGGCGGCGTACCAGGCCCCGGCCACGATTTCGAATCAAACGCCGGCAAGTTTTTTGGCCTTGCAAGCGGGGACTTCTACGTTTCAATGGTTGTTTAGCAACGCTACACCACCTTCGTTTAGCGGCCCCAACCCAACGGTGCAGTTTAATCAACTGGGCGCGCAAACGGTAAGTTTGACCGTGACCGATTCATCGGGTTGTAGCGCCAGCCGAACCGATACAGTGCAGGTGGTGAGTTGTTTGTCCAACGACAGCATGACCTTTAATTTTACGGGAAGCATGCAAACTTTTGTAGTTCCGGCCATTTGCGGCAGCCACATTACGGTAAAATGCTGGGGAGCCCAAGGAGGTAACGGTGGGCCTGTGGGGAATGGTCAGGGTGGACTTGGAGGCTATGCTCAGGCAGATGTGCCTGTGAGTCCCGGCGAAACGCTGTATGTGTATGTAGGAGGAGAAGGTCAGGATTATATTTTGTCCACGTCTACCGGCGGTTGGAACGGCGGCGGCGGCACCAATGCCAGCTCCGACGATAACAAGAGGCCCGGTGCCGGAGGCGGGGCTTCTGATGTGCGCAAGAACGGAACTACCCTAAACAACCGTGTAGTAGTGGCCGGCGGCGGCGGCGGTTCCGGAGGCTGGCAGCCCACAGCCGGAGGCTCAGGCGGCGGGCTTAGCGGTAACAATGGTCAAAATTTGTGGGGAGGAACCACCGGGCAGGGCGGCAGCCAAAGCAGCGGAGGTTCAGGTGCAAATTCCGGCAGCTTTGGACAAGGAGGTCGCGGTCAAGGTGGAAGCCATGGCGGCGGCGGCGGCGGTGGCGGCTGGTATGGCGGCGGCGGCGGTTCTGTGGATGCCGGCGGTGGCGGTTCCGGCTATGTGTCTGCATCGGGGAATACAAACACGCAAATGAGCACCGGTGTTCGTTCGGGCAATGGCTTGGTGCGCATCGTTTGGTAGATTTCTTAGGACTTTTGGGTGGCCTGAGTACCTTTGTGGCCATGAACTATGAATCACAGGAGGAATGAGCCACCAGCGTTGGAAGCGAAGGCTCCTGTGGCACCGCTTTCCCTTACGGTGGTTGCAAAGCCGTTTGGACAGGCAAAGTTTTTTGTTGTTGAGTGGTATTTTGGTGGGGCTTACGGCAGGGTTGGCGGCGGTGCTGCTTAAGACTGCGGTGCATTTTATCAACCGCTTTTTTATTGAGCAAAATCCCTTTGACTACCCTTCGTTTTTTCTTCCTTTTTTTCCTTTGTTGGGCATTTTGGCTGCGGTGGCTTTGGTACGTTGGGTATACCAAGGCAAGGACGGCAAAGGAATAGCTCGGGTGTTGCACGCCATTGCTCGAAAATCGAGCATGATACCGGGTTCACGCATGCATAGCCAACTGTTGACCAGTTCGGTTACGGTAGGTTTGGGTGGAAGTTCCGGTTTGGAGGGGCCTATTGTGGTTACCGGTGCGGCCATCGGGTCAAATTTTGGTAGGGTATATCATGTTACGTATAAGGACAGGACCTTGCTGTTGGCGGCGGGTGTAGCGGCGGGAATAGCTGCTGTGTTTAATGCACCAATAGCCGGGGTTATGTTTGCGATAGAGGTAGTACTTGCAGGTATTGCCATTACCGAGTTTATTCCACTTATAGTTGCATCGGTTTCGGGGGCTTTGTGTTCGCACATAATTTTGCGGGAGTCCATATTGTTTAACGTACCGCTTTCGGAGACCTTTGATTACCGAAATGTACCTTACTACGTGTTGCTTGGCTTGTTTTGTGGTGCGGTTTCTTTGTACTATGCCTATGTGAACAGGGCCACCGAGCGTAGGTTGGAGCGCATAAAGAATCCTTGGTGGCGAGCTTTGGGTGCAGGAGTTGCATTAGCGGCCCTTTGTTTCCTGTTTCCCCCCTTGTTTGGTGAGGGGTATCATTCCATAGCCGAGTTGTTTACCGGTGAAGCAGAGGCGCTTTTGGAGGCCTATGAATTGCCGGAAGTTTTGCCCTTGAGCTGGACTTTGCTTTTGTTGTCCGGACTTATTGCGCTGTTTAAAGTATGGGCTACCAGCCTAACCATTCATGGGGGCGGCAATGGCGGAAATTTTGCGCCTTCTTTGTTCACCGGGGGTTTTGTAGGATTTTTCTTTGCGCGTTTGCTCAATCAGACCGGAATTGCGAAATTGCCGGAGAACAGTTTTGTACTGGTGGGCATGGCCGGCGTTTTGGCGGGTGTAATGTTTGCACCGCTTACAGCCATCTTTCTTATTGCGGAACTTTCGGGTGGATACGGGTTGATGATTCCACTCATGATAGTGAGTGTGAGTGCTTTTTTGATGGCCCGTGCTTACCGGCCCTATTCCATGGAACTATTGAGTATGGCCCGCAAGGGGCAGATTTTTACGGGGCACAAAGACGAGGATCTGTTGCAGCAAATGGAGTTGAAAGAAGTGTTGGAAACCGATGTGAGTGTGGTTGCTCCTAACGATTCTTTGGGAGCTATTGTGCAGGTAGTGCGTAAGAGCAAGCGCAATATCTTTGCGGTGGTCGATGAGGATGGACGCTTAAAAGGAGTCATTTCTTTAGAGACTTTGAAATCGGTGATGTTCAATACCGAACAATACGATGTGTTAAAAGCGGCACAGTTGATGGATGCGCCGGCGGTTCGGATTCAATTACAAACTCCGGTAAAGGAGGTAGTGAAAAAGTTTGAAGAAACCCAGCAGTGGAATTTGCCTGTGGAGCAAGGGGAGAAGTATGTTGGGTTTGTGTCGAGGTCCACGGTGTTTACGGCGTATAGGAAAAAGTTGGTGAGGCTGAGTTAATGCGCAATGACGAGGTAAAGACGGGATGCCTCCCGTCTCTCCGGGATGCTTCCCGTCTCCCCGGGATGCCTCCCGTCTCTGTATGACGAGGTAAAGACGGGCTTGTATATATCCCATGAAAGCACGTATTTTGCAAGGCGTCTGTATTGGCGCAAATTAAACCATTTGGTATGCTTTCGAACGGGTTCATTAGCATTGACGACCCAACCTACGTAAAAAAAGACAGGCTCAATAGTTTTGAGCGTTTTTTGGCCCCTTATTTGAATGATGTAAGGGACTTTCCTTTCTTAAAGCTTAGCTTTTTGTTGCTGCTTATTTTTCCTCCTATGGCCATTTGGCTGTATTTGGATTTTTCGTGGTGGGTAGCCGGCGTATATTTGTTCTTGAACTGGGCAGTGTTTTTGGGGCCTTTTATTTTAATGCTCCACAATACCTCGCACCGCAGCTTATTTAAAAATAAGTACAAGCGGTTCAACAATCTTATACCTTGGTTTATAGGCCCGTTTTTTGGGGAGACCCCCGAGACTTATTTTGGGCACCACGTTGCCATGCATCATCCGGAGAACAACCTTGAGTCCGACTTGAGTACTACCATGAAGTACCGCAGAGATAGCGTTCGAGGTTTTTTGACGTATTTTTTAGAGTTCTTTTTTATTGGACTTATCGAACTGGTGCACTATTTGCATGGAAAAAAGCGCACGCCCATTATGAAACGGGTTATTGTTGGTGAGCTCACTTTTTTAGGCTTAGGAATAGCTTTTTCTTTTGTGCATTGGGAAGCCACTTTAGTGGTGTTTTGGTTGCCTTTATTTTTTAGTCGCCTCATGATGATGGCAGGCAACTGGGCCCAACATGCTTTTGTGGACGCCGAAACAC
Organism: Flavobacteriales bacterium; assembly: GCA_018401695.1. Lineage (GTDB taxonomy): Bacteria > Bacteroidota > Bacteroidia > CAIKAF01 > CAIKAF01 > CAIKAF01. The sequence continues at coordinate 610,921 of JAGYKD010000001.1, read as the reverse complement.
CCGATAATTGTTACCGCAACAGCCTAACCTGCATTAACTCGCCTTACAACAAAAAGTGCTTTAACGACGGGTATCATATTGGGCACCATGTGCGCAGTAGCCGTCACTGGACGCAAATGCCGGAGGATTTTTTGAATAATGTAGAGCGCTATGCGCGTGAAGAGGCCATAGTTTTTCGAAAAATAGACTTTACCACGGTTTGGTTTTTGTTGATGTGTAAGCAATACAAGGTGCTGGCCGGGCATTATGTACAGCTGAATCCGGATCAGCCCAAAAGTGAAGAAGAAATCATTCGCTTGCTTAAGCAACGTACGCGCAAGATTGTAGATAGAGCCTATGTGGTTCAGGTAGTTTGAATGGTGGGTGATGAATGATAAAACAAGGAGGGGCTCCTCCTTTCTTTGAATGGTGAGGGCGGTTTTGTTTAGGGTTTGTTGCTTGAGACCTCTGTTTTAGGAGTTAGCGGGAATTTCACCCAAAAGGTAGCTCCTTGGTTTGGTTTGCTTTTTACCCCAATTTCACCTCCCATGGCTTTTACTTGGTTTCGGGTTAAAAATAAGCCAATTCCTTTGGCGTCTTGCACTCTGTGAAAGGTTTGGTACATGTTAAACAGCCGATCTCCGTAGCGATTTAAGTCAATGCCTAACCCTCTGTCTCGGACTTTAAGCAAATGGTGGTCAGATTTGGTGTCCCAAGAAACATCAACTACAGGCGGGTCACCGGGTTTGTGATATTTTAGGGCATTGGAGATTAGGTTAAATACGATGCTTTCAAAATAGGCAGGTACGGCGTAAACCGTGGCATTGGGCGCAATATGGAATTCCAATTCGGCATGGCTGTGTTTGATTTTTTGGCGTAGAGGCTGCAAGACTTTTTCAATGGTTTCGGTGACATTAATGGAGACATAAGAAGTGCTCAGTTCGGTGTTTAGTGAGATTACATCGTTTAGGTGCATGATGGTTTCATCGAGCTGGGTGCTGCTTTTTTTAAGCATAGTTTTGAATTGCTCCTGGTCTTCGGTGGAGGAGGTGGAGTTGAGAAGTTCTACCAGAGAGCTGATGTTTGCGGCATGGCTACGAATGTTGTGAGATACGATGTATGCGAAATTTTGCAAACGCTTGTTTTGATCAGAGCTTAAATCCACCAGCCTTTGTAAGGAAGCTTGTTTTTCCATAAGCTCGTCTAATGGGTGCAGAACCACAATACTTTGGTGGTGTTTGGCATTTTGAGTAATAGGTGTTATTTGGACATTGAACCAGCAGGGTTTTCCGTTGGCATGGTACAAAATGGTGTTTGCATTTAAGGATTTAGCGCTTTCTAGACTTTCTTGAAGGAGCCCCAGACTTTCTTGATCCGAATCAGGACCTGAGGCCAAATCGAAAAAGTAATAGCCACGTAAGCTTTCGGGGGCATAGCCAAGCAGTCTTTCCAAGGCCAGGTTGGCCCAATCCATTTTTCCGTTGGGTTGGCAGGTGAGAATAATGTCCGAGGTTTTTTCTGCGACGAGTGCCAAGCGACTCAGCGTATTTGCTGTTTCGTGTTCGGAGGTAATGTCGTAAAAGAGTCCTGCATAGAGTAAATCGCTGTTGGGGAGCACTTCGGGGCGCGACCTGGACCTATGCCAGCGGATTTCTCCGTTTTTATTTCGGATTCGGTAACTGTGGTCAAACAGCGAACGTTCTCTATAAGAAGCCTGAATTTTTCGAGTAAATTCGGGAATATCTTGAGAAAGAACAATGGAGAATAATTCGCTGGCATCACGAAAGAGACCGTTAGGGGTTAAATTTATGTTTAGACTTTTCCATTCCTCACTTAAAAAGTCAAAAGAAAACCAGCCGGTTTTTGTAATGCGAAGTTCATAAACTACCCCCGGAATGTTTTGGGTAATGCGCAAAAGTTGCTCCCGGCTAGATTTTAAAAGCGATTGGGAGCGAACCCGCTCTGTCACTTCCTGTTGAATGCCAAAGTGTCCGGTGATGCGCCCTAAGTCGTCGTACAGTACAACATAATCGCCTTCAAAAAATATTTCTTTGCCGTCTACGGTGCGCTCATTGGTTTCTACTTTGAGCCGACCTTTGTCAAAAAGCTCCCGCCACAAACTACGGGCACCTAGGTGGTCGTGCGGAAAAAAGTCGAGGGGTTTAAACCCAATAAAGTCTTCTCGCTTGGCATTGTATTGGTCCAGCATGGCTTGATTGATTTCGGTAACCTGCTGGTGTTCCATTACATAATCTAACAATGCTTCTTTGTCTTGCTTTTCGTCCCATTGAATGGGCGAATCGAGCATCATAAAAAAGGCGCCGTATAAGGAGTTGTTAAAAAAAAGGCTAAACAGCTGAAACTTGTTGAGCTCGGTTTCGGGTTGAAGTTGGGGGCCTACCCAAAGTCCGGAAGAAGCAAGGTGCACTCCGGAAAGAGCTTTGGTGTTGTTTTTGGGGTTAAGGGAAGCCTTTCCTTTGCATTGAACGGCAACGGTGTGGCCATTTTTGTGGAGGTAGCGCACCGTATGTTCAAAGGGTGATTGGGTGTTTAAGTATTCTTTAAACCTTTTTTGGCTGTGGGGCCGGTCGTCGGGGTGTAAAAGGTCCCACATGTACAGGTTTAGGTTATGGAACTCCTCAGGTTGATATCCCAATTGACGGGCCAAAGGTTCACTGATCCAGTGCATACCTTCTTTCCCCTCCTCCAACAGCCAAAAGGCTTCGGAGGGGCTATCTTCCCAGAGCGATGCCAGCTCCGGATACCTATGCTTAAACTGCCTTAGCAGCGAATTGTCCGATACAATTGGCATGCAAATTTTCTATTGCTCATACGATAAGCTTTTGAAGCTTTATTGTTTCCCAAAGACTAAGTAAGGATATTTTTTTGACTTTGGTAAAGTAGGGCCAGAAATCGTTGATTTTGATTGATTTTTCGGATAAAAAAATCCATAAGATGGAAAAGGCATCCGTATTTTGGAATCTTGTACATGTTCTGGAAAAAGCTAATGGGGCCTATGGAAAGATAAAATGGAGTGTTTATTTTTGATTCTCCCCTATGTGCACCAACCATTAAGACCTACCTTATGAAACATAGGGACGCTCTCGTTTTTCCGAGGTATTTACCTACTCAACTAACCGGTGCCCTGGCCAAAGAAAAGGGGCTATTCCTTTCGCCCGACGAAAAATGGCTGATGTTTTTTGCTAAACGCGAGGGATCTCACCAAAGCACCTTAAACTTTCAGGGCTCTTTTTTTCTTTTGACCTGCTATTTGGCTAAGGAAGGCGACCATAGTATGGGTTTGCCTATCCTTTGTTTTCATACCTGCTGGCGTTTGGAAGATACCAGACCTGCCCCTAAAAAAACCAGGGAGGGGGTGGTCTTGGCTATGGTTGGCCATGCCTCTTGGCTCCCAAACCTGGCAGCAAAAATGCACCATGGGCAGCATTCCTTGCATCAGCTCGACGCTTTTCAGTCTTTTACCGGTGTACCCATACACGATGCCGAACTAAGGCAAAGTATGGGGCAAATAAACAGCGAAGAGGCCTTTGCCGCAGGTGCTGAAATCGAAAAAAGCTTCTTTGCTCACTTAATGATGCGCAACTTATTTATTGTGCAAGAAGAACTCAAAGCCAACCGAAGCCGAAGCGGCGAAAGCCTTTGCCAAATGGTAATTCGATTTATGGAGGCTAACTTAAGTGGTCAACCCCTAAGTTTACAACAGCTGGCAGATTTTGGCGGGGTTAGCGTTTCCAAACTCAAAATTGTGTTTAAAGACCAAATAGGAGGGTCGGTATATCAATTCTACCTTAAACTTCGTATGAAGTATGCCCTACAGCTGCTTAGTGAAGGTAGAATGAATGTCTCCGAAGTGGCCTATCATATTGGCTACAGCAGTGTCAGTAAATTTAGCCGAAAGTTTCAGGAACATCATGGATTCTTGCCCTCTAAAATGGCTCAAAAATTGGCAGAAGCAAACTAAGCTCGGTGACTTTGTTTCCCGGTTTCTGACCACCCCTGCACAAGCTTGTCCCTTGCTTTTCTTTGGCTTGCAATTTTGGGTATATGCTCACATTTGGGGCGCGCCTTTTTTTAGGGAAGGTAGATAAGCCAAGCGGCCTTAAATTAAGGTGAGTTTTAAGCCAAATTTGCCTAGAATTACGGGGCCCGGAGCGCACGGAAAGCCCGGAAATTCGGAGCTTAGGGGGAGCGCCATGGAGGAGGCTCCCCAATGTAAAGGGGAGACCCCGGACAGGCTTGCGCCCCCTTAGCTCCGAATTGAGGACTTGAAGAAAGCGCCGGAATTGCCCCCCCCAAATAATAATCTTCTCCAAAAATGGATATTGGGAATTGACTCCTTTTAGAAAAAATAATGCTTCAAAGGGGATGGTTTTTTTAACTTTGGCTGCCGAAACAATGCCGATGCACGAATTAGAAAGATTGCCTCATGCTCAAGAACCGATTTGGTCTTGTATTGCCGTAATCTGTGTTATGAAAGGCGAGAAACTACCAAAAGAAATCTAAATAGGTCTTTATATATCAAAAGCTATGAGCGATAAGAAAACCCCAGTAGTAATTGCCAAAGGAGATGGCATTGGTCCTGAAATTACCGACGCTACACTCCGTATTTTGGAGGCGGCAGGCGCAGCTATTGAGCCTACCTTCATTGAAATAGGAGAGAAAGTTTATCGCTCGGGCAATACATCGGGCATTCCTGCAGAGGCTTGGGATGCCCTTATTGAAACCGGCGTTTTTCTTAAAGCGCCCATTACTACTCCGCAGGGTGGCGGCTACAAAAGCTTGAATGTGACCATTCGTAAAAGCATGGGTCTTTATGCCAATGTGCGACCTGCCTTTACGCTAAAACCTTGGATTCCTTCGCCTTTTCCTGATATGGATATGGTTATTATTCGCGAAAACGAGGAGGATTTATATGCCGGAATTGAGCACCGCCAAACTACCGATGTGTTTCAGTGCTTGAAACTTATTTCCATCCCCGGAACAGAAAAAATTGTACGCTACGCTTTTGATTATGCCCGAAACCAAGGGCGTAAAAAGGTGACCTGCATGGTGAAAGACAACATCATGAAAATCACCGACGGTTTGTTTGCCGATGTGTTTCGCAGGATTGGGGCTGAGTATCCTGAAATTGAGCAAGAGTTGATGATTATTGACATTGGCAGTGCTCGTTTGGCCCGCTATCCCGATCGCTTTGATGTGGTGGTAACGCTCAACCTTTATGGCGACATTATTTCGGACATCGCTGCCGAAATCAGCGGCTCGGTTGGACTTTGTGGTTCGGCCAATATTGGCAAAGAGTTGGCTATGTTTGAGGCCATCCACGGTTCTGCACCCGATATTGCAGGGCAGGGCATCGCCAACCCTTCCGGTATGTTGAACGGAGCCATGCTCATGCTGGAGCACATTGGCCAAACGGATGTGGCTGCAAAAATCCGAAAGGCATGGCTTAAAACCTTGGAAGATGGCATCCATACCGCCGATATTTACCGAGCCGAAACCAGCAAGCAAAAAGTGGGTACTCAGGCCTTTGCCGATGCTGTGATTGAGCGTCTTAGTGGAATAGAAATCCATGCCCATGAGTTTAGAACTTCTAAGCCCATTGAAACTCCGGAATACCATAGACCTAAGCCCAATAAGGAATTGGTGGGTGTGGATGTGTTTTTGGATTGGTTGCCCGGAAATCCCGAAGATTTAGGTAAGAAGTTGGAGGCCGCTACTCCTGCCCCCATAAAATTGAAAATGATTACCAACCGGGGAGTAAAAGTATATCCCGGCGGCTTTTCTCAAACCTTTTGCACCGACCACTGGCGCTGTAGATTTGTGCACCAAGACTCCAATTCCCAAGCGTATACTGCCTTAAATTTCGATCAGATACTCGCTTTGCAACAAGCCATTCATGCCGTCGGTTTAGAGGTAATCAAAACCGAGCACTTGTATCAGTTTGATGGAGAACGCGGCTTTTCATTAGGCCAGGGGGAGTAAGTTCCCAACAGAAAATTCAGCAAAGCGCCTTAGGGCGCTTTTTTTGTGGAGCAGGTGTTCCATCCAAAGGGAATGTACCCGGGACAAACCCCCACAAAGGCCGTAAACAGAAGCAGTACGCCTGCGGCCAAAGAAATCCAATGGAAAGGAGCCGGAATCCAGGAGCTAAAAAATAATCCAAGACCGGCTAAGCCCAACATGCCTCTAACGAGCCTGTCGGCTTTGCCCATATTTGTTTTCATAACAGTTGAATTACATATTTATCTAACCTTAAATTTACGAAAAGCTTAAGGGCCATCCTATGATTTATGGATACAACACCCAAGATTTTTATCGGGCAACAGGCCATGCGGGCTCTTGGGGCGGTTTGTCTTTTTCTCCGAATGGCCGCTTAAAACCGAAACAGCAGAATAAGCCTTAGCCTCGGAATTATATCCCGCCGCTAGGTGTTACCTTTGTCCAAAATTCCCATACATGGCTCAGAAGGAAGACATATTAAAGCGCATTATAGGACATGCCAAAGAATATGGTTTTGTATTTCCCTCCTCCGAAATATACGATGGCCTAAGCGCCACCTACGATTATGGCCCCTACGGCATTGAGCTTAAGCAAAACATTCGACGCTATTGGTGGGAAGCTATGGTGCGCATGCACGACCATATTGTGGGCCTGGAATCCGCTATTTTTATGCATCCTACCGTTTGGAAAGCCAGCGGACACGTAGATGCCTTCAACGATCCGCTCATTGACAATAAAGACTCCAAAAAGCGGTACCGAGCCGACGTCTTGCTTGAGGAGCACATCGAAAAAATCCGCGGAAAGCAGCAAAAAGAAATCCAAAAAGCCGCCAAGCGCTTTGGAGAAGCATTTGACGAAGCAACCTATCGCACCACCAACGACCGGGTTATTGGTTACCAGGAGCAAATCGACGACATCAAAAACAAAATGGCCGGCTATTTGGCTGCGGGCGATTTTACCGCCTTGCGCCAATTGATTGTGGATTTGGAAATTGCCTGCCCCATTTCGGGCTCCAGAAACTGGACCGAAGTACGGCAATTCAACCTTATGTTTTCTACCGAGTTGGGCTCGGTCTCCGGGGAAGCTGCCACCATTTATTTGCGCCCCGAAACGGCCCAAGGCAGCTATGTGAACTTCCTAAATGTGCAAAAAAGCAGCCGCCAAAAGATTCCTTTTGGTATTGCCCAAACAGGCAAAGCTTTCCGCAACGAAATCATTGCACGCCAATTTATTTTCAGAATGCGGGAGTTTGAGCAAATGGAGCTTCAATTTTTTGTGCGGCCCGGCACCGAAATGGAGTGGTTCGAATACTGGAAGGCCTTCCGCATGCGCTGGCACCGCGCCTTGGACCTTCCCGAAGAAAGCTATCGTTTTCATGACCATATAAAGCTGGCGCATTACGCCAATGCCGCTACAGACATTGAATTTGACTTCCCCATGGGCTTTAAAGAGCTGGAGGGCATCCACAGCCGCACCGACTTTGATTTAAAAGCCCACGAAGCACATTCCGGAAAAAAACTCCAATACTTCGATCCCGAGCTAAATGAAAGCTACACGCCCTACGTGGTAGAAACCGCTATTGGCCTCGACCGCATGTTTTTGGCCATACTTAGCGCCGCGTATACAGAGGAAACGCTTGCCGATGGCAGCGAACGGGTAGTGCTCAATATCCCACGCTGGTTGGCGCCCATCCAAATAGCCATTTTGCCTTTGGTCAAGAAAGACGGCTTACCCGAGATGGCCAAAAGCCTGTTCAACACCCTCAAGCTCGATTTTTCTTGCCAATACGACGAAAAAGACGCCATTGGAAAGCGTTACCGTCGACAAGATGCCATTGGAACGCCTTACTGCATTACCATTGACCACGATAGTTTGGAAGATGGACAGGTGACGCTTCGTGAGAGGGATGGAATGACCCAACAGCGCATGGCCATTGAGGAGCTGCCGGCCTTTTTACACGACAAGCTGCACCTCTCGGCGCTGCTTTCCCGATTGCTCGATTAACATGGGCCTGGAGCGTCCCTTGGTGTGGTTTTGGACCAGAATTCATTATTGGAGTCTGGACGTTGCCCTGGGCGCTGCCATCATGTGCATGTGGCTCGGAGAGCAGGTTGGCGTAAAGCCAAATCCGGTAGATGTATGGTGTCTTTGTTTGGCCGTTTGGTCCATTTATTTGGCCGATCGCCTCTACGACAGCTATACCATGACTTCGGCACCGGACAACCACCGGCGTAACTATTATTTTAAATACCGACCCTTGCTTTGGATAGGTGTGATAGTGGGTTTGCTGAGCTGCTTTACTTTGGCCATAGGCTGGATGAATCTGGACACTTGGTTGTCGGCCACGCTAGCCTTGTTTGTGGTGGTGGGCTATTACCTTATGGTAGTTATTTCGCGGCTATTTGGCATGGAGTTTTACAGCAAAGAAATGTTGGTGGCCCTAGGCTATGCCATAGGTTTAGGTGTACCCATTGCTGCGCAGCTGCCTGAGGCTTTTCCCGGGCAATTGGTGCTCCCTTCCTTGGTGCTGGGTCTTTTGGCCTGGCTCAACCTCAATACTATTGCCTGGTTCGAGGCCTCCTATGTGCAAGATGAGCCGGTGTCTATGGTGGCTCAATGGTTGGGCTTAGCGGGACTAAAACGTCTGATGTGGTGCTTATGGCTGCTTTGTCTGGGGCTTTGCTGGGGCATGGGCTTTGGGCAACTCATGGCTTGGCCTCATGCCATTGGAATAACTATTGTCTTAACTTTGTTGGCCGGCATTTGGGTCAGTCACCCCTTCTTGGCTAAAAACGGCTTGTTCCGACTGAGCACGGAAGCCTTATTTATATTGCCCCTTGGCTGGTTGAATATTTAGCCGTAATCATAGCATGATGCGAGAAAATAGTTTAAGGTTGCATTTCTCGAAAAAATGACCTTAACCATCGTATTTTGTTGCTTTTCTTTAAGGAAAGATTGGAAAGTTAGATGGATATTGTTTTACTTTGTGCCATATTTCAAATCTTAATCCACAAACCGATGAAAAAACTGGTTATGATTTTTGCAGCCGCTGGCTTTATTTTGGCTTCTTGCGGTAGCTCTGAGTGCATCACTTGTACTGGTACCTCTAATGCTCTTGACGCTTGTTCTGACGACGCAACTTTCGCAACAGACGAAGCTTGGGATGCTTACGTTACAGCTTCCAATGCTGCCGCCGAACTTGCCGGTGATTCTTGCACCGTAGAGTAATTAGCTGCATCAAAAAATGAAAAAGGGGTTCTTAAACGAACCCCTTTTTTTGTGCGCTCTTGTGCAAAGGCATGTCACTAAGCTGAACTATGGACGAGCGCTGCCTTTATATTTTAACACAGAAATACGGTCACACCGTTTTGTTTTTCTATAAGCGAAACAAAAGTTTATCTCGCCAATTTTATTTGAAAAAGCTTTGATAATTAGATGGATATTCATTTTATTTACGCCATAATTTTAAAACTACAATCTGATGAAAAAACTAGTTATGATTTTTGCAGCTGCCGGCTTCGTTTTGGCTTCTTGCGGCGGTGGTCAGTGTTTAACTTGCTCAGGTGGTGCTCTTGACATCAATGTTTGCGAAAGTGAAGTTGACGAATTCACAGATGCCTCAGGAAACACTATTTCTTGGCAAGAATTCGTTGATTTGCAAACAACACAAGCTGAGCTATCAGGATCTACTTGTAACGTAGCTGACGAGTAAATCACTGCTTTTAATGAACAAGAACGAGTTTCCCTGTTGGGAAACTCGTTTTTTTTTTGGGGCGCAACCGGGCCATCAGCCTCCGGGCGGGCTGCCCGGCCGGCAGGTAGCTAGGCCTCCGGTAGTTCCGCAAAGCTCCACTTCCTCGGCCAAGCTCCTGCACGGCCTGGCAACCCGCCGCTCCCGGCCTCTGTCCCTGCGCCATCCCGCTCCGTTTTTGTATTTTTGTAGCCATGGAGCAAGCCTTTCTTAAATACTTCAAGCAGTTCGAACCTGAGCTTCAGCAAGAAATCCTAAACATTGGCAAGCTGGAGGAGGTTCCCGAAAATACCCTAATTATGGATTTGGGCCTGCCCATTCAATCCATACCTCTTGTATTGGAGGGCACCGTTAAAATCTTTAGAGAAGATCAAGACGGCAAAGAGCTTTTTCTCTATTACCTGGAACCCGGCGATGCCTGCGCCATTTCTTTGGTTTGCTCCGGAAGAGAACGCATCTCCAAAATCAAAGCGGTTTCCATGGAAACGGTGAAAGTCCTTAAGGTACCTATTGAAAAAATGGACCAATGGATGCGCAACTTCCCAAGCTGGTACTATTTTGTAGTAGAAACCTACCAATACCGCTTCGAGGAGTTGCTTAAAACGGTAGACAGCATCGCCTTTAAGAAAATGGATGAGCGCTTGCTCAACCACCTAAGGGTTTTAAGCGAGGCCGCCAACTCCTACACCATCGAAGCTACGCACCGCACCATTGCCAATGAGTTGGGCACTTCCCGCGAAGTGATTTCCCGTTTGCTTAAAAAGCTGGAACAAAGAGGGCATATCGAGCTTTCCAGAAACCACATTAAGATCATTGATTTGTTCCACCCGACCCCCCTTTAAGACAGCTATGCTCCCAACCTAAAGCATACTTTAGGTAGCGCAAGGTATCTCCAGGATGCGCACAGGTCTTTTTTGGGTTTATGCTCTCTTTTTTGGGTGTGGTGGATGTGTTTTCGATGGCAGGCTTGGGGATGGGCGCAATGCAGGGCTAAACCCCTTGTTTAAAGTATTTTTGAAGCTATGACTTTTCCGGTAGCGCCCCGTTCAAACCTTTCGTTGTGCTTTATCCCTTTAAGCTTCATTGCTCCGCTCAATTTAAGGTTGAGCTCTTGCAGCAATTGCTCCGGCGGCACTTCGTTGGCTTCAACCAACAGTATAGGGACCTCGCCAAAACTTGGGTCCTTTTGTCCTACAACCGTCCATTGTTTTCCTTCCAGCCAAGGGTGGTTTAGTTCAAATTTCCAATCTTCGGGATATAGCTTAATGCCTCCGCTGTTTATTGCATCGTCGTGGCGCCCCTTCCAAACAAAGGCCCCGGCACCCTTTAAATCTATTATATCTTTGGTTTCGAGCCCCAGAATGTTTAAATGCGGGTCGTTTATTATTAGAGTTCCGGATTCAGACTTCTTAAACTCAAGGGCATCATCCACCCCCCTAAATTCCAACTCTTGATTGGGACAAAGCCTTCTTGCCGCAACTTGGGTTAGGGTTTCGGTCATGCCATAGGTATGCCACACCACCGGTCGCTGCCATGTACTTAGCATAGACAATAGGCTTTGGGGTATAGGCTCTCCGCCCAAAAGCACTTGGCGGATTTGCTCAAACTTTTGTTTCCCTTCTGCTTGCTTTAACATGTGGAGCATCATGCTTGGGGTAAGCGACACCGCATCGGCCTCCAAGGCTTCTTGCCAAGGGTCAAGCGAGGGCTCCAAAGGCCAAAGGTCCATGCCTTCCGCCAGGCAGCGATACACAATCATACGACCTGCGACATAATGCAGCGGCAAGGCCAAAAGCCAGCGGTTTCCCGGCCGCATTCCCAGCCAGCGATGGGTGCGTTGAGCGGAAGCAGTAATTTGTTCCCGGCTGAACCAAAGCGTTTTTCTTTTGCCTGTGGTTCCCGAGCTTTGAAAAGCAAAACGGGTTATGGAAGGGTTGTTCCAAGCTTCTACTATGGCTTGGATTTCTTTGGCTTGATTAGAATCTTGCCTTTGAAACCAAACTTCCGGCGATGCTCCACAAATGCTTAATCCGGCCATTCCATGGAGGTGTCGGGAAGGTAGGAAAGGAAAGGCCCCTCCATACTAAGCGGACTTTTAAGGTTGTTGCTGTACAGTTGACCGGTACCTAATCCTTGGGGCATAGGATTTTGACGGGTGTATACCCATTGGGCTATTTGGTTTAGTGCCACATTGGACTCCAATGCCGAAGTAGCCCACCAACCGATGTGTAAATCTTGGGCGAGTTCAATCCACTCTTCGGCCTGTGCAAAGCCACCCAAAAGGCTTGGCTTAAGAATTATATAGGCAGGAAGGATGGTTTCTAAAAGATCCAGTTTTGCTTCTCGAGTGAATAAACCAATCAGCTCTTCGTCCAAGGCAATGGGCACCGGAGATTGGGCGCACAGAGCGGCCATGTCTTCTATTTGGCCGGGCGCAATGGGCTGTTCAATGGAATGCACCTGCATTTCTGCCAAAAAATCAAGTACCTCAGGAGCTTCTTCCGGGCCGAATGCGCCATTGGCATCTACACGGATTTCCAGTTCTTCGGCACCGTAATGGCTTCGTATTTCTTTTAAAATATGCCACTCTTCAGCCCTATCCAAAGCGCCAATTTTTAGTTTTAAGCATGGAAACCCTTCGTTGAGTTTTTGATTGATACGTTCTACCATTACGTCGGCCGATCCCATCCAAATAAGTCCATTTATGGGAATTAGGTCTCTACCGTCGGTGAACTTGGAAGGAAAAGGTTTTTGGCGACCACCGCTGCTTAAATCCAGTAAGGCTTGTTCCAAAGCAAATAGAGCCGAGGGAACCTGTGCAAAGTGCTCGTACAAAAAGCGTTCCCATGCGTCGGGTTGTTTGCAAAAGTCTTGCAAAGCCATTTCAACAGAATCAACAGACTCTACAGACAGGCCGGGTAGGGGGGCGGCCTCTCCAATACCCCGGCAGTCCGGCGCATTCTTTTCCCAAACGTATACATAAAAGACCTTATGGTATTTAAGGGTGTTTCTGCTGGTTTTGGCCGGCTCTTTAAACTCCAAAATACGGGAAGTCCATTGGGCTGCGAGAGGACCAAAGTTTAAGGCTCTAAGTTGGTCGAATACATCGGGTGACTGCTGCATGTGATTAGGCATTGCCAAAAACCATCCAGGCTAGACCGGCGGTCATGGAAAGTGTAGCCAGTACCATACCTTTCAATAGGGCATCAAAGCCACGGAAGTTTTTGTTTTGAAACGTTAGCGTAAGTTGAATGCTTGCGATAACTAGCCCCGGAATCAGCGGCCACCCTGCAAGTTCGTAATACCAGGGAATGGCAGCCCAACAGGCTAGGCCAAAGGCAACCAAAAGCGCATGGTATTGTTTTCCTCCCCGCATGCCCAATCGAACGGCCAGGGTAATTTTTCCTGAAGCTGCATCGCCTATTTGGTCCCGCATATTGTTCATATGCAGCACGGCCATAGCAAAGCTACCCACACCTATGGCGGGGAAAAGGGACGGCCAAAGCAGGTGGTCGGCGTGGAGCCAAGCCGAACCAACTACGGCCACCAAGCCAAAAAACAGACCTACAAACAAATCCCCCAAGCCTATGTAACCGTAGGGATTTTTGCCCATGGTGTAGCGCAAAGCAGCCCAAATGGCAAAACCGCCCAGCACCAGAAACAGCGCAATTTCGGCGTATCGATTTGGAGGAAAAGCCACCATAATGCAAGCAATGGCTGAAGCAAAAGCCAAAAGACCCACCAACCAAATGGCTTTAAGCATGGCGGAAGGGGATATTTTGCCACTTTGCAAAGCCCGTTCGGGACCTACCCGGGCATTGTTGTCGGTGCCATGGCTAAAATCGCCATAGTCGTTGGCCAGGTTCGAAAGGATTTGAAGCAACAGAGCCGTGGAAAGGGTAAGCCAAAAGACTTCTACCCGAAAGAACCCTTCGAGTTTGGCTGCGGCAGCGCCGGCTACAACTCCGGAAAGGGCCAAAGGCAAGGTTCTTAGCCGCATAGCTGCTATCCAGGCTTTCCATTTCATGGCTTAAGGGAAACGGGGGAATTTAGAAAAGTCCGGATCGCGTTTTTCCAAAAAGGCATTGCGCCCTTCTTGCGCCTCTTCCAGCAAATAATACATAAGCGTAGCATCTCCGGCCATTTCCATAATGCCTGCCTGCCCGTCCAGTTCGGCGTTTAGGCCTCTTTTAATCATTCTAAGGGCCAGAGGACTGCGTTTCATCATGATTTGGCACCATTCCACGGTGGTGTTTTCCAGCTCTTGCAGAGGAACCACTTTATTTACCATGCCCATGTCTAGGGCCTCTTGAGCGGTATATTGTTGACAAAGGAACCAAATTTCTCGCGCCTTTTTTTGTCCTACATGTCTTGCCAAATAGGAAGAGCCAAAACCGGCGTCAAAACTTCCCACTTTAGGTCCCGTTTGACCAAAACGTGCATTATCGCTGGCAATGGTAAGGTCGCAGACCACATGCAATACATGGCCACCGCCAATGGCGTAGCCATTTACCATGGCCACCACCGGCTTGGGAAGGGAACGGATTTTTTTATGCAAATCCAGTACATTCAAACGGGGAACACCGTCTTGCCCTACATAGCCTCCGGTACCTTTCACGTTTTGGTCGCCTCCGGAACAAAAGGCTTTGTTGCCGGTGCCGGTGAGTATAACCACACGAATGTCTTGGTTCTCGCGACACATTTCCATGGCGTCCAACATTTCTATGTTGGTTTCGGGCCGAAAGGCATTATACACTTCGGGGCGATTGATGGTAATACGCGCAATGCCGTCAAAGTAATCGAACAAGATGTCTTGGTAAGACTTTAGGGGTTTCCAATCGCGTGCACTCATGCTTCCATTTATTTGAACAAAACTACTGCATTAAAAAGCAATTGTTCAGGCTTTTTGTTCCAAAATTGACTTCTGCCAAGCCTGCCAGGCGTTTTTGCTTTGTTTTGGCAGGGTTTGGGCTTCCCACAACAGGCTTTGCTCTTTTGGACTGGCCGGTAAAGCACTTGGCATACCATCGCTCCTTAGATATTGCCAACCAAAGCGTTGCGCCAACCATTCAAAATTTCGTTGACGTTGGGTGGCAAAAAGCTGCTCGCTTTGGGCTGCTTTTGACGCTCCCGGAAGCAATCGGAAGATTTGTCCTCCGCTATTGTTTAGAACCATTTGGGTCATGGGAGGCGGCTGGGGTGAGCTCAGCCAACCATTGTTGTCGTAGTCCATGGCCAAATCTCCGGTAAGTACAAAGTGCCTTTGATGGGGATGTGCCGCAGCATGCCCGCAGGCCGTGGCTTGTACCCCATCTATTCCGCTTACTCCTCTATTGCACCATACGTCAAGGTGTTTGGGGAGTAAATGCCGCAAAAAAGAGGCATAGCGAATAGACATGCTGTTGCCTAGGTGAAGGGCATCCCCTTCTTGGAGGGATTGTAAAAATAAGGCTGCAGCACTCAGGTCGTGCCAACCTTCCGGCAGGAGGGGCATAGCTTTGGGCATGGTTAAGGCCTCCCAGTCTTTAGCCTTTAGCTGTTTCATTAGCTCCGGCAGGGCCAAATCAAGGCATTGGGTATTTGGATGAAATCGAGGGGATGGAGGTCCAAAATGCAGGGCTTGAAACCAACGAATTTTTGGATTTGACTGCACAAAGGCATCCCACCGGCGGGGCAATAGTGTGCCACCCAAGATCAAAACAGCTTCGGGTAGTTGGGCCGGATTTTTTTGGTTCCACAACCATTCGGGATAGGGGCCAAAGGGAGAAAGATCCCAAAGGTGGGAAGAAATATCGCCCCAAAAGTTTAGGCCCTTAGAAACGGCCTGCACCAACATAGGCCTTAACGCTTGGGCCAGGCTTCTAGGTAATTGGCCGGCTAAGACCAAAAGTTTGGTTGGGAAGTCCGGCAAGACCTTTTCTTGGGATGCGTAGTTAAGCTCGGGGGCCGGTGTTAACGTTTTGGGTATTTCCGATGCTTCAAAATACAATGGTTCATCAAAGCGCAGATTTAAGTGCACCGGTCCCGGAATAGGTCCCCGGGCGATTTGCCAGGCTTTTTGACCAATGGAGCGCCAATCTGTGATGTGCTCCTCAGGTTCGAAGCGGTCTTTTAAAAAGCCTTGGAAGAAAAAAGATTGCAGCATGGTTTGCCCTTCGGCGGTATGCATAAGGCGTTTGGGCCGATCGGCGGTAGCTACCAACAGAGGGAGATTTTGGTGGTAGGCTTCTGCAACAGCAGGGCTCATATTTAAGCCTGCGGAGCCGCTGGAACAAAGAAGCAAAACGGGTTCTTCAAAGGCCCGTGCCAGGCCCAAGGCCACAAATGCGGCGGCACGTTCGTCCGGGTTGGTCCAGACCTGAAGCTTGGGGAAAGAAGCCAAGGCAAGCGCTAAAGGAGCTGAGCGTGACCCCGGGGCCAGCATAACCCTGCGCAGGCCACACGCTTCTAATTGTGCAAGTAAAGAAATAGCCTGATAAGCAGCTTTAGGGAGCATAATGCAAAGAAACGAAAAGGCAGGCGAATAGAATTCCCTAACTTTGGGCCAGAATTCTAAGCACATGGGAGGCAATTATCATCCTGAACCTTATTGGTCAGAAGTGGCAAAACGGATACGGGAACGGCATGGACAAAATGTTATTGCGGGCGACGACGAACCGTATTACCGCTACAAGCGCAAGCGATTTTTAGAGATGCTCGACAGCCTGGATGTGAGCGGCAAAAGCGTGCTGGAAATTGGGCACGGGCCGGGAGGAAACCTTCGTTTCATTTACGAAAAGCGTCCAAGTCGCTTGGAAGGGGTAGACATTTCTTCGGATATGGTAGAAATGGCCACCAAAAATTTGGAGGGAAGAAAGATAGTCCTCACCAAAATCAATGGAACTCAGCTACCTTTTGAGGATAAAACCTTTGACTTGGTGTTTTCAGCTACGGTATTGCAGCACAATACGGACGAGGAAATGATGGCTAAATTGCTCACTGAAATGTGCCGGGTGAGCAAGCAACGGGTAGTGCTTTTTGAACGGGTAGATAAGACCGTAAAGGGAGATGAGCTGTGCAAAGGTCGTCCGGTGGATTATTACGGAGAAATTGTAAAGAAGTCCGGTTTTACTTTAGAGGAATCGGAGTTTATCAATATCCATTTAAGCTATTTGGTCTGTGGAGCTATTCGTAAGGGTTTAAATTCCAAGCGAAGGAAAGAGGGAGAGCCTTTAAATTCCACCTCAGAGGCCTTACAGAAGTTGAATTTATCGTGGACCCGTTGGGTAGATCCCCTATTTAAAGTGCAACGAGACGTTGCCAAGATGGTTTTTACACGGAGCTAAAAGCGCCAGGGGGCGAGGCGGTACCGTGCCAAAGCGGGCAAGAGACCGGCCCCGGCGGCCCGGCGACCAAAGGAAGCCCGGCGGCCGGGTTTGCCGGTCCGAAGTACGCTTTGGGGCAGTAAAGCCAAGCACCCGCCCGGGCGCCCAAAATCCAATTTACGTTAAAAGAGACTGCTTGTAGGGAGTTTATGCTCTATTTTTGCCTTATGCAGCCAAAAGTGGTCCGCCTAATTATTTTGTTCATGTTCCTGGCCATGACCGGTTTGGTGGGGGTGCAGATTATTTGGATTCGCAGGGCCGTTGACCAACGCGAGGAGCAATTCAATCAAGGGGTGTACGAGGCGCTCTCGAATATATCGCTGGATTATCAGCAGGCAAGTTGGCGTCAGGATTTTGAGAAAATGTTTAACTGGCCTGCCTTTGAATCTCAGGTTCAACAGCATATTGACTCTTTGAACCAGCTTCGGGTGTGTCGAAAAGAGGACAGCAGCAGCGTACTGAATATGTTGGCTGTTCGGCCGGGCCTCAAGAAGCAGCATTTTTCGGTGCGCTTGGGTCCTTTTTCGCCCGAAGATGGCTTGTCGGCCTATTATGAAGAGGAGTTACAGACCGATTTTTATTCGGGAAACGTGTTGAATCCCGGCGATATGCTGGACCAAAGCCGAGAAATGATTGGGCAGCTGTTTCGCGAAATGATGACGGATTTTTCTATGCGTCGTCCTACGGCTATAGACACCTCCCTGCTTAGAGAAATTATTCAATATAGGCTCACAAATCAGGGCATTAAGACCAGCTGGGTATTTGGTGTGCAGCCTGCGGCTAACCAGGGTTTTGAAGTAGCGCCCACGGAATATAAAAAGGTTCTTGCCGAAAGTCCTTACCGCGTTCCTTTAGGTTTAAACCCTTTTGTTCCGGGACCGGAATTGTTGTTGCATTTTCCTCATAAAACCAGCTTTTTGATTAAAAATCTGGTGTTTTTGCTGGTGGCCTCTGCGGTATTGATTGTCATTATCATTATCAGTTTTGCCGCTACCATTTTCATTATTTTTAGGCAAAAGAAAATTCAGGAAATTAAGAACGACCTAATCAATAACATTACCCACGAGCTTAAAACGCCTATTTCTACCATTTCTCTTGCATGTCAAGCCATGGGCGACCCGGATTTAAAAGAGATTCCAAGCATGCGCGACAGGTATGTAGACATGATAGCAGAAGAAAACAAGCGCTTGGGAATGCTTGTAGAGAACGTGCTTCAATCGGCCGTGTTCGATAGGGGAGAAGTAGAGCTTAAGTTGCGTAAAGTGGATATGCACCAAAAAGTAGAACGGGTGCTGCAAAGCCTAGAAATGCAAACCCAAAGCAGAGGCATTCAGATGGTTCGCAATTTAGACGCAAAGCAATTTGTGGTGGAGGCCGACGAAGTAATGGTTACCAATTTGGTGTTTAATTTGGTAGACAACGCCATTAAGTACAGCCGAAAACAAGAGGGCTCGGTGGTGGTAAGCACGTGGAACCAAGACCCCTATTTTTGTATTGAGATTGCCGACAATGGAATTGGAATCTCAAAAGACGACCAAAAACGAATTTTCGATAAATTGTACCGCGTTCCAACCGGTAATGTGCACAATGTGAAAGGCTATGGCCTTGGGCTAAGCTATGTAAAATCGATTGTTGAAAGCCACCACGGACACATTCAGGTGAAGAGCCAACTCAACGAAGGAAGCCGTTTTACGGTTTCGTTGCCACTAAAACAAAAAAAAGACGACTGATGGAACAAATGAATCCCCGAATTCTTCTGGTAGAAGACGAAACCAATTTAGGCAATCTGCTCAAAGAATACTTAGCTGCCAAAGGCTTTGAAACCGTGCTTGCTACTGACGGGCAAGAAGGCTTCAATGTGTTTTCAAAAGAGCGTTTTGACCTCTGTATTTTGGATATTATGCTCCCCCTAAAGGACGGCCATACCTTAGCCAAAGAAATTCGTCAAGCAAAAGAGGGCATGCCCATCATTTTTTTAACCGCTAAATCTTTGCCCGACGACCGAATCGAAGGCTTTAAATCCGGTGCAGACGATTACCTCACCAAGCCCTTTAATATGGAAGAATTGCTGCTCCGCGTGCAAGCCGTCCTTAAACGATCATCCAACTTGCCCTCTTTGCACGAAAAAGACCACCACTTTGATATAGGAAATTATCATTTTGATTCCACCCGCCAAATGCTGAGCCTAAACGGCACCGATAAAAAGCTCACCAGCAAAGAAAGCGAGCTGCTTCGCTTATTGGCCTTAAATATCAATCAAACCTTAGACCGAACCTTTGCGCTAAAAACCATTTGGGGTGACGATAGCTATTTCAATGCGCGTAGCATGGATGTGTACATTACCAAATTGCGTAAATATTTAAAAGAAGACAAGCGTTTGGAAATCCTAAACGTGCACGGTAAAGGATTTAAACTTTTGGTTAATAATTGATAGCCTCTTCGCATCCGTTTTATATAAATTCCATGTACTTTTGAGCAAAGAACCTCAATGCCTTTGTCCCATAGGCTCTCTCTTTTGCTCTTGCTGCCACTTTTTGGCTTGTTTCCTGTCTCCAAGGGATATGGGCAAGAAGTGGTGCATAGACGGCTCTCCTCTTCCGATGGCCTCCCCTCCTCCGAAATACACCAGGTCTGCACGGATGCTCAAGGATATATTTGGATAAGCACCAATGCCGGAATTGCTCGGTTCGACGGCCAAACCTTCCATACCTTTACCACCGGCGAAGGCTTACCCGACAACGAAGTACAAGTCCTGGCTCCTACGCCTATGGGAAACTTGTGGTTTAGCACCGGAAAGGGAATTCCGGGACGAATCGTACAAGGCCAGGCCGAAACTTACCATAAAATCCCACGACTTGCACGCCACAACATTGCCTCGGTCTATTACGACCAAAGCAACAGGGTTTGGTTCAGCAGTTACGACCAATGGGTTTTTCAAACCCGAAACGATTCAATTTTAGGTAGCTACCAAACCCCCGGGCAGGTAGTAATGAACTTTGCCGAAAACCATAAGGGGCAACTTCTTGCCTCAGGAAATCTAGGCGGTTCATGGTATAGCTTTTCTTTGGGTCGGTGGAAAAAAGAACCCGGAGTTTTTTCCGAATCCGGAAAAGCCATGCCCCAACCTTTGGTTTGGCATGGCCCCACCAAACAATGGCTAATGGCTTATGGGGGCAGCCTATACGGCATTGATCCGGGATTAGAGCCTTTGCCCCTTTGGAAAACCCAAGTCCCCGACTTGGTTGTCCAAGCCCTTTTGGTCGACTCCAAGGGCGACTTGTGGATGGGTACCAGCATGGGCGTTGTGCAATTGACCTATGATTCCCAAGTGGGTTGGTTTGTTCAAAGCCATTTTTTAAAAGAATTAAGGGTCCAATCTTTAGCGCTTGATTTTGAAGGAAACATTTGGGCCGCCACCCCTGGTTCCGGCCTTTATTTTGTCCCCCAAGCCCGTACCCTGCGCTTTGGACGCAGCAATAGACCTGCAGCCAATCATATCACCAGCTTGCTCCATTTAAAAAAAGAGGGAATTGCAGTGGGTTCCGACGATGGAGCGGTGTTTACATGGAAAAACGGCGCCATGCAAACCCTGCTGGAGGGCAAAGCCGGGTACGTTACTTCAAGGGTGAACCAGTTGATTCAACACAGCGACGAAAGCATTTGGATAGCCACCGAACGCGGTGTTTTTCGCTGGAAGGCCGGACGATTAACTCGTGTTTTGGACCAGCCAGGTCGCTCTCTTGTGGAGGGTTTGGATCAAGAAGTTTGGGTCGGCGCCGGTAAAAGTTTGATTCAGCTTAATGCCCAAGGGAAAGTCTTGAACCGCCAGCTTATTGGCCGAATCGGTTCCATGGAGTTCGATTTTAGCCAAGATGGCCTGCTCTACGCTTCCGAATGGGGCCTGAGTTTGTTTCGAAGCGGAGTCAATCGCTTTTGGGTCGATGGATCCACCTTTAAAAACCAACGGGTTTCAAGTATTTGTTCCGATCCTAAGCGTGGCTTAATGTGGGTGAGCACTTTAGGCGCAGGCTTGTTTGGATTAAAAGGAAAAGAAGCCATTTATCATTACCACAGCGGCGTAGGATTGGCTTCAAATATGGTAAACCATGTGTTTTTGGATGAACAAGGCAACTTATGGGTTTCCGGAAGAAAAGGACTGGATAAAATTCATCCGGAATCCAACCAAATGCGCCATTTTGGAGAGGCCGAAGGCTTGCTTGCCGAAGAAATCAATCAGGTGCTGGTTCAGGGCGACTCGGTCTGGGCAGCCTCCAACGAAGGACTTAATTTATTTGTCCGCTCACGCATGCGAAAACAATCCCCGCCACCTCCCATTCATCTCGCCGGGATAAAAATCAACGACCAACAGGCCCAAATAAAAACCTTGGAGCAGCTGGACCACAACAGCAACAACCTAGAGCTGGAGTTGCATGGAATTTCGTACAGCAACCCCAAGGGAATTAGCTATACGTACCGATTGGACGGACTCGACAGCAATTGGTATCAAACCAAAAGTAACATCATAAACTTTGCCGGCTTACCCCCAGGGAATTACCACTTCGTTGCCTATGCATTAGATCATTATGGACAAAAATCCCTGCAGCCCATCGATATCCGTATTTCCATTAAACCGGCATATTGGCAAACCCTGCTCTTTCGCATCTTTATGGTTCTGTTGGCCCTTGGTCTGGTGGCCATATTTATTTTGCTTAGAGTCAAATACATTAAAAAAAGAGAAAAGGAAAAAACGGAATACAACAAAGTGCTCAATGAGCTTAAACTCACGGCCCTTAAAGCGCAAATGAATCCACATTTTCTGTTCAATAGCCTGGGGTCCATTCAAAACCTAATCAACACCGACCGCAAAAAGGAAGCCAACCAATACCTGAGCAAATTTGCCCGCTTATTGCGCATGATTTTGGACCAATCGGACCAAAAAGACGTAAGCCTAATGGACAAGATTGCCCTACTTGAGCTTTATCTCGGCCTTGAAACCCTGCGCTTTAGCAACCGTTTTCAGTACCACATTCTGGTCCCCGAAGAGTTGGACCAAGCCAGCATCCGAATCCCGCCCATGATCATTCAACCCTTCGTTGAAAACGCCATAAAACATGGCCTCTTGCCTAAAAAAGAAGGCGCCAAATTGCTCATCTCTTTTGAAACCAAGCCCAACCGAATGCTTTATTGTCTCATCGAAGACAACGGCATCGGTCGAGTCAAACGCGAAGCCCTAAAAGAAGGCAGCCAGCAAAGCGATTACATCAGCAAAGGCATTCAAATTACCAAGGACCGCCTGCAATTGGTTAATGAATTGAGAGACCGTCCTGCCAATTTTAAAATCACCGACCTCTACGACCAAGACGGCAGGCCCCGCGGCACCCGCGTAGAGTTTTTCATTCCCTACGACTGACCCAAAATTCTCCTAAACAAGGAGGTTTCTGGTTTGCCATTCCAAGGAGTGTTTTTTTGGGCGCCTTTTCCGTCTCCGTTTCCAAGTCCTCGGTTTCAGCCTAAGGGCAGCAAGGCTTCCGGGGTCCCCCTCCAAATATCGGGGGCCTCCTCAGCGCTTGCTGCCCTAAGGCCAAAACCTCCGGGCTTTCCAACTCCGCCGGGGCGCTTAAGCTCCGAACCAAAGTTCTTTTTGGAAGCCTTAATATTATGGCCACTCGCCCGCGGTTGAAACAAGCCCCTTCCAAAACAAACCAACTTGAGACGGTTGATGCGTTGCGTTTTCAAGACCTAGTCCTGACGCTGCGGTCAGGATAAAATACTTGAGATTTGCCTGCAACGCAGACCCTGACGTTCCTGTCAGGACAGGATTGCCGCCAGAATAGCATCGCATCAACAGTCTCCACTTACTGAAGCACCAGCTTTTGGTAATACACCGTTCCGTCCTTCAGTCGAATTTGGGCATAATACAGTCCGGAGGACAAGTTCTGCACTTTCAATAGGTTGGCCTCTGAGCTAACCGACCATATTCCGGCGGTTTTTCCTCGCTGATCAAACAAACGTACGGTAGCGTCTTGGTTCAATCCGGCCAAACGGACTTCATACGAACTTGGGTTAGGGTAAAACCGAAGCATAGCACCGGTTTTTTCCGTTTCGCTCAAGCCGGTAAGGGCGTAGCAAGAAGGGTGGTGGGGCAAGTGACTTACCGTATCTACTATAATATTGGTGTCTCCGGGAAAATAATTCGATACGTTAAAATAGATGAGCATCATTTCGTCTTCGGTGCCTTCGCCGGCACTTACATTTTGGGGCGGATTGTTTGGATTATAGGGGTTGTTGCTAGTATTGTCGTAAACGGCTTCGGCATGCACCACACTATTGGCCGGAATGCGCAAAGGCTTGGGGAATTGATAAAAGCCTTGCCAATGGAAATCCCATTGGGGAATATCTATGAGATGAATGGTGTCTTGAGTAGGCGTAAGCGCATAGGCTTTAATGGATGTTCCAATCAAATGCATGTGCGGCATAACGCTGGTCACCGTAACGTCGGAGGGAACCTGAAATTCTGCATACATGGTCTTTACCGTGTTCGCAGGAATAAACAAAGGACCGTTGGTGAGGGTAGTTACATGGTTTATCACGGGCAAAACGGCCAACTCCCTGGGCGTAGCAGATGCATACTTTATGCGCACGGAGGTGGAATCCACCTGATTGCTTATACCTCCGGGATAATGAACCTGCAAAAGAATGTTGGTGTTGGGCTCCAGCTTAACCCCAAAGCCCGGCGCATATTTAAACACCTTTTGACCGGGAGTATAGCCCCAAAGCAAGGTGGAGTTTTGTGAATTGGTGCCCCCAAAAGCCGTATAGCCCGGTCCCGGATCGTTGGCGTCCAGATTTACCGGTACTTGACTATTGTCTTGATACACCAAGGCATGGTGCACAATATCTCGGTTGCCAGGAACCACCTCAATTTCTGAAATGTATTGGGTGCCGGTGTTGCCCACCGGAAGCACAAAAACTCGGTATAAGTCGTTTACGGTATTCACGGTATAGTTGGGCATGCGCAATACCACATCTGCATTTTGGAGTTCATAGCCGTTGGGATACACCGGAGGCGTAGGCATATCGGCGACATTGCCCAAGGGCGCAAAATTGTTGACCCAATCCACAATTTCATCGATTTCATGTTGGCTCAACACATTGGCATGTGCCAGGCGCTGCTTAGACATGTCGGGAGGGAAAGGAGGCATGCTTTTGGCTTGAACGGAAGCGGCAATGGAAAAGCGGTTGGCGTATACCTCGTCGTAGGTAGTTAGACTAAAGGGAGCTATTCCGTTGCTGTTGTGACAGCTTGAGCAATGCGAGTAAATGATGCAGGCAATGCCGTCGGTCCAGGTGGGGGAATGTGCCTTTATGGACTGGCCAAGCAGCGCAACAAAACACAGAGCGAAAAGCTTTTTCATGTTGAAAGTTACTGTTTAATCTTTAGACTTCGCCATGGTTCAAAGGTTTAATTTTTGAAACTTGAAGGGCGAACAACGGTTGCGCTCCTAAGGATTTGGCACGGGTTGCGCTCCTGCGGAGCTAGGGGGGCGGCAATTTCTATGCTTTTGCCGGAGGATTTTAAGTCAAAGCTCTTTTTGTATTTTTACTATATGAAAGTAAGCCTGATTTCTTTGATGCTCTTTTGCTCGGCTGCGAAAATAGGGTACGGACAGACCCAGTCTTTGGAGTTTAGCCGGGTGCTCTTGTTTAACAGCGACAGCGGCTCAGTTACCGTACCTTCGGGAAAGGTCTGGAAGGTCATTGCTGTGATCGATGAAACCAAGCCCTATCGATCTTCGGTTTCGGTGAGTTATCCCAGAGGCAATGCCAGTACGCCCGATGCCTGCAATGGTTGTGCCAACAGCTCCTGCAACAATCGGGAGATGCGCAGCTATTCTTGGTCGGATTGCAGTTCCAGATACGCAGCTATTTACATTAACGGGCAAGAAGCAGCTTTGGAAAATTACCAGTCCACCAGTTTGGTTAGACTCAAAGCGCCTTTGTGGCTTAAGGCCGGAGACAGTTTGCAAGTGGGACATAGTGCCCCTTGTTATTCCATTCCAGTCGTGCAGCAACCTACCGGCAGTTGTGGCAATTGCGGCACTATTTTTAATGAAAATTATAATGACTGCACCCCGGATGTGAGGCAATGTGGCACTTCGGCAATTCCCGGAGCTGTGGTGCGCGTTAGTCGTTGGGTAAATGTGTTGGAATTTGATGCGACTGCCAATCCTCAAAGCAGTCTGAGCTTTGTGCAAGTGCATACCTTTTCGGCAAGCGATGGAATCCAAACGGTACCTGGCAACCGACAGTGGAAGCTTGCCAAAATAATGGGCAATAGTCAGATACAACAAGTACAAAGTCATAGTACTCAAACCATTCAGGCCTCTCCTGCTCAACCCAATCCATGCACCGGCGACACAACAGGAACCTATACCCGTTGGGATTTGCAAATGGGCAGCTGTTGCAACGGCTCCGGGATAAAGCTCAATGGTACGCACCTGCGTTATAGAGACCAAGTGTATTTTGAAGATTATAATCTTTGGCTTTCTGCGGGAAACAGTATTGAATTGGAAGGAAGCTCATGCAGTCACAACAGTGGTGTTTCCATTCCTGCTCAGGGGGTGTATTATTTGAACAACAATCAAATGCGTTGCGGCCCTGCGCAATTTACCGGAACCGCTACTTTTTCTCCTTTGCTGAGCGTGTTGGAGTTTGAGAAGCAATAGGCTGCTCGGTGCAGGTGAAAGCAGACGCAATAAAATGCCGTTTGGAGACCGTTGACGCCTTGCTATTCTAGCGGTGATTTTGTTCCTGTCCCTCTTTACTGACGCTGAGGTCAGCATCTTTGAGTCAGGATTAAAAACCTGGCGCTCCGGTCAGGGACTTTGTCTTGAAAACACAACGCGTCGAGGGTCTTGTTTCTTGGAAGCGCAATTTCATTAGATTAACAACGAAACAAAGAACGATGGGGAATACTTATACGCAATTGTTGGTTCAAATTGTATGTGCGGTAAAATACCGGAGGTCGATGATACATGAAGATTTTCGGGAGCCGCTTGAAAAATACATGACCGGAATCATTCAGAACAACAAGCATAAGCTACTTGCAATTTATTGCATGCCGGACCACTGCCATATTTTGGTAGGCCTTCACCCTGCACAATCCCTATCCGATTTAGTAAGAGATATCAAATCGAATTCTTCCAAATGGATAAACGACCATCAATACACCAATTCCAAATTCCAATGGCAGGAAGGTTTTGGGGCATTCAGCTATGCCAAAAGCGAATTGGATAGGGTGGTTAAGTACATTTTGAATCAACCGGAAAATCATCGAAAAAGAACCTTTAAGAAAGAGTACATTCATTTTTTAAACATTTTCCATGTTGATTATGACGAACAATATTTATTTGACTGGTTCGACTGAGAGATAACTAAGGTTTCGCTCCTACGGAGCTGGCAGGGGTTTCGCTCCTATGGAGCTGCAAAGGTTTCGCTCCTACGGAGCTGGCAGGGGTTTCGCTCCTATGGAGCTGCAAAGGTTTCGCTCCTACGGAGCTGGCAGGGGTTTCGCTCCTATGGAGCTGCAAAGGTTTCGCTCCTACGGAGCTGGCAGGGGTTTCGCTCCTATGGAGCTGCAAAGGTTTCGCTCCTACGGAGCTGGCAGGGGTTTCGCTCCTACGGAGCTGCAAAGGTGTCGCTCCTACGGAGCTGGCAGGGGTTTCGCTCCTACGGAGCTGCAAAGGTTTCGCGCTCCTACGGAGCTGGCAGGGGTTTCGCTCCTACGGAGCTGCAAAGGTTTCGCTCCTACGGAGCTGGCAGGGGTTTCGCTCCTATGGAGCTGCAAAGGTTTCGCTCCTACGGAGCTGGCAGGGATGTCGCACCTACGGAGCTGCAAAGGTGTCGCTCCTGCGGAGCTGTTGCACATGGTCACCGAACGACGTGTCCCTTTGGAAATAGCTCCATTGAGCACAGCTCCGCAGGAGCGCAGCCTTTGTACCGAGTAAAGGATTGTGCTTTGGAACCGGGGCCCAAGCCCAAAAACAGCCTCTTTAAGCTAAAGCTTATCTGCTAAAGGTCAGCTCGTCGTTATCGCCGTCGCTGCTTTCATCTACCAGTGCTATTTGGGTGTTGCTAAAGCTTTGTACGTCCCAGTCGTCGTTTAATTCGTCCCAAGGGAAAGGCTGGTTAAAGGAAATTAGGAAGTCCAGATCGTTGCTGCTGTTGCTGTCGTCGCTGCTGTCGTCGTTGGTTACCGACCAAGTGCCTGTTATGGTGTCGCTTGAGCTGCTGGCTTTAAGCGTGCCGCCGGATTCGAAGGTGAAGCGGTAATCCACAAAATAGGAGGATTCGTCGGTTCCGGAATCGATGAGCTTGCTTATGACCCATTCTCCGTCCTGAGCAAAACTTTCCAATTCCGCTTTATTGTTGTCGTCGGAGCAGGCGCTGAGGGCCACAAGAGCAAGGATGGGGAAAACTAGCTTCTTCATGATTTGAATTTTAGGCAAGTTAGCTTCTTTTTTTTGGGTGTCTATGACTTTTGTCACCCATAAAACGAAAGCAGGGGAAGGGTAGTATGTGTCGGTAAAATATAATCGGGAATAAATAGTTTATTCTAATGGGGTTGGCTTGGGGATAAAAAAATGCAGTAAGTATGAGAAGCAAGAGTGCCTGTGTGTGGAGCGATTGTGAGGGTTTTAATCGCCCCTGGTTTTTTGTGTTGACCTTTCTTTTGGGTTTGATGGTTTGGGATAGCTTGAGTGCTCAAGGGCCTGAAGGGCGCGACTTTTTACGTCAACTTAAGGCCAAAGAAGTGCAATGGGGGCCGGAAGCTTGTGAAGGCCAAGCCTTGGTGAGGCCTAAAGGCAGTAAGCGCTGGGGCTTATTTGTTATTCATCACTACGAAGGTCGGCTGGAGCGCGTGGATACCTTGGCTCCGGCCGAATATGATTCTTTAGGCTTTTTCTGCGGTATGGAGCGTTTTGTACTGGTAAAAAAAGACGGCAAATATGGTTTGTTTTTGTTGCCCTCGGAGGTGCACGATGCCGCGGAACGCATAGACTGCCGGTTTGATGCGTTGCAACATATGCAGGAAGATGGCGAAGACTATGTAAAGGCAAAACAGGGAAATGCCTGGGGCTTGCTGGATTGGTTTACTCAAACTTGGCTCATAGAACCTGTATATGCGCAAGCAGAGGAGGTTCCGTTGGTGTATTTTGACTCATGGATGCAATCGATACTCCCGGAAATTAAATCGGCCTTGGAGGCAGATTTGGTGTTTTTTGACGGAGGCAACGGAGACGGTGTGTTTAAAGCAAGGCATAAAGTCACCGGAAAGTGGGGGATGTTTCAATATGGAGGATCAGAAATACAAACTTTAATTCCTATGGATTACGACAGCCTACGTTTCTTTCCGTTCAATGGCATGTATACGGCAGTATATAATAGCGGGAATGTGGGTATTTATTTGTCTTATTGGAGTTACGGAGCCGACACCCACCAAACGCTGCCCTGCGCCTACGAAGATTACAAGCGCTTTAGTGCCGATGGTGTTTCAAAATTGGCCATGAAAAAAAATGGAAAATGGGGCTGGGTAGATTGGCTCCATGGCACCGAAAAAAGCGAATTCCGTTATGAAACAACGGACGATTTGCCCTATCCCTATTTTAAGCAGGACTAGGTTTCGCTCCTACGGAGCTGGCAGGGGTGTCGCTCCTACGGAGCTGCAAAGGTTTCGCTCCTACGGAGCTGGCAGGGGTTTCGCTCCTACGGAGCTGGCAGGGGTGTCGCTCCTACGGAGCTGCAAAGGTTTCGCTCCTACGGAGCTGTTGCACATGGTCACCGAACGACGTGTCCCTTTGGAAATAGCTCCATTGAGCACAGCTCCGCAGGAGCGCAGCCTTTGTACCGAGCAAACACAGCTCCGCAGGAGCGTAACCTTTGTATTGTTAATCGGGTTTTTCCATAAGCCAACTGCGCTGCAGCATCCAAAGGCTGCCATCGGCACGCGCCGTTTCTTGGTGCAGCTCCCATTGGTTTTCTTTAAGCAGCATGCGCCAGCGATTGGCGTAGAGGCCTCCTTTGCCGTCGGGTAGGTAAGCTCCTATAAATACAATGCTTCGGTTGTCGAGTTTGGCGCCTTCCAAAAGTTCGGTATCGCCTAGGGCGGTAGAGACCAAAGCCATCCAGCGTAATTGGTTTTTTTGGAAACTTAGGTTCCACAGGCTGTGGGCGCCGGGGATGGCAAGTTTGAGCGACCAGGCACAACCGTTGAGGCTTTGCGACCAAGTGGCCGTGCCGCTGACATCCGGGCCTTCGAGGGCACGGAGGGTCCATTCCCCTTCCAAGGGTTCAAAAATGCGGTGTACCGCACTGCAACAGGCGCAATCAGAAAGTTCGGGCTCTTGGGCAGAAGCGGATACGGAAAAGGCCAAAAAAGCAAGGAAAATTAGATGTCTCATAGGTTTTGTTAGGCAATAATGGTACCAAAGTTAAGGATCGGGATGCAGGTATTGTTTTTGAATGGCTTGCCTTAGCGATTTAGGCAGTTTGCTCACTACCAATTCGTAGGAGTGTCGCACCATATGTTCGGCCAAATGCGCTTTAGGCAACTCGGTAATGGCCACGGTGTTCCAGTGTTTTTTGTTCATGTGGTATCCGGGCTTTACCAGCTCAGGGTACTCGTTGCGGTAGCGAAGGGCCAATTCCGGATGGCATTTTAGGTTTACGGTTTTATCAATCCATTCAATGTCTAGAGCCGCAAACATTTTGCCTGCCACTTTAAACACCAAGGTACCTTGGTCAAAGGGAAAAGACTCCTCCGTTTCCGGCAAGCTAAGGCAAAAAGTTCTGAGTTCGTCAATTTCCATGGCTGTGGGGTTCAAGCGGGAACAAACAGGGCATGGAGGGTGCTGCATCGTTTTGCCAAGGGAGTACCGGCAGGTGAAGCAGGTAAAGGCCGTCGGGTAAATGGTCGGGCACAAAAATCATTTCGGTGATGCTGCAGTGGCTTCTAGGTTTTTGTGGGACTCCCCAAAAGCTATGGTGCACGCTAAGCAAACCTTGGTCTTGTTCTCGGTCCACGGAAGGTAAGTCCAGCAACAGGTGTTCCACTTCATGTTGCACCAGCCAAGGACCGCAATCGGGATGCAAATAGCATGGGTTTGTGCCGGAATAGTCCTGGGTTTGTTTGTCGAGATGGTTGGGCAGGGTTCGAATAACCAAGGCCTGTGCCTTTTGCCACTTTTCTTGCAGTTGTTCGGGGAGGATGATGCTGTCGCCGTCTATGTGTTTTGGCTCCACCGAGCAAAGGCAGGCAATTATCCACGGGTTTGGTACGGCCTCACAAGCAGCCAGAGGCGTTTGGCTAATGTGTGCCAGGCTTTCGGTGTGGGTGCCGTGGCCGTGCGGATTTAAGTGTACGTTTCTAAAATTTACGGGAGCGCCCCGACTTACTTCTCCCACCCAGTCGCCTATAACCACAGGTTCTATAGAGAAAGGGGACGAAAACCATGCTCTTGGATGTTTGCCCGGGGCTATGGGAATGGTAAGAGAAACTCCCTTATGGAGGCTGGCGTGGTAATTTATACCGTTCCAGTGTAGACTGCATTTAAGCTTCATAGCTAAGGGTTTGGCAAATATTTTGTAAATTACGCTAATGGAGGCAACGCTTTGCCTGCCTTCAGCATCTAAATTAATGGAATGAAATTAAAGCTTTGGAGTTTGTGTGTGTCCTTCGTTTGTTTAATTGCTTGCAAAAGCAGTGAGGGAAGCGGGGCCAAAGAAGAAAAGTGCCAAGGCGCTCCTGACTTGGGTTTGATGTGTCCACAAATCTACGAGCCGGTATGTGGCTGCGATGGTTTGACTTACAGCAACGATTGCATGGCCGAAGCCGCCGGAATTTTACGATTTACCCAAGGAGCTTGTCCGGATTCAACGGAGCATGGAAGTAAATGACATCATCATAGGCTGCCAGCGCGGCGAGCGCCATGCCCAATCGGCCTTGTACGAGTGGCTTAGCGGCCTTATGTATGCGGTGTGTCTACGTTATGCCCGTGATGCATCCGAAGCCGAAGACATGCTCCAAGATGGCTTTATCAAAGTGTACCAAAATATCCAAAGTTTTAAATTCGAAGGCTCGTTTGAGGGCTGGGTGCGTCGCATTATGGTAAACACCGCTCTGGAGCGGTTTCGAAAAAAGAATCAACTGTATCCGGTAGGCGAAATTCACGATGTGGCCGGCGACTTGCCCGACTTATATAGCGTTGAGGCCCATATTTCGGCCAAAGAACTCATGGATTTGGTACGTAGCCTGCCCACCGGCTACCGGGTAGTGTTTAACTTGTACGCCATTGAAGGCTATTCCCACAAAGAAATTTCAGAACAACTGGGCATTTCTGAAGGAACTTCAAAATCTCAATTGGCCAGAGCCAGGCAAACCCTGCAACAAAAAGTAAAAACCATGCACTCCAGAAGGAAAGTAGCAACTAAAATAGGTGGATAAGTGAAAGAGCATGCTTCCATAGATCGTTTGTTTGCCCAAGGACTTCAAGGACATGAGGTACATCCGCCTCAAGGTTCTTTCGGTAGGCTTATGGAGCGGATGGACGAATCCCACCACCCGGTTGACCTGATGTTTAAGCGTGCCGCTGAAAGGCATATAGAAATTCCGGGCTATTGGGTAAAACAGGACTTGCAAGCCCGCATGGACCGCAGGCGTCGTCGCCGTGCTTTGGCCTGGTGGTATAGTTCCGGCATGGTGGCAACGGTTATCCTCGCCTTTATGGCAGGTTATTTGGCTCGCCCGGGAATCGATGGCAACAATGGCGGCTCAAGACCTTTTGCTGGACTGCCAGATCCCATAAGCACTACTTCCCCAGAGGTTTCTTCTCATGCCAAAGCCTCAAAATCCTTAGCCGGTGGGGCGCCCCCTGCTTTACACGCCCAGGTAACTCCAAAGAAATCCTCACAGCAGGGCATGGCTACCGCTCCTTCTGAACCTTTGGCTTCTGCCCGCCAAAATAAGGTAAATGGTCGGTCAGCGACCCCATCTTCGGATCAAACACCGGCTTTGTCCAATACCATAGCCGACAAGCCAAGCTTGGCCTTTATGAATGGGGAACATGAAAACAAACGAGTGCTTCTCCAGCCTGTCGACCTTATCCCTCAAGAATCGAAATTATTGGCTTCAGGAGTTCTGGATTGGGCCCTCCAAAATCTTTCTGTAAATCAGGAAATAGAGCCTGTGGAACGAATTGCGCTTAAGAGCCTTAGTCCTGTTTCCCAAAGCTGGTACCTGCAGGCTCATGCAGGCCCCTTATATGTCTGGCAAAATGCAAGCCCAGTCGATAAACCGGCTGCTGCTCCTTTGTTTGGACCGAATATGGGCTTTAGAGAACAACCCATCAATGGCTTGAGAATCGGCATGCAATCTGGGAAGTTTGTAGGTCGAAATTTAGCGGTGTTTAGCGGTGTTCAATACCAGCGTTTTGGACATTTTACCCCAAGAAGTCAATTGCAAAGCTTACCCACAGGAAAAGGTATGGGAGGCTCGGCTCCCGTGGTAACTTCGGCGGGTATGGTGGAGGGACTAACAGCTTCCATAGACAACAACAGCGTGCAGGGCAGTGACCCCTACTTGTCTGTAGATCAGGTAATGAGCGAACCCATGGAGCGTTTGGTGCAAGAGTTTGCCTTGGTTTCCGTGCCAATAGGAATACGGACCGAGTTGGGCCATGGCTTGGTACGCTTCACTTCTTCTGTAGCGCTAGAACCGGGCGTTTTGGTAAGCAACCGCGTGTTTGCCGAAAACAATCGTTCGGCCATTGAAATTGGACGCACCTCGGGCATCCGCGATGTGCATTTGGCGGCACGACTTGGTGCCGGTTTCCATGTAACTCCGGGCAGGCACTGGTCCTTTGGCTTTGAGCCCAGCCTAAGTTATAGCCTCACCGATTGGAGCAATACCTCCGACACGCAAATGCGCCCCGTATTTTTTGCGGCCAACCTGAACCTGGTCTATCAACTTTTTTAAATGGAAGCAGGGGAATCTTATCCCTTAGTAGTGCTTGGGGCCGGTCCTGCTGGCGCTACCTTTGCTGCTCATGCCGGCGCTTTAGGTATGCCGGTGCTGTTGCTGGACGCCCATACGTTTCCACGCGACAAAATTTGTGGCGATGCCCTCAGCGGAAACACCACCTATGAGCTGGAAAAACTCCCCGGATCTCCTGTGCCCGACTTTTTGGAGCGGGTTCCTGCCACAGCCTCCGGTGGCATTCGCTTCGTAGCTCCCGGAGGCAAGGTGCTCGATCTAAAGTTGAAGCGCACCCGAAAGGGTTTTCCCTCCTCGGGTTTGGTGGCTAAAAGGATGGATTTTGATGCCTTTTTGTGGCAGCAAGCCACCGCTTGGCCTACGGTAGAATTTGTACAATGCAAGGTGCAGCAGATAGAGGCTTTGCCTCTGGGTTGGAACATACAAACCTCCCAAGGCAGCATAAAAGCCGAAGTTATTGTAGCTGCCGATGGTGCTCAAAGCCGATTCGTACGGGAGCTCCAAAAGGGAGAAGCCATCCACCGAAAGCACCATTCGGCCGGTCTGCGCATGTATATGGAAAACGTACAGGGCTTCAGCTCGGATGGTTTGATTGAGCTGCATTTTAGAAAGGACCTGCTGCCGGGCTATTTTTGGATGTTTCCCATGCCGGGCAATCGAGCCAATGTGGGTTTGGGCGTACGCTCCGACGTGGTTGCCCGCAAGCGGCTGAAGCTCAGGCCAAAACTCTTGGAAATTGTGCACGAGCAAAGCGTTCTTGGGGAGCGATTCTCCGAAGCAAGCGCTTTGGAACAACCGCAGGGATTTGGTCTGCCCCTAGGAAGCACCAGGCGCAAAGCCGGCGGAACCGGTTTTGTGGTGCTAGGCGATGCAGCCGGTTTGATTGATCCTTTTTCCGGCGAGGGCATAGGCCCGGCCATGGCCAGCGGTCGATTGGCCGCAGCGCTTATGCATGAAGCTTGGAACGGCAAAACTTGGATGCACCGCGATTTTGAATCCTTTACCGACCGTTTGTGGAAGCATGTAGGCGACGATTTTCGAATCAGCTTGCTCCTGCAAAGGCTCTTGCGCTTTCCGCCCCTATTCGATGCCGTAGTGGCGCGCTGCAACCGAAGTCCCAAATGGCATCAAAGCTTAGAAATGATGTTGGACAGACCCGAAGAGCGCAAACAGATGGCCCGTCCCGGCTTTTGGCTGAGTCTTTTAAGGGGTTAATTTGAAGTTTTTTTTGGGGCGGCTGAACCGGGCTGTCAGCTATAGTCCTCGCCCCGAGCTCGGGAGCGCTAGGCGGTGCGGGGTCCCCCTCAAACCATCGGGGGCCTCCACCCGCCAAGCGCTCCCAAGAGCCCGTTCCTCCGGGCTGCCGCTTCCATCCCTGCCGCAAAAGAAATCTTGGAAAAATGTATTGAGACCGTTGACGCGTTGTGTTTTCAAGCTTTTTTGTCCTGACCGCAGGGTCTGGGGCAAATTAAGGCCAAGGCAAATAGATACGAAAAGGTTCCCGTTTAGCACTAAAACCCCCATTGCAGCCAAACGCGTCTTATGGCCAGTACTTAGTTTCTGTCAATAAGACTTTTTACCTCTTCAAATAAATCAGGTAATTCTCTTGTGGCTATCGTCCAAATTACTTCGTCGGAAATATTGTCGTAACTATGAATGATACGATTTCTTGTGCCAATAATGTTCTTGGCATTTTTAATTTGTATAGAAGAATCGGCTTTCAAAATCCTGTTTACTGCCTCACCTATGATTTCTAGGTTTCGCTCTACAGCTTTTTTCGTTTTTAAATCTTCTTGATAGGTGATGAAATTTCTTTTTTCACCTAGGAATAGAAAAATCTCTTCAATGGCTTGCTGGATGTCCAGCAACCAAACCTTAATTTTAATATCCATAGATTTTAACTTTGGTATCGTCGAGTTCTTTTCTAAAAAGCCGATTTCGAATACCTCTTTCTTCAAGCAAATCAACTTGTCTTTTCAATATGTCCTCTAGCTTTGTTTTTAAGCTGAAATAAAGGTCTGCGTACTTAAAAGGGTCTTTTTCGTCAAAATCTACTACCAAGTCAATATCAGAAGATTCATTAAAATCATCTCTTGTGACTGAACCAAAAGCAAAAAGAGACTTTACCTTGCTTGTTTTGCAAAGCTCTTGTATCAATTCTATTTGGAACTTGTCGATTTTCATACTCAAAAGTAGGATTTTACTGCTATTTCGCCAAATTGGTGATACTGTCCCCAAAAAGTGTGCAATAAAAGAAAGGGTGTATTTTTTAGAGCAAACAACCAAAAAGCTCAAAGTTAATGACAAAAGCTCTTTCCTTGGCATGGAAATCGGAATCTACGGGCCTTCCAAAAAGAGCTTAAAGGCACTTGATGGCAAAGACCAAGGGAACCTAGTTTTTTACGAGCCTTTGTGCCTTAGTTCATAAACGGCCCCCCCCCCTTTGGATTAGGGCATTGCCTCAATGGACTCCACTTCCAAATACTCCGGTCCGCCACTTAAAGGATACCCTTCGATGGGCGTCCCTACCACGCGTACTTGTTGATTCACCCAAGGTTCCAAATCTATGGTCTGGCTACGTAAGGCATAAGGCGCAATGCCATAGGAGCCGTATTGGTAGGTCGTAGCAAATGCATCCGAGGCTTTTAGCAAGATTCCTTCTACTACCATTTTTTTTGGTTCCTCGGAGCATCCAAAAGTCAATACTCCTGCAAGTAAAAGTGTAAAGATTCTACTTGTCATAATTTTTTTCTTTAAAAAAGAACGTTGAAATACAGGAATATTGTGTTTTGCTGCGATTGCTTAAGCATGATTTTACAAGGAGTCAATAGCTTGCCCTGCTTGGGCTAAGGGTTTTGGGCTTGGCGAAGTGGCGGATAAGGAGCACTACATTTGATTTTCAGAACGATGTATTAAAGTACGAAAAGGTTTCCGTTTAGCACTAAAACCCATATTGCAGCTAAGCGTGTGTTGTGCGTTCGTGCTCTTTTATTTTAAGAAATCTGAAATTGTTAATATGGTTGTTGATCCAAAGTTGTTCAACGCCAATAAATCTTTATCGCCTGTCAATAAATAATCTACTTGTCCATCTTTCGATAATGAAAGGAGAAAGTTGTCTTTTGGATCCCGGCATAGGTTTACTTCTGTTTTGACTTCTATAAATTCCGCGTATTCCTCAATGGTCTCAATAAGCTCTTCAATGTCAATTTGGGAAAAGAAGCGTCTGAATTTCGGTCTTGTTGTTACCGTTAAGAATTCTTGTAGTAATTCTTCACTGAATATTAAGGTGCATTGATTGCTAAATATTAATTCGTCAAGTTTTGAGAAGTCTTGACTTATTAAAAAGCTAATCCAAAGGTTAGTGTCTAATACAATTCTCCTAACCTCATTTTTCATACCGTTTGCTTCTGACTAACTCAACCTCTTTGGTAATCTCTTCCAGTGATGGAGCGGATTTCGATTTTGCTCGTAGTTTCCTCAGAATGTCTTCAAATCCGTTTTTTGATGTGTCCTGGATGGCAATGAGGTTGAGATCTGCTAAGGTTTTTAACAACTTTACCGCCTTTGGATTCAATATGTCAATTCTCATCGTATTCATAATTCAAATTTAATGAAAAGTACCGTGAAATTCCTTTACCTCATACCG
This sequence comes from Flavobacteriales bacterium, assembly GCA_018401695.1. GTDB lineage: Bacteria > Bacteroidota > Bacteroidia > CAIKAF01 > CAIKAF01 > CAIKAF01. The sequence goes on along the minus strand of JAGYKD010000001.1, from coordinate 574,109 downwards.
TTATTAAATACAGCATGACGCCCAGCTCATTTATAAACGAAGCCAAACCTCATTTATCCACCCTCAATGGGAGGCAAAGTGATGGTTTTCCTCATTCGTTTCCTCATTGCTAATATAAGTTGTTTTCACAAATCATCGAAGGGGAACGAACCTGTTGAAGCGGCCGGTTGCTAACATGCGTGTTAATCTCTGTTGTCTTGCTGCTCTTATGCCCAGATAACTGTTGAATGACCCGTAAAGCGATGCCTGATTCCAATAGATTTGTTGCAAAACTGTACCGTAGCAAATGAAGCGTAGCTTTCTCGTTGACTGCTGTTTAGCTAACGGTTTCACCGACAGCCCACGGTTAAAACCGTGGGCTATAGGAAAAACCCCAAACGGAGCTTAACGCGCCCCGGCGCAGGCCAATTAGCCTGCCGATGTGGGGGCACAGCCGCTGCGGAGGCAAGAGCGACCATAGGAAGCTCCTTGGCTGCGCAGAGCGGCGTAACCCCACACAAGGCAGCTAATGGCCGGAGACGGATAAGGCGCCCAAATAAGGATACTGTCCCAAAAAAAGATTATGGCAAAGACCGAATGGACACCACTTCCAAATACTCCGGTCCGCCACTTAAAGGATATCCTTCGATGGGCGTCCCTACCACGCGTACTTGTTGATTCACCCAAGCTTCCAAATCTAGGGTCTGGCTACGTAAGGCATAAGGCGCAATGCCATAGGAGCCGTATTGGTAGGTCGTAGCAAATGCATCCGAGGCTTTTAGCAAGATTCCTTCTACTACCATTTCTTTTGGTTCCTCGGAGCATCCAAAAGTCAATACTCCTGCAAGTAAAAGTGCAAAGATTCTACTTGGCATGTTTTTTCCTAGAATAACGTTGTAAAACTTAAATATTGTGGGCTGTGGTGATTTCTTAAAAGCGGTTATGGAAGAAGTTAATGCATTTTCCGACTTGATCTTAAGTACAAAGGCACTCCAAGCTTTTGACCAAAGGGATACCTAAATACATAGCTTCACTTTCCAATATCTTCATTCCATAGCTCCGGCTTCTCTTTTATAAACTCCTCCATCATGCTTATGCATTCCGGCAAATCCAAATCCACCACTTCTACCCCATGCGACTCCATAAAGGCCCTTGCTCCAGCGAAATTTCGAGACTCTCCTACAATCACCTTTTTTATTCCAAACTGAACGATGGTGCCGGCACACATGTAACAAGGCATGAGCGTGGAGTATATGGTGGTGTCGTGAAAACTTCCTAATCGTCCGGCTTGGGTCAAACAGTCCATTTCGCCATGCAAAATGGGGTTGTTTAACTGTACGCGTTGGTTGTGGCCGGCCGCAATAGCGACTTCCTCTTTTACCAAAACCGAGCCTATGGGGATGCCTCCCTCGCTCAGACTTTTTTTGGCTTGGCGAATGGCTTCTTGCATGTGCATATCTGCTTTCATAGGGCTTGTTCTAAGGGCTAATTTAAATTTATGTAAATTTAGAGGGAGCAAATGTACCGGCGATTTATGATATTTTTTAGAAAGAAACAACAAGGTCTCTCCTCAAATTGGCACATATTAAACGAACAGGACCAAGTTAATGAGGTTTTAGAAGCTTCCAAGGAGCGTCCCCAACTGGTATTTAAACACAGCACCCGTTGCTCCATCTCCTCTATGGCCTGGCATAGAATCCTTGCCCAAGAAGAGGCCTTGGCCAACACCTACGATTTGCATTATTTAGATTTAATCGCCTACCGACCGGTGACCGATGCCATAACGCAAGCCTCCGGAATTCCACACGCTTCCCCTCAAGTACTGGTATTTCACAAAGGAAAACTGCTCTTTGACGCAAGCCACCATTTGATTGAACCCGAAGCTTTAATGGCTTTGCAAGTGGCCTAAGCCGATCGCTTTGGACCGGGTTGAAAGGTTTTTAGATAGTGCGGTTCCCAATAAGCCGTATCTATAGGATTTCTATGTTCTACAGCCTTTAGGGCAGCTTGCTGCATGGCATGGCCCAGCGGAGGAAGTTCCAGGTAATGTATACCCTTCTTTTCCCCAAACTCCGCACGGATTTTGGGCACGCCATCGCCTATCAAATATTTTGGCTCCTCAAAAAAGGAGTCCTCAATCACCAAAGCTTCGTCCTCACTTAAACGTTCTCCCAGGTTGTTGAACCGTGCAGTATACACTTCCATGCGTCGGGCATCTATCATCGGCTGAATTAAGCCGGCCTCTTGAACCAAAGGCAGTGCAGCCAATGCCAAAACCTCCGTCATGGGCAGCGCATACATGGGGAGGTGGAGTCCATAGGCCAAGCCTTTAGCCAGGCCGGCACCAATACGCAGACCGGTATATGAGCCCGGACCACTCACCAATGCGATAGCGCTGAGCTTATCTTTTGCTTGTGCCAATTGCTGCTGAACCATAGGAGCAAGCCTTTCTCCATGAGCCATAGGCTCATGGATTTCTTCCCAGACCAAGAGTTTAGTTGCGTTGGCCAAACCGCAACGGCAAACCGGACCGCTGGTATCTAAGAGCAGTATCATGGCTGCCCGGGCATGGTCATAAACTGATTATAAAAGCTTTCTTGGTCCATTACTTCTACAGGGTCTCCGTTCTGCAATGTTTTGGAAATGGCCTCATAAGGTCCGGCTACTATTTGATCATTGACCTTTAGCCCCTCTAAAATTTCAATAAACTTGAGGTCTTGAATGCCGGTTTTTACTTCAACCAAGGCTACTTTCCCCGAATCAATAAGGAAAACAAATTCTTTGTAGGTAGATTTACTGCTACCTATGGAAGAGTCGGCTCTGGCGGTTACCGCTCCCACAGGCACCGAAAGCACATTTTCTTTGCGTTCGGTCCGGATGTCCACAGAGGCGGACATGCCGGGTCTAAAGGGAGACATTCTCGAATTTTGCCCCTGCAATAAATCCTGATACGAGCTGCGCAAAATGCGAATTTTTACTTCGAAATTGGTTACCTCATCGGTCGATAGAGCCGCGGCGTTTGCCACCGGTGAATTCGCAATGGAAGTAACTATGCCGGTGAACTGGCGATTGGTATAGGCGTCTACTTCAATAAAGGCCGTATCGCTTAGGCTCACTTTAATGATGTCGTTTTCGTTGACTTCTACGCTCACCTCCATATTGCTTAAGTTGGCCACACGCAGCATTTCAGTACCGGTCATTTGCGCCGTTCCAACCACCCGTTCGCCTTTTTCCACCACAAGCCGCGATACCACTCCGTCCATAGGCGCCAAAATTCGGGTGCGGGTTAGGTTTTCGCGGGCTGCTTTAAGGGAAGCTTGGGCACTTTCCACATTGTATTTGGCTCCTTCGGCGGCTTCTTCGGCGGCTTTAACTTCGCTTTGTGCCACCTCATAATTGGCTTGGGCCTGCTCCCATTCGGCGGTCGAAATAGCCTCCTTAGCATAAAGACTTTTACTGCGTTTAAAAGCAGCCTGGGCTTGTACCCATTGTGCCTGTGCCTGTTTCAGCCGCGCTTCAGCAGAGGCTAAATTTGACTCGGACTGTTGCACCAAGGCCTCCACCCGGTCTGTTTCCGAGGCATAAATTTCCGGATTGATTTCGAGCAATAGCTGTCCCTCCTGCACCGAGTCGCCTTCTTTAACAAATAAAGCAACGATTTCGCCGGAGACGTCCGAAGATATATTTACCTCAACCTCCGGTTGAATTTTGCCGGAGGCTGAAATGGTTTCTATAATGGTGCGGGCCTCCGCTTTATCTGCATACACTTGAGTGCCGCCGCCGCCACCGCAGGCACTTAACAGTACTAAGGATAGGTATACCGGAATACGTGGGTTTAGGTGCAGCATGGTTTAAAAGTCGTAACGTTTGCCCCGGTAAAATTCAAGTACCAAGGTTTTAAAAATATAATCAAATTCGGCAATGAGCAGTTCGGCTTTGGCATTGAACAGACGCGTAGCCGCATCGTTGTATTCTACCGGCTGTATGGCTTGCAATTCAAAGCGTTCCTGAGCATAGCTGAAGGCTTCTTCGAGTGCTGCCGCATTTTCTAAATTGGCACGGTACACTGCATAGGCAGCCTGTGCATCGGCATAGGCTCTGAAAATCGTGTTTTTGAGCTGAAGCTTTTCGTTTTCCAAATTTAGTTTGGCCGTTTCCAGTCCAATTTTGGCCTGTTGCACTTGGGTCCGAACGCTCAACCCATTAAAAATGGGGATACTGAGGCCAAAACTCAGGGTCTGCGCGTTGTTTTGCCGAAGTTGTTCACCAAGGGGAATAGGAGGAGAGGTCGGGTCAAAAGGGTTTTGCAGCCTCAGTTCCGAATACACCGTTCCCATATTGGCATTAAAATTTAGGTTGGGAAGGTAGGCGCCTCGGCTGGTGGCCAAATCGTAGCGCCGGGCATTTACACGGAGACCTGCGGCTTCTACCGCAGGTCTTATGCCCACAGCCTCTTCATAAACCAATTGTGCAGCAGGCAAAGCCGTAGGTTTGGGCAACTGCAAGGCCCCAAAATCCGGACGTTGAATGTCGGGTTGGGTATCTTCTATGTTTAAGGCTTGAGCAAGCGAAAGCTTGGCAATATTTAGGGCGTTTTGTGCCGTAATTACTTGGGTTTCTTGACTGGCGGCCTGGGCTTTCATGCTCAGGTATTCTCCTTTGACCAAACTGCCGCTCTCGTAGAGCAGTTGGGTGCGTTCTACTTGAGCCTCTAACAATTCCATTTGCTTTTCCGCTATGGATAGCCGCTCTTCCGCAAAAACTACTTGCAAAAATAGGTCCGCCACGTTGAGGTACAAATCGTCCAAGGCCTGCTGAAAGTCCAGTTGGGCCGCTTTGTAACTGCTGCTGCCCGACCGAATGGTATGGTAGCGCTGCAATCCATCGAATACATTCAGGGTGCTGCTGGCCCCCAGCGACATGCTGCTGTAGTTGCTCGATTGCAGGGTAAGTGAGTTGGGGTCAAAATTGAGTCCGAAATTTTCAGAAGCGCTGGCAGAAGTATTTAAGGTAGGAAACAGCCTAGCCCAAGATTGCGTCAAATTGGCTTTGGCTTGTGCTCTTTGCCATTGAATCTGGCGCAGATTGATGTTGTTTTCTTTGGCTACTTCCAAGCATTTGGTGAGAGTCAAAGACTCTGAGTTCTGTGCTCTAAGCCCAAGAGCCAACATCATGCTAAGGCTCAGCCATAAAACCGGCAGCGTTCTCATGGGGTAAAGTTGCAGAATGTTCTGCAATTCGCCCTGTTAAAAATGTGCAATTGATGGATTGATTTACGGCCGACTTGCCTCTACCGTAACGGTGCCAATCGGAAAACTAAGCGCAGACAGCGGACCGGAACCCACCATAAGGTTGTCGTCCAAGGCCGAAAGCGTAAGGTCAATATTGGCCGAAAGCCCATTGAAATCAATATTTAGAATCAATTTGTTAAGCTCTTCGTTAAAAGTATAGCTGCCTTCGGTAGTGCCGGTATTTGGATCCACCTGCCGAAAAATCCCACTTTCCAAGAAAAACCATTGGGTGCCTTGCGGAGTGAATGCAACCCCCTCCAAACCGGCCGACTCCACAATCCAAGGGCCATCTTGCAAAATTTCGGTTTTGCTGGAGGAGCAAGATGCCAACAGCATCAACACCACCGAAAATAAAAATACGCTACGCATGTGTCTAGTTTTTACTAAAACAAAGATGTTCTAAACAAGTTTTTCGTTGCATAATGAATTTGGGCCTTCCTATCTAATACATCCTGCTCCGTATCCGGCCCTTGGCTTCGGCCAGCTTTGCCGAGTGGCGGGGCTTGCGGCCTGACCGAGATCCCCAAAAGGCTTTGGGGCTTCGGCAGGCCTGCATGCCCCAAGCCACTCGGCTGCAGCGGGTCCTCCGTGGGGGCCGGGAGGCCATTTTATGAAGTGCTTAAACAAAAACGGCAAACCGAAGTCGGTTTGCCGTCCAAAAAAAGGTCTTAAGATTAAGGCCGGCTGGCTTTGGCGCTAAACGTAGCCACATTCATCCCTAAAACACTAATGTTTCCTGTTCCGGACATGCTGTTGGATTCCAATTCGGATAAGGTGGCACTTAAAGTACCTTGAATGCCATCCATATCTATAGTTATGGACAAGGCATTGGTTTCCTCATCAAAGGTATAAGTGCCTGTTTCGGTGCCATCAGCCGGAGAACTTTGTGTAAAAGTCCCCCCTTCACTAAAAGTCCAGGTAGTTTGTTCGGGGGTGGCATCTTGACCATCCACCAAAATTTCGTCTACATTCCAAGGTCCGTCTTGAAGAATTTCGGTTTCGCTTTGGCCGCATGAGGCCAAAAGGAGTGCAGTGGATGCAGCAATAAAAAGGAAAGTTGTCTTCATAGTATAATAATGTTCAATTCTATTCCAAATTTAGGCGGAAGAAACATATAAAACAACACACTGGGTGAAAAATAAATTACTAACATTCAGTGCGTTAATTTTTGGTTTTACATTTGGTGGAAGCTTGATTTCAGGAGGGACGTTCTCTCGAATCAATTTTGAAATTTCCTTTATGCTACAAGATGCGCAACCACAGCATTTGAATGGGTGGAGTTGTGGGCTCAAGGCGGAGATTGCTGTAGGTAAAAGCTCAAGGTAAAACCATCTAAAAAAAACCCTCCAAAGATTGAAAGATAGTTTATTTAAGGCATATGCACTACGTTGTGGCTCCACCAGGACTCGAACCTGGATCTAAAGTTTAGGAAACTTCTATTCTATCCCTTGAACTATGGAGCCAATCGATCAGCTGCGCTTATCGGTCGCCAAAGATACAAAGCTTGATTAAATCTTGTTTTTGCTCAGGCTAAGGAAACTGCCATGGGAAGCTTGTTCAGCCCGCTTGCTTCAAATCCCCTCCTTGATGTACCTTTGAGTTTGCCCATGAGAGCCGCCCTCTTTTTTTATGTTTCCATGCTTTGGATGCCGGTCTTTATTCAGGGGCATGCGCAAAGCTCTTTGCGCACCCTACGCTTGTTGCCCGGGCAATCTTGTGTGGGCGATAGCCTAAACCTTATGCCGGGGACTTTGGTCACAGGGCCCAAACCCGGACTTTTAAGCCCTGCATCTCAAGACTGGATTTTGGATTTGGCCAACAATCAATGGTGCTTGCCCCAGAAATTGAAAGACACCCTTTGGGTTAGCTTTAGGGTTCTCCCTTTTCGTCTGTACGATACCTTACGCGATCCGTATTGGAATCCGGTACCCATTGATTCTAACCCTTTTCCGGACTTTCGAATTCTAAACCGGCCCGAACCGGATTTGGTGGACCGACTCATGGGCAATAACGGTCAGCTGCGCAAATCGGGAAGCTTGACCCGTGGGGTAGCTTTTGGAAGCGCCACCGACGCTACCTTACTCTCTTCCTTTAATTTGCAATTGAGCGGTATGCTCAACGAGGATATTGGCATTGAGGCGGCCATTACCGACGAGAACATTCCCGTGCAACCCGATGGAAATACCCGGCAACTCCAAGATTTTGACCAAATTTATGTGCGTTTGCACAAAGACGAGCACTCCCTTACCGCCGGAGACTTTTGGTTGAATCCTCTACCCGGCTATTTTTTGGTATTGCGCAAACGAGGACAAGGGCTTATGGCCTCTACCAAAATCCCCAACCGCCTGTTGGGAAAATCTTGGCCACAAGGGGCACAGGAGCTACGTGCTGCCGGGGCTGTTTCCCGCGGAAAATTTCGACGGCAAGAATTCCAAGGACAAGAGGGAAATTTAGGCCCCTATCGATTAAACGGAAACGACGGAGAGAGTTTCATCATTATTTTGTCCGGCTCCGAAGCAGTGTATGTAGATGGGCAAAAAATGACCCGAGGCCAAGACTACGATTACATCATCGATTACAATACGGCGGAGCTTCAGTTCACTTCCAAGCGGATGATTACCAAAGACAACCGTATTGTGGTTGAGTTTGAATATGCCGACCGCAGGTACCAACGATGGATGGTGCAGGCCGGTCACGCCTGGGATTTGGGTTCTGTGCGCACCACTTTGCAATTTTTTACGGAATTCGACGATGGCAACAGTCCCGTCAATACTTCCCTCTCCGAAGAAGACAAAGCACTGCTTGCCGCTGCGGGCGATAGCAGCTTGCAGGCCTTAAGTTCCACCGCCGATTCGGTGGGCTATAGTCCCGACGAGCTGAGGTACAAAAAGGTAGACAGCTTGGTCAATGGGACTTCCTATCCCATTTTTGTGATTTCTACCGATCCCCAAACGGCGCTTTGGAGGGTACGCTTTAGCTATGTAGGACCCGGAAATGGCGATTACGAGCCCGTAGCCACCGAGTCCAATGGCCGGGTGTATGGCTGGGTGGCTCCAAATGCCGACGGCAGCTCTTCCGGAAGCTATGCGCCGGTGGAACCTTTAGTAGCCCCACGCTTGCAACAAATGCTGGTTTTAGGGGCCCAGTCTACCCAAGGGCCTTGGCGTTGGAAAGTAGAGGCTGCCTTGAGTCATTTTGACCAAAACCGTTTTTCGGATTTGGATGCTGCCGACAATCAAGGCTATGCCTATCGAATGGAGTTGTCAAGGCCTTTTGCCTTAACCAAGCTTTGGGGCGATTCATTGATTCTGGAGCCATCGCTGGCTATGGAACAGGTGGACCGCCATTTTAGACCTTTTATTCGCTTTAGGTCGGTGGAGTTTGAGCGGGATTGGAATTTGGTGAACAGAAACAATCCAAACCAAGTATTGGAGCGGCAATTGGAGGGCATCGATTACCTTCCCCAGGCCGGAATACGTCTTAAAAACGGAGCACAGGAGTTTTTCTACCAATTGCAAGCCTATGAGAAAGGCAACAGCTTTAGTGGGCTTCGGCAAAAAGCCGCTTTGAAATTCCTGCGCAAGGGATGGAGTCTGGATTGGCAAGGCTCCTCTACGCGCACCCGCGACCAAGTGTGGGAGGGACTTTTTTTGAGGCAAAACTGGGCCCTGACTAGATCTTGGAAGTTTTTTGCCTTGGGTGCCAAAGGAGAAAATGAGGTCAACCCACAGCGCCTATTGAACTCCGACAGTTTGTTGGCATCTTCCTACACGTTTCATGATGTGGAAGGCTGGTTTGGAAGCGGCGACAGCAGCAGACTCAGTTGGCGCATGTTTTATCGCTGGAGGTTGGATGAACTGCCCGACACCACCGAACTTAGGAATGCATCGGTGGCCCACCATGCCGGCATGCAAGCCGCCGTTAAAGGAGCCAAGGGCAATCGCTTAGATCTTACGGTCACTTGGAGGGAATTGAACATTCTAGACAGCGGCTTAACCAATGTTCAGGCGGCTTCAAACATCCTTACCCGAGCCGATTATCAGGCCTCCTGGTTTAAACAAGCCATTAAACTGGACCTGTTTTATGAAACCGGCGCCGGACTTGAAAATCAGAGAGATTACCAGTTTATTCCCAGCTTAAATGGTTTGGGCGATTTTGTATGGATTGATTACAACAAGGACGGATTGCAGGCGCGGGATGAGTTTGAACCCAGAAGCGGCACCGTAACAGGAACCGACGGACTAAGCTATGTTCGGGTTTGGTTGCCCACCAACGAATACGTTCGCGCTTGGTTCAATCGATTTACCGGGCAATTGAACCTGCGCAGTCCGGCCGCCTGGAAAAAGAAAGAAAGTGCCTGGTGGAAACGTGCCTTGCATCGAGCCTCCTCACAGACGGTGTTTAGAACCGACCGCAAAACCGCTACGGATCAACCCATAGAGGTACTAAATCCCTTGCCACCCGACATTCGCGACACCAATTTGCTTTCCATTCAATACCAATTTCGGCAGTCGGTGTATTGGAACCGGTTTGGAGGAGATTTGAGTTTGGAATACACCTGGCAGGAGCAAATGCGGCAAAGTTTGCTTTCCGGAGGGCGGGAATTGCAGAGTCAAGCGGGGCATTTGGGACGCGTGCGTTGGAGTTTTCATAAATACTGGACCTTGGAAACAGAAGCTAGGTTGGGCAATAGAAGCCGACGTGCCGATTTGTTGCGCAACCGGGAATTTGAATTGCGGGAAGCCTCGGTGCAGCCCAAACTTTGGTTTCAGCCGGGGGTACGTTGGCGGGCAGGCTTAAGTTTTAATTATACGGAGCGCTTGAACCAAGCTTTTGAAAGTGCGGGCATCGTGCAGGAGGGAGGGGAAATGGCTCAAATGTTTCAACCGGCAGCAGAGGTGAAGTGGAACGACCCGGGGAAAGGAAGCGTGGAACTACGGATGCGCTACATTTACAATGTGTTTGACGGACCGGAGCAAAGTCCTTTGCAGTTTGAAATGCTGGAAAGTTTGGTTCCGGGGAGTAATTTCACCTGGGGCTTAACCGTACTTCGAAGTTTGGGCGATAATTTACAACTTACGGTGCAATACGAAGGCCGTCAATCGCCCGGAAACCCTACGGTGCATTTGGCTTCGGCGCAGTTGCGGGCTTTTTTTTAAGGAGGGAGTATCCCCATTTTTTCTTGGTTAAGGGGATATTAGAAGATACCATCCACCAGGGACCGGTACGGAAAGCCCGGAGTTTGGCGGTTTAGGGCAGGCTGCCCGAGGAGGCCCCCGAAACTTGGGGGGACCCCGCAGGGCATGACTGCCCTTAGCCGCCAAACGAGGACTTGGAGGGAGGGCCCGGTGCCCTGCGCAGGCCTGCGGGAAGGCGGGGCAGGTGGCCTCACACCCTTTCCTTCAAAGAAAATAAAGGTTTAGAGCTTGTCCATGTGTTCCAAGAGCCATGCGGCGCGGCTGCGGATTTCTTTTTGGGTGTCGGGGGGCATTTTGTCCCAGGTGCGGTACATCATGCCAATGCGCGGGTTGTTGTGGAGTTTGTTGCGGTTGCGCGCGTAAAAGTCCCAATATAAGCTGTTGAGGGGGCAGGCGTTCGGGCCGGTTTTGTCGTTGCGGTCGTAGGGGCAGCTGCTGCAGTAATCGCCCATGCGGTGCATGTATGCGGCCGTGCCCAGGTAGGGTTTGGTGCCTACGATGCCGCCGTCGGCGAATTGGCTCATGCCGCGGGTGTTGGTGATTTCGACCCATTCGATGGCGTCGATGTAGATGCCCAGGTACCAACGGTCCAATTCGTCGGGGTGAATGCCGGCCATGAGTCCAAAGGCTCCGGTGACCATAAGTCGTTGAATGTGGTGGGCGTAGGCTTTGTCTAGGGACTGCCCAATGGCTTCGCTTAAGCAGCGCATTTTGGTTTTTCCGGTCCAAAACCAAGCGGGGAGCGGGTTTTGGTGATCGAAGAAATTCATTTGAGCGTAGGAGGGCATGTGTGCCCAATAGATGCCACGCATGTATTCGCGCCAACCGAGGATTTGGCGGATGAATCCCTCTACGGCGTGCAGGGGATAGACTTCGGGGTTCTGCCTCCAGGCCTTTTCGGCGGCTTGAATGACCTCGAGGGGCTGCAGCATTTTGGTGTTGAGGGCAAAGCTAAGTCGGCTATGCCATAAGGTCCAGGTTTGGCGCACCATGGCGTCTTGGAAATCTCCAAACCAAGGCAGTAGGCGTTCGGTAAAATCGTTCAGCTGGTCGAGGGCTTCCTGCCTGTCCAAAGGCCATGGGAATGCCTCTGCTGCAGGTTGGCCCAGGGTTTGAATACCGGCTTGTTCTAGTTCTTTCCACAAATACTCTAGGTTGTGATTTTTTACCCAGGGTTTAGGAATGCTTGGGCTTCCCTGATATTTTTTGCGGTTTTGTGCGTCAAAGTTCCATTTTCCCCCGGCGGGCTGTTGTCCGGGGTCCATGAGGATGCCGTACTTTTTGCGCATGGCCCGGTAAAAGGATTCCATAAGGTAGGTTTTCTTGCCTTTGAAATGCTCGGCCAGGTCTTGCCTTTGGGTCAAAAAGTGGTGGCTGTCCTCCATTCGGTAGGGCAGGGCTAAATGCTTGGCTATTTCTTGGAGTTGTTGGTCCAAACGGTATTCGTCGGGCGCTTGGTAGGCCCAGGCCTTGGCCTTTGCTGCTTTAATTACGGTTTCGAGGTTTTCTTTTAGGTTTTGGCGGTTTTGGGCATCGTTAATTTTTAGGTAGCGCACCGCGTGTCCCTGAGATTCAAGATGTTCGGCAAAGCGTCGCATAGCGGCGAAGAATCCGAGTACTTTTTGGGCGTGGTGGCGCACGTAGTCGGTTTCTTGGCGCATTTCCATCATGAGGTACAACACCTTTGGATGGGTTTCTTTGAACCAGGGGTGGCCTGCATTGAGTTGATCTCCCAGTATAAGTCGTACTTCCATGGTTTAGTTGGATTAACGTAGGGTTTAGTTAGGTATACGGACAGTTAAAACACAGCCTTCTTCGGGATCGCCAATCCACTCGGTGTTGCCCAGCTGATGTTGAAGACCCGTAAACCAAGCCAAAAGGGCGTCGAAGCGATGTTCGTTGCGTTGGTCAAAGGAAGGCGGAGCTTTGGGCAGGCGAGGAGCAAGAGCGGAAACGAGTTCCGGGATTTGGTATTTCCCTTTTTTGTACCACGGTTTAGGGAAGAGCAAAGAAGCGCTGTGGGCGGGATATACTTCGTGGCATGGAATGCCTTGTTCTCTAAATCGGCAAGCCAGGCGCATGGCACGGGCGGTGAGGCCTCCCAAAAACATGGGGCTCATGGCTTGGAGCTGCCGGTCGGCGCTTCGGAAGGCAAAATCGCCGGTGGGGCTGGGAGCGATGCATGCCCTGGGAAGACTTAAAGGGGCGTCGATATATAAAGCTTGGGGAGCGTGGTTTTGCACCATGTGTTCCAGCCAAAGGTCGGCATCCTGTCCTTTGGGGCACTGTTCCCATACCCACCCCAGAGGGCCGAGTTGACACCAGGCGGTAGTTCCGGCGGTTTTTGCCCCGAAATCAATACCGGCAAAGCTTAGGAGAGCCAATGGTGCTGAAAGCTTTGTTCGGGGTCGTACATTTCGGCTTGGCGTTCTACATTGAACCATCGGTTGGGCCTTGGGTCGTTGCCCACTCCGGCCACGTAGGCCCAATTGCCGTAATTGGAACAAGGGTCGTAGTCAATGAGTCGATTTTCGAACCAGGCAGCTCCCCAGCGCCAGTCTACATTCAAATCTTTAACCAAATAGCTGGCCACATTTTGTCTGCCCCTATTGCTCATAAATCCGGTATGGAGCAATTCGCGCATGCAAGCATCTACAAAGGGCTGTCCGGTTTGTCCGGTGCGCCATTGTTCGAATCTTCCCAAATGGGCTTGCATGGCAGGAGCTTGGTTTTTGATGCCGTTTTTTTGGAAAAACTTTTCTTCGTATTTCCACACGGCAAAGCGAAAATAGTCCCTCCAAAGCAGTTCAAAGAATATCCAATAGGTAGAATCGTTGGCCCCATGTTCGGCTTCAAATTCCTTGAGCTGCTGCATAATGCGTCTGGGAGACAGATTGCCCATGGATAACCAGGCGCTAAAACGGGTCGAAAAATGGCCGCCCAGAAGTCCGTTGCGGGTTTCCTTGTAATTCTGTGCTTTTTCGGGCACCGAAAAATAGGCGTTTAGGTGTTCCAGGGCTTTTTTTTCGCCGCCGGAATATTGGAATTGGGCCTTTGCTTCCTGGTTGGGTAGTGCTTCCTTACAAAGCTCCTCAAATTCGGGAATGTCGTGCACGGGCCATTCTTCATGAGGATAGGGAGGCAACTTTTCGGGGGCCGGGTAGGGAGGCCGTAAAGAAGCTTTTTTTTCGACCAAGTTTCTGAATTTGGTGAATACATCCGGCAGTTGATCGATGTCGAAAGGTAAATCCAGGGGGTGGATGAGGCTTTTTCCGTAATAGGTTTTAATGAACCAGCGGCTGCGCACGTTATTTATAAGCTCCACCTCTACCTGGTTTTCGTAGGGAGCCATTTCTTTTTCGAAATAAATGATGTCGGGATCCCAGGCTTGAGAGATTTCAGGGATCACCAATTCGGGAGGTCCCATGCGCACCAAAAGGTCGTTGCCGCGGGCCCGCAAATCATGCCTTAACTGATGCAGACTTTCCAATAAAAACTGAGTTCTAAAGGGCCCGGTTCTGGAAATTCCCGGGTCTTGGCTTTCCCAATCTCTGGGGTCTATGCAGAAGACGCAAAGCAATTGGTATACCGATTCGGGCAATTGAGCGAGGACCTCATGGTCGTCGAGGCGCAGGTCGTTGCGGAACCAAAGAAGCGCTTTTTTGGGAGTCACAGGCGGTGTTTATGGGAATAAAGGCCAAAGCGCTGAAAATGTTTAGGGTTTTTCATGGAGCAAAAGGCGAAGGAGGGCCGGCGAACACGTTCCATAGGCATTAGGAATCGCCCTCAAAATTCAAATGGCTTAGGAGTTTTTGAGCGTATTGAGCCATACCAAAGGAAGCCTTGTAATCTTCTATGTGCTCCAACCGGTTTTGGTACTCCTGTGCCGGCATATCATGAAAAAACGTTAAATAGCGGGCGAAATCCTCCGCCGTGTGGCACAGAAACCCGTTTTTTTGGTGATGAACCACCGCTGAATTTTCGCCCGTGGGGCTGGCCAAAACGGGGACTTTGCACGACAAGTATTGCTTGGCTTTGAATGCCGACTTGGCTTGGTTGTAGTCGTGGTCTAGCATGGGCGAAACGCCTACATCAAATGTTTTAATTACGGAATAGACCTTGTCTTCGTCAAGCCAATCTACGTCTAAGGGGAGGTTCAGTTGGATGTTGGGGTGGTGTTTAAAAAGCTGCTCCACTTCTTGCTTGTCCTCCGGATGAATAATTCCTAAGAGCGTTAATTTGAACGTGAAGTTTAGTGTTTTCAATGCCGGAAACAACAGCCGATGCAAACTTTCTCTATGGCTAAGCTCCGCATGGTCTCTGGTGTTTAGTGCAGCATAGTCGCCTATCCAACCTACATGAAATAAGGCGTTTTTTTGGCTTTTTTGGTGCTTATGGTCTATAACCGCCGAGCTGAGAAAAACAGGTGTACCGCCCTCCGATGCCACATACCGGCAAAGCCATTGGCTGCCTACAAGGGTCGCCGAGCAATGCTTAATGAAAAAAAGAATGTTGTTTGGGGGATACCTCAAAAAGTCCGCATCGTCGGTATCGTAAAAGCAAGACTTAGGTCTTAACCTAAGCAATACTTTGAGTAAACGCACATATGTTCCATCGGTATGCAGCTTTTGAAACACCACCACGGTATGTTTTCTTGAATAAAAAAGCGCCATGAGTAGGCCAAGCCCAAAATGAAGCAGTTGTTTGGGCCGATAGCCGGGGTAAACAAAATGGTAGCGGATGCCCTGTGATTTTTGCAATTCTTGCAATACAAACAGGCCCCGGTACCGAACGCTAATGCCTTCCGGGCTATAATTGGCAAACCAGAGGATACGTTTTATGGGCATAGCTCTACCTCCTTTTTAGGAAAGCTGTTCCATGCTTTCGAAAAACAGCAGGCGAAAAGGCAACATTGTAGCCGCCCAATGCACCATGCACGAAATAAAAACCAAGGCATTGAATCGCGTTTTTCGCTACTAAAGGTAGTTGTTTTTTCGGTTTTGCCTTTCGAAACCTTGCCTGGACACAGGAGCTTGGTAGCTTTCTAAGCCAACCATCCCTTCTCAAAGGAGCCAAAACTAGCACGATTGTACCGAAAACTTATGGCACTTTTCTGTATTTTCATGCCATGAAAGCTTTATTTGTTTGCTTCTGGGCCGCATCTGCAGTAGCCTTTGCGCAGCCTACATTGATTGAAAAAGTGGAAGATACGGAGTCGAACGGCTTGGTTATTCCTTACGAAAAGTATAGCCTGCCCAACGGCCTGGTGGTACTGCTACACCAAGACAATTCCGACCCCATGGTACACGTAGACGTAACCTACCATGTGGGATCGGCACGAGAAGTACCCGGCAGATCCGGATTTGCCCACTTCTTTGAACACATGATGTTTCAGGGCTCCGACAACGTGGCCGACGAAGAGCATTTTAAAATAGTTACCGAGTCGGGAGGCACCCTCAACGGAACCACCAATACCGACCGCACCAACTATTTTGAAACCATGCCGGCCAATCAATTGGAAACAGCGCTTTGGCTGGAAGCCGACCGCATGGGATTTTTTCTGGACGCGGTGACTCAAGAAAAATTTGAAGTGCAGCGCGCCACCGTAAAAAATGAAAGAGGCCAGCGCTACGACAACCGCCCCTATGGTTTGGTGTACGAAAAAACCATTGAAGCATTGTATCCCTTTGGCCATCCCTATTCTTGGTCAACCATTGGGTACATCGAAGATTTGAATGCGGCAACGCTAGACGACCTCAAGCGTTTCTTTTTGCGCTGGTATGGACCCAACAATGCCACCCTAACCATTGCAGGTGATTTTGAAAAAGAGCAAGCATTAGCTTGGGTAGAGAAATATTTTGGCTCCATTCCTAAAGGCCATGAGGTAGAAGATATGGATCCTATGCCCACCCAATTGGATGGTGACAAATACGTTTCCTACGAAGATAAGGTGAGGTTCCCCATGCTGTACATTAGTTCCCCAACCGTGGAGGCCCGTCACCCCGATGAGCCGGCTCTGGATGTGGTGGCCGATGTTTTGGGCGGTGGCGAAAGCTCCATGATGTACCAAACCTTTGTAAAAGGAGGTTTGGCTCGAACCGCTTATGCCAGCCATCCTTGCAGTGAGTTGGCCGGAGCAATGGGCTTTGGCATTATGGCTTATCCCAACAAGCCCTTGGCGGAAATGCACCGACTCCTGGACTCCTTATTTGATGCGGTAGAAAAACGCGGCTTTAAGCAAGAGGATATTGACCGGTTTGCGGCTCAATACGAGTCTGGCCAGCTCAGTACTTTGGCCACCATTCGTGGAAAGGCTTCTGCTTTAGCCGCCTACGAAACCTTTACCGGTAATCCCAACCAAATAGGTGAAGATTTAGAAAAGTACAAGAAGCTTAGGCCCGAAGACTTGATGCGGGTGTTCAAGAAATACATCAAAGGGGCTTATGCCGTGCATTTAAGTTGTGTCCCCAAAGGGGGCTCAGACCTAATTGCAGCACCTGACAATGCCGGAAGGCCGGAAGTACCCAAAGGCTTTTCGCCCGATTTGAGCATGTACGATAACCTAAACTATCGCAAAGCCAAAGATACCTTTGACCGAAGCCTTCGTCCCATACCAGGACCAAATCCTGTGGTGCAATTGCCCCCTACCTGGGAAGCCGATTTGCCCGAAGGCGGCAAAGTTATGGGCGCACCTTACGATGAGGTTCCTCTGGTTTCGGTACGCCTAAGCTGGCCGGGTGGCCGAATGGCCGAAGGCATACACGAAGCAGGATTGGCAAAACTCACGGCGGCCATGCTCAATGAATCGACCAAAAAGAGCAGCAAAGAGGATTTGCGCGACCGCATGGATTTGCTCGGAGCCGAAGTCTCTGCCTTTGCCACCCAGGACGAAATGGGCTTTAATGTCCGTGCTCCCTTTGCCAACATTGACAAGGCATTGGCTATTTTGGAAGAAATGCTCCTGGAACCCGCCTTTAATGAAGAAGAATTTCAGCGGGTTAAAAAAGAACAGCTCGAAGACGTTGCCAACGAGGAAAACAATGCAGGCGAATTAGCCAATAAAACCCTATTCAAATACATGTTCCCCAACCATGTGTTGGGCATCAGCGGCAATGGAACCAAAGAAATCATTAGCCGTATGGAATTGGCCGACGTAATGGGCTTCCGCGACCGAGTCTTTTCTCCCGCCTTGGTGCGGGTCGCAGTGGTTGGAATCGACCACCCCGACAATATTTTACCCTCATTGTCCTTCCTTTCCAAAATGCCTTCCCGCATGCAAAAAGCATATTTGGGGGCAGCCGACACGCGTTTTCCCGAAAAAACAAAAATTATTTTGGTAGATAAACCCGGTGCGGCTCAATCCGAAATTCGCTACGCGTTTGACGGGCCTCCCTACAGCGCCACCGGACTGTATTACCAACTCAACGTTGCCAATTACGTGCTTGGGGGTGCGTTCAACAGCCGATTGAATCTCAATTTGCGCGAGGACAAAGGCTATACCTATGGCGTGCGCAGCGGTTTTAGAGGGAATCGATTCTATGGGTATTACCTGGTCTCCGGTGCTTTTCTTAAAGAATCTACCGACAAAACCATTGTGGAAATCGTTAAAGAACTCAAGAAATACAAAGAAGAAGGACCAAGCGACGAAGAAATCGCCTTTACCCGAAGCTCTATCGGTCAACGCGATGCCCTTAATTATGAGGCTCCATGGCAACGTGCCGGCATGATTGCTCAAATTTTGGAATACAACCTCCCTCTGGAATACACCAAAATTCAACAAGACATGCTGGCCGATATGACCAAGCAAACCTATGCCGACCTTATGCAACAGGAATTGCGCTACGACCGCGGATTTATTGTAGTCGTAGGCGATGCCGAATCCATCCGAAAACCCCTTGAAAAACTGGGTTACCCCATGGAGGTAATCGATGCCCAAGGCAATCCCATTCCCTAATTTTTGACTTTATCTTTTATGCTTCGTAAGCTTTTTGTTTTGGCAGGTCTTGGCCTGACTACGGTATTGACCGCTCAGCATCCCTTGCGCACCTATGCCCAAGACCAAGACGCCGCCCCACGCGAACATGGCCTGGATTTTTTAGAGCTGAAACTGAACCTAAACTTTGTTCCCGACTCCGGCCTGGTTAAAGGTACCGTTACCCATACCTTCAAAGCCAAACGCCTGGGGGTGGAATCTTTCTTTTTAGATGCCCCCGGAATGAGCATCCAATCCCTTAGCTTAGACGGAAAACCCCATGCCTATGCGCCCGAAGCAAATGGCATTCGCATCCCCTTTGCCCAAAGTCCGGATACTGCTACCCTCCACAGCCTGCGCATAAGCTACCGGGCAAAACCCAAAAAAGGCCTCTACTTTATTGGCTGGGACGACCCCACCGGACGGTGCCGCAAGCAAATTTGGACCCAGGGCCAGGGCATCGACAACCGCCATTGGATTCCCATGTACGATGGCCAAAACGACAAGGTAATCTCCGAAATTCAATTGGAATTTGATTCCGATTTTGAAGTGGTTTCCAACGGAAAACTCATAGAAAAGAAAAAACAAGGCAACGGCACCACACGCTGGCACTACCGCATGCCCTACCCCCACGCCTCCTATTTAATGATGCTGGGCATCGGCAAATATGAGGTGCTGGAGAAACAATCCGCCTCCGGAGTACCCATGCGTTTGCTGTACTACCCGGAACATCCCGAACAGGCCGAACCCACCTACCGCTATTCGGTGGAAATGTTTGATTTCTTCGAAAAAGAAATCGGATATCCATACCCCTGGGGCAGCTATGCTCAGGTGCCCGTGCAAGACTTTATGTACGGCGCCATGGAAAACACCACGGCCACCATTTTTGGCGACTTCTTTTTGGTGGACAATCATGGCTACCACGACCGAAATTATGTAGCTGTGAATGCCCACGAATTGGCCCACCAATGGTTTGGCGACCTGGTTACCGCCCGCTCCTTGCAACACCATTGGCTCCAAGAAAGCTTTGCCACCTTTTACAATATGATGTACGAGCAGGAGGTGTTTGGCAAAGACCATTACGATTGGAAACGCTACCAGGCCGCCCAAAGCGCCCTTAAAGCCTCCCAGGCCGACCTTATGCCCATTGCCCACACCCAAGCCGGTACGGTGCGCTATTACCCCAAAGGTGCCGTGGTGCTGCACATGCTGAGGCATTTGGTAGGCCGCGAAAACTACAACAAAGCCATACGCCTATACCTTCAGCGGCATGCCTTTGCCAATGTAGACTCCGACGATTTGCTCAATGCCTTTCAAGACGGCCTGGGTCTTTCGCTCGATTATTTTTGGGACCAATGGGTGTACAAAGGCGGCGAACCCCAGTACGAAGTAAACGCTGAAATATTGGGCGGAACCGGCACCAACCGCGTCTTGGTCTTTACCGTAAAACAAAGCCAGGACCTAAGTCCCCTCAATTCGGTGTTTGACATGCCCATGCGCTTTGAAGCCCATTTTGAGGACGGCAGCAAGGTCCAAACCGAAGCCCGAATCCATAAAACCGAGCAAACCGTAAGGCTTGAACTTCCCGACAAAAAGAACCTAAGCTATTGGCTGGCAGATCCCAACCGCCACATTTTAGGAAGCATGAAGCAAGTACAGCCGGAAACGCATTTCAAGGCCATGCTAGAGAAGGCCGAAGGCGTTTTGGACCGCTTTTATGCCTTGCAACAACTGCGCAGCATGGATTTTGCCCAACGCCTGCCCCTGCTCAGCCAAGTCATTCAACGCAAGGGAGAATTCCACGCCCTAAAGGCCGAAGCCTTGCAGCAGTTGACCGGCCACAGGGAAGACCCGGCCGTTCAGCAGCTGTTTGCCAAGGCCCTGAGCGACACCGATCAAGAAGTGCGAAAGGCAGCGGTAGAATTGTTGCAGCAGGTACCCGACGCACTGGTAGAACCGCTAGTGGCTCAGTTTGCGCTCGACCATGCCTCTTATCAATTGCAGGAAAGCACCCTGCGCCTGTTGTGCCGCCATCGTCCTGAGGAGGCCGCTCGGTGGATAGCCGCTTCAGGAAAAGGCAAAGGCAACCGGGGTCAAAACCTTGAGGTAGCCCGGCTCGAAATGCAAGTGCAGCATGGCCTAAAGGCCGAAGAAGCCTTGGCGGCCCTGCAAGATTTGTGCAGCCCGGCCCATGAATTCATTGCCCGTACCCAAGCTTGGCAAGCCTTATACCGGCTCAACGTCCTCACGGAGGCCATGCTCGAAACCGCACCACAGGCCTTGGGGCATGCCAACCGCCGACTTGCCGGACCTGTTGCGGCCACCCTCAAAGACTTTTACGGCACCCATCGGCATCGGATAACCATAGACCGCTGGTTGGAGCAAAACCCACAGCATAAGCCACTATTTGCCTCCATTCGAGGATGAGGGAGGAATTGGGCCCCGGTTCCATAGATGGTGTTTGTAAGCTATCCGCCCCTTGACTTCGGTCAGCCCACTGCCCCAAGCAAGCCGCCCTAGGGCTTTGGGTTCCTCCTAATTCCGGAATCCTCGCCCAAGGGCGGCTAGCTCGGGTCAGGGTCTGGCCCTCCGTTGGGGGCGGGGGGCTATTCTATGGTATTGGCTAAACCTTGGGTAGTTTTCCGGGCGCTCCGAACTCAACCCACGGTTTCAATCGTGGGGGATTATGGAAACCCAGGGTTTCAACCGAGGCCCACGGTTTCCATGGAGGGAGATTTCGACCAAGCAACATCTTGAAATTAGCGAAACTTGCAAAAATTGCAAGTTTCGCTAATTCATTCGCCTATCTTTGCTTTATGGAATAGATACCAATCGTGTAGTGTTCCGGCCCTCCCAACAACAAAGCCCCAATCCATAAATTTTGAAGCATACCTAACACCAACTCCTTTAGCTTAATTGGATAAATGAAAAAAACGTATTTTTCATCAAGCCAAATAAGACCACAAATCAGCAAAATCAAAGGAAATTGACTTCGGGTAAATTAAAAATAAGGGTAAGTTCCGGTTGCAAATAGCGCATATTAAGTTCCATCTGAAGCCGACTTCAAAAATTATTATATGCCATGGACCAGCGGTTGTATTAAGCGGACATTTTGAAGAAAATCGTGTTGTATTTTGGTTAGAGTAATTGCAAATTAGAATAAATATGACCAGCGACATCCTAATATACCAAAACCAAGAAGGCAATATCAAAATAGATGTTCGCTTGCAGGAGGAAACGGTATGGTTGACCCAGGCACAGATGGCTACGCTGTTTGGCAAGGACAAACGCACCATCAGCGAGCATATCAGCAATATATTCAGTGAAGGCGAATTGGATGAAAATTCAGTTGTCCGGAATTTCCGGACAACTGCAGCAGACGGTAAAAAATATGCCACCAACCACTACAATTTAGATGTTATCATTTCGGTTGGGTATCGGGTAAAGTCGGTGCAAGGCACACAGTTCCGTATTTGGGCAACACAGCGCTTAAAGGAATACATCATCAAAGGCTTTACGCTCAATGACGACCGTTTTAAGTCGGGCGGCTCAATGAACTATTTCAACGAACTGCAAGAGCGGATTCGTGAGATACGCCTTTCTGAGAAATTCTTCTACCAAAAAATCAAAGACATCTACGCCACCAGTATCGATTATGACCCGAAAGACGAAAAAACCATGGAGTTTTTCAAAGTCGTACAAAATAAACTGCTTTGGGCAATCAGCGAGCAAACCGCGGCAGAATTGGTATACAGACGTGTAGATGCCCGCTTGCCTTTGATGGGAATGCTTTCTTACGATAAGAAACAAGTGGCTTCTATTAAAAAGGCGGAGGTAAGCATTGCCAAAAATTACTTGAATGAAGATGAAATGAAGCTTGTGGGCTTGTTGGTGGAGCAATATTTGGCATTTGCTGAGGCAATGGCACAGCAGCAAACACCAATGTACATGAAAGATTGGGTGGAGCGGTTGGACACCATTTTGCAATTAAACGGAAGAGAGTTGTTGACCCACGCAGGAAAAATTTCGCATAAAATGGCATTAGAGAAATCAGGTGAAGAATATGAGAAATTCAAACAACAGCAAAAAGCCATTGAAAAAGAAGCCAGCCTGAAAGAGTTGGAGGAGGATATAAAAAATTTGACGCACCCGAAAAAGTGAAATTTACAAAAGCGAATTTGAAGCCAAACTAAAAGAAGAAGCCGAACTCAACGAACGCATTGCCGCTAACCTTTCTAAAATCAAGCTAGATGATGCCTGAGTTGAATGAAATTGTGGTTTATCAGTCCGATGAGCTAAGTACTCGTTTAGAAGTTCGCTTAGAAGAAGAAACCATTTGGCTTACACAGCAACAAATCGTGGAATTGTTTGACAGCAGTAAAGCAAACATCAGCGAGCATATCAAGCACATTTTTGAATCTGGGGAATTGAAGGAAACGGCAACTGTTCGGAATTTCCGAACAGTTCGAACCGAGGGCAACCGTAAGGTAAGCCGTGAGCTTGCGCACTATAGTTTGGATGTGATTATCTCTGTGGGTTATCGAGTTAATTCTATTCGAGGTACTCAATTCAGGATCTGGGCCAATGAGGTGCTTAAATCCTATTTATTAAAAGGCTATGCAGTGAATGAACGCATAGGGCAGCTCGAAAAAAATATGAATGGCTTAGTTGGCCGAATGGATCATCTGGAACTTCAAATCAACGCCAACCTAACTCCAAAGCAAGGTGTATTTTTTGATGGACAGGTTTTTGACGCTTACGTATTTGTTGCAGATCTTATCAAGAGAGCTGAAAAGAACATCTATCTGATAGACAATTATGTAGATGAAACGGTACTCACCCTGCTTTCTAAAAGAGCCAAGAACGTTACCGCCACCATCTACACCAAAAGCATCAACAAGCAGTTAGCGCTCGACCTGAAAAAACACAACAGCCAATACCCGGAAATCAACGTAGTGGAGTTCAAAGCTGCCCACGACCGATTTTTGATTTTGGATGAAAACGACTGCTACCATATTGGCGCATCACTCAAAGACTTGGGTAAAAAATGGTTTGCCTTCTCGAAGATGGAAGGGATGACGGAAATCTTAGTTTCAAACCTTCAAAAGGCGAACATGGATGAGTGATCCGATGAGCCTGTCGAATGCTGTGTTTCAATCGCGACCTAAGCCAAGATTTCAATCGTGGGATACCCCGCGCTGATCCCTTAGTTTTTGGGCGCCTTATCCGTCTCCGGCCATAAGCTGCCTTGTGGGCTAGCTACGCCGCAATGCCCACCCAAGGAGCTTCCTGTGGTCGCTCTTAGTCGGGCAGCGGCTGAGCAGCCCACATCGGCAGGCTAATTGGCCTACGCCGGGGCGCGTTAAGCTCCGTTTGGCTGTTTTTTGAATGATGGCCCACGGTTGAAACCGTGGGCTATGGTTTCAACGGTAGGCTAAACAGCAGTCAACGAGAATGCTACGCTTCATTTGCTGATGCACGGCTATGCTACGCATTTGTTTGAGGCGGGCACTGATTTACGGTACATTCAGCAATTGTTTGGGCCCAAGAGTTCACGTACCACTGTAAGCTACACCCAGGTCAGCAGACCTGCGTTGGGACAAATTCGGAGTCCATTCAATGATTTGTAGCGAATTTGGCTATTTTAGTGTTATGAATAATGGGCATAAAGGTCACTTTTCCATACAAGCGTTTGTGGGGTGAAGTGCCATTTGGTAAGGCAATAAGTAAGTTAGGGCACATGCTAAAAACCCACCGCTCAAATAGGCACATTTGCTTACCCAAACACTCAAGGCTGACGCTTCGCAAGCAAAAGACCCTATTTCTTCCTTTCTCTTATGTTGTTTTAGAAATTATACGAGATTTGCACCGAAAAACCATATCTTGCTCGAAAAAATTCTAAGGTTGACAGTTTCAGAATATACAAGGCAACTACTCTCATACGAAGAGTATTCCTTCTCTCTTGAAGAAGTGACGGCAAAGTCTTCTAAAGATTCTAATGCCGTAAGGAGAGAACTAAACCGATTGATTGAAAAAAAGGAAATTGTAAACCTCAGAAAAGGGTTTTACCTTATCATTCCTCCCAGATATTCCCACTTACAAAAACTTCCGCTACAACTCTATTCCGAAAAGCTGTTTAGTTACCTCAAGCGGAAATACTACATTGGACTGTATTCAGCTGCCAAAATTCACGGTGCAAGTCACCAGCAAACTCAGCGAGACTACCTCATCATTGAAACCCCTAAGTTAAATGCCATAAAAAAAAAGAATTTTGATATTCAATTTCATACCACTGGCAACTGGCCCAAAAACAATATTGAAAAGAAGAAGTCGGATGCCGGATTCTATAATGTAGCTTCTCCCACCCTCACCTTCATTGACTTGATACACCATCACTCAAAACTTGGAGGCTTGAACCGTATGTTAGCTTCTTTAGAAGAACTCACAGAAGCATTAATTGAGCAGGATGTTCAGGCCTTACTTGATTGGTACGATACTAAAAGTTCCTTACAGAGAACAGGATTCTTACTAGAGGAACTACTCGGCTCAAACAGTTTTTCTGACATGATTTTTCAGAAACTCCAGCAACAGCCTTTCTATCCAATACTGTTGAGTCCGAAAATGAACGAGAAGCCCGGTAGCGTAGATAATCGCTGGAAAGTAGATGTTAACCTAATGCTTGAATCCGACCTACGATTGCCAAACCCGAAATAGCAAAATGGCAAGAACGCGCACCCTGGAAAGAATTTGCGCAGGTGGAGCAAGACCTGATCATTAGCCGGGCTTTAGTTGAAATTTTCTCTGACCCCTTCTTACGTGAGCATTTGGCATTTAGAGGAGGTACAGCGTTACATAAACTATACCTAAACCCCGCCCCGCGGTATTCAGAAGATATTGATTTAGTACAGATAAAACCCGGACCTATAAAACCTATAATGCAACGCATAGGTGAGGTGATTACCTTTTTTGAAGAAGACAGGAGAACAGAAAACCGAGGGCACGGCATTAAGGCCCTGTATCGCTTCACTTCTGAATATGAAGAAATACGCATGCGCCTAAAGCTGGAAATCAATTGCCGGGAGCATTTCAAGGTGTTGGATTGGACAGACTTCCCCTATAAAGTGGAGAGCGATTGGTTCCAAGGAGCATGTAAAATAAGAACCTACAGCATTAATGAATTGCTTGGCACCAAACTACGGGCATTGTATCAGCGCAGCAAAGGTCGAGATTTGTTTGATCTCAACTATGCAAGGCTCAACATGGAGATTAATGTGGATGAGATACTCCAATGCTTTTACAAGTACATAGAATTTGCCACAGAAAAGAAACCGCCATCAAAAAATGAGTTTCTTCAAAACATAGAAGCCAAAGAAAAGGACAAGGACTTTAGGGGTGACATGGAAGCCCTGTTAAGGCCCGAAATTGAATACAATCAGCAAGACGCCTTTGAATGGTTGAAAGCTGAAGTAATTGAGAAAATGAATTAGCGTATCCAAAACCTGCAAGAAGAATTTGTAGAACTACTGCAACATGAAGACAGCATTGGGGTAGTAACCCACCGCTGACCATCTTTGGTTTTGGGCGCCTCATCCGTCTCCGGCCATTAGCTGCCTTGTGGGCTAGCTACGCCGCCAAGCGCAGGCAAGGAGCTTCCGCTGGTCGCTCTTGCCTCCGCGGCGGCTGAGCAGCCCACTTTGCCAGGCTAATTGGCCTGCGCCGGGGCGCATTAAGCTCCGTGTGGATGTTTTCCCATAGCCCACGGTTTTAACTGTGGGCGGTGGTTTCAACAAGGCCCCCGGTTTCAACCCCGGCATCCCCGGACAAAAAAAAGGCCCGCTTCCTACGGGCCGTCGCTTCGCTACCCAGGCCTAAACCCCGGCTCATTTAATCGAAACGAAAGGCAAATATAAAAAAATGGATGAAATTGCTGCTATGGGTTGGTTTTTTGGCGCACTTTAAATTAACAGAAACATGAAGGAGGGAGTTGAATGTTAGACTTGGCAGGCGGTTAAGTGGGGGAATGGAAATTGCACTCTTTTCCGTCAAGATTTTTTAAAAAAATCCATCTTATGGTTAAATTGTACCTATGAATAAATCCAACCCTTCCAATTCTAAGCAGCGAATACTTGAATTTTTGTTGGAATTATCCAAGCCTTCAGGTTTAGATAAAGTTGCTTGGTTAAACAGGAAAGCCATCAGTGAGCGAACATTTTACAGAGATTTAGATGAATTGCGAGTCAATGGCTTTGATGTTCAGCATAGGTCTAAAGAGAGTCTTTACTTGAATCAGCACTTGTTGGTTGAGCGGTTTACTATTGAAGAACTTATAGCAATTAGGCGTGGACTGTTGGCCGTGCAACCCAAGCATGGGCTTCTTGTCAATATTTTAAAAAAATTAGACGACTATATTGACCCTAACGAGGCGATTAATAAAGAAGCAGTAAAGTTTTCTCAAAACATCCAAAACATTGTGGATGCTTTAGATACAGGCCATTGTATTACTCTCCATGACTACCAATCTAATAAGACAGCCAAGCCACAAACTCGAAAAGTCGAACCGCACGCTTTGGTAAACCAGGGTGAAGTGTTGGAAGCTTGGGATTTACAGAAGAAGAGCTGGAGGGATTATAAGGTTTCTCGAATTGGCTGGGTTGAAATATTGCCTAAAAGAGTAGTGAGCAATAGGAGTAATAAGAATCAAACCGATGACTTTGGAATGAAGGGCAAAGAGGTGAGGCGAATTACCCTTTTTATGAATCAACTGGCCGCAAATTTATTGAGGGACGATTTTCCAAAAGCTGGCGAAAGAATACGAAAAACAAACCAAGAAAAGGAAATGCCCTACGTTTATGAAGCAGAGGTTTATGACTATAGAGCAGTAGGAAGGTTTGTTCTTGGATTGCCTGGAGACGTTTTTGTTGTTGGAGACGAAGATTTTAAAGCCTATTTAGTAAAAAAGCATGAAAAGGTCCCCTACTGACATCCTCTGTCAAAATCCATATTTATTTTTGAATTTCTAATAACACATATATTATGAATACATCCAAATTCATTTTTCAGAATTTAACGCATCAGTTCCAGCTACAAAAGACCCTGCGATTTGAATTGATTCCGCAAGGCAGGACATTGGAGCATATTGAGAAGAACGGCTTACTTGAGGCCGATGAGTTAAAGGCCAATCGCTACAAGCAAGTAAAGGAGTGGATTGATTTGTACCATAAAGCTTTTATTGAAAAGGTGTTGCGGGAGCCCAAATTGGAAGGGTTAAGTGAATACCGGGTATTTTTTGAAAATAAACAGAGGAATGAGAAAGATGAGGAGGCTTTCAAAAAGCTTAAAAGTGACTTGCGAAAAAAAATCAGTAGCTTTTTCAAAGATGAGCCAAATAAGACATTTTACAAACGCTTGTTTGATAAAGAACTCATCAAAGCAGACTTGCCTGATTTCCTAAGAGAGCAAGGTATGCATGAAGAGGCAACCATGTTGCTTGAAGAGTTCGGGAATTTTACAACTTATTTTAAAGGTTTTCATGAGAACCGGAAAAATTTGTACGTAGCTGAGGATAAAAGCACGGCAATTGCCTTTAGGTTGATTGACGAAAACCTACCCAGATATATGCAGAATTTGTTGTTGGTGGAAAAGCATAGGGAGGTCTTTGAGCAATTTTTTCCTCAAATACAAGAGCGTTTGGGCAAGGAATTGGATGGTTTAAGAGTAGAGGAGTTCTTTTCCGAAGAAGGGTTTAACCTTTGCTTAAATGGAAGTGGCATACATCAATACAATACCATTCTTGGAGGGGTTAAGGGCGAAGAAGAAGAAGGAATACCAGGGCTTAATATGTTGATAAACCTATATAGGCAAAAGCATAAGCTTAAAAGCAGGGAGCTGCCTACCTTGTTCCCACTCCACAAGCAAATTTTGAGCGATAGGGAAAGCAGTAGTTTTAGACCAGAGCCTTATGAAGATGGAGACGAAAATACTGTAGTAGAAGATTTACTAAAATTAGGCGACCAATGGTTTAATCCTGAAGGATTTGTCCCTCAATTGGTGGCCCACTTAACCAAATTAAAAGACGAGGAACAAGATCAATTATTTGTTAACAATAAAGCCAATGCCTTAAGTGCGGTTTCTCAAGCTACCCTTGGCCATTGGGCTGTGTTAGGGGAGGCCTTAAGCAGTTATTGGAACCATGTGCATGATGTTAAAGAGAATGCCCTCAAGGGAAAAGCCTTAACGGCAAAAGAAAAGTGGTTAAAACAACCTTATTTTTCTTTTCAAGAAATCGAACTTGCTCTGAGACACTACATGGGTGCGGAAGGTAAAGAAAATGCTTCCAAATGGAATGTTTGGCTGGAAAAGCCCTTGGTGCAATACTTTAATTATGGTTTAACCAAAGAGGCCGAAAAAACCAAAGTGGATACTGCCAAAGCCGCTTGGGGGCATGCCGAAAATATTTTAAGAGAATTGCAAAACCATGAAAACCCGAAATTAAAAACCAAAGAGACCAAAGACGCCATTAAAGCCTATTTCGATGCCTGTTTGGATTTGCTGCATTTTATTAAACCTTTGGTTGTTGACCTTGAGCAATGCGAGGCCTCCCCAACATTTTATGGCGACTTTTTAAGCCTATACCATGAAATGGACGATTTAGTTCCTCTTTACAATAAAGTAAGAAACTACATGACCAAAAAGCCTTATTCCTACGAAAAATTCAAGCTTAATTTTAATAAGGGAACGCTTTTGGATGGTTGGTCTCAATCCAAAGAGACGGACAATCTTTGTGTGCTTTTCCGAGAAGGAAACAATTTTTTTCTCGGAATTATGGATAGAAAGCATAATAAAAGCTTTGTAAAGCCTCCTATGGCGAAAGAAGAGGAACCCGTTATGCAAAAGGTGGTGTATAATCTACTACCCGATCCAAGCAAAATGCTTCCAAAATGTTTTACTGCGCCGTACTTTAGAAGAATTGCTAAGGAAAAAACAAAGGATCCTGAACAAATAGTCTCTGAGTATTCAAAAGAAAAAGGGCTAATTAAACCCAAGCTTGATGTACTGGATGCATATGCGCATAAAAAGCATACCAAGGAAAATTTCCAAAGAAATGGTTTTGAGCAGGTCGTTGAATATTTTAAAGAAGGGGCGCAAAAGCACCCGGATTGGCACGTTTTTGATTTTAAATTTAAGCCAACCAGTGCCTACAAAGACGTTAGTGACTTTTACCAAGAAGTAACCGAGCAGGGGTATTGTCTTGATTTTGTTGACATCCCAAAACGCTACATCAATGATTTGGTAGAGAGTGGAAAGCTATATCTTTTCCAGATTTACAACAAGGATTTTTCTAAGTATTCAAAGGGGAAACCCAATTTGCATACCATGTACTGGAAAGCAATATTTGACCCTCAAAACTTAAAGGCTCCTATTTACAAGCTTAATGGAGAAGCGGAAGTCTTTTTTCGGAAGAAATCCTTGGAGTACACCCAAGAACAGCTAGATACAGGACATCACAGAGAAGAGTTGAAAGGGAAATTTGATTATCCCATTGTAAAGGACAGACGCTTTGCCTTTGATAAGTTCCAGTTTCATGTCCCAATCACCTTAAACCATGCTCGTAAAAACCAAGCGGTCGGGCCTCAGGTTTTAAGGTACATTCAGAAGCACAAGGAAGAGCTGCATTATATCGGTTTGGATCGAGGTGAAAGACATTTGTTGTACTTAAGCGTAGTAAATGCCAAAGGAGAAATAATAGAGCAAAGAAGTCTTAATAAAATAGGCAATGGTTTTGTTAAAGACGGAAAGCCTTATACACACGACTATCAAGGAAAGCTGTTAGAAAAGGAAAGGAATAGGGACAGCGCTCGTAAAGATTGGGATGCCGTCGAGTCCATTAAAGAACTCAAAGAGGGCTATATGTCTATTATTGTGCATGAAATAGCACAATTGGTGGTTAAGTACAATGCGGTGGTGATTTTAGAAGACTTGAATTTTGGATTCAAACGAGGACGGTTCAAAGTTGAAAGGCAAGTATATCAAAAGTTTGAACGTAAGCTCATTGAAAAGTTGAATCATTTGGTCTTCAAAGAGGTTGCCCCACAG
The DNA here is from genome assembly GCA_018401695.1 of Flavobacteriales bacterium. Lineage (GTDB taxonomy): Bacteria > Bacteroidota > Bacteroidia > CAIKAF01 > CAIKAF01 > CAIKAF01. Next base: position 543,576 of record JAGYKD010000001.1, on the reverse strand, counting down.
GAACCGGGAGGTTTGTTAAAAGCCCTTCAGCTAACAGATCAATTCACCTCTTTTACCAAACTTGGGAAACAGTCAGGCATATTATTCTATTTACCTGCCGCTTACACCAGTAAAATAGATCCACTCACCGGCTTTATCAACCAAGTCCCGTGGAAGTACACCAACTTGGAGGCTGCCCAAAAGTGGATAGGAAATTTCAAACGCATTAGCTACCATGCCGAGCTAGACTTATTTGAGTGGGTCTTAGACCAAAGAGACTTTTTGTCAAATCCTGCGGGTTGTAAACACCAGTGGGTATTACGTATGGACAATCAAGAGCGCTGGCATTGGAATAGTAAAGCAGAGGGCACCAATGGAAAAGGAGCGTATAGCCCTATTCGCTTGAAAGAGCAATTTGAAGATTTATTGGCAAGGCAAAATATCAGCTACAACGGAAATTCAAAACTCTTGGAGGATATCCAAGCGGTAAAAGATGCGTCCTTTTTCAAAACATTGTTCTTCTTTCTTAGAACACTAACTCAATTGCGTTACAATAACGGGAAATCAGGTGCAGAGGAAGAAGATTTTATTCTTAGTGCGGTAGCAAACCCGGGCATGGAACCCTTTGACACTAGAAAGGCCAAGCAAGGCTTGCCTTTAGATGCAGACGCCAATGGAGCCTACCATATTGCCATGAAGGGCTTAATGACTTTAGGTCAATTAAAAGAAAAGCCCAATGGAAAGCTTGAGATTCCAAAGCTCGACAAAAGCGCTTGGCTTTGCTTTATGCAGCAAAGGTCAAACCAAGGATAATGGAGTCTTATGTTTCCATAGCCTACCTTAATGACTTTGTTTTTTGCCCAAGGTCCATTTATTTCCATCATTTGTATGGGAAGTACAATCCAAACCTATACAAACAGAAACCTCAATGGGCAGGTAGTTATGCGCATGAAGCCATCGATTCCGGCGGGTATAGCACTAGGTCGGATGTTTTGCAAGGGGTTGAAGTGTATTCGGAGCGTTACAAACTTTGTGGTAAGATTGATACCTTTTCTAAGGCAAAAGGTTTGCTGAGAGAACGGAAGAAAAATATTGTACGCATATACGATGGGTACATATACCAGTTGTACGGGCAAATGGTTTGTCTGGAAGAAATGGGTTTTAAGGTGCGACGGTTGGAGCTTTATGCCATGGATCAAAACACCGTGCATAAAGTTCCTTTACCTCATGATGCCCCGGAGCGTTGGAATGGTTTTTTGAGCACTTTGGAGCATCTAAAGAGTTTTAGCCTGGAAGCACCATTCAAGGCAAATCCCGAAAAGTGTAAAAGATGTATTTATTCCGAATTATGCGACCAGAACGCCTATGTTGAGTTTGCCTGATTTTAAAGAACGCCAGTTGGTCGTTTGCTACGCGAGAGAAGGCCAAAAGGTTTCCTTTAAAAACGACAACCTTCTAATTTCAGATTCGGAAGGTAAAGTTTTGGTGCAGCGCAGCTGCCACCGACTATTCGCATTATGGATTGTTGGGCAAACCAGTCTTACATCCGGCATTTTGGAGAGGAGCCGCAAATTTGGTTTTCCCATCATGCTTTTTAGCTATGGGCATAGGTTGTATGGCAGTTTTAGAAATCCAACGGAAGGCAATGTATTGCTAAGAAAAAGGCAGTATGCTTATGAGGCTTTAGATGTAGCGCAAAAACTGATTTCAAATAAAATAGAGAATCAAAATGCATTATTAAAAAGCCTTCGGAAAAAGAGTGATGATCAAAAGCAAGCCATACACGCCTTGGAGGAGTACAAGCAGGGAGTTTGGGAAAGTAAAGCACTTCATTCCATTCTTGGTTATGAAGGTTCTGCATCGCGCATGTTCTTTAAGCGGTGGTTTGAGGGAATGGATTGGTTGGGAAGAAAGCCAAGGACTAAAGTAGACCCTCTAAATGCAACTTTAGATATCGGTTATACCTACTTGTTTTGCATGATGGAAGGTATATTAGACTCCTTTGGTTTCGATGTGTATAAAGGGGTATACCATCAGGAGTTTTACCAAAGAAAAAGCTTGGTTTGCGATTTGGTGGAGCCCTTTAGGAGTGTTATAGATAGAAAGTTGAGAAAGGCTTGGAATTTGGGGCAATTAAAGGCAGACCATTTTCGGAAGGACCAAGGGCGCTATCAATTGACTTGGGAACAGAACAAGATATATACTAAATGGCTTTTGGAAGCCTTATTGGAAGAAAAGGAGCGGATGTTCATATATGTACAAAGCTATTACCGCAACTTCATGCGTGAAGCAGAGGTTGGCTCGTATCCCAACTTTGCTATAATACCAGAGGAATAATGATAAAAAGTCAGAAGGAAATTAGACCTACTTTATTGGTTTCGTACGACATAAGTGATGATAAATTGCGCACTAGGTTTGCCAAATTTTTAAGTAAATTTGGGCATAGGTTGCAATATTCGGTCTTTGAAATAAGGAACAGTCCGCGCGTTTTGGAAAACATTGCAACCGGCATAGAGGGCAAATTTGCCAAGAGTTTTAGCCAAAGCGACAGCGTGTACTTGTTTCGAATGAGTCAACAGTGTAAAATCATAAAATACGGTTTTGCAGCAGACGATGATTCTGATTTAATTATTGTTTGATGCAAACCTCGGTCTTAATATTAAAAATGGAGCGTTATCTAAGGGTGAATTATGCTAATAAGCCAAAAAGCAGGGCTTTTATATGCCAAAATTCAATTCAATTGGGGTTTTCAAGGGTTAGCTCCCTAGAAGACCCTCCAAATTTCTACTGTTGTAGATTTGGACCTCCTCCTTCATGACCATAACCCTAGAAGACCCTCCAAATTTCTACTGTTGTAGATTTGAATTCATGGCAGCTTCTCTCAATGGCCCTAGAAGACCCTCCAAATTTCTACTGTTGTAGATTTTTATGATTAGGTTTATTTTCACTTCCCCTAGAAGACCCTCCAAATTTCTACTGTTGTAGATTCAGTTGATTTTGTGGCATATACATCCCTAGAAGACCCTCCAAATTTCTACTGTTGTAGATTTTGGCATAAGACATTGACCAGATAACCCTAGAAGACCCTCCAAATTTCTACTGTTGTAGATCGGAATCTTGTCGGTCTATGTTTCCACCCTAGAAGACCCTCCAAATTTCTACTGTTGTAGATGAAGATGGTTTCAACCTGCTGCTAGAACCCTAGAAGACCCTCCAAATTTCTACTGTTGTAGATTTCAAACCATTTTTCTCCATCTTCTTCCCTAGAAGACCCTCCAAATTTCTACTGTTGTAGATTTCGGGGCTGTTTGTTATTTGTACATCGCCCTAGAAGACCCTCCAAATTTCTACTGTTGTAGATCTCACACAAGCACAAGCAAACGACATACCCTAGAAGACCCTCCAAATTTCTACTGTTGTAGATAGTCGAATAGCCTAGCCCGATTCCAATCCCTAGAAGACCCTCCAAATTTCTACTGTTGTAGATACCGAAAAGGCAAATGGCGTACCTTAGCCCTAGAAGACCCTCCAAATTTCTACTGTTGTAGATTACTGCTCAATGCGCTGCTCCGCTTCGCCCTAGAAGACCCTCCAAATTTCTACTGTTGTAGATGACGGCCACAGTTATTACCAGTTCAAGCCCTAGAAGACCCTCCAAATTTCTACTGTTGTAGATTTTGGCTTCTGCTTCTCGCTTCGCTTTCCCTAGAAGACCCTCCAAATTTCTACTGTTGTAGATGATGGTCGGGGCACGTTCAATTCCACCCCTAGAAGACCCTCCAAATTTCTACTGTTGTAGATCAAGTTGATAAGAATGGCTTGAATTTCCCCCTAGAAGACCCTCCAAATTTCTACTGTTGTAGATTGAATGGTTGCCATAAATTCCTCACGCCCTAGAAGACCCTCCAAATTTCTACTGTTGTAGATGGCTTCCGCAAGCTGAACAACCGCCCCCCTAGAAGACCCTCCAAATTTCTACTGTTGTAGATAACGCCGGGCAAAGCAAGTCGGGTGCACCCTAGAAGACCCTCCAAATTTCTACTGTTGTAGATATATGAAAAGCCCGTGGATAGCCATAAGCCCTAGAAGACCCTCCAAATTTCTACTGTTGTAGATGAAGATGGTTCTAACCTGCTGCTAGAACCCTAGAAGACCCTCCAAATTTCTACTGTTGTAGATTGTGCCATACGGGATTTTTACGGGATTCCCTAGAAGACCCTCCAAATTTCTACTGTTGTAGATGGTGTCGTGGTGGCGGCAACGGTCAACCCCTAGAAGACCCTCCAAATTTCTACTGTTGTAGATTCATTGTTTCTTTGTTTTCGATTGTTCCCTAGAAGACCCTCCAAATTTCTACTGTTGTAGATGAGGTAGTCAAGTCGTCCGCCTCGTGCCCTAGAAGACCCTCCAAATTTCTACTGTTGTAGATATCCAACCTACTCTTGAATCGCCGTTGCCCTAGAAGACCCTCCAAATTTCTACTGTTGTAGATCGGTTCCATTGGTTCCTATTATAATACACCCTAGAAGACCCTCCAAATTTCTACTGTTGTAGATGAGCTTCTCGAGCGCGGCTTTAAGTTCCCTAGAAGACCCTCCAAATTTCTACTGTTGTAGATGAAGTATATCAAAGCGATTGGCGCGGCCCCTAGAAGACCCTCCAAATTTCTACTGTTGTAGATGAGCAAAATTTTTGCTGCATTGGTGTCCCTAGAAGACCCTCCAAATTTCTACTGTTGTAGATAACCACTCCGTTGCGGTTCAAGGGAGACCCCTAGAAGACCCTCCAAATTTCTACTGTTGTAGATGTAAAAATTCATCGGTAATGTCAATGGCCCTAGAAGACCCTCCAAATTTCTACTGTTGTAGATCTGCTAACTTTCAAGACCATGCTTTTTCCCTAGAAGACCCTCCAAATTTCTACTGTTGTAGATGCATTGCTAACCGGAGCCTTTAATCCCCTAGAAGACCCTCCAAATTTCTACTGTTGTAGATTAATAATAAACGGCTGCTAACATCACCTGCCCTAGAAGACCCTCCAAATTTCTACTGTTGTAGATAAGGTCAGCATATCCAAAAGCCTTATACCCCTAGAAGACCCTCCAAATTTCTACTGTTGTAGATTGGAATGGTCAACAATCGAAACCTAAGCCCTAGAAGACCCTCCAAATTTCTACTGTTGTAGATCTGGGCCATGCCCATAGAAAAACGGTCCCTAGAAGACCCTCCAAATTTCTACTGTTGTAGATAATTACGGCCAAATCCGCCAAATCCTGCCCTAGAAGACCCTCCAAATTTCTACTGTTGTAGATGGGGCCACCTTCCACCGGTGAAGTTAACCCTAGAAGACCCTCCAAATTTCTACTGTTGTAGATGTGGCTGTCGGTTAGCTTGGGGAATTGCCCTAGAAGACCCTCCAAATTTCTACTGTTGTAGATGCTACTTTCGGGCCTTTTCGTATCAATTCCCTAGAAGACCCTCCAAATTTCTACTGTTGTAGATTTTTTCAGGGTAGGAAATTTTTCGCCCCCCTAGAAGACCCTCCAAATTTCTACTGTTGTAGATGGAGGAAGATACGGTGGTGAAATTCAAGCCCTAGAAGACCCTCCAAATTTCTACTGTTGTAGATTTGACCATCCAGAAGTCAGCAATTTGTTCCCTAGAAGACCCTCCAAATTTCTACTGTTGTAGATTTACCAAAAAATTTGTATTTCAAAAACCCTAGAAGACCCTCCAAATTTCTACTGTTGTAGATGTATCCTTAACGGTGGTTTGTTTATGCCCTAGAAGACCCTCCAAATTTCTACTGTTGTAGATGTAGGTATAGTTGTGTTAGCCTCAATTACCCTAGAAGACCCTCCAAATTTCTACTGTTGTAGATTGAGTTTGAAGAAAAGTTTTACAAGGGTCCCTAGAAGACCCTCCAAATTTCTACTGTTGTAGATAATCGGGGTGGTACGATTTTGCTGTTCCCTAGAAGACCCTCCAAATTTCGTAAGCATTCGGCCAACCCCATATTCTCCAACTAAAAAACTCCCCTCAACTTTGGGCAAACCATAAAATTATATCCATAAGCAATCAAAAAAGAGAAGCTATGCTCGCTCTGGTAGCAGAATGGCGTCAAAGCGGAGAAACCCAGGTGCATTTTGCTGCGAAACACCCATAGCCCACGGTTTAAACCGTGGGCTATATGAAATGCCGTGTCCGGGCCAACCGTTTTAACGGTTTCCACCGCGTTTGTGCAAAAGGAAATGGATAAATCCATTCCATGAGCGCGGCAAACGCCCCATAGCCCACGGTTTAAACCGTGGGCGATATGAAATGCCGTGTCCGGGTCAACCGTTTTAACGGTTTCCACGCTTACATTCATTGGCATACCTAAAACGCTATAGGATCGCGATCTCCGCCAGGGACCGGCACGGATGCCCCACAGCGGCGGGGCTTAGGCCCAGGTGGCCGGGCGGGGTGGAGCTTTGCGGAACCACTGCGCGGCCCCTGGGCCTTGGCCCCGAAGCGAGGAGCAGCAGGGAGGGCCCGGCCGGCGGCCAACATCAAATTACCTTTTTATCACCTTTTGGGTCTATTCCTAATTTTTTTTAGTGATGCTCCGTACCTTAGTCCACTCAAAACCAATCTAATGAAACTTCGATTCCCTTTGATTTTTGTGGCTTTTGTTTTGTCCGGACTGCTCAGTGCACAAGGGGTGCGCATTGCCGATACGCCCGGGCAGCCCGACTCTAGTGCGGGTTTGGAAGTCGATTATACGGATCGTGGATTTTTGCCGCCGCGGATGACGGCTGTGCAGCGCAATGCCATTGCCAATCCGGCCCAAGGCTTGGTGTTGTACAATACCACAAGCAATTGTTTGGAAATTAGGCATGGCAATGGCTGGCAGACCTTATCGTGTCAGTGTCCGCAGCCGCCCTCTGCGCAGTTTAGTTTTGCTCCCGCTCAACCGGGAACCGGGCAAGGGGTGCAGTTTTCGGCTGCTTCGGCCGGTTTGACCTATGCCTGGCAATTTGCCGGCGGCACGCCTGCAAGTTCGGTAAGTCAAAGCCCTACGGTCACCTGGTCGCAGGCGGGAAGCTATGCGGTGGTATTGCAGGTAACGGATGCCAATGGATGTACGGCGAGCGATACGCAATCGGTAACCGTAAGTTCTTGCGGGGTGGTGAGCGGCAGCGTAACCTTTAATTATACGGGTTCGGCGCAATCTTGGGTGGTGCCGGCCTGCGTTACTTCCATTACCGTAGAACTTTGGGGTGCCTCAGGCGGAGGCAGCAGTACGGGTGGTTCGGGCCAGTCGGGGCGTGGGGGCTATGTTAAGGGTGATTTGGTGGTAAATCCCGGTGAAACGTATTATGTGTATGTAGGGCAACAAGGGGGGGTAAGCTATTCCAATGGAGGACCGACCAGTGCGGCATTTAATGGGGGCGGATATGGCAATGCCCATGGTTATCCTACGCCCAGTGGTGCGGCCGGAGGCGGTGGGGCAAGTGATTTGCGCTATGGTGGTCAGAATTTAAGCGATCGCATTATGGTGGCCGGCGGCGGCGGCGGGGGCCATATCAATTACGACAACAACCGCCGGGGAGGCCCGGGGGGCAATTTAACCGCAGGAAACGGGGGCTCCAACAACGGCATTACGGCCGGAGGAACGGGCGGTAGCCAAACGTCGGGAGGTGTGGGAGGTCAATACAACGGTGCTGCGGGCATTTTGGGACAAGGAGGCCATGGCGTAGGTGATCCCTCGGGCGGAGGTCCATGCTGTGCTGCCGGTGGCGGCGGCGGATATTACGGCGGCGGGGGTGGAAACCATTCCGGTGCCGGGGGTGGGTCCTCTTACATTAGCGGTTATGCAGGTTGCGTTCCTCAAAACCATGCTTCGGGCAAGATTTTTAGCAACAGCAGCATGCAGCAAGGGCAGCGCCATGGCAATGGTCAGGCGGTCATCACTTGGTAAAATCCTATCGGCGGCCAAAAACAGGGATTTGGAGACTATTTTTCTTTTGGGATAAAAAAAGAAGAAAGCGGGTTTCATTCTGAGGCTTTTATTCCTACTTTTGCCCCCGGAAAAACCGGAACACGCTGTGAAAAAGGCAATCATTTCTGGGCTTTTTGGGTTGGTCGCTTTGCTGCTGAACGCATCTGTTTATGCTGCCGGTGACCCGGGCCACGAAGCCATGCACGAAGCCACCCATGAGGTGGTGGAAGAGTTTGGAACCAACGAGATTTTGCATCACATTTCGGACGATTTCGGATTGCATATTGGGAAATTGGCCATACCGCTTCCTGTGATTCTGTATGTTCCGGGCGAAGGATGGGATGTTTTTTCTTCCAATGCCTTGCATCATGCCGATGCGCATGGTTTGGTGCATGGAAAGTATGTGTACCACCACGGCAAGCTAAGCATTGCTCAATTGGATTCGGAGGGTCACCCGGTGATGGATGATCGCGGTCATCCGGTGGAAGCCATGACCGAGGCTCGCTTGCTGAGTTTAGGCAGCGGCGGAGTGTTCTACAACTTTTCGGTGACCAAGAACGTATTTGGGATACTGTTGAGTTTTTTGATATTGTTTTTGATATTCAGCACAGCGGCCAAGGGCTACAAAAAGCGGGAAGGCAAAGCACCTAAGGGTTTGCAATCGTTTGTAGAGCCATTGGTGGTGTTTGTGCGGGACGAAATTGTAAAGCCGAGCATTGGAGAGAAGCACTATGCGCGCTTTATGCCCATGATGCTGAGCATATTCTTTTTCATTTGGCTGAATAATCTGTTGGGTTTGATTCCTTTTTTGGGCGGCTTAAATGTGACCGGAAACATTGCGGTGACCTTTACCTTGGCGGTGATGGTATTGGTGGTGCAATTGGTGCATGGCAACAAGCATTTTTGGGGCCACATTTTTTGGTTTCCCGGGGTTCCTGTTCCGGTGAAGTTGATATTGCTGATTATTGAGTTTATTGGATTGTTCACCAAGCCATTCAGCTTAATGATACGTTTGTTTGCCAACATTACGGCGGGGCACATCATCATTATGAGCATTATTGGCATTACCTTCGCTTACGATGCCATAGTTGGTCACACCGTAGGGGTGGTTACCTCCTTGTTTTCTGTAGCGATGTTTACTTTGGAATTGCTGGTAGCAGTAATTCAGGCTTACATATTTACCTTATTGGGAAGTTTAATGTTGGGCGCTGCCGTAGAGGAGCACCACCACGATGCCTCCCATGAACATGCACACTGATTCACTTATATAAACCACACATCATGGCAAATCTGCTTAACATCATGCTCGAAATCTCTTCCTACGGTCCTTTGGGTGCAGGAATTGGAGCCGGCTTAGTAGCCATCGGTGCCGGACTCGGCATTGGACAAATTGGCGGCAAAGCAGCTGAGAGCATTGCGCGTCAGCCTGAATCTGCGAACGACATTCGCGGTGCGGCCATCGTACTAGCAGCCTTCATTGAGGGTGTTGCTCTTTTTGGTGCGGTGATCTGTTTCTTGGCCATGAACGCCTAAACAGCAATGGAAAAGGCCGCCGGCGGTTGGCCGGCGTTGCCTTTCCTTTTTAAAAAAACCTTTATTCCATTAAGCCATGGATTTGTTAAACCCCAGCATTGGATTAGTCGTTTGGATGACCATTAGTTTTGTCATCCTCATGTTTTTGCTGCGCAAATTTGCGTGGAAGCCTATACTTACCGGGATTAAAAGCCGTGAAGACCGCATAGAACAGGCATTAGCATCTGCCAAGGAAGCGGAGCAGCGCATGGCTCAATTGCAGTCGGATAATGAGAAGTTGCTTATAGAGGCGCGCAAAGAGCGCGATCAAATGTTAAAGGATGCGCGCGATGCGCGTGAGCGGATGATTGCTGAGGCTAAGGGAGAGGCCAAGGAAGAAGCAGGCCGCATGATTCAACAGGCAAGAGAAGCCATTAAGAACGAACAGGCGCGTGTAATGACCGATTTGCGCAACGAAGTGGCTCGTTTGTCGGTGGACATTGCGGAAAAAATTCTCCGCGAAAAATTGGAAGAAGGCGGCAAGCACGAAGCGATAGTGCAGCGTTCTTTGGACGAAATCCGCATGAATTAACAGGGCATGAAAGGGTACTCAACAGTAGCAAAACGGTATGCAGGAGCACTGCTCAGTTTGTCCAACGAGGCCAATATCACTGCTTCGGTTGCCCAAGATTTCAGGTCATTTCTGGAGGTTTGGAACGAAAGCAGCGAGGTACGGAGTTTTTTGAAGAATCCTGTGTTGCAGCCCGGACTCAAGATTCCTTTTGTTCAAGAGGCTTTTGGAAATTCATTTCAGGAGCTGAGCCTGCGGTTTATGATAAAAATGGTGAGGGCACGCAGGGCATCTTTGTTGGGGGAAGTGGCGGAATCTTTTGCAGCGCAATATCGGCGCCAGGAAAAAGTTTTGGAAGTACAAGTGAAATCTGCAATTGCTCTTAGCGATAGCACCCGTAAAGCAGTTCAGGATTGGGTAATGGCACGTACGGAGTTTACAGGATGGAAATCCATTGCTCTAAACGAACACGTCCAAAGTGACCTTATTGGTGGTTTGGTGCTTCAAGTAGAAGGCTTGGAATTGGATTTGAGTCTGGAAAGGAAGCTGGAAGACTTTAGAAAGCAATTCAGCAAGAACCTTTACGTGGCAGATTTTTAATTGGTAAACTGGACTAAATAGCTTATATTCCAATGATAACCCAGCACAATACGTCAAAGCCCGTTTTTCTCAGGAAAAACGCATTTGGCCTGTGCTCAAAAAAATCAATAGGAATGATGCGAACTGTTTGTGTAAGCCTTTTTACTGTTTTCTTGAGCTTTGCTTTTAGCAAGCAAAGTTTTGCCCAATTGTCTGCGGATGTTAAAATCAAGAAGAACACGGTAATTATAGACGAAGTACCGGCCTTTGAGATATTTCCGGATGCCGATGGCAATGGCTTTGATTTACTAACGCTCAAAGGTGATACCTTAATGAAGGTGCGTCACCGAGCCTACAAAAATCCGGACAACTATACACCACAGAACCCAACGGGTCAAGTAGATTATTACGAACTTATTTTCCCCACCTTGGGGAATAAATCTTGCGAATTGCCTTATCCTATGGCTCCCAGCAAGCGTATTGTTGTTAACGAAATTGTAGTTCCCAACGATGTGATTTGGGACAACCAGGTGGATGATGGCGCTGCAGACATCATGGTAAACACATATGGCAAAGATTTCTCTGCAGTCCGCGACACCGTGGTGCGCAAATACGGAAGTAAAAAAATCATCATTAAATAACCTTTAGAGGTATGGCAGAAATAAAGCCCGCAGAAGTAACCGCAATCCTACGTCAGCAATTATCCGGCATGGCGCAGGAAACCCAACTCGAAGAAGTGGGAACCGTGCTCCAGGTAGGTGACGGTGTAGCGCGGATTTATGGCTTGAACAACGTAGAAGCCGGTGAGCTCATTGAGTTTGCCAACGGTTTACGTGCCATTGTACTTAACTTGGAAGAAGACAATGTTGGAGCCGTATTGTTGGGCGAATCCAAAGGCGTAAAAGAGGGCGATACCGTGCGCCGAACCAACCGCATTGCATCTATTAATGTAGGCGAGGGCATGCTCGGAAGGGTAATCAATACCTTGGGCGACCCTATAGACGGCAAAGGTCCTATTCAAGGCGAGGTTTACGAAATGCCTTTGGAGCGTAAAGCTCCCGGAGTTATTTTCCGCCAACCCGTGAATGAACCTTTACAAACCGGTATCAAAGCCATTGATGCTATGATTCCTATCGGTAGAGGGCAAAGGGAGTTGATTATTGGGGACCGCCAAACCGGTAAAACTGCCGTGGCCATCGATACCATTATTAATCAGAAGGAGTTTTTCGACCGCGGAGAACCTGTTTTCTGTATTTATGTAGCGATTGGACAGAAGTCCAGCACCGTGGCCGGAATTGCTAAGGTGCTTGAGGAAAAAGGCGCCTTGGATTATACCGTAATCGTGTCTTCTTCGGCTTCTGATCCTGCGCCTATGCAGTTTTATGCTCCATTTGCCGGAGCTGCCATCGGCGAATTTTTCCGCGATACGGGTCGCCCGGCCTTGATTGTATACGATGACTTGTCGAAACAAGCTGTGGCTTACCGTGAGGTTTCTTTGTTGCTTCGTCGTCCTCCCGGCCGTGAAGCTTATCCCGGTGACGTATTCTATTTGCACTCCCGCTTGCTTGAGCGTGCGGCCAAGGTCATCAGCAACGATGCAATTGCCAAAGGCATGAACGATTTGCCCGCATCGCTTAAAGATGTGGTAAAAGGTGGTGGAAGCTTAACGGCACTCCCCATTATCGAAACTCAAGCAGGTGACGTTTCGGCCTATATTCCTACCAACGTAATTTCGATTACCGACGGTCAGATTTTCTTGGAGTCCAATCTGTTTAACTCCGGCGTAAGACCTGCTATTAACGTAGGTATTTCGGTTAGCCGTGTAGGTGGTTCTGCTCAGATTAAGCCTATGAAAAAGGTGGCCGGAACCTTAAAACTTGACCAGGCTCAATACCGTGAATTGGAGGCGTTTTCTAAGTTTGGTTCGGACCTGGACGCCTCTACCAAATCGGTGTTGGACAAAGGGGCCCGCAATGTGGAAATCCTTAAACAAGGGCAGTTCCGTCCCATGGCCGTAGAAAAGCAAGTGGCTATGATTTTTGCCGGTACCCGCAATTTGTTGCGTGAGGTGCCTGTGAAAAAAGTAAAAGAGTACCAAGATGCTTATTTGGCTGCCTTAGAAGCTTCGCACCAAGATATTTTAGACCGCATCCGCAAGGGCGAATACAGCGACGAAATTACTGGAGTATTGGAGAAAGTAGCCAAAGGAGTAGCAAAAACATTCGCAACCGAAGCTTAAAATAAGGCCATGCCGAACTTAAAAGAAGTCCGAAATCGAATTACTTCGGTCAATTCGACCCGACAAATTACCAGTGCTATGAAGCTGGTGTCGGCTGCCAAGCTTCGACGAGCTCAGGATGCCATTACCAATATGCGCCCTTATGCCGAAAAGCTGAGCGAGGTTATGGGTAATTTGAGCCAGGCCGCCGAAGGCAGCGACAGCCCTTACATGGAGCAACGCGAGGTGGAACACATCACCTTGGTTTTGGTAACGTCTAACCGGGGTCTTTGTGGAGCTTTCAACGCCCAAATTATTCGCCGTGCCAAAGCGTTGGTTTCTACTACCTATGCCGACTATGCCAAAAACGGCAAGTTGAGCTTGGTTACGGTTGGGAAAAAGGCATCTTCTTGGGCGGCGCAAAGTGGTTTTAACCACCAAGCCTCTTACGATGAGCTTTACACCGATTTGAGCTTCCCTAATGTGGTACCTGCAGCGGAATCGCTTATGGAGCAGTTTGCTTTGGGCGAAACAGATAAGGTGGTACTTATTTACAACCGTTTTGTAACCGCAGCCTCTCAATGGGTAACCGAGGAGCAAATGCTTCCTGTTATGCCTCCTCAAAGCAACGAGGCTAAGGGAAATGGGGTAGAGTACATTTATGAGCCAGACAAGGCCAGTATTTTGGAAAACTTGATTCCCATTAGTCTCAAAACTCAATTCTTTAAGGTGTTGCTCGACAGCCATGCTTCTGAGCATGGAGCGCGGATGACCGCCATGCATAAAGCCACCGACAATGCCGGAGAATTGCTCAAAAGCCTTAAACTTAGCTACAATAAAGCAAGGCAAGCCGCCATTACCAACGAAATTCTGGAAATTGTGGCCGGAGCCGAGGCCTTGGAAAGCTAAGTCTAAACAAATGCATAAAAAAAGCCTGCCTATGCAGGCTTTTTTGCTTGAGCACTAAGATGCGCAAGGCCCTAAACTTTTAAAAAAACAAAACAAAAGCTTAATTTTCATTAAGCATCAAAAGTCAAATCGGCTACTTGACTTATCTTCACCCTACTTTTTAATCGATTTGCTATGTTAAACCGTTTCCTTATCAATCGTATTGCCGGCCTACTTATGGCGTGGGTGTTGGTGCTTCCTCTGTTTGCTCAAGACGATACACCTCCCAAAGATTGGTTTCACCGAGATTTGGCCAGTCAACAATACGCAGGAGTTTCTTCATTCCAAGCCTATGAGTTACTCAAAAGCCGTCAAGCGCGCACCGTAGTGGTGGCAGTTATTGACTCCGGAGTAGATATTGAACACGAAGACCTAAAAGAGGTTGTTTGGGTGAACGAAGACGAAATTCCCAACAACGGCATAGACGACGATAACAACGGTTACGTAGACGATATCCACGGCTGGAACTTTATTGGTGGTAAAGACGGAAGCCACATCAATCAAGATGCTTTAGAAATGACGCGCATTGTAGCGGCTTGGAGTACTAAGTTTCAAAATGCCGATCCCAAGCAACTCAGTAAAGAAGACCGCAAACGTTATGAGATTTTTCAAGCAGCGCGCAAAGAGCTGATGGAAAAGCGTGAGGAAGCCGAAAAGAACCTGGCAACTTATGCTACCATTGATGAAAAACTGAAATTGGTTATTGAGGCCGGCGAAAAACAAGGCCTTGGGAACGTTACCGGCAAAAACATGTCCCAAATCGACGCGGCCGGAAACGAAGAGTTGATTGCTGCCATAGAAATGGTTAAAATGATTACGGCCGATGACCCGGAAGCGGAACTCAGCAGCATCCGTGAGGAACTTAAAGGAGCTTTAGATTATTTCAACAACTCCTTGAACTACCACCTCAATACGGCATTTGACCCCCGTTCTATTGTGGGCGACGATTATGCCAACTCCACCGAACGAATCTATGGCAACAACGATGTTATTGGTCCTGATGCCACCCACGGCACGCACGTGGCCGGTATCATTGCGGCCCAACGCGGCAATGGCATTGGAATGGACGGCATTGCCGATAATGTACGGATTATGGTTATTCGCTGTGTTCCCGACGGAGACGAGCGCGATAAAGATGTGGCGAATTCCATCCGCTATGCTGCCGACAACGGAGCGCATATCATTAATATGAGCTTTGGAAAAGGCTATGCATGGGACAAGGAAGCCGTGGACGAGGCTGTAAAGTATGCCGAAGCCAAAGGGGTTTTGTTGATTCATGCCGCAGGTAACGAATCTCAAGATGTAGACGAAGAAGTGCGTTACCCAACCCGCTATTACGATCGAGGAGGAAAAGGCAAAACCTGGATGGAAATTGGTGCCCTTTCGTGGAAACCTGCACCCCGTCAAGTAGGTAGTTTTAGCAATTACGGCAAAAAGACCGTGGACTTGTTTTCTCCCGGTGTGGCCATTTACAGCACTGTTCCAGGCAGCGAATACGCATCGCTCCAAGGTACTTCCATGGCTGCTCCTGCCGCTGCCGGTGTTGCCGCGGTTATTATGAGTTATTTCCCCGATTTTAGCGCCAAGGATGTGCGTAAAATTCTGGAGAAGTCAGCCATTATTTCTAAAGAAGAAGTGCAAATTCCAGGTTCCAAAGAAAAAACCACCTTCGACAAACTTTCCAGAACGGGAGGTAGAGTAAACCTCTTGGAAGCGGTGAAGTTGGCATTGAAGAAATCCTAAGCATTGGTTTGGGTGCTTTGGTCACCTTAAAGCTTTATATGCAAATCATAAAAGGCACATTTTTTGTAACAAAAGGGCAAGAGTTTTCTTGCCCTTTTGCTAAATACCCCGGAAAATGAATGCGCTCAGGTTTTTTGTTTTGCTTTTGTTCCCCTTCACCATCCACGGGCAACTTGTGATTCAAGGTAAAGTAAAAGACAGAGATAGTAGACAAGCTTTGCCTTTTGCTTCTGTGGTAGATGCTCAAACGGGCTTAGGCACCATGACCGATATCGATGGAAATTTTCGGCTGCGGGTAAATAAAGTCCCCGCTACTATTTCCATTACCTACGTTGGATATGAACCCCATGAATGGCAGGTTATAGACCTAAATCCCCTTGAGGTTAGCCTCAAACCTCTCGCCGTAAAACTTCAGGAAGTAACCTTTCGGCCCGGAGAATCTCCCGCGGATTTGCTCATGAAACGATTGGTAAGGCGAAAAGATATGCTCAATCCCAAAAGTCTCCCGGAGTGGCAATGCAAAGTATACCAACGCATGGTTATGGGCGTTACTCAAGACAGTTTTGATGTTCGGGTAGACACCAATGCACTGGGGGAGATTGATTCTTCCGGGATTGAAGCCAAGGAGTTTTTGGAGCGCTCCCATTTGTTTCTGAACGAATCAGTGACCCAGCGCAGTTACAAAAAACCCGGAAAATACTTCGACGAGGTGCAAGCCAGCCGAACTTCCGGGCTTAAAAATCCCATTATAAGCAGCCTAACTACCCAACTTCAAAGCCTTAGCTTTTACGAAGACGATTTTCAAATCATGGGCATAGAGTACATCAATCCGGTGACTCCTAAGGGACTCAAAGTCTATATGTTCGATATTGAGGATACTACTTTCAGTGGTTCCGACACGGTGCTTATCCTCAGTTTTCGCCCTTGGTCTCAAGATGCCGATGGCATGCTTCAGGGCCAATTGAGGCTCAATAAAAAGCATATGGCCTTGGAGTCGGTCATAGCCGAGCCCTTCAAAAAGGACAAGAACCGAATCACCATTCGGCAAATGTACGAACGGGTAGATTCCCAGCATTGGTTTCCTACCCAACAACACGCCGACATTGTTTTTGATGTAGCCACGTTTAATGGCATTCCAATGGTTATGGAAAGCCGCAGCTATACCCGTGACTTTGACCTAAATCCACAACTGCGCAACCGCGATTTCGGTGCCATGAAAGTGGACGTTGCTTCGGATTTTGAAAAGCAAACCGATACCCTCCTTGACTTGTATAGAGAACGGCCATTGGACCAAAAAGATTCTACTACTTATCGGGTAATTGATAGCATAGGGCAAGAGCTCAAACTGGACAGACGCATCAAAGGTTTGGAAGCATTGATGACCGGCAAATGGCGGATTGGTAAGTTGGATGTTGACCTCAACCGCCTAATGGCCGCCAACCAATACGAAGGTTTTCGCTTGGGCCTGGGATTGCAAACCAATGAGCGATTGGTGCCCTGGTGGCAAATAGGAGGCTATGCGGCTTGGGGATTTAAGGATGCGGCCTTTAAGTTTCAAGTGTTTCAGGATTTTGTGTTTCACCAAAAATCCAAAACCAAATTACGCATCGCTTACGCTCAAGACATCGCCGAAGTAGGAGCAACTCATTTTGAACTGGACCCTCCCTTGCGCCGAAACGATATGTACCGAAACTTTGCGGTTTCTTTGTTCGATAGCATCCAAGACATCCGTTTTTTGCTTTCCGGCAACCCGGTGCCTAACCTCAGTGTATGGGCAAGTGCCGCCAACCGTTGGGTAAACCCAACCACCAACTACCGCTATACCGATATGCCCGATGGAAGCCCTGCTTACACTTTATCCGAGCTTACGGTTGGTTTGCGTTGGGGCATTGGAGAAAAATTTATGGCTTTTGGGCACAGCCGACTAAGCCTCGGCAGCAAGCTGCCCGTAGTTTGGCTCCAAGTAACCCGAGGAGTGGATGTGCTCAACGGCGATTTTAGCTATACTCGAATGATGGCACAAGTGGAGGAGCGCTACGACTGGAGGCGCATTGGAACCTCCCGAATAATGGCCATAGCCGGGTGGATTCCCGAAGATGCACCTCTAACCCTTATGTTTAACGGAAGAGGTAGCTATACCGACTTTTCCATTGTAAGCCGCTATGCTTTTGAAACCATGTTGCCCATGGAATTTGTAGGCGACCGTTTTGTCTATGGGTTCTTTAACCATAGTTTCCCTCGATTGTATCAATACAAAAGGCTTTCTGCCCCCTACATTACCGTGTTTCAAAATGTGGGATGGAGCGACATGCGTAGCCCGGAACGCCACCAAGGTATTAGCCGGCCTTCCATGAAGCATGGCTTTTTTGAATCCGGCCTTGCCGTAGAAGACCTTATTACTTTAAACTTGTCCGGTTTTGGTGTGGGTGTTTTTTATCGCTATGGAGCCTATGCTTCCCCTCAAGTAGGCAATAATTTTTACCTCAAAATGGCCATTAGCTTTCGCCTATAATAGAAAAGGCCGCTCCCTTGCGGAAGCAGCCCTCTCAGGGAACGAAATTGTCCTTATGGCTTCACTACACGGGTAATGTGCTCTCCACGGGAATCTTTCACGACCAAAATGTAAGTGCCGGAAGCCAAGCTGCGCATGTCTATGGCTTGGTTTAAGCCCATTGGATTGTATCTGGTCCACACGCGTTTTCCATTCATGCCATACAATACCAATTGCTCGGCTTTTTCTTGAAGCTCTACATGCAACAAGTCCACGGCAGGGTTTGGATAGGCCTTGAACCGCTTGCCGTTGGCATCATTCAACGAGCTGCTGTTGGGCGTAAAGACAAAGGTGTCGTTGGCATCCGTGGCCAAGAACAGCGCGTTGTCGTTTTCGTTGGTCTCCGAAATGTCATCGTCGGTGTCAACCACTACCGTTACGTAGTAATTCCCCCCGGCAATACCGGCTTGATTCAAATCTTGGGCCGCCCAATTGTTTACCGTAATGGCATTGTAGGCCGGCAAACCTTGAGTAACCGTCTGACGTGCAAGCTCGGTGTAGGAGCTTGGATCGTTGGCATCGCTTTGTACACCCCAGCTTACCACAAAGTTGTCGGTAATATCCACGCCATCGCCCTCGGCCGGCTTAAACAAAACGTTCGAAATCACTCCGGTGGAACTGTTATAGTCAAATCCCCAATTGGAGCTTAGGTTTTGAATTTGTAAATTTTGAGCGGCAAGAGATCCGGCAGTAGCCAGCACAATGCCTCCAATCAAAGTAGAAGTACGCATAAAGTGTTGTTTTGATTATGTGGACAAATTTGGGACGGAATGGCAGCCAAAACAAGATTTTTACCCCTACTTGACCCCTACATAAGGGGAGGATTTGGTAAAAAAAATCTCTACATCAAAAATGCTATGTTTCTGAAATACAGGTATATGAATTTCTTAAAATCTCTACATGTGCCTGTTTTTAACGAAGGGGTTTTTTAAGCGGAAATGTCTGTTTTTTGTTTTTGAAAGGAGGGTTTTGGGGGCCTTTTCCGGTGCGCACTGCTACTCCTCGGATTCAAGCCAAGCCGGCCTAAGCAGTGCGGGGGCTTGCTGCGCGCCGCCTCCGCCTGCTAAGGCCGGCTAGCCTTGAATCCTGTGGGGTATCCGTTTGCCCCGGGGCCCGCCTCCTGCGGAGGCTTATTAGGATGTCGCTTCCTTTGGAAGCTTATTAGGGTGTCGGCTCCTTCGGAGGCTTATTAGGGTGTCGGCTCCTTTGGAGGCTTAGTAGGATGTCGCTTTCTTTGGAAGCTTATTAGGGTGTCGGCTCCTTCGGAGGCTTATTAGGATGTCGGCTCCTTTGGAAGCTTATTAGGGTGTCGGCTCCTTTGGAGGCTTATTAGGATGTCGCTTTCTTTGGAAGCTTATTAGGGTGTCGCTTCCTTTGGAAGCGTAATGGGTGGCTAGGAGAGCCAATCAAATATTTGTTTTTGATAGGGGTTTAGGTTTAGATTTCGGGTCTTTTGAAGATATTCTTGTTGAAAGGTGTATTTTTTGTGGTAATCTTCTTGAGCCTGAATGGCGGCAATGTCCTTATCTATGCTGTATTTGCAGGATGAAAAGGCCAGGTAGCCTTTTTGCCAGGAGAATTTTTTATGGGTAAACTTTCCTTCATTAATCCACTTGGATGTGTTGGCTTTGATGACTCTAACCAGATCTGCTACAACTATGTTTGGCTTTATACTTACGATCATGTGCACATGGTCTGCTGCTCCTCCGATGGCGTAGACTTTTTGATTTTTTGCGCGAACTACTCCGCACATGTATTTGTAGAGTTCATCTTTCCAGTGGGCTGCAATTAGGCAGTCTTTGGATTGAACGGCAAAAATTAATTCTACATAGATTGTTGAAAAGTACTTTTCCATAACTAAAGGTATTTCGGCTCCTTCGGAGGCTTATTAGGATGTCGCTTCCTTTGGAAGCTTATTAGGGTGTCGGCTCCTTCGGAGGCTTATTAGGATGTCGCTTCCTTTGGAAGCTTATTAGGGTGTCGGCTCCTTTGGAGGCTTATTAGGATGTCGCTTCCTTTGGAAGCTTATTATGATTTTGTTTTCTTTGGAGGTAAAAGGTACTATTTTTTTTGATGGTTTGCAACTGATGATTTTTCTTGGTGGGTTTTTAGTTGTTTTTAAAGGGTTTTTAGGTTGCGGTGATGCTTACAGGCTTTCGAGCAGTTCTTCCAGGTCTTCGTAAGCTTCTACCTGAAGTTTCTTGCGAAGTCTGTAGCGTGCCATATCTACACTTTTGGGGCTGATGTTGAGGGTGGCAGCCATTTCTTTGGAGCTAAGTCCCAAGCGGATTAGGACGCATAGACGCACTTCTCGGTCGGTTAAATCGGTCCAGCGTTTCAATAGCTCCTCTCTGAAACTGCGGTAAGACTCGTCTAACTGTTGGTTGAGGACTTCCCGTTCGGGTTCAATTTGTAGGGCTTGCAAAATGCTGCCTTTGGCTCGGGCAATGGCGCTTTTGTCGGCTCCTTTTCCCAAAATGGTAGGCAGTTCGTCGTAGAGTTTTTGTAAGTAGTCGTTTTTCTCCGCCAAAAACATGGCGAGTTGGCTAAGGCGGCTGTTGCTTTCGCTATGTTTTGCTTCGAGTTCTGCCAAACGTTCTTGCTTTTCTTGGAGGGCACGTTGGGCCATGGTTTGTCTAAAAGCCATAAGCTCTTGCTTGAGTCGCGCTTGTCTGCGGTATTGCCTAAGCAGCAAGGAGAGCATAATGGCGGTGAATCCTAAAAAGACCATGCCTGCCCCAAACCAAAGGTTACGTGTTTCGGCGTGTTGTTTTTGGGCTTTAAGCTCCATATTGTCGCGTTCTCTGGCTAAGATTTCTTTTTCTTGAGCCTCAAAAAAGTATTTGCGTTGTGCTTCTTGAGCTCTTTGTCTTACCAATGGGTTTACCAAAGAGTCGCGCCATACCCAGGCTTTACGAAGGCAGGCAAGTGCAGCTTCAGGTCTATGTAAGGCTTGATAGGCCTCGGACATCGCCAAAAAGATATCCAACTGCAAATCGGAGACTTCGTAGTTTTGGGCGTAGTTTTCGGCCTCTTTGAGCATTTTCAAGGCTAGGTTCCACTTGTTTAAATCGCTATAGGCACCGGCTAATCGTAAGCGAGTTTCTGCCGCATCTCGTTGAGCGCCTAGGGCATCCAAACTTTTCAACGCCTCCAAAAAGGAATCTCGGGCTGCGACGTTGTTGCCTGCATGTTGTTGCCAAAGTCCACGATTGGATTGAAGCAATGCCAAACCCACTTGGTCGCCGCTGTTGCGCATAAAAGGGAAGGCCCTTTGGAATCGTTCTTCGGCTTCGGGATGTGCTTGTTTTCCCATCCAGGCGGTACCTTCGTTCATGTAAATGCTCCCCAAAACGTAGGGATATGCGGTATCGCCCAACAATTGGCGGGCGGCTTTGTATTGGACCAAGGCTTCGTCCCAAAATTCTTGGCCGGCAAGGCTGGTGCCCAGGTTCATTCGGGTTACCGACTCGCGAAAGGCATCGCCTACTTGATGAAAGAGGGTAATGGCTTGCAGGTAGTAACGGGTGGCTTCTACCAAATCTCCCTTTCGGTGGGTCAAATTGGCCAAATTCACCAAGCCAATTCCCGTTTCGGTATGCAGTCTCATTTTCCGTTTAATGTGCAACGAGGCTTCGTAATAGTGTTGGGCAGAATCGAGCATGCCCAAGGAGGAATAGAGGGCGCCAATGTTGTTCAGTGCCTTGGAAACGGATAAGGTGTCGTAGGTGGTTTGAGCGAGCACATGTACTCTCCGGAAATCGCTTAAGGCCAAGTCCATTTGGCCGGTAAGACTGTGCACGCGCCCGCGCTCCATAACCCACTCCATTTCGCGCTCCGGATTTGGGCTAAGCCACTTTTTTTGCTCTGCATCTTTAATCAAAGAATCTGCTATAGAGGGATTTACTTCACTCCAGTAGCGGATGGTATCCAAGCGGATGGCCATGGAGTCTTTTTGGCCAAAAAGCTTGGAAGACCCAATCCCTTGGGTAAAGCAAATGGCCAATAGCCAAAGCGTTATGTGGGTTTGTTTGCTCATTAGCGGACGCAAATGGCATAAGGAGCTGAAGAACTGGTGGTATATTGAGCGTAATAGCTGTCCGATAAATTGTTATTCACAAAATAGTAGGTGTATTTAAATTGAGAAGCAGTATTGGAGCTGGAGGAGTAGGTTGATTCAACATTGAGCCAATAATAGAGGTTGTTGGGAGAGCTTGGCAGAGCCACTGCATCGTCTTGGAGCATATGCTCAAAGTCGTCTTGTGTGGGCATGCGCCAGTCGGTATGTCCGCCTTCGGTGAGGTTGCGGCAATAAATAAGCGCGCCAATAAACCGCATGCCGGAGGAGGAAGGAGAGCTAAACTCGGTTGGTGCAGGATAGCTGATTTGGCTCCCGCCACCGCCACCGCCACTTCCGGCAACCAGGTTATCTACATAGGCCTTGTTTACTGCATCGCCGGGTTGCACAGGAGCCGGTAAGTCGGTGATGCGTTGTTGGGCCATAACCAGGCTGTCTACTGCCGGATTGGCAAAGAGCTGATGCCATTGTGGGTTTTGTGCCGTTCCAAGATTGATGCAATAGCCCGAAGGCCCCCAGCTTTGTCCGTTGTTGAATACGACCAGGCCATGGGCTGGCGCAGGAATAGAAAGCGCATCTTGCGCGCCGGTGAGGCTAAGCTGAGGAATGAGCAAGCCTTTGTTTCCTGAGCGAATTTCGAGTTGGGCTGAAGGGTCGGGCTGTCCGGATCCGGCCGAAATAAGGACGGATTGGGCATGGATGGAAAGGAGGGAAAACCAAAGGAATAGGCCAAAGACGCGTTTCATAATCGAAAGTTTGTGTAAAAATAGGCTTTTGGGGCGTTCTTTTGGCAAGAAGGAGCAAGCGAAGCGGAACAGGGAGCCCCCGACCGGTACGGAGGGCCCGCTGAAGCCGCCTTTTGGTCAGGGCGTGGGCGAGGAGGCTTGAGAGCCCCCGCAGCACCGCCCTGCCTAAAGGGGGCAAGGTGGACCGGAGGGAGGGCGGACAGGGGCCTTGTTTTTTTTTGGAACCAGGCGCCAAAAAAGTAAAAACCTGTAACTTGAGCCAAATTATTTGCTATGCGCTTATTGCCGGTTTTGGGTTTTCTGTTTTGCGGATTGGGGGTTCATGGTCAGGGGATTACTATTGGTGACACCACGGGTGGTTTGCCGGCTTCGGTTTTACTTCGGCTCAATGATACTACCAAAGGTTTTTTGGTGAACAAACTGACTACCAACCAGCGGAATGCGATTCAGAATCCGGAGGAGGGTTTGCAGATTTACAATACGACGGAGCGTTGTTTGCAGGTGTATATTCCGAACAGTTGGCGCAATGTGGTTTGCGATTGCAGTCAGCCGCCAAGCCAGCCGGGGGCTATTACGGGACCTGGGTTGGTTTGTCCGGGCAGCACAGGGCAGGTGTATACTGTGTCC
The DNA here is from genome assembly GCA_018401695.1 of Flavobacteriales bacterium. GTDB lineage: Bacteria > Bacteroidota > Bacteroidia > CAIKAF01 > CAIKAF01 > CAIKAF01. The sequence goes on along the minus strand of JAGYKD010000001.1, from coordinate 520,041 downwards.
GCGGTGGCCGGTGCAAGCAGTTATCAATGGTCCTTGCCGCCGGGGGCAAGCATTCAAGGGAACAGCAACGATACCAGTATAGTGGTAGATTTTAGCAATTCGGGAGGCAGCATTAGCGTTCAGGCCCAAAACGGTTGCGGCAGTTCGGCCACCCAAAATTTTTTGGTTCAGGTTGCGGCCCCGGACAGTACTTTTTCGATTCAGCCGAATCCAACCGGCACCAATTTTGGTACCGTATTTAGTCCCAATTTAAGTGGTCAGGGGGTGAGCTATGCCTGGCTGTTTCAGAATGGGACTCCAGCCAGTTCATCGGCTCAAAGTCCCAGCGTGCAATGGAGTAACCCGGGGAATTACGCAGTGCAACTTACGGTAACTGATGCACAGGGTTGTGTGGCATCGAGCACGGACACGGTGGTGGTGGCCAATTGCCAGCCTTTGGGCAACAATACGGTAACCTTCAATTACACGGGAAGTCCTCAAAGTTGGACTGTTCCGGCAGCGGTATGTTCGGTACGGATAGAGTGTTGGGGGGCTCAAGGAGGAGACCCCAATACTGGAAGAGCAGGGCAAGGGGGTTATTCTAGTGGATTTTTGAGTGTAAGCACCGGGCAGGTGTTGCATATTTATGTTGGAGGGGCGGGGACCTTAAGTGCCGGAGGGTGGAATGGAGGCGGTGGCCCTACTGTAAGCACCATTGAGTTTGGCGGCGGTGGCGGCGGCACGGACGTGCGCGTGGGCGGCACGGGTTTAAACGATCGAGTGATTGTGGCCGGCGGTGGTGGCGGAGCGGGAAGTACTTGCCCCTCATCTGCCAATACTTTTGGAGGCCATGGGGGTGGTTTGGTAGGAGGAAGTCCCAGCGGTTCCTGCAATTCGGGGAGTCAACCTACGCCGGGTACGCAAAGTGCCGGAGGGCAGCCCGGGGGGTATTCTTGCAATTTCACTTGTGGCCCGGGAAGTTTTGGGCAAGGTGGCGTTGCCGGCGGGGAATGCGGTTGTGGTGCCACGGGCGGCGGCGGCGGTGGCTGGTATGGCGGCGGCGGGTCGTGCCATTGCAAGGCCGGAGCCGGTGGTTCGGGCTATATTGGTGGTGTTTCCAATGGGACTATGCAAACGGGAGGGCGCAATGGAAATGGACAGGTGATTATCACCTACTAAGCTTAGCCCAGTTTTTCGTCGATGTCGTCGTAGCGGTAGCCTTCGTCCCAGGTTTTGGTGGAGGGTTCACCTTTGGTGAGTATGCGGCATACCATCCAAAACAGCCCGATATTGGCCATAAGAAACAGGAGAAAGACCAAAGAATAACCGAGACCAAGGGCCGGGGCGGCAGCATAGAGCAGAACAAGCGCACCGGATATACCAATGCTAAGTGCAACAGGTTTCATGTAAGTAAAACGTTAGCTATGGGCTCATTGTTTGGTAGGAGACGGTTTTTAAGGCTTGGGCAACTGTTTATTTCCTAAATTTGAGTAAATTTGGATTTATGCGTGCCCTGGTTTTGTTTTTTGCATTGACTTGCAGTGTTTTGAGTGCTCAGACATTACAATTCAGCCAAGTGAAATTGGTAACGAATAGTGAAACTGTACCCGTTGGAAAAGTTTGGAAAGTTACTTCGGTATTTGCGTCTTCTGACATTGGAACCACAGGAACCACAAGTACTACCTTACTGAGCAAACGAGTGTTGATAAATGGTCAGGACGTTTTTGTAAGTGGGCGTTCGTATAGATTTCAAGGGGCTACCAGTTCGTCTACCAGTGCCACGCGTACAAGCGATCAGTCCTTTGGGCTGTATACGGAGTTGCCGATATGGTTGCCTGCGGGGAGTACCTTGGCCAGTTCGACCAACAGCAATGGGGTTTCGGTGATAGAGTTTACGGTGGTTCCATAAGTTAGAGAAGTATACAAGGGCTCCTTTTATTACGAGTTTTAGAGTTCGGGAAATTTGCTTAATTTGTTATATAATGATTCGTTACTTATGAAAAAAATTGGTGTTTGGATAGATTCAAAAGAAGCTTTAATTAGCGACGGAAAGGAAGTATTGCATCATATACACTCCGAGGTAGAGGGCCAAGAAAGAATTCCGGGAGAGGGAAAAGACGGTACGCGTTTTGGTACCCAGTTTGTCGATCCCCAAAAGAAACGCGATGCTCGTCGTGAGTCGGCAGAGCAAGCCTTTATTGAGGAGGTTTCAGCTTTGGTTCAATCTGCAGAGCAGGTAGTGGCCTTTGGCCCTGCGCATATGAAGCAGCAACTGTCCAAGGCGCTGGAATCGATTCACCATGGCCCCAACGTTTTTGTAGAAACTGCCGACCAAATGACAGAGAACCAAAAGGTAGCCTGGGTTCGAAATTACTTTGAAGGCTAAATGGCGGAAGCAGAAGTAGTATCGCTGAACGAGCTGACGCGGTATTTGCGTCGGCTGATAGAAAAGCGCCTTTGGCTTAAAGTTTTTATTTGTTTGGTGTTGGGTGCGGGTGTAGGCTTTGTTCTTGGGCCCGGTACCGACTGGCTTTCGGGGCAGCGGGCAAATGATTGGAGTGCTTGGTTGGCTTTGCCGGGCAATTTGTTTTTGCGCCTGGTTCAGATGATTATGATTCCGCTGATTTTTTCTTCTATAATCACAGGAATCATAAGCAACTCTTCGGATCAGCTGCGGCAAATGGGCTTAAAGTTATTGGCCTATTTTTTGACCACGACCCTACTTTCCATAAGCATTGGGTCTGCTTTGGCTTTATGGATAAAGCCGGGCAGTCGAATTCAAGGGTTGGAAGCTCCGGCGGCCTCGGACTTGGGAGTAGATGCTGAGGGGAGCTTGTTGCAGCGCCTGCCCGATAGCATTGGCAATTTATTGCCAAACAACCCCTTGGCGGCCATGGTGAGTGGTGAGATGTTGGGGGTGGTAATATTTTCCATATTGATAGGTATTGCGGTAATGCAGCTCAAGGGAAGCAATAGAACAGCTGTTTTAAAACTACTGGAAGCCACGCAAGAGATATGTATGACCGTAGTGGGCTGGGCCATGCGGTTGGTGCCTTATGCTGTTTTTGGCATGGTGGCTGCTTTGGTGCTTTCGGTAGGTTTGCAGAGCATGACCAGTTTGTTGGTGTATATGGGAGTGGTGGTTTTGGGTTTGCTGGTGCTTTTGTTCATTTATTTGTTGGCCGTAGCGCTATTGGGCAAACGGTCGCCCTGGAAGTTTTTGGCTGCGGTACGTGAAGCCCAATTGCTTGCCTTTGCCACTACCAGTTCTGCTGCAGTTATGCCCTTATCTATGAAAACGGCAGACGAAAAGCTAGGTATATCCTCTAAGGTAAGCGATTTTATTATTCCCATTGGAGCCACCATAAACATGGATGGAACAGCCATATTTCAATGCGTAACCACCGTGTTTATTGCTCAAGCCTATGGCATGGAATTGCCCATAAGTCAATTGTTGTTGGTAATGGTTACCATTTTGGCGGCCTCTATTGGTACTCCAGCGGTTCCCGGAGGTGGGGTGGTGGTTATGGCTTCGGTACTGCAGAGTGCGGGTATTCCGGCCGAAGGCTTGATGCTTGTTATTGGCGTGGACAGGATTCTTGGAATGTTTCGAACGGCGATAAATGTTACCGGCGATTTGGTGGCCTGTGTGCTATTTCAGCGTTGGCTTAAACCGGATCAAGAGAATAACTAACCAGCCCTAAGCTAGCTGAGCCATGGAGATAGGACTAAGACAGGTGTTTCGCCCTTTAGTAGCAAGTGTTAAATTGTGGATTGTAAACACATTTCCAAGCTTGGTTGGGTTTTTTTACCGTTTTTTTTGGGCGCCAAGAAATGCGATTGAAAAAGAGATCCATAAAAGGTCAAAAAGGGATAGGTCGTTTACCTTTTTACAGATTGGAGCCAACGATGGAAGAATTAATGATCCAATATTCCCTTTTATTTTTCGTGATAAGTGGCGAGGCCACCGCTTTGAACCCTTGGAAACGCCTTTTAACCAACTCAAAATCCTGCACAAGCATACGCCTTGGGTGGAGCCGGTAAAAGCGTTGCTCGGCACCAAAGAGGGTACAGTGCCATTGTATTGTTTGTCTTTTTCTGCCAAACGTTGGGCCACCGGCTTGAGCTCATTGAATAAGGCCCAATTGGAAACCCAAATAGCTTCGGGCTATGTGGCACGGCGTGCGCAAAAGTATAACGACGTGCTTCCTGTGGATCGTGAAGCGTGGATAGAGGCCAAGGAAATGCCCATGCACGAGCTAAACGCCTGGATTTTAGGGCAGGCTAAGGGTCGTTTGGATTTGCTTCAGATAGACACCGAAGGCTACGACCATGTTTTGTTGGAAGCGTTGGATTTGAAAAAATTACGGATAGGCATGATTTGCTTTGAAAAGCTCCATATTCCTAAGTCTGCATTATTGGCTTGTGTCACCAAATTAAAAGCTGCCGGATATGGTTTGGTGGAATCGGATTGCGATATATTGGCGATACGTGATTAAGCCACCCATGTGGGCAAAAAAAAACCGGCGCTAAGGCCGGTTTATATCTAATGTTTATCGACGAAATTTTGTTTTGGTGGTAAACACCAGCTTTTGGTCTATGTATACTTCTGCGGTATACAGGCCTTCGGGCAAGTCGTCCATAATTTCGTATTCGGCAATGACCATTTGGGGTTTGTTTTGGTAACTGAACATTTTTTTAGTGGTATAGAGCTTTTGAACCCCATTGTATTCAAAGGTTTGTTTGGGGTTGTCGTTGAGGATAATTTTGCCCGGGGTATAAATTACGACATGTGCTTCCCTTTCGCCGGGTTCGGCCAAGTCATTCTTTTGAACGTCGAACTCAACTTCGAGTCGGGCACATTTTCTGAGTCGGTCTTCCACAAAGGCATCTCCGTTTTTACGTACTTTAACTCCGAAGAGTTCGGCCCGATACACCGTAAGTTGCTTGGCTTTTTCGACTTGTTCGTTTAGAATAACGTTGGTGTCGGAGAGCGCTTGCCTGCGGTTTTCGGAGATGTCCAGATTAACCTTTATGGAATCTCTGGAGCTGGCCAGTTGTTTGTTGTCGCTTTCCAGACGTTCTACACGGGCGAGCAATCGATCGCGTTCTTCGCGGAGTTTGTTCAGCTCTTCGCTGTTCATATCTCCTTTGCGCAATTTGTAGTTGGCGGCACGAGCTCTGTCTAATTGCTTTTGCAGGTCTTCTAATTCGGCCTTTTTGGCTTCTAAATCGGCTTTAAGGCCTTCGTGCTCTAGCATGAGCTGATCGTAGGCCGCTTTGGTTTCGTCCAATTCGGCTTGGAGTTTGTCGTAGTCGGCTTGGAGTTTGTCGAGTTCAGCTTTTTGCGTGGCTATTTTCTCGGTATGGTCTAAATATACATAGCCCAAATAACCGGCGGCTCCTCCGAGCAATAAAAGTAGGAGTAGGAGCAAAAGCAGCAATACACGGTTGTTTTGCTTTTTTTCTTCTTTCCGGGGTTTGGGATTCCCGGCTGGAGTAGGAGTGGTTTCGCTCATGGCAGTTTTTTCGGATTATAGAAAATCTATGTGAAAAAACGAAAAATTCTTAACTTTCAGAAACCTAGGCCCCCGCCACAAAAAAAAATCTATGATTTGGCGCGATATTTTGGGCTTTCTTTTTCCTTCGGAATGTCTAATCTGCCGCCAAGCCTTGCAGCTTGGGGAGCATCATTTGTGTTTTATTTGCTTGGGTCGCTTGCCGCGAACTTTTTTTTGGTCTTGGCCGCAGCATCCTATTCAACGACCTCTAAATGATTCTCTTCCGGTGGCCGGAGTGCACAGTTGGCTATTTTTTTCAGAACACAATACCGTGCGGCCTTTGGTACATCACATAAAGTATCAGGGAGGAGCCGTCCTGGCTAGATATTTGGCTTCTCAAGCAGCGTTGGAAATGGGCTCCGGTTTGTTTGGTTGTTCGCCTATTTTTATTCCAGTGCCTTTGCATCCGGTCAAATTGAGGCAGAGGGGATATAACCAAAGCTTTTGCTTGGCTCAGGGGCTGCAACAGATTTGGGGAGGAGCCATTGAACACGAGGCCTTGCGTAGGCTACGACATACCAAAACACAAACGGGAATGAATAAAGAAGCCCGCAAACAAAACTTGGCAAAGGCTATGGCTTGGAACGAAATAGGAGAATCGGTAGAGGGGGCTTCGGCCATAGTGCTGGTGGACGATGTACTGACCACCGGAGCCACCTTGGCGGCTTGCTGGGAAGTGGTGCCGGAGTCCCTAAGAGCCAAAGTACATGTTTGGACCTTAGCCGCCGCCTTTGGCTCTTAGGCTATGCTATTCGTTAAGGTTGGGGGGCCGCCTCAATGATTTAATTGCACTACGTTTGCTCTTTCTATCTTTTCTTTCGGCCAGAGCCTGAGGAGGCGGTTGGGTGGCTTTGCGTTGCTTAGGTCTGCGTAGAGCTTCCTTTAATAGCTTGGCCAACTTACGCAAGGCAAGTTTTCTGTTGAGGTATTGGGAGCGTTCCGACTCCTGGTCTAAAACCAATGCTCCTTCTGCGTTGATTTTGGAGGCCAGTTTTTGAGCAATTTTGGCTTTTTGGTTTTCGCTAAACAAAGCACTCTCTTGGAGTTTCCAGAAAAGGGTGACTTTGGTACTGGTTTTATTTACGTGCTGTCCTCCCTTGCCGGAGCTGCGCGAAAATTGCCAGCGAACTTCTTTTGAAAGCTGTTCTTGCGTAAAAGACATCAATTGAGCCTTGCGGGAGTAACCAAAACAAATTCGGGAATTTCTGCCGAAAACGTTTCGCGGGTAATTAGGTTTTCCATAATGTATTGTCCTTTCATAGATCCTAACTCCGTAGCCAAATTGCATGCGGACTGGTAACTGAACTGTTCTCCGGGAGGAATGATGGGTTGTTGACCCACCACGCCGGCACCTTCTACTTGCCGGTGGTGGTTGTTGGTATCAAAAATCTCCCACTTTCTGCGGAGCAACCGCACCGGGTGCGAACCTTGATTTTCTATGGTAATGCGGTATACAAATAGGTAATAGGGCTCATTGGGGTCAGAATCCTCCTCTCGAAATCTGGTTTCGACCTGAATGGAAATGTTGTTGGTTACTTTTGCCGAGGGTGCCATTGAGGCAAAATTACAAAAAATCTTTGCCGTCCTTATTTCCCCTTTCCCCCCCATCTTGGCCATTGAACCTTATGGCCAGCCGACTGTTTTTACCTAAAGTGGTATATTGCAATTATGGCCTTTAAATTTTTTCCGGAGATTAAGCCGGGCATCCTTCAGCGCCTGTTTCCTATTGCGGATAAACAGGGTGCTGCAAAAAAATTGGAAGATTTTTTAGCGGGTTTTCCAAACGACTTGGAAGGGTTGGACAAGTACCGGGCGGCAGAAGTAGTTCGGCCTTTTAGGGTTATATGGCGTAAGCACGGCAAGGCTATGGCAGGCCCTCTCCTTAGCAAATACCTTAGGTTTGTTTGGGGCTTGAAACCTTTGCCCGAAGATTGGCCCAAACAGGCAGATCGGCTGGTGGTATTTTTAGGCATGGACACACAGCAAGCCAAACTGCTTATTTCGAAGGAAGCGCAAGGCAAGTACCAAAAGGTGCTGGAGGAATACCTTTCGGACAATCATTTAAGCAAAGAAGAAAAGCTAAGCTTGAATCGCTTGTTGCCGGAGTTACGAATTGAGCCGGAGATAGCAAAAGACATGTTAAGTAAGGCTGCAGAAACAAGGCTCGAGCAACGCTTGCAAGAATTGACCCAAAACGAACGATTGGGCCCTCAAGAAATTCAAGAACTCAAAGACCTAGCCGCCCATTTTGGGGTAGAATTGCCAGAGGAAAGGCTAGAAAGTAAAGAGCTCCTCCGTTTTCAATTTTACTGGTATTTGGAGTCTGGACCTTTAAAGGGCCTCGATGTAGGCATTAATTTGCGTAAAGGTGAGGAAGCCTACTTAAGCCTCCCGGTGGCTTGGTATGAGTACCGCAGCAGAACCCGTAGAATAAATTATGGAGGCCCCACGGCCCGTATTCGTATTGCTCGAGGTATTTATTGGTCGGCAGGCTCTTTAGGCGTGGAAAGGGTTTCCGAGGATTATTTAAAATTGATGGACACCGGCCTGCTCTATATTACCAACAAGCGCTTGCTTTTTATGGGTCAAAAAGGGAACAAGCAATTGCCCTATTATAGAATCTTAAGCTATGAGCCATTCAGTAATGGACTAACCTTGCAAAAAGATTCCGGGCCAACTCCTTTTTTGGAAATAGAGTCACAAGTTGACTTTGCTACTATTTTGCTCGACCGCATGCTTTTTGGAGCAGGCGATGATAACAATTAAGCTACCTTTGCATATAAAAGACGGAATAGCATGAACCCACTTGTTGTATACGCAGAAACTACACCCAATCCGGCAACTATGAAGTTTGTGGTGAATCAGCCTTTGTTGCCCAATAAAAGTGCGGAGTATACCGATGCCTCCATGGCGGCAAACGACGATTTGCCGGGAGCTCTTTTTCGTTTTCCTTTTGTTCAATCGGTGTATGTCGCCAGCAACTTTGTAACCATAACCAAAGTAGAAGGCATTGATTGGTATGAGGTAATGAATGAAATCCGTGATTATATTCGAGATTTCTTACAAGCAGGAAACCCTGCCATTACCAAACTGCCCGAACCACCCAAGCCCAAGTCTAAGGATTTAGAACCTCTGGAGCCGCATGAGGCCGATGCCCGAATTACCGAAATTTTAGACGAGTTTATTCGCCCGGCCGTGGAGCAGGACGGAGGGGAAATAGCTTTTCGTGGGTTTAAAGAAGGAACCGTTTATGTGGCTATGCGTGGAGCTTGCGCCGGTTGTCCCTCCAGCACACTCACCCTTAAAGCCGGTATTGAGCAATTGCTTAAACGCATGGTGCCCGGAGTTGAAGAGGTTGTAGCAGAAAATGACCTTGCTTAGGCAATTATTCCCAAGAAGGGTAAATGTAAACTTAGTAAAAACACCCCTGCCCATATCAATAATTTTGATTGAATGCGAGTAAAGGCAGGAGGAACATATATTTTGTATTTGGTGGTTTTGGGTCGATGAATAAATAACCACAACAGCATCCAAAACAACATTACCATTTGAACCAATACCATCAATACAAAGCTGTCTCCTAAATCGCCTTTCCAAAGCCCTAAGCTTAGAATTAACAGGCCACAAAGAGGTATGCCCACATATCTGAGCAATAAAATCGCGGCTTTTTTGGGGGTTTTAATGGCCGAAATACTTCCTGAGTTTCTCAAAAAGGCATATATAATGGGCTTAGAAAACATACAAGCCAAAGCTACTGCACCCAAACCAATACCCATGCGCAATGGAGGTTCTCCACCAATCCACAAATACATGGCATTCATTTCGGACCTGGGAAAAATACCGCTGAACAAAAAACCGGCAGCCCATGCAATCCCTGACCACTGAAGCCAGGTTCCCAGCAAGCGACGAATGCTGTTCTCCCTCCTAAAATTGGCGTAGGACTCCAAGCCCGTCAAAAACACAATAGCGTAAAACATAAACAAAAATCCAACCACCAGCAAGACCAAGCGCCAGCTCCAGTTGCCTTGCTCCGCTACCGCAATTTTTTCCCAAGTAAATATGGGATTTACTGAGCCTATTTTCATGGCCAACCAAGCCATAAAGTTACTGCCCCACGCCAAAACACTCCAAGCAATAAGTGCACAGCCCAGGCTGTTTAAATAGGTGGCAAAAGGATCGTTTTCGCTGTGTTTTAAATGCTGGGTTTGGGCAGTAAGTGGCATAAATCGGCGTTTATAATTCAAAATAGTAGCCTAAACTTAAGCCAAACAATTGATTTCTTTTGGTTAGGGTTTTTTCGGAGGCAATATCCACCAAACCTTGCGAAAACTGCGCCCGAACAAAGAATACATGCGCAGGCATAGGCTGAATTTCTAAGCCAATGGCTGCACGAACTCCCGCATCCCAAACCTTATATTTTTCATACAAATTGGTTTCGTCGGGCGGATTTTGGTTTTCCGGCAAACTCCCCGGCGAAAACCTGCCTTTGGCTGTAGCAAGTACCCCAAAATAGCCGCCTACATCGGCAAAGGCCCTGAACATTTCACCGCCCGATTTGGCGCGAAACATCACAGGTACTTGAAAATAATTTAAGTTTATTCGGTAATCGGCCAACCCAAGACTTTCACCCGCATCATTCAGCACCTCGACCGACTGCATTCCCCCTTGACCGGCGTAAGCCACCTCCGTCACAAAACCAAAATTTTTGTCAAAAGTCACCTCATGAAAAATACCGGCATACAAACGCAGCCTCAAATCATAGCTAGGAGCATCTGAACCAAAACTTTGAAGTTCAGACCCAATAGGCCCTAAATGCATGCCAAATCGATTGTTGGTCTGTGCCAAGCCCTGCATGGTATATAACAGAAGCCCAAAAGCAAAAAATATCCGAGGCCATTTCATTCCCCTAAATTTAAAGAGAATTTTTTGGGGGCGTATTCCGGCCTTTGGCTTTACGTCCCTTTTTTTCTTTGGGCAGGCATAGCCTTTGGCGGGGCTCACCAAAGGTTCCGCCGCGCCAAAGGCTTGCCTGCCTCAAAGAAAAATGCGGCACGGTACCGCCGCAGTCCGGCGCCCTACGAAGCTTGTTGCGCTGTATTGGCAGCTCGCTTCCGGTCGTTTTCGTCCAAATGTATTTTACGTAAGCGCAAACTTTTGGGTGTAACCTCTACGTACTCATCGGCTTGGATATACTCTAAGGATTCTTCCAAGGAAAAACGAATCGGCGGAGCCAAAGAGGCTTTGTCGTCTGATCCCGATGCTCTTACGTTACTTAGTTTTTTGCTCTTGGTTAAATTTACGACCAAGTCGTTGTCGCGGCTATGCTCGCCAACCACTTGACCCATGTATACTTCTTCGCCCGGAGCGACAAAAAAGCGGCCGCGATCTTGGAGCTTATCTAAGGCATAAGCAATGGCAGTGCCGGTTTCCATGCAAATTAGAGCTCCATGGGCACGCGAAGGTGCGGTGCTTTTTAAGGGCATATATTCCATGAACCTATGAGTTACTGTGGCTTCTCCTGCCGTAACGTTTAATAAAGCCGTGCGTAAACCCAAAAGAGAGCGCGAAGGAATTTCAAATTCCAAGTGCACCAAATCGCCTTTAGGGTTCATTACTTTCATTTCCCCTTTGCGCTGAGTCACTTGCTCAATAGCCTTTCCGGAATAAGCTTCGGGCACATCAATGCTCAACAACTCTACCGGCTCGCAGACTTTGCCTTCTATTTGTTTTAGAATTACTTTAGGCTGACCCACTTGCAATTCATAGCCTTCGCGGCGCATGGTTTCAATCAAAATAGACAAGTGAAGAATGCCCCGACCAAATACCATAAAAGTATCTTGGCTACCGGTTTCCTCCACTTTGAGTGCTAGGTTTTTCTCCGTTTCTTTGAATAGGCGGTCGCGTAGGTGCCTTGAAGTCACAAACTTACCTTCTTTACCATAAAAGGGACTGTTGTTGATGGTAAATGTCATGCTCATGGTTGGCTCGTCAATGCTGATGGGAGGCATGGCTTCAGGAGCTTCTCCGTCGGCAATGGTGTCTCCAATTTCAAAGCCTTCTACGCCAACTACGGCACAAATATCGCCGGCTACGACCTCTTCGGTTTTTATTTTACCTAAGCCTTCGAACACATACAATTCTTTTATACGTGCTTTGGTGCTTCCGCCGTCGCGGTGCATAAGGGTAACAGGTTGATTAACGGCAATGGAACCTCTGTGCACACGGCCTACTGCTATTCTACCAATATAATTGGAGTAGTCAATGCTGGTAATTTGGAGCTGTAAGTTACCCTGAGGGGGATTGGGTGCAGGAATCTCTTCTAAAATGCTGTCCAGCAAGTATCCAATATCTGCGGAGGGTTCTACCCAATCGGGCCCCATCCAGTTTTGTTTTGCCGATCCGTAAACGGTTCTAAATTCGAGCTGGTCTTCGGAAGCGTCCAGATTAAACATTAGGTCAAAGACGGCCTCCTGAACCTCATCCGGGCGACAATTTTCTTTGTCTACCTTATTGACCACTACAATGGGTTTTAAGCCCAAGGAAATGGCTTTGCTCAAAACGTATCGGGTTTGGGGCATGGGACCTTCAAAGGCGTCTACCAACAACAATACACCGTCGGCCATGTTCAATACCCGCTCCACTTCTCCACCAAAATCGGCGTGGCCTGGAGTGTCTATTAGGTTGATTTTTACATCCTTATAACGAACAGACACATTTTTGGACAAAATGGTAATGCCACGCTCCCTCTCCAGGTCGTTGTTGTCCAAGATAAGTTCTCCTGTGGTTTCGTGGGCTTTGAAAAGAGCACAATAGTGCATGATTTTGTCCACCAGTGTGGTTTTGCCATGATCGACGTGGGCGATGATGGCAACGTTTCGAATTGCTGTCATAATTTGGCCGCGAAGATAGGGAGCTATATGGAAAGGATGGCCCTATTTGTAAAAAACTTAGGTTAAGTCATTGCTTTAGTGGGTTCAGAATTGGTTTGGAAAAGCGCAGAGTGCTTAGCAAATAGGAGTATTTGGGTTCATAACAAGGGTTTTAAATGAATGCGTACCCTGCGGCCCTGACCGACCGGCTACCCTGCAGGGATGCGGGGATTTAGGGCTTGGCGGGCGGAGGCCTCCCGATGCTTCGGGAGACCCCGTACCGCTTAGCCCTAAACCCCCGGAGCCCGAAGCGTAGTAGGAAGGGCAGGAAATGCCGCCCAAAAATACATTTGACTTTAGGGAAAGAAAGAACACATTAAAAATCCGAGAAAAAAGCCGCATAAGTTGCTTTAATTCGTATCTTGTAATATTGTGACCCTAAGAAAGTTCCTTTTTGTTTTTGGCCTGGCTTTGCCGGCATGTATTGGGCAACTTATGGCTCAAACGGCGGTATATAGCCACAATTGCGATAATTTGGGCGGTTGGGTAAATACAGGTTTGCGCTATCCAATTATGCAGCCGGGTTTTGATTTTCAGGCGGTTGTGCCCATTATTCCGGCCAATGATCATACCCCGGGAGCAGGCGGTGGGGTGTTTTATAACGAAGGCAATAATTTTTATCAGCAAGCCCAAGCCCTGCATTATATTTTGTATCAAATTGAATCCCCGTCCATTAACTTAACGGGCTTCGACGATACGCGTTTGGAGTTTTTTATGCAAATGCGTTCGGAAACCGGCAATTGGGACGGCGGCTATGTGGAATGGAGCACGGACGGCGGCAATTCCTGGATTTTGCTGAATCAGGAGATTTGCCCCTCCGCAGCTTACGATGGCAATATGTCTTTGAATCCATCTTCTACGCCCTATTTTCAGCTGACGCAGCCGGCTTGGTTTAATTTTAGAACCACTTGGACTCGGGTGCTTATAGACGTTAGTGCTTTCGACAATTTGCCCAATTGCAAAATACGTTTCACGTTTCACAGCGATGAAGCAGCCAACGACCGCGGATGGGCCATCGACGATATTTCGGTGGTTTCTGTTGCGGGCATTGAGGTGCACGGCAATAGCCTTAACATTCCCCACAATACGGTGCCCAATCCGGCCAACCTCACCGATTTTGGACAGGTGCCGATTGGCTCTGCCCTAACCCATACGTTTTGGATAGTGAATCCGGGTGAAAGCCCCTTGAATCTTACAGGAACTCCACCGGTGCAAAGCAATAATCCGGTGTTTACGGTTGTGCAACAACCCAATCCTACCACGGTTCCTCCCGGCGATTCAGTATCCTTTCAAGTGCAATTCAGTCCCGCAGCAGCGGGAATTGTCAATGGCCAGTTAAGCATTGCCCATTCCGATAGCTACAGCGTATGTCAACCTATAAATCCACTGCTTATAAATGTGCGGGGCGAAGCAGCCAATACACCACCCTTTTTGGTTCAGGCGCTTCAGGATACTTCGGTTTGCCTGAACAATCCGGGTTGGACTTGGAATTTTACGGTTCAGGACAACGAGCAGGCTGCGGCTGCCATTCAGGCCACGGTAAGCTCTTCGAACCAGGCTCTGCTGCCAAACGCTAATTTGGTGTTGGGAGGTGCCGGAGCCAACCGAACCCTTCAGGCGACTCCGGTGGCCGGACAAAACGGTACAGCGCTTGTTAGTTTGGTGCTGAACGATGGTCAGGCCCAGAATTTTGATTCCACCTTTACTTTTTTGGTTGTGGTAAGCGATACGGTGGCGCCAACGGCTCTTTGCCAAGACATAAGCGTGACCCTAAATGCCCAAAATCAAGCTTCCATACAAGCATCGGCAATAGATGCCGGATCTTTTGACCAATGTGGCATTCAGTCCATAACTCTAAGTCAAGCTTTATTTGACTGCAGTGATGTGCCTCAGGCTACTGTAAGTTTAACGGTCACCGATTTTGCAGGACAGGCAGACCAGTGTCAGGCTACGGTAACGGTAAATCCTACCCCGATGCAGGTGCAGTACACGACCAGTCAGTATGTACCCGGAGGTACGGAGATTTCTTGTTTTGGTGCAAGTGACGGGGCTATTGGCTTAACGGTAAATGGTGGTTGTGCGCCGATTGCTTTTCTATGGCAGAATCCGGTAGGGAATACTTCGGATAGTTTGAGTGGACTGTCTTCCGGCTCTTATGCGGTTCAGGTAAGCGACGCCGTGGGTCAAAGCCAGCTGCTTTCCATTGATTTGGATGAGCCTCAGCCCCTTATAGACCAAACGAGTGTTGTGGCGGCTCGCTGTGCAGGTTCTGCCGATGGGGAGGCTGTTTTGCATGCCATGGGTGGCGTTCTGCCCTATACCTACTCTATGGGTCCTGTGCTTACCGGCTTAAGTGCCGGTGTGCTAAATTACCAAATTGTAGATGCCCACAATTGCATCCTTGACGGACAATCTATCGTTCAGGCGCCGGATAGCTTAAGAGTACATCCTGCTCAAGCACGGTTTGACTTGGTTTGTGGTGAGTCGGCTCAGCTTTCGTTTAGTCCTTCCGGCGGGGTAGCACCCTATGCGTTTGATTGGAGTGTACCAGACGTGCTCAGTTGTTTGGATTGCACCGACCCGGTGGTTAGTCCCACCGACAACCTAAAGCTCGTCTTGGAAATTCGAGACGCTAACCAATGTGCTGTTGTTCAAGAGTTTTTATTCGCCTTAGCGTGTAATGTGTATGTGCCAAATGCCTTTACGCCCAACGGGGACGGGTTAAACGAAATATTTTTAGTAAGAGCAGGCGCAGCTCAGGATTTTTCGCTTCGTATTCACGACCGTTGGGGTAAAGAGCTGTTTGTTTCGACCGATTTAGGAAAAGGATGGAATGGGAAGGACGCGGAGGGAAAGCTGTATCCAACCGGCGTGTATGTTTGGAGGCTTAGTTTGACTTTGCCCGGTGGAGACGACTTGGATATGCATGGGAAGGTGCATTTGATTCGCTAAAACCTTTCTCTTTTCCATTGCCGGTGCATTCTTTACCTTTGTTTTCCATAAGCCAAGGCATGAAATCATTTATTGACGAATTAGAGAAACGGGGACTCATCCAAGATATGGTTCCGGGAACCAAAGAATTGATGGAAAGGAAGCAGGTTAGTGCCTATGTGGGTTTTGATCCTACAGCCGACTCTTTGCATGTAGGCCATTTGGTTCAGGTGATGCTTTTGGTGCATTTGCAGCGCTGTGGACATAAGCCCATTGCTCTGGTAGGTGGTGCTACAGGAATGGTCGGCGACCCTTCGGGGAAATCTCAGGAGCGTAATTTGCTCACTGAGGATGCGGTTAGGCATAACGCTGCTTGCATTGAAGGGCAGTTAAAAAAGTTTCTCGATTTTGAAGGAAAGAATGCGGCTACCTTGGTGAATAATTTGGATTGGATTGGCCCTATGTCTTTCATCGATTTTATTCGTGACGTGGGAAAACATATTCCGGTAAGCTATATGTTGGCCAAGGAATCTGTTAAAAAACGCATGGATACCGGGCTTTCTTTTACCGAGTTTACTTATCAGCTTTTGCAAGGCTACGATTTTTACCACTTGTATGCGCACATGGGCTGTGAATTGCAAATGGGTGGTTCTGACCAATGGGGCAATATGACCACCGGCACGGAGTTTATTCGCCGCAAAGCCGGAGGCGAAGCCTACGCCCTTATTTCGCCTTTGCTTACCAAGGCCGACGGTACTAAATTTGGGAAAACAGAATCGGGTGCGGTTTGGCTGGATCCTAAGAAAACTACGCCCTACGATTTTTACCAGTTTTGGTTGAGGGCCAGCGATCAAGATGCTTCACGCTATGTGCATATTTTTAGCCTAGCCGAAGTAGAGGATATCCAGGCTTTGATACAAGCGCACCAACAAGAGCCGCACAAGATGGAGCTTCAGCGATTTTTGGCAAGAGAGCTCACCGAACGTGTGCATGGAGCAGAGGCCCTAAGACTTGCGGAGCTTACCAGCGAATTGCTGTTTGGAAAGGGAACTACCGAACAATTGCAACAGCTGTCGGAAGTTGAAATTCGGGAAGTGTTTCAAGGAGTCCCCGTGCATGAAGTCTCCGACCAAGCTTTCCGTTCGTCTGCGAGCTTGGTAGAATTGCTTGCCGAGGAGGCCCCGGTATTTCCAAGCAAAGGAGAAGCGCGAAGGAAAATTAAAAGTGGAGCTTTGGCGGTAAATAAGCAAAAAATTACCGCGGAAGTTGCTCCTTCTTCTTTAGTTTTACTTCAAAATCGTTACTTATTGGTTCAGAACGGAAAGAAAAACTATCATTTAATTGTGGTGTCATGAGGTATTTTTTTGTTGTACTTTTTTCGCTTGGATTGGCTTCTTGTGGAGGGCCGGGCATGGATAAGCCCGAACCCATTGTACTTACGGAGGCGCAACAAGTGCATATTCAGCAGCGTTTAGCCATTTATAAGGAAGTAGAGTTGACGGCGGACATAAGTCATTTGGAGGCCCCGTACCAAAAAATGTTGCCTTTATTGATGGAGGCCGCAGCCATAATGGACACCCTGTTTTGGATGCAAGCCTATGGGGAACCGCATCTGTTGTTGGACCGAATTAGTGATCCTGCGGCCAAGCGTTTTACTCAAATCAATTATGGTCCTTGGGACCGACTCGACAACAACAAGCCATTTTTACCGGGCTTCGGCGAAAAGCCGGAAGGAGCCAATCTGTATCCACAAGATGTGTCGGAGGAAGCCTTTGAATCTTGGCCGGACACCTCCAAAAACAGCTTGTATACCCTGGTGCGCTACAGTTCTCAGCAAACGCTAATGGCTGTTCCTTATGCCGAGGCCTTCGAAAAGGAATTGGGTAGGGCAGCAGCTTTGCTTCAGGAAGCAGCAGCCTTATCGCAGGATGCAGGACTGAAAACCTATTTGGAAGAGCGGGCCAAAGCATTTACAACCAACCAATACTACGCTAGCGATTTGGCTTGGATGGACATGAAAAGCAGTCCATTAGACCTGGTTATTGGGCCAATAGAAACTTACGAGGACAAATGGTTTGGTCAAAAAGCAGCTTTTGAGGCTTATGTGCTCATTAGAGACCAGGAGTGGAGCAAAAAACTCGAAAAATTCACGGCCTACCTGCCGGAATTGCAAGCAGGGCTTCCGGTGCCGGAGGAGTATAAGCCTGCGCTTGATGGCAGCGGCTCCGAAATTAATGCCTACGATGTAGTTTTTTATGCCGGCGATTGCAATGCAGGCAGTAAAACCATTGCCATAAATTTGCCCAACGACGAGCGCATTCAGGCCACGAAGGGCACCCGACGCTTGCAGCTGAAAAATGTGATGCGGGCCAAATACGAGCATATTTTGGTGCCTATTGCCCACGCACTTATGGTTCCCGAACAGGTAGAATTAATCAACTTTGATGCTTTCTTTAGTACCGTAATGTTCCACGAAGTGGCCCATGGTTTGGGCATTAAAGAGGTGGTAGGCAAACCCGGTCTGTTGGTCCGCGAAGCCTTGAAAGAGCATGCCTCGGCTTTGGAAGAAGGAAAAGCCGATATTTTGGGGCTTTATATGATTCGCCAACTGCATGAAATGGGCGAATTGGAAAGCTCTATGGAGGCTTATTATGCCACATTTATGGCCGGAATTTTTCGGTCGGTTCGTTTTGGTGCTGCCAGCGCACACGGCAAGGCAAATATGATGCGCTTTAACTATTTTATGGAGCACGGCGCATTTGCGAAGGACCCTGAATCGGGTAAGTATAGGGTCGATTTTTCCAAAATGGAAGAAGCCATGAAGGGTTTGTCGGAGCGTATCCTTACCATTCAAGGCAACGGAGATTATGAGGCAGCCACCCAGGAGTTGAATAATCGCGGCAACATAAGCACCGAATTGCAAGCCGACTTAGATCGTTTGGGCGAGCTTGGAATTCCGGTGGATTTGGTGTTTAAGCAGGGTCCTGAGGTGTTGGGGCTCAACCCATGACACCGCTCCAAGAGCTTAAGCAAAATCTGACCAGCCAAAAGCAGGCCCTGCTGTTGCTTGTAACGGCGGCATGCTGTTTGGTGGTTTTGGAGTATCAGGGCAATGCCTTTTTAGCTCCTTGGAGCACTTTATTAAGGTATTTTGGTTGGCATGAGGCCTTTAACCACTGGTTGTTTTATCATGAAGCAGCAGGGCTGCACCAAAAGCTTTGGTGGGTGGCTTGGACAGGGATTTGCTATTTGGTGATTCCTTTGCTCAGCTGCGCCTTTATGGGGCTTTCTCCCTTAGGTCTTGGCCTTCGTTGGCCGGGATTAAAGGCCTTAGTTCCCTACCTTTTGCTGTATCTTTTGGTCCTGCCTTTGGTTTTTTGGGCGGCGCACCAACCCGGTTTTCAAGCCACCTATCCTTTTTTTACCAGTCCCCTAGGGCTGGGCAGCTCAAATGGGCTTCGCCAACAAATCAGTTGGGAGCTTGCCTATGCCTTTCAGTTTTTTGCTTTGGAATTCTTTTTTAGAGGATTTATAACGCTGGGACTTAAACCGGCCTTTGGCATGGCTTCGATTTATATAATGGTTTTGCCTTACGTAATGATCCATTTTGCCAAACCACAAGCCGAAGCCTTCGGCAGTTTATTTGCAGGATTGATATTGGGCTACATGAGTTGGAAAAGCAACAGCATATGGGGAGGGGTGTTGTTGCATGTGGCGGTGGCTTGGACTATGGATGCCCTTGCCTTTTAAAAAAGGAAGGAGACCGTTGACGGGAGGCTATTCTGGCGGCGATCCTGCCCTAACCGAAGCGTCAGTTTCCTGAATCCTGACGGAAGCGTTAGGAGGCCTTTCGATTTGTCCGTGCCTTAATTCGCACCGACGTTGCGGTCGGCATTTAGAAACCTTGAAAATACGAGGTGTCAAAGGTTCCCGAAGAGTAGCAGGGAGGGCAGGATGAGGCGCCCAAAAGAAAACCCCACCATGCCCCAACAAAAAGGCGCCTTTGGCTTAGAATTTGATTTCTATTCTGCCCACGCCAATATTTTTCTTTTTGTTATAACCGAAGAAAAAGATGTCTTCGTCGGCCTGATACATATTGTAAGGACTCACATGTACCTTTTTTTGATGGTTGTTTATTAGGGTAAACTTATCTAAGTTACCATCCGGTTTTAGCAGAATAGCCGATACTTTTCCTTTGTGAAAAACACCTCCGGTTTTAATTTTTTTCATAGGAAAATCTACCTCACTTGGTGCTGCTGAGTGCTCATCAATGACAAGCAGTGGACCTTGGGAACACTCAAAGTAATTGTAGTCACCATCAGGATAATGCACTTGACCGTACTTTGATATGCTACGGGTCCAAAGGGCTTCCCGCTCTGCATTTAAGAAAATCACGATCAGTCGGCCATTGTGGTAGTTTGTATAGCATTGCTCTTTGTTGCAATGAACGGTTTCCCATTGTTCTTCGCCAATGACGTATGCGGTGCCATCGGGATTCTCAATGATTCGAGTTATGGGAATTTTTGGCGATCGAATATTGGAAGCCCGCCTCATGGCCCCCTGCAATTTATTCTTTTTTCCTTTGGTACGGCTTGTTGGTGCTTCTTCTTCTTCTGCCTGGCCTTCTTCTCCTTCCATTTCACTCATTGATATGCTGGCAAAGCTTCGACTGGTTTGATGGGTAATTTCAAAAGTTTCGGGGTCAAGGGTAGCAAACCAAAGGCCGTCAAAGCTCCGTTTTTTTTCACCGTAAATTCCGGCAAGAGCCAATTCTCCTTGAAATTCAATTAGTTTAACCGAGCCTAAATACTTGTCTCCAAAATCATAGCTTATTTTTTCCGGTTTCTTTTGTCCCGGCCGAAAACGTATGATTTGATAAGGCCATGTAGATTTCAAATTCTTTTTTTCGCCTTTTTTTCGATTGAACACCCGGGCTACGATGACGTAATCGCCCGTTTTGGAAATGTACCTGTCTTCTACCGAAATTGCCTTGGCCAGCTTTTTTTCACGGTATTGGTTTTGCTGGACAATTTTTAAGTCTTTATCCAAAATGGTAAAATCCCTCAATCCCTTTTCGCCCGCCCAACGGTCTATCTCAAACTCGATGACCATATGGTCGTTTTCCACTTTAATTTCGTGGCTTGGAGTATACTTGAATATACTTACATTATATAGGCCGTGCAAATCAACCGAGGTGAGTAAACGTGCGGGCTCCACATTCATGGTACTATCTATAAAAACACCTACCGCTCCATAATCTTTGGAGGGGCCTCGGCCAAAGGAAATCATGAGTAAGCCGTTTTGCCATTCATGATACTCTTTGGCGGACTCTGTTACCGTATAGAAACGCCACATGTTCACTTTAAACCCATCCACCCGCATGGTTTTTCCCTCGTGAAGTATCAGCTCTTCTCCTGTTGGTTTAAAGTTCTTTATTTTATGTGGGAGCGCGATCAAAGCTTTCCTTTTCCTGTGTAAGACCACCCCATAGGCCAATTCATCGTTGGCATAGTCTACGCTGCCGACGACCGGCGCATTTTTCTTGGGTTTTTTGGCAGGGAACATCCGCACTTTTACGCGTTGGCTGTAGCCGTCCAGGCAACCCATTGCGATTAGAAAAACTAAACATAAAACTAGATTTTTTCGGATGGTTTGATGCATTTTCATAGTTTGCTGTTGTTAAAACAAATATAGGGCAAATGAAATAAACAACTAAAAATGCCGACCTGCGCCTTTTAAGGTTAAAAAAGGGTTCGTTACCGTTAGAATTGGGTTAAATTGAGCGAGAAAAAGGCTTATTAAGCTTGTCTTGAATTTCTTAGGTGGCTACCCTCGTCGGTTTCAATAATTCGGTGGGTTTTCTTTGCGAACACCAGGTAAGGTGTCGCCATAGATAGATTTTGTATAGATTAAGGAGCCTGCTACCTACCTGTGTCCAGAACGTAATGGAGACCGTTGAGGCCTTGATAAGCATGCGGCCCTCCAGCGTCAAGACTTCGGGAAAGCTCAGGTCTGGGCTATAAACATTGTGGCTTAAGCCAGGAAAAGAAGCTGGAAATCACAAAGCTTCCATGGCCTCAAGTTTTAAATGTTTAGAAATGCGCTTGACTCCGGTGATGCACAACACCTGTGCGCCTAGGAATTAAAGCGCACAAAATAATCGTCCTTTTGTGCCCTTCGGCGGCGCTGCGCACATGCACTGTGCATTAAAGCGGGCATTAAACCACATGGTTTAAACCGTGGGCTATGAAAATTCCGGGATCCCGCGCCCCTGACCGAACGGATACCCCACAGGTGGGCGGGCCGCCGGGCTTAGGACACGGAGGCGACCTAAGAAGCCCCCGTAGGCCTTAGCCCGGCGTGACCGGCCACCGAGGAGTAGCAGGGAGGGCAGGATGAGGCGCCCAAAAGTGACCCTTATCACCAAAGCTTACACGAAAGCTTCCGACCTTTGTTCCACAATTACTCAATTATGCAACGTTTGTCTTCCTGGAAATTTGCCCTTGTGTTGACCGGTTTGGGAGCCGCCGCCGGCTATGCCTACTACTATTTTGTGGGCTGTAGCAATGGCTGTACCATTACTTCCAACCCCTTGTACAGCAGCTTGTACGGTTCGGCTTTTGGCTTTTTGTCCTGGCAGTCGTTGCGGAAACCCCAAAACAAAAAGAAGATGATGATTCAAGAGTATCTGCAAAAGAATGCGCTGATTGTGGATGTACGCAGCGAAGGCGAATATGCCATGGGCCATGTGGAAGGGTCGCAAAATTTGCCCCTGCAAAATTTGCCCAATCGTTTGAGCGAACTACAACAGCTCAACAAACCGGTGATTTTTTGCTGTGCTTCCGGCAATCGTTCCGGTCAGGCTACCGACTTTGCCAAGCAACAAGGCCTCGACTGCATCAATGGAGGCGGCTGGGCTGCCTTGAACAAGGTGGTTTTGCAACAGGCCTAAGCGGCGTTAATTGCCTTTAAAACCCCTTAAAAGCTCTTAAAGGCCCGGGTTTTGCGCCCGGGCTTTCTTACATTTAAGATAAATTGAATTTTATGAAAAATACCATTGGATTAGATAAAAGCAAATCGGAACTTTTGGCCCAAAAACTCAATCTTTTGTTGGCCAATTACCAAATGTTTTACATCAATGCACGCGGTTTTCATTGGAACATTAAAGGCGAAAAGTTTTTTGAACTGCATGTAAAGTTCGAAGAGCTGTACAACGATGCCGTGCTAAAAATCGATGCGATTGCCGAGCGGGTGCTCACTTTGGGGCATGCACCCATGCATACTTATGAAGATTACCTGGCTAAGTCTACCATAAAACCCGCCAAAAATGTGAGCGATGGCCGCGCATGCGTGGAACATATTGTTTCCGGATTCCAAACCTTGCTCGAAATCGAACGCGAAATTTTAGATTTGTCGGACGAAACCGGCGACGAGGGCACCAATGCTCAAATGTCGGATTACATTACCGAGCAAGAAAAGACCGTATGGATGTACAACGCATTTCTCAGCTGATTCCTAAGCGAATAGGCCTGGCATTTTTTGCCGCCTTGCTTTTTATGGCTTGTGGAGGAGGTTCTTCCGCCCAAACCGAACCATGGCCTAAGCAAGCCGACGCCGCCGCTTTTCAGAAGCTCATGCAGCAACATCCGGAAGCGGTGGTGCTGGACGTGCGAACTTCCGGCGAAATTGCCAAGGGAATGATTGCCGGCGCCAGGCACATGGACTACAACTCCCCGGATTTTAGGCAACAAGCCGCTTCGCTGCCTAAAGACAAGCCCGTGTTGGTGTATTGCCTTTCGGGTGGCCGAAGCAAAGCCGCTGCCGATTATTTGAGGCGGCAAGGTTATGCTGAGGTAACCGAGTTGCAAGGTGGGATTTTGCAATGGAAAGCCGCAAACTTGGCTTTGGAAATTTCCCCAAATACGGCTGTGCAGCAGGCCATGACTTTGGAAGCGTTTGAATCGCGTGTGCAATCTGAATCGTATGTGTTGGTGGATTTTCAGGCCAAATGGTGCAAGCCTTGCCAAATTATGAAGCCGGATATACAGCGTTTGCTGAATGAGCAGCCGGAGCTAAGTTTAATTGATGTAGATGTGGATGCCTCACCCGCCATTGCCGATCGGTACCAGGTGCAGGCGCTTCCCACCCTTCATTGGTACAAGAATGGCAAGCTGGTGCAAAGTACCTTAGGTTTGCAAAGTTTCGATGAGTTAAAGGGTTATTGGGAAATCCTTAAGAAAAATTAGGCCTGTTATGACCGTCTAATTGTTCCTCCTTTGTATCTTTCCCATGCTAAACATGGAAATAATGAAAGATTTTTTACTTTTTGGAGCCGCTTTTGCTCTGGTTTGCACTACCCAAGCCCAAACCAAAACCATTGCTTATCAGGAACTGCCACCGGCGGGGTCGAATGTTTTTTTCGGTGCCGAAATGGATCAGGATACCATCCGGGTAACTTTTGCAGGCGCCGACGACCGTTGGTTGGCCTTAGGACTGGGCAATGGCATGGCGCCTACCGATGTACTGGTATATTCAGAAGGCAAATCGGGTGCAGGTCACGCACAATCATGGCGCGATTATTTCAACAGCTCACAGCTGATTTCCGGAGTAAACGAAGACGCCTCCCAAGATTGGATCATCGATTCTTCGGTAGTAGCCAATGGGCTGCGCACGGTATACGCACACCGAGCCTTGAGTACCGGGGATAATGCCGATGTAAACGTAACTTTTGCCAACGGCAATTTGGATTTGGTATGGGCCAGAGGCTCAGGAGCCTCTTTTGTTCTTGCTAACCATGGTGCAGGAAACCGCAGACCGGGCATTAGTTTGGCATGGCAAAATACCGCCGGATTTGAAGAAGCCGTGGCCGGAAAAGACTGGAGCCAACTCGGCAAACAAATTATGTTGCACATTCCCCAAGGAACAAGTTTCCAAGCTTTGGTCACCGATATGCAAGGAAAGGTGTTGTACCAAACCCGGTCTAGCCTCGAAATACGTTTGGAAATGTTCCCTAGTGGCGTATACGTGCTCCAATTGCATCGCGACGGGAAAGCTGCTGCCGCCAAAATTTATTTACCCTAAGTATGTGCGCCAGGCCTATGCGCATAGTGCTGGTAGGTCTGTTGGTCCTGCTTAGTACGCCAAAGGGTATCGGCCAAACCACGCCATTCGAGGCGGCCCGTTTGGGCGATACCCTTTGGCTTGCGCATTGGCTTAATGCGCATCCCACTTCTGTGGACACGCCCAATGTCGAGGGCTATGCCCCCCTCATGCTTGCGGCCTATCGAGGCCATTCTCACGCTGTTCATTTGTTGCTGCGTGCCGGAGCCGATATCAACCGCATGAGCGACCAAGGCACCGTTTGCGCCGGCATTGCTTTTGTAGGCGATAAGGCCTTGCTTCTCCGGCTTTTGGAAGCCGGAGCAGATCCCAACTTAACCGCTGCAGATGGCATAAGCCCCATCATGTATGCCGCCATGAATGGCGATGTGGAAATCCTGGAGATTCTGCTTCAGCATGGTGCCGACCCCTTGGCCAAAGACGCCGAAGGACAAACGGCTTGGTTTTATGCCCGACGAGCAGGAAAGGATGCCTTTGCCGAACGTTTGGAGCAGATTATGGACGAGCAGCCCTAAAGGCAACAAAGCTCCGCTTCGCTTGTTTTTTTAGTATGGCAAAAACCGTATTGATTACCGGTGGGTCCGGTTTGGTGGGAAAGCGCTTGACCGAAATCTTGGTGCAAGGTGGAGTGCAAGTGCGCTGGCTAAGCCGAAAACCTTCCCCCAACCAGCCCGTTCCTTCCTTCGAATGGCATCCGGGCCAAAAGCAAATGGACGAGCATGCCTTGGATGGAGTAGATGCAGTGGTGAACCTCGCCGGTAAAAGCCTTATGGACGGCTCTTGGAATGCCGGTTCCAAGCAAGCTTTTTTGCAAAGCCGATTGGATGCCCTGGAAACCCTAGGGAAGCACTGGAAGGGAAGAACCCCCTACCTGATTTCAGCCTCCGCCATCGGATTTTACGGCATGGCAGCCCATCCGTTCGAGGTCGACGAACAATCGCCTCCCGGCCAAGATTTTTTGGCCGAGCTTTGCGTACAATGGGAGAACAGGGCGCGTCAGGTGGCTCCGGCAGCCTTGGCTATAGCCCGTGTTGGTGTGGTATTGGATACCCGCGGTGGCGCACTTCCTCAAATGGCAAAGCCGCTCCAATGGTTTGCAGGAGCCGTTCCCGGAAAGGGCAAACAGGGGCTCAGCTGGGTGCATCACCTAGACATAAGCCGCGCTTTTTGCTTTTTGATGGACCGGGAGCTTAGCGGAATCTACAATTTCACCGGCCCGGAACCGGTAAATTTGCATCGGTTTATGAAAACCCTGGCCAAGGTAATGCACAAGCCCTTGTGGCCCATGAACGTGCCCCCAAGCCTTATGCGTGTGGCCCTTGGCGAAAAAGCAGATTTGGTTACCGAAGGAGCTTTTGTTTATCCGAAAGCCCTTTTGCAGGCCGGTTTTGAGTTCCAATATGCGGACCACGCTTCGGCCTTGGACTCCCTTCACTAAAAGTCCAGACCTATTTCTCTTTTTTTTATTTGGGCGCCTTTTCCGTCTCCGGCCATTAGCTGCCTAGAAGGGTTGCTACGCAGCCACGCATAGCCAAGGAGCTTCCTGTGGTCGCTCTTGCCTATGCGGCTGCTGGGCACCCTACGTCGGCAGGCTAATTGGCCTCCGCCGGGGCGCTTTTTGCTCCGAAAAGCATTCCATTTTTTGGAAAAAAATCTCTACATGATTTTATTTAAGCAATGGATTATCAGAGCCATTTTGAAATCAAAATCTCTACATCGGGCATTTGCCCACCGGCGGGTCGAAAAAGCCCCTTTCGTGGGCAAAAAGAGCTGGAGAAGCCCCTTTTGAGATGCTTTCTTAGAGCTTAGGCAAATGGTTTAAGCGGGTATATGACCAAACCTGCGCTGATACACCTCTCGAAACACTTCGATTCTGGAGCGAGCTACCGGTATGGTGTCTTTGTTTTCAAGAATCAATTCCAGACCTCGGGCATTGCCGTTAACCGATCGGACAGCGCTTAATTTTATGATATGGCTTCGGTGCACTTGCAAGAAATCCGGATGGCCCTCAAGCTTTGTGGCTATTTGGGAGAATCTGTAACCATTTACAGTGTGCGGCCTATTTGAGTTGCGCAAGCGGTACACCAAAAAATTCCCTTGGGCTTCAAAGTGCACAATTTCCGGTAAAGGGTGTTGCAAGGAGACATCCGCTAAATTCCGGACAGGGGTAGCGGCCTGGCTGCCTTGTTCTGTTCCTTTGGTGCGGAGTTTTTCAAACTTTTGCGCTTCGAGCTGAAATGCTTTTCTAAGCCGCCACTCCCTAAGGAAAAGAAAAAACAGGATAGGAACCAAGCCTACAGCCACTGTAATGGGAATAAAATACAACAGCAGTTTCCATCCAAATGGATTGTTCCAGACCAAGCTGGTAAACCAAGCGTTGCCAATGGCAATGAGTAGTAGATTTAGGCAAATCAGCAATAGTTCTGCGCCCAAGGTCCAGGGGGGCAACTTGGTCCGCAGCAAGTAATGAAGGGTTCCGATGAGGCCCGTACAAACAAAGGTAACCAAGCCATAACCAATGGAAACCCTCAATAAATCTCCGGAAAAATTGCTTAAGCCAAAGGGCTTAAACACAAACAGAAAAAGAGCGACCAATATCCCCGAGCTTAGCGGAAAAACTAAGGATTCCTTGGATTTAGGATACGGCCTTTGGAGAAAACGCAGCAAGGCATGCACCATAGTTTAATGGCTTAGCGTATCAGGTTAACTTTGCCAAGGAATTCTTTAAAGTCGTTGCGTTCGTTAATGAAAATGATTTTATAGGTATACGTTCCCGGTTGGCATTCGGTTAAATTATCGGGCGCTTTTCCGTTCCAAGGTTTATTGGGGTTATCGCCTTCGTACACCAAATTGCCCCAACGGTCATAAATGAGTACTTCAATGCTCACATTTTCTGTGAGGTTGGTGCCTTTTGGGAAAAAAGTTTCGTTTATGCCATCGCCATTGGGGGTAAAGGCATTGGGTATCCATATTTCCGAAATGCCTTCTACAATAACTACTCCGCCAATAGAATCCGTGCAGCCGTATTGATTGGCTACTCGGAGCATTACGTCGAACTCTCCCACCTCATTAAAGGTCCAGTTGGGGTTTTCTTCGTTGATTAAATTGGAGTTGCCAAAGCGCCAAGTCCAGTTGGTAACGTCGGGTGTGGATTCATCAAAGAAGCGATAGGTTGGGTCTCCAATATTCACTTTTTCCGGGTCGTGGCTAAAATCCGCCACCGGATTAGGTCGAGCAAAGAACAGGCTGTCTAGTCTAAGGCTGTCGCGGCATCCATTGCTTGTAGTTACAATGAGCTTTGCACCGTATGCGCCCGGAGTATTGTAGGTGAGTACCGGAGCCGGATCGTTTTGGTAGCCTTTGCCGTCAATAAACCAATCCCACTGATTGATGGTACCGGCAACTACGGAGCTGTTGTCGGTAAAGGTAAAGGTGGCGGGTACGCAAGCTTCATCGGGCGCTACAGAAAAGTCCACCACGGGATTTGCCCAAATTTCAACCGGGGCAAAGGCCGAATCTACGCAGCCGTTGGCATCGGTTCCAATGACCTTATAGGTGGTTGATGCGATAGGGGCTACGGGGAAAGCGCTTCCTGTGCTTTGTCCTGAAAAATTGGCGGGGCTCCACAGATAGTTGGTGCCTCCATTGGCGGCAAGTACTACCGTGTCGTAAAGACACATGCTGTGTTGGGCAGGAGTAATGTCAACCACCGCTGCCGGAAAGACCGTAACGAGGGAAGTGTCGTTTTGCACACAACCTTGAGCACTTGTTCCGGTAACGATGTAAGTGGTGGTTTGGTTGGGGTCAGCAATAGGGTTTGCAATGCTGGGGTCGCTTAATCCGGTTGAGGGCGTCCAAGCGTAGGAAGCCGCTCCGCTGGCGGTAAGTTGCACATCGTCTTCCGGGCAAATGGAGGGGTTTGCCGGTTGAATATCCATCATAGGTAAGGGGTTCACCGTAAGGTTAACGGTGGCCGTGTTGGAGCAAATAGGGGAAGTTACCGTTACGGTGTAGGCTGTAGTTTGGGTAGGAGCAACCCAGGTAGAAGCTGCATTGGGGCTGCTTACGGTAGCTGCAGGAGCCCAACTGTAGCTTAGGTTTTGCCCGGTAGCATTGGCCCAAATTAATGCGGAATCGCCAAAACAAATGGCGGTATCGTTGCTGGTGCTAATTGGCAATGGAGCAATGGTTACCGTAACCGTATCTTCGAAAAAGGAGGTGCCGCAGCTGGAGTAGGGTAGCCTGGCAATATAGGAAGTTGTGGCACCGGGGCTTACCGTAATGCTATTGCCGGAACCTACAGGAGCACCACCGAGGCTTACCCATTGAATAGCAGGAACATTGGTGGCTATAAAAATGGGTGAAAAGGCAGTTGGCGCAACGGTATAACTTGCTCCACTGGGGGTGAAGCGCTGTCCATCGGCGGTTGCCGACCACTGTGTGGGGAAATTGCGGCCCGGTACGGCTACGGCTTGAGTGCCGTTGGCGTTTTGAATGCCATGAATGGCGCGACCGGAATTCCAAGAGGGGCAAAGCTGCTTACTGGCAATATGGGTTTCGATGATATTGCTGCCTTCATATAAGTGTATTTGAGCGCCATAACAGATATTGGTGCAGCTAAACATATTGATGTCGCGGAACTCTACAATAAAAATTCGGTTGGGGGCATTTCCTACAGTTTTGTAGCTGATTACCCCCGTGGGGGAGGTGAAAGGGCTTGGATTGATGTCCTGCCATGGAGCCATTATGGAGTTTGCTGGTCCATTGCCCGGAATTCCTCCGTTGATAACCCAGGAGGAGTAGCCGTTGGCGTTTCCTGTATTGAAAGAAATATAGCCGTTGGAGCTTATGATGCAGTTGGTGTAGTTATTGCCCCAAAAGGTGAAATTAAAGCCTATGGGTACTATGCCGCTGTATTGATCGTCGTTGAGGTTAACAGTACCTTGGTTGCCGGGGCCGCTGCCTGCCACGGTGGCACTAAGGGTTACTTGTTGGCCGGCACAAATGGCCGTGTCCGGCCCTGCTATAACTACCTGATTTTGTGATTTTAAGAGGCTGTTGAAGCAGAATAGGACAAAAAAGAGGGGGGTGGACTTTAGAAAATTGGGTATTTGTGTTCCCATGCGTTAGTTTAAGCCAAGGTTAAGAATTTCAACATCTAAAGATACAGATTCTTAATTAGATTTCCGCATTTCAATTTGCCTAAAGCAAAAAAAAGCAAGCCATATTGGCTTGCTTTTGTAAGGTGCCCGGGAAGGGAATCGAACCCCCACGGTATTGCTACCACCGGATTTTGAGTCCGGCGCGTCTACCAGTTCCGCCACCCGGGCGGGAGTGCAAAAGTAATACAGTATTTTAATATATCTGCTTTTTTGTAGAATTTCGATAAAACTCCTTGGGTTGACAAGGCCGTTCTCAACGGGGCTATAATCCTTTGCAGCCTATGGTGTGCAGGGTGCAGCTGCTTTATCGAAGAAGGATCATCTATTTTTATTGCTTCTTTGCGGAACTAAAGGCGATTACCTACCTTTGCACTCCAATTTGCAAAAGTGTCGGCAGGTGTTAAATTATTTTCGGGTCAAGCAAGCGGTTATTTAGCCGCCGAAATCGCCAAATCGTTTGGCGCCCCCCTAGGGTGCATCGAAGTGCAGCGTTTTTCGGATGGAGAAATTCAGCCCGTAATAGAAGAAACCGTGCGCGGATGCGATGTTTTTCTTATTCAATCGACCTTTCCTCCAGCCGAAAACTTGCTGGAACTATTGCTTTCTATTGACGCTGCCAAACGCGCTTCGGCAAGGCAAGTAGTTGCGGTAATTCCTTATTTTGGGTATGCACGGCAAGACCGTAAAGACAAACCCCGGGTGTCTATTGGCTCCAAAATGGTGGCCAATTTGCTCAGTGCGGCAGGTGTTACTCGGGTTATGACCATGGATTTGCATGCCGACCAAATCCAAGGTTTTTTTGATGTGCCTGTAGACCACCTTTATGCATCCTCTATTTTTGCTCCACACATACAAAATTTGGGAATTCCTCCCGAGGAAATGGTCATTGCTGCTCCGGATATTGGGGGTTCTAAACGTGCCAATGCCTATTCAAAGTTCTTAGGTTGTGGCATGGCCATGCTCTACAAAGAGCGTAAAGTGGCTAATCAAGTAGACTATATGACCTTAATCGGCGACGTGAAAGGTAAGCATGTAATTATGATTGATGACTTGGTGGACACTGCCGGTACATTGACAAAAGCCGCAGAATTGATGGCCGATAATGGAGCAGCTTCCGTCCGTGCCTATTGCACACATCCCGTTCTTTCCGGAAATGCGCTCGATAAAATAGAATCATCGGTACTTGCCCAAATGGTGGTTACCGATACCATTCCTTTGCGTTCCTCGTCGCAAAAAATAAAGGTGCTAAGTGTAGCTCCTTTGTTTAGCGACGTCATTCATAAACTCCTAAACGACGACAGCATAAGCTCGTCTTTTCTTTTTTAGTTAGACTCTAATTTTTGCATGCCTCATGAAAACTTTTGAACTCAAAGGCCAGCTCCGCTCCGACATCGGAACCAAAAGTGCCCGCCAATTGCGCAGGGAAGATCAAGTACCTTGCGTACTTTATGGTGGAGAACAACCTCTTCACTTTAGTGTAGAAACCCGCGATGTGAAAGACTTGGTCTATACGCCTCACGTGTATTTTGTTCAAGTAGAAGTGGACGGAAAATCTTTTAAGGCCGTACTTAAAGATCTTCAATTTCATCCGGTGACCGACCGCCTGTTGCACCTCGACTTCCAACAAGTATTTGAAGAAAAACTAGTACGTATGGCAGTACCTGTTGAAATTATCGGCAACTCCATTGGGGTTAGAAATGGTGGTAAACTTGCTGTGAATACCCGCAAATTAATGGTCGCTGCTCTACCAAAAGACATGCCCGACACCGTGGCTATTGACATTAGTATGCTCGAGATTGGTGACTCTTTCCGTATTCGTGATATTAAGTCCGACACTGTGGAGTTCCTCGAAAACTCTGCTATTGTTGTTGCGGCTGTGCGTATGACACGTAGCGCCAGGTCTGCTCAGGCAGCTGCGGCCGAAGCCTAATTTTAAAAAACGGGGAACTTTTAAAGTTCCCCGTTTTTTGTTTTTATTTCTTGGTGCATCCATACTTTGGGGGTGCCTAAGCGTAATGGAAGCCAACGTACTAATCTTAAGCTGTCGGTAACTGGTAGGGGCTCGCTTAGTTGAAGCCACACTACAGTGGTAGTATCGGCCTGGCTTAGGCTGCTGTCGCTCCAAGTTTCTCCGGTTTGCAAGAATAAGCCACAAAGTTGGGGAGCATATCCGGCACGAATTTCCTGAAACAGCTCACTGCTTTGAACTTCGGTGAAACTTCTTCTTTCTAAAATGCGTTGCAGGCTGTCTAGGGCGCGCTCTTTGCCCAATAAAAGAGTCTTTAGCTGGAAAATTTCTTCGTTGGCTTTGTTCCCTTCTTCCATCCTACCTTGAGTAATGCTCAATTGCGTACCCTTAAGTCCGTAATCAGGTAGCTTAGCTTCCGCCATACGAATCATTTCATTAGGAACAGGACCTCCAATAATACCCACTTCAATCCGTTTAGGCTCCTCCGCAATGCGGGTGCCACTCACAAAGGTTCCCGGGAAACTCAATTCTTTTTCTATAAACGCGTGGGCATTTCTTTGGAAATATAAATCGGTAACCATAGAATAGGCTAGAATTAAGCTAGGAACCACCGTCAATAAAATGGCAGAAGTTATAATGTTGCGGGTCCACTTCCTTACTTTGGGATCCACAAAAGATCGACTTGGAAACTTTAAAAAGCGAACAATCAACAGAGTAGAGAGGGCGATATACACACAGTTGATAATGAAAAGGTAAAACGCCCCAAAAAAGAACAACCATTCGCCGTTGGCCAGTCCGTAACCAGCGGTGCATAAGGGGGGCATTAACGCTGTAGCAATAGCTACACCGGGAATTACATTGGATTTTTCTTGCCGGGTTCCGGCAACAATACCTGCCAAACCCCCAAAAAACGCCACGCCAACATCCCAAAGGGTAGGCTTTGTGCGGTTGAATAACTCACTTTGCGGCTCGTCCAAAGGGGTTACAATAAAGTAAAGGAAAGAAGCCAATATGCTTATGCCTACCGCGATTGCCAAGTTTTTTAGCGACTTGCGAATCAGCGGAATGTCGTTGATGCCTGCGCCAAGACCAAGGCCAATTATGGGGCCCATAATTGGAGAAATTAACATGGCCCCTATTATCACGGCAGTACTGTTAACATTCAGCCCTATGGAGCAGATAAAAATGGCAAAGAAAAGAATCCACAGGTTGGGGCCTTTAAAGACCACGCCTTTGGAAATTCCCACCACAATCTCGTCATAGGGAGCTCGGTCATCGTCCAAGTTAAAACGAGACCGAAGGAATTCCAACAGTTGATTTCTAAGCATGTTACAAAGATAAAACAAAGCCTTGGGATATGTTTCTTGGCGCCCTTTTTGGTCAATTGTGGCCTCCTTGGGTCTTACTTCTTTTATTTTATTTACTTTGGACTGCAAAACCAATGCTGTCATGGCCAACCGGGCATACTTATTTGCCACCAACGATGCAACCGAGCATCTGTTTAATTTATCCGAAGCACGTTTCCCAATTCCTTTTTGGTATAAGCTCCTTATGGGCTTTCAGGTTGAAATGGTGCCCAGTCAACTTTGGGATGAAAAAGAACCTATTGCACTTCGTGCCCGTCTCCGTCCTGGTTTGGAACGCCTCTTTGAGTTTGGACAATACCTGCAAAGCCAAGAACTCCCAGACCTAGACTTATTGCTTGATTTCATTGAGCGAACCAAGCATTTCTTTGACCAAAATAGGGCTGCATCGCCCTGGCTTTTTCTGGAAGCTGCTGAAATTTATGACCTTATTCCTGAAGAAACTGCCGAAGAGCAAAACGAGCAACTCCTTTTTGAAATTCGACGTATCTATGTCGATTTAGGTAAAATCCTTAAAGACAAACCCGACGATATTCGAAAGTTTTCAGGAGCGGTTTGGATTAAGGATTTGTTCAACGATTGGGAAGCCTCCATGGACATACGCTGGTCCGAAGAGCTTTCTTATGCTTTAGAAGACGAAGAAGAAGACTTTTAATGAGGAATTCAAGCCCTTGGCTTGTCCCTAAACCTTTCTTTATTGGTAAAACCACGCCTAAATTTTCTTAATTCCTTGGTGGTTCTTACTTTTTTTTCTATTCTATACTGTGCGTTTTTGGGAAGTATACCTTCATGAATTTAGAAATATAAACCTTAGAGAGCAGGCGGTTTTGCCCGGCCTTTTGCTTCTTTTTTCGGCAATAGTTGCGCTTATTTGGGCAAATTCCCCTTGGAAAGAAGCTTACCATCATCTTTGGGAAACCCCGATTCGTTTGCAAATAGGCGATTGGAGCCTGAGCAGGAGTTTGCACCATTTCATTAACGATGGCTTTATGGCGGTGTTTTTCTTTGTGGTTGGACTTGAACTAAAGCGTGCTTGGATTTCCGGACCCTTAAGCAAACCTTCCAAGGCTCTATTGCCTATTGCTGCAGCTATTGGTGGTATGCTTTTCCCCGCCTTAATTTTCTTAGGTTTTAATGCCGGAACTCCCCAAGCCGCTGGTTGGGGAATACCCATGGCCACAGATATTGCTTTTGCTTTGGGCGTTCTTAGTTTGGCCGCTCCCAATATACCTCCCTCTTACCGCTTGTTTTTAACAGCCTTGGCTATTGCAGACGACTTGGGTGCGGTATTGGTCATTGCCTTTTTTTATACTTCTCAAGTGCATTGGGACTCTTTGCTAATGGGAATGGCCGCCTTGAGTATTTTGTTTGCTGCAAACAAAATTGGAGTACGAAGTCCTTTGTTCTATGCCACAGTTGGCATAGGAGGAGTTTGGCTAGCCTTTTTGGTTTCAGGTATTCACCCTACCATTGCCGGGGTTTTGGCGGCTTTTATGATTCCGGCACGGCCAAAGGTTTCCGGAAAAAATCACCTAAGGCTAGCCGATAAGCTCTTGGACAAATTGCGCAATCGTCCACAAGGAAACCCCAATGTAGTAGATCCCTCTGGTGCTGCACTTTTTCATAATATCCAAACGGCTTCTCGACATGTGTTACCTCCTCTTCAGCGATTAGAACATTTCCTTCACCCTTGGGTTTCCATACTCATTCTTCCTCTGTTTGCTCTGGCAAATGCCGGTGTGGTTTTGCCCGATTTTTCATGGCAGGTAATTACCGAACCTTTGGTCTTGGGAGTCTTTTTAGGCCTATTGGTCGGGAAGGTATTAGGCATTTGTGCGGTGGGTTGGCTTGCGGCCTATATTACCGGACAAAAATTGCCTGTTCCTCCAAAACACCCGGCTTGGTGGGCCTTAGGTTTTTTGGGTGGAATCGGATTTACTATGGCGCTTTTCATTTCTGTCTTGGCTTTTAAGGACCCCCAATTAAAAGCCTCTGCTAAAACAGCAGTACTCCTAGGCTCACTTATTTCAGGTGTATTGGCAGTGCTTTTGCTTAAAATTAAGCCATTACCTCAGGCACCTTCAGCCAAGCCCAAAACATAACTAATCTATGCCTTTGCGGGCTGGAACAGGGGTAGTGTTTTGTTGTACCAGTTTTTTGTTCGGTAAAAAACAGCGGATCCTGCAACGGCAATGGG
The DNA here is from genome assembly GCA_018401695.1 of Flavobacteriales bacterium. Taxonomy (GTDB): domain Bacteria; phylum Bacteroidota; class Bacteroidia; order CAIKAF01; family CAIKAF01; genus CAIKAF01. The sequence goes on along the minus strand of JAGYKD010000001.1, from coordinate 484,829 downwards.
CAGCGAAAAGGCAAAGGCAAGCCCTCCTTTTTGAATTAAAGCAACCAATGGCGTAAGTAGCATCAATGCACCGGAGCAAAACATAAGGGCCGTAAACGAGAAAAAGAGGAAACGAAGCCAAGCGAAATATTTATGACTTTGCACTTGCTTTATGCGCTTTTCGCGGCTGCGTTTCATGGCTTCTTTGCGCTCCTTCATCCGCTCTGCACGCATTTTGGCCATATGCTCTCTATACCTGCGTTCGGCCTCACTTCGGTCCGGAGGAGAAGCCTTTGGCGCAGATGGCGAAGCTTGTCTGTAGCTAACTCGGCTGCGGCTATGCAAATCAATGCGCCCCTCCTTTAGGTCTACCAAATAATCATAGGCTTGCTGAACCTCAATAAAGGCTTCTTTGGCTTGCTCATCCGGGTTTAAATCGGGATGCAGTTCCATTGCCTTTTTTCTGTAGGCACGCTTAATTTCTTGCAAACTGGCCTCTGGGGAAAGGCCTAATATATGGTATGCTTGTTGCATGGAAAGAATCGTGATCTAAATTAACCATTTTCCTTTGCTTATATAGCCCTTGTTTCCTCGATAGGCTTCAAACATATCCATATTCCTGTTTCCATACCCGAGGATTCAAACCTCGCCTCTCCATGATTCTCCATCCATGCTTTGAGACTCCAAGCCGGACGACTTATCAAATAAGAAAAAATTCGATAACCGAATTTCACCCCCTTATAGGGCGCTTTTTCCAAACCCAAATCAAGAATCAATAAGGTTCCTCCTGGCTTTATGATTTTCCAAGCTTTCGTTAGTGCTTCTTCCGGCTTGGGGTGAACACCCAATACAAACGGAAAGTAAATGCCCTCTACCTCCGCTGGATTATCGTAATCCTCCCAATTTTGGTCATGCCAGGTAAGGTGCAAGCCTAATTTCCGACTCCGCTTTTTCCCCTTTCTTGCCATGACTTTGGACGGTTCTATCAGGTGCCAGTCTACCCCTGATTCAAGAAATCTGTATTCAGGCAAGGTGCCTGCTCCTACCATAATCCACCGGCCACACTTATTTGAGCCTATATGGGCAAGCGCCTGTTTCCTGCAAGCATTAAATGGCCTTTCGACCAAAAAGTAAAAAGGAGCAATAAGAGAAAACGGAAGATGCCCTCCAAATTTCATTAGGGAAGCAGCTGCACTTTGCCTACATAAGAGTGCTCTTGGTTGTTGTTGTCCACCACACGAATCTTATACGTATAAGTGTCTTGCTTTAACACCTCTCCTGCATTGTGTTTGGCGCCATTCCAACCTTTGGCCTTGTCGTTGGTAAAGTATAGCTCCTCGCCCCAACGGTTAAATATCCACATTTGAAAGGTCTTCCAATTTACACCCTGAGCAACAAATAAATCGTTTAGCCCATCCCCGTTGGGAGTAAATACGTTGGGAATATAGACCGAAGTCTCGTCCCGTACACGAATAGGAAATTCTAAAAAGGCAGTGCACCCATCGGAATTCACTACTTCCAACCTTCCTTGATACAGTCCGGGAGAGTTAAAGTACCAACTGAACGATGAATCTTGGCTGCTTGTTTCGCCTTCGATTTCCCAACTCCACTGCACAATATCAGGATAGGATCGATCCGAAAATTCAACTTCCGGATTAAGCATGCTCGGGTCTTGGGGCGTGAAATTGGGGACTACCGTAGGTGAAGGTAATACCACAAAACTTTTTTGCACCGTATCCCTACAGTTAAAAATATTGGTGGCTATAAGTTGTACCGTATAATTGCCGGCATAATACACTTTTTGTGGAGAAACGTCGGCAGATTGCCCCTCGTCTAAATCCCAAGCATAATCCTTAATGGTACCTGAACCCGGATCCGTTTGGTTGGTAAAAATCATCTGAATAGGCTCACAATAGGGCCCATCTATTAAGAAATCAGCCACCGGATTGTGGTGGTAAAACAATACCACTTCGTCCGTTAAACTGTTGCCGCAACTATCCGTTACGGTAATGGTATAGGTCGTGGTGTCCGAAGGCCACAAATTGCTTAAAGCAGCGGTTTGAGGACCGTGGTCCCATTGGTAGCTTAGTTGCCCCCTGCCCCCTGAAATTATTGGGTTTATTGCCTTGGCTTGTCTTGGACAATCTATGAATTGGTCCGGGCCGGCATCCAATTGCAAGGGCACGATATCTACTATAGTTACTGTGGCAGTGAATGGAACCGTTGTACCATCGCACAAGGTGTCTACCACAGTTATTGTAACGGTTTCATTCCCCTCATTCTGCACATCATAATTGGGCACCACATCTATATACACGGTATCCTGCCCCGCAGCAAACGAAATACTTTGCGCTACATTGGCATAGTCCGTGCCGTTTACTGCCGAACCCGAAATTTGAATAGGGTAGGTTTTGGCCTGATTTACCGAAATCGACCGGCTAATGGCCAATCTGGCAGTGCCACAACCCTCCACCGCGCTCGTGGGTTGAAACCCATGAAAATCAAAGCCCGCAGTTACCGGCTCAACAAAGTCAACATAGAGGGAATCCTCTACCGTATTGCCGCAAGTGTCTGTTACTGAGAAAACCACATACCTATCTTGTGTCGGAATATAATTATAGCTAAGCCCGGTAGAAGCACCATTGTCCCAACTGTATTGATATCCGGGCTTACCACCGCTTACCGTGGCAGTAAGCAGGGCTCCATTGCAATCAATCACCGTATCGTTTCCTGCAAATGCCGTTAACGGAATATAATCGTTAATGTAAAAGTTAATGCTTGTGGTTTGGGTGTTGCAACCACTGCCTTGCACCGAAATGCTAATTATTTCTTGGCCCTCCACCAACTGATCCAACAAAGGAATAATGTCTAAGGTATCGGTCGCTTGTCCGGGCTGAAAATTAATGGTGGTGGGTATATTTTGATAGTCCACCCCATTGGTAGCTGAGCCGGTTATGTTTAAGTTAACGGTCAATGCACTGGCCACTCCACTGGTTCGGGTCACCACCAACTGGGCTTGGCCGCATCCTTCGGTTAATAGGGTATCCGCAGCACTCGTTGTGTTATTGGCCACCGAAAGCTGTAAATTGGATGATTGAAAACTCCCCGTCTCTAAAAATACCGCCGAATTGAGCGCTCCATCCACAATATCCGCTACAGCCAGAGTAATGGTGTAGGTCGAGCACGGTACTACCTCTGCCACTGCCCATAAAGGAACCGTTGCTCCGCCAAAACCATGCCCGTTATTTTGGTTGCAATTGTCTACAAAATACTGGCAGTTGGTGCATGGGCCATTCCCACATGCAAAATTCTGCCCATTATTTACCGTATTTATGGTTACCGGTTGCGTCGAATTGGGAATCAAGGCCACATTCGTTTGGTTGTAGGCCGGTCCATTTGGGTTGGGACCCGTCAAGAAAAAGGCAAAAATGTCGTTAAACGAAGAGTTTACAAACTGATTGTATTCGTTACTCGCAAACACATACCGAAACTTTAAGGTGTCGCCTTGGGGAATAAAATTAAAGGTTAAAACGGCAGCATTATTGGTATTGAGCGCATTACCAAAAATCTGGCCATAATATTGCGATAGCGGCTGCCAGCCTGGAGTGCCGGCTCCTGTTATAAATCCATTGGGAAAAAAACCATTTGGCGGATTTATTTGACCGGTGGAAAGCACCACCCCCCCGGCAAGACCCAAATTCGAAGCTACACCATTAAAGCTGCCTATTTGAGTGTTTTGATTGCCCTGAAATGTAACATTCGATACTTGAAGACCCGCTCCCACCAAAGTGTTTTGCACCAAATTGGTTGGGGTTTGACCCGTACTCGTTGTTATTTGCCCCCTCAACAAAGAAATCGTCCCGGGCAAAACAGAAAAAAGAACCAAAAAACATATCAAGCGTAACATAGAGTAGGGTAGTATGTTATACAAAAATAAACGAATCGCAGCGTCTTGCAAGTATTCTCCTACCTTTTTCTTTAAATGGTGTTAATGGTCTCTTAGTATTGGGGCGCCTTAACGGGCTTTCGGCTATACGCCCAATAAAAAAAGGGAAATCCGCCGGATGCCATGGGAGCTTCCAGGGGCGCTCCATGCCATCCTGGCGGCTTTAACCCTTTTCCTTATTGGGGGTGACGCCTCTATCCCTGGCGCTAATTCCCCTTCCAAAACGGACTGAGCCTGTTTACGCTTTGGGTCTTCAAGTTAAAACCCTAGCCAAAGCCTTTGTGGTCTTAGTAACCGACCCAAGTATGCTGCTTAAAGATAACCAATTATAAGCCTCAGCACAAAGCCTCAGTGCGCATTAGGGCACGACCAAATCCGGGCGGAATTTATTATTAGACACTACCTGACCCGTTGTGTTTTCATGACTTAGTTCCTGACCAAAGCCTCAATGCAGGAACCCCGCCAGAATAGCAGCGCGTTAACAGTCCCAATATTTGCCTCTTAGCGTCTTAATCTGCCCTTCTCTAGCAATGGCACATCGACGAATACTCTGGACTTATTGGCATCTCCTAAAAATCCAACGACAAGCCCATGCGCCAGCTAAACACCCACTTGGTGATGGGCACGATGGGCTTGTCTTCGTAACTGCACTCAAATTGTTGGGTTAAGCTCAGCCACTTAAGCAAGCGCAAATTCATAAAGGCCACGCCATGAATCCGATGCCTTAAGTCGCGGATGGAAGCATCGTAGCCGCTCTGATAATACCCTGTAAGGTTTAAGTCCATCCATTCTTTGGGTGTCCAACGAACGTGCAGGTAGCTATTTCCTTTTAAAAAGCGAACCTCTTGTAGGGTGTTGGTCATGGGGTGTTGCCAGCGCTCCCACTCATAAAATACGCCCAAGCCTGCGTCCAAGCGAAATTTAGCACTTGTTCGATCGCTGCTGTCGGCCCGACTTCCCGCCGAGAACTTTTTTTCTTGGATGATGTGCCAACGCAGGTTTCCACCCAACAACCACCGTGGATCCAAGCCCCTAAAATTGTCGTAAGAATACTGGACAAACGCTTCGGGGCTAAACCGGTTCTTGCGCCAACCGTGCCAACGGCCATGCAAAAAACCAAAATTGAGCCAAGGATCATCGTTGATTTGCAAAAAATCCAGCTGTCCCAGCAGCATCCATGCTTGCTTTTTACGGTACAGGGCGGTGTTTAATGTGCCGTTTAGGCCCAGCAAGTCCACGGGCTCATTTGCCGATGCACTTCTGTTGAACATTTGGAATCCAAAGGTAGCTTTGCCGAGCCACCACATTTTTTTGCCCTGTTTCACTAAACTATCGTAGGCCAAATCTTCGCGGCGCTGTTCAATATTCAAGATTTGGGCTGCGCCCGTGCCCGACACCACCAAAAACAAAAAATATAGGACCACAAGACGCATGCAACAAAGGTAAGGCGGACATTGGGCAAGGCAAAAAAGCCTCCCCAACACCTTGACAGGGACTTGGGAATGGCTATCTTTGAAGCCTAAGCCAAGCCCATGAAAACGCATTTGTTTGTTGCCTTTTTTTCGCTCTTGTATGCCTCTGTTTTTAGCCAAGGGGTTACCATTGGTTCCAACACCCCTCCGGACCCTTCTGCCACCTTAGATGTTCAATCTACCACCGGAGGGTTTTTGCTGCCTCGCTTAAGCTTGCAGCAACGCAATGCCATTGCTAATCCGGCTACAGGATTGCAAATTTACAATAGCACCAGTCAGTGCATCGAAGCCTGGTTCCCTACAGGCGGTTGGAAAGCCTTAGAGTGCGACTGTTCTGTTGCTCCCTCGGCTCCAAGTCAAATAAGCGGGCCTGTGCATGTGTGCGAAGGCGATTCGGCAGTTTTATTCACCTCGCCTTTGGTGCAAGGAGCCTCAAGCTATCAATGGCAATTTGGTTCAGGAGACAGCATTTTAAGTGGCCAAGGTACCGATTCGGTCTTGGTTTGGTTTTCTAACGTTCCTGGCAACCGCAATGCTACCGTGGTTGCGAGCAACACCTGCGGCAGCTCCTCACCTTTTGGATTTTTGGTTGATGTTAGCAACCCCGATTCCACCTTTACTATAAATCCGTTTCCACCTTTGGTGAACAACAACAGCACCTTTAGCGCCAATGCGAGCGGTGCAACGTATGCATGGACCTTTCAAAGCGGCACTCCGGCCAGTTCTGTGAGTCAAACCCCACAGGTAACTTGGAGCAATACAGGTAGTTTTCAGGTAAATCTAACCGTTACAGATGCCGATGGTTGCGTGTCTACCAACGATTCTTTGGTCACCGTAACCAATTGCCAGGCCACCACATGGAATTTTACTACCTGCGGAAACTCAGGGCGGTTTGGGCCTTCTCAATCCCAGTGCAACAGCAGCTATGGTCCCGGAGTGGTGAATGTAGTTAATGGCATTCAAGAATGGACGGTACCGGCCACGGGCAATTACGTAATTACTGCCGTAGGAGCAGGAGGCGGCGGTTATCAGGGAGCTCCGCACAATCCGGGACGTGGTGCCAGTATGCAGGGAACCTTTAACCTTACCGGTGGTAGTGTAATCAAAATTTTGGTTGGGCAGCAGGGAAGCCAGGGAAATCCCATCAGTAGTTCTACCTATGCCGGAGGCGGCGGGGGCGGCAGCTATGTGGTGACCAATACCAACCAGCCATTAATCGTAGCCGGCGGCGGCAACGGTACCAGTTGGGAAAATTGGCAAACCAATGGTCCGGATGCGCGTACCATCAACAACGGCACCGGGGGAGGCTTGTCTGAAACCCAAAGCGGCAGCCATGGCCGTGGAGGCGGCGGTGGTGGGTTCGCCGGCAACGGAGGTAACTACGCCACCAACGATGCCGATGGAGGCTTGTCTTTTCTTAACGGTGGGACAGGTGGACAAGCGCATGGCAAACCTGGGCATGGCGGCTTTGGGGGTGGCGGAGCCACCCGATGGGAAGGCGGCGGCGGCGGCGGATACAGCGGAGGCAGCAGCGTAGATACCAATATGTACAACAGCAGCTATCCTTCTTATGGGGCAGGAAGTTTTAACAACGGTAGCAATCAAAACAACCAAGCAGGAGTAAACACCGGGCACGGTTCGGTTACCATTACCCGCATTTGCCCTTAAGCCTATGGAAGAAAGCGGTACAAACATCGCTTGGTGGGCGGAATACGAAGTCCCACTTAAAATTGCCGTTATTGTTGTTGGGGCCTTTGTGCTCAACAAAATGGTACGTTTTGCCCTAAACCGTTATTTCAAAAGAGAGTCGGCGCGCATCAATGTAGACCCTACCGCCTACAACTTTTTGAAAAATGGGGTGAGTTTCCTCATCTTGGTCATAGCCTTTTTAAACATCATTTATGCCATTCCCAGTTTTAGGCAATTGGCGGTCACTCTATTTGCAGGGGCGGGTATTTTGGCAGCGATTATTGGTTTTGCCAGCCAAACGGCCTTTTCCAATATTATGAACGGCATTATGATCGTGGTGTTTAAGCCATTTCGAATTGGCGATATTATTGAGGTAGATCGTCAAGACGCGTATATGGGAGTGGTAGAAGACATTACCTTGCGCCATACCGTTATTCAAAACTTCGAAAACAAACGGGTTATAATTCCAAATTCGGTGATTTCGACTCAAATTATTGTAAACCGAGACATAGCAGATCAAAAAGTAATTCGGTTTTTCCATATCACCGTGCCTTTTGAGGCCGATTTGGACAAAGCATTGGCTATTTTGGCCGAAGAAACGGCTAAACATCCCTTGTATTTGGACCCGAGAACCGAGGCGCAAAAGGAAGAAGGGAGTCCAATGGTAGAGGTTATTGTCCGCTATTTGTCCTTGGAGGGTGCCGTAATCCGCACCTATTTATGGGCAGAAAACTCCATAAAAGCCTGGGATTTAGAAATGGACATGAACCGCAGAATTAAATTGCGTTTCGATGAAGAGGGCATTCCTTTGGCCGTTCCACCAAGGAAGGTGTGGATGCAGGGTTGATACAAAGATGCCGCCCCGATGGGGCTGGGATATGTGTGGCCGTCTTTACAAAGGTGTCGCCCCGATGGGGCTGTGATATGTGTGGCCGTCTTTACAAAGGTGTCGCCCCGATGGGGCTGTGATATGTGTGGCCGTCTTTACAAAGGTGTCGCCTCGATGGGGCTGGGGTATGTGTGGCCGTCTTTACAAAGGTGTCGCCTCGATGGGGCTGTGATATGTGTGGCCGTCTTTACAAAGGTGTCGCCCCGATGGGGCTGTGATATGTGTGGCCGTCTTTACAAAGGTGTCGCCTCGATGGGGCTGGGGTATGTGTGGCCATCTTTACAAAGGTATCGCCCCGATGGGGCTGTGATATGTGTGGCCGTCTTTACAAAGGTGTCGCCCCGATGGGGCTGTGATATGTGTGGCCGTCTTTACAAAGGTGTCGCCCCGATGGGGCTGTGATATGTGTGGCCGTCTTTACAAAGGTGTCGCCTCGATGGGGCTGGGGTATGTGTGGCCGTCTTTACAAAGGTGTCGCCTCGATGGGGCTGTGATATGTGTGGCCGTCTTTACAAAGGTGTCGCCCCGATGGGGCTTGGGTTTTTGGAAAAATGCTGAGAGGTCGATGGATACTGTAGCCATATAATTTGTAAAAAGAAAAAGCGTTTTTGCCTTACAGCACCTTGGGTATCAATCAGCCATACTTTACCGTTTTATTTGCTGTATTTGAAGTATAAACACAACACTTAAAAGCGCGAATTCTTAACCCTTGGTATTGTAGCGCTTATTTTTCCAACCCCAACCTCCATGACTCAAGAAGAACGTTTACTCTTTTGCGATCGGTGCCAAAACCGGAAAATGACTGCCGAGCTTGGTTTGGTATGTGGGCTTACCAACCAAAAACCTGCTTTAGTAAAAGAATGTCCGGATTTTTATTTGGATGAAACCACCTTAAGGGACGATGAGGATGAAGAAACCGCCGGCAAAGCCATAGATTTAAAGCACCGCCTAAGTGCAGAGGCGTGGGAAAGGCTCCGGCAGGAACAGCATCTACCCAAGGCAGCTTTGGCAGGTCTATTTGTCGGTCTTTTGGCGGCAATTCTCTGGGGAATAATCCCTGTAATTACCGGTTTTTAGATTGGCTTCATGGCTATTGGAATAGGCGCGGCCGTGGGCATTACGGTGCGGTTTTGGGGTAAGGGAGTCGAACAAACATTTGGCCTACTGGGCGGAGGAATCTCCCTTTTAAGCGTGGCATTTGGCAATTATTTAAGCGCGTTAGGTTTTTTAAGCAATGAGTTGGACATAGGTTTATGGGAAACTTTGGGCATTTTTAGCCCCGCAATAATTATAGAATTGCTGGTCGAAACCTTTTCATTCATGGATATTCTTTTCTATGGAATTGCTGTTTACGAAGGCTATCAATTTGCCTTTCGAAGATTAAGCCCAAGCGGGTGCATCGAACGGAAAAAAAAGATTGCTCAAAAAAGGGAGTAAAAAGCACAGGACAGGTTTTCGTCCATTTTTGCCTTGCCTCCCATATACCTTGAGCGCAACAGTGCTTTAACATGGAAACTGCGGCACGCAAAAGCTAAATCCCAAACCCCAAACCCCAACACCTAATAGCCAAAAGCCAAAAGCCAATACCCAATACCCAAAAGCCAAACCCCAAACCCCAACACCCAAACCCCAAAAGCAAAGCCCCGTAAGTTACAAGCCCTTTTGCTTCATAAAGTGTTTCAGTTGCAAGCGGCGGTCCTGCCAGATAGAAATTTCGCGTTTCAGGCGCTCGATTTTCTTGTCGAATTGCTTTTGAAGTCCTTCGTTTCCTTTGGAAATATTGAAGAAGCCCAAGTTGTTTTCTACTTGTGCCAACTCTTCTTCAAGTTTGCGTACCCGGTTTCCGAGGAAAGATCTTTCGTCTGTAAGGGCTCCTTCGGGATTATCTCCGGAAGCTAGCCGTTCCAGTTTATCGGAATATTCTGCCTTTCGAAGTTGGGCGGGATCAAGTCCCATGGCGGCTAAAAATTCTTTTCGGGCGGCATCCCACTCCTGTTCTATTTCGCGTTTCCTTTTTGCCGGCACAAATCCGATTTCGTCCCAGGCCTTTTGCAAATCTTGCAAAACTTGCTTTCCTGCCTCTTCGGATTCGGGTTTTTCTTGAGATTTCAGTTGCTCAATAAGCGCTTGCTTGGCTTCTAGGTTTTCCTTTTCGCGGTTGTCTTTACCACCAAACCAAGCATCTTTTGCTTGGAAGAAATGGTCACAAGCTGCCCGGAACCGCTCCCAAACCGCTTCGGATTTTTTGCGTTGCACGGGGCCAATGGCTTTCCACTCCTTTTGAAGTTTAATGAGCTTGATGGTAGTTTCTTTCCAATCGATGCTTTCTTTTAGGGCCTCGGCTTGTTCAATTAAAGCCATTTTTTGCTTGAGATTCTCGCTAAGCTCGCTGGATTTCTCCTTCATAAGCTCGTAGCGGTGCTTATGGAATTGTCTTTTGGCTTTTCGGAAGCGGTCCCAGACTTCATCGGATTGAGCCTTGGGCACAGGTCCGGTGCTTCTCCAGCGGTTCTCAATGTCGAGCATACGAGGCTCTTCGGCTTTCCAATCCTTCATGGAATCGTAACTACCTTCGGCCAAGGCTTCTACTTCGGCACAAAGTTGGGTTTTGATTTCCAAATTGGCTTGACGCTTTAGGTCCTGTTCTTTGCGGTGGGCATCGCGGCGGGCATATAGTGCATCGCAGGCGGCCTTAAACCGTTCAAACAGCTGTTGGTCCACATCATCGGGTAAATAACCGGCTTCTCTCCATTCCTTTCGAATAGGGATTAAAAGTTCCAAGCTGCGGCGAATGGATTCTACCTGGAGCAGGTCCTCGGCTTGTTTAATGAGGCCTTCTCGGGTTTCAAGGGACTTCTTGATGTCCATTTCGTGCAATTCCCGATTGACCTTAAGCATTTCGTGGAACTGCTGATTGAAGTGGCGGTAGCTGCTGTAGATTTCGTCGGCAGCTTGTTTGGGAATGGGGCCAACTTCTCTCCACCGCTTTATGGCTTCCCGAAAAGCTTGAGCAGCTTTTGGAATATCGGTTTCGTCGGTCATGATTCTGCGCATCTCATCAAGGATATCCCTTTTAGCCAACAAATTGGCATTAAGCGATTTTTCCAAGTTTTTGCGCAGTTCTTGGCGTTTATCCAGAAACTTTTTAGTGAGCTCCCTCAGCTTTTTAAGCAAATCGGAGGGCTGAAACTGAAAATCTTCTTCGGTTACCTCATCTTGCTTTAGGAACTCTTGAAGTTGATTGCTTCGTGCTTCGTCGAACAATTCATTCACCCGATTACGGACTTGTTGAATGGACCGACGCCTTTCCCAAACCTTATCTTCTTCTGTGGATTCTCGGAGCCAACTAAAAAGAATTTCACCGGGGGCATCTTGAAAATCTACTTCTTCGTCCTCATCTACAACCTCCTCGTCGGCCTCTACCTCCTCTTCCGAAGCAGTTTCAGCGGCAGCATTGGTCTCGTTTTTCAAATTGGCTTCGGCGGCTTGTGGAGCTTTGTTTTGCTCGGCATCACCGACTTGTTCAGAATCCTGTTCTGTGTTGTCTTCCGTTTCCGAAGCAGTTTCAGCGACAGCATTGGTCTCGTTTTGCAAATTGGCTTCGGCGGCTTGTGGAGCTTTGTTTTGCTCGGCATCACCGACTTGTTCAGAAGCTTGTTCTGTGTTGTCTTCCGTGGCCAATGCATGGTTGTGGGAGGCTGCCTCAGGAGCAGCTTGAGGAGAGGTGCTTGGGGTTTGCTCTTTGTTTTCTGTCATCGGTGCAGTGTGTCCGTTGAAAATTAAGGATACCAAAGATAAGACAATCTTAAAGCAGCGCAAAGAGGCTCTAAGAATCCCGCAGAAAGGACAAAAAATCAAATCAACGCTAAATTCCGTGTAAGATTTTGTGGGATTCTAAACGAATTGTTGTAAAATTGACTTAACAAAAAGATAAATCCTTTGTACATGAAATCTGTTTACATTACAGCAATTGCTCTAGCCTTCGCCGGAATGGTGCATGGGCAAAGCCAAAGGCTCGTTCTTTCGGAAGCTTTTTCCAATGCGAGTTGCGCCCCTTGCGCTTCACAAAATCCCGGTTACAACACCTTGCTGGGGAACAATACAACTAAGGTGGTAAAGGTTAAGTATCAGACCAACTGGCCCGGTACAGATCCAATGAATGCTCAAAACCCAACCGATGTAGCTTCTCGCGTAAGTTACTACCAACTGACTGGTGTGCCCTGGGGGTGTTTGGACGGCACTCCATTTACCGGCGGTTCCTACACCGGTGCACTTGCCAACTTAAACCAAACCACCATAGACAACCGTTATGCGGTAGATTCTCCTTTTGACTTACAGGTGAGCCACAGTTTGACTGCCGGTTTAGACAGCGCATACATTACTATTGATTTAACGGCCTCTCAAGCCTTAGATATTGGTAACGAAACCATGAAATTGCATGTGTTGTTGGTAGAGAAAGAAATCAATTTCACTGCGCCTCCGGGTTCAAACGGTGAAACTTCTTTTGAAAGCGTAATGCGCAAAATGTACCCCGATGGAAACGGCACCACCATAGCCTCTGCTTGGACCAACACCCAAAACCAGAGCTGGAATTTTGATGTGGCCATTCCTTCGTACGTATATGACTTAACCGAAGTGGCTATTTTGGTATTTGTTCAAAACAACAATACCAAAGAGGTGTACCAAGCCGGTATTTCACAGCCCTTGCCTGTTAGCAACTACGGAAAAGTGAACACGGTAAGTTCAGGCCTTACAGGCATCGATTGCCAAGGCGATTTGAACAACGCTACCGCCACCATCGAAAATGTGGGCAATAACGCCATGACATCTGCCGATATTTATTATCAAATCGATAATGGCACTCCTATGAGTTTCCCATGGACCGGAAACTTAGCTACAGGAGCTACCGACAACGTAAACATCCCTGCCATTTCCGGTATAAGTGGTGGAAACCATAGCTTAAATGTTTGGTTGTCCAACATCAACAACTCAGGCAGCACCTCAGCCGTTGGAACCTCAAGTACCAATTTCAGTATTTCAGGAGCACCTGCTGTTGCAGCTCAGCCTGAAGGGTTCGAGGCCAGCTCTTTCCCTGCAAATTATATCATTGATAATTTGGGTGCTCCCATTGGATGGGGCTGGGTTAATGGTGCAGGAGCCAATAATTCCAACCGGAGTGTTCGTTGCCGCTTTTGGAACATGAGCTCCGGAACTCAAGCGTTTATGTATTCTAAGCGTTTTGATCTTTCGGGAATAACCAATGGAGAACTCTCCTTTGATGTTGCCTATACCTATTACACCGCAGGTAGCCCTGAGCAGGATCGATTGGAAGTACACTACTCCACCGACTGCGGATCTACTTGGAATTCTGTGTTCAACAAAGCCGGAACAGCTTTATCTACGGCGCCACCATTAGGAAGTGGCACCCAGTCGTTTGTACCAACAGCCACCCAATGGAGGAACGAAAGGGTAGACATTCCCGGCGTTGGCGGATTGGGCGATGTATTGCTTCGCTTTAAAGGCACTTCCGATTTTGGCGATATGTTGTATGTAGACAATATCTTTTTGGGCGAGAAAAACACCTCTAGCTTCGAAGATATTTACGGCTTAGAGCAAGGATTGCAAATTTTCCCGAATCCGGCCACAAATCAGACCACCCTTCGTGTAAGTGCCGATGCACCTTTCGAAGCGCGTTTGGAAGTGGTGAACATGCTAGGCGCAGTGGTTTACAGCCAAGCAAGTCAAACCTTTGCAGGTGTACAAGACGTACAAATTCCTGTTCAGGATCTGGCCAATGGCATGTATCAGGTTCGCTTGATTGCCGGAGAAATGCAAATCGGCACCCGTCTGATGGTTCAGCACTAAAACATCAAATACCAAAGGAAGCCGCTCCCTAGGGAGCGGCTTTTTTTGTGTGTAATTCCCACAGAATGGCCCCCCGGCCCGGCCGAATGCTCTCCTGCAGGGGCGCCTTGGGGAGGGCAGGCTGAGGAGGCCCCACGAAGTTTCGGGGGGACCCCGCAAGCCTTGCCCTGCCCTAGGCGGCCCAAAGGAAGCAGCAGGCTTTTGGCCGGAGAAAATTCCGGAACTCCATTGAAACCGGGGCCCAAAAACAAAAAGAGCTAAAGAAAATAAACCCAAGTCGGCTTAGGCTGTTTCAATTGTAGTAATTTCAAGCCATGTTTACAGGTATTGTGGAGGGGCAAGCGTGTCTGGAGCGGCGGACCGAATCAGGCACCAATGTGCATTTTTATTTCTCCTGGGAAAAAGCCGGCGAGCTGCATTTGGACCAAAGTCTTGCACACCGGGGCGTGTGTCTAACGGTAGACGAACTGCTCGGTGGCGATGTTTACCGGGTTACTGCGGTTCAGGAAACCCTTGACCGCAGCAATTTGGGGCTACTTTCGGTGGGTGATTTGGTGAATTTGGAGCGCTGCATGCCGGCAGGTGGTCGATTGGACGGGCATATAGTGCAAGGACACGTAGACGGCAAAGGAAATATTGAGGAAATCGAAGCCTTGGACGGCAGCCATAAAGTGTGGGTGCGTCATGCTCCCGAAGCCGGAATGACGGTGGAGAAAGGATCTGTCTGCGTGGATGGGGTGAGCTTAACCGTTGTAGACAGCGAAAAAGACCGATTTTCGGTGGTGGTGATTCCATACACTTGGGAACATACCGGTTTCCACCGATTAAAACCGGGCGAAACCGTAAATCTTGAATTCGATATTTTAGGAAAATACATTCAACAATACCTAAACCGAACACAACAAAACCGCTGACATGAGGAATATTCGCCTTTCCGTTCTTATTGCTTTATGGGCAATCTGCGCCCAAATCTCTGCCCGCAACCCACTAAGCCTGCGCGTGGTGGGGCAAGATAGTTTAACCGCGTGGAAATCTTTGCATCCCTTGCAACCCCAACAAGCCGTGGGGTTTTTCTTAGATGTGCATGAGCTTAGAGCAATTTTGGCCCAGGGTAAGGTTTTAGAATTACCAAACCCGGAAGGTCAGCCGACGGCTATGCTGCTGCAGCGGCACGATGTTATGGCACCTGAACTGGCGAAAAAGTACCCTAGCATTGGCGCCTGGAAAGGGCGCGCAGGCAAAGCTAGCGTCCGTTTGGATTTGGGCAGCCAAGGCCTGCATGTGCAAGTGTTAGGCCCCAATGGCAGCTGGTATATAGACCCGGTGGTGCATGGCGACAGCCATAGGTACCTTTGCTATACCAAGGCAAGCAGCAGCAATCCCCACAGTTTTACTTGCTTAAACGAAGATGCAGAGGAAGCCGGAGAAGAAGATGCTATGCAGGAAAACCTAAATCCAAACGGGACTACTTTACGGACCTACCGACTGGCCTTAGCCTGCACCGGCGAGTATGCCAATTATCATGGCGGCACCACCACAAGCGTTTTGTCGGCCATGAACACGGCCATGAATCGAGTAAATGGTATTTATGCCCGCGAATTGGCCGTAGAAATGATTTTGATTCCCAACAACGACCTGCTGATATTCTTTGATGCAAACAACGACCCCTACAGCAACAACGACGGTTTTAGCATGTTGGGGGAAAACCAAAGCACCGTAGACCAAATCATTGGCTCCAACAACTACGACATAGGGCATGTGTTTAGCACCGGCGGAGGAGGTATTGCCAATTTGGCCTCGGTATGCACCAACGATAAAGCCGAAGGCGTAACCGGCTTGGGGAACCCCATTGGGGACCCCTTCTATGTAGACTATGTAGCCCACGAAATTGGTCACCAATTCAACGGAAGCCATACCTTTAATTCGAGCCTGGGAGGTTGCAACGGCAATCGGTCCGGAAACAACGCCTACGAACCGGGCAGCGGAAGCACCATTATGGCTTATGCAGGACTCTGCTCATCGGACAATATTGCCAACAATTCCGACGATTATTTTCATGTTCGGAATTACCAAACCATGCTAAATTTTTTGCAAGGTACCGGTGGAAGTTGTGCGGTAAACACGCCCACAAACAATGTGCCTCCAAGCGTGGTGGCTGCAAGTACCCCCTCCACTACTTTTCCTATTGAAACTCCTTTTAAACTGGAAGCCGCAGGAAGCGACCCCAACGGCGATTCCATCAGCTATTGTTGGGAACAATACAACCGCGGCCCTTCAGTGGCCATAAACCAAACCCCTACTTCGGGTACTCCTCCGCTATTTGTTTCCTTGCCCCCCGTTTCGGAACAAATTCGCTGGTTTCCAAGGTTGAATTTTGTGGTGAATAACGCAAATTCCAATTTAGAAAAACTGCCAACCTACAGTAGAAACATGACCTTCCGAGTAACTGTTCGGGATAATTTGGGAGGGGTAAGTTACGACCAAATCACCTACAACAGTACCGACCAAGCCGGGCCTTTTAGGGTCAGCAACCCCAACACCATACTTGACATTTGGAACGTGGGTACTACCATAACCGTGGATTGGGATGTCGCAAATACTCAAAATAGTCCGGTAAATTGTACGGAGGTTCGTATCCGCTTGTCCACCGACGGAGGCTTTACCTACCCACACACCTTAGTAAGCTCCACCCCAAACGATGGGAGCGAGAGTTTTGTATTAAACCTATTGCCGGGAGAGCCTGCATTAATTACTCAGGCTAGAGTTATGGTAGAAAGCATGGGCAATATTTTTTACGACATTTCCAATGCCGATTTCACCATAAACAATATCCTAAGCACTGCCTCTTGGAGCAACTCAATTGCTGCTGCGGCTTATCCCAATCCCTCCGCAGATGGTGTTTTTCAACTTCCCCAAACCGGAGATTTCACCGATTGGACATGGCAGGTATATGATGTTACCGGCAGGGAAGTTCCTTTTACCGTTTCGCAAGACCTGCGGCTCCAAATAGTGGGTGCGCCTAAGGGCGTGTTTCTTTTGGTAGGTCACGGGCCGAACGGAAGCCATAGGGAAAGACTTCTGATTCCCTAATTCTTGCCCTTAGGCCATTTATCGGAATAGATGTAGAGAGGTTCTTCCCTCTACAGGCTCTCCCCGGCATGGATCGATCCACCGTGCCGTAACTTGGTACACCCCTTCCGGGGCTCCTGACCCGTCCCAAGGGGTACTTTGATTGCCATGAAATAAAGATTTTCCCCAACGGTTATACACCCAAAATTCCAAATCGGAGGCAAGAATTGGGATTTGATACGTATCGTTTAGGCCATCGCCGTTAGGACTAAAAACATTGGGCAAAGCAAGGGATGACGAGGAAGGTGCCAAAGAGACCTTAAAAGAATCTGCTAAGCTTTGGTTACAACGTTGGAGCAGCGCCACATACAGTCCGGTATCGGCCACCCAAAACTCCTGTTCGGTACTTTGATCCGGCCAAACTACACTGTAATTGCTGTCCACAAGTTCCATTTGAAGGCTATCGCCCAAACAAGAAAGGATGGTATCGGAAAAAATAGGCATGGGTTCCAAGCCTGCCTCCACTACCACCGTGTCGGCAGCCGTTCCACACAGGTTAGAAACGCGCACCCAATAAGTCCCCGGGGTGTCAACGGTGAGTTGAGGAAGGGAAGCACCATTACTCCACAGAAAATCAGCGGCATTGGCAGTTGCTAAAAGTTGAATGTTGGTGGAATTGCACAACGCAGTATCTCCACCAGCATCAACCCATGGTAGACTGTCGCTTAAGACTTCCACCGAATCTGAAACCGTTCCGCAGGCCGAATTAAGGTCTACATAATACCAACCTGCTTGAGACACCTGTATGCTGTCGGAGGTTTCTCCGGTGCTCCAAGCATAGCTGTCGGCCTGTCCTGCCCACAAACCTAACGGAAAAGACAATGCGCAAAGCAGGGTATCCTCCGGCAAAGAAGGCATAGGCCCCGGCTGCACGGATACCGTTATGCTGTCTACTGCAATTCCGCAACTATTGCTTTGGTTAAGCACATAAAGACCGGACTGACTTACCGTCAATTGAGGAAGGGTATCTCCCGTATTCCAAAGGTATTGCGAAAGGGTGTCTGCCGAGGCCCCAATCATTAATGTATTTCCGGCACAAACTACGGTATCGGGGCCCAGGCTAAGCATCGGCGAAGAAATCACCTCCACCCATACCGAGTCGTCCTGAGGACAGCCTAAAACGTCCACCGCATTCAAGGTATACCAAGTGCTTTGGGAAGGTTGGGCAAATGGGGTAGCGCAAGAAGTGCAGGAAAGTCCGGGACCTGACCATTGGTAATTGCTGCCCCCGCTTCCTGTGAGTTGCCCTTGAGTTCCGGAGCAAATTAAGGTATCCTGACCTGCGGAAATGGGCGTTACCTGCTGCGCATCAATACGAATATTGTCAATAAAGTAGTCTTCGGCATTGGCTTGATTTCCCATAGAAACCCGAACCGAAATGGAATCGCCCTCCAGGCAATTTTGCCGGGCCTGACCCGGAGAACCGTTGGAACCACAAATCACCCCATTTTGCGCAAAAGTTACATAAGGGGCTCCATCCAAACTGTAGGCAAAGGTCATTAAGTCTTCGCAATTGGGTCCACAGCCGCATTCCATACTGCCCGAATGCCTAAAATCTACCGAAAGACTAACCTTTCCCGCTCCTGAAATAGTAAAATACCGGGTAGTTAGGTAGTTTAGGTTGTTGTGCCCCGGCCCTTCCACATCGTTGCACCGAAACTCCCCATTAAAGGTGCCCCAATAATTGCCTTGGTTTAGGCCGGGATCATCCATATCGGTGGCTTGGGTAGACCAATCCGGCAAATTTTGCAAAGTAGGATTCGGATACCCGCTAAAATCCTCCAAATAAATATTGGTTTGGGCAGTTAACCCACCCATCAAAGAAACCCAGATTATGAACAAACACCGCATGTTTCAAAATTAAGCAGTCCTTGTTTCTTAGGGTTTAGCCTTCGATTATGGAATTGATAATTATAAACTTACCAAGGAATCTCCTTATCCAAATGTACAAATGCTCCGTTCGGTGGAAGCTCCTCCCCCACGGCCAACTTATGCAAGGTGGCTATGCCTTCTTGCGGCGAAAGCGGCGCCCGATCGGTACCCATATCGGTAGCTACCCAACCCGGATGCGCTGCAAACACGCGTGTAGGCCCCTCCTTTAAGGCATGCGCCAAATGCACTAAAAACGCATTTACTGCCGTTTTGGAAGCATCGTAGGCAAAAGGCTTGATATCGCCCAAACCTTGCGCACTTGCATGCATGGTTAAGGAACCCATAATACTCGAAACCAGCACAATGCGCGGATCGGAGGACCCGTTCAGCAAAGGCAGCATATGCCGGGTAAAATCGACCAAACCAAAAAAGTTTACCTCAAAGGTTTGACGCAGCGTGGCCATCGACACCTCAAGCGTGGTATTTTTTTGCCAGTTTCCTCCGTCCAAATGCACACCGGCATTGTTCACCAAAACATCTAAAGGAGCGCCCGAAGCCTGAACTTTTTGAAAACAGGTCTCAAAGCTATCCGGCCGTTCCATATCCAACTCCACCGGAAGAAGCGTTTCCGGATATTTGGCCTGCAAAGCCACAAAACTCTCCGGCTTACGCGCCGCGGCAAAAACCACGTGCCCCTCACTCAACAATTGCTCGGTAAGAGCCAAACCCAAGCCCCGATTGGCTCCGGTCACTAAAATTCGTTTCACATCCTTCATAGGCTAAAAGTACGGGGCCGATTGGCCGAAACAAAACCGATTTCGTTAAATGATGTGATAGTCATTTGGGCCCTCGCTCGTGGGGAGCTTTAGTATTCTCTGGGCCCTCCGGCCTGCTCCGTTTGGGCAGCCCATGTTTTGGCAAGCCCTTCGTCAGCGTTTGCTGGCGCTCCACGTGCCTCAGGGGCCAAATCAAGGGCTGCCCAATCCGGGGCAGGCTCCTCGGTCCCGGGGGCCATTCTCCTGTAACACCGGATTTCAATCCGGTGATTCCGGTCACAAAGTCCCGCGAAGCTCTTGCTCTCTTTCTATGGCTTCAAATAGTGCTTTAAAATTTCCTTTCCCAAAGCTGGTAGCGCCTTTGCGCTGAATAATTTCTATAAATACGGTAGGTCTATCCACCACCGGCTTGGTAAACAATTGAAGCAAATAGCCCTGATCGTCCCTATCTACTAAAATCCTTAGTTTTCTGAGCGTTTCTATTTCTTCGTCGATGTTGCCCACCCGTTCGATCAAATCGTTGTAGTAGGCGTCCGGCACCTCTAAAAATTCTACGCCTCTCGCCCTAAGTTGCGATACGGTGTGTATGATGTCGTTGGTTGCCACAGCAATATGCTGCACCCCGGCGCCCCGGTAATAGTCAATATACTCTTCTATTTGTGACTTTTTCTTGCCTTTGGCGGGTTCGTTGATGGGAAATTTTATGTACCCTGACCCATTGCTCATAACCTTAGACATTAAGGCGGTATAGTCGGTACTGATGTCCTTATCATCGAACGATATAAGCTGAGCAAAGCCCATTACTTCGGCATAAAATTTACACCAGGTATTCATTTGTCCCCAGTCTACATTACCCACCATATGATCGATGTAAAGCAAGCCGGTATCTTCGGGAACAAAGCCGGAATTGTGGGGTTTATAGCCGGGCAAAAAGACACCTTGGTAATTTTTTCTTTCCACAAAT
The DNA here is from genome assembly GCA_018401695.1 of Flavobacteriales bacterium. Classification (GTDB taxonomy): domain Bacteria; phylum Bacteroidota; class Bacteroidia; order CAIKAF01; family CAIKAF01; genus CAIKAF01. The sequence continues at coordinate 464,248 of JAGYKD010000001.1, read as the reverse complement.
ACGTGTACGGTATCGCCATAGGTGCGAATGCCGGCCCGAACCACTTCTCCATGCGCGTCTTTTTCAACCCTGGGTTCAAAATAAGGCGCAGCGCCTCTTTCTACGGTTTCGTTAAATGACTTCACCGCATCTTCTACCCATAGGGCAATAACCTTTACGCCGTCTCCATGCGTTTGTATGTGCGGCCAAATTTCACTTTCGGGGGATAGCGGAGCAGTAAGCACCAACCTGATTTTACCTTGTTGCAAAACATAGGAGACTCGGTCTTTTTGGCCTGTTTCCAAACCGCTAAAGGCTAAATCCTTAAATCCAAAGGCCGTTTTGTAGTAATGCGCTGCCTGCTTGGCATTCCCTACATACATTTCCACATAATCGGTGCCGAGGATGGGTAAAAAATCCGCAGCTTCTTCAATTACTTTCTTGTAGGTTTTATTGAGTGTGCTTTCCATAATCTAAAGATTTTAGGCAATTACTCTTGCCAAGATTTCCAATATTCAGCATCTTCGATGTCGATGGCCTGCTGGGTTAAATAAAGAGGCCTGAAGGTATCAATCATTACGGCCAACTCATTGGTTTCCTTTTTGCCAATGCTCCGCTCCGTAGCGCCCGGTTGCGGTCCATGGGGAATGCCCGCCGGGTGCAAGGTTATCATTCCTTTTTCTACATCGTTGCGGCTCATAAAATCTCCGTCCACATAATACAGCACCTCATCGCTATCGATGTTGCTGTGGTTGTAGGGCGCCGGAATCGATTCCGGATGGTAATCGTAAAGCCTGGGGCAAAACGAACAGACCACAAAGGCGTTGCACTCAAAGGTTTGGTGTACAGGTGGGGGTTGGTGCACCCTGCCGGTGATGGGCTCAAAATTGTGGATGCTAAATCCATAAGGAAAATTATATCCGTCCCAGCCCACCACATCAAAGGGATGACTTTGGTAATGGATGGGGTGCAATAGATCTTGCTTTTTAACCTGTACCAAAAAATTGCCCAACTGATCGTAGGTCTCTAAGTCTTGTGGCAGCTTATAATCGCGCTCACAAAAGGGCGAATGCTCCAAAAGTTGTCCAAAATGATTGCGGTAGCGCTTCGGGGTATACAAGGGCTGCCTGCTTTCGGTTATTAACAGCCGGTTGTTGCTGTTTTGAAAGGTAAAGGCATGAATGATTCCGCGAGGAACAAGCAAATAATCGCCCGATTCAAAGTCAATATTGCCCATTTGGGTACGCAGCGTTCCGGCTCCCTCGTGCACAAAAATCAGCTCATCGGCATCCGCATTTTTAAAAAAATAATCGGTCATGGAGTCCGTTGGAGCTGCCAAGGCAATGGCCACATCCTCGTTTACCAAAACATAGTTCCGTGCCTGTAAATAATCGTTGGCAGGCTTGGTTCTATAACCCATCAACCGACGCGGGGTCATGTTGTTCTTAACAGCTACTTGAGCGCCAAAGGGTTTTGGCTCACCCATAGAGGCAATACGGGTGGGTCTGTGGTGGTGGTAGAGCAAGCTCGACATTCCGGCAAAGCCGATGGTGCCAAAAAGCTGCTCGTAATACAAACTTCCGTCCGGCTTCTTGAACTGGGTATGTCTTTTTTGCGGGAATTCTCCTAAACTATGGTAAATCGGCATATGTTGCAAAGTTACACCACAAAGGTAGGGATATTGACAAAGAGCATCTATGAGAAAAATCATGAACGCATATGGTGTTGGTTTTCATGGGCATTGGGGAATGTTGCCTGGTGGAGGAGAAAGGGGACTTGATGGCTATTTTTTCGCTAAAAGCTTTGATTACTTATGTCTTAGCATGGGGAGTCTGTTGATGCGACGCTATTCCGGCGGCCATTCTGATCTGAACGCAGCCTTAGGTTTTTTGAATCCTGACCGCAGGGTCAGGAACTCCCTCTTGAAAACACAACGCGTCAACGGTCTCGAACCTTGAAGAGGCTAGGCATCAGCAATCTCATGCTCTATTTGGCACAAAGGCGCAGGGCCTGCCTTTTTCCTCGCTAAAAGTTTTGGGTGAGCCCCTCAACAGCCTGGCTGCTTTAAAGTAGCCTTTAGACGTTCCATAACCCGGCGGTCGGCCCCGGATTGCCTGTCAAACCAGTTCCACAGCAATTGCTCGTCCTTTTTTTGCTGCTCTATTTCCGCCATACTTTGCAACCACTTCAATAGGCTATCGGCATCTTTAACCTTGGTAGCTGTTCCCATTGCCAAAAAGGCTTGAGCTTCTATGCTTCCCCCAAGGTTTGGACCAAATGCCATAGGCAAACCGTAGGCTGCTGGTTCCAAACAGCTGTGTATGCTCCGCCCAAATCCCCCGCCCACATAAGCAGCCGATCCAAAACGATACAAACGCTTAAGTTCCCCCAAACCGTCGACTACGATTACTCTCGGCCATTGGTTTCTTGGATTTTGCGACAGCCTACTCCAAGGTGCAGCTCCGCCTAAGGCTTTACCCCAGGCAAGCAACCGTTCTACCTGGGATTTTTCGGGATGATGTGGGGCACAAAGTAAGTTCCATTTTGGGGCTTTCTTTAAGGCCTCAAACAATAGTTTTTCATCGGCAGGCCAAGTACTACCGGCAATCAGCCAAAGAACCCCGCCAGGATCATTTACTTCTTTTGGAAACTCTTTGGGCAGGCTTTGGAGCCTATCTACTCTTGGATTTCCATCTATATGCACACGGTGTTCTTCCATGCCCAACTGCAACAAAAAGTGGGCAGCACTCGAATCCTGGCAAGAAATCCAGCAAAATCGGTCCAACTGTTTTTTCCAAAATGCCGAACCTAAGCCGGCCCAAGCTTTCGATCTTCCGGGAGCAAAGGCTACCAAAGCCGAAGGAACCCCGGCCTTCTCTAAGACTTCTAAACTAACCGGCCAAAGCTCCGCTTTAACAAACAAGGCAAATTGCGGGTCGAATTGCTCCAACAAATCCTTTATGCACTTTTTTCGGTCCCCCGGAAACATGATTATAGCATCTGCAGCACTTGGGGCTACTTGTTCAAATCCTGAGGGAGAGTAAAAGCTCAACAAAACCTTGCCCTTTTCTTGTAACCTCCAAGCCTCTATTATGGGTCGAACCTGCTCATATTCCCCAACGGAGGCAGCGTGGATCCAAATCCATTGCCCTGTGCTTTTCTTTGGCCAGGCTTGGGAGCGGTAGGTGGCCCTTAGTGCTGCTTTTTTATGAAAATGGCCCACCAAGGGCAAGGCGGATTCAAAGCCGGCTATGGCAAAAGGGTAGAGCCATTCCAATATTTTAGCGAAAATCAATGTAGCTCTGATTGGTACGCTTATACACAGGAAACAGCCAAGCAGCCCGCAAACCCATGTACAATTCGGTACGGCTGTCCTGGGGCAACTCGCCTACGTCGTATTGAAACCCACGTTGATGGTACAAAACGGCTTGGTGAAATTCTAAACCAAAGTAAAAGTTGATTTTCCGGTTGTTGGATAAATACTGATAACCTAGCATTTGGCTCCAAACGGTACCTGTGCTCATGCGGTCGTAGCCTTTGTGGTAGGGTGACTCCAATTGGGGAGTTAAGCTCCCTGCAGTGCGTAAGCTGTACCAGGTAGCTGTATACCCTCCGCTCAGCATAAGCATAAGTCCTGAGTTTCTATTGGGTTTTCCTAGGGGAAGCAAACCGCTTACCATGCCTCTAAACATGGCTCCTTGAAAGGTGGCACTAATGGCCGGAAAACTTCCATCGCCTCCAACAATAGGCAGCAAATTGGTAGCAAAAGTAGTATCCTTTATCCGCTCCCCAAACATAAAATGTCCAGAGGCTCCAATTTGGATGTATTGTTTGAATTTATACCAAACTTCACCTCCCACGGGGTAAACCAGGCTTACTCTATCCGAAAATGCACCCACAGGAAAACTAAACCCACCGCTGGCTCCAAACATAAATACAGAAACCAAGCTGTCGCGGACGTTGACCTGTGCCACACTTTTTCCCCCAAGGCTTAAGCCTAGTAACAAGCCAATAAGTGGCTTTAAAAAGACCGGTGACTTTGCCATTGGCCAAAGTTAGGGATTTCGTCCCACAGCTCATTTGGCTTTTTGTCCCAAAAAATTACATAGCCTTTCCTTTTTGGTCTACTCACTGTGCAATACTTCCCTTATTTTAGCTCCCATAATTGCCCATTGTTATGCACCCTATCGAAATGGTTGACCTTAAACGGCAGCACCATGCTATACGTAAAGAATTGAACGCCGCCTACGAGGAGGTTATGGACTCGGCAGGTTTTATTAATGGTCCCTCGGTCAATACGTTTGTAACGGAGCTGGAGCAATACCTAGGTGCCCATGTGGTTCCATGCGCTAATGGAACAGATGCGTTGCAAATTTGCCTTATGAGCCTAAATCTAAAGCCGGGGGCTAAGGTCTTGGTTCCTGCCTTTACCTACGTGGCTACCGCCGAAGTGGCTGCTTTATTGGGCTACGAACTAATATTTGCCGACGTAGATCCGGAAGATTTTAACCTGAGTCCACAAGAAGTAGCCAAGGCATTTGAACAGCACCCCGACATTCAGGTGGTGGTGCCTGTACATTTATTTGGCCAAATGGCGCCCATGGAGCCTATTTTGAAACTGGCCAAAGCCCACGGGGCATATGTGGTAGAAGACATGGCTCAGGCCATTGGGGCGCATTACTCCCAAAAGGGCTTGGAGGGTATGGCCGGCACCTTGGGGCATATTAGCGCAACGTCTTTTTTCCCATCCAAAAATTTGGGATGCATGGGCGACGGTGGGGCTATTGTTAGTTCGGATAAACAGCGGGCTGCTCTTGCAAAAACCATTGCTAATCACGGGCAGGGAAAACTATATGAACACGAAGAAGTTGGTGTCAATAGCCGATTGGATGGCTTACAAGCCGCTTTTCTTTCCGTAAAGCTAAAACAACTCGATAAATACATTGCCCGTCGACAGGAAGCGGCAGGTTTTTACGACGAGAGGTTAGGGCAAATCGACGGCCTGCACGTTCCCATAAAACGCCCCTACAGCAGCCACGTGTACCATCAGTATACCCTCAAGTGGGAACGTGGGAACAAAGAGGAATTGCTAAACCATTTGGCCGAAAAGGGAATTCCTGCCAAGGTCTACTACCCCATTCCTTTATACAAACAAAAAGCCTATGGAAACGGTAGATTTGTTCCCAAAGAACTGCCCGGTACGGCATCTTTAGTTAACCAGGTGTTTAGCCTTCCTATGCATACCGAACTCGACCAAGAACAACTCCATTATATTTGCGATACCTTAATTGGGTGGTGCAAACGCCATTAAAGATTAAAGCATGAAAGTTTGTGTGATTGGAACAGGTTATGTGGGTTTGGTAACAGGTACTTGTTTGGCCGAAACCGGAAACCAAGTGACTTGTGTAGATATTGATGCCGAAAAGGTGGCGCGCATGAAGGCGGGAGAGATTCCCATTTATGAACCCGGCTTGGACGTATTGTTTGAGCGAAATATCCGACAAGGGCGATTGACCTTTACCACGGACCTTAGCCAAGGCATAAAGGAAGCCGAAGTTCTGTTTTTGGCCTTGCCGACTCCTCCAGGAGAAGACGGATCCGCAGATTTAAGTTATGTGCTTGCCGTGGCCGAAGATTTGGGCCCCTTGCTCGAAAATTATACCATTATTATCGACAAAAGCACCGTTCCGGTGGGAACCGCAGATTTGGTCCATAAAACCATCGGGCAAACGGCCAAGGTTCCCTTCGATGTGGTGTCAAATCCCGAGTTTCTTAGAGAAGGTTTTGCAGTAGATGATTTTATGAAGCCTGACCGGATTGTGATTGGCACAAGCTCCGAGCGTGCAAAGCAACTGCTTTCCGAACTCTATGCGCCCTACCTTAGGCAAGGAAACCCCATATTTTTTATGGATGAAAGGTCCGCAGAAATGACTAAGTATGCCGCAAATGCCTTTTTGGCTACCAAAATATCCTTTATGAACGAGGTGGCGCAGCTTTGTGAAAGGGTGGGGGCCAATGTAGATCAAGTGAGGCTTGGCATTGGCGCCGATGACCGCATAGGCAAACGCTTTTTGTTCCCCGGGCTGGGTTTTGGTGGAAGTTGTTTCCCAAAAGATGTGCTGGCTTTGGTCCATATTGCAGCTCAAACAAATTATTCTTTCGAGATTCTCAAAGCAGTGTTGAAGGTAAATCAAAACCAGCGACAGTTTTTTGCCGATAAAGTGCTGGCTCATTTCAACGGCAATTTGCAAGGAAAAACCTTAGGCGTTTGGGGATTATCCTTTAAGCCCGATACGGACGATATCCGAGAGGCCCCGGCTCTTTATTTGGTAGATTGCTTTTTGCAAGCCGGCGCAAGGCTTAAGGTCTATGACCCCGAAGCTATGGAGCATGTAAAGGCCTTGTATGGCGAAAGATTGCACTTTGCCGACAGCAGCTATGAGGCGGCCGAAGGAGCAGACGCCTTAATCGTGGCTACCGAATGGTCTGTATTCCGCAGCCCGGATTTTGGTCGCCTTAAGTCTGTAATGGGCCAAGCCTTAATTTTTGACGGACGAAATATTTACGATCATAAAAAAATGGAAGCCTTAGGCTTTTCCTACCACAGCATTGGCAGATCATAACCGCACTATGAGCAAAAAACGCATACTCATTACCGGAGGCGCCGGGTTTTTAGGCTCGCATTTGTGCGAGCACTTTTTGTTCAAAGGCTATCGTGTGGTGGCTATGGATAATCTCATTACCGGCGATATCCGAAACATAGAACACTTGTTTCCGAATCCGGATTTTGAATTTTACCACCACGATGTGTCCAAATTTGTGCACGTGGCGGGTCCTTTGGACTATATTTTACATTTTGCAAGCCCGGCTTCTCCCATCGATTATCTAAAAATCCCTATACAAACCCTTAAGGTGGGCTCTTTGGGAACCCATAACCTGCTTGGGCTGGCTTTGGCCAAGCGCGCCAGAATCTTGGTGGCTTCTACTTCCGAAATATATGGAGACCCATTGGTCCATCCACAAAGCGAATCCTATTGGGGAAATGTTAACCCTATTGGGCCGCGTGGGGTGTATGACGAGGCCAAACGCTTTCAAGAAGCCATGACCATGGCCTACAACCGGTACCATAAGTTGGAAACACGCATTGTGCGCATTTTTAATACCTATGGACCGCGCATGCGACTTAACGACGGTAGGGCACTTCCTGCTTTTATTGGCCAAGCCTTGCGGGGAGAACCCTTAACCGTCTTTGGAGACGGAAGTCAAACCCGTTCCTTTTGTTATGTGTCCGATTTGGTAGAAGGTATTTATCGGCTTTTGCTTAGTGATTTCGACCAGCCCGTAAACCTTGGAAACCCTTCCGAAATAACCATAAAAGAGTTTGCCGAAGAAATTCTGAGGCTCACCGGTTCCGACAGTCCTATAGAATATAAAAGCTTACCTGTAGACGACCCAAAACAAAGGAAGCCTGACATTAGTCTTGCCAAAAAGATATTGGATTGGGAGCCTAAGGTAGATCGGAGCCAGGGTTTGGCCAATACCTACGCCTACTTTAAAGCCTTAGGCCCCCAGGAATTAAGAGAACGTCAATGAATCCGGCGCCCGGATGCAGCGAAAAGCCCGCAATTTGGGTGCCCGTTTCGGCTTGGCGAACGGAGGCTGACCCCGATGCTTCGGGGAAGCCCACGTACCGCCTAGCCGAACGTGGCACCCAAAGGAGGACTTGCAGCAAGCAGCCGGAAATGCGCCCCACCTTTTTATACTTCCTTTTATGATTGAGCCATTTGTACACGAAAGTTCCATTGTACACCCTTCCGCAAAGCTGGGTAATGGGGTGAAAGTGTGGCAGTTTTGCCATGTAATGCAAGGCGCTGAGCTCGACGATGGTACCAGTTTAGGGCAAAATGTAATGATTGGCCCTAAAGTGAGGCTCGGTAAAAACTGCAAAGTTCAAAACAACGTGTCTGTTTACGAGGGGGTAACCTGCGAAGATGAGGTCTTTTTGGGGCCATCTATGGTGTTTACCAATGTCATGAACCCGCGCAGCGGAGTGAACCGAAAATCGGAGTTTAGAACTACCCTTGTTCGCAACGGAGCCACCATTGGTGCCAATGCCACCATTATTTGCGGAGTAGAGCTTGGCCGCTATTGCTTTATTGGCGCCGGTGCCGTGATTTTAAAAAGCGTTCCTGACTTTGCCCTTATGGTCGGAAATCCTGCGCGACAAGTGGGTTGGATGAGCATGCGCGGTCAGCGACTGCACTTCGGCGAGGACGGCAAAGCCCAATGCCCGGAAGAAGGACGCTGGTACCTGAAATTGCCCGACGGAAAGGTCCAGGAAGAAGCGATATAAATCCAAAAAAAAGAATTATTCAAATATCTTTGGCAACTGAACCTGCCGTGAAAACGATGCTACAATGAACCTCTACGAAGACATTATTCAAAAAAAAGCACCCATTGCAGTGGTTGGGCTTGGGTATGTTGGCCTGCCCATTGCCCTAGAATTTGCCCACAAAGCAAAGGTTATTGGATTTGACATAAATCCACAACGTGTGGAATTGATGAGGCAGGGAATTGACCCCTCCGGTGAACTCGGAAAAGAAGATTTTGAGGGGGCGGATATTTACTTTACCGCTGACTTAACCGAACTTAGCGAAGCAAAGTTCTTTATTGTGGCGGTGCCTACACCCATCGACAACTACAAGCAGCCTGACCTAAAACCGCTGATTTCGGCCTCCAAAACCGTGGGCCAAGTTCTAAAACCGGGCGACTATGTAGTATTTGAATCTACCGTGTACCCCGGCTGCACAGAAGACGATTGTATTCCCGTCCTCGAAGAGGTTTCCGGATTAACTTTCGGCAAAGATTTTAAGGTGGGCTATAGCCCGGAGCGTATAAACCCCGGCGATAAAGAACACACCCTCGCATCCATTGTAAAGGTAGTTTCCGGTTCCGACAAAGCGTCTGCCGAAATCATTGCCAAAACCTATGAGTTGGTAGTGAAAGCCGGAGTGCACAGGGCTTCTTCCATAAAAGTTGCCGAGGCCGCTAAAATTATCGAAAATACCCAGCGCGATGTAAATATTGCGCTTATGAACGAACTGTCCATTATCTTTAGTAGAATGGGCATCAATACCTACGAGGTGCTGGAGGCTGCCGGTACCAAATGGAACTTTTTAAAGTTCTTCCCTGGTTTGGTTGGAGGGCATTGCATTGGCGTAGACCCCTATTATTTAACCCACAAGTCGGCTCAGCTTGGCTACCATGCCAAAATGATAAATGCCGGCCGTGAAATCAACGACTATATGGGCGCACATGCCGCCCGACAGTTGGTAAAGCGCCTAATTGCCAAGGAAAATACACTGCGTGCTTCCCGTGTTTTAATTATGGGTACCACCTTTAAAGAAAATGTAACCGATATCCGAAACTCCAAAGTGGTAGACGTCGTAGAGGAGTTCAAAAGCTATGGAGTACAAGTCGATGTGGTGGACCCCTATGCCGATAAGGACCAGGTGGCCCATGAGTACGGATACCAATTGGCCGGAGCACCCTCCGGTATGTACGATGTGGCAGTAGTGGCCGTTTCCCACCAACCCTATTTGGCCCTTAGCGAAAATGATTTTAAAGCCTTCTTAAAGCCGGATGGGATTCTGGCCGATTTAAAAGGATTGTATCGAGGCAAAATCAATGGTTTCGAATACTGGAGCCTATAAATACTTCCATGCATGGCCGATTTTAAGCAACATATTTTAGTTACCGGGGGGGCTGGCTTCATTGGCTCTCATGTCGTGCGGCTTTTGGTTCAAAAGTACCCCGATTACCTAATTTGTAATCTGGATAAACTCACCTACGCCGGAAATTTGGAGAACCTCCTGGATGTTGAGTCCCAACCAAACTACCGCTTTATTAAAGGCGATATTTTGGACCAAAACCTGCTGGCCAAACTTTTTAATGCATATGCTTTTGACGGCGTGATTCACCTGGCCGCAGAAAGCCATGTAGACCGAAGCATTAGCAATCCCAAAGAGTTTCTGGAAACCAACATCATGGGAACCGTAACCCTGCTAAACGCCGCCAAGGACGCCTGGCAAGAAAACCGGGAAGGCAAGCGCTTTTACCATATCTCTACCGACGAAGTTTATGGCTCCCTTGGCGAAACCGGTTTGTTTACCGAAACCACTCCATACGACCCGCGAAGCCCCTATTCCTCTTCAAAAGCCTCTTCAGATCATTTGGTCAGGGCCTGGCACCATACCTACGGGTTGCCCATGGTCATTAGCAATTGCAGCAACAATTACGGACCCAACCAGTTCCCCGAAAAACTTATTCCCCTGTTTATCCACAACATCCGAACCGGAAAGCCTTTGCCCGTATATGGCGATGGACAATATACCCGCGATTGGTTGTATGTTATTGATCATGCCATGGCGATTGATTTGATTTACCACCAAGGGGTTAATGGGGAAACCTACAATATTGGCGGCTTTAACGAGTGGAAAAACATCGATTTGATTCGCTTGCTTATACGTCTTATGGACCAAAAACTTGGGAATCCTCAAGGTCATTCTGAATCGCTGATTAGCTATGTAACGGATAGACCCGGGCATGACCGCAGGTATGCCATTGATGCCCATAAAATTCACAAAGAATTAGGCTGGGAACCCTCCGTGAACTTTGAACAAGGCCTGGATGCAACGGTAGATTGGTACCTCAACAACCAAGAATGGCTAGATCGGGTAACCTCCGGCGCTTACCAAGCTTACTACGCGCAACAATATGCGCAACATGACTAAGCCGCTTGCCCTTATTGCCCTGTTGCTTTTCTTTTGGGCTTGTGGAACTTCATCGGAACGGATGGATCCCTGCAACCAATGGAAAACTCAAGGAGAAGCCTTGTATTCTTCTCTGGGCGAAAGTTTGGTGCTCAGTGCAGAGGCCTTGGAACAAAGGGACTCCCTGGCTTTGGAGAAAAGCATTTTGCATCTGAAAGCGACCTTGGATTCTTGTGCACTGCCTGAGCAAAAGTGTGCTAGCCAAAAAAACTTAGCTCCTTCCGTTAAAGCATTGCATGCAGAGCTGCAAAACCTGCAGCAAAAAATGCTTCCGTCGTTACGCTTTTTGTTTGCCAAGGAGCTGTCGGCCGACCAAGAAGCGCAGGTAAAAGCGGCTGTGCAACATTTAGAAAGTGAAACCCCCAAAGTGCTGCATCACTTCGCTTCCATAACAGTGCCGCAGTTGGAACATGTCCGCAACGATTCGTTGGAATAAAAGCGCTGAAAAACGCCTTGAAAATCCTTCTCTATATTGGTGAGGGGAAAATACTCCTCGTATAGCTTGTAGTTGCAATTGTCGCAAAACCAAAGCAGCCCATCTTTTTCTTCGGGTCGGCGTTTACGCTCTATCACCAAGCCTAAGCTACCCTCCGGACGCATAGGGGAGTGCGGCACCCGCCCGGGAAGTAAAAATACCTCACCGGCCTTGATCGGCACCGAAACCCGCCGACCATCCTCTTGAATATCTACCTGTATTTCGCCCTCCAATTGGTAAAAGAACTCTTCACCTTCGTTGTAATGAAAATCCTTTCTGGCGTTGGGGCCTCCTACCGCCATAACAATGAATTCGGCATCTTGCCATATCATTTTATTGCCTACCGGCGGTTTTAATAAATGCCGGTGCTCGTCGAGCCAAGCTTGCAGGCTAAAAGGACGTTGTATTGCCATGCTACTTTTTGGGAAAGGTACAAAATGACATACTTTTCCCCCAAGCTTTAGGCCTAAAAGCCTAACTTTGAGAAAATCTATGGGCATGAATATCGATTTATCCGGCAAAAGGGCGCTGGTTTGTGGCGCAACCCAGGGCATTGGAAAGGCAACCGCATGGAGCTTGGCTATGAGTGGCGCAGCAATTACTCTTTTAGCGCGCAACAAAGAAGCCCTAAGCGAGCTTAGGGATGCGCTCCCTGCGCTTCAAGGGCAAAAACACCACCTGCTACCCGTAGATTTACTCGACACCTCAGACCTTAGGGATCGACTCAACGACCACCTGGGAAAAGGCAACGAAATACACATTCTGGTAAATAACAGCGGAGGACCCGCCGCAGGCCCCCTAGTTCACGAGGCCCCCGAAAAGTTCGAAGAGGTCTTTCGCCAGCATCTGATTTCTGCACACATCCTTTCACAATGCGTACTCGATGGAATGATTGCCGCCGGTTACGGACGAATCATTAATGTCATTTCCACCAGCGTTAAAGCCCCTTTAGAAAATTTAGGCGTTTCCAATACCATTCGCGGCGCAGTAGCCAATTGGAGCAAAACCCTTGCCTCAGAAGTTGGCCGTTGGGGAATTACCGTAAATAATGTGCTCCCAGGAGCTACTTCTACCGGCCGGTTGACCGGCCTTATTGCCAATAAGGCCCGTAAAACCGGCAAAACCGAAGAGGAAATTGCCAAAGCCATGCAGCAAGAAATTCCGCTCAACCGCTTTGCCGAACCCGAAGAAATTGCCGCAGCCATTACGTTCCTTGCTTCCCCTCATGCAGCATATATCACAGGAGTAAACTTGCCGGTAGACGGGGGTAGACTCAAAAACTTATAAATCATGCGCTTTATCTCCTTGTTTTGTCTCTTTTTGTGCTATGCTTCCTTAGGCTTGGCGCAAGGCGTAACCATCGGAAGCAATAATGCTCCGGACTCCGCCGCAGTCCTCGATTTGCAAGGAACCCAAGGTGGATTACTGCTCCCAAGACTCACCACGGCCCAACGCAACGCATTACCCAGCCCTCCCCCCGGATTGCAGGTGTACAACATCGACAACGACTGCGTGGAGTTGTTTTTTGCCAACGGGGGGTGGAAACCTCTCTCGTGCGGCTGCAATGCCTTCCCCAATGCGGTGTTTGCTCTGCCTAGTGCTTCCGTTAATAGTGCTGTGTCTTTTGCAGCACCCCAACCCAATGCCACCTATGCTTGGTTGTTCCAAAACGGTAGCCCGGCTTCCAGCAACTTAGCCAACCCCAACGTCAGCTGGTCAAATGCCGGCACTTATGCCGTGAGCTTAACCGTAACCGACAGCGCCGGATGCAGCTCCAACCACACCGACTCCTTAACCGTTCAAAGCTGCAGTCCACAACAATATACCTTCACTACCTGCAGCAGCACAGGGTCTGCCGGCCCAAACCAAAGCCAATGCAACAGCAGTTACGGCCCCGGTGTAGTGACCGTTTCTAACGGAATTCAGGCATGGACCGTGCCCGCTTCAGGCAACTATACCATCGAAGCACGAGGTGCGCGCGGAGGACCTTCCCAATACGGCTTTCAGGGCGGAAGTGGCGCCATCATTCAAGGTACTTTTAACCTCAATGCCGGACAAGTTCTGCACTTGGTCGTCGGACAGCAGGGATTGCAGTCGCCCCACCAAGTTTATGCCGGTGGGGGAGGAGGAGGAGGCTCCTTTGTATACAATCAATCTACCGCCAATCTACTCCTCGCAGCCGGAGGCGGCGGCGGTGCCAGCGGGCGAACCCAAGGTCCTGCCGGCGGTAACGCCCAAACCGGCACTACCGGAGGGAGCGCTATTCCTCACCCCAACGAACCCTTTGTATCCACTGCCTCAGGCGGATCCGGCGGAAACGGTGGGCAAAGCGGACAAGGCAATTCCACCGTCGATGGAGCCGGAGGCGGAGGCTTCACCGGCGACGGACAAGGAGTTACCGGCGGCGATGCCTTTCTCAATGGCGCCTTGGGCGGCAACAGCAACAATGGTTCGGGCGATGGCGGATTTGGCGGCGGTGGCGCCTCCGGCTTAAATGGCTCCGGTTACCACGGTGGTGGCGGTGGCGGCTATAGTGGCGGCGGCGGCGGTGCCAACAGCGGCAGCGGCAACTTTGGACAGGGAGGTGGCGGCGGTGCCAGCTTCAACGGCGGCACCAACCCCTCCTCCAGCGTTAGCAACAACGGCCAGGGCACCATCATTATCACCCGAATTTGCCCCTAAGCTAGGTCCAAAAATCTCTACATGTTTTAGGTTAAATATCTGATAATCAGAATATTTTTATTTTTGAAATCTCTACATCCCACTTCCCTGTACCAAAAGAGCTTGGTCAAGGCCAAAGGGTAGAACTTGCAGTGTAAAGCGGCTATTTTTTTGAAGAAAAAGGTTTTTGGGGCCTTTTCTATAGGTCATTTTTTTATCCTCTCCGGCCCTGGCTCCGGTCGCTCTCGCCGGCCCGGGGGCGCAGGCCGCTGCGGGGGTTCGCTAAAGCTCCACCTCCTCGCCGGCCTTTGCCCAACCGGCCCGGTTTCGTGCGGCCCTCCACCGGCCGGGGGCCTCCATCTTTAGAGTTTAGTATTTTAGGGAAGTTCCCGGGCCTAGGCCTTCGCCTTTTGAGCTCTTTTTATCTTTCGATATAACCCAACTGAAAACCAAGCCTGCAAGACAAGCAAAACCAACACGGCTGCCAAAGGACGATCCAGCACCCACCGAGTAATAAAGGCGGCCAAAGTCATTAGACTCAACACCCATTGAAGCCTATGCAAACGCTCACTCTTCATGCAAATAAATGGTGCCTGTGGGTACCAAAAAGCGGTAGGGCGAAAAATCCCGGTCTGCCGTCATCCCAAGTCCGGTGAGTAATTTGTCCTTGGTTTTAATTTCCACCAATTGGTCGGTATAAATTAAGCCCTCACCGTCCGGATTATCGCGCCAATACAAAATGCTGGTACGCAGTTCTTCCCCAAAACTGTTGGTTACCCGAACGTTTCCCATGGCTACTACCAGGTTGTCTTTTTCGTACATCACGGCAGAGTCAGCCCTTAGGGTGGAGGCTTCCTTGCCGCTCTCATCCAGGAATCTTGTGGTAAGCCCTTTAGGCATTTCGCTTCTGGGGTCTTTGCCTTGGAAAACCTCTCTAAGCGGCGCTTCCATAACAAAGCGAATTTTTCCGGAATCGCTATACATGAGCTTTAGTTCATGGGTCACCAAAACCGGTCGATCTTGCTCATCCATGCTTGCCATTACTTGGTCCAAATCGTTGGTACATGACCACATGCCCAGGAAACCAAGGGCCAAACCCCAAAGCCATGCCCCTTTCACCTTTATCGAGTGCGAACGGTGGTGGAGGTTTGAATCCAGCAGCCAACGCTAACGGCATCTCCATCGCGCTTTTCCACAAAGAAACAATCCGACTTGAGCGGATAACTTCCTGCTACGGAGTTGATTCGACTTTGTGCTTTTCCACCTGCGGATGGATCTACGCTACGTGCCTTTTGGTACATGTCCACCGCAGCCCAATAGGCGCCATAGCTGGTACAGGGGTCGTCGGTTTTGCACCGGTTAAAGGAGCTTACATATAAATCTCCTATAAAAATGTAAGGATTTCCCCAGTTGGGTTTAAGTTCAGCCGCAGAGCGCGCCGAGCTGCGTGCTCCGCTGTACTGACCTGCTTCGCTTTGTGCAGAGGCCAACACCATATAATAACGTGCCTTTTTCTCCGAATCACTTTCCAAATCAATGGCTTTTTCGAATGCCTCGATGGCTTTTTCGGTATTTTTAAGGATGCTGTATTGCCGACCTAATCGGAGGAATGCGGTAGCGTTAGGGAACATATTGGCATTTTGCTCCATGATTTTAACGAGCAATGCATTCGATTGATAGGCCTCGTTTTTGGCACAAGCTCGGCGGTCAAGAGCAGCAGAGGTTTTGCGGACCCAACCCGAATCAGCACTTTTGGCTTCATAGTCGCGTTCCAAAATTTCCATAAGATTGTCGCAGGTTAGGCAGGGACCGGCCAGTTCGTCAACCTTTTTTTGTGCCAGGCTGTAGTTTTTGTAGCGAACGCTGTCTTGACCCTCGGTCATTTCCATGCCCTTTTCTATGAATTCATTCAAAGTATTGTAGGCGTCAATTACGTCACCACAGTCTAATTTGTTGGCTTTGCGTAAAAAGGCGGTATAGATCATGTGTATATACATTACCTGTCCGGCAGTTTGCTCGCGTTCCAGTTCAACGGCTTGCTTAGAAAGGGCGTAGATGGTATCTACCTCGTTTTTGCGGTAGGCGGCCATAGCAATAACCTTACGACCAATAATAAACCCCTTACTACCGTATTTTTCTTCTTGTTCGGCCGCTTCCACGCGCCGATTGAGCAACTGGAATAAAGTATCTACATACAACTGCTTCAGGGAGTCGTTGCTTTCTTTTTTAATGAGGTCATGAAGCATGTTTTCTCCACGGATGTATAATCCGGTACCGGGAGTAGGGCAATGTTCCAAAAGATACCTAAAAGCCGGTAAAGCGTATTGGTAGTCTTTTAGTTTGGCATTATCCGTAAAAATGGCCATTTGTTTTAGGCACTCTTCAGAGCCGGTTCCGGAATCGTCCGCAGCCTCTTCTTGGCCCTCGTCGGTTTGTGCCATAAGCTTGGGGCTAGTGGCAGTTACTGCTAAAAGTAAAGATGCTATTATCCAAAATTTACGCGCTTCCATAGCTTTATATTTAATAATCATTCCCTTTAATTGATGCGTGGTTTATCAAACCACCAGTCTCTTAGACTCAAGCCAAGAGTAATTCTAAAGAACATATCGGAATAGCTTCCGGGAGATCGGGTGTTTCCCCAGCTTACATCAAAACCTAAGTTTAGATAGGAGCCAACATATTTTGAGGTGCCCATATTTCTGCCGGATTTGATGCCGTGGTTAAACGGCAAACCTAGTCCAAAGGCCATGCCAAACTCATCTACCGGAAGCAACTCAGGTTGGAACTTTCGGTTCAAATACCTAAGGCCCGCCCTAACCACCAACATGCGCGCAAAGAGCTTTCTACCTTGTTTAAGTCCCAGATTCCCAGGGTGTATTTGGGTGCCTAAGGCTATTTGATAACTGTTGCTGTAAAAGGGCAGATTTTCGTTAAAATACCTAAAATCACTCCATGCGGTATATTGGGCATCTACATTAAAGCTGTATTGTGCCGGTTTCCGCAATTGAAAACCTGCACCAATACTCATGGGCATACCGACCGTTCCTGAGCTTAATGGACTTTGCTCTAGTGTATCTACTGTTGGGCCCGGGACTTGATTTAAAAATTGATAGGCAATGTTGCTTCGATTTACGGTCCAATCCAGGGCAGGCCGGAAGGTCAATCCTGCGGTCCATTCCATTTTGCTGCGTATGGTGTCGGTTTTTCCTTCGGCGTTAATCACCAAACGTTGGTAAGGCATGCGCCCGGTGTATTGAATCCCAAAATCCGCATCAAAGTTGCCGGCGGTTACCCGCTCGGTTACCCGTGTGGATAAAAATCCGGAATTGGCCGGAAAAAGAAGACTTCGGTTGCGGGTAAGGCTTCCAAAATTATAGTGCAAATTCACCCCAACAGCCAAATGCCCAAAAAGAGTAAAGCCGTTGGAAAGCGTAAGCCGGTTCCAACCGCCCGAACCGGTAAAAGAACGCTCTATACCTAAAGTGTCTTCGCCAAACACTTGAGGCAAGGAATCGTTAAAGTCATAGCCCGCCTGCGAAAAGGGCCTAAAAGCAACTACCGAAGTCCATTGAAACCGCGGACTTTTTCTGATGATGGGCAAGGCCAAGGCAAATTCATTGGGGTAAAAGTTTCCGGCGCGAAAATCCTGACCGTTGATGGTGCGCCGGCCCAAATTCATTTCCGCACCAAGTTGAAAGGTGGCAAGCTCTATACTGCTCACCGAGGCGGGGTTCATTAAATTAATACTCATAGAGTCCCGTAAACCTACTCCCACACTCCCCATACCTATGGCATTGGGTGCTGTGAAGCCTTGGATGTCGCCGGGACCATAAATGGAATAGGGCGAAAAATCATCGGTTTGGGCTTGCAGTAAAGGCCACCAAAGCCCCCAACACAGTAAGCATAGGGCAAAAATACGTTGGACTATTCTCATACCATTTGTAATCGCAGCAGTGCCGCTAAGCCTTCTAATGTCAAATCAGGCGCTGCAAAGATGTGATTTTTCGTTAAGTGGGCAAACTTAGGGGCATCTCCTCCGGTCAAAAAAACCCTTCCCGAGGGATAGCTTCTGATGAATCGTGCCGTAGCAGCTCCAATTTCAGCCTCAATTCCTTGATTCACCCCAAACCATAGAGCATCTGCTGTGTTTTGCGCCGGAAAGACCCGACCTGGCTCCTCTTCATTTTCTCCCAATGGCAGTTTTTCCGTGCCCTGGTGCATGGCCATAAACCGCATAGCAAAACCCGGCGAAATTTTTCCGCCCAAATAGCCTTGGTCAGGACTCAAGTATTCGAAATTGATGCAGGTGCCCAGATCTATGACCAAAGAGGCACGATCAGGATGCCTAGTCCAAGCTCCTGCGGCTCCGGCCAAGCGGTCTGCCCCCAAACTTTGCGGACTATCATAATTTATTCTAAATGGAAGGGTTATTTTGGACGATAACTCAAAACAACGCGCTGAACCAAACCATTGGTCTAAAGGCTCCTTGTCCTTGCGGACCGAAGCGCGCATTACAGCCAAGGGCTTGGCAAGGCTGAGTCGTTTGTAGACCTCCATGCAATCAAAGGCGCTACTCACTCCCTTCCATTGCCACTCCCGTGATTTGGAACTAAATAGGGCGGCCTTGATGCGGCTGTTGCCTTCGTCAATTACGGCGTAGTAAGGATTCATCTCGGTGAATAAACAACAAAACAGGCGCTTTGGTATATACCATCGCAAACAAATTTCGGCATTTATCGAAACCGCGCTTGTGCGGTTTTGTTTTTTATGTACATTTGCCCTCCCAAAGGATTGGTACCATAGCTCAGTTGGTAGAGCAAAGGACTGAAAATCCTTGTGTCGTTGGTTCGATTCCAACTGGTACCACCAAAGCCGCATTTTGCGGCTTTTTTTTGCCCTCTCGTTTGTGTTTATTACCAATGCATGAAATTTCTTTGCGGCTGATTTTATTTCCGCATTATAAATACCTTTAGCAATCAAAGTTTGCCTTATGAAATTTTTTACCGGTTGTTTGTTGTGGGCTTTGTTCCTAATGCTGCAAGCCCAGTCCAATGGGGTGGGAATAGGCACCGGTGCTCCTCCCCATCCCTCCGCAATGTTAGATATTCAAGATACTACCGGAGGTTTGTTGTACCCTCGATTGACCACGGCTCAGCGCAATGCCATCAATACCCCGGCTCCAGGCCTCACCATATTTAATACCACCTCCCAATGTTTTGAAGCTTACTTTGCGAACGGCTGGAAGGCCACCGCCTGCGCTTGCAACAGTTTCCCGGATCCTAGCTTTACCATTCCGGGTTTTGTTCCTGTGAACCAAGCCGCAAGCTTTTCGGCAACCACAGGGGGAGCTACGTATGCCTGGACATTTCCCTCCGGCACTCCGGCGAGTTCCACCCTTCAAAATCCTCAAATTACTTGGGCCAATACAGGAACCTATACAGTAAAATTGGTGGTTACCGACAACCAAGGCTGCGCTGACAGCTCCACGCAATCGGTTACCGTTACCAATTGCCCTCCTCCCGGTTCACAAACGTTTAGCTACACCGGCAGCCCCCAAAGTTTTACAGTTCCTGCCTGTGTAACTTCCATTCAAGTGGATGTCCGCGGAGCCCAGGGTGGAAACGGAGGAAATGGCCAGTATTGCAGCAATACCGTACTCGGCGGCAATGGTGGACGCGTACAAGCTACTTTAGCGGTAAGTCCCGGTCAGGTGCTCAGTGTTATTGTAGGCCAAAAAGGAGGCAACGGGCAGTCGTTTTGTAGTGCTTCTTGTAATGGTGGTGTAGGGGGCTATGGAGGTTCCTTTGATGGCCTTAGTGCTGCAAATACCGGCGGGTCTCTCAGGGCTTCAGGCGGTGGAGGCGGTGGAGCTTCTTATGTGGTTTTAGGCGGCAATAACGTGCTCATTGCGGGCGGTGGAGGCGGCGGAGGAGCCAACAACCATGGCAACCAAAGCACTGCCGGTGGAAAAGGGGGGCATCCCAACTATGGCGGAAACGGCGGTTGCGCTGCCGGAACCGTGGCCAGTTGTACCCAATGCAGCGGTGGTGGTGGCGGCCCCGGCCAAGGAGGCCAAGGCTTTGCTTCTCAAGGCACCAACATCAGTACCACCACCGGTTTCCAAACCAACGACGGTTCGGTAATCATTAGCTGGTAAATTATGCCGGCATAGGCCTACCTTTGCCTTATGTGTGTTAAGGATTGGTGGAACCTATGGCAAAAACGCAAAGGCTTAGCCCTTGCTGTATTGGCTTTTGTTTTAGGCCAAGCCTACTTTAGTTTTAAAGGGGTAGAGACTTTTCCTTGGCTGCATTTTGGCATGTTCTCAGCCCCTTACCAAAGCCCTCCTGAATACCTGGACTTGGAACAAGGCCTACATTCGGTTTTGAAGGAGCTGCCGGCAAAAAAACGCGAGTTTGTGGTGCAAAACGCCAAATTTTGGTTGCAGCGCCACCAAAACGAAACAGCGCAAAGCCCTGTAGCAGAAGCCATAGAGCAGCGTTTTCCTTCGGCAAAGTTTCCACAAGTACACGCATTATTGCATAAAAATCTTAACCAAAACCATGTAAGTTCCGCCGAATCGGCAGCTTGGTTTTATAGCTTGGAAGGCGTGAACTCACAAGGGCCGGACCTGTTGCTCATCCGGCTTAGAGGCGTTGGAGAGAACAGAATTACCGAGTATTATACCTTACCTAAGCCCAATCCATAATGAAGCATGGGCTAAGGAAACGACCGGAGCTTTTTTGGCGTCGATTGGCGGGCTTTTTATTGCTTTTGCTTTGGTTTCGACAGGGCTGGGGAGGCGTTTGGCTTAGTCAGTTGGGTTCGCCACCCTTCGCTAATCCGGAAGCCGACTGGTTGTATTGGCTGTTGCAAGCCTTGGGCATTCCTCAGTTTTTTTTAGGCTCATGGGGAAGTTGGGTATTGGATATTGCCCTAGGTTTGGGTTTGGTTATGCAATGTTTTTTTCCGCTTAAGGCATGGGTGGTCCGGCTCAACGTCCTAAGTTGGTTGCTGTACTTTGTGAGTTACTATGCCGCATTTACCATGCACAACCATGGGCTTATCGGTGGATTCGCGCTGCAACTGGCTTTAAGCATTAAGCCTTTTAGCCTGGGCTTGTCGGGATTGCGTTATTATGTGTTGTGGATGCATGCCTCCGCATTGGGCTGGAAGCTGGCGCGTGGAACGGCTTGGAGTCCTCAACATGCCTTGGACGTATTAACACACCAACAAGCCGAAGCCCTGCATGATGCCGGGCATTGGGTACATTTTTTTCTCGAAAACCCATGGGTCTGGTGGATTGGCTGGTACAGCGCCTTGATTTGGCAGGGCATGCACCTGTTGGGTTTTTTTACCCGGAAACTGGATCTGGTGTTTTTTGTAGGCTTGTTTGTGTTCCACATAGGCAACCTGCTGCTGCTGGATACCACCTTTAGCGATGTGCTAGTAGTGGCTCTAGCTTATGTGCCCTTGGCTTGGATGGATCGGGGAAAAACTCACACTTAAAAGGCGTTTGACTCCTTACCTTAAACTATAAACATGAATCGTAGTCAAAAACTTGCCAAACGTTTGGAAGCCGTGCTCTTGAACGGTCAATGGATTGCCCAAACCAACCTTAAAAACGAAGCCGGCCTTTTGTCTATGAAAGCGGCAAGCGAAAAGGTGTATGGATTAAATAGCGCCCTTGAATTGATTTATCACGTGCTTTACTATGCCGAAGGGATTGCCGAGGTGTTGAACGGTGGACCGCTTTCCATTAAAGATGCCTACAGTTTCCATGCGCCCCCCATAAACTCCGAAGAAGATTGGCAGGCGTTTAAGGATCGATTGGAGCAAAGCTCCAAAGCATTGATTCAATTGGTGTCCCAAATGCCTGAAGAAAGCTGGGATCTGGATTTTGCCGATGGAACTTATGGAACGCTTGAAAAAAATATAGAAGGGTTCATTGAACATGCTTATTACCACCTTGGGCAATTGCGTTTGGTGCGTAAATTGTTGGAAGAGAAGTCTAATCGAAAGGGATAGCAGAAATTTAAGGATTGTGTAAATACGGCCCCCCGCTCGGCAGAGGGCCCTGCGCCGACGGGTGGCATGCCGCCAAGCGGGCGAGGAGGTGTAGCTTTGCGGAACCCCCACAGCACCTTGGAGGCGCCACCCGGCAAGCAGGACCGCCGCAGGAGCGGTTAAAATAGTAAGGCTTTATTCGGAGCCGGGGCCCAAAATTCCCTCTGCTATAACTCCTTGTATTTTTTTGCCGTGCCTTTGGCCTTGTCGATCGGATATTTTTCTGCGTTGCGTTTGATTTTTTCGAGGACAATTTCCTGTACGTCAAAGCTATACTTGTCGGCCAAGAGCAGGGCGTAGGCGAATACGTCGGCCAGTTCTTCTTTTACTTTTTCGGGGTCCACTTGGTCGGGGTTCTTCCACAAAAAGGCTTCCAGCAGCTCGCTGCTTTCTATGGACAAGGCCAGGGCTAAGTCTTTGGCGTTGTGGAACTGCGCCCAATCGCGTTCGTCGCGGAAGGCCCGCAGGGTTTGGCAAAGTGCTTTCCAGTCGTGCATGCCGCAAAGGGTTTTGATTTTCGAAGTCCAATATACGTCGGCTCGATTAAACCCTCTGGCATTATATTTGGTCTAAACCATATATGACGCTGCAAGAAACACTTCACCTCTTTTGGCGGGCAGGTTTTGGCCCCGACCCCACGCAAGTGCCTCGGCTGGTGCAATTGACTCGGGCAGAGGCCGTGGATTTGTTGTTCCAAGATGCACAACACTACAGTCCCATGGACCGGGCGGAAATGCCTGCCTCCATGCGTTGGCGCAAGCAAATGCGCAACAATCCCGAGGACAAAAAGGCCGTGCGTAAGTTTAATTTGGAACAGCTGGGCGATATGAACATTCAGGCGCTCAACGAATTTGCCTTTAGTCGGGCGCAATTGCGCGAAAAAATGTTCCTTTTTTGGCACGACCATTTTGCCTGTTTTGTGCCTTTTGCTTACATGCTTCAACTCCACATCAATAAGCTTAAGGTCGAAGCCCTAGGCAATTACCGCACCATGCTGCATACCGTGGCCAAAGATGCGGCCATGTTGGAGTTTCTAAACAATACCCAGAATAGAGCCCGCAAGCCCAACGAGAATTTTGCACGTGAAGTGCTGGAATTGTACACCCTGGGTATTGGCCAATACACCGAGCAAGACATTAAGGAAGCCGCTCGTGCCTTTACCGGTTGGAACTACGACGACGCCGGTGCCTTCTGGTTGGTAGAGCGCTGGCACGACACCGGTACCAAGACCTTTAGAGGCAAAACCGGGGCTTTTGGGGGCGAAGACATTTTAAATAGGGTGCTGGATGACCCGGCTACTGCCGCTTTTTTGGCGAAAAAACTCTATGCTTGGTTTGTTTCCGACAAGCCCAATCCCAAACGTGAAAAGGAAATTGCGGAGGTTTTGTACGGCAGCGGTTATGCCATTGACCAAACCATGCGTCATATTTTTATGAGCGACTGGTTTTACGACCCCAAGGTTATGGGCAACCGGATAAAGTCTCCTGCCGATTTGCTTACCGGATTCCGCCGGCAAGTAGGCCTTACCTTTAAAGACGAACAGGTGCTTTTTGCTTTGCAGCGCATTTTGGGGCAAACCGTCGGCCATCCGCCCAATGTGGCCGGCTGGAAAGACGGTAGGGCCTGGATCGACGCATCTACCCTGGTGTTTCGCATGCGTTTGGGAGAGGCCTTGTTGAGCAATAGCGACTTACAGATGGAGAGCCGGGATTTGCCGGAACAGCCCGCCTACGGAAAACTAGATAAACTGCAAACCGAATTGAGTTTGCAGCACTTTTACGAACTCTGTGCCGGTTTGAGCGATGCCGAACTTACCGAGTTTATTTGCGGGGTTACCGCTGTGCCTCAAAACAAGCTGCATTCCCGAATTCGACCGGTACAAGCGGCTTGGCCCTTGGAGAAAAAGGTGCAACATGTGTTGCTCGAAACCGTTCGGAGTCCTGAATATCAATTGTGTTAAGCCATGAACCGAAGAGATTTTATAAAGCGCAGCGGATTGGCCAGTACGGCCCTTTTGGTACCCCGGTTTTTGCAGGCAAGCTCTTTGCTGCGCCCCGATAATCCCGACGGCCCTATTTTGGTGATGGTGCAGCTGAGCGGCGGCAACGACGGCCTCAACACCGTTGTGCCTTACGCCAACGATTTGTATTACCAAGCACGTCCGGGTCTGGCGCTGGGCAAGGACGAAGTTTTGGTCCTGGAAAAGGGCATGGGCTTGCATTCCAACATGGAGGGCTTGCATGAGATTTATCAGCAAGGTTGGCTCAGCATTCTCAACCATGTAGGCTATCCCAACCCCAACCGCAGCCATTTTAGGTCCATGGACATATGGCACAGCGGCAGCCCTTCGGACGAAAGTTGGACCAGCGGATGGTTGGGCCGTTGGTTGGATGCCCACTGCCAAGGCGGCGGCACACCTAGTGCAGCTATTGAAGTAAACAGCACCTTAAGCTTGGCCATGCGCGGAGAGGAAAGCAAAGGACTGGCCATTCAAAATCCCAATGCCGTAGCTCGGCAAATCAATGCCCTGGTGGAGCGTTTGCCCCAAGCCCCGGAGGCGCCTAGCGACAATTTGAATTACCTCTACAAAACCCTGGCCGAAACCCAGTCCGGAGTGGGCTATTTACAAGAAGCCTACCGTTTGGGCAAAACCCAAAGAGAGTATCCCAACCACGCCTTTGGCAAACATATGCAAACCATTGCCCAACTCATTTTGGGCAAGGCGCACACCCGCGTTTATTATGCTGAGTTGGGCGGCTTTGATACCCACATTCAGCAAAAGAACAAGCAAGGCCGCCTGCTCAAGCAGTACAGCGATGCCATGCTGCCTTTTATGGAAGAAATGCGGGCCGCCAATTTGCTGGATCGGGTGGTGGTGGTCACCTTTAGTGAGTTTGGACGCCGGGTGGCGCAAAACGCCTCCGGTGGTACCGACCACGGAACGGCCAACAACCTGTTTGTGATGGGCGGAAAGCTGGCGCACCCGGGCATTGCCAACGAAGCTCCCGACCTGAGCAGCCTGGACGAAGGCGACCTAAAATACCGCATCGATTTTAGATCGGTCTACGCCGATTTGCTGAACCACTGTTTGGGGAGCAGTGCCGAGGCCGTGGGCATAAAGGGCTTTGCGCCTTTGGGTTTGTTTGCTTGAGTGGGGCGTCTTTTGCCTTGGCCAATGGTTCCGAGGGCGTGCTAGGCCATGCTTAATTGGTCTGGAGTTAGAGAACCTGTAGTCTCCGATTAGCATAACGTTTAGAGATTATAATTCCCGAATTCATTTTTTGGGTTTGGGCCTCGGTTCCAAAGGGTGTTTTTCTAAGCTACCCAGCCCTTTGCCTGCTGCTTGCTTTGGGCCGCCCAAGGCAGGCCAAGGCTTGCGGGGTCCCCCCGAAACAACGGGGGCCTCCTCAGCCGGCCCTGCCTAGGGCGGCCCTGCAGCAGAGCATACGGCCCGGCTGGAAGGCCATTTTTTGACATTGGGTCTTCCAGTCCGTGCAGAAAACTTAAATCGCTTGCCTAAAAGGGGGGGGGGGCCTTAATCAAGGCGTGTAGAACCAAAAAGGGATGTTTCTTTTGGAAACATCCCTAGGTCTATTGGGGCAAGGCGTTTAAAGCTTATTCCAGCACCAAGCGTTGGTAGCCTATTTCTGTTTCACCCGAGATTTGTAAAAGGTAAACCCCTTTTGGTAAATGGCCGGTGTTCAATTGGTTTTGCCCGGCATGAATCTTGGTAGACCACAGCACTTTACCGGAAACAGCAAGTATGTTTAAGGTAGAGTTGTCTGCAAGGCAATCTACGGTAAATATTCCTTGGCTCGGGTTTGGGTAAATCTTGAGTGGCGCAAGGTTTGACAGGCTAGGAGCGTAGGTAGTTCCTCCATCGCCCAACAATCGAGCAATCCTATTTCGATTGGTGCCATCGTAAGCATTAAAGTTTCCAACCACATATATTTTTCCATCGGCTTGCAATTTCATGTCCTTAACCATGGACAAACCTAGGTTTGGAGAGCCAAAGCCCGCGCCTGGGTTAAAGCTGGTGTCTATATCGCCGTTGGAATGTAGCCGTATTATTCCTCCGGCGGTGGTTCCTTGGTATTGGCCAAATTCACCGGCGACAATGATTTTTCCATCGGCTTGAACATGGAAGGCCTGGGGATAGGAACTAAATCCGTCGCCCGGGTCAAAACTGTTGTCCGTGCTTCCGTCGGCATTCAGCCGTGCAATTCTTGGCCGAATCACACCAAAAGGGAAGTTTTCTTTGAGGTTTCCTCCCACCAAGATTTTTCCATCTGCTTGAATGCCTATGCTTCGGATGTCGTCGGTAAATTGATTGCCGGGGTCGAAACCGGTGTCGAGGGAGCCATCGGCGTTGAGCCTTACAATGGAGACGCGCGGCGAACCATTGAACACCTCAAACCTCCCCCCTACCAAGATTTTTCCATCGGCTTGTAAGGCCAATACTTCGGCGGTTAAATCGAAGCCGTTTCCGGGGTTAAATGCCGGATCAAGACTTCCATCGGAATTCAAACGGGCAATTCCGGAAGCCATGCCGGGAGCGGTACTTCCATTGAATGCATCAAAGCCTCCGCAAACTATAATTTTTCCATCGGGCTGAATAACGGCGTCCAAAACCTCGCCATCAAAACCTTCTCCTTGCAGGTCAAAGGAATTGTCCAAAGAACCATCCGAGTTCAGGCGAATTATTCCCATATTGGTTATCGGAAAAACCGTTCTACGAACGCCGCCGGCCAAAAGGATTTTGCCATCGTTTTGAATGACAATTTTGCGCACGGTGCCACCCACTCCCACGGGGTCCAACAAATTTGGGGGGGCAAAAGTATTGTCCAAACTACCGTCCGTGTTCAAGCGTACTGCGCTTAGACTTGTAAGCCCACCGTTGAATTCATCAAAAATACCGCCCACCAGAATTTTGCCATCTGCTTGGATGGCAATGGTGCGTACTTCTGAATCCGGTCCTTGTCCGGGGTCAAAAGAGGTGTCTAGTGCAATGTTTTGGGCATGACAAACCGAAACCAGGAGGCCTGCTGTCAACCATGCATGTACCGTTCTTTTCATAACAATTAAATTAGTTGCATCAAATTTACTTTGAGTGTTTTTATTTTTGTTCACCAATGGATACGCAAAGCATCGTATTTTTTATTTTACTTTTTTTGGCAATTTTCTAAATAGACGCCTGAAATCTAGGGCAAAAGCCGACCTCTTATCGGCTTGAAATGGTCACGAATGGAATTCTTAGGTGCAAAAAATTCGAGTTATGCAAAATGAACAAACAAAGGTGCAAATTTGACTATTTGCCCATCTGCTCATTAGCTTCATTTGTCAAAACACTTTGACACATGCAAGTTTTGGTTTTTATTTTTTTTTGGATTCTGGCGCTCGCCCTTAAGGCCCAGCAGCAGAGCATACGGCCTGGCCGCGCCTTAGGTCCCTACCGCAGCGTCAGGGGACTTTCATTTTGGCCGTGCCTTAATTCGCACCGACACTGCGGTCGGTATCAAAGACCACTGACGCCTTGGTCAGGGTTATAAACTTGAAAACACAACGCGTCAACGGTCTCAGAAAGAGGGTATTTGCCAAAGCGCAAAACCCTTTGACCCTTGCGCATTCCGGTTTTGCTTTGCGGTTGAAAAAGAGGTAAAGGGGGCGGTAAAAAACTGATATTTTCGGAATGTATTCCAAAAAAGTAATGATATTTTCGGATTCTATTCCGAAAAGGTTGTATTTTTGATTAAAATCAGGGATTTGATACAACGAATTATAGAGGATTCAATACGGGCTCGGCTGTTTAAAGGAAAAGTCATTCTTCTTTTGGGTGCCCGGCAGACGGGCAAAACCACCTTGTTAAAAAAAATCTTTCACGATTACGGAGAAGATGCACTTTGGCTGAATGCCGATGAGTATGATATCAAAGAGCGGTTTAAGCATCCAACCTCCACCTCTTTAAAGGCGCTCATTGGCAACAAGAAGGTGGTCATACTTGATGAGGCGCAACAAATTTCCGAAATAGGCTTAGCGCTAAAGTTATTGATAGACACCTATCCCGAAGTACAGGTGATTGCTAGCGGTTCGTCCGCCTTTGAATTGCAAAACAATACCAATGAGCCCCTTACCGGTCGAAAATTTGAATTCCGGTTGTTTCCCCTTTCCTATCGGGAATTGGCGAATCATAACCAAGTTATGATCGAGCAAAGGCTATTAAATCACCGTCTTGTATTTGGTTCTTATCCGGAAGTAGTGACCAACCAAGGGAATGAAGTGGAAGTACTTAAGCTGTTGTCGGATAGTTTTTTGTATCGTGATTTGCTCATGCTGGAAAGCATCAAGAAACCGGAAAAGCTGGTAAAGTTGTTGCAAGCGCTGGCCTATCAGATTGGACAAGAGGTATCGTACAACGAGCTTGGCAACTTAATTGGTTTGGACAGCAAAACCGTAGAGGCCTATGTTCAACTCTTGGAAAAATCCTTTGTTGTGTTTCGTTTACCTTCTTTTAGTCGGAATCTAAGAAACGAGCTGAAGGCCTCCAAAAAAATATATTTCTACGACAATGGAATCCGCAACGCATTGATTTCCTCTTTTCAACTGCTGGAAGGGCGGCAAGACAGGGGTGCCTTATGGGAAAACTATTTGGTTGCTGAGCGCAGAAAATCGAATGATTATCGAAGGTTCTATGGCAATACCTATTTCTGGAGAACCAAAGAACAGCAAGAAATCGACTACATAGAGGAAGTGGATGGAGGATTATGCGCTTACGAATTCAAGTGGAAGGAAAAACCCAAGCATCGAATTACCAAAACCTTTACCCGGGCCTATCCGAATTGCGCAACGGCCTTTATTCATTCGGGGAATTACGATGGGTTTTTGGTGTAGGGGATGGGGGAAGGTTTCAACCCTGTTTACCTTCAACGGATTGGGGGTTTAGTGCGGAAAAGGGGTACGTAACATCATTGGGAGACCGAGAATCCTCCGTCTTTACGGGGAGACTGAGAGTCCTCCGTCTTTACTTCACCCTTTATCATTCACCATTCACGGCCACAAACTCGCCGATTTCTCGAGGTAGGCGCTCCAAGAAAGCACCTGTACGGAAGACTTAGCCAAATAGTCGGTATAGCTTGAAAGGCAAAGTCTTTGGCGCATGGTTTCAATTTCTTCTATACTGAGGCCGGCGGCTCTTGGAGGTAAAAACCAAACATAAGCTTGGTTGTCCCCTTTGGCACAGTCAAAATATAAGCCCAAATAGTGCGGATATCTCCCTGAAGGATGCGCTTCGGTCCTCAAATCACGTAAGGCATAGCCTTTTTCGGTAGGTATAATGTACTTGCCTGTGGTTAGGGCAACATATTCCAGACTTTCGGCGGTGGTTTTGATGTCTAAAAGTTGGCCCGATTGAATGGAGGCTTCTATGGCCGGCATAAACTCGAGCAGTTGTTCGGGGCTTAAATAATCTAAAGCCTTGGTTAGGGCAAAACTCAGGTTTTCTCCTAAATAGCACTCCCCTGGAAAAAAACCCAGACCATCGATTAAATTTTTTATTTGAACATGCATTTGGTTGCCCAATTCCGACCGCTTTAAGGAGTCTTCCCGGTCACTCCAACGGCCCACTTTTGAATGATTTACATAGGCACGCTCCAATCGGTCGATTTTTTTTACGCTACGTTTTGCCCAGGCGGCGGCTTTTTCTTTGGAAGGGGCCCGGTACGCTTTTTTCCAGGCGTTTTGGACATGGGCAAGGTTTTGTTGAAAGTCTCCGCAATGCTTTTGGAAGGAAGGTTCTATGCCTTCTGCTTGGTGAATAAGTTGCAGTCTTTGCTTGAGGACTTTCATATGCAATCCCTTAGATGCAAGCTCCAAAAACAAGGTTTCGGCGGTTTGTTTTTCCCCTAAGCCTATAGCACCCACCACAAGACTTAGTCCATCGGCCGCATCAAAAATGCCGGTGGAAAAGGCCGCCTTTTGGTGCTTCAAAAAGGCATTCATATTTCCGGAATTCAAGGCTTCTTGGGCAGAGTCTATATGTCGATGGTACAAGTAGCCGGGGCTTTGAGCGCTTGTTTGGCCTAGGGTGAATAGGAGCAGGAAAAGGGAAGTGAAAATGGAGCTTAGGATGCGCATAGATGTAGCTAAGTTACGTTTTTATTGCTTTAGGTCGCGGCCTTCTTTGTATACTGAGAATAAAGAAACGCTTTTCTCAACAAAGTATTGTGCTTTTTAGGGCTGAGGAATTCATTTTTTCATTGGACGAGGGATTTTCAAAGTTTGGCCCCCCGGCCCCAAGCGAGGGCCCCCCTTTGGGGCTGCTTAGGGAGGCCGCAGCGAGGAGGCGGAACTTGTGGAGCCACCGGAGCGCGTACCTCCCTTAGCCGACCCAAAGGGTGACCGAGCCTAAGGGCCGGTTAGAATATATGCCCGCTTTTTGGCAACCGGGGCCCACCCTTTTCTCTCTTTTCCTTACCTTCATTGCATGTTTGTTTACCACCATTTGCTGCAACATATTTTGGATCATGGCGTCGATAAGGGCGACCGCACGGGGACGGGGACGCGCAGTGTGTTTGGATACCAAATGCGCTACGATTTGGGCCAAGGCTTTCCTTTGGTTACTACAAAAAAAGTGCACTTAAAGTCAGTGATTTACGAGCTTTTGTGGTTTTTAAAGGGCGGCACCAACGTGCGTTATTTGCAGGAGCATGGGGTGTCGATTTGGGACGAATGGGCCGACGAGGATGGCGAACTGGGTCCTGTATACGGCGCCCAATGGCGCTCTTGGAAAGGGGCCGACGGCAAAGTATACGACCAAATCGCCGAAATGGTGCATTTGCTTAAGCATCAGCCCGATTCGCGGCGCATGGTGGTGAGCGCCTGGAACGTTTCAGACTTGCCGGCCATGCATTTGGCCCCCTGCCATGCCTTGTTTCAGTTTTATGTAGCGCAGGGCAAGCTGAGTTGCCAACTCTATCAACGCAGCGCCGATGTGTTTTTGGGCGTGCCCTTCAACATTGCTTCGTATGCGCTGTTGACGCATATGATGGCGCAGGTTTGTGGCCTTCAGGTCGGCGATTTTGTGCATACGCTGGGCGATGCCCACATTTATTCCAACCATATGGAACAGGTGCAGCTGCAGTTGAGCCGTAGTCCTTTTCCTTTACCGCAGCTCCATTTGAATCCGGAGGTGAGGTCCATCGACGGTTTTGCATTTAAAGATATTGAGGTGCGGAATTACCTGCACCATCCGGCCATAAAAGCCCCGGTAGCGGTATGAGCAGGCGAGTAACGGCGGTGGTGGCCGCGGGTTTGAACGATGCTATTGGAGTGGACGGCGATTTGCCCTGGCGATTGCCCGATGATTTGCGGTTTTTTATGCGTTATACGCTGCATAAACCTATGATTATGGGGCGCAAAACCTTTGAAAGTATTGGTGCTAAGCCGCTGCCTAAGCGGGTGAACGTGGTGGTTTCGGGCTCCTTGGAGGCGCCTGCCGACGGGTCCTGGCTTGTAGCGCGCGATGTGGATTCGGCCCTGGCTTTGTTTCCGGAGGCTGAGGAGGTAATTATTGCCGGTGGTGCAGGCATTTATGCGGCAGCCCTGCCTTTTTTAACGGATGTGCGCATGACGCGGGTGCATGCTTCGCCAAAGGCAGCGGTTTTTTTTCCAATAGATTTACAGGAAGGGTGGCGTTTGCTGCATCGCGAGCAGCACGAGCCCGATGCGCGGCATGCCTATGCCTTTGCCTTTGAGCATTGGGAGAGGGATTGATGAGTGATGAGGTAAAGGCGCAGTAAAGACGCAGTGCCCTGCGTCTCTCGATGACGCAGTGCCCTGCGTCTCCCAACGATGCCGTAAAGACGCAGTGCCCCCCGTCTCTCGATGACGCAGTGCCCTGCGTCTCCCAACGATGCAGTAAAGCCGCAGTGCCCTGCGTCTCTCAATAACGCAGTGCCCTGCGTCTCCCAACGATGCCGTAAAGCCGCAGTGCCCTGCGTCTCTCAATGACGCAGTGCCCTGCGTCTCCCAACGATGCCGTAAAGACGCCGTAAAGACGCAGTGCCCTGCGTCTCACCCAGTGCCCCCCGTCTCTGAGTGACAAGTGATGCATGGTAATGCAACGGACAATTTGTCCGGTGCATCGCCATGCCAAGCATTAGGGCGTTGGGTTTAAGATGACCGGTTGGTCGGTGGCGCCAATAAGGATTTTGGTGTTGGGGGAGGTGGATAATTCCCGGTACGCTTCTATGGCCTTATACTGCAAAATTTGAGGGGTAAGTCCCTCGGAGATAATGCGGTTTGCATCGCGGATGCCCTCGGCTTCAATGGTTCTGCGCTGGGCTTCTTGCCGCTCTTTTTGCAGCACAAATTCCATACGTTGGGCTTCTTGTTCGGCTTCCAGCTTGTTTTCTATGGCCCTATACAAGCCGGGCGGCAATTGAATGCTTTTCATCAGCACCGATTCAATCACAAAACCTCGTTCGCCCAAAATCTCCATCATTCGGTCTCGAATGGCATTTTCAATACCTAAGCGGTTGCCGGTATGCATGTCTTTGGCCATAAATTTGGCAGTGATATCGGCGGCAGCGGCTCTAAACACCGGAAGAATCATGATTTCTTCGTAGTCCGGACCAATGGTTCCAATGACGTCGGTAGCTTTGGATTCTTCTACGTGGTAAAGAATAGAGATTTTTGCGTTTACGTTGAGTCCTTCTTTGCTGGGTAGCGCCAAGTCAACTTCCAGGTTTACAGTCCGTACAGGGACTACAATAACGGTAGTGATGAATGGATTGAACCAGCGGGCTCCGGGGGGAAGCGGTTTGTCATTTATTTTTCCCACTTTGCGTTTTACCCCAACGGTGCCCTGTCGAACGGTTACACAGGAACTTTGCAATACAAGCGATGCAAGGATTAGGGAAACAAGCCACGTTTTCATAAGGCAACTTTAGCTTAGAACAAACGGATGCGCCTTGGGTTCACATGCCATCTCCACCCTAGCTTGTAAACCACAACTTTGGTTTGGAACACATCGATTCCTATTAGTTTTCACCTTAAGGCATAAACATAAATTGTCTAAATTTAGTGCATGAGACTACGTATCTACTTGTTTGCATGCACCTTCTTCGGATCTTTGACGGCTCAGCAGAACCTTACTTTGGATACTTGGGCCAACCCCAACCTGGGCTGGTCCTACAAGTATCGGACACTTAACCAAACCGAGGATCCGGGTCCCGGAGGTCTGGCACAGGCCTGGGATTTTTCTGCCTTAGCTAGCGGCATGGCTCAGGAAGTTCAAGCCTTGGATCCTGCCACAGCAAATGAGGCTTCTGCCTATCCTCAAGCTACCCATGTGGTAGATAATGGACTTACCTTGAGCGTTTACGAAATGAATCAAGACGGTTGGACCCTCCATGCTTTCGGTCAAGCGCTTTTCTTTTTGGATTGCGTGGCACCCATGACAGAGTTGGAGTTTCCCATGGACTACAATGACCAAGGCTTTGACCTGTTTTCTTGCGGCTTCGACTTCCAGGGCAACAGTTTTAGTCGTTCCGGCACAGTCAATTTTAGGGTAGATGGCACCGGAAGTTTGCAGCTGCCGGGAGGACAAAGTTTTGACCGGGTATTGCGGGTGCGGACCGAAGAAAACAGCTTAGACCAAGGCAATTTGGGTGGTTTCCCCATCGTAAATACCAACGAAAACATTACCTATCGCTTTTTTGCGGAAAATCGCCCCTATCCGGTGCTGATAATAACCAGTCTTACTTCAGATTTATTGCCTATTGACGTGCAAACCGTACAATATTTAGACGCTGATTTTGCGGGGCAAGACCAGTTGCCGGATATGGAAGGCATACGCATGGTGCATAATCCTAAGCCAAGTTTGGACTTGAACCATTGGCAAGGAGGAGCTTTGCAAATCCGGCTTATGGATATTCAGGGCAGGGAGCTGGAAGTTTTTGAGCTGCCCGAGCCCCAGGGCCTTTGGGAAATTCCGGGGCACTCGCTATCGCAGGGCTTGTATTTGGTAGATGTAGTGAGCGGGCAAGGTCGCATGCGGTTCAGATGCTTGTTTTAAAAATTTACCCCGAGATTAACGACCTGTTTATTTCCTTGCCGCAGCCCGGGGCTGTTGCTTGGGTTGCTACCCTTGTTTAAACTTTCGCCTCCGGTGGCTGTGGTTCCCTGGTTTGTATAAAATAAATATTTTTTTGGGCGGCTTACGGGCTGTCAGCTTTAGTCCTCGGTCCCAACCAAGGCGCGCTAAGCGGTACGGGGTCCCCCGAAACATCGGGGGCCTCCGCCCGCCAAGCGCGCCTAAGGTTGGTACCTCCGGGCTACCGCTTCCATCCCTGCCGCTTGGTTAAATCCTTTTTTTAAGGCTATACTAAAGGATTGGCTAAGTTATATCCAAATCTGAGGTTATGGAGACGTTCGACGAGGTGAAATTCCCTCGTAGTAACGAATCTGCAAAGAAAACTTGATGAAATAAATAGTCGGAATCCCCGGGTTTGTGCTTTGCCTTAGAGCGCTATTTGTCCAAAAATGCCATCAAATCTTCCAGGCAATTCGCATCCTCCGCTTTTTTGTCTTGCCGCCAGCGCAACATGCGGGGAAACCGCACCGAAACTCCCGATTTGTGTCGGCTGCTGGGCTGTATGCCCTCAAAACCAATTTCGAACACCAACAAAGGCTCAACCTTGCGCACCGGTCCAAACGATTCCAAACTTTGTTTCTTTACAAAGGCATCTACTTGTTTCATTTCCTCATCGGTGAGGCCGCTGTATGCCTTCGCAAAGGGCACCAATTCTTCTCCCCGCCAAACCGCAAAGGTGAAGTCCGTATACAAATTCGCCCTCCGTCCATGGCCGCGCTGCGCGTAAATTAACACTGCATCTATGCTGCGCGGATCCAATTTCCATTTCCACCAATCGCCTTTTTTGCGCCCCACGCGATACGGACTTTGCTTGGATTTAAGCATCAAACCCTCTGCCTTGCAATCTCTTGCCCCGGCTCTCCATGCCTTGGCCTCACTCCAGTCGCTAATCCTTAAAACCTCCGAAGCAAGCAGACCCGGAGGGCCCTCCTGCACCAAAGCTTCTAACAACTTTCTCCGTTCCGCCAAAGCTTCTGCCCGGAGGTCTTTGCCTTCCCATTCCAACACATCGTAGGCTATAAAACGCACCGGATATTCCTTCAATAGCTTTTGACTTGGCTTTTTACGTCCCAATCGGTGCTGCAATTTATGAAAGGGCCCCACTTCTCCCGCTTCCCAGGCTACAATTTCGCCGTCCAACACCGTTCCCTCCGGCAATTTGTCCTTCCATATGGCAAATTCAGGAAATTGATGGGTCACCAGTTCTTCACCCCTGCTCCAAACATACACCTCTCGGTCTCGTACAATGATTTGACCCCGAATGCCGTCCCATTTCCATTCTACCTGCCAATCTTGGGCAGGGCCCAAGGCCTCCGGGCTTTCTTCCAACCCATAGGCCAGGCAAAAAGGGTAGGGCCGTCCCTTAAGGCTTTGGTCGGGGTCAGACTCCAACAACAACCCCCAGCTATGGGCCTCCGGAGTCCAATTGCCGGCCAAGCGCAAACTTATTTCATCCTCAGGCTTGTTCAAATGCAATGCAATGGCTTTGATGGCCGATTTGGCCGAAACGCCCACCCTAAAACCTCCCGTCAATAATTTGTTGAAGGCAAAGCGCTCCATAGCTTCCAGTTGTCTCCACGTCGCTTTAATCCAGGCTTCTTTTTGCTCCTCTGGCATGGTTTGTAGCTCAGCCAAGTCCTTCATCCATTGCGCCAAGCCCTGATCTTTATGTCCCTTTGCCGGCGGTAAAACCAAGGCCATGGTTTCGGCCAAATCTCCGGCCACCTGATAAGAAGCCTCGAACAACCAGGGCGGCAATTGCGCCTCCTCTGCCGCCCATTGCCTCAAAAGCGACGATTTCACCGGTCGCCGACGCCGTTTGCCCATGAGCAAAGCCACCAACCAAAGGGCGTCTTCGGGTGGGCTCTCTCTGAAAAAATCGACCAAAGCTTGAATTTTTTCTTTGCTGCGTTGGGTTTGATCCAATTGCTCGTATAGGGCTGCAAAGCGTTTCATGCCTCCGCTTCGGCCTCCTCACCGGCAAAAGGCGTTTCCAATACCGAGGCTTCATAGCCCAAATCTTGCAGGTGCCGCACAAACAATGCGCGGTATCCGTGGGTCACCCAAATATGTGCTGCCTCGCTGGCTTCAATGGCCTGATGCAGCTCATCCCAATCGGCATGGTCGGAGAGCAAGAAGCCGCGGTCTAGAGCCTGCCGGCGGCGGGCACCTCGCAGCGCCATCCAGCCCGAAGCCGTCGCCAGCCGAGCCGGGCCAAAGGCCTTAAGCCAAGTGCCTCTTGCCGCTGCGGGTGGTGCAATAACCAGAGCTCCTTTTAACGCTTCTTTTTTTCCTTCGGAAGGCAAGGGAAGCTCCGGAATGTCCCAGCCATCGGCTTGCAGCGCACTGTTGGTTTGGCGAATGGCAGAGTGCACAAATATTGGCCCGGTGGCAGGGTTTAGATGCTTAATTAAGCGCTGGGCCTTACCCAGGCTGTAGGCAAAAAGTACCGTGGAAAAACCCTCGCTCCTGTTTTGTCCCCACCATTGATGGATATCTTGAAACACCTGTTCTTGCGGAGGAAATCGAAACAAAGGCAAGCCAAAGGTACTTTCGGTAATGAAGTGATGGCAGCGCACCGGTTCAAAGGCCGGGCTGAGGCCATCGTCGCGGACTTTATAATCGCCCGAAGCCACCCAAATTTCGCCATTATGTTCTACCCGAACTTGCGCCGAGCCGGGAATATGTCCCGCAGGATGTAAGCTGATCCGCACCCCTTGCATATAGACCGATTGGTTATAATCCAGCGTTTGCAAAGCAATGTCCTTGCCCAGTCTAAGCCTGAGCACCGAAGCCGAAGCTCGGTGAGCCAGGTATTGCCTCGATCCGTAACGGGCATGATCGGCATGCGCATGAGTAATCACCGCTCGGTTCACCGGCCTCCAAGGGTCGATGTAAAAGTCTCCCGCAGCGCAATAAAGTCCTTTGTCCCTAAGTTCCAGCAAGGCCATGTACAAAGAAACGGTTGGGCAAGGAAATGGTTGGGCATCGAAGGGAGAAGCTGCAAAGCCGGGGTTAAGACCCGCTTCAATACCAAGATTTTGGAGGCCAAAGCGTTTTTTTAGGGTTTTTGGGCCTTCCTTCCATAGGAAAAACAAGCTCCGTACCCGTGCCTTTGCGTCGGTCCCGAAGGCCCCGACGCTTGGATGTTGCGGTGGTTGGTCAAATCCGGACAGCGACGCAATGTGTTGCGTTTCTACCATCAATGCAACATGTTGCTTCAACCAAACAATAGGATGGTGATGCATGCGTTTAAATGATCCAAAATATTCCAATCATCCCTATGGAAAAATTCAAAAACAAATACCGCATAGCATCGGCCCGTGCCCCTTTTTGGGATTACAGTTGGAATGCCGCGTATTTTGTAACCATCTGCACCAAAAACAGGCAATGTTGGTTTGGGGATGTTGTGGATGGCCTAATGGATTTATCGGCAATGGGACATATCGCCAATTCCTGTTGGCATGAAATCCCGCATCATTTTCCGTTTGTTGAATTGGGCGCGCATGTCATTATGCCCAATCATGTGCATGGCATTTTGATTATCAAAAAACAGAACGATGGCCGCGATGGGTGGCCTGATGGGCGGAATGTAGAGACGCAAAATATTGCGTCTCTGCCATCAACGCAAAATATTGGTCATCCATCCACGACGCAAAATATTGCGTCTCTACCATCGATATTACCGGGGGTGTTGGGGGCGCCGCAACCACCAAAATCACCGGATTCACCGCAACCATCCCAACCATC
Organism: Flavobacteriales bacterium; assembly: GCA_018401695.1. Classification (GTDB taxonomy): domain Bacteria; phylum Bacteroidota; class Bacteroidia; order CAIKAF01; family CAIKAF01; genus CAIKAF01. Next base: position 426,333 of record JAGYKD010000001.1, on the reverse strand, counting down.
CCAACCGTCGGAAATGGGTAAACGAAAAAACCAATTCGCCCCTCAATCCCAAAATTTGGCATCCATAATTCGCGGTTTCAAAATTGGGGTAACCAAAAACGCACGCCAAATCCATCCTGCATTTGCCTGGCAACCCCGATTTCATGACCACATTATCGGTGATGACGGATCCTATGAACGAATAACCCAATACATTAAAACCAATACTGCCCGTTGGACCCCGTAGAGACGCAAAATATTGCGTCTCTACCATCAACGCAAAATATTGGTCATCAATCCACGACGCAAAATATTGCGTCTCTACCATCAACGCAAAATATTGGGCATCAATCCAAAACGCAAAATATTGGGCATCAATCCACGACGCAAAATATTGGTCATCAATCCACGACGAAAAATATTGCGTCTCTACGATCGTGCACGCTACCTTTGTACTATGAAACGGCTGGGTCGAATCCTCCGCATGTTGGCCATTTTTCCTGCATTGGTGCTTCTTTACCTGCTGGCGGCAGTCCTTGGCTCAATCATTCCTGTTTCTGGCGAAGCCTCTTCCTTATTGGCCTCCGATTCAGTAATGATATACCTCAAAACCAACGGGGTGCATACCGATTTGGTAGTGCCGCTAAAAAATGACTACGTGGACTGGACCCAAACCATACATCCCAAACATGCCCGAGATGCTTCCAATGCCCAATGGTGCTCTATTGGATGGGGCGACAAAAAATTCTACATCGAAACTCCGGAATGGAGCGACTTAACCTTATCTACGGCTGTAGGTTCCACCTTTGGTTTCCATGAAACCGCCATGCATGTGGTGTTTTATTCCCAGGTTTTGCCTTCGGAGCGTAAAAGGGCCATTTATATGTCGCCGGAACTATATAAAAAATTGAATCAATGGGTTTTAGGCTGGTTCGATTTCAATGAATCGGGACAACCCATTCCTATTTCTACCGGAAGCAGCTACGGCCCGCGCGATGTGTTTTATGAGGCCAAGGGACGTTACCATTTGTTCCACACCTGCAATACCTGGACCAACAATGCCCTTAAAGCGGCAGGTCAAAAAGCCGCGTGGTGGACACCTTTCGACAAGGGGGTTTTTTACCATTATCCCCCACCTTAATGGGTTTTGTTGGCTAGTTGCCCACAGGCCGCATCAATATCCTTGCCCCTGGACCGGCGCACGTTTACAATGCATCCCGCCGCTTCCAAAATGCCAACAAAGCGCTCAAAGCGCTCCGGGGTGGTTTGTTCAAAGCTCCCACCTTCGATGGGATTGTATTCGATGAGGTTGATTTTGCAGGGAACAATGCGGCTAAATTCTACCAACTCTCGGGCGTCTTGGGGACTGTCGTTAAAGTCCTTAAACACAATGAATTCGTAGGTGACGCGGCGGCCGGTAGCTTGATGCCAATGCCTTAGGGCCTCGGCAAGCATCGACAAGGGATTGGTGGCGTTGATGCTCATCAATTGGGTCCGTTTGTCGTCGTTGGCCGCATGCAGCGACAGCGCCAAATGAAAGGGCACCTGCTCTTCTGCCATACGATGCATCATTTTCGCCACGCCACTGGTGCTCAGCGTAATGCGCTTGGGCGACATGCCCAAACCTTCGGGACTGGTGATTTTCGCAATGGATTCCATCACCTTGGTATAATTGAGCAGCGGCTCACCCATACCCATGAATACAATATTGCTCAACTTTTGGTTGAAAAACTCCTCCGCTTGTCGATTTAGGGTCACTACCTGATCGTAAATCTCGTCGGGTTCCAAATTGCGCATGCGTTTGAGGGCAGCCGTAGCGCAGAAAGCGCAGTCGAGGCTGCAACCCACCTGACTCGACACGCAGGCGGTCATGCGTTTTCCGGCAGGAATCAGCACCGATTCCACAATTTTGCCGTCCGGAAGCCGCATGGCCGATTTTACGGTTCCGTCCTTGGATTGTTGCACGGTGGCCGGCTCCAAATGCTCCAGCGAAAAATGCGCCTGAAGCGTCGAACGCAGATCTTTCCCCAAATTGGTCATATCTTCGAAACGCCGCACATGCTTTTGCCACAGCCACTGATGCGTTTGCCTGGCCCGGTAGGCCGGTTCGCCCAGCTCGGCAAAAAAATCAATCATTTCTTGCTGCGACAGGCTGCGTATGTTGGGCAATGACATGAGGCAAAGGTACAAACGAGCATCTTATGTTCCCATTTGGGCTTTGGCACGCATTTTGTGTATATTAAAAGAAAAAATGAAGCGCATAATTTTTACTTTAAGTTGTATTCTTAGCCTGACCGCTACCACCAAGGCTCAAAGCATTTTTACCGAGGATTATGCCAGCCAGGCCGATGTAAAGGTCTTTGTGGTCGATTACGAAAGCCAAGCCGACCTTAAGGTGTATAAAGTGGATTACGAGAGCCAGGCCCGCGGCAACGAGGGACGTTGGTTTTTTGTAGCATACGCCAGCCAAGCCGATAAAACCATCTTTTTTGTGGATTACGAAAGTCAAGCCGACCTCAAGATTTTCTTTGTCAATTACGAAAGCCAAGCCGGTTGGCGCAACAGCAATAAGAAGCATTTGATGTATTGAATTTGGCCGCCTTTTCCGGCCCTTAGTCCTAGTCCTCGCCCCCTGCCTTGGCTTGGCATGGGCCGCCAAAGAGCTCGCATGCGCTCCGCTTTTGCCTGCCCGCCAAGCCAAAGGCAAGGGGCTCCGGGCTATCCCTGCGGTCCGGGGCGGTGCTCCGTAGGGAAATTCCTATTCAATTATGGGTGGAGAAATAATCCCGTATCGATGCAGCCCAACGGATGTGTACCTTGTACCAACAAATTCAATTATGGAACAGGAACCCGATATAGAACAGTACTTGGCCAAGCACTACATCCACCGCAGCAATTGGTTGCGTGCGGCGGTTTTGGGCGCCAATGACGGCATCATTTCCTGCGCCAGTTTAGCAGTGGGAGTGGCCAGTGCCGGTGCCGAGCGCTCCGAGGTGATTCTGGCAGGTTTGGCCGGTTTGGTGGCCGGAGCCTTGTCCATGGCGGCGGGAGAATACGTGTCCGTAAGTTCCCAAACGGATTTGGAACGTGCCGATATTGCACGTGAGGCCCGAGAATTAAAAGAAGCACCCCAAGAGGAGCAAGCAGTCCTGGCTAAGATCTATCGAGAACGCGGCTTGAGTGCAGCCACCGCCGCTAAAGTGGCCGAGGAGTTGACAGAGGCAGATGCCCTAACCGCCCATGTGCGCGATGAGTTAGGCATCACCGAAATGAATAAGGCCAAGCCCATGCAAGCGGCTTTTTCTTCCGGAGCGGCCTTTACGGCCGGCGCTTTTTTACCTCTAATGATGGTGCTTTTTTCGCCCGAACCTTGGTTGGAGTATGTCTTGTTTGGCAGTACGCTGGTATTTTTAATGGCCCTGGGAGGTATTGCCGCCAAGGCCGGAGGAGCGCCACCGCTAAAGGCGATGCTAAGGGTGAGCCTTTGGGGAATGGTGGCTATGGGGCTAACGGCTTTGGTAGGCTATTGGTTTGGCGCCCAGGCCTAAATAGGTTTTATGTCCGTAGTTCCCATCCTATTCATCGAAATCCTTGAACAGCAAACTGGGCTGCACATCGGTATTCCCTTGGTATTTCCCGCTTTTATAGGTGTCAAAATCGCCTTGCAGGCTGTGGTAAAAAATCTGACAAATTTCTACGCCGGCATAGATGCGAATGGGCTGCACACAAAACATCTCAAGCGTCCAAAACCCCTTAAATCCTACATCACCAAATCCGGCGGTAATGTGCACAAACAGACCCAGGCGACCTATGGAAGAGCGGCCCTCCAGCATGGGCACTAAATTTTGGGTTTCGGTATATTCCTGGGTGCGGCCCAAATAGAGTTTTCCTGTTTCCAACAGAAGGCCATCTTTGGGAATGATTAAGGGGCTTGCGGTGTTTTCGCGCCGCATATCCAGGGTAGGATGATCGTAGACCAGCAATTTTTCGTGCAGGGAAAGATTGTAGGAATTGGGATTCAAGCGCTCCGGCTTGTAGGGATCGATTCGGATGTCGCCACCCATGCGGCGGGCAATTTCTTTACCGGATAATATCATAGCTTAAAGGTAGGCAAGCGCAGCGATAGGGCCGCTTAAAAACAAAAAAAGGCGCCTTGTTAAGCGCCTTTCTGCGTTGCCCGAGATGGATTCGAACCACCACAGACAGAACCAAAAACTGTAGTCCTACCATTAGACGATCGGGCAATTGCGGGTGCAAATATAGTACGGAGTCCTTAATCTTCCAAAAAAAGAGCGGGGCTTTTTGTAATCCAAAACCTGTTCAGGCTTTGCTGCACCTGAGCTTTAAAAAATAGTTAAAACGCTTTGAGGCGTTCAACAGCATGGCGTTTTGCCTGTTTTTGTCCATAATATCTAAAAATACTTATGCGTTCACTCATTTTTTCAGCGGCACTTGTAGGTTTAGCCTTAAGCTCATGCAGCGAGTCACCGGGTGCATTCGATGTAGCTCATATTAGTGGTGGGGGATGGACTGTGGCCAGTTATACCGACGACGATGACTTGTATACCTCCTTGTTTATAGAACATGTGTTCGATTTTCAAGAGAATGGGACTTTGCTGGTCACCGTTTCCGATAGCTTGCAGTTTCAAGGATTTTATGATTTCACCGAAGAGAACACCCGTCTCCGGTTCGATGTAAACGGCACCGAAGGCTTAGAAGAATTGCGGGAAACCTGGGAAATTATGGGCTCTACCCCAACAGAATTTGAATTGCGCGAAGTAGGGGACGAAGAGCGTATCCGGTTTGTAAAGTAGAGACGGAGCCCCCCTCCGAATGTTGGATGATGGACCCCGCAATGGGGTTCATGCAGAGACGCAAAGAGGCAAATATTAGGGTTTTAACCCTGTTTTTACCGCGGAAAATTAGGCATGCGAAGACGCAAGGGCGCAAAGGCTTTGGCTCGGCATGATTTGAACCTGTTAAGGTCGGTAAACGCCACTTTGCGGCTTTGCGACTATGCGTGCAACCACTAAGGCAGTCAAAGGCCCCCTTTCGCCCTTGCGACTTTGGGTTCCCTTATCTGCGATGCATGTAGACGGAGTTAAAACCCTGGCCTTGGCCGCTCAATAGGTAATTACCACCAATCCATTGCCCGATCTGACCCCTTGGGCATTGATTAAAGGACTTAGACCGCCAAAATAGTTGGAGCCTCCGCCGCCTGCGCCACGATTGCATCCATTGTTGCCCCCGCCGCCGCCGCCGCCGTAATAGCCGCCCCCACCATCGCCTCCGTTCATATCCCCGGGGCAACGGTCACCACCTTGCCCTAAACTGCCGGCCGTAGCTGAACCGAAATTACCTGTGCCGGCAGAGCCTCCGCTGCTTTGACTACCACCACCCCCACCCGTGGCATTAGGTGCAGGTGCGCCCGGAGCGCCTGTAAAGCCACCTCCGGCCCCGCCGGGGAGTGCGCTACTGCTTCCACAGGGTCCGGAAAGGCCTTTAGCTCCACCGCCCCCAGCTACAATAATTCGGTTGCTTAAAGCAGTACCTCCAAAGCGCAGATCCGAAGCTCCACCGCCAAAGCCCGTTCCTCCGGTGGTGCTTAAACATCCTGAACCGGCAGCCGTACTTTCGCCTCCATTCCATCCGCCGTTGTTGCCGGTGCCTTCTCCTCCCACAAACACATAATAGGTTTCGCCGGGATTCACGCTTCGCTGGGCTCGGGCATGGCCGCCTAGGCCGCCAAATTGGCTGTCGAAACCTTGGGCTCCATAGCAGTCGATGGTGATTTGAGAAACTCCGGCGGGAACGACAAAGCTTTGCATGCTGCCCGTAAACTGAAAGCTTTGCTGGCAAATGGTTTGGGCCAACAAGAGTTGGACTTGTCCGGTATCGCAGGCATTTATCGGCCATACATACAGGCTGTCGGCTTGGCAGGGCGTTAAATTGATTTCCAAAAAAGAGGTGTCAGAAACCAACTGGGCCTGAGATGCATTATTTTGGCCGGAAACCAAATATCCGCCGGCACCCTGCTCCGGATGCCAAAACCAAACGATTTGGGTAGCGGAGGCCTGTGCATTGGCAGGCTGAATCTGAGTCAAATTGGAGCTTGTTGGGAATAGGTTCACCTGTTGAGCAGGAGAACTGCCGCAACCGTTTTGGGCAATTACAGCTACCATACCGCTGTCCGCCACTTGACCTGCCTGCACTCTAACGGTATCGTTGCCCTGACCGCTAAGGATGGACCAGCCGTTAGGAAAGCTCCATTGGTATTGGGTTTGAGGAGTACTTGCGCTTACCCAATAGAGGCTTTGGGTATCGCCGGCGCAAGGCTGCACATTGCCTAAGATTTGATTGGGTAGGGGCGGAATACCGGGCACACATACACCACATAGCTCATGCCAAGCCGAACCGTTGTAGTAATTTTCGCATTTGGTGTCGGTATTGTAAATCCGTAATCCTTCGGGTGGGTTTTGGAGCGCGTCGCGTTGCGCATTGCTGAGTCTGGGTTGCAAAAAACCTGCGTTTTGACTTTCTAGTTCCAACACCGTGTATGGGGATAGGTTGCTTACGTTGTTGCCGATTTTCACCTGAGAAAATATACTGTAAGTTGATGTGAGTGAAAAGAGGCAGCAAAAAATAAGGCGCATAATGGTGGATGTAATTAGGATGGAAAGATAGCTAAAAGAGAGGAAAGGTCTCTAAGCAAAAAACTAAATTAGATACCTGAAACAAGCCCACAGGTAGTTCAGCTTGACAAACGCAGCAATTTGTAATAACCTTGTAATTACAAACGCAAATCCATGGAAGTTTCCATCATTAAAATAGGAAATTCAAAAGGCCTACGGTTACCCAAAACCATCTTGGATCGATACAAGATTACTGATAAAGTGGAATTGATCCTTGAAAAAGGACACATCATTTTGCGACCCATTGCCGAACCCCGCAAAGGCTGGGATACAGCATTCCAACGAATGCACGAAAATGGAGACGACCAACTCCTAATAAACGATGTGTTTGAAGAGGAAAACTTTGAGGAATGGGAGTAAAGCAATACCAAATTGTGTTGGTAAACCTTGACCCAACCGTGGGTAGCAAGATTCGAAAAACAAGGCCTTGCGTGGTGGTTTCCCCTAATGAATTAAACGACCACCTAAGAACCGTGGTTGTCGCACCCATGACAACCACATCCACAAATTATCCAACCCGAATAAAAGTAAAACACAACAACAAAGTAGGCTGGGTCGTCCTCGATCAAATAAGAACTATCGGCAAAATCCGTATTGTAAAAACCTTTACCACGCTCAACGATAAGGAAATCATCGCATGCAAGCAGGTAATCAAAGAAACTTTTGTAGACTAAACGGCCGATGCCACAGTCTGTTGATGCCTTGTATTTTCAGGTAGAGAGACGCAGCGCATTGCGTCTCGGATTGATGCGATGCATTTAAAAAGTTTGGCCCCCCGGCCTCAAGGGAGGACCTGCCGAAACGGCCGGCATGCTATGGGCAAGGCGAGGAGGCGGTCCCTATACTTTGGGAAAGCCACCGCAGCCCGCCCATAGCTGCCGGGTGTGAGGCCGGCCGGAAAAAGGGCCGGAAACGGAGCATACTTATGCTACGGAGCAAGGGCCCAAAGCCAAAGGTTTTCCCAGGGAATGGTTGATTTAATGTGGGGCCTGTCTTTCTTGGCGGTGAAGCAGGTAAAGGTAGGGCCCGTGCAAATGATGAATGAAGGGTCGGTCGGGATCCTGAGGGAAGGCCTGAAAATACGCCTCGTCGGCAAAAAGGTAACGGGTTTCTCCGGCACGCACATAATTGAGGCCTTCGACATATTTCGGTGGCTCAAATCCCGGGTATTTTTTCGAAACAAAGCGTTCGGGAAGGCTTCCTAAAAAGAACCGATAACGCCGCATGGCGCGTTTGCCCGGAGCGTCGAGCAGGCCAACCAGTCCCCGGTATATTAGGCCCCCGGGAAAGGGTGCCCGATCCTCTACAAATTGTTTGTGCTTAAAAGGGTTTACCTGATTAAAATCGCTTAGGGTTTGTAGGGTTACCGGTGTTTCGGGCACCCAATCGGCGGTGAGGATGAGGTTCCAGGCCCAGCCGCCAAGCGTGAGTTTGGCGTAGCTATGGGCAAAATGCAAATTCCCGGGCTTGGGGGGTGCCGTGGCATAAGTTTTTATGCGCCAGTCTTTAGGTAGTTGTCCATCTTCCTGACCTATTTTGAGGTGTGCCGTAAGTAAATTGGCAATAGCTCCTCCCTGGCTATGGCCGGTAAGGATAAGGTTGCGGAAGCCAGCGGCATAAAGGCTGTCGATTACCGTTTGCATTTCGGGCCACATACTCAGCATGCAGTAGAGCCAGCCTACATGTACTGCGGCTTGTGGATGGTCGGAAAGTCGGTAGGGGGTGCATCGACTTTCTTGCATAACCATACAGCCTTGAGCGGGCACCATGGCGGCGTAAAAATTGGCCACCCAGCTGGCCATGCGTTGTGTAGAGCCACGAATGGCCACCACGCAGAGGGAATCAGGCCCTAACCATAAGTCCCAGGTATTGTCGAGGCCGGTGGTTGTGCTTCGGTAAGCTATTTTGAAGCCGGGGGGAATGGGTAAGGTTCGGTAGTAACTTCCCATGCGGGAGCTGTGGGCAGAGAGCAGGAGCATTTGTCGTGCTTCATGCACTTGAAAACCGGGTTGCAGGATGGCCTGCAGGGGGAAATGGCAAGCCAACAGGAGCGCCAAGACCAGTAGGCGACCCTTCATACTTGAATAAGCGCCTCTTCTTGGCGGTTTGGAATGGTGTCGAGCAGCTCGTACAAATGGCCCAGATTATCGCTGGTAACCAGTTCCATGCGGGTTTCCTTAAAATTCGGGATCCCTTTAAAGTAATTGCTGTAATGCATGCGCATTTCGAGAATGCCCAGGCGTTCTCCTTTCCATTCCACAGATTTTTGGAGGTGCCATTTTGCAGCGCGTGCTTTTTCGGCCAATCCGGGTGGGGGGAGCACCAAGCCTTGGTTCATGTAGGCTTTTATTTCGCGGAAAATCCAAGGATTACCTATGCTGGCCCTACCAATCATAACTCCGTCTACGCCGTATCGATTGCGCATGTCCACGGCTTTTTGGGGCGAATTGATGTCTCCGTTGCCAAACACGGGGATGCGCATGCGCGGATTGTTTTTTACTTCGGCGATGAGGCTCCAATCGGCCTGACCCTTATACATTTGCTTTCTGGTTCTACCATGGATAGAAATTGCTTGTATTCCAACGTCTTGTAAACGTTCGGCAACTTCAACTATGAATTTAGAATCTTCGTCCCAACCCAACCGTGTTTTTACGGTAACGGGTTTGTTAACTGCCTTTACAACAGCCTCGGTAAGGCGCACCATTTTTGGGATGTTTTTGAGAATTCCCGCCCCGGCATCTTTGCAGACTACTTTTTTTACCGGGCAACCAAAATTGATGTCAATGATGTCTGGATTGGCTTCTTCACAGATGCGGGCAGCTTCCATCATAGGTTCAGCTTCGCCTCCAAAGATTTGAATGCCAATGGGCCGTTCGTATTCAAAAATATCGAGTTTTTGGAGACTTTTGGAGGCATTCCGAATCAGTCCTTCCGAGGAAATAAATTCGGTATACATTAAATCTGCACCCTGTTGTTTGCACAAAGCGCGAAAGGGCGGGTCGCTCACGTCTTCCATAGGCGCAAGCAACAGCGGAAACTCTCCCAGTTCCATAGAACCAATGCGTACCATGGGGCAAAGGTAGGGAAAGTGGAGCAGTTGCATCTTTGGGCAGCCTGCACTTATGGAGGTCTTGGCAGACTAGAGGGCTTTGCTTGTTTTATTTTGTCTTAAATGCATACACTTAAAGATGAAATGGATCTTTATTATTGGCTTATTATGGCTTGGATTACGTATTCAGGCACAAGGCGTACGTATTGGCAGCGGCAACAATCCGCCCCATCCCAGTGCAGGCTTGGATGTAGATTTTACCGACCGTGGCATGTTGCCCCCCAGGTTGACTACGGCCCAACGCAATGGAATTTCAAATCCGGCTCCCGGCTTAGTGATTTACAATACCAGCAGCCAGTGTTTGGAGGTGTATTTGCCCCAAAGTGGGTGGAATCAAGCCATTTGTGATTGTGTGAATCCTCCATCTGCCGCGATAAGCTCCAGCCAGGGCAGTAACTTGGGCTTGAATCAAAGCAGCATGTTTACAGCTACGCAACCCGGCAATATAAGCAGTTACCAATGGGCCTTTTCAGGGGGTACTCCGGCTTCTTCGGTGGCTTCCAATCCGTCGGTGTCTTGGAGCCAGGCGGGAACCTATTGGGTAGTTCTGCAAGTAAGCGACGCCCAAGGATGTTCCGATACGGATTCCATTCAGGTAACGGTGAGCAATCAAGGCACTACCCTCAATACCTTCGACTATTTTACCTCCGGACAGCAGTACCTTTTGAGAGGGAGCCAATACAATCAGCTGTCGGACCAACAAACGGCGGATTGTTTTTGTCAAATGGCCGGCTTTAGCAGCGCGGCCAGTTATACTGTGGGTAATTTAAGCACAACAAATTGCTATGGCTTTGCGGCGGGTTGCCAGTATTATGCCACCTGGTGCAGCGGCTCTGCCAACCGACACGTAATACCGACCGTTACCTGTCAGTAGGGTTGTACCCGTTCGATAAGGAAAAGCTGTACTTTTACCGACTATGGCCCTGAGCTCCTTACGGAATCTGGCCGGACAAACGGCGGTATATGGTCTGGGAAGTATTCTAGGCAGGGTATTGAATTACCTGCTCACACCGCTTTATACCAGCATTTTTAATACCGAAGTTTTTGGCACTTATACTGAAGCCTACGCCTACATAGCCATTTTGTTGGTTGTTTTGACCTATGGCTTAGAAACAGCCTTATTTCATTTTGCGGAGCGGCAGTTCAAGCCCTTGCGGGTTTTTTCAACGGCTTTGATTTCACTTATTGCCTCTACCTCCGTGTTTTGGGCTTTGTTGTTTAGCAACAAGGAAAGCGTGGCGCATTTCATGAACCATCCGGACCACCCGGAATACGTAGGTTGGCTCGGCTTAATAATAGGTCTGGATGCCCTTACCGCCCTTCCGATGGCTTTTTTGCGGCAACAAAACCGTCCTTTTCGTTTCACCGGCATTACGCTGGCCAATATTGGGGTGAACATTGGGCTCAATTTGTACTGGCTGTGGTACTGTCGCTCCCACTATTTGGCTACCGAGGGCAATCCCAATGCGTTGGTAGATTTAACCTACAATCATGATATTGGGGTGGGCTATATTTTCATTGCCAATTTGGCGGCCTCAGGCATTAAAGCCTTGTTGTGTCTTCCCCTTCTAAGAGGCATTCCGGTCTATTTTGATTGGGCTTTATGGAAATCCATGATGCGCTATGCCCTTCCTTTGCTTATTGCCGGTTTGGGCTTTATTGTGAACGAACGATTGGACGTAATTATGCTTAGTAAGCTTTTGCCCATGAGTGAGGAGGCCGCCCGTCAGCAGGTCGGAATTTATGGGGCATGTTATAAGTTGGCCATTTTAATGACCATTTTTATTCAAGCCTTTAGATATGCCGCTGAGCCCTTCTTTTTTAGAAACCAGCACCAGGGAAATGCCCGCAGCATGTATGCACGGGTTATGAATTACTTTGTAGCTTTTTGCTGTTTGTTGTTTTTGGGAGTGAATCTATACATGGATTTGGTAAAGCATTTTATCCAAAGCGAGGCCTATTGGGTTGGGCTGTCGATTGTGCCTGTTATTATGCTGGCCAATATGTTTTTGGGCATTTACATCAATTTATCTATGTGGTATAAACTCTCCGGGCAAACCTATTTCGGAGCCTTGATTTCTATCGTTGGCGCTTTGGTGACGGTAGGACTCAACTATTTGCTTATTCCTTATTTTGGTTATGTGGGATCTGCCTGGACAACCCTGTTTGCTTACGGAAGCATGATGATTATTAGCTACGTGCTCGGGCAAAAGTATTACCCCATTCCTTATAATGTACCGCGTCTGGTAGTGTACATTTCTGTTGCCTTATTCTTGGTTTGGACTTTTGAGCAATTGCCCCAGACCGCCATGCTGTACCGCATGATATTTGCCACCCTGTTTTTATTGCCCTTTTTGGCTATGGTGTGGCGATTAGAATCCAGTTTACGCCGACAAATTTTGCAATGGATATGGAAAAAATAAAGGTGCACATCAAGCGTCATCCCGATTTAGAAACGTTGCCGGAATATGCCACGTTGGGTGCTGCCGGACTTGATTTACGGGCTCGAATTTCGCACGTATTGGAATTGGCTCCGGGGGCTCGCAGCTTAGTACCCACGGGTATTTATTTGGCTATCCCTGCCGGATTTGAGGCCCAAGTTAGACCAAGAAGCGGCTTGGCCTTAAAGCAGGGCATTACGGTACTCAATAGTCCCGGAACGATCGACTCCGATTACCGCGGCGAAGTTGGGGTTATTCTCATCAATTTGGGCCAGGAACCGGTGCAGATTGCTCCCGGTGATCGAGTGGCTCAGTTGGTGTTTGCCCCTTATGCGCGTGCCGAGTGGCAAGAAGTAAATGACCTGGAGGAAAGCGACAGGGGCAGCGGAGGCTTTGGCAGCACCGGCTTGGGCTAACTTCGGGATTGCTCGTCCAAAGCAACCCAACTATTTGGCATAAGCTTTGCTTATGGTACCCTATGAGGTACTTGGTTTGCATAATATTCTTAGGGATTCAACTTGCTGCAATCGCCCAAGCTCCGGCAGAGGATTGCAGCCCCCGTATGTTTAAAGAGGGGGCAGGGGTTTCGGCCAAAGAATGTTGGGACCCAAACAAACGCTTTGGCTTTTTTGAAGCGTTCGATAGCCGGGGCAACTCCATAGGAAAGTGGAATTTAAGCAGAATGCATCAATACAGCAGCGTTCAGGTAAGTTATCACCCCAATGGCGCGGTAGCTAAAGTGCGCTATTCCAGCCACCCCGACGGGGGCATTCAATGGTACCGCAGCGAAACAACCTTTGATTCCACAGGAAAGAAAACCGGTTTTTGGGAAGACAGCCACGATAGAACCACCACTCTTGTAGTTCCTGCACCCCAAGTTCCCAAGCCGAATGCTCCGCCGGTACAAGAAATCATCCAAGAAGACCCTCTAAGAATTTCCGAACTCTGGGTGCTAAATACCCTCGACGATTCGCTTCATTTGTCCATTCAGGGTGCCGGCCGAAATTTGGAAGTTCATTTGGCTCCAGGAGCATGGCAAAAGGTGGTTGATTGGCCCATGCCCGGCCACTTTGCCGACCCAAGACCAAATTTTAGCTTCAGAGAACTAAGCGGCCGTGCACACATGGCAAAACAACCTTGGATTCAAGAGTTCGAGGGCCGAAAACGGTACCTCTATGTATGGTCAATGCCCTAATCTTTTTCATTTGTTAGCTACAAAAAAATTACCGGCAATACTCCCGGTGCAGCTCCTCCAATTCCGGTCCATAACGCTCAGTAAATCCACGGCGCAAACCTTCCTCAAAAGAAGCACAAGCTTCGTTGCCTTTTTTCATCCGAATAAATATAAGACCTTGATTCCGTTACGCCAAGGAGTTTTCGGGCCGCAATTCCATGGATTTTTTAATGTCTTTCATGGGCCATACAATAGGAGACCGTTGATGCGTTGCTATTCTTGCGGCGACTTTGCGTTACGGCCAAATCTCAAGTTCCTCATTTACAATCAGTAAACTGCGGACTTTCAATTTGCCCGTGCCTTAATTCGCCTTGAAAACACAACGCGTCAACGGTCTCAATAGGTGATTAATTGCAGTATTCCTGTTTGAGTTTTTGTACTTCATCGCCATACTGATTGGTATAGCCAAGTTCCAAGGCCATGTCAAACTGGCGGCAGGCCTCCTGAGTCTGCCCTTTGGCCTGCAAAACCAATCCCTTGTTTTTGTAAGCCCAACTGTTGCCGGAATCTAATTTGAGCGATTTTTCAATATACTTTTCTGCTTTCTTCAAATCCCCCAATTTGTAATAATTGAAGGCTTGGTTGCTCCATGCATAAGCTTCTTTGGCGTTTAATTCCAGGGCACGTTCCAGCCATTTAGCAGAGGCCTCATAGTTGCCCTCCTCTTGCAAAAAAAGACCCATATTGTTTAGCGTGGCGTATTCTTCCGGATCCATGGCATAGGCCTTATGCAAGAGCCGCATGGCTTCGGAAGTATTGCCCAATCGATATTCCAACTGCACCATGTTGGATACAATACCCACATGTGTGCTGTCAAAGGCATAAGCCTTACGCATGTCAAGTTCCGCTTTCTTGACCTTTCCCGATCGAAAATAGGCCATGCCCCGATTCCCTAAGAAATGGTGAAAAAGCGTGTCGTTGGAAACCACGCCGAGCGATTGCGTCCAAACCTCCGCTTCTTCCTCAAAACGCCTCATTTCCGAAAGGATTAAAGCCTTCAATTGTAGGAGTTTCACAGATTTTGGGAAACGCTGAATGCTTGTATTCAACAAACCAAAAGCTTCCTTAAAATTATCCAAGGCGATGAGGTTGGTTATGTGCAGCATCAGATATTCCGGTTCTACCTTGCCTTGGTCAAAAAGCCATTGCAGCGTCTCCGAACTTTTTGCATAACGGCCTTTTTCTTGAAGTTTTTGGGCTTTTTTAAAAAGCGGGTCCTCCTGTACAGGATTTTGTGCTTGCAAAAGACCTACACATAAGCTAGCCAACAAAGCAAAAACAATGCGTTTCATAAACCGAAGATTCTACTCAAAATTAACAAAAATCATACAAGGTTTAGTTAAGGTTTTTGGGCCCCGGTTCCATAGGGTGTTTGTTCCTCCGTATCCTGCCCCTGCTCCGGTGCGTCGCCCCCTAAGGCACGCGGAAGGCATGGCTTGCGGGGTCCCCCGAATGCTCGGGGGCCTCCTCAGCCGGCCTCCGCGGCCTTTGGCTGCGCCGGCCCCTCCACCGGGCAGGGGGGCCATCCTCTATAGCATCAGTGACAAAAGTCATAGTCCCAAAACGGAGAGATGCCTAGCTTTGAACTATGAACCACATGAAGCTATTTTTTGTCTCTGTTTTTGCGCTTAGCTTAGGGGCCTGCTCATCGGGTACTTCCTCTAAGCCTAACCCGGTAGATGCTGCAACTCCTTCTTCCGGTGGGCTTTTGGTGCAAAGCAACTGTGCCACCTGCCATGGTTTGGAAGAAGAGTCGACCGGCGTGGCTCCCCGATTGGAGGAAGTGCGCCGGGCTTGGTTAACCGCTTATTCGGACCAGGAAGCTTTTGTGCAGCATATGGCCGACTTTTTAGCCAAGCCTAGTGCAGAAAAAAGCAAAATGCCGGAGGCCGTAGAGGCTTACGGCCTTATGCCTGCCATGGGATACAGCAAGCAACAACAAGTGGAGGTGGCGGAGTGGCTGTTTGAGCATTCGGCAAACGAAGCTTTGGCTTTGTCTGAGGCGACGGCTTCCAAAACCGATCGATTGGAAGAAGGCCGACGCATTGCCTTAGCCACAAAGGCCGCTCTAGGCAAACGCTTGATGGCCAAAATGAAGGAAGGTGGCCCCTTGCATGCCATTGAATTTTGTACCCTGCATGCCCTTCCCATTACCGATAGCGTAGCCCAAGCCGAAGGAGTAGAAGTGCGGCGCATAAGCGATAAACCCCGAAATCCTTTAAATGCAGCCGACGAAAGAGAGCGCATGCTTTTGGAGGCCTGGAAAGCCCGCCACGCCGAGGGAAAAGAAATATCGGCCGAATTGCAGGTGCGCGGAAACCGGGTGTTGGGTTACTATCCCATACTTACCGAAGAAAAGTGCATGGCCTGCCATGGAATTCCCGGCCCGGAGGTGTCGGCTAGGATTGCCGAGCTATATCCGGGGGACCAAGCCACCGGCTATGAGGTCAATCAAGTGCGTGGCGCTTTTCGGGTGGGGTTTGGGATGGAGTAACTATTCCACCATTTCCCTCACCCGCTCAAAAAAGGCCTTTTTGCCTTCGTAGCCCATCACCACTTTATTCGGAAACCAAAAGGCGGGCGTGAGGTGTATGCCGTCTTCTTCGGCTTGAATTTGGGCCGCTAAAACCGAACGACGCACCGCATCTTTTTCTATGCATGCCTTTAGCTCCGGACTTTGAAAGTTCGCCAGGGCTTCCTCCGGCCATAGGCTGTCGCGGCTCTTCCATTCCTGCAAAGCGGTATGGGCTTGGGGCAAATGCTCCGGGGAAAGGCATTGAAGATAGCGCGCCGCTTGCAGTTCATGGGGACTACCCGCTCCCGGAATCAAGCGCAATACCAAGCAAAGTTTTTGCCGTTCTACATAATCGCTTAACAATTCCTCCCAACACTCCTGGTAAAACGCTTCGCAATAAGGGCACCGATAACTTAGGTATAAGCCAAGCCTGGGAGCCTTTGGGTTGCCTAAAATTAAATCATGGGAATACTGAGGCATGCCTTCGGGTGGAGCCAGGTATACTTTGGGTCCCGGTTTTAGCCACCAGGCGGTTCCAAAACCTGCCGCAAAAATCAAAAGGGCGGCTAGGATCCAAGCTGCTTTTTTGCTCATAAGATGAATTTTTTGCGTACTTCAGGAGAAGGCATGGGACAGGATGCATGCTTCCCAAACAAGCGGTAGCGCCTTGCTGCCAACTGATGATACAACCACTGCCTGGCAGGAACCGGAAGAAGCCGGGCAGGAAAGGCCAGCACATGCCAGGGAAATCCTAAAATTTCAGCAAGTTTGAGTGCCGCTTCCGAGCCTCGGTAGCTTTGTCCCCCGGAACTCAAAACCCATAAGCTCTCCGGACTTTCTTCCTTTTTGCTAAAGGGCATATAGCTTAACCTGTGGCTACTTTGCCAAGCCATAAACCGAAGTGTTTTTCCTCCGGAACGCTTTAATAGCCATTGCACGGAGCCGTTGCAAAATCGACAAACGCCATCGTACACCACTAAAGGACAGTGGTCCTGAGCTGCTTTATGGTTTGATTTTTCTGCTTGTGTTTTTAGCCAATGCATGCATGTATAAAGGTAAGGCTTTGTTTCTTGTGCCCTAAACCCCAAGATTTATAGGAATTTACGAAAATAAGACCAGATTGGGTAATGAGTAAAATTGCCACTAATTTTGTTTAAATAAACATCCTATTTCTTAGTTATGAAACAGTTCATCATCGCCCTCTTTGCTGTATCGCTTCTGGCTGCCTGTGGCGGTGGAGCAGATCCCGAAAAAGAAAGGCTGCAAGCCCAAATCGATAGTCTGGAACAGGCCAACTTAACCAGCAAAGAAGAAATGGACTCCTATATCGGAGACCTTACCTCCATTCAAAATGCCATGAACGAGGTGAAAAAGCGCCAAGGCCTCATTGAACAAGAAGCCAGCAATCCGGAGCTGGGCGACAATGCCCGTGAACAAATTACCGATGGCCTCTTTCAACTCGAAACCATGTTGGAAGAGAATAAGGCAAAAATCGAAGCGCTCAACCGAAGAGTACGTGGAAATGCTCGCGAAATGAAAAATCTAAACGAGCTCATTGCCAGCCTTCAAGCTTCCATCTTGGCCAAAGATGTAGAAATTGAAGACCTCAAAACCCGATTGGCACAACTCAATATTAGAATCCAAGAAGTTACTCAATCCTACGACAGCCTGGCCGTAGTGAACGCCAACCGTGGCCAAAAAATTGAGGAACAAGAAAACGAAATGAACAAGGCGTTTTACACCTTGGGTGAATTTAAAGAGTTAAAAGATAAGCAGGTAATTACCGCCGGAGGTTTGTTTACTGCAAAATCGGGCGCACGCCTAAAAGACGATTTCAACAAGAGCCACTTTACGCAAGTGGACAAGCGTAACTTCACCGAATTGGCTATAAATGCTAAAAAAGTGCGTTTAGCTACCACGCACCCGGCAAGTTCGTATCAATTGGTGGAGAACGACAAAGGCGTCGAAAAGCTGGTGATTAAAGACAGCAAGGCCTTTTGGTCTTCCGGCGACTATTTGGTGCTGATATTGGATTGATGGATGCTGCCGCGCAAGAAGCCAAACTCCAACTCATTAAGTCGCAGCAAAAGCTGGTAAACGCTTGGTTTCGTGCGCTCAAAAAGCAGCCTTCCGGTGCCTTGAATAAGCAATTTCACGAGGCCCACCGCCAAACTTTCGAAGCCATGGACTGTTTGACCTGTGCTCGATGTTGTTCGGAGGTGGGTCCTTTGTTTACCGACCGAGACATTCAACGGTTGGCTAAGCATTTAGGGCTTAAAGCCGCTGAGTTCGAAGCCCGGTATTTGCGAGTAGATGATGAGGGTGATTGGGTGCTGCAAAGCGTTCCCTGTCCCTTTTTGGGCGAAGACAAGCATTGCAGCGTTTACGATTACAGACCAAAAGCTTGCAGGCAGTATCCCCACACAGACCACCCTCAAATGAAAGAAGTCTTGGATTTAACCCGCAAAAATGCCGCCTGCTGTCCGGCGGTGGCCGACATGGTGTTGCGGATGATGAGGTAGAGACGGGATGCCTCCCGTCTCTGACTGCCGCGCCTGTAGGTTAGCAATTCCATAAAGAATGGCCCCCCGCCCGGCAGAGGGGCCGGCAAACCCGAGCCCCGCATGCGCAGGATGAGGAGGCCCCTGAAGGTACGGGGGACCCCGGAAGACTTGCGCAGGCGTGGGCAAGGGGAAGCCGCACCGCCGCAGGGGCGGATAGAATAGACCATGATTCTACGGAGCCGGGGCCCGACATCCCCTAACCTCCACATGCATTCCTTTTGTACCTTTACTTTTTATTTGACTACCGTGTTGACCTACGTCGAAGTGTTCATTTTGCTGTTTTCCATTGCCTTGTCCGCTTTTTTTTCGGGAGTGGAAATTGCCTATGTAAGCGGCAATAAGCTCAAGCTGGAGTTGGATAAAATTCACGATTCCTTGCAGGGGAGATTGCTGGGGCGGGTCACCAAAAGCCCTTCGCGGTTTATTGGTACCATGCTTATTGGCAACAATATTTCGCTGGTGCTCTACAGTCTCATTATGGCCAAATGGCTGGAGCCTCTGCTGGAACAGGGACTGATGGGTTATTTTGGGACCTCGGTGCAGCTGCCGGTGTTGATTGCACAAACCCTGATTTCTACTTTGCTGATTTTGTTTTTGGCTGAATACGTGCCCAAATCGGTGTTTAGCCTCAACCCCAACGCCATGCTAAAAAGTATGGCGGTGCCCATGGCTTTGTTTTATTACCTGCTCCATTTGCCCGTTACGTTTACGGTGGCCGTTAGTAAAATCATCCTTAAATACATACTCAGAGTAGAGACGGAAGAAGAGGCAGTAAGCTTAGAGAAGACCGATTTGGGGTATTATTTGCGCCAAATTACTGAGGAAGCCCGAGAAGAACAGGCTGAAGTGGAGCATGAAGTGAAAATTCTAAAGAATGCCCTGGATTTTCCAAGCGTTAAAGCCCGTGAATGCATGGTGCCACGCACCGAATTGGCGGCCTTGGAAGTAGAAGACCCATTGGACGAGCTGAGGCGCTTGTTTATCTCTACCGGCCATTCCAAAATCATGATTTACAAGGAGGGCATCGACGAAATCATTGGTTTTGTGCACAGTTTCGACTTGTTCCGCAAGCCGCAGTCTATTCGTGAAATTTTGTTGCCCGTACTTATTGTTCCGGAAACCATGCTGGTTAAAGACATCATGACGCTGTTTATTCAGCAGCACCGCTCCGTGGCCGTGGTGGTTGATGAGTATGGTGGAACTGCCGGCATTTTGACCTTGGAAGACATCATTGAAGAAATTTTTGGAGAGATTGAGGATGAACACGACAAGGAAGCGCTGGTGGACGTGCAATTGGGAGAAGGGCTGTTCCGCTTGTCGGGCCGCTTGGAAGTAGATTATATAAACGATAAGTACGAATTAGGCATTCCTGAAAGCGAAGAGTATGAGACCTTGGCCGGTTTTGTGCTGCACCACCATCAGGATTTGCCGCAACAAGGCCAGGAAATTCACGCTGCGGGCTTTGTTTTGCGCATGCTTCGGGTGAGCAACACCCGAATCGACGAGGTGGAGTTGAGGGTAATGAGCCAAGACTAGTTTCTTCAAAACCGCGGAGGATATACCCTAGCTTAGCCTATGTAGACCCAAGCCAAACAAAAGCACATCGCAAATGGCAGGAGGCGCTGAGGGTTGCCAAATTCATTGTATATTCGTGCCCTTATACTAAAAGACGCAAAGCAAGATACCATGGCAGTAATTGGTAGCATACGTAAGCGGGGAACGCTCCTGCTGGTGGTGATTGGAGTTTCTATGCTGGCCTTTATTTTGGGAGAACTAATCCCCAGGTTGGCAAGCAACAGCTCTCAAACCGCTGTAGCTTACATCGACGGGCAAGAAGTGCACGTCAACGATTTTAGCATGCTCTACAATAGGGTGGTCAACGACTTTCAAATGTCTAACCCCTCGGTGGAAATGGACCAAGATTTGCAACAGCAATTGTCCAACCAAACCTGGAAGCAGTTAAAAGACACCCTCATTTTTCATCCGGAATACCAAAAGGCCGGTTTGCGGGTAACCTTAGCCGAATTAAAGGATATGTTGACCGGGAAAACGGTGCATCCTTTGATTATTCAATACTTTACCGATCCTTCTACCGGTCAATTCAACCCCGATCAGGTAGCTTCGTTTAATAATCAGTTTGCAAATCCTCCTGCCGAAATGGATCCTGAACAGGAGCGTAGCTTTTACCAGGCGCGCAGCCAATGGGCCGGACTCCAAGAAGCCATTCGGGAAGACCGCTTAAGCGGCAAATACCTAAACCTTATCGAAAAAGCCGTTTATGTGCCCTCCGGCATGGCCAAGCGTCAGTATCATGAAGGTAGCGACAATTTGACCGGAGCTTATGTGTTTCGTTCCTACTTTTCACTGCCGGACACCGCGGTTACCGTTACCGATGAAGACATAAAAGCGCAATTTCGCAACGAAACCTGGAAGTATACAATGGAACCGGGACGTTCCATTCAATATGCAGCTTTCCCGGCCATTCCTACTCCCGGCGATTCTGCCCTTTTGCGAAATGACTTGTTGGGACTTCAAGCTGAGTTTGCCACTACCGAAAACGATACGCTATTTTCTGTGAGCAATAGCGACGACAAGTACGCTAACCCCCAATATTATGCCGAGAACACCCTGCCGGCTTCCTTCGATTCTCTGCTCTTTAACGCCGAAAACGGCACCATTGCCGGACCGGTAGTAGAGAGTGGACAGTTTGTTTTGGCCAAGAAGGTGGCTGAGCGTTTGGAGCCGGACAGCATGTATATGCACCACATCTTTTTACAGCCCACCAGTCAGGAAGAAGTGGAGGCCAAACGTGCTTTGCGCGACAGCTTGGTGGATTTGCTCGATGCCGGTGCCGACTTTTGGACTTTAAGCAAGCAATACAGCGAATTGCCTGAGGCAGCGCGTGACTCCGGAAACCTGGGTTGGATCAGCCGCAAGATGCCGGAGGTTCCTGAGTTTTTAGATTCTGCCTATTTGGCTATCGAACGTCCTTACATTGCTGCAAATTCCAGCGGTGGATTCCATATTCTGAAGCAAACACGCTACAGCGAAGCCAAGAAAAAAGTATTGGTGGCACAAATTGTGCGCGAAATTGAACCCAGCAAAGAAACCCGCGACGCAGCCTTCAAAAAGGCCTCTGAGTTTGCCTCCGAAGCAGGCATAGAGAATACCGACGCCGTGCTTTACTTTGAGAAAGCACAGCGCCTAGGTAAGGCATCCATTCGTCCCGAAGACATTGACCCCTCGTCCCGAAGCTTACGTGGTTTAGACGAATCCGGCGAAATTGCCCGTTGGGCTTTGCAAAACCAAACAGGTGCCGTGTCGCCCGTACTGAGCGCCGGAAATACTTTTGTGGTGTGCTTGGTGAGTAATATCCGTAACCGTCAGCCTTCCCTTGAAGATGTGTATTATAGCGTTCGCCAAGACGCCATTCGCAACAAAAAAGCGGAGAAGTTTGAAGAGGAAATGAAAGCAGCTATGGCCTCTTCTTCAAGTATTGACCAGGTAGCCTCAGCTTTAAGCCTTACGGTGAGCACCTTGGAAAACATTCCCGCCAATGGTTTCATTCCTGAGTTGGGCATGGAACAAAATTTAGTGGGCCATTTGTTCGGTGCGCCATTCAATGCGCTTCAAGGACCTATACGCGGCAACGCCGGGGTTTTTGTAGCGGTGACAAATCAACGAAACATTGCCCCGGATTTGCCTGATTATCAGCAACAGCGCGCGCAAATGAGCGGTCAGCTGCGCATGGCCATTCCTCGTGCTGCGGTTACTGCCGTTGAGAATGCTTATCGAGTGGAAGACCAGCGATATAAGTTCCCATCTTTTTAAACTGAGCCGCCCAATAGGGCGGTTTTTTTTTGACTTTTGGGCGCCTTAACCCGCCCTCCCCTTTAGTGTTGTTGCCCAAGCCAAGCAGCTCTAAAGCCTACGGGGTCCCCTCCCGATTATAGGTTGGGGCCTCCGTGGCTTAAGGCCTGCTAGGCTCGGGCTTCCAACAGCTACCGGCTCGGTCAGGGGCGCTTTATCTTCCAAATATGGGCATCTTGTTTTAAGCTTTTTAGAGGTTTAACAGGCCCAATTTGCTACAATTAGAAAAATCCGTACTTTTATATCCTAATTTTTTCCATGAAAAAGAATCTGTTTCTTAGGTGCTTTTGGGGCTTAGCCCTCTTGGTCGTGGTAGGGCTAAATGTTGGTATTTTCGGATATTTGCTTAAAGGGGACTCATGCAGCAATCAAAGCCAGCTAAGCAGAAGAAGTTATACTTCCCCTATGCAACCCAACTTGCCACAAGATGAAGAAACTATTGCCCTCCGCATGATAAATTTTTTGATGGAACTGGCTGCTAAGCGATAAGCCTACCTTAGTCCGACTTCTTCCAGTATACAAATCTCTTTTTAGGGTTGCTTCGATTCTCCCAAAATGTTTTTCCTCCGGTTGATGCACGGTGAATGATGAGTGGGCGACGCCTCATTGCTATTTATGAACAATCGGGGCACTTCGGAACTTCTATGCACATGAATAATCCCGTGTGTTTTTTTTGGTTTCGTCGCGATTTGCGTTTGGAAGATAATCATGGTTTGTTCCATGCCTTGAAGGAAGGAAACGTTGTTGGCCTGTTTATTTTTGACCGCAACATTCTCGAAAAGTTGGAGGATACAGACGATCGCCGGGTGAATTTTTTGCATCGTCAAGTTTTACAAATCAAAGAAAAGATAGAAGGCAAGGGAGGCCGTATGGAGGTACGTTATGGTACACCCATTGAAGTATGGGATAGCTTAAGCACCGAGTATACTATTCAGGGCGTTTATGCGAACGAAGACTATGAGCCCTATGCCAGAACACGTGATATGCATATAAGCTCCTTTCTTAAAGCCAGGGGGACTACCGCGTATTTCTTTAAAGACCAGGTGCTCTTTGCTCCTAACGAAATTGCTTCCGGCAGTGGCAAGCCCTATGCCGTTTATACACCCTTTAGCAAAGTATGGCTGACTAAACTGGAGGGAGAGGGAATTCCGGAGTATCCTTCAGGGGAAGTTGAGGGATGGGCTACCATGAGTTCAGTCCAAATGCCCGGGCTAAGCTCTATGGGTTTTGAAGGCTGTGCCTTTGAGTTTCCCTCAACCCAAGTGAGGGACCAAATCATTCGAGATTATGCCGAAACGCGTAATACTCCGGCTTTAGATGCGACTTCGCATTTGGGGATTCACCTAAGGTTTGGGACCGTAAGTCCCAGGCAATTGGTAAATCGGGCAAAAGCCTTAAGCCTCACCTTCACCAAGGAGTTGGCTTGGAGGGAATTTTTTATGCACATTTTGTGGCACAATCCTCATGTAGTGGATGGGGCTTACCGTCCCGCATATGATGCCATACCTTGGCGCAGCAATGCCGAGGATTTTGAGCGCTGGTGCGAGGGAAATACCGGATATCCTATTGTGGATGCAGGGATGCGTGAGCTCAAGGCCACCGGGTTTATGCACAACCGCGTGCGGATGATTGCGGCGAGTTTTTTGGTGAAGCATTTGCTTTTGGATTGGCGCTTAGGCGAGGCTTGGTTTGCTCGATGGCTGCTTGATTTTGAATTGGCCAGCAACAATGGAAATTGGCAATGGGTTGCCGGAACCGGTTGTGATGCTTCTCCCTATTTTAGAGTCTTTAATCCCGAAACTCAGGCACAAAAATTTGACCCCAAAGGAGCGTATATACGGAAGTGGGTGCCGGAAGTAGACGGCTTGAATTATCCGAAACCTATGGTGGAGCACAAAATGGCACGGCAACGTGCCATAGATACCTATAAGCAGGCCTTAGGAAAGGCCTAAACCTTCTCGACTTTTGGTTTTCTTTTAAGGAATAAAGCCACCAAGGCAGAAGTAAGGATGCCCATGACCAAAGCACCAAAAGCCGATTGCAGCATGTAAGCGCTTAAATTGAATTGAGCTTGGGCCTCTTCCGGGGACATCATTCCGTGGTTTACCACATATGCTGTAACGTTTTGGAAATAGTCGGGGCTTATAAGGCTCGAGGTGATCCATTGGCATAAGGGGCTTAACAGCGTAACAAAACCAGTGAGTAAAAGCCCCGATTTGAAACCGTCTTTCCAGGAAAAGGGAAAATGGTTTTTGCGCCGTTTACGCATGGCAAGCACGTAAATGGCAATGGCCGGAAAAGCCCAAAGAAGCGTTAGATACATGTGAAGATGAATGCGTGTATCGTGGAGGCCGGCCAGCCGTTCCAAAGCCATTCACAGCAACAGTGCTGCGGAAAAAATAATAGCCCAACGCATCTCATGAGTCATGTTTTTCATAACTATTGTTCTATAAAGGAGTGATTTACCATATAAAGGTACCATAAGAAACGGTCTCATTTAGTATTGGTTCGCTTCGGATACCGAAAGTCATTCCTCGACGTCTTGTATCTTTAGCCTATGGAAAACCAGTTCGATTCTTTTCCGAGACCCGAAACTGCGGCCTGGGCAGAAGCCCTTAGGGCCAGCTTAAAGAACGCTGAGGAGGCCTCAAAGTTTGTGCACGAAACCGTAGACGGCTTGAAGGTAAAAGCCTTGTATCGGGCCGAAGACTTGCCAGGAGTGCCGGATAGGGCAGTAGATATGCCCTCCCAAAATGCGGTTGGCCAATGGATAGCCCTGGAGAAAATCAGCGAGGCAAATGCCAGGGCTTTGGAAGCGTTGAATGGTGGAGCCACCTGGCTTTGGTTAGAGCATGTCCATCAACCTTCCGATACAGAGTTAGATCGTTTGTTTGAAAATATCCGACTGGATTGGGGCGTGCCCATATATATGGATTTTGGGGAATCTACCACGGCTGCGGTGTTTTTGATTCCCGATTATTTAGCATCCAAAGGGTACGATGTACAGCAGTTGGAAGGAGGTTTTGTATTGGACCCCATCACACGTGCTGCACGGACCGGAAAGTTTGAAAGTTCGGCGCGGCAAAGCATGCAGGTGTTGCATCAAACCTTGCTTCATGGCATGGAGCAATTGCCAAAATTTCGCTGGCTCAACATTCAAGCGGGCTTTTATCGCGAGGCGGGGGCAGGGCCGGTTCAGGAATTGGCTTTTGCTTTGGCACTGGCATCGGACTATTTGCATTATTTAGGGGATGCCGGTTTAGACGAGGCCCGATTGATTGAGACCATGGAGTTCAGGTTTCATCAAATGTTGAGTGCCGACTATTTCTCAGAGATGGCCAAGCTGCGCGCCTTTCGGGTATTGTGGGCCAATTTGCTGGAACAAAGAGGCCAGGCGTATAAAGCTCCTCAAGTGCATGTACAGCCCGGATTGCGAAATAAGACCCTATTTGATTCACCCAACAATTTGGTTAGAGCTGCTTTGGAATGCATGACGGCGTTTACCGGTGGTGCCGACCGAGTTTCCATGCAGCCTTACGATCATTTTTTTAGAACACCGGATAAAGCTTCTTACCGCTGGGCACGAAATGTGCCACTAATGGTGCGGGACGAGGCCCGGATGGGAGGCTTGCAGGATCCCGGGGCAGGAGCCTATATGCTAGAAAACCTTAGTCAAAAAATAGCGGAAAAAGCTTGGACCTTGTTTTTGGAAATTGAGGAAAAAGGGGGCATGATTGAGGCGCTAAAATCAAACCACATTCAGCAAATGATATCCTTTAATGCGGCGCAAGAACAACAAGCCTTTTTGAAAGGGGACATAGTATTGGTCGGAAGCAATGCATATATTGCCAAGGAAGAGAAGCGGAGTGGTGATTTTAGTCGAATTTTGGCTTCTGAGCCCGAAGAGCCATTGCAGTTTTTGAAAATTAGGCCTAGTAGGCTTAGTGAAGGTTTAGAAATAGAGCGGCTTAAGAAGGAAACCGCCCAAAGCAGAGAACAGGAATGAGACCAAGGTATAAAAAACTTGCTACCGGGCCGGGAACTTCAGAAATGAAGAGAGGCAACCGCAGCTTTTCGAGTCCGGAGGGAATAGACATACCTTCCGGTCTTAAGGCTGAGGATTGGCAAAGTATGCCCCATTTGGATTATGTACCCGGAATTGCTCCCTTTTTGCGGGGGCCTTATCCGGGAATGTATGTGTTGCGGCCTTGGACCATTCGTCAGTATGCCGGTTTTTCAACTGCAGAGGAGTCCAATGCCTTTTACAGAAGAAATTTAGCTGCGGGGCAAAAGGGGCTTTCGGTCGCCTTTGATTTGGCTACTCACCGTGGCTACGATTCCGATCACCCAAGAGTGGTGGGTGATGTTGGAAAGGCCGGTGTAGCCATAGATTCGGTTGAGGACATGAAGTTGCTTTTTGACCAGATTCCATTGGAAAAAATGTCGGTTTCTATGACCATGAATGGAGCGGTTATACCTATTCTGGCCTTTTATATTGTAGCGGCAGAGGAGCAAGGAGTGAAGCCGGAGCAGTTAAGTGGGACCATTCAAAACGACATTTTGAAGGAGTTTATGGTTCGGAACACCTATATATATCCACCCCGGGAATCCATGCGGTTGATTGCGGATATTTTTGGGTATACGGCTGCGCATATGCCTCGGTTTAATTCCATTTCCATTTCGGGTTACCACATGCATGAGGCAGGAGCACCGGCAGATATTGAATTGGCCTACACCTTAGCGGATGGATTGGAATATATTCGCACCGGACTTGCCAGTGGTTTAGATGTAGACGCCTTTGCCCCCAGGTTAAGTTTTTTCTTTGCTATAGGTATGCATCACCACATGGAAATTGCCAAGTTACGGGCTGCCCGCTTGTTGTGGGCCTCTTTGGTAAAGTCCTTTGGTCCTAAAAGTGCTAAATCTTTGATGTTGCGCACCCATTGTCAGACCTCCGGCTACAGCTTAACCGAACAGGATCCCTACAATAACGTTACCCGAACTGCTGTGGAAGCTATGGCCGCAGTGCTGGGTGGGACACAGTCTTTGCATACCAATAGTTTAGACGAAGCCATTGCTTTGCCTACCGATTTTTCTGCCCGCATTGCCAGAAATACTCAGTTGATTATCTCTGAAGAGTCGGGGGTAACCAAACATATTGATCCATGGGCTGGGTCGGCGCATGTGGAGTATTTAACGGGAAAATTGGTCGAAAGAGCCCGGGTACATTTGGAAGAGATTGAAACCTTGGGTGGAATGACCAAAGCCATAGAGAACGGCCTGCCCAAGTTAAAAATTGAAGAGGCCGCCGCCCGCAAACAGGCAAGACTAGACAGTGGTGAAGAAGTATTGATTGGGGTAAATACCTACCGGGTAGAAGATGCGACCGATTTGGAATTGCTTGAAGTAGACAACCAGAAAGTGCGGCATCAGCAAGTAGAGCGTCTTGAGCAACTTAGGGCAGCACGCGATTCCGAAAAAGTGGAACAAGCTCTTGATGCTTTGCGTAGAGGAGCAAAAGCAAAGGAGAATCTTCTCGCACTTGCAGTGGAGGCGGCTCGGGTCAGAGCTACTTTAGGTGAAATTTCTCAAGCTTTGGAAGATGTTTTTGGTAGGTATCAAGCACACATTCAAACCATTTCAGGAGTATATGCCCAGGGTATGAAATCAGATGCAGGTTTTGAGGCCACGAGAGTTAAAGTAGATCAGTTTTTAGAACAAACAGGTCGCAGGCCTCGGATTTTGGTGGCCAAAATGGGTCAAGACGGTCATGACCGTGGGGCTAAAGTAATTGCGACTTCTTTTGCCGATTTAGGGTTTGATGTGGATGTAGGCCCATTATTTCAAACTCCGGCTGAAGTAGCTCGGATGGCAGTAGAAAACGACGTGCATATTTTGGGGGTAAGCTCTTTGGCTGCCGGGCACAAAACCTTGGTTCCGGAAGTGATTGAGGCCTTAAAGTCTTATGGGCGCCAAGATGTTTTGGTGATTGTTGGCGGAGTAATTCCTTCGGCGGATTATGGCTTTTTGTTTGATGCGGGGGCAGCGGCGGTGTTTGGTCCGGGTACCAAAATTCCTGAAGCCGCAGCTCAAGTGCTGGATTTATTGATGCCTGATTCCCCAAGTGCTTCCTAATCCAGAGTTAAAAAAGGTGAAAGGGGTAAGTTCTGAAAAATTTTTGGTGCAATCCAACGTTTGGGTAAAACGTTTGTCCGGAAGCTATAGATAGGATTCGTGGTTTGAACAGTATATGCTTCAGTGGGAGCGGGCAAGCTAAAGGGAGTCTTAGGGCTCCCTTTTTTGTGCCTGGCATGGCGAGGTTGGGGAGGAGAAAAATAAAGGAGATTAGGCAAAGAGGTTAGGTGTTTTTGAGCAAAGGCTCTGTGCTGAGGGGGGCTGCACAACAGCTTTTGCAATAAATCATTGGAAGACCATGCGCCCCCGACCGAACCGATAGCTGTTGGAAGCCCGAGCCAGGCAGGCCTTGAGCCACGGAGGCCCCTCCCGAAGTTTCGGGAGGGGACCCCGTAGGCTTTAGGGCTGCCCGGCTTGGGCAACAACACTAAAGGAGAGGGCGGGATAAGGCGCCCAAAGCCCACTTAATTCTACAGGTATTCAGTTTAAGTGAAAACCCTTGTATTTAAAAGGAATTAGGGTGTAGAGTAAAGGACCTGTCGCGTAGAAAAAATCTTACCTTTGTGGGAGTATTTATCATCACGATCGCCCCAGCAGCATGGATGACTTTTCGTATCTGAGCAATATGACCCCGGAGTCGGTGGAATCGCTCTATGAAGCTTACCAAAAAGACCCGGACACCGTAGACCAAGGATGGCGCACATTTTTTGAAGGGTTTGATTTTGCCCGGAAATCTTACCCGCAAATGCCCGGAAAGGATCAATTTTCTTCTGCGGAGTTTAAGGTAATGGCATTGATTGAGGGTTACCGAGATCGCGGACATTTGTTTACTCAAACCAATCCGGTACGTGACCGAAGAAAATACAGTCCCACCTTAGATTATAAGAATTTTGGGCTAGAGGACAAGGACTTAAACACGGTATTTGAGGCGGGCAATGAGTTAGGTATTGGGCCAGCGAAGTTAAAGGACATTATTGCGTATTTGGAGCAGGTATATTGCCATCATATTGGTATAGAATTTACCTATTTGCGCGATCCTGAGAAGGTAAACTGGCTTAAGGGTCAATTTGACAGCCTCACTGACCGGTATCCTTTAGACAAAGAAGAGCGGTTGGACATATTGGAAAATCTGAATCGTTCTGTGGGCTTTGAGAAGTATTTGCACCGGAAATTTGTGGGGCAGAAGCGGTTTTCATTGGAGGGCGGAGAGAGTCTGATTCCAGCCTTAACCGCTGCTATTACGCGAGGCGCTTCTTTAGGGGCATCTACTTTTGTTATGGGAATGGCCCATCGGGGACGATTAAATGTGTTGTTTAATATTTTTCGAAAGCCGGCGGCTCAGATTTTTTCGGAGTTTGAGGGCTTGGCTTACGATGAGGCCAATTTTGATGGAGACGTAAAATACCATTTGGGCTACGATGCCAAGATTGAATTCAATGGAAAGGAAGTCAATCTGAATTTGTTGCCTAATCCCTCGCATTTAGAGGCTGTTGGCCCTGTGGCTCAGGGCTTGGCCCGTGCATTTGCGGAGCATAGGCATAAAAAAGAATGGAAGGAAACCGTTCCGGTGTTGATTCATGGAGATGCGGCCGTAGCGGGGCAAGGGGTAGTGTACGAAGTGGTGCAAATGAGTGGTTTGGAGGGGTATAAAACCGGAGGAACCCTTCATTTGGTCATCAATAATCAGGTTGGGTTTACCACCAACTATTTGGAGGGCAGAACATCGACCTATTGTACAGATGTGGCGAAGGTTGTTCAAGCCCCTGTTTTTCATGTGAATGCTGATAATCCCGAAGCGGTGGTTCGGGCCATGCGTTTGGCCATGGAGTATAGGCAGCGCTACCATGAGGATGTGTTTATAGATTTGTTGGGCTATAGGAAGCATGGGCATAACGAAGGCGATGAGCCAAGATTTACCCAGCCCATGTTGTATAAAAACATAGACAAGCATCCGGACACCTATTTGTTGTATAAGCAGCATTTGTTGGAGGAAGGGGTTTTGGACGAAGCGCAGGCCTCGTTAAAGGAGCAAGCATTTCGGGAGCGCTTGGATGAGGAATTGGAAAAGGCCAAACAGCAAGAAAGAAATGTGGTTCGGGCATTTTTGGGGGATTTATACGTGGACTTTAGGCGTTCGGAACTGGAGGACTTTGTAAGTAGTCCTGAAACCGGGGTTCCGATAGAAAGCTTAAAGGAGCTGTTGGGGCGCTTAAATGGTTTGCCAACGGACAAAAAGTTTTTGCGAAAGATTACCAAGATTTTTAAAGATCGTGCGGGCATGGTTTCCGAGAATCGATTGGATTGGGCTTTGGGCGAGACGTTGGCCTATGCCAGTTTGTTGGCCGAGGGGCACCCCGTTCGTTTATCGGGTCAGGATTCGGTGCGGGGCACCTTTTCTCATAGGCACGCCATTTTGCGTGTGGAGGATTCCGAAGAAGAGTATACGCCTTTGAATAACCTTAAAGAAGGGCAAGCGGAGTTTACGGTTTACAATAGTTTGCTGTCGGAGTATGCCGTAATGGGTTTTGAGTATGGCTATGCATTAGGCTGCCCCAAGGGATTAACCTTGTGGGAGGCTCAGTTTGGTGACTTTAATAATGGAGCTCAGATAATTATTGACCAGTATGTTTCGAGCGGAGAGGATAAGTGGCATTCTCAAAACGGTTTGGTTTTGCTGTTGCCTCATGGCTACGAAGGCCAAGGGGCAGAACATTCCTCGGCACGTTTGGAGCGTTTTTTAAATCTGTGTGCAGAAATGAATATGCAGGTGGTTAACTGTACCTCGCCTGCTAATTTCTTTCATGCGCTCAGACGCCAGTTGAACCGACCTTTCTTAAAGCCTTTGGTGGTAATGAGTCCCAAGAGCTTGCTTCGTCACCCATCTTGCGTTAGTAGTTTGGAAGATTTTGGGCCCGGCACCAAGTTCCAGGAAGTGCTAGACGATCCTCATGTGGGCAAAGCAAACCGTGGCGAGGTAAACACCTTGGTTTTTTGTAGTGGTAAGATTTATTTCGAGCTTGAGAAGCGAAAGGTGGAATCGGAGAGTAAACATGTGGCGCTAGTTCGCTTGGAGCAACTGTTTCCTTTTCCAGTAGAGCAAGTAAATGCCATTATTGACAGTTACCCCCATGCCTCAAAATTTATTTGGGCCCAAGAAGAGCCGGAAAATATGGGGGCATGGAGTTATATTTTGAGGGTAAACCAAAAGAGCCGTGAACGTGTTTTGCCGCTGGAGGTGATAAGCCAAAGAGCATCGGCCAGTCCGGCAACAGGTTCACCCAAAGTTGCTGCGGAAAGACAGCAAGACATATTGGACCGAGTATTTGAAACCGAAAAGGTATCCTGATCCGAATAAACAAGACCTATGGAAATTTCCATGAAAGTGCCCAGTCCGGGCGAATCCATTTCTGAAGTTGAGATTGCGGCCTGGCTAAAGGCCGATGGCGACTATGTATACCAAGACGAAGATATTGTTGAGGTAGACTCCGATAAAGCCACCTTAGGAATTCCAGCGGAGGCCTCCGGGAGGCTTATTATTACAGTTCCTGAGGGTGAAACCGTGCAAGTAGGCGAAGAGATTTGCAAAATCGATACCTCCGCGGAAGCGCCAGCAGAAGCACCCAAGGCAGCCACTAAGGAAGAAACTCCGGCAGTGAAGCCAGAAAATACCGAAAAATCTACAGCCAAAGAAGCAGAGAAATCTGCACCCCAGGCCCAAAGCCATGCCAGTGGGCACCCTTCGCCGGCCGCTTCCAAGATGATGGCAGAAAAAGGTTTGCAGGCAAAAGACCTTGAGGGGAGTGGCCCAGGTGGACGCATTACCAAGCAAGATGTTTTAGCAGCCTTGGCCAAAGGGTTTAGTCCGCAAAAAGACAGCTTGAGCCGCGGTACGGAACGGAAGAAAATGAGCATGCTGCGTCGCAAAGTGGCGGAGCGTTTGGTGTCTGTCAAGAACGAGACCGCCATGCTCACCACTTTCAACGAAGTGGACATGACCGCAATTATGGATTTGCGGAAGGCATATAAAGAGGCTTTTGGCAAGAAGCACGACATAGGTTTGGGCTTTATGTCCTTCTTCACCAAAGCCGTAACCCAAGCCTTAGAAGCTTACCCTGCAGTAAATGCTCAAATTGACGGTGAAGAAGTTATATATCATAACTATGCGGATATAGGGATTGCTGTGAGTACACCGAAGGGTTTGATGGTGCCTGTAATTCGAAATGCAGAAGCCTTGGGTCTAGCCGATATCGAAAAGAGCATTAAAGATTTGGCCATTAAGGCTAGAGATGGGAAAATTTCTATAGATGAAATGACCGGTGGTACCTTTACCATAACTAATGGAGGAGTTTTCGGGTCTTTAATGTCAACCCCCATTATTAATCCTCCTCAGGTAGCTATTTTGGGGATGCACAAAATTCAGGAACGTCCTATGGTCATAGATGGTAAAGTGGAGGTGAGGCCTATGATGTATTTGGCCTTAAGCTATGATCATAGAATCATTGATGGTAAAGAGTCGGTAAGTTTTTTGGTGATGGTTAAGGATCTGCTAGAAAACCCTGAGCGTATGCTCTTTGGAGGCAAAAAGCCCGAAGAGGTGCTTTTGGATCTCTAATTCCTGAGCAGATTAGGATAGAGCACCTAGTGCTTTGCATTAGAAGCTGAGTTTGGCCGAAAGATTTTCCTGTTTGGAGGAAGGTTTCTTGGCCTTTCTTGTTTTATTTTATGTTTCAATGCTCATCTTTTCCCCAATAAAAGAAGTTTTTTTGAAGCATGGGCGACTTAAGTATTGAATGTCCTATCGTATGCCATTGCTAAAGTTGAACAATGAACATAAAGAGTCAAATTGAAAACTTTCAATCTACTGTAGGTGAGCTTTGAATTAACTAAAAGTTTGTCCCAACCTTACACAAAAGTGCTTAGCCAAATATTTCCAGAAGGTTTCTTTTGTAATATGCTAAATACCAGACGATTTTTATGGAGTAGCATGTAGATTTTAAAAAAAAAACAGATGCATAGGGCGGCTGTAAACAATTGTATATAATATGAGCTTTAGTGGCCGTTTTTTTTTGGTTTGAAATCAGCGTATGGAGAGGTGTTTAGGTGGGGATTGTGTCCAGATTCCAAACGATTTGCTTGGGTTTTATTTTTAAATGCGTGTTTTTGAGGTATTTGTGGGGGGGGTGTTGCATTTTTATTATTGTGGAAACAAGCCTTAAAAAAGATTAAAGTTTAAAATTAGAGTATTTTATTTATCTGATAAGCAGGCGATTAAGGATTGTTTAACATTGGCCGCTAATATTGGTCCAAATATTAACCAATTCTTTCACTAAATTTAAATCGTCAATCATTTAAAGAATTATGTTGAAACGGGTACGATTGTTTGCAGCAGGAATAAGCTTCTTAGCTGCGAGTGTTGGATGGCTGCACAGTCAGACCAATTATTTTACAAATGTTCCGCCTCTTCAAGGAGGAAATGGAGCCGCAGGAATTACGTTCAATTTGTCTGCCTTGTCTGCACCCATTATAGTGGACACTATTTATTGCGCTTTTTATACAAGCTCAACGGTGGAGATGTGGTACAATTTAACTCCGATAAATGGCTCGCCAACTATCAATTCAGCCAACGGTTGGGTGTCTTTAGGTACGGCGAGCATTACAGCACAAAGTCCTAATTTTAATACTCCACAGCCGCAAGCCATTCCTTTGCCGGTAGGTTTGTTATTGCAGCCCGGGCAAACGGTTGGTTTTGCGATTTCCGGGCCAAACTGTGCCTATACCACTTATGTTAGTGGTCCTTCTTTCTATTCTGACCAATATGTTGGCATTGAGACTGGCTCAAATGTGGGTTATGGTGGTGGCGGTGTCAATCCTGCCAACCATCCCCGCCAATTTAATGGTGGTGTGGTTTATTCGCTTGCCAATCAAGGATTCAATAATGCTGCTGCCTTGGGAATTAATCCAAGCTTGGTATGTCCGGGTAGTAACGCAATGTCTTTAGATGTTGCGAATTTTGGCAGCAATCAAATCAATAGCCTTACCGTTAATTGGTCCTTAAATGGGACGCCGCAAGCACCTGTACCGGTGAACCAGTTGTTGGATACCATTGGAGGCAACGGAAGCAATACAGCTACCATTCCTTTAGGTAATGTAAACTTTGTGGCCGGGGTGCCAACCACAATTGTGGCTTGGACCAGTGCGCCCAATGGCGGCAACGATACCATCAACGGCAACGACACCGTTTCGGTAACCATTACACCGAGTTTGACAGGTACTTATACACTTGACGGGAACCAGCCCACAGCCGGAACCAATTTCAATAACTGGAACGATTTGGCCACGGCCTTAAATACTTTTGGCGTATGCGGACCTGTGGATATAAATGTTGCTTCAAGTGCTGTTTTTAATGAGCAAGTAACCTTCACGACCATTCCGGGAGCCAGTTTGGTTAATCGAATCAATATTCACGGCAATAATGCCACCCTTCAGTTTAGCGGCACTACCTCCGACCGTCAAGTAATTCGGTTTAATGGGGCCTCTTATGTAACCTTAGAAGATTTGAATATTGTAACTCAGAGTACCACCTTTGGTTGGGGAGTGCATTACACAGGGGGATGTACCAACGATACCATACGCAACTGTAATTTGGATATTAGCGCTGTTTCTAGCACTACAAGCACGAATTCTGCTGGTATTGTAGTGTCTGGTTCGAATACAAGCCCTACTACCAATGGGGCGAATTGTGACGATTGTGCCATTTTGAATAATACCATCAATGGCAGAACGCTTAGTGGGGGATTGTATTATGGAATTTCGGTAATTGGTCAAAACGGTGGTGGCTCCGGTGCTCAAAATATTTTGGTGCAAGGCAATGAAATTCGGGACCCCTATTTTTATGGCGTGTATTTCAATGATGTTGACGGAGCCAAAATTTGGGACAATGAAGTGCACAGACCTACGAAATCTGCTACTACTACGTTCTACGGCATATTTATAACCGGCGACAGTTACAACAGTCGAATAGAGCGTAATTATATTCACCGCCCTCAAGGCACCTCCACCATGACCGCAGTAGCTTATGGATTGTACTCCGCAGCCGATGTGCTTCAGGGGCAAGAGTTGTTAATGGCCAATAATGTGGTGTACAATTTCGGCAGCAATGGTACTCAATACGGTATTTATTTGTCATCGCCCGAGTACAACTTGGTGTACCACAACACGGTCTCTTTGGACGATAATGCCTTCTCAGGAACCTCTGCGACCTATGGCTTGTATGGCACCTCAAATATGATTGGAACGGAAATTCTAAACAACCTTATTTCGGTTACCAGAACTTCCACCGGCTTGTCTTATGGCATGTACTTTTCTACAACCAACGCCGTGTTGGCAGCCATGAACAACAACAACGTGTATGTGAATGCCAATGGTACAAACTACTATGGCTACTACAATACTCCGCACTTTACCCGTGTCAGTTTTGCAGCTGCCAGCAACAACCAATATGAGAACTTAAGTCAAGATTTTGACCCTGTCTTTGTCAATCCAGCGGCTGCTAATTTTCAGCCACAATCGCCCGGTTTTAACAATATTGGAGCAAACCTGAATGCCTTGGTTCCTCAAGATATTACCGGGTTTACCCGCTTAAGTTCTCCGGACCCCGGTGCTTGGGAGTTTGATGGAGCAGCCAACGATGCGGGAATTAGCCAGTTTATTAATCCCGGCCTTAACTTCTGCCCCGGTAACGATTCCATTTTTGTAAGGTTAAACAATCCCGGATCCAATCCTTTGACTAGCGTGGACGTTGCTTGGAGTGTTAACGGAGCTGGGCAGCCAACGGTTAGCCTAAGCGGAATCAATTTGCCTGCCAATAACGATTCTGTGCTTTTCTTGGGTTTATTTCCCCTGACAGGAACGGGTCCATTCACATTCCAGGCCTATACCACGCAGCCCAACAATACATCGGATGCGTTTGCAGGCAACGATACCACTACCATTTCCGTGTATGGAGGGTTAGCAGGAACGTATACTTTAGATGGCACTTTGCCAACAGGTGGAACCAACTTCGCCACTTGGGGTGCCCTAGACACTGCACTCTTCTTAGGCGGCCATTGCGGTGGAGTAGATGTATTTGTGAATCCTGTGGATACTATCAACGAGCAAATTACCATTCGCAACTATGCCAATGCAAGTGCGCAAAACTACTTGTACGTGCATGGTCAAGGAGGGGTATTATCTGCCCAGCCTAACGTTACCAACCGCCATTTGCTTCGTTTAGATGGCGCCAAATATGTTTCAGTGGACAGTCTTACCCTAATTGGGGAAGACCTTACCTATGGATATGGGGTACATTTTATTGGTGATAACCAGTTCGATACTTTGAGGTATTTAACGGTAGACTTAAGCAGCATCACCAGTACCAGCACCATTAACTCCACCGGACTGTTGTTCTCGGGTTCAACTACCTCTACCAGTTCAACGGGTATTGTGGCTTCAAACTGTGCCGTGGAACATTCCAGCTTCTTGGGTGGTCCTGGAGGTGGTCCTTACTATGGTATGCGCATGAATGGCTTAACTTTTGGTGCAGGTAATGTCAATAACCGAATCGCCCATAATAAGTTTTACGATGCCTACGCCCATCAAGTGTATTTCAATAATGTAGATTCCTTGGTATTCGTTGGCAATGAAATGGCCCGTCCAACGCGTACTACGCTTACAACCTTTTATGGTATTTATTCCACAGGAGATATGGAGCGTAGTTTGATCGATGGAAACATCGTTACCAATCCCAACGGAGGATCGCCCGGCTACACGGGTACTACCTATGGGATTTATCTTTTAGCCGATGCTCAGCCCGGTTTGGAGAATACCTTCTCAAACAACATTATTTATGGAATGAATAGCAACGGTATTCTTTATGGAACCTATGCTTCTTCAGCTTTAGGAAACCGTTTGTTGCACAATACCATTAGTTTGGACGACCAATCGGCCACCACAGGAAGTACCACCTACGGTGCTTACTTTACCGGAACCGGAACGGCTTCATCTTTTGTAAACAACATAGTTACGGTAAGCCGTGAAGGTAGCGGTACCAAGTATGGCTTGTACATCAACAGCACCTTGGCGGTAGATAGCACAGAGAATAATGTAGTTTTTGTGAATCCGCTTGCCGGTACGCCATATTATGGCTTCTACTCTGGAATTCAGCCTACCCTTTTTGATTATCAGACCAATACTCCAGGTTGGGAAAGTAACGGGGTATCTACAGATCCATTATATTTCAATGCAGCCGGAGGAAATCTTCGTCCTACAGCCCTTGGAGTGGACAATATCGGAGCCGATTTGTTGACTCTTGTACCCACCGACCACTTTGGCGTAGCTAGAACATCTACCCCGGATCCAGGTGCCATTGAGTTTATTGTTCCCAACAACGATGCCGGCGTGTTTGCTATCCTCAATCCCGGCAAGAACTATTGCCCCGGTTCAGGAACTGTAGAGGTGAACCTGCGCAACTATGGTCTATTGAACTTGACCGATGTACTGGTTGATTGGGAAATCAACGGTGCAGCGCAGCCACAAGTAGCCCTCTCGGGAATGAATTTGGCCCAAGGACAGGACACCAACGTAGTGTTGGGCTCCTTTAACTTTGCCACAGGACAAACCTATATCGTAGAAGCCTACACCAGCCAGCCCAACAATGTAGTGGACGAAGAGTTTAGCAACGATACCTCCGTAGTAGTTGTGAACGAAGGTCTGAGCGGTAATTTTACCATTGATCCCAACCTAGCATCGGGAGGTACCAACTTTGTGAGCTTTAACGAAGCCGCGGACACTCTTGAGGCTCGTGGTATTTGCGGTCCTATTGTTGTGGAAGCTGTAAGCGGAGTGTACAATGAACAAGTAGAGTTCTTTGAAGTACCCAACAGCTCCGCGGTGAACACGGTAACCTACCGTTCTCAATCCGGAGACTCTACCGACGTGGCGATTTCCTTTGGCCCCACCGTTTCTACCCTGAACTATGTGGTTCGCCTGAATGGTGCCAACCACCTTAACTTCGAACATTTGACCATGAAGTCCGAAGGGCCTTCCAACTATCGAGTACTCGAGTTTATTGGGGGCTCTGAACACAACCGAATTGCCAATACCGAGCTTATTGGAGATACTTCCATCACTACTACCTCTACTCTAAGAACGGTGATTTGGTCGCAAAGCGGAAGCGGAGGAGACAATTATAATACCTTTGAGCAAAACCGTATCCGCGGCGGCTCCTACGGTATTTATTGGTACGGCTCCTCAGCAGCAGGTGGAAATGAAGTAGGGAATAGCTTTATCAACAATAAAATAGAGGATTCCTACTTCTACGGGGGGAGATTCGAGAATCAGGATTCTTTAGTGCTTCAAGGAAATGATTTGATGTCGGAAAGCGGCTACACCAGTACCTCTTTTGGTTATTATACCTCAAGCACCGGTCCCGGTTTACACCTCGAAGCCAACCGAGTGGTGGGCAATGGCGAATGGCCCAACTATGGGTTCTATATGACCTCCGGGGCAGGCACCAACAGTGGACCCAATGCTTTCTACAATAACGTAGCTATTGTGGGCGACTCAGGGGTGACCGATTTGACCTACGGTGTATTGGTAGACGATATGGTGAACCTGCGTATGGCCAATAATACCTCCATCATCCGGGAAAGCGACGACTTGTCCGCTGCCATGGCGGTTACTTCAGGCACCAACATTGAATCCTTCAACAATAACTTGGTGGCTCGCGGAAATGCCATTCCGGTTATTTTCAATTCCTCCTTGTTTGTCGCAGCTCCCGATTACAACAACTACTTTACTTCGGGCCCATTCCTTGCAGCTGTGAACAACTTAGGTTATCCCAACTTGGCCATTTGGCAGAACCAAACCGGTTGGGATGCCAATGCAGTTTCTGTTGACCCGGGTTTCTTGGCATGGGACGATCACCACCATTGTTCACCTATTTTGGATGGTGCTGCTTTACCTTTGGCCAACTTAACGAAGGACTGGGATGGTGATGCCAGAAGCTCTGTAGTGCCTGATATCGGCGCAGACGAAATGTTCGAAGGGGTCAACTTTACCTTAGGACCAGACATCTGGAAGTGTGCAGGAGATACCGTTACCCTCAGTGACTTTGCCATTGCCCCAGGCTCGTATTTCTGGAGCACTTTCGAAAACACCAATACCATTCAAGTGGTGCAACCCGGCGAATACTCGCTGTTCCTTGTTGGAACTTGCAGCACCGGAACCGATACCGTGGAAGTGTTTGACTACCCCCCACCCACCGCAGCCTTTACTTCTGTAGAGAGCTTCCTTACCAGCGCATTTACCAATGGCTCCACAGGAACGGGTCTAAGCTATGCTTGGGACTTCGGCGATGGCAACAGCTCCACCGATCAAGACCCAATCCACATCTATGGAGCAGACGGAAACTATACCGTAACGCTTACTGTAACCGACAGCTGTGGAAATGCGTCAAGTGTAACCAAGACAGTGGTTATAAGCACTACCGGATTTGAGGAAACCGTTCAACAAAGCTTGGTGGTTTACCCCAATCCCACCGTTGATTTGGTGCAGGTTTCGTTCCTAAATACCTCTGGAGAGGAAGTTAAGCTACGTTTGCTTGACCTTACCGGCCGCGAAATCCTGAGCCGCTCCGTAAAAGGAAAAGCAGGTGTGCAACAAACCTCCTTGAATCTTACAGGACAAGCCAAAGGCGTGTATCTAATAGAAATTCAATTCGGGGAAATTAAATCGCAGACCCGCATCGTTAAGATGTAAAACCTATATAGCCTCGGCTATAAAAGACCCGCTTCGGCGGGTCTTTTTTTTGTCCACAATTTGTTGTATCTTAAGTGTATATAAATTTAGCTCTATGAAATTGTTCTTTACCCTTATGTGTGCATCTGCGCTTGGTTCCTTAAGCTTGCTTTCAGGCCAAAACCAGGCCGCGCTAGACCCTTCTTTTGCCACTCAAGGCAAACTAGTGCTTCCCCAAAGCCGAACCGGAGACTTGGTCGCCGCTTTTCCCGATGAGTCCTTGCTAATGATTGGTAATCCCATGTCTAATGGAACAGCTCGCTTAATGAAGCTTAAACCCGATGGCTCTACCGACGCCTCCTTTGGCAGCAACGGCAGTTTTACCTTTCAAATTATGGAGCGGGCTACCCGAATCTACGATGTATTGATCCGACCGGAGGCCATTTACCTCTGCGGCTCTACTTCGACCGACGTAGGCGGAACCACGACTTTTGGATACATGGCAGCGCTTTTGCCCGATGGCTCAGGACTTAAAACCGATTTTGCCGACGACGGAATTAAAAAATTTCAGGCGCCTAAAGTATGGTACTTCCGGGCATTGTTGCAAGACAGTCAGGGCGATTTTTATTTAGGAGGAACCAAATCCATAGGCAAAGTAGTGGTAGCCAAATTGACCAATCAAGGACAGCTCGATGCCGGTTTTGGAAACAATGGACTTGCGGAGTTTTCGCCAAGCCAAACCGGTCATTGGTACGATGGTACCGATGCTACCTTAGATTGGCATCCCGATGGCGACCTGCTCTTTGCTTTTAAATACATGAGGGCTACCTCCGGAAGCAACGACCCCAACTTTAACCGAATTGCTGTTGCCAAAATAAGCCCCAATGGACTATTAAACCCGGCTTTTGCGTACAATGGCATAGGCTTTTACAATTACGACAGTACGTCCATGGATTTGGTAACCCGAGTGCATGCACGGAACGACGGCCGAATCGTGGTTTCGGCCATGACCTGGACCGGGCTGGATTACGATTATTTGGCCATCGGCTTGGATGCTACCGGAAACCCGGATCCTTCCTTTGGCCAACAAGGAAAAATCAAATGGGATTTGAACGGCCAAGGGGTTACCGAAGGGTGCTACAACAGCATTCTACTTTCGGATGGAAGGTTGCTGTTGACCGGTAACCACGGCTCGGGAGATACCGTTTATTTTTCTTTGGCCATGCTCACCCCAAATGGACAAATAGACCAAAGCTTCTATAATGGTGGGTACTTTAAAAACATATTCAACGAGAACAACAATAGCTCTTCTAGCGGCGCAGTGTTGACTCCCCTTGGTAAGGTGGTGCTTAGCGGTTATACCCGCACATGCAGCAACGGAGTCTGTGGCATCCTTCAATGGGCCGCTGCCCGGTACACGATTCCGGAGTCTGATTTGTCTTTACAAGACCAGGAAAACCAGCATTCAAAGCTCATTTATCCAAACCCCGGAGTTTCCGGCCAAAACATTCAATTGCCGCAAAGCGGACTTTGGGAACTCAAGAATATGCAAGGGCAAAGCCTCATGCATACCCAAACGCCTACCGACCGTTTGGGCCTACCTCAAGGTTTGCCCGCCGGCCTTTATTTTTTAGTTTCCACCGAGTCCGGGAACACCTATTCTCTAATCGTTCAGCATCCCTAAGGGGAGCACCAAGCTCAAAGAGTATAGGGATCTTGGGTTAGGGATGGCAGAGGAAAGCCCGCGCAGGCAAGGCTTTGCTTTTGTTGCTTTTTGGGGTTGGCGCTTTAGCAAAACCCCCAAAAAGCTTACAAAAGCAAGGCTTGCCCATGCGGCTTGGAACGGACAGCCCGCCCCCTCGGTGCCCTTAGGCCCGAGGGGGAACCCCCAAATTTCATAGCAAAACAACCATTCCGGGCACAAGCTGGTTATATAGCTATGGAGTTGTTTCCCATTCTGTATTTGGTGGCTTTAGGCATTGTTGCCGATTATTTTGGGGCCTTCAGAACCATTGGAACCACAGGGGCTTATGTGCTGATGCTTTTTTTGACGCCGCTGCTGGGCGTGCCTTTGGTGCTGCTGTTTCCGCGTTTGCCCAAGGCCTATTGCTTGCAGGACTATAAAAATTTTCATGCCGGAATTGCCTACCGTTTTAGAAAAGTTATGACGGGAAACACATCTACCTATTTGATAGTAAATGATATAACTATTGGAATCAGCGAATACGAATTCACCGAATACTTTGCATTGGTCGAAAGTCGTCGTGCTTACAAAAAACGGCGCAGGGAGGATGGGTTTAGGTAGCCGCCGAATCACTAACTTCGCAAGCGATGGCTCAAGAGAAAGAAATGTCCTTTTTGCAGCATGTCGAAGAGCTGCGTAGCCATTTGATTCGCAGTGTTTTGGCAGTATTGGTGGGCGCCATATTGGCCTTTGCCTTCACCTCTGTGTTGTTCGATGTGGTGCTGTTTGGTCCCTTTCAAGAAAATTTCCCTACCAAAGTCTTGTTGTGTAATCTGGCCGAAAGCCTCGATACCCCCAATTTATGTCTTGGCGAGCTCAAGATTGAAAAACTCCAAAACATTGTTTTTGCCGGTCAGTTTACCTGGCATATTTGGGCCTGTTTTTTGGCTGGTGTGGTGTTGGCTTTTCCTTATATTTTGTACGAAATTTGGCGCTTTATTCGCCCCGCTTTGCGCAAAGAAGAGAAAGGCAAAGTGCGTGGTATAGTTTTTTATTCCAGCATGTTATTTTTTACCGGTGCACTCTTTGGCTACTTCGTTTTGTCGCCCATGACCATACATTTTTTGGGTAATTATCAGGTATCCGAACTCATCGAAAACCGTCCCACCTTTGTGAGTTATTTATCCACCATTTTGCACCTCACGCTTGGCACCGGATTGGTGTTTGAATTGCCGGTATTTATCTTTTTCCTGGCTCGTGTGGGCATGGTTGGTCCCGCCATGCTCAAAAAATACCGCCGCCACGCCTATGTAGGCATCCTAATCCTGGCAGCAGTGGTCACCCCACCCGATATTACTTCCCAGATACTCATCACCTTTCCTCTAATTTTTCTCTACGAAATCAGCATCGGAATTGCCGCACGGCAGTACAAAGAAGTCTAAAGTTTTGGGCGCCTGAACCGGGCCCTCCCTCCTGCTCCGGCGCCTCCAAACCACGGACGGGCAGGGCTGTGCGTGGGCTTTCCCGATGATTCGGGACCGCCTCCGCCAGCCGGCCCGTCCGGGTTTAGAG
Organism: Flavobacteriales bacterium; assembly: GCA_018401695.1. Classification (GTDB taxonomy): domain Bacteria; phylum Bacteroidota; class Bacteroidia; order CAIKAF01; family CAIKAF01; genus CAIKAF01. The sequence goes on along the minus strand of JAGYKD010000001.1, from coordinate 382,763 downwards.
GCGTCCGGGGCATCCGTGCCGGTCCCTGGCGCATGCGTTTTGTGCCTTGGTTTTGTGGAGTTTTACCTAGCTTCGCTTTTCTCTTCCACTATTTCTCTTGTTTTGTTCCAGCCTCCTTTCGATGAAACATTTGTCGAGCCTGCCGCTAAAATGCTTCGTACTTTTGCTCCATATGGCTAAACAAATTCTTTATGTGCGGTATAACAGCTTGGATTGCTAAAGGCGCCAAACAGCAAATAGAGCAAGCAACGGCGCGCTTGGCGCATAGAGGCCCTGACCATCAAGGCACTTTTTTTGACGCCAAGCATGGAGTGGCATTAGGCCACCGCCGCTTAAGTATATTGGACTTGTCCGAAGCGGCCCATCAGCCGGCGCATAGCCATAATGGGCGCTACGTAATGGTGTACAATGGCGAAGTCTATAACTTTAAAGAACTTCGAAACAAGCTTCAGCAGCAAGGCCATGGTCCTTTTAAGACCCAAGGGGATACCGAGGTGATTTTGGAAGCCTTTGTGGCTTGGGGGCCGGATTTTGTACAAGCACTCAATGGCATGTTTGTTATAGCCATTTTTGATAAAGAAACAGGCTCTTTGAATATCTGGCGCGATCGCATGGGCATTAAGCCTTTGTATTACCGTAGCCTACCCGGACAAGGCTTTGCTTGTGCTTCAGAGCTCAAGGCCTTGCGTTTGCCTGAGGACGAAGTATATGGAGGGGCACTCAACGCCTATTTACACTTAGGTTATATTCCCGGTCCAGATTCTATTTGGAAGGGTGTGCACAAGTTAGCGCCCGGCCATTGCCTCGCCCGTAGTGCCGGTGGCTCAGTGCACATAGCGCCTTGGTGGAGCGTAGAAACAGCTTTTGCAGGCCCCGGCTTAAGTAAAGCGCCCGAAGCCATAGATACGCTGGATGCGCTTTTGCAAGACGCGGTGGGCCAGCGCCTGGTATCGGACGTCCCTTTTGGAACCTTTTTGAGCGGAGGAGTGGATTCAAGTTTGGTTACTGCCTTGGCTAGTAAACATTATGGGCCGGGTTTGCGTACCTTTTCCATTGCCATGGATACCGACTCGCACGATGAGTCGCCCTATGCCGAGCAAGTGGCCAAGGCCCTAAACACCAACCATACCACCTTTAGAATTCAAGCTAAGGATTGCTTCCATTGGGTGGAGCGCCTGCCCCAAATTTACGACGAACCTTATGGCGATGCATCCGCGGTTCCTTCTTTGGTGGTTTCTGAGCTTGCCCGCAAGCATGTTACTATGGTGCTTACCGGGGATGGCGGCGATGAGCTTTTCCATGGCTATGGTGCCTATCGCTGGGCGGAACGCTTGCAGCAGTTCCCTTGGTCTTGGGGGCTTGCCCGTGGCTTGGCCTCTAAGATTTTTGCTACGGGGCCTGACCGTTACCGTAGGATAGGGCGTCTGCTCCGTATGCCTGCCCAAGGAATAAGTCCTCAAGCGCACTTGTTTGGTCAAGAACAATACTTTTTTCTAGCTTCGGAAGTAGCTCGCCTCACAGGAAGCCTGCCTTCTGATCGAGTAAGCACTTGGCAGCCTCCTGCTTGGCTTAGCTCTGCCGATCCGGCAACGCGTCAGGCTATGTTTGACCAGGAAGCCTATTTGCCCGACGATTTGTTGGTAAAAATGGACCGCGCTTCCATGCAGCATAGCTTAGAAGCCCGGGTTCCTTTGCTGGACTTCCGCATCGTGGAGTTTGCCGCTGCCTTAGATTCAAAGCTAAAGCGCAGGGATGGAGTGGATAAATATTTGCTTAAGGAGGTATTGTACCGCCACCTGCCCAGGGAACTTTTTGAGCGGCCCAAATGGGGCTTTTCTATCCCTCTTAACCATTGGCTTAGGGGAGGGCTTAAAGAACTCGTGGGGGATATGGTGCTTTCTGAGTCGGCGTATAGTCATGGCTTGGTAGACAAGCAAGCGGCCTTAAACCTGGTACAACCCTTTTTTAAACGTGGTTCTCAAATTCATTATCAGCAGGTGTGGCTGCTGTTGCAATTAAATCTTTGGCATGCCCAACAATTCACATCCCACTGAAGCTGTTTTTTTGTCTTACGATGGTATGACGGACCCCTTAGGGGAGTCTCAAGTGTTGCCTTATCTAAAAGGACTTGTGGAGAGGGGAGTTTCTATGCGCTTGGTCTCTTTCGAAAAGCCCGACCGAATGACCAAAGATGGAGCGCGTATTCAGGCTTTTTGCACAACCCAGAGTATAGAATGGCATCCTTTGGTATACCATAAGTCGCCTCCTGTACTGTCTACTTTATACGATGGGTGGAAATTAAAGCAAAAACTGCGGGCACTTTATCGAGATAAGCCCTTCCATATCTTGCATTGCAGAAGCTATATCACTGCCGAGGAGGGCCTGCGCTGGAAAAAATCTCATGGCACGGGGTTTTTGTTCGACATGCGTGGTTTTTTTCCGGATGAGCGGGTAGATGGAGGGGTTTGGAACCTAAAAAATCCTTTATACAAAGCCATTTATACCCATTTTAAGCGCCGCGAAAAGGAATTGCTTTTGGCTGCCGACAGAGTCATTAGCCTTACCCACAAGGGAAAGGAAATAATGGAGGCTTTCCCTTACCTCACCAACAAAAGCAATTGGACATGCAGCGTAATACCTTGCTGCACCGACTTAGCGCATTTCGATCCCGAAGCGGTTTCAAGAGAAAAAGCAGAAATGTGGCGCAAAGAATTGCGTTTGGTAAAAGCCGGAACGGTAATTATTTATGTAGGGTCTCTCGGTACCTGGTATTTGGTGGACGAAATGGTGGCTTTTTTTGCCCAATGGCTAAAACAGGAGCCGGATGCGGTATGGTTGGTAGCAACCCGTGACGATGCCAGTGGATTATGGAAAAGGGCAAAGGAGCTTGGGATTCCTTCGGATAGCATCCGGGTGCAGGGGTTCAGTCGGCAAGACCTCCCTTCTGTGATTTCTTTGGCAGATTTTGCGCTGTTTTTTATAAAAGCCGCCTACAGTAAACAAGCCAGCAGTCCAACCAAACAAGGAGAGCTAATGGCCATGAATGTGCCGGTTATTTGCAATCGTGGAGTAGGGGACTCGGATTATATAGTTGAGCATTTTAAAAGCGGTATCCTGGTGGACCAATTGAGCGATGAGTCCTATGCTAAAGCTATAGACCAGGCCCTGGCACTTTTGGGCACCCAAATGCATCATTTGCGTGCGGGTGCCGAAGCGTACTTTGCCCTAACAAGAGGGGTGGAGGCTTACTTCGCCGCTTACCAAGAGGTGCTTCAAAAAGTAGAATCCCGGCGCGCTTAGCGATTGAAATCGGGTTTTCGTTTTTGCAAAAAAGCTTCTGTGCCCTCCTTGAATTCCGGTGTGCCAAACAGTTGGCCAAATAAGTTTACTTCGATGGTATACCCATTTACACCATCTTCGTAACCGGCATTCACAGCTTGGATGGTAGCGGACATGGCCATGGAGGAGTTTTTCATAAACTTTTTAGCCAAAGACCTGGCGGTATCTATGAGCTCATTTTGAGGAACCACATGATTTACCAAACCATAGGAAAGAGCATCTTGGGCCGACCACATGCCTGCAGAAAACAGCCATTCAAAGGCCCGTCCTTTGCCAATGAGCTCGGCCAGGCGTTGGGTGCCCCCATAGCCGGGAATGAGTCCCAAACTTAGCTCCGGCAATCCCATTTTCGCATTTTCCGAGGCTACCCTCACATGTGCGGCCATGGCCAGTTCAAGACCTCCTCCCAAGGCAAAGCCATTGATAGCTGCAATTACGGGTTTAGAAAAGCGCGCTACCTTGTCAAAAAGCTTTTGTTGGCCTTCGGCAGCGAGTGCTTTGCCTTGCGATGGATTAAAATCGGCAAATTCTGAAATATCAGCTCCGGCTACAAAGGCTTTTTCGCCACTGCCCGTTATTACCAAAAGGCGCACAGAAGGGTCTTCTCTTAACATGTCCAAAGCCGCACTCAGCTCTTCAATGGTTTGTTTGTTCAGGGCATTTAGTTTTTCCGGGCGAGAAATGGTAAGCAGGGCTATGCCTTCACTTTTTTCTAAAAGGAGATTATTGAAGTTCATGGCTTTTTTTTTCGAAGATACAAAGCTTATTGGCTTAGGCTTATTTCTAGAAATTACCTATTAGGGATAGTGTATGAGCCAAAAAGCAGAAATGCACAACAATTTATTGACAATCTAGGCTTTTGATTTGGTTTTTAGTTTACTAATTTCATACATTGAAAAATAAGCACTATTCCCTTTCGAACACCGGCATGATTTTTTTAGAAGCCCTCGTTTACAAATTTTGGAATTCCTTTTTTGTATTTAGGAAAGGTAGTGTCAATTTTTCTTTGAGTGTTCCCTCGATAAGGCAAAAAACCCATAAGGAAATGGCTTATGTATGAGCCCCCATTTCCATATTTTCCAAGGGTTCAAACCCAAGCCTTTTTACTAAGGCAGCCGGCCATTATGGATGCGCAGTTTTGGCAAAACGATCAGGCCGTTTTTCTCAACCGCGCCAAAGAAGAAAAGAGCTTTCGACAACTGATTCACCAACTTATGCGCGCCTACCACGAAGGGCAAGGGGTGTATTGGATGGCCATTGACAACGAAACCCGAAGCGTTCAGGGCGTGTTGGCCTTGGAAGGCGATTTTAAGCAGGGCCGTTGTACGCTTAATGTGCTTGTTTACCAAGAACCTTTTGTAGCTCCGGCCTGGGAAGAAGCGTTTCGTGAAATCTTATATTTTTGCTTTAAAACGCTTAAAGTGATAAAAGTATCTACCGACCCAAATGCCTATACAGGTGGTTGGCAAGACTTGCTCCAAGGCTTGGGTTTTGCCAGCGATGGACAATTGTTGAGTTGTTCGCTTAGTTCCGGTTCTAAGGGGTGAAGGGTGCCTTGCCTACTGCTCTGTTCAACCGGTCTTTGAGTGCCTCTGCATTTCCTATACCTTCTGGAATAATTTCCACCCATATTTTCTGTAGACCTAGTTTATCCAGGTTTCTTAGGCAGCCATACAGCCTTCGTGCAGCCTCCATTAAGCTACCTTGTTCGCTCAAAATTTCATAGGAACCATACATTCCTTGGGGGCGGTTCGAAAAATACAAGGCTCCTTCCTTCCTTTTGGGTAAGTGTTTTCCCTCCATCCATTCCATAGGTGTTTTTGGGGAATAATGACTGCTCAACATGCCGGGAGCCGCCGGCCTTTCCCCGGGACTCTCGCTGCGTTCCGGTATGTAGCCAAGCACTTGCCCAATATCCTCTTTTTTTATGTGTCCGGGGCGCAGAATTACTGCACTCCCGGATACAAAACCTACAATTGTAGACTCTAAACCTATGGTGCAGCTGCCTCCATCTAAAATGTAAGGAATGCGATCTCTCAATTGGTCGGCCACATGTTCGGCTGTGGTTGGGCTAATATAGCCAAAGGGGTTGGCCGACGGCGCGGCCAAGGGGAAGTCAAGGGTTTCAAGCAAACGTTTCAGTATCGTATGGTTGGGCACTCGAAGCCCTACGGTCTCCAAGCCAGAGGTGACTTCTGCCGGAATGGCTTTTATTTTGGGCAATACCAAAGTCAAAGGGCCGGGCCAAAAGGCTTCGGCTAAGGCCAAGGCTTCGTCGGGAATGTCCTTTGCCCAGGCAAAGGCGGCTTCTTTTGTAGCAGCGTGCACGATTAAGGGGTCAAAATCCGGCCGGCCTTTTACGCTAAAAATTTTGCTTATTGCTTTAGGGTTAAGAGCATTGGCGGCCAATCCATATACCGTTTCTGTGGGTACTGCTACTACATCTCCGGCCTCCAATAAGGCTTTGGCTTTAGCTATATCATTACCGCACAACATGCTGCAAAGATATATGCTTCGGAGGCTGTTTTAGATTCCTGCCATCGAATTTTAAGCCACTACCTATGTTGCCTGCTGTTTGGATTCCGAATGCCCCTTCCATCCACAGAGGGCTCTGCTGGTTTATTCTTATGGTTACCTTTGTGGCTTAGTTGTAGCAATTGTACGCATGAAGATTTCAGTATCTTGGATAAACGAACTGTTAAGGTCTCATTTGAGTCCGGAAGAAATTGCCGATTACCTTACTTCTTCCGGTTTGGAAGTAGAAGAAATAGAGCCATTTGATTTAATTCCAGGTGGTTTGCAGCAGGTGGTTCTGGGGAGGGTATTGGAGGCAATTCCGCATCCCAATGCAGACAAACTAAAACTTTGTGCGGTAGATGTCGGCGAGGAAGCCCCTCGGCAAATTGTGTGTGGAGCTCCAAACGTGGCCAAAGGCCAAACCGTGGTAGTTGCCTTGCCCGGTGCTACCCTGTATCCTAGTCAGGGCGATCCCCTTGCCATTAAAAAGAGCAAAATCAGGGGAGAAGTATCCCTAGGAATGATTTGTGCCGAAGACGAGCTTGGTCTGGGAAGCAGTCATGACGGTATTATGGTATTGGATACAGACCTTGCTCCCGGAAGTCCTGCGGCCCAATATTTCTCGTTGGAAACAGATTACATTCTCACCGTTAATATAACCCCGAACCGCCCTGATGGGGCTTCGCATTTAGGGGCTTGTAGAGACATTGTTGCCAAGGCCTTTACTCAAGGAAAAAGCTATGAAATGCCGGATTTCCCACGCGCTTTTCATCCCTTAACCGGCACCGGCACCGGAATTGGCTTTGAAATTGTTGCCGAACAAGATTGCGGACGGTACACCGGCATTACCTTGACCGGTTTGCGCATGGGGCCCTCCCCAAAATGGTTGGCTCAGCGTTTAAAAGCCATTGGTCTTAAACCTCAAAATGCGGTGGTAGACGTTACCAATTACCTTATGTTCTTGTTGGGTCATCCCTTGCATGCCTTTGATGCCGATAAGATTGAGGGGGGTAAAATTGTGGTAAGGAAAGCAAAAAAGGGCGAACATTTACGCACCCTAGACGACCTAGACCGCGCATTGAGCGAGGAAGATTTGGTAATTGCCGATGCCCAAAAGGCCATGTGTCTTGCAGGGGTTTTTGGTGGAAAACACAGCGGGGTCTCTGAGCAAACCACCCGTGTTTTTATTGAATCTGCTTGGTTCAACCCGGCCAGTATCCGAAAGACGGCCAAGCGGCATGGCTTGCATACCGATGCTTCCTTCCGATTCGAAAGGGGCTGCGACCCTGCAATAACTCCTTTAGCACTGCGCATAGCAGCCCGCATGATTATGGAAATTTTGCAGGGCGAACCCGAGGGTGATGAGCTGGACCAAAGCACCAAAGGCATGCCGGCTCCTAAGTTTGTGCCTTTTGAAATGCCTTATTTGCATCGCCTGGCAGGTGTAGAAATACCCAATACCGAAGCCTCCGAAATTTTGCGTTTGCTAGGCTTTGAAGGTGAAATGGAACGGCATAGCTCTTGGCGTCTTAAGGTGCCCGGTTTCCGTCCCGACGTGCACCGACCCGCCGATGTTGCCGAGGAGATTCTTAGAATTTACGGCTTTGACCGTATCCCCTTGGAAGGACATTTGGACATACGCATCAATAGAAGCATGGTTTCTGAGCGGGATCGCTTAAAAGAAAAAACCACAGCTTGGCTTTCCGCGCGAGGCTTTTCTGAGGCGGTGCATTTGTCCATGTTGCCCCAAGACTTGGCAGAAGCGGCTTACCCCGACCAAGCCAAATTTTTGGTTACGCTTAAAAATCCTTTAAGCAGAGAGCTGGCTGTTATGCGCCCCGGCCTATTACCCGGCATGCTGCAATCGGTGGCTCGAAATGTACATCACCGCAACCTCAACCTGCGTTTGTTTGAGTTTGGCAGAAGTTATTTGAGCCGCCAAACCGACCACTTTCAGGAAGAAGAACACCTTGCTCTGGTTGCTTCCGGAGAGTCCGGCCCAGAGCATTGGTTAAAAGGAAGCTTTTCTGCCGATATCTATGAAATGAAAGGTTGGGTGCAAAGCTTGCTGGACCTGGCAGGTATTCAAGATATTACGTGGGAAACTACCGATGTCCTTCCTTGGCCCGGACATGGCTTGGCGGTGCGCACCCGTAAAGACGGTAAGCTGCTTGCTTCAATGGGTTGGGTTAGTCCAGATTTGACTAAAATGTGTGGAATTAAGCAAATGGTTTATTATGCCGAAATACGTTGGCAGTTGCTAAAAAGTTTGGCCCCACACGCCAAAGCCAAGCTCAAACCTCTGCCCAAGTTTCCGGCCATGCGAAGAGATTTGGCCCTTTTGGTGCCACAAGATATGCCCTTCGAAAAAATGGAAGCAGTAATCAAAAAGCATGGTGGAAAGCAACTGGAATCTTGGCAGCTCTTTGATGTGTATCAAGGAAAAGGCCTTCCCGAAGGTTTTGTTTCTATGGCCATAGGATTGGTGTTTAGAGATGCCCAACGTACCCTTCGCGACGAGGAAACCGAAAAGGCAACCGACCGCCTGTTGACAGCACTCCAGGAAGCACTCGGCGTGAGCTTAAGGGCGTAATTTACCAATCTAAAAACGCCTCGTTAAATACGTCTTGAATCAATTGCTCCGAAATTTCTTGCAATAAAGCATTCTCAACACTCGATAAGGCTTGGCTGGCTTCAAAATCTGCAAAGCGCGAAAAGCCCTTTTTAAAGCTTTTTTCCGGCTGAAGGGTATTGATATAATCTACTTGAATCCCCACCGTGAGACGGGTCAATGCTGCCGTTTCGCTGCCCGAAACCGCCACCGGACTGGTGGCATAGCTGCTAATGGTGCCTTTAAATTGCAAATCACCACCCCCTTGCACCAATAGAAGCCTGGTCTGACTAATGAAACGCGTTCGCAAATCTTCGGTGATTTGTTGCGGAAAGGAAGGATTGGTAAGGGCGGCAGTATTTCCAAAGTTCTCCACCGATACTGTTTTTGCCTCCTCGGGTATGGCAATGCCCGACAAACTCACCTTACAGCTCATCCAAATGCTTAACACGCCCACAAGCAATACAACCCTCATAGCATAAAGATAGATACAAAATTCATGCCTCAGCTTGCTCTATTTGGGCCAATAGACGCGAAAAATAGCCGGGACTTTGCAACAACCGACTGCCATACCAACTAAACAAAGCACCGTCTACCAGCCAACTTTTTCCTCCCGGCTGCACCAAAGCTTCCAGCTCCTCTTGGTGTTTTGTGCCAAAGGGGTAAGGTTCCGAAGACAATAAATACCAGTCGGCATCCAAGGCGCTTAGTTGGGCGTCCGAAAGGCTGGGGTAGCGCCCCGAAAATTGCCTCCCTACATTTTCAAAGCCTAAGCCCTGAAGCATGGCATCAATAAAGGTGTTGCTTCCTACCAACATCCAAGGCTTGCGCCAAATAAAATAGGCTACTTTTTTGGGCCGGCTTAGCGGTTTCAACTTGGCAAAGGCTGTTTGGATTGCCTTTTGTAAAACCAAGCCTTCTTCCTCTTTGCCACATATCTTAGACACGTGTCCAATCATGCTAAGGGCCGAGTCCAAGTCGTGCACATCGCTGAGCCAAACGGGCACTTCCTTTTTTAATGCCTCAATGGCAGCTTTCTCGTTTTCCTCTTTATTTCCTAGGACTAAATCCGGGGCAAGTGCCAATATTTTTTCAATTTGCAGGTCTTTGGTTCCTCCAATCCTGGCTTTTTGCTTGAACCAGGACTCCGGTTCTATGCAAAAACGGGTAATGCCCACCACCTGTTTTTCTAAGCCTAAATAGGCCAAAAGCTCGGTTTGGGAGGGTACCAAGGACACGATACGCTTTGGAGGAGAAGAAACCTCCAGCTCAAAGCCCATTTGGTCGCTCACCCAAGCCATTAAATCAAAGCATTCAGAATATCGGTACGGGTCATAATATAGGTGGTGCCCATGGCATCTTTTACCAACACGGCATGGGTTTCACGGTTTATTTTGGCGGCGACTTCCTGGATTTCATCGTCTTCTTCCATAAAAGGGAATGGCTGGCCCATTATGGTGCTGACCGGTTTGTCGCAAAGGCTTGGGTCTTTTACCAATGCGGCATACAGCAAGCTGTCGGTAATGGAACCGACCTGCCGACTTCCTTCCATCACCGGTACTTGAGACAAGCCATTTTCGCTGAGCAGATTAAACACCTCTGAAGCGCTGGTGCCGGCTTCCACCGATATGGCTTTTTGAATGGTTTTATTCAAAATAAGCTCCCGTAAGGTCGTTTGTTTTCGGTCCAAAAAGCCGCGGTCGCGCATCCAGGCATCGTTGAACATTTTACCCAAATAGCGAATGCCATGGTCGTGAAAAATAACCACAACAACGTCTTCCGGTTTGAGCTCTTTTTTGAGTTGATGGATGGCTCCTAAGGCAGCGCCGGCTGAGTTGCCCACAAATATGCCGTCTTTGCGCGCAATTTCACGGGTCCAAATGGCAGCATCCCGATCCGTGACCTTTTCAAAATGGTCAATCAGGGTAAAGTCTACGTTCTTTGGCAAAAAATCCTCCCCAATGCCCTCGGTAATGTAGGGATATATCTCCTCCTTATCGAAAATGCCGGTTTCATGGTATTTTTTGAAAATGGAGCCGTAAGAGTCAACACCCCAAACTTTAATGTTTGGGTTTTTCTCTTTAAGGTATTTGGCGGTGCCCGAAATGGTGCCACCCGTGCCAACGCCCACCACCAAATGGGTGATTTTTCCTTCGCTTTGCTCCCAAATTTCGGGGCCGGTGGATTGGTAATGCGCTTGACTGTTGCTTAAGTTATCGTACTGGTTTGGTTTCCAAGAGTTAGGAACTTCTTTTTCCAAACGAGAGGACACCGAATAGTAAGACCGAGGGTCTTCCGGATCTACGTTGGTTGGGCACACAATCACTTCGGCACCCAGCGCCCGAAGCGCATCAATTTTTTCCTGCGACTGTTTGTCGGTGGTGGTAAAAATGCAGCGGTATCCTTTAATGATAGCTGCAATAGCCAAACCCATGCCGGTATTGCCCGAGGTTCCCTCAATAATGGTTCCGCCCGGTTTTAGCCTGCCGTTGGCTTCGGCGTCCTCAATCATTTTCAGGGCCATGCGGTCTTTAATGGAGTTGCCCGGATTAAAGGTTTCTACCTTGGCCAACACCGTGGCCGGAACGCCTTCTACTACTTTATTTAATTGAACCAAAGGGGTGTTACCAATGGTTTCCAGAATATCTTTTGCCCACATAAAACTATTGTGCCTATTGCTTAAGCTGCGAAGTTAGGGATATTTCCGGCCTGTGCCAAGGCATGGAAGGCGGGCCCCGGCTCCGATAAGCAATTCCGTATTCTAGCCGGCCCCGGCTCCGGTCGGCCTTGGCTTAGGCTCGGTTGGCGGGCTTCCGGTTGCTCCGCAAAGCTACGCATCCTCAGCCTCGCCACCCGTAGCCTAAGCCTGCGGCCGGCCCTTTGCCCGGCCGGGGGGCCATGCTTTGGGGTTTATTGAAATAGAGACGCAAAATTTTGCGTCTCGGTAAAAAAATAGAAGAACATCTTTTTTGCCTGTGATTTGTAATTTCTAGAAGAGACGCAAAATTTTGCGTCTCTAACCTTTCCCATTCAAAACGTATTTTCCAAAAAGATTGCCCCCAAGGCAAAAAAAAAGCCCCGCCGAGGCGGAGCTTTTTTCCAGGTGTTTATGATGCTTAGTGCTTCATCAGCTTCATGGAAGCGGAGTTTTCGCCTAAGCGTACTTCCAATACATAGGTTCCGGTAGCTAGCTGTCCCATTGGGATTTGCTGGCTCACCTTGCCTTGTACCTGGCCTGTAGTTTTGGTCCACAGCTCGCGGCCGGAGAGGTCCTTGAGGCTCATGTGCAGCTCTTGGAGCTGATCTGAGTTCAATTCAAGGGTTACCCAGTCGTTGCTTGGATTGGGGAAGGCCGTGATTTGCAAACCTTCGATAGATGCAATTCCCGTATTGGGGTCGTCCGGATTTACCGTTAAGTCGAAGGTAGAAGTGCTTCCACAGCTGTCGGTTACGGTAAGCTGCACGGTGTACTGTCCTTCGGCAGCGTATACATGGGTGGGGCTCATTTGCGTAGAGGTGTTGCCGTCGCCAAAGTCCCAGAGGTTGCTGTTGCCGCCCTGGCTGGTGTTGCTAAAGATTACCGTTAGGAAGCTGGTGGTTTCGGTAAAGGAAGCCACCGGTGCAGGAATGTCTGTTACCTGAATGGTGTCTTCGGAAGAGGCGCAATTGCCTACCACCTGAACTACATACTCGTCGGGTGTGGTAACCGAAATGCTGGCCGTAGTATCGAAGGTGCTCCAGAAATAGGTAGCTCCATTGTAGAAACCGGGGTCAAGCGTTACGGATGTTCCGGGACATTTGTTGATGTCTGCACCCAGGTTGATGTCTGCAGCGAGGAAGAACTCATCGGCACCAATGTCTGGCATGCTGCTGCGGCTGTCGCCGTCAAAATCTGCGGTAATAAAAGGCAAGGAAAGTCCGGCCATATTTAGTCCCGGCTCGCAGGTGTGCAAGTCGTTCAGATTAAATCCGGGATCAACAAACGCGGAGTTCAGGCCAAGTCCTGCATTTTGCAAATCGGCTAGGCTGCTGTAGGTAGTGCTGCCAAATTCGGCCACTTCGGTAGAGTCGCTTTGATACAAGTTGTTGTAATCGATGAGCAAGGCTCCGCCACCATCGGCAACATACAAAGGAATGCCTGGGCCATCCATGGCAATGTTGTTGTTTACAATATGGTATTGGAAAATATTGTCATCTGCGGCATAAATACCTCGGCTGGCAGCAACTCCATTGATAATGTGCACGGAGTTGTTTACAACATCTAGGTTATTGGAAGTTCCGGAAATATTAATGCCTCGAGCTTCGGGGCTGCTGTTTCCATCACCACCGGTTACAAAGTTGTTGATGATACGCATATTGTTGCCAATACCTGCATCTACATCGGTCATTTGCAAGCCGTATCCATCGTTTACAAAGTGTACATGGTTGTTTTCCATAAGGCCATTGCCTTCGGATATTTCCATGGTAATGCCAACGGTAAGTATGGTACTTTGGGTGCTGAGCATGTTGTTTCGAATAGTAGCTCCGTTTTCATAAATAGCCGCAATACCAAAGTTGCCGTAGCGTTCTATGGTGTTGTGCTCAATGATGGTTCCGGTGGTTACGTTTTGCGCGGAGGAGGGGAAGGTAGCGATACCAATAGACCCTCCATCGATGTGGTTGTGTGCAATATGCACGTTATCACCTACTCGGGTACCATTAAATCGAAGGGCGGTACGGGCAAAGTTGAAATTGGTAGCCGTAGTATCTGCAATTACTTGGTTGTGTGTAAATTCAAGGTCATTGGCATCTACTCCGTCTACAACTACGCTGAAGCTGGTGCCTTCGGTGCGTAGGCTAAGGGCATGTACGGTATAGTTGTCGCCTTGAATTTTGAAAACGTAGTTGTCGGCGGCGCTCAAAGGGGCATAGAAGAATTCTACTGAATCTGCTTCCAAATCCTCAGACTGAATAATTACCCGATCGGTAGGCGCATTTTTTTGGAAGTCGTTCAACACGTGGTTGCTGTTGTAGCTTCCGGCGCGCACGTTAAAGGTAACGTTGCCGCATACGCCGCGCAAGGCAAGGTCGGTAAGTGCGGAATCCAAATCCGGGTAATCGGGGTTTGTTCCACTTATAGTATACACGCCTGACAAAGAAGTGTATACGGTTAATTCTAAGGTATCGTTCATGGCCAAAGAATCGGCCACCCCGTTGGGATTGGAAGTCCAAACCTTAATTACGTCGCCGTCGTTGAGGGGAGTAATGGCTGCTTGGTGTGTACCTGTTGCCCCGGAGGCGATGGTTCCGCTAAAGGTAGAAGTTATGGGTGTGCCTCCATTAATTTGCAGACTTACATCGGCAGAAGTAAGGGGTAATGTGCCAAGGTTTTCAATGTCAATTATTATGGTGTCGTTTAATGCACAAGCAGGGATGCTTGGCTGGGCCAAGGCGGTAACCCCTGCATCATTGGCTGGAGGCGAAGCTATAATTAAGGTGTAGTCTTCGGTTTCGCCAAAACCAAAGTTGCCGCAAGCACTTGTGCCACTGGTACCATCTTCGCTGGCAATAATCCGCAATACGGTCGTTCCGGGAACAGCATTTTGAGGAACGGTGAAGTTTAATGGCTCACCGGCCAGTGAGGTTCCCGGCAAATCTACGGATAGCAATTGTTCGCCTGGGTCAGAAAAGTCTCCATCGCGGTTCCAGTCGGCAAAAGCCAAAACCCCTCTTGCATAGCTTGATCCACCATCGCAATCGCCATGGTTTATGGTACCGCTGTAGTTGCCGCCTTGGAATACCACCGTGGAGAGGTTGGTATTGTTGGTGTAGTTGGCGCAAGTGGCATCTGCAAAATTGATGCTTCCTAAACTTAAGCCGTTCAAATAGGTGTCTCCACCAAAGCTTGCACCTGAGGCGCAAAGGTTGCAAATATTCGAAGGGGTAAGGTCTACAAAATGAGAAGTGGTGGTATCGTTTTGTCCGGTGCAGGTTACTACACAACGGTAATAACTTGCTTGGGTTTGCGAGCCGCTATAGGAGGCATTTATAGCCCCGGTGATGTCGTTCCAGGTGGAATTATTGGCAGATTCTTGCCACTGATAGCTTTGCCCAATTCCTGAAGTACCGCCGTTAATGCCGACACTAAAATTGGCTCCGGAACAAACGTTTGCAGGACCTGTAGCTGTTCCGGCCGTGGGAGGTGCTGTACAAATGTTCGTATTCCAAGTCATTTGCATGTTTGGGCGATCCAATCCTGAAGACCCAAAAGCCCCTGTCATGGTGCAGCCGTTTACTCCGTCATCAAATTCATATGCATTGGAAGTAAAGCCTGTGGTGGTTCCTACCACAGATCCGGTGGAGCTCCAGGACCCATTGTCAAAACATACCTCAACGACTAAGTTGTCGTTGCCTGTCCATAGATAAGGGTTTTGGAAGGTGATGGTGCTCCATCCCGTAGTTGGGTTGTATACACCTGTATAGCATATTTGTGCGCCGGTAAGTGGTATGAAGGGCGAAATGTTTCCTAGGGTAGTAGTACCAATAGTTACCGTAAAGTTGGTATAGGTTGGTGAGGGCGGTGAAATCACATCAAATGCTAAGTCCGTCAACTGTCCTTGCGTAATACCTGCCGTGTTGAGTTCTGAACCTAGAATCAAAAATTGGTTGCGCCCGTCCTCGTACACACTTCCAAAAGGAGAAGGTCCGGTGCCCACAATATTTACAGCACCGCTGCCAATTTGAATGGTTGTTTGGGCATTGGATTCCAGGCCTGCCATTAAACAAGCGCCAAACAACACTGCTTTCATAGTGAGGTTGCATGGGTAACGTTTGAATACCATAGTATAACTAGTGTTTAGGTGTATTGCTCAGCTTTTTTAGTGTTAAGCTAAGGCTATCAAATAGCTACTAAAATTATCAAAAATGGAATTGTCTACAAAATTTGTAGCCTTTAAGGATTTTCAATATGCTTTTATGGGATAAAAAAAGGGGGCCACTGGCCCCCTTCTCCTCTACGGTTTGTAATTGTTATTGTTTGATTAGTTTTTTGGCGCCCAATTTCTCACCTAAATGCATGTGCAAAATATAGCTACCTACAGCCAGGTCAGAAACATTAAGTGCGTAGCTAAAGGCTCCCTTAACCTGGCCAACATTGGCTTCCCAAACTACTCTTCCGGATAAATCGGTAAGCTTCAATTGAAGGTTTGCGGGTAATTCTGAGTAGCCGTCCACGCGTGTTTGTCCTTCCGTGGGGTTAGGATAGACATTCCAACTGTTTTGGTCAAGTCCATCCAATCCGGTAAGCATAACATCGAGGGTCATGGTTGCGGTAGTGCTTGTACCACAGGCATTGGTTACTGTAAGGGTTACCGTGTAGCTACCGGCCTGATTGTAAATATGCACCGGATTTTCCAATACAGAGGTGTCTCCGTCTCCAAAATCCCAATGATAACTAATGCCATTCAAGCCGGTGTTTCCACTAGTATTGGTAAATACATAAGTAAGGAAACTAGCGGTGGTATCAAAGCTGGCAGTTGGAGCCGGTATATGGAAAATCTCAAGGGTATCTTGTGCTGTTCCGCAAGAGGTTACGGCAACTACATTGTATTCCCCTGCAGCACTTACAGAAATATGTGCGGTGGTATCAAAGGTTGGGTTCCATAACCAAGTACCGTCCACAATATTTTCGTTTCCTAAAACTACCGTATTGCCTGGGCAAATGGTTGTGTCCGGGCCAAGGCTAAAAGTTTCTTCGCGAATAAACTCATCGGCTCCAATATCCGGAGTGTTTGCGTTGCGTGTATCGCCATCAATATCCATAGTTTCGCCCATGGCCATCCCTTTGTTATCAAAATCAGCCATACACGTATGCATGTCTTCGGTCAGGAACATCGGGTCAACGGTCATGGAATTGGCGTCTAATCCTGTTGCACTGTTGAGCGCGGCCGCATTGGCATAGCCTGTTCCTGCAAAACGCACCGCATCGTTGTTGGCTGCATAGAAATTGTTGGCATCTGATTGCAGCACGCTAAATCCTGACTCTATACTTAAGGCACGCCCCCCTCCATAGTGTGCTACATTGTTGTTATGCAGTACGATGTCTACGTTTGGCCCATTTTGCACGTTAATGGCAGCGGTATTGGCGGTTGCTCCATGCACGCTTAGGCTGTTGTGCAACACATGCACCAAATTGCTTCCGTTTTGTACGTACAAACCAAAATTATTGGTAGCTGTAGAGGAGTCGCCCATAAATACAAAGTTACTGGCAACAACAAAAGGACTGTTTTGGGTTCCTTTAACATTGTCGATGTTTATACCAAAGCCGGCCGAGTTTCCGTAAATATTATTGTAGCGAACGCTTCCACCGTTATAGGCAGTATTTACATACATGCGAAAGGTGTTGGTATTGCTGCTGGTGGCCTCGATGGTGTTTCCTTCTATTATGGGATTGATTTGGTAAAAAGAACCAATACCTAAGAAATAGAAGCCGCGCAGGTGGTTTCCTCTAATGGTCCAACCCATTTCAGGGTCTGTGTCGCTAGGTCCACCTACACTTATGGCCCGGCTACCTCCGATGATTTCGTTGTTTAAAAGTTGATTGGACTGGTCTTTGTCGGTGGTGCTGCGAATGGCTATGCGGTTGAAGTCATCGGAAAAGGCGGCAGAGTCACCCAACAGTTTGGAGTTGCGGATGATATTATAGCTTGCCTCTCCGGAGAATTCTGCAAGAATAGAAAAGTTGGGAACCGTATGTGCCAAAGTAATTTGATCTAACACATAATAATCGCCACCATTGAACCAGAAGGTATAATTGCTTAGGCTGCTTCCCGGAGATTCAATGCGCACCGAATCCGGATGTCCTGCTTCAGATTGAAAATGAACCCTGGCTGAGTTTGAGGCACCGGTGTAGGGCAGCAATGCAATGGATTCTGTATAGGTTCCCGAGCGAATGTTTAGGAATACATCGGCACAGGCTCCTCTTGAAATTACGGCCTGTGCGGCATCGCTTACGGTAGCAAAATCCGGGGTGGTTCCACCCACCGTATAGGCACCTTGCATGGCAGCATATATGGTAGTTTGCAATGTATCGTTAAAGGAAACCGAGTCTTGCACTCCATTGGGGTTGGAAGTCCATACTTTCAACACATCCCCGTCGTTTATGGTATGTTGCCCCAAGTTTACGTTTCCTATTCCTCCTGCTCCTATGGCTCCTGTCCAGTTGGTCACTGCTGCCGGGCCCCCATTTATAGATAAGGAAACATCCACGGAGTTCAGGGTGGTGGTGCCCAAGTTTTGAACGCGGACAATAACGGCGGGGCTAATTTGGCAAGCTCCTTGTGAAGGCGATATAAAGGTTTCCACACCGGCATCGTTGGCGGGTAAAGGCAAAATATTAAGGATATAGTCTTCGGTTTCCCCCCAGGTATAAGAACCACATGGAGTAACGGCAGCTGGGCTAGTGGTCTCAACAGTTACCACGCGCATCATGGTAGGGCCTACAACCGCTGTAGTGGGAATACTAACGGTGCCGGTATACAACCCATAGCCGGTTGGATTGGGTGGGGTCAATAAAAACTCTTCGGTTGGAAGGTCAAATTGACCATTGGCGTTGAGGTCAACAAATACTTTGGTCTGATGACCAAAATTGCCTCCGGAGCAACCCTGCACATTAACAATTATGTTCGCCGATTGGCCTCGAATAATATTAATTGGTGTACCTGTATTGTTGGTGTATTGTTGGCATCCAATTTGGCTGTTGAAAATAACCCCATTAAAGTTAAAGCTTTGGATATACCCGTAGGCTGAGCTGGTTGCGGTAGAGGTTTGGCAGATAGTACAAATATTGCTGGGAGTCAGACCCACAAAATGGCCGTTGGTGGTATCGCTTTGCCCGGAACAAGTAACCACACAGCGGTAATGGGTAGCAGCAGTCAAGCTGGTGGTCAAATTAAGGGAGGTTTGGCCTACGATATCGTTCCAAGCGGTACCGTTAGGAGAGGATTGCCATTGGTAGGTTTGGCCATTTCCAGAGGTATTTCCCTGTACATTGACTGTAAAATTGGTATTGGCACAGGCTAGGGAAGGACCGTTTGCAGTGCCTGCTGTTGGTGGAGAGGTACAGGGGTTGTTGGACACGCTAATGGTATAGTCTTCCGTTTCCCCATAAGTAAACGTAGATCCTAGGCATGCCCCACCCGCAGAAAATGCCCCAAAATACTCACAACGAACCCTCATACGGTAAGTTCCGGAGGGTACGGTGGAAGGAACCGTAATGGACCCACTTAAGTTGGACGTGCCGTTGGGTGGAAACCCAGCCAAAAACTCGCCGGGATCGTCAAAGTCAAAATCGTTGTTAAAATCGGCATACACCCCAACCGCTTGATCACTAAACCCAAAGCTTAGGTTCATGGTATACGCTTGGTTGGCATTTAAGTTGATGGTCTGTGATGTAAAATCCTGGTATCCGCCTACACCGCAACCCGATGGATTGGTAATATTGGACAATTGCATAAGCGAAATTTGGTCGCCAATGCTGCAATCGGTAGTCGGAATGCAATACTGCGCAGAAACAGCACCTGATACCGCCATTATGCCGAGAAATGCCCCGGTGCGTAAACGATTCGATGCTTTTAGTCTAGGGTAAAGTGTACGCAACATAAGATGTGTTAAATATGTATGTTTTGTCTGAAATATAGCCGATTTTCCCTTCAATAAGGATAGCTGCCATTGGACAGCAATTTCTTTGCCCTGAGAAAACAAAACCAAAACTTCGTTTCAGATTAAGTTAAAGTTAGGAATTTTTAACCAATACCCTCCTAATCTTATATGTTAAATGTGCAACTTTTGTTGAGGCCTTTTCTTTATGCCCCTGAAAATCTTGATTTTAAATTTGCCACCTCACGCTGCAGTTCCCTAACTGCCTGAGCCACCTGCTCCTCTTGGGGGATTTCTTTCTCCAAGCTTCCGCTAATAAAATGTACAAATTCCCAAACCTCCAACATATCTTTTACTGCAACCTCATAGGCCTTGTATTGGGGGTTGGTAGAGCACAGTAAAAAACTTTGATTACTGTTTATGCGATTGTACAGTAATTTAAACACAACGCCCTCCTCTTTGGTCACTACCAAATATGGTTGCCCATCTTTGATTTGATGCCAGTCCTGCACAAAAGCCCCCGTTACCCAAGCGCCTTCCGGCACCGGCGGCATCGAATCTCCCTGAATTTGAAAGGTGCGGTATTTTTTTTCCCGACTCAAAAAGGGCAAACGAAACGTGGGTAAAACCCGAATGAAATCAGGGTCGGCGTGCCCTGCCGTATAACCTGCACGCGCCTTTAATGGAACCACCTCAATATTGTCTTCATTGTCTTCTCCTATGGTAGTAGCCAATATGCGCAAATGTCGACCCTTTAAATCTGTGTCGTAGCTGCGTTCCCATTCCGACAATACAGATTCCCCGGTGCTGCTCAGGTCCGTAGCCAACAGATGGTCTATGCTTAGGCGGTACCAAGCCGATAGCTTCAGCAGCGTCTCTAAATTCGGTTCCGACTTGCCCAGCTCATATGCACTGTAGGTGGTGCGACGAATGCCCAACAAGCCAGCTACATCCTCCTGAGAACGACCCTTGCGCTTGCGCAAAAATTTTAGGTTGGTCGAAAAATGCGCAATTCCTTCGCCATGCTCCATTTTTTTTGACATATCTCCGGTGATTTGTTTTCAAATATACAAAAATGCGTAAATTAATGACGAAAACTAGACGAAAAAAATGGCAGAAAGCAAGCGCATCGTCCTGCATCTGGATTTAGATGCCTTTTTTGTGTCGGCCGAACGTCGCCGCGATGCTCGATTGAACAACCGACCCATTATCATTGGAGGCTCATCCGGCCGTGCCGTAGTAGCCTCCTGCAGTTACGAAGCTCGGCGCTTTGGCGTTCGCTCTGCCATGCCTATGGCTTTGGCAAAACGTCTTTGCCCGGAGGCCTTGGTGCTCCATGGAGATATGGACTTGTATACCCGATGTTCTCAGGAAGTTACCGGCATTATTGCCGACCAAGTGCCTTCTTTTGAAAAGGCTTCTATTGACGAGTTTTATGCCGATCTCTCCGGCATGGATCGCTATTTCGGATGCTACCGATGGGCCTCCGAACTGCGTCAGCGCATCATCAGCGAAACCCATTTGCCTCTCTCCTTTGGCTTGGCCAATTGCAAAACGGTATCTAAGGTGGCCACCGGAGAAGCCAAGCCCAACGGGCAGCATCAGGTGCCTCAGGGAGCCGAACGCCCTTTTTTGGCACCGCTTCCTGTAGAACGCTTGCCCATGGCTGGCCCCAAAACCGTGCAGCTGCTCCGTCAACTGGGCGTGGTTCGCATAGCTACCTTGCAGGAGACTTCTCCCGACCTACTAGCGCAAGTGCTCGGAAATCACGGACGTAGCCTTTGGGAAAAAGCCAATGCGCAAGACCTTAGTCCGGTAATGCCCTACCGCGAACAAAAATCCCTCAGCACCGAGCTCACTTTTGAACATGACCAAACCGACCCGCTTTGGCTCAAACGTATGGTCATAGCCCTTACCGAAAAGCTGGCTTTTCGACTAAGAAAGCGTCGAAGACTCACCGCATCCATCGGACTGCGCATTCGTTATGCCGACTTCGATACCCGCAGCATGCAGCAAAAAATTCCTTACAGCGCATTCGATCATCAACTCATCCCACATACCACCGCTCTATTTTCTAGACTCTACGACCGCCGACTCCGCGTGCGCCTTATTGGCATTCGTTTTGCTGACCTCATTTATGGCGCACCTCAGCTCCACTTGTTCGAAGATACCCAGTCCAAGATTCGACTCATACAGGCCATGGATTCGGTAAATCAAAGGTTTGGAGAAGGTAGTGTGCTGCGTGCTTCCTCTGTGGATATGGGACGAAAAGGCCCCAACTTGTTTTTACACGAAGACGCTTGAAGCTATACAGGCCCTTAATGCACCCTAAGTCAAGCTGCTTATCTTTGCATCAAAAGCCCATGCGGATTTTAGTTACCGGAGGTGCCGGATTTATCGGTTCCCATACCTTGCTCGCCCTTATCGAACAGGGACATGAGGTCGCCTGTGTCGATAATTTCTCCAATGCAGAGCGTTTTATTCCTCAGCGGGTCATGGAGCTTGCCCAATCGAGTTTCCCCGTTTTTGAAACCGACGTAAGCACTTGGGGAGCCTTGGATGCCGTGGTGAAGCAATGGGGGAAGGTCGATGGAATCATTCACTTTGCCGCCCTCAAAGCCGTGGGCGAATCCGTAGCACAGCCCCTTCAATATTACCACAACAACTTGGTGAGCCTGCTCGAAGTACAGCGTGCCATGCAGGAATACCAAATCCCAAACCTGGTATTCTCCTCTTCCTGCACGGTATACGGTACACCCAAGCAGCTTCCGGTAAACGAACTCGCTCCCCTGCAAGAG
This sequence comes from Flavobacteriales bacterium, assembly GCA_018401695.1. Classification (GTDB taxonomy): domain Bacteria; phylum Bacteroidota; class Bacteroidia; order CAIKAF01; family CAIKAF01; genus CAIKAF01. The sequence goes on along the minus strand of JAGYKD010000001.1, from coordinate 360,863 downwards.
GCAGAGTCGCCCTATGGATGGACCAAACGCATGGGGGAGCAAATGCTTAAAGATGCAGTGGGTGCCAATAATGGTTTAAAAGTGTGCCTCTTGCGCTACTTTAACCCGATTGGAGCACAACCCGGGGGACGAATCGGCGAATTGGCCAAAGGTGTCCCCAACAACCTGGTGCCTTTTATAACCCAAACAGCCATTGGCCTTCGCCAAGAGCTCAAAGTCTTTGGCAACGACTACGATACACCCGATGGCACCTGCATCCGCGACTACATCCATGTCTGCGACCTAGCCGATGCCCACGTGGCTGCCCTCGAATACCTTAGCCAAAGCTCCGAGCCTTTATCTGTGTTTAATGTGGGTACAGGTAAGGGAATGAGCGTATTAGAGGCCATAAGTGCCTTTGAGCGCGCCACCGGAGTTAAGCTTCCCTACCGTTTTGCCCCCAGGCGCTCCGGCGACGTAGAAAAAATTTGGGCAGACCCCGCCAAAATAATGAGCACGCTAGGTTGGAAACCCAAACACAGCATGGAAGATGCCATGCGCGATGCCTGGCGCTGGGAGCAAACCTTGGCCACAGAAAGAAAAGGATGAATTGTTTTTGGGGGCGCAACCGGGCTGTTGTTGCAAGTCCTCTGCCGCCAAAGCAGGGCTTCAGGCATTCCGGGGGCTCCTAGGGTCGCCTCCTCATTGCCGTAGCCCTAAGCTTTGCCTGCTTGCGGGCTTTTCACGCCATCCCTGCGCCGTCTTCCAACAGGTGGCTCCGGTCTGAAAAATGGAAAATAACACCTTAGTGAGAGCAGCCTTCGGCCTGACAACAGGCGGGAAGTGCCATAAACGCTTCCGGATTGGCCGGAAGGTGGTCCGCACGGTAACCTGTATCTGCTACTTTTTGCCGCAAGGCCTCTTCGCTCACCTTACGGGCTCGATATACTATAGTTAATCGCTTGGTGCCTAAATCCAATGCTACCGACTTTACTCCTTTTACATAGCCAAGCTCGCTTTCCAGCCGATCTTTACACATGCCGCAAACAGCCGATGTTTCAATGTGCAAGGTGTCCACCTTAGGTGTTTTTTCTTGGGCTTGCAATTTCGGTGGCAAAATCAAAAGACAGGAGACAAAAAGAAAAAGAAAGAATCGCATATATTTTCTTTTAAATAATATCTGTTTGTTTGTTGTACGTAAATATGGCAAAATTGTTTTTCTATTTCGGCATGTTCTTTGATTGTGTATATTTGAATTACTAAATAAATGATTCTATGAAAAGCATTATTGCCTGCGTTTGCTTTTTGGGTATGAGCCTTGGTTTGTATGCACAGCAAGAAGGACGCGCTCCTCGTACCGAAACCCCTGCGGTTAAAAAAGCTTGTTGTTCTAAAGGTAAAGCGGAAGGAGCCTCATGCCAGCAGGCGGCCGAAAAGCCCGCTTGTCATCAAGCCAATGCCAATGAAGCTGATGGGCATGGCCACCAAAATATTTCTTCTGCAACCCGCAAAGAAAAGGGCCGTAAGAACAGGGAAGAAGCACCTGCCGCAGCGCCCAAAGACTGATTGTATGTATCTCAAGCAAGCCGATTCGTTTGGCTTGCTTATTTTTGCCGGCCCATGCATTACGATATTGAGGAGATTTTTGGTGCCGGAGCCAACCCACAGCTCCAATGCAGCTTTTTGGAATGGCTGCAGATTTGCCGACAAGGCAAGTTGCAGAAGCTCTTGCGTGCGCTTCGTCAGCAAGAAACATTAACTAAATTTGTGGAGGAATCGCCGGATTTAAGGCCCTCACGCGCTGCTTTAGCTCCAAAGGCTCCTACGCATGCCGCCCAAGGTTCCGAAAAGGAAATTTCAACCGAATCGGCGGCTTCTAAGCAAAATTCAGAGGCTCCTTTGGTAACGGAAACGTTGGCCAAGGTATACCGGCAACAAAAAAAATATCACCTGGCGCTAGAAGCCTATCGCTACCTCCGTTTGGAATATCCCGAAAAAAGCGCGTATTTTGCGCGCCTAATTAAAGAAGTAAAAGCCGAGCGCGTCTAATTATACACATACCTTATGGACATTTCTCAAATCCTACTCATGGCTGCCATTATGTTGGTTGCTATTTTGCTTATCCTCATTGTGCTTATTCAAAACGCCAAAGGCGGAGGTATTGCTTCCAATGTTGGGGTCTCTAACCAAATGTTTGGGGCGCGCAAGGAAACCGAAATTGTAGAAAAGCGAACTTGGCAACTTATGGGTCTCCTTGCGGTATTGTGCATTGCCAGTGGTTTCTTTTTTCAATACCAAGCTCCGGTAGCACAGCAAACGGGCAAAGAATTGCCGGTAGAAAACCTGGATATGTCTCAAACAGGCATGGGCCAGCAGCCAATCGCTCCCTAAATGAATTACCCATTTTTTACTATTGCATGAAAACTGCTTTTCTATCTGTTTCCTTAGCTGCCTTGTTCTTTGCTTGTGGTAGCAATGCTTCTAAATCCGAGCAAGGAGAAGAGTCCAATGTCCTTTCAGAAACTTTTGAAGCGGAGTCCGCCGAACCCGCTCCTACCCAAACAGTAAGTGTAAAAGACTACAGCTTAGATGTACCCGAATACATGTCTGAGGCTACAGACTTAAACGCTGAGGCATCGCTTCAATACCAAAACATAGTTAAAGAAACTTACGTGGTGGTAATTGATGAGCCTAAAGATGAGTTCATGCAAGTGTTTTCCGAATTAGGCTTGTACGATGCGTCTCTTTCTCCACTCGAAAACTACGCCCAGTTCCAGTCCGAAAGTTTACTGGAAATGATGAGCACAGTAGCAGACCGCAGCGATTTGGAATATAGGGAGAGTAATGGCAGTAGGCGAGCTTCCTTTACCGTTACGGGAACCATTGCTGATGTGCCCGACTTGAGCATATATTATGTGTTAGGATATGTAGAGGGTGCATCGACCATGTATACCATTATGGGTTGGACGCTTGAATCGAGAATAGGTCGGTACGGAGTTGATTTGGAACAGATGGTGGCTTCGTTTAAGGAGAACTCCTAAAAGAAGCGTTAAAAGATATTTGGAAACACCGAGCTACCTAAGTTCGGTGTTTTTTTTGCGCCAGCGATGGAGCCGGCAGCCTGCCTTTTGGAATCTTGTGCTTTGCTGCCGCCGGCCTGGCCCGCAGGGACCCGGCCGCCGGCATAAGCAAAGCCAAGATTCCAATGGGCAGCTATAAGGCGAGAGCGCGCCCGGGCGCCCAAATACATGCTTCACTGACAAGCTGTCAGTTGAGCTGCGGTTGCCTATGACAATTTTGTCCCATGCCCTGTAAAATTGTCGCTAAGTCTATCTGTGGAAGGGAGAAATGAGTTTTGACAAAAGCGTCAAAAAGTCACGGGTTTATGCGTTTAAATAATTGAAAAACAGGAATTTGAGTCCTGTTTTTGGGAGGCTAGACAAGCAATTGGTGGATAGGGGCACAAAGATTTGGCATGTAATTCGCAATGCTGTAGTATACTATTGAATAAATTTAAAACTATGGCAAATTTGAGCATTACTCCTCTGGCCGACCGCGTAGTGGTTGAGCCTGCAATTGCTGAGGAAACGACTGCCGGAGGCATTATTATTCCCGATACGGCAAAAGAAAAACCGCAACGAGGCACTGTGGTGGCAGTTGGCAGCGGCAAAAAGGACGAGCCAACGACCGTAAAGGTTGGTGATACCGTGCTTTATGGTAAGTATGCCGGTACCGAAGTGCAGCTTGAGGGTAAGGATTACCTCATCATGCGCGAGTCTGATATCTTTGCTGTAATCTGATAACCAAACATTTAAACAAACAAACCATGTCTAAACAAATTGTATTTGATACCGATGCGCGCGCTAAATTGAAACTTGGCGTAGATGCTTTGGCCAATGCCGTTAAGGTAACCTTAGGTCCTAAAGGCCGTAACGTAATTATTGATAAGAAATTTGGGGCGCCTAGCGTAACCAAAGACGGCGTTTCTGTTGCCCGAGAAATTGAGCTGGAAGACCCCATCGAAAATATGGGTGCCCAAATGGTAAAAGAGGTTGCTTCTAAAACCGCAGATGTTGCCGGTGATGGAACTACCACAGCTACCGTATTGGCGCAAGCCATTTATACTGCCGGTTTAAAACATGTAACTGCCGGTGCCAATCCAATGGATTTAAAGCGCGGCATTGACAAAGCAGTAATCAAAGCTGTTGAATCTTTGCGCAGCCAGTCCAAAGAAGTAGGCAACGACAGTCAAAAAATTGAGCAAGTTGCCAGTATTTCTTCCAACTCCGATTTGACCATAGGCAAGCTTATTGCCGAGGCCATGAGCAAAGTAGGTCAAGAAGGCGTGATTACCGTTGAAGAAGCCAAAGGCACCGAAACCGAGGTTAAGGTGGTAGAAGGTATGCAATTCGATCGCGGATATTTGTCGCCTTACTTCGTGACCAATACCGAGAAAATGGAAGCCGAGTTGGAGAATCCCTTCATTCTGATTTACGACAAGAAAATCAGCACCATGAAGGATTTACTTCCTGTATTGGAGAAAGTAGCACAATCGGGTCGTCCTTTGCTCATTATTTCAGAGGAAGTAGATGGGGAAGCTTTGGCCACTTTGGTAGTGAACAAACTGCGTGGAACTCTTAAGGTTGCTGCTGTTAAAGCTCCAGGGTTTGGTGATCGCCGCAAAGCCATGTTGGAAGACATTGCCGTATTGACCGGTGGTGTGCTAATCAGCGAAGAGCGCGGCTACAAACTCGAGAATGCCGACGTGAGCTTCTTGGGAACCGCAGAGAAAGTAGTTATTGACAAGGACAACACCACCGTAATTAACGGTGCCGGTAAGAAGGACGAAATTAAGGCCCGTGTGCAACAAATCAAGGCTCAAATGGAGAATACTACCTCCGATTACGATCGTGAGAAGTTGCAAGAGCGTTTGGCCAAGTTGAGTGGTGGTGTAGCAGTACTTTATGTAGGTGCAGCTACCGAAGTAGAGATGAAGGAGAAGAAAGACCGCGTAGACGATGCCTTGCATGCTACCCGTGCTGCGGTAGAAGAGGGTATTGTTCCCGGTGGTGGCGTCGCTTACATTCGCGCCATTCAAGCCCTGGAAGGTCTTACAGGTGAAAACGACGACGAGAACTTTGGTATTAACATTGTGCGTCGTGCTATGGAAGAGCCGCTTCGTCAGATTGTGGCCAATGCAGGGCAGGAAGGATCTATTGTGATTCAGAAAGTAAAAGAATCCAAAGAAGACCAAGGGTACAATGCCCGCACTGAGACTTTTGAGCCTATGCTTAGCGCCGGAGTAATTGACCCGGTTAAAGTGAGCCGCGTAGCCCTCGAAAACGCTGCTTCGATTGCCGGCATGTTGCTCACCACCGAGTGTGTAATCGCAGAGAACAAGGAAGACGACAAAGGTCCTGCCATGCCTCCTATGGGTGGTGGTATGGACTATTGATCCGTTTTTTCGACCCATTGGAAAGCCCCGAATTTTCGGGGCTTTTTTATTAACGGTCGTAGGTTAATTACCTGTTTGGTTTTTAGCTTTTTGCCCAAGGGCATGGGGTATCTTTGTGCTATGTTCCAAAAACTGCGCATTTCTTTGGCTTCCATCTTCCGGGTAAGGCTTTTTGTCCTTGTTCTGCTGGTGGTATGCAGCGGCACGGTCTCGGGGCAGTCGCGCAAGAGTTTGGAGCGCAAAAAGAAGAAGTTGGAGCAGGATATCGCCTATACCAATCGACTTTTGCAGCAAACCAAAGCAAAACAAGAGGCCTCGGTTGGGCAGTTGCAGCAAATTCGGGCCAACATGCAGCAAAGGCAGGAATTGATACAAACCCTGTCTTCGGAATTGGGTTTGTTGGATACCGAGCTGGACAATGGCCGCAAGGAGTTGGAGCGGCTTCAAGGCCGATTGGATACCATGCTTACTGCTTATGCAGGAATGGTGCGTCAGGCCTATCTACACCGAAGGTCTTATAACCGTTGGTTGTATGTATTGGGTGCCCGGGATATGGGCGAGGCCCTGCGCAGAAGCCGATATTTTCAGCGGGTAGAGGAGCTGCGCAATTGGCAAGTGCAGAATATTAGGCAAACAAGAGAAGGGCTCGCGTTACAAGTGCAGCAACTGGACTCCATTCGCTGGCAAAAAAAGGCAGCCCTTGACCAGCAAGCAAGTCAAAGCGCGCAACTGGCTGCCGATGAGCAAGAGAAAGCACGTTTAGTAGCTTCCTTAAAAGGGAAGGAGCGGACCTTAATGGAAAAGCTAAAGCAAAGCGAGCGAGAGGCCGCAAAATTGGCTGCCCGCATTGAAGAAATCATAAGAAAGGAGCTGGAAGCTGCCCGAAAGCGAGAAGAAGAAGCCCGGAAGAAACGAGAGGCAGCGGCAAAAGCAGCCGGCAAACCGGCCGCACTCCCCGAAACCCCGGAATCCGTGGCTTTATCTAGAGACTTTGTGTCCAATAAGGGCAAATTGCCTTGGCCTGTAAAGCGGGGAGTAGTAGCCGGAAAGTTTGGTAAGCACGCGCATCCCGTATTTGAACATGTAAGTATTCAAAGAGACGGGATTGATATTCATACCCAAGCGGCCGAAGCTGTTTTAGCCGTTTTTGGAGGAGAAGTCTCCGCCGTATTCCGATTGGATGGTTATGAGCAAGTGGTCATTGTGCGCCACGGCAGTTACCTTACCGTGTATGCCAACCTTTCGGAAGTAAAGGTGGGTAAAGGACAAAAAGTTAATACCGGAGCTGTTTTGGGTTCAGCGTATTACGACGCAGAACAGGGCAAAGCTATGGTGCATTTTCGGGTAATGAATGGGCAAGCCGCAGAAAATCCCCAAGTTTGGCTGGCCAAACGTTGAACAGAAAGCCCTATTTTTGATTTATGTCAGCAGGTTTTGAGAAAAAGCTATACAGTCTTTCGGACCAGGAATTGGTGCGCTTTGCCCTAAGGCGCAAACGTCATTTGAATGCAGACCAACAAGAAATTTTGGTGGCGGTGGTGCGTGACCGATTACCGCCCGACCGATGGCGGCGTTTGGTGGATGCAGCCAAGGAGGATCCGGAATTTGCCAAAAAACTGCATCCGGAAGTGCATTCGGCTGCTCCTTTGGAGTCTTCGGGCTCAAAAAAATGGTTTGGTTGGGTGTTGTTGGGAACGGTAATGGTAGTGGCCGCCACGCTTGCTTACGCTTACTTTAAATAGACCAGCGGAGAAACTGCGGCTCTGCTCTATTGCTTTTCTATAGCTCCCAAATCAGGCAAAGTATAGGTTCTGTTCCATCCTTTTAAATCGAAGCGCAGCAAAAAGGGATTTTCTTGAACTATTGAGAGACTGCCTGCATCCAGGGCAGGGGATTCGGCATCTAAGCGGTAATCTCCCGCGCTTGGACTTCTAAATAATGGATCCTCGTTGCGAAGGATGTTTACAAATCGGCTATTTGGGCCGGTGGCTATTTCTTCTTCTGCTTTTATGAGGCATTGCTCAAAAAGGTAATTGAAATCAGCCCCACCCAGACTGTCGTACTCAAACTCGCCTTGTTGACTGCCATAGATAATGCTGTTGCGCATCCTAAGATTTAAGTCAGCGATAAAGGCCGTATTTCCGCCGAGGAAATAGTTGCTAAAGAAAAAAGCAGGAGTGCTTCGATTGCTTCTGTTCCAATGATTGCCAAAGGTGCAATGGTCAAGGCGAATGGTGCCACCAAGCGTAAAGGCTCCGCTATATTGCCCACTATTATGCACCAAGGTATTGTAGGCATCTATGTCTAAGCCGCGGGTGTACAATCCTAAGCCGCTCATGTTGCGTATTTCTACGGATTCCAAGGTGACTTTACCCGGGCCGGAAGCGGTTCCTGCAACTTTACCCAGGTGGTCGGCTTGGATGCCTATAAATCCATTTTTGATAATGGCGTGGCGTATGATGTTGTTGGTGCTTCCTTCGTTGATAAGAATTCGGTCCCATTGGCCCGGGGTTTCACGCCAGGTAGCGTTGAGTCGGGTGCCTTCAAAAGTCACCGGATTTCCTAACTCTCCTAGTACTTGAAGGCTGCCTCCTCTAAAAACCCATAAAGCACCGTTGTTAAAAAAGTGCACCTTGGTTCCGGCCAGAATTTCCAGGTTGCAGAGGGAGTCCACAACCAAATAGCCTACAATAACCACCGGTTTGGAGGCATCCCAAGTAGTTTGGCAGTCCAGAATGGAGTAGGGGAGGCTACCACCTGCGGTTTGGAGTGTGTCTGTGGGTAAATAATAGCGTGCGTCTTGTCCGGGAGCTGCTAAAATGGCCCGTTTATAATCTCCTTGAGCCAAAACCATTAAGGAGTCTTCGTGAATTAAGACGGCGTTTCCTCCGTGGGGATCTAAGGTAGCTTCCAGAAAAACATAGAGGGAATCTCCGGGGTCAATAAACAAGTTTTCTGCCATAGGCCCTGAGTTTCCGTTAGCATTAAAGCGAAATACAGAATTGGGATGGAGGCTTATTTCGTCAATGTTTATGCGTCCTTGCCCCCTGTTGTAGAGCTTAAGAACTTGAGTTGATGTGCCGATTTGGGTAAACACGGTATCAAAAAATACGGTATCTCGGCTAAAGCGGAGGTCCTTTAAGCTGCCCTGTCCGGGTTCGTCGAGGCATGCATTAAGTCCAAATAGTGCTAAGAGGGGCAGCAGAACAAGTAGGCGTTGAGGGACCAAAAGCATGTGGGCATAACGAAGGATGCCTGTCCTAAGTATGGCAAGTTGCAAAAAAGTGGGCGTGGTTTTAGGGTTGCCTGCCTGCATCATTCTTTAATTCCGTATTCTTTAATTTTTCGATACAGGGTACGTTCAGAAATGCCCAGTTCTTTAGCTGCGCTTTTTCTTTTGCCCCGGTGTTTTTCTAAGGCTCGTTTTATAAGTTCCATTTCTTGATCTTCGAGCCTAAGGCTTTCTTCGGTTTCGCTTTCTTGAACACTCGGGAAATTTAGCTCATGCTCTTGGTCAGGCCACACTTGAATGGCTTCCTGTTCAGAGTAATCTTCTACAGGCGCCAATTGGCGGATGCGCTCCATAGCCCGGTGCTCGGTAGCCTCGCTTCCCGGATGTTGAACCCTATCGTGCACCATTTTTTTGAGCTGATTCAACTCTCTTTGCATTTCTAGCAGAAACTTTACAAGCGTTTCTTGATTTGCAAAGAAAGGTTGTTCCTCTTTTTCGGGTCCATAATAAATGGCAGGGAGGTTTCGGTTGCCTGTTTCGGGAGGTAAGTATTGGGCTAAGCGGCGGGCAGAAATGTGGCGATCGTGTTCCAGTACTGAAATTTGTTCGGCCAGATTTTTAAGTTGCCGAATGTTTCCCGGCCAAGAATAGTGCTTTATTAATTCCACAGCCTCCTGGTCCAGGCGTATGACAGGCATACGGTAGCTCTCGGCAAAGTCCGAAGCAAATTTGCGAAACAAAAGCGGTATGTCGTCGCGTCGTTCTCTTAGGGCCGGAATCTTGATGGGTACAGTATTGAGGCGGTAATATAAATCTTCTCGAAACTTACCCTTTTCAATCGCTTTGAGCATGGTCACATTGGTGGCAGCCACAACGCGAACTTCAGTTTTTTGCACTTTGGAAGAGCCTACGCGAATGAATTCGCCGGTTTCCAGAACACGAAGCAGGCGTACCTGGGTTTGAAGCGGGAGGTCGGCTACCTCATCCAAAAATATGGTACCTCCGTTTACCACTTCAAAATAGCCTTTGCGGCTATCGCTTGCACCGGTAAAGCTTCCTTTTTCGTGGCCAAACAATTCACTATCTATGGTACCTTCGGGTATTGCCCCACAGTTAACGGCAATAAATGGGCCATGCTTTCGGGTACTAAGCTGGTGAATGATTTTGGAGAACACTTCTTTGCCCACTCCGCTTTCGCCGGTAATAAGCACCGATAGATTGGTGGGTGCCACTTGCTGGGCAATATCTAAAGCCCTCTCCAATAGGGGAGAGCTTCCAATAATGCCAAAGCGGTTTTTGATTTCCTGAAAATTCATCCTCAGGAGGTTAGGGCCTTACCTAATAAGGTTGCCGAGGTGCAATCGTGCACTTTAACCTGCACATAATCGCCTGGTTTGAATTGCTCTTTAGGGAAAACAACTACCTTGTATTGGCTGGTTCTGCCGAACAAATCTTCCTCGGATTTTTTGGATACTCCTTCCACTAAGACTTCAACGGTTTGGCCCAACACCTCTTGGTTTCTTTTAAGCGACCATTCGGACTGAATTTGGATGATTTCTTTAAGCCTTCTGTTTTTTTCCTCCTGGGCCACATCGTCTTTGAATTTTCGGGCAGCTAGGGTACGTGGGCGTTCGGAGTATTGAAACATGTAGGCATAGTCGTAGCCTACTTCTTGCATTAGGCTAAGGGTGTCCTTGTGTTCTTCTTCGGTTTCGCCACAGAATCCTGTAATGATGTCGGTAGAGATGGCGCAATCGGGCATGATGCGTCGAATGGCTGCTATACGGTTCATGTAGGTGGGTCTGTCGTAGCCTCTGTTCATGCGGTGGAGCACATCGGAGTTTCCGCTTTGTACCGGAAGATGAATGTATTTGCAAATGTTGGGCCATGCTGCCATGGTTTCCAAGACCTCATCGGTCATGTCCCCCGGATTTGAGGTGGTAAAGCGTACGCGTAGTAAAGGAGAAACCGCAGCCACCTTGGCAAGCAATCCTGCAAAATTTACGGCACGTCCTTTTTCTTCTTCCGACAACTGCTTAAAGTCTTTTTTGGGACCTCCGCCATAAAACAAATAGGAATCTACGTTTTGTCCCAAAAGGGTTACTTCTCTAAAGCCGTTGTCGAAGAGTTCTTGAGCCTCTTTTACAATACTTTCAGGGTCTCGGCTGCGTTCGCGCCCTCGGGTAAAGGGCACCACACAAAAGGAGCACATATTGTCGCAGCCCCGCATAATGGAAATGAACGCACTCACTCCATTGCTACCCATGCGCACCGGATTTATATCGGCGTAGGTTTCTTCCAGAGAAAGCAACACATTCATGGCTTTTTGCCCGGTTTCCACTTCGGCAATTAGGTCAGGGAGGGCACGATAGGCATCGGGGCCTGCCACCAGATCCACAAGCTTTTCTTCTTCTAAGAATTTTTCTTTGAGTCGTTCGGCCATGCAGCCGAGCACACCAACCACCAAGCGCGGATTGCTTTTTTTGAGTCCTTGAAAATCCTTGAGTCTTTGCCGCACTCTTTGTTCGGCATTTTCGCGAATGGCGCAGGTATTTAGTAGTACTACGTCGGATTCGTAGAGGTTTTTGGTGGTATCATAGCCTGCCTCGCTGAGTATGCTGGCCACAATTTCGGAGTCAGAAAAGTTCATTTGGCAGCCGTAGCTTTCCAAGTAAAGCTTTCGATTTCCGGATGCCGTAATTGCATTAAGCAAGGTCGCTTCTCCTTGCCGGCTTTCCTCTAGTAGTTCTTGTGTATGGTTACTCATAGCCCGGCAAAGGTACAAAGCGAAAACAGGACTGACAACTTGTCAGTCCTGTTTGATTCTTAGGGGGAAATTTTAGGGGGTATAGCGTTTCCAGGTATCGCTACGACCCAAAAAGGAAAGTCCGCAAATATGGCCTCTGAGTTCAATGGTATTGTTATCGCGCCAAGTAATGGCTCCGCAGTAAGTTTTTCCGTTTTCGGGATCGTATACGGTGCCTTCTTTCCATTTGTTGTCTCCGGAGAATTCGAAGTCTTTCATTATACGAAGTCCCAACCGCGGCATATTGCGCAAACTAGGGTCGGGGTTTTCGGTATCGGTTTTGGGTTTTCCGGTTTCCGAATCGTTGGGTTCTTCGAGCCACACGGTTTTTCCAAAATAGCGGTTGCCAATTTTTTCAATTTTTACCCTTGCATTACCTTTTCCGGTAACCCAAATGCCCAAAATTCTATCGGCATCGTTTTGCGCCACAGCAGAATGAGCAAGACCGATGAACAGTATACAAAGCAGTGCAAGTCGGCTCATTTTTTTGAGGGTTTAAGGGTTCCGCTGATTTGAGCATTTAGTTCAAAGGGAAGCGTGTCGGGCGCCATAATTTGCGCGTCGAGGACAATAAGGAATTTATTTTCTTCGAAATAAGGACCAATTTCGGCCAAATCCGAAAGTGGGATTTCCAAGGTGCTTTGCCCTTTTTCTACCGGATTAAGGGTGGCAACGGTGGTCATATTGTTCTCATCGGAATAAAACGAAATGGTAAGGTTTTCGAACAGGTCAAAATTGCGGCCTTCAGCAGCAGTAAGTACCATACTTCCTTTGTCCACGCCTTGTACTTCGTCGCGTTTGGCTTGGGCTTTTTCGAACTGTTCGTCCAAATCCAATACCACCTCGCTTTGAATGGTGGTAATTCCGGGCGTCATTGGAGTATCAACACCCATGGCGAGCGGTCCGGAATCAAAAGCAATATCTACGGATGGGCCGGGACCACAAGCCAAAAATAATCCTGCGATGAAAGCGTATGCAATAAGTTGTTTCATAATTCCAAGTTACTTATACAGAACAAAGATAAAAGATAGAAGTTTATGGCTAAAGAATACAAGCGGTTAAAAGAATGGCCCCCCGACCAGGCGAAGGGCCGCCCGCATGCCAAGCCTTAGAGGGGCACAGCCGAGGAGGCGGCGCGCAGCAAGCCACCACAGGCCATGCCCCTCCGGCTTGGCCAAGGGTCGACCGGAGCTAAGGGAGGACACGGAGCGCACAATGCTATAGATGGGAGGGCCCAAAATTCAATCCATTGCTTGGGCTTATAACTCTTCTTCGGCGTTTAGCTCGCTTTGCCAATCGCTCCAATGTTTAAACAGCATGCCGGTTTCGAATCCCCGTTGTTGCAGAAAGCGCGCCAGGTAGGGGAGTGGGTCTTTTTGCTGTTCGGTTTTGAGGGTTTGGAACTTTTTTTGGCTGAGTCGCTTCAGGCATTTGTCGTGGTCTTGGGGCCGGATGCGTTGGAGGGCGGCGGCAATGAGGGAAGAATCGACCTGTTTGCTGTGGAGGGCGGCCTTGATTTTGTGGGGTCCCCAAGACTCTAGGTAGAATTTGTCGTGCACAAAGGCCGAGGCAAAGCGCGGTTCGTTTTGGTAGTCGTCGTTTTGGAGTTGAATCAAGGTTTTTTCGGGGTTTGGATCTCCCCATTCTCTCAATTTTTTGAGCACTTCGGTGCGGCAGCGTTCGCGGCTTGCGCAGTAGCGGGCGGCTTTGGCAAAGAAGGGGTTTGGCATGAGGCAAAGGTAGGGAGTCGTCAAAAAAAAACGTACATCCATCGATGTACGTTTTTTGATGTGGGAGCAACAGGATTCGAACCTGTGACCCCCTGCTTGTAAGGCAGGTGCTCTGAACCAGCTGAGCTATGCTCCCTTGAGGGATGCAAATGTAACACTAATTTTTTTCGTGCCAAATTTTTTTTGCATCCATCCCAAAGCCGGGAAACCAAGCCACCCCGGGCTTTAATTTGCCGGATTAATCTACACTGTCGTGCAAAAAGGAGTTGTTTTCGCGCAATTTTACCTCCTCGCCGTCTTTGCCTAAACTCCAATTGCTCGAAGCTCTGTCCCGGCTTGTTGGGGTTTGGTCCAGTTGCACCTGTTTGCGTGCAAAAGCAGGTTTTTGCTCCAATTCTTCCAATTTTCCGGGCTGTTGCAGCTTGCTGGTTATGCTGCGCAATGCGGCAATGCGCTGTTCTGCGCGGGCTTTGATGTCGGTGGCGCTGTAGTTCCGGTCACGGCTTGGTAATGCCTCTGGAGTAGGGGGTTCGGCAAACAAATCCTCGGTTTTTGTTTCGGATTCTTCCGGACTTTCTTCAGCAAACAGATCCATTTTCATTACCTCATTTTCTGAGGCTTGTGGCCCAGGTGTTTTTGCGTTTTCTTCTTCGGTTTCCAGGTGCCCCTTGCCGTGGAATTGTTCCTGTTCAATTTCTTGACGAATAGTTTCGTTGTTCAGTTCCTTTTGCCTGCTCAGTTGCAAACGCTCGGTCTGCTCTTCTTGCTCAGCGGTAGCATTAAAGCCTGTGGCGATAAGGGTAACGCAAACGGCATCGCCCAAGTTTTCGTCGTGGCCGGTACCCCAAATAAGGTTGGCGGTTTGTCCGGCCTCTTCTTGAATGAATTCTGTAATGTCGGTCACTTCATCCAGTTGCAATTCGGCGTTTCCATAGGAAATATAGAGCAAAATATGCTGGGCACCGCGGATGTCTGAGTCGTCGAGCAAAGGCGACGCCAAGACTTCTTCGGCCGCACGCAAGGCGCGGTTTTCGCCTTCGCAAATGGCTGCTCCCATAATGGCCGAACCACCGCCTTTCATTACCGTTTTCACATCTTCGAAATCCACATTGATGTAGCCGGGAACGGTGATGATTTCGGCAATGCCTTTAGCTGCAGTAGTGAGGATGTCGTCGGCTTTTCCAAAGGCATTGGTAAGGCTCAGGTTGCCGTACATTTCACGCAAACGGTCGTTGGAAATCACCAAGAGGGTGTCCACGTACTGACGCAATTCGTCCAAGCCTTCGGCGGCAAAGTTGCGGCGTTTGCGGCCTTCAAAGGTAAAGGGAATGGTAACAATACCCACGGTAAGCACATCCATTTCCTTGGCCATTTTGGCAATTACAGGCGCAGCTCCGGTACCGGTGCCACCGCCCATTCCGGCCGTAATAAACACCATTTTGGTGCTGTTGGACAAGTGCTGACGCACCTCTTCGAGGCTTTCCAAAGCCGCCTTTTTTCCCACTTCCGGAATCGACCCGGCACCGCGGCCTTCGGTCAAATCTTGGCCCAATTGCAGTTTAATGGGCACGGGACTGCTGTTTAAGGCTTGGTTGTCGGTGTTGCACACGATAAAATCCACGCCTTGAATTCCTTGGCGGTACATATGGTTTACCGCATTGGAACCACCTCCGCCTACGCCAATCACTTTAATGATGGATTGCTCGTCTTTTCTGGGCATTTCAAAGTCCAGAAGCTCGTCTTTAGGTGTTTGATTATCTGACATATTGCTTGGTTTTGCTTGGTTTATTTTGTTTTGGGCGCGTATTCCGGCTGCCGGCTTCAAGTCCTCGGTCCCCGCGGGCTGTGGTGGTTGGCCAGGGAGCTCTCTGCGTTCCGCTCCTGCCCGCCACACCACAGCATCCGCGCGTTCCTCCGGGCTTTTCACCGCATCCGGCGCGCTGTGATTCTATGGTGTTTTTTATTCCAACGCATCGTCGTCTTCTTGAAAAATGCGTCCAAATTGATTCTTTATGAGTTCTGCCAAACGGTTGTTTTTTGGTTTTTTGGTGGTAACCACCCGGTTGTTGTCGCGTTCCTTGCGCTGTACTTCCTGAAAGCCCATCATCATGAGTCCCACGGCGGTTGAGAAAATGGGGTTATCGAGGCTGTTTTTGCTGTTGCCGGCAATGTGGCTGTCGGGAAGGCCAATCCGGGCATCTAGCCCGGTCACGAATTCCGTAAGCTGTTTTACATGTCTGAGCTGCGACCCACCGCCGGTGAGCACTACGCCTGCGCTTAGTTTTTCGCGGAAGCCGGAGCTTTCAATTTCGGCGAGGGCATAGTCCAAAATTTCTTCCATGCGTGCCCGAATAATGCTGGCTAAGTTCGCCACACTTATTTCGCGTGCCGGCCGCCCCTGAATTCCCGGAACGGTAACGATTCTGTTTACCATTTGGGGCATAGAAATGGCGTAACCATGCCGTGTTTTAAGCAATTCTGCATAGGAGCGAATAATGTTGCAGCCGGCTACAATATCTTCGGTAATGATGTTGCCTCCAAAGGGAATCACCGCGGTATGGCGTATGATTCCGTCTTGAAAAATGGCAATGTCGGTGGTTCCACCTCCAATATCAATGAGAGCTACCCCGGCCTCTTTTTCTTCTTTGGTTAATACGGCTACCGAAGAGGCTATGGGTTCCAGAATCAATTGGTCTACGCTAAGTCCCGCATCTTCTACGCAGCGGTAAATGTTGCGTGCGGGGTTCATTTGACCGGTAATGATGTGGAAATTTGCTTCCAAACGAGCCCCCATCATTCCAATAGGGTCTTTGATGTTGGGAATATCGTCCACAATATATTCCTGTGGAATAACCGAAATGATTTGTTCCCCGGGTTTCATGGCCAGCTTATACATTTCGGACATCAAATGCTCAATGTCTTCTTGTTGAATGATATCGGCATCTTGGTCGCGCATTCGAACCCCACGGTGCTGGTAGCTTCTAATATGCTGTCCGGCAATACCCACATTTACAACTTGTATATCCACGTTGGATGATTCTCTGGCTTCGGATACAGCCTTTTCTATGGCTTCTACGGTATGCACAATATTGGTGACCATACCTCTTTGCACACCGGTAGATGGGCTTTTTCCGGCCCCTAGGATCTCAATTTTGCCGTGTTCGTTTCTACGGCCAACCATGGCCACAATTTTTGTGGTTCCAATGTCGAGTCCAACTGTTAATTGATTGTTTTCCATAGCCCTTTGCATTTATTCGTGGTTCATTTCAAGTTCTTGTGCGGCGTTTGTCGGTAGGCTTTTCCGACAAACTACTTGCCCTTTGAATCGGGCGTCGATGTATTTGTATTCTGTCCAGCCCTCTTCATGTAAGCCGAATGTGTAGAAGTGTTTCATTTTTAGAAGTTTGCCTGGCATGTGTTCAATGCTTCCCAGCCATACTTCGTGTTGTCCCAGTTTTGGAATCAATACAAATTGGGTGTCAGGCAATACATCAATTTGTTCGGTCATGGCCAACCAAAAGCTGTCTTGTGCCATGTAATGCTGCAAGCGGTTTAGCCGGGCAAACAAGCTGTCTTGCCCTAAATACCGGCCTTCGGGTGCCAAAGGCAAAACGCCTGTTACAATAGGCACACGAAAAGGAGCCCCTAGAAAGGCGGGCAACGCATAGTTCTCCTTATCTATATAGCGGTGTCTGCCGCTGCTATGCACTAGTCTTAGTACCGGCACCCGTTCATGGATTTGAATATGCAGTGTACCGTTTGCTGTTTTCCACGCTTCACAGTTTTTAACGGCGGGGTGGGATGCGAGGCTTTTTTCCAATTCGTCCAAATTGGCTGCTGTGCCATCGGGCCCAAGGATGACTTCCGCCAGTGGCATCAAGTCTTCGGTGCTTACTAAAGAAGAGGTTTTGGGCTGTTCCCAGTGCCACTGAATGGGTTTGGATTCTTGCAAGCCCACGCGGGCATGCAAGGTGAAAAGTCCCATACCTACCAGAAGAGGAAGCAGAAGCTTAAGACTGCGCAGCAACCGGTATGTAATTTTGTTGCTCATACTTTCTCTTTGTTTAACCAATCGGTAATGGGCCGGGTTAGTCGGTCAATATCTCCTGCACCCAAGCTTAGCAATACTCCGGGTTCCACCAGCTTATTATTTAGTGCTTCCAACACTTTTTCGGGTTGCACCATCATTTTGTGTTTGAGACCAACACCTTCGAGCAGCCAGGTGCTGTTTATTCCCTCTAAAGGTTCCTCGCGTGCCGGGTAAATATCCATGAGCCAAAGGGCGTCCAGCTTAGCCAAACTTTCTCTAAATCCATCGGCGAAATCCCGGGTTCTGGAGAAAAGGTGGGGTTGAAATATTCCGGTCACAAAGCGATCAGGAAAAGCAGCCCGTACCGACGAAATAACGGCTTCCAATTCTTTGGGGTGGTGCGCATAGTCGTCGATATACACCATTCTAGGACTTTGGAACCTTAGGTGCATGCGTCTGCCAACTCCTTTAAAGGCTTCTAGCGCTTCTGCCAAATCTTGAAGTTTAGCGCCGGCTTCCATGGCAACGGCAAGTGCCGCAGTGGCATTTTCTACATTGTGAATACCCAACATGGGAAGATAAAAGCGCCGGGCCTTTTTGCCGTCAATGCTAAGGTCAAAGCGCATGCGGCCTTTTTCACTTTTTAGTTTTGTGGCGGCATAATAGCCTCTTTCAATACCATACCTGCGGATTTTGGCCTCCATGGGAGGAATGCTCAAATCATGACGGGCAATAAGCACCCCGTCGGGTAGGGTTTGCAATGCAAATTGTTGAAAGGCTTTATGTATTTCTTGATCGTCTCCATAAATATCCAGATGGTCGGCATCCATGCTAGTCAATACCGAAACCCATGGGTGCAATTGGAGGAAGGAGCGGTCAAATTCGTCGGCCTCAGTTACAGCGAATGTGGCATTTTCTGCCGAAAGGTAGTTCCGACCAAAATTGGCGGAAACACCCCCCATAACAGCGGAAGTTTGGCCTATGCTTTGGTTCATTAGCCATGCCAACATGCAAGAGGTGGTGGTTTTTCCATGCGTTCCTGCAACAGCCAATACTTTGTAAGGGGCCAAACACTCTGCCAAAAGCACGGCGCGTTTTTTTATTGGGGCACCCAGGCGTTCAAAATGCGCCAATAAGGGGTTGCTCTTGGCCACTGCCGGGGTATAAATACACCAGCAATTGGAATGATTCCAAGCTTCTGGCAGTTCCATGTTTTGGTCACCGTAAATCACTGGAATTCCCAGGTCTTCCAAATGGCGGCAAAGCGGCCCCTGTATGCGGTCATAACCGGCCACCGCATAGCCTTGCCCATGCAACCATGCCGCCAAAGCACTCATGCCGGCACCTCCGATGCCTACAAAAAACAGGTATGTTCCTTTGGGCGGTGTCATAGCTGATGCGCTTGAATAATTTTGGCAATGGTTTGAGCAGCATTTGGTTGCTTTATGGAACCAAGTGCTTTTCGCATGTTATCTAGTTTTTCCGGATCTTCTAAGAGTTCTTTAAGGGTTGGCAAAAGGCGCTCTTCCAATTGATTTTGAGGCAACATGAGTGCACCTCCCCGTTCCTCTATGCTTTTGGCATTGAAGCTTTGGTGGTCTTCTGCAGCACTAGGCAGAGGAACCAAAAGCGAAGGGGTTTGTGTCATGGCCATTTCTGCCAAGGCAATGGCCCCGGCCCGAGAAATCACTAGGTCTGCCGCACGGAAGGCCAAGGCCATATCCGGAATAAAATCTGCCCATTGCAAACCGGGAGCAGGTGTTACCCTTTGCGACCAATCGGCAAACGATCGGCTACCGGTTTGCCAAAGAACTTGAACTCCCATGGCCTGGAGGCTTGGTAAGCAGGAATATAGGGCATGGTTTAAGGCTTCGGCGCCAAGGCTACCTCCGGTTAGGAATACCAAGGGCTTGGACGAATCTAAGCCCAATTGAGCTTTTGCCTCTTGTTTGGATATACCACCCGTTTCAAAAGCTTTACGCACCGGATTTCCGGTGAGATGCAATTTTGAAGCTTCAAAATACCTTTCCATTCCGGGGTGTGCCACACAGATAGCTTTGGCTCTGCGCGCCAGCCAACGGTTTGTTTTCCCGGGAAATGCATTTTGTTCTTGGAGAATTAGCGGTACGCCGGCTTTAGATGCGGCCAAGCCCATTGCTGCTGAAGCATATCCACCAACACCAATAGCTGCATCCGGCCTAAAAGTCTTAAGGGAAGCCAGAGCCATTCGGTAAGATTTCCATAGGGTAAAGGGCAAGCTCAGGTTTTTCCAAGGTTTGGAGCGGTTTATGCCTCGGATGGGTAAACCGGTAATGGTGTAACCGGCTTGCGGTATCTTTTCCATTTCCATTCGGCCCAAGGCACCAATAAAGTGTAGCTCGGCTCCGGGTGAAAGCTCTTGTAGAGCTTGGCCAATGGCAATTGCCGGGAAAATGTGTCCCCCTGTTCCACCTCCACTTATGAGATACCGCTTAGGCATGATTGGCTTGCCCCTCCTCGGCTGGTTGGTTTGTGTTGGCCCCGGAAACTTTTTCACCTCGCCCAATACTCAAAATAATTCCAATGGTAAGTCCGGTAATAATGGTAGAAGTTCCTCCCATAGAAATCCAGGGCAAAGGTTGGCCGGTTACCGGAAGTAAGTTTACCGCTACTGCCATGTTTATGAAGGCCTGTATTACCAAAGCCAAGCCTAATCCGTAGGCAGTAAAAGTTCCAAAGGCACTTTCGGTGCGGCCTCCAATTTTTATAGACCGGTATAGCAACACCAAATAGCCGAGCATGGTTACCAAACCTCCAAACAAGAGTCCATATTCTCCCACAATATTGGCATAAATGAAGTCGGAGTAGCTCTGAGGTAATCGGTATTTGCTTGGGTTATTTCCAGGGCCTGCTCCCAGGAGACCTCCAGAAGCAATCGACATTTTGGCTTGTTCCACCTGGTAGCTGTCTGCCGGATCGTCGGCAAAGAAATTTTCTACCCGGGCTTTCCAGGTTCCTAATCGCGGTAAAAGTTGAGGGGCCGCAAAAGCGAGGGCAATAATTAAGGCAAAACATACCGCGGCCAGACCTAGCCAGCCTAGCATGTGTTTTAAGGCCACCCCTCCTACGACCATTAGTAAGGCTGAGATGAAAAACAGCATGGCTGCTGTGGAAAAGTTTGCAGGAAGAATGAGCATGCAAACCAAGCTTACCGGAATGGCTAAGGGAAGGAATCCACGTTTGAAATCGGTGATTTGAGCTTGTCTTTGGCCAATTTTTCGAGCTAGGAAAAGCAATAGGCTGAGTTTAGCCAAGTCTGAGGTTTGGATACTCACGGATAGGAAGGGGAGTTGCAGCCAGCGGGAAGCATCGTTAATGCTTGATCCCATAAGCAAAGTGAGTAAGAGCAAAGGAATGGTTGCATACAGGCCCAAAACTCCCAAAATGGAAAACACACGAAATGGAATTCTATGGGCCATGTACATGGCCAATAGACCGAGCAATAGGAAAACAGCCCGCTCGATCAAATAATAACTGGCATTTCCCTCCCGATACCTAAAGGCGAGTGCCCCTGCGGCAGAGTATACCGAGAGCAGGGATATGATGGATAGCAAAATCATCAATATCCAAATGGCCCTGTCGCCTTTAAGGTATGTTGTTAGGAATTGTACCATTAGAGTTCGCGTACGCTTTGTTTAAATTGCCGGCCCCTATCTTCGTAGTTTTGAAATAGGTCAAAACTGGCGCAAGCAGGGGAAAGCAAAACGGTATCGTTTTTGCTGCCCATGAAGTAGGCCGCCCTAACAGCTTCCATCATGCTGCTTGTTTCCGAAAATTCGGGTACCAAATGTGCAAAGGCCTTGCGCAAGGGTTCGTTGTTAAGGCCCAAGCAAATAATGGCGCGCACGCGCTCCTTAACCAGAGGTTGGAGGCTGGAGTAATCGTTGCCTTTGTCTACACCACCTGCAATCCAAATGATGGGGCCCTCCGTACATTCCAAGGCATACCAAGTGGCATTTACATTGGTGGCTTTGGAGTCGTTTATAAATTCCATGCCTTTCACTTTTCCTACAAACTCCAGCCTGTGTTCAATTTGCTGAAAATCGGAGAGTGCCTCCCGGATTGTTTCTTTGCGGATGTCTTGCGCACGGGCCGCGAGGGCAGCTGCCATGCTATTTCGGATGTTGTGTTTTCCTTTGAGCGCCATGTCCGAAATGAGCATGTCTAAGTTTTGTGTGTTTTCTACTAAGTGCATATGTGTGTGGTTTGCCCAGGCACTTACTCCCGGTGTTCCTTCGTTTCCAAATGTGAAATCTTTGCTTGCCAGGCGGTTGGTATGGTTGCGTAGATGACCTTCTATGAGTAAGGGGTCGTTGGCGTCCCAAATGCGCATGTCACCGGCTTTTTGGTTTTTAAATATGTTGAACTTGGCATCGGCATAGCGTTCAACACGGTTGCCATATCGGTCTAAATGGTCGGGACTAATATTTAGCAGGAGCGCGGTATGTATGCGCATGCGCTCAATATTATCTAATTGAAAGCTGCTCAATTCCAAAACATAATGATCTTTTGGCTCCTGAGTAGCAAGAATTCTTGCGAATGAGGTCCCCACATTCCCTCCCATGGCTACATTTAATCCGGCTTTTTTATAGATGTGATAAACCAAATGTGTGGTGGTGGTTTTGCCGTTGGTTCCTGTGATGCCTGTGATTTGGCCTTTTGTCATCTGTCTAAAGGCAAATTCTACCTCAGACCAAACGGGTATCCCTTTTTGCGCAAATGCCTGCACAATGTTCGACTCGTTTGGTATTCCGGGACTCTTTACCAGGACTTTTGGGAAGCATTGGAGGGCCTTTTTATGACCTTCGGTTTCATATTCCATACCGGCCTGCTCCAACTCTTGAATAAAGGATGCCTTGCCGACCCCTGCATCGGAAACCAGGCAGGACAAACCTTGCTTTTTAGCCAATAGTGCAGCTCCCACACCGCTTTCCCCGGCGCCCAAAATCAATATGTCAACCGTTTGAATCACCGTAGTTTTAGGGTAATAATGGTAAGTGCAGCAAGGGCCAAGCCTGCAATCCAAAAGCGAGCTACAATTTTGGCTTCATGCAATCCTTTTTTCTGGTAGTGGTGGTGTAGCGGGGCCATAAGGAATACACGTTTGCCCTCTCCCCATCTTTTTTTGGAGTATTTAAAATAGCCTACTTGTAGGATGACCGATAAGTTTTCAAGAAGGAAAACACCACATAGAATGGGAATCAGTAACTCTTTTCGAATGGCAATGGCCAATACCGCAATAATTCCGCCGAGGGAAAGAGAGCCGGTATCACCCATAAAAACTTGGGCGGGAAATGCATTGTACCAAAGGAAGCCTACACAGGCACCTACAAATGCTGACGAGAAAACGACCAATTCTCCGGAATTGGGTATGTACATAATGTTTAAGTAATCGGCAAATCGAATGTTGCCACTTACGTAGGCAAAAATGGCCAATACTATTCCAATAATGGCAGATGTGCCTGTTGCCAAACCATCCAATCCATCGGTCATATTGGCTCCATTGGACACCGCAGTAATGATAAAAATTACGATAGGAATGAAAATAAGCCAGCCATAGTTTTTAAAGTCCTCACCCATCCAGCTCAGCAGGTCTGAGTAATTGAATTCATGGTTTTTTACAAAGGGTAGGGTGGTTTCAAGACTCCGTTCATCCTTGAATCCTGGGATTTGCTCTTCCCCTCCACCGGTTTGAATGGCAACCGGTCCATCGAATTTTCGTATAGTGACCTCAGGGTGGGTATATAAAGTGAGGCCTACGACCAAGCCAATGGCTACTTGTCCTACCACTTTGAATTTTCCGGCGAGCCCTTTTTTGTTCTTTTTAAAGACCTTAATGTAATCGTCCAAAAAGCCAATAAGACCAAGACCCAGGGTAGAGCCAAGCATAAGAACTATATAGATATTGTTGAGCTTGGCAAACAGCAGGGTGGGAAGCATAATGGCCGCCAAAATGATTAAACCACCCATGGTTGGTGTTCCTGCTTTACTCAATTGGCCGGCTAAGCCAAGGTCGCGCACCTCTTCGCCAACTTGCTGTTTTTGTAAGAAACGAATTATGCGCCCACCTAATACTGCGGAAATTACTAAAGAAACAACCAAAGCCATCCCGGCTCTAAAAGAGATGTATTGAAAGACTCCTGCTCCGGGAAAATCTAAGTTGTTCAAATAATCAAATAGGTGGTAGAGCATATTAGTCCTCCTTTGGGTTTAGTAAGCCAAAGGCTCGTTTAACTTCTTCAACATCGTCAAAATGATGGCGTTCCCCCTTAATTTCCTGGTAGGTTTCATGGCCTTTACCTGCAATAAGCACCACATCGCCGGGTTCTGTTAAACGGCAGGCTGCGGAAATCGCCTCTTGCCGCGATGGGATGGTCAGACATTTGATTTTTTCTTCAATGGTAAGCTCTGCCTGCATTTCTTCAATAATCTTGATGGGATCCTCGCTT
Source organism: Flavobacteriales bacterium (assembly GCA_018401695.1). Lineage (GTDB taxonomy): Bacteria > Bacteroidota > Bacteroidia > CAIKAF01 > CAIKAF01 > CAIKAF01. The sequence goes on along the minus strand of JAGYKD010000001.1, from coordinate 337,143 downwards.
CTTGGATTGTCCGATGTAAGAATGGCTTTGTGACTCAAGCCGGCAGCAATTTTGCCCATTAGAGGTCTTTTGCTTGGATCTCGGTCGCCACCGCAACCGATTACGCAAAGGATGCGTCCTTGCGCGGACATGGTTTCTTTTAAGGTTTGCAGCACCGACTCGAGCGCATCGGGAGTATGGGCATAATCTACAATGGCAGAGGCTCCATTTGGACTTGAAATGCTCTGAAACCTTCCTGGTGGTGGTTGCAAGGTGCTTAGGGTGGTAAGCACATGTTGGGTTTCTTGGCCCAGTAACCGCGCTGCTCCAAATATGGCCAGCAAATTATAGGCATTGAATGTTCCGGTGAATTGGGTAGACACTTCGGTTTGGTTGAATGACATAAAGAGCCCTCCCAGCAGGTTTTCAATGATTTTACCCTTGAAATCTGTGGCCTGCATAAGTCCAAATCCTTTTTGTTCTTTGGATTTACAATTTTGAAGCATCACAGGGCCTCGTTTATCATCTACATTTACCAGAGCCCAACTGTTTTCCGGGAGCATGTCGAAGAGCTGTTTTTTGGCCCGGATGTAGTTGTCCATGGTTTTGTGGTAGTCTAGGTGGTCGTGACTTATGTTGGTGAATATGGCTCCTGCAAATTGGATTCCCGCCACCCTAGCCTGATCCAAGGCGTGAGAGCTGACCTCCATAAAGCAATGGGTAATGCCGGCTGCCAGCATTTGACTTAAGAGTTGGTTGAGGCCTAGGGCATCGGGTGTGGTGTGTGTAGCCGGAACTGAGGTGTTCCCAATTTTATTTTCAACGGTAGATATAAGCCCTGTTTGGTAGCCCATCCGCGAAAAGAGCTGATATAGCCCTGTAGCCACAGAGGTTTTTCCATTGGTGCCGGTAATGCCTACAAGTTTTAGTTTGTGGGATGGGTGGTCATAAAAGTTAGCGGCCATCCAAGCCCAGGCTTGTCTTGAATTTTTTACACGTACATAGGTGACTTTTGGGTCTTTTTGTTCCGGAAGGGTTTCGCAAACAACGGCAATTGCTCCTGCCTCTATGGCTTTGTGAATAAAGGCATGGCCGTCGGCTTTGAGTCCCTGTATGGCACAATAGAGTCCATTCTTTTTAACGTTTCTGGAATCTGCGCTAAGCTGTTCCACGGCCAAATTGGTGGAGCCGTGTACCTCCTCCAAGCCTGCTTTAAATAAAAGGTCGCGCAGCAGTTTCATAAGGATAGCTTCAGATAAACGATTTGTGATTCTTGAAGTGGTGTGCCCGGTATGGGGTTTTGTTCTACTACTTTTCCTCGGCCATTGGTTTTGGCAATCAAACCTTTTTGCGCACAGGCAAATACCGCATCGCGCACGCCTAGGCCAATAAGGTTTGGCATAATGGGTTCCGGGTTTTGGGGTAAGTCCCCAATACGGGCGATTTGCAGGCGCATGCTGCGGCTTAAGGTGTTTAAATCTTCATAAGCGCCGGAGGCGGCAGCAATTTGTCTGTTCCTTACCAATTCCGCAGGTTTCCCATAATGGTAGCGGTTGATTTTGTAGGAAGAGGCATATACTTGATCGGCAACAGCCCTAAAAACCGGCCCTGCTACCACATTGCCATAATAGCCCTCTTTGCTTGGACTACTAACCATGACCATGCAAGAGTAGCTTGGGTCTTCTGCGGGGAAGTATCCACAAAAACTGGCTTTGTAGGCAATGTTGCCATCGACTCGGTAACCTTCGGTTCCTTGGGCAATGCGCACCGTGCCGGTTTTTCCGGCAATCCTTATGGCATGGTCGTTTAGGTTCGTGGCGGTACCATGTTCTACTACCCCTTCGAGCAATTGCTGAAGTGCTTTAAGGGTGGATTCGGAGCAGATTTTTTTATTCAAAACCAAGGGTTCAAAGCGTTCTACTGTTTTGCCCCTTTTTCTAATTTCTTGCACAAATAGGGGTTTCATCATGGTCCCATTATTTGCTATGGCATTGTACAATGCCAATACATGAAGGGGGGTGTGTTGTAATTCGTAGCCTATGGCCATCATGGGAAGCGTAAGACCGGACCACGTTTCATGGCCCGGAGATTTAACCAAGGGTTTTCCTTCTCCGGGAATTTCCAAGCCCATAGGTTGGTCTAGCCCCAAACGCTTAAAGTGTTGTATAAATCTATCCGGTTGTTCTTTATATGCTTCCCAAACCAACCGTGCCATGGCAATATTTGAACTTACTTCAAAGGCGTGTTGAATGGTTAGGGTGCCATGCCCTCCTTCCTTGCTGTCCCTAAGCACATGGTCATAAAAGGCGTATCTGCCATTACCGGTCTCAATAGAATCGCTCAATTTTATGAGACCATCCTCCAAAAGAGCCAACATGGTCATAAGTTTCATGGTGGAGCCAGGCTCTGTGCTTTCTCCCACAGCATAATTGTAGGCCTCATAATACTTGCCGTCGTTGCCCCGCATTAGATTAACAATGGCACGCACGTAGCCGGTTTTTGTTTCCATTACAACGGCAGTACCATGTTCGGCATCGTTTTTGGCCAATTGAAAGGCCAATTCGTATTGAACTACTTCTTGGATATCGGGCTGAATGGTAGAAACTATGTCCAAGCCGTCCTCGGGTTCAATGGTATTTTCGGATTCTGCCGGCCGCCACACGCTGCCGCTTAATTTTTCCATTAAGCGCAGCCCTTCTTTGCCTTTTAGGTAGGAATCGTAGGCTAGCTCAATACCCACCCCGTGGCCTTCTTCATTGGGTTTGCCAATGGTACGTGCTGCCAGGCTACCGTAAGGCTTCTTGCGGCTGGTGTAGGATTCTATGATGCAGCCTCCGCTGTTGCGCCCTAAATTTAGAATGGGGAGCTTTTGGATTTCTTTAATTTGAGTGAAACGGAGTCCTTTTGCTACCAATAAATAGCGATTTCCTTCGGATCGAGCGTTTTTAAGTTTTTGTTTGAATTGCCCGTAACTGTTTTGTCGGGTAATTTTTGCGAGTCCTATGGCCAAACTATCGAGTTCCTCCCTAAACAACTCTTCCGAAATGCCCGGAGCCAATAAGTCCATTCGGAGTTCGTATTGGGGGAGAGATATAGCCAAGTAGCTGCCATCGTCGGCAATGATATTTCCTCTGGCCGCTTCGATTTTTTGCATGACCGAGGTTAGAGATGCAGCTTTATCTCTCCAATAGGGGCCTTGCACAAATTGGATATGGATAAGCCGGCCAAACACAGCCATGCCTGCCAATACCATAAAAAGGTAAAGGAATTGCATTTTCCGTTGTATTTGGGCTTTTTTGCTCATGGTTAATACATCATTGCCAAGCTATCTGGGCTTAGGTCCAATACCCTGGGGGGTGTTTTTGGGATTTCTAAGCCGCGGCTTACTAATCGTTCTTTAAGGTTGAATTTCTTGGACTGCTCCATGAGCTGATTTTCTAAATCTATGCTTTCGGCTTTGAGGTTTTTGAGTCTTTCCTCCAAACGGTCAATATCTTGCACTCGGTTTACGGCATAGTAAGAGGCAGAGATATAGAGGATACCAAGGAATGCCAAGAAGAATACAAAGGGAAGGTGTTTTAAAATGAGGTTTTTTTCTAAAAACTCTCCTTGCAAAACGCGCCAAAATACACCGGGCTCGCGGCGCTTAGAATCCGGGGCTTTCCGACTTTTTTTGCTGGTATTTCGGTAGGTGTTTTTCATGGACGTTTTCGGGCAATTCTAAGTCTTACAGAGCGCGATCTGGGGTTTTCTTTTTGCTCTTGAGCATCGGCTTTTATGGCACTACGTGTAATGAGGTCAAAGGGGCCTAAGGGATTTCCATAGAGGTCGGTTTCAACGCGTCCCTCCCAATTGCCGGCACGTAGGAAGTGCTTAACCAGTCGGTCCTCCAATGAATGGTAAGATAGGATGACTAAAATGCCTCCGGGAGCTAATGCTTGAGCGCTGGCCTCCAGCATCTCTTTAAGCGCACCCATTTCGTCGTTAATGGCTATACGGATGGCTTGAAATACTTGTGCAAGGAAGCGGTTTTCCTTGTCGGGTGGACAAAGTCCCTGCACTAGAGCTTTGAGTTGGTCCGAATGTTGCATGGGATCTACAGCTCTTGTTTGTACTATTCGGTCGCTTAAGCGTTTGGCGGTTTTAATTTCGCCGTAATTGCGCAGCACTTCGGTAAGGGTTTTAGGTTCCACCTCTGCCAGCCATTGGGCGGCCGATTTACCCTGACGGGGATTCATGCGCATGTCGAGTACCGCATTTTGACGAAAGGTGAATCCCCGCTCGGGTGCATCTAATTGGTGAGAAGAAACCCCAAGGTCGGCCAGAATGCCATCGAGGGGCAGCCAGCCTTCCATGCTCAGAAATCGGTGAAAGAATCTAAAGTTGGTGTCAAAAAAGCGGAACCGTATATCGTTTTTAGGGGCATTGGCTTTGGCATCCGGATCTTGATCAAAGGCTGCCAATCGTCCTTCGGGTCCAAGAGCTTCAAGAATGCCTTTGCTGTGCCCGCCTCCTCCAAAAGTAAGGTCGGCATAGCGGCCATTGGGCTTATGCACCAAATGTTCTATGCACGTGTTTGCCAAGACGGGTCGATGATAGGTAGATTCGGGCATCATGGCACATCGTTTCCGTTGGTGTTATCCATATTTCCCATGACCCTTTCGGCGAGGTTGGCGAATTCATCGGGATCGATTTGCATCATTTCCTCGTAATGGTCTTTGGCCCAGAGTTCGATTTTGTTGCCGTTGGCTGCAAATACGAGCTCAGATTGAATGCCGGCATAGCGCATGAGCTCTTTGGGAATTAACATTCGCCCGGCACTGTCCAGTTGAACCGGAGTGGCGCCATTGTTGAACTGGCGAATAAACAGGCGATTTTCTTTTTTAAACGCGTTGAGCGCTTGGAGCTTCGCGCTTATTTCGTCCCACTCCTTGCGGGGGTAGAGCACCAGACAGGCTTCAAAGCCACGGTTAATGACAAATTCCTCCTGCCCTTCCCCGGCCAATTGCTTCCGGAAAACGGCCGGGAACATTACCCGTCCTTTGGCATCTGCCTTACCACTATGTTCTCCTATAAAATGCGCCATACTATTTGTTGTGGTAAAAATAAGGAAGATTTGACACCTTCTCCCACTTTGTACCACATTTTACCACATTGTTGATAAAACAACGTGGAATGGGCGCCTTGAATTGCTCAAAACTCCTGCTTTTTCGGTCTGTTTAGCCTCGCTTTCCCTTTTGGTTTTCAATAAACAGCTGTTAATTCTATTTAGATAATTGAAATTATGATAGTTAGACCTTTGTTCTTCAGCTATTCCTTTATCGTTGACCTTAACGTATTGCAGGAAAATAATACCTAAATCCACCGAAGTTTTGCTCCATTTTGGGCTTAGGTGTGCGAAAGTGGTAAGCTATGAAACGGCGGTGGTGTTTTCGGGAATATAGATGCACCCGCGGCCCTGACCGACCGGTTACCCTGCAGGACTGCGGGCCCACAGGGCTTGGCGGGCGGAGGCCTACCGATGTTTCGGGAGGACCACGCACCGCCTAGCCCTGTGGGCCCGGAGGCCGAAGCGTAATAGGAAGGGCAGGAAAAGCCGCCCAAAAACACAAGCTTCTGCTTCAAATACGCCCTGTGGGAAGCGGCTGCATATTTCGTATTTTTACGCAATGGAGGAAATGACGCTCCCTGAACTTTGGGCGCAAAGCGCTCCGGAGCAACTACTGGAGGCTTGGTGGGCACAGTTGAACAAAGACTTGGGTGTGCTAGGAGTGGCGCTTAGTCTGCCTGCGGAGGCGGGCGATGCTGTGCCAAGTTTTAAGGAGCAACTGCTGCCTTACTTGGAGAAGGCCTTGAGTCAATCCGGCGATGCTTTGTGGCAGTGTTTGTATGCTGTGGATGTGCCGGAGCCGGCGCCTTTGGAGGCTGAAGCTCTTGCCGATGCTATCCTGCGGCGTACTTTGCTCAAGGTATTGCTGCGTTTTAAGTTTAGCATGGCATGAAACAGGAGGCCAGCCGACGCACGTTTTTTCGGTCTCCCTCGGCGGTACTTTTGGCCTTGGCAGGCATGGTTGTGTTTTTAGGTTTGGCCTTGTACTTTTTGTCGGCCCGCAAGACTCCGCTTTATTTTGTAGAGAAGACTTTGGAGTTTAGGTCGGTCTTACACCAAAAAGAGGCGCTAGCCAAGACGTTGCTGGAGGATTTGAATGCGAGCCTACAAGGGGGGAAATTCCCGGGTTCAGTGGTTGCTTCAAATCTTATGGAAGAAGAAGGCATTGCGCTTTTCGCTTACCAAAACGACAGTTTGGCATATTGGTCTACTTCCGGAGTGCCTCTTCCATTTTTGAACTTTGACGACGATTTTTTACTGGATGTAATGAAACTCCGCAACGGTTGGTACCGAGTGGTGCGCATGCGCGATGGCCCGCGACTGTTGCTGGGGTTAATTTTGTTAAAACAGGACTATTTTATAAACAATGAGTTCTTAAAAGACCGATTTGCACCGGGTTTTGATGCCGACCATAGCGTACGTTTGAGTCTTGATCCCACAGATTCGAAGTTTCATGTTACCCGAGCGGATGGTGCTTTTTTGTTTAGCTTGATTTTTGACCCCGGGCAAGAAGGCAATTTGCGATTTCCCTTTGCCGCCGGCCTTATGTATTTGCTGGCCATTTTGTGCATGCTTTATGGCTTGTATGCATTGCGGCAGCTGCGCTTTTTTAGAAAACGGCCGGCATTGCACCTGGCCTTGTTCGTAGCTGTGGTTACCTTGCTTCGCTGGGCCAACATACAGTTTAGGAGCCCTCGGGTGCTTTACGATTTACCGCTATTTGACCCCGAGTATTTTGCCAGCAGCCGCTGGTTGCCCAGCTTAGGTGACTTTTTTTTGCATGTGCTTTTGCTCACAGCGGTATTGGGATTGATATTTACCAGCTTTAGCAAATTCCGGTTTAGACCGGGCGACTACCGCGCTAAGCCTTGGTGGGTTTTGCTCTTTGGAAGCATTGCCGCGGCTTTTTCTTATGCTATACACCATTTGATGCGGACCTTAATTTTTGATTCAAGCATCAGTTTTGACTTGTCCAATATTTTGGATTTGAGCCTTTATTCTTTTATGGGCTTTACGCTTATTACACTGCTCCTGGTCGACTACTTTATTATTATTCATTTTTGCTCCAAGATGCTGGCCAGGGCTTCAGGAACTCGCTTTGGCTTTGCTGCGGCTTTAACCCTGTTGCCTTTTGCAAGTGTGGGTGCTCTAGGCTATTGGGCCGACGACTTGGATTTACCGGGTTTGTTGTTGCCGTATTTGATTTATTTGTCGGTTATGTGGCTGCATTTTAGGCCCCGTATCCGTATGGATTTTTATGCTTTTGCTCCGGCCATCGTCCTGTTTTCGGGTTTTGCCACCTATATGCTTTGGCAACTCAATGCCGGTAAAGAAAAACAACAGAGGCAAGTGCTGGCCCTTAAGATTGCCGAGGAACAGGACCACGTGTCCGAGTTTTTATTTCGGGAATTGGCCCGGGGCATTGCTCAAGATCAAGTGGTACGGCACCATTTGTTCAGTTACGACCGAACCTATCCTTACGAGTTTTTTGAACGGATTGCCCAAAAATACTTTTCAGGCTATTGGTCCAAATATGCCTTGGTTATCATGCCTTTTTCGGAGGAGGAGCTTTTGGAGTATGAGGTGAATCCGTTAGAGGCAGACCCGGATTTGGCCATGTATGAGCAGGCCATTTCGGAGAAGGGAAAACCAACCGCCAGTGAGTTTCTTTTTTTTATAGACAACGATTATGGCAAAGTAAACTATTTGGCGCGCATTCCAGTTGAAATGCTAAGCCAGAAAGACACCCTTCGCAAGTTTATTTACCTGGAGTTTATTTCAAAAATGGTTACCCAGGTCACCGGTTTCCCCGAACTACTGCTCGACAGGGCAGTAACTCGGCCGGTAAATTTGGGAGGATATAGCTATGCAACTTACAAATTTGGCCGTTTGAATGTCTCCGGTGGCGATTTTAACTATCCCTTACATGCCGGACAACTCAATTTGCAAGGCGGCGACTTGTATTTCTTTGATGGAAAAGGCTTTAATCATTTGGTGAACCGGTCGTCCGGCAAGGATAAATTGATGGTCGTTTCAAAACCGCACCCCAGGTTTTTGGATGTGCTAAACCCATTTGCCTATTTGCTGCTGTACTTCAGTGCTTTGCTCTTTTTGTACTTCGTGTATCGCTACTATTTTTACAATCCCGGTCAAAAAATTCGATTTAGCCTTAAAGGCAGAATTCAACTCACCATTTTATTGATTCTGCTGGTATCCTTGGTTTTGGTGGGTTTGGGAATCAGCGATTATATTAACCGAGAGTTTAATCGCAAAAATAAAGCCACCATTGAAGAGAAGGTGAATTCTATTTTGTCGGAACTTAAAAGCGAGTTGCAAGGCGAACACCTAAGCTATTTTCCTAGAGAAGAGCTAAATTATTTACTAACGCGGTATTCCAATATTTTCTTTTCCGATATTAATTTATACCATGCCGATGGAAATTTAATGGCCAGCTCGCGCGAAGCCATTTACAACGAGGGCCTTATTTCCCGGCAAATGCACCCCCTTGCCTACCGCAGTTTGGTGAAAGAACGCCAGCCGCGCTTTTTGCATGGCGAACGTATTGGGGATTTTGAATATTTATCAGCCTATGCCGCTTACCGCGATCGTTCGGGCGATGTACAGGCCTATGTGAACCTTCCTTATTTTTTAAGGCAAAAAGATTTACGGGAGGAATTGTCCTCCTCTTTGCTGGCCCTTATCAATATTTATTCCCTCCTCATTGTCGCTTCTATGGTGGTGAGCTTGTTAATTGCCAATCAACTTACAGGACCCCTGAGCATTTTGCAAGAGAAAATTGGGCAATTGCGTTTGGGACGCAAAAACGAAATCATCGACTACCAGGCCAACGATGAAATTGGCAGTTTGGTGGAAGAATACAATCGAATGGTTCGCGAGCTGGAAATGTCGGCTGAATTGTTGGCCAGTTCCGAACGCGAAAGTGCTTGGAAAGAAATGGCACGCCAAGTAGCTCATGAGGTTAAAAATCCTTTGACCCCCATGAAATTAAGTGTGCAATATCTCCTTAAAGCCTGGGATGACGGCAAACCTGATTTCGACGCTCGATTGCACCGGTTTCGAGATGCCATGCTGGAACAAATTGAAACCCTTTCTGCTATTGCCAGTGAATTTAGTTATTTCGCCAAATTGCCCGAAACCCGAAAGTCGGAGGCCGATTTAAAGGAAATTTTAGAGAATGTTTTGGAATTTTTCCAAACCAACGAGGAAGAAGTCCAAATCCATAGGGGAAACATGCCCAAAAGTGCCCGCGTGCTGGTAGATCGTGACCAAATGTTGCGGGTGTTCAACAACGTGGTGCGCAACGCCATACAAGCCATACCCGCAGATCGGGACGGAAGGGTAGAGGTGAGTTTGTACCGACGCGACCGCTATTTTTGGGTGGAGATTTCCGACAACGGTGCCGGTATTCCTGAAGAAATCCGTGACCGCATTTTTACCCCGAATTTTACCACAAAAGGTTCCGGCATGGGATTGGGATTGGCCATGACCAAGACCATTATTGAGAACATGGACGGCGACATTAAATTCCAAACCGAAACCAATCGGGGAACAACCTTTTATATTCGGATTCCTGGCTTGGATTAGGGAAGGTTTAATAAGGAAGGTGTTTTTTGGGGAGGGCGCCTTATCCGTCTCCGCTTGCAAGTCCTCGGCTCCGCGCCACGCTCGGCTAGGCGCTACGTGGTCCCCCCGAAAAAGGGGGCCTACGTTCGCCAAGCCGAGCGGGCGTGGTGCCTCCGGGCTTTTCAGCTGCGCCGGGGCGCATTCTTCCTCCGTGGGATGATTGGGCTATCCCTTGCTTAAAACTTCAAAACCATGCATGCGTGGCCTTTTTTAGGACAAAATTCCCAAGGCAAAGTGGCTCCCCAACGGTCTCTTAGTACCTAGCCGCAGAACTGCTAAATTGGTGCCCCAATCTCTCCGTCAGTGTACAATAGTTGCACCAGAATAGCAGCCCCTAAACAGTCTCCTGAGGCCTTTTTGATGGCCTTCCGATACCGCCCACTTAAAGGCATGGCCCAGGCTCTTCAACTCAAAAGGTTTCTTGCCTAAGGCTACAATGGCTTGCTCATCTCCTTTATTTTCGCTAAATTCAAAAAAATGCAAGGGCATTCAAATCACACCAAAATTCCGTTGGCTAAATGAAAATTTATATAAAATATATGGTTAGCCTAAGGTGCAAACTTTTGGTTATTGAAGAGCTTAAAAAACTGGGCTTGAAGTCCTTTATTGTAGAGTTGGGTCTGGTAGAACTGTTTGAGTCCCCAAGCAACGCAAACATGCAGGCTCTCAAAGGTAACCTTGCTAAGTCCGGCCTGGAAATTTTGGATGGCAAAAAGAGCATTCTGGTCGAAAACATCAAAAATGTTATTGTAAGCATGATTCACCATAGCGAGGAGCTTCCTAAAACAAATTATTCTCATTTTTTGAGCCAACAACTGGGCTACGACTATGCCTACCTCTCCACTATTTTCTCCGAAGTTAAGGGATCAACCATTCAACAATATATAATTGCTCAAAAAATCGAAAAGGTAAAAGAATACCTTATCTACAATGAAATAACCTTAACGGAAATTGCCTTCCGGTTGGGCTACAGCAGCGTAGCGCACGTTTCCCATCAATTCAAACAGGTAACCGGCCTAACCCCAACCTTTTATAAAGGTTTGGCCACCCAACGCAGAATACCTATTGAAGATATTTGAGGTTCTCCCTCAGGGCAAAGCTGGGGCAGTTTCATCTCAGGCCACGTATGTTCTTGGAGTTTTTTTCCCCTTGTGCCAACGCGTTGAACGCCTATCGGTAAATTCGACATGACCCTTAAGGGACAAACGTTAAACACACGGGGTATCCTTGTCCTTGTAAGGAAAACTTAGCGAGGAATGGATGCAAGACCCTTGCCGGGACACTATTCTGGCAGCATTTCTGCCCGACCGAAGCGTCAGGGTTTGCATTACGGCCAAACCCCAAGCATTTTGAATCCTAACCGAAGCGTCAGCGTTAAAAAATGAAAATGCCTCCCCTCAGCGGTCCCATACTTGCGAAACTTGGCAAAAGGCTTGGTTTTTGACTACCAGGGGGGAATTATTCCCTGCTTTAAGCGGGGCTCAATATAGATTAGTACCTGTTGGCCTTCTTGGTATCTTCAAAAAGGTAAATTATTGGTAATAAAATCGTTTTCCCTGAATTATGCAACACCCGCTTCCAAAGGTGTAAGGTAAGCTACCTTAAAATGACCCACCTTTGAATTGTTGAACCGATACTGGTCAACTAAAAACAAGTTATCATGGAAAACACGGCACACAAAACCCCGGAACAATTCAAAATCAGTGGAAATTGGGAAAACCAAGCCAAAGATTTGAAGCAGAAATACAGCCAGCTTACCGACAATGACCTCAAGTTTGAACAAGGCAAAGAAAACGACCTGATCAAACGTCTTGAAACACGCTTAAACAAAAAGCGAGAAGAGGTAATCAACATCATCCGGAAAAGTGAACCCAAGGCACTCTGACCTTTGTCGGAAGTGAAGGAGCAATGGGCAACTGCTGAAAAGTGGTTGCCCATTTCCTTTGTTACCAGAATTCCTGTTTCTCCAATTTGAGACGGTAGACGCACTGCCATTCCGACGGCGAACCTGCCCTGATGCCTCGGTCAGGATGTACACCCTCCCTGGAACGTTTGGGTTGCCATGCGTCTAAATCTCAAGGATTTTGTCCTGACCCAAAGATGCAGGCTTATTTACCATAAGTAAACTCCCCCTGCCCCGACTTCTGGGCTATTCCCTATTACTCCACCACCAATCGTCCGCCAATCCGTTGGTCGTTCCACTGCAGTTGAAGCAGGTAAACACCCGAAGGCAAGGCCTGCTCTACAACAAACTGACCTGCTTGGCCCTGAATTTTGGTTTGATACAACAACCGTCCTGTAATATCCAACAGCTGGAAATCAATTTCTGCAGTTACAGGAAGCCATTCCAGGTAAAAAATACCATCCTTGCTCGGGTTGGGATACCAACGCATACCTTGCGGAGAAACAGTCTCTAGCCCAGTGAAATTAACGGTTTTTCGCAAGCTATCGGTGCCGCAAAGGTTGCTTACGGTAAGCAGTACATCGTAGGCTCCGGTTTGGCCATAGGTGTGGTTCACCACCGGACCGCTAGCCTGCGTACCATCGCCCAAATCCCAGCTGTAAATTCCAGGTCCTGAGACGCTTCCATCGAAGGTATAGCTCAAACCTCCATTAAAGCCCGAGCTGAAAGCTACCTGAGGAACATCCAATACCATAACTTGTTGACTGCTCGTTAAGCTGGTGTCGTGGCCCACAATCGTTTGTTGTACTTGCATGCTGCCTGTCGATTGGAAAGTAACGTTGGGTTGCGCCACGGACGATGCCGGCGGACTTGCCGCATTCCCAAAACTCCATTGGTAATTTTGGATAAGACCATCGGCCTGATTTTGAACATGAACCGCATCGCCGACGCAAAGGGTATCGGGCATGGTAAATCCGCTCGAAATATCGGTTACCACAATACCGTCAATGGCAGGATCTCCCATTCCGGTTTGTCCGTTCCGGGCACGAATACGCACCACTACTTTTTGACCCGTGAAGGGAGATAAATCAAAGGTGTCACGCTCCCAAAATCCATTGCCCTGGTCTACAAAACTAATGTCCTTGTGCCATTGCCCCTGACTAAATACATCTACATGAATGGAGGAGGTGGTATTGGCATCCAAATGGTAGCCATAGCTGCCAAAGACCTTGGTGGTATTGCTCAAATCCATGCAGGGCAGCAACATGTGGGCTTCATTTAAGCCGCATCCACTGCTTTCCAAATAAGCGTAGTGGCCATTGCTGTTGCCGGGAACAAAATCCATGCTCGGTCCGGTACCGCTGGTGGGAGTAAGGCCCGACCAAACAATCCAGTTGCTTTGATCGCTACTGCCGTTTTCTATGTTGATAAGGCTATTCCCTAAATTGCAATTGGAAGCTTCGCAACCGGAGGGAGCGCCGCAAACATTCATCGTTTCAAAGTCCTCTGTCCAGGGGAGGGTAGCTGCCGCGCTATTGTCCCATTGAAAGCTTATGGTTTGGCTGTTGTTGTTCGGCAGGTTATCGTTGGGATCGCTGTGGCCCACAGTAAACGTAAAGGGACCATTTCCGGTGGTGCTCAAGGGCTGCGGAAAAACAAACATGGTATCGCTTTGTGGGGCTATAGTTCCCGTTATGGTCGCATTTACTATGGGACCATTATCTACCTGGTAAAATACAGGTACGTTGGTAAATGGGGTATAGCTGTGGTTTTTCAAATGAATAGTTACCGGTTCTCCCTGCAAACAAGAAGGAGTTCGGGGCGCAAAGGGATAAGAAATGGGCTCCATGGCCAAATCGTAGACCGGATCGCAGGGACCCCAGCCGGCATTTTGACGAATGGCACGAGCACGTTCGCTCACCGCACCGTTCGCTCCTCGGGCCCTTACGCTAAACCAATTATCGTTGGCCGTATTCACCGGAGCAACCGTAAACTCGGTTTGGGTAGTCGTTCCTACGGAGTCCATGTACAAATTCCCCAACATAAACACATCGTAGCCGGTGGCTCCGGGTACTGCGTTCCACTCCAGTTTTACAGAATAGGGACAAATGGTGTCGGTTTGCAATCCGGTAGGAACAGGCATAATAGAAAATGGCGCCTGCCCCATGTCACTTGTGTTTCCACGACTTACACGCACTCTAGCCTGTCCTGTAGGCACATTTGGCACGGTCCACAAGTAGTTGCGTGTGCTGCTGGATACTCCGGCAATATTGTTCCACGTTTGGCCATTGTCCGTAGAGTAATCCAGGGTAAAGTTGCCGGGCATGCCATAATAATCCCAGTAAATTCGTTCTTGGGCGCCTGGAGCAAAACCTTCGCCGCCGGCCGGGAATACCACCACCAACTCTTCAGGCACCAAGTCCCAGGTTAAATGATAGTCCTGAGGCCCCTGAGGAACATTGAATCCATTCACGGTTACTGTATAGGTGCCTGCGGTAGGAAGCAACAAGGTTACTTGTTCCATGTTGTTTAAGCTGTCCCTGGCCCGAACCGCAGTACTGTTTAATGCAGCACTGGTGGGCGTAGGATTAAGCACCCAAGGTTGATAACTTTGTCCCCCCGGTGCGGTCACTACCATATCCAAATCGTTCACCAAGGCCCGACTTACGTTTTGTTGGGCCGGTATGTCGTGCCAATACAGCATTACTCTAACTTCTCTTAGCCCTTGGGGCACAGTAATGGTGTAGGTTTTGGTATTGCCTTGATCCAGAGAATCGTAAAGGAACCAATTGTTTTTAATGCTTTCGTAGGCTCTGCGGATATTGATTCTGCCATAGCCGTAGCGGTAGTCCGGCCCGCTGTTGCCCAAATCTTCCGCAGTGTTCATTAGTATTCCTTTCAATAGACCGGAATGCGGAATTTGGTCGTTGTTTAATGCCCGGTAGCCTTCATGCATTACGGCCATGGCGCCTGCAACTCCGGGGCAAGCCATAGATGTTCCCGTAAGGCTGGCGTATTGTGAGCTGTTGTCGTAGGTACTATACACCGAGGTACCCACGGCACAAACATCCGGCTTAATTCTACCGTCGTGCGCAGGGCCTCGGCTGCTGGAGCTGGCCAGGGCATCGCTTTTTTGAACATTGCCCACCGCAATTACATTCTTGCCTACTTTATGACCACCTGTAATATTACCCCAGCCCGAACCGGCACCATAACTGCAATTCGAGGACCCACTATTACCGGCCGAAAATACATGCATCAAGCCTTGATGCGTGCGCACCGTACCGTCTAAGTACTGGGCCAAAAAGTTGTAGCCCGAATTGCAACCGTTGGAGTAGCTGTTGCTGGTAATAACAATGCTGTCGTTTACATAAGAACCCGGAAAGGAGAAAAATCCGTCCGGACTCGCAGGATTGGTGGTGTAATTGTATACCCGAAGCCAAGCTCCTGGAGCATTGCCTTCGCCCCTTGGCTCCAAATTTCCTGCTGCATTTATGGTACCCCCACAGTGGTCTCCATGGCTGCCGTAATCTACAAAGCCTTGGTCATCAATTCGGTTATGAAAATCAATGTGCGGACGAATGGGGCCATCGTCGTTGAGCATAACTTTTACTCCTGTGCCATCTAAATGTATATTGCTTCCTGCCTTTAGACGTAAATAATGCGTTCGGTGGTTGGCTTTTCCCTCACGGTTTTCAGGCTCGCCCGGATCGGTCATCGGTGACAGGTATTGTACCCAATCCGGAACGTTTTGTGGACTCAAGGGAGCGTCCAATTCTACCAAAAATCCCATGCCGAAATTAGGACTTGGAACAACTCTAAACCCGGCTTCCTTGGCCTTGGCTTCGGCTTCTTGCTTGCTTACATTGGGAAAAGGTTTTACCACCAACCAAAGCTTGCCGTTTTCGGCATAGGTCCAATGAGGCAGTTCGCCGCTTACCACGGCGGGATCGAGCTTCCAACTCTGCTTATAGGATTGTATGCCCTCAATGCCAAAAGCGTGCAATTGCTGATGCGTTACCGGCTGTTGCAACCGCACCGAATAGCTCTGCTTGGGATAATAATCCAAGAATTCAATGCCCTGTGCTTTGGCTTCACGGCGCTCTGACGCATTAGGCGTTCGGTGCATATGCACCAAATAATATCCGATAGTTTCCTCCATTTGGGCTTGCGCCGCCACGTTTTTTAGATGTGGAACGGTTTCTTGTTGGAGCAGGGTTTGCGCTTTCAAACCCAAAAAACCGAAACCAAGGGCAAGTACCCAAATAGCAATAGAACGCATAGCAATATATTTTACTCCTCTAAGGTACAAAGAAGCCCGAAAAAGCTTGGCTTTTTTTGAGAAATTGGCTAACGACTTAGCTTTAAATAGCTTGCAGCTACCAAGTAATATACAAGCGTCCGTCGTTTTGTTGATTGCCCCCAGGAGTTAAGGTCTGGTTGGTCCCGGAATTAAAACAACCTCCTCCGGCACCGTTACCTCCGATACCGCCATTATTGCACCAAGGATTGGCACCACCGCCACCCGAATAGCCACCGCCGCCGCCGGCACCGCCGCCGTTGCAACCGCCGCCGCCGCCACCACCAAAGCCGCCGGCAACTCCGCAACCTCCGTTTCCACCTGCACCGCCATTTACAAAGGCTTGGCCCCCTGTAGTTGAGCTATAACTGCATCCATTGGCTGCGCCTCCTCCGGTGAGTAAGCCGCCGCCACCACCGCCACCTGTGCCGTTTTGGGTACAGGTGCCTCCTTGGCCCCCCTGACCTCCGGTGCCGCCATTGCCCGGGGTGCCACAACTTCCCGCCGTGGCATTGCAACCATCGTTTTGGCAGCGCCCGCCTTCCATAACTGAGGCATTATAGTTGTTGGCATAGCCCAAACCACCTCCGCCTCCGGCAATAAGAAAGGGGGTATTGTTGTTGTCTACAAAAAAGGTGCCTCCACCGCCACCACCGCCATTGCCGTTGCCGCCTTCCTGACCTACCAGAATTTTAAAGGTGGTACCCGGCGATACGGTAAAGGTGCCGGCTACATAGGCACCTCTTCCTCCTCCTGCTCCACCACGTGCTCCCCAAGCTTCTACTTGAATTTGGCATACCCCGGCGGGTACCGTCCACAACACAATATTTCCCGTATACAGAAAGTTCGCTGAGCCTCCCGTAACGCAATTGTTTATGGTAATGTTTTGACTGCTGGTTTGGGTACAACCCGTGGCTGAGTCGGTTACGGTAAGGCCTACGGAGTAGGTCCCGGCCTGACTCCATACGGCGCTTGGTGAAGCCAA
Organism: Flavobacteriales bacterium; assembly: GCA_018401695.1. Classification (GTDB taxonomy): domain Bacteria; phylum Bacteroidota; class Bacteroidia; order CAIKAF01; family CAIKAF01; genus CAIKAF01. The sequence continues at coordinate 320,222 of JAGYKD010000001.1, read as the reverse complement.
AATGGAGCTTGCAGGTGTCCCCGATCCAAAAGTCCAACTGTAACTAACCCCGCTGAGGGTGTTTGGACTGAAGTGTACGGTTTGACCGTTTCCGGCAGGATTTGAACTCATAGTAAAACCCGGATCCGGCACATTCAACGGACAGTTTTGTACGTTTAGCGTTTGGGTACTTGAATCGCTACAACCCAAGCTATCCGTAACCACCAAGGTTACCTGATAATTGCCCGCATTGGCAAAGGTGCTACTCGGGTTCCAAACGGTGTCCGTCGCCGGAGTTCCGGAAGCAAAAGACCACTGATACGATTGGTTGGTGTCTGCTGCCGCAAATTGAATCGGAGATCCCGCCGAAGGAAACGTCGGTTGAAACGAAAAACCGGTATTGGGAAATTGAATGCAGTTGCACCCCGTAGCCCTCCAACCTAAAGGAAAATAAGTTTCCACACACTGCGAAGTGGTATTATAAATCTGCAAACCCACCGCAGGATTGTTGATGCTATTGCGTTGAGTAATGCTCAAACGAGGCAGCAAAAAGCCACGGTCGCTGGCATCCAGCTCCAAAATAGCCGAACTGTCGGGCGCACCTGGGTTCGTAGAAATTTTTACGCCCTGGGCTAGCGCCGAAATAGATAAAAACCCAAATAGAATAACAGACAGTAAGTATCGCATAATTTTAGTTCCAAGTAATTACAACTCGCCCATGGCCGGTCCTAATTCCGGACTGATTGCTCTGGTTGCTTCCGCCATTAAAGCTTCCGCCGCCGCCTGCACCGTAGGGGTTGCCATTGCGGCCACCACCGCCTCCGGAATATCCGCCGCCGCCGCCGGCGCCATGTTCGGCTCCGCCACCGCCGCCAAAGCCTCCATTTACCCCAGTAGGATTGTAGGCATTGGCCGAACCACCGGTCCAGCCATTGGTGCGGGTTCTTCCTCCGGTGGCTTGCGCGTTGGAGCTACCGTTGCTCAGCCAGCCTGCACCTCCACCTCCATCGTAACCGTTGGTAGTAACAATTCCGCCTCCATTTCCATTGGTACCCCCTGCACTTCCGGAGGCTCCATTTCCGCCGGAGGTTCCACTCTGGCCAGCCCCCCCATTTCCGGAGCTAAATCCGCCACCACCGCCACCGCCCGCAGCAATCAACAGCGTATTGTTGGCTTGGGTATACACAAAGCTACCGCCACCGCCGCCGCCGCCGCGCGAAGCATTGCCGGAAACACCCGAAGTTCCCCTGCCTCCAACCACCACCACCAGCACATCGCCGGGGTTTAGATTGCTAAAAGTTCCTTGAATGGAAGCGCCATTGCCTCCGGTGCCGCCTTGTTGGCCATTTCCCCCCTGAGCGCCTTCTGCCAAAATGGTTACGTTGCAGGCATTGGCCGGCACCGTCCAAGTTTGCAATCCACCGGTATGGTTAAAGGTCTGGCTCCCATTGGAGCAAGCATTCACCACCAGGGTCTGGCTGGAACTGTCGGAACATCCTACGCTATCGGTTACCGTTAATGAAACCTGATAACTGCCGGCATTAGACCAAGCACTGGTAGCACTGGACCCGGAACCGGAAGAGGGGGTGCCGGAAGCAAAGCTCCATTGAAAACTCGAAGTGCCGGCTTGCAGCGCCGTGGCCGTAACCGGACTCCCAGTGCCCGCAGGGCTGGGAGACAAGCTAAACTGGGCCGACGGACTCTGGGAACAACCGCAATGAATAGACGACCAACCGGAGTTAAAATACATATCCACACAATCGCTGGTGGTATTGAAAATCTGCAAGCCAACGGCAGGATTCACAATCGCATCTCGTTGAGCCTGACTCATACGCGGTATTAAAAAACCTCGATCGCTGGCATCCAACTCCAAAATGGCCGAACTGTCCGGGGCTCCCGGACTCGTAGAAATTTTTACGCCTTGGGCATGAAGCTTACCAAGCATAAGAGAAAGGACCAACAGCCCAAGCATGAAAATGGTGCGCATAGCATAGAAATTACCCTCAATATTAGGCATTTCCAATACCAATTGGCCGCCAAAATGGGGTTAAATCATTCTTATCTTTTGGGGGCCTTACGGGCTCTCGCCCTTCGGGGCCTGTCGGCCGGCCAGCGGTGCCATGCCTTCCGGTAGTTCCGCAAAGCTCCACTTCCTCAGGCGTGGCTCCGCAAGCCGCCCTAAGGCCCGCTCCCGGGCTCCATCCCTGGCCCGTGCCCATAGGCAGTTTTTTAAAAACTTAATGGGAACTCCATCTCTTCCTCCCCGCGCATCACCTTCACCGTGGTTTCGTCTCCCGGTTTGAATTTTCCTAAGGCAGCCATATAGCCGTAAATGTCGGCTACGGCATGTTCCCCAATGCCAATAATCACATCGTCCTTTTGCAAACCTGCCGCTGCGGCCGGCTTGCCTTCGCTTACTCCGGAAATTTTCATGCCTTTGCCTTCCCAGGCATAATCCGGAACTACGCCCAAGGTAACCTTGAATCGGCTGCGGGTTTGCTCCGGTGCCTTGGTTTTGCTAAAGGCCAAAGGTGCTTTGGTGGGCAAGGATTTTACCAGGCGCAGCATATAATCGCCCACCTGCACCATGCCCGGATAGTTCAATTTGTCGGCATCGTCCTCCGGGCGGTGGTAATCGCTGTGGGTGCCGGTAAAAAAGTGCAGCACCGGCATATCTTCCAAATAAAAGGCCGTATGATCGCTGGGGCCGACTCCACTGGCCGTTGTCTTAATTTTTACGTGTTGGGGCTTCAGGCTGTCGAGCAGAGTTTCCCAACGGGGCGAAGTGCCCGCTCCATTCACAATCAGGGCACCGTCCTCTTCCAGGCGGCCCACCATATCCATATTAAACATGGCCGTACTTTGGTAGTTAGGCAACAGGTCTGCCGCAGTAAAGGCTTTGGCTCCCAACAAGCCCAATTCCTCGCCGGAAAACGCAATGAACAGGTAGTTGAGTGCTTTGGGACCTTCGGTGCCCAAATAGCGGGCCAGTTCTATAAGTAAGGCCGTGCCCGAGGCATTGTCGTCGGCGCCGTTGTGGATGGCAGGTTCGCCGCGGTGCAAGCTGCCGACCTCGCCGTAGCCCAGGTGATCGTAATGCGCACCTAAAATGAGGGTATAGGCTGCCCCATTATTAATATATCCGGCCACATTATGTCCCGTGCGGGTTTCTGCATGGAGAGCGGTTCTAAGGTGGGCTATTTTGGCTTCTTTGGGATACTCTTCCGCATACCAAACCGGAATGGGGAGCGCAGAAACCCTGGGATTGATTTCTTTATCCAAGGTTTCTTTGTCCGGGCCGGGAAGAAAAACTACCGCAGCTGCTCCTGCGCGTTGGGCATAGCGTGCCCGTTCCAGAGCCGTCCATGCCGAAAAATCCGCATGAGGATTGGAAACTTCCGGTTCTCCCAATTGAATGAGTACTATACGGTTTCCCAAATCCTGAATCATTTCGTAGTCGTTGTATCCGGCATCCGGGGCATTGATTCCGAAGCCCATAAACAGCAGTTCAGCGCTGAGTTCTCCATCGCCGGAGCCGTTCACCGGCCAGGCTTTGGCATCGATTTGCTGTCCATCCAACTCCCAACGAAGGTAAACGTCCTCTTCGGGTTTGATTTTCCAGGTAAAATCAAACGCCTGAATGAAATTGTTGGTACCGGCGGGATCCAAACCGATGCCTTCAAAAGCTTGTTGAATGTATTCCAGGGCCAACCGTTCGCCTTGCGTTCCGGTGAGGCGTCCTTCCAGTTCATCGGAAGCGAGGAAGGCTACATGGTTCCTAAGGTTTTCTTCGGTTTCACCGCTGAGGTATTGAGCGGAAAGCAGTCCGCTAAGAAGCAGAGCAAACACAAAGCTAAAAATGCGCATGGGGGTAATTTTTGACAAAAGTACAAGACTTTGGAGCGAAAAGAGTGCCGGAAGGGTTAAAATACCTTGGATTAGGTAGGGGGGCTCCCCAATCATCAAAGAACAATTGTGGAGACGCATTATGATGCGTCTCTGCGGTTTGGCGCAGTATCCATAGGGTGTTTTACTATGCCATCCGACACTTGTTCCGCCGGGCCCTTCTGCAAAGTGGCCATTTTCAGAAGCATCACGCAGCCAAGCCTTAAGAACAGCCTGCTCCCAAAACTGAGCTATGTTTTCCTTACCAAAGCCAAACGGGGATTCACTGTTGCTTCATACCGTTTAATGCCTTGGGAATTTGATGCCCAACATTCAACCGAGCAGCCAAAAACCCCCTTAAAGCCCCCCCCGCCTTGCATGTCTTTTCTAAACAACCCTGACCAAAAATCCAGAAACCAATTCCACCATTTTTCGCACCAAAGGAGGAGCATTCCGGCAGATCTGGCCCCTCCCGCCCCCTCCCAAACATAACCCACTCCCTCCCAAACACAACTTGTTGCCCAAAAAACACAAATCGCTTCCTCCAAAACATAATGCACCGGCAAAAAAATGCAAAGGGTTTCCTGCAAAACACAGCGGTCTGCCTTGAAGAATAAACGAATTCCCTTTTTTTGCCAGAGACTTGTTCGGGAAGCCTCTCGTATTCCTCTTTTTTGCCGGTAACTTGTTCGGGAAGCCCCTTGATTTCCATTTTTTTGCCGGTAACTTGTTCGGGAAGCCCCTCGATTTCCTCTTTTTTGTCCGTGACTTGTTCGGAAAGGCCCTTGATATCCTCTTTTTTATCCGTGCATTGTCCGGAACGCCCCTCACCAGTCCCTTTTTTGCGGCGATTACTCACAAAAAAGCCCTGAAAGACGCCGTGTCTTTCAGGGCTTTACTGTTTAACGGTGTTGTCTGGTCATAGCCCACGGTTTAAACCATAGCCCACGATTTCAATCGTGGGCTAGGTAAGTTGCCGGGGCCGGGCCAACCGTTTTAACGGTTTAAAATTCGAGACCGTTGGCGCGTTGCTATTCCGGTGGCGATTCTGTTCCTGACGCTCCGCACTGATGCTCCGATAAGCATCTTTGAGTCAGGAACTTCGTCCCTGATGCTTCGGTCATCCACCGTTTCCTCTGGCCATTTTTGGGATGGACAAACTTTTGATTTTGGCGATGCACCCCGCCAGGGACTGAGGCGGTACCGCCACGGTGTAGGGAGCTTAGGCGGCCGCCCTGAGCCGCGGCGGTGCGCAGCAAGCCCCGGCGAAGGGTAGGAGACTGTTGATGCGTTGCGTTTTCAAGGTTTTTTAATGCCGACCGTAGCGTCGGTGTAAATTAAGGCGCAGGCAAATAGAAAGGCCGGAGTTTACTAAATGTTAATGAGGTCCCACTGACGCTACGGTCAGGATAAAATGCTTGAGATTTGACTGCAACGCAAACCCTGACGCTGCGGTCAGGACAGGATTGCCGCCAGAATAGCATTGCATCAACAGGCTCCGTTGGCCGCCTTGCTCCCTACACCGGGGAGTAAAGCCGAAGGCCCGGCAGGCGGCCAACCTAAATGGAGTCCACTTTGATTTGCTTTTCTAGCCTATGGTTGAGCGCTTAGGCCGGCTCGTCCAAATTGGCTAAAGCGTTTTTTCCTACGACGTAAGCATAAATACTTGTGGGGACTATAAGCAGGTCTTCCTGGTTTTGGAATAAGGTTTTGCTGGTAATAACTCCTTTGTTTAGTTTGTTTTTATGCATGAACTGTTTGAGTTTGCTTGCCTTGGGCTTATCGGACCATTTCACTTCCAGGGCCCAATGTACTTTTTGAAAGTGTTTACTTAATTCGATAATATCCACTTCGCCTTCTTCCTTCCCCTGTTTCCATTGTGCATATCTCAAAAATTCATGTCCTCGGTGCAGGTATTGTGCATATACCGAGGTTTCTACCAAGTGAGGAAATCGCTCATCCTCCTGCTCTACCCGTCCAAACAATCCGGTATACAAGCTGGGGTTGGTTAGGTACACTTTAAATTGAGTAATATTTTTAAAGCGCTTTGCCGTTATGTCCACACGGTGTAAAACTTTAATTAAAAATGCAGCTTCGAGGTAGGTAATGTACTTTTTTATGGTTTTGTTGTCGGTTCTGGTTTCTTTAGAAACTTTTTGGTAGTCAAGGATTTCACCGGTTCGGTATGCTAGGACATTGAAAAATTGCTGAAGTTCCAAGGTGTTTTCTATTCCAAAGAGTCCGGGCAGGTCTTTCATAATTACCTTATCGGTGATGTCTTTTTGAATGACTTGTTCGGGGTTCTGGATTAATTCGGAGTTCAATGCTATCTCAGGGAATCCGCCAAAATTTATGTAATTTATAAAGTGTTTATTGAATAATTCGATGTTGTTGCAGGTGTAAAATTTTTGTGGTCCCTTGTAATCAATTACCGTTTCGGTGAGTAGGTTGTTGTAGCCATTTAAATCGATGAATTCAGAGAATGTAAGTGGAGGAAGGAAGTAATCGGTAAACCTGCCGGTACCACTTTCTATGCTTTTCATCCTTAGAGCAGCAGCAGCACTTCCGCTAGCAATGAATTTGCTGTTACGGTTTCTGTCCACTAGAACCTTTAAATGAATTTCCCAATCTTTAAGATATTGAATTTCATCAAAAAAGAAGTAGCAATTTTCTACTTCCAGATTATGAATGTTAAGACCTTCTTCGATTAATTGATCCAATGGAAGGTTGGTGTAGATTGGGGCATCCAAATTGAAGAAAAAGATGCGTTTCGGGTCTAATCCTGAATCCATTAAATCTTGAATGGCTTGGAACATAAGCACCGTCTTTCCGACGCGCCTAGGCCCCATCAATACCACGGCTCGATGTGGGAATGCTTGAGCAACCAATTCAAAAAAGCCCGGGTAGTATTTTCTTTTGCGATATTCCCTATAAAATGGAATTTTATTAGTTGACCACCAGGAGTTATCGCTTTGTATCCTTTTCCTAAGAATTTCTTTGCTGAAAACCATCTTTAAGTTTTGGTGCATTTAACCCAAAATTAGTAAAACCGAATTTAAGGACGGCTATCCCAAAATCTTATTTTCCGAAGGTCTTCTCGTTGATTGCGCAGGAAGCGGGTCTCCGATGCTATAATACATCCCCAACCATTGGATGCTTTTCACAAGCCGTTTTGAGAACTTTTGAGGCCTTTCTTTACACCCTGTTTATCGCTTTTCTTTTTGTGTCAACCCTGCACTAAAACATCAGAGCGCTTATTGGTAGGCTTTCCATTTTGATTTTGGGCGATGCACCCCGCCAGGGACTGAGGCGGTACCGCCACGGGCAGGCCGCCTTGCTCCCTACACCGGGGAGTAAAGCCGAAGGCCCGGCAGGCGGCCAAAATTAGGCTAGGGATTTACTCACCTGAATCATCCAAGCCCAAAGTTCTTCTCCGCCGCGGCGATCCACGCTTGAGCTTACAAATTCGGGGGGGAGTTGGGTCCAGTCTTGCAATAGAGAATTGCGGATTTGTGCCAATTGCTTGTCCAGCGCAGCTTTGGTGTTTTTGTCGGCTTTGGTGTAGACGATGGCGCAGGGGATGCCGCGTTTTCCGAGCCAAGCCAACATGTCGCGGTCGGCGTTTTGCAGAGGCAAGCGGCTGTCGATGAGTACCATGGCACAGCTTAGGTTGCTTCGTTCCTCCAAATATCCGTAAATCAATTTTTTGAAGTCGGCACGTTGTACTTTGCTCACTTTGGCGTAGCCGTAGCCCGGGAGGTCGGCGATGTAGAAGCCTTCGGCGGCTTTAAAATGGTTGATGAGTTGGGTTTTTCCGGGTGTTCCGGAGGTTTTGGCCAGTTTTTTGTTGCCTGCCAACATATTGAGGAGGCTGCTTTTGCCCACGTTGGAACGGCCAAGGAAGGCAAATTCAGGTTCCTGAGTTTCGGGGCATTGGCTTGGCTTGGCCGAACTGCAAATAAATTCCATAAGGGGCATGATTTAGCCTTTTCGGCTTTCAAGCCAGGATTGAAGGGTATTATTGAAATCGTGCGGACGCTCCATCATAGGGGCATGGCCGCATTGGTCAATCCAAAACAGGTCGCTGTCGGGCAACAGTTTATGGAATTCTTCGGCCACTTCCGGCGGAGTAATGGTGTCGTTTTTTCCCCAAATGAGGCACACCGGCACGTTCATGTTGGGCAATTCCGAAGCCATGTTGTGGCGAATGGCACTCTTGGCCAGGGAAATGATGCGGATGGCTTTGGCCTTATTATTCACAATCTCAAATACTTCGTCGACCAATGCTTTGGTGGCCGTTTGGGGGTCGTAAAAGGTGTATTCCACCCGGCTTTTGATAAAATCGTAGTCTGATTTTCGGGGATAGGAGCCGCCAAAAGCATTTTCGTAAAGCCCGGAGGAACCGGTGAGGATAAGGTGTTCCACCATTTCAGGCTGCTGGGCTGTGTAAATGAGGCCTACATGTCCACCGAGGCTGTTGCCAAGTAATGTAACTTTTTCGTAGCCCTTGTGCTTTATAAAATCTTCGATATGACGCGTGAGGCGTTTTACGTTGGTGTCCAGCAGCGGGAGCTGGTAAATGGGCATTAGGGGAATTACGGTGGTGTAATTTTGGCTAAAATGGCCTACTACTTCGCGGAAATTGCTTAGTGCACCAAAAAGGCCGTGAAGGATAATCATGACGGGGCCTTGACCAACTTCTACAAACTCAAATTTTCCCTCTTTTTTAATTTCCATATCCATGCCTATACGGGTGGTATTTGGATTCCAAATGTAAGGAAAATTAAAGAGGCGGAAGGGGGTAATGGGAATGATGCATGGGGAATGCCAAGTAATGATAAAGATCCCGCCTTTTCTTAATGGTGAATGGTGAGGGGCTATCGGTGGCACGCGAAGACGCGAAGGCGCAAAAAGGGGGAACCGCTATCGGTGGCACAATTAAAGTCCGCGGCGCTGCCGTCTTTGGTTCTTTGCGGGGCTTTTTCCAAGCCATAGCTCCATCGCGCTGAAGGTAAAACAGGGTTAAAATCCTGTTCTGTGTGCCTTTGTGCATTTTACTTCTTGATAAAAGCAAGGGAATTTGGCTTCCTTTCTTTGAGCCTATGGGTTATTCGTTCCAGACAATAACCCCTTTCTTTTTTTTCACTTTTTGGCGGATAGCCTCGCAAAAATATAGGATACCTAGTTTTATGCGGTGTTTTCCAAAGAATCACGGCCCAGGGACCGGTACGGAAAGCCCCCGGAAGCCCAAGCCTATGCCTGTGCTTGGGCGGACGTGGCGCGCAGCAAACGCTCCGGACAAGCTTACAGGCATACGGTTTGGGCAACGGGGCTTGCAGGGAGGGCCCGGTGCTCCGCAGGGCCAAAAAAACAAAACAATGCCATGAAGCCTGCGTTAGCTATTTTTATACCGTGGAATCGGAAACCGACATAAAAGCCAAGTGCCGCAGTTTGCCGGAAGTGCCCGGTGTGTATCAGTTTTTTGATGCCAAGGGAGGACTTTTGTATGTAGGTAAGGCCAAAAATGTAAAAAATAGGGTTAGTTCTTATTTTAATAAACAGCACGACAGCGGTCGGTTACGCCTGATGGTGAGGCTGGTGCACAACATTCAAGTGTTGGTGGCCGAAAGCGAATTGGATGCTTTGTTGTTGGAAAATAACCTCATAAAAACGCATCAGCCCAGGTTTAATGTAATGCTGAGGGACGATAAGACCTATCCTTGGATTTGCATTAAGAAGGAACCGTTTCCGCGGATTTTTTCGACGCGCAACCGCATTCAAGACGGTTCGGAATATTATGGTCCCTACGCTTCGGTAAAAATGATGCGTGCGGTGCTGGATTTGGTGCGGCAACTGTATCCTTTGCGCACCTGCAAGCTGCATTTAAAGGAGGAGAGCATTGCCGAAGGAAAGTTTAATGTGTGCCTGGAATACCACATTGGCAACTGTTTGGGGCCATGCGTGGGAAAGCAAAGCGCGGCCGATTACGAGCAGATGATTGAAGAGGCGCGAACCATAATCAAGGGAAAGACCGGGTCCGTGGCCCGCCTGTTGCGGCAACAAATGGAAGCCTTTGCTGAGGAGTTTGCCTACGAAAAGGCCCAAGAGGTTAAGGAGCGCCTGGAGCAAATCGAAAAATTCCGGTCGAAATCGGTGATTGTACGGCAAGACATGCGCGATGTGGACGTGGCCAGTTTGCGGAGAGAAGGCAATATTGTGTACGTGAATTACCTTAAGGTCACCGAAGGGGCGGTGGTGCAAGGCTATACCTTAGAAGTAAAACCCAAGTTGGACGAAAGCGACGCGGAATTGCTGGTGTTGGCTTTGTTTGAGCTAAGACGGCGATTTGGCAGTGAGGCCGAGGAGGTGTTGGTGCCCTTTGACCCGGAAGCCGAAATTGTGGGCATGAAGTTTGTGGTGCCGCAACGGGGCGAACGGAAAATGTTGCTGGAGCTTTCGGAGCGCAATTTGCGCTTTTATCTGAAAGAAAAATGGGCCAATATGGCCTTGAAAGACCCGGAAAAACACAGCCAACGCATTTTAGAAACGCTCAAGAAAGACCTCCGCTTAACCGAGCTGCCCGTGCATATGGAGTGTTTTGACAATTCCAACTTTCAGGGAGCCTATCCGGTGTCGGCCATGGTGTGTTTTAAAGATGCCAAACCCAGCAAAAAGGACTATCGCCACTTCAATATAAAAACCGTAGAAGGTCCGGACGATTTTGCGAGTATGAAGGAGGCCGTCTATCGGCGCTACAAGCGATTAAAGGAAGAAGAAGCCCCCTTGCCTCAGCTGATCGTCATCGATGGGGGCAAAGGCCAGTTGTCTGCAGCCTTGGAGGCCCTGGAAGCCTTAGATTTGCGGGGAAAAATTCCCATCATTGGCATTGCCAAGCGTTTGGAGGAGATATATTTTCCCGGAGATCCACTGCCTTTGTATTTGGACAAGCGCTCCGAAAGCTTGAAGGTAATACAGCAAATGCGCAATGAAGCCCACCGATTTGGCATTAGCCATTACCGCAGTCGGCACAAAAAGACCTTGAGCAAAAGCAGTTTGGAAGAAATTGAAGGCATAGGCAGCAAAACAGTGACCGAACTGCTCAGGCATTTTAGAACGGTAAAGCGGGTTCGGGAAGCCAGTGAGGAAGAGCTAAAACAGGTGGTGGGGCAGGCCAAGGCAAAGAAAATTAAGGAATGGGCCTTGGAGTCTTAAGCAATACGCCAAAAATATAGTTACTTTGAACCATGCTAAAGTTCACCCTACGTTTTTTGGCTGCCCTTGGTGGCCTTTGGATTGTTTTTGGATTTGCCTCTGCCATTGAATTGCCTAAAGGCTGGTATCCGGCCGGGAGTCATTGGAAGTCCTACGAAATGGGATTGGAAGAGAAAGCAGGGCGGCAAAAAGGAACCGCAGCCACCATTCGCTCCATGGAAGACAGCATTCCGGGTTACGGTTCGCTGATGCAGGATTTTTTACCCGGTAAGTTCTCAGGTGAAAGAATTCGATTGAAAGGTTGGATGAAAAGCAAGGACGTAAAAGAATGGGCCGGTTTTTGGGTGCAGGTAAACGCCTCCAACGACGAAAAGCCCTTGTCTTTTGACAATATGTCGGACCGAATGGTGACAGGCACTACCGACTGGGCGTCCTACGAAATTGTGGTGGACGTTCCCAGGGAGAGTCAAACCATTTTGATGGGTGCCATATTGAACGGAACCGGTCAAATATGGTTCGACGAATTGTCTTTGGAGATCGTGGATCGAGAAACCGTAGCGACTACCGGCAAAGGGAACGCGCATTTTATGCCGCATGCCGAGCCCATGAATTTGGGTTTGGAATAAGGCGGAGCATGCTTTAGGCAAGAGGAATAGCAGAGCATCCATAGTTTGTTTGTTTTTTTGGGCGCCTAATCCGTCTCCGGCCATTAGCTGTCTTGTAGCGCAGCTACGCAGCTAAGCGCAGGCAAGGAGCTTCCTGTGGTCGCTCTTGCCTGCGCAGCTGCTGAGCGCGCTACCTCGTCAGGCTAATTGGCCTGCGCCGGGGCGCTTAAGCTCCGTGGGGGGATTTTCTTATAGCCCACGGTTTCAACCGTGGGCTATATGACAGAGATCTACACCCACGTCAGCAGAGGTACCTTGGGACAAATTCGGAGTCCATTCGATGATTTGTAGCGAATTTGACTATTTTAGAGTTATAAATAGTGGGCATAAAGGCTGCTTATGCATACAAGCGTTTGTGGGGTGGAGTAGTGGTCACCCCAAACCGAACAGCCAGAGCAAATACTTTTGTTTCAAAATGGTCTGGCAAGGCCGACTACTGCAGCGGACAGTGGTTCCCGCAAGTTTTGGGCTTCCTGACTATCTTATCACGGGCGGACAGGAAAGTGCACCGAAATGCCCTACATTTCATTGGCGTGACCGCTACCGCATTTGATGAAAACCCGGAAATAACCGATATCTGAGGATGAATCTGAAAGAGTACATAACCATAGACCCGCAAAAGAGATTTGGAAAGCCCATTTTGATTGGCACAAGAATCTCAGTCTCCGACATTCTTAACTGGTTGGGTAATGGCATGACCAAAGAGTCCATTCTTAAGGACTATCCTGAACTTACAGAGTCAATGATCCATGCTGCATTATTTTATGCGGCCTTTCGACAAGATCATATGGGCTTTGCTTCATGAAACTTCTTTTCGACCAAAATATCTCGTCTCGAATCCTCTAAAAAAGGATACACCCTCTTACCCATGCGCCAAAGCGTAAGTATGGGCATCACTATCCAAGCCAAATTGGCGGCCACTACATTCCACAGGTGCGGGCTTGGAGTTTTGTGCTTCTATTCCAGTTCAATTAAAAAGTATAGCTATAGGCTTTGACTCCCCCCGAACGCAACGAACTAGACCGTTAGCAGTAATTATTTCTGCCCCCCATTCCTTAAAACACTAAAAATAATAACGTCACTCAAAATGGAGAGAGTAACAAGCCCTCCAAACAAAACAGGTAAACCTGACTTTAATATAGCTGCTGTTCCAAAAAGAATTGATGCCGGCACTTAAAAAACAACGACCCGTTTCCAATGAACAGTATTCCTTATGACTTTGTACAATACTTTCAAAGTATTGATTCTTTTAGGGCTTCTGGTAACATCAATAAAAATGGTAAACATCTGTTCCAATGTAGCGCGTAATAGTTATACCCCAAAGCAATATTTTCATAATAATCAGGACGATTATCCCAATAATATTTTTCAGAATGTATAGACCAAGCCGACAATCCAAGTTTTGACACTATAAACCACTTTTCCAGTAAACGCGCCGACCGACCGTTACCATCCATAAACGGGTGAATCTTTGCAGTCCATAAATGAATCATTGAAGCATAGTAAAAAACCTCTTTGTTTGACAATGCTCGTTTTAATAATTCTCCAATGTCGGCAAATAATTTGCTTAATTCTTGATCCACAAATTGCGGTTCGACAGCCAAATAAACAGGTTTAAGTGTTTTTGAATCTCTAACACCTACTTGTTCTTTTCGGACTTTACCACGCAAATGGACAGCTAAAAGTGTTTTAGAGAGTATTTCGTGAACTTTAAGAAAATTGGTTTTATTAAGATTGTTTTCAGAGGCAAATTTGTATGCCTTTACCAAATCTTCAATTTCTTGAACTTCCTTTTTCTTTGGAAAACTTTTGTTTCCCCTATTTCTAAAAAAACTATTTGCGTCAAGTGTATTTCCTTCAATCTTTGACGAATAAAGCGAAGATGCAATAAGGTAATATTCAAAGTCCTCCGTTGTAAAACTTGATTTTGACCTTAATTTATCAAGCACCTCCAACCAGTCCACTTTGCATTTTGATGAGTATGTATCAAGGTATTCTGAGGATATGATTTTTATCGGTTTTCCCACACAACAAATTTACGATTTCGAAGTATACCTACCGCCAACATTTAGCCGAGTAGCAGAAAAGCCCTGAAAGACGCACTGCCTTTCCCGGTTTTTCTGTTTTACGGGCTTGGCCTAAAGGCTAGGCGGGGGAGTTTTAGAACATTTTCTGCCCAGCATAAAGGCCCGCGCGGTGAAAAAGCGCACTAATTCCATTAAATATGCGGAGAATAACCTGTATATTTGCCTTAAATGATATTTGCCCATGGTAAAATACATTTATGAATACGATAACTGGCCGGATTTTACTTGGAATGATTCCGAGATAAATTACACCTTAGGAAAGGTAAGACATTTGCAAGGAAAGATATTGGGTCAAATGGAGGCTTTAGGTTTCTCTGTTAAAGAGGAGACCACCTTATCAAATTTAACCATGGATGTTCTTAAGTCATCGGAAATTGAAGGAGAATGGTTGAACTATGAACAAGTGCGCTCATCCATCGCACGAAGACTCGGGTTGGATTATGCAGGTATGGCTATTCCGGATAGAAATGTGGAAGGGGTTGTAGAAATGATGTTGGATGCAACCCAAAGGTATAAGCAGCCTTTAAATGAGGAACGACTATTTGGCTGGCACGCAGCTTTGTTCCCTACAGGATGGAGCGGAATGCATAGGATTGATGCAGGAGGTTACCGTAAAGAAAGAATGCAAATTGTTTCAGGAGCTATGGGTAAGGAAAAGGTGCATTATGAGGCACCTTCTCATGAACGAATTAAGGGCTTAATGGATACTTTCTTGGAGTGGGTGAACAGCAAAAATAATTTAGATAATGTACTAAAATCAGCAATAGCGCACTTCTGGTTTATTATCATACATCCGTTCGATGATGGAAACGGACGAATAGCCAGAGCTCTTTCAGATATGTTTTTGGCTCGTTCTGAGGATAGTTCTCAACGATTTTATAGTCTCTCCAATCAAATCCTAATGGAGAGGAAAGATTATTATAAGATGCTCCAAAAAGTACAACACAGTAAAGGAGATATAACCGAATGGATTGACTGGTATTTAAAATGCTTATATCGGGCTTTATTATCGGCTGAACAATTGACAGAAAGAGTCCTTAAGAAATCAGTATTCTGGGAGAAACATAAGGAAACAGAACTGAATAGTAGACAACGATTAATGTTAAATAAGTTATTGGATGGATTTGAGGGTAAATTGAAATCTTCAAAATGGGCTAAGATATCTAAGTGCTCGGAAGATACCGCATTGAGAGATATCAAAGATTTGATAGACAAGAGCATATTAAGAAAAGAACAAGCTGGAGGACGTAGTACCAATTATGAGTTAGTAGAATGGTGACCCATGTGTGCTGGCTAGGTAAGCTTACACCAAGAACAGTTTTTTAGAACGTGAATTGAAAGTGCATAGAAAAACAGCGAGCAGCTACCTAAACACTTTGGTAAAAGTAGGATTTGTGACAAAAGTTAAAATTGGTAAGTTCAGTTATTGTATCAACGAACCGCTGTTCAGGGTTTTACAACAACGTTAACATGGACAAGAAACGCGCAATTTCTATCCACGTTAAATGGTCATGTGCAAAATAGTGAGACTGTTGATGCGTTGCGTTTTCAAGGCAAATTAAGGCGCAGGCAAATAGAAAGGCCGCAGTTTACTAGTTGTAAATGAGGACCTTGATATTTGACTGCAACGCCAAGTTGCCGCCAGAATAGCGTCGTATCAACAGTCTCATAGTGTTCTTCCTTACCCACGAGATAATAGTCATGCACAGAAAATAGCGTTTTGTTGTGCAAAAAATGAAAGTGTGCACAGGCAATGGTGTGTTGTTGTGCAGGACAATGCATCATTCAATTTTCATGAATCATAAATTAGATAAAAGTGGAGTTAAAATTTATCAGCGAAAAGTAATGGCTTAAAATAAAACCACTCTTCCACCCATCGGCTCCACCCAAAACAGAATCAACGCCAAATAGCCGCCCACCAACACCCTCAACCCGCTTTCTCCGAAAAAGGATACACGGACTTACCCATGCGCCAAAGCGTAAGTATGGGCATCACTATCCAAGCCAAATTGGCGGCCACCACATTCCACAGGTGCGGGCTTGCATAAGGTCCAAAAAACTCTTCATACATAATTATGGTCACGTTGGTGAGCATTACCGAAGCCCACACTATGGCACCCAGGCGAATCCAGTTGCGGCCTTTCCAAAAGGCGTAGATCGCAAACCCATAAAAGGGCCAAAAGAAGAACATATCTATCCAAATCGTGGCCTGCCACCATGGCGGACGAGCAATTAATGCCGGGTCGTACGTAAATCCGTACCAGTGCACCAAATCAATGAAAGGTGCGGGAGGCCAGGCCGGATAGCCGTTTTCTTCCATACGTGTAGGTTCCGAAACCGTGAGTTGCTCCATGTCAACTATGGGGCAAATGAAGAAGAAGTTTAGGGCAAAAAAGGCAATGAAAAGCCTGTCCCAGGGACGGTTTTTGAGGGGGATGGACTGCGTGTTTTTAGCCATGATGATGAATTTATGGGATAGGGGAAAGGCTGTTTAAATTGAATTTATTTGAAATACAATAGGTTGAGAACTTTGAAAGAGTTAAATTGTTAGCTAAAATGTAGCAATACATGAAATGTAAGGAATTTTACATCTAACTATGGCATTTCGTTTCTTCTTTTTGGGGGTTTTTGTTTTGTTTACAAAGGGTTTGGACGCTCAGTCTCCTCAAGTACAAACCTTAAATCCAAGTCAAGACAATAGTTTGTTCGAAGACCCGAATGGTGCCCTTTCCAATGGACAGGGAATCTATTTGTTTTCCGGTAAAACAAACCAACCCTTATTAAGAAGGGCCTTGTTTAAATTTGATATTGCAGGCAGCATACCCTCCAATGCGACCATTACCGGCGTGAGTTTGGAGCTGTTCATGGACCTAACCATTGCAGGAAACACCCCCATGAGTTTGCATGCTTTAAATAGCAGTTGGGGGGAAGGGGCTTCGGATGCCCCGGGTCAAGAGGGCACCGGCACCGCAGCTGCCAGTGGAGATGTGACCTGGCTGCATCGTTTTTTCCCGGGAAGCAATTGGGTGAACCCCGGAGGCGATTTTCAATCGAGTGCTGATGCTACTTTGAACGTGGGAAGCTTAGGCCCCTATACTTGGTCTTCGCCTGCTATGTTGAATAGGGTACAGTCTTGGTTTTCTAATCCTTCCATCAATCATGGGTGGATATTGATTGGGGACGAAAGTACCAATCCCACCGCCAAGCGGTTCAGCAGCCGCGAAAACCCCAACATGAATCAACGTCCTAAGCTGGTGGTTAGCTATACGGTGCCCTGCATTCCTCCTAGCCTGCCCACTTTTAGCTACAACAACGCACCTATTTGTTCGGGCGACTCGGTGCCGGTTCAGGTCAATGGAGCACTGAATAGCGCAGGGCATTGGGCCCTTTATTCGGGTTCTTGTGGGGGACAATTGATAGATACAAGCCAACAAGGCAGTTTTTTTGTTGCCCCAAGTCAAACCACCACCTATTTTGTACGGGGCGAAGGCGGATGTATTACCCCGGGGGCTTGTGCTAACTTTACGGTGCAGGTAAATCCGACCGACAATCCGGCCTTTGCTTACGCTTCGGCTGCATTTTGCATCAATGCTTCGGATCCCACACCCCAAGTATCGGGTACATCGGGGGGCAGTTTTTCCATTCAGCCCCCCAGCATGGCAATCCAAACCAACACAGGTCAACTAGATTTGAGTTCCGGCCAAGCAGGCACGGTTTATCAAATTTTGTATACTAGCCCGGGGCCCGCTTGTCCGGATACATTTTCTCAGTTTATAAGCTTACATCCAACTTTTGCAACACTTAGGTTCGATACTATATGCCAAGGAGATAGCTTGTTTTTTGGGAATCAATTTTACAGTCAACAAGGAACTTTTGTTCAGAACTTTACAAGCCAAAAGGGCTGTGATTCGGTGGTTACCATGGAATTGACCATGCACCCAAGCCAAAACTTAATGGTTCAAGATACCCTCTGCACAGGCGACACCTTGGTGTATGGAAACCAAAACTTAACTTCCCAGGGGCAGTACCTCATTTCCCTGCAAAACCAGTTTGGTTGCGACTCAATTTTGCAAATTACCCTTCAGGAATGGCCGGTATTTAACAACAGCCTAAACTTGGATATGTGCCAGGGCGACAGTACGTTTTTTAATGGCCAATGGCTGCAACAAGCAGGAGTTTATCCGGAAAACTTGAGTAGTGTACGTGGTTGTGATTCTACAACCATACTAAGCTTGAATCTTCTTCCGGTTTTTTTGCAAAACCAGACCAACGATATTTGTTTGGGCGATTCCCTATTGTTTGGAGGGCAATACCTATCCAATTCGGGGCAATATATAGACACCTTGAGCGCAATTACAGGCTGCGATTCAGTAATTCAATTGAACTTAACCGTGTTAAATGCCTTTTCAACCCAAGATACGGCAGCGGTTTGTCAAGGCGACAGTCTGTTTTTTGGAAACCAATTCCTGACTCAAACGGGCAATTACAGCTATTTATTTCAAACTCTGGGAGGCTGTGATTCGCTGGTAGATTTAAGCTTTAGCGTATTTCCTAACCCTCAGCGCTTCGATACCCTACAAATTTGTGCAGGCGACAGCCTTTTGTTTCAAGGGAACTATTTGAATGCCGCCGGCGATTACCAAGCCGTTTTGCCTAGTGCTCAGGGCTGCGACTCTACGGTGTTTTTGCGATTGGACTTAATTCCAATAAGCCAAACGTTGGACAGCATGGCCATTTGTTCTGGAGATTCGATTTCTTTTGGCGGCCAGTTCATTCAACAAGCAGGTACCTATGTAAACAACCTGCAGGGTAGCAGTGGCTGTGATTCTGTAATTACCCTGGTGTTGAGTCTAAACCCTACCTATGTTACAGCCGACACCGTTTCTTTCTGCTCGGGAGACAGTGTGGTTTACGGCAATTTGACCATAAGTCAAGGAGGCATGTATACTGTGCCACTGAGTTCTCAACAAGGCTGCGATTCCCTGGTTGATTTGATGGCTTTAGAAGTTCAGGTCGACACCTCCATTGCCCTTAGTGGGAGTACCTTGGTTGCTCAGGCCCAATTTGCCGATTACCAGTGGATTCAATGCGATGCCGGCAACCTTCCCGTTGCAGGGGCGCAAGGACAAAGCTTCACTCCGACTGCGACAGGAAGTTATGCGGCAGTGGTAACCCAAAATACTTGTGTAGACACAACTTCCTGCATTTTTGTTGAGGTGCTTGGTGTAGAGGCATTTGCCTTGCAGAAATGGGCATATCCGGTGCCAGCCTCCAGCCACATCAGGGTTTATTCCGAGCTAAAGGGTGCCATGGTTCTTCTTAATGCCCATGGCAGGGAGGTAGCCCACTGGGAACATTCCTCCGGATGGCAAACCTTAAATCTGCCCAAATTGCCTGCCGGAATATATGTGCTCCTTGGCCCCAATGGCATAAGACAATCTTTGCCAATAGTTGCTCCCTAGCTTTTTAATGCCGTTTTGAGCCGCCTAAAAAGATTGAACGATAGCCTAAAAGGGGCTTTTCCGCTGCGGTTCCTGGGGTAAACAAAAATTTTAGAAAAAAAATTTCTTTGGAAAATGTCAACCAATTGTAAAATTGGGTCAATCAAATGCGTGTGCCTACGATAATTTTTAACTTAAACTTTAAAATGGCAGAAAACTAAATGGTTTATTTGGGTCTAAACGGAGGAAAAGTCTTGTTTCTGTTAAATATTCATTAAATTCATACACGCCTTTGTTCTTTTTCCACCATCTCTTGTTCAAATTCCAACCAAAAGCCTATGGCCCACCGATACCTTAGACTAAACATACCGACTTTCCCGTACCAACAAGCTTTAGGAGATCTGGCGTTTCAGCGTTTAAGTCAATTGGGTGCCAAAGTGCATCTAATGGATGACGGCTTAATTGATATGGAAACCAACCAACCGGATATTGACCGGCATTTATTCCAAGTACGCAGTGGACGGGCCGATGTATTGGTTATTTCCGCGAGGCATCTCCCTTTGCAATTGTCTTCCGATTTGTGCGTAGCAGGTGCCATACCCGGACGCTCAAGGTATTTAGCTGCATTAGGTAACGACCAGCGTCCTACCTTTTTTGTGGCCTCCGATGCTGTTTCTGCAGCTGCTTACAAGGAAAAACATCCCGAATGTCTGCAAGTACATCCTTTGCCCTCCCAATCCGGTTTTCCAACCGCTCTCGGCCAAGGGTTTGGGGCTAAAACGCGGGTGGCATCCGTTTCAGAATTGAGGTTGGTAGAAACCCCTAAGCCCTTGTATCGGCTTCTGCCAACGCTTATTGGAGCGCCGGGAACCGGCCATTGGGCGGTAGTACGAAGAGCTGAAAAAGAACCTAGTTCTTGGATGGTAAATGCTATTGTGGATCCGGTTACCAGCTTCCTGGTGCAGTTGGAGCGGCGCTTGGCCCATGATGTCTATAATCTTTCCGGACAATTGGCGGGTGTGCGTATATCCTGTCTTCAAAGGAATAAGCTCAAAATTGAATTGTGGGTGCCGGGGACTGCCTTGTCATCTGCCATTACCTATAGGCGTGTGATTCCTTATTCCAGCCCATACTTGGTCTTGGGTCAGGTCATGCGTGAACTGCACAAGAAAGGCCTACCCACCGGCCTGCCTTCCGAAGTGCTGTGAATTTTTTATTAAGCCCTGTTTTTCGTCAATTCCTAAGCTACCTTTGAAGGGTGAATCCACGTACCCTTGCCCTAGTGGCACTTGCCACGGTAAACGTTTTTTATGGTCTGAATTATACCATTGCCCAAGGCATCATGCCTGCATATATGCATGCTCCCGGACTCATTACCTTAAGAGCCATAGGTGCGGTAGTTGTTTTTTGGCTGTTGTTGGTGGGGCAAAAGTTGGAGCGAGTAGATCCCAAGGACTGGTTTCGGATTGCCGCCTGTGGACTTTTTGGCGTGGCGCTCAATCAAACCCTCTTTTTTTGGGGGCTGAGCCTAAGTACTCCCATCAATTCCGCCGTAATGATGACCAGCACTCCCATCATGGTTTTGTTGCTTTCGGCACTGCTAGGGCTTGAGGCTCTCAATCTTAGAAAAATTTCCGGTATTTTTTTGGGGGCCTTCGGGGCCATATGGCTCATATTGTCGGCACCCGGGGCTGAAGGCTTTGAGGCAAAAGCTTCCTTTGGAAATACCTTAATATTGTTAAATGCCTTATCGTATTCTATTTATTTGGTGCTTTCTAAGCCGCTGATGCGCAAGTACAAACCCATAACCGTTATCCGTTATGTCTTTACTTTTGGCCTACCCATGACTTTGGTGTTTGGCCTGCCGGATCTTTTACATACCGACCTGACCATTATTCCGCTTGACGTTTGGGGGCGGGTTGCTTATGTAATTATTGGGGTTACTATTCTTGCCTACTTTCTCAATTTGTTTGCCTTGCAGCATGTAAATGCCAGTTTGGTGAGCATGTTTATTTACGGACAGCCCCTGGTGGCGGGTCTGTACAGCATATCCGTAGGAAAGGATCATTTAACTTGGATTACCCTAGCTTGTGCAAGCTTTATTTTTGTAGGAGTATATTTGGTCGCCTTTAAGTCCACAAAGCGTCAAACCAAAGGTCAAAGCTAAGTCAGGCTAGGTATTAGTTTCGTATTTTTACCCCAATGATACCGCCCGAAACAGTCCAAGCCATACGCGATGCCGCTCGAATCGAAGAAGTGGTAGGCGATTATGTGCGGCTGCGCCGACGCGGCACCAATATGTTTGGGCTTTGTCCCTTTCACGACGAAAGGACTCCTAGTTTTTCGGTGGCTCCTGCCAAAGGAATTTATAAGTGTTTTGGATGTGGTGCTGCCGGCGATTCCGTACGGTTTCTTATGGAACTCGAACATTTCACCTATCCCGAAGCCTTAAGAAACCTTGCCAAGCGCTACGGTATTGAGATTCAAGAAAAGGAGCCCGATCCGGAGGAGAAGGCAGCTTACGACCACCGAGAATCTCTTTTTGCCATTAATGAATTCGCTGCCAAATGGTTTCATAGCCAACTTTGGGAAAGCGAAGAGGGCAAACTGGCCGGACTCAGCTATTTGCGCGAAAGAGGTTTTACTGATGAGCTCATTCGCGAATTTCGTTTGGGTTACGCGCCAAAAGATTGGCATAGCTTTGCCGAAGCTTCCACAAAGGAAGGCTATAAGGTAGATTATCTGAAAGAGCTGGGTTTATTGACCAAGAACGACAAGCCCACCGACATGTTCCGGGAACGGGTTATGTTTCCCATTCTTAGCGCCTCCGGAAGAACTTTGGCTTTTGGAGGGCGATACCTGGTAAAAAAAGAGCGGAGTCCTAAATACATCAACAGCCCGGAATCGCTTATTTATTCCAAGCGCGACGTGCTCTACGGCTTGTTTCAAGCCAAGCAGGCCATGATAAAGGAGGACCGTTGCTATTTGGTGGAGGGCTATACCGATGTGCTTGCGCTCCATCAGTCCGGCGTAAAAAACGTGGTGGCTTCCTCCGGAACCAGCCTCACTACCGGCCAAATTCGGCTGATTCGCCGATTTACCCCACAGGTTACTTTGCTGTATGATGGCGATCCTGCGGGAATTAAAGCCAGCTTTAGAGGAATTGACATGCTTTTGGAAGAGGGAATGCAGGTGCGTGTGGTCCTGTTTCCGGAAGGGGAGGACCCAGACTCTTTTGCTAAGAACAAGAGCAGCGATGAGTTAAAGGCATTTCTTGCGGACAACGAACAAGGCTTTATTGCCTTTAAAACCCAATTGCTGATTCAAGATGCCGGAAAAGACCCCCTCAAAAAGGCTGAAGTATTAAAAGAGCTGGTGCAAAGCATTGCCCTGGTTCCGGACAAGCTTACGCGAACGCTGCTTATTACCGACTGTGCCGAACGTATGGGCATGGATGAGGGAAGCTTAATGACCGAGCTCAACAGCATACTGCGCCGGCAATTCAAAAAGAAGCAAGAAGCGCAGGAAAAGCAAGCCCAAAAGACCGAAGCAAGTCCCCAAGTCCCTTTTCCTCAGGCGCCTATGCCGGAAGTGGACGACCAAAGGCCCCAAGCGCCAGACGAATCCACCACCATACCGGACGAACTGAGCCTGCGCCACAGGCAAGAACGCGAACTGCTGCGTCTGATTCTGCTTTACGGCAACGAGAAAATGCAGGCGCTTGAGGCAGCGGAAGACCCGGCGGTACAAAGCCCGGAGCTGATTTCGGTTACCACCTTTATACTCGACGAAATTCACGCAGATGACCTTGGCTTTAGCCACCCAACTTTTTTACGTGCTTTGGAAGAGATTGAGACCTTGGAGCAAGAGCAAAGAGAAGCCGATATTACCCCTTTGTTTTTGAGACACAGCAATATGGAAATTCGAACCCTCGCCATTAACCTGGTCAGCGACCAACACAACCTCAGCGAAAACTGGGAAAAACGCTACAATATTGCTACCGAAAAAGAAGAAGATCTATTGAGGCGTAACGTCATGCAATCCATATTTAGGTTCAAATTGGAAGTAGTGCGCGGCCTCGCCGAAAACGCCAGAAACAAACTCAAAGAACTTACCACCTCGGGCGCCACCTTCAACGAACAGCAGGTCATGCAAATGCTGCGTGAAATCCAAAACTACGTCGATTTGACCCAGCATTTTAGCAGAGAGTTGCATCGGGTTGTTCTAAACCCATCCCGCTAAAAACATCGATTCCTTGCACCTCTCCTCCGGTTTTTTTAGTTTTTGAAGGCCGAACCATGTATCCTTAACTGATTTTTTGGCGTGCCCCTTTGGGTCGGGCTATCCACTGCAAGTCCTCGGTCCGAAAGCGGGGGCTGCTCGGGCCCAAAGGGGCTTCCTCCGGTCGCCCTTTGGCCTCCGGCATCCCCACGCTCCGACCCTGCGGGCTTTCCGCTGCTATCCCTCACGCACTGCCCATAGGCTATTTTTCCTGCCCTGTCTTTTTATGTTGGAACCTCAGGGCCGGATCAAGTCCGGCACAAGAAACACTGACCCTAAATCTAGCTGGAAACCAAAAGTATAGGTGTCTTCAAACCGAAATTCCTGAATCGAAGATGCTGATTCATAGCCTTGGAATGCCACGTAAGTAAAGATAGAAACCGCAGCGTCAGGACCGGGTGGCAGGCAAAAAGCTATAGGCCAACAGCTCCACAGGTTTGCCGTTCCAATGAGAAAATTCAAGGCGTTTGCCGCTTCATTAGGGCGTACAAATGGTAACCGCACCATGTCCGGTTTGTACGCCTTGGCTATTGCTTGGGTTCAATCCATTGTTGAAGGAGCCGCCGCCACCTCCGGAACGCTCTCCGCTGCTATCTACATACTGACCGCCGCCACCGCCGGAATAACCGCCGCCGCCGCCGCCGCCATACACGCCATGGCCACCGCCTCCAAATCCAAATCCTCCTAGTCCGGTATTGGTAAAGTTGCACCCGCCATTCACACCTCCGATACCGCCGGCTTGCACACTAATTCCACCACCTGCAGCGCCCGGACTGCCAATACCGCCATCTCCACCCGAGTTGCCACCAAATCCTGAGCCCGACCAACCGCCGCCGCCGCTGCCCCAACCACAATCTCCGCTCACAAATCCCTTACCTCCGCCTGAGCCATTGGTTCCTCCTGTTCCCGATGAGTTTCCGCCAGAATTTCCGGTAAGGCCGGGTTTTCCGGCTTCGCCGTTAGAGGACACCCCGCCACCCCCTCCGGCAGCAATAAGCACTTGATTTCCAGTATAAACACCGGAGCCGCCACCGCCACCGCCGGCATTTCCGGATCCGGTGCCCTGTTGGCCAACCATAATCCGAAGTACGGCGCCCTGAGTTAATTGGAAATCTCCACGCATACGCGCACCCTGACCTCCGCTGGCTCCTCCAAAACTGCCCCCTTGGGCACCGAAACACTCTATTCTAAAGGTTCCGGTAAAGGGCACAGTCCATTCCTGAATGCCGGTTTGGCTTACGGTAACCTCACCCTGCAAAGTGGTATTGGTGTAGGCGGAATTTACTTGCGCTTGAGAAGGCCCGAACCGTCCTGTGGCTCCGGCATTCGAAAAATTGCGGCAACTAAAATTGACAATAGTTATTTGGCTGTTGGTGGTATCTGCGCAACCGCTGACCGGGTCTGTAGCTATAAGACTAACGTTGTAAACGCCGGCATTGGCCCAGCTTACTGTTGGGTTGGCCACATTCGAAGAGGCCGGTGTCCCTCCCTGAAAAGTCCAGGCATAATTGAGGTTGGGTGCATCCGGAACAAAGGGTACCCCTGAAGTAGTTGTTCCTGAAGCTGGAGTAAAGGTCGACTGAGGGAAATTGGGCGGACAGGTCCCAACCGTTACCTGAAAAGTATCGGTGCGGCTGCAAAGCTGGGCATCCGTGCTGCTAAGCACTACCTGATAAGTTCCGGCTTGCCCAAAGGAAGCAGAACTTTGCGTTCCGGTGCCGGAAGCGGGCGTTCCGGAAGCAAACTGCCAAGCATAGGTATAGCCTGATTGGGGATTTGATACGCTAAACTGTATCGTTTGATTTCCCACCGGTTGGGCCGGAATGGTTTGTATGGTGCCTGCCACTAAACTTGGGCATGAGCAAGCCAATGGGCGCCAATTTCCGCTGGTATAACCCTCAAAACAAGCATTGTCCGTATTGTAAATTACCAATCCGTCGGGTGGGTTTTGGATAGTGTTTCGCTGAGATGTACTGAGCCTGGTTAAAAGAAGACCTTTGGAGGTGTCTGCCAATTCCAACACTGCGGAAGGATCGGGAGCTCCTCCGGAGGGGGAGATTTTAACCCCCTGAGCTACACCTGAAATATTAATGATGCTTAGTAGCATCAACGAACAAATGATACGAAAAAACATACCCAAATATTTCCCTAAAGGAAAGAAAATAAAGCGAGTAAACGAAGATCGTCGGGCAGGGTATTGTTTGCATTCAAGGGCGGTGGGTAAAGTGTAGTGGTCGGCCAAAACAGGACTACAAAATGCAAATGCTTAAATTTCGTTTATGAGCAAACAAAGAAAAACGTTCGGTTCGGCCTTCAAGACCAAGATTAGCCTTGGAAGCCATTAAAGGGCGCAAGACCATTTCGGAGCTTGCCGCTGAGTATGAATTACACCCTAATCAAATGCAGACGGTGGTTCTGGTCTAACGCTTCGTGCAGAGGCTACAGTCAGCATCTTGGAGTCAGGAACTTCGGCCCTAACACTTTTGCTAGGATTTGAAACTTGAAACTACAACGCGTCAACGCTCTAGAAAGCTTATGGATATTGTCCAAGCGCTTCACAGTTTCCGTAATCCCCCGCCCCTGATGGAAGCAGGTAGCTGACCCGGCTTGGGCCCCGGTATGCGGCCAGGCGAGGAGGCTGAGGAACGAAGACCCCGGAGCGGCCGCAGACCGTGGGCCGGAGACAGGGCACTACCGCTGACAGCAGGATTAGGCGGCCAAAAACCAATCAGAGACGGGAGGTATCCCGTCTTTACCTAGTCACTAAGAGACGGGAGGCATCCCGCCTTTACCTCGTTACTAAGAGGCGGGAGGCATCCCGTCTTTACCTAGTCACTAAGAGACGGGAGGCATCCCGTCTTTACCTCGTTACTAAGAGGCGGGAGGCATCCCGTCTTTACCTAGTCACTAAGAGACGGGAGGCATCCCGTCTTTACCTAGTCACTAAGAGACGGGAGGCATCCCGTCTTTACCTCGTTACTGAGAGACGGGAGGCATCCCGTCTTTACCTAGTCACTAAGAGACGGGAGGCATCCCGTCTTTACCTAGTCACTAAGAGACGGGAGGCATCCCGTCTTTACCTAGTCACTAAGAGACGGGAGGCATCCCGTCTTTACCTCGTCACTCCCCATTCCTAATTCCGGAGCCATACGGTGCACATCGGCGAGAAAGCGTAGACCCATTTTCCAGTAGTTGGGGGAGGTAGATATCCAAATAATGAGGTCGCGCGATTCCAGGTAGGCACGTCGTTCTTTTGGGCTCAGGGCAAGAACGTCGGAGGATAATTCTTTTGGCTTGGGAAATCGGCTGCCGTAATAGTACCAAAATTCGTGTTCGGCAAAAAGATTGTTGGGGTGTCCTGCGTTGAAAATACCCCAGTAAAAGCTGTCGGAAATGACCAGTACTTTGGCTTGTGGGGGCGTAGGGCCTTGCATTAAATCAAGGATTGGGTAGGCAAGCTCTTCGTCTTTTCGGTTAAAAATGAGGTTCATTCCTTTTTCAAGATCGTCGTCTCGATAGCGAGCCCAACGGCTGGTTTCCAAGCCTTTGAATCGAAGCTCCGGCAATCCTTTCAATCCTAAGGCCTTCATTCGTTGCAGCAGCGAGTCTAGAAAGAGTTGTTCTCCATAATAGGACCAATGGATGCCGTGCTTTGGGATTAAGGGGTATATGGCGGTGTCGGCAGCCAGGTCGAACCATTGCTGAACGTCCAAAAGATGCTTGGTGGCCTGTGGAGCGTGGGTTTTGAGCCAATGGTAATTACCGTTGGGCTTGTTTAGCGCGGGGAAGTTTTGTGGTCGGTGAATGGCTTTGCTTGGTGCAGCAATGAAGAGCATTTTTGTGCCGTTTTGCTCTAGTCGATTCCACCACCGAGTCCATATTTGGATGCTGTCGATGGCCGCTTGGCGGTTTTTGGGTTGGTATATGCCTAGGGCATCTTCCCAATAGGCATTTTCGTAGAGTTCGCCTTGGTAACCGGTTTTTACGCCGCCGGCCCTGGCAAGATCGTAAGCGATGTACATGAACTCATTGTTGAGTCGTAAAAGAGGTCCACGGCCACCGGCATAATGTTTGAGCCATGCTTCGGTTTGTTGCTGGAAGTGTCCTTGGTGCCAAGCTAGCAGGCCTATTTTAGGCACTGGGGGCGGATAAATGGCGCCTTGGAGACGATGCAAATGGCCAAAGCGAAAAAGATGCAGAAGCAAAGGCAAGAATAGTGCCGCTAGAATCCATACATCGGGTCTTTGAACATATGTTTTTAATGAATTGCGCATTAAAACCTAAAGTAAATAAAGGGATTGAAATCATTGGCCGAAAGGACGGCATAGGCGATGCATAGCATGGCGATGGAAAGTAAAGCGCGGATTTGGAGATGTCCTTTGTTCAAAGAGTTGGGTTCGAAGACACGCAGCTCAATGCGTTTGAGTGCAGGAATGGCGCTCCAAAAGGAAAAGCACAAGGCCAAAACCAAGGAGGACCAGAACCAAGGTTCCGGACGGATAAACGGCTCTTCTGCTAACTCATGTCCCAACAACACGCGCAGCACCTTAAGGCTTTGGGTGCCATCGGCGGAGGCAAAAGGAATCCAAGCCAAACAAGCCCAAAAGAAGGTCCAAAGCCAAGCCATTGCCGGTATTTTGGCGAGTACTTTGGCGAGACCAAGCCTTTCCACCACCAAAAGGGCTCCATGCATAGCGCCCCAGATTACAAAATTCCAAGAGGCGCCATGCCAAAAACCTGAAATAAGAAAGACCAAAGAAAGGTTGGCGTAAAGTCTCAGCGGAGATTTTACTCGATTGCCGCCTAGTGGGATGTAGAGGTAGTCGCGCATCCAAGCGCTAAGCGTCATATGCCAGCGTCGCCAGAATTCTGTTATGGAGGTGGAAATGTAAGGGCTATTAAAGTTTTCGGGAAAATGAAAGCCCATGAAACGCCCTAAGCCTATGGCCATATCGGAATAGGCAGAAAAGTCAAAGTATATTTGAAAAGCATAGGCAAGTATGGCGAGGGCGGCTGTTTCTTGTCCGAAAAAGAGCGTTTCGCCGGAGAATATAGCTTGGGCATATGCTCCCAGATTATTGGCAATAAGCAATTTTTTAAGCAGTCCAATGCCAAATCGAAACAGGCCTTGGACACGGTTTTCAATGGTGAAGCTTCGGGATTGAATTTCAAGAGCTATAGTTTGATATCGGACTATAGGTCCTGCAATGAGTTGAGGAAAACAAAGGATGTAGAGAAGGTAATCGCGAAAGCTTCGGACGGGTTGGGCCTGTTTGCGGCGAATGTCTACGAGGTAGCTGATTTTTTGGAAGGTGTAAAATGAGATACCAATAGGGAGGGCTACTTCTTTCCATGCTCCGAGGTCGGTACCCCAGGCTTGAAAAGCCAATTGAAGGTTTTCATAAAAAAAGTTGGCGTATTTAAAATAGAGGAGCAGGCCAATGTTGGGCAGGAGCGTAGCAAGCCACCATAGTTTTTTTGTTTTAGGGCTTATGGCCTTCTCTCTTGCTTTAAGCAGCAAATGGTCTATGCCGCAAGAAAGCAGGAGCAAATAGACAAACAAGGGAGCGCCCCAAGCATAGAAAAGGAGGCTAGCACCGACCAGAACATTATTGCGATGCTTAGGCGGCAATAGGGTATAGAGAGCGAGGAAAACCGGGAGGAAATAAAACAGAAAAGCTATGGAAGAAAAGGTCATGTCCCGGATACATAATTGGGGCTAAAAATAAGCAAATGCTTGGGTATGATCGATTACCTGTTTTGAGCGGTTTGCGAATTTTATTGAGCGATAGAGTCGAGAAAGGAGTACCCAGATTAAGGGCAGGAAGCTTTTGGCCTATAGTTCATGGAGTTTACGGTTTGTTGTTAGGGCCTTTTTTGAGATGGAGTAAATGGAATGGAAAAGGTGCATTATAGAGAGAATGTTGACGCGTTGCGATTTTGGCGGCGATCCTGTCCAGACGCTGTGGCCGGGAAGCTTGTCATTTACAATGGATAAGCTCCGGCCTGCCCTTCCCTTAGCGCCAGCAGCCTTTCGGTTTGTCAGCGCCTTAATGTGTACCGACACTCGGTACGGAGGCTTTGGTGAGCATAATTTAGTTGGCATATAAGGACCTGGAAAACACAATGCGTCAACGGTCTCAAAGGGCAATATAATGCTGTTTCAGAGGTGGGAAAAGGACTTGTAGTGTTAAACAAATTTGGAGATGTGAAAAAAAAGCGGTAATTTTTATATCTAATTCGTTAACCTATGTCCGTAGAGACCATTGCAAAAGAGCAGGTTTCCCAGCTAAGTTTTTCTCGCGAAGACGTTCTAATGCGCGAAGAAGACCGTAAGGCGCGGTACCATATGCTCACCAAAGCCTTAATGTTAGGCAATAATTATCATTCCAAAGTGCGGATTACTTTTTATACCAAAGAAGGCCCCCGCATGGTAATTACCACCGTTTGGCAGCTATCGCCGCACTATGTAACGCTAAAAAGCGGAGTCAATATTCCCATTCATTCGATTAGCGAAGTTGGTTTAGAGTAGAGATTAGTTCAACTCACTAATAAATCGTTGAATTTTATGGTTGGTCCAAGTTTTGGGCATACCTGCATGGTCTAAATAGATTAAATACACACCGGTTTCTGGGTTTTCTTGAGCCCATTGCCGTGCTTTTGATGGTCCCATGACCATGAGTGCTGTGGCTAAACCATCGGCCATGGCACAAGAGGGGTGCATTACAGAGACACTAAGTAATTGGTGGGCTACCGGTCTGCCTGTTGCCGGGTCAAGCACATGGCTGTACCTTTTTCCGTCTCTTTCGTAATACTTTCTATAGGTTCCAGAGGTAGCCAAGGCGGCGTTTTGGAGTGCGACCACTGCCTGAAGAGGTCGGTCATTTGTTACTCCGTCTTTGGGCTTGTCTATGCCAATTTGCCAATCTTTGGCAGAAGGGTTTTTGCCTTTGGCCCTTACTTCTCCTCCCAGTTCAATCATATAATCATTCACTCCATTTCGGTCCAGGAGGGCAGCTAATAGATCTACCGAGTATCCTTGGGCAATGCCGTTTAAATCGAGCAGTGTGCCTTTGCATTTTCGGTGAACAAAAGGTAGGCTGTCTAAATTGAGACATGTTTTAAATCCCACCATATTTTTCAAAGAATCTATGTGTTCGGGGCGCACCAATCCAGGAGCTTCGAAAAGGCTATCGCCAAATCCCCAAAATCGGGATAAGGGCAACATGGTGGGGTCATAGGCACCTTGAGTTAAATTTCCCACATCTAATGCCAAGCGGAGGCACTCGGAGGCATAGAAGGGGATTGGAATGGTTTCGCCCCGGTTCCAGCGGCTAATCCAAGAGCTGTCTTGCCATAATGAAAGAGCTTGATCGATCTCTTTCAACATGGATTGAATGGAATCTAAAAAATCGCCGGATCCGCTGTGCTGGATGGTAAATGTGGTCCCTTGGGCATAACCTTGGTACTGATTATACGTGACCTGTTGATTTTGTCTGCCGCCGCAAGAGTAAAAGACTAGGATTGTCAAAAAAAGAAAGCCAAATAATCTCATAGAACAAAAGTGATACAATTTTTTGGTTGCGTAGCTTTCCCAGCTTTTGGCCAGAAAAATTAACGGAGGTAAAAATATATTAAGGGATTGATTCAAGGGTTCATAAAAGGGGCTAAGGGGCATGGGTGAAAATCTTTTCATTTTGGGTTATTTTTTGGGCTTAATTGATACCATATTTGGCGTCTTTTTGGCTTCTTTCCACTACTTTTGAATACCAACTCCTAAACATCATGAGATTTACTAAAGCCAGGAATTTATTGGCCCTTGATGGTCTTGGTGCTTTTGGGTCTAGCCTTATGTTAGGTTTTGTATTGATGGGCTTTCAACCTCCTTTTCAAATGCCTCCTGCCATTTTGGCCCCTTTATCAGGTGTTGCCATGTGTTTTGCAGTAGTTGCACTTGGAGTAGCTTGGTTTGTACATAAGGGAGTTTGGAGGTATTTGGAAGTTATGGCCTTGTTAAATACAGCGTATTTGTTTGGCACTTTGGTGTTGCTTTGGCTGTTTTGGAGCGAAGTATCGGTGTACGATAAAGTCTATTTTATTGGCGAGGCAAGCTTGGTGGTTTGTTTGATTTTTTTGGAATTTCGTGTGGCTGCCAAATACCGGAAAAGCAAAAAATACCGTTCGGGCTTAGTTTAAGATGCGGTTGGGTTATACTCCTTTAAAGCTTCTTAGATATGGACCGAAGGATAGGTTAAGATTGGCCTGCGGGCACATAGAAAGGCTCCCGAAGCCTCGTGGCAAGGACTTTATTTACCATTCGTAAACTCATCCTGGAATTTTAGGTGCCTCAATGCGCACCGACGCTGTGTACTCACGCTTCGGTTAGCATGTTTGAGTTGGTATCTAAGTACATTGAAAACACAACGCGAAAACGTTTTTGATATTTGCCTGCCTATATGCCTGCTTGAATTTTCTTGACTTTTTGCAAGAAACTTACTATTTTTGGTAGATGAAGACCTGTTTGAGAGGGTTTCTTCTGTTTTTTGCAGCAACAGGAGTTTCCTTAACAACAGTCTCCCCCCAAGCAGTTTTTGTAAGTTGCGGCTCAGCCGGCCTTGCCTTGGATACTTCCCTGGTTTGGCATATGCATGGTTTGGACTGGAGAAACGAGTCCATTGACCCGTTTCCCGGTGCTACGGCTACTATCCATGTGACAGGCCGGTTTCCCATGGTTTGGCAGGGAAATGAAGTCCATTTGTCTGGTTTGCGTGTCGAAACGTCACACTCCTTAATTCTTCAAAACCCCCAAATAGTAGTAAATGACTTTCTGGATTTGCGTTTGGGTAAAGTTGAAGTTTCGGAGCTAGGTCGTCTCCGCCTTGGCCCATCTTTGTGGTATGATGAACCAAAGCTTGAGGTAAGCGAGGCGCATGTAGAAGGGTGGTTTGGCTGGTATTGGGAGCGTTCGGACAGCAATGCACGGCTATTTCCTTTGGGTGGTTTAGAGCCGGCACCCGTGGTATTGCGGGCTCAGCAAGCTCCTGATTTAGGAGGGTATCTTGACCTTCGCTTTGTAGACGCTCCGGTGCCCGATCCCGTTGGACTACCTTTAATAGACTCCACTGGGAGCATTCATGGCATGGTGGTAGATTTTTTAGAACCTGGATATTGGGAGCATCCTGTCGAGCCCGACCCTTTGAGTTGTGTGGGAGGGAAATGGCAGATTCAAGTGAAGCACCCTGTTGACCGGGCTCTTCCGGTGCATCAACTTCGGCTATTGGGTTGGAACCAGGTTCAGGGCTGGTTTGTTATGCCCCATGGCCAATATCAGGAGGGCGACAGCACCTTTTGGCTTATGGACCCAACATCCATTTCAAATACGGATTCTTCTTCTTTTCACAAGAACCCGAAGTTTGGGAGTGGCACCAAGGATCCTGATCAACCTTTACATCCTTGGTTAAGTGATTTTAGCTGGGATTGCGGAGAAGGCTTGTGTGGAACTTTGTTGGGTTGGGCAGGAGCATCGTACCTGGTATTTGAGCAAAGTCAAGATTTAGTAAACTGGCAAATAACCCAAGCGTGGTATCCACCCTATACCGAATTTTGCTTAACAGATAAGTCATTTAGTGGAGAGGGGTATGGACGTTTGGCACTGGTATTTCCTAATAAAACTATAGAGAAGTTATGGATTCAGGAGTTTCAATGTGAAAGTGAAGCGCAAAGGTGTATCCCTTGGTTTAACGAAGATGTGCTTCATGTTCCATGCAGTCAAAATCTTTATAAGCTTTTTGATATGCAAGGGCGAGAGGTTTATTCAGGAAATCTTGCTAAGGCAAAACTTCCAACCTTGCCCTCAGGGGTTTATGTATGGCAATCTAGTGTTTTAGGTACTCCTACACATCGAGTGGTAAAACCATAGGAGGCCTTAATGCTTTGTGTTCTCAAGAGGGAGTTCCTGACTCAAAGATGCAGACGGAGCGTCGGGATTTCTAAGCACTGATCGAGTCGTGAGGGTTTCCGAATCCTGACCGAAGCAAAAGGACAGGGTGCAATAGTTTCATCAGATAAGCAATCCGCCAATGTTCTGGCAGGTAATTGGGGCATATTAGGAGCGTAAAAGGGCAGAATGCACACGGGGCGTTTGGAGGCGTAAAAAATACCTACCTTTGACACCCAAAATCCAACGGTATGTACGGAGCCATTAAAACGCACTTACAAAGGGAGCTTAAAGAAATTAAGGAGGCTGGTCTTTACAAGCGAGAGCGCATCATAACCGGGCCGCAGGATGCAGAAATACAGCTTTCAACGGGTAGGAAAGTGCTGAATTTTTGTGCCAATAATTACCTAGGTCTTTCTTCACATCCAAGGGTGTTGGAAGCAGCGCATTCGGCCTTAGAAAGTCATGGATTTGGGATGTCTTCGGTACGTTTTATTTGCGGAACCCAAGATATTCATAAAATCTTGGAGCAAAAGATTGCCAACTACTTGGGAACCGAAGATACCATTTTGTATGCTGCCGCTTTTGATGCAAATGGGGGCATTTTTGAGCCACTTTTTACGGAGGAGGATGCCATAATTTCGGATGCCTTAAATCATGCCTCCATTATTGATGGTGTTCGGTTGTGCAAGGCCAAGAGATACCGATATGCGCATTCGGATATGGATGCTTTGGAGCAATGTCTAAAAGATGCTCAAGCGCAACGATATCGAATTATTGTTACCGATGGCGTTTTTAGTATGGACGGGGACATTGCTTTGTTGGATCAAATTTGCGATTTGGCAGATGCCTATGATGCCTTGGTTATGGTGGATGAGTGCCATGCCACCGGGTTTATAGGGAAAACCGGTAGAGGTACCCACGAATACCATAACGTAATGGGAAGGGTGGATATCATCACCGGAACCTTGGGTAAGTCTTTAGGCGGTGCTATGGGGGGCTTTACTACAGGTCCTAAAGAAATTATTGATTTGTTGAGGCAACGCAGCCGACCCTACTTGTTTTCCAATAGCTTGGCTCCAAGTATTGTAGGTGCTAGTATTGCTGTTTTTGACATGCTTAGCGAAACTACCGAACTAAGGGATCGTTTGATGGAAAATACAACCTATTTACGCAGTCAACTGGAGTCGGCAGGTTTTGATATCAAGCCCGGCGATGCGGCTATCGTTCCCATTATGTTGTACGATGCACCACTTAGTCAAAAGTTTGCAGAGGCCCTATTGGAAGAGGGAATTTATGTAATTGGTTTTTACTACCCCGTAGTGCCCAAAGGCCAAGCGCGTATTCGGGTGCAGCTTAGTGCAGCACATACCAAAGAACAATTGGATAAAGCCATTGCCGCTTTTATAAAGGTTGGGCAATCACTTCAAGTAATAAATTGAGCCGGAATGATATACTCAATGACCGGTTTTGGAAAAGCTACAGCAAGCCTGCCGAATTTTAAGGTTTCCATAGAACTGCGCAGTTTAAACAGCAAAAACCTCGATTTCGTATTCAAAGCACCCCCTGCTATACGAGACAAGGAAGCAGACATTCGACAAAGGATTGGAAAGCGGTTGGAGCGCGGTAAAATTGATTGTTGGATACATGTGGAGCTATCTTCTTCGGGGCATGGTCAGCGCATCAATAAAGAATTGGTGGGTACTTACCTAGAGCAATTGCAAGATTTGGGTAAGCTACACAAAATCGAAAGCAATGACTTCTTGGGCATAGCCATGCGTATGCCAGATGTGGTAGAAAGTGTGGAAGAAAGTTTGTCGGAGGGAGAGTGGGACGAAGTTTCTAGGGCATTGGATGAAGCAATCGATGCTTTAATGAGGCACCGCAGGGCCGAAGGTGAAGTTCTGGAAAATACTTTTTTAGAATTGGTGGAGGCCATAAGCAGCAAATTGCAGGGCATTTCCCCCTTAGAGCAAGAGCGGAAACAAAGGACGCGTGATCGGCTTTTGAAAGCTCTAAAGGAGTTGGGACTGGAAGCGTCGGTTGACCAGAACCGCTTTGAGCAGGAACTTATCTATTATTTGGAAAAACTGGATATAACAGAAGAGAAAGTCCGGCTTGCCAACCATTGTAGTTATTTTTTGGAAACCATGGCGAGTCAAGAGCCATCCGGTAAAAAACTCAACTTTATTGCCCAAGAAATGGGAAGGGAAATCAACACCCTTGGAGCCAAAGCCAACGAAGCCAATATCCAACGGGTTGTGGTGGAGATGAAAGACGATTTGGAAAAAATTAAAGAGCAAGTGCTCAATACCCTTTGAAAGGTCGAATTGTCATATTTGCCGCCCCCTCCGGTGCCGGAAAGACCACAATTTCTCGACACGCTCTCTCGGTTTTTCAAGACCTGGAATTTAGTGTGTCTGCCACAACAAGGCCGGCTCGGTCGCACGAAATACATGGGAAAGACTATTATTTTATTTCGCGTAATGTGTTTCAAGAGCACATAAGGAATAAAGCCTTTGTAGAATGGGAAGAGGTCTATCCTGACCTTTTTTATGGCACTTTAAAGTCTGAGGTGGAACGCATTTGGGCTAAGGGACATCATGTGGTGTTCGATGTAGACGTAAAAGGAGCCATGAACCTAAAACGCATATATGGAGACCAAGCGCTTTCTGTTTTTGTGATGCCTCCCAGCATCGATGTATTAGAGAAAAGACTCAGGCAAAGAAAAACAGACGGAGCAGCCGCTATTTTGACCCGGGTCACCAAAGCATTTCATGAAATAGATGCCTATCGATTTTTTGATGGTATTGTGGTGAATGATAGACTCCCTAAGGCTAAAGAAGACGTAGAGCGCCTGCTGCACAATTTTTTTAACCCATAAAAGGGTAAAGGCCGATTGGCTTGATTTCGTATTTTTGAGAGCGATTACGCATAGAACGAATGGTATGGCAGATCAGAAACCACTAAGCACAGAAGAAAAACGCGAACTATTAAAGAAAATGCTTCGCGAAAAGGCCGAAAAGGCCGCGGCTGCAGCGCAAACGCAAAGCTCAGGCAGTTCCACAACGAAGGATTTTGGCCAATTTGCCGATTTTTCTAAGTTTCCCGAAGTCCAAACCTTAGATGCCCAGTTTCAAACCTTGGGAATGCTCCATGTGGAAAACCCATACTTCCGAGTAAACGAAAGGATTGTAAACAACCGTACCCAAATTGGAGGAAGAGACCTCATAAGCTTCTCTTCCTACAATTACCTTGGGCTTTCGGGTGATCCAAGGGTCTCAAAAGCCGCTCAAGATGCTGTAGAAGCCTACGGTACTTCTGTTTCTGCTTCCCGCATTGCCACAGGAGAAAAACCCTTGCACCAACAGCTGGAACAAGCCTTGGCCCACCTTATTGGCACCGAAGATGCTATTACCCTTGTGAGTGGACACGCCACCAATGTAACGGTAATTGGACATATGATGCGCCAAGGAAAAGACTTGATTGTATATGACGAACTGTCGCACAATTGCATTATTGAAGGAGCCGTACTCTCCGGTGCCCGACGCATTGCCTTTCCTCATGAAGACTGGGAAGCACTCGATAAAATTTTAGAAGACAATAGAGCAGATTACGAACGCGTACTTATTGCTATTGAAGGGGTCTACAGCATGGATGGCGATATTGCAGATGTCCCCAAATTCATTGAGATTAAGAAAAAGCATCAAGCCTTGTTGTTGGTAGATGAAGCCCACAGCATGGGCGTTATCGGCGCCAATGGATTGGGCGTTAGGGAGCATTTTCATATCGATCCCAACGATGTCGATTTATGGATGGGCACGTTTAGCAAGAGTTTTGCTTCCTGCGGTGGCTATATTGCCGGCAGGCATGCCTTGATTCGATTCCTTAAATACAATACACCGGGCTTTGTGTATTCCGTGGGCATAAGCCCCGCAAATGCCGCTGCAGCATTAGCCACTACCCATATTATGATGGAAGAACCCTGGAGGGCTCATGCCTGTCAAGCCAATTCCAAACTTTTTCTTGAAGGAGCCAAAGCACGTGGGCTAGATACAGGACCAAGCAACGGAACGGCAGTAGTGCCTATTATTACCGGCAACTCTGCCCATGCCTTGCTGTTGGCTGACGCCTTGTTTAAGGAAGGCATAAATGTGCAACCTATTTTGTATCCTGCCGTACCGGATGAGGCGGCCCGCTTGCGCTTCTTTATAACCAGCGACCACACCGAGGAGGAAATAAGGTTTACGCTAGACAAAACCGCCGAGCACCTAAGCCGAATCCGAACCGAGCATAAGGATTTAACGTTCCCTAAAGCCATGTTGGGCTAAGCGCCCCGTGGCCTAGTGTCTTTTAAAATTACTCCTTAAGCCAAGAAGTTTGGTATTTCATCCATTTCAATACCAAATACCATAGAGCTGTGGCAAGGGCTGCATAAGCCCAACCATTGAATGGATTCAACCATTTTTCGGCCAACAGACTCGCTTGCACATACAAGAAAAGCCAGAATAGCAGCAAAAGGGCAAATAAGCCGTTTTTTTCCTTTTTAAGCACTCTTTTCCACGAAAAACGGTGTTTTGGCGCACTCCAACGCAAGTGTCGGGGAAAAAAAGCAGGTGTCTTTTGCGCCCAATCCAAATAAATGTCTCCAAACTTTCGCCTTAAAAATTGCTCCTCGGTATACATTATTCGTTCATAGTAAAGCCAAAAGGCGGCAATAAAGCATAGGCTGAACCAAAAAGACCCAACCAAAAGACACACGCTAAACCACATAAGAAAGTTGCCCACATATAAAGGGTGACGTACCATACCATAAAGCCCCTGGGTATTTAGCGAATCTGCAATTTGTCCTTCGGAGGTGTTTCTCCCCGAGGTGTTGGGTGCGGCATAGCCTACCGCCAAAACACGGAGTAGCTGCCCCAAAAGGCCAATACATAATGCTATAATGACTAGCCATAGGGGTAAGTCCATGGGGAAAAGTGCCATTGTGCCTAAACCCAACACCAAAAAAACCAAGGGTAAATAACTGCGCCAACGAAATAAAAACGCGCCTTGAACCTCAAATTCCTCTTGTAACGGCATAAAAGCAAAAGTAAGGCAAAGCTTCGGTTAATTTGCTTCCCCATTTTTTCATTTTTTGGAAACGAGGTTTGCAAAGACACGGACAGATGGTATACGCTCTTTTTTTCTTAGGAAATAGTATATTTATGCTATGTACAGCAAGCTGTTCTTGTGCGGTTTGGTTGCTTTTTTCCTAGGGGTGGGATGCAAAAGCAAACATCATCAAACAAGAATGGAGTGGCCCTTCGTTCTTTCAGATGCTACACACAACGACCTGCTTCAAAAAGCCGGTAAATGGCTGGGAGTACCCTACCAATACGGCGGTGTCAGCCGTGCCGGAATCGATTGCAGCGGACTCGTTTTGGCTCTTACCGAATCCAATCGCTTGCCTAGGTCCTCCCGAGATATGCATAAAGCATGTGTTATTCTCTCTGAGGCCGATGTCCGAACCGGAGACCTTGTGTTTTTCTCCATCGGTGGCAAGCAGGTAAATCATGTAGGGGTAGTTTTGCAAGCTCCTTGGTTTATTCATGCCAGCTCCTCCTCCGGCGTGGTAATTAACCGTTGGTCTGAACCATACTACGCTAAGTGGTTTACCGGATTTGGAAGAATACCGAAGTAGTATTTTTTGTTTTTTGCTTCCTAAATCTCTCACTATGAATATTATTTACCGCTCCCCCCTCGGTGGCAAGCCCCTTGTCTTGTTACCTTTTGCCGTCTTATTTGTGCTTTGTTACATAAGCACCTCTCATGTGGCTGCTCAAGTAAACGTTGGTTTTACAAAAGAGAATTTCCCCGACAATCCTCGTGGTCTCAAAAAAGCACAAAGTGCATTGAAAAAGGCCGAGAAATATTACCATATGGAGCCCAGAGCTTATGCGCCTGCTCTTTCTTACTTTCTTGAGGCTTACAAATTTAACGGAAACGACGCCCTAGTCAATTTTAAAATAGGGGACTGTTACCTGCACTTGCCGGAAAAATTTAAAGCCCTGGATTTCTTGGAAAAAGCCCAAGAGTTGAACCCCTACGTCCATATCTTTTTAGACTATTCCTTGGGTTTAGCCCACCAATACCGCATGGACTATGTAAGCGCCGGCGATTATTTCCGGAAATTCCAAAAGCTTTATCGGGGTTCTAGCCAGGATACTATAGATATGGTGCTTCGGCAAATCAAACGGTGCGATTTAGGAAGGGAATACTTAAGGAACCCATCCAACCATAAACTCGAAAATCTGGGTCTGCGAGTCAACTCTCCCTTCGACGAATATGTGCCCCTGGTTACTGCAGACGAGTATATGTTGGTGTTTACCAGCAGAAGGCCCAACAGCAAGAGGAAAAGAGTAAACCCCTATAATTTTGATTATTTCGAAGATATCTATGCTGCTTTTTATAAAAATGGCCAATGGTCCATGCCCGATCGACTCAAACGTCCCATCAACAAAAAACGCCAGAACAATGCCTCAGTACACCTGAGTTTCGACGGCCAAACCATTTATATGTACCGCTCTAAAGGCAACGGCAATTTGTACTACTCAACCCTTAAAGGAGATAACTGGGGCCGAATTAGACCCTTCGAAGCCATAAATACCGAAGCGTATTCAGAATCCCATGTAAGCCTGTCCTACGACGGCAGAACCGCATATTTTGTGAGCGACCGACCAGGGGGCTATGGAGGTTCCGATATCTGGGTGATTCAAATGGACGACCAAGACCATTGGATGGCTCCAAAAAACTTAGGGCCGGTCATCAATACTCCCGGCAACGAAGAATCCCCGTTTATTCACCCCGACGGCAAAAGCTTATACTTCTCCTCCGACGGCCATCCAGGCATTGGGGGCTTTGATATTTTCGAAACGGTACTCAACGATTCGGTTTGGGCCAAACCCAAAAACCTGCGTTACCCCATCAATGGTCCAGACGATGATTTGTTTTTCGTTTTAACGGCAGACGGCATGAATGCTTACTATTCCTCCAGCCGCGAAGGAGGATTCGGTGGACAAGACATCTATATGATTCGTTCCTTTGACCCCAATTTCCCTGAAGAAAATATTCCCTTTAAGGAGTTCGACGTCACCCTTTTCGTGGGTATTTTGCAAGATGCCGAAACCGGAAAAAGCGTAGGCGGTAAGGTTGAAATAACCGACAACTCCACAGGGGAAGTGATTTGGTCCAATGTGGTAAACTCCAAAACCGGAAAGCTAACCCTAACCCTCCCTACCGGTCGAAATTATGGAATCGCTGTAGAAGCCGAAGGCTATTTGTTCCATTCAGAGAATTTTGACTTGGCGCAAACCAAAGGATTTAAAGAAATTCGAAAGGTCATTCAGCTCAAAAAGGTAAACGAAGGCATGAGTCTTGTCCTCAACAATGTATTCTTTGAATTTAACAAATGGGACCTCAGACCCGAAAGCCGAGCCGAATTAAATCGTGCACTTTTATTGCTTAACCGATATCCTAAATTCGAAATTGTGGTAGAAGGCCATACCGATAACATTGGTTCGGATGAGGTAAACGACCGCATTTCGCAAAGCCGGGCCCAAGCCGTTCGCGACTATTTGGTTCAGGCAGGCCTAGAAGCAACACGCATTGTAGCCGTCGAAGGACATGGAGAACGCAAGCCTGTAGCTACCAACGACACCCCGGAAGGCCGCGCCGCCAATCGCCGCGTTGAGCTTAAACTCCGCAAAAAATAAAAAGCCTTGCCATTTGGGCTTCCCCACGCAAACGCATTTTGAGACCGTTAAGACCTTGTGTTTTCTGCGTATGGAAGCCCAATTTGTTCCTTATAAGCCTAAAGCATAAACGAGCTTAAACAATCCTGAACTTCTGAAACGCTGATAAAGCTTTTCTTCATGGAATTCAATAGCCCAATACCGGCATCAACCACTGTTCCATGCGCTCCAGAGCCAGTTTTTTACGTGTTGCCAAGTCGGCTACCTGATCCTTTTTGATTTTGCCCAAGCCAAAATATCGGCTGTCGGGATGGGCAAAATACCAACCGCTCACACTGGAAGCCGGATCCATGGCCATGCTTTCGGTTAAATGAATTCCGGCACGTTCAGGTGCCTCTAGCAAATCAAATAAAGTGACTTTCTCCGTATGGTCAGGACAAGCAGGGTAACCCGGTGCCGGGCGAATGCCTCGGTATTTTTCGCGAATTAAAGATTCATTGTCCAGGCGTTCCTCAGAATCGTAGCCCCAGTATTCCATGCGCACTTTTTGGTGCAACCGTTCCGCAAATGCCTCTGCCAAACGGTCGGCCAGAGCTTTAAACATAATGCTTTGGTAGTCGTCGTGCTCTGCCTTAAACCGCTCCAAATGTGGCTCCATGCCATGGCCGGTACTTACCGCAAAGCCGCCAATCCAATCGGCCACGCCACTTTCCACAGGAGCTATCCAATCGGCCAAACAGAAATTGGGCTGTCCGGCCGCTTTTTTGTTTTGTTGACGCGAAAAATGAAAACGACAACGCTCTTCTAATCGACTTTCGTCTGTATACACTACCACATCGTCGCCTACAGCATGGGCAGGGAATAGGCCAAATACCGCCCTGGCTTGAACCCATTTTTCTTTAATGATGCGGTCCAGCATTTCGCGGGCATCCTTAAACAGCTCTTTGGCTTGGGTACCCACCACCTGATCTTCCAAAATGGCAGGGTAGCGTCCGGCCAATTCCCAAGTCTGGAAAAATGGAGTCCAATCGATGTACTTCGCCAGTTCCTCCAAATCGTAGCTCTCCAGTTGAAAAACTCCCTTTTGCTTTGGCTCCTTTACTTCTTCGGGACCAAAAATCACTTGGGCGGCATTGGCCCTGGCGCTTTCTAAATCAATTAGGTTGCGGTTTTCTTGCTGATTGGCAAAACGCTCGCGTACCTCGTCGTATTCGGTTTTAAGTCGCTCTAAAAAGGCGGTTTTCTTTTCGCCCAACATGGCTTCAACCACCGGAACCGATCGCGAAGCATCCAATACATGAATTACTTGCCCCGAGGGATAGGCCGGCTCAATTTTAACCGCTGTATGGGCTTTGGAGGTGGTGGCTCCTCCAATCAAAAGCGGGATGGTGAACCCCTGCCGCTCCATTTCCCTGGCCACATGCACCATTTCGTCCAAGCTCGGGGTGATTAAGCCACTAAGACCCACAACATCAACTTCTTCTTTTTTGGCTCGTTCCAAAATTTTATCGGCGGGCACCATTACCCCCATGTCAATTACCTCGTAATTGTTGCAGCCCAAAACAACGCCCACAATATTTTTACCGATATCGTGCACATCGCCTTTTACGGTGGCCATAAGCACTCTTCCTTGCTTTTTACTGGCTTCGGTTTTTTCGGCTTCGATGTAGGGCAGAAGAATGGCTACCGCTTTTTTCATAACCCGGGCCGATTTTACCACCTGGGGCAAAAACATTTTTCCGGCGCCAAACAGGTCTCCCACCACATTCATGCCGTCCATCAGCGGGCCTTCAATCACTTGAATAGGGCGCTCGAACATTTGCCGGGCTTCTTCAACGTCAGCATCAATAAAATCAATGATGCCCTTCACCAAGGCATGGCTCAACCGCTCCTGAACCGTTCCGCTGCGCCAAGCTTCGGCCTCTACTTCTTTAACGCTGTCGTCGCGGTAACTTTCGGCTTTGTCCAGCAGGCGTTCGGTGGCATCCGGTCTGCGGTTGAGCAGCACATCCTCCACCAAATCCAACAAGTCCTTTGGAATTTCATCGTATACCTCCAGCTGGCTTGGGTTTACAATGCCCATATCCATACCGGCTTTTATGCCATGGTAAAGGAAGGACGAATGCATGGCCTCCCGCACGCGGTTGTTGCCTCTAAACGAAAAAGACACATTACTCACCCCTCCGGAAACTTTGGCATGCGGAAGGTTGGTTTTGATCCAACGGGTGGCTTCAAAAAAGTCTACGGCGTAGTTGTTGTGCGTATCAATGCCGGTAGCTACCGGAAATATATTGGGGTCAAAAATGATGTCCCAGGCCGGAAAATGCAGTTTTTCAGTGAGTAATTTATACGCTCGGGTACAAATTTCAATGCGCCGTTCCAGGCTGTCCGCTTGGCCTTCTTCGTCAAAGGCCATGACCACCGTAGCAGCTCCAAAGCGCTTAATTTCGCGGGCTTGTTCCAAAAACTCTGCTTCACCGGCCTTCATCGAAATGGAGTTTACAATGCCTTTGCCTTGCAGACATTTTAAACCTGCCAATATTATTTCCCATTTGGAAGAATCTATCATGACAGGAATCCGCGCAATTTCAGGCTCGGAAGCAATTAGATTCAAAAAGCGAACCATGGCTTCTTTGCCGTCCAGCATGCCCTCGTCCATGTTCACATCCAGCACTTGGGCACCGCCACGCACTTGCTCCAAGGCAATGCCCACGGCCTGCTCAAAATCGCCCTCTTTTATAAGACGCAAAAATTTCCGGCTGCCGGTAACATTGCAACGCTCACCGATATTAACAAAATTGGTTTCCGGAGTCAGGTTCAATGGCTCCAGCCCGGACAACC
The DNA here is from genome assembly GCA_018401695.1 of Flavobacteriales bacterium. Taxonomy (GTDB): domain Bacteria; phylum Bacteroidota; class Bacteroidia; order CAIKAF01; family CAIKAF01; genus CAIKAF01. The sequence goes on along the minus strand of JAGYKD010000001.1, from coordinate 276,161 downwards.
GAAGATAGGGTGCTATAAGTTTACTCACAGCCACAAAAATACAGCCTTATTTGGAATGATGTTTGCCTTTTTTGGAGGATTAATTGGGGCGGCTTTTCCTGCCCTTCCTATTACGCGCCCTTGCCCAAGCCTGTGCTGAAAGCCTTGCCGGAGCGCTCGCTAAAGCTCCGCGTCCGCCAAGGCATCAGCACTAGGCTTGGTCAAGGGCGGGTAGCCGGTCGGTCAGGGCCGCAAAATCGCCAATTATTTTTTGTCCAGAAAACCTTCTTTTTTAACCCATGCCAAAGTGGGTTCCAGAATTTCACGCGCCGAACGAAACTCCACGCCCAATTCTTTTTTGGCTTTGCTGTTGTCTATAAACCAATACTTTACCGCATAAGGAATAACGGCAGGTTCAAAACCCATATTTATTTTTAGGGTTTTGGACAACCAAGCCAAATTCAACAACATTTTTCTGGAAATCATTTTAATCTTTACCGGTTGGCCTAAAATTTCCAGGGTAAGCGCAGCCAACTCCTTAAAATGCAGGTTTTCTCCCCCCAAAATGTAACGTTCCCCCGGTTGGCCTGTTTGGAGCGCAGCCACAATTCCAGCGGCCACGTCGTCTACATGCACAATGCTGGTGCCCCCTTCGGCAAGCTGCACGGTCTTGGTTTTGGCAAAATCAATAAGGTTGCCCGCCGTGGTTAAATCCCAATCTTCGGGGCCATATACCTCGGTTGGATTTACAATACACACCGGTAAGCCTTTTTGAGCATATGCCTTGCACATTTCTTCTACTTCTTTTTTGGCATGGGCATACACATAGTCCTTTTTGTGCTTAGGCAAGGTAAGTGGACTCTCTTCATTTAGAATCTTTAAGTCGTCGGTGCCATCCACGGCGGTAGAAGAAGAAACATATACCATAGGTAAATTTCCGTTGGCCACCGCGGCATCGAGTACGTAGGCAGATCCATCGACCACCACCCGACGCATTTTGGGGCTATGAATGTCTTTCCAGTTGGAAAGAGAGGCTAAGTGAACAACCCCTGTGCAGCCTTTCATGCCCTCTTGCACGCTTTCAGGCCGGGTAAGGTCGCCCAAAAAAGGCTCGTAGTTTAATCCTTCAAGTCGCCTGGTATTGGTGGTTTCGCGCAGCAGGCATCGCACTTCGTAGCCCTTTTGAAGCAAGGAACGAACCACCCTGCTTCCAATAAATCCGGCGCCGCCGGTCACAAATATTTTGCCTTGGGCCATGGTGTTTTTGGTTAATGTTCAACACAAATAGAGGCACCATCGGTGCGCCTCTAGCTATGCAAAAATTAGAAAAATAATCGAAAAAAAAGGCGCAATCACTTGCGCCTTTTTCATTTACTTGACCTCTTCGTAGTCTACATCGGTAACGTCGTCGCCACCGCCTGGACCCTGATTGTCTTGGTTTTGTGCGCCACCTGCTCCTTCGGCACCGCCCTCTTGTTGGTACATGGCCTGTCCAATTTCGGAGAAAATGCGGTTGAGGTTTTCCATGGCGCTGTCGATTTCTGCCATGTTTTGCTCTTGATGGGCCTTTTTAAGGGCGTCAACTGCCGGTGTAATTTCGGCTTTTTTGTCCTCAGGCACTTTGTCCCCATTTTCTTTAAGGAACTTTTCTACTTGGAAAACCAAGCCATCAGCCGCGTTGAGTTTTTCTACCTTTTCGCGTGCTTCTTTATCTGCTTCGGCGTTAGCTTCGGCTTCTTGGCGCATGCGTTCGATTTCTTCCTGGCTTAGCCCGGAAGAGGCCTCAATGCGTATGCTTTGTTCTTTACCGGTGGCTTGGTCTTTGGCCGAAACGTTCAAAATGCCGTTGGCATCGATATCAAAGGTTACTTCAATTTTTGGAATGCCTCTAGGTGCCGGTGGAATATCGCTCAGCACAAACTTACCAATGGTTTTGTTTTGGTTGGCCATCGGCCGCTCTCCCTGAAGTACATGTATTTCTACCGAAGGTTGATTATCGGAGGCGGTACTAAATACCTCCGATTTTTTGGTGGGGATGGTGGTATTGGATTCGATAAGCTTAGTCATAACACCGCCCATGGTTTCAATACCCAGGCTGAGCGGGGTAACGTCTACCAATAACACGTCTTTTACGTCGCCGGAAAGCACGCCTCCCTGAATGGCGGCTCCAATGGCCACTACTTCGTCCGGATTTACTCCTTTGGAAGGAGTCTTTCCAAAGAACTTTTCAACGGCGGCTTGCACAGCCGGAATTCGAGTGGAACCACCTACCAAAATCACCTCATCAATATCGGAAGCCGACATATTGGCGTTTTTAAGTGCCGAACGACAAGGCTCAATGGTGCGTTGAATAAGATCGTCGCAGAGTTGTTCGAATTTGGAGCGAGAAAGTTTGCGCACCAAGTGCTTGGGAATGCCGTCAACAGGCATAATGTAGGGCAAGTTAATTTCGGTTTCGGTGGAGCTGCTAAGCTCAATTTTGGCTTTTTCTGCTGCTTCTTTGAGCCGCTGAAGGGCCATGCCGTCCTTGCGAAGGTCTAAACCTTCATCGTTTTGGAACTCATCGGCCAACCAGTCGATTATTTTTTGGTCGAAATCGTCGCCACCCAAATGGGTGTCGCCATCTGTAGATTTTACCTCAAACACTCCGTCGCCAAGTTCCAAGATAGACACATCGTGCGTGCCCCCCCCGCAGTCAAAGACCACCACATTCATGTCTTTGTCTTGCTTGTCGAGTCCGTAGGCTAGAGCAGCGGCTGTAGGTTCGTTGATGATTCGGCGCACCTTAAGTCCTGCTACCTCGCCGGCTTCTTTGGTAGCCTGACGCTGGGCATCGTTAAAATATGCCGGAACGGTAATTACGGCTTCGGTTACGGTTTGTCCCAAATAATCTTCGGCGGTTTGCTTCATTTTCTGAAGAATCATGGCCGAAATTTCTTGGGGGCTGTATTTGCGGTCGTCGATTTGAACCCTTGGGGTGTCGTTGTCGCCTTTTACTACTTTGTAGGGTACACGTGCCACTTCTTTAGAGAGGTCGCTAAAGCTGGAACCCATGAATCGTTTGATGGAGAAAATGGTTTTGTAAGGGTTGGTGATGGCCTGACGTTTTGCGGCATCGCCTACTTTACGTTCCCCATTGTCCAGAAAGGCTACGATGGAAGGGGTAGTTCTTTTTCCTTCGCTGTTGGGTATAACCACCGGCTGCTTACCTTCCATTACGGAGACACAAGAGTTGGTTGTACCTAAGTCAATTCCTATAATTTTTCCCATGATGCTGTTTTGGCAATTTTGGCAAAGATGAGCCAAAACCGTTCCAAGGCAAATTAGGGCTACAAATTGGCAGTTTTTTGAAAGGAACCCGTTCAATTGGCAGCTTTGGGCTTGGTTGGTCTGCCAAAATGGCGTTTTAATGCCTATGGAACTCCGCCTTTTAAGAGCAGTGAATCCAATTATCTTGGCTTTGCTTCACAACATACGGCCCTTTTTTTTCGGAAGGTCCGGGGTCCTGTCCATGAAAAATGAGAGACCGTTGACGGGAGACTATTCTGGCGGCGATCCTGTCCTGACCGAGGCGTCAGGGTTTGCGTTATGGCCAAATCTCAAGCATTTTGTCCTGACCGAAGCGTCAGGGGGCCTTCAATTTGTCCGTGCCTTAATCTGCACCGACGCTGAGGTCGGCATCTAAAGACCTTGAAAACGCCTCCCGTCAACGATCTCAATGAGCTAGCTACGAAGTGGGATTTTGCGCCCCTGGTGGAGCAGGGTAGCTAAAGGCTCCAAAAGCCGCCGCTGCCGGGCGAGGAGGCGGAACCTACAGGTGAGCCACCGCAGCCCTTGCAGCGGCGTGCTTTTGGTGGCTTTACTACCCGCGACGACAGGATAAGGCGCCCCAAAACCCTAATTGATAAAATTCAATGCGTTGGTAAATCTTCCGCTGCGGAGCGAGTCTAAGGTGTTGTCGGCCAAGCGTAAGCCATTCAGGCTTACCTGCGTACGCGAGGCAAAAATGCCTTTACCTTCGGGGATGTTGGTGTAGTCGCTGGCTTTTTGCACAATGCTGGTGCTGGGTTTGTTGATGTCGATGTAGCGGTAGAGTTCTTCGCTGGCGCCGTAAACGCGTAGGTGAATGGCAATGAATTCGCGCCCTAGGTTGGGGTCTTCCGTTATGTTGTTTACAATGGATGTGTAAAAATCTTCTTTGGAAATGCCAAAACGTATTTGGTTCAAGGCCGGTTGGTCGATGAATGGGTTGAACAAGCCGTAGGTGTTCACAAAGCGCTTTCGGGTGCGGTTTGAGGTATTGCTTTGGGGGAATTCGTCGTACTCAAAGGTGAATTCAAACTGATAGGCTGTTACATTGTTGGATTTGAGCCAAACAAAATCGATGACGGGATTCGGGTTCAGGGTGGCATTAAACTCCCAGTTGAGTTTAACGTTGGTGCTGTTGGGGTAGTCGAAAACGGGGGGGCGGGCAATGGGGGTTTCTACTAAAATACGGCGCTGGTTGTCGGGGTTAAAGATATGGAGTCTGTAGTCGGAAGTTTGGTTAATGGCCGAGGTGTATCGGAACAAGATGTTGGGGTTGGGGGCAAAGGTGCCGTCGTCTTTGAGTATGGCATTTTCGGTGCGTTCGAGGGCAATGGAGTCCATTGGGTCACCTCCGCTGTTGAGACGAAGCAGGGCTACTTGAAGGTTGGGGTAGTAAATGGAGTCGGCTGTTTGGGCAAAAATCAGGGCGTTACCATCGCCAAGGAAGGCTTTATTGATTCGAATCCACTGGGTATCTTGAGTGGCATCCAGTAGGCCGTACACTACAGGAATGTCTTTGTAATCGGCAGTTAAATCGACTTCGTTGTCGCAGGAAAAAAGGAACAAAAGGGCGAAGCCAAAAGGAATCCAGCGTTTCATGGTACAAAAGTAATGGAAAAGCAGCATTAACGTGCAAACAAAAATAAAGGCTTATCGGTGTCAAAGCATTTTGGCTGTTTACCTTTGCCACATGCCGGGCCGCGCACTTCCCCTTTTATTGCTCACCATTTTTGTGGACCTATTCAGTTTTGGAGTGGTTATTCCCATTTTACCCATTTTTGTTAAGGACATAGGAGGCAGCGACTTGGCGGTGGGTTTGGTGACGGCTGTGTACAGTTTGGCCCAGTTTTTTTTGACCCCCATTTGGGGCGCTTTGTCGGACCGTTACGGTCGGCGGCCAATAATTTTGGGTTCTACCGCCATACATACCTTGAGCTATGGGCTCATGGCCTTTGCGGGTACGGTACCATTGCTGCTGGGAGCTCGTCTGTTGGCCGGTGTTGGGTCAGGCAATATTTCGGCGGCCCAGGCTTATATTTCGGATATTACCAGTCCGGAAAAGCGCGCCGGCTCTTTAGCTTTAATTGGAGCGGCTTTTTCTTTGGGATTTATTTTTGGAGCTCCGGTAGGAGGATTTTTAATGGCGGATTATGGTTTTGAGGCCGTGGGTTGGTTTACGGGTGGATTGTGTTTTTTAAATCTTGTATTGGCCTATTTTATATTGCCGGAGAGTTTGCAAGAAAAGCAACCGGACACCCCTATTCGGGTGCTTCCTTTGCGTGCTTTTGTGCGGTCATTTAAGCACCCCGGGCAGCGGGCACTCTTTGTGAATTACTTTGTGTACACGGTAGCATTTTTTATGTTTCAGTTGGCGGCAACCCTTACATGGAAGGAGGAGCGTATGCTGAGTGAGAAAGAGATTAGTTGGTTGTTTTCGTTTATAGGTTTGTGCTCTGGAATTTCTCAGGGACTGCTGGTTGGCCCTCTGGTTAAATGGTTGGGAGAATTAAGGCTCATGTTTATTGGAGCGGGCATGCTTATGGTTTGTTTAAGCAGTATCCCCCTAATTCCGGATGCTTGGTTTATACCTGCGGAGTTGATTGTGCTCTTTTTTATTGCCTTGGCCAATGGGCTAATGATTGCCCCCGGCTTGTCATTGCTCTCCAAAATTACCCGTAGCGAAGTGCAAGGAAGCACTATGGGTTTGTACCAAAGTACAGGGGCTTCGGCTCGTTTTTTTGGGCCCTTAATGGCGGGTGTATTTTACGGAATAAGCCATGAGGTCCCATACTATGTGGGAGCGGTTTTGCTTCTCATCAATTTTTGGATGTTGGGCGGGTTGCGGGGCCGCCGTCTTGGGGTGTATATGGCACGAGCCAGAGGGCCAAAAAGGTCTGATCAGAAAGCAGACTAAGCGCGTAGGCCTAGTGAAAGCGGCAAGCCAAAAAGGCAATGTCGTCGCGGTAGGGTTCGTTTTGTTTGTATTTTTCGAGGTGTACAATGGTGCGCACCACCAAGTCCTTTACGCTAAGTTGGCGGTGGTCCATTACAAAATCGCAAAGATTTTCCATCCCAAAGTACGTGCCTTGGTTGTTTTGGAGTTCGGTAAGCCCGTCGGTATAGCATACCAAAAGGGATTCGGGTGGAATATCGAGTGCGCCTTTGTGAATAAAAGGCAACTCATCGAGCATCCCTAGTCCTATGGAACCGTCTTTTAGGAGTTTCAGGTTTTTGTTGTGAATAAACAAGGGAGGGTTGTGTCCGCAGTTTACAAAATGAAGTTTACGGGTGCGGGTATTGTATCGTCCAAGAAATGCGGTAATGAATTTTTCTCCTCTGGCGTTGCGCATTACCTTGCTGTTGAGTCTTGTGGCGAGGGTTTCCAAGTTTTCTACGTAAGCAAAGAGGGCCTGCACATTGGCTTGAAAATTGGACATCAGGAGGGCGGCCGAGACTCCTTTGCCGCTTACATCGGCCATGCAAATGGCGTATTCGTGTTCATTAAGCGGAAAAAAGTCGTAGTAATCGCCTCCGACCTCGGTATGGCTTTTGTAAAAGGCGTCTATTTCTAAACTTCCGCCGGTAGGCAGGGCATCGGGAAAAAGTTGGCCTTGCATTTGGGAGGCTAATTCGAGCTCCTTTTTTAGACGTTCCTGCCGAATGCCTTCTCTGGCCAGTTGTTTGTTTTCGAAAGCCACGTACACAATATTGGAAAGTGCCTGAATAAAGTCCAAGTCGTCGTCGTCCAAGGGTTCGTGGTGGGCAAGAAGTACGTAGGCCAAAGGTTTGGACTTATGGAACACCGGGACTACGGCGTCGAAAGGTCCGTTGGAGTCTGAGCCTAAGCGAATGTAGGTGCCGGGGTCGGGCAAACGGCTCAAGTAAGCGCTTAGTTCTATTTGGTCGAGTTCGGTTTGCAGAAATCCAAAGAGGGCTTCTGGAACAAGCTTGCCTTGTTGAGCGCTAAGGACAGCAAATCGTTTGAGCCCAATTTGGTTTTTTAGGATGGATTCAAAAATGCGCACGAGCTGTTCGCGCGAGAAATTGGAGTTGATGGCCTGCGTTATTTGAAGCAGGGATTGCAGGCGCTTTTTATAGTCTTTCTGTTTCAAGCGTTAAATCTTGAACTTTCGGATGATTTCTGGAAGTTTTTTAATGGCCACCCATTGACGCATGGCCGTTTTGGTTTCCTCGGCGGGAGCTCCTAAATAGCTTTTGCCGCCTTCCAAACTTTTAATAACACCGGCTTTTGGTAAAATTACGGCTCCTTTCCCAATGGTGAGGTCTTTGGCAACGCCTACTTGTCCCCAAATTTGCACATAGTCTTCCAGGCGAACCACGCCACTAATGCCTACCTGGGCTGCAATGAGGCAATGCTTGCCAATGAGGGTATCGTGCCCAATATGCACTTGATTGTCCATGCGGGTTCCCTCTCCAATAACGGTTTTGTTGGTTACGCCGCGGTCAATGGTGCAACCTGCTCCGATTTCCACATCATTTTCAATAACCACAAAGCCGCCTGAGGGAAATTTTTCGTAATAACCGGAACGACGCTTAACGTAAAAGGCATCGGCTCCAATGGTAGAGTTGGCATGAATAATAACCCGATCACCAATGATGGTATTGTCGTAAATGGTAACGTTGGCGTGAATGATGCAATTGGCGCCAATGGTAACATTGTTGCCAACAAAAGCCCCCGGTTGAATAATGGCAGTGGGGTGAACGGAAGCACTTTCTGAAACCAATTGGTTGGAGGGAACAAAGGCACTTTCTTTTTCCATAAGTTGCTTAAACAAGGAAAAAGGATCGGGAGTAATGATTAAATCTTTACCAAAACAGTTTTCGGGTTTTTGGTCTATAATAACGACAGCAGCGGGCGATTTAAGTGCTTTAAGGTAGTATTTGGGATGGTCTACGAAGGTAAGCTCCCCCGTGCCTACCACATGGATTTCATTGAGCCCTACAACGAAGGTGTTGGGGTTGCCCACAAAAGTGCAAGCAAGTTTTGTGCAAAGGTCTTCAAGTCGTATAGGGGCTTCGAACAGCATGTGGTGGTGTTGGAACTAAAGTAGCAAAGGTCTAAAAAAGGAAACAATTACTTAACACGTTCGGAGTAGGTGCGTTTTCTGGTATCTACCTTAATTTTATCGCCTTGGTTAATAAACAGCGGCACACGAACTTCGGCACCGGTTTCCAGAGTTGCGGGCTTTAGGGTGTTGGTGGCGGTGTCTCCTTTGATTCCTGGTTCGGTATAGGTGATTTCAAGCTCCACAAAATCCGGCAATTCACCATAAAGAGGCAATTCTTTTTCGGCATGATACACTACAACCAAAGGGTCTCCGTCCTTGAGCAAGTCGTGGTTTTCGATCATTTCGGGTTGAAGAATTATTTGGTCGTAGGTGTCGGTGTTCATGAGCACCATGCCGGTATCGTCCTTGTAAAGGAACTGATGGGGGCGCGATTCAATACGTGCGGTCTCCACTTTTTCGCCTCCGGTAAAGGTGTGGTCAATGATTTTACCGGTGGTAAGGCTTTTAAGTTTGGTGCGTACGTTCGAAGCTCCACGTCCGGTTTGGAAACGCTGAAACTCTACGATAATCATAAGGTCTTTGTTCATTTCGAGGCAAAGCCCGTTGCGGAAATCAGATGTGGTTGCCATATAGTATTAGTGTATTAATTGTATCGTAGAAAGCACAAAAGGGTACTCTTCTTCTTGGTGATTTGAAGCCACCAAAATTAATCGCTTATTTTTTTCTGAGGCCAGAACTTGGGAATAAAAGTCTTTTCCGGCCTTATCTAAGTTGGCCAAAGGCTCATCCAACAGCCAAAAGGGGAGTTGACAAGCAAAGACCGAAAGTAGACGTACTCTTTGTTTCATGCCGGAGGAAAAAGTGCTCAACCTTTGGTTTTGCTTGTTGTGCAAACCGCAAAGCTGAAGCCATCGGTCGGCTTTTTCTTTTTGAAAGGCCGGTCGAAAGGTTTCCAACAGGGTCAAAAACTCGCCTAGGCTTAATTCTTCCGGGAGTTCCATATAAGGTCCGGTGAGGGCCATTTGGTTTAAACGCTCTTCAGCATGGAGTTCCTGGTCTTCCCAGAAGGCTTTTATGCTCCCGGAGTCCGGCCTTACATAGCCCAAAAGCACTTTCATTAAGGTAGATTTCCCGGATCCATTGGAGCCTAAAACCGCATGAATTCCGGGTCCGCTCCACGAGGCGCTTAGCTCTTTAAGCACGGGGGAGGCACCAAAGGTTCTAGAAATACCCGAAAGCTCAAGCCGCATGGATTGCATTAGCCCTCGTTTTTAACCAACTGGGCCATCATTTCGCCTTCCATGGCTACTTTGCCCTGCACATAGGCTTTGCCTTCCATGTGACAAATTCCCCGGCGAATGGGCGATTTAAGCCTAAGCATAAATACCAATTGGTCGCCGGGAAGTACTTTTTGCTTGAATTTTACTTTTTCAATTTTGATAAAGTAAGGGGTATAGGCTCCCGGATCTTCCAGGGTACTCATTACTAAAATACCACCAACTTGCGCCATGGCTTCGATTTGCATTACCCCAGGCATGACCGGGTTGCCCGGAAAATGACCTTGAAAAAAAGGCTCATTCATGCTAACGTTTTTTATTCCTACCACTGATTCCCCATCCATTTCTACAATTCTATCCACCAATAAAAAGGGATAGCGGTGAGGCAACAACTCCATGATTTTATGGATGTCGTACAAGGTTTTAGATAGGTCTATTGTTTCTGGTGTCCATTCACTCATGGGCGTAAATTTCTCTGATTTTTTTGGCAAACGCAACATTCAATGCATGTCCCGGACGCAATGCCATTAAATTTCCATTCAATCTATAGCCGCATAGCGCCAAATCGCCAAGGATATCCAACAGTTTATGGCGCGCAGCTTCGTTGCTAAACCGCAGGGGTTCCGGATTTAAAATGGGTTTCCCATTTACTTTGAGCGGACCCGAATTAAAAAAGACCGAAAGCTCTTGTAAGGTGAGCTCTTCGGGTTTGTTTTCTATAAACACCACCGCATTTTCCAAGCTGCCTCCCTTAACCAAACCTTGGTGAATAAGCCAATGCAGTTCATGCAAAAAAACAAAAGTGCGCGCTGGCGCTAATTCCCTTTCAAACGAATCGCCTGTCAAAAACCGAACCGTGGTTTCTGGGAGCACCTGGCTATTGAAATCTATGGTGGCTTCTAAGCTAAAAGTTGCACTCGGGAGTAAACGCATAAACTGTTTCCCGTCTTGGGTCGAAATTTCAATTTCTCGATCGATGGATAATCGTTTCTTGGGTTTTTTGTAATGCTGCAGCCCCACTTTTTGAATGGCTTGGTAAAAAGGCGCAGCACTTCCATCAAGAATGGGCACTTCTGGGCCGTTAATTTCAATGCGGGCATTGTCTATTCCTGCCCCATAAAGCGCGGCCAAAATATGCTCTACAGTGGCAACCGAAGCCGCTCCTTTGGCCAAAGTTGTGGAACGGTCCGTGCAAACTACATATTCTGCTAGAGCCGGTATGGTGGGCTTATTGGGCAAATCGGTACGGCAAAATACCAAGCCGGTATCTTCATTTGCGGGAATAAGACTACAGGTCATTTGCTCTCCACTGTGTAAACCCACACCATGCCAAACTACCTCATCCGCAATACTGGCTTGAAGACCGGCATCTTGGATGGAAGGAGCAAGCTTTTCCTGAATTTCGGTTTCAATCTTTGACTTTACGTTCAATAGTTCTAATTTTTTGTTCCAATTCCGGCAATTTGTTCAGTACAATCAAAACTTTTTTATAATGGTTTGCAGGAAGCGCCGGGGACCCCCACCATTTACTATTGGTTTCAGTAACGGATTTCATTAGGCCGGATTGTGCAGCCACCTGAGTTCCGTCGGCCAAACGGATATGGTCAATCATGCCTACTTGCCCGCCAATTTGGCAGCCTTTACCAAGCTGGGCCGAACCGGCAATACCGGTTTGTGCCGCCACCAAACAATAGGCACCCATGTGCACGTTATGCGCTACATGCACCAGATTGTCTATTTTGCAGCCTTTGCCAATGCGGGTGCTTCCTAGCAAAGCGCGATCTATGGTGCTGCCGGCACCTACTTCCACCTCGTCCTCCAAAACAACATCCCCTGCATGCGGAATTTTTTCCGGTCCTTGCTCGCCTTGACTATATCCGAAACCATCGGCACCAATTACTACATTGGCATGCAAAATTACTTTTTGTCCGAGTCTACAACCATGGAGAACTCTTACCCCGGGATGCAACAGGCAGTCGAGGCCTATATGCACATGAGCGCCAACAAAAACTTGAGCCACCAATTGGCAGCCGGCGCCAATTTCGGCGCCTTCAAACACCATACAGCCCGGGCCTATCCACGCGGTTTCATGCACTTTGGCCATTGGGTCCACCCAGGCGCTTGGGTGAATGCCTTGCTTAGCCCTGCTTTGGCTTGCTTGCCAATCCTTTAAAAGGTTGCTTACTGCTTTTCGGGCATCAGGTACAGGAATTAAGGCCGCACTTTCTTTGGGATGTTTCGGCATTAAAAATTCCGAAACCAAAACAACGGAAGCTTTGGTGGTGGGCAATAAATGGGCGTATTGCTTGTCGGCCAAAAAACTCAAATCTCCTTCGGTGGCGCTTTCCAAAGGACTCCAGCTGCTTATCCTTTGCTCGGGATTCCCTACCACCTTAGATTGCAACAAATCGGCAATATGTTGGGCCGTAAACTCCATAGTTTAATGTGCTTGAGGCCAAGTGGCTAATGGCAAAATTTCTTTAGGAAAACAGACGTAATGTTTTACCACTTTTTTTGAAAGGTTTTCTGGGGCCAAGTTGTCCGAGGCTTCAAAAAAATTCAACAATTTGCCTGATTTCATGTAAATGTTTATTTCTCCTTTAGATTTGTCGTACCCTTGATTGGCCACCGAACCGGTTTGGACAAAATATGTGGCCTGTTCCGGACTTAAGTTCAATACTTGAGCCGATTTTTGCCGACATTCCTGCACAAAGTCTTCGGGAATCTCCGGCACTTGAAGACGAATCTTAAAGAGCCTGCGGTGCAAAATTCTTTGGCATAAATTGGATAGCACCGGGTCTTTATGAGTCGACCACACCTTTATGGAGGCCATTACGTCGGTATCGTCCAATTGGGTAAACCAATCCAACAAATCATCCGAACTATGCTCTTGCCCTTTGGCATAGAGCAGCCCGCGTAATGCAGGTGTGCCAAATAAAATTGGGTCTTCCAAGACTACTTCCCCTGCGCGCCTAAAGATTTCGTGCAGCATGGCTTCAGCTCCCAACACCGTTTTGTGCAGGTAAACCTGCCAATACATGAGCCGTCGCGCAATAAGAAACTTCTCTACAGAATAAACACCTTTTTCTTCAATCACCAGTTTGTCGTCAATCACGCGCATCATTTTTATTATACGCTCTGACCCAATGATTCCTTCGGCAACTCCTGTATAAAAGCTGTCGCGCATTAAGTAGTCCAGCCGGTCAACATCCAGTTGGCTCGATACCAATTGATTAAAGAACGTTCTGGGGTATTCTCCCTTAAATATGGCAATAGCCAAATCTAAAGATTGATGAAATTCCTCGTTTAAACGTTGCATCATCTGTAAGGAAAGCCGCTCGTGATGCACTCCCGGCATAATGCTTCCTTCTAAGGTGTGCGAGTAGGGACCATGACCCAAATCGTGCAATAATATGGCCGCCAAAGCCGCCTGACGTTCTTCCTTACTTATTTCTGTGCCCTTACGTTCCAACGCATTTAGCGCTTGCTCCATCAAATAAGTGGCCCCTAAGGCATGATGAAACCGGGTGTGCTGCGCCCCGGGATACACCAAATAGGTCATTCCCCCCTGAGCAATCCTACCCAAACGCTGAAACCAGGGATGGTCCAACAATTGTTGAATCAGCGGGTCACTAATGGTAATAAACCCATATACCGGGTCGTTAAAAATCTTTGGGCTGAATACCTTTGCCACCTCTTCTCCGTTTTACCTTTGCGGTAAGTGTACGTATATTGTAAACCTACCGCTATTTGTTCTCCTGCAAAGGTAAGATATTGGCAACATGACCCTAAAAACACACTTGGAATGGATAAAATACAACTTCTTTGGGCCGACGACGAAATTGACCTCCTAAAACCCCATTTGATTTTTCTGCAAGAAAAAGGCTACCAAGTAGAAACCTTTAATAACGGACAAGATGCCCTAGACTTTTTTAAAGAAAACCACGTAGACCTTGTTTTTCTTGACGAAAATATGCCCGGCATTGGCGGACTCGATGTGCTCAGCGACATGAAATCCATTCGCCCCGAAGTACCCGTCGTTATGGTTACCAAATCCGAAGAGGAGCACCTTATGGAAGAAGCCATAGGCTCTCGAATCGCCGATTACCTTATTAAGCCGGTGCACCCCAATCAGGTGCTGCTTTCCATAAAAAAGAACCTGGACCAAAAACGCATTGTAAACGAACGAAGCACCCAAAACTACCTTCAGGAGTTCCGAGAAATAGGTATGCAAATCGGCGATAAACTCTCCATCGACGAATGGTTTGAAGTATACCGAAAACTGGTCTTTTGGGAAATGGAAATGGCCGGAGCACGAAATCATGCCATGCTCGATATTCTCCAATCCCAAAAAGAAGAAGCCAATACCCAATTTGTGCGCTTCATTAAAGAAAATTACATCGGTTGGATTCAAGGCAAAACCGAAGCGCCCCTCATGTCGCACCACATTTTCAAACAAAAAGTGGCGCCTTTGCTTAAAGCAAGCAGCGGGCATCCGGTCTTTTGGGTGGTTATTGACAACCTCCGCTACGATCAATGGAAGACGCTTCAGCCCATCCTTACCGATTTTAGCAGAATAAAAGAAGAAAACATGGCTTGCGCCATTTTGCCCACCGCTACCCATTTTGCCCGAAATGCCATGTTTGCCGGACTTATGCCTTCCGACATTAAAAAACTGCATCCCAATTTTTGGGTAGACGAAGACGAAGAAGGTGGAAAAAACATGCACGAAGAGGGATTACTCCTCGAACAAATTACCAGGCTTGGGCTCAAAAAAAAGGTGTCCTACCACAAAATCACCAATCTCCAATCGGGCCGAAAACTCGCAGATAACCTCAGTAACCTCAAGAATAACGACCTCAACGTGGTGGTCTACAATTTTGTGGATATGCTTTCCCATGCCCGTACCGACATGGAAGTAATACGCGAATTGGCCGACGACGAAGAAGCCTACCGATCCCTTACCAAAAGTTGGTTCAACAACAGTCCCCTAATCGATATCCTAAGAGGAGCATTTGAGATGGATGCTCAAGTCATTATTGCCACCGACCACGGAACCATCCGGGTTAAAGAACCTGTCCAGGTCGTGGGCGACCGCAACACCACCACCAACCTGCGCTACAAACAAGGCCGAAACTTGCGCTACAACCCCAATGAGGTATTCGAAATCGAAAAACCCGAAGAAGCACATCTGCCTAGAATCAATGTGAGCACCAAATACATTTTTGCCACAGGCGGCGACTTTTTTGCCTATCCAAACAACTACAACTACTACGTCAACTTTTACCGGAATACCTTTCAACACGGTGGTGTCTCCCTCGAAGAAATGTTGGTGCCCTACGTGCATTTAACCCCCAAATCTTAATGCCCGCCTTTTGCGCCCATACGCCTCAGGAGTTGGAAGCCCCGGCGCATTGGCTGGCTCAAGAACTGGCGCCCGGAGATTTGGTGCTGCTCTATGGCGAAATGGGCCTGGGCAAAACCACCTTTGTAGCCGCCTTGGCTAAGGCATTGGGTTCCTCCGATGCAATTTCCAGCCCTACATATTCCATACTGAATGAATATCTTTGCACCAAGGGCCACCTTTGGCACGCCGACTTATACCGCATCAGTCAAGAAGAAGAAGCTATGGACGCAGGTTTTTTTGAATATGTCCACCGAACCGATGGAATCTTGTGCGTAGAATGGCCCCAAAACGCCCCCTCCCTTGCCTTCCTAACGCCCTTATTTAAGGTTCAGTTCTCCAAAGAACCCAACCAAACACGTAAAATTTCTATCGACCGAGTCTGGAACTATGAATAAGCCGGGACTTAGCTACAAAGACATTCAGCAGGGCAGTGTCCTACTTCCTCAGGAAGAAATGCTGGAGGTGGGCCGCAAATCTACCAAGATTAGCATTGGCGTACCCCGCGAAACTTCCTTTCAGGAAAACCGCATACCCCTTATCCCTTCTGCCGTTTCTTTCCTTACCGCTTGCGGGCACCAAGTGCTGATTCAAGCCGATGCCGGAAAACATGCCCACTTTCAAGACAAGGACTATGCCGAAGCCGGTGCACGCATTGTATATTCCGCCAAAGAAGTCTACCAAGCCGATATCGTGCTCAAAATTTCCCCGCCCACCCAAGACGAAATCGATTGCATCCGCCCCAGACAGCTGCTGCTGTCTGCAGTACAATCTACCACACAATATGGCGATGTCATACGCCAACTTATGGCTAAAAAAGCCACCGCATTGGCCTTTAATTACCTGCGCGACGATGAGGGCGCCTTTCCCGTAGTTCGCTCCATGGGCGAAATCGCCGGCAGCACCGCCATGCTCATTGCCGCCGAATACCTCTCCAACGCCAACCAAGGCAAAGGGCTCATGCTGGGTGGGGTAACCGGCATTCCCCCCGTCGAAGTGCTTATTATTGGAGCCGGTATTGTAGGCGAAAGTGCGGCACGCACCGCCCTTGGCCTGGGGGCCAGCGTTAAGGTATTCGACAGCAGCCTTTCGCGGCTTGCCCGAATGCAACATTTGGTGGGCGGACACCATATTTTTACCAGCCTGCTGCAACCCGACGAACTGGCGCGCCGCATGCAATCGGCCGATGTGGTTATTGGAGCCTTGAGGGCAGCCCATGGAAGAACCCCTTGCGTGGTTACCGAGCAAATGGTTAGCGAAATGAAATACGGTTCCGTGCTTATTGACGTTAGCATTGACCAAGGCGGTTGTTTTGAAACCTCCCGACTCACCTCGCACGATCAACCCACCTTTAAAAAATACGGCGTAATCCACTACTGCGTACCCAACATTGCCAGCCGGGTGGCGCACACCGCTTCCACAGCCCTTAGCAACATTTTTGCCCCCATGTTGGCCAGCATGGGCGAAGAAGGCGGCCCCGACCAATATTTCAGGAACCACCCTGCGGCACGCAGTGGGGTGTACCTGTATCAAGGCATGCTCACCAATGAGTTTTTCGCCAAAATTTACCGCCTGCCTTACAAAGACATTGACCTCATAATGGCAGCACTCTAATGGCCGGTTGGAAAAAAGGTTTTGGGCGCCGACTCCGCTATTACCTCATTGGACTGGGCTTAGGAACCCTGGTAGCTTGGGGCATGCTGTGGCGGGGCCGAAACGACTTGCCCGGATTCTGGCCCCAGCAACAAATCAAAGACGAAATCGGCCGAGCCTTTTTTGCCGGCGACAGCCTATCCCTCTGCTTTTTCGACTGCCTGGGCATAGCGCCCAAGGCCTGGGTCGATGCCCTGCCGGAGGCGCAGGTGTTGTTTTCCAAGAGCGAGCCCCGACGGGAGCCGCACCGCAGGTATTACATTCAAACGCAGCGTCCCGGCGACACCACCGCTGCCCTAATCGAAATCCGCGACAGCACCTGGGCTTTGGTGCACATTGAAGCTGGCCAAAGCTGTATTTGTGAGTAGCTAAAGGAGTAGGGGCTGAGGATTTGCAGCCGGCAGCCCGGTTCAGCCCCCCCACAAAATCCGAATGTTTTTTTAGATCAGTTGCTCCATTTCAGCCATGAGGCAGGATCCGCCTTTGGCTTCGAATAAGTGCTGAATTTTTGCCGGTAATTCGGGGTCGATGGGGGCGGTGAAAATGGCTACGATAAGTCGGTCGCGCATGACATCTAGGGGCAAGTCGCCTTGTTTTTCCATTCCTCCAAGGCGGCCGATGGCATCTTCGATAAGGGTATATTGAATGCAGTTTTTGTGCTCAAGTACTAAAGGCTTAAAGCTTTTCCAAGCGGCCGGAGGCACTACACATTCCAAACGAATCACTTTTGCCATAATTTATGCCAGGCTTTGAATCAAAAAATCGTAGAGTGGAATTCCAAGCAATATATTGAATGGAAAGGTGATGGCCAAGGGTAGGGTAATGTAGAGGGAGGGATCGGCTTTGGGCACGGCCAGTCGCATGGCAGCGGGTACGGCAATGTAGCTGCCCGATCCGCACAACAGGCACCATAAAAGCAAGTCGCCGGGAGGTAGTCCTAAAAGCTTGCCACTCAATAGTCCCAGTAGGCCTATGCTCAGGGGGAATAGAAAGCCAAAGGCCAGTAAGAAGGACGCACGTTTTTTTAGGCCTCCAAAACGGCGAGCGGCCACCAAGCCCATGTCGAGCAAAAAGAGCAGCAACACCCCTTTAAACAATGGGCCGGTAAAAACTTCGAGGCTTTTGGCTCCTTTTTCGCCGGAAATCCAGCCGATGAGCAAGGCGCCCAGCAACAAAACCACGGAACCGTTGGTGAGTGCTTCGCGGACTGCCTCTCGAAAACCTTGTTTGTCTTCGCCTCTTTTTTTGCTCAAGAGCATGCCGGAAACAATGGCCGGCGATTCCATAACGGCCAAAGCGGCTACCATATAGCCCGAAAAGGGGGTGTTGGAGGTTTCGAGCCACGAAACGCCGGTGATAAAGGTTACGGCACTTACCGAGCCATAGGCTGCGGCAATTGCTGCCGCGTTTTTTCGTCCTACCCGTTTTGCTAAGAGCGGAAAGGCCAACCAAGGGACTAGTGCACTGGCTGCTAGAGCCATGCCCAGAACGGCAAAGCCTTGCGCTTGCAGACCGGTGTGGGCCAGCTCAAAGCCCCCTTTTAAGCCAATGGCCAAAAGCAAGTATAGGGAAAACAATCGGGGCAAAGGCGAGGGTACTTCCAAATCGCTTTTGATGAGTGTGGCTGCGATGCCCAGAAAAAAACATAGTATGGCAGGATCCAAAAACGAATCAAACATTAGCTTTCCGGTAAAATGAGGGTTTTGTAATGGGGATGGCTAGCCAGTTTTAGCATTTCTTTGTCGCCGCGGGAATCGCCGTAGGCGTAGATGCGGGTGTATTGGTCTAAAGAGACTTCTTGTTTAATTCTTTCCACCTTTTCTTGGCCGTAGCAGTTTTTGCCTTCGAGTTTACCTAGGAAAATTCCCTCTTTATATGCCAAACGGCTTGATATGAGTTTTATGCCGAGCTGTTTTGCTATGGGTTTCATCCAGGCGTCCGGACTTGCGCTCACCAATAGGGTTTCGTGTTCCAGTGCTCGATGTTTTTGCAGGAGAGCCTCTGCCTGAGGGCGTAAGAGCTTGGCAAGGCACCGTTCGGCAAACTCCTGGCCGGCCTGTTCAATAGTGTTTTGACTTTTCCCTTTTAGCGCTGCCGAAAGGAGTGCTTCTTTGGCTTGTTGGTTGGTGGCACGGCGGCATTTCCAGGCAATAATGGAGGGAGATGCCCCAATTAGTGCCTTTGCAAAGCCTGAAGCTCCCAGCATAAAGGTCAAAAATGCCGGGAAACTATCCTTGCGGGTGAGGGTTCCATCGAAGTCGAAGAGAGCCAAAGTCATGCGCAAATATACCCAGACTGTTGATGTGCACCTATGGGCTTGGGATTTGTCTGTGGAGGTTCCACCATCCAAGAAAGGCGTTCCATGCGGCTTACTTCTATTTGATAGCAATCAAAGTCCTCGGTGACTTTTCCGTAGATTCTGTACACGCCGTATCCGCGAAATGGGCTGTGGCGCAGTACGGGAGGGAAGTGCACGGTATCTACAAAGTCTCCGGATCTATCCAAAAAAGTGCCAAAATACATGTGCTCACCCTTGATGGTTCGGGTTCGCTTTAGGGTAACCAAATATCCGTCGATGCAAACGTTTTGTCCCAGGTATTTTGGGAGTTCACTATTTAGTGCTTGGCCGGGGTATGGAGCTTCACTCAGTAGAAAGGGGTCGCATAAGGGAAAGCCCATGAGTTCTATTTGCTGGCGTGCATCGTCTAAATGCTCATAATGTAGTTGGGGTAGATTAAGTACAGGGGTTTTGGGGCTAGGGAACAGTGGATGGCTTTTGGCTTTGCCTTTGGCAAAGCGCAGGCGGGCTTCCCATAGCAGTTCTTTCCAGCCTTTTTTGGTAAAGCGCAGTGCTCCGATGCGTATAAGGATCATTAGGGTTTCCAGGGGAACCCTTACGCGTTGGCACAGGTCTTCTAAGCTTTGGTAGGGGCCATGCTTATGACGTTCTTGCAGGATTTGTTTCACTACATTTTCTTCCAGGCCTTTCACATGAACAAGGCCCAGCCAAATTACGGTTTGGTCTAATCGGCTAAGCCAATGGCTTTGATTGAGGCAAGGGGCCTCTACGGAGGCGCCGCATTTTCGTGCTTCGTGCAGGTAAATTTCGGTGCGGTAAAATCCTCCAAAGTTGTTGATTACAGCGGTGATAAACTCCAAAGGGTAATGGGCTTTTAGATATAAACTTTGGTAACTTTCTACGGCATATGAGGCGGAGTGGGCTTTGGAAAAGGAGTATCCGGCAAAGCTCTCGATTTGGTCCCATACGGTTTGTGTGACCGGTTCTGCATAGCCTTTTTGGCGGCAGCAATCAAAGAATCGGTCTTTGATTTTTTGAAATGCTTCTCGGCTGCGGAACTTTCCGGACATGCCTCTTCGAAGCACATCGGCTTCGGCCAAATCGAGTCCGGCAAAGTGGTGTGCCACTTTGATTACGTCTTCTTGGTACACCATAATGCCAAAGGTATCGGCCATGAGTTCGCCCATTTTGGGGTGAATGTGCTGCACTTTTTCGGGGTTTCTAAAGCGTTCGATATAGGCGCGCATCATGCCGGAGCGCGCAACGCCGGGACGTATGATGGAGCTGGCGGCGACCAGGTCTTTGTACTCGCTTGCTTTGAGGCGTTTGAGCAGCATGCGCATGGCGGGAGACTCTATGTAGAAGCAGCCCATAGTTTGTCCGGCTTGGAGGTGAGCGCGCACTTTTGGGTCCTTTTTTAGGGTTTCTGTGTCGTGAATAGGCACTTCAATCCCTTTTTGAGCGGCCACCATTTCCATGGTATCGCGAATGTGTCCGAGTCCCCGTTGGCTAAGAATGTCGAATTTGTACAGGCCAATGTCTTCGGCTTCTAGCATGCTAAACTGCACCATAGGAAAGCCTTTTGGAGGGATTTGCAGGGCCGTATAGTTGTACAAAGGGGCTTCGGAAATGAGTACACCGCCGGCATGTATGCTCAAATGAGCGGGCATTCCCTCCATTCTTGCGCTGTAGTGGGCTATGGCAGCTCCAATGTTATCCTTTGGAGGGCTGTGTTCTAATTTTCGTATTTCTTCGTCGGGCAGGCCAAAGACCTTGCCGAGTTCGCGCAGGGCACGTTTTTGCTGAAAGGTTTGATAGGTAGCGAGCAGGGCAATATGTCCTTCCGGGTATTTTCGAAACAAGTAGCGGAGTACTTCGTCTCTGTCTTTCCAAGAAAAGTCCAAATCAAAATCCGGCGGATTTTTTCGGTGAGGATTGATAAAGCGTTCAAAGTACAGGTCGAGTTCCATGGGGTCTACGTCTGTAATTCCCAAGCAATAGGCCACTAAGCTATTGGCACCGCTTCCTCGGCCTACGTGAAAAAAGCCTTGTTTGTGGGCATATTGTATCAGATCCCAGTTGATAAGAAAGTATGCGGTGAATCCCAGTTCGTGAATCATGCGTAGTTCCTTTTCCAGGCGCGCTACGGTAGATGCATCGGGGTTTTCGTAGCGGTTGAGCAAGCCCTTATAGCTTTCTTCGTAGAGCAGTCGGTAGTCTTCTCGAGCGTCTTTGCCAAACAATTTTCGGTTTTTGGGTCTGCCAAAATCAAAGTTTATGGTGCTTTGTTCCAGCAATTCCTTGGTATTTAGTATGATTTGTGGGTAGCAACGAAAATGTCGGCACCATTCAAACTCGGCTTGCATAATATCGGCAGCTTGGGCATGTCCTTTCCGGTTGTCGTGGCTCAGCAATTGGTTGTTGTCGATGGCCCGTAGCAAGCGGTGTAGCTGCAAGTCGCCCGGGTCGAGAAAAGTGACGGGTTGAAGAACTACAAGGCGGTGTTGTTGGTTACGCCAGGGCGAGAGGCTTAGTTGGGCGGCATCTTGCAGCCTTAGACCAATCCATTCGTTGGGGTTTAGTTGCCTTAAGGGCAAGTCTTTGTGGAAGGGGTAAATGACCGACACTCCCTCCATGGGAGGTGCGTGGAGGGGAAATGGGGCACCATGGCAGTGGTGTGCAGACACCAGGCGGTGGATGGAGGCCAGGCCTTCCATATGCTGAGCTAGGAGCACATAGCGTTTTAGGCCTTGCTGTCTTATGTCTACCCCTACCGATGCTTCGATTTCATATTGGGGTGCCAGGCGCAAAAAGTCGGCCATTCCCGAGCTGTTGTTGATGTCTGTTAAACACATGCGTCGGATACCTAGGCTTTTTGCGCGTTGTAGCAAGGCTTCCGGGCTGTGGATGCCATACTTTAGGCTGAACCAGGAGTGTACGTTTAATAGCATAATGACAAAAAATACGTCTATTTATAGACAATAAAATAGGCAAAATGCGTGAAAAGTCTAATATTGACACGTAAATTGTCAAAAAGCGTTGCAGTTAGGTAGTGGATTCGGAAAAATGGTGGTTTGGGGACTGGCGGTGGTGCTCCAAGCGGAGCTATTGAAATCGGAAGGAGAGTTGACGGTCTCAAGCGTTAAAAAAGCACAGCTGAGGCAGGGCCTCGGCTGTGCTTTAAAGTGTATGGTTTAGGAGGTTTGTGCGCCCCCATTAAGAACCGCAGGCTTCGCACCCGTCGGGATTGTCGAGAGAGCAGTTCAATTGATTGATCATGTCTTGATCGATTTCTTCGCTGATATCGGTCAGGTTTGCTACTGTGGGCACAGGCGCCTCGGTTTTTTTGGCCACGGATGCGTCTACGGTAAACTTAATGGCATCGGCCGAAGATTTGGATCTTAGGTAATACATGCCGGTTTTGAGTCCTCGTTTCCAGGCATGGAAGTGCAGGGAGGTCATTTTGGCATAGCTGGGCGACTCCATAAACACGTTAAGGGATTGACTTTGGTCGATAAATGCCCCGCGATCGGCGGCCATATCGATGATGTCTTTTTGTTTGATTTCCCAGACTGTTTTGTAGAGGTCTTTGATGTTTTGTGGAATTTCATCCATTTCCTGAATGGAGCCGTTGTAGTGCATGATTTTGTTTTTCATGTCGTTGTTCCACAGCCCAAGTTTTACCAAGTCACGTAGCAAGTGTTTGTTAACCACGGGGAATTCACCAGAGAGCACGCGGCGCATGTACATGTTTGAGGTGAAAGGTTCAAAGCATTCGTTGTTGCCGAGTATTTGTGCGGTGGAAGCGGTGGGCATAGGGGCCACCAAAAGGGAGTTTCTCAGGCCGTAGTTTTGAATTTCTTCTTTAAGCACATCCCACTCCCAACGGTTGCTAGGGCTTACTCCCCAAAGGTCAAATTGCAGCTTGCCTTGGCTTGCGGGCGAACCTTGGAAAGATTCGTAAGGTCCGTCTGTTTTTGCCAAATCTTTGGAGCAGCACAAGGCAGCAAAATAAATGGTTTCAAAAATGTCTCTATTCAGCTGTTTTGCTTCTTCCGAATCGAAGGGATGCCGCATCATTACGAAAGTGTCGGCCAAGCCTTGCACACCTAAACCAATGGGTCGGTGTCGGAGATTTGAATTTCTTGCTTCTTTTACCGGGTAAAAGTTGCGATCGATGACCCGGTTTAGGTTTCGGGTAGCCATGTAGGTTACCTTAAAGAGGTGGTCAAAGTCGAAGCTACCGTCTTCACGCACGAATTTTGGCAGTGCAATGGAGGCTAGGTTGCAAACGGCCACTTCGTCGGGTGCGGTATATTCAATAATTTCTGTACAAAGGTTGGAGCTTTGTATGGTGCCGAGGTTTTTCTGGTTGCTTTTGTTGTTTGCGGCATCTTTAAAGAGCATGTAGGGGGTTCCGGTTTCGATTTGAGCTTCGATGATTCTGCCCCAGAGTTCTCTGGCTTTTACCTTACGGCGGAACTTATTTTCGTCTACATACTTTTGATACAGTTGGTCAAAGGCTTCGCTATGGCATTCGTTGAGTCCCGGAGCTTCGTTTGGGCAGAACAGGTGCCAGTCCTCGTCTTTTTCTACTTTTTCCATGAACAAATCCGGAACCCAAAGAGCTAGGAACAGGTCGCGGGTGCGCAATTCTTCTTGACCTGTATTCTTCTTGAGATCTAAAAAGTCCATGATATCGTCGTGCCAGGGTTCCAGGTAAACCGCAAAGGAGCCTTTGCGCTTACCGCCGCCTTGGTCTACATAGCGTGCGGTGTCGTTAAAGACCCGAAGCATGGGCACAATGCCATTGGAGGTGCCGTTGGTACCTTTGATGTAGGAGCCTTTGGCGCGGATTTTATGAATGGCCAGTCCAATTCCACCGGCGGACTGGGAGATTTTTGCGGTTTGTTTTATGGTATCGTAAATACCGTCGATGCTGTCTTCGCGTATTTGGAGGAGGAAGCAGCTCGACATTTGGGGTTTGGGTGTTCCGGCATTGAATAGGGTAGGAGTAGCGTGGGTGAACCATCCTTCGGAAAGGGCGTGGTAGGTTTCTATGGCGGCCTCTAAATCATTGAGGTGTATGCCAATAGCCACCCTCATATAAAGTTGTTGTGGGCGTTCGGCTACTTTCCCTTTCATTTTCAGCAGATAAGACTTTTCGAGGGTTTTAAATCCGAAAAAGTCAAAGTTGTAATCTCTGTCGTAAATAAGGGTTGAGTCGAGCAATTCGGCATTGGTCATAATGACTTCCCAAACGTCTTGAGCTATGAGCGAGGCATGCTCACCGGTTTTGGGGTCTTTGTAGTGGTACAGCGCGTCTATGGTTTTGCTAAAGGACTTTTCGGTGTCCTTGTGGAGGTTAGATACGGCGATTCTGGAGGCGAGCAAAGCATAGTCGGGGTGCACAATAGACATGGCTGCGGCTTCTTGAGCGGCCAGGTTGTCTAGTGCCGAAGTGGAGATGCCGGGGTACATGCCGTTAATTACTTTCATGGCCACCTTTACCGCATCGACGTATTGTGTATTTAGATTGTAGCACAGTTTATTGATGCGCGCTGTAATCTTATCGAATTTTACCGCTTCTTTTCTGCCATCTCTTTTGATGACATACATTTCTTTTTCTTCTTGCATTTGGCTCAACAATTAAATAGGACAAACAATGGGGGGATTAAAAATCTTCATCTAGGCTAAAACCTTCAGAAGCATCTGCTTTTTTGTATTCGCTTACCCTTTTCTCAAAGAAATTGGTTTTTCCTTGCAGCGAAATAAAGTCCATAAAGCTGAAAGGATTGGGAGAGTTATAGATTTTAGAAACACCCAATACGGACAACCAGTGGTCGGCTACAAATTCGATGTATTGTTTCATTAAATCGGCATTCATACCGATGAGGCGTACGGGAAGGCTTTCGGTAATGAACTCTTTTTCTATTTCAACGGCATCGCGAATGATTTCGTGGATACGACTTTCGGGTAGTTTGTTGACCACATGCTTGGTGTAGAGGTGGCAAGCAAATTCGCAATGGAGTCCTTCGTCCCGTGAAATGAACTCGTTGGAGGTGGCTAGACCGGGCATCAATCCTTTTTGTTTGAGCCAAAAAATGGCACAAAAGCTTCCGGAAAAGAAAATACCTTCTACGGCGGCAAAGGCTACCAAGCGTTCGGTAAAGCGGGGGGAGTCAATCCAGCGCAGGGCCCATTCTGCTTTCTTTTTAACGCAGTCCATGGTTTCAATGGCCCTAAACAAACTTTTTTTCTCTTTGGGATTGCTTATGTAGGTGTCGATAAGCAGGGAGTACATTTCTGAATGGATGTTCTCCATCATGATTTGAAAGCCATAGAACATTTTGGCTTCGGTGTACTGGACTTCCCGCACGAAGTTTTCGGCTAGATTTTCGTTTACAATACCGTCGGACGCGGCAAAGAAGGCTAGGACATGCTTAATAAAATGCCTTTCGTCGTCGTTTAGGTTTTGCCAATCGCCCTTGTCTTGGGCAAGGTCAACTTCTTCGGCTCGCCAAAAGGCGGCTTGCTGTGTTTTATACAACTGCCAAATATCTTGGTGTTCTATGGGAAAAAGCACAAAGCGGTTGGGGTTTTCAACCAAAATGGGTTCTTCAATTACTTGTTGACCTGCCAATACTTCTTCGGTGGGGTTGTTTTTAGTAGATACGGATGCCTGCCTTTCCATAGGATAATGATTTTTTGATTATACATAAATGAATCCGATTCTTTGCGATTGTTCCTAGCCGGGTTCCCAAGAAGAATCGGTGTGAATGCCCTACAAAAGTTGAATAAAAACTCTTTTTTGCCAACCCCTGTTCTGTGCACTTATGCATAGTTATTAACAGGCGGTCGGACCTTGTATGGTTAAGTCGGGGTTAAGAAAAGGTAAAGCCCTTGTCTTTGTTGGCTTTTATGAAAATTAACAGCCGCCTGTTTAAAGCATAATGCAGGCTTTGCGGATTGCGGCCCATTCTTTGCTAAATATTTTTGGTCAAAATTTTGTAAGGGCTATTTCCTAAGATTTTTAGGCTAAAACCCTCGTGGATAAGCCCTGCTACTTTCTTTCTTGGCAGCGGATGATTGGGACAAGAATAAGAAGTTAGACTTTTAATATAAATCAAATATTTTGTTCGAGCCACCAAGCCGCAGCCTGCTCTAGTTTGCCGTACCAATCGGCTCCGTATTTTCTTACTAAAGCCTCTCGACAAAACTCATATACTTTGATTTTCTTTTGTAATCCACAATCACAGGCCGGGCTGCAAATAAACCAGCGGTTGTAATGTAGGCAATCTCCGCTTTTGATTTTCTGAATGCGTATGGGATATAAGTGGCAGCTTATGGGTTTGCGAAAGTCGCTCAAACCTTCTTTCCAAGCCGCTTCCATTCCGCATAGGGTAATTCCGTCTTTGAAAATGGCATAGGCACAATGCCTTCCCATAACCAAAGGGGTCACCGCTTCTCCGTCTGTTGGGTCTTCGGTCCAGGGGCCTTGCTCGCTTAGCGCCTCTTGTCCTGATGGTGGCAAGAGCGGCAATATAGCCTCCAAATTTTTTGACAGATGGGCTTTTTCGGTTTCTTCTATGGGTGCCCCCGCATCTCCTTCCACGCAGCAAGCGCCCTTGCAGCGGGATAAATCGCAGTGGAAGTGTTCCTCGAAAAGATCGGGACTTACCCATACACCGTCTATATCTATCATGCCACAAAGGTACAATCCAAAGCTTGGCTTTGGGATTTTTGCGAAATTTGCCGCATGGCGCGTATTCTTACTGGTATTCAAAGTACCAATCAGCCCCACTTGGGCAATATTTTGGGAGCCATTGAACCCATGGTTCAACTCAGCAACCAATTGGAGCATGAGGCTTTTGCTTTTATTGCCGATTTACATTCGCTTACCACCGTAAAAGAGGGCGGTGACCGAAGGCACAGGGTGCATCAAGTGGCGGCCACCTGGGTTGCCTGCGGTTTTGATTATTCCAAAAATCGGCTGTACTGTCAGTCTGACTTACCGGAGGTTACCGAGCTGACCTGGTACCTGAATTGCTTTGCTCCCTTTCCCATGCTGGCCAACGCACACTCTTTTAAAGACAAATCGAGTCGGTTGGCCGATGTAAATGCGGGTTTGTTTACCTATCCTGTGCTTATGGCAGCCGATATTTTAGGCTACGATGCTCATTTGGTACCTGTTGGAAAAGACCAAAGGCAGCATTTGGAAATGACCAGAGATTTGGCCGGTGCCTTTAATCATCGGTATGGCGATGTATTTGTTGTGCCCGAGGCCTTTGTGCAGAAGGATGTGGAAGTGATTCCCGGCATTGACGGACAAAAAATGAGCAAGAGTTACGGCAATTTCATTGATGTGTTTTTGCCCGAAAAGTCTTTGCGCAAAGTAGTGATGGCTATTGCCACGGACAGCACCCCTTTAGAAGATCCTAAGGATGCTGAAAATTGTATTGTTTATCAACTGTTTTCGCGCATTGTTTCCGCCGATAGAGCCCTGGAAATGAAGCAAAATTTAGAGGCTGGGGGCTATGGCTATGGCCATGCCAAGCAGGCATTATTTGATGCCTTAATGGAGCGATTTGCGGAGGCGAGAGAGCGGTACCGACACCTTATGGAACATCCTGAGGAGCTAGAGGCCATTTTGGCAGAAGGAGCTTCTCGTGCTCGACCCATTTTGCAACAGGTTTTGGTCAGAGTAAGAGCGAAATTGGGCTTCGGTTCCTTGCCTGCCTGAGCAAGGCATGGCCACTCGGCTACTCAACTACGAAATTGTTTTGTGTTTTTGTTGCTTGGCTTGCACGGATCTTTTTTTGGAAGACAGCGCCCCGGGGCAAACGGAAAGCCCGGACTTGCAGGCTCTAGTGCCGCTTGAGGGGCGGAGGCTATCCCGAAGCTTCGGGATAGCCCACGCACCCTTTAGCGGCAATGAGCTTGCAAGGAGGACTTGAAGGGCGCACCGGAAAAGGCGCCCAACGTATCTTATCCCAATTCGTCGAAAACAGCTTTCAAATGATTGGTGAGCATTTCGTCGGTGGCGCTTTCGATTTGGAAACGCTCTACAAAATGCACCAGTTTGCCGTCCTTAAACAAAGCAATACTGGGCGATGAAGGAGGGTAGGGAAGGAAATATTCGCGGGCTTTTTCGACGGCAGGAGCGTCGACTCCGGCAAAAACGGTGCTTAACGCTGCAGGTTTTTTGTTGTTTTGCAGGCTGTTAATTACCCCGGGTCTGGCTCCGCGTGCCGCACATCCGCATACAGAGTTTACCACCACCAGGTGCAAGCCTTTGGTGTTTTCGATGGCTTCGGTAACCGCCTCCGGAGTTTCAAGAGAGCTAAAGCCATTATTGGTAAGTTCCTCTCGGCAAGGAACAACGATTTCGTTGGGATACATAATATATGATATTTGAACACTTGCAAAGGTATTTCAAGGCAAAGCCAAAAGCAAGTTTTTTGGTTAGCGGCGGTTCCCGGAAAAATGCAGACGTTTGCCGGGCAGGTGGTTGGTGAGTTGTTCGCCGTCGTATACCATGGTTCCGTTGACCCAGGTACCTGCAATGCGGTGCCTGAACCACTGTCCTTCGAGCGGGCTCCAACCGCAATGGTACAGGAGGTTTCGTCGGGTTACCTGCCAGGTAGATTCGGGTTCAATGAGCACGAGGTCCGCAAAATAACCGGGTTCAAGAAATCCACGGTCTACAACTCCAAACAAGCGTGCCGGGTTGTGGCACATTTTCTGAACTATTTTTTCCGGGCTAATCCAGCCGTCAAGGCTCATTTCGAGCATGGCCACCAAGTTATGCTGCACCATGGGGCCTCCGCTGGGGCATTCAAAGTAGCCCTGCTTTTTTTCTGATAAGGTATGTGGGGCATGGTCGGTGGCGACCACGTCAATTTTGTCTTTTATTAGGGCTTCTCGTATGGCGGCCCGGTCTTCAAAGCTTTTGACAGCGGGGTTCCATTTAATAAATGCTCCTCGGCTGTGGTATTCGGCATCGGTAAACCAAAGGTGGTGAAGACAGGCTTCGGAGGTGATTCGCTTTTTTTCTAGGGGGGCTGCCTCAAACAGTTGGGTTTCTTTGGCGGTGGAGATGTGTAGGATATGGATGCGTGTACCAAATTTTGCAGCCATTTCTACGGCAAGTGAAGAAGATCGGAAGCAGGCTTCGGTATCACGGACTTCGGGGTGGATGTGCATGGGGGCATTTTCGCCGAATTTGTGTTTGAACTCGGCGGTGCGTTCGCGAATTCGTTGTTCGTCTTCGCAGTGGAGAGCAATGATGCCGGGGAACTCTTTAAAAATCGCCTCAAGTGTGTCTTTTTTGTCGACCAACATATTGCCGGTCGAAGAGCCCATGAATATTTTGAGGCCGCAGACCTCGTCCAGATTGGTTTTTAGAATTTCGGAGAGGTTGTCATTAGAGGTTCCCATGTAAAAGGAGTAATTGGCAGGGAGACCTTCGGCGGCTTTGGCGTATTTCTGCGCCAACAAGTCTTGACTAATGGCAGGTGGTTTGGTATTGGGCATTTCCATAAAAGAAGTAATGCCACCGGCCACCGCAGCGCGCGATTCGCTCAGGAGCGTGCCTTTTTGGGTGAGGCCGGGTTCTCTAAAATGTACTTGGTCGTCAATTACACCGGGAAATATCCATTTACCTGTAGCATTGATCGCGTCGTAGTTTGAAGGCAAGGAATCATCTTGGTAAGGCCTGGGAAGGATTTTGGAAATTTTTTCGCCTTCAATAAGGATATCTGCTTCCAGACGGCCTTTTTCCGAGAAAAGCAGGCCACCTTGAATCAAGCTGCGCTTCATGGCTGATTCTGTTTTAGGTATTTTTTTATATTGCTGAACCTAAGGGCAATTACCCCCCATACCGCTTCTTTTACAATCCCTCCGGAAATTTTGGAGCTGCCTTTTTGCCGGTCGGTAAAAATGATGGGTACTTCTTTTAGAGTAAACCCCAGCTTCCAGGCTACATATTTGAGTTCGATTTGAAATGCATAGCCTTTAAATCGAATATGGTCGAGACGGATGGATTCAAGCACCTTTCGGCGGTAGCATTTAAAGCCGGCAGTAGCATCTCTCACATTCAGGCCAGTAATTAATCGAACATATACGGAGGCATAATAGGACATCAATACGCGTCCTATAGGCCAGTTCACCACATTTACACCGGTCACGTACCGCGAGCCTATGGCCAAATCTGCGCCTTGATCCCGGCAAGCTTCGAGTAGGCGTTCTAAATCCTCGGGATTATGTGAAAAATCGCAATCCATTTCAAAAATAAATTCTGCGCCATGGTTTAATGCCCATTCAAAGCCTGCTATGTAGGCTTTTCCCAGCCCCTCTTTACCTTTTCTGCTGAGTAGGTGAAGTCGGTCGGGATATTCTTTTTGAAGCAATTGAACTTGTTTTCCTGTGCCATCGGGGGAGTTGTCGTCTACCACCAACAATTCCAAGCGGGAGGGAAGGCTCATGACCTTGTGCACCATCGCATGGATGTTTTCGATTTCGTTGTAGGTAGGAATAATTACAAGGGCTATGCTCAAGGATTTTTTTTTCAAAGATAGAACAGCGCATGTATTTAAGGTAGGTTTTGTATCCTTGAATGTTGGTTTTTATTGGTTGGAGGCTTGCTTTTAGCCCACTCGATGGGAGATTGAATGGGAGAGAAAATTGATTAATTCTGCAAGGAATGAAGGGTCTAAGCTTAGCATCGGCAAGATTTTTGTGGTTATTTTGTGCTATGCGAATCTTACTCCTCTTTGGAATTTGTTGGGCTCCCTTGGCTTTGCTATGTGCACAAAGCGCGTCCAACTCTGCAAACGATAGTTCGGTGGTGCAGGTTTACTGGGAACCCGGGCTCAAAAGCCAGTATATGCAATGGCACGAAACACGGAAAAACGAAAAGACCAAAGGGTTTAGGGTGCAATTGGTAAGTTTAAACGGGACCGATGCTCGGGAAGAACTGCATCGTATGCGCAAACAGTTTTTGCAGGTATATCCCAACTGGCCCATTTACGAAAAATGGGAAGCTCCAAATTGGAAACTCAGGGTGGGCGATTTTACGACCGCATTGGACGCAACCTTGTTTCGTCAACAAATTAAAGGGATGTTTCCTCAGGCCTATGTGGTAATCGATGAAGTGAAGCCTTGGGAGGAACCATGATGGCGCAGGGTAAGCAAACCATAGGACTATATTTTGGCACCTTTAATCCCATTCATATTGGGCATATGGCGGTGGCGAATTATTTGGTAAGCTATGCAAACCTTGACGGATTATGGTTTGTAGTTACTCCCCAAAGCCCTTTTAAACAAAAGCAATCCATGCTCCCGGACCGACAGCGTCTGGAAATGGTGCACCGAGCCATTGGCAACGATTTGCGCTTTAAAGCCTCCGACATTGAGTTTTACTTACCGCAACCCAATTTTACCGCCTATACCATTAAAACATTGCTCCAAAAATTTCCGGATAAGGCCTTTGCCCTTATTATGGGAGAAGACAACTTGGCCGGATTTGACCGCTGGAAAAACTACGAGTATTTGCTCAAATACACGGAGTTGTTGGTATATCCACGTCCGGGCTTTGATGCTGGAAAATGGAAAGAACATGCTTCCGTGCGCTTTGTTAAAGCTCCTCATATAGAAGTGTCAAGTAGTTTTATTCGAGCAGGCATTAAAGCAGGAAAAGATTTGCGCCATTTTATGCCTGAGCCCGCCTGGTCTTATGCAGAGGAAATGGGTTTTTACAGGTGAGTCCTTTTAGGTAAGGCAATCTTAAACCTTGCATGTACGTTTCATTAAATAAAACTATATTTGTTAAGAGATTAAACCACGCCATGAAATACGTACCCATAGCCCTGATTTTTTCCTCTTTCGTTCTTTTCTTCGCTTCTTGCGACGACAACGAGGCCTCCTGCGAAAAAAATTGGTTCATCCTTCAACGCAATACTTCATCAAAAATTGAGGTAGATACCGTCAAAAATCAACTCAGTATGCAGGTGGACGATGCGTCCGGCCTGGTAGCGGAGGTGTACCAAACCACCGTAAGCGGTGATTTCAACTTCTTAACCGACTTTTCCAATTTCAGCAGACCAAATAGTTCCGACTCCTTGGCTTTTGCCGGCTTGGTACTTTACGACCCCACGGTGCCCGATACCATTTTGGATACTTCCATTGTAATGGCTGCCATTATGAATAACCGGCTCATGGCGGTTGCAACGGTAACCGATACCATCTACAGCCAAACCAACGCCATAGATGGCCAATTTAGTGTACGTCGCACCGGAAATACCATACGAATTCGTGCGGTGGCCGGTTTAGACACCGCCCAAATCATTCGAAACTACCGCGCGCGTCCCACCCGCATTGGATTTAGGTTTGGAACCCTTGATTCCCTTTCCGTTTCTCCTGGACTTTTAGGTATTAAAATCGATAAATTCGAGGTGATTTCCGGAGGGCAAGGCATTCAACCTATAGTCTCTGACGACTTCATCTGCAACTCTACCGGTAAAATCGAATAGCATTTTAACGCACCATTAAATTACACCCCCGTAATTCTGATGCATCAAACCGGCCAAGTATTTCTACTTGGCCATTTTTTTGGCGCCGCCCCAAATCTTGGGTGGCAATAAAACAACAGCTGTGGATGTTGGCTAAATCAATGACGTTGATACCTCCCGAGGCTACCCCATACAAAAAGGGGTCGCCCGGATCCCTCAACACCACTTTCATCCAAGGCGGACATTCAAAATGGCCTTCCTTTTTGGCATAAGCCTGAGACAGCAATTCGGTCATGCCGTATTCCGACCAAACCTCGCGCACATGAAAAGCTTGTTGTAGTTTTTGATGCAGTGCTTCGCGCACCAATTCTTTGCGTCGCCCCTTCATGCCTCCGGTTTCCATAATGCGCAATCCGGGCATAGGCATAGGGTGCTGTTCGGCCCAGTCCAATAATGCAAAACTTACCCCTAAAATTAAATGCGGAATTTGCCGGTTGTGTATTTGGTGTACATGGTGTAAAAATAGAGCATTGGCTTCTGGATAAAAACCACTGGCGGCATGCCCACTTCTGCGGATTAATTCAGAGGCCATGTAGAGCAAGCTGGCCCTTGGCCTTTCCATATAGCTGGGCAGCAGCGCCAAAATAGCCATATCTTCGGGTTTGCCAACAAACCGTTCAAAGGCTGCCATAAAGGAGCGGTCATAAAACTCGGGCTTCCGGACAAAATGACGGCTTGGTATTTGCTTGGTGGTCCCGCTACTTTCGAACCATAGCTCTGGCTGTGGCCCTGCATCGTACACTTCATGTACCCGGAAGCACTCAATGGGCAAAAATGGAATTTGGCTACTTTGGCAAACCGTGGCTGGGTTTATGTTAAGGGCTTTTAGGAAATCAGAATAGACAGAAACATTCCGTGCCTGATAGACAAAGGCCTCCATGCACAGCCCCTCAAAGTCTTCTTCGCTTTCAATCGCAAAGATTCGTTCTTGATATTCCTGAAACACCATAAGGCAAAGGTAGGCTTAGATTGGCAGTCGAAGGAAACCTTGGAATGGAATTCAAGAAGATTCTTAGGGACATAAAAAACCCCGGGATTCCGGGGTGTGCAAATTTCATAAGCTATGGGGGCAAAAGCCTAGACCAAGTCTTCGTCGTCGTAGGTGTCCAGATCATCCAAATCCTCGTCCTCTTCGTCCAGGAAATCCAAGTCGTCGTCGTCGAAGTCAAAGTCATCAAAATCCTCGTCTTCGTCTTGGTCTTCAGGTTCGCCTGAAAAGCCCTTGAACATAAGAGGTAGGGGCTGGCCATGCAAAATACTCAGAAGCTCTTCTAAGCCATAGCTGCGGCAGGAGTGTAGCTCGTTGTTCATTTGGTTTGCTTTCAATCTTCAGCTGTTTGAAGTCTTACAAATTTACATCCTGTGCCGTCATTTTTTTACTCATTACGCATTTTTCTTTATTTTTTTTTAGCCCTTAAATCTTAACATTTGTTCTGTAAGATTTTTTTAAATGGGCTTTTGTTGGTTCACTTCCAAAAATTCCTTAGCTATCGTATGTGTTAAGCCATTTCTTTAGACAATATTTAAAGCATTGTTAACATTGAATCGCTAAAAAAAGCCCTTACTTTGCACTGAATTAAAGAAAGAAATGGCATGGATAATGCATCGTTTCGCATTTTATTGGTCGACGACGAACCCGATATCCTCGAATTTATAGGCTTCAACCTCCAAAACGAAGGCTATCAGGTCGCTTCTTCTACCAACGGAAGAGAGGCTATAGAAGAGGCTAAGCGCTTTCTGCCTCACCTTATTGTGCTCGATGTTATGATGCCTGACCTCGATGGCATAGAAACTTGTCGACTCATACGCAATCAGCCCGGACTAGAACAAACGCTTATCGCTTTTTTAACTGCTAGAGGCGAAGATTATTCCCAAATCGCCGGCTTTGATGCCGGTGCCGACGACTACATCACCAAGCCCATTAAACCTCGCGTGCTTATTTCTAGGGTCAGCGCCTTGCTTCGACGTCTAAAAGTAGATGCCGAAGAATTGAGCACCTCCAACGACAGACTCACTTTGGGAGATTTGGTAATTGACAGAGGAGCTTATGTAGTGGAATTGGCCGGCAACGCATTTCAATTGCCCAAAAAAGAATTCGAATTGC
The DNA here is from genome assembly GCA_018401695.1 of Flavobacteriales bacterium. Classification (GTDB taxonomy): domain Bacteria; phylum Bacteroidota; class Bacteroidia; order CAIKAF01; family CAIKAF01; genus CAIKAF01. Next base: position 241,535 of record JAGYKD010000001.1, on the reverse strand, counting down.
TTTCCCTACTCGCCTCTAAGCCCGGAAAGGTGTTTAGCCGCGAAAAAATCCTCCGTAAAGTGTGGGGCGACCAAGTGGTGGTGGGAGACCGAACCATAGATGTGCACATTCGAAAACTACGCGAAAAAATCGGCGACCATTTCATACGCACCGTTAAGGGAGTAGGCTACAAGTTTGAATTTTAATTGCTGCTACCTTTGCAGCCATGAAGCATGCTACCACCAAACAACTGGCCGCATATGTGGCCGTAATCGCGGGGCTTGGCTTAAGCGGATTTTTGCTCCTCTCACTTTTTATCTTTCCAAATACCTCTCCCTGGCTTTTGGTACCCCCTTTGGTTATTGGCCTAAGTGCTCTCCTTTACCTCTTGGTCTTGTTTACTTTAGAGCGCTTCCTCTACCGAAAAATTAAACTGGTTTACAAAACCATTCACCAGCTAAAAGCAAAACAACCCGGAAGCACCCTCAAAGAGCGCATTCGCCGTGGAGGCGATGTAATTGGGGACGTGCACAACGAAGTGCTCGATTGGGCCCGTACCAAAAGCACCGAAATCGAAGAACTGCAACGCATGGAACAGTTTCGACGCGATTTTATCGGCAACCTTTCCCACGAATTAAAAACTCCCATTTTTAATATTCAAGGCTATATTTCTACTTTGGTCGACGGAGGCCTTAACCAACGCGAAATCGCCGAAAAATACCTCCTCAACGCCGAAAGAAATGTGGAGCGCATGATTTCCTTGGTCGAAGACCTCGACACCATTTATAAATTGGAGTCCGGACGTATTACTATGGAACACGACAAGGTTGACCTGCTCGCCTTAGTCGCCGAAGTCATGGAAATGCTCGAACTTAAAGCCCTCAACAAAGGCATCCGGCTGGAATTTAAAGACAATTCTACCAACCCCATTTGGGTCCGTGCCGACCGCGACGCCATTCGCCAGGTCTACACCAACCTCATGGTCAATTCCATTGTCTACGGCAAAGAGAACGGCTACACACGCATGTCCTTTTACGACATGGACGAAGTAATCCTCTGCGAAGTCAGCGACGACGGTCCGGGCATCGAAGAAAAACACCTCAAACGACTCTTTGAGCGTTTCTACAGGGTCGATAAAAGCCGCAGTCGGCACCAAGGCGGAACCGGTCTCGGCCTGAGCATCGTAAAACACATTTTAGAAGCCCACGGCCAGTCCATTCACGTCCGATCTTTGGTAGGCAAAGGCTCTACCTTTTCTTTTACCTTGCCCAAATGGGACGGGGTGTAAATGGGTATTTGGCGGCCTTTTCCCGCTCCGGCGGGTAGTCCTCGGTCCCCTGCCAAGGGGCTGTAGGCCGTGCCGGGGCTCCCAAGGTCGCCGCGGCCGACCAACAGCCCCTAGGCAGCTTCCCTCTGGGCTACCCTGCCTCCCCGGGGGCCGGCGCCCATAGGGCATTCAACTTAAACAAAAAAGGACGAACTCCCCAGTGGAAATTAGGACTTTTGGGGACTTAATCCTCCGGATTCCCCGGCCAAATGCACCCTCAAGCGTATTTTTACTTTTCATTAAGCCTGCTTCCATGACTTCCCTCGGTCTTATGATTCTTTGTTACCTTTGAGCAAAATTTTTGCGATGCTCAATCTGCTCAAAACCTTTGAAAACAAGCCGCCGGAAATTGTATTCGAATGGCAAGATTCGGAAACCGAAGCCAAAGGTTGGGTGGTTATTAATTCCCTAAGAGGTGGGGCCGCAGGTGGCGGCACCCGCATGCGCAAAGGCCTCGACAGGCGAGAAGTGGAGTCCCTGGCCAAAACCATGGAAATAAAATTCAGCGTTTCAGGTCCTCCCATTGGTGGAGCCAAGTCGGGCATAGATTTTGACCCCAACGACCCCCGAAAAACCGATGTCCTTCGCCGCTGGTATAAAGCAGTAATGCCGCTTCTAAAAAGCTATTACGGCACCGGAGGAGACCTCAATGTCGACGAAATTCACGAGGTCATACCCATTACCGAAGACCTCGGACTGTGGCATCCCCAAGAAGGCGTTGTTAATGGTCATTTTATCCCCCGCCAAAACGAAAAAATTCACAAAGTAGGACAACTACGTTTTGGGGTCTCCAAAATTGTAGAAGATGTGCGCTACACCCCAAATCCCATCCGTAAATACGTGGTGGCCGATTTAATTACCGGATATGGCGTGGCAGAATCCGTAAGGCATTTCTACAAGCTGTGGAACACCGAATTGGAAGGCAAGCGAGCCATTATTCAAGGTTGGGGCAATGTGGCTTCTGCGGCCGCTTACTACCTTGCCCAAAACGGAGTACGCATTGTGGGTATTTTGGATCGAGAAGGCGGCATCATGCGGCCTGAGGGCATTTCTTTTAACGAGGTGAGGCAACTTTTCCTCGACAAAAAGAGCAACAAGTTGGTGGCTCAAGACCTGCAAGTCTTCGACGAAGTTAACGCCGCCATTTGGGACTTGGACGCCGAAATTTTTATCCCCGCCGCGGCCTCAAGACTGGTTACCCGCGACCAATGCGAGCGCATGATGAACAAAGGCTTGGAAGTCATTAGCGCCGGAGCCAATGTGCCTTTTGCCGACTCAGAAATATTTTTTGGCCCTATTGCCGAGTATGTCGACAATAAAGTAGCCCTAATCCCTGACTTTATTGCCAATTGCGGTATGGCTCGTGTTTTTGCTTTTCTTATGGAGGAAAATCCGGACATTAGCGATTCCGGTATCTTTAAAGACGTTAGCGCCACCATCGAAAAAGCACTTGAGGCAGTACGTCAGCGGCAAGCCCAACCCAATAAAATTGCTCAAACGGCCTTTACTATAGCCTTAGACCAATTGGTATAAAGCAATAAATCTGGCATTAACTTAGTTATTCAAGCTCATGAGCCTACTTCTTCAAATTGTGCAAACTGGCGGGGATACCGCCCAAGCCGGGGAGGCCATGCCTGCCCTTACCGATGCTCCCGAAAAAACCCTTTCGGTATTGGAACTCGCCCTCAAAGGCGGTTGGATTATGATTCCACTGCTGCTCATGAGCGCAATTGCCGTGTATATTTTTGTGGAACGCTTGCTTACTATCCGCAAAGCCGGAAAAGAAGATGCCAATTTTATGAACAATATCCGCGATTGCATCACCACAGGACGCATTGAGGCCGCCCAAAGCCTATGCAGAAATACAAACTCCCCGGTAGCGCGCATGCTTGAAAAAGGAATTAGCCGCATTGGTCGACCCTTGCAAGATATTTCTGCTTCCATCGAAAATACCGGCAAATTGGAAGTGTATCGTCTCGAAAAAAGCGTGGCTTTGATTGCCACCATTGCCGGAGCCGCTCCTATGCTTGGTTTCTTAGGAACCGTAATTGGAATGATTAAAGCCTTCTTTAATATGGCAAACTCCGATCAAGGAGTCGTTATTTCTGCCTTAGCCGGCGGAATTTATGAGGCTATGGTCACCACCGTCGCAGGACTTATTGTCGGTATCATTGCCTTTATTTGCTACAATATTGTGGTAGCCAGCATAGAAAAGGTGATTTATAAAATGGAGGCACGTTCCATTGAATTCCTCGACCTCCTAAACGAACCGGCATGAGCTTAAAGAGCAGAAATAAGGTCCAAACCGAATTCAACATGTCCTCCATGACGGACTTGGTGTTTCTGTTGCTTATTTTCTTTATGATTCTGTCCACCCTAATCACCAACAACAATGTAATGGACATTACCCTGCCCCAAAGCGCCTCTAATACCCGACCTCAGGATAATTTTTCGGTGATTTCCCTGTCCGAAGATCTGGTATATGCTTTGGATGGTGAAGCGCTGCCTAAAGAGCAGCTTCTCCCGGCACTTCAAGCCAAACTTGGCCCACCGGGCCCTGAGGTGAAAGTGCAATTGGCCGTAGACGAAAACGTAGCACATAAATACTTTGTGGAACTTGCCGATATTGTTTGGGTGCAAGGGCAATACCGAATAACCCTTATGACCGCCCCCAAAAACCAACGATGAACCTTTTAAGTTCTGAAACGTAAACCAGGTATGAGCCAGTCTTCAGAATATAAACTTCAGGGATATGCCGCAGCTGCATTGTACTTACTGCTGTTGCTGCTGTTGCTGTTGTTCTTATCTCTCAAGGCCGAACGTATGGAACCCGACCAGGGCAGCATGGAAATGGCCTTGGGCTTTGACCAAACCGGAGGTGGAGAAGAAATCCCCATTAGCAATCCGCCTCCATCCGGTGGGGGAGACCCTAGTCCTCAACCTGCCCTTGCCTCTGAGGCAGAATCGGACGTTTCTGCTCCCACCGAACAGACCAACACAGCTCCTTCCAATCAATCCGGTCCAAACAACCCACAAAACAATGCCAATACCGAGGCAAGCAACGAGTGGAACGATATGTGGAACAACAGTTCCAACACCAGTTCAGGGCCAAATAAAGGACCCGGACAGCAAGGAAGACCGGATGGACGACCCGGCGGTGCTGAGGGCGGGGGAGGTTCCGGAAAAGGGTATCCCGGTTCGGGTACATCCCTTGGAAACGGTGACGCTTACACCTTGCCAAAACCTCAGGTGCGCAGCAACGAAGACGGCAAAGTAGTTATTCAGGCTTGCGTGAATGCTCAAGGCAAAGTCACCCGCATTTTGGATCCCAATTACAAAGGAAGCACTGCCATCGATCAAACCCTTAGGGATGCCGCACTCCAATCGGCAAAAAAAGCTACTTTTCCCTCAGACCCTCAGGCTCCCGATTGCCGAACCGCCATCATTACCTACACCTTTCGTAAAGGCTACGGGCCCTGAAGACCGTTGCTTTTCGCTATCTTTGCGAAAAGAATTGTATGTGGGTAGGTATTCAACATTTGCATGGCAGCTTTAGGTACATAGTACTCTTATTGTTGGTGGCTGCTTTGGTCTTGGCTTTCCGAGGGCTAAGTGGCAAAAAACCTTTTACCGAAGGGCAACGTAAAGTTACTTTATGGGCCTTAATTGCTACCCACATTCAGCTGGTCTTGGGCTTGATCTTGTATTTGGGCCAATGGGGAATGTACAGCTTAATGCTTCAAGACATGAGCAACCCAGAGGCTAGGTTCAAAGCCTTAGAGCATCCGGTGGGTATGATTCTAGGCATTGTATGCATTACCTTAGGTTATTCTTTATCCAAACGCGCCGGCACCGATAAAGGCAAGCATGTGCGGGTAGCCATTTGGATGGGCTTAGGTTTGCTTATTGTATTTGCTCAAATTCCCTGGCCTTTTATGAAATCCTTTGGTTCATGGTAATAAAGGCCTTGGCCTTAGCTTTGTTGTGCTTGGTCTTGGCCTGCGGCAGTGCTTCTGAAAGGTCGGAAAAAGAGCAGGTCGGACAAAAGGCTTTCGAAAAATACTGCGTGTCTTGCCATGGAGCCGATGGAAAAAAAGCCTTGGCCGGAGCTTCCGATTTATCCCTTAGCACACTTAGCCGGCAAGAAGCCGACAATATTTTGCGCCAAGGCCAAGGCAATATGCCCGCTTTTGGCAGTTTTTTAGACGATAGTACCTTAATAGAACTAGTCAGCTACTTGCAAGAGTTAAAAACACATGATTGAACCCCAGGCAGGAATCAAACAACACGAAAGGGCTGTTTTAGTAGGCTTGGTGCATAAGCAACAAAGCGAAGAGCAGTTGGACGAATATATGGCCGAATTAAGCTTTTTGGTAGAAACAGCCGGCGCACAAACCCTCAAACGCTTCCGTCAAAAACTCGACAAGCCTCACCCGGCCACCTTTATTGGTCCCGGAAAACTGGAGGAAGTAAAAGCTTATGTAGAAGCTAAGGAAGCCGATATGGTGGTCTTTGATGACGAATTAAGCCCCTCACAACTCAAGAACATCGAAAAATTCTTTAACCCCAAAGAGTTTGATAAAAATGTAAAGGTCCTTGACCGCACCAACCTTATTCTGGACATTTTTGCCCAAAGAGCGCGCACTTCCCATGCCCGAACCCAAGTGGAATTGGCTCAATACCAATATTTGCTCCCTAGGTTAACCCGAATGTGGACGCACTTGGAACGCCAAAAGGGTGGAATTGGCCTAAGAGGGCCTGGAGAAACAGAAATTGAAACCGACCGCCGAATCATACGCGATAAAATTTCGCTGCTAAAGAAAAAGCTGGAGCAAATCGATAAGCAAATGGCCACCCAGCGCAAAAACAGAGGCGAACTTATTCGGGTAGCTTTGGTGGGCTACACGAATGTGGGTAAAAGTACCCTCATGAACTTGATGGCCAAGTCCGAAGTGTTTGCCGAAAATAAACTCTTTGCCACCTTAGATACCACCGTGCGTAAAGTGGTCATCGATAACCTGCCCTTTTTGCTTTCGGACACCGTTGGGTTTATTCGAAAACTTCCGACACAATTGGTGGAGTCTTTTAAATCTACCCTGGACGAATTGAGGGAATCCGATTTGCTGTTGCATGTAGTAGACATATCTCACCCCAATTTTGAAGCCCATATTCAGGTGGTGAATCGAACCTTGAACGAAGTGGGAGCCGGAGACAAACCCGTACTTATGATTTTTAATAAAATCGATGCGTTTACCGTGGAGGAGCACGATCCCTTTGATTTGGAAGCAGGACCTCCACCTCCGGACTTGGAGGCGCTTAAGCGCTCCTGGATGGCCAGGGAACAAGGAAATTGCTTGTTTATTTCGGCCACCGAAAAACTGCATGTAGACGAACTGCGCAGCCGGCTTTACCAAACAGTGGCCGATTTGCACAAACGCAGGTACCCCTACAATAACTTTTTGTACTGATGCTAAGACCCGCTCATTTGTTTGCCATTCACGAAGTAATGGTACGTGTGTTTGACGAAGGAAAACAAGCCGATCGAGCGGTAGAACGCGTGCTCAAAAGCAACAAAAATTACGGAAGTAAAGACCGCTCGGCCATAGCTTTTCACAGCTATGAATTGGTACGCTGGTGGAGATGGGTCAATTATTTGGCCATGCTTAAGGAGGGCGCCGGTACTTTGTACGAAACCGGTAGGCGCATAACCGCCTATGCCCATTGGAAGGAAATGGACCCACCTACGCTCAAAGAGTGCAAACAACCCGGGTTGGAACAGGTGCAAGAAAGGGTTGGGAAATCTGGTGTTTCTCCGGCAGTGTGGCATTCCATTCCCGACTGGATTCAAAGCCTGGGCGAAAAGGCTTATGGGGAGCAATGGGACGGACTCATGGAAGCCTTAAACCAACCGGCGCCCTTGCACCTTAGAGTGAATCGCTTAAAAATGCCTCTAGGTTTTCCCGAGGAGTTCGAAGAAATGGAACTCTTTGGGCAGGATGCTCCCGACGCATTTATCTTGCCTGCCGGCACCCCGCTTTTTAAACATCCCCTTTATCAAGAAGGCTTAATAGAAGTGCAGGATGCGGGTTCGCAATCCATTGCCCCATTTTTGCAAGCCGAACCCGGAATGCGTGTAATCGATGCCTGTGCCGGTGCCGGAGGAAAAACTTTGCACTTGGCCGCTCTAATGGAGAACAAAGGGAGAATAATTTCTATGGATATTTTTCCCAAAAAGATCGAGGAGCTTAAACGCAGATCGAGAAGGGCCGGAGTTAGCAATGTGGAGCCGAGGCTTATTGAATCCGGTAAGACCATCAAAAAATTAAAACAAAGCGCCGATCGTTTGTTGCTGGATGTGCCTTGCACCGGTATGGGAGTTTGGCGTCGAAATCCCGACGGACGGTGGAAACTACGGCCTGATTTTAAAGACCAGGTGCAGGCAAAGCAAGCCGAGATTTTGCAGCACTATGCCAACATGTGCAAAGTAGGCGGCAAAATGGTATACGCCACCTGCTCTATTTGGCCGGAGGAAAACGAACTGCAAGTAGAACGTTTTTTGGCTGCTAATCCTCAATGGAAATTAGAGGACCAAAAGACCTTGTTGCCCGGAAAAACCGATGGCTTTTACATGGCAAGAATGGTGCGTCAGTAATTGCGGTCAACCAAAAAGTCGGCAAAGGCTTTAAAAAAATCGTTTCCTTCCTTAGAAAGCCTTGCTTCGCCAAGGGCTTCCATTGCTTTTTCTTTCCAATGCCCGGCCAATTCCAGGGCTTTTTGGTCAAGCGCATGTTTTCGGAATAGGGCTAGAGTGGCTTGTACACGTTCCTGGTCAGCAAGCTCGTCTAATGCGAGCATGGCTTTTTGGTCGCATTCCAAGGCTTTAATCCACAACCACGTTTTTTTACGGGCCAAAATATCTCCCCCGGTTTGCTTTCCTACCTCTTGAATGGCGCCAAAAGCATCGAGCCAATCGTCTTTAATTTGAAAAGCAATGCCTATATCCACGCCAAAGCGATAGAGTGCTTGTGCGGTTTGGGATGCGGCGCCCCCCGAAAGCGCACCTGCTTCTAGCGAAAAGCCCAGCAATACCGCCGTTTTGAGACGAATCATGTGTTCGTATTCAGGGGTACTTACGGACTTTCTTTGTTCAAAATCCATATCGAGTTGCTGGCCTTCGCACACTTCGGCTGCGGTGGTATTGAAGCGGTGAAGCAGCATGGGAATGGCGTGGTTTGGTGCTTTTTCCAAAGCCTGCCAGGCTTGCACCAGCATGCGGTCGCCGCTGAGAATACCTGAGGCCAGCCCGAATTTTATGTGGACGGTTTCTTGTCCTCGCCTAAGGGGCGCCTGGTCCATGATGTCGTCGTGCACCAGGGAAAAGTTGTGGAACAGTTCAATGGCCAATGCTGCGGGGAGGGCTTCTTTGGCCTTTTGGCTGCAAAAATGTCCGGAGGCCATGCAGAGCAGAGGCCTCAAGCGTTTTCCGCCCAAATGCATAAAGTATTGAATGGGGCCATAAAGCCGGGCAGGCTCTTTTGATTGGTTCAAAAATTGTTCTAATGCTTGGTTGAATTGCTTTTGCCAGTCGGCCAAAAGGGCTTGATGTTGGGACGAAGAAAACATGCGTAAAGATAGTCAGCCGGGCGGAAGCCACAGGAACTCTTGCAAGGTAAAAGAAGCCTTTTTGGAAGAGGATGGGCCCGGGACAGCAGCGGCAGCCCGCACAAGGCAAGCTTAGGGAGCCTTAGACGGCGTAGGCGACCACAGGAAGCCCACGCAGGGCTTAGGCTCCCTTGGCTTGCCTTGGAGGACTATAGCGAATGGCCCCTAAGGCCCCCATAGCAGACCAATAGATAATAGTGTTTATGTAAGATATCGCCTCATTTAATAAAAAAGTAACCCTTCGTTTGTGGCTCAGGTTCTTCTTTCCTTACCTTTGATGCCTGTAGAATCAAGCAAAACTACTATGCGTAAACTATTTACAATCTGTTCAATGGCTGTTTTAAGTGCGGGTTTGACTGCACAGAACTGCTCCGATGTATTTATTTCTGAATACGTAGAAGGTTCGGGTAACAACAAGGCTCTGGAGTTGTACAACCCAACCAACGACCCAATTGATTTGGGAGATTATCGCTTGATACGCTACGATAATGGCTCTGACTTTGGTAGCGAATTGGTTACTCCGGATAAAGTATTGAATTTTCCTGCCGGTTTTACTGTAGCTGCCAAGGACGTGGTTGTTTTCGCCGTGAATTTGACCAATCCTGCCGGAACAGGGCAAGACCAGCCCATCGATCCCGCATTGCAGGCTAAAACCGATACTTTATTCTGCAATGGCTGTAATCCGCAAACCGCCGACTGCCGCGCCATGTGTTTTAATGGAGACGATGCCTTGTGTTTGCAAAAAACCACCGATGGAGGCACCAATTGGCAAAATGTAGACATTTTTGCTTCGGTAGGCGAACGTCCTTCCAACAATCAGGGGGCATTTAGTCCCACGGCCGGTTGGACATCCATTGCTCCCTACAGCTCCATGCCTGTGAATTACGATTCTAATGTAGATGGACCTTATTTTTTGCAATACTGGACACAAAACCAAACCTTGGTGCGCAAGCCATCGGTAACTCAAGGGGTTACTGTCAATCCGGCCCCTCAAACCTTTAATCCTTCGGTGGAATGGGATTCTATTCCTGAGAACACCTTCGATAGTTTGGGTACACATACCTGCGATTGCAACACCCTTAGTTTAGAAGATGCCCCTGAAGCTTATACCCAAATGGCTCCTAATCCGGCCAAAGACGTGGTGAATTTGCGTTCGGAAATGCCTTTGGTAGCTATGCGTTTACGCAGCTTGAATGGAGCACTGATTCGTGAATTGAGTCTCAATCAGGTAACAGAGCTTAGCTTTTCGGTGGCCGATTTGGCAAGTGGTGCGTATGTGGTGGAATTGGAATGGGCCAACGGTAAAATTGCAGCCAAAAAATTGCTGCGCCAGTAAGTATCTAAGTAGATGAATCCGTATTTAAGTTGTCAAAGCTTGCGGTGGTTTTTCGCCGCAAGCTTTTGTTTCTTGGGCTCCATACTTTTGGCCCAAACCGGAAGAATCTCCGGTCAGGTGCTGGATGCCGAAACCCGCGAAAGCTTGATTGGGGCTGCCGTGGTTTATGGCGAAGGAAAAGGGGTTGCTGCCGACTTGGACGGACGTTTTTCTTTGCCTTTGCCCTACGGCTCCTATAGCCTCACCATTTCCTTTATTGGTTATGAACCGGTGAGCCGAACGGTGGAGTTGAATCAACCGGAGTTGACCCTGGAGGTGCTCATGAAGCCTGTGCAATTGCAAGAGGTAGAAATTATTGCCGACGTGGCACGTCCAAGAGAAACCCCGGTGGCATACTCCAATGTGTCGGCCAAACAAATTGCAGAAAAACTGGGTTCGCAAGATTTACCCATGCTGCTAAATTCCACACCGGGGGTGTATGCTACTCAAGTTGGAGGCGGCGACGGAGATGCCCGTGTAAGTATTCGGGGGTTTAATTCTCAGAATGTACTGGTCATGGTGGACGGCGTGCCCATGAACGACATGTTTAACGGCCGTGTGTTTTGGACCAACTGGTTTGGTTTGGACCAAATGACCCGTACCATGCAAGTGCAGCGGGGTTTAGGGGCTTCCAAGCTGGCCATTCCGGCCATTGGCGGTACCATAAATATTATGACCAAGGGCATGGGCATGGAGCGCAGCTTTTCGGTAAAGCAAGAAGTGGGCAATGACCTTAACTTTAGAACCGTGCTCACCGGATCCACCGGTAGGCTCAAGGGCAACTGGAATTTGCAAGGTGCCTTATCCTTTAGGAGCAACGAGGGCTATGTGGACGGTTTAAGAAGTCAAATGTTTTTTTATTTCGCCAAAATCAACAAAGAATTGGGCAACCATACTTTTTCTTTGAGTGCTTTTGGCGCGCCGCAGCGTAGTGGACAGCGCAGCTTTTATTACGACCAGAGCATTGAACAATTGTCGAAAGAACAGGCCTTGGCTTTGGGAATTGATACCAGTACGAATGTAGTGGAACGTGGAAACAGGTACTATTTTGGATGGAATCATTTGGTGCGGACCCGCACCGGGAATGCCGTTCAAGATAGCCTGTATGCCAACAATATAGTAGGCCTTGACGCACATGCTGCCAATAATAATTTGGAACGTGAGTTCATCAACACTACCGAAAACAGGTTTCATAAGCCGGTAATTAGTTTTAACCATAGGTGGAGAGCAAGTCCTAAATTTTACCTAAACAATTTGGCCTATGCCTCTTTTGGACAGGGTGGAGGCACCCGAGCTATGGTGAATGGAAGCACTGTAGGCGTGAATTCGGCCGATAGTGCCGGGCAAATCAATCTGCAACTTATGTACGATCAAAATGCATTTAACCCCGCGCCCTCTTTTACCGTAGAAAACCAAGGAACAACCCTGCGCCGCTCGGCCTATTTTATTCAGCGCGACCACAACGACCATAGCTGGTATGGGTTGCTCAGTACTTTTGATTGGAAACTCCCTGCAGGACTTAGCCTAAGCGGTGGAGCCGATGCGCGATATTACAACGGCAGAGTGTATAGCACCATGGACGATTTGCTTGGTGGCGACGTGTATACGGCCTCCGACGACAACAACCGAATGGCCAATCGATTGATTTTTGAAGGGGATACCTTGCGGCAGCATATCGAGCGGGATATCCTTTGGGGCGGAACCTTTGCTATGCTCGAGTTCAAAGGCGAAAAGATTTCAGCCTTTGTTAACCTTAGCGGCGCCATTAACGGCTACAGACAATACAACCATTTTTTGGAGCAGACCTTACAAGTAGGAGATACTACCTTAAACATTGGCTTTGGCGACACCCTAGATTACCAAGGGCAAACCTACACCCAAGGAACCGAAGGCTTGGAAACCAATGCTACCGAATGGGTGGTTCGCCCGGGCTACACCGTTAAAGCCGGAATGAACTACAATTTCACCAAGCGCCAAAATGCCTTTTTTAACCTAGGCTATTTTAGTAGGGTGCCTTATTTTACGGCTTTGGTTCGTGCCAACAACACCTTGGTTAGGGATTCTCGAAACGAAGAGCTGTTTAGCGCAGAAATGGGCTACAGTTACCGCAGTCCTTCTTTCACCATAAACGGCAATGTATATTATACCGAATGGTTCAATAAACCTACTTCGGCCACGGTAACCATTGATGGTGAACCTGTTTTGGTGAATATAGCCAATATGGGAGCCCGCCACATGGGTTTGGAAGTAGATTTTGCTTGGAAAGCCCACAAAATGCTCACCGTTGAAGGTATGGCCAGCTGGGGAGATTGGCAATGGAACCGTGTGGCACGTGGTGAATTTTTTAATCTAAATGGAGAAGCCGCCGGGGAGATTATTTTTGACCCCACCGGAGTAAAGGTGGGAGATGCCGCCCAGCACAGTTATGCCCTAAGTTTGAGGTTTATGCCCATCAAGCGTTTATACATCATGCCGGAAATTAATGTGTTTACCCACAATTATGCAGATTTTAGGCCCGAAGATTATCAGGTTACCGATTTAGAAAGCGGAACCGGTCCTAACTTAGGTAGGCAAGCTTGGCGAATGCCCGATTACTACTTTATTAACCTGCATGCCGGCTACCATTTTTATATTGGTAAGGTACGTATGGATGCACGCGGAAATATCCTTAACTTAACCAATGGATTTTTTATTACCGATGCCAGCAACAACGGTTTGGGCGGGTCTACCTATAATGCCGGCTCAGCTACCGTATATGCCGGCTTGGGCACCCGGTGGATGTTCTCTTTAATGGCCACGTTTTAATTGCCTTGCATGAAATCTATAGTACCCATTCTTTTTTTTACGGTTTGGCTCTCGGCATGTTACAAGGAGAACCGCTTGGCCGCTGATTTGGAAGGCCGTTGGGAAATTACCCAAATTCATCCGCAAGACACATCCGCTTTTGGCCTTGTAGATACTTTGGAATACCAAATAGAGTTTTTGCCTTGCGACGATGCCTACACGGCCAATTGCTCCTTTGCCTTAGCCCTACGTTATGCTCCTTTAGATAGCCTTTTGCGGGTCGATACCTTTAAATATGTGCTAAAAGCGAACGAATTAGACCCGGTAAGTTCGACTCTTCAGCCTGCCCCGGATCTGTTGCACTACAACAACCTTTGGAGATTACGTCGATTTTTTGTCGAAAATCTTCAAGAAAACGCCTTTACTTTGCGGCGTTACGACGATGCTAATATTTACATGACCTTCGAAAAACTGATCGAATGAAACGTGCACACTTCCTCTCCTTATTTTTTTTACCGCTTTGGGGTCTTCAAGCCCAAGTGGCTCCCGTGCCCACCAGTTGGGATTGCGAAACCGGATTACCCGCCGGATGGACCAGCAACATGGCCTCCGGTTCTGAATTTTACATCAGTTCTACGTGCGACTTTAGCGTACCTAACCCCAGGTCTTTCAAGCTAGACTTTACCGGAAGGTTTTTGCAAATCGAAGTAGGCGCACAACCCGGGCCTGTAGCCTATGAAATTGGTGGGCAAACCGGTTCCGCTCCTTATTGGAACGGCACTTTTGTTGTGCAAGAGTCCCCAAACGGTGCTTCCTGGAACACCATTAAAACCTACACAGGTGCACAAGCCATTCCTGACCAATCCGACAACCAGATTTGCATACAGGATACGGCTTTTCCAACCGATCCTAACTCAAGGTTTATACGATTCTTTTATCAGGATAAACAGAGCGGAAATTCCTCTTCCGGAGGTGGAAACGTTAAGTTGGACAATATCTTTATTCTTCAACCTCCTTTCACCAGCCAAAAGTTAGAGCTAACTCAAGGCAGCGACGTAATGTTCAATGGCGGAAACAGCAACCCTGTTGGCACTGCCGTAGCAAGCCCCACCAGCTTTAACTTGGGCATGGCCAATATTGCCATGGCCGGTGGCCTAAATATTGATTCTGTCGTGCTTTCCGGTCCAAATCCCGGCGATTTTAACATCACAGGACCCGCTTTGCCTAACAATATTGCGCCCGGCAACAGCCTCACCCTACAAATGACTTTTACGCCTGCCGCTGCAGGAAGCCGCGAGGCCCTGCTGACTATTTACAGCAACGATCATACCGTAGATTCGGTGTTTACTTTGCGCTTGTACGGAATTGGTGGTAACCAAGCCTCCGACCCCACCTTCGCTGTTTCTAATTTTAACGTTACCAACCTCAAAACCTTTAGGTACCACCTCAATATGAACCTTCCCCAAACAGGACCCGATGCCTATGGAGGATACCTAATTCTTCGTGCCGAAGGCCAGGCGCTTAGCGCACAACCGGTCGACGGCCAAACCTACCAACGCGGCATGACCATTGGTAATGCCAAGGTGATTTATGTGGGACGTCCCTCAGGAAGTAGCTTGAGTTTTATTCCCAACTGGATTATGGCCAATACCAATTACGAGTTTGCCGTATACAGCTACAATGGTTTGGGCACCTTCACCAACTATGCCGCCACAGCGGTCACGGCCTCCACCACCACCCCACAAACCATGTTGGATGCCACCTACTACAGTGGCGTGTCGGAGACCAACGCCACTTTTGTGGCCGACTTACACAACGTGGTAAACCCACACACCGCTATTTTTTACAGCAACTACATAGAAACCATGGTGAGTGGATTTCAAATCCGCGACACTTTTGTGGTAAGTGGCCAAATCATAAACGACAGGGTCTTGGACTGCCCTTACAGCGGTGCACCCATCCTCTTCCAAGAACCTTACCAGTTTGGCTCTACCGGCACCAGCCGCGAGCACTCCTTTAGCCACTCCTGGATGCCTACTTTTAATGCCAGCAGCCCCGAACGTCCCGAATACAGCGACCAACACAATTTGTACCCGGTGTTTCAAAACATCAACGAAATTCGCTGCAACTACCCCTTTGGCGAGGTGGAAACGCCCATCCTGCAAAGTGGACTGGGAACTTTGGGGCTGAATACCCTCGGAAATCGAGTTTTTGAACCCACCGAAGCCCACAAAGGACGCGTAGCCCGAGCCCTCATGTACATGACCATTTGCTACAACAGCGTGGACGGAAACGGCTGGAATCTAAACGCCCCAATCGGCGAAAACTGCAACGGAAACCCAATCAACTACCCACAAGACCAACAACTATTGCTCGACTGGCATTTCAACCACCCGCCCAACAATTTCGATGTTGCTCGCAACGACTTTTTAGACAGCTTGCAGGGCAATCGTAATCCTTTTGTCGATAACCCCAATTGGGCTTGCTACATCGATTTTACCACCATGACCTGGATTGCCAATCCCACCATTCCTTGCGCTACCGTGGGCTTGGATGCACAAAACCCACTTCAAGCTAAGATCTGGCCCATCCCTGCCCATCAAGTGCTGAACTGGAGCATGCCCGGCAATGGAAGCAGCTTCCGGCTTTCGGCTACCGACATAGCAGGTCGCGAACTGATGCGCACCGAGCTGCAAGGCACCGAAGGCCAACTTGATTTGGGAAGCTGGCCCACAGGAATGTACATTCTCCGCATCGAAAAAGATGGCCTTGAATCTACCTTTAAAGTGTTGCATCCTTAAATAGGTCAAACAATATGCATAAAGCCGATTCTTTTGGGAATCGGCTTTTTTTTTGTGGGCCCTGCAAAGCACCGGGCCCTCCCTCCAAGCCCCGTTGCCAAAACCTCATGCATGCCAAGCCTTGTGGGGCGTTTGCTGCGCGCCACGCCCACAAGCCTGCATGCATGGGCTTTGGCTGCCGGGGGCTTTCCGTACCGGTCCCTGGGCCTTGGTTTAAACGTTTTCTTTTGTTTTTCTTTATACTCCAAAATATTCGAAACTATGAGCCGTATAGATTCCAATCGGGCGCCTGAACCTGTGGGCGCTTATCCACATGCCCGCAAAGCAGGCGATTTTATTTATTACAGCGGAATGGGACCTCGAAGCCGAGGCACTAAAGAAATTCCCGGAGTGGAGCTCGACGCCCAGGGCAATATCCTTAGCTACGATATCGAAACCCAGTGCCGATCGGTATTCAATAACCTTAAAATGGTGGTAGAAGAATCGGGTGCCTCTTGGAGTGATTTGGTAGATATTACCGTGTTTTTAACCCATATGAAGGCCGATTTTGCTATCTACAACCGCGTGTATGCTGAATATTTTGCCGAACATCAGCCCTGCCGAACCACACTCGAAATTTGTAGCCTGCCTACCCCTATTGCCATAGAGGTAAAGGCCATTGCCTATGTTGGCAAATAAGCCTTAGCCGCTTCTTTTGGTTATCTTTGCCAGCCCAATTGCAAAGCATGGAGTCATGAGCAAAGCCTATCCCGAATACAAGGAACTGAACTTAGCCGAAAGACAAGTCGAAATCCAACAGGATTGGAAGGAAAAGAAAACCTTTGTACAAAGCATTCGCAAAGGCGATAGCCCCAGCTTTACTTTTTTTGAGGGCCCTCCCTCCGCCAATGGCATGCCGGGAATACACCATGTGCTTTCTCGTGCCATTAAAGACTCCATTTGCCGCTACAAAAGCTTGCAAGGGTTCCGGGTAGAGCGCAAAGCCGGATGGGATACCCATGGCCTTCCGGTAGAATTGCAGGTAGAGAAAGAATTAGGAATCACCAAGGAGGATATTGGAAAGTCCATCAGTATTGAAGCATACAATGCGGCATGCCGTAAGTCGGTTATGAAATTTACCGGCAGTTGGCAGGAGCTCACCGAACTCATGGGCTATTGGGTAGATATGGACGACCCTTACGTTACCTACCAAACCAAATACATGGAAACGGTATGGTGGATTCTTAAGCAATTTTACGATCAAGGGCTCATTTACAAAGGCTATACCATTCAGCCTTTTAGCCCTGCCGCAGGAACCGGATTGTCGAGCCACGAACTCAATCAACCGGGCACCTATAAAATGGTAAGCGACACCACCCTTGTTGCTCAGTTTTTGTTGGAACCTGGGCAAAGCGTTGCCGGTGAGTCCCTTCCCGAACGTACTTTTGGCTTAGCCTGGACCACTACTCCTTGGACCTTACCCTCCAATACAGCGCTTGGTGTGGGGCCCAACATCGATTACGTTTTGGTGAAAACCCTCAATCCTTATACAAGGGAAGCTCAGTACGTTATTTTGGCAGAGGCCCGACTTCAGGCCTATTTTGATGCCGAATGGAACAAGGCTTGGGAAAAAGCTGAAGACAAATCCAGAAAAGTTCCTTGGGAAGTGCTTAGAAGCTTTAAGGGAATAGAACTACAAGGCCTGCGGTACCAGCAATTGATGCCTTATGCCCAACCTGAGGAAGGTAAGGCATTTCAGGTAATTTCAGGCGATTTTGTTACTACCGAAGACGGAACGGGTATGGTGCACTTGGCCCCCAGTTTTGGTGCAGATGACTTTAAAACGGCCAAAGAACACGGGATTGGTGCACTTACTTTAGTGGACCGCAGAGGTCGTTTCACCCAAGAGGTAAGCGATTTTGCCGGAGAGTATGTGAAAGAAGCCTATCTAAATGTGGAGGAAAAGCCTGAGGGATACGAATCGGTCGATGTAAGGATTGCTGTAAAACTGAAGCAAGAAGGCAAAGCCTTTAAGATTGAGAAATACGAGCACACCTATCCGCACTGCTGGCGCACCGATAAACCTGTTTTGTATTACCCGCTCGACTCCTGGTTTGTGCGCACTACCGCCATGAAAGAGCGGTTGCTGGAACTAAACAAAGAAATTAACTGGCGTCCGCCTTCCACAGGAACCGGAAGGTTTGGCCAATGGTTGGAGAACCTACAAGACTGGAATTTAAGCCGCTCCAGATATTGGGGCATTCCTTTGCCTATTTGGCGATCCAAAGATGGAAAAGAAGAACGTTGCATAGGGTCGGTAAGCGAACTCCTGGAGGCTATTGAGGCCTCCGTGGGTGCCGGAATAATGCATAAAAACCCCTATGGCGACATTAAGGATAGTCAGGACTATGCTTCCATCGACCTGCATCGCCCTTTTGTGGATGAGGTGGTGCTTGTTTCTCCCTCCGGACAAGCCATGTACCGTGAACCCGATTTGATTGATGTTTGGTTTGATTCCGGTTCTATGCCTTTTGCCCAATGGCACTATCCCTTCGAGAACAAAGAAAAAATTGAGCAGGGCGCCGCTTTCCCCGCTGATTTTATTGCTGAGGGAGTAGATCAAACCCGAGGCTGGTTTTTTACCCTGCACGTTATAGCTGCCGGTATTATGGATTCGGTGGCTTATAAGTCTGTCATTTCTAATGGTTTGGTGCTCGATAAGCATGGGCAAAAGATGTCCAAACGTCTGGGGAATGCTGTGGATCCATTCCGGACCATGCAAAAGTTTGGTGCCGACGCCACCCGATGGTATATGCTCACCAATGCAGCTCCCTGGGATAATCTTAAGTTTGATGAGCAAGGCATTGAGGAAGTGCGCCGCCGCTTTTTTGGCACCTTATACAATACCTACGCCTTTTTTGCTTTGTATGCCAATGTGGACGGTTGGTGCAAAAGCTCCCCGGAATTGCCCAAAGAACCCGCTCAATTGGATGTTTGGATTTTGTCAAGGCTGGAGGGCCTCAAGCAAGAAGTTACCCAAGCCTATGAGGCATTTGACTTAACTGCAGCCGGTCGCTTAATTCAAGATTTTGTTACCGAATCCTTATCAAACTGGTATGTGCGTCTTTCACGCAAGCGGTTTTGGGTAGGCAGCATGACCGGTGATAAAGAGGCTGCATTCAGCACCTTGCATTGGTGTTTGGATACCGTTGCACGCCTTATGGCTCCTCTGGCACCTTTTTATGCCGACCGATTGTATAGAGATTTAAGGCAGGGAAGTACTTCTGTTCATTTGTCTCATTGGCCGCAAACAGGCTTAGCAAAAAGAGATGAATCGCTTGAGGACGCTATGGATTTGGCCCAACGAGCCACCTCTTTGGTATTATCTCTGCGCAAAAAGCAGCGAATTCGAGTGCGTCAGCCCCTACGAAAAGTCCTGGTTCCGGTTATGGATAGCCGTCAAAAAGAGCTTTTAGAGAAGGTTATTCCCTTGTTTTTGAACGAGGTTAATGTGAGGCAACTCGAGTTTTTGACCGATATAGGAGAGCTCTTGGTACTTAAAGCCAAGCCTGATTTTAAAAAACTGGGCCCTCGTTTTGGGGCCGATATGAAATTGGTGAATCAACGCGTTCAAAGTCTTTCACAAAGTCAAATTCAAGAGCTGAGAACAAAGGGCGCCCTAAATATTGAATTGGATGAAGGGCGCATGGAGTCCATTAGTTTGGAGGAGGTAGAAGTGGTATCCGAGGATGTTCCCGGATGGCAGGTGGCCGTAGACGGAGACCTTACCGTGGCCTTAGACATTGCCTTGGATGAAGAATTAAAGGCCGAAGGCTTGGCCAGAGATTTTGTAAACAGAGTACAAAACCTTCGGAAGGATTTAGGCCTGGAAGTAGGACAACGCATCTGTATTAACGTTCAGGCAACGCAACAAGTACAGGACGCATTGCGTTTGAATAAAGCGTATATTTGCGCCGAAGTTTTAGCAGCAGACCTACACGATTACGCCAGCGAGAACCCGAGTTCTAAGGTATATACCTTAGAACTGGAAAATGAACTCAAGGCCAATGTCCAAATAGAACCCTTACTTTAAACATGCATTTATGGCAGCTGAAAAAGTAAAATACTCAGACGAAGAATTAGAGGAGTTCAAAGAACTTATTCATGGAAAGTTGGAAAAAGCAAAGAAGGAGCTGGAATTGCTCATTGACGCCTTTTCTCACAAAGACGGTAATACCACCGACGACACTTCTCCAACCTTTAAGCTCATGGAGGATGGTGCAGAAGTTTCTTCCAAAGAAGAAATTGGGCAGCTCGCAGCACGTCAAAAGAAGTTTATCCAGAATTTGGAGAATGCCCTTTTGCGCATTAAAAACGGAACCTACGGCATTTGTAGGGTGACCGGAAAATTAATCCCCAAAGAAAGGTTGCGTGCAGTGCCCCATGCTACTTTGAGTATGGAAGCAAAAACTTCCCAAAATCGCCCGGATTGAAAGCCCTACGCCTTCCATTGCTGTTGATCTTTGGCATATTGGTTTTTGACCAATGGACCAAGATTTACATCAAAACCCATTTTGAGTTACAGGAAAGTGTACGTTTAATTCCAGGGCTTATTGAGCTGTTTTTTATTGAAAACAATGGAATGGCTTGGGGGATTGAGCTAGGTGGCAGCACCGGAAAGCTCTTTCTAAGCATTTTTAGAATTGTTGCGGTTAGCCTCATTGGATATCTGCTGTTTGACTTGGTGCGCAAAAAAAAGAACCGCTGGTTGGTGATTAGCTTATCCCTCATTTTTGCAGGAGCTTTAGGGAATATCTTAGATTCTATGTTTTACGGAATTATTTTTAGCGAAAGTCATGTGTTTCAATTGGCAGAAGCTTTTCCTCCCGAAGGTGGCTACGCTCCCTTTCTTCAAGGTAAAGTTGTGGACATGTTGCACTTTACGGTGCACTGGCCGGATTGGGTACCCTATCTTGGCGGCGACCCTATCTTTAGGCCCATCTTTAATTTTGCAGACACCGCCATAACCATTGGGGTTTCTATTTTGGTAGTGTTATCTATCCGCAAAAAGATTTAATTGCCCAAAAGAAATTGCCCTCCAAAGGCAATTTAAAGATAAAAGTCTTTTTTTACTGTGTAAACAATGGCTAATTTGCTTGGATAAATCTTGTTTATGAAACCTATCGTTTGTTTAGCGTTCTGTGCTTTTTTTAGCATAGTTTTAAATGCCCAGCAAGTAGGGATAAATACTGCCAATCCGGATCCATCGGCCGTTTTAGATGTTTTTTCTTCCAACAAAGGCTTGCTTTTTCCACGCTTAACTACTGTGCAGCGGAACAGCATTGGTAATCCGGCGCATGGGCTAACCATTTACAACACCACCAGCCAATGTATGGAAACCTACTTTCCTACGGGTTGGGCACAAATGGCTTGTGCGTGTCAAAGCTTTCCCACGGCAAGCTATACCAGCAGCCCGGCAAACCCTTCTACTACTCAGTCGGTAGTTTTTTCTCCTGCAACCACGGGCGCAACTTATGCCTGGCAGTTTCAGTCAGGTACGCCGGCCAGTTCCAACGTGCAAAACCCATCGGTTACCTGGGCCAACACAGGTACGTTTCAGGTGATTTTAACCATCACCGATGCCAACGGATGCAGTACCATAGATACCACCAGCATTACGGTAAGTCAATGTGCGCCCAGTGGCTCTCAAACTTTTAATTTCACAGGAGCTGCCCAGAGCTTTACCGTGCCGGCTTGTGTAACCAGCATACAGGTAGATGCCTATGGCGCCCAAGGTGGCTCAGGCACTTCGGGAGGAGCAGGTGGCTTGGGCGGCAGGGTTCAGGCAACTTTAACCGTGACACCGGGAGAAGTACTGCAAATAAACGTGGGTGGAGCAGGAGCGAGTCCCGCCGCAGGTTGGAACGGGGGAGGTGCCGGCGTTGGTACAGGAGCCGGTGGTGGCGGAGCTACCGATATCCGTAGAAACGGTACGGGCCTTAGCGATCGAATTTTAGTAGCCGGTGGCGGCGGCGGTGGTGCCCAAGGCAATGGAGGTGCCGGAGGTGGATTGACCGGAGGACAGGGGTCTACCAATGGAAACGGCGTTTGGGCACAAGGGGGCACCCAAAGCTCCGGTGGCGCCGGAGGAATGTACAACAATGGGGGCTGCTCTCCGGGTCAAGCTTTTGCTCCTTCCGGAGTGTTTGGTATTGGAGGAAATGGATTGTCGAATTCGGCCTGTTGCTGCTACGGAACCGGTGGCGGTGGCGGATGGTATGGCGGCGGGGGAATGCAAATTAATGGTGCCGGGGGAGGCTCAAGTTATGTAACAAGCAACGGCTCCAGCAATATTACCCACAGCCAAGGCGTTCGTTCAGGAAATGGAACCTTAAGCATCAGCTGGTAAAGCCTAAGCTTTTTTGTATCTTTACCGTTAAGGAAATTCTATATGGCAGGCAGCGTAAATAAAGTAATTCTTATAGGCAATTTAGGTAAAGACCCCGAAACCAAAACTTTTGGTGATGGTACCCAAGTATGTCGATTTCCTCTGGCCACCAGTGAAACGTATAAGAATAGAGAAGGTGCTCAAATAGAACAAACAGAATGGCACAATGTGGTGTTGTGGCGGCGCTTGGCCGAAATTGCCGGACAATACTTACGCAAAGGCTCTAAGGTGTATATCGAAGGTCGTATCAAAACCAGAAGCTGGGACGACGAACAAGGCCAAAAAAGGTATATCACCGAAATTGAAGCCGACCAAATGACCATGTTGGATTCAAGAAAAGAGGGAAATGAGCAAGGTGCTTATGCGGCGGCTCGCGAGCAAACTACATCTGCCCCTCCAAATCCCAACGAAGGCGTCTCTGCGCAAGCCTCGCACCACGCAACTAATCCACCTCCTCCGCCTTCGGGTGACGGAACCGATGATTTACCCTTTTAAGTTTAACTAAGCGCCTCATCTTTGGACATTCCCTTAGCCAACGGTAACGACGACCCTTTTAGTTTGATTTGGTGGTTTATTCTGCCTGTCTTATTATTACTTTCCGCCCTTATTTCTGGCTCTGAAGTGGCTTTTTTTAGTCTTTCTGCTAAAGGTCTGGATGCCTTAGACCAAGAAAAACCGGGATTGGCACTACGCGTTCGAAAGCTCCTTGGCCACCCCCGTAGGTTGCTGGCCACCATTCTTATTGCCAATAATTTTATAAATATTGCTATTGTTATTATTTCCGGTTTACTCACCGATTCGTTGAGGTTAAGCAATCTTTGGCCATATTGGGCTGTGTTTCTTTTTCAGGTGGTAGCGGTAACCTTTTTGATTTTATTATTTGGCGAAATCCTTCCCAAAGTTTTTGCTACCCAACGCCCATTGGTGCTTATTCGTGCTATGACAGGCCCCTTGATTGTAACAGAACGCTTAACCCGATGGCTAAGCACCATACTACTAGCTTCGGGACGTATTTTTGACCGAAAATTACAACGTAGTCCGGCTGCGCTTAGTCCCGATGAATTATCGGCCGTTATTGATATGACTCACGACGATTCCGTGTCGGATGAAGAAAGGAAAATTTGGAAGGGCATTGTGGAGTTTGGCCAAATTTCGGTGAGCGAAACCATGAAACCTCGGATAGACGTAGTGGCCCTGGATTCCAGCCTTGATTTCATGCAGGTACTGGAAACCATTCTTCAATCAGGTTACTCACGCATTCCGGTATATACCGACTCTTTTGACCAAATCAAGGGGGTTTTATACATTAAAGATTTGCTGCCTCACTTGGACCAGCCGGCATCCTTTCCTTGGGCTAATTTGGTAAGAAAGCCCTTTTTTGTTCCGGAAAATAAACCCATCGATGACCTGCTAAAGGAGTTTCAAGAAAAGAAAATGCACATGGCCATTGTGGTAGATGAATATGGCGGAAGCTCCGGAATCATTACTCTTGAGGATGTTATTGAGGAGATTGTAGGAGAAATCAACGATGAATTCGACGACGAGGAGGTGGTCTATTCCCGTTTGGACAACCTCAACTACGTTTTTGAGGGGAAAACCACCTTGGTCCAGCTCTGTAGGATTTTAGATATTCCTTTTGATCATTTGGGTGAAGCAGGGCAAGAGGCCGATACCTTGGCCGGCTTACTGCTGCATTTGCACGGCAAAATGCCCCTAAGAGGGGAGCAAATGGAACTAAAGGGCATAACGTTTACCGTAGAATCGGCCGATACACGAAGAATTAAGCGTGTTAAAGTGCAGCTGAGCGCTCCCAATCAATTAAAGGAGCAGCGTTTCCCTATGCTTTTCTTGTTGATCTTATTGGCTTTCTGGATTTTTTCTTGTGGAGAAACGCCTTCGGTGCCTAAACCCAGGGGTTATCCTTCCATAACACTTCCCCCGCACGATACAGTACCCTTTGCCGGCGATTGCCCTTTTGTTTTTTACCATTTTGAGGGAGCTAAGGTCCGCCCCTACGTGGGCAACAGCGAAATGGCAAATCCCTGTTGGTTTAATTTGGATTATCCCCGCTTTAATGCAGCACTCTACCTTACCTATTTGCCTATAACTTCACCGGAGTCTTTGGGTGACTTGATCGATGATGCCCACCAGCAAGTGTTTAGTGGCCACTCCATGATGGCCTCAGCCATAGGACAGCAGATAATTCGGAGGCCAAAGGAAGCGGTGTTTGGTACTTTGTTTAAATTGGAAGGAAAGGCAGCGACTCCCTTTCAATTTTATTTGACCGACTCAAGCCGACACTTTTTAAGGGGTAGCTTATACTTTAACTTTACTGCCAATTACGATAGTTTGGCCCCCGTGGTATCTTTTTTGCATGGAGATATCCAAACAATGGTTAATTCGCTTCGTTGGGAACCCTGACCATGTATCTTTGTTCACTAAATGTATAATATGAAACGTTTTCTTCTTTCTTTTGGCTTTATGGTTTTGGCAGCATTAGGTGTGCAAGCCCAAAACGCATTTGAAGGTCTGATTCACTATTCCATTACCTATAGTCAAGATATTCCGGGAGCTGAGGGTATGCTGCCTAATGCCTCTGAAAATATTGTGTCCAAACAAAGAGCATTGACTCGAATGATTGGTGGCATGCAAGCGGCAATGATAGGAGATATTTTGTACGATAAAGCCACGGACAGCATTTTTATCATCAATCACGGATCTGAAAAAATCAATACTGTTTCTGCTTCGGAGATGGAAGATGATAACGATACGCCCAAGAACAAGGTAACCAAGGCTAAAGAAAAGGCCACCATTATGGGCTACAAATGTCGCCTCTATGAGGTAGAAATTACCGAGGGTGATCAAGTGATGAAAGCCAAGTATTGGATTACGGAGGATTTTAAGCCTGCTACCCAGGGTAAATCCGGTGCTACCAATGCTTCGGGGCTCGATTTGCCCGGTTTCCCTATGAAAGTAGAGACGGAGTTGCCCGTGCCGGGCATGGACGGTTTGTTTATGATTATGACCGTTACTAAAATTCAGCCTTTGGCGGAACTGGAGGAGAATGTGCTTAGTATTCCCGCCTCTTATAAGCGTGAATCGGGACTGCCTTCGCTTATGCGTATGGGAGAATAATAATCCACTTAATGGATTAGAAGGACTCCGTTTCATTTTGGAACGGAGTTTTTTTTGGCCCAGGGACCGGTACGGAAAGCCCCCGGCAGCCAAAGCCCATGCGTGCGGGCTTGTGGGCGTGGCGCGCAGCAAACGCCCCGCAAGCCCGCGCACGCATGAGGTTTTGGCAACGGGGCTTGGAGGGAGGGCCCGGTGCTTTGCAGGGCCCCATCAACTCCCTTGCATCCGTATGCGCAGCGCCTCCGGGTAGTGATTGTTGAACCTTTTTCCGGCTTTTTTGAGCCAGCCTAAGGGAAGGCCTTGGTAACTTGCCGAAATCCACGTTTGCTCCACTTCGCGATAGCTTGGGTTTTCGCCGCGAAGGTAGCGAAGGGCTTCTTGGTTTTCTAAGGGCAGCAATGGTGTTTTTTGGGCATGGAGGCTTAGGGCCAGGCCATGGTGGGGAAGCCAGCGTCCATTTTTGTTGTAGGCTATGGGTGTGCCAAGTGACCGTAGGTTGGGGATTTGAGGCCAAAAATGGGGCAAAGGCCCTAGGCTGCCAAAATAGGTGTTTTGGTGCACCATTCGGTGGCTAAATGCGTCCGGAACGGGCATGGGTAAATCCATGGGCTCCATCTTTGAGGGTGAAGGTTCTGGGTATGGAGGCTGCTGCCCCGGTTTTTTCCAAACCATGAAAAAGAGGCCTTCCACCGGCATTTGGTCCGGATAGGCATAAAATCCATTTGGGTCGGTGTAAGTCAAGCCCCAATTTTCAGGAAATTTAAGCCTGACCGGTTCAAGCCCCTGCTGCAAAAGCTCTTGGGCATGCCCTTCGTTTTCTTCCGGAGCAAAGGTACAGGTGGAGTAGATGAGGTATCCGCCAGGGGCCAAAAGCCGTATGGCTTCTTTTAAAATGCCATGTTGGGTTTGGGCACAACTTTGAACGAGTTCCGGATTCCATTGCTTGCGTGCATGCGTTTCTTTGCGAAACATGCCTTCGCCACTACAGGGTGCGTCCAATAAAATGCCATGAAATAAGGGGCCAAGGGCATCGGCAAGTTGTTTGGGCCAAGCTCTGCACAGCATTTGATTGGCATAACCCCAGCGGGCCATGGTGTCCTGTAAAATGGGGAAACGCTTTCCGTCGGGTTCGTTGGCCAAAAGCCAGCCTTGGTGGTTAAGTTGTTCCAGGAGCAAGGTGCTTTTACCTCCGGGCGCGGCAGCGAGGTCAAGCCAAAGCAACAAGGGGGGGAGTCGATCTAAAATGGCTTTTAGTATCATGGAAGCCGATTCCTGCACGTAGTATGCGCCTGCATGAAAGGCGGGGTCTAGGGTAAAACTGGGCCTTTGCTGCAGAAACTGGGCATTTGGATGCCAAGGCACCTTTTGGGTGTTGGAAAAAGGATGAGGAAAGGGCCGTTGAGGGTGAAATCGGATGCTGGTTAAGGAGGGGGTGTTTAGCGCCTCCAATCGTTGCTTGGCGGTGGTTTCTCCCCAGCGTTTGCCGGCTAATTCGGCATAGTTTTTGGGGATTTCAAAGGGGGCGCTCATGGCGTTGGCGGGCGCATTCGTAAAGGGCAATCCCGGTGGCTACGGAAACATTGAGGGAGCCTACAGGGCCTTGTACTTGAGGTATGGCTGCTTTATGGTCACACAAGTCCAAATAAGCAGGCGAAATACCGTCTTCTTCGGAGCCCATAAGCAATAGGGTAGGTCCGGTTAGCGGACATTGGTGCAATGGGGTCTTGGCTTTTTCGGAGAGGGCAATGATTAGTAATCCACTGTTTTGTAGTTCGAGCAGGCTGTCTTTCAGGTTCCAAGCACGGCAAACGGGCAAATGGAGTAATGCACCGGCAGAAGATTTAATGGCCCCCTCCTGAATGGGTGCGGTACCCCTGGAAGGCACCAAAAGGCCGTGAGCACCAAAGCATAGCGCACTTCTGGAAAGTGCTCCTAAATTGCGAACATCGGTTACCCGATCTAAGGCTACCAACAAAGGCTGCTCTCCCC
Source organism: Flavobacteriales bacterium (assembly GCA_018401695.1). Classification (GTDB taxonomy): domain Bacteria; phylum Bacteroidota; class Bacteroidia; order CAIKAF01; family CAIKAF01; genus CAIKAF01. The sequence goes on along the minus strand of JAGYKD010000001.1, from coordinate 214,056 downwards.
GTTCAAAGGCTTGAGTGACCAGTTCCACAGGGTCTTGGTACTGAATGATGGATTTCCAGGCTACCACTCCTTGGTGCCGGGCATTCACTGTTCTGTTGAGTTTTTCAACGGGTACTTCTTGCCAGGGAATAGAAGCGGCGGCGCAAAAATCAATAATTTGAGCGCGCGCTTGGCCCACGCCACCCTTTTTTAGAATGACTTTGTCCAGAGCTACTCCGGTTTCCAAGGCCTCTAATACCGGATGAATGCCGCAAATGAGCTGCTTATCCATGCTTATGCGGCTGAACCAAAGCTGCTTTTGGCCAATTGGGCTTTGGCAAATTCAAGGCTCACGACAAACTCTTTTTCTTCCGAATCGGGAGCGTGGTACATCACATCTTTCATAATGGCTTCGCAAAGGGATCTTAGGCCTCGAGCCCCCAATTTGTATTCCATGGCCTTTTCCACTATTAAGTCCAAGACATCGGGCTCAATGGTGAGCTGCTTGTGGTCAATACTGAGTAAACGTTGGTACTGTTTAATAAGTGCATTTTTGGGCTCGGTAAGGATACGTTTTAGGGCTTCTGCGTTGAGTGGGTTTAAATGGGTAACCACGGGAATTCGGCCCACGAGTTCAGGAATAAGCCCAAAGGACTTTACGTCTTGTGGAGTTATAAATTGCAGCAAATTTTGGGTTTGCGGATTGGCTCTTTCTTCGGCGCTAAAGCCAATGGATTGCCTCGAAAGCCGAGAAGCAATGCGGTGTTCAATGCCTTCAAAGGCTCCACCGCAAATGAACAAGATATTGCGGGTGTCTACCTGAATGAGTTTTTGTTCGGGGTGTTTTCTTCCGCCTTGGGGAGGAACACCTATAACACTCCCTTCCAAAAGCTTAAGTAAGCCCTGTTGCACGCCCTCGCCCGAAACATCGCGGGTTAATGAAGGGTTGTCGCCTTTGCGGGCAATTTTGTCGATTTCGTCGATAAAAACAATGCCCCTTTCGGCTTTTTCTACTTGGTAATCTGCGGCCTGCAGCAAACGGGTAAGCACACTTTCCACGTCTTCTCCTACATAGCCTGCTTCGGTGAGTACGGTGGCATCGGCAATGCAAAATGGAACGTCGAGCATACGTGCAATGGTACGTGCAATTAAGGTTTTGCCGGTGCCTGTTTCGCCTACGAGCATTACGTTGCTTTTTTCAAGCTCTACGGCTTCTTCTTGAGCAACCGCAGGGGCCATTACCCTTTTGTAATGGTTATAAACGGCCACGGCCAAGGTGGTTTTGGCTTCGTCTTGCCCAATAATGTAATCGTCTAGGTAAGACTTTATGGCCGATGGTTTTAGCCAAGTGAGGTCGGTTTCCAAGCTTTCTTTTTGAAACCGTTCTTTTTCTTCCCGAAGAATAGCCAGGCCTTGCTCCAGGCAATCGTTACAAATATTGGCTTCACGCCCGGTTACAAGCATATCGACTGCCGACCGCGGCCTTAAGCAAAAGGAGCAGTAGTCTTCGCGCTGTGGTTTAGCCATAAGGCAAGATTATTTAGTCGTTTTTGGTGCGTACGAGCACTTCATCAATCATGCCGTACTCTTTGGCTTCTTGGGCAATCATCCAGTAGTCTCTGTCAGAATCCTTTTCTACCTTATCGAAAGGATTGCCGCTATGGTCGGCAATGATTTGATAGAGTTCTTTTTTGAGTTTTTGGATTTCCCTGTGGGTGATTTCGATGTCCGAAGCCTGCCCTTGAGCCCCGCCCATAGGTTGGTGAATCATTACCCTGGAGTGGCGCAATCCGGTGCGTTTTCCGGCGGTCCCTGCGCAAAGCAATACGGCACCCATTGAGGCGGCCATTCCTACGCAAATGGTGGCTACGTCCGGGCCAATCCATTGCATGGTATCGTAAATCCCTAAGCCGGCATACACGGACCCTCCTGGGGAGTTGATGTATATTTGGATATCTCTTTTGCTATCGGCACTTTCTAAGAAAAGCAATTGTGCTTGAATGATATTGGCAATATAATCGTCGATGGGTGTACCTAGGAAAATAATTCGATCCATCATGAGGCGAGAAAATACATCGACTTCTCTAAAATTCACCGGCCGTTCTTCGATTACGGTGCGGGTCATGCCTTGAACCGAAGACATGTAGTTTTCCAGGTGCATGCTAGAGATGCCCCGGTGCTTAACGGCATATTTTTTGAATTCGTCGTGCGGAATCATAGCTTAAATTTTAAAACAAGGTATCAAAAATAACCCCAACCCGGCAGAAAGGTTGGGGCCTTAGACTTTAAAAAAACTTAAGCCAGCGGAGTCTCGGCTTGTTGGATTTCTTTTTCTGCTTCTTCCCAAGGCAGGTTTTGTTCCGGTATGGACATCTGGTCCTTAAGATGTTGAAGCACTTTGAACTCCACCATATTGGTGTAAATGCGCTCCATTTCTTCCCGGTCGGTTTTAAAGCGTGCCACCACGGCTTGCATTTGTTCCTCAGGTAATGGGTAGCCCATGTCGCGGAGCCTCCTGCGGACAGTAGTTTCGGCTTCTTGGTTCAATTCTTCCTGACTTACCTCAATATTATTGTCCTTTTCTACCTTGGCTCTTAGCACTTGCCAGCGTATGTAGCGTTGGTCGTTTTGGAACATATCCTCGGCCAAACTTAAGAAGTCCTGCTCTTTGTTTTCGCTGCGGTTTTGTTCTTTGAGCGCCAACCAACGTTTCAAAAAGCTTTCGGGAAGGGGTACAGGATTGGCGTCGATTACTGCCTCTCTAAGTTCACCGAGCAGTTTTCCGTCCAAACGAGGTTGAATGGTGGATTTCAAATAGTCGCTAAGGCGCAATCTGGCTTCTTGTTCATTAGATACTTCTCCTTCCCCAAAAACTTTGTCGTAAAACTCTTGGGTGAGTTCGGCATCGGTCATGCGGGTAATGTGCACCACTTCAAAAAGGACTTCGTTGGGAAGGCTATCCAGCGCGTCTTCGTCCGTGGCCAGGTAAATAGAGGCCGCTTTTTTATCTTCAAACAGAGTGTGGGGGTTAAAGGAGAACTCGTCGCCTTTGTTTAAACCCACAAACAACTCTTTGTCCTCTTCTTTTTGGAGCCGATCGGTAGGAATAAACAAGCCTTTTACTGTTTTAAAGGTTTCGGGGTCTTCGATATCCTCGTGGTAGGACATTTGGCCGGAAACCATATCGCCTTGTTCGGCAACCTCGGGGCTTTCGGTTTTGCCGTATTGCTTGCGCAAATTTTTAAGCTCTTCGTCTATTTGTGTTTCGGCAACTTCTATCACCAAACGTTGCAAGTTGTGTTTTTGGGGCACTTCTACGTTAGCCTCAGGCATTAAACCTACCGAGTAGGCGAAGGAGTATTCCGATTCCCTGGCAAAATCCATGGCATCCTGAATTTCCGGAATAGGTTCCCCTAAGTAATCAATTTGATTATCTCTAAGAAATTCAAAGAGTTTTTCGCTAACCAGCTTTCCCACTTCGTCTGCCCTTACGGAGGAAGCATACATTTTATTTACCAATCCGGGAGGCACTTTCCCCGGCCTGAACCCGGGCATATTCACCCGTTTGCGAAGATCTTTAAGGGCTTGGTTTACTTGCGTGCTGTAGTCTTCGGGAACCACATCAATAGAGACCTTCAGTACGAGGTCCTCTTGTTTTTCCTGGGAAATGTTCATGAAGTATTCTAAAAGAAGTAGTGCGGATGAAGGGACTCGAACCCCCACGCCTTTCGGCACCAGATCCTAAGTCTGGCGCGGCTACCAATTACGCCACATCCGCGTGCTAAATTGAGGGGGCAAAGTTAAGTGCTGTTTGCCGAATTGCCAAAACTATTTGCCCTCCCTTTGCCTTAATTTTTTCCAGCTATAAAATCCTTTTCGAAACCAATGCAGCAGCAACACACCCAACAATATGAAAACCAGCCAACCCAATGGATGGTAATCCAAGCTTTCTTGCCACTCACCATGTATTAAATGCTGTATGCTTCTGGTTAGTCCGCAGCCCCAGCATTCCACATGAAACAAACGCACCGAAATACACACCGGTTCGCCCACGTCAAAATAGTCGGCCGGAAGACTCCATATATATAGGACTATGCCAAAGGCAACCAAAGGCCTTAAAACTAGGAAAAGGGCTTTGAGGCTTTGGCCGTCAAAGCTTTTCTTCATAGTCCTCATAATTGGCAGGCTTTAAATCGCCCGTGAGGATGCGGATAAAGTCTACCAAGGCCCAAATCCCACAACAGCCTAAGGTAAACAATTGAATTAGACCTATAACGGTATAACCCAAGTAAAATCTATGCACACCCATTGCCCCTAAGAAAAAGCAAAGTAGCGCCGCCACCAGTTGACTGAGCCCCACATAGGGCTCCTGCTCCTGATTTTCTGAACTATTGGCCGGTTCGGTGTCGTCCGAACGGTCGCTTCTAGCCTTGTCAATGAGGGTTTGTTCTTCCTCCTCTTTTTCTTGCTCAGGCACTTCCGGTTCTATCAAATCGTTAAATAACATGCTGGTGCCTTTGGCGTAAACAATGCGGTGCACCCTTTCTAAAGGCTCAACAATAATATCTCCGGTTTCCATTTGCCCGCAATTCTTGTAGGCAACCCCAGACTCGCGTACCTCCACCACATGCACTTCCTTTTCTGTTCCATCTATAAATAGGATGCGATCGCAGTCCTCATTCATGTAAACCCGCAATGGCAAAATGGGCTCCGACGCAGGTAGCTTTGAAGTGACGTTTATTACTTCTGTTTTTGCGCCTGTGGTAGCTACCATGGCATGCCCGGGCTCCACCTTGCTGATTTTTGTGTCCGAGCTTGCTTTAATGGTTTTTGCCATGCGCCAAGCATAGCCGGGGTTGTATTTCCTTTTTTGTGCCATGCGCCCATTGCTGACCGCATCTGTGGTTTGGCAGGATACAAAAACGAACAAAAAGGCTAAGAGTGAAACAAAAATTCGCATGGTTAAGGAATTAAATTACAAGTGCAAATGTATTGATTTTTGCAGGATGCAAATTTTCAGGTTTAGGATTTTGGCGGCGGGCGGGCCCTTGTTGCAAGTCCTCACAGGCAAGTTTCTGTGGCTAAACCGTACGGGGGCCCCCGAAGGGTCGAGGGGCCTCCGCCGGTTAAGCCACAGTGCCTTGCCTGTTCCGGGCTTTTCACAGCGGTCCCTGCCGCAGATTTTGCTCCGGAACCCTACCTATGGTTCATCAATAGATCGCATTCCAAGAATACGCTTCGGTTTAAAAAATTGCAAGCCAAAGAAATTACCTATATTTGTGCCATAATTCAATATCTCATCCCGCACCTGCAACCCAATTTTTACGATTCTATCAGGTCTGAAGAGCCGTTATCACCGGCCAGCGCGGGGTGTACAAATTCAATGTATGCATAAATCAAATCAGGCTTCCGATGGGAAGCGCGGGAATCAAGAGAAAAACCATTACCGCCCTCAAAAACCAAGATCTAGAAACAACAAAAAAGGCAGCAGAGATTTTATTTCTCTAGACATGCTTCAAAAGGATGCCAAAGCGCCCACCGAAGAGGAGCAAATGCAAACCCGCAGTTTCGATTCTTTGGCACTTTACCACGGCTTTGCCCGAAACCTTAAAAGCCAAAATATCGAACGCATGACCGAGATTCAGGAAGGAACTTGGGATCCGCTCATGGAAGGCGAGAATGTGCTAGGCTTGGCACGCACGGGCTCAGGCAAAACTCTGGCGTTTTTGTTGCCATTGCTTCAGCGTAAAATGGACGGTGAGTCAGGGCTCAAAGCTTTGGTAATAAGTCCAACCCGTGAATTGGCCGGACAAATTGGGGCCAATGCCAATAAATTGGTGGCAGGTACCAACATCAAAGCGTCTTGCTTTACCGGAGGTACAGATATGCTCAACGACATTCGCCACCTGCATCGCAAACCCGAAATTGTTATTGGTACTCCCGGCCGTTTAATGGACCTTTTGGAAAGAGGACATATGGATTTGAGGGGTTTCTCGGTATTGATTCTCGACGAATTCGACCGCATGTTGGACATGGGATTTGTGGACGATGTGCATATGATTGCTTCTGCCATGCCTCAGCGCAAGCAAACCTTGCTCTTTTCGGCTACGGTTCAGGGCAGAATTGAACCCGAAATTAAACGCATTTTGGACGGCGCACCTGCGGTACGGGTTGAAGTAAACAAAGGCGACAAGCCCAATGAGAGTGTGCAACAAGAAGTGGTACATGTGCCCGAGGGAAGCACCCGCTTCGATACGCTGGTAGATGTGCTCAAGGAAAAGGGCGGCGATCGCGTATTGGTGTTTTCTGAAACCAAGCGCGGGGTAAGCAAAATCACTGCACGCCTTAAGAAGGCAGGAGTTGCGGTAGACGAAATTCATGGCGATAAGTCACAGAATTACCGCAACCGAGCTTTGGATAAGTTTAAGAAAGGCAGGATTCGGGTTTTAGTAGCTACCGATGTAGCAGCCCGTGGACTAGATATCCCTTTGGTTTCCGACGTAATTAATGTCGAAATTCCTAGAACCTACGACAGCTATATTCACCGAATTGGCCGAACCGGTAGAGCAGGAAATATGGGACGTGCATTTACTATTGTGGAGGGCAACGAAGGCCTTTCTGCTTCCGGCCTAAACAAAGGTGGCCGCGGGAATTCAAGACCGCCCAGAAAGGATAGTTTCAATGCTGATCGAAATCAGGGTGGATTTAGACCAAAGGGGCAGCGTAAGTTTCAAGATAACAAGCCAAAAGCGGCCAAAGACGCTCAAGTTGTCTTTTAATTCGAACTTTAGTCCTCCGGCATACGTTTGGTCATAAATCATCTTATGGATGCTGTATCAGATATTGAAATGGACCGTATAATAGAAATGGCCTGGGAGGACAGAACTCCTTTCGAGGCCATTTATTATCAGTTTTCCCTTACTGAAGCGGAAGTCATTCGGCTTATGCAAAACCAATTAAAGCCAAATTCTTTCAAACGATGGAGGAGAAGAGTCCAAGGTCGTTCTACCAAACACTTAAAGCTTAGAAGTTTTACAGCCGGAACCTTTAAAAGTAAGGCACAGCGGCAAATCACCGGAAATCGAATTTCCGGAAACATTTAGATTTAATACTACTTTTCGTCTTGGCTATACATTTGCCCATGAATACAGAGCACATTTCTTCGGCGCAAGCCCTAAAGAAACCGAGTTACACTTCCCCTGAAGGGCCTGCGCCTCAGGAGTTGGAAAAGGAAAGCCGCAACAAACCAAGGGTGGTAGACCAAATGGGATTTGCTTTAATCCATTTGTCTCCGCTGCTCATGATTTGGACAGGATTCACTTGGAAAGATTGGTTGGTATGTTTGTTTATGTACTATTTCCGAATGTTTTTTATTAGTTCGGGCTACCACCGCTATTTTGCGCATAAAACATACAAGACAGGTCGGATTTACCAGTTTTTGATTGCTTTTTTTGCTCAAACCAGTGTACAAAAAGGGGCGCTTTGGTGGGCTTCTACCCACAGGGTGCATCACCGCTACAGCGACACGCCAAAGGACCCACACTCCGCCAATATCTATGGCTTTTTTTATGCCCACATGGGTTGGATTATGGGGCCCGATTACCAAAAAACCCGGTACGAGTTAATCCAAGATTTTGCCAAATACCCTGAGCTGAGGTTTTTGAATAATTTTTTCTTGGTACCTCCTCTAATTATGGCGGCAGCCATTTATTTCCTGGGCAACAAACTCAATGGCACCGGTTGGACCGATTGGAATGCGGGTTGGTCTACTTTGGTGGTAGGGTTCCTCACATCTACTGTGATTTTGTATCACGGAACCTTTACGATTAATTCCTTAATGCATAAATTTGGCAAGCGCAGGTATCGTACCAAAGACCATAGCCGAAACAACTTTGTTTTAGCCCTTATAACCATGGGAGAGGGTTGGCATAACAACCACCATTATTATCAAGGTTCTTGCCGCCAAGGTTTTTTCTGGTGGGAAATCGACCCTAGTTTTTATGTACTCAAGTTCCTTTCTTTCTTTGGCATAGTTAGTGATATTCGTGGGGTTCCTGAAGAGGTTAAATTCAGTGATAAACGCATTGACGGAAAGAAAGCGCCTCAAAACGCTTAAAAGGCTTTTCGTTTTTGGGAAGCTTACTATTTTTGTGCGCGTCATGGAACAATCTGCAATACAAACCGATATTTGCATCGTAGGGGCCGGCCCGGTAGGTCTGTTTGCCGTATTTGAAGCCGGTCTGCTTAAAATGCGTTGTCATTTGGTAGATGCGCTACCCCAGGTGGGCGGCCAACTCTCCGAAATTTATCCCAAAAAACCTATTTACGATATTCCCGGCTATCCCTCGGTTTTAGCAGGTGAATTGGTAGATAAACTTATGGAGCAAATTGCTCCTTTTAAACCGGGATTTACTTTAGGTGAACGGGTCGAAGCCCTAGCGCGGCAGGCAGACGACAGTTTTGTGGTAACCACCTCAGAAGGTACGCAAATTGCTTGCAAAGTGGTAGTGATTGCAGGAGGATTAGGCTGCTTTGAGCCAAGAAAGCCTGCCGTTGGAAACCTAGAAAAATTCGAAGGGAAGGGGGTGTCTTATATGGTTCTAGACCCTGAAAAATACAGAGACCAAAAGGTGGTTTTGGCCGGAGGTGGTGATTCCGCTTTGGATTGGGCTATTTTTCTTTCGGATGTGGCATCAGAACTTTCGTTGGTGCACCGTAACAATACCTTTAGAGGTGCCCCGGAAAGTGCGGAAAAGGTGTTTGACTTGGCCAAGGCCGGAAAGCTGAATTTATTGTTGGAAAGTGAGGTTACCCAAATATCCGGTAATGGGCATTTGCAAACCGTAACGGTTACCAACAAACAAAAAGAAATTCAGGAATTAAATACCGATGCATTTATTCCCTTGTTTGGCCTAACTCCAAAGTTAGGACCTATTGCCGAATGGGGCTTGAGCATAGATAAAAACGCCATAGAAGTCGACACCTTTGACTACAGCACCGGTGTGCCCGGGGTTTTTGCCATTGGCGATATAAACACTTACCCGGGAAAGTTAAAGCTTATTCTTTGCGGCTTTCACGAAGCGGCACTTATGGCACAATCTGCTTTTACATTCGTTTACCCCGACCAAAAGCTCAGCTTTAAATACACCACCGTAAACGGAGTTAATGCCTTTTAATGATGGACGAATCTTTTGTGTCCATAGAAGCTGAAGACCTCAATGGCCGTAAAGCCCATTTTGAAGTCCCCAAAGGCATGGGACTTTCGCTAATGGAAGTACTCAAGGGCGAAGATTTTCCTATTTTGGCCACTTGTGGAGGTATGGCGTTGTGTGCTACCTGTCATGTGCAGGTGCTGCAAGGCTATGATCAGCTGCCCGAAGCCTCAGACGATGAACTGGATATGTTGGAGTCTTTGCCGGTGCTTACCGACACCTCCCGGCTCAGTTGCCAATTAAAAATCGACGCCATGCACCTGCCCAATCTTCAGGTAAAAGTCTTGGGCGAAGACAATAGTTAATTTTATTTCGACGTTATAAACATAGAAAAGTTTCATATTCTTTTTGTTTTAAACGTTGTTTTGGGGAAAACTCGTTTTTTCTTCCTACTTTAGTAGTACAAAATGTCGTCAATGCTAAGACAAATAACCACGTACCTTCTTGTGTTCTTCACCTTGGCCGGTGGTTTTCAGTCTTGTTCTTATCACTATGCTAAGAAAATCAAGGCGTATCGTCGTGCAACTTTGGGAACACCCAACAAAGCCACGAAGGACTTTGTAACCGGTCGCTCCAAGACAGGCTACTCCGCTGACTTAGTGCATAAAATAGCCATAGGTTCCTCGGTAGGATTTAATACCTTTAGCTTGGTAGCCAATAATGTTACCGCTTCGGTTAGCGGTACGGTTATGATGGCCGATTTACACTATCACTTGCGGTGGAACTTTTTACCCATTGGCTATAAAGCCTCTTTGAGTGCAGATTTCCCTTTCCACTTAGGAATACCCCTAGTCTCTTCGGCTACAGGAACTGCAAGTGATGGTCTTGCCGTTACTCGAATCAACGATATTGGTCCCATGGACATGAGCTTCTTTATTCCGGCAACAGTCAACTTTAACTATGGACGAAATGCTCAGGCAGGAGTTCGTGGCGCCGGTATAGGTATAGGTGGTGGGTATATGATTGCCATTGCGCCCGGAACCGATTTTGCCGATGCCGGTCCATTTACCCATGGGCCAATGGGACAGTTTAACTTCCGTTTTGGAGCTTGCACCATTGGCAACTGGACCATGTACAGCATACGTCATCAGACGCTCCAAATTGGTGGATTGTTTGGAATTTCATTCTAAGCCAATAGGCTTGTTTCTCCCATTCTTATTTGAAAACGCTATGTTGTTCCAGGCTTAGCTTTGCGCCGGTGCCAAGGCATCTATTGGGGCCATAACTTTGGTTAGGTAGGTGGTACAAGCTTATGGGAACACATAAATCAAGATTTTAGCAGTATCTCTCTGCGCCAGGGACCGGCACGGATACCCCGCCCTTGGGTTTGGGTTGGCAAAGCATGCAGCCGGGTGTGTAGCTTTGCGGAACGCCCCGGCTGTATGGTTTTGCCCCCAAACCCGAGGGCGGAGTAGAAGGGAGGGCCCGCCCGGGCGCCCTAAGCTTACTTTCGTTTCTTTAATTGATGCGTTACCTGCCACCAAAGCAGCCTGTCTAAGCCATTAAACAGGCAGTTTTCTTCCCATTCCACGCCGGGTTTTCGATCCGGATGCAGCCAACGATTTTCGCAACGCCAGCCCGGAGGAGGGTTGGTATGGCCGGGCACTTTCCATTGTGGAAGCGACCAAAGACCTTGGCTCAGCTCCTTTTGTTTTTCTAGTAAGCTTTGCGGCAGTGGCTCCGTTTCGTGCCACAGCCACCAAAGCAGTGCATATAATTCAAGATCGGCCTTTTGGGCAAAGCGCTGTATTTTTGTTTTTGGAAACCCGGCATCAAGGGAGGCCAAGGCCAACTGCATGCATCGATTAACCTCATGATGGAGCGGGGGTTTTTTGCTCATATCGGGCAACTGCCAAGCATACCAGAGCCATCGTCCGAGTAGCTCGGTTTGGAAGTCAAAGGGCAGGTCTATTTTTTTTCTAAGGGCGGCTTTTCTAAGGGGCAAAGCTCCGGGAAGCATCCATCCGCCAATGTGTACCTGTTTTCCCAAGGGATCTTTGATGACCCACTCGTTGCTTGTAAGTCGGCGCAAAAGCCTTTGCCACTGTTTTGTTAGGCGTTCACGTTCGGGAAACCAAGTAGGTTGCACAAGCCAACTGTAATAGCCCAAGCTAAGGTAAACCATTTGGTCTTGGCTCATAAGATTGCCCAGTCCGGGCTTTTTGCGGCAGGTCCAACCGCTGCGCATACAGCCTGCGGTATCGGGCCATGCGTTCGAAATTAAGGCGTCGTCGCGTAAGATGAATCCATCGAGTTGGGTAGAGGTGCCGTACCATGCTCCGGCAAGGGAGTCAAGCCGGTCTATGGTGTTGAGGCACTCTGTTAATTCACTTTGCGCCCTTTGAGGGTTCCAATTTCCATGAAATTCAAGTCCCAATAGAAGCATTCGGAATCCCAAATGAGCGGTTGCGTCTTCAAACTCAAAAATATTACGTGCTCCGGGAACTTTACCTTGTCCACCGCAGGCCTCATCGAACCAATAGGCATGTGTGCAGGAAGTCCCAAGCCGAATTCTTGCTATCGGAAGCCCATAACCGGGTCCGGGGCTTTGCCGAAGGAAAAGGCCTTGAAATCTATGCCTAAGCAGCTCATAATGAGTGCTATCATTAGAGAAATCTTGAGCCGAAACTGCAGGTTGCAGAAGCCAAAAGAGCCATATGCTTATTCGCCACGCCACAATAAAGATGCATCGCCATAACTTAAGAAACGGTAGGAGTTGGTTAAAGCCTCCGTGTAGATGCTTTTCCAGGCGTCTCCAACCAATGCTGCAATGAGGAGCATAAGGGTGCTTCCGGGTTGGTGGAAATTGGTGATGATGGCATCGGCCATTTGGGTTTTATAGCCGGGGTAGATATATATGGACGTATCCCCTGTAATGCCTGTTGGGTATTTTTGGAGCAAATGGTGCATGGCCTCTTGCCTGCTTGCGCGGCGTATTTTTTGTTGGTAAGGCGCATGGGAAGGAATGGAAAGGCGGTCTAATTGAGCCGCCCAAAACAAGCTTTCTAAGGTGCGTAGCGCAGTAGTTCCTACCGGTATAATGGGGCCTTGGTGTGTGGCCAAGGTCCTTAGCACTTCTGCCTCCACCCGGAAAGATTCGGTGTGCATGTGGTGGTCTTTGGCATTTTCGGTGGTGACGGGTTGAAAGGTGCCGGCTCCCACATGCAGCACCAAGCTTTGCATACTAATGCCTTTGTCCTTTAGTCGTGCAATTACCTCCTCGGTGAAATGCAGGCCGGCAGTGGGGGCAGCTACAGAACCTTCTTCTTTGCTGTAAACCGTTTGGTAATCTACTTTATCGCTGTCCACGGCTTCTCTGTTGAGGTAGGGAGGAAGGGGCATTTTTCCGGCTTGATCTACCAAATCTTTGAACCTATGCTTAGGGTTGGTGAGCTCCACTCCCACCAGATTTAGGTTTTTGTTTACCCAAAAGAAGCGGGCCGGCACGGGTCCATCAAGAAGTAGGGATTCGTCTTCTGCCCAACGTTTTCTATTGCCCACCATGGCCTCCCAAGTGAGTATACCATGAGCTTGCATGGCTTCTTCAGTGGCTATTTCCGAAGGTTTTAATAGAAACACCTCAACTTTAGCTCCACTTTTTCGGCGCAAAATCAATCTTGCTGCAATAACGCGGGATCTGTTTACAACCAATAGTGCGTTCTGGGGCAAAATTTGGGGCAAATCGAAAAAGTGGTGATGGTCTATGGATCCGTTTTTCCATTGAAGCAAGCGTGCATGATCTCTTGGCTTGACCGGGAATTTTGCAATTCTGTCGTTGGGCAAATCATACATAAATTCAGAAATGAGCAATTCTTCGGCCACGTTGCTTATTTTGGTCTCCAAAGGTAGGTATTGCCTTGAACAGACTCATAAGAACGAGCAAATTTGAACGCATGGAAACAGACACAAGCTGGATTTCCTCCTTATACCAGCACTATTTGGCGCATCCCAGGGTTTGTACCGACCATAGAAAGCTTGCTCCCGGCGATGGCTTTGTGGCCTTAAAGGGAAGTCGGGTGGACGGCAATACGTTTGTTGGTGAGGCCCTTCGATTGGGAGCTGCCTGGGTTTTGTGCGAAACTCATGCGTTTGCGAACCATCCGAAGGTTTGGACCTGTTCTGATGCGGTGCTTGGTTTGCAGCAATTGGCATCATGGCACCGGCAACATTTTAAGGGGAAGGTGCTATGCGTGGCCGGCTCCAACGGAAAAACTACTACAAAAGAATTACTCTATGCTTGCTTTTCGGAGGCGTTTAGAACCGAGTGTACAAAAGGGAATTTCAATAATCATTTAGGAGTGCCCCTTAGTTTGCTGTCCTTTTCTACAGAAACGGAGTGGTATTTGGTAGAGATTGGTGCCAATCATGAAGGCGAAACCGCATTTTTGGCCGAATTGGCCAAGCCGGAGGTTGGTTTAGTGACCAACAACGGTAAAGACCACTTGGAAGGGTTTGGGGATGAAGCCGGAGTGCGCAAAGCCAATGCCGAATTGTATGCATGGTTAGCCAAACATGATGGCATTGCTTTGGTTCCTGATTTTCATTCCGATTTAATGGAAGACAGTGCCCATCAGGCCCGTTGGGTATATGGTTGGGAATCTAGCTCCGATTTTCAGGGAAGAGCCTTGGAGCGAGGGCACCAACCCGGTTTGCAATTGCAGGGTTGGGAAGGCCCGGTTTGGTCTCAACTTGCCGGCAATTTTAATGCGGAGAACATGATGCATGCTGCAGCGGCAGCGGTTTGGGCCGGTGCTTCCATGGATGCGGTGAGGAAAGGTTTGGCAGGTTATAAGCCTGCCCTAATGCGTTCGCAGTGGATAGCAAGCAAAGGTTGGAAGATATTGTTGGACGCTTACAATGCCAATCCAAGCAGTATGGAAAAGGCGGTGGATAGTTTTTTGCAGCATGCCTCTGCTCCTTTCGGATTTTTGTTGGCAGATATGCTGGAGCTGGGAAGTTTTTCGGAGAGAGAGCATAGACGCATAGCTGAAAAGTTATCCAAAAGTGGGGCTGAAAAAATTATGCTCATTGGAGCCGAATGGGCCCAATGCCGAGACGTATTGCCGGGCGCCCTTTATTTCTCAACGACTCAAGAAGCCCTGGAAAAACTAAATCAGGAAGCGTTAAGGCCCTTAGAATGGTTGGTAAAAGGTAGCCGAGGTTTTGCTTTAGAAAAATTACTGGAAGCCTGGGGTGTTTTTTGAATTATTCCAACCTAACGGCTGTTCCATAGGCTAGGATTTCGGCAGCACCTTGGGTAATGACCGAAGTGGTAATTCTAAGGTTTACGACTGCATCTGCCCCCATAACTTTGGCGCGTTGTTCCAATCTTTGGATAGCCTGGGCTCTGGCTTGTTCTTGAAGCTTGGTATATTCAGAGATTTCTCCACCTACAATATTTTTAAGACCGGCAAAAATATCGCGGCCAATATTCCGAGCTCTTACGGTGCTTCCTTCACAAATACCAAGGGCTTCGGTTATTCTTTTGCCGGGAACTTCGGGGCTGGTAACTAGGATCATAAAGCAATTCGTATTTTCGGAAAGTTATGATAAAAAATTGGATATGCCTTGCATTGCGGTAACCGGAGGAACCGGCCATTTGGGGCAACATGTGGTGCCTTTACTCCTCAACAAAGGCTATAGGGTTCGATTGTTGGTCAGAAAAGAGCTCCCTGTCTTTTTTGAACACTTAGAAGGTTTGGAACCTGTGGCGGGGAGTTTGGAGGATGCCGAATCGTTGCGTTCCCTTATAAAAGGTGCAGATGTAGTACTCCATGCAGCGGCTTATATTGCCGTGGGTCGTGGTAAGCCCGAAGATATATTTGGGGTTAATGTGGAAGCCACCCAAAGGTTGTTTAAGCTGTCCTCCGGTTTAGGCGTGCGGCGTTTTGTACATATAAGCTCCGTACATGCCTACCGCCCTTTTCCGACCCATGAAGTATTGGATGAGCGAAGGCCTCTTAATTTTAGCGGGGGATTGTACGATCAATCCAAAGCTGCGGCCCACAATTATTTGAGAATTCAGGCCAAAGCCGGGGATTCCATGGAGGTAGTTGTATTAAGCCCAAGTTCTATGCTGGGGCCACCCGATTACAAACCATCCCTATTGGGAAATGCTTTATGGCGTATGGCACATGGCAAAGTGCCGGCACTTTTTCCGGGGGGCTTTGATTTTTGTGATATCCGCGATGTAGCTCAGGCAACGGTGCAGGCTGTAGAACGTGCAGTGCCGGGTTCTGAGTATTTGTTGGCAGGAAAATGGTACAGCATGCATGATTTAGCGGCTGTTTTGATGGATTTGGCAGGCTCCCCAAAGCGGCCTAAAGCCTTGCCCTTTTGGGTGGGGGAGTGGACCGTTCCTTTGGTAGAACTCGGGGGGCGTTTGGCCGGAAAAGCTCCTGTATTTAGCAAAGAAGCATTACATATTTTGAAACATAGCCCCCGAAGGATTTCTTCGGAAAAGGCTAAAAAGGAGCTTGACTACTCCAACAGGCCCTTGGAAGAAAGCCTAAGGGATTTGGTAGAATGGTGGAAACAAGAACAAGTATGGAAGCGATGAGTACTTTTCAGTGGATGGTTTTGACTTGGATGGGCTTAGGTGTCCTTACCTTTTTTTATCTGTTAAAGCAAGCAGCTCCATACGGAAGGCATAACCGGGGCAGATGGGGGCCTCAAATGTCAAACCGGTGGGCATGGGTATTGATGGAATCTTGGGTTTTGGTGGTTTTGTATGGTGGATTGTTTTTTTGGGGTGCCCAAGTAAACGGCCCGGGAGTAGGGTTGCTGCTGCTATTTAGCCTGCATTATGTGCATCGCTCTTTTGTGTTTCCTTTTCGAATAAGGAGCAAAGGCAAGCAGATGCCGATTTTGATTATGCTTTCGGCCCTACTTTTTAATTCGGTAAATGGAGGCTTTTTATCCTATCATTTTGCCCACAGGCAGTATGCAACCGACTGGTATTTAAGTGCTCCCTTTGTTGTAGGGGGAATCTTGTTTTTTTTGGGAGCGACTATTAATGTTTGGTCGGATTACACACTTATTGGACTAAGAAGTGATGGTGAGTCTGGATACAAAATTCCAAGAGGTGGACTATTTGAATGGATGTCTTGTCCCAATTTGTTTGGAGAGATGGTGGAATGGCTAGGTTTTGCCTTAATGGTATGGGATTGGGCGGCATGGAGTTTTTGGGTGTGGACTTTGGCCAATTTGGTCCCAAGAGCCTTGGCGCACCACGCTTGGTATCAAAAAACCTTCCAGAAGTACCCCAAACAGAGGGGGGCTTTGTGGCCAAAATTTGGAAAGCAGGCCTAATAGGTACCTTTTTGGGTGTTTTGTTTGACACTCAAAAAGGTTTTAACACTTTTTCATTGTATTTACTCGTTGGCAATCAATGGGTCGTTTTCTATTCCAAATGGTGGAACAGCTTTTCCAAGCTTCGAACATTAATTGATTTGGGCTAGCGTAGATTTGCAGTGTTCGAGAACCCAAGTCGGGCACTAGTTTATGAAAGCAATTTACGCAAAATCCCTCATTTTAGGGGGCTGGGCTCTTTGTGCCTTTTCGGTTCAGGCCCAAGTCACTGTTCCCGGCATACCCCCAAGCGGGGTGTGCAGCGGCGGAAACGGAGCGCTAAGTAGCAGCACCACTATCAATAGTGGCGAAACGTATTGGTATACTTCCAACGGGAATTTAGGGAATATTAGCATCGATGCGGGCGGAACACTGGTAGTCTGTGGTGACTTAACCATAAATAGTGGAAACCTGAACGGAGGAATCATTCTAATTGAGCCTGGCGGCTCTTTGAGTTTTGGAAACAGCATCAGCAGTACCAACGCTCAGATTGTAAACAGAGGAGCCTTAAACCTTAATCGAAACGCAGGTTTTGCTGTTAACACAGGACCTTTGTATGTAGACACCGGAGCCACCTTAAATACGAATGGACGTCTTACGCTCAATACCTTGACATCTTTTGGAGACAATGCGCAAATCAGCATCGACGGACCTCTTGTAGTAAATAGCGGGGGCTTAGCGGTAGGCGATGCTGTTCAAATGAATATTGACGGGAATTTTACTTTGAATACCAATGTCGATATTGGAGAGGCAAGTTTGGTTAATGTGGCAGGAAGTTTGACCCTAAACGGAGGCAATTTTAATGTGGGCGACAGCACCGAAGTAAATGTGGAGGGCCCGGTAACTACCATAAACTCCAATATTTTCCTTGGCGATTACGCTTCAATGGATTTGTTGGGGGATTTTGTATTTAATGGCGGTACCTTTGAGCTCAATAACTTCACCATACTTACCATTCAAGGAAACTCTACCGTAAACGATGATTTTAGTTATGCCGGAACTCCGGGCAATGGCGCCTTTGTTAACCTTCAAGGCAGCTCCACTTTTAATGCACCGGCCTCTTTTAGCCAGTGGGTAAATGTGTGTTCTCCCAACCCACTCACTCCCTCTGACCTAGGAAATGCCACTCCGGGTTGTGTTACTCCACTGCCTATTGAATTGGTGAGCTTTGACGCGGAGCACAACGGTGCTGATTTTGAATTTGAATGGGAGACCGCATCAGAGCTTAATAACGCGTATTATTTTATCGAAGTCTCTAAAGACTTAGTTCACTGGGAGCGGGTTGCTCAGTTGAATGGAGGCGGCACCTTACCTTACGGCAGCACCTATGAGCACACGGTATTTGCAAGCCTTTACATGCCTTATGCACGCCTTATTCAACAAGACTTTGATGGCCGGCAAGAAATTTTTGCACCTGTGAGCGTTTCAAAATCTGCTCAGGGAAGTGCTAGCCTTTGGAAGGTAAATGGAGCTAATTTGCAGCTTATGCCGCAAGGGCAACGCCTGCATATGGCACAATATAATTTGGAAGGAAAACTCCTACAATCCTGGGATATTGAAACAAGCCAATCCATAGAGCTGCCTACCGGCTTCAGCCTTTGGCAACTTTGCGACCAAAACGGCACTTGCGCTTTCGAAAAAATTTACCTGGCTCCTTAATTCCTTGAGAGAAACCATCAAAAGCCCAATGTTCATAAATTTGGACTTGGCCCTCCTTTAGCCGCCTACAAGACTGCTATTTTTGAAAAAAAATGCCGGTATGAGGATTGTTTGTTTGGCTTTAGGACTTATGTTTTTGTGCTCCTGTGTTTCTTCTCGCCAGTTTAAAGAGCTGGAAGCAAAAAAAGAAGATCAACAACGCAGAGCCGATAGTTTGCAAACCATGGCTCAAAACTGCGGGGCAGATCTTGCCGATGCACGCCAACAAAATGGCCAGCTAAGTAAGCAATTGAACCAACTGCTGGCAGATACAACACAGCAAGGGCTTGCCTTTAGGCAAAACCAACACAGGCTCCTGGATGCAAGAAAGCAAAACAGCCTCTTAGAAGAAAATTACAGCAAACTCTTGGCAGGTCGAGAGTCTGAAACCAGCGCTTTGATGGCCGAACTCAGAAGTACCCGAGAGCGACTCCAAAATAGAGAAGACTCCCTCAACAGCCTGGCAACTACCCTTGAACGTAAGGCCGCTCAAATGGAAGAACTCCAAGCCATTTTGGACCAAAAAGACAAAGACGTAGAACAATTGAGGCAACGGGTGGCGGCAGCACTTAAAGGTTTTGAAGGTTCCGGACTAAGTATTGATATCCGTCAAGGAAAAGTCTATGTTTCTATGGACGAAAAGCTGCTTTTTGCCTCGGGTAGCACCGAAGTGGGAAGTCAAGGCAAAGACGCACTCCAAAAGCTGGCAGACGTATTATCCAAAGACTCTACCATTCAAGTAATGATTGAAGGACATACCGACAACGTACCCCTGCGTTCCGGTGCTCGTTTTGCCGATAACTGGGACCTTTCTGTGCTTCGCGCTACCTCCATTGTTCGATTGCTTACCGCAAATCCCGGAGTGGCTCCCGACCGACTTATTGCCGCAGGAAGGGGAGAATTTGTTCCGGTAGCACCCAACGATAGCCCGGATAACAAAGCAAAAAACCGCAGAACAGAAATCATTTTAACTCCTAAGCTCGACGCCCTTTTCGAAATCCTTGAATAAGCTCCCCGGAGCTTTAGGAACCTTCTTACCTTTGTGCTCATGGATGCAAAGGCAGAAATCCTAAGGTCAGTCAAAAAAGACCTAGAGGTGCTCGAGGAGCTTATTAAAGAAAGCGCAGAAACCATGCGTAACAAGGAACTTACCCAGTATCCCATCTTTGTGTTGAGTAAACCTCCTTTTCCTGCCGGAACTTTACTGGCCAACCAAGACGATGCCCAAACCCACTTTGCACTTTATGCTGCCTCTACCGAAGATTTTATTCGATTTGGTTTAATTCCCATGGATAAAGCAAAAAAGTTTGTGGCCTCCTATAAACCCGTAGACAAATACATGTGTTTGTTTATTATTCCGGACAATCCGCAAGAAGCTCACTTTATTTTTCAGCCTTATGGCATCTAGCGCACAAAAAGATTCCCAATCTCCCAAAGCCAAACTTTGGACAGGTTTTTTTGTAGGCTGGCTTGCCATGGCCATTCCTGCGGGCTTTTTGCTTCCCTTCATATACCGCATAGACCTTATGGGCCCCGATGTGGCCCTTTTTTTGCTCTTCTTTATTTCCCTAATGCTTTTTGGAACTATTGTCGCTGCTTGGTTTTGGTGCAAAATACCCTTACCCTTGCCCAGTACCAAAATCTTGGCCCTCTGGTTGAGCTTGCCCGCCATGGCTTCCGCTCTTTTTCACCCGGAATTTGGATGGCAAGCTTTTATGTTTTGGGCCCCCAGATGGAGTAACCACCAACTGCTTACTCTTTTTCTTTTGCTCGCAGCTTTTATTATGAGTCGCTTGGGCCCTTGGTTTGCCCGACGCTTTTTTTATCCCGAACTCGATTGACCATGCAGCACTTTACTACGGTCTTGCAAAAAATGGAAGTGCGCTTGGCTGACCCCATCCAATACCGATTGGTGGGAGCCGAACAGGACGACCACTTAGATATGAACCCCTTGCTTGGGCATGAGCTTTCCCTAAAGTTTTCAGGCCAAATGCAATGCCTGAATTGCCACAAAAAAGTAAAGGTGTTTCGTCAAGGATATTGCTATGAGTGTTTTGTTAGTGCACCCTCCGCTGCCGATTGTATCCTAAAGCCGGAACTTTGCATGGGTCATTTGGGTTTAGGCCGTGATCCTGCTTGGGAAATGGCGCACCATGTGCAACCCCATTTTGTATACCTCGCGGCCACACAATCCATAAAAGTGGGCGTAACCCGATCCACCCAAATTCCTGACCGCTGGATAGACCAAGGCGCCGAACGTGCAATCGCCATTGCTAAGGTCCCTTACAGGAAGTTGGCCGGATTAATAGAAGTGGCCCTAAAGCAATTATTTACCGACAAAACCAGCTGGCAGGCCATGGTTAAAGGCTTGGATAGTTCCGAGCTTTCTCTGGCGGAAGCCCGTAGTAGGGCTTTTGAAGCCCTAGGCCCTAGTTTTGAACGGTATTTTCTGCCGGAAGAACAAGCCTTGCATTTGAAGTATCCCATTCAAAGTTATTCCGAAAAGGTGAGCTCGCTTAACCTCCAAAAGCAATCCTATTACTCCGGACGACTCCGGGGTATGCGTGGTCAATACCTGTTGTTCGAAGATGGCACGGTATTCAATGTTCGGAGTTCCTCAGGGCTGGTAGTTCAACTAAGCTATTGACTTACAGACTATTTTTTTCGCAACCAACGCCAAAATTCGGCTCGGCTTTCTTTGTGTTTTATGGTCTGCCAAGCCGTTTGCCACAACTGCTTCGAAGAAGTATTTGGAACTTCTTTGGGCGGCTCTTCTTTCTCCCCATCCGCTTCCGGCAGCTTTTTGTCCCAATCACTGAGCATCTGGCTGAGTTTGTCAGCCCTAGAAAAGTTCTTTTCTGCTTTTAGCTTGTAGCCCAGCTTTTCTTGCAGCAGCCCTAAGTTGTTATGAGATACAGCATCTTCCGGATCTAGGGCTAATGCTTTTTCATAGTCGCCTATAGCTCCCTCAATATCTCCAAACGACTCCCTGGCATAAGCTCTGGAAGCATAGCGGTAAGGGTTTTGGGGTTGCAAATCCACGGCCCGGTTAAAATCTATGAGGCACAAAGACTTCTTTTTTAAATGCAGGTACACTACCGCGCGTTCACTTAGTACTTCGGCACGATCCGGCTGCATGTCCAGTAAGGCATTAAATAACTCCAGAGCTTCAGAAAGCTTGCGCAACCTGGCGGTAGCCATAGCCCGCAAAAACAAAACCTTGGGTTCACCTGCCTTGAATCCTTCGGTGCTCTTTAATAGTGTTTCATAGGAACCCTGGCGCAGCATGGCCTCCCATTTTTCCAATTCCTTGCTTTCCATATGCAATGCTAAACAATTTGACGGTGGAATCAGTTCAGTTGGTAGGGTTTGGGTACGGATTCCTGTCTAATATTCGAAGCTTTCCTTGCCTCATTTGGTAAAGCAAGCACCCCACGAAGCTTAAGGGGCAGGGACTGAGCCGATACCCGTTTTGGGCTAAGGCCATCCGCTTTTGTTTCGGCGTAGCGGAACGCAGTGAGCTCCCGCCGAACCATAGAGCGGTGAGCCTTGGACCAAATCGAGTAAAGGGGAAGGCCCGTATGCCCCCCAAACAAAAAATATGCCGCCTCTGGCAACCAAACGGCAGGGAATGGTATCTTTGATATAAGGTATGTTAGAACGAGAAAAAAAACAGTCTACGCATTTTTTTGGATTATCGGAGGTAGGCAAATTGCACCCCTTCAAAACTATGCTCTACTTTAGTATGGCGGCCAGTGCGCTCCTGTTTTTGGTAATGCTGGGTTTGTATACGGCCCAACGCTTTCACGGCCAAAATGCATTGCTCGAAATTCAAGTGCCTAGGGCGTTTATGATCAGCACGGTAGTCTTGCTTTTCTCCTCCGGTTTGATGCACAGGGCACGCATAAGTTTTCAACAAGACCGAGTCAAACGAACCCTTTCGTTATTGTTTGTTTCCGGTGTGTCGGGACTGACCTTTGCGTTTTTGCAGGTGCTCGGCTGGCGCGAGTTTTTTATGCTGGGCTATGGCTTTCCTACGGTAAATGTGGCCAGCTCTTATGTGTTTGTAATTACCGGCATTCATTTCCTGCATGTGCTTATGGCTCTTGGCCTTTTGGTCTATGGAATATTGCCCATTTGGAACAAAAGCAAAGACCCGGTGAGCGAACTTTTGCTGGTAACCAATCCGTTTGAAAAACGCAAACTCGACATAGTGATTCGGTTTTGGCATTATGTAGACGCCTTGTGGATGGTCTTATTTTTGTATTTCGTCCTCACTTTTTAAGTTTTTTTGTTTGGGGCCCCCTGCGGGGCGGGCTGTCACTCACAGCCCTATGTGCGGCTTGAAGCTGCGCTCAAGTTCCATGTAGAAAGGGGTCTTCCAAACCCGTCGCCGGGGTTTGCTGGCGCTCCACCAGGCTCCGGGTGCGCAGCATGCAAGCCGCCCATAGGGGCTGCCCGTTCCATCCCTTTGCCCACGCTCCGAATCTTAATTTATGGCTATTTTTACCCTATGAACGAACACCTTGACCCGGAACCCGAACACTTAAGTTCAGGGGATCGCGAGGCCGAAAAAGCCCTGCGCCCCGAAGGTTTTAAAGAATTTGCCGGACAAGATCAAGTGGTAGATAATCTAAAAGTGTTTGCCGAAGCCGCCCGGCAAAGAAAAGAAGCCCTCGACCATGTGCTCCTGCATGGCCCACCGGGTTTAGGAAAAACCACCTTGGCCCATATCATTGCCCGCGAAATGGGCGTGGGTATTAAAATTTCTTCCGGCCCCGTTTTGGAAAAGCCCGGCGATTTGGCCGGTTTGCTAACCAACCTCGATAACCACGATGTGCTTTTTATCGATGAAATCCACCGGCTCAATGCCACCGTAGAGGAATACCTCTACTCGGCCATGGAGGATTTTAGAATAGATATCCTTATCGACTCCGGCCCCAGTGCCCGCTCCGTCCAAATTGGTCTTAATCCATTTACTCTGGTGGGTGCTACTACCCGCAGCGGATTGCTTACGGCTCCTTTGCGGGCCCGATTTGGCATTAATGCACGCCTGCAATACTACAGTACCGAAATCCTGGCCGGTATTATTCGCCGATCGGCACATATTTTAGGCGTAGAAATCCACGACAGTGCCTCTGAAGAAATTGCCCGACGGAGCAGAGGCACCCCAAGAATTGCCAATGCACTGCTCCGCCGGGTACGCGACTTTGCCCAAATCAAAGGCGACGGCACCATTCAAAAAAACATTGCACAGGTAGCTTTACAAGCCTTGCATGTGGATGCCTACGGCCTCGACGAAATGGACAATAGAATTTTATTGACCCTAATCGATAAATTTAAGGGAGGCCCCGTTGGGCTTACAACCATAGCCACTGCCGTCGGAGAAGACCCGGGAACCATAGAAGAAGTCTACGAGCCCTATTTGATTCAGGAAGGTTTCCTGGCTCGAACGCCCAGAGGTCGAGTAGTTATGGAAAAGGCCTACCATCATTTGGGCAGATCGCCTTTTAAAAGCGGCAATTCACCGGGTTTGTTCGATAATTATGAGTCTGCCTGAGACCTACTTTCATAGAAGTAAGGTCGTAAAAGACTTAGCACTGCAGGCCGGTTTTTTGGCCTGTGGAATAGCTCAAGCCGACTTTTTGCAAGAAGAAGCCCCTCGATTAAGCGATTGGCTCAAGCGCGGATTACACGGCGAAATGGGCTATATGGAACGAAATTTCGATAAGCGACTTGACCCCAGAAAGCTGGTGCCGGGCACCCAAACCGTGGTATCTTTGCTTTATAACTATTTTCCCGAAACCCGCCGTCAACAGCCTCAAGGAGCTCCAAAAATTTCCAGGTATGCTTGGGGAAAAGACTACCACCATGTCCTCAAACCCAAACTCAAAAGCCTACTGCAGGAAATCTCAAGCCAATTAGGGCCTGTAGAAGGCAGAGTGTTTGTGGACTCGGCTCCGGTAATGGATAAAGTTTGGGCCAAAAAGGCCGGTTTAGGTTGGATTGGAAAGCACAGCAATTTAATCTCTCCCAAATTGGGCAGTTGGTTTTTTATTGCCGAATTACTGATAGATATGCCCATGGCTCCCGATGTTGAGGTGCCTGATTATTGCGGAACGTGCACCCGCTGCATTGATGCATGCCCCACCGACGCCATACATAAACCTTACGAAGTGGATGGCTCAAAATGCATTTCTTATTTTACTATTGAACTGAAATCGGCCATTCCGGAAGGCATGAAAGGCACCTTTAATGACTGGATGTTTGGCTGTGACATTTGCCAAGAGGTCTGCCCTTGGAACCGTTTTGCCAAACCCCATAGCGAAGCGCTGTTTGAACCCGACCCTAGGCTTTTGGAAATGAAACGGGAAGACTGGATGGACCTAACCGAAGATTTGTTCAAAGACTTGTTTAAAGGTTCTGCTGTGAAACGCACAGGCTACGAAGGATTGAAAAGAAACCTCAAGTTTCTCGAATAAACGCCTTTGCCAGCCAATTCCATTATTTTTGCAAAAATAGATTTGCATACCATGCGCACTTTTTTAATCCCGGTCCTGGTGTTGGGCCTTTTTTCCTGTGGCGAAAAAGCGCCGGAAACCTCCGCATTGGGGCAGAGCCTTTCTGAGGGTGAACCATTGACCTTGCGTTTACAGCCCAACCGGGTTCAGGAGTTTCAGGTGAGCCTCGATTTAGATATGAAAATGGACATGGCCATAATGGAGATGGATCAAATCCTAAACATGGAGATTCTCCAGACCTACCGTCCGGGCAATGGAGATACCGCTTGTGTTATGCGCAGCAAACTCACCCGTATTGTGATGAAGCAAACTCCTAAAGGGTTAATCGGACGTGCTATGGGACCCTCCAGTTTTGATTCCGATGCCCCGGAAGAAGCCGAAGGTGCCTTGGCCATGGAGTTGAAGGATCGTTTCAGTGAAATAATCAATCAAAGCGTTAGTACTGCTTTTGGCAGTCGAGGAAATGTGCTGAGGCAAGAGGGAACTACCGGAATGGACAATATGGGCAAGGGCAGCGGAGGTCCCGGAAGCGCCGAAGGCATAGTGTACTACCTGGCTCAATTTCCCGAGACGGCTATTGCCCCCGGAGATTCTTGGGAAAGTTCCTACCAAACCGGTGGTGGCGAAAAGGCCTTAACCGTGTCGGTAAATTATACCTATTTGGGTATGGAAGAGGGCCGGGTTGTTTTAGAAGCAGTGGGCAATATCCCTGAAAAAACCGTTGAAAGTAAGGGGACCCAAGTGACCGTTTCTTCGGACTTCACCTCGATTTTGCGGGTAGACCCGGAAACCGGAATTACCATGGAAGCAGATATGGAGCAAAAAATGAGGATGAACGCTCAGGTAGAAGGTGCTGAAATGCCCACTCAAATCAATATTTCCCTTAGCTACCGACTGAACTAGAAAAATTGCGCAGCAAGCTTAGCCTTGCCTATTCGTCAAAACCACCGTGAAGGACATCAAACCAGTGAATTAACATGATTTGCTCTTCTTCGGTCCAAATAGAATCTTGCCCTTTAGATTTTGACATACGGTATTGAAGCTGCATATCTATTTTTGGGCAAGGTCCAATGACGCGCATAAAGGCCTCGAAAGTAGCTTTGGCTACCGGTGCATGCAGAGCGGAAGCGCTGAGGCACAGTTCAAAACCTTGGCTAAGTGCCGGTAAATCCTTGATATGCCAACATGCATTGCTATCCGGCCTTCCATAGGCCCACTGCAATTGTTCCACCGCATAGCCGCAATGTTTCCATTTTTCGGTATAACAGGCTTGGGTTTGTTGTGTATTCCATTGCAATTGAGCAGATAGATTACCGTTTGCCAGCAAAAAAAATAAAATGAATCTTTTCATGGAGCAGCAAAGATTGCGTAGCGGACACCTGCCATCAAGGAGGCATGAAATTGGCCTAAATTAACCTGTCCGAACACCGGGTTAAACTGCGTATTTCCATCCACGTTTTTAATAACCGGCAATACCGAATGCCTAAATCGAGCAGTGAACAACCACTTTGGATGCACGGCATAAGAAAGCCCAAAAGCTAAGCCTAGGTCAAACGGTTCGCCTTGCTGCACATTTCCTACAGATCCAAAGGCATCTCTGACGGATTGACCAAGCAAAACGGCCGGCATTAGGTAAGCTTCCAAAGCCAGATTTCTATTGTTCAACAGCTTGTACTTTGCCCCTAAACGCAGTTCCAAGTAGTTGAAACGAGCCGTTAATTGCTCAAAATCTCCATTGTCCGGGTCAGGATTGCGCACAAAACCGCGCATAGCAAAACCTGCTCCTGCTGTGGCTTCCCATCGGGAGTTGATGGGTTTTTCTAAAAATAGGCTTGCGGTAATTCCCGGCAATTGAAGGGCCACCACGCCACTGCCGCTCAAGGTAGAAAATAAAGCTCCGGCCTCCAGGCCTACACGGAATTTTGGGAGTTCTTCCATCTCAGTAGACTCAAGCGCTTGAGCTTGTACTGCAAAACCCCAGGAACAAAATACCGAAAACAACAGGTATTTGCGGGCAAAAGACCACAAGCTCAAATTAAATATTGGAGCGATTACTGTCATAAACGTTTATAAGCGTTTAATATACGACTAAACACAGGTAAGCAGGCTAGTTTTAAGCTAAAAAGAGCCTATGCGTACTTTGTTTCTAATGTGCATATTATGTATGCAACAGCTGAGCAGCCAAAGAGTTGCTCCACCTGCTTTTTTTGAGCAAATAGATCGGGAGTTTCCTCATCATCCCGCAGGTTTATCCGCTGCCGTTTCTTGGGAGCACTGCCGCTGGGAATGGATTGGTCCTAACATGCCGGAAGCCTGCAACGGGAAGCCCATACCTCAAGGCTATATGGGATGGCTTTCCGACGGTAAAGGCCTTTTTCGAGAGAATACAGACTTGGCAGAGGCAGCTGCCGGTACTCCTTTCGATAGTTTGCTGGCTTCTCCTCAGAACGAACTTAGGGCTTGGCATAAGGCCTTAGATGCCGTACTCGATGGAGTGCAAGACCCTTTGCCTCAGGACTGGCTATGGGCCGCAGCACTTATTTCTTACATTCCCTCGGAGGCTATGTGTGGAAGCACCCTGCCTGTGGCATTTTGGCTCGACGAAGTACTTAGGGCTTGGGCTCATTTAGGAGGGCCCGAAATTCAGTTGGAGGAGTTAATCCCTGAAGGCCTGCCTGAATCTTTACACCTAAGATCCGGAAACGACCCTTTGGCCGCCTGGAATTCCGCACCTTCCTGCAATTACAACAGCCGGCAGGGTGTGCCGCCAAGCGCCATTACCCTGCATACCATGCAAGGAAGTTTTGCGGGAACCATAGCCTGGTTTCAACATTGTCCCTCCAATGTTTCTTGCCATTATTTGGTGAGGAGCTCGGATGGCTACCTATTACAAATGGTAGATGAGGCCGATAGGGCTTGGCATGTGGGCACAGAGAACAACTATACCATTGGAATTGAACATGAAGGCTTTGTTTCTAATCCCGCTTGGTATACCGACAGTATGTATGCTTCTTCTGCAGGTTTAAGCCGAAGAATTGCCACCCGGCATGGCATAGACAGCCTACGAACAGCCTGGTGGCCCTGGGCAGCTGCTACACAATACCGATATGCCTTTAGGCCCGGCTCATGCACACGAACCAAAGGGCACCAGCACTATCCCAATCAAACGCATACCGACCCCGGCATGCATTGGAATTGGATGCGCTATGCCCGAAGCCTGGCTCAAATTCCTGCTCCCATAAACTTTGGCGGAACCTCAGGGCAATGGAGCTATCCCCTTTCGGGGCCCTATCCAAACGACGACCTTATGGCTTGGCGCATTTCCGTGCCCTCAGGAAGAGTGCGCCTGTCGTTTCAGTATTTTGATACCGAAAGCGACTGGGACTACCTAATGGTTTTTGATGGGAGCGATGCCTTGGCTCCTTTGTTGGGGAGCTTTGACGGGCAACAATTGCCGGGGCCTGTAGAATCCTCCGGTAACAGTCTTTATGTGCTTTTTCTTAGCGATTGTGCCACCCAACGCACCGGGTTTTCTTGTGCTTGGGAACAGCTGAATGGTCAAGTAGGGGACAGTATTGCACCTCAAACCCAAATACCTCAAAGTGCTCAGTGGATAAGCGCCGATTTTAATCAAATGTTTTTGGATTCAGATGCCGGGGGCTCCGGACTGCATCAAGCGTTTTGGTTGGCGGCCAGCCACGATGGCCAAGACTATAAGGGCAACACCGGCAAAGGTATGTTGGCCGAATTTTTTGATGGGCCGCCGGGTGCCTTGCATTCCGGTTGGTCCGTAATTTCCGGAAACTGGCAGCAGGGCAGTGGTCGAGTGGTGCAGCAACAGACCATTCCTCAAGCCCTAATTAGCGCTTCTTTGCCCCAGCAATCGGGTGGTCGCTTTTATTCTTGGCGTTCGGCTTTGCACAATTATCAAGGTCAGGGAAGCGCTTTGTTCTATTTTTTGGCCGACAGCCCCTCTGGCCCCGGACGCAATCATAGCCTGCGCTTGTATTGGGATGTGAACGGACAAGCCCGTTTGGACCGCTGCAACCAAGGGCATTGCAGCCCTTTAATGACCTGGCAAACTTCCATTCAAGCCGGTCAAACCCACCATTGGTTGGTGGCAAGCACCGACAGTACCGTACGCATTTGGTTGGATGGGGCCTGGTTGGGCGAGGCGGCTTACTCCCCTTTGTTGGGCTCAAAGACTTGGGTGTCTATGGAAGCTGCACATAGTGTTTTTGCACTTGAAGAACTGTTGAGTGGACCTCAACGCAATCCAAGCCAGCCGATTTGGGTGCAAACCCAAGCTTGGCCACCGGGACATTTGCCCAACCCCAATCCCAATCCTGCTTTGCCTGCCGGTAAAATTTTTGCTTTTGCCACCGATGGGGCAGGGAATATGGGACCTATGGAAGAACTAACCTACCCTATGGATTTTACGCCTCCCTCAATTCCTCCTTACGTGTTGGACGGCATATTTTCAGATGTCGATACCTTGCATCAATTAATGCGCCCCGGATCCTGGGGAGCTTCGGACGATCCCCACTCCGGTTTGGCAGCCTACCAATGGTGCTTGGGTAGTGTACCCGGGCAATGCGACCTGGTAGCTTGGCAAAGTTTGGCAGGGGCACAATCCATAAACCAGCCCATGGCATTGACGGAGGGAACTTGGACCTTTTTGTCGGTGCGGGCCGAAAATCAGGCGGGCTTGTTGTCCGGAATAGCCAGCAGCAATGGTGCCGTATATGTAGGAGCTAGTTCCCAAATAGAAAACCAAGAAGTGCAAACACTTAGGGTGTGGCCCAATCCATTTACCGGCGAAATCCATTTGAAAGGCAAAGGCCTACAGGGGCGATTGGTTCGTCTCCTGGATATGCAAGGCCGTGAGGTGAAATCTGTAGTTTGGCCCTTAGAGGCTCAACAGCAATTTGATTGGGTTTTTGAACGTCCGAATCCCGGAGTGTACATTTTGACCATCCAAGGAATTCCGGCGCTAAGGGTGGTATGCAGCGGCATAGATAATTTCTAACTTTGCCCAGCAAATTACAGACTATGTTACCGGAATCCATAAAACGTATTTTGGCCATGGAGCCAACAGGTCAGGCCGTGCAAACCGGCGGTTGGGTGCGTACTTTCAGAAGCAGGCGCTTTATACACCTCAACGACGGGAGCTGTTTGTCGGGATTGCAGGTGGTTGTCGATTTCGAGCACATGGACGAGGCCCTACTTGACCGAATTACTACGGGAGCCTCCATTAAAGTCAAAGGAACGTTGGTAGCTTCTTCCGGAAAAGGGCAGCAGTCCGAAATTTTGGCCGATGAAATTGAGGTCTTGGGCGATGCCCAAGCCGATATTGACCACCCCGATTTTTATCCCTTGCAACCCAAAGCCCACAGCCTGGAGTTTTTGCGAGAAAAGGCCCATTTGAGGTTTCGCACCCAAACTTTTGGCGCCATTTTTCGCATGCGGCATGCCATGGCTTTTGCCATGCATCAGTTTTTTCACGAACGAGGATTTTACTGGTTGCATACGCCCATTCTAACCGCCAGCGATGCGGAGGGTGCCGGTGAAATGTTTCGGGTAACCACCTTGGATATGGCGAATACCCCTAAACATAGCGACGGTAGCCCTGACTTTTCTCAGGACTTTTTTGGTAAAGCCGCCCATTTAACGGTTTCCGGACAGTTGGAGGCCGAGTTGGGAGCCTTAGGCCTGGGGAAAGTCTATACTTTTGGTCCAACCTTTAGGGCCGAAAACTCCAACACCACACGCCACCTGGCCGAGTTTTGGATGATTGAACCCGAAGTGGCTTTTGCCGATCTGAACGACAATATGGATTTGGCCGAAGCGAACCTAAAATACCTGGTACGTTATGCCCTCGATCATTGTGCCGAAGACTTGGATTTCTTAGACCAAAGGTTTGCCAAAGAAGAAGCCGGTAAGAAGCAAGAAGACCGAAGCAAGTATGGATTGATAGAACGTTTGAAATTGGTGGCAGAGCAACCTTTTGAGCGAATGACCTACACCCGTGCCATTGACCTGTTGGAGCAGTCCAAGCCCAACAAAAAAGGAAAGTTTACCTACCCCATCAAAGGCTGGGGCACCGATTTGCAATCGGAGCACGAACGTTTCTTGGTCGAAAAAGAAGTGGGAAGACCGGTGATTCTTACCGACTACCCAAAGGAAATTAAGGCCTTTTACATGCGCCTAGGAGAGGACAACAAAACCGTCCGCGCCATGGACATTTTATTTCCCGGAATTGGTGAAATGGTAGGCGGCTCCCAAAGAGAAGAACGTTTGGAGGTGTTAAAAAGTCGCATGAAAGATTTCCACATTCCCGAGGAGGAAATGTGGTGGTATTTAGACACCCGAAAGTTTGGCAGCGTTCCTCACAGCGGTTACGGCTTGGGATTTGAACGCTTTTTGCTTTTTGTAACCGGAATGACCAATATCCGCGATGTAATTCCTTTTCCAAGGTATCCAAAGCATATTGAGTTCTGAGTCTATTGGAAGACCAAACGACAGAAAGTGGCCCCCCGGCCTAAACGAATGCACGGCAAGCAAGCGGCCATGCAGGGCCCGGCGAGGAGGCGGCTCCTTAGGAAAAGCCACCGCAGCAGGTTGCCCTGCATAGGCCGATGCGCAGCCGGGCAGCAGTAAGAGGCCGGTTAGATTAGAAAAACTTCTAGATGCCGGGGCCCAAAAATCTCTACATTAAAAAATTTAAATAATTGATAATGAGATATTTGGATCTTGGCCAATCTCTACATACTCAGAGTTGTTTTTTACGGAACATGCTGTCCGGAATATTGCGGATAAGGCACATAATCCACCGCCAGATGGGCAATACATACACCCTTCCTTTCTTCTTCCGAAGTCCAGAAATGGTGGCTTTGGCTACTTGCTCCGGGCTTGCCGTAAGGGGTTTGGGTAAATCCATGCCGGCGGTCATGGCGGTTCGAATAAATCCCGGTTTTACGGTGCACACATGAAAGCCATGATGGTATCCGTAGTTTCTTAGTCCGTCCAGGTAGGCGCTAAGGCCGGCTTTGGCTGAGCCGTAGAGGAAATTGCTCTTGCGTCCGCGTTCGCCCGCCACGGAGGAAATGCCGGCTATGGCACCTTTGCCGCGTTTTTGCATGGCCAAAGCCAAGGCTTGGAGCACAGAAACAGCTCCCGCAAAATTCACTTGCACAATGCGCCGGGCATCGGTGGGATGCTCCAGGCTGCCGGGATGCGGTCCCAAATACCCAAATACCAAATACACCTCGTCGGGGCATTCCGGCAAGGCCTCTACAAATGCTTGGTGACTTTCCGGCTTTTCTGCATCGAAAGCAAAGCAAGCAACAGGCACCCCATAGCGAATTTCCAAATCCTTTTGAATAGGTTCCAAATCCTGAAACCTCCGGGCTGCAAGCCAAAGGGAATGGCCTTCTTTGGCCAGTTGATGGGCAATGGCTAGGGCAACATCTGAGTGCGCTCCCAAAATGAGGCAATGTTTCATAAGTGCAAATCTAGGCGTTGGGATTGCAAACTTTGGAAGGTGGCTTTTGAATCCATCTCTTTGATTTTTTGGCGAAATTGCTCTGCTTGAGGATAACTAGCCATGAGCATTTCCGGAGGCATGCGTAGGTCCTTGGTAAGGTAAACTCGTCCTCCATGTTTCAACACCAGTGCATCCAATTGACTTAGAAAACCCTCCAGTTTGGGGCTCAAGGGAAAATCCATGGCCAGTGTGAAGCCCTCCTTGGGGAACCGCAAGTAATTTTCTTTTTGAGGGCCAAAAAGTTTGAGTACGGTCAAAAAAGAGCCCATGCCATGGGCACGTATGGTTTCAATAATTTTAATCAAGCCATCGACTTGGTCGGGAGGCAATACAAATTGGTATTGGGTAAATCCCCGTTTTCCATAAATGCGGTTCCAGTGGCCAATGGCATCCAATGGATAAAAGAAAGGTTCGTAATGCACCAACTGTTCCTTTTGTTTGGGAAGGTGTTTGTGGTAATACAGGAAATTAAATGTTTTTACCGAGAATGAATTTAGGGCAAAGCCGGGTAGAAAAAAGGGGAAGTTTTTTTGTTGAGTGCTGTGGGGTTTAAGGGCTTGGTTTTGGTATTTCTCAGGCAGTTCGTTTGCTTTGGCATGTTCGCCCAGCAAAAGGATAGATCGGCCCATAGCTTTGCCGGGTGCCAGGCAGTCGATCCAGGCCACCGAATGGGTCCAATGTTGGTGCGCAAGGATTTGCTCTAAGGTTTCTTGCAGATTTCGGCAACGAATGCTGCGTTGTTTTATGTAGGCGGTTTCAATTGGATGCAGTTGGAGTGCTACCCGAAGAATAATGCCTGTGAGTCCCATACCTCCGGCGGTGAGCTCAAAAAGTTCTTGGTTTTTTTCGCGGCTGCACCGCAGCACCTCGCCTTCGGCATTTTCTAAATCAATCCACAAAACATGGTCCGAAAAACAACCGTTTCCATGGTGGTTTTTGCCGTGAATATCGCTGGCAAAAGCTCCTCCCAGGCTCACAAATTTGGTGCCCGGCGTAACCGGTAGAAACCAAGCTCTGGGCACAAAAGTTTGTAAAATCTCGTCCAAGGTAAGTCCGGCTTCGGCAGTTAGGACTCCTGTGTTTGAATCAAAATCCAACATACAGCGGTTGGCACGGCTCGACCAAATCTGGGCTTGCGAGGCCGAGTCTCCGTAGCAGCGTCCCATGCCACGAGCAATATAGGGACCGGAAGCCGGCCTCTCTTTTCCTTGATAAACCAAAGATTCGGTAAGGGGGTAATTTCCCCAATTGCTTATGGACTGTTTAAAAGGACTCATGGCAAAACAATGCTATCTGCGTAGAGCAACACCACAAAACTCAGCACCCAAAGCAGCAAGCTGAGTTGAATACCCCGGTCTTTCAATAAAATTTTAGACGGGTTGCCCGACTTTTCAAAAACCAAGGTGAGTTGCAAATACCGAAGCAAACCTATGAGCACAAACAGTCCTGTAATGTAGAGTTTGTCCGAGCCCATACGAGCAATAACTTCGGGGCTCATGGTGTACATAATATAGCTTACCATAACCACCCCGGCCATGAGCACCATGGCAGATTGAATAAAGGGCAGGTTATAGCCGTCTAAGGATTGCCGCAATTTTTTTCCGGAGTCACGCAGAATGAGCAAATCGTCGCGGCGTTTGGCCAGTCCCAGAAAAAGAGCCAGCAAAAAGGTCATTATAATAATCCAAGAAGAAATCGGCAGCACAGCCAGTACACCACCGGCCACTACGCGTAAGACAAAGCCGGTGGCAATCATGGTAATATCGAGTAAAGCTACTTTTTTAAGCCCGGCGCTATAGGCCAAATTAATGGCGAAATAGGCCAAAAGCACCCATAAAAAATTGGGCTGAAGCCAATAGGCCACAGCAAAAGAACCTCCAACAAGCAGGGCCGCCAATACTTGACCACTGCGCATAGACCAAGCTCCACTGGCAAAAGGTCTGTGTTTTTTTTCGGGGTGAAGCCTGTCTTCCTCTACGTCGCGGATATCATTAATAATGTAAACTGCAGAGGCCGTTAAGCTAAACAGCACAAAACCTAGTATACAGCTCAGTAGGGGGTTCCATTCCAAAAAGGCCCCGGCAAAAAACAGGGGTAGGAACAAAAACAGGTTTTTGGTCCATTGATGAATGCGTAGAACTTTCAACAATACCATCCGTCCTTAACTGTATTTTCTATTTTTGGCACAAACATGCATGTACAAAGGTGAAAAAAATCCTTATTACCGGAACGGGCGGCTTTATTGGTTTTCACTTGGCTAAACACCTTTTGGATAATGGCCGGGGCGAAGTATTGGGTATTGACGTTCTTAACGACTATTATGACCCCGAGCTCAAAGCAGGTCGATTGGAGCAGTTGGGCTTAGATAAAGCAGAATTAAACGACCCCGGACCACTTCAAAGCAGCCGCTATCCTTTCCGGTTTTGGAAACTGGATTTATGCCATAAAGAGGCCCTGTTTGAGCTGTTGGAAAAAGAAAAGCCCGATGTGGTGGTGCATTTGGCTGCCCAAGCAGGGGTACGTTACTCCTTAACCCATCCGGAAGCCTATTTACATGCCAATTTAGAGGCATTCTTGAATATGCTTGAGGGCATGCGCAAAATCGAACCCGAGCATTTTGTCTATGCCAGCTCCAGTTCGGTCTATGGGCTCAATGGCGAAATCCCTTTTTCTACCCAACACAGCACCGTGCATCCGGTATCGCTTTATGCGGCTACCAAACGAAGCAACGAACTTATGGCGCATGCCTACAGCCACCTGTTTTGTATTCCCACCACCGGTCTTCGTTTCTTTACGGTATACGGGCCTTGGGGCAGACCCGATATGGCCCTCTTTTTGTTTACCAAAGCCATTATTGAAGGCAGACCCATTGATGTGTACAACCACGGCAACATGCGGAGGGATTTTACCTACATCGACGATATTGTGAAAGGTATTGAGGCTGTCATGGACAAACCGGCGCAGCCCGACCCCTCATTTAACCCTTTGCATCCGCAGCCCGATATTTCTTCGGCACCGTTTAGGGTACTCAATATTGGACACAGCAGCCCGGTAAACCTCATGGACTACGTGCATGAAATCGAAAAGCAATTGGGCAAAAAAGCCGAAATTAATCCTATGCCACTGCAACCCGGCGATGTGCTTACTTCTTATGCCGATGTAACCGAACTTATCACCGAGTATGGATACAAACCAAGTACTTCCATCCAAACCGGAGTAGAGCAGTTTATCCGCTGGTACAAGTCCTATTATGGAGTAAAATAAGCCGGATATACCTTTTCGCGGTAGCCGAATTGCTTACGCATCAAAGGCAGCAACAGCTTGTACATGGGGCTGCTGAATTCAAATTCAATATGGTCTATTACCCGGCATTCTCCCTCCCGGCTTTCCACCCGGTGGGTATGTTTCCAATGGCTTAGGAAAAAAGGTAAGGCCGTGCCTTCGTCTACAAACCACCAACAGCTAGCATCGTGTTTGGCTTCTGTAATTTCGCTGGTCCAAGCCATGCTTAAAGGCGGAAGGCCAATGGCCAATTGCACTTTATCGCCCGGCGCACAACCGTCAAACCGAAGTACTTTCATGGGCATCCACTTGGGGTTTAGTGCCGAAAATAACTGCTCATCAAAGCCTTTTACTACCTCCTGAAAAGAGGCCCTAAACCAAGGGCTACTAAATGTCCATTGCATACGCTTTATAACAAAAGAATCCTTCATAAGTTGGAAGGGCTTGTAGAACGGAGTTTTGTACTTTTCGGCCATGGATCCATTGGCATGCATTCAGCTGGGAGGAAATCAGCCTCAAACGCCCTATTGGTTTGGCCGAGCCTTAGCTGCCGCTTGCGTTTGGTCCGCCACCGGCTATTGTTTGGCTAGTCCTTGGTATCGAAGTCCGCCCTGGGGCTACCTGAGTGCCAACGATTTTCTAAACCGTATTTTGGTATTTCCCTACAGCTCTAGCCCCGAATCTTTGTTGCAAAATATGCAGCGTTTGGAGCAACTGAGCGGAAAACCCGACCAAAGCCGGGGCTACGCCGACCGCAAGCTCGATTTGGATTTGTTGTTTTTGGGTGAAGAAATTGTGAATAAAAAAGATCTTCAATTGCCCCATCCGCGGCTTCATTTGCGCAATTTTGTGCTGTTCCCGTTGGTAGATATCCTCCCCAATTTTGTGCACCCCTTGCTGCAAAAGCAATTGCACGAGCTCAAGGAGCTTTCTCCCGACATGTCAACCGTAGAGCGATGGATGGATTAAGGCAAACCGAAAACCCCTGGAGATACCTCGTAATCGAAGGTAATATCGGTGCCGGCAAAACCACCTTGGCCACCATGCTTTCTCAGCACTTCAGCTCCAAACTGGTGCTCGAACAGTTTTCGGACAACCCCTTTTTACCGGGATTTTACAAGGACCGAAAAAAGTATGCTTTTCCTTTGGAGCTCTCCTTCCTCGCCGAGCGCTACCAGCAATTAAAAGACGAGTTGGGCAAACCCGATTTGTTTCAGCAGGGCATTGTCGCCGATTATTTTGTGCTAAAATCGCTCATTTTTGCGCAAATTACCCTCGATCAACCCGAATTTGAACTGTTTGGACGGCTGTTTAAAATCATTCGCGATAGCCTTCCCCTCCCCGATAAACTCATTTACCTGCACAGCGACCGCGAGCGGCTGCTGCAAAATATCCGACATCGCGGACGGCCCTACGAACAAGAAATTCAGGAGGACTATCTGCAAAACATTCAATCCGGATATTTTGAATTGCTCCGTTCCCTTAAAAACCTACCCGTAGCCCTCGTCGATGTTTCAAAAATTGACTTTGTGGCGCATAACGCTGATTTTGAGCGCATGTTGCGGCTTGTGCACCTGCCCCTTAGCCCGGGAATGCACTATTTTGACAGCGATCGATTAATGGAGGTTTAAACTTGGGCGCCTTTTCCGGCCTCCCCTGCAACTCCTCATCCGCAGACCTTCTGTGGCTAAGCGCTGCGGGGGCCCTTCTTGGGTCGGGCCTCCACCCGCCAAGCCACAGATGGTCTCCGGCTTCCGGGGTTTCCGGCTCACCCGGGGCGCAGACCCTCGTTCCAACAAAAAAGCAGCCTCCAAAAACAGAAGCACAAATACGGCAAAAGCCGTACCTTCGAGCCATTCATTATGCACAGCAGCATCTGGTCATACATTTGGGAAGGCCACAAAAGCGAAACCAAAACCTGGGCGCTTTTGCTGGATCCCGACAAAGCTCCTCAAACGCAATGGGAGGGTTTGCTTGCTTCTGCAGAACGCTTTGGCTGTAGCCTTGTTTTATTAGGCACCAGTATGCAAGAAAGCGGCCGCTCCGGTCAACAAATCATAGCCGAAATTCGAGCCCTAAGTGCATTGCCTGTGGTGCTGTTTCCCGGCCCCGGCAACCCCGTCCTTCAAGAGGCCGATGCCCTTTTGTTTTTGTGCCTGGTAAGTGGCCGAAATCCGGAGTTCCTTATAGGGCAACAAGTGCAAGCGGCCCCTAAAGTGCGGCAAACCGGTTTGGAAACCATTGCCACCGCCTACCAACTGGTGGATGGGGGCAAAATTACCACCGCCCATTATGTTTCTCAAACCTTGCCCATTCCTGCCGATAAACCCGGAATTGCCGCAGCAACTGCCTTGGCCGCACATTATATGGGCATGAAACTGCATTATTTGGATGCAGGTTCCGGAGCCCTAAACCCGGTTCCGCCCAATGTAATTCAAGCCATAAAATCCCTAAACTTAGGCCCCCTTTGGGTAGGAGGAGGCATTCGAAGTCCCCATCAGGTGCAAGAAGCCTGGCAAGCCGGCGCCGATTTGGTGGTTATTGGTCAGGCTTTGGAGGAAAATCCAAACCACATGTCCCATATTTTTGAAGGATTAAGCCCACGCAGCTGGCTATGATGGCCTGGTTCGATGCTCTGGAGCCTACAGCCGTTATCTTAGGCTTGGGCTTTACCCTTTTGGCCGGTCTCGGA
Organism: Flavobacteriales bacterium; assembly: GCA_018401695.1. Lineage (GTDB taxonomy): Bacteria > Bacteroidota > Bacteroidia > CAIKAF01 > CAIKAF01 > CAIKAF01. Next base: position 175,776 of record JAGYKD010000001.1, on the reverse strand, counting down.
TATTCCATAAGTTGGTGGTTTGGCATGGTATCTTCGGCCCTTTACGTAATTATGGCCTGGCTTTCGGGGTATTACTTAGACGTTGTATTAAACGTTTTTTACGTTTTGGCCGCCTTCTATGGTTTGTGGAGTTGGAAACAACCGGAGCAAAACACCTTTAAAGTGCCAAAGCTTCCCAGGACTCAGGTATTCCTTTGGTGGGTCTTGCCCGCTCCTTTGGGCTTATTGGTTGGTTGGCTGGTAGCTATGATTCCCACAGCTAGTCTTCCCTTGCTGGATGGTATGACCACCTTTTATGCCTTTGCCGGCACCTATTTGTTGGCCAAAAAACAAAAATTGGGTTGGGCTATTTTTGTGCCCGTAGACTTGGTGATGGCGGCTATGTATGCCTATAAAGATTGGCCTTTGGCGGCCCTGCATTTTTTGTTGTTGACGGCTTTGGCCATTTTTGCATGGATGCGCTGGGAAAAGGATGGAAAAAAAGCAAACTAAGGTTTTGGTGGTGGCCGGCCCCGAAAGTACAGGCAAATCTACTTTGGCGCAAGCCTTGGCTCAGCATTTAAGGGCTGCCTATGTTCCTGAGTTGGCACGGGATTTTATGGAGGGAAAGGCCTTGCCTTTGGCCTGGGAGGAATTGGAAACCCTATACCGAAACCAAGTGCAGGCTTGGAAGGCCTCTTTAGACTTTTCGGGTTGGGTGGTTTGGGACACCGATGGATTTAATGGCATGCTTTGGGCCAAACTGGCCTATGGAAAGCGCTTGGATTTTTTAGAGGAATTTTGGTCTTTAGAGCCCTGGGACTTGGCGTTGATTTGCATTCCTGACCTTCCATGGGAAGCAGACCCCTTAAGGGAAGGTCCTGATGGACGGTGGGAGCGCTTGGAGTATTATACAGCCAGCTACCAAGCTACGAGAAAGCCATTTGCCTTGGTGAGCGGGGAGGGAGAGGCACGTTTTGCCTCGGCCTTAAATGGAATTGATGATTGTTTAGAATAGACCATCTGCGGCAGGGACCGGCACGAAAAGCCCGGAGGAGCCAAGCCCTGTGGGGCTTGAGCGGTGTAGGCTGACGAAGGAAGCCCACGCAGGCTTTAGCCCCACAGGGCTTGGCTCTGAGGACTTGAAGGGAGGGCCTGTAAAGCCGCCCAAACCAATAAACCCTTATTTTTTGGCCTGCAATTCAAAGAGTAAGTCTCTAAGCCGTGCTGCCTCAATGAAATCCAAGGCTTTCGCGGCTTTTTCCATTTGCCGGCGGACCTGTTCTATGCGTTTGTTTAGGGCCTCAGGGCCTGCATAGTCCAAGTTGGGTTCGGCAACCAGCGCACTTTCTTCCGGCTGCTTATAATCTTCGTATTTTTTACTTTTCCCACCCATGGAAGTGCTGCGGAGAATGGCTTCGCGGTCGCGCACCAGGGGCGTTGGTTTCATGTTGTGTTTTAAGTTGTAGGCCACCTGTTTTTCCCGACGTCTTTCGGTTTCCTCCATGGCCTTTTGCATAGAAACGGTTTCCCGGTCGGCATACATAATTACGGTGCCGTTAACGTTTCGGGCAGCGCGTCCAATGGTTTGAATAAGAGATCGTTGATTACGGAGGAAGCCTTCTTTGTCGGCATCCAAAATGGCGACCAAAGACACTTCGGGGAGGTCTAATCCTTCGCGCAGCAGGTTCACGCCAATAAGCACGTCAAAGATGCCCAGCCTTAATTCCCTTAGAATTTCCACGCGTTCTAAGGTGTCCACTTCGGAGTGAATGTAGCGGCAGCGGATGTGCAACCTTTGGAAATATTTGTGGAGCTCTTCGGCCATGCGCTTGGTAAGGGTGGTTATCAGTACCCGTTCATCGCGTTCGGCCCGCAGGCTAATTTCTTCGATTAAGTCATCGATTTGGTTTTTGGTGGGCCTCACTTCAATGAGGGGATCGAGCAAACCGGTGGGTCGAATGATTTGCTCGGCATAAAGACCCTCGGACTTTTCGAGTTCGTAGTCGCCGGGAGTTGCGCTTACATATACGGCTTGGTTTATGAGTCCTTCGAATTCCTCAAATTTTAGGGGGCGGTTGTCAAGAGCTGCCGGAAGGCGGAATCCATATTCCACCAAATTGGTTTTGCGCATGCGGTCGCCGTTATACATGGCACGGATTTGAGGAATGGTTACGTGGCTTTCATCAATGATGAGCAACCAATCGTCGGGGAAATAATCCAACAGGCAAAAGGGGCGCGTACCGGGTTTTCTGCCGTCAAAATAGCGGCTGTAGTTTTCGATGCCGGAGCAATAACCCAGCTCACGAATCATTTCGAGGTCATATTCTACCCGTTGCTCCAGGCGTTTGGCTTCGAGCGGCTTGCCGGTTTCTTTAAAAAACTCCATTTGAGCCACCAGGTCGTCTTGAATTTTGTAGGTCGCGCCTTTGATGCGCTCGCGCGTGGTTACAAAAAGGTTGGCCGGATTGATGCTAAACAGATCCATTTTGTCCAAGGCTTGGCCGGTTATTGGATCAATAAGTTCTATGGCCTCAATTTCATCGCCCCAGAAATAAATCCGTACCGCGTTTTCTGCGTAGGCCAAAAAGACGTCTACCGTATCGCCAATGACCCGAAAGGTGCCTCTTTTGAACTCCTGTTCGGTTCTAAAGTATAGGCCTTCAATAAGTTGGTGCAAAAATTTATTGCGGCTGATGTGGTCTCCAACCTTAATGCGAATGGTTTGGGCATAAAAATCCTCAGGATTTCCCATGCCGTAAATGCAGGACACGGATGCCACGACCAAAACATCTCTTCTGCCGGACAAAAGGGCCGAGGTGGTCGAAAGGCGGAGCTTTTCGATTTCATCGTTGATGCTCAGGTCCTTTTCAATATAGGTATCGCTGGTCGGGATATAGGCTTCCGGTTGGTAATAGTCGTAGTAGGACACAAAGTATTCTACGGCATTTTGCGGAAAGAATTGCCGGAATTCTCCATACAGCTGCGCCGCTAGGGTTTTGTTGTGGCTCAACACCAAGGTGGGTTTTTGCACCTGTTCCACCACATTGGCCATGGTAAAGGTTTTACCGGTTCCGGTAGCTCCCAAGAGCGTTTGAAAAGGGATTTTGGACTTAATTCCTTGGGTTATTTCAGCAATAGCCATGGGCTGATCTCCCAAAGGCTTGTACGCCGATTCTAGTTTAAATTTCATAGCAATACTACCCTCATTTTCCGGTTTTTTTGATGGAGGCACTGAGCGATAGCCACCAAGCAAGACCACCAAGAACTAAAAGGCCAATTAAGATTTTCCACCAAGTGAAATACTGCAGGATACTACTGCGTAAAACGGATTTTCGGTCCTGAATGTTTGATGCCAAAGCGGGGTTTAGGACCTGGGCTTTCTTCCACCATAGTTTTGCGGAGTCTGTTTCTTCGGTCAAATAATACAGGTCGCCCAAATCCAGGCAAAGTTGGGCAAGCCAAGGGTCGTTCGAGGACAGCAAAAAGCCTTGGTGTTTCAAAAAGTCGGAGAGCTCCCTGCGCAGTTTTTCCCAGGCCTGAACCTGGCCCGGGTTGCCTTGGGTTTCCTTTTTATGCCTAAGGTTTACTTCCGTATTTAGGTCTAAAAAGGTATGCGGGGATTGCAAGGGATTGGCGCGAGCTTTAAGGTATTTCACCCAAAATTCTCCGGTACCGGAGCACCATTGGGGATTAAGGGCCAGGGTCTTTTGGGCATAGAGGAGTGCTTTTTTATACTTTTCTTGCTTTTGAAGCGCCCAGGCCATGGCGGCATGGAAGTGATCCATCGCTTGAACGTCTTGGCGAGGCAATAAGCTTTGGAGTACCTGATGTGCTGAGGAACTTCGGTTTTGCACAATTTCCCATTGCAGCCATTGAATCAAGGGGCGGGGCTCATCTGTTTCCAAGTGTAAGGCAATTAAGCTGTCTTGGATTGTTTGTACCCTAAGGCTGTCGGGGGTTCTTAGCAGTTTTTCGGGGCCGAAACCATCGTCTGAATCGGGAGAAGATCCAAAGATGCCAATGCAGAGCAGGGAAACCAACAGTGCTTTCATAGGGCAAAAGTAGGGCTTTCTAAGGGCAATTGGTGGCAAAAGGAGCTAGAGTAGGCGAGTAAAGTTAGGTTTTGCTACAAATCGGGTTCTGATATTCTATTGTAGAAATATTTAATAAACCTAGAATGCGAATTTGTTTTTTCTTTAGTGTTTTTTTTTATACCTTTAGGTCAAATTCAAAACGACATGAAAACCTGGATTGCAGCTTTATGCTGCTTACCGATTCATGTCCTCCACCCCCAACACGCGGCCGGAATTGGCTTCGCCGATTTTAGGCCCATCAACAGGTTCGACATCCAAGGCAATGTGGCTATAGGCCATTCCTATGCCGGGGAAATTGAAGCGCCTCCCAATGGCTTATTGGTCCAGGGCAACACCGGTATAGGTGTGCTTCAACCCGGCTGTGCCTTGGAAGTGGCAGGTCAAACCTGGCTTAGAGACACCTTGCGGCTGCCAGGCCCTTTGCTTCATTCGGTGCAGTCCAACGGAACTAACCTGGCTTGGCAGGCCGAAAGTCCCATCGAATGGCTTCCTCTTTCTGGGAATCAACGTATTGTGTTGCACCCTTCCAGTGGAGAGTTTCATGCCAGCGGCTATTTGCAAAGTGGAGTTTTGGCCGGAGGAGGCTTGCAACATGTGGCGGCGGATGCCCAAGGACGATTGGTGCCCGGAGGATCGGGTCTACTTACCTTGGATGCCGGCTATCAATGGCAACAAGCCGCAACCACCTCAACCATGGTTCAAGTCTGGTATGGCCCTCAAGGTCATCAAAACCAATGGTCGCTTAAGAATGCCCAAGGCCAAACGGTAGCTTCGGGGGGTGGCGGCCCCAGTCAACACCTGGCTTTTCAGCAGTCCCTTGCCTTGTCTCCCGGACCTTACTTATTAGAAGCCTGGGATTTGGGAGGCGATGGCTGGCAAACCGGCTACCTGCAATGCTTGTTTTCGGGCTACTCTTTTGGGCCGGTGCAACCTCAAGGTGCTTATCAATCCTGGCTCGTACAGGTTCCAGCTACTCAAGTGGCCGTGCCTGTTCAAAACCAAATGGTGGCCGAACGCCTAATTCGTGGTCATGTAGGGGGCGACGGAATGCCCCTCAAAGGAGGTGGGTTTGAGGTGCAAAAAACCGGCATAGGAGTCTATACCATCCGGTTTAGTCAAGCTTTCGCCGATATTCCGGTGGCCCTAGTTTCGCAAGCCTTTGAGGCAAGTGGAGCCATGAATTATGCCACCAGTCCGGTGCAACTGGCCGCCGCAGATTCAAGCCAACTTCGGATAGAAACCTATGATGAAAGCGGTTTGCCAGAGGATAGAGCCTTTAGTTTTATGGCCATTGGGGCGCCTTAGCCAAATCGCTTTCCCAAAGCTCCAAGGCAAGCTCAGCTTGCCTTTGGAGCATACCAAGGCCATTTTTTACTTTACAACCTTGGGCTTTAGCTTTTTGCATTAAAGTGGTTTCCAAAGGGGAATACACCAAATCGTACACCTGGGGTTTGTGCTCTAAGCCGTGTTTTGGAACAAAGGGCATTTGGTCCCGGATACCCGTCATGCCGACAGGAGTGGTGTGCACAAGGAGGTTGGCTTCCCTCCACGTGGTCAATGGTGCATTTGCCCAGTTCTGTTCCATTGAATTTCGGGGGGTACGGGCTAAGACTTGGTAAGGAATGTCTGCCCATTCCAGCGCAAAAGTTACGGCCTTGGATGCGCCTCCATTGCCTAAGACTAGTGCTTTGGGCTGGGACGGCAGCCCCCAAGCGCTTAAGTCCTCCCAAAAGCCCATAAAATCGGTATTGTATCCCTTAAGCCGAGGCCCGCGGGAAGTATGTTCAATGGAAATGCAATTGACCGCACCTATGGCTTTGGCTTTCTCGTCGATATCGTCTAAATAATGAATAATAGAGGATTTCCAAGGAATAGTAACGTTGAGGCCTTTTAAGGTTTGGTCTTGGGCAAGCGCATAAATTTTGGAGGGGTCTTGAAGCGGAAACAGCCTGTATTCTCGGCCTTTTAAGTCAAACTTTTGGAACATCTGCTCAAATAGCTCCGGGCTTTTGGAGTGTGCAATTGGGTAGCCGATGAGTCCGTAGCAAATCATTCTTGCGTTTTTGGTTTAGGGGCAAAATCCAGCAATACTACCAAGAGCATGCCGGCCACTAAACCAAATACAGCCCAGGTCAGTTCCGGGTTTTGCTGCGTTTGTTGTACAAACTCTTGAGGCAGAACAGCACTTTCCTGAATAACCTTTGGTCCTTTGGCCGTTTCCAAAATAAGCGTAGGCACCCGCCAGGGCCAAATTTTAGGTAGCGAACCCAGCATAAAGCCTGTAAGTAAAACTACCGTGAAATCGTGGTATTTTTTAAAGAAGAAAGAAACAAGGCGAACAAAGCTAAGAAGCCCGGTAAGGCAGCCCAGGGCAAAAACAGTCAGGGTAATTAAGTCTAAGTTTTTAAATGCCTGCATAATAAAGGCATACTTTCCTAAAATCAGTAGAATAAACGAACCTGAAATTCCGGGTAAAATCATAGCGCAGATGGCTATAGCACCGGATAAAAAAACAAACCAAAGCGCTTCGGGTGTTTCGGCAGGCACGGCCATGGTAATCCAAAAGGCAAGACCTGCGCCCACCAGGAGTACCGGAATCTGGTTCCAATGCTTGGTTTTTCTTTGTTTTTGCACCACCCAAACGGAGGCCAACACCAGTCCAAAGAAAAAAGACCAGATGGGAATGGGGTGGTTTTCGAGCAGGTAGGTGAGCAATCGTGCCAAACTCCCCAAACTAATGGCAATTCCGGTGAGCAGGGTCAGCAAAAATCCGGCATCGGCCTGTTTCCAAGCAGTGGCAATTCCTTTGGACCTAAGGGTTCCTAAAAGAGAAGGATTTATGCTTTTAATGGCATTCAATAAACGCTCGTAAATGCCGGTAATAAAGGCAATGGTTCCACCTGAAACCCCGGGGACCACATCTGCGGCACCCATAGCCATACCTTTCAGCAAAATAGTAAGCGTGCCGAAAACCTTCATAGGCTGATTTGCTAATAATTAGTAGGAAGGTAGGCTTGGGTCAATGTGTGCCGACCAAGCCAAAATTCCTCCGGTAAGGTTGAAGAGATTGGTGTAGCCATGCTCCTCTTCAAGTACCTGAATTACGGTACCTGAGCGCCCACCGGAGCGGCAGTGCATCACCACTTTTCCCTCTTTTGGGATTTCGCTAAGTCTATCCAAAACTTCTCCCATAGGAATTAGGGTGCCATTGATGTGGCAAATTTCGGCTTCGTAAGGTTCTCTAACGTCAATTAGGGCAAAGGCCTCGCCTTTATCCTGCATTTGTTTTAGTTCGGTTACGCTTAACTCCTTCATTGGACGTTTTCTTAAGGTAATTGGAAGTATCTGGAATGTTTAGGCTTTGCACTTCGTTTTCTGCCAAATCTTTGGGTAAAAAATGGAAAAACGTATCGCCTCTTAATCCTTGTCTAAGGGTTTCTAAAGGAATAACTTCTTCCGGGGCAATATTGCCCAAGTTCACGTTGGCACCCAGCAGTTTTATCCAAAACACCTGCTGCGGCTTTTGAGGGGCCTCCCAAATGATGTTTTCGGCTTCAATTACCCCTAAAATTTTATTGATCAATTGGGTATGTGCTTTTCCTGAAGGCCTGTAAATGCCTACGGTGCCGCTTTCTCTCGCTTCGGCAATTACCTTCCACGCTCCGGCAGAAAGCTCATCTTGCATCATTTGCTTCCACTTGTTGGGAGCAATCAAAATGCCTTCTTCTTTGGAGCCTACCTCAGAAAGCACTAAGGCTCTTTTTGACAACGCATGAATAAGTTCACACTTTAGGTCGGGTGCAATGCGAAGCGAGCCATCCGAAACCTCCACCACATCCAAGTCCCATGCGTCCATAAGCCGAAGGTAATCTTCTACTTTGTTGCGGATTACAAAGGCTTCGAATAGGGTGCCGCCCAAATAAGGCCTTATACCGGCAGCGGTATACAATTGAAGTTTCTCTTTGATTTTTGGATAGACAAATGAAGTACCAAAGCCAAGTTTTACAAAATCAATAAGGGCGTGGGAAGTTTCCAACAGGTCTTCTACCTGTCTAAGGCTAAGGCCTTTGTCCATGACCATATTAAGACCATGGTTTCTGGGCTTTTGGCTTCGTTCGGGAACAAAAGGGAGCTTAATTTCCATGGGATTTATGGGTTTCAATAATGTCGATAATAAAGGGGTCTTGTTCTAGGTCGGGTAAATAATCCAACATATCCTTATGCCCTGCATAATCGATGAGCAAGGCCTGATTTAGAGCGGAGGCGGCATCTTCTTTTAGGCCTCTACGCCATTGAATGGCTGCAAGCCGGTACAGGATTTCCGCAGAATTTGGCTCAATTTTCAGCGACTCCATTAACGAAGAAGCTGCCATGCCAAAATCATCCATCCGAACATACAAATCGGATTGGTCAAAGAACAATTCCCAATGGTCGGGATGGCTTTCTAAAAGTCGAATATACACATTCTCCGCTTCTCCGAATTCACCCATTTCTTTGAGCATATTGGCTTTGCCAAGTCGCATGTCAAAACTTTCAGAATCCAGACTTAAGGCATGGTTCAGGTGGGCTAAGCCTTCTTTTGAGTGCCCCATTTCGTGCAAACACAAACCAATGCCAAACCAGGCTTCGGCATGGTCAGGTAAGTAATGAGCCACTTTTCGGAAGCAAAACAAGGATTTATTAAACCGCTCCTGGTGGAAATAGCATTCTGCCCTTAAATAGAGTAGGTGTGTTGGGTCGTTATAGCTTTTTCGGGCAGCCTTTAAAGCTTCAAGGGCTTTGCTCCACCATTCCATGGCCATGTAAGCATACGCCAAATCCATGTACACCTCATAAAAACCCTCATCTATGGTTAGCACCAAATCAAAACAGTGCACCGATTCCTCGTGCAAGTCCAACTGTTTGTAGCATAAGCCCATGCTATACCAAGCCAATTTATTGTACGGATTCTTGTCGGTGAGCCTTCTAAAATAGGTTAATACATCTTGCAATTCGTCGTTGGCATTGGCCAAAACAAAAAGCGAGGTGTAGGCAGGTTCATAGTCAGGGTAAGACCTAAGGCACATTTTAAGCGTACGACGGGCTGCATCTGCATCGTTTTTTAAAATTTGCTCATGCGCCATCTCTACTTGGTAGTAAGCCCTACTGTCCGGATCACAGACTTCCAATGCTTTTTGGTAATACAAAATGGCCAAGTCGTGTTCCAACAATTCAGAATACACCTCCGCTTTTAATGCCCATAGCTCATCGTTTTCTTGCTGCTCCAACAATAGCTCATCAAGCTGGTTCAGCGCCTGATTCATTTTTCCCTCATGAAGCAAAACCCTGCTGTTCATTAGTAGCAAATCTGAATGCTTGGGATGCTGGTCTAAACCATGTGAAATAGCCTCCCGCGCATTTTCGGTGTCCTCAATAGCCAAATAATAGGAGGTGATTTCTTCAAATTCTTCCGAATCAAAGTAGCGCATCTCGCCGGAATTTAGCCCATCTTCAAAGGACTGGATAAGTTGGAGGTTGTAACTCTGCTCTTCGGATTCTTGCATATAATGAAAAGTCAGTACAAAGGTACGGATTCCAAGGCATACTATCCGTTTTGGCTATCTTTGCCCAAAAGCGGTTTCTATGACCTTAATACAATCGGTTTCGGGTATTCGGGGCACCATTGGTGGTGTGCCGGGCCAAAATCTAACGCCTCCGGACATGGTGAAGTTTGCTACCGGATACGCCCAATGGCTTACCAAGCGCTATCCCAACCAAAATATTCATGTCCTTTTGGGAAGAGATGCCCGGCCTTCCGGTCCATCTCTGGCCAATATTGTGGCGCATACCCTGGCCTTTTGTGGAATCCAAGTTACCGATCTGGGGCTCTCCACAACACCCACCGTAGAAATGGCCGTGCCCGCTTACAAAGCCCAAGGTGGTATTATCTTAACCGCCAGCCACAATCCCGTAGAATGGAATGCCCTAAAACTGCTCAACGAAAAAGGCGAGTTCCTCTCCGCATCCGATGGCCAAGCCCTTATGGAATTGGTGCAGCAAGGCGGAAATCCCTATGTCCAAGTATCTCAGTTAGGTAGCGTGCGTTTGGCCGATGCCTTTATCGTCGAACATGTAGACCAAATTGTACAGCATCCTTTCGTCCTTCAAGAATCCATTGCCGCAGCCAATTTTTCCGTCTCCATAAATGGGGTCCACTCCTCCGGAGGCGTAGCCTTGCCCATTTTGCTAAAAGCTTTAGGCGTAAATCAAATCCATAACCCCTACGGTACACCCACCGGACGCTTCCCACACAACCCCGAACCGCTTCCCGAACACCTCCAAGGCTATTGCCGACAAGTAAAAGAAAGCGGCGCCGATGTAGGTTTTGTGGTCGACCCTGATGTGGATCGACTGGCCATTGTTTGCGAAGACGGCAGCTTCTTCGGTGAAGAATATACCCTGGTGGCTATCGCAGATTACCTCCTGGCTAAGCGCCCCGGTCCTGTGGTGTCTAACTTGTCTTCTTCGCGCGCTTTGGCCGACGTAGCCGCATGGCACGGTTGCGAACGCTTTACCTCTGCCGTTGGCGAAGTCCATGTGGTGCAAAAAATGAAAGAAGTGGGCGCTGTACTTGGCGGCGAAGGAAATGGAGGCCTTATTTTTCCGGATTTGCACTACGGCCGGGACGCCCTGATTGGCGTGGCGCTTTTCCTTAGTTTCATGGCCGAAACCGGATTAAAACCAACCCAAATCAGGGCAAAATATCCGGCCTATGCCATGAGCAAACGCAAAGTGAATCTGGAAGGAAAAGCCCCGGCCGACGAAGTACTTCAACAACTCACCCGGCAATATGCCCAAGAAGACATACAAACCATCGACGGACTTTGGATAAACCATGGAAATGCCTGGGTGCACGTCCGCAAGTCCAATACCGAGCCCATTCTTAGAATCTATACCGAAGCACCAAACCAAGAAATGGCCAATGCCCTGGCCGAGGAAATTCTGGAGCAAATTCAACAACTTAGTCCCAGTAAGCTATGAACCGCATTTATTTAGACAATGCCGCAACCACCTGCATGGCCGAAGAGGTGATTCAGGAAATGCAAACCATCATGAGGGATTGTTTTGGGAATCCTTCTTCCATTCACGGCCATGGACGCCAGGCCAGAGCCTACCTTGAAAAGGCAAGAAGACAAGTGGCAGAACTGGTGGGCGCCGCACCCGCCGAAATATGCTTTACCTCCGGCGGTACCGAAGCCGACAATATGGCCCTGCGCAAAACCGTAGAAGTCATGGGAATTCAACATATCATTAGCTCGCCTATTGAACACCATGCGGTAACCCATACCATTGAAGCCCTCGAAGCCGAAGGAAAAGTTAAGGCTGATTGGATTCCACACGACCGCCTTGGGCGGCTCAACATGGAACATTTGGAAAATTGCCTTGCCCAATCCAAGAATGCTTTGGTTTCGCTCATGCACGCCAACAACGAAATCGGCACCACCATTGACCTCCACGAGGTAGGGCAGCTTTGCCGCAAATACGGGGCCTTGTTTCATTCCGATACCGTCCAAACCATGGGGCACTTCCCTTTTGACCTAAAATCCATGCCGGTAGATATGGTCACCTGCTCCGCACACAAACTGCACGGCCCCAAAGGAGTGGGATTTTTGTACATCGACCACGACCGTGTAAAACTTGCCCCTTTCATTACCGGAGGCGCCCAGGAACGCAATTTGCGCGCCGGAACCGAGAACCTTTACGGCATAGCCGGGCTGGCCAAAGCCCTATGCTTGGCCGTGGAAGGTATGGACCAACATGCTGCCCGCATACGTAGCCTCAAACTCCGAATGTTGGAAGGCTTGCAAAACGAGTTTCCCGGATTGGAATGCAATGGAGTAACCGACGGCACCGATTTGTATACCGTACTCAACATAAGTTTTCCGGAAACCCCGGACGCCGAAATGTTTCTAATGAAAATGGACATCCACGGAATCTCCGCCAGCGGCGGCAGTGCCTGCTCTTCAGGAGCCCAAACCGGCAGCCATGTGTTGGCGCATATCGGAGCCCCGGTAGGACGCCCCGGAGTCCGATTCTCTTTTTCGAGGTACACCACCGAAGAAGAAGTAGAGCGTGCGCTGGCAATTTTAACCGGCATCTGGAAAGGTAAAGCCCAGACAGCCTAAGCATGGCCGGCTCCCTCAAAATAACCTTTTTAGGAACCGGCACTTCGCAGGGAGTCCCAGTAATTGCTTGCGATTGCGAGGTATGTACATCCCTTAACGGTAAAGACAAGCGTCTGCGGAGTTCCATCATGGTCGAAACCGCCCATACCCGCGTGGTCATTGACACCGGTCCCGATTTTAGGCAGCAAATGCTCCGCGAACAGGTAAAGACCTTAGATGCCGTGTTGTTTACCCACGAGCATAAGGATCATGTAGCGGGCTTAGACGACGTAAGGGCCTTTAATTTCTCCCAAAAGACCGACATGCCCCTCTATTGCACCCCTCAGGTAGAAACCGCCTTGCGCCGCGAGTTTCACTATGCTTTTGCCGAGAAAAAGTATCCCGGAGTTCCCAACCTGGAGTTGAAAACCATTGGTTTGGAGCCATTCAGCATTGGAGATCTGCATTTTATACCCATTCAGGTAATGCACCACCGTTTGCCCGTACTTGGCTTCCGCATAGGCGACTTTTGCTACGTTACCGATGCCAATTACATTGCTCCCGAAGAATTGCAAAAAATGGAGGGAGCCGCAGTTATTGCCCTAAACGCCTTGCGTTTGGAGCCGCACGTGTCGCATTTCAATTTGGCGGAGGCCGTTTCGCTCATGCACCATTTACAGCCCAAAGAGGCCTGGTTCACCCACATTTCGCACTATTTGGGCCGCCACGAGGAGGTGAGCCAATCCCTACCCAAGGGCATGCAATTGGCCTACGATGGCCTGGCTTTGGAGTTTGATTAAAGGGTTTGGGCGCCTAATCCGTCTCCGGCCATTAGCTGCCTCCTAGGATGGCAACGCAGCCATGCATGGCCAAGGAGCTTCCTGTGGTCGCTCTTGCCCCTGCGGCTGCTGGGCCACCTGGTTCGGCAGGCTAATTGCCCTCCGCCGGGGCGCTTAAGCTCCGTTTTTGGGATTTTCGTTCGGAAAAAATCTCTACATTTTTTTGTTTAACTTTCTGATTATTAGTGATTTGTTGGAGCAAAAATCTCTACATGTTGGGTTTGGTTGGGGTTGGGGCCAAGGTGCTCCAATTACAAAAGAAAAGCTCAAGAACTTGCACATTTTGAGACTGTTGACGCGTCATTTTAATTTAACATACTTATAAACAGTTTGTTGCAGGGTTATTTGCCGATTTTTTCTTATATTTGACCATGGAAAAAAGCAATCGCCCCTCCTTTTTTGACTTGGCCTAAGAGGGCAGAAAAAGCAAAACCAGAGATTTCCTTAGAAATGTTGACCAGATAATCGACTGGCGCCCCATTCAAAACATTATTCATAAGTATTACACCAAAGGGCATTCCGCCAATGGACAGCCATCTGTTCCTGGTTTGCTTCTTTTTAAAATGCTCTTGCTTCAAACTTGGTATGGACTTAATGATTATCAGGTAGAGGATAGGGTGAACGACTCTTTTGCATGCAGCGAGTTTATTGGACTTCCCTTAGACTTTCCTTCTCCTGACCATAGTTTGGTCTCTAAGTTCCGCACCGAGCTTACTAAGACAAAAGCCTTTGAAAAGCTTTTCAAAGAAATCAATAAGCAGCGGATGAAGAAGGGGATTATCGTTAAAGAGGGAGCCATTGTAGATGCCACGCTGACCAGAAGCCCAAGAAGCCCAAAGGGTAAAGCTACCTATGAGATTACGAATGATCTGGAAGACCCAAAAGATCCCGAGCAGGAAAAGGAGCAACTCAAGCTTGTCAAAGTCAAACAGCCCGGCGTAGATGATGAGGCGCGCTGGGTGTGCAAAGGCGGGGACTTTACCTTCGGTTACAAGGCACATGCCGTTAGCGATCCTAATGGCTTATTTATAGGCATCCACACCACGGAGGCCAATGTGAATGAAATTAGCAATTTAGAGGTTGTACTAGCGAATGTACCCATTGAAAAGGGTGCCAGGTTGTTTGGTGATAAGGGTTATCGAAGTCAAAAGAATGAGAAGTTGCTAAAGAAGATGGGGCTAAAGAACGGCATCATGCATAAAAAGTCAAGAGGCAAAACTTTATCAAGGGCAAAGCAAGAGATGAACGATTTTATTACCCAGCACCGTTATCCGATAGAGCGAAGCTTTGGAGGAATAAAACGATGGTTTAAGTCGGGAGTGGCAAGGTACGCTGGGTTGGAAAAAACCCATACCCAACATCTAATGGAAGCCATAGCCTACAATTTAAAACGATCCCCTGGGATAGTTATGTCCATGAGTTAAAAAAGGAGGAAAAGGAGGGCGATTTCGCCCAAAATGGCACGAAAAAAAGGCCAAAAATGAGACCAAAACATTCGAAAAACTTATAAAATCTCGAAATTGAGTCGGAAAAAATCAAGAATAAGCATCAATAAAGGGCTTGTTGGTGGAAAACGTCAACGGTCTCCTAGTATATAAGTCGGGGTGTAGGCTTCCCCAAAAATAGAACTAGCCGGAAATGCCGACAGGTTCGAACGGAAAGAAAGAGGAAGATGTTTATCAGTACAAAATGTCAAGTTTTTAGCGCCAAAAACCTGACATTACAAAATCATAACTATCTTTGCATTATGGCATTGGCAACAGAAATGCGCAAACGAATACAACAGCTACCCGAAGGGCAAACCTTTGGTTATGACGATTTGCGTATTGCCAAAGAAGACTATACCACAGCAGCCAAAGTCTTAGAACGGCTGCAAAAGGAAGGGTTGATAAAGAAAGTTTCCAAAGGGGTGTTTTACAAACCTGAGCAAACCGTATTTGGCGAACTAAAACCCGATTACGGCGAATTGCTCCGCCCTTATTTGTTTGAAAACGGTAAGCGAGTGGCTTACGAAACAGGCACTTCACTTTACAATCGTTTGGGCTTAACTACTCAAATGGCATTCCGCATTAAAATTGCGAGTCGAGGAAAACGCGTCAACATCAATCGGGAAAACCTAAAAGCTGATGCCGTAAAAAGTTATGCCGAAGTGACCGATATTAATTGGGAGACATTAGGCTTGTTGGATGCATTCAAAGACATTAAAAAAATTCCTGATTGCTCTGTGGGTGAGGCAATAAATAGACTAAGGGCCATAGTAAAAGAGCTTAACGAAAAGCAAACCGCAAGCTTACTCAAATATGCTTTGAAGTATCCGCCAAGAGTGCGCGCATTAGTAGGCGCCATATTGGAAAATTTAGGCAGCAAAGCACAAGGCATTGAAAAGTTAAAAGACAGTTTAAACCCACTAACTATCATAAAATTGGGCGTAAAAGAGAGTGAATTGCCCACAAAATCAAATTGGTATATCGAATGAGGCTGCACGAGAACATAGCACTTTACAAGGATGCCATTCGGTTTGCCGCCCAAAAAATGAAGCTAAAGCCCGAATATGTAGAAAAAGACTATTGGGTGACCTTGCTTTGTTTACCATTTTCAAAAATGAAATAGCCAACGACACCGTATTCAAAGGCGGTACCGCATTGTCTAAATGTTACCAGATGATAGACCGATTTTCTGAAGATATTGATTTGGTAGTGTTAAGGCGTGAAGGAGAAACAGACAGCAGGTTAAAATCAAAATTAAAGACCGTAAGCAAGGTTGTAGAAAGCATTTTGCCAGAAGTCCCTATTGAAGGTATCACCCATAAAATGGGAATGAATAGAAAAACGGCACATTCCTACAACAAAGAATTCAAAGGTGATTATGGGCAAGTAAGAGACGTCATCATTTTAGAATCTACTTGGCTGGGATATTATGAGCCTTACACCACCAAAAGCATCATTTCATTCGTAGGGCAAATGATGGTAGATGCTCAACAAGCCCAAATTGCTGAAGAAAATAATTTGCTTCCTTTTGATGTATTGGTATTAGAGCCCATCAGAACCATTTGCGAAAAAATAATGAGCTTGGTTCGTTTTTCTTATGGTGAAAATCCAATAGAAGATTTAAAGAAAAAGATACGCCACACCTACGATTTGCATCAGCTATTGAAACAAGAGGTGTATTCAGAATTCTTTCATTCAAAGTCTTTTGATGAAATGCTTTTGAAAGTAGCCATTGATGATGTGGCAAGTTTCAGGAATAATAATAAATGGCTCATGCACCACCCAAAGGAAGCCCTTATCTTCAAAGAATTGGATAGTGTTTGGAGTGAAATAAACCCTACTTATTCAGCTGTTTTTAAAAGTTTGGTCTATGGCGAATTGCCAAATGAAAAGGATATTTTAAAAACGTTAAAAATGATTCAAGAGCGATTACAATCCATTTCGTGGACAATAATAGTTGAACCGAAAATGTGAAATTCAAAGAGGCGAAATAACAGCAAGAATTGAAGTAAGCATTCAGCCAACCCCATATTCTTCACCTCCAAAAGCTCTTCTCAACTTTGGGCAAATCAAAAAATTATGTCCAATAACGATCAAAAACTAGAGGCCGCTAATGTCTAAAAAAGTGTGCAAAAGGCTGCAGCCCCAACAAAACTGGACAACAAGAACCTCTAAATTTGATTTTAATTTGGCTAAAATGGAAGTCGACCACTTTAGAAAAGCTAAGTAAATGCCGCTCGGCACTCGCATGGCGTCAAAGGTCTCCATGAGTTAACCCAAGCCCTGAGTAGGAATCTCTTGTCAAATGTGCGCAACGGGATGAGCAAATTTCTTGAAAATTGCTCAATGCGTTGTGCGTTTTGTATTTCTTTGATTCTTGGTGCACGTGAATAATGAAGTCATTTCTTCCAAAAAATCCAATTTTAGGATAGAGGGGTATACCTTTGAGGTTGGAGGTAAGCACAAACAACAGAATCAAGCGACACAAGCAGATACATCATTCATTGTAAAGGACGATATGGAATATGGGTATCGGAACGTGGTACCGCTTTGGGCCTTTGGAATGAATTATTGATAAATAGTATGCGAAATTGTGGTGTTTTTTTCCCACCCACACCTTTTCACCTTTATTAACCGCAACAAGCCATTTTATTTGGTAAACTTGCTTCATGGAGGTTATTCGCACCGAACAGCTCTTGCGGCAGTTTATTTTGGGGAAGGAAGTCATTAAGGTCCTTAAGGGCATTGATATTTCTATCCAAAAAAACGAATACGTAGCATTTATGGGGCCTTCAGGCTCCGGTAAGTCAACCTTTATGAACATTATTGGTTGCCTGGATTCGCCCAGCGGTGGCAAATATTTGCTCAATGGTAAAGATGTAAGTAAACTGAACGACAATCAATTGGCCGAAATCCGAAACCACGAAATCGGTTTTATTTTTCAGACCTTTAATTTATTGCCGCGATATACCGCCTTAGAAAACGTGGCCCTGCCCTTAATTTATGCAGGAATTTCTAAGAGCAAACGACTGGAACGGGCCAAAACGGTGCTCGAACAAGTGGGCCTGGGCGATCGAATGAAACACAAACCCAACGAACTTTCGGGCGGGCAAAGGCAACGGGTGGCGGTGGCCAGAGCCTTGGTAAACGAACCTACCATTCTGCTGGCCGATGAGCCCACAGGAAACTTGGATACACGTACCTCTTACGAAATCATGGCCCTTTTTGATGCGCTTAGGGCCGCAGGTAACACCATTATTTTGGTAACCCACGAAGAGGACATTGCCCGACACGCCACCCGCATTGTGCGCTTGCGGGACGGCCTTATTGAATCCGATGAGCCCAACGAGCCTATCCGTCTCGAAATTCCCCCAAACCTTGAAGATTCATGAAAATTTATACCAAAAAAGGCGATTTAGGCGAAACTTCCCTGTTCGGAGGCACGCGTTTGCCCAAGCACCATTTGCGTATTGAAGCCTACGGTACGGTAGATGAATTGAATTCTTGGCTGGGCATGCTCGCCTCTACCCAAGAAGGCTTGGCCTATTTGCCCCAAATCCAATCCATTCAAAACCATTTGTTTGTATTGGGATCCCATTTGGCTGCCGCCCCGGGAAAGGAACATCCGCATTTGCCGGCCTGGCCTGCCACTGCTGTGCTGGAATTAGAAACCTGGATAGACCGAATGGATGAGGGCTTAAACCCGCTCAAGACCTTTATTTTGCCCGGTGGAGCTTCCTCGGCTTCTCAAGCGCATGTAGCTCGGTGCGTGTGTCGACGTGCAGAACGCTTGTGCACGGCCCTGAACGAGCAGGAGGGCTTGGCTCCCGAATTGCTGGCCTTTTTGAACCGCCTTTCGGATTATTTATTTACCCTGGCTCGGCAGTTTAATGCGGATGCGGGGCGAGAGGATGTGCCCTGGCACCCTTAAATGCTCATTTTTTTTTCGGAGCTTAACCGCCAGGGACCGGCACGGATGCACGGGATTGGGGAAGCCCGACCAAATAGGCCGGTGGAGGCGACCCAAGAAGCCCCCGCACGGCCTAATGAGGACGAGGTTTTCCCAAGCCCGGGCAGGAGGGAGGGCCCGGTTCAGGCGGCCAAAACCTAAAAAATAACTTTGATTTAAGCGTTTGATCCTTCATCCAAGCGCACCAATCCGGCATAAATGCCGCCTTGTTGCAGCAGCGACTCGTGGGTTCCGGTTTCGGCTACTTTGCCGTTTTGGAGGACTACAATTTGCTGTGCATTTCGTATGGTACTTAACCTGTGGGCTATAACCAAACTGGTGCGTCCTTTTCTTAGGCGTTCCAGGGCTTCTTGCACCAACTTTTCGGAGGCGGTGTCGAGGCTGCTGGTGGCCTCGTCCAAAATGAGAAGGGAGGGGTTGGCCAGAACAGCCCGAGCAATGGCAATGCGTTGCCTTTGGCCACCGCTGAGTTGGGTACCGCGGTCGCCCACCTGGGTATTATAGCCTTGAGGCAGCTCTTCGATAAATTGAGCGGCGTTGGCCATTTCTGCGGCGTACTCAATGTCATCTTGAGCAGCCTGGGGTCTGGCATAGGCAATGTTTTCGCGGATGCTGCCACTAAACAGCATCACATCTTGCGGCACATAGCCCAAGAGGGAGCGGTAGGCGCCCAGGTCCAGGTCTGCAATGTCTTGGCCGTCCAAAAGAATGCGCCCGGAACTCGGTTGGTAAAACCGCATCAATAAATAAGACAAGGTAGATTTACCTGCTCCGCTGCTGCCAACAATGGCGCAGGTACTTCCTGCGGGGATGTCCAGGTTTAGCTCTTGCAGCACTTGTTGTTCGGAACGGTTGGGGTAGCTAAAGCTCAACTGCTCAAAGCGCAAATGGCCCTTGGGCTTGGGTAGGCTTTGGGGGGCCTTGAGCTCGCTTAGCTCAACCCGGGCATCCAAAATGTCGAGCAGGCTTTCGGTGGCGCCAATGGCTTTTTGCATTTGCGAGTAAGTATCGGCAAGTCCACCAACGGAGCCCGCCATGAGGCCACTAAGCATAAAAAAGCTGAACAAATCGCCATGCGACAATTCGTTTTGTGCCACCAAATGAGAGCCATACCAAACTATGGAAATAATGGCTCCGAACAAAAACAGGATAATGAACACCGCAAACAAGCCCCGATACACGGCGTTGCGCATGCCTGTATGAATGACAGCGTCGGTAAGCTTTTTATACCGGGCGGACTGAATCCACTCGGCGGTAAAGGCCTTAACGGTGGATATGCCTTGCAGCACCTCTTCGAGCAAATGGGTAGATTCGGCCACCTCATTTTGCGCTTTTTTGGAAAGTTTGCGCACGAATCTGCCAAAAAAAACCGCCAAAACAGCCATTACCGGAAGGGTGCCCATCATAAATAAAGCCAACTTGGGAGAAGAGGCCATAAGAATGAACACCGTGCCAAACACAATAATAATTTGGCGGATAAATTCGGCCAAATAGGTGGTTAGCGAGTCTTGCACCGCCGAAATATCGGCGGTGACCCGGCTCGAAATTTCGCCGCTACGTTGTTTTTGGTACCAGGCCACAGGCAAGCTGAGCAGCTTGTCGAACACCGCCTGCCGAATGGCTGCGATGGTGCGTTGAGTGACCCAGGCAAAAGTGTAAATCCTCAAAAACGAAGCCAGGGCTTGCAGCAGAAGAACGCCTCCCAACAGTAGAGTAAGTTGATTTACCCGTTGGCCCAGTGCTTCCCCTTGAAAATCGATGAGTTTGCCTAAGGAAGAAAAAACCAACAGAGAGGCGGAGCTGCTCACCACCAAACAGGCTAAGCCAAGAATGAAAGGCCATTTGTAGGGCCTCATAAAGCCGTACAAGCGCAAGGAGCGTTTTAAGGAGACCTTGCTTATGCGTTTTGAACTTCGGTCGCTTTTTGCCATAATTTATACCACGATGTTCACGATTTTGCCGGGCACCACAATGACCTTTTTGGGGGCTTTGCCCTCGAGCCAGCGGGCCGCCTCTTCGTGGTTTAGAGCTTCTTTTTCTACCTCTTCTTTGCTCATGGTTTTGGGCAGTTCCAAGGTATAGCGTTTTTTGCCGTTAAAAGAAACAGGGTAGAGTAGGCTGTCAGAAACCAGGTAAGTTTCGTTGTGTTTGGGCCAGCTTTGTTGGCAAGCCAAACCCTCTTCTCCCATGATTTTCCACAAAGCTTCGGCGGTATGCGGTGCAAAGGGCGAAAGGGCCAGGCACAAAGGTTTAAAAACCTCCAGGCTTTGGCATTTTTGATTGCTGAGTTCGTTGAGGCAAATCATAAAAGCGCTGATGCAGGTGTTGAGGGAGAGCTGCTCCAGGTCTTCGGGAAGCTTTTTGAGCAAAGTATGAAGCGATTTTAAAGATTCTTTAGACGGCGCCTCCCCGGAGAGCAGGCAGTCTCCGTTTTCGGAAACGCACAGTTTCCATAAGCGTTTCAGGAATTTATGCACGCCTTCAATGCCTTGAGTGTTCCAGGGTTTGGACTGTTCAATGGGGCCCAGGAACATTTCGTACATGCGCAGGGTGTCGGCTCCGTATTGCTGTACGATGTCGTCGGGGTTCACCACATTGAATTTGGACTTGGACATTTTTTCGACTTCCGGCAAAAGCTGCACCATGCCGTTCTCTGCGTGGATTTGATTTGGATTTTGATCGGGATACAGCTCCAACAGGCGATCTACCGAAAGTTGATCGTTTTCCACCCATCGGATATCGATGTGGAGTTTATGGAAGCTTTCGGGTTCTTGAACCAAGCCTGCCGACCAAAAGGCTCCGGTTTCGGGGTGCCGCAACAACAAATTGGAGCGTCCCAAAATCATGCCCTGATTCACCAAGCGTTTAAAAGGCTCTTTGGTGGGTACTTTTTCCAGGTCGTAAAGAAATTTGTGAAAAAACCGTGCGTAGAGCAGGTGTCCTACGGCATGTTCGGTGCCTCCCACATACAGGTCCACGTCTTGCCAATAGTGGAGTGCGTTTTCACCGGCAAAGCTATCTGGGTTATGAGGGTCCATGAACCGCAAAAAGTACCAGGAAGAGCCGGCAAATCCGGGCATGGTATCGGTTTCGCGCTTGCGGCCGTCTGGAAGTTGCACCCATTCTTGTGCTTTGGTTAAAGGCGATTCGGGTTTTCCTGTGGGTTTAAAATCTTCCATTTTGGGGAGTTCCACAGGGAGGGCCTCCTGAGGCAGCGCCTCGGCAATGCCATTGCGATAGGCTATGGGAAAAGGTTCTCCCCAATAGCGCTGTCTGGAAAAATTTGCGTCGCGCAGGCGGTACAATACTTCGCGTTTGCCCAGACCTTTTTGGCTCAAGTAGTCGAGCATGGCAGGAATGGCTTCTTTAACGCTTTTTCCGTCTAGGAATTCAGAATTAGTTAGGGTTCCTTCTTTGGCTTCCCAAGCTTCATCTAAGCCTGCATTTGGGTCAGGGGGGAGAATTACTTGTTTGATGGGCAGCTTAAAATGCTTAGCAAACCTAAAATCTCTGCTGTCGTGGGCCGGAACGGCCATTACTGCACCGGTTCCATAACCGGCCAATACATAATCGGCAATCCAAATAGGGATGGATTCGCCGGTGAGGGGGTGACGGGCATAAGCTCCGGTAAAGGCCCCGCTTACTTGGTGCACATTGGCTTGGCGTTCCCTTTCGGAGCGATTGGCGGCTTCTTTGGCATAGGCTAAGGCATCCGTGGCTTCCGGCCGAACAATTTCATGCAGGCGCTCATGTTCCGGGGCGATGGCCAAATAGCATACTCCGTAAAGGGTATCCGGTCGGGTGGTGAATACCTCCAAAGAAAAATCGTTGCCTTCTACTTCAAAATGCAGTTTGGCGCCTTCGGATTTTCCAATCCAGTGGGCTTGCATTTCCTTCATGGCTTCGGACCAGGCCAGGTCGTTTAAATCTTCCAGCAGTCGGTCGGCGTAGGCGCTGATGCGCAAAAACCATTGCTTGAGTTGCTTGCGTTCTACGGGATGTCCTCCTCGCTCGGACTTTCCGTCCTTAACTTCGTCATTGGCCAACACCGTACCCAAGGCCTCGCACCAATTGACCCAGGCTTCGGATTGGAAGGCCAATCTATACTTCATGAGGATGTCGGCCTTTTCTGTCGTTGAAAAATGGTTCCAATCCTTGGCCGAGAAAGGTTCTTCTAACCCGCCGGCGGCCTGAATGCCATCATTTCCTTTGGTTTCAAAATGGGCAATTAGGCTTTTTATGGGCTGTGGTTTTTGGCGGCTTTGGTCGTACCAATGCTCAAAGAGCTGCAAGAACAACCATTGGGTATGCTTGTAATAATTGGGGTCAGAGGTTTGAATTTCTCTGCTCCAGTCGTAGCCCAGCCCCAGCATTTTGAGCTGTTCGCGGTACCGGTCGGTATTTTCTTTGGTCGTATCAGCGGGGTGGCGGTTGGTTTGAATGGCGTATTGCTCGGCGGGTAGCCCAAAGGCATCAAAACCCATAGGGTGTAGTACTTCGTAGCCTTGCATTTTTTTATAGCGGCCTACAATATCTGAGGCGATGTAACCTAGAGGGTGACCCACATGCAGTCCGGCCCCCGAGGGATAGGGGAACATATCCAGAATATAGAATTTGGGGCGCGGAGCACCTGTTTCTGCTTTAAAGGCTTGGGCCTTTTCCCAGGCCGCTTGAGCCTGTTGATCGATGGATTTAAAATCGTACATCATGGGGCAAAGATAGAACAGCCGCTTGTTTTAACTTGGGGTAAGGCTAGCCTAGTTTTTTTAGTGCCAAAAAAAAAGGCCTCCGAAACCGGAGGCCTTCACAATTAAAAAGCTCTAATTAGTGGTTTACCACCAATTTGCCGGTCATTTGTTGAGCACCGGTTTTTACTTGGTAGGCATATACGCCGGACGCAAGGTCAGCGATATTCACTTCTACCATGTTTTTGCCGGATACAACGTCGATGTTTTGGCTAAGTACAACCTGACCTGCCAGGTTCATGATTTCGAGGGTTCCTTGAGCTGCTTTTTCAGCACCGAAACCTACGCTTACCATGTTGTTGGCAGGGTTAGGATAGGCCATAAGGCTGTTGCTGGTCAAGGTCTCTACGCCGGTAAAGCCTTGTACTTGGATACCCATAAAGGGGTCGGCCAACAATGGGCCACCACCCGCACCGGACCAATTTCCCGAAATTTTAACGATGGTATCACCGGTCATGGCTTCATACACTTCATAAGAGTTGTCGGAGCCGCAAGTGGGGCCATTAGACCACAAGGCTGCACCACTAGTGGTATCTGCTTGGCTATAAACGTCAACAGCTACTATGAAGTTTCCGTTCACCTGCACTGCAGGCATAAAGATGAAGGGAGTAAAGGCCGGGCCACTTTGACCGAAAGAGGTATCGATATTGGCATAACTTACGGGGGTAGAAGAAGCTGCCAAACTCCACATACCCGGAGAAGATTCGGTGTAGATGTGTGCTACATAGCTTCCGCCCATTGATGCAGTGTCGATTAATGCTTTGAATCCGAAAGCAAAACCGGCACCGGGCACGGTACCATTGGCATTAAACATGTATCCTTTCTGCTTGTCCAAAAAGTCATTAATTCCAAAAATAAAGCCTGCTGGTGGGTTACCTTGATTGCTAAACGTATACAAGCGCAATGTATCGCAGCCTTGGCCTCCATAAGAAGTAGGAGTCATATTGGAATCCACTTTGGAAATCATGGAAGGGCTAAAAGCTGAACGTGCCGTTTCGTCGGCTTGGAAAGTACCAGCCGGACGCTGGGCAGAAACTGTTGCAGCAACAAGGGTGCAGGCAGCTAATAAAGTAAAACGTTTCATCATGCGTTTGGGTTTAATAAACAATGGTTGGCCACAAACTTAGGGCTTTATTTTTAAACCAACCACTACCTGTTTGGACATATATCCCTCTTTATCGCTAAAAATCAATCGATTTCTGTCTTAAAAAAGGCTAAGGGGTGCAGCCCAAAGGTGCATTTTTAGCGGTTTTTTTGCTTCTCTTGCTACCCTTTGCCCAGTTCTTCTTGGGTGTTCACTTGGTATTTTGGCCTTTGCCGCATCAATAACCTTCGATTTCTGCGTTGCCAATCGGCATAAAAGATATTGGCCAAAACGCCAAGCACAACCAACAACATACCTGCAAAGGTCCAGGCCGAATACCATTCTCCAAAACCAAGCCAACCAATCAAAAAAGAATACACCAAGCCCAAATATTGCAGGCCTGCCACCGAGGCCACCTGCTCCGCCATAAAGGCTCTAGTCATGGCCATTTGCGCAAATTGAGTACAGACGCCGGTGCCCAAAATCCATAGCCACTCCATGCCCGAAGGTGTTTTCCAGGCGTACAAACACCACACCGAAATCAAAGGCAAAGCCACCAAAGGAAAGTAAAACACCACTACGTTGGGGTGCTCTGTTTTTCTGGCTTTCCGAATCATATTATAGGCCAAGCCCGAAAACAAGGCCGAACATATGCCCAAGGCCAATAAAGGCAAAGCTATTCTATGATCGGTGCCCTTAACCACCACCACGCCGGCAAAGGAGATGGCAAAAAACAACAGTTGCAGCCATTTTAAACGCTCACCCAATAAAAGACGGGCAAACAGCACGGTGAATACCGGCGATAAATATTGCAAAGTGACCGCCGAAGCCAAAGGGATATGCTGCAAGGTCATAAAATAGGCCGTGAGTCCGGCAGTACCAAACAAACCGCGTAGCAGCAATACGGTTTTGTTGTTGCCCCAAGGCGAAATGCCCATGCGGTATATGGCCCAGCCACTAAAGGTTAGGGTGATAAGGCACCGAAAAAGCAATACTACTTGCACCGGCATCCCGGGCATCATTTTAACGCAAAAATTCATGAGGGCAAACCAAACCGTTGCCATCAACATGTATTTTATGCCCGGTCGCATGCCGCAAAGATAGTAGCACGCGCTCTCTAAACCATTGCCTGCCGTTTTCTTTCTACCGACCATGATGCCATCCTAAATTCGGCATTCCTATTAATTTTGTAGCATGCAAAACCCTTTTCACAAGGTATCAGTAATGGTGTTGGGCGATATGATGCTTGATATTTACCGCTATGGAGAAGCCACACGCATTTCTCCTGAAGCACCGGTGCCTGTGGTACGCTTAGAACGCGAAATCCACCAGCCCGGCGGTGCCGCACATGTGGCTATGAATTTAGCCGGCTTACACTGCGACACACACATGCTTGGAAGGGTAGGAGACGACGAAAAGGGACAAGAACTGTTGTATTTGCTCAAAAACTCAGGTATTCATTGCCTTACTTGGTTTAGCAATCAGGCCACTATTACCAAGGAACGCATCATAGCCCGTGGGCAACAAATGATTCGCTTAGACCAAGAGCCTGGAAATCCGGAATTGACCTCTGTTCGGCAATTGCCCAAAGCTTTAGAGGAAAGCAAGGCACAGGTTTGGATTTGCTCCGACTACGGAAAGGGCTGCCTTAGCCCTGAAGTCCTCCGATATGTCTATGGAATGGCGCAAGAGAAGAAAATCCCGGTGGTGACCGACCCCAAACATGCCGATTGGAATCGCTACGAAGGTACCGATTGGATTACCCCCAATTGGAAAGAGCTTTGTGCGGCTTTGGGCCAATTTTCTTTGCCAAAACCTCAACAAGTGGAGGCGCATTTGCATGCCGCTGCCGCACGATGGAATATTCCCCATATTTTGGTAACCCTCTCCGAGCTGGGGATGGCCTGGTACCATAATGGAAAGGTGCGCTTTTTTGAAGCTCAGGCTCAAAAGGTATATGATGTAAGCGGAGCCGGCGATACCGTAGTTGCCGTGCTTGCTGCAGGTATTGCGGCTCAACTGCCCGAGGAGGAAGCTATTGCCCTGGCCAATCAAGCCGCCGGACTCGTAGTGGCACAACCCGGTACGGTAGCTGTGCAAGCCAATTGGCTTTTTTCGGTATGATTTTTTTGGGGGCCTAATCCTGCTCTCGGCAGTAGTTGCGCATGCCCAAAGCACGTCTTGCCGGCGCTCCGGGGTCCCCGAAGTATCGGGGCCTCCTCGCTGCACGGCCTTCCGGCTTTGGGCTTGCACAAGCTACTTGCCTCCATCAGGGGCCTAAAACAAAATCACTGCTCTTTTTTGTATGCGTCTTTCATTCTATTGGCCTTACCTTTGCCTTTTATTGATTTGGCATGCAAGAACTGGTAAACCATTTGTTCCAAGAACACCTAAAAGTAACTGAGCTTACCCAATCCCAATGCGCTTCAGCCATAGGCAAGGCCGCCCACCTTTGCTTGCATGCCTTGCAAAATGGGCATCGCATTTGGTTGTTTGGCAATGGGGGAAGTGCCGCAGATGCGCTGCATTTGGCTGCTGAATTTACAGGACGCTATCAGTTGGACCGTAAAGGACTCCCTGCAGTGGCTTTAACCTCCGATCCTGCCGCTCTTACCTCTATTGGCAATGACTTTGGCTTTGATATGGTTTTTTCCAGACAGGTAGAGGCGCTTTGCCTGCCCGGAGACGTTTGCATAGGTTTTAGCACCTCAGGCACCAGCCAAAATGTGCTCCGCGGTTTAGAAAAGGCTCGGATTTTAGGTGCCAAAACCATAGGATTTACAGGCAAAAGCGGAGGAACTATGTCCGAATTGTGTGACGTTTGTTTGCTCGTCCCCGCTCAGATTACTTCTCGAATCCAAGAAATGCACCTGCTTTTGGGCCATACCTTGGTGGAACTCATCGAAACCAATCTTTTCTTACCCCAAAAAGCTAAGAACTAAGAAACGCTCCGTCTTGGTTGCTCTTATTTGAGTTTTATGGCCAGGTGCAGGTAGTTGTTTAGAGCTCCCAACACCTCATAATCTTTGTAATAGGAAGCAAAAAACTCCGTAAAGGCTTTAAATTCATGGGTGGGAACACCAAATTCGTCGAACAAGATAAGGTCTCCCGGTTTTAAGTGAGTGGCCAAGGCATTTAAGGGAAAATAAGCGGCGGTGTATAAATCTCCATCCAAGTGAATTACCAAACGTCCTTCTGGCCGATTTTTTTCCAAGTAGCCGGGCAAGGTATCCTGAAATAAACCTACCTCCCATTGCACTCTGGGGTCATCCGTTGCCGGAACTTGCCCTTCGGCACTCATATCCCCTTTTTTAAACACATTCCAATCTTCAGGCAGACCTGTAAAGGTGTCAAATCCCACAAACTTAGATTCCGGATGGCTGTTGTGCTGCAACCACCACAATATACTTTCGCCGCGGGCTACCCCAAATTCCAAATAGTGAATGGGGCCTTTGAGGTCTTCGGTTTCCAACACATGGGCGTGGAGTTGCAATCTTTTGTTGTAGTCGTAGCGGTGACTCATAAAGTCGTTCAAGGCCAAATGCTTGTGCTTGGCCCTCCAAGCACTCATTTTACTCAAATAGGCCAAATTCAAAAGAAAGCCCGAAAAAGGTTCCACCAAAACATGCAAATGCAAGCGCATAAACCACGCCTTGGTCTTCCGAATAAAATACAGTTTTATACGCATGGCCTTCTAAAATTTAAACAGGCGCTTTACTTCCTTTTTGTGCTGCAGCAAATATATAAGCCCAAAGGCCGATATTAAACTATACCAAGGCAAAAACACGGTAAAATATCTGCTCCAATCTTGCCATAAGAAATTGGTATTGCCATAAACCACCATAACTGTGCACAACAACATTACTACTGCCGGCATACGGTGTTCCAAAAGTCCTTTGTACCAGGCCAGCAATAGCACCAGCAATCCAAAAACCAGTAGCAACAGGTCCAATGGATTGTTTTTTATGGGAATCAAATTGCCAAAGGTGCCGTAGTAGTGCAGGCCGGGGCCTTCGCCTGGATGTATTCCTGTGCGCTTAATCATTAAGCCAAAAGCCGGACCAAACTCGTTTTTAATGGCAACCCAATTGTAAAAGGGTGCGTCTTCCATGACACTGGTATCGGCTGCGGTACTAAATTGCTCATGAATTTTTTGAAGTTCTGCATACCGCTTGGGTAGCACTTGGGCATAAGTTTCCGGCTTGTTTCTGTCGTTTTGAATCTTAGCTCCAAAGCTGTTGAGCTGGTTTACGAGGCCCTGAAAAGCGGCAGGGTCCATTCTCCCACTTTGCACCCGTGCGTTTAGGCTGTTGCCCATGGCTTGCAAAGGATCGTAAAATTGAGTGAAGGTTAAAATCACTGCTCTTTTTTCGAAGTACCCGTCGGCTGATTCTTGAAGGGCCTTAGCGCGCCCCACAGGTTCATGCCAAACTTGTGGGTTAAGAACAACAAACAAAAGCACCGGAAGACCTCCGGTCAGTAGGCCGGCTCCTATGAATTTTCGGACCCAAACCTTGTTTGTTTTTTTGTGCTTGAAAGCCCAATAGGCAAGCCAAGCAAAGGCCAACGCGGCAGCTACCACCATCATGGCACCGTTGAGCTTACTACTCACTGCTCCGCCCAGGGCCAAACCGGTGGCTGCTGCCCAAAGAAAAATAGGTTTTATCCCTTGCTCTTTTTGCAGCGCAAAAAAGGTTTTAATCAAAAAGGCCGCCGAAAGCAAGGAAAAGAACACCACAAAAGAGTCTAAACCAACGGCGGTATTCACGTCTATAAAATCTTGGTTTAGCAGCAGCAACAGGGCCGCCACCCAACCGGTTACAGGCCATTGAATCATACCACCCAGCCACAATACAAGCAATAGGCTGCCTAAGGTAAACAAGGCATTTATTATACGGGCTTTGGCCACTAGCTCAGGTGGGGTATAGGCAAAAGGTGCGCCGCTGGGCTTTCCTTCCGGAGTTTCAAATTTAAAGTAACCGTTGGGGTTCGTACCTTCGGAACTAACTGCCAACCAAGCCCCCATAAGGTATTTGCCCAAGTTGGGTGCTTTCCAACCAAAGGTCCAGGTGGCTCGGTCAAACCACTGAAAATCTTTTCTTGGGAATTTAAGGGTGTCGTATTTAATTAGTTGGGAATATCCCTGATTTTCGTTTTCAAGGGTTATGTAATCGTAAGGAAAGGTAACCGTGTCCGGGTTAAACCCTTGCGACCATTTTTCGCCGGTAAAAATGTCCAGTTCGTGCTTCCAGGCATAGGTGGGAAACCAATTGTCCAGTTCTTTTGTTGGTCGCACATGCCCTTGGGCAAACATGGCCCAACTACTTACCGAGGCGCTGGTCCACATTTGCTCGTCGTAGCCTGTGGCCGGCCTGTTTTCCAAGCCTATGTTGCCAAATATTCTAAAGGTGGCAAAAAATAGGAGCAAAACAGGCACTCCGATGCGTACCAAGGGCTTGTTTAGCAGTGCATTCATCAGGTTTGGCTTTGGCACCGAACCTGCCGGTCGGTGGTATTTGGGGTAAAGATAGAAAGTATAGCCAATCGACAAATTTTGCCTTTGGAGAGTTTCTGCTTTGCCCCATGCTTTTATGTAATTTTGCCTCATGGGCCAACCACGCATTGCGGCAATTGTATGTACCTATAACCGCGAAAAATACATAGGAAAAGCGCTTGAGGCGCTATCCAAACAAGACCTTCCCTACAACGACTTCGAAGTGGTGGTAGTCGACAACAACAGCACCGACCGCTCGGTGGAGGTGGTAAGGGCGTTTATTGAATCTTGCCCTGAAATGAACCTTAAACTGGTACACGAAGCCAATCAGGGACTTAGCCATGCCCGAAACCGCGGCATTGCCGAAGCTAAGGCAGACATCCTAACCTTCCTGGACGACGATGCCCTGGCAGCACCGGATTTTTTGCGAAAAAACCTGGAATACTTGGATCAACGTCCTGAGCTGGATGCCATTGGTGGAAAAATCATTCCGGGCTTTGTAGATGGAAAACCCGAATGGTATACCAAATATTACTGGGGAGTTACCGGCCAATTTGACCCCGGCGAAAAAGACGGACCGATTTTGTTTTGGGGGAAATTTCCCTGCGGCTCCAACATGACCTACCACCGCCGCTTTTTCGATACCTACGGTTTATTTAATACCAACCTTGGAAGAAAAGGCGCCATTTTGCTCGCCGGAGAAGAAAAAGAACTCTTTGCTAGGGTAAAAGGCCGCGAAAAGATGATGCAGGTATGGTATTACCCCGATTTAGTGGTGCATCATTTGGTAGATAAAAGCAAGCTTAATCCCGGCTACTTAAAGAAATTCAGCTATGGTTTTGCTAAAGGCGAAAAATTGGAAGTAGCCGATCTTCCATTTTTCCCAAAGCTTAAACGATACTTGGAATTTACGGCCAAATCCGCAGGAACCTTGCTCCTTGCCCTGGGCTACTTGCTTCGGGGACAACCGGCCAAGGCTTCTATGATTGTGAAATTCGGCTGGTGGATATTTCAAGGCTTTTGGTTCAAAGCCTAAATCTTTAGCGGCAATTTTTACACCAACCGGTGAATACCAACTGCGCCTCTTCGGCTAAAAAACCCTCTGGAAGTATCATAGCCGGTAAGTCAAGCTCTTCCAAACAAATCATTTTTCCGCAAGAGGTGCAGCTAAAATGCGCATGCGCATGCTGATGCGCCTCATCGGTGTGGCAACTTTCTTGACAAAGGGCATAGCGCAGCACACCGGATGGGTCCACCACCTTATGGACTACGCCTGCTTCTTCAAAAGATTTTAAGGTTCGGTATAAGGTGGCTCGGTCGGCCAGATGCAAAAGGCTTCTTTCAAGGTCTGCCAAGGCCAAAGCCCCTTCCTGATTGTCCATAAACGCAATAATCTCTATGCGGGCATTGGTTTTGCGCAAGCCCGCTTTTGCTAAGATGTTTTGGGCGTTTTGACTCATTTTCTTTTGGAGGCCTCTAAAGGTAATTCTTCCAATAAGTCGGCGGTATACCCGGCTTTTTTTACCAATGTCTGAACTTGCTCAACGGTGTACATGCTGGTAATTTCCAAAATGAGCGGCATTTGATTAAGGCTAACCTCCCAACGGGAAATTTTAGGATCTCCTTCGAATACTTTTTCCAACTCCAAAATACATCCACCACACTTAAGGGTGGTATTGAACCTGTAACGGTGTGGAACTGCGGGTTTTCTAAAAATGGGTAGTTTCATGCGTGTTCAAAGTTACGAAAGCTTATCCTAAGACGTATGCTGTTGGCCACCACCGACACCGAACTAAGGGCCATGGCCAAACCCGCCCACATAGGATTCATAAGGTATCCTGTTAAGGGATACAGTACTCCTGCGGCAATGGGTAGGGCCAGCACATTGTACAAAAAAGCCCAGGCCAAATTTTGCTGTATGGTTTGGCGGGTCTTTTTTCCTAATTCAATGAAGCTGGGCAATTGAGGAAGCTGTGCCGCCGGCAAACGCATGCCCGCCGAAGAAACGGCCAATCCGCTGCCCTCCTGCATAGCTATGCTCATCTGCGCCTCACTTAGGGCCTCGGCATCGTTAATGCCATCGCCAACCATGAGTACCCAATGTCCCTGGGCTTTGGCCTCCCGCACTTTTTCGGCTTTTTGGGCCGGACTTTGTTGGGCATAGACTTCCTGCAAACCCAGGGGCTCTGCGATTTCCTGAGCTGCTGCTTGCCTGTCGCCGGTAAGCAATACCGAACGTATTCCCATCTTTTTTAGTTGCTCAATGGCCTCCGGCATTCCTTTGCGCCAGGAACTTTGCAAGGCAAACCACCCCAAACATTGTTCCCCATTGCCAAACACCACCAGGCTGGCTTCCTTGTCAGGCCACCCCGAAACGGCTGCCCAGCCCGGCTTTCCTAAATAATAAAACCCGCCTTTCTCGTTTTTCATGCGCAGGCCTTTGCCGGGAATTTCCTCTACTAGGGCTTCAAAGCTTGCGGCTTTTCCGGAATGTTCTAGGTGGTCTGCCACCGATTGGGCTGCCGGATGCACCGAGCGTTGCGCCATGTGGCGCACCCTAGCGGCATAGACTTCAGGAAGTTGGTGGTTCTTTACCTTGGGCCGGCCTTGTGTTAGTGTTCCTGTTTTGTCTAAAAACAAGCGGTCGGTTTTCCCAATCCACTCCAACATTTCCGGTTTTTGAATTACGGCCCCCTTTTTGGCGGCCAAACCCACGGCTACGCTAATGGCGGTTGGGGTGGCCAAACCCAAGGCGCAAGGACAAGCCACCGCCAACACGGTAAGGGCAGCCTGTATGCCCATCCACCAACTGCCTTGAGGCAAAAGGCCCCAAATCAAAAAAGTGGCTAATGCAAACCCCAATACTGCCGGTACAAAAACCGAAGAAATTTGGTCCGCCAAACGCTGCGCCGGTGCAGGTTGCCCCAAGGTTTTCATGACCGCTTGCATGGTTTGGTTTAGGCTGCTTTCTTTACCCATGCGGGTAGCTTCCACTACCAATTGGCCATTTATGAGCAAACTGCCCGCCATTACATCGCTTGCATGGGTTTTGAGCACCGGAGCCGCCTCGCCGGTAAACCATTGTTCGTTGGCCTCTCCTTCTCCTTCCACTACCCTGCCATCGGTAGGTATGCGTGTGCCCTGACTCACCAAAAACGTTTGGCCCAATTGCAATTCCTCCAGAGGAATTACTTGGCCATGCGGGTGCAGGCGCACCTGGGCGACTTCCAACTCCGCCATGCTGCTAAGCGCGTCTAGGGACGAGGCACGGGCACGCTCTTCGAGGTATTTACCCAACATAACAAAAGCCATAATGAATGCGGCCGATTCAAAGAACAGCATATCGGGGTGGCCGGCAATCCATTGGCCCACCGAATAGAAGTAGGCCATTCCTGTACTTAAGGCTATGAGCGTGTCCATGGCCAGATAACGGTTTTTTATTTGTTGCCATGCTTTTACAAAATAGGTTCTTCCCAAGCCCAACACAATTCCCGCCCCAACAAAACCAAACCATGGGCTTGCCGGTGCGTGGTGAAACCACATGGCAAACACCATAACGGGCAGACTTATAGCTAGGGCAAGCGCGCTTTCCATGCCGCGTTTGCGGAGGGCTTTTTTTCTACGTTTGGCGGCCTCTTGCCAAGCGCGGGCGGAACTTTGCATTTCTTTGGGCCTCAACCGGTAGCCGGCTTGTTCCACCAAGCGCTCCAGCGCATCAAAAGCAGGCGCATTGCCCTCCCAGCGGACGCTTGCTCTTCCGGCATTGTAGGCCACTTGTGCCTCCCCAACGGCAGGATGTTTTTCCAGGGCTTGTTTTACCGCACCGGCACAGGCACTGCAACTCATTCCTTCTACTTCCCATTCGACCGATGGCATATTTTTTATTGTTTTGGCGGCCAACCGGGCCCTCGCTGCAACGCACCCTTTGGCAGCTTGGGTTTGGCGGCGCTAAGCCGGGTTTGCTGCGCGCCACCGGGCTTAGCACTCCCCAAACCAACAAGCAGCCAAAGGGTGGGTTTCCGCACCGGTCCCTGGCCGATGATTCTCTAATTATGTATTAATACGGAAAAAGAATGTAAATGTTTTGATTAATTCCCTTGAACTACTATTTTTGCAGTCCTCAAAAAAGACAGTTTAGATACATCAGCGCAACCGCGCCCAAATTTATAGGCCATGTCAAAAAGAACGTTCCAGCCGTCCATTCGCAAAAGAAGAAACAAACACGGATTTCGTAAGCGTATGTCTACTGCCAACGGACGCAGAGTACTTGCTTCTCGTCGCCGCAAAGGGCGTAAGCGCCTCACCGTTTCCGATGAATTTTATCCCAAGAAATAGTCTATTTCTTAATAATTCTTTAACGCCCCACCTTCTGGGGCGTTTTTTTTGTTCCCCTTACAATGTATATTGCTTATGGATGCTAAAGCCCGCAAGTTTTTATTAAATTATCTGAAAAACGCATCGCCTACTGGTTTCGAAAGCTCGGGTCAACAGCTCTGGATGGAGTATATTAAACCCTATGCCGACCATTGGATTACCGACCCTTACGGTTCTGTGGCGGCCGTTGTAAATCCCGAAGCCCCTTACAAAGTGGTAATAGAAGCCCATGCGGATGAAATTGGTTGGTTTGTCAGCTCCATTTCCGAAAAAGGATACATTTCCGTCAAACGAAACGGAGGAAGCGACCCCCTCATAGCTCCATCCAAACGGGTGATTATACATACCCCCAAAGGCGAAGTGCGCGCAGTGTTTGGCTGGCCTGCTATTCATGTGCGGCAACGCGACAAAGAAGAAGCCCCATCCATGAAAAGCATTTTTTTGGATGTAGGTGCCGATTCCAAAGAAGAAGTGGAAGAAATGGGCATACACATTGGTTGTGTGGCTACTTTCGAAGACGAGCCCATGTTTTTGAACAAGGAGCGCTACCTGTGTGGACGCGCCTTAGACAATCGTATTGGTGGTTTTATGATTGCCGAAGTCTTGCGTCGGTTTAAAGAGCAAGGACATCCATTGCCCTTTGGTTTGTATGCTGTAAATGCTGTGCAAGAAGAAATTGGTTTGCGTGGTGCCGAAATGATTTCTCGGCGATTAAAACCAAATGTAGCGCTGGTTACCGATGTAACCCACGACAATCAATCGCCGGGATATCCTAAGGACGATCCGGAAATCCGCTGCGGCAAAGGGCCCGTGTTGACCTATGGGTCTGCGGTGCATAACCGTTTGCTGAGCCTAGTGATTGATGTAGCAGAAAAGGAAAAGATTAATTTTCAACGGCAGGTTGCCGAACGCAGTACCGGCACCGATACCGATGCCTTTGCCTATTCGGGCGAAGGGGTTCCCAGTGCGCTTATTTCCTTGCCGCTAAAATACATGCATACTACCGTAGAAACCGTAGCCATGGAGGATGTGGAGTCGGTCATTCGTTTGTTGATGGCCTCGGTGAAGCGGATAGAGAATGCGCAAGATTTTTCTTATTTGAGCTTGTAATGCCGGAGTTTCGCAGATCTTGCGGTAGGGACTGAGGCGATAGCCCGGAGGTTTGGAGCGGAGCAGCCCTTAGGCACCAAGGGCGACCCTGGAAGCCCCTTGGGGACTTAGGGATGCCCGATTCCGAACCGAGGACTAAAGCGGAAGGCCCGGCCACCGCCCAAAGTCACTCTTTTTTGTGTTTTGCCGAAGCTGAACGGATGAGCCATAGGCCAAAACCCAAATAGGCTATGTGGCATATAAGGTTGGTTACCAGTCCAAAACCGGTTTCTATGCTGTGGTTGCTTACTTCGTTGTCGGTGGTTTTGTCTTTGAACCATGGGTCAGGGTTTACCAGAATGGAGATCCACAAGGAGGCAGCGAGGCCAATGCCCAGCAAGCTGTTGACTAATGGTGCGGCTTTGCGGAGCTTTTTGGGGAGGAGATACCAAGCCCAAATGCTGAGGCTGGCGAGAATGATGCCCCAAGCGAGTAGGGCGTGTTTGGGGCCTGCTTGTGGGGTGTTTGTGGTGGCTATGTCAAAGGCATGGTAACTTTCGACGGTGCTTTTGCCGCAGGTTTCAAGTACGAAGGGCATGAAAAGGGCCAAACAGGCAAGACTTCCCAAAACGCCGGGAGCTCGGAACAAACCCTGGAACTTGGCTTTGCGCTTGCTTTTGATGTTGCTTTCTATGTCGCTAAGGTCCAAGCTCATGGGCTGAAAATGTTTGATTTTTATACGCTTCTATGGTCCAAAAACAGGTTTGTGCCAGTTTCCAAAGCCGGGGGCTATGCGCAAAGGGCGGTTGGCCAGCCTTTTGAAGGATAAGGGATTCGAACTCCATCCGATTGTTTTGTAATAAAGGCTCAATGAGCACGATGGGGTAGGGACTGTGCCTTAGAATGGCGAGATTTCGGTGATAAATGCCGGTTTTATTTCCTTTTTTGGTGTATTTTTTCAGGTAAACCAGTTGATTTTGGTCTGATACGGGGGGGACGCCTAAAGAATCGTTGGTAAATTTCAGAAAGAATTCTGCCAGCATGGTGCTTTTAGAAAGGATGTCGGTGCTGTGCCAACGCAGGGCTGCGGCTAAATCAAGAGGAGACTCAATTTCGGAGGGGTGCATGGCTCCGGGAACAAAGGCCATAGCGTAGTTTTCGGAAGTCAAGGGGAAACTGCCGTCGGCCTTTGGCTTCTGATTGCCTACGTTAAAATGGATGCTGATGACCAGGTGGGGTTGAAAGTTTTTGGCTTTTTGGATGCGGTACCAAAGGTCCATATGGTGAAAGAGTGCGGGATGCCAGCGGTCGGGTCGAGCGGTGTTTTTGAGTTGTTGAGCGGTGTTTTTATCTACAATACCCTCTTTTAGGGCCAGTTCCAGTGTTTGAAAACGGTGATTATGGAACCAATCCATAAAAGGCATGCCCAGCGAGGAACCGGGTTGCTCTCGGGTTAATTGCACCAGATAGCCTTTTTCTTCCAGCAAATTTTTGAGGATTAAGGCGGTGTGTAAATTGAGCATAGCCTCGAAGAGGGTATCTTTTTTGCCGTTGGGCAATTGCGCGGGAAGCAAGCGTCCTTCGCGTTTTGCATCGCTAGGGTTGGCGGCCCAGTGGCCGGGATCGATGAGCACTCTAAATCCTTTGGGCGGTTCCGGCAGCGCTTGGGGTAAAGCAAAGGTGCTGAACCAGGCTATCCAATCGTTGTTGGAGGCGTAGGGGTAATGTTGGGCAAACCAAGTAAGGGTATCGATGCTTCGGTTAAGGGTTTTGCCTTGCCATGGCACCTGAAGTTGGTTTTGGCTGGAGTTCCAATGCCACAGCTCTCCCGGAGCACTTAAGAAACAAGGCGTGCAGGTATTTCTTGCTTGTAAATGAAGAAAGAAAAAGCAGCAAAAAGCAGCAAATATGTAGG
The DNA here is from genome assembly GCA_018401695.1 of Flavobacteriales bacterium. Taxonomy (GTDB): domain Bacteria; phylum Bacteroidota; class Bacteroidia; order CAIKAF01; family CAIKAF01; genus CAIKAF01. The sequence continues at coordinate 138,559 of JAGYKD010000001.1, read as the reverse complement.
TGCGCAAAAGTTCGGACATGCGTATAAATTCCTATGTTTGGTCACCGAAACGGAATACCCATATGGATTATTTTCAGCAATCGCTGTTTTTACATGAGAAATTAAGAGGCAAGATACGGATACAACCGAAGATGGAGATTGCCTCCCGCGACGATTTGAGTTTGCTATACTCTCCCGGAGTAGCCGAACCCTGCAAGCGTATTCATCAGAACCCCATGGATGTATGGAAGTACACCATAAAACGAAACACGGTGGCAGTGATTTCGGATGGATCGGCGGTGCTGGGTTTGGGCAATATTGGCGCAGAGGCTTCGATACCTGTAATGGAGGGCAAGGCCATGTTGTTTCGAAAATTTGCCGGCATTGACGCCTTTCCTATTTGCCTGGCCACGCAAGATACTGAGGAGGTGATTGAGACGGTGCGTAGGATTGCTCCGGTTTTTGGGGGCATTAATTTGGAAGATATTGCAGCACCCCGTTGTTTTGAAATAGAGGAACGCCTGCAAGATTTAGGTATTCCGGTATTTCACGACGACCAGCATGGGACGGCGGTGGTTGTATTGGCCGGAATCATAAATGCCTGTAAATTGGTAGGCAAAGAAATTCGAGACCTTAAAATTGTGATTAATGGAGCCGGAGCAGCGGGTGTGGCTATTGCTAAGCTGCTCGACAGTGCCACGCGTGGCGAAAATCAAAGCGGATTGGCGGTAAAAGAGGTGATTATGTGTGATTCTAAGGGGGTTGTGCATGAGGCCAGAGAAGATTTGAACGATACCAAGCGCAGTTTGTTGAGTTGGACCAACCCGAACAATGTGACCGGAAGTTTAAAAGATGTATTGTCGGGTAGCGATGTATTTATTGGCGTTAGCCAGGAAAACTTGCTGAATGCCGAGGATATTAAGACCATGAACAGGGATGCCGTTATATTTGCATTGGCCAACCCTGTTCCGGAGATAATGCCCGAAGAAGCCTATAAGGGTGGTGCGGCAGTGGTTGGCACAGGCAGGAGCGACTTGCCCAACCAAATCAACAATGTATTGGCCTTTCCCGGTATATTTAGGGGCGCCTTGGATGGGCGCGCCAAGCACATTACTACGGCCATGAAGTTGGCAGCGGCAAAAGCCATTGCAGAATCCGTTTACCATTTAGATAGGGACCGTATTGTTCCCGAAACGCTTAACTTGCGGGTAAGTCATGAAGTTAGTTTGGCAGTGCAAGCGGCCATGACTGACGCAGACCGAATTCAAGGTTAAACAAAGAGCTATGAACCGTTTTCGTTTTTTGTATCCTCATTTAGCCGCATTAGCGGTGCTGTTGGTTGCCGCATTATTGTATGGACGGGCAGAAGTATTTCAAGGCATGGAGCTCCGGGCTCACGACGACGATATGTGGCGTGGAGCAGCTCAAGAAGCCATGCAATACGAGGAGGAAAACGGGGCAACGCCTTTGTGGTCCAATAGTATGTTTGGCGGCATGCCCATGTATTTGGTGTATTTTAAAGCAGAGGGCAATTATGTGAGTCCTATTGTGCATCAGATATTAAGTTTGGGATTACCCAGAGTGGCCTTGTACTTATGGCTGTCTATGGCAGGTTTCTATTTATTCATGGTGGCCTTGGGTTTGCGTCCGGTAACAGCCGCAGCGTCGGCTTTGGCCTTTGGTTTTACCAGTTATGTGGCGGTAGTATTAGGAGCAGGTCACTTTGGCAAAGTGCTTACTATTGCCTATTTGCCCTGGTTTTTGGCCGGGGTGGCCTGGGTGTTTCGGAAGAAATACTTAGCGGGTGCAGGCTTGGCCGGTATTGGCATGAGCTGCGCCATTATGGCCGGTCACTATCAAATGGTGTACTATTATGGAGCCTTTTTTGTAAGCTTTTGGGCTTTAATTGAGGCCATAAAAGCCATAAAAGTTGGTGACGTGCGGCACGTGGTCTTTGGCGGTGGTGTGTTGGCCCTTGCTATGGTGGCCGCCCTGGCAGCCAATCTGAACCGGATAATGCCCATATTGGAGTATCAAAAAGTGAGCACACGTGCCCCGTCTGAGTTAAGCGGAGAAGCAACTGTTGTAGACGAAGCAGAGCAAACCGGAGGCTTGCCTAGGAGTTATATAACCGGTTATAGTTATGCTACCGGAGATTATTGGGCACTTTTTGTTCCCAACTACAAGGGGCCGGGTAACGGAGCTTTGGTAAATAACGAAGAGGCCATGAGTCGTCTGGATCCAAAGGAGGCCAGAAATTTGCAGAGTTTTCAAGGCCAAGCCTTTCAGCAGGGGATTTATTTAGATCAATACTGGGGAAATCAAGATGCCGCCGGAGGAGTCATTTATGTTGGAGCCTTTGTGTTTTTGATGGCACTTTGGGGCATGTTCTTGGTGGGTTCGAGCATTAAGTGGGCTTTGTTTGCGGGTACTGTGCTCACGATGTGGTTGTCGCTGGGTAAGAACGACCCCATATTGACGGACTTTTTTATTGATTATTTTCCAGGCTACAACAAGTTTAGAGCGGTAAACTCCATAATGGTAGTTCCTCAGTTTTGTTTGCCGGTTTTGTTTGGACTTAGCTTAGATACGGTATTGTTTAATAAAGAGCGCTTAAAGGAACAGGTTGCATATTTAAAGATATCCCAAGAGAAATTAGGCATGTATATTGGTGCTGCCGGTGTTGCCTTTTTGTTATTGAATTGGTTGGCACCGGGCTTGTTTCAGGACTTGGTACCCTCAAAAGATGCCGATGCTATTCAAAGCGTGGCGGGGAGCAATACGGGAGCCATATTGGATGTCTTAGAATCGGCAAGAGCTTCCATAGTTCGGGCCGATTTGCTCCGCAGTCTTTTGGTAGTTGTTTTGGGTGCAGGGGTTTTGTTTTACTATCTTAAGGGAAAACTTAAGGCCTTGCATGCCGGTGTAGCCTTGGGTTTGATTGTAGGCGTCGATTTGTTTTTGGTGGATAGCCGATATTTAACGGAGGATAAATTTGAGGTAAAGAAGCCCAAGTCTGTATCCATGACTCCAAGTGCAGCCGATCGAATGATTATGGATGATCCGGATCCGGGATTTAGAGTGGCGAACATAGCGGTTTCCACGTTTAACGATGGCACTACCTCGTTTTTTCACCATTCCATAGGAGGCTATCATGGGGCCAAGGTACGTCGCTATCAAGATTTGGTAGAGCGCAGATTGGGAGGGGATTTGAGTGTAATGGTGAGTCGGTTGCAACGGGCAAGAGATGTAAGGGAACAGGGCGAGGCATTTAAAGGATTGGCAGCACTGAATATGTTGAATACCAAATACCTGATTTATGATAAGCAAGCAGCCCCTTTTATGAATATGCATAGGTATGGAGCGGCTTGGCTTGCGGATTCGGTAGTTATGGTTTCGGATGCTGCTGCAGCCATAGGCGAGGTAATGCGCAGAGAGGATTTGAAGCGGGTTGCGGTGGTTGAGGAATCCTTTTCAGAGGAAGTTGCGGGGTTAAGCCCCGGATTGGATAGCTTAGGAAGAGCAGAGCTACTTACATGGGCGCCAGAGGAAGTGAAGTACAAGGTAAACCAAAGCAAAGAAGGTTTGGTGGTATTTTCTGAGATATACTACGACAGGGGTTGGAAAGCAGAGATTGACGGAATGCCGGCAAGCCCGATACGTGTAAATTATGTACTTCGCGGCTTAAAGGTACCGGCAGGGAATCATAATGTACGCTGGTATTTTTATCCGGAGACGGTGTATAGGTCGGCGGGTTATAGTAGGGTAGGAAGTGCAGTTTTGTGGTTGTTGGTTATAGGTGGGGCGGTTGTTTTTTGGAGGGGAGTTTCGGCAAAAGGCCAGGAATAAGAAATGCTGAAAGGGAAATAGTTAGAGCAATACTACCTTTTAAGGTAACGACCCAAATCAGTTCGAATAAATTGTGTTCCCCTGAGGGTAAAATTAAAGAGAGTAGATACGCAGCAAACAGCCCTCCAAGGGGGAAGAAAAGGCAAACAGGAGCCTTCCATGTAAATGGATAAAAGCCAAACTTTAGGCCAATGAATAAGAGTTTACAAATATTATAAAGTAGAATACTTAGGAAAGTGGCTGCTGCTGCTCCATTTATACCAAAATAAGGAATAAGAAAATAATTTGTGATACAAGAAATTACTATTAAACCTAGTAGGAAGTAGGTGTTGTATCGGTAAAACTTTGAATTAGCAATAATCGATGTATTGATGCCAGTAATGGCATCTAAAAGGTTTGATATAATCAAAATAAACATTACTTGAATGCCATAGGCATATGTCTCTGTTAGAAAGATTGAAATTTGCTCATAGCTGGAAATTAACACAGAAGCAAGGCCTCCACTAAGAATAATGAGATAAAGAGTAGATTGCTGATAAACCTTTTTTATTTCTTCAAAATTTTTACTATTGAGGGCTTGAGAAATAATTGGGGATGCAATTCTGTCAATAGCTCTAAATGGAATAAGTACCAAGGTGGCAAAGTAGCCAAAAACAGCATACACACCTGTGTGCGATGTGCCAATTAAGCCTTCAATAAATAATGCATCAAGGCTTATAATGAAGGAGGAAGAGAGGCCAGCGATAATGCCAAAACCTGCGACTGAAATGAATGGTTTTTTCAAGGCTTTTGGGAAGGAACGAGCCGAATAGTTTTTGGAGTGCGGCTTTTGGATTTTTAAGATCAATAACATTAGTGGCGGAAAGGCAAAAAGCAAGGAGTATATAATTATAAAAAAGTCAAAATCAAGTTTTAGGAATACAACAAAACCAAGAAGTACTAGGGTAAATGAGCGTTGAATAACTTCTTTTTGGAGAACCCCTGCGGTAGAGTTAAAGAAAGCTCTGTGAAGCGCGTCAAGGTTAAGAAATAATAGCGTTGAAACAGCAACAATTGGAATTAGTAAGGAGTAATTTGAGAAGGCAGAGGAATCCGTTGGTGTTGAGAAGTATTGGAAGATAACGTAGGCACTACATACTACTATGGTAAGAATAATCCCTACTGTTGAATATTTAAGGGTTAACCAACTTAAGTCAACTCCTTTTTTTTGCAAAATTGGTTTAAACTTAATAAGAGCAGAAGGGTAACCTAAGCTGCAAAGCTGTCCTAGTATAGCCCCTACTGCAACTAGAAGTTTAATGATGCCATTTTCCTCCGGTGAGAAGATTTTTGGTTGAATTATAGCACTTGAAATAAAGCCAACCCCTATGCCAGTAAATAATAGAATAGAGTTTCGGACGCTTTGTGAGTAAAGAATGCCCATCAGGATTCTGAATAATGGTCTTTACTTAAAGGTGTTCCGGCGGGTAGGTCCTGTCGAAACGTTTTCCCAAGAATACTTTCGTAGTATTTTGGGTGTAGGCCATGCGACGGTCTAATGGACTTAATGTTTTCTTGAGAGATACAATCTCCGCGTTTTACATCTTTTACAATGAATAAAGATCTGGCAAACTGACTTTTGGGTCGAGTCGAAGGAAAGCTATTTACTTCAGGTCCTAGTGCCTCAAACGTTTTATGTACGGTATCAACCATTTCTTTAAACTCTTTTGGCTCTAGCGAGAAATGGGCATCAGGGCCTCCCACAGATTTATCAAGAATAAAATGCTTTTCAATAAAAACTGCATTTAGCGACGTAGCAATTGTAGGAGCAATAATTCCTTTAGAGTGATCAGAAAGACCAACTAGGGTGTTGAATTGCTTTCTCATTATTGGAATGAGCCTGAGCTGTAAGGAGTCGATGGGGGCTGGATAGGCAGAAGTACATTTTAGTAAGATGACCTCTGAATTGCCCACTTGGTGACAGGCATCTAACGCAAGCTTAATGTCATTTTCATTGGCGATACCTGTAGAAATAATAATGGGCTTGTTCTGTTTGGCCGCATATTTAATAAGTGGAATATCTGTTATTTCAAAGGAAGCTATTTTGAAGGCTGGCGGATTGAATTTTTTTAAATAGTCAACTGCTTCCGGAGAAAAAGGAGAGCTAAAGCAATCTATCCCTAGTTCTTTAGCCAATTTAAAAATAGGATCGTGCCATTCCCATGGCATATGTGCTTTTTCGTACAAATCGTATAAGTACTCACCATCCCAGACAGTTCCTTGATTTATTTTGAATATTTCGGATTTATGGTTGAAGGTAATTGAGTCTGCGGTGTAGGTTTGCAGTTTTATGGCGTCTGCTCCGGCAGATTTTGCAGCACTGACTGTTTTTAATGCCAATTCTAAGCTGTTGCCGTGGTTTGCAGAAAGTTCAGCTACAATGTAAGGTCTGGTACTTAAAGACAACTTACTTTGACCAATATGTACCACTGCATTATTCATAAATTCCTTTTTGATGGATGTGTTTATTTAAGTCAAAAATGCTATTCCAATTAGAAAGGTTGTTAGTAAAATCGCTAAAACTGGCTAAGAATTTTTTCTTTTCAGAAAATATTTTGGAAATAACTCTAAAATCCTCTTCGGTATCTAGTGTTATTCGGTAATTAGATAAATCTGTGGAGTGTGTGACCTGAATTAATTTTTCAGCACCATTTGGACTTAAATACATGAAAGGGGTAACGTGCTCGAGCTCATAATTATCTTTTGCCATTTGGCCTGTTGTTTCAAGCAAGTTTCTTGAAAAGATTTCAAAATCTAAACCTCTTGGGTAGGATCTGCAAATAGAATTTGAACAAAATATTTTGCTGTTTGGTTTTTGATCAAACAAAAGCCTACAGAACTTAATCCCTTGTTCAATTGGCTCAGAAAAAATTAGTGGGCAATCTGCAGTTAACCGAATGTAGAAATCTGCAGGTCTGTTCAATGCTGCTTCGACAAATCGATAAAGAACATTGTTTAGAGATCCTCTGAAACAGTCCACCTCATTTTTTTCACACCATTCTTGAATAAAGTTGTCACTTGAATCATTACTTGTAAGAACTGTAGTTTCGAGTCCAAGCTTTTTTGTTCTGTCAATTACCCAAAACAAAACAGGTTGTCCATTTAGGTTTCTTAAAACTTTCCCCGGCAAACGGGTTGAACTCATTCTAGCTTGAATAAAAACTCTAAACGTGGGTTTATCCATGACGGAAGAAGTCCTTTATTTTATTTATAACCCTATCCATTTCTTGAATTGTTAAGCTAGGAAACAAAGGAATAGACAAGCATTTGGAATAGAAATTCTCAGCAGATGAAAAGTCTCCAGGCTTATATCCGTATTTTTTTCTGTAATAGGGCATCAGGTGTATCGGGAAATAATGGATTTGCGCAAAAATTTTATGTTCTCTTAGAAAATCGTAAAGCGCCCTTCTCTTTTCAGTTTTTATGACAAACAGGTGTAGAGCGTGGTGGTTGATTTCATGAGACTTGAAGTTATCAAAAGGGAGCTCAATTGGTAAATCTTGAAGCTCTTTCATGTAGTAGCGAGCTATATCTCTCCGTTTTTCAAGGTTTTCCTTAGCCTTTGTAAGTTGGGAAATACCTAATGCTGCTTGAAAATCAGTTAGTCTATAATTATAACCTAACTCTTGCATTTCCATATACCAACTTGGGTAATTTGATTGCTGAGATTCCCCGTTTGCTAAGTCCAATGGGTTTTGGAAAAGTTCATGGTCTTTTGTGATACCGTGAGTTCTAAGAGTGCGAAGTTTTTGTTCGACTTTGGAGTGAGGAGTTGTCACCATGCCGCCTTCACCTGTCGCAATGTGTTTAACCGGGTGGAATGAAAAAATACTAGCATCGGAGAATTGGCCATCACCACAATGGAAGGTTACATTAGGTTTAACAAAAGAGCCTCCCGGTGCATGGCAAGCATCCTCCAAGATCCAGCCCCCTATTGTAGAAAGTATTTCTCTTAAGTTTTTTAGATTAAGAGCTTTACCTGCGTATTGTACGGGAATAGCTCCCCTTATTTTTGTTCCATATCTTTTTACCAAATCCTCCACATAGTTTAGATCCATGAGTCCATGTTCATCAACTTCTGTAAAGAGTGGAATAGCGTTATTGTATTCTATACAATTCGCAGAGGCTGCAAATGTTATTGGGGGTACTAAAACATATTGATTTGGTTCTGCCCCAAGTGCCTTTAAAGCAATGTGTAAGGCAGCAGTTCCATTATTTACTGCTACCCCATATTCGGCGTTAACATATTTGGAAAACGCATTTTCAAATTCTTCTATTTTAGGGCCTTGAGTAAGGTAGTCCGAATTTAGTACTTCAACAACACTTTTAATGTCTTCTTCCGTTAGGAATTGTTTGCCATATGGGATTGGTCTTTCCATTAAATAGGTTCAAAATTTTTGTCGACATGCAATTTAATTAAACTCCTAATGTCTTCCACATTTAACCAATCGGAGTTTGTACCTGAGTTATATTTAAAGCCTTGACTCACAGGCTTGGCATTGAAATGACTCTTAAAACTTTCTAAATCAAAGACAGGTATTTGAGGAAGGATGGCAAAATATTTTTCCATGTCGAAGGTAGAGTAAGAGTCTGCCTCGGTAATCATTTCTTCATGAATTTTTTCACCGGGCCTAATACCAACAATTTCGGTTGGTAGGCTTGGAGCGATTGCTTGAGCAACATCTAAAATTTTATAAGAGGGGATTTTAGGAACATACAACTCCCCTCCCCATTGGTTATTTATTGCAAATAGAACCATATCTACCCCTTCTTTAAGGGAAATGTTAAATCTTGTCATTTCAGGGGAGGTAATTGGTATTTTCGTTGCCTTTTTTGCAATTTTTAGAAAAAATGGAATTACGGAACCTCTGCTTCCCATAACGTTACCATACCTAACTACAGAAAACTTAATAGAACGTGTTCCTTTGATATTATTGGCTGCAAGGAAAAGTTTGTCGGAACAAAGCTTTGTTGCACCATAAAGATTAACTGGTGCGGCAGCCTTATCCGTTGACAGGGCAACTACATTTTCTACCCCATTATTAAAAGCAGCGTCAATAATATTCTCAGCGCCTAAAATATTTGTTTTAATGAACTCCAAGGGGTTATACTCTGCCGCAGGTACTTGTTTTAAGGCGGCGGCATGTACTATAATGTTAACTCCTTCAATTGCTCTGTTTAAACGGTCTTTATCCCTAACATCACCAAGGAAAAAGCGAAGTTTTTTGCGTTCGTCAGCAGAGAACTCTTGAGCCATTTCAAATTGCTTTAGTTCATCTCTACTAAAAATGATGATTTTCCTTACTTCAGGGTAAGAATCCAAAACTTCCCTTACAAAGGATTTACCAAAGGATCCTGTTCCTCCGGTCACTAAAATGCTTTTGTTATTAAAATTGGACATCGTTTATATCTACTTTTTTAAAGGCGTCAATGTAGGATTTTGGCGTGACATTATATACTTGAATATTTAAATGTGAAGCAAAATACTTCAAAACCCAATACGATTTAAAGCTGAAATAAAACTTTTCTAATACTTCGTGGAGCTTTCGCGGCTCAAATGTGGAGCTGTTCATTTTGTCTATTTGCTTTCCTTTGTCGTAGAAGTGCTGATGGTCAAGAAGTACCTCATTATTTTGAGTTACTGTTAAGGATTCAATCCAAGAGTGCTCAGCTCCCAAAAGCAGAATTTTTGTAAAGTCCATTCTAAGAGCTAAGGCTAGTGCTGGAATCAAAACATTGTGAGGTCTAGGAAGCCCCCACCCGTGCCTTAAAGCAAAATTTGTGAATTTAACGGATCCTTCTAATGGGGTGGCATTATAGCCCTGAACTTTAATATGAATATGGTTTTTAAACCGGCGTTTCATAGCCTTTACACCAGGATAAGGAACAAATAGTTGCATAGGCCAATCTGCTTTAGAAATATTGGCAAGCAGCTCTTTTTTAGCTTCAATAGTTTTTTGAGGTATCGCATCCTCAGAAAGGAAAACAAGTTCTGGAGCATTTATCACATAATATCTAGGTTTTATATTATCGAAAGCTTCGGAGTTGCAAAAGAAATTAACTCCCCAGAGCTCAACTCGGGAGCTAAGCTCCAAAAGGTTAGGTAGGTATTCCCTCAGGCTCGGGCCATTCCCCAGAATGACTGCGGAATTGTGTTCGGGAGCGATTGGTTTAAATGATTTAAATTTGGCAGAACCCAATAACCATTTCACAAATGAAAAGAGGGTTTGTGTATTTTCTTTAATCATGGGGTTTAGCCATTCATATTTTAAAAATTCAGATGTAAAATTAATAAAACTGAGTCGGGCAGCAGTTACCCATTTCCTATTGTTCTTGAAATACTCTTCTCTCCTCCTGTGGGTTTATTCTTTACAAACACACGCACAGCCTTTGAATGAGCCTTTTTCATCTCCTTTTTCGGTACAGCTTGAATACGATTTGGTTTTTTTTGACAATCAGTTTGTTGCTGCTACCTCTGATGGGTTGCTGAGTTGGGATGGGAGCCAAGTACGTCCTATGAATAAAATATATAGCTCATTACCTCCATTAGAATATTGGGAATTAGTATTGAGTCAAGATTCTAGTTCTCTATTTCTGTTTTCTACTTCCACCTATATAATGAAGCTTGATAGGGCTGGTCGTGTTAGCAGGATCTCATTAAAGGATAAAAACGGGAATAGCGTTTTTGCAAAATCTGGGGCAAAGTTACTGAATGGCTACCTCTTTATTCCTATTAAAAGGGGTGTTCTTGTTTATAGTGGAGATGGCATCTTTTTAGGTGGAATAAATCATCCGAATGACCATTCGCCCTTTTACCCGATAGGGCATAGCAATGGAAAGTATTTTTTTCTGGATAATAAGGGGGTTGTCGTTTTTGAAAATGTTGAGGCTCCAAAAGTGAGCTACTACCCTCATAAGCTTCAAGTAAAAGATAAATACAAGCATAAACTGGAGTTCTTTGCAAACAATGCCAGTTTATTTTTTCGGATTGCCTCCAATGCTCCTGTTTATAGCTTTAGTTTTTCAAGTGAAGTTTACAGGAAGGTTCGGCAAGATTCTCTTCTATTGAAGTCTAGAACAAATAATGGGATCTTTTCTTCAAAGAATCCTAAATATGGGTTTTTGTTAGAGGACGAAAGCCCTTTTGGTCGTTCGGAGCAGTTTGTTGAGCCTATTACACTTACCTCGTATTTAGGTGCGAATGGAAGTTCCCGGTATTTAATAGGTGGATATTTTCATGAAAGAAAAGGAATACCGAGCTCTTGGAAGCTTTTGTATTCAAATGACACTTGCTTTATCTACAAAGATGCTACAAGAGTGTTTTTGATGGGAAACGTTGAGCAGAATAAGACCTTGGGTTTCATTGAAGAAAAGGAGACTGAGTATAACAAAGGATTTCTCCTGGGGAAATTACTTGTCATTCCTGGTCCCAAGTGGTACGTTTTTCCTGTTAGAAATTCTGACAATGAAGTAAAACAACCTACCTATACGAGTCTTCAAGACTTTTCTCTTGGAGGTAGTTGGTCCTTTGATGTATCCTTCCCCTTAGAAATTACTTTGGGGCAACCTAAGTCAGTGTTTCAAGGAAAAGAATCATTGGTAGTCCAGTTTAATGATGCATTTGGCTATGTTTTCTACCAGGGCGATAAGATTAACTTTTTGTTTTTTCAGGCTACGCTTCCCGGACTATTTTATTTTACCGAGGAAAACCAAAATTTGACACTAACCCTCCAAGATGAAAATGTTCTAAGGTCTTTTTGTATTTCAAAACCTGAGGGAAGGGTCTTGAACAGTAGCATAAAACCTCAAGAGGAAAGAAAGAGCATTAATTATAGACCCTTGGTTCAATACTACATGAACAATGGGCTAACTATGTCACTTGAGTTGGGTAATAGGTTGATTGTTAGAAGGGAAGGAGAGATTATGGCAGCGATTCAACTGCCCTCTGGTCGAAAGCTCTTGTCAACCATTAACCATGCTGGGCTATACACACGTGCCTGTTTTGCATCAAAAGACTTTGTTCTTTGTGTATCTCCTTACAAATACCCGTTTTTTTCATATCAGCCCCTAAATGGATCTCATTTTTTTCAAGAAGCAAAAGCTTTTTGGGTCAAAGGAGATACCATGATTTTCCAAACCGATGCCGCACTTCACAAGGTACAGCTTAGTTCTACCCTGAGCCTTGAACGACTTACAGCGGTCTCCCCTATGGTAAGAGGGATTGATGAAATACACTTAACCTCAAGTATGCTTTCTTTAGATTTTGGAGATTCCTTGCGCTTCAATGCAGGTCTGCCCTTCTTTTTTAGTACCCTTACTTCAGAGTACATAATGGAAATTTCTGGGGTGACAGTGCGTGAGAGCAAAAGTGGCACCTTTAATTTAACGGGTATTCCTCCTGGAGTTCATGAGGTTAAGGTGTGGTCATACCTCTCAGACCTAAGAATAGAATCCTCTCCGTTTGTTTTTTGGATTAAGGTAAACCCACCTTGGTATAAGTCTCTAGTTTTTCGGTTAAGTATTATTTTTACTATCCTACTTTGTTCATTTCTTTTTATCAGATACTGGCTCCGAATGCGGGAAAGAAGAATGAAACAATTAAATCGGTATTATGAATTAGAGTTAATCGCATACCAGAAAACGCTAAATCCACATTTTGTGTTTAACTCTCTCAATACTGTTTACAGCTTGATAAACTCTGGAAATAATGAGAAGGCATCTAAGTTTTTAGTGAATTTTGCAGGTTTGTTAAGAGGTTTTCTGGAAAATCTTCAGTCCGAATTAATAGGACTAAATAAAGAATTAGAGCTTGTCCGGTCATATCACAAATTACAAGAGGATAGGTTTCCTGAGTCAGTGGAGTTAATAATTGAGGCAAAACCCACCTTTGCTGAAATGGACCAAATTTCTATTCCTGCGGGTTTAATTCAGGTTTTTATAGAGAATTGTTTTGTTCATGCTTTTCAACAAAATAAAGTAGGCAATGAAGTACGCATATTGATTTCAGAGTTCAACACTAAAAGGCGGTCCTTCTTAATTGAGATTCTGGATAATGGTATGGGGATTAATGCAAGTAGATTAAGGAACAAGCAACGGAGTAAAAGGGGAGGCCCTCGGAGTCAAAACTTTCAGAAGGAAGCCTCTTTAGGGTTAAAGCTGATTGACGAAAGGTTGCGAGTTTTGAAACTGAAGCATGAAATTTCAATTGAGATTGGTATTTTTGACAGAGGTGTCGATAATAAGAATGAAACCGGCACAAGGATTTTAATTGAAATTACGTATGGAAAAAGACATTTATAATGCCATTATTGTGGATGACGAAATTCATGCTAGCAAAGCATTGCTCTCGATAATTGAGGCGGATTTTCCACAATTTAATATTATTGAAACATTTACCGATCCGGTTAAGGCAATGGCTTTCTTGGCGCAAAACTCTATTGATGTTTTGTTTTTAGATATATCTATGCCTGAGGTAGATGGTTTTGAATTGTTAGAGTCTCTGACTAAAATTGACTTTGAAATAGTCTTTATTACGGCATTTGACCAGCATGCCATTCAGGCTATTAAATGGAGCTCTTTGGATTATTTATTAAAGCCTGTTGCGCCCAAAGACCTTGCCGGTTTGTTACTACGTCTATCGAAAAAAAAGCAAGACAGGGAAGAGCAGTTAAATTACCTGAAAGGGTTAATACGTGGGGATCAAAGTTTGGAGAAATTACTAATACCTTCTTCTGAATCAATTGAAGTAATCAACTTGGCCGATATTAAATTTATTGAATCTGAAAACAACTACGTTAGAGTGTTTTTGAAGGATGGCAATATTATTTCCTCCACCCGCCATCTGAAGAGTTACGAGGACCAGTTTGTCGCAGGCAACGCTCCTTTTTTTAGAGTCCATCAAAGCTATCTAATTAATTTGGATCATATTAGTGCCTATTTGAGGGAAAATGGGGGAATGGTTCGCCTTGTTTCTGGGGAGGAGGTTCCCGTGGCTAGACGCAAACGCGAAGCTTTTTTGAAGCTGTTAAAAAGTCGTGCAAGCTAAATGCTTGTTAGAATGCAACAAGCCTTTAAGTTTTGGTGTCTGTTAAAAAGTTTACAGAAGTAGCGATAAATCCATCGGTACTAATTAAATTTGAAAACCAGCTCTAAATTGTTGCGAAATGCGCTCTAAATTCATATCCCTATAAAATGTCTCGTTCTGTTTTATTTTTCGTTTTTTTGGCAATCGTTGTAAACATTAAAGCTCAATACCATAATCACGTGTGGTATCTTGGGTTTGATTACGATCCAATCATACAGTTTGGTTTGGTTACAAACAATCCAACGGTCTCAAACGGACATGTGATCCCTTTTACAGATGAGTCAAACGCAGTGGCTACCGATCCCTCGAACGGCCAAGTTTTATTTTTCACAAATTCTGAGCAAATATGGGATATGAGCAATACTCCAATGCCTAATGGAGCAATTGCAGGTTCTTCTACTTCTGTTACTAGTGCCCAGCTTGCAAGTAATGAAGCGAATTGCAATCAAATTTATGTTTTTTATAATGACGCCAATCGCGCAGCAAATACCGTAGGCAGTCTGCAATATGCGTTGGTTGATATAACGCTTCCTGGAAATGGTTCCGTAGCTTTTCCTCAAGGGGATATACCCCCGGGACAAAAAGACATTCCCTTGTACAATAATTGTTCGGAAGCTATAGAAATTGCCAAAGGACCAAATTCAAATAGGTATTGGTTATACGTTGTAAGCTATGATGGAGATTCGCTACTTTGGTATTCCGTGGACCAAACGGGAGTGAATTATGTTCAGGCTGTACAATTGCCTGTCAACCTAACTGCTGCTTTTTCTATTCGTCATTCTTCGGTTTCCAATAAATTGGCTATAGTCTCCATGGTAGAGTCTGAACCAGTATTAGTTGCTGATTATAACCCAGCTACAGGCGCAGTAACTAATATTGTGCAAGTGCCAGGGTCAATACTTGGACCCTCAAACACAGCATTTGAGGGTAATTATGATGCTGAATGGTCCCCAGATGGAACCAAATTGTATTTTACAAAATGGAGGTATTCCAACGGAAATGGAGGTGCTGTTTTTCAGTACGATTTGAACAATCCGGCAACACCGGCAGGTCAGGTTTATACCAATGGGAATAACTCCAACAATTTAGTTGGTGGAATTAAACTAGGGCCGGATGATTTGATATATTTTATTCGTTTTGAGCCAGGTTCTAATTATAGATTCCTCGGTGCAATTAGCAACCCAAATGCAGCTGGTATTGCTTGTAACCCCATAGCTAATTCTTTGGATTTGACTCAAGACATGGGGCTATCGGTCAAAATTTCTGAAACACTTCTTCAGAATTTGCCTCCAGTTACCAATCAACAACAAGTTATTGCACCTTGCACACCTACATTTAATGGTTTACAAGCGGACGTGATTGCCACAACGGTGGATGGAGATAATTCAACTTTCTCACTATCAATTGATTATACATCTCCAAGCATTACCGCTTCAGTGGTGAATGGACTAATTGAGATTTCCTCTGTTACACCTCAAAATGGGCCGGATACCGTAAGGTATATCGTTTGTGATGATCATTGTTTTCCTCGCTGTGATACCAATATCGTAATTGTCATTCCTCCTGTACCTTTTGGCGGCGTTTTGCCCAGTGATACAATAATTTGTGCTCCTGGGCAATCCATCGAATTAAATACTGGTTTGCCGAATATGATTCCTCAAACTTGGTCTACTGGAGACATGGATTCTATAATTCAAGTTTCCAATGCCGGTGTTTATTGGGTGGACATTGTGGGTCTTAATGGATGCCAATTTAGAGATAGTACAGTTGTTCAATTATACCAACCCCCCAACCTCGGCCTCAACCGCCTCATTTGTTCCAATATCCCCCCAATCCTAGATGCTACCTGCTCCGGCTGCTCTTACCTTTGGTCAACCGGTTCAACTGCCGGATCTATTGCCCCTACTCAACCCGGTAATTATTGGGTGCAAGTAACTTCTCAATGTGGGGTCGGTTCCGACACCGTTACTGTTACTTCTTCTGTTCAACCTTTTGTGGAACTTGGACCCGATCGACTCGTTTGCGATACCGCCGACCTATTTATCGATTACTCTTGCCTCGGTTGCTATTATCTCGTAAATGACCAAGCCGCCGATTCCTCCCTTACCATCGAAGCCTCCGGAACCTATTGGGTGGAAGTGGGTAACGATTGTGGTACGGTTTACGATACCGTTACCCTGGTTATGGGGGCCAATGCCGAGTTTAATATCCTCGACGATTCCCTGGTTTGCCCCGGCGATACCGCTTACCTTACCTCTGCCGGTGCCGTTGCGCCTTATACTTGGTCCGATGGGTCCACAGGAGATACGCTTATGATTACCGAACGTGGTTGGTACTCTCTTTCTTGGACCGGTGTATGCGGCGAAACCACCGACTCGGTCTTTATTAAACAACTGCTGCCTTCAGAGATAACCCTCGGCGATGACTTTACGGTCTGCGATAGTGGATTTGCTCCTATTTATATCGAAAATCTTGGCGATGACGCCGAATACCTCTGGTGGAATGGTACCACGGGAGATACCGCCTATGTGTTTAGAGAAGATAATTATGTGGTGCGCGTAGATTATTGCGCAGATTTCTACACCGATACCATTTTTGTTCGGTATACCGACGAAACAGATGGCCTCTTTATTCCCAACACCTTTACTCCAAATGGAGATGGCCTCAATGAAATCTTTTATATCCGTGGCTTGGATCCGGCTTGGCTAAGCTTTGAGTTCTTGGTGTTTGACCGTTGGGGACAAATTGTGTACCAAACAGATGACCCACGCAAGGGCTGGGAAGGCTTGGATCCTTCCGGTGCCAATAAGCTGGATGATGGCTCCTATGTGTATAAAGTTATTTATACCTCCCCTTGTCGGTCGGAATGGGAATATACCGGTGTAGTAAACATGATTCGTTGAGAAACCTGAAGGCTTTGTATCTTTGCAGGAAATTCAACAAATTCTATGGAATTAACCGGCACAATTAAACAAGTTCTCCCCCTTCAAACCGGCGAAGGGCGCAATGGTCCCTGGCGCAAACAAGAATTTATTCTTCAAACCGAAGGCCCATATCCCAAAGATGTGTGCATAGCCGTTTGGGGAAATAAAATCGACGGCGCCCCCATTCAGGAAAGCCAAAAAGTGCAGGTGTCTTTTGACGTTGAAAGCCGTGAGTATAACGGTCGTTGGTATACCGATGTAAAAGCTTGGAAGGTCCAAGCAGCCGATGCCGCTGCGGCCCCTTCTCCGAGCGCAAATGCAGCCTCCGGTTCGGCGCCACCTCCTTTTCCGGCCGCACCTCCACCTCCACCTATGCCCGGTGGCGGAGGAGAGGACGATTTGCCCTTCTAAGGTCAACGTTCACCCCTCCCCCTTGATTTTCTGTTCTGCGGAAATCGCTTGCACAGGACACTTTCTTTTTAGCTTATGGTCCTAAAACGGAGCTTAAGCGGGAGGGATGGAGCCGATACCCCACAAGCCCAAAGCAATGACGCCCAAGGGCTTGGCGGGCGGCGCGCAGCAAGCCACGACAAGCCCTATGGGCGCCTTGCTTTGGGCTGAGGAGTAAAGGTGACAGCCCGGCCCTATGGGCCCGCACAAATTCACTCCCCGTATTCTATGATTTCGTTGCCGTCCTTGTCTTTTCTGCTTCCTCGGGCTTTGAGTTCTATGGTACCTTTTTGCTTTCGGGGCTCAGAATGGCCTCGGTTTGCGCTGTTGAAGTTGCTGCTTCCTTGGCGGGCTTTAAATAGTCGGATTAGGAATTTTAGGGCATAGTAAATGCCTATCACTAATAAAACGGTACGTGCTATGGCCCAGATTTTCATGACGCAAAGATAGGCTTAGCGGCTGAGGTAGAGGTTTCGTTCGGTGTAGATTTTGGTGAAATACCTGTCGCGCAAGCTGCTGATAAAACGTATGGCCTCCCCTGTACTTTTCATTTCCGGTCCCAATTCTTTGTTGACTTTTGGGAATTTATTGAAACTGAACACGGGAATTTTTATGGCATAACCTTCCATTGTGGGCTTGTATTCAAAATCGTTGAGCGTGTGGGTACCCAGCATAATTTTGGCGGCCCAATTTACGTAAGGTTGCCCGTAAGCTTTGCAAATGAAGGGAACGGTGCGTGAGGCTCTGGGGTTTGCTTCAATAACAAACACTTCGTCGTCTTTTATGGCAAACTGTATGTTTATAAGCCCTTTAACGCCCATTTCCAAGGCGATTTTTTTTGTATACTCTTCTATTTTTTCAATGACCAATGCTCCAAGGTTGTAAGGCGGCAAAACGGCATAGGAATCGCCGGAGTGAATTCCGGCAGGCTCAATATGTTGCATGATTCCAAGAATTTGCACCTCATTTCCATCGCATATGGCATCGGCTTCGGCTTCAATGGTACGCTCTAGAAAGTGGTCCAGCAGAATGTTGTTGCCGGGAATATCTCTTAAAAGTTCAATTAAATGCGATTCAAGTTCTTCGTTGTTGAGCACGATTTTCATCTTTTGTCCACCGAGGACGTAGGATGGGCGTACCAAAAGGGGGAAGCCGAGTTCTTGGCTAACAGTTAGTGCCTCATCGATGCTTTTTGCAGTACCAAACTTTGGGTAGGGAATGTTGAGTTCATGCAACAGGCGTGAAAATCGACCTCTATCTTCGGCTAAGTCCAAGGAGGCATATCCGGTACCTAAAATGGGGATGCCGTACCGATCGAGCTTTTCGGCTAGTTTAAGGGCTGTTTGCCCTCCGAGCTGAACCATGACGCCCACCGGTTTTTCATGACGAATGATGTCGTATAAATGTTCCCAAAAAACCGGCTCGAAGTAAAGCTTGTCAGCGGTATCGGGGTCTGTAGACACGGTTTCCGGGTTGCAGTTGACCATGATGGCTTCGAAACCGGCCTCTTTTGCGGCCAAGACCCCATGAACGCAGCAATAATCGAATTCAATGCCCTGTCCAATACGGTTGGGTCCGGCACCTAAGATCAACACTTTGGGTTGAGCGGATGTGACAGATTCGTTTTCCTCATCAAAGGTGGAATAGAAGTAGGGGGTATATGCTTCAAACTCTGCCGCACAGGTGTCCACTTGCTTCCAAACCCTTTGCACGCCTTCTTTTTCGCGTTTGCCAAAAACTTCGCTTTCTAAGCAATTGGTTAAATGTGCAATTTGCCTGTCGCCGTAGCCTTTTTGTTTGGCCTGCCTGAGCAACTTTGTGGGGAGCTCTTCAATGGTAAACTTGGTGAGTTCTTGTTCAAAGCTGACCAAATCCCGGATTTGAGCGAGAAACCAAGGATGTATTTGGGTATGCCGCTGCACGGTAGACAAGGGCAAACCCAGCTTAAAGGCATCGTAAATATGAAACAAGCGATTCCAAGAAGGATGGCTCAGGCTTTGCAAAATTTGGTCGCGGTTTTTGAGCTCTTTGCCGTCTGCTCCCAGGCCATTTCTTCCAATTTCCAGGCTTTGACAGGCTTTTTGCAGGGCCTCTTGGAAAGATCGCCCAATGCCCATTACCTCGCCCACTGATTTCATTTGAAGGCCCAAAGAGGCATCGGCCCCTTTGAACTTATCGAAGTTCCAACGGGGAATTTTTACTATAACATAGTCTAAAGTCGGCTCAAATAGCGCTGACGTTTTGGTGATGGGGTTTTCTAACTCATCTAGGGTATAGCCAATGGCCAGTTTGGTAGCAATCCGAGCAATGGGATAACCGGTTGCTTTGGAGGCCAAAGCCGAGGAGCGGCTAACCCTTGGGTTTATTTCAATGGCGACCATTTCGCCGGTTTCGGGATGAACGGCAAACTGGACGTTACAACCTCCGGCGAAATTACCAATAGCGCGCATCATGCGGATGGACAAATTGCGCATTTCTTGGTAAAGGGTGTCGGGAAGGGTCATTGCAGGTGCTACCGTAATGGAGTCGCCGGTATGAATGCCCATGGGGTCCATGTTTTCAATGGAGCAAATGATGACCACATTATCGTTGACATCTCTAAGCAACTCCAATTCAAACTCGCTCCAGCCAAAGATGGACTTTTCAATAAGTACTTCGTGAATAGGGCTGGCATGCAGGCCGTTGTTCAATAAATCATCGAAGGATTCACGGTCATGCACAAATGCTCCGCCGGTTCCACCTAAGGTATACGAAGGGCGAATAACCAATGGAAAGCCAATCCGTTGCGCAATATCTTTACCCTCCAAAAAGGAGTTCGCCGTTTCCGATGGGGCCACAGGAACCTCTTCCTGCTGCATGAGTTGACGAAACAACTCCCGGTTTTCGGTTCGATCGATTGCTTCTAAGTCCACGCCAATCAACCGCAGGCCAAACTGCTCCCAAATACCTGCTTCCGCGCATTCCTTACACAGGTTTAAGGCGGTTTGTCCTCCCATGGTAGGCAAAACGGCATCAATTTGCTCGGATTCCAGAATCTCCACAATGCTTTCCAGCTCAAGTGGCTTTAAAAAAATCCGGTCAGCAACGACAGGATCCGTCATAATAGTCGCCGGATTGGAATTGATGAGCAGTACCCTAATGCCTTCTTCTTTGAGTGCTCGTGCCGCTTGCGTGCCCGAATAGTCAAATTCACAAGCTTGTCCTATAACAATGGGGCCGCTCCCAATAATAAGTACGGACCTTATGGATTGATCTTTTGGCATGTTGCTTCGGTGTTCGCGCAAAGGTACGCAGCCCGATGCGGATTCGCCATTTTAATCGTTATTTCTTACTTGGCGATTAGCTTCACTTAGGAGGATTTAAGGCTGAGGTTTGGCGCTTAATCCCTTTTCGGCTGCACGCTTTTTAAGTTCATTAGATTCTTGACTTTCAAGCCAAACGGGTTTGGAACCTCCAGGCGTTTCGATCTGAAGTTTAAGCCATTATTTGCCACCACCTGCTGGGCGCTTTATCTCTCCGAAATGGAGACCTTCTGCTTGAAATAAGGAAAAGTTGGATTGAAAAATCTCTACATGAAAAAGTGTAAATCCTTGAAAGTCAGTCGCTGTTTAGGTTGGAAATCTCTACATGTCGATGTAGTGATTGGTTTGAGGCCTGAGCTGTTATTCGGTGCCGTTGTTGAGCAAGGTTACATGTCCGCGCAGAAAATGCGGTTCTCCAATTACATCGCGGTAACTAAGCCGGTAGACATACACATCGCTTTTGCATGCTTCTCCACCTTGGTTAAACATGGTTCCGTCCCATCCTTCATCCATTTTCTCTGATTCAAACACTTTTTGTCCCCAACGGGTAAATATTTCCAAATGGAAATCGTTTACCAACCGACCGTAGACTTTAAAATAGGGGTTTACTTGGTCACCATTAGGCGTAAATGCATTGGGAATATACAGGGTAGTTTCTCCAAAGAAACGGATTTGTTGTTCTGCTGTGTCCATGCAACCAAACTCATTTACGGCAATCTGCAAAATGGTGTGGTAGCCGGTATCTACGTCAGGAAAAACATAGCCTCCATTGGGGAAATCAAAGAAATTTCCATCTCCCATATCGTAATATATATAGGTTGCGTTGGTGCTTCCATCCAGCATATCTACATGTGGCTCAATAACGCTAGCTGCTTGGGGGCTTATGGTAAAGGCAGCTGTTGGATTGGGATGCACATTTATGACTTGGCTCATAAACAGGGTGTCGGTGCAGCCACTAATGCTATGGCTTGCAATCAGTTGTATATCGTAACTGCCCGGGTTGGGGAAAATATAGCTGGGTTCGACGTCGTTAGACCCCCCGCCATCGCTAAAGTTCCATGTATAGGTGTTGGCGCCTGTGGACAGGTTTACAAAAACCGGAGCAAAAGGAGCACAACCATTAAAGGGCTCCAATCGGAAGTCTGCGCTTACGGCGGGGTTTACCGAAATAGTATCGGTGGCGGTATCGGTGCATCCAAAGCTATTGGTTGCCACCAACTGAATAACAAAATTACCTGCTGTGGTATAGTCTACCACCGGCTGATTGAGTTGGCTGTTTTGACCGTTGCCAAAGGTCCATTGAAATCCTTGCGCTCCCTGACTGGTATTGTTTATGGCCACCTGAATAGGGAAGGTGCAGGACTGCGTTAAGGGCAGTTGGAAATCTGCCGTGGGGTTGGGATTTACCCAAACAAAGGCTTGTGCCGTATCCGAACAGCCATAGACATTACTGGCTACATGAATGATTTGATAGGAACCGGCCTGGAAGGTATGCTGTGCTGTGGGACCAACCCAAGTATTTCCATTGCCAAAGTCCCATGTGTGGAACTGAGCTGTGCCTGAAGTCTCTGTGAACTGGACAGAAAGTGGGGCACACCCTACCGTGTCCGAAAGGAATAAGGAGGCTTGGGGTGTTGCCAAAACCACTACAGGTAAGCTAAAGGTGTCGGTGCATCCCCCGATGGGGTCGGTTCCGATGAGGCTAACCAAATAACTACCCCCTTGCTGGTATACATGGCTTGGGCTGTTTAAATTGGAGCTTTGTCCATCCCCAAAATCCCATAAGGTATTGCTGAGGTTTTGGCTGGTATTTACAAATTGAAACACATCGCCTCCACAAAGCGAATCCTGAACGCTAAAGCTAACCTGAGGCTGTCCTCCTACCGTAACTGTGGCAAATGCAGTGTCAAATGAACAGCCGTTGCTTGCCGCCAAGCTCACTTGATAGCTGCCTCCTTGGGGGTATACATGACTAGGTGAGGTGGCATTGCTGGTGTTGCCATCTCCAAAATCCCAGCTGTAGCTGGTGGCTCCATTGGTAAAGTTGCTGAACAGAACAGGTAATGGAGCGCAGCCGTTCTGAGGATTCGTGTTGAAAAAGGCTTGTATGGTATTGGGCAATACTCGAACGCTGTCGGTGTGGGTAGAGGTGCCGCAGGCATTGCTAACCGTAAGGCTAATGATATAGGTGGTGTCTATTAAGCCGGTGTATACAAAGGTATGGCTGCCGGGATTGGCTTGGTTGGAGCTTGTGCCGTCTCCAAAATCCCAAAGGTAGCTTGTGGGACCGCCAATGCTGTTTTGCGAAAACTGAACCGGCAGGGGTGAGCATCCCTGACTTATATTGGTGCCAAACAAAGCTGTGGGCTGGCTGTAAATCCGCACGCTGTCCGTATAGCTAGCGGTTCCGCAGATATTGGTGGCCGTCAAAGTCACCATAAAGGTGGTATCGATGTTTGGACTTCCGGCATACCAAATGGGACTTGGATTTTCAATGGCAGAGCTCATGCCATTACCAAAACTCCAGTTCCAGCCTGCGGCATAGGCACTGCTTTGATTTATAAACTGCACCTGCAAGGGGGCACATCCATTGTCCGGGTTGGGTGTGAATTGTACTTGCGGGGCACTGATGATTCGGATAGGGTTTTGGACCGTATCGTTGCACCCATTGGTACTTGTTGTTATTAAGGTAACGGTATACAATCCGGGGGCGTTATATACATGCACAGGACTGGCCTGTTGAGAGGTGTTGCCGTCTCCAAAATCCCAGAAATAGGTAGCTCCACCGCTGCTTAAATTGCTGAAAGGAACAAAGGCATTTACGCAAGCTAAGGAGTCGTGTAAATTAGCTGCTGTTGGCATAGGGTGAACGGTGGCCACCAAGGTATCTTGGTTTACGCATCCGGTTTGAGGGTCGGTATATTGATAATAAATGGGATGGGCACCTGCTCCTGCAGAAAGGGGCTGAAATAGCCCATTGGGACTCACTCCAACACCCGACCAGGTACCTCCGCCCGGGTTAGCTCCGGTTAGGGTAGTGTTGGGGTCTAAGAGACAATAATTTACATTATTACCCGCATTTACTTGGGGCAGAGGATTTACAATTATTTGGAAAGCAGTGGTATCGCCGGGGCAAGCTAGCGCAGTTCCTGTTGCTATATAATTTAAGGTCTGAGCTACTCCACCCGAATTGGTAATGGTTTGATTCAAAAGGACTCCGGTTCCTGAAGCAGCACCTTGTATGCCCGGGTTATTTCCTGTGTATTGGTATGCAATTGCGGCTCCTTGAACATTCGAACTGAAGTTTACTGCGGCTGCTTGACCACTACAAATGGTTTGTGTTTGTGGATTGGCAGCAATTTGTACTACCGGAGCTATTTGTACGGGAACTTGTATGGGAGCTCCTGTGCATCCGCCAGCACTTGGGGTTACCGAATAGCTCAGGTTTTGTGCCGTGTTGCCTGTGTTTTGCAATATATCGGTAATGCTGTCTCCACTGCCTGCCTGAGCCCCGGTAATTTGCGGGTTATTGGAAACGGTCCATTGATACTGAGTATTGTTTACCGTGCTGCTTAGGCCTGAGTTTACGGGCTGACCTGAACAAATTTGTACCGGGTTGGGCAGAGCCGAGGCCACTGGAATAGGTTGTATGGTTACATTTACCGTTTGGCCTTGTCCCGGACAACCCTGATAGGTGGGGGTGATTTGATAGATTACATGAGCCGGGTTGGCACCATTGTATTGTAAATTCTGATTGATTTGGTTGCCCGTTCCGTTTAGGGCACCGCCTACATTGCTTGGGTTGCTTACTACCCAGCCAAATTGGGTTCCTTGCAAATTGCTATTCAACTGAATTTGAGTATTGCTTCCAGAGCAAAGTTGAGTTGGCCCGGTGTTTACCGTCAGTTGAGGTAAGGGAGTGATATTAACGGTACCTGTTATTGCTTGTCCAGCACAACCTTGAAGGCTGGGTGTAATTTCATAGGTTACGAGGCCTTGATTGGGGCCGGGGTTGGTCAAAACTTGTGCAATGGAATCTCCATTGCCACCCGTGGCACCAAAATTTCCGCCATTCAATACCGTCCAATGGTATTGCGTTCCGGGCAGGCTGCCGGTAATAACCAAAATGGCAGTGTCTTGGCTGCAAATGGTAGTAAGGTTTGGGTTTACCATCGCTGTGGGTTCCGGAAGAATGGTAATATTCATGGTATCGGCAGGGCCTGTGCAATTTTGTACTGTGGCCTCAACGATGATTTGCCCACTTAGACTTCCCGGACCAAAATTAATGGGGGCGTTCCAACTTCCTATGGAACCTGTGCCGCCGGCCGCTAAGCCTATCGCCGGATTTGAGTTGGTCCATTGAAAGCTGCCACCGGCAGGATTACTCAAAAAATTGGTGGGAGCCAATGCTTGTCCCGAACAAACCGTCTGGTTGGCAAGACCTGAAACCACAGGTAAAGGACGCACGCTAACCTGAATTTGAATCGGCAGTCCGGGACATCCATTGGCGCTTGGCGTTATCGTATATGGCTGTATTTGGGTGCTGTTGCTATTGTTAATTAAACTGTCGTTGATACTGGAACCGGTTCCGGTTTGGCCTCCTTGAATTTGAGGATTAGTCCCGGCAACCCATTGATATGATGTGCCATTAACTTGCCCATTTAATGCCACAGAAAAGGGTTGCCCGGAACAAATACTTTGGCTTAAGGGATTGGCGGTAACATCGGGGGTGGGGTGCACCACAATTTGGGCAGAGTCTATCTGACCCGGGCAGCCCATAAAACTTGCTGTTCCAAATATCCAAACGGTATCTGTTGAAGTGAGACTATTGCTTAAGTTAAAGCTGGCCACATTGCCGTTTCCGGAACCCGAAATACCTCCCAAACCACCAGGCACTAAGGAAGTCCATTGAAAGCTTGCATTTGGCGTGCTGCTGCTCCACTGAATAGAGCTGCTTAGGCTGTCGGCACAAATGGTCTGTACTTGAGGGCTAACCTGAATAGACGCTGTGGGGTGTACATAAATCCGCACAGTATCTTGACTTCCTGCACAGCCCAAGCGGTCGGCTTGTACGATATAGTCTACCCAGCCTGTGGTTGTTTGGCTGTTGGTAAGAGTTTGTGCAGGAATGCCACCTGTACCGGAGGGAATATGCCCACTAATTCCTGCCGAAGCCTGACTTTGCCAAGTGAAAGTTACATTGTTCAGGCTTGATCCCGGATTAATAGCCTGTGTGGAATTGCCATTGCAAATGGTATCGTCGCTTGGCAGTTGCAAGTTGGGTAAAGGGTTGACCGTAATTTGGTAGTTTGCTGCCGGACCGGTGCAGCCGTTGGCTGTAGCACTTACATTATAATTCAAAGTGCCTGTGTTTAAACCCACCGTTTGAGGCGTCATTACAGGCAAACTATCTGTTCCGTTGGCAGGAATGCCGGGTTGTACCTGGTTGTTACTTGCCAGGGTAAAGGAAAAACTGCTACCGGGCACTTGAGAAGTAAAAGGAACCAACTGGGTAGCTTGTCCCGAACACACGGTTTGACTCAATGGGGAGTTGGTAACCTGGGGTGTCGGGAAAACGGTTACTGTAAAGGTGTCTGTCGCACCTGCACAGCCTTGTTGACTTGGGCTAACCCAAACGGTATCTACAAAGGAGGTAGGGCCTGCATTCACTGAGCTGGAAAAAGCGGGTAAATTCCCCGTTCCGGTTCCTTGGATGCCCGTTTGATTGCTGCTGCTGGTCCACGTATAACCGGCACCTCCGGGTTGCGAGGCAAAAGGAGCCGGACTAACATTGCTTTGGGCACAAGCAGTTAGGTCTGCATAAGGCGTCATTACCGGGGCAAAAAGTACTTGCGCTGTGGCTTGCACTGCAGGTCCTTGACAGCCTCCAACATCGGGCACCATGGTATAACTTAGGGTAGCGTTGTTGCCACTTAGGTTGCTTACCACTTGCTGAAGGGTGTCACCGGTTCCATTAGAAGCACCACTTACATTTCCAGGATTGCTCACTGTCCAATTGAAGTTGGTGCCGGGAACATTTGCCGTGGCTACAATCAATACGGTATCTCCGGAGCAAAGAATTTGTGCACTTGGGTTCACCTGAGCCGTAGGATAGGGGTTTACCGTAATGGAATACACCATTGGAGTACCCACACATTGGGCATTGGGGCTTACCGCACTCACTTGATAGTTTATGGTTTGAACCGTTAGGCCGGTGTTGTTTAAAGTCATGGCCGGCAAATTTCCGGTGCCGCTTACCTGAGCTCCGGTGATATTGCCCGGAGGTCCTGAGGTCCATTGAAAGCTTGCCCCGGGAGTATTGCTGCTAAACACAACCGCTTGACTGGTTTGGCCTGCACAAATGCTTTGGATGCCGGGGGTGGCCATCACGTCCGGGTTACCCTCTACCTGAACCGTGTAGTTTACCGGGGTGCCCGCACAACCATTTACCGTTGGTGTAATGGTATACGTTACGGTTCCCGGCGTGGTTTGGCTGTTGGTTAACACATCTGCCGGTAAGTTGCCTGAACCGTTTGGGGTATTTCCGCCAATGCCTGCACTTGCCGTGGAAGTCCAATGGAATGTGGTTCCAGGTAGGGCAGAACTTGGAGTTACTACCTGCATGGCTGTCCCCGGACAAATGGTCTGACCTGCAGGTAAAATAACATTTGGTAACGCCTGGACGGTTATGGTGTAGGTTTGGCTTGGACCGGGGCAACCTCCCACTTGTGGCGTTACGGTATACTGCACAGTTCCATTGGCGAACCCTGTGGTGCTGAGTGTTTGAGCTCCTAAAGTGTCTGTTCCGGAAGTTAGGCCGGGCGGATTTACACCGGCTTGGCTACTTAAATTCCATGGATAGGTGGTGTTGGGAATGTTGCTCTGCCAGGCTTGATCCGTTGTTAAACTTCCTGAGCACACCGTTTGGCTCAGTGGATTGGTGGTTAGCTGCGGGGTGGGTTGCACTTGAACCAAAAAGGTATCCGTTAAGCCGGGACATCCATTCAAAAATGGGCTTACAAATACGGTGTCGGTTAAAACTCCGGGCCCTGCATTGGGTGGCGTGGTCCAACCGGGAATATTGCCTGATCCACCAACACCAAGGCCGGTTTGATTGCTTGTGCTTTGCCACTGGAAAGTCACTCCACCCGGTTGTGCCGTAAAGCCAATGGCCGGTGCTGCTGTTTGAGCACACAAGCTTTGGTCGGCAACAGGAGTAATTACCGGGGCCGGGTCTACAGTAACCGTAATGGTAATGGGGTTCCCCGGACAGTTGTTGTTGGTCGGGGTAATGGTGTACTGTACCGTTTGAACCGAAGTGCTTAGGTTTTGAAGTACCTGAACAATGCTATCCCCCTGACCGGCTTGCATGCCTGTCAATTGTGGATTGGCTGAAACGGTCCATTGAAAGGTGGTGGCCGGAAATGTGGAGCTTAATTGAACCAAAAGGCTGTCACCCGAGCAAATCCGAGGAGCCATTGGCAGCGCCTGTATATCCGGAATGGGATGGACCGTAATGGTTGCTTGTTGGCTATCTGAAGCGCAGGCACCGGGTGGGTCGTCTGTAGTAAGGGTTAGTTGCAATGGACCGGTAAACCCGGTGGCAGGAACAAAAACGGTATGGGTGTCGGTAGCTGTCGGAATAAAGGAGCCCGGCGCAGAGCTTGTCCATAATGCCGAAGAAGCAGCTCCGCTAAACCCTCCTTGAAGTACTACAGAGTCTCCCTCGCAAATATCGGCTAGGGGACCTGTAGTTGCCTGAGCATGCAAGTCTACGGTAATATCCAAAGTGTCGGTCACCGCAGGACAAGGACCAATGGGGTCGTCGCTGGTAATTACCAATTGCAAAGGACCGGTAAACCCTAAAGGAGGAATAAAGTTGGGCCCTAACTGGTTTGGCGAAGGACTAAAGCTTCCTGTTGGCACTGCTGTCCAGCTGCCGGTAGTGGCACTACCCCCTGCCACCCCATTTAAAGGAATGGGAGTGTCCATGCAGGCATTGAAGTCCGGTCCGGCAGAAATAGTGGCAGGCAAACTAATGACTACCTGCACCGTATCGCTGTTGGTGCCGCATTCGTTTGTCGCTGCTAAGCTCACCGGATGAGCACCTGTGGAGGTAAATTGCAAAGGCCCTGGATTGGCTTGGGTGCTGGTGGAGGGTACTGCCGCAGGCATGCTCCATACAAAAGTAGGTGCATTTTGCCCATAACAGGCGTTCACCGAATCTTGAATGGTCACAACTGCTGTTTGGCAGGCCGGATTCGGTGGAGTTAAGTCAACAAAAGGTGGCGATTTGGCCAAAAAGGTCTTGGTTACCGTATCTGCCGGGCAGCGGCTGGAATCCGCCGGAGTTAAAATGGGATTGTTGATCAACTGTATGGTATACAATCCCGGATTCTGAAAGCTAAACGAAGGACTGGTTGAAAGCGAATCCCCTGAGGCAAAGGTGAAGGCTCCGGTTTGACCACAACCCGCCGGGTCGCTTTGACTTACTCTCCACAAGTACTGGTCTGTACCACATGTAGTGGGCGGAGTAATGTTGGTGGTTTGCACCGTGTACGGTACGCAGCCAATAGTGTCGCTCAAGTTAAAATCGGCCTGATTTGCAGGATTTACACAAATGGTTTGAATCATGGAATCAGGCCCACAGCCGTTGCCCGCCATAAGTTGTACTTGGTAAATGCCCGATTGGGTAAATTGAACGTCTAGTTGGGTGCTTCCTGTGGTCCAAAGAGACGCATCGTAACTCTGCCCCGTAAAGCCAAAGTCATTTCCTGTAGTCCCATTAACTACATTCCATCCGGTATTCGGGCTAATGGTCCAAACAATGGGCGAAGTGGAATCGCAGCCCGAAATAGTAACATCAATTCCGTATAGGGTTTGATCTAAAAAGTTTACCAATGCATTGGTGCATACGGAGGTGTCAGATGCTGCGAAATTTACTTGATTCCAGCTGGACGCATAAATGGGAGCAACGGAAACGCTCGAACTGCCGCAGGCATTGTTGGCCGTTATGGTGCCCTGAAATGCGTTTTGGTAAGAACCTTGATTGGTTTGGGCAATTACTGAACAGGAAGTGGATTGAAAGTTATGCGTGTAGCTACCGGGGGGAGGGTGTTGGAAAATAACCGGCGTAGACCCATCGTTAAAACTCAAGGTGTATTGCGTGCCGGGTGTGTTGTTGCTGAAGTTGGAAATGGGAAAGGTAATGGAGTCGGGCAAACAGAAAGAGTTGGTGCCCGGATTGGTGAAACCAACGGCAGGAGAAGAGCCAACAAACACATGATAACTTACCGTGTCAATGCAGGCCCCATCCGTCACTGTAACCTGCAACAGGTAGGTGCCTTGGTTGTATAGTTTGGGCTGAGTGGCCCAAGATCCATTTATAACAGTATTGGCGGAGCCGTCGCCCCAGTTTATGGTGGTAACGGCGTGTGGACTTACACCGGTAATGTTGTTGGACAAAATTATTCCCGCTGAAGGGCTATTGACACAGCGCGTATGGTAATTTACCCCTTGGAAGGTAACCTGATTGACTCCTCCCCCAATATTAACTGCCGCATTTGGATTGGTAATAGCAACAACGAGCGTATCGGTGCTGCTCCCTCCGGGGCCATTAATGGCAAGGGAAACTACAGTATTGCTCGTAAAAGTAACGTTGTGAGGACCTTGGCCATTGGCCGTGCCCGGAGTTCCCGTGCCAAAATTCCAAGTCCAGGTGTTGGGTGTTCCTCCCGATGCGTCCGAAAAACCTACCGGGGTGCCCGAACAAACGAACAAGGTGTCGTTGTGGGTTGAACCGTTGGTTTGAATGATGGCTTGGCTCCACAAGGGCAAGGCCACGATCCAAGCGCTTAAAAAAGTCAGGATTGTGGGAGTAGACCTTGACATATTTTGGCGGTTGTGTGTCTTAATTGGAATACTAAGTTAAACACTTCGTTTAATAAATAAAAATGGCATTTCAATCAACGAGGGTGTCTGGAAGGGTTATTTGAATACTAGTTGAACCCATCAAGAACAAAGCTTTGTTGAAAGCCCAGTAAATAGCCATGTTAAAAAGTCCTAATCTCCAATTTTCAACTGAAAATAAAAGAAAAAAAAGTGGAATATTTTTTTTCGGTGATGAAAGAATTTTGGCCAAAAAGGGTGGAATACTCAATGAAAGCATTCTTTCACTCATTTCCGTACCCGGAAATCCGGGCCGGGCTGTCGGCTTTACTCCTCGCCCCAAAACAGGTCGGCCATAGGCCAAGCCGTGGCTTGCTGCGCTCCGCCCGGCTTGGCCTTGGCCGTCACTGCTTTGGGGCTGTGGGGTGCCGCCTCCATCCCTTGCGGTATGCTCCGTAGCGAGCATATCGTTTCGGTCGAAATTGTAAAATTTCAATGTGTTTCTTACTTGGGTTCGCTGCAAAGATACAAAGCGCCCGCGGGCAATCCGATAGCCAACCGAAGGTAGAAAGCCATTTGGCCTTGGAGGGCAGCGGCTCCGCCTCAAGCGGAGACCCTGCACCGACTTAGGCCAAAGGCTTGAGCCAAGGTTGCTAAAGGGGCGCACGCGCATTGGCGCCCAAACCTATCTTTTTTAGTCCTTTGAATACCAGTCGGCATACATAGGATAGCGATCTGCTGTGCCGGAGATTAAGCGCTCCCTTTCTTCGGCGCTTACTAATCGAATGGGGCGCGCCGGAATTCCTGCATATAGGGTGTTTTTTTCCAGTGTTTTACCTTCCGAAACTAAGGCCCCTGCTCCAATAATGCAGCCGGAGGGAACCACCGCATGGTCCATAATAATGGCTCCCATGCCTACCAATACGTCATCTTCTATGGTGCAGCCGTGAATTATTGCTCTATGCCCAATAGATACGCGGTTTCCCACTGTTGTTGCCGCCTTTTGATAGGTGGCGTGAATCACCGCACCGTCTTGAATGTTGACCTCGTCGCCGATGCGTATGCGGTGCACATCGCCTCGAATAACGGCCTGAAACCAAACGGTGCATCGATTGCCTAAAATCACATCTCCCACCAAGGTGGCGTTGTGAGCAATCCAACAGTCGTCTCCCCAGCGAGGGCTTGCTCCGTTTACCGGCAAAATAAGCGGTTTTTGATTCATGGAATGTGCGCTTGAGGTGCTGCTAAGGGTATGTGCCACAAGGTTTTTTCAGCAAACCAGTCCATGGGCAACTCCTCATGCAGCGCATACCGTTGGGGTTTCTGCTGAAATCCGGCAAACAGCGGTTCCGGTTCGGGGCCCTTTAAATACCAAATTCCGGCCTGTGCAGCCGTAGTATTTTGTTTAAAAAGGTGCTTTACCTGCCGATAAAATTCAAACAATGGGCGCACTGCTCGGCCGGTAATGTAGTCGCCTTTTTCCTTAAGTTGTTCTGCCCGGATATGAATGGTTCGCACATTTTTTAAACCGGCGGCATCGGCCGCAGCCTGTGCAACCTTAAGTTTTTTGCCGATGGAATCGACCAGCACAAATTCTGTTTCAGGAAAAGCAATGGCCAAGGGGATGCCGGGAAATCCTCCGCCTGTGCCAATGTCAAAACATCGGCTGCCGGGACTGAAGTGAGCCAATTGGGCAATACAAAAACTATGGGCCGCATGGTGTAGGTCAATAGAATCGATGTCTTTGCGAGAAATGACATTGATTTTTTGATTCCATTCGACAAATGCCTCTTTGGCCGCTTGCCACTGATGTATTTGTTGCTCCGTTAAAAAGGGGAACCATCGGCTCCATGTTATGCCTTGGTGTTCCATTTTAAAAGCGATTCTTCTTACCTTTTAATATATTGTATAGAAGTTCTTTGGCTCTAAAAAGCTGGGCTTTTACGGTTCCAATAGGTATGTTGAGTTCATCGGCAATTTCCTCGTAGCTGAATTCCTCAAAATAGCGCAGCTCAATAAGTCGCTTGTAGCGCGGTTTTAGGGTAGTAACCACTTCACGAAGGTTATTTTTCTTTTGGGTTTTTATGAGCTCTTCTTCCGGATCGGGACCAAAATCACGCACTTCCAAATTCAACGCGTCTCCGTCTTTGTTAGTTATTGGATTGTCTAAGCTGGTGGTTGATACCCTTTTTTTTCGGATATAATCGATCCCATTGTTGGTGGCAATGCGGTAAAGCCATGTAGAAAAAGCGTAGCTGGGTTTGTAGTTGTGCAGATTTTTAAACGCTTTGCCAAAAGACTCAATCATTAAATCTTCGGCGTCGTCTTTGTTATGCACCATTTTTAGGAACATAAAATAGATGGACTCGCGGTAGCGCTCCATAAGTTCAGCAAAGGCGGATTGGTCGTCTTCATCTACAGCCTTGCGCACCAATTGGTAGTCGTCTTTTGCCCGTTCCGAAAAATTTTCTAGTCCCATGTTTTGCCTCTGCCTATTCTTTGGGTAATCCAAAGCATAGGATGTACGAAAATATAAATTAAATCTGCAGCAATAAGCCAATAGGCTTGCTTAGCGTTTCCGGAGCGCAAAGACCATACCATTGCTGCTCCGGCATGACAAAGCCAAGCTGCAAGAGTCATAATGGCAGCAAGGGGAGCAAGGAGTTCTAAAATTGCCCATAGGGCCGCAGGGTAGGCCAAAAGTCCTAATAGCAAATAGGCCAAATGAAGGCCTTTAATTTGCGGAGGATAATAAGGCGCAGTAGTCCAATGCCTGCGTTTTTGAGTAGCCCAATCCAAAAGGCCTGCAGGAGCCTCGCTTAGGGTCTGCGTTGACGGGGCTACAGACCAGGCCTTGGTAGCAACGGTTTTCCAAAGGTAAAACAAAGACAAATCGTCGTCTCCGCTTTGCAAGCCCTGTTTGTGGCTCTTTTGGAGTGCTTCCATGCCTTCTGTTTTAGGGCAGGCCATATTTCTTCCAACGGCCATGCTGCCAATCCCCACATAGGCAAGACTTAAATATTGCCTTGCTATAATCCAGGCGTCGGCAAAAACCAAGCTGCTGCACAAATCCCCCTTTCTTTTGTAAGCCCCGTAACCCAAAAATAGGCTAGGCTTTGCTCCAAAATACGACAAAAGGTCAGCTAAGCTGTGGCTGGTGGCAGGCCGGCAGTCTGCATCGCTCAGGTATAGTTGTTTGTGCCGGGCCGCTTGCATTCCCTCCCATAGCGCTTTTCTCTTTCCCAGCCCTGTTTTTTCCTTTATATGAACCAATCGAATGCGGGAATCTGCTGCTGCCATTTTTTGCAAATAGCTTAAGCTTTGGTCGGTAGAGGCATCGTTCACCAACACAAATTCCACGGGAACCTTCAAGTTTTCTTGATTTAGCCAACGGGGTAGGTTGTTTTGCCAGTGGCTTAGGGCGTTTCGGCCGCAAATAACCACCGATAGCCCCGGGCATTGGCCAGGGCTTTTCCGATTCCTGTAAAGGAATATTGGCAACAGACTAAGTATTCGTGCCATAGCCCAAAGTGTAACCAAGTAGGAAATCAAGTCCATAGATATTGCCGAAATTTGCGGACTTTTGCTGAGAATATGCACCGATTCGTCATAGAAAATACGGATTCTTTTTCCTCGGCAAGGGCCGGAAGTCTCCAAACAGGCCGCGGAAACATTCAAACACCCGTATTTATGCCGGTGGGTACCTTAGGTACCGTAAAGGCAGTGCACCAAAGGGAACTCAAAGAAGATTTGGATGCAAAAATTATTTTGGGCAATACCTACCATTTGTATTTGAGGCCGGGAATAGAAATTTTAAAAGAGGCAGGAGGTTTGCACGGTTTTATGGGCTGGGATAGAGCCATACTCACAGATTCGGGAGGTTTTCAGATTTTTTCGCTTTCCGATATCCGAAAGCTTACTCCGGAAGGGGCAACTTTTCGATCGCACATCGATGGTTCCAAGCATGTGTTTACTCCGGAATCGGTCATGGATATTCAACGAGCCATTGGGGCGGATATCATTATGGCCTTTGACGAATGCCCACCGCACCCTTGCACCGAAGCCTATGCAGAAAAAAGCTTAAAACTAACCAACGATTGGTTGGACCGGTGTTTTGCCCGCTTTAATGAAACCGAACCCTTGTATGGGAAACACCAAGCCCTTTTTCCCATTGTGCAGGGAAGTGTTTATCCTCATTTAAGGGTTGCCTCTGCGGAATATATTGCCGCTTTAGACCAATTAGAAGGCGTGGCTATTGGTGGACTTTCTGTGGGAGAACCTGCCGAGGATATGTATGCCATGGTAGATTTGGTCAACGGTATTTTACCCAAGGACAAGCCCCGCTACTTAATGGGCGTGGGCACTCCAATTAATCTATTGGAGAACATTGCTTTGGGTATAGATATGTTTGATTGTGTCATGCCTGCCCGCAATGGCAGAAACGGCATGTTGTTTACCTGGGAGGGCATCATTAACATTAAAAACAAAAAGTGGGAGCGTGATTTTACATCTTTGGATCCTCAAGGCAAAATATACGTCGATTCCCACTACAGCAAAGCCTATTTAAGGCATTTGTTTGCTTCAAACGAGCGATTGGCGGCTCAGATTGCTACCTTGCACAACCTGGGTTTTTATTTGGACTTGATGCGCCAAGCACGGAGTCATATCTTGCAAGGTGATTTTTCTGTTTGGAAAGACCAGCAAGTTCAAAAGCTGGGTCAACGCCTATAGCATGCGCTTTTTCTCCAAAATCGACCGGTACATTATCCGGAATTTTTTGCTCACTTTTTTGGTGGCCATAAGCTTAATTATTGCCATTACCGTGGTATTCGATTTTTCGGAGAAAATAGATGGCTTCATGGGGAAATACGGCAAAATTCCTACGCTGGGAGAAGTGATATTTGACTATTATTTCAACTTCATTCCCTATTTCGTTAATTTGTTTAGCCCGCTCTTTGTCTTTATTTCGGTCATTTATTTCACCAGCCGAATGGCTTACCGGCTTGAGATTATTTCCATAATAACTACCGGTTGGAGCTACACCAGGTTGCTTTGGCCTTTTATTTTGGCTTCTACCGTGGTGGCTGCTATGAGCTACGGCCTAACCAACGTGGTAATTCCAAAAGCCAACGAAGGGCGCTTGGAATTTGAAAATACCTACTTTAGAAAGGGAGGGGTAAGTTCGGGCGATGAGCACATAGCGCTGGGAAACCAACGTTTTGTCTATGCCGAGTCGTTTAATATTTCGCAAAACCTTGCGCTTAAATTTTGCTTTACCCAAAAAGAAGGCTTGCGTTTGGTATACCGCATTCAGGCTCATGAAGCACGCTACGATTCTCTCCGAGATGTATGGACCCTGCGCCAATACTTGGCCCGTCATATTGGCTCAGAAGGTGAGCGCATACGCCAAGGGGAATCCATGGACACCACCCTCAACGTAAAGCCTGCCGATTTTATCCGCAATGTAAAAATTGTGGAAACCATGAGCAATGAGGAACTTGCGGATTTTATTGAATTTCAAAGATCTAGAGGGTCAAACTTTTTGCCCTATTTCCTAATTGAGAAGTTCGGGAGGTCAGCGAATCCTATTGCTGCCATCATTCTTACTTTAATTGCAGTGCCCATAAGTGCTCGAAAAATACGCGGTGGCATTGGCTTGCAACTGGCTTTTGGTGTAGCCTTGGCCTTTGCCTATGTGTTCTTGCAAAAGGTGACCGTTAGTTTTGCGCTCAATGGAGTCATTTCACCATGGCTCGGGGTTTGGCTGCCCAACTTCATTTATGTGGTTATCGCTTTTATTTTGGCTAAATTTGCTCAACGTTGATTGAACGTTATGAATTATTTGGATTTTGAACAACCTCTTCAAGAACTGGAAGAGGAACTGGAAAAGATAAAAGCCTCTGCAGAAAAGGCGCAAGTAGATATGAATCCCAGCATTGCTGAGTTGCAAGCAAAGATTCAAGAAACCACACGCCAAATATTTTCTAAGCTGAGCCCCTGGCAAAAGGTGCAGTTGAGCCGGCATCCCGATCGCCCCTACACCTTGGCCTATATGCAAGCCCTCACGGAGGGTAGGTTTGTTGAACTGCACGGCGACCGAAACGTAAAGGACGATAAAGCCATGGTTGGCGGTTTGGGTACCATTGGGCATTTCAATTGCATGATGATTGGCCAACAAAAGGGCATCAATACCAAAATGCGGCAGTACCGAAACTTTGGTATGGCCAATCCCGAGGGTTACCGAAAGGCCCTAAGGCTTATGCGCACCGCCGAAAAATTCGGATTGCCTGTGGTTTGCCTTATCGATACTCCGGGGGCATTTCCCGGTATCGAAGCCGAAGAACGCGGGCAGGGCGAAGCCATTGCACGAAACCTTATCGAAATGTTCCAACTCAAAGTGCCCATTGTATGCATTGTGATTGGGGAAGGTGCTTCCGGAGGGGCCTTGGGTATCGGCATTGGCGATAAGGTGTTTATGATGGAAAATACCTGGTACTCGGTAATCTCTCCCGAATCCTGCTCCTCTATTCTGTGGCGCAGTTGGGAACAAAAAGAGCAAGCCGCTCAGGCCCTTAAGCTTACTGCCGACGACATGCTCCGCCTCAAACTCATCGATGGAATCATTGAAGAACCTTTGGGTGGTGCCCACAGAAACCACCAAGGCGCCTTCGACGCAGTCAAAGCTACCTTGCTCGAGCATTTGCCCAAGCTGCAAAAAATGAGTTCCGAACGCCGAATAAAGCTCCGCATTGCAAAATTCGAATCCATGGGAGTGTACCATGAATGATTTCTTGGCCTTCGACCCCAAAGATTTGCCCGTGCCCAAATTACACGGCCTTATGCTTGGCGGTGTAGCTCCCAGACCCATTGCCTTTGCCTCCACTGTTGACCGCGATGGAAATCCCAATTTGAGCCCCTACAGTTTCTTTAATGTATTTGGGTCCAACCCTCCTTTGGCTATTTTTTCGCCGGCAAGAAGGGTGCGCGACAATACCACCAAAGACACTCTGCGCAATGCTCAGGAAACCGGAGAGGTGGTCATTCACACCGTCTCTTACGATATGGTACAGCAAGTTTCCCTGTCCAGCGGGGAATATGCTTCCGGTATCAATGAATTTATTAAGGCAGGGTTTACCCCCGTTCCTTCCATAAAGGTTGCACCACCCAGGGTTAAGGAATCTCCCTTTCACATGGAATGTAAGGTCAGGGAAATCATGCAAACCGGAAGCTCCGGAGGCGCAGGAAATCTAATCGTTTGTGAAGTGGTTCTAATCCACATTCATACCAAGGTATTGGATGACCAGGAAGCCATTGACCCTTTTAAACTCGATGCCGTGGCCAGAGCCGGAGGCAACTGGTACGTTCGAGCGCAAGGAGATGCCTTGTTCCAAGTGCCCAAACCCACCGGCAAAGGGGGCGTAGGTATAGATGCACTTCCCGACCCAATAAAAAACTCCA
Source organism: Flavobacteriales bacterium (assembly GCA_018401695.1). Classification (GTDB taxonomy): domain Bacteria; phylum Bacteroidota; class Bacteroidia; order CAIKAF01; family CAIKAF01; genus CAIKAF01. The sequence continues at coordinate 100,586 of JAGYKD010000001.1, read as the reverse complement.
AGCTGCTCACCGGAAACGATTTGGGACAATTGGGCAACTTGCCCCAACTCCCTACCATGGAACGCTGCCGTGAAATCTACCTAAGTCCTGTTTTGCAATCCTTTTTAGCGGAGCATGACAAAAACCTTGCTGCCGAACCTTTGGCAAAATTGCTTTTGGAACAACAGCAAGCCCTAGAAGCTTTTGCCTTGTTAATGGTCCACACAAACTCCAGGCTATGATTGTATACAACGTAACCGTTCATGTACAAGAACAGGTAGAAAATGCCTGGTTGGATTATATGCTTGGCGAACATTTGGCAGATGTGCTTGCCACCGGATGTTTTCTAGACGCCCGACTCAGCAAATTATTGCTCAACGAACCTCAGGGGGGAATTACCTACAGCGTGCAGTACACCGCGCACGATCAAGAAAGTCTGGAACGCTACCAAAGTGAGTTCGCCCAAAAGCTTCAAGCCGACCATGTGGCGCGCTTTGGAGAGCAATGCCTGGCCTTTAGAACAAGCATGCAGGTAATTGCCCATATTCCTGCTTCGAACCCTTAAATCATTTCTATGTCCGAACAAGAAGTACTCAGCCTTTTGCTGAGCCAAACCCGGGAGCAAACCTTAAATTACTTCCATAAAATCCCGGCCGACCAACTGCACGCTAGGCTGAGCCTTGAAGGAAAGCCCTTAAACTCTCCCTTTTGGATTTTAGCCCACTTAGCCGTTAGCAGCAATTTCTTATTGTTGCATGCCACCGGCGGCGACAGGCTAAAACTGCCTTGGGCGCGTCAATTTGGATTGGGAAGTACCGTTCCTGCGCCCGAAGATTGCCCTCCTTTGCAAGAAGTCCTCGACGCCCTAGCCGAAATTCAGACCAGAGCACTTGCGCATATCGCCGCAATGCGCAGCGAGGAACTGCGTTTGCCCACCACCACCGGAACCGCTTTTGGCGGCGAGGACACCCGCCGCCACGTCATTGGGCATTGCATACGCCACGAAGCAAGCCATGCCGGCCATTTGGGATGGTTGGCCAAGGCTTGGGGCGCAACCTTAATTTAAAAAGAATAACCGGCTCCCAAACGAAGGCTTGGTAGCACCGGAACATCCCTCGAATCACCATAGGTCGCAATGCCTATGCCGCCCATAAACGTAAATCCACGACCCTCTAAAGGTTGTAGCCTGTAACCTATATAAAACAGCTCTGCTGCTGAGCTAAACATTACAGACCTTTGTGGAGTAAGCCATTGGCCGTACAGCGAAGTAACCCTGTTTCCAATAGCCGTTGCCGACATAGATAGCTCCAATTTGCCCCGCTTTTTCCCCAGCAAAAGAGAAGGGGTCACCGAAAGCGCAAAGCCATAATCGTCCTGATAGTTACCTTCTCTTGAATGAAAAGTATATTTTGTCGTGCCTAAACTGCCGCCAAGCCATAATTGCACTCCCGGCACCTCCAACAATCGGTATTGATACTGAAGGCCCAATCCGGCCGGCACTAAACCACCCATTAGGCTGTGCCGAGGCCCCACAGGAATTATGGGCTCATTGCTTTGAGCCATTGAAGGTAAGCTGCACATCAACAATAGGAAAAGAATAATCGGTCGCATAATAAGGATTTGTACTTTAAAGATACAAAATCGCAGCCATGGGTTGCAAGACCTTCGAATTTTAGGATAAAAATTCAACCCATGCACGAATTCATTCAAGGGAAGGACCTTAGGCCGTTCAAAGGAGCCTTGGGATGGGTCATTTTTGAATTTGGGCGCCTGTACCGCTTTCGGCGGTAGTCCTCGTTCGGGGGCTTATTGGCCATAGCCCGCCGGAGCGTTCGCATGCGCTCCACGTCCACCGGGCTTGGCCAAAAAAGCCCCCGCCCTGTGGGCTACCTGCCTCTATCGGGGGCGCTGTGCTCCGAAAGCTTAAACGTTAAATCGGAAATGCATTACGTCGCCATCCTGCACAATATATTCCTTGCCTTCCACCCTCAATTTCCCCTGTTCCTTGGCTGCTGCTTCCGAGCCCAGTCTATCGTAATCGTCAAAGGCAATAACCTCGGCACGTATAAAGCCTTTTTCAAAATCGGAATGAATTACACCGGCCGCTTGCGGAGCAGACATGCCTTTGCGAATGGTCCAAGCGCGCACTTCTTTTTCTCCGGCCGTAAAATAGGTTTGCAATTCGAGCAAGTGGTAGGCCTCTCGAATCAATTGGGCTACTCCGGGTTCCTTTAAGCCTAAGTCTTCCAAAAACATGTGCCGTTCTTCCGGGTCATCCAGGCCGGCAATTTCTGCTTCAATACCTACGGCAATTACCAAAATGGAAGCACCTTCCCCGGCTACGGCAGTTTTTACCGCTTCGCTGTGGGCGTTTCCTGTGGTGGCGCTTGCTTCGTCTACATTGCACACATACAGCACCGGTTTGGCGGTGAGCAAAAACAACTCTTTTAAAAAAAACGATTGCTCTTCGCTCACTTCCAGGCTGCGGGCAGATTTGCCTTGGCTTAAATGGTCTTTTAAACTGAGGTATAGCTCGTGTTTCTTTTTGGCATCCTTATCGCTGCCAATTTTAGCCATTTTTTCGACCCTTGAGATTTGCTTTTCTACGGTTTCCAGGTCTTTGAGCTGCAGTTCGGTATCAATGATTTCTTTGTCTCGTACCGGGTTTACCGAACCGTCTACATGGGTTACGTTGTCATCGTCAAAACAGCGAAGCACATGCAAAATGGCGTCGCATTCGCGGATATTGCCTAGAAATTTGTTTCCCAAACCTTCGCCTTCCGAAGCGCCTTTTACCAAGCCGGCAATATCTACAATTTCTACGGTGGCCGGCACCAACTGTTGAGGTTTAACCAAATCGGCTAGGCGTTGAAGCCTGGGGTCGGGCACTTGAATAGTGCCTACATTGGGTTCAATGGTGCAAAAGGGAAAATTGGCGGCCTGCGCCTTGGCGTTGCTTAAGCAATTGAAGAGGGTAGATTTGCCCACATTTGGGAGTCCCACTATTCCACATTTTAGCGCCATAACCTTTCGTTAGTTTTAAAATTTAAATGCCCCTGTTTAGCCGGCAAATATAGAACATCGCAGGCGTTATTGAGGGGGGGATTGTAATTTAGGAAAGCCTCAATGCGCTTATTTTTTTGGGAATCTCATGCGGTAATCGGCATGGACTTGTCCTTTGCTTATGCGCTCCAATTTACTTTTGAGCATTTTTTTGCGCAATGGACCCAGGTGGTCGGTAAACAGTATGCCCTCCAAGTGGTCGTATTCATGTTGAATAATCCGTGCCTCCATGCCCTCAAACCAGGCTTCTTGGGGCTCAAAATTTTCGTTGTCCCAAGCCAGGAGTACACGGGGTTTGCGCTGCACATCTTCGCGGATGCCGGGAATGCTTAAGCAGCCTTCGTTAAAGGCCCATTCTTTGCCTTCTTCTTCCAGAATTTCCGGATTAATAAACACATGTTTAAAGTGTTCCATTTCCGGGTCTTCGTCCGCAAAACTGCTGCCGTCCACAACAAAAAGCCTAATGGATTCGCCTACTTGGGGAGCGGCCAGTCCTACACCGCTGGCTTGATACATAGTATCCCACATATTTTGGATGAACTCCGACAACTTGGGGTGCTCTGGTTCTATTTCGCGGGTAGGTCGGCGTAAGCTTAGATCGCCATAGGCCACAATGGGTAAAATCATAGAGCGGTAGTTTGATTTTGCAGGAATCGCTGCAAAATATGGACAGCAGAAACCTTGTCAATCAGCCCTTTTTCTCTTCGTTTTTTAGGGCTGGTTCCTGCTTGAATAAGTGTGTTAAGCGCTTGTTTGGAACTGAAGGCCTCATCTTCCAAAAAGATGGGTAAATTGGGAAAGGCAGATTGTATTTTTTGTTGGGCATCCAATACCAGGGCAGTGGCATCGGTGGCTTCGCCTTGGTGGTTCAGGGGGAAACCTAATACCAAGCCTTTTACTTTTTCTTGTTCGAGGTAATTTTTGAGCCAGGGAAGGAGCTTGGGTGTTTCCAAGGTGGTGAGTGCTTGGGCAAACATGCCTAAAGGATCGGTTACGGCTACACCGGTTCGTTTGCTTCCCATGTCAAAGGCCAGGTACCTCATTGCGCAAAAATACAAAAAGGGAGAGTTGAAGCCTAGTAGCTTAGGTTAGTTGGACTGTTTTGGTACAAAATTTGCCATAAAATACATAGAGGCCCTGTGGGTGGGCGGGGCCCGGATGGAGGAGCATAGCTGACTGCAGGCGCACCGTGCTGCGGCACCGAGCGAGGAGGCCCCCGTTAATAAACGGGGGACCCCGGAGCCGGTAGCCGCAGCCGGTGGGCCAAAGGCACTATGCCCGAGAGCCGGAAAGCCCCCCAAAACACCTCAAAAAGTTTCGTAAAGCAATTGAAACAAGGCTTCGAGTTCTCTTTGTGCTTGAGCAGATTCGGTATCGAAATGGTTGATTATGGCGGCGAGGGCATATTGTTTTCCGGATTTTGTGATGAGGTATCCGGCGTAGGCGCGGACACGTGCCATGGAGCCGCTTTTGGCGCGTAAGTTGCCTTTAAGCCCCTCGCTGTTGAAACTGCTGAGTGTGCCTCTGCTTCCTGCCAAGGGAAGGCTTTCGTAATAGCGTTCGAACCAAGGTTTTTTGGACATAAGGCATAAAAATCGGGTCAAAAAATCCGGGCTTAGGCCATTGAGTCGGCTAAGTCCGGAGCCATCGACCGGGAAAATGCCGGCCGTATGGGGCATTTGTTGAGTTATCCAATGCAAAAGCCCCTCCAAACCGCTTTCTCCTCCTCTTTCGTTGGCCTTTTCGGGGCTTAATGCCCAGAGCAGCTGCTCGGCAAAAAGGTTGTTGCTGAAGGTATTGGTTACCGTTACCAGTTCATGTAGCGGAGGAGATTTCCAGGTGCCCAGCAAGCGTGCGCGTTCGTGGTACCGGACTTCCGGAGGAAGCATGCTGTAAAAGTCGCAGTTTAGACCTTTGTTTTGGAGGCCTAACTGCAGTTGAAATAAGGCAAATAGGGGAGGGTTGGGTACGGAGGCCCGCACCACAAAATCGTTTTTGTTGGGCGGAATGGTTCCTCTAACGATTCGGTTTTCTTGGTTTTGTGCACCAAACACCCAGGCCTCGTCTCCTGAGCCGGGAGTTCCTGCGGTAACCAAAGACTCAAAGCGGCAATTGGGCACTTTGGGATACACGGACAACAGTTTGGCCGGAGTTCCCGGTGCAAAGGATTGAAAGTGCAGATTGGTTCGGTTGTCGGCGTAGCAAAGGCCGGAATTGGGACTACCAAAATAATTGCCTAAATCGGCCCATGCCCAGTAGTCCGGATTGCCTTGGGAAGAGAAATTTCCGAGGTCAGCGTAGATGGCCTCCAACTGGAAAACCTTGTTTTGAAGCAACCAAGTATGTATTTCACGAAGGATTTTATCGGGGTTGGTTTGTCCGAACCAGGTAGATCCCAAGCTTGGATCTCCGCCCGCTTCTATAACAAGGGAGGGTTTGGCTCCGGCCTCTGGGGGCAGCAACCAAAATCGGGTTTCGAAGCGGAAATCGGGGCCCAAAACATCCAAAGCGGCGGCCGTAGTGATAAGTTTTTGAACGGAAGCGGGGGTGTAGTATGCTTCGGAACACCATTCGATTGCCTTTTCTTCGCTTTGCACATGCCTAAGCGAAAGACCAAAGGATGCACCGGCCATTCCCTCACGCTGAGCAAATTTTTTTAAGTACATTGTAAGCTCATCGGCAGACTGTGCCTGCGCAAGAATAGGAGAACACAGCCACATGGCAATGAAAAATCTCAATAGCATCTTTAGTCGGTTTGGTCAGGCAAAAATGGTCAACAATTGTCAAAAGGCAGTTTTAATTGTCGTTTTTGTTTGGCCCTTCCTAGGGTTTCTTAAGGGGCAAGTTCCGCTATTTGAGTTAGACACCGTATTGAATGCCCACCGAAAGCGCGGGGCAACAGCAGTAGAGCAATGGATAGGTTTGCCCGGAGGGGTGCAAGCTTTGTCGGCCGATGATAAGGGCCGCATGGTGGTTTGGAATTGGCCATCTCTTGAGCAGGAGCAGTGGTTAGAAGAGCACCAAACCGGTATCAATGCCTTGGTTGTGGCTCCGGGTGGAGCGAGTATATTTTCTGCCGATGGGTCGGGACGCATTCGAGAGTTTAGGTATCCGGGCATGCTTTTGCTCAAAGCCTTTATTGCTTCTTTTGATGTGGTGTGTTATGTGAACCTAAACCCCAAGCAAGCTAGTTTGCTCATAGCCGGGTACCACAGCAATTTGAGGGAAACTTCGGATGGTTTGGTTCGGGTAGGAAATCCGGACCGCATGCGCGAAATCCGACAACTGGCCGCCTCCCTGTTTTATCCCAACGGATTCAGCTACGGAATAACGGATGCTTGGTTGGATGCAGAGAAGCAAGAAGTGTGGTATGCCGATGGTTTTCAGATTTTTGTTCGGTCTTTGCCGGAAGGGAAATTGCTTAGAACGTACCTTTCTCCAACCGTTAGCAACAACCTTTTGGTTAGCGGAAATCAATTGTATGTATGGGCTTCTGGGACAGTGCATCGCTGGTCTACAGATGCCCCTGGAGAGATGCCGGCGGCTTCTCGTTTGTTGTTTCCTTCCGAGCTGGGTTATTGCCGCCTGTTTAAGCCGCCCGGTAAGCCTTGGCTAATTACAGGAGACGTTCAAGGAAAAGTATATGTGCTTCATGCAGATGATTTACGGGTTTTGGCCGAATGGAAAGCCCATGCAGGAGGGGTGCGTTCTTTATGGATGCCCTCAGATGAGCAAGCCTTGGTAACTACAGGTTTGGATGGCTTAATAAAAATTTGGCGACCCAAAGAGGAGCTTTTGGTTTTGGAGGACAGTACAGTGGGAGAAGTAAAGGATAATCAGGTGGTTTTATTGCCTAAAGGCTTGGTGGAGCAGCGGCCGTGGCCGGCAATGGATGTGCCGGAGGGGACTTTTAACCTGAATTTGAGAGATGCCCAACAGGTGGACGGAGATAGTGTTTCGGTGTATTTGAACGACACCCTATGGATGGGGGATGTGGCCATAACGGGACAAGGGATTTCTGCGGAATTGACCTTAAAAAAAGGCACCTACCGTTTGGGTTTGGTGCCTTTAAATGTGGGTGATATTGCGCCGAACACGGCGGTTTTATTGTTGACGGGCCCAAAAGATTTTAGGTCACGCCACGTGATGCAATCCAGCCCTGGAGAGGTGCTGGTTTGGGAACTCAACGTAGAATAAAATAAGATGTGCGGATTATGCCTCTACCTTAATGGTTTCTAAAGGGTTTCCTTCGGTATCTACCCAGTTGTATACCCCCCAAAAGGTTCGGTTGAGTTTTTCGCCCTTATGATTCTTTTTAATTCCGGAAAGTTCACCTTTTCTTTTGTAGTTGCTTAGCACAACGGCCAAATACTTTTCGAACTTATCGCCGTCTTTAACCAACTTGGGGTATTTTTTGCCTATGATTTCACTTAGCTCACGGCTATCCATAAAACGTTTTTGTTTGTTAAGCAAGCTCATTACGGCATAGATGAGGCTACCTTTTCTCTTTTTAGAAAGTTTTCTCCGTGGAACTTTTGTAGCCGGGGTTTGCGGAGCGGAGACTACCTCGGTTGTTTGTTCCATAGCTGCTTTTTCCAACAGGGGGGAATCGTTTTTGTCTAAGCCGTGCAGGATACCTTTGAGCAGGCTTATTTCGTGCTCGCGTTTTTCAATCTCTTGGTTTAGCAGGGTTTTGATAGCAGTAGAATCGTTCATGAATCATAATTTGTGGCAAAGCAACAACAAAAAATTATAAAATGAAACAGAAAGAATCCACGAATGGCTATTTTTAGAATAAATTAGACGACAACTTCGGATTAAAATGGAAGTAAAAACAGTGCTTTTTGTACTTAGGCTGCTGCTTTTTGGACTCTTAGTTATTTTTTTGGAGCCATTGAGTTATTTTATGCATTTGGCGCAGGGAAACTTAAAGCTTATGGTTGCTTCCAAATCTTTGGCAGAGGTTCCTTTGGAATATAGAGAAAGGTTTGCCCAAGTGCATGATGCGCTTAGTTTTGCTAAGGATAGCCTGGGGCTTGACCCTGGGAGAGCTTACCGCAGCTATTTGCACCACGAAAGCCCTTTGCTGCATGTAGTAAGTGGTTCTAAAGCCTTTTCCCTGCAAAGACTGGAGTGGCATTATCCAATTTTGGGAAGTCTAGGGTATAAAGGTTTTTTTTATCTCCAAGAAGCCGAACGGGAAGCCGATTTTTGGCGTAAGAAGGGCTACTCTGTTGCTATTCGACCTGTAAATGCTTGGTCTACCTTGGGTTTCTTGCCAGACCCGGTCACTACCTATATGCTGAACCAAAAGCCAGGGATTTTATACGAAATTCTTTTTCATGAAATTAGCCATAGGCATGTGTATGTATCGGGAAACGATGCCTTTAATGAAAACCTCGCACAGCATGTGGGCGAAGAAGCCGCTAAAAGGTATTTGTGCTTTTTAGGTGACTCATTGGCCATTGAGGTTTATAAGGCCCATTTGAGTCGCCAAAGTTTACGTCAGGTTTTTATGGATATTTTGGTGCGAAGGACCAAAGGGTTTTATGCCTTTTTACAGGGGGCATGCAGGAACAAAACAGGAGCTAAAATGCTGCGCAATAAGTGGTTTTATTTTTGGTATACACAGGCCTCAGCTTATCCGGAACTCGGGGATTTTCAATGGCTTAAAGAGGCCGATAAGGCCAATGCCCGGCTCGTGGTTTACCAGCAGTACCATCAAGAGGCCGACATGTTTAAAACCGACTTATACCAAACCCATAGGGGCGATTTAAAGCGTCAAATTCGGTCCTTTATTGACACTTACAGCCGGTGATTCAAACTCTTTTTCCTACAAATGCCAACATTAGGGGAAGCAGCCATTGGTCTACCAACCATGCCAAAGCCATTCCAAACCACATGTAGAGGCAAAATTGGGCACTGGTTTGTAAAGACGACCAGGCCAAAGGCAACAATCCTATCCCAAGGGTTAGGCTGCTTAGGTACATCGCCCTGCTCTTTGTTAAAAGTGCGCGTTTCCAAGCACTTTTAGGGTAGCCTGTGCTTTTTTGGGTATTATAAGAAACCATAAGGTGCAAGGAATCGTCGGCAGCCAAACCGGAAACCACTACTAAAGCCACCAGTAGTGCCAAGTTTAAGGGTAAACCCACCAAGCCAGCTAAGCCTGCCAATGCAGCGGGGGGCAGTAAGTTGCTGCACCAAGCCAAACTGCCGGTTTTAAAACCAAACGCAAAAACAAAAAGCAGCCAAAGACCGGCAAAACTTAAAGGCAAGCTGTAGGTCAAACTTTTAATCAGGTCTGAAGCATGTCTTGGGCCATCAAAAAACAAGCCCTGTGGCTTAGGTAGCTTGCCGCTGTTCAGGTCACTTAATGCCGAGGTCCCCCGGGCGGGGCCGGGGGCTAGCCAAAACCAGTTTTGCTCATTTTTTAAGGGATGCCCCAATCGTCTTTCCAGGCCTCTTAGGTAGTGCGGAATTAAAGTTTGTTCTTGTGCATCTAAGGGAATTATACCGTGGCTTCCCCAAGGGCTTTTGCCATGTTGCTGTGCGGCAAGCCTTAGAGCATCTAGAGGGCTCCAAAGGGGGCCTAAATTATAATGGCTTTGCAGTTCTCGCTCCATGGACTCCAACGAACGTAAACAGCCTGAATCTTGCATGCAATCCGCCTCGGGGGCTTGGGTAGAAAACAAATAGGGAATGGTGCCACCCATGCGGTGCTCAAACCATTGTTCTTCCTCCTTTAATGAATGGTTCGAATAGAGTTCTTGATGCCAGCTTACATCGGTTTTTAGAAAAAATAGGCCGGCACTTAGGCAGGGAAAAAGTAGTAAAGGCCACCAGCCCACCCATTTTAGTGCAGGAGCATGGCCCCGAAAAGCCGCTTCAAATGCAACAAACTTGGGGGCTAAAAAAAAGCCAATACAAAAGGTTTGTAAACCTATACCAAGGGCTGTCCAAAATCCAAAACTTTGGACCATAGGTAAGGGAGTTGTTGTCAATGCCAACAGCGCTATAATGCTGCTTAATCCGGACATCCATACGCCTCGTAAATTAGGCTTTTCGCTTCTTTTTTCTCCCTGTATAAGATGCCAACATTGGCTAATGCCCAGGGCCAAGATTAATGCCGGGGAAAGGCCCAAAAGCAAATGCAGGGGAGGGCCAAAAAGAGCAAGAAGTCCAAGCCAAGCGCAAAGCCCAGCTAGTAGAGTCAGTGCTATGTATCCTACCATACGCAGTGGACGAATAAAGCGCCAACAAAAAATCAAAAGCAAACTAAGGCCTATAACCGCTAACCGCAGCGCGTCGGTTTTTAAGGCATTAAAAAAATGATGCTGCCAAACGCTTTTTCCTATGGCTTTTAAACCGGGTTCTTTTGTTTTTAAAGCCTTCAGTGCCTTATAAATTTGCTCGTGTTTTTCTTGAGATAGTCCTTCCTTGGGTTTAGCCAAGTACAACCAAGAACTGTCTCTGCGGTCGTATAAGCGGCGGTCTACTAAGAAATGTGCAGCCACATTGGGATTTGGATACTTTTCATTTGGCTGCAGCGCGCTTTTTTCTGCTATTAATGGCCCAAGGCCCCAAGGTAGTTTAAGATGCGCAAGAGAAATTACAGAATCGGTGTGAGGCATTGCCTGCAACATGGCTTCTAAATCGGCTCGTACTCCTTGGATTTCCCCATCTTTAATACCTAAAAGCAACCAGCCCTCGCTTAAGCCTGAATGGGCCTGAGGGCGGTCCCCTAATACGTTTTTGGCCATATTGTAATCAAAGCTCAGCCAATGGATTCCAATGCCCCCAGAAAGAAAGCAAACCATTATTAGCCAACCAAGCCTTTGTTGCCAAGCCATGCCCAAAGGTCGATATTTTGGTTGGCCTCTGCTTTATTTTTTGCAGCCTATATTTCCTGTTTTGTAAGGCATTTCCATGGATTATCGGATATTTGTAAGATGTCTGGAGAGTCTTGGCCTCTTCAGCCATGCGTCAAAATCAGGTATACTATTCAGGAAACACAGCTCATGGGAATACTCGAAGGAAAATTTGCATTTGTTAGCGGGGCTTCTCGAGGAATTGGCCGCGCCATTGCCTTAACTTTAGCAGAGGAGGGCGCTCACGTGGCCTTTACCTACCGATCGTCTAAAGATGCTGCCGAGGCCTTGCGTTTGGAATTGGAAAGCAAGGGCGTGCAAGCCTTATGTTTTGCTTGCGATGCGGCTTCTTTCTCTCAAACCGAAGAGGTAGTAGGTAAAATTTTGGAGGCATTTGGACGCCTGGATGTTGTGGTAAACAATGCGGGTATTACGCGCGACAACCTACTTATGCGCATGTCGGAAGAGAGCTTTGATGAGGTTATCCAGAATAATTTAAAGTCGGTATTTAATGTTACTAAGTCGGTGCAACGAACCCTGCTTAAGCAACGGAGTGGTTCCATTATAAATATATCTTCTGTAGTAGGAAAAGGAGGGAATCCGGGACAGGCCAACTATGCCGCATCCAAAGCCGGTATGAACGGCTTTACTCAATCGGTTGCTAAGGAGCTTGGCTCCCGAAATATCCGTTGCAATGCCATAGCACCGGGCTTTATTGAAACCGAAATGACCGCTGAGTTGGACGCCAGTCAAAAAGAACAATGGTTGCAGCATATTCCTCTCAAACGAGGTGGAACACCGCAAGATGTAGCTCGGTTGGTTGTGTTTTTGGCTTCCGATGATTCCTCCTACATTACCGGTCAGGTGATTAATGTGTGTGGCGGCATGCAAATTTAAGCCCTTTACATGCAATTGAGTCTGGCATATCCTTGGTGGTTCGTCCCTGCTTGCCTAGCCCTTGGCTTGGCTTATGCTTGGCTAACCTATGGTTTTTCTTCGCCTTTCTCCAGATCTAAGCGTGTAGGTCTTGGCTTGCTGCGAACCTTGGCGGTTTCCTTGCTCGCCTTTTTGCTTCTTGAGCCCGTTTTAAGAAGACAGTTGGAGGTAGACGATAAACCCCGATTTATAGTACTTAGTGATGTCTCGGCCTCTATGGAGGCACATCCTCAGGGAGACGCTTATAAGGCTTGGCTCAACGACTCCCTTAGCCCTTGGTTGAGCTCCATGGAAGATTCCTATGAATCCCATTGGCTTAGCTTCGATAGGGAAGTGTTGCCGGGAAAAAGTCCGGTGCAGCTTCAAGGGAATCAAACCAACCTTTCGGCTGCTTTAGAGGCTGTTTCTCTTCGTTTTGCAAATCAATCCGTGGCCGCAGTGCTGCTTATTTCGGACGGCATTGTGAACCAAGGTATGGACCCAACTTTTAGTGCCCTTGATTTCCCATTTCCAATATATACCATGCCCTTGGGAGATACAACACGCTTTGCAGACGCTAAAGTGGTAGACATTCGGCACAACGAAATCGCATACCTTGGCAATACCTTTCCTGTGGAGGTGTTTTTAGAAGCCGATCGACTGGCCGGAGAAACCCTCCAAATACGTCTGCTTAAAGCCGGTTCACTGCTAGAGGAAACATCTTGGAAGGTGAGTGGCTCCCGCCATGCTTTTCGCCTGGAATTTAAACCCGAAGCCAAAAATGTTGGCTTGCAAAGATATTCGGTGGAAGTGAGCCTCAGCGATTCTGATAAGCTTCCGGCCAACAATACCGAAGATTTTGTGGTGGAGGTTATCGATAGCCGACAAAAAGTGCTTTTAGTTGGCGCAGCACCGCATCCTGACTTGGGCGCTTTGGCTCAGGCCTTGGGGCAAAGTGCAGACCTTGAGGTAAAAACAGCCATGTTTAATGAGGTAAACCCCAAGGAGCTAAAAAAGTACAGCTTGGTAATATTGCACAACTTGCCCACGAAAAATCCGGGTTGGTTGAGCCAGCTCAAAGAACTGGGCATTCCCGCTTGGTTTATTCTAGGAAGCCAAACCCATTTGGAGACATTTAATGCCCTGGAAACCCTACTGCGTATTACAGGAAATAATGCTGAACCCGACTTAGTTACCGGCCTTATGACCCCCAATTTCCGAAGTTTTCAGCCGGAGGAGGATTGGGAGCCCAGCGAATGGCCTCCCTTGGTGAGTCCCTACGGTAATTACCAATCGCTCCCACCTACCCAAGTGTTTATGCAACGAAAAGTTGGGCGGGTCAATACCGGCCAAATGCTTTGGGGCTTTGCTACTCTAAACAGTTGGAACCACGCTGTGTTGGCAGGCGAAGGTTTGTGGCGTTGGCGCTTGCATTACTACAAAAACCACAATACTTTTTCCGGTTTCGACGCAACTCTCCGCAAGGCCGTTCAGTGGCTAGCCCTACGCGAAGACAAAAGCCGTTTTCGGGTGCGCACCAAAGCTAAGTTTGCCTCAGACCAAAACGTTCGTTTTTTTGCCGAAGTTTACGACCAAGCCTTGGACCCTTTGCCAAATCAGCAATTAGCCTTGGAATTGACCCATGAATCCGGCGCCAACTATAGGTTCTTTTTTAACGAGTCAGGACAAGGATACAGCTTGGATGCGGGCCTGCTTCCCCGAGGGATTTACCAGTGGAAAGCCAACTGGGAGGGGCAAGCAGAGGTGAAACCCAGAACCGGTAGCATTCAGGTAATCTCCTCTAAACAAGAAATCTCCGACCTCCGCACACGCCTTCATGTCCTCCAAACACTTAGCCTCTCTACCGCTGGCAAAATGTTGGCCTTTGGAGATACCAAAGGCTTGGAACAACTGCTGTCAGAAACCCCTGCCTCTGCCACGGTAATACGAAAAGAATTGCAATTGGATCCCTTGCTTGATGCCTTGTGGTGGCTTTTGCTTATTGCCGGTTTGTTGCTTGCCGAATGGGGGCTGCGTAAGTACTTCGGTCGAATTTAGCCCACCGCCTAAAGGGCATGATTCTTTCCCCAATTCCGCATTGGCGAATGCCTTTTAAGCTCATGCATTCATTACCTTTGCCCAAATTTTGACCTATTATGTCTTCTGATATTCGCGTTCGATTTGCCCCAAGCCCTACCGGCCCTCTTCATATTGGCGGTGTCCGTACCGCTTTGTACAATTATTTGTTTGCAAAAAAGCATGGGGGAACCTTTGTGTTGCGCATAGAAGACACCGACCAAACACGCTACGTGCCCGGAGCCGAAGCTTACATTATGGAATCCTTACGCTGGATTGGCATGGAATGGGACGAAGGACCCGAAAAAGGGGGGCCTTATGGCCCTTACCGTCAGTCCGAACGAAAAGATATTTACGCCCAGTTTGCCCAAAAAATGATTGACGAGGGTTCCGCATATTATGCTTTCGACACCGCCGAGGAATTGGACAACATGCGACAACGTATGAAAAAGGGAGGAAATCCGACCTGGCAATACAATCATATTACCCGGGTCCACATGAAAAACGCCTTTACCTTGCCTGCCGATGAGGTGCAAAGAAAACTTAATGCCGGTGACCCTTATGTTATCCGACTTAATGTGCCCCGCAACCAAGAAATTAGAGTAGAAGACATAGTCCGCGGAGTGGTAGTTGTAAAATCCGACCATGTTGACGACAAAGTCCTATTCAAAAGCGATGGCATGCCTACCTATCATTTGGCCAATGTAGTAGACGACTACTCCATGAAAATTACACACGTAATTCGGGGGGAAGAATGGTTGCCTTCTGCCCCTTTGCACGTGCTCCTTTACCAAGCCTTGGGCTGGGAAAATGCCATGCCCCGCTTTGCTCATTTGCCCCTTATTCTTAAACCTGAAGGCAATGGAAAACTCTCCAAACGTGATGGCGATCGACTGGGTTTCCCGGTTTTCCCTATCGAGTGGAAAGGCCAAGACGGCGAAACCGCTTCCGGTTACCGCGAAAATGGGTGGTTTCCACAAGCCGTGGTAAACCTTATGGCTCTTTTGGGCTGGCATCCCTCCGACAACACCGAAGTGTTTTCCATGGAGGAGCTTATTCAAGCCTTTGCCTTGGAACGCGTTTCGAAAGCAGGAGCCAAGTTTGACCTCGAGAAGGCCCGTTGGTTCAACCAATATTACCTGCGCAAAACCGCTCCTGCTGTTTTGGCCGATATGCTCGCCAACGAAGTAGATACCTCCAAAGGACAAAACTACCTCGAAAAGGCCATTGCCCTGGTCCAAGACCGACCTACCTTTTTGCCTGAGCTTAAAGACGACCTTAGCTTCTTGCTCTCTGCTCCTCAAATACTCGATGAACAAATCCTTGCCAAAAAGTGGAAAGAGGACAGCCGCGAAAAGGTGCAAGCCTTTATGCACCATTTGGCACAAGTCGATTGGCAAAGCCCGGAACTACTCAAGCAAGCTACTACGGAGTTCCTTGAGGCTAAAGGCTGGGGTTTCGGCTCCGTTATGCCCCTCGTTCGCTTGCTCCTCACCGGAAGCATGGCCGGCCCCGACCTGTTCGATATGATGGACCTGTTTGGCAAAGAAGAAACCTTACACCGACTGGAACAAGGTCTTAGAATGGCAATGGCATGAATTGCGCTATTGAGCTGAACGGAATGCGCTTTTATGCCTTCCATGGTGTGTATGACTCTGAACAACAAATTGGTCAGTGGTTTTTGGTCGATTTGCGCCTGGTTTGGGCCGCAAGTCCCCACGACTTAGCCTCTGATCGGCTCGAAAAAACCCTCAACTATGAAATTGCACGTGCCATAATTGCCCGGCAAATGGAACAAAAATCTCGCCTGCTGGAGCATGTGGCCTGGCGCATTCAGGAAGCGTTGAAGGATGCATTTCCCCAAATTTCTGCCGGTAAAATTCGCATTTCAAAACAACATCCCCCCTTTGATAGTTACTTAAATGATGTAACTGTTCAGCTAGATTTTTAATCGCGTGGAGTTTAAACCAACACTTGGGGCAAAAATTTGTGCCAGATGCAAGCAGCGCTTTGTTTGTGATGAGTCGGTCGGCTGTTGGTGTGAATCCGTGCAGGTGCCACGAGAAGCCCTCTCTATCCTCCGAAAAAAATATGTCGATTGCCTCTGCAAATCGTGTTTGCAATCGTTTAACCTTCGATCCAATTGATTTTTTGGGCGGCTAATCCGTCTCCGACTGCAAATCCTCGGTTGCCTGCCTGCTTTGGCTAAGCGGTGCGTGGGCTCGCTACCTCTCCGCCTCCGCCCGCCAAGCCAAAGCGGCAGCCAACCTCCGGGTTTTTCGTCTCCGCCGGGCCGCTTATGCTTCAGGGTGCATTGCCCCAATCATTAAGCCTTGTTCCATTGGAGTCTACCGGCTTTCATTTTACCCCTTTAATCTCTTCCTCTGCAACCTTATCTATAGCCTCCAATACCAACCCGCTTATCTTTTTTATTTCCTTTTCGGTCATAATCAAAGGAGGTGCAATGCGTAAACTCTTGGCATTAAATAAAAACCAATCGCTTACCACACCAAGCTTTAAACATTGCTCAATCACCTTAAAATTGAAGGCTTCATTTTCAAACTCCAAGGATAAAAGCAAACCCTTTCCAAATACTCCTTGAATTTTTGAATGCTGCAAAAAATGCCTAAACATTGCTTCCTTGGCAAGGGCCTGTTCGCCCAAACCTTCTTTGGCAATGAATTTTAAACAAGCCAAACCTGCAGCGCAACTCAAAGGGTGGCCGCCAAAAGTGGTTAAATGCCCCAAAATTGGAGCGTGGCTAAAATGCTGCATCAATTGTGGCGATGAAATCAAAGCTCCTATGGGCATTCCTCCTCCCAAGGCTTTTGCGCTCAATACCATATCCGGAACAAAATCCAAGGTGCTTGTCGAAAACATAGCACCGGTCCGGCCTAGCCCGGTTTGAATTTCATCCAAAACCAAGAGCGTTCCGGTGGCCCGGCACCGTGCATAAAGAGCGTTTAAAAATTCTTGAGATACCGGACGTGTCCCCGCCTCGGCCCTTACGGTTTCAAAAAAAACAGCAGCCGTGGCCTTATCTATGTGCTGCAAACTTTCCGCTTGTTCGTAATGTAAGGTGGTGATTCCGGGCAGTAGTGGACGATAAGCCCCCCTAAAATATTCGCTGCCCATAAGGCTAAGCGCACCTTGCGACGATCCATGATAAGCTTCGTTAAAGGCTGCAATTTTGGGTCTCCCTGTTGCTCTTTTGGCCAATTTCATAGCCGCTTCAGTAGCCTCTGTTCCGGAGTTTACAAAATAAACGCAGTCCAAAGGTTTGGGTAAAAATTCAGATAGCTTTTTAGCAAACAGTACTTGAGGGCCTTGTACCATTTCCCCATACACCATAACATGCGAGAATTTCCGGAGTTGTTTTTTTAGGGCTCGCTGTATAACCGGGTGCCCATGCCCTAAGCTGCATACCGAAATACCTCCAATTAAATCGTAAAGCCAACGGCCATGCACATCTTTTAACCGCACTCCATGTGCTGCTACCACTTCTAGTCCCATGGGCGCAGGACTGGTTTGGGCCAAATGCCTTAAGAAATCTCCGCGATGTGAATACATAGTGCAAAGGTGCTTATTCTAACAACTCCCCAATACTTAAACAATTTTGGTATTGCTTAGTTCTTGTCTCTGTGTATGGAAAATTCTAATCAACAGGCAGATGCCTTTTTCCTGCCGCTTTTTCCTCTTCATGTGGTAGTTTTCCCGGGAGAAGTGTTCAATCTTCACATCTTTGAACAGCGCTACAAACAACTGGTGCATCAGGTGCAAGAAAAAAACGGGCTTTTTGGGGTATTACCTGTGTTAGGAAAACGACCTGCGGAATTTTTAACCATTGTTAAACTCAATTCCATATACCGTACTTATCCGGATGGCGCCATGGATATTCGCACTCAGGGAACGCAGGTGGTGCGCTTACTTAATTTTTACCAAAAAACCGATAAGTTTATTTTTCCCACAGGGGTGGTCTCCTCCAAGCACGATTTACACTTGGCTTTAGAGCATTCTACCGCAGTTCCGGAAGTCTGGCACCAATTCCGTGAGGCCTTAATTGAGTTGAGCCAGCACCTGGGCGTAACGCGAAACTTTATACCTTCGGAAAACCATTTTGCCGTGTTTAAGGTGGTTCACTATCTTGGCTTTTCGCCGGAACAAGAGTATGAATTGCTGTTTTGTAGCAATGAAACGGAGCGTATGTTTTTGGTTATGAAAATGTTGCATAAGTTACTCCCCGACGTTAAGCACAAAGAAGAAATGCGCCACCGCATATCCCTTAATGGCCATTTTAAAGAGTTAAAATCCCCGGAATTTTAATTAAGAACATGACTTCATTGTTTTCTATTTCTACCCTTAGTATTTTCGGTCTTTTGGGTGCCTCTTCTATCCATGCATCCGATACCCTGGTAGTTGATGTACACATGCATCAAACCCCCGACGATCGGGTACGGGTGGTTTGGCACCTGCCCAATTCCATGGAAGGCCGGCAACAATTTAGAATGCCTGCGGTGGTTCCCGGAACCTACAGCGTTTATAATTTTGGCCGCTTTGTGCACGACCTTAGGGCTTACCGGGAAGGTGTGCCGGAAAGTCCCGAGAAAGAAGACCAAAATACCTGGCTGCTTAAAAATTCGGAGAGCATAGATTCATTGGTCTATTATGTAGACGATACTTTTGACGATACCAATTACCAAAATTGGGTTTTTGAGCCCGCAGGAACCAATTTCGAAGAAGGAAAAAATTTCTTGCTGAATTTTCATGGCCTGGTCGGCTACCTCGAGGGGTTTCAACACAACATGCCCTACGCGGTGGATTGCCGGGTACCCGCAGACTTTAGGGTGGCTACCGGTCTTGAAATTATAGACAATACCCCCGGCCAGGTTAGGCTTACTGCACAAAATTACCATCAATTGGTGGATGGCCCTGCTATGTTTTGCAAACCCGATATGGTAACCAAAAGCTTGGGAAGTGCAGAAGTTACGGTGGCCGTTTACAATCCATCCGGAAGAATAAGTGCCGAGAAAATTATGGGCGTAGTTTCTCCTGTTATGGAAGCTATATATAGCTATTTGGGCGACAGCCTGCCCGTTGATAAGTATGCCTTTATCTTTTATCTGGTCGACCAAATGAGGTCTCCCGGTGCCGGTGCTTTAGAGCATGGCAACTCTTCGGTGTATTACTTGCCGGTGCTCACAGAATCTATGCTTCTAAACATGGTTCGAGATGTGGCTGCTCATGAGTTTTTCCACATCGTAACGCCATTAAATCTGCATTCCGAAGACATTCATTATTTTGATTACCATGCGCCCACCATGAGCAAACACTTGTGGCTTTACGAAGGGGGAACGGAATATTCCAGCGGGTTAGTTCAAGTGCGGCATGGTCTTATGGACGGAAACGCATTTCTGGATTGGCTTAGGGAAAAGGTGGTTGGAGCAGCTGCTTACACCGACAAACTTGCGTTTACAGAACTTTCTGAGGGGTGTTTGGATGAGCATAAGGAGGAGTACGGAAACGTGTATCAAAAGGGAGCTCTAATTAATGCATGTTTAGATTTGGTGCTTAGGCACAAGGGAGGCAATGTGGAGTTTGGATATCCTGACCTTATTGAACAGATGTCCAAAATGTATGGACCAAACCGTCCCTTCCCTGACGATTCCTTGTTCCTCTTGATTCGGTCCTTAGGTCACGAACATGCCTCGGATTTTCTGGAAAAGCATGTGGCGGGGCCCACGCCTTTGCCCATTAAGGAGATTTTTGACTGGGTCGGCGTAGATTTTAGAAACCGAGATACTTTAATGGTCCGCGACTTAGGTTTTGATATAAAGCGGCTCCTGTACGATGGCTCTGCGCAAGCCTATTATGTGAGCAGCAGCGGCGATGTTTCCGAATTGGGAAAAAAGATTGGGATAAAAGAGGGAACCTATATTCTTGAAGTTGGAGGTATTTCCCTTAAAAACAAAGAAGATTTAGCAAAGCTAAAAAAGGAGCGCCTCGCTTTTGCCCTAGACAAGCCTTTGGATATTCGCTTAGGCAAACAAAAGAAAACCGGTATGAAATCCAAGCAAAAAACCTTGAAGCCCGGAGCTGTAACTTGGGTTTCAGGTATTGCATTTGTTCGTCGGAGCAACCCAACTCAAGCCCAAGAAACCCTTTGGAAAGCATGGCTGAATCTTTAAAAACCCTTCGCTTTTTAGGCGATAAAGTAGCGGAGTTTCATACGGCCTTTCTCATTGGCAATAAGAGCAATCCCGAGTTGCTTTCTTTGCAAGAGGCTACCTTGCGGTACACCCTAATGAGGGAAGAGAATGAGGAATACCTGGAGGCTTGCCGAAAAGAAGATTTAGAAGGGATTGCAGATGCATTGGGCGATCAACTGTATGTGTTGCTGGGAACGGCCCTTAGGCATGGACTTATGGAGCGTTTGGATAATATCTTTTTGGAAATTCACCGCTCCAATATGTCAAAATTGGATGCTCAAGGTCGACCGATTTTTAGAGAAGATGGAAAAGTGTTGAAAAGCAAAGAGTGGTCGCCGCCCAATTTAGGCCCTTTGCTAAAGGAGGATACCGATGAAGAGCGTTCCAATGGATGAAACCAATCTTAAAGATTGGTTGGAGGTTAAGGCCAAGCAATTTGCCTCTCCCGACTTTATAGCTACCGACCCAATTTCCATTCCGCATAAATTTGCAGCAAAAGAGGACCGCGAAATCGCAGGGTTTTTAACCGCAACGTTGAGCTGGGGGCAGCGTCCTACTATTTTAAGGAATGCCCAACGTTTGATGGATGGGATGGATAATGCTCCACACGATTTTATCCTACACCATACCCAGGCTGATTTGAAGCCTTTTTCCTCCTTTGTTCATCGGACTTTTAACGGCTTAGATTGCCTGTTTTTCTTTAACTGCTTGCAGCAGCTCTACACAACCTATGGAAGTTTAGAACAGGTTTTTTTACAAGCTCAGGACGGAGAAGAAGAGGATTTGGGGCCGGTATGGTTTAGGTTTAGAAAGCTGTTTTGCGGGGAACAAGAACCGGGGCGCACAGGAAAGCATTTGCCAAACCCCTTAAAGGGGGCTGCTGCCAAACGTTGGAACATGTGGTTGCGCTGGATGGTTCGTCCAAATACCGAAGGTGTTGATTTTGGGATTTGGAAAAGGGTTAACCCTGCGTGCTTGCACCTCCCCTTAGACTTGCATTCGGGTAAAACAGCCAGAACCTTGGGTTTGCTTAACCGAAATCAAGACGATTGGAAGGCCGTACGAGAGCTAACCCTGGCTTTAAGGGCATTTGACCCTGCTGACCCCTGCAAATATGACTACGCTTTATATGGTGCAGGTGTTTTTGAACGGTTCTAATGCGGGTTGTTAAGTGTGGCTTGTTGAAAATATGCCTTAGCAAAAGGTCGGGGCTTAGGAAATGCCCTTATTTTTGATAGGAATACCCTGTCCCTCTTATGGCGGCCAAAGAAAAGAAAGAAAAGCAAACACCTCAGAACGTTTTTCGGGATTTCCCCGAAGAGGAAGCAAAGCCCAAAGCCAAGGTGCCACGCTCAAAAGGCCGCTCCCTAAAATGGCGACGTCCTGGTTTTTTTATAAGGTTTTGGGCCAACAGTTCCAATCGAAAGCTTAGCGGCCTGGTGCTTCTTGTGTTCTCTACCTTTTTGTTTACTGCCTGCTTTGAGTACCTAAGACATTGGAAGTTTGACCAGTCGGTACTGCATCACGGTGCAGATATGTCCGAACCACCAAGAAACAGCTTGGGCTTTTTGGGGGCTTGGCTGGCCCACCAGGGCATGTTTCATGGGTTTGGTTGGTCTTTTTTCTTGATATTCCCCCCCTTATGGCGCACAGCCCTGAGGTGGTTTACTCAAAGATCTTTGGCTTGGTTTTCTTTGCCCTCCAGCCGGTTTGTTTTTGGTATGGTTTGGCTGTCTGCAGCTTTGGGGCTTTTGGTGCCTGGCCTGCAAAATGGTTTGGCTGCAGGTGCTCTGGGATTAAAAATAACTTACTTTTTCTCTTTGTATGTAGGAAGCTTAGGTACCGGTCTTTTGCTCTTGGCCTCCGCTCTGGCCTATGTAGTCTTGTATGAACCTATAGTGGCTCGATGGCTCTGGATGTCAGCTCAAAAAGTGGGAGAAGAAATTCCTGACGAAGAAGATATTCCTTCCCAACCTGAAGTATATACTCACCGAAATGCCATTCCCGAGGATTTCACCGAAGATGAGGGACATGCAGCAGAGGATATCGAAGTTTCCGAGGAAGATTTGCGGGTAAGGGATATGGCCCCTACCGATGAAGCTGTAATGGAAATATCTATAGCTGAGGGGGATGGGGTGGAGGAGCCTTTGGAAGAGCCCCACAGCCCTCAAGAAGGAGATACCATATCCTTTGAAGTACCTATGGCTCACACTAAAGCTCCAAAGCCCAATCCCGAAGAGGATTTAACTATGGAAGTGGAGGTAGCGGAAGCGCAAGACGAGGTGGCAAACCTGAACGACGCGGGGAATCCCAGGCAAGGATTAGATACCAGTTATGATCCCACCTTAGACTTGAGTGGTTTTAAGTTTCCACCGCTTGATTTATTGGTAGACCACGGAAATACGGAACTAAAAGTCGATCAGGAAGAGCTCGAAGCCAATAAGAATCGAATTGTAGAAACACTCCGCAACTACGGGGTAGAAATTGCGAAAATTAAAGCTACCATTGGCCCTACGGTTACCTTATACGAAATAGTGCCGGCGCCTGGTGTGCGTATTTCTAAAATCAAAAATCTGGAAGACGATATTGCCTTGAGTTTGGCCGCCCATGGCATTCGAATCATTGCCCCCATTCCCGGTAAAGGAACGATTGGTATTGAGGTGCCCAATTCTAATCGGGCTGTGGTGGGTATGCGCAAAGTAATGCAAAGCGAAAAGTTTGCCCAAACCCGCTTTGATTTGCCCATTGCTTTGGGCCGTACCATTTCCAATGAGGTGTATGTAGCCGATTTGGCAAAAATGCCCCACCTATTGGTTGCCGGTGCCACCGGCCAGGGGAAATCGGTTGGAATTAATGCGCTGCTTGTATCCCTTTTGTACAAACGTCACCCTTCCGAACTTAAGTTTGTGATGGTGGATCCTAAAAAGGTGGAGCTTACTTTATATGGCATAATTGAAAAGCATTATTTAGCCAAGTTGCCTGACGAGGAGGAGCCCATTATTACAGATACTAAAAAAGTGATTCATACCTTGAATTCCTTATGTATTGAGATGGATAACCGCTATGAGCTGCTGAAGACCGCCAAGGTGCGAAACCTAAAGGAGTACAACAGTAAGTTTAAGTCCCGAAAACTCAACCCCGAGGATGGACATCGCTTTTTGCCTTATATCGTTTTGGTTATAGACGAATTTGCCGATTTAATAATGACGGCAGGAAAGGAAGTGGAAATGCCCATTGCCCGAATTGCCCAATTGGCAAGGGCTGTAGGAATTCACCTTATTATTGCTACCCAGCGGCCTTCGGTAAATATTATTACCGGAACCATTAAGGCAAACTTTCCTGCTCGTTTGGCTTTTAGGGTATCTTCTAAGGTAGATTCGCGTACCATTTTGGATGCCGGAGGGGCAGAGCAGCTGATTGGGCAAGGAGATATGTTGCTTTCTTTGGGGAGCGACTTGGTACGTTTGCAATGTCCTTTTGTAGATACCCCTGAGGTAGAAGATATTGTGCGATTTATAGGGGAGCAACGAGGCTACCCGGAGGCCTTTTTATTGCCCGAATATGAAGGCGATGAAGAAGGTGGCAAGGGAGGCCTGGACCCATCGGAAAAAGACAGCTTGTTTAACGAGGCAGCTACCATTATTGTACAAAGCCAACAGGGAAGCGCCTCCTTACTGCAGCGCAAGTTAAATATCGGATATAACCGGGCCGGGAGGCTCATTGACCAAATGGAAGCGGTGGGCATTGTAGGACCAAATAGGGGAAGTAAGCCCCGAGAAGTACTCATTAAAGATGAGGCCAGTTTAGATATTTATTTGGATTGAACCTAGGGGAGCTTTTGCCATTGGGCATGGAACTTTGCGGCAAGGATTGCAGCGGTAGCCCACAGTTTCAAGGCCTTGGTTTTTGCGGCTTGCCGGGAGCGACCCTAGGAAGCTCCCCGGAAAGCCTGCAAAACCAGGCCTTGAAACGAGGACTACAAGCGAAAAGCCTGCCCGGCCGCCAAAATCAATAATCATTCCTTTGATTTGACTTTTGAATCGCTTTTCGAACAAAGACCTTACCTTTGGAACGCTCTTTGTACTATGCAAAACAAATACGACAAGATGAAGTACCTGGTATATATGGTGGTAGGGATGTGGAGCTTTTTGGGTTTTTTTGCGGAAGCTCAGAATGTTGGAGAAGCAAAAGTCCTGTTGGATAAGTTGAGTGAGAAGACCAAATCTTATGAAACGGTAGAGGTGGCATTTAGCTTTTTAGTGACCAATAAAGAGCAAGACATCCGGGAAGAACGCACAGGCAAACTTAAAATGAAGGGCGAAAAGTATGCCCTGGAAATGGACAGCTTGCTCATTGTATGTAATGGCAGTCAGGTGACCAGTTACAGTCGGGAAATGAATGAGGCTCAAGTGATTCCGGTAGATGAGCTGGACGAAGATGCACTTACGCCTGAATCCATGTTTACCATTTACGAAGAAGGGTTTAAGTCTCGAATTCGCGAAGAAAAGGTAGAGGATGGACGGAAAATCACCGTAGTGGATTTGTATCCTTTAGAACCTAAGGATAAGGATTATACCATTGTGCGTTTGGATATTGACGAGGACAAATTGCGTATTACCCGCGCTGTAGTGATTGGTAAGAATGGCACCTTGTACATTTACAGCATTCAGCAGTTTAAACCTAACATGCCATTTAGCGAAGCCGAATTTGAATTTAACAAAGCCGATTTTCCGGGAGTTACGGTTATCGAGTAAGTCAAATTACCGAATGTTGAGGCTAAAATTCTTTTGGCCTTCCAACATGCCTTCCAATTGATCGCCTGCCTCTACTTTACCAACACCTGCCGGAGTGCCGGTGAAGATAAGATCGCCTATTTTAAGCATAAAGAATTGGGAAATCTCCTCCAAAAGGGCGGGGATGGAAAAGAGCATATCCCCGGTGAAGCCATCTTGGACTGGAAAGCCGTTTTTCAGCAGTTGAAATCGCAGGGATTGTAAATCGCCAAAAGGCGCAGCGGGGAGAAGGTCGCCTACAAAGGCAGCGCCGTCAAAGGCCTTGGCTTTTTCCCAGGGAAGACCTTTGGATTTTAGTTCTTGTTGCAGGTCGCGGGCGGTAAAGTCAATACCCAGTCCAATGCTATGGATGTAGCGGTGGGCAAACTTTTTTTGGATGTGTTTTCCGGCACGGCCTATGCGAAGGACGAGTTCACATTCGTAGTGAATGTCTTTGGAAAATGCTGGAATTATAAAGGGGTTATTTTTGGAAACCAATGCCGAGTCGGGTTTAAGAAACAACACGGGATCCTTGGGCACTTCATTGCCTAATTCGGTGGCATGCAGGCGATAATTTCTACCAACGCAAATGATTTTCATAGACTTTAGCAAGTAATGGCTTAATCTTCTTCGCTTTTGCCGGCCTCTTTGTCTACTTTAGGTGGAGTTTTTAATACCTTACGCGAAAAGTAAATTAAAAGTAAAATGACTACACCGTGAGTGGTGGCCATGGTAATTAATGCTGAAGTGTTCATGCGCGTCCTTCTTTTTTGCGTTTAAGGTAGGCCATGTAGACCAAAAATGCGATTCCACTAAACAGAATCACCAGGAGGGTTCGCCCAATATTGGCCAACATAATTTGTTGCTCAATTAACTGGATTTGATCTTTGTGTTTTTCGCGGGTTTTTAAGTCTTCCCTGCTTTCGCCCAATTGGGCCATGGCATCTTTATGCCATTGAATGCGTTGGTGTTGTGCACCATTCATTACACGTTTGATGAGGCTTTCGTTGTCTAAGTTCCAGCCATTTCCTCTGATGAGGTTGTTGAACTCCAAGGCCCAGTCTTGGTAGTCGTTTAGGCGGTAGTTTTCTTTAATTAAGCCTGTTTGCGGGGTTTCAATCCAGGCTCTGAAATCTTTTATGCCGGGGAACAAGGCTTTGAAATCGTTTTTATACATTTCGCCTTGCACAGATTTGCCTTTGACTTGGATGTCTACAAAACCGGCTTGCTGCATTTGGTTCTGTAAGAATTCTTGCTTGGAAGGATCGTTTATATCTGCTTTGACCACCGTTATGGAAGGTGGGGTTATTAGGGAACCCACAAATACAAACAGCAGGAGAAGCGGGGTAATGTATTTTAAAATGTATTTAAAGATGCCCGGGATGCGCATATCGGCCCCTCGGTTGATTTCTTTCCAACCTTTATTTATGCCAAAGACCCAGGCAAATAAAATAGCCTCGGCGAGGGCGAATACCACCAGGCTGACGGTGCCTGCCCAATAGTCGTATTCATCAAAAATAGGTTGGGCTAGAAAGGAGATTTTTCCGTTTTCGTCGTAGCCGCTCACATAGCCCAGTACGGTGGGGAGACCAAAAAGTAGAATAATAAGGCCAAAACTCCAAGCAGCCACCTTATGGGGTAGTTTGAATTCGTCTTTTACAAATCCAATCCAAGGGGTTCCCATGGCCAGGGAGGAGGTGATTCCTGCAAAGAATAAGAGTCCAAACCAGAGTACTCCGGCAATTTTGGCCAAGACAAGACCCCATTGCTGGAATAAGAAGGGCATGGTTTGAAAGGCCATACCAAAGCCGGCGTTGTCCAGCACCCAGTCAATGCCCAAGTAACCGGCAGCAATAGGAATAACAATAAGGCTTCCCAGGACTACTTCCACAAATTCGTTGGCAAAGCCTGAGGTGGTAGCATTGAGCGCAATGTCGTCGTTGGAACGTACATAACTGGCATAGCATTGAATGGTGCCCATACCTAAAGAAAGGGTAAAGAAAATTTGCCCGGCGGCTGCCAGCCAGACTTTAGGATTGGCCAGGGAGTCGAATTGGGGAGTCCACAGGAAGTTGATGCCCTCCCAGGCGTTGGCTTCGGGGTATTCGGGGCTGGCGGCGCTGGTGCCAAGGGTGAGACCGCGGATGGCCAAAAGTGCACCAAAACCAATGAGCATGGGTACACCAATTTTGGCAACCTTTTCAACGCCGGAAAGTCCTTTGGAGAGAATGTAGGTGTTTAGTACAAGACAAATCACAAAGAAAATGACGCCCTCAAAGGGAATGCCGGTGGTGGATTTGCTCACATCTATGTAACGCAAAAAGAAATAGGAGGTATCGGCTTGGCTTACACCGGTAAATGTGTCGCTAATGGAATGGAACACGTAGGAGAGTGTCCAGGATTCAATATAGCAGTAGTAGGAGGCAACAGCAATGTTGGTAAAGATGCCAAAGACGCCAAAATATTTCCAAAGCTTTTTGCGGCCGAGGGTGTCAAAGATAAAAGGGGTAGAGTGGTTGCCCATTTTTCCTCCGAAGCGCCCCATGCCCCATTCCATCCAGAGAAGGGGAATGCCCATGAGTAGGAAACAAATGAGGTAAGGAATAATAAAAGCTCCGCCGCCGTTGTTTACTGCCTGTACGGGAAAGCGCAGAAAATTGCCTAGACCTACGGCATTTCCGGCCATAGCCAAAATTAATCCTACGCGTGAGCCCCATTGTTCTTGTTTGGCCATAGAGTGCTAATCTTTAGGTTGCAGTAGCCGAAGATACAATTCTTCAAGAAGACCCAAAGACCAAAATGGGGGTAGAGTTACAAGCTTTGTTGGGCAATGCTGCGCATCTGCTCCTGCACAATAGCCAATCCTTCTTCCAATTTATGCGGGGCATAGCCCAGCTCTTTTTTGGCTTTTTCAATAACCAAACCTGTGCGGGGCGGGCGTTTTGCGGGTTGGTTTAAGCTGGAGGAGTCGGTTTGGCTTAAGGTTTCTATGCTGAGTCCGAAAAAGGCGGCGATGCGCTGCACCATGTCGAACACGCTCATGATTTCGGGGCCGGAAATGTGGAAAACCCCGCAAGGCTGTTTTTCTGCTGCTGCAATGCAGGCCTCCGCCAAATCTTCGGCAAGGGTAGGTGACCGAAATTGGTCGTCGACTACCCGAATTTCTTTGTTTTCTTTCAGGGATTGATGCGCCCAAAGTACAATGTTGGTGCGGCTCATGCGGTAGGTTACTCCATAAACCAAGCCGGTGCGAATGATGCACCAAGGGTGTTCGAGTTGCATTACTACTTTTTCGCCTTCCCATTTGCTGTGCCCATACACGCTAATGGGTTTGGGCTGGGCTGCTTCGTCGTAAGGGCCACCTTCGCCGTCAAAAATAAAGTCGGTGCTTACATGCACCAGATAAATGCCCAAGGTTTGGCAGGCCTCGCAGAGATGCTTAACAGCATCTACATTGGCTCTTTGGCAAGCCCCCCGTTCGGTTTCGCATAAATCCACCTGAGTCATGGCAGCAGCGTGAATAATGGTGCCCGGTCGTTCTTTTTGGAGCAAATCGAGTACGGCTTGTCGGTCCTCAATATCTAAACTTTGGTATTGAAGTCCCGGCAAATCCTCTCCCCTCCAAACGCCTCGACCTGTGGCCAAAAGTTGGTGTTGGGGTTGGTTTATAAGCTTAGTTACCAGTTTTTGTCCAAGTAAGCCGTTGGCGCCGGTTACCAAAATTTTCATGCACAATATTAGCACCTTTTGCCCAAAAAAAAGGCCTTTTTATGGAAGCAATTCCAATAAATAAACTTTAGGTTTTTTGAGTGTGTTTAGGTAAGGGACGTTTATGCCCCAAAAACCAAATGTTTGCCTAAAGCGCAATCCATGCACGCTTTTTTTTGGCAGGCTTGTTCGTAGCGTTCAAGGGCAGCTTGGCTGTCCATAGCATGCCGCATGGGCAAGCCCGAGCCCTTCCAAAGGCGAGTGATTCTGTTGTTTTCCGGCGGCAATTGGGCCAACCAGTCCAATACTTGTTGATGGGCGAACCCTTGGTTTCTCAATTCGGCACGTAAAAACATAATAGGAGCCACTCCGTTGATGAGGGTTCCTTGCCAGGCCTGTGAGGACTGTCCAGAAGCCCTCGTTTGCTTGGGTGTAGCAAAATGGTAATGCTGCTGCCAGTATTCGGGTAGGGCTTGATTCCAAGCGGCAGCTAACAAATCGGGTGCATGCTTTTGCAACAGCTCCGTTAGGGGTTGCACCTGTTGGGCAATTACGGCCATTCGGGCCAGCTTTAGGGTAGGCCAAGCAGAGGGCCGCACCCCACCGAACTTCCAAAGGTAAGCGGGGAGGGGTTGGTCGGGGAGGGCATGAACCAAAGCTTGGTGTGTTTTTGCGAGTTTTTGGGCATATGGGTCATGGGAAGAAAGCAAACCGGCTTGCCCAAAGAGCAGGGCAAGGAGTTTTTCTTGGTCGAACCGCCATCGGGTAAGGAATTTCCAAGGCAAAGCTCGCCCCAGGAGTTGAAATGGCAAGCCGTTTAATCCTTGTCCCTGGGCGCGCAGTATAGATTCCCAAAGCAATTGTTCCCAGTTGTAGTGGAGCACTTCCAGGCGTTCTTGCCAAGATTGGGCTTTGCGGCGGAGGCGTTGCATTACCCATTGTTCGGTCCAAAGGTCGTTGGGAAGCGATTGCAAAGGAAAGAAGGGCTGACAGGCCAATCGGTGGAGGTTTTCGGTTAAGTCCTGGTGTTTTTGAATCCAAGATTGGGGCAAAAGGGGGTGCAACTCAAGTACGGGCAAGCTGCGCCCTTGTTGGGTTACTGCCTCTCGATCGTTTTGGTACACCACATGCAGCAATACGTTGTTGTACATGGGGTCGTTTTGGTGGCCATGGCGAAACCAATCCGAAGCTTTTATGTGGATTTCGATTTGTCCTGACCATTCCAGCCCGTCGATGCGCAGCCGAGCGTTGTTAAAATCGGGTCCGGCATGGATGTTTAGGTGTCCGGGGTGTAAAATGAACAAGGAATGACCTTGGGAGCTTTGTAGTGTTTGTCCGGACCAAGGGTTTACAAACCAAGCGTAGTGTAGCAATTTTTCCTGAAGCATAGGCAAAGCAATTTAAGCTCCCAATGCTTCGGGAATTCCCCGGGGGACGGGGAAGCCAAGAGGAGATAACAAAAATAGTGAATTCCTTTTTTGGGGTCAAATAGCTTCAAAAATACATGCCGCCCGGATGGAAGCAGGTACCGTGTTTTGGGCGAAGGCCAGTAGCTGCCTGCTTTTGCGGGCGACCGGCGGAAGCCCCGTAAAAAGCAGTGCAGGGACGGGCTGAGCACAAAAGACGTACCGCAGACAGCCGGATAGGCGCAATGGGGCAAAGGCATGACGCAGTATTAAGGGTTAAAGGCCTTGTGGAATTGGTTTTTTGCGGTTATGTGGCGCCGTGCGGCCCTAAATTAAGCCTTAAGAAACCGCCACACTTGTTATATTTGCAGGTCAATGGATAATCTGGATACTTCATTTTCCTTGCCACAGGGGTTGCCGGAACCGCAAAAGCAGTCGGGGCTTTCGGGTATGTACGAAACCTATTTCCTGGATTACGCCTCCTATGTAATTTTGGAAAGAGCAGTTCCTGCGCTGGAAGACGGCCTTAAGCCGGTGCAGCGCCGCATTTTGCATTCCATGATGGAACTGGAAGACGGCAGGTATAACAAGGTGGCCAATGTGATTGGCAACACCATGAAATATCACCCCCATGGCGATGCATCCATTACCGATGCGATGGTGCAAATTGGGCAAAAGGAGCTGTTGATTGACACCCAAGGGAACTGGGGAAATATCCTTACCGGCGACAGTGCAGCGGCTTCCAGGTATATAGAGGCCCGATTGACGCCTTTTGCCAAAGAGGTGGTATTTAATCCCAAAACTACCGAATGGAATTTAAGTTACGACGGCAGAAATAAAGAGCCGGTAACTCTTCCGGTGAAATTTCCTTTGCTGTTGGCACAGGGAGTTGAGGGCATTGCTGTTGGTTTGGCCTGCAAAATCATGCCCCACAATTTTGTGGAGCTTTTGGATGCCAGTATTGCGGTGTTGAAGGGCAAGCCCATAGCCTTGTTTCCGGATTTCCCCTCCGGAGGTATGGCTGATTTTAGCAAATACAACAACGGATTAAGGGGTGGGAAAATTCGCGTACGCGCCAAAATTACCATTCAAGACCAGCGGACCTTGTCGGTGCAGGAAATTCCCTTTGGAACGACCACCGGCAGCTTAATTGACTCCATATTATCGGCCAACGAAAAAGGCAAGATTAAGATTAAAAAGGTGGAGGATAATACCGCTGAGCATGTAGAAATTCTGATTCATTTGCCGGCAGGAACTTCGCCCGATCAAACCTTGGACGCCTTGTACGCTTTTACCGATTGTGAAGTAAGCATTTCGCCCAATGCCTGTGTGATTTACAACAATAAGCCTGTCTTTTTGCCCGTAGAAGAGATTTTGGAGCGCAATACAGAGCACACCAAAAGTTTGCTCGAGCAAGAATTACAGATTCGTGAAAAAGAGCTGCAAGAAGACATTCTGTATACCAGCCTCGAAAAAATCTTTATTGAGCATAGAATTTATCGGGATATTGAGGAGTGTGAAACTTGGGAGGCCATTTTGGAAACCATTGATGCCGGTTTAGCACCCTTTAAGCCTCAATTTTACAGGGAAATTACCAAAGACGATTTGGTGAAGCTCACCGAAATCCGAATTAAACGGATTTCTAAATTTGATGGCTTTAAGGCCGACGAGAAGCTTCGAAAACTGGAGGAAGAGCTGAACGAGGTGCGTAACCATTTGGCGCATTTGGTGGACTATGCCATAGCCTGGTATACCAACCTCAAAAAGAAGTATGGAAGCGGAAAAGAGCGTAAAACCGAAATCCGTTCTTTTGAGTCCATTGAAGCTACCAAAGTGGTGGCACGCACCGAAAAACTCTACCTTGATAAAGAAAACGGCTTTGCCGGCTACGGTTTAAAAGGCGCAGCATTTGTTTCTGAATGTTCCGATATAGACGACCTCATTGTTTTCCGAAGCGACGGCACCCTGCTCATAACCAAAGTGGCAGATAAAGTGTATGTCGGTAAAGGAATTATGCATTTGGCGGTGTGGAACCGCGACGATCAGCGAACGGTATATCATTTGCTGTATCGTGAAGGCCGTTCCGGGGCTACCTATATGAAACGCTTTCAGGTAACCTCTGCCACCCGCGACAAAGAATACCAGCTTATAAGCGAGAAACCCGGCAGTCAATTGCTGTATTTCTCTGTAAATCCAAACGGCGAATCTGAGCAACTCACCATTTACCTGAAGCCTCGGCCCAAACTCCGTAGGCAGGTTTTTGACTTAGATTTAGGCAGCTTGGCCGTGAAAAACCGAAATGCCAAAGGCAACCAGGTAAGT
The DNA here is from genome assembly GCA_018401695.1 of Flavobacteriales bacterium. GTDB lineage: Bacteria > Bacteroidota > Bacteroidia > CAIKAF01 > CAIKAF01 > CAIKAF01. Next base: position 68,271 of record JAGYKD010000001.1, on the reverse strand, counting down.
AAGTACCCCATTAGGCGCATTGTCTCCAAAGCTAGAGGAGAGTCTACCTTGGGTGCGCTTAAGTTTTGGTTCGATGAAGAAACCCGCCGCTTAAATGCCGACGAAAGAGGCCGCTTCTTGGGCGAATTTAGGCCGGGAGATCGTTTGTTGGAAGTAACCCGCGAGGGGTATTACCGCATGCTAAAACCCGACCTGAGTTTGCATTTTGAAGACCAGGCTCTTTTTATAGGAAAGCTTAAGCAGGGCCAAAGCGCCACCTTGGTTTACTTTGATGGAGATAAAAAGCTGTACATGGTAAAGCGGTTCCGGCCCGAAACGGAGGATAAGCCTACCTTGGTTATAACCGACCACAAAGATTCCAGAGCCGAAGCCTTTGCTGTAGATACCAGGCCGGTATTGGAGGTAGATTATATTTGGGGCCCCAGAAAAGAAAAGCGCAATATGCTGTTGGAACCTGCCGAGATGGTGGCCCTTCGGGGCGAAAAAGCCAAAGGAAATCGATTGCCGGAGCAGCAAATAAAGAAATTGCAATGGCGCGAACCTTTGCCGGTGCCCGAAGAGCAGGAAGAAGCACCAAATGAAGCTTCCCAGGAAATGGGGGAAGATAAAATCATAGACTTAGACGACGGACCCAAACTCTTTTAGGTACTAGCTCCCAATCGTTCCAAATCGTTGGACTCATAAAAATAAATGCCCTTGGCAGGTTCGGCCCCAAGACGCAACATGGCACGGGCCACCGTTTCGGCCTCAATGGCACGGTATTTTTGCCATCGGCCTCTAAGTATCGGTCGAAAAATTCGGAGCATGAACTTGCCCAGGTGTTCGGCCCAGCGTTTTTCCTTACGTTCCCCCAACAGCAAAGAAGGCCTCACCACTACCTTTCGGGGGATGTCTAACCGAATAAATCTGTTTTCCATATCGCCTTTGGCTTTGCGGTAAAAGTTCAAGGCCGCCGAAGAAGCCCCCAGCGAGGAAAGCACCACCACCGATTGAGCAAACAGCTGGCACCGCTTGCCAATAGCAAGGGTAAGTTCTACATCAACAGCCCTAAAAGCAGCAACAGATCCGGCTTTACGTATGGTGGTGCCCAAACACAAATACACTTCTTGGGCCGCAATTTCTTGGCCCCATTGTTCCACAGCCTCAAAATCCAAAACAAGCTGCTTTAGCTTGGGGTGCTGTACGTCCAAAGGCAATCGAACCACTGCAATGACTTCCTCGTGGGCAGGCGACTCCAATAAGAGCCTCAATAATTTACCTCCGGTTAGACCTCCGGCTCCCACCACCAATGCCCGATTTTGATTCATGTATGACGATTTATGGTTAATTTGCGCCCAAATTCGCGTCCCTATTTTGGGGCAGTAAATCTAATGAACCTATGGCTCAATTTTATCCTTTATCTGTAGTCAACAAAATTCGCGAAACCGAAGACGCCATTTCCATTTCGTTTCAAATACCACAAGACCTTAAATCTACTTTTGCATATACCCACGGGCAGTACCTAACCCTGCGTATGAATATTGGAGGCGAAGACGTGCGCCGGGCCTACAGTTTGTGCAGTGCTCCAAGGCAAGACGACAACCTCACCGTTACGGTTAAGCGGGTAGATGGGGGGCGCATGTCTACGCACCTGAATGCGCATTTGCAAATTGGCCAAACCATAGAAGTAATGCCTCCCGAAGGTCGGTTTTTTATTCCCATCGATCCCACCGCCGAACGCCATTACGTTCTGGTGGCCGGTGGAAGCGGAATCACACCAATGATGAGCATTCTGCGCACCGTTTTGGTGGAAGAACCCAAGTCCAAAGTGAGCTTAATTTATGCCAATAGAAATGCTCAAAGCATCATTTTTGCCCAAAAAATTCAAGAGTTGCAGCAGAGTTATGGCGACCGACTGCAAGTACAGCACTTTTTGGACGATGATTTTGGGTCCAACCAAGCCGAAAAAGGCCCTTTAACAGCTCCCGTTTTGGCCGAAACCCTAACACGACTGATTCAAGACAACAGCCAAACGCATTATTTCCTTTGCGGTCCCGGCGGCATGATGGAGCAAGCCAAATTGGGCTTCGAATCTTTAAATATTAGTACGGAAAGAATTCATATTGAATACTTTACTGCGCCTGTAAGTGGAGGTGTCACCCAAACTGCCCCTAAGCCGGAGGCGCCGGCCCAAGGAAGCAAGGTCATTATTTCTTTGTACGGCGAAACCCACGAAGTACAAATCGACGACCAAACCACCATCCTCAAAGCGGCCACCAAAGCCGGAATAGACGCCCCCTTTAGCTGTGAAGCCGGTATTTGCAGCACCTGCATGGCCAAAGTCTTGGAAGGTTCTGCCGTAATGGACGAAAACAACATCCTAAGCCAAGACGAAGTAAACGACGGCTATATCTTAACGTGCCAATCGCATCCCACCGCACCTGTGGTGCGCATTGAGTACATCGATTGATGGTTTTTGGGGGGCACAAACGGGCTGTCCCTGCTGGTCCTCAGTGCCAAGCTAAGGAACTGCATGCCTGCGGGGGCTTGCTGCGCTCCGCCTCCTTCGGCCGGCAGTTCCTAAGCTTAGCACTTCCGGGCCATCCGTTCCATCCCTGTGCCATGCGCACATTGTAGTGCATTTTTTCTATGAAACCTACCGATAGCGCCAGCCTTATATTGGCTTTGGACCGTGTAAAAGAAGAAGTTCAGCCGTTTCGGCAGTTTTTGAAGCAATTTTCTTCCAATCAGCTCGATCCTTTGGTGGCTCAATTGTACCGAAAAACAGCCCAAGAGGTAGATTGCCTTTCCTGTGGAGCCTGCTGTAGGAGTCTGGAGCCGGAACTAGGCCCGGAGGACAGCCTGCGCTTAGCCAAGTTGGAATCCATGTCCTTGGAAGACTTTTTGGAGAAAAAGACAGCACTTAGCCATAGGGGAAGGAGGTTTTTAAAGGCCCGTCCCTGTCCTTATCTGGAGGGGAATTGCTGCACCGTTTACAGCCAGCGCCCGGCCTCTTGCCAAGATTATCCCCATTTAGATGCCCCTCATTTTAGGTTTCGTATGCAGGTTTGGGAGCAGTATCGCTTGTGTCCTATTGTTTTTAGGACAGTAGAACAGCTAAAAAGGGCCTTGGACTTTCCCGGAAAATCCTTAGAATAGCTTCAATTCATTTAAAAACCAACCGGTTACGCTTTTGCGCTCCCTAAGTGCCGGCCTAACTTCATGCCAAAAATCGGAGAGGAAAAAAACCAAGGTACCTTCCTCCGGCAATACTTCTACTAGGCCAGATTCGGTATAAATAAGCAGGGAACCCCCTTGATCAGATCCCCACATTTCGTTCAAATACAGCACCGTACTAAGGATTCGGGTGTCGCCGCCTTTAAACCTATCCTGGTGTTTTTTATAAGCGGCTCCCGGTGGGTAAACGGTAAAGTGCGCTTCCAAATCTCGAATGCCAAGCAGGCAATGTTGGTTCAAAAGCAAGGCACTGGCCTCCATGAGCGGAAAGTAAAGCTTGTCGGTACTTTTTAAAGACGCTTGCTCCAGCCATAGAATATAGTCTCCGCGAATTTCGCTGCGCCTGGTTTTCTCTTCGCCTTGCCCAATGGCGGCCGGTTTTAATTGACGTTGATCCCAAAGTACTTGTAATGCTTGGCTTAGAGGTCGGGTTTCCTCCTTGGGAAGCCACTGAGGCAGAATGGCATAACCTTGTTTGGTTATCATCTCGCAAAAGCCTGAATCTAAAAGTCTTTGCGCAAAATTATCTGGAATGAGCATGGCTCTATTACGGAAAGTAGGCTTTTGGGTTTCGTTTGTTCATAAATTAGCGAGCAAAAGCAGCTCAAAGGCTCAATGTAGATTTATTGGCAATCAAATGTTACATTCGCTTAAGGTGCCAAAGGGAGGAGTTCAGGGGATTAAAGAACAACAGCCAAAAACAAATAACCCATGCATCCGGTAGAGCGTTGGATACAAGAAGGCGAGCATCAAAGACAAGACTTTAAATTTTTGGTGTCCGATAGCCGAAAAATTGCCCGAACCCTTTGTGCTTTTGCCAATACCGATGGAGGGCGATTGTTGATAGGGGTTAAGGACAACGGCAAGATTTCCGGTATTCGTTCGGATGAAGAGGCATATATGATAGATACAGCGGCCAAATACTTTACGGAACCAAAAGTAGAGTTCCAAGCCAAAGCGCATCGGGTGCAAGGCAAGGTAGTATTGGAGGTAGAAGTTTCTCCTTCGCCCCAAAGGCCCCACCGCATAAAGCAGGAAGACGGAAGCTGGGTATCGTACTTAAGGATTGATGACGAAGACTGTTTGAGCGATAAGGTGGTGCGCTACCTTTGGAAATTTGCCCAAGACCCCAGACCGGTGGTGCTGGCATTTACAGAGATTGAGCAATTGCTCCTGGGTTTTTTGAAGGAAAACACGTTCATTACCCCCCGCAGATATAGTCGATTGGCGGGCATTTCCTTGTATAAAGCGGTTCAAATTATAGCCAAGTTAACTTCCTGGGGGGTATTGGCTTTTAGGTCGAGTCGGCACGGTTTGGTGTATGTGCTCAGCGAAACAGAAGCTTAATACAAATTCAGCCACAAGCCAACACAATTGCTTTGTGGAACAATGCAAAGCCCCTATATTTGGCCATTAAAAAATATCTCCATGAGTGTACTGGTAAATAAAAACTCGAAAATTATTGTACAAGGTTTCACCGGCAATGAAGGAACCTTTCACGCCACCCAAATGTTGGAATACGGAACGCAGGTGGTGGGGGGAGTCACTCCCGGAAAGGGCGGAACCACACACTTGGAGAAGCCCGTGTTTAATTGCGTTTCTGATGCGGTTAAGGCCACAGGAGCAAATGTTTCCATCATTTTTGTGCCGCCGGCTTTTGCCGCCGATGCCATTATGGAAGCGGCCGATGCAGGCATAGAGGTTATTGTTTGCATTACCGAAGGCATCCCAACCTCCGATATGATCGAAGTAAAAAATTATTTGAGCCAACGCAGCTCAAGACTTGTTGGACCCAACTGTCCGGGAGTTATTACCGCCGATGAAGCCAAAGTGGGTATCATGCCCGGTTTTGTATTTAAAAAAGGCAACATAGGCATCGTGTCTAAATCTGGAACCTTGACTTACGAAGCCGCCGATCAAGTGGTGAAAGCCGGCTTAGGCATTACTACAGCCATTGGAATTGGCGGTGACCCCATCATTGGTACCACCACCAAAGAGGCCGTAGAACTGTTGATGAACGATCCTGAAACCGATGGCATTATAATGATTGGAGAGATTGGAGGTTCTATGGAAGCCGAAGCAGCTGAGTGGGTTAAAAACCATGCTACCAAACCTGTGGTTGGCTTTATTGCAGGTCAAACTGCGCCTCCCGGACGCCGCATGGGGCATGCCGGAGCCATTGTAGGTGGAGCCGACGATACTGCCGAAGCCAAAATGAAAATTATGGCCGCTTGCGGAATCCATGTGGTTAGTTCCCCTGCCGATATTGGTAAAAAAATGGCCGAAGTCCTGCAGGTGAATGCCTAAACAAGTTGGACTTCTGAATTGTTAGATGTTAGTAATTTTATATTTTTGGTAAAACAAAGCCACAATACATGAGAGCTCTTTATTCTGCATTATTTGCGCTCGTTCTTACATTTTCTACGGCAATTTCTGCTCAGAACGTGCATCCGGACTACTGGGACGGACAGATTTATTTGAAATTACTGAAATACCCGGATTTGGGTGGTTTTCAAGAAAATGTGCCGCTAAGCGAAGCAGAGTTTCTAAGCCCCAACACGATAAACGCCTATGGCATTCAAAGGTTACGCAAGCCATTTTTTCGGGCCAAAACCACCAACGTTGCTCATATTTACCAGCTGTATTTTAGCGAGGGTCAAAAAATAGAAGCCCTCATAAAAGAGTTGGAATCTCTACCTTTTGTGGAGTATGCCGAGGCTGTGCCTATCATGCGTCCCACACTCACTCCAAACGATATTGGCCCCGCGTCAGGTTCTAACGACCAGTGGTTTTTGTACAACATTCAAGCAGAAAATGCTTGGAATCTTTCGGTAGGGTCTTCCAATATTATTGTGGCCATTGTAGACGATGCAGTAAAGGTTGATCACCCCGACTTGGCACCTGTTTTATGGGTTAACCCCGGTGAAATACCCAACAATAATATAGATGACGACAACAATGGCTACGTAGATGACGTAAGTGGTTTTGATGTTGCCGACAACGACAACAACCCAATGCCTCACGTGTCTAACCAAAGCCATGGTACGCACGTTGCAGGTTGTGCAGGTGCTGCCACCGACAACAATATTGGGGTGGCTTCTATTGGTTGGGGCATTTCTCTTTTGCCTGTAAGGTCAAGCAACCAGGTGCAAACCATTACTGATGGGTATTCCGGAGTTATTTATGCGGCCGATGCAGGTGCGCATGTAATTAATATGTCTTGGGGAGGAACAGGTGGTGGACAAACCGGTCAAAACATTATTGATTACGCCAGAAACGCCGGTTGTATTCCCGTAGCTGCCGCAGGAAACAACAATTCAACCTCGGTATTTTATCCTGCCGGTTATAATGGAGTAATTACTGTTGCAGCAACCTCTACGTCCGACCAAAAGGCCTCTTTTTCTAATTACGGCAACTGGATTGACATTTCTTCGCCCGGTACCGGTATCCGCGCCACCTATATAGGCAGCAACATGTCTAATACCTATGCCGATTTGCAGGGTACATCCATGGCCTCTCCTATTGTTGCCGGACTATGCGGTCTTATGTTGTCGCTCAATCCCAACATGACTCAGCAACAAGTGGAAAACTGCCTTTACTCGACCGCAGACCCTGTAACATCCAATCAAAACCAAATGGGTGCAGGTCGTATAAACGCTTTTGCTGCTATGCAGTGTGTGGCAGCCACCATTAATACGCCACCGATTTCTGATATTAGCTCAGACGCTTCTCAGGCATGCCCCGGCGGAACCCTTCAATTTTTTGGTAGCAGCACCGCAGGTATTGCCAACAGCTACAACTGGACATTCCAAGGGGGGACTCCTGCTAACTCAACAGTACAGAATCCTGTAGTAAGCTACCCTGCTGCCGGCAATTACGACGTCACTTTAATTACTACCAATTCCTTTGGAGCCGACACCTTGGTGCTAAATGGCTATGCCAGTATTGGTTCTAATGCAACGGAAGTGATATTTAAAGAAACTTTCGAAAGCAGCAGTCCTACCCAACAAAGTTGGTCGGTGAACAATCCGGACAATGGAGTAACTTGGAGTTTGTACCAAACCAACGGGAATATTTCAGGTTCGATTTCTGCCGGTATACGTTTGTATACTTACGACAATGCCCCCGGAGAACGAGATTTTTTGATTTCCCCTCCATTGGATTTCTCCAACAATTCTCAAATTGAGATGTCCTTTTCTCATGCCCACCGCAGGTATGATCAGGCCTTTAGCGATTCTTTGCGTATTTCTGTATCCACAGATGGCGGAAATACGTGGAATGTTGAATTTGCCGATGCTGAATCGGGGCAGGGCACTTTTGCCACCAATTCCATCCTCACCTCTGAATTTTATCCAAGTACCTCTTCGGATTGGTGCTTTGGCGGGAATGTTGGTGCTACTTGTTTTACTTTGGATTTAAGTGCCTATGATGGTGCCTCTAACGTGCGTATTGCCTTTGAAACGGTCAACGATTACGGGAACAACATGTTTATTGACGATGTAGAAATTCGCGGAATTTGCGGGGCCTTGCCCGGAGGCGTTACTGCCGACTTTAACTACAACGACAATACCATTTGCGAAGGGGAAACGGTGCAGTTTAGCGATAATTCCCAAAATGCAGTTTCCTGGAGTTGGACATTCCAAGGCGGCTCCCCTGCCAATTCAATCCAGCAGAATCCTAGCATTACTTACAGCAATGCTGGCAACTACGATGTTACCCTTGTGGCAACGGGTAGTGGCGGGGCCTCGGACACCTACAGCGAAAGTAATGCGATTGCTGTTGCTCCTGCGCCATTGGCCTCTGTAAGTTTGTCGAATGGGCAATTGACAGCTAGCCCAGCCGGAATGGTTTATCAATGGTATTTTAATGGAAACATGATTCCCGGAGCTACCGCTTCAACTTATACTCCAACCGCAGGAGGAAACTATAGTGTGGAGGTAACAAGCCCTGCGGGGTGCAGTCGAATGTCTCCGGCATACAACTTTACCATGAGCCTAGCCGGCCAAATCGGAGCCAGTTTGGTGGTTTATCCTAACCCAAGCTCCGAATTGGTGCATGTTGCTTTAGAAGGTGTGGCTTACGAGGAGTTGAAGGTGATGCTTATGGATCAAGTCGGACGATTGATTAAGACCGAAGTGAGTCAAAGTGCGGGGACCTTAAGTATGGAAGTAAACAAACTGGCCACCGGTACTTACTACTTGCGTATTTACGCGGATGGGCAATGGTTGGCCACTGAAAAAGTTCAAGTAGTGCGCTAACATTAAATTGAAAAAATAAAAAAGGTTCGATGGTTTCCATCGAACCTTTTTTATTTTTATACCCAAAGTAATGCAACGTTTATGACCAAGTTTTTTGGACTTCCCTCGCTTATTGTTTTTAGTATAGCAGTGCCTCTGCTTGTTGGATGTGAAACCCAAAAGGAGCAGAAGCAAGCCCAAAAAACGGTAAAATTGGCACCCATAGAAGTGGAAAGCAATTCCATAGGCTTGGAAGTCCCCAAGCGCCCTTTATGGCGTATGTCGGAAGTGGTGAGCGACGATATCGTTCATATGGATTTGGCCATTAAGCCGGATTGGGAGAAGCAGCAAATTGAAGGCAATGCTACCTTGTTTTTTTCTCCTTACAACAGGCCACTCTCCTCAGTAGCAGTGGAAGGGAAAGCGATGATCATTAAATCGGTGCGGCGCCAAGATGCCAATGGAAGCCCTAAGTCGCTTTCTTATGAATACAACGACTATATCATCGATATTGATTTGGATACCACCTATCAAACCACGGATACCTTTTCTATTGTGATAGAATATATCGCAAGGCCAACAGAATTGTATTTGCACTGTCCCGGTTTGGATCCCTATAGTCAGGGCATGTTTTTTGTGCAGCCCGGGGAATTTACACCCACTAAGCCTAAGCAATTGTGGACTCAGGGCGAACCCGAAGATGCTTCGGTTTGGTTTCCTACCAATGACGCTCCCAACGAAAGGTTTACCCATACCTTAAAGGTTGAACTGCCTAAGGGAATGACCAGTTTGTCTAATGGACACTTGGTTTCTGTGGAGCCTGTGAAAGGAAGCGATAGGGAGCTTCATTTTTGGCGCATGGATAAACCTCATGCCCCATATTTGGTCATGTTGGCTGCCGGAGAGTTTGAAATTATTAAGGACCGTTGGAATGGCATGGATGTGCACTATTACGTGGAACCAGAATATAAAGAGGATGCCGACCGTATTTTTGGAAAGACCCCAGAGATGCTCACCTTTTTTAGCAAGCTGTTGGATTACCCTTACCCTTGGAATAAATACCATCAAATATGCGTGCGCGATTACACCTCAGGGGCAATGGAAAATACCACCGCCGTAATTTTTGGGGAATTTGTGCAAAAAAAGGAGACCGAAACGCTTGGCGATGACCATGAACTGATTGTTGCCCATGAGCTTTTTCACCATTGGTTTGGCGATTTGGTTACCTGTGAATCTTGGGCACAGATTCCCCTCAACGAGGCCTTTGCCAACTACAGCGAGTACTTGTGGCTGGAACATAAGTATGGAAGGGCTGCTGCAGATCAACACCACATGGACGAAATGCAAGGCTATTTTTCTGAGTTTAACGGCGGAAAGCAGGTAGATTTAATTCGCTACGATTACAAAAGCAAAGAAGATATGTTTGATGCGCACTCCTACAACAAAGGAGGACGTATTTTGCACATGTTGCGTCAAGTAATGGGAGATTCCCTTTTTTTTGGTGGCTTGAGCCATTATTTAAAAACCAATGCGTTTAAGCCGGTAGAAGTCCACCATTTGCGGCTGGCCTTAGAAGAGTATTCGGGGCGTGATTTGTCTTGGTTTTTTAATCAATGGTTTTTGGCTGCCGGGCATTTAAAGCTGGAAATTAATCAAGGTTGGATTCCGGAAAAGAGCATTCAATACATGATTGTAAACCAAGTGCAAGACCTGGATGTAGCACCCATTTATGCCATGCCGGTGGAGGTGGATTTTTATTTTGAAGACACCACCATCCGATACAACCTGGTCATTGATGCCGTTGCGGATACTTTTGCTTTTGAGTTTGACGAAAAACCTTTGCTTGTAAACTTTGATGCAGCGAAAATGCTGCTTTGCGAAAAATCCGATTTGAAAAGTCCGGAGCAGTTCGTGTATCAATTTAGAAATGCCCCATTATTCATGGATCAAATGGAGGCATTGACTGCCATCAGCAATTCCGAAGAGCATGAGAGTCTATTGACTTCCATGCTTAATATTGGCTTTGAAAGTCCCTATTATAAGGTGCGGGCCAAGTGTGCCAATATTTGCGGGGAGCGTGAGTTTGCCTGGGCCAAAGGGCAGCTTAAAGGCTTACTAAAGGATGAGGAACCGGTCGTAAGGAATGCCGCCCTAGATGCCTTGGCCGAAATGCAAGAGACCGAAGCCTGGATGGCCCTTGCAGAGGAAGTTTGGACAAATGACCCTGCCCTTTCGGTAAGGCTCAATGCCTTGGAATGGATGGATTATGGTGATTCTTTAAAGGCCTTGGGTTTGGCAAAGAGTAGCATGGAATCCGAATACTCGGCAGAAATTGCAGCTATTGCCGATATTTTTTCTCGTCAAACCGATGCGGAGTATGAAAACTGGTTTAGAGGCGCCTTTACGCGGCTGAGCGATTCCAATGAAGAAAGCGATTTTTTGATTTCGTTTGGAGCATATTTGGCCAATCAGCCTTTGGCGGCTAAGCGCAGAAATTTGGATTTTTTTGAAGAGGTGCTTAAAAAGGACCCCATGTGGATTGCTCGTTTGGGAGCCTATTTTGGTATAATTCAGTTCTTAGAAGCTATGGAAGAGCCGGCTCCGGGAACACCAGAAGCCGAAGTGTACGAATCTGCTGTTGACCTGATTCGGGAATACTTGAGCAGGGAACGAAACGAAGATATCCTGAAATATTTTTAAACGCCACTTGGCTAAAAATTTCCACAGAATAATGCGCCAGGGGGCGGAGGAATACCCCCCAAAAACAAAAGGCTAGGCAAGGACAGGCAGGGAAGTGAAGCTTTGCGGAACTTTCCTGCCTGTCTTTTTTTGAGGTTTTTCAAAAAGCAAACGATAGCGATGGGAAACTGTTGATGCGTTTCGATTTGGGCGGCAATCTTTTTTGAGGTTGGTTAGGGTTTATAGCCTGAAGCTTTGGTCAGTTTAAGTTTACGGACAATTCATAAAATAGAGCCCTTGCCTGCCTTTTGGGGAGGGGAGTAGGGGGAAGCACCCGCCCGGGCGCCCCCAAAACAAAATTCCCGAAGGGACTTGCATCTTATTTCAGAAAAGGAAAATCCTTTCCGGGGAACCGCGCCTGATTGCCAAGCATTTCTTCAATTCGGAGCAATTGGTTGTATTTTGCGGTGCGATCGGACCGTGAAGCTGAACCGGTTTTGATTTGACCTGTTTTAAAGGCCACGGCTAAATCGGCGATGGTAGTGTCTTCGGTTTCACCGGAACGGTGGCTCATGACCGTTTGGTAGCCGTTTTTGTGCGATAATTCTATGGCTTCTGCGGTTTCGCTGAGGCTGCCGATTTGATTTACCTTAACCAATAAGGCGTTGGCGGTTTGGCTTTCGATGCCCTGCATAAGGCGTTTGGTATTGGTAACGAAAAGGTCGTCTCCCACCAATTGAATGCGTTGGCCAAGGACTTCGGTCATTTTTTTCCAGCCGGCCCAATCGTCTTCGGCCATGCCGTCTTCAATAGAAATAATGGGGTATTTGTTGCACCATTGCTCCCAATAAGAGACCATTTGGTCGGGAGAAAGTTCGCGTCCGTCTGATTTTTTGAAGACATAGGCGTTTTTTTTGAGGTCAAAGAATTCGGAGCTTGCGGGGTCGAGGGCAATCCAGATATCTTCTCCCGGTCTAAAGCCTGCTTTTTCGATGGCTTGAATTACAAGTTCAATGGCGTGTTCGTTGGACTCGAGTTGAGGTGCAAAACCTCCTTCGTCGCCCACATTGGTGGCAAGTCCCTTGTCTTTAAGGATTTTTTTGAGGTGGTGAAATACTTCAGTGCCCATTCTTAAAGCCTCTGAAAAGGTGTTTGCGCCAAAGGGCATGACCATAAATTCCTGGAAATCGATTTTGTTGTCGGCATGGGCTCCGCCGTTCAAAATATTCATCATGGGAACGGGAAGCACATTGGCTTGCATTCCGCCGATGTAGCGGTAAAGAGGTTGGCCGGCATCTACTGCTGCAGCCTTGGCTGCTGCCAGGCTCACGCCCAAAATGGCATTGGCCCCGATATTTCCTTTGTTTTGGCTTCCGTCTAGGGCAATCATGCGGTGGTCGATTTCTTGTAAATCGTGAATATAAAATCCGGAGAGCTCCTGATTTAGAATGGTGTTGACGTGTTCTACGGCTTTAAGTACAGATTTGCCCATGAACATTCCGGGGTCGTTGTCGCGCAATTCTACTGCCTCATGGGCGCCTGTGCTGGCACCCGAAGGCACTGCGGCCCGGCCCATAGCACCTGAGTCGGTGTATACATCAACTTCTACGGTTGGGTTGCCTCTGCTGTCTAAAATTTGCCGACCCTGAATACGAGCTATGAACGCCATACAATCAAAATTTTGGACAAAAATACATGCTTGCAATGGCTGCACCTAATCTTTTCGGCGGGGCTGAGGAAAGAAATTTAGGCTTAGTTCATTTAAGTTTGGGGGAAATGTCTATTTTTGTTGCCCGGATGGTAAAAATGGAAGAAAGAATTTGGAATAAAAGGTTTTTTCGTTACTTTTGCCACCCGAAACAAAAAAATGGCCCATTCGTCTAGGGGTTAGGACGCAAGATTTTCATTCTTGAAACAGGGGTTCGATTCCCCTATGGGCTACTTATCTTAGCAAAAGAAGATGGCAAACATTAAATCAGCAAAGAAGCGCATTAGAAGCAACGAAACTAAAAGGTTGCGCAATAGGTATTATGCGAAAACTACCAGGACCTTCATTAAGCGCTTGCGTACTGCTGAGTCCAAGAAGGAAGCAGAGGACCTTCTCCCCAAAGTGACTTCTATGGTAGATAAATTGGCCAAGAATAATGTTATTCACAAAAACAAGGCAGCGCATTTGAAGTCTCAACTGACACGCCACGTTGCTTCTTTGTAAGCATGTAATTTACACAACAGGAAACCACGGCAAAGGCTGTGGTTTTTTTTTGGGAATGGTCGCAGGATTTTTCCTCTAGCACCAAGACGGAAGTAGGGAATCGTTTTACGACCCATTATATGGGTTTGATTTGTAGCCCTTTATTGAAAAACCTTAGGTCAAAAGTTTTGATTGCTTGTTTATTCCATTAGGCAAGTAAGCAACTTGTTATTTTTGGGCCTAAATATCTATTGAATTGGTTTTTGCAGACAAAAAAAGCCTTAAATTCACTCCGAAAAACATTACGGAGATGCGGAAATTTTATTTTATTTTTAGTTTATTTTTTTTGGGTGGTATTGGTATACAAGCCCATGCCCAATGTTCAGGGGGGGCGGTTTATGTGACCCTTAACCCTACGGCCAATTGGCAAACAGAGGCTGCGGTGTGGGCCGGTGATTTGCTTCCCTTTACAGCGGTCGCCGGAGTGACCTATGAGTTTTCTATGTGTCCAACCGACGGGGGCTCGGCCAGTTTTGATACTGAATTGACAATTCAGAATGCACAAGGCACACCAGTAGCCTATAACGACGATTTTTGCGGTTTGCAGTCCAAAATTACCTGGACGGCACCAAGCTCAGGAACTTTTCAGCTGCTTTTGACCGAGTTCCAGTGTTTGACCAACCAATTAAACTCTACGGTTGCTTACCGGTCAATCTCTCCAAGCAACCCTAACGATGTTTCCATAACCTCGGCCCTTTTTGGTTCGGAATACACGCGTGTGCCCTTGCAACATGTGCAAGCACAAACATTTGATGGGGATGTAACCAATGTAGGTTCCCAAACTGCCAACGGAATGGGCATGCGTGTTGAGGTTATTGATGCGCAAACCAACAGCGTGTTGCAAACCTTTAATAGCCCCTTGTCCAACAACGTAGCGTCGGGTGCATCTCAAAACTTTCAATTGGGTCCATGGACTCCCAGCCAACAAGGCATTTACCGTATTCGTTACACGGCTTTAGCGTCTATAAATACGGTCTCCACCAACGACACTGTTTCTTATTTGTTCCATGTGACCGATTCTACCTTTGCTCGGGACGACAATGTGGCTACCGGGTCATTGACCATCGGTAGTGTTGGCAACCCTAATCCCGGAGAAATTGGGGCGGTTTATCAGATGCAAACCGCCGTTGATTTAACTACCGTGGATGTTTGGGTAAATAATTCCCAAAACAATGCAACAGGCACCACCTTTAACTTGATTATTAGACAAGCGAGCCAAACCGGAATTCCGGGTGCACAAATTGGAACTACTGCCAGCTTTACCGTGCCAGCCGGATTTAATAACTGGGTGAATTTACCGGTGCTGAATGGCCCAATTAACCTACAGCCAGGCCGTTACGCCATTTGTATGGTAGAAGGCAACACCCCCGTACCTGTAAATACCACAAATTTTATTTTTAATACCAACACCTTTTGGGTGAATGCTCCTGCGTTGACTGTTGGATGGGAGCCCTTTGAGAATTTCAACATAACCGATGCCTACGGATTACGTATGAATGTGCAGCCTCCCTGTCCTAACTTATCCTCTAGTTTTCAAACTACGCCTCCGGGTTGTAACCAATCCAACGGTTCAGCTTCCGTAACCATTACCGGCGATCCCGGTCCCTACAACTACAGTTGGAGCAATGGAGGTACGGGTGCTTCCATCCAAAATGTGCCCGCAGGGACCTATATTGTGACCGCAACACTTCCAACCAGCGGTTGTTCCATTACAGATACTGTGGTGTTGAGTAATCCAGCTGCACCAGTTATTCAAAACATAACCACCTCTCCCTTGGTTTGCTTTGGACAGACCGGGTCGGCTACGCCCACAGTTACCGGTGGTTCCCCGGGCTATAATTACGCCTGGAGCAATGGAAGTCAAAACCCAACACTCAATGCCGGCCCCGGTACTTATACCCTTACCGTTACGGATGCCAGCAACTGTAGCGTTACTTCCGGACCGGTTCAAATTGTAGGACCTAGCAATCCATTGACACTAAGCATAAGTCAGAACGACCCTACCTGTGGACAGTCAAATGGAGATGCAACCGTTACGGCCAATGGTGGATATAATGTGTACACCTATAGTTGGAGTACAGGGGCAACTACCGCCGGAATCCAAAACTTGAATGCCGGCACCTATATCATAACAGTAACGGACAGTGGAGGTTGTAGCGCCATAGATACGGCTAGTTTGGTTAGTCCAGGTAGCCCTAATATTGTGCCGGGAACCATAAGTGCTCCCTTGTGTAATGGAGACAATAATGGCTCCATTCAAATTAACGTTAGTGGAGGCCAACCCGGATACAATTATTTATGGTCCGATGGTTCTACAGGCAGCAGCCTTACAGCCGGAGCAGGCTCTTACACGGTTACTGTAACCGATAATGTGGGTTGCTCCACCACAAGTCCGCCAATTGCCATTCCTAGTCAACCGGCCATCACCAGCCAAATAAGCAGCACAGCTTCAGGTTGTACCGGAGCATCAGGAACAGCCACGGTAAACGCTGCCGGTGGTGCAGGTGGCTTCAACTACACTTGGAGTAATGGGGGCTCTGGAGCTTCTCTTCAAAACATAAGCCCCGGTCAGTACATTGTAACCATTACCGACGCCAACAACTGTAGCTTAAACGATACGGTTGTGGTACAAGCAGCTACACCTCCTGTGATCAATAATATACAAGCAACCGACGCCGACTGTTTTGGTCAAAATGGATATATATTGGTTGATGCCAGTGGTTCCAATGGCACCCTAACCTACACTTGGAGCAATGGGGCTAACGGTGACTCATTAAGTGCTGGTCAAGGTCAATATCAAGTGATTGTGAGTGATCCGCTTGGGTGTTCTGATACGGCTCAAGCCACCATTAATGAGCCTTCGGCCATTACCAACAACTTCAATATAACCGACGCAAACTGCAACGCAAGCGACGGGGAAGCGATTGCTTCCGCTTCCGGTGGAAATGGTGGGTTTACTTACAGTTGGTCGAATGGCAATCAAGGGCCAAGTTCAGGCTTGGTGGCTGCAGCTAATTACATAGTTACCATCACCGACGCCAACAACTGTACTTTGGTTGATACGGCGGTAGTCGCAAACATCGGGGCACCTACCGTAAACGGTCAGGTAATTGAGCCTTTGTGTGCGGGTGATTCCGGCCAAGTAGTGCTTACTGTAAATGGTGGTACTCCCGGATTTACCTATGCCTGGGACAATGGCAGTACTGCCCAAAGCCCCAACCTTCCCGCAGGCACATTTAATGTAGTCGTTACGGATATGGCAGGTTGCGTGGTAAACGCTGGTCCATATACCTTAACCGATCCTCCTGCCATCAACTTGTCTGTGGTTACTAGCGATGCTACCGGCCCAGGCAATGCAGATGGGTCTGCCACGGTAACCGCCACAGGTGGAACAGGGAACATTATGTTGAACTGGTCCAACGGCAGTAGTGGAGCTACCGACAACGCATTGCTTCCCGGAGCTTATGTGGTATATGCAAACGATGCAAACGGTTGTAAGGACAGCATTAGCTTTACCATTGGCACGGTTATGGGAATTGGTTCTTCTTCATGGGTAGAGCAAGTAGTTCTTGCACCCAATCCAAGTACTGACTTTGTTTTCCTTAGCTTACCTGCTGAGATCTCTGTAGAATCGGTTTCGGTGCTTGACGCCTCAGGAAGAAGTTTCCATATCGCTTTTGAAGCTGAAACCGGACGCCTGGATGTCCGTGATTTAGCCAAAGGGGTATACACCCTTCAAATTAGAACTAAAAATGGGGAATTGGCTTACTTTAGGCTCATTCGCTCTTAAGTAAAGTGGTTTTATGAATGAAGAGGGGGGAGCATCGCTTAGGCGGCTCCCCCTTTTTTTTCAACAATTGGGAATAGTTTGGGTTAGATACTTAATGAAAGTCCAAGGTAAGTTAACCACGGCTTTCCTAATTGGATAGGCTATCAAAGAGATAGGATGCAACGAATGACCTGCCGGAATCGAGTTTTTCCCCATTGGCGAGTCTTTAAGTGAATTCTTGTTCTTTTGCTTTTCTTTATTTTTGAGTCAACATTAAACGCATGGGATTATTCGGAGCTCCGGTTATTGATTTAAACAACTTGCAGGAATTGGAGCAAAGCTCTCCAAACCTAATTGTTTGGGCAGTGCCTGCTATGCTGTTTTTTGCGGCTTTGGAATACGGCATTTCTTTATATCAACACCGCAAATATTACGAAAACAAAGAGCTTCTCGGGAGTATTGGCGTTGGTCTTGGGAATTTGGTTGTTTCTGCAGGTTTAAAATTTGTATTGCTTTATTTTATTGTGTGGTCATATAACCAGCTTCCATGGCGCATGGAACTGAATTGGTGGACCTGGCTGCCCTGTTATATCATTTATGACTTCTTTTCCTATTGGGCGCACCGAGTCTCACACGAACAACGATTTTGGTGGGCAACCCATGTGGTGCATCACTCAGGGGATTATTATAACCTAGCCGTTTCTTTTCGCCTGAGCTGGGTGCAACATATTAAAATAGTCTTTTTAATTCCCGTATTGCTTATGGGGTTCCATCCCATAATTTTCTTTGTTACCAATCAAGTGGCTGTTTTGTTTCAGTTTTGGGTCCACACCGAATACATCCGTAAGATGCACCCCCTCATCGAATATATTTTTGCCACTCCAAGCAATCATAGAGTGCACCACGGCAGCCAGGATAAATACCTCGACAAAAACTACGGGGCTACTTTTATCCTTTGGGACCGCATATTTGGCACCTATCAAGCCGAGGAAGAACAAGTGGTTTATGGGCTTACAACCCCAATTACGAACAAGGCCAATCCTTTTTTCATCAATTTCCACGAATATGCCGACATGTGGAGAGACGTACAAAATGCCAAAGGTTTAAAACGAAAACTTTATTTTGTTTTTGGAAGCCCTGCTCGAATTGCTAAAGAAAAATTACACGAGCAAAATGTAATATCTATGCAGAAAGAACCTTCCAAACCCCAAATGAAGGTCCTTGAAGAATGAGCATAAGTCTAAAGGATAAACACACCTTCGGCTGCGCAGTGGCAGCAAAGGAATATTGGGAAATGTCCTCCATTTCTGAAGCAATTGGCGCCTTAAAACAATGGAGCGGAGTGCCATACCTTATTTTGGGAGGGGGGTCAAATCTATTATTTACCCAGCCTGAAATTCCGCGGGTGCTTGCTGTTCGGATGTTGGGGCTGGAATTGCTTAAGGAAACCAAATCCTATGTGGAAATTGAGGTTGGCGCAGGGGTCCCTTGGCACCCTTTGGTTATGCAAACCCTACAATCCGGTTGGTATGGCCTAGAAAACCTAGCTTTGATTCCGGGACTTACCGGAGCAGGCCCAATGCAAAATATTGGAGCCTATGGCGTAGAGCTTCGCCAATTTTGTATTGGTGTACATGTGATTCACCGCCAAGGACTAAAGCCGCAGTTTTTGGATGCTAAAGCCTGCAACTTTGGCTACCGTTCCAGTATTTTTAAGACAGAGGCCAAAGATCAATTCCTTATCTCTTCGGTGAGGTTTCGGCTGCCCAAAGTAGGCTTTCATAAGCCCAATACCGACTATGGAGCTATTCGCGAAACCCTTATGTCCAAAGATATTGATCCGGACATGGCAAATCCTTTGCAGGTGGCAGAGGCGGTAATGTATATCCGGTCTTCTAAACTCCCTGATCCCAACGAGCTGGGTAATGCAGGATCTTTTTTTAAAAATCCAATTGTTCCTATAGATCGAGTGGAACCTTTGCAACAAAGATTCCCACAAATGCCTGTATACCCTGTATCCGAAGGTTTTGCAAAACTAGCTGCCGGTTGGCTCATCGATCAAGCCGGATGGAAAGGCAAATCCTTGGGCTCTGTTGGAATGCACAAAAACCAAGCTTTGGTTTTGGTCAATTATGGGGATGCTTCGGGAAAGGAGCTTTGGAGTTTTGCTCAGTTAGTGGCCCAAGATGTTCAGGAAAAGTTTGGGGTGGCGCTTGAACCGGAAGTAAATCTTTGGCCCGCACAATCCAATGAAGTCCCCATCTATCGGCTCCAGGAAAAGCAGCTCTAACCGTAAAAAAAATCGAAGGCATCCGCTGGGTCTAATACCAAGGCAAAATAGTAAGCCTAGCCCTCCTTTTTTTCTTCTAAACTCAGCCAAAGCTCCATAGCCTCTTGCAACTGTTTACTGACTTGTCCCAAAGACTCGCTCAATTTTATTTGTTCGGTATATTCTCGAGTTTCCAATATGGCTTGTTCCAACCGTAGCTTTTCTTGCTCCAAAGCTTCTATTTCATCGGGAAGTGCTGCCAGTTTACGTTCTTCATTATACGAAAGCCTACCGCGCTTTTCTACCCCCGAAGGGCCGTCTGGCTTGGCTGTTATAGGAGTTTGGTTTTCCTTCTTTTTTACATGTTCAGCCTCTTTTTGTTCTGCTTGGAACGCCTGCCACTCCGAATAGCTTCCTCCAAACACATCAATTCCCCCTTGGCCATCCAATACAATCAACTGGTCGGCCACTTTATCTACGAAGTGCCTATCGTGGCTAACTACCAAAACGCAACCTTCAAAGGCTTCTAAATACCATTCCAGGCTTTGCAAGGTGGCAATGTCCAAGTCGTTGGTCGGTTCGTCTAAAATTAAAAAGTTGGGTTGCTTTAGCAACATATGAAGCAAACTTAACCGCCGTTTTTCCCCCCCACTCAATAAATGAATGTATTGATATTGCATGGATGGGGGGAACTCAAACATATCCAGCAAAAAAGAAGCCGAAACCCTGGCTCTTCGTTCGGTTTCAAAATACTCAGCCGTTTCTTTAATGAACTCAATTACCCGTTTGTCTCCGGGCAAATGGTCCAGTTCTTGAGCATACCAGCCAAAGGCTACTGTATCTCCCACTACCACCTTTCCTTGATCTGGCTCCAATTGACCGGTAAGTAGGTTAAGTAGAGTGGTCTTACCGCTTCCGTTGGGGCCAACTACGGCCAAACGTTCTCCTTTTCTAAAGCTATACCGAAAATCATTAAATAAGGGTTTGGTACCATAGCTTTTGGAAATTTTTATGGCCTCTACAATTTTACTTCCTAGACGCTGCATGGGAATATCTACTTCCAATCTGCTTTGGCTTCGCCGCTTTAAGGCTTCTGCTTTTACATCTTCAAATGCTTTTAACCGGCTTTTGGATTTTGTGCCTCTAGCTTTGGGCATCCTCCGAACCCACTCAAGCTCTCGGGTATACAGGTTTTTTGCCCTGGCTTGACTACTGGCTTCGGAAGCCTCTCGCTGGGCCTTTTTTTCTAGGTAGTATCCAAAACTTCCTTGGTATTGATGCAGCTTTCCTTGATCCAACTCCCAAATATGGTCGCAAACTCGGTCCAGAAAATACCGGTCGTGGGTCACCATCAACAGGCTTAGGTTGCTCTGGCTTAAATAGTTTTCCAGCCATTCAATCATGGGTATATCTAAATGGTTGGTTGGTTCATCCAACAGTAGAATATCCGGCGCTTCACACAGCAAGCCTGCCAGGGCCAATCTCCTTTTTTGTCCGCCCGACAATTGGTCGGTCCGCATGTTTACTTCCCTAAGCCCCAATTTGCCGGTCATTTCTCGAATTCGGGTTTCCGCATCCCAAGCTTGCAAGGCATCCATTTTGCTCATGCTTTGCTCCAGTGCATGCAGGTCTCCTGACTCGGTGGCGGCCCGGTACGCGCCCAAGGTTTCCAACAATTCCGGTTGCCGTGGCAAAAGAGACTCCAATATGGTTTTTCCCGCTTCCAGCTCCGGACTTTGTTCTAAAAAGCCCAAACGAAACCCTTCTCGGACCACAACTTGCCCCGAATCGGGCGCTTCTTCCCCCGAAAGTATGCGCATAAGACTGGTTTTTCCTGTGCCGTTTTTTGCAATTAGGCCAACCTTTTGACCGCGTTGAATCCCAAAACCTAAATCAGAAAAAATTTCACGCTCGCCGTAACTCCTCGACAGCTGTTCAGCCGTTAAAACATTCATAGCTCAAAGGTACACCAATTCAGGCGTAGATAGCCAATAGACGCTTAAGCTCCTTATTTCCCAAAGGCTTGGTTACAAAAGCATCTACCCAGCGGTATTCTTTCGCTTTGGCATGATCCCAGGGATTTATGGAAGACGATACAATATACAAGGTGCAATGAGGCGGCTTCGTTTTTTGCTCCAGAGCTTCCAATACCTCCCAACCATTCATGCAGGGCATGTTTAAATCTAAAAAATATAATCAGGGAACAATTCCTCCGACAGCTGTTCCAAGGCCCTCTTTAAGCCTTCGCCATCCGTAAAGAAAACAAGCCCTTCCAAAAAATTCAAGGCCTCCAAATGACGCCGCATGCCAAAAATAAAATGGGGTCGTCGTCGGTAATCCATAAGCGTAGAACTTTGGAGGGGCTTGTCCTCAATGACATAAAAAAGGACTTTAATTGGAGCACCCAAAGTTAGGGTTTCCACAGCATTACTGCACCAACCCTGCGCTTGCCCTTTACGGAAACTTGAACCCAAAACCTAACTTCCGGTACAATACTTCCTCCCCGTTTTTTCCAAGGTTCTTCCATACTACCTTTAAAACTCCAGGTTCCATGGGCTTTTGATCCAAGTACCGCATCTACAGGTACATTCAATAGGGTCTTCCAATCCGACCCCACCGATAGGCTGCCATGAGCCAAATAGGTGGTGAAAAAAGCCTCATTGGGGGTGAATGCATGAATGCCATGCTTACCTCTGCCTTGTCCCTCAAATTTAAGCCGGC
Organism: Flavobacteriales bacterium; assembly: GCA_018401695.1. Taxonomy (GTDB): domain Bacteria; phylum Bacteroidota; class Bacteroidia; order CAIKAF01; family CAIKAF01; genus CAIKAF01. Next base: position 46,129 of record JAGYKD010000001.1, on the reverse strand, counting down.
TAAGCTGCCCAGACTCAAATATGGGAATGGACACTTTGCTTTGGTTTCGCGCCTGAACAATAATCCGCCCACTTTTTGCATGATATGCCGACCGAAGGCTGATGTCGGCATAAGTCATTTCCTCAAATCTGCTGTCAATCAGCTGTATACTTTGGTTACTGCAGCGATTCCACAATCCGTTTTTTTGCGCATAAACTGCGGTGAATAAGGTGCAGGGTTTCAAGACATTTATTAGCCTCCTCTTTTTGCCGTGCCCCGCCGTCCTTTCCAAATTTTGCAGCTTTTTGCTGGGAAGAGCACTTCGGCCCACTTTAACCCAAACGCTGTCTCGACTCAATTGTGCCATGTCTTTTTCTCGATCCTTGGCATCAAGCACCCGAACGTAGCGGCCCAAAGCATCGGATTCCACCACCATTAAGTAGCTATACCCCTGCTCGTGCATCCAAGCCGCACCCGCAGCATCCACATCCAAGGTATCGGTCAAAGCCCAAGTAATCTGAGGCGTATAGCGTTCCGGCGCCAAATTTGGGCTGCAAGCAAAAACCACCCACACCGCCAAAATAACATACTTCATGCCCCAAAGATACCACTCCGCAATTTCTGTGGCAACGCTTTGGCCGCTTCTTCCAGTTTTGGTGCATTGCCCATGTCTGTCCTTGGCTCTCAGTGCCTTTTGCTCTCCTTCCTTTGGCAAGACCTTGCGGTAGCTTCCGATGGTCGCTTCCTCAGGCCGCCAAAGGTAAGGATCGCTTTAGGCAGCTGCCGCCGCGGCCAGGGCGTCCCTGGGAAAATCTATCTTCCTTCCTTTTTCTTCCGGCACTCCTTTTTCCCCTTTCCAGGCCCTCGTTTTCTTCTGACCTTGCTGCTCTTAAATTTTAATCCCATTGTTTAATTTTGACCCCTATGATTAAATACTGGCTAGCCAAAAATTTTATGTTGGGCAAACGAGACACGGCAACTTTTCCTCCGGCCGAAGCCCTCAACTTTAAAGCGCTTGAACATCCTTTGGCTACAGACAGCTACTATTTTTATGGCATGTCACCCCAAGGGTTCGTTTGGGTAGCTCGCCTGGCAGCACGCAGTGGTAACCAATCCGAACTTTGGTTTGCGCTACGTATGCCCAACCACAAAAAATGGATATTGGAAGGGATTTTCCCCTCCGAACCGGGCAAATGGCCTGCTGCTAACGGCTTATCTTTTGAGCGGAAAGGAGCGGGTTGGCTTATTCGGTTCGAAGGAAGCTTTCCCTCTCCCCAAGGTGGCTCTGACGCAGTGCGCTTTGAAGCAGATTTTGAACCATCCTCGCCCATCTTTGATTTTTCTCAACTCCGCGATAAGGAACAAATTGCCCGTGCTTTAGCTTCCATGCCTTGGAACAATGCCCAATTCGAAAAGTTGAAATCTCTCAAAACAAGCCATATAGAGCAGGCCGGAAACTACACCTGTCGCTTAGAACTGTCAGGCGAAAGCCACAAATGGCAAGCCCATGGTGCACGCGACCACAGTACAGGGCACAGAGATTGGGATGCATGGACCGCACACTCTTGGTTTACAGGGTTTGACACTAAAGGTAGGGGTTTTAATCTCTCCTTAGTGCAATTTAGTGATTTGCCCGTTCTGAGAGCCGGCTATTGTGCGGCATCTTCAGCTTCTGTAGGCCCTTGGATTTCTGGCCCCTCGCAACCTATTCGACAGGCTTTCGGAGATTTGTTGCTGCAAACCGGACCCAAACAAGAACCACTAAGCCTTAGATTCGAAACCTTAGATAGATTTACCTTTCAGATGGGTAAACATTATCAAATTGAAGAGGGTTGGGGCCACTTGCATTTGGGCAATCAAAGTTTTTTGGGCATTTTGGAACGCGGAGCCCGCAAGAATCATAGCAATTCATGAGCCATATTATTTTACCTGTTTCTCAAGAACCCCCCATAAATGCCGGCGGAAAGTTTAAGGGCTTAGTTCAACTCTCCAAGGCGGGATTGAATGTACCTCCTTTTTTTGCGCTAAACTTGGAATCAGACAACATGCCCGGAGAATTGTCGGAGGCTTTAAAGGCCTTTGCAGATAATCCGGTAGCTGTCCGATCTTCTGCTCAAAACGAAGACGGTCAAGATCAATCCTTTGCGGGGCAATATGAGACTATTTTAAACGTCAAACCTCTGGCCGAGAAGGTCTGGATTGCTGCTCTAAAATGCAAGGCATCTGCCGATAGCGACAGGGTAAAAGCCTATCAGGATAGCCCGAATGATTCCAATGACTTTTCGGTGGTTGTCCAACAAATGGTAGAGCCCATTTGGGCTGGCGTATTGTTTACCATTGATCCGGTAAGGAATATGTACGACCGAATGCTTCTATCCGCTGTGCAGGGGCAAGGGGAACAATTGGTATCCGGCATGGCCAATAGCCTAGATTCCATCATTCCAAAATGGGGGAGCAATAAAGGAAAAGCCATGGGTATGCCCGAGGACAACGCCTGGAAACCCGAGTGGACTCAAGCGCTTTTTGAAGGCGCAAAAACCATGGAGGAGCGGTTGGGTGCTCCCCAAGACCTGGAATGGGCCATTGACGACCAAGGTAAACTATGGTGGCTCCAATGCCGTCCGGTTACCACCACTTCTCCCTTTCATGTAAACGAACTCGATACCCAACTTGGGCCCGATAGTGAGGCTCAAGATTGGTTTACCTTAGGCAATATTGGAGAAATGATGCCGGGAGCCGTAAGTCCTTTAACGGCACGTTTATTTGGGGGGGCTATTGAAGCCGGATTAAGGGATTTTGCCAAAAGGTCCGGTGCCCTACCCAACAATACTCCTAATCCTAGATACGTGCAGGTTTTTTATGGACGCTTGTTTTTTAACCTTAGTTCTTTATATGATTTTGCCAGGCATACGGCTTTAAATCAAAAAGAAAATATTGAACGCTCCATTGTGGGAAGAACCCTTAGTACACCTAAGGTTGATAAGGAAACCAAGGGCTTCCGGCGCAGCTTAAATTTTATAAGGCAAGTGCGTTACATTCAGTCTGCCGGAAGTAGATTGCGCAGGTTGGAACAATCTGCCCAATATTGGCAACCCATTTGGGCCGATAATCCAGAACGCTTACTGGAGCAACTGGCCCAGGGAGCCAAGCGAATGGAGCAAGCTTTTATGCACCATTTTGCTACCTCCAGCCAATCGGGATCTTATTATGCAGCCCTACTTCAAGTGCTCGAAAAGCGGTTCCCGGATCAAGGAACAGCTACAGGTTTGGCCAACCAACTGCTTACCAACATTGGCACCATTGAAAGCGCCGATCCCTTGGCCCGACTCGGAGATTTGACAGACGAAATTTTGCAATACCCCAGTTTTGATCAAGCCTTTGCCCAAGCCGATTTAGGCGAAGCCCGCATTATGCTGGAACGGTATGCGCCAGAGTCGGTAACCCATAAATTTGCAGCGTTTATGGAGAGGCATGGGCACCGAGGTGTGCGTGAGGCCGAGTTTTTAGAACCAACCTGGGAAGAAGCCCCCGAAAGCTTGCTGGGAATGTTGCAACAAATGGTGCGCAGTGGAGGCAAAGCAGATGCCCTTACTTCCAAGGCTTCTAAGCTCCCTAAGTTAAAAGCGGGAGAGTCCTTCTTAGCAAAACTGTCAAGAGGTGCTGTGCTCAAACGTGAAAAATCAAAAGCTTTGGCCATTCGTATCATTCACCGTTTGCGTCAAGGATATCGACACTTAGGCAATTTGGCCAAACAACAGGGCCTCCTTAAGGAAGCCGAGGATATTTTCTTTCTGTTGCCCGAAGAACATAATTTGTTGTTTAAACAAGGGCTACCAGATGCAAAAGCTAGGGTTGAAGGCAGAAGACGTGCCTATAATACCGCAGGAAAGTTTCAATTTCCGGACCTGTTTCAAGGGCGCCCTTTCCCTAAATTGCCCCAACTAAGAAAAAATTGTGAAGAGGGCCAATGGCTTGGTGTTCCTGTTAGTCCAGGAAAAATTAAGGCTCAGGTGCGTTTGGTTAGAACCATGCAAGACGCCACTTCATTAAAACCCGGCGAAATTATGGTCAGTGGTTTTACCGATATAGGTTGGACACCTTACTACACCGTTGTCTCGGCTTTGCTAACCGAAATGGGTAGTCCTCTTTCCCATGGGGCCGTTGTAGCCAGGGAGTATGGACTTCCTGCCGTGGTTGGCGTTTCCGGAATTATGGATGCACTTTCCAATGGCGATTTGGTGGAACTGGATGCATTTAATGGAACCATTGTTTTGGTTCAAAAGGCAACCGCTCAAGAAGAGCCTTCTGACCCATAATTTTTTTTTGAGGGATAAACTTCCGGCATCTGTTTATTCAAAACTCCCTTAGTGTTTTACTGCCTTTACCTTTACCGCAGACGTAAGGCCGTTTTCTCCTTGAGACTGTTGATGGGTTGCTATTCTGGCGGCTATGCTGCCCTTTTAGATGCGATGCTATTATGGTGCAAACAGAGAGACCGTTGACGCGTTGTGTTTTCAAGGCCTAGTTCCTGACCGAAGCGTCAGGACAGGATCGCCGCCGGAATAGCAGCGCGTCTAAGGTCTAACAGGGCATCCGGTGGCGGTTTGGGTAGGCGTAAAAAAACGCCCCAAAAATCTTGGGGCGTTTGAAATTTGAGTCTTTAAAACGGTGCGTTAAGCCTTTTTGAGCAATTGACGTAAAACGTAGTGCAAAATGCCACCATTTTGGTAGTAGGCTATTTCAATTTCCGAATCTAGGCGAGAGTCTGCTTCGAATGAAATCACGGAACCATCTTGTTTTAGGGCTTCTACATGCAAGGTTTGTTGAGGCTTTAGTCCTTCATTAATACCTTTAATGTGGAAGGTTTCGGTACCCGATAAGCCCAAGCTCATGGCGTTTTCACCCTTTTTGTATTGCAGCGGTAAAATGCCCATGCCTACTAAGTTGGAGCGGTGGATGCGTTCGTAACTTTCGGCAATAACGGCGTGCACTCCAAGTAGGTTAGGGCCTTTGGCAGCCCAGTCGCGGCTGGATCCCGACCCGTATTCTTTGCCGCCCAAAACCACCATAGGTGTACCGTCATTTTGGTAACGTGCACTGGTTTCAAATACTGTCAGGGTTTCACCTGTCGGCTGGTAAAGGGAGTAGCCGCCTTCTTTTTCTACCAATTGGTTTTTAATGCGCACGTTGGCAAAGGTGCCCCGCATCATTACTTCGTGGTTTCCACGGCGAGATCCGTAAGAGTTAAAATCTTTACGTTCTACTCCGTGCTGTTTAAGGTATTCTCCGGCAGGGTGATCTTCGCGGAAGGAGCCGGCGGGCGAGATGTGGTCAGTGGTTACCGAATCTCCCAACATAAGGAGCACTTTTGCCCCTTCAATATTTTTTGGAGTGGGCAATGATTCGGGGAGGTCTTTAAAGAAAGGGGCTTCTTTGACATAGGTAGAGGAATCGTCCCATTGAAAAAGTTGTCCTTCCGGTGCTTTAAGATTTTTCCATTCCTCGTCTCCGTCAAACACAGTGGCGTAGTTCTCATTATAGGAAACCGGATCGAGTACCGCGTTTCTGAGTTCAGCAATTTCTGCATCGCTGGGCCATATGTCCTTCATGAACACCGGATCGCCATTGGCATCGGTTCCAATGGGTTCTGTAGTAAGGTCTATATCGGTGCGGCCTGCCAAGGCATACACCACCACCAGCATGGGTGAAGCGAGGAAATTCATTTTAACTTGCGGATGCACCCGTGCTTCAAAATTTCGGTTGCCGGAGAGCACTGAAGAGACCACCAAATCGTTTTCTTCGATGGCTTTGGCAATGTGGGGAGGCAAGGCACCGGAGTTTCCAATGCAGGTGGTGCAACCGTAACCCACCACATGAAAACGGAGGGCTTCGAGGTATTCCAAAAGGCCGGCTTTTTCTAGGTAATGGGTTACCACTTTGGAGCCGGGAGCCAAGGAAGTTTTAACCCATGGCCGCACATCCAATCCTCTTTCAATGGCCTTTTTAGCAACCAAACCGGCGCCCAACATAACGCTTGGATTGCTGGTATTGGTGCAAGAGGTTATGGCAGCAATGACTACACTGGCATCGGAAAGGGTATACCTCAAATCGCCTTGGGTTACTTCAGCCGAGCGCAAATTGTCTGTATGTTCGGGTAGGTCTAAGCGATTTTCGGCTTCTACATAATTTCTGGCATAGCTTTCTTTAAGAATGCGACGGATTTGTTGGTCGAGGTTCCGCACCAAAATACGGTCTTGGGGCCTTTTTGGGCCTGCCACGGCAGGTTCTAAACTCCCCAGGTCTAATTCAAGGGTAGTGGAATACTCAATTTGGTCTTCGTTTTCGCGCCAAAGCATGTTTTCCTTGCAGTAGGATTCTACCAATGCTACATGGTCTTCGGGGCGCGCCGTACGACGCATGTATTCTAATGTTTGGTTGTCTATGGGGAAATAGGTAATGGTGCAACCAAATTCAGGGCTCATGTTAGAAATGGTGGCACGGTCGGGCACCGAAAGGTTGTTTAGTCCCTCGCCGTAAACCTCTACAAACTTACCTACTACTCCATGTTTTCGCAAAAGCTCCGTAATGGCAAGCACCATATCGGTAGCCGTTCCGCCTGGAGGCAATTGGCCGGTAAGTTTGAGTCCTACCACTTCGGGCATAATAAAATAGGACGGCTGTCCGAGCATGGCTGCTTCTGCCTCAATACCTCCAACGCCCCAAGCGACAACACCAATGCCGTTTACCATGGGCGTATGCGAGTCGGTGCCAAAACACGAGTCGGGGAAGGCCATACCTTCGCGAACAAGTATCCCTTTCGAAAGGAATTCTAGGTTTACTTGGTGGCAAATGCCCATTCCGGGAGGCACCACGGTAAAATTATCGAAGGCCTTTTGCGCCCATTTAAGTAACTGATAACGTTCGCTATTGCGCTCATATTCGAGGGCAACATTGCGTTGAAGGGCGCTATCGGTGCCGTAATATTCAACTTGAACCGAATGGTCAATGACCAAATCCACAGGGACAAGAGGGTTGATTTTGGAAACGTCTTTGCCTTTACGGCCCGCTTCGGCACGAAGAGAAGCCAAGTCGACTACGCAGGGAACGCCTGTAAAATCCTGCAATAATACTCTTGCCGGCGTAAAGGGAATATCTTTATCGGACTTAGCAGGAGTCCAACCTAAAACGGTTTCAACATTTTCTTTAGTTACCCTTAGGCCATCGCAATTACGCAGGGCATTTTCGAGCAAAACCCGGATAGAGAAAGGGAGTTTGTTAATGGCATGTCCTTGGCTTTGCAAAGATTTTAGGCTATGGTACTGAACCTTTCCTTGGGGAGTGTCCAGCGATTTCAGGGTTCCGAAAACGTCGTTGCTCATAAGATGGATTGCATTTTTGCGTTAATTACCGCAGGCCTGCGGCTACATGCGCAAAAGTAACAATTTATCCCTTTTTATGGGGTGTTTGGTCGTTAAAATGAAGGGAAAGGCACATTTTTTGTTGTGTAATTAGCCACTGGCTAATATGGCTTGCTTTGGCAGGAAATTTGCATTGGAACATGGGCCCCGGCGGAGGGCGATACCGCCCGGCCATGGCAGGGTTGCGGGCTGTGCCGGGGACAGGGCGGAGGAACAAGCCCCTGTGCCCGGCTACAGACCGCCCCTGCCATGGCCGGGAGTAAAGCCCGGAGACGGAATAGGCCCCCAAAACAAAAAGTCCTTGATTTTTATAAGGAAAGCCCTATCTTTGCAGCCCTAATTTTAATTGAAATTATGCATCAGTATGAATCGATGTTCATCCTCACCCCTGTGTTGAGCGATGAGCAGCTTCAAGAGGCCGTTGACCGCTACAGAGAGCTGTTGAAGGAAAACGGTTGCGAAGTCGTTAACGACGAGTCTTGGGGCCTACGCAAGCTGGCTTACCCGATCCAGAAAAAATCAACGGGTTTTTATCATTTGTTCGAATTTAAAGCCGATCCAACCTTCGTAGATAAGTGGGAATTGGCTTTCCGTCGCGACGAGCGGATTATCCGTTTTGGAACTTTCCGCTTGGACAAGCATGCGGTAGAGTACAATCAAAAGCGCCGCGAGAAATTGGCGTCTAAATCCAAATAATTACGAATTATGAGCAGCGTTATCGAACAAAATGCCAAAGAAGGCAACCAGTCAGAAATACGTTATTTGACTCCTCCTCCCATTGAGGTAAAAAAGGAGAAGTATTGCCGCTTTAAAAAGGCCGGTATCAAATACATCGATTACAAAGACCCCGATTATTTGTTGAAGTTGGTGAACGAACAAGGCAAAATTTTGCCCCGTCGTATTACCGGCACTTCTATGAAATACCAAGGGCGCGTGGCACAAGCAGTAAAGCGTGCCCGTCATATGGCCTTGATGCCTTACGTAACCGATTTGTTGAAATAAAACCGGGAGAGTCATGAAAATTATTCTTAAACAAGACATACAGAGCCTTGGCTTTGCCAACGATGTGGTTGAAGTGAAAAATGGCTACGCTCGGAATTACCTTATCCCTCAAGGATTGGCCGTTGCGGCTACTTCTTCCGCGCTTAAGGTGCACCAAGAGAACATGCGTCAACAAGCGCACAAAGCCGAGAAAATGCTCGACGAGGCTAAGAGTTTGGCGGAGCGTATTGGTGGGGTTAAAATCAAAATCGGTGCAAAAGTGGGCGAGAGTGGAAAAATCTTTGGTTCCATTAATACCGTAATGATTGCAGAAGCCTTAGCAGGTGAAGGCATTACCGTGGAGCGTCGCCGCCTTAAATTGGCCGATGAGTCTATTCGTGAGGTTGGTACCTACAAGGCTTCGGCTTTGTTGCACAAAGAGGTTTCTGCCGATTTCGAATTTGAAGTGGTTGCTGAGTAAGCACAAGCATAATCTATTTTATAGCCCGGGCAACCGGGCTTTTTTTTTGCCTTTGGCACTATACAGAGACGGGAGGCATCCCGAGAGACGGGAGGCATCCCGTCTTTACTCTTGGCATACCGAGAGACGGGAGGCATCCCGAGAGACGGGAGGCATCCCGAGAGACGGGAGGCATCCCTAGAGACGGGAGGCATCCCTAGAGACGGGAGGCATCCCGTCTTTACTCTTGGCATACCGAGAGACGGGAGGCATCCCAAGAGACGGGAGGCATCCCGTCTTTACCTCATTATTACTCATACCTCAGGGCATCCACCGGATTCAGGCGCGAGGCTTTAAGCGCCGGATATAAGCCCGAAGAAACCCCAACCAAAACACAAACAAATACAGCCACCATAATCCAATTCCAAGGCACAATAAAAGTTCCACCCAGAAAAATGGCAATGAGGTTGCCCAAGGTTATGCCTAAAAAGATGCCTAAAATTCCTCCCAATTGGCAAATGAGGACCGCTTCAATAAGAAATTGCGTAGCAATGGAATTTGAGGTGGCGCCCATGGATTTGCGGACACCGATTTCACGCGTGCGCTCTGTTACCGAAACAAGCATAATGTTAAGCAGACCCACCAAAGCCCCCAACAAGATAATGGTAGCTATGCCAAATGCTCCGGTTCTTAAAATACCCCCGATTTCATCCAATTGGTTTAATAAACCTGTACTTTGTTCCAAGGCAAAAGAGCTTTCGTTTGGACCTTGGTCCCTTCGGATTTTACGAAATAAGCCCTCGGCTTCGCTAGAAGCAATGGTCATGAGTCCAGGGTCTGTAACACTAATCGTTAGCGTATAGGAGGTGTTGTCGCCTGAAATAAAGCGGCGCACCAAATTGAGAGGAATAAGCAGTTGGCGATCGTTGTTTATGCCTCCGCCGCTGCCTTTTTGTTCTAAAACCCCTACAATACGCAAACGAATTTTTCCCAACCAAATGGTTTCTTCTTCTGCTACTTTTCCGGAGAAAAACTCGCGGAAAATGTCTTGGCCAATGATGGCTAATGGTGCACCGTCGTGGGCTTCGCTTGGGTTGAAGGGTCTGCCGGTGCTTAAGTTTAAACCGGAAGCTCCCAAGTATTGTTCGTCCACACCTATGATGGTGATTCGTGGGTGGGTTTTTTTATTTTGGAACTTAACCACGCCTGTACTGGTTACCTGCGAGGAAATGCTCACTGCCCCCGGAAATGAAAATTGTTCTTTAAAGGCTTCGGCTTCAAACAGACGAATAGGGGGATAATTTTTTCGCTGGGTATTGAAACCCCAATTGGTGCGGTTGCGTATAGTAAAGGAGTTGGCACCTAGGTCTCCTAAGGTGCTGGAAACGCTTTGGCTTAGCGCATCCAGGCTGGTGAGGATGCCCACCAATGCAAAAATCCCGAAGCCAATAATGCAAATAGTTAATATAGTACGCAGCAACTGACTACGGAGCGACCGCCAGGCAATGTTGAGGTTTTCGAGTAAAAGCGACCAACGCATGCGGAAAAGTACAACCTTTTAGGCTTGTTCTCTTCACTGCTTAAGGCAATTTAACGCTCTCTGGGTAAATTTTACATGAACCCTTGATGCCCTTGTTCTTACTCCTATTAAGTTAAACCACTTAACAAGATTTAACGACAATTCCTGCCGCTTACCGAACACCTGCAGCTACTATTGCGTTTACCTAAGAAGGTTATACCAATCATGGCATCAAGCGCATCAAAAACATTAAAAATAGGAGATTTCGCCCCCGATTTCGTGTTGAAAAATCAACATGGCGAATTGGTGAAATTTTCGGAATTCCGGCATAACAAAGCCGTGGTTCTTTATTTCTATCCCAAAGACGACACCCCAGGTTGTACCATGGAAGCGCGCTGCTTTAGAGATAATTACGAAGTGTTTATAGATTTAGACGCAGAAGTAGTGGGCTTAAGTTCAGATTCCATCTCTTCCCACATGCGGTTTGCCGACAGGCATAAATTGCCCTTTACCTTACTTAGCGATAGTGCATCGAAAGTGCGAAAGATGTATGGAGTGGCTAATACCATGATGCTCATTCCGGGAAGGGTGACCTTTGTAATTGACCACCGGGGAATCATTCGCTCCATGTTCTCTAGTCAATTCAACGCCGTAAAGCATGTCCAAGAGGCGATAGATACCCTTAAAGATATTCAAAGGGAAATGCAAGAGGCGGGCAAGTAGTCTGCGCTATGGAAAACTAAGGCGGTGTCTTTTTGACTCAAATAGTAAAGGGTCGGGCTAGTTGAGGCTTAGCTCTTTTTATGCTCTGTAAAGCATGTTACCATGCACAACCGCGCAGCAAATGTGTTAAGATACAACAGCCATCATATGAAGTAGGGTGGCGGCTGCTTCTTCTCCTTTATTTCCGAACTTTCCTCCTGCTCTATCTAGTGCTTGAACTTGGTTTTCTGTTGTAAGTACCCCAAAAATCACAGGCGCTGAGCCTTGCGTGTTGAGCAAGCTAATTCCCTGAGTTACCCCTTGGCATATATAATCAAAGTGTGGGGTTTCTCCGCGAACCACACAGCCTAAAACGATTATGCCGTCGGCATTTTGTTTTAAAGCTTTAGCTGCTGCATAGGTCAATTCAAAGGTTCCCGGAACTTCTATAATCTCAAGACCTGAATCGGGCAAACCTGCTTTTTTGAGAAAATCTACGGCACCTGTTAGCAAAGCGCCTGTAACGGCATCGTTCCATAGGGCCCGAACCACCACAATGCGTTTGGTTTGGATGTTTTTTACTTGGGTAGAAAGATGACCTATATCGCTTAAGTGCTTATCGGCAGTGGACATAGCTCCTTCTTAAGATTGGGCTGCTGCTTCCAGACGGGCAATGCTTTTTTCGACCGAACGACCTTCGTTGGAATAGAAAAAGTCTTTACGGATACGCTTGTACAGTTCCAAGGCCTCTTTGGGCTTATTGAGTTCGAATTCGAGCACTACCGCTGCTTTTTGCAAATACATGGGGGTGGTAAGTAAATTTTCAGAAGCATCTGCGGCTTTACGGTACCAAGCCAGAGCGTCTTCCGGATTTCCAAGTTCCCAGTAAGCATCGCCTAAGGATCCTTGGGCCATGGGGCCTAAGATTTTATCGTCAGATTCATAGGCCTCTAAATAAGGAATGGCTTCCTGAAAGCGTCCTAAATTTAGGTGGCAAAGGCCGGCATATAATTGGGCTATGTTTCCGGCGGAAGTTCCTTGGTAATTTGCCGCAATGTCGGCAAAACCCTCAAATTGTCCGGGCCTTCCATTAAGGGCTGTTTCCAAGGAGTCTTGGCCAAACAGATGCTCTGCCCTAAACAGAGATTCTGCTGCAATCACCTCCTCGGGACTGTTTGGATTGCTGCGCGTCATGTACCAATAGCCGGCAATGGCTACCAATACGGCGGCTGCAATCAATATGTTTTTTTGGTTTTTAGCAAACCAGGCTTCGGTGTCAAAACCCTTTTTTTCGGTCGGTTGTTCGGTTTGTTCGGCCATAAATTCAGCTCAATAAGAGTGCAAAAATATATTTTTTTTCCGGCCTTAGGGCATTTTCCCTTAGAAAGGATGGCCAAGTCTTTCTCAAACCAAGTCCGCATCCCAAATATTTTTTTTCTCAAAGGCGGTAGTATTACTTTAGCGGGGTGGTATTGCAGTCTCTTCATTTGTTTCAGTTTCGGAACCATGCCGAACTTAATTTCCGGTTTCAAGACGGAGTAAATGTAATTACCGGACCCAATGGAGCAGGAAAAACCAACGTGCTGGATGCGGTCTACTATTTGGGTTTTACCAAAAGTTTTTTAAACTTTCCGGACGGTAGCTCGCTTCGCTGGTCCAAAAGCGAAGAGGAATCCAAGGTTTCGGCTTTTTTAATCGAAGGTCGGTTTCAGGTGCAGGGTCAGGAAAGCTTGGTGCAGGTTAGTGCAGGAAGGGGCCAAAAGAAAGTTGTTCGCTACAACAAAAAGCCATACGAAAGGCTTAGCGACCACATTGGCCGTTTTCCAATGGTGGTTATTGCGCCGCAAGACGCCACTTTGGTGCTGGGAGGTTCCGAAGACCGCAGAAAGTTTTTGGATGCACTCATAGGCCAATACGATGCGGTCTATTTGCAGGCTTTGGTGCAATGGAACCGCCTAATTAGTCAGCGAAATGCTTTGCTAAAACAGTTTGCCGACCGGCAGGGAAGCCTCGAAACCTTGGACGTGCTCGACGACCAACTAATGTTGCTGCTGCCCGGTTTGTTGCAAAAACGTGTCGAGTTTATTGCCCAGTTTTTGCCGGTTTTTGAGGATTTCTATGCCAGACTTAGCGGGGAGGCCGAACAACCGGGACTAGAGTACAAGGCCGGTTTGGATATAGAACAGGCTTCCATTCAGTTTAGAGAGGCACGCCAAAAGGATTTTTTGCTGCAATACACCAGCCTTGGTCCTCATCGCGATGATTTACTGTTTTTACTGGACGATCATCCTCTAAAACGCTTTGCCTCTCAAGGCCAGCAAAAATCGTATTTGGCCGCGTTAAAGTTGGCCGAACACCAGTTTCTAAAAGAAAAGAACGGTCGTACCCCGCTCCTCTTGCTCGACGATGTCTTTGATAAGCTTGACCCTTTTCGTGTACAACGCTTGTTGGAGTTGGCCACCGGGACGGGATTTGGTCAAACCCTTGTGACCGACACCGGGGAGCAAAAGTTGCAAGAAGTACTCCAAAAAATCGCAATTGAAGCTAGGTTTTTCGAACTTTGACTCATGGCAGGAAACGAATATACCCTTAAAGAAGCGATAGAAGCCTTAATGAAGCGCTACCGCTTGCAAGAAGGGTTGACAGCTCACAAAGCCAAAAAGTGCTGGGAAGAGGTGGCCGGTCCTTTCATTAGCTCCAAAACCCGCCATGTTCATTTTAAAGAAGGAGTACTCACCATTGCCGTAGAATCGCCGGCGCTTAGGCAAGAACTGCACATGAGTCGCTCTACCATTCTAGAGCAAATGAACCGCCAATTGGGAAAAGATACCATTGCGGAGGTACGTATAAAATAGTTTTCAAAACAATATTGTTAATCATCATTTGCTTTCTAATCAATGTTTTGTAGCTTTTTTAGGGCCGGGACACTATGCTATTAACAGGTTTTTCACCTTTTTTCTGCGGCATCGTTCCCATAAACTTTTATTTTTGGCTTCCGAAAATTTATGAGGAAAGCTTGTACATATGTATTCATGGTCTTTGCCGGTATCTGGTGGTTGGGCTGGGCAGCTGCTCCTCCATCCGGCGCGCCCGCCGAAGCCAAATTGCCCGCCTTTGAATGGTACGCTTCCTGGGATACCAGCGAAATCCATTACCGCGGTCCCATCCAATTTCCCTTAAACGACACCGTTAACCTCTCCCTGGTGCGCATGGAATGCGATTATGTGAACCCCGCCCAGGGGCCTACCACCAGTGGTTTTGGTCGCCGCTGGCGCCGCATGCACTTCGGCATCGATTTGGATCTTGAAACCGGTGATCAGGTGGTGGCGGCCTTCGAAGGCATGGTTCGTTTTGCCGCTTACAACGGCTCATATGGCAATTTGGTAATATTGAGGCACCCCAACGGCCTTGAAACTTATTATGCGCACCTGTCGGAGCTTCAGGTGCAACCCGGCGATTATTTGCAAGCAGGCGAAGTTTTGGGTTTGGGAGGAAATACCGGCCGATCCTATGGTTCGCATTTACATTTTGAAATGCGCTTCTTAGGCCTGCCCTTTAATCCTGCCCATGTTATTGATTTTGAAAATGGTAAGCCTCGTTTCGAATGCGTTGACCTGTATATGAAACGTGGATATTTGGATTGCACCAACGGCGAAAAGTTCCATGTGGTGCATCCCGGCGAAGACCTCTACGCCATTGCCCACAAATATAAGGTGGACGTGCAGCAATTGGCCGATTTGAATGGTTTGTCGGCCAACGACATCTTGCCCCTGGATTTGGCCATTCGGTATCATTAAGTGTTTGGGCGCCTAAACCGGGCCCTCCCTGCAAGTCCGTTGCCCAAAGGCAGCAAAGCTCTAAGCCGGCTCGGGTTTGCTGCGCTCCACCCGGCCCAGCTTAGGCTTTGCAAGCCTTTGGTCATCCGGGCTTTCCGTGCCGGTCCCTGGCGCAGGATTCCTCCTTTAATACCTTGTGTTTTCAATACAGAGTTCCTGACCGAAGTAACAGGGCAGGATCGGCGCTAGAATAGCAAGGCGTCAACGGGCTCAATCTTTTTTTGTTTGGGATGATCTTAAAATAGAGATTTTTTGGGGCAGAGGATTTGCAGCAAGCCTTGGGTCCTGACCGAAGCGTCTGTACCGCCCGGCTGCCTCCAAAAAATGGATTAACGAATCCGATCTAGTGACTTAACCAAGGCTTCGTCTTTGCGGATATAGCGTAAAGCCAAAAAGAAACAAATTAGGCTTAAAACCGGAAGAAACAGGCTGAGGGAGGTGCCCATGTGGAGTTCGGTTTGAGTCGCCTCCGCCAGTTTGAATGCGGTAATCCATGCAAATACGGCAAACAACACCGAGGAAATGATGCCGTAGACGCAAAGTTTCATTTGTTGTTTTCTTTTTTTGAATAAGAAAATGCCAATTAATGCCGACAAAGCAGCAATGGCCCAGCAAATATAAAGGCTTAAATATCCGCTAAAGGCGCCCTCTACAGTATGGGGCAAACTATGAAGGGCCACGTTAACGTCTTGGCCGGATTCGCGGGAAAAGGAAGCGAAAGGCAAAAACCAAAGAAGAGATTGAAGGATAAGCACGGCTAATAGCCAAAGGGTCTGTACGCGTTGAATCATGCTTCCAAGCTTTGCACAAAGGTAAGGAATGGAATGGTAGACCGTACCGCAGCAGAATTTTTATAAAAAATGCATAGGAATGTGTGCATACAGAAAAAAAATTGTAAACTTGCAACCGAAGAAACCTTCTCCCCACACCACCATTCCAAGTTTTGAAATTTCGTTGTCCGGAATGGGGTATCCTATACACACATTATATGTACGAGAAAGAGGAATTGAAGCGTAAGTTATTGCCTGAACTCAAGAATATTGCAAAGGAATTGCAAATCGAGAAGTTTCAGTATATGCGTAAAGATCAATTAATTGATCAGATTTCTGCCAAGTCGGCTTTGCCTTTGCCTGCTGAGTCCAAGGGGACAGAGAAGCAGGCTGAGACTGAGGAGCAGGCCAAAAAACGCCGCCGTGTGCGGTTGATTCGGCAAGAAGAAAGCAAGAAAAACAGATCCCTAAAGCGCGAGTCAGAAGTAGCGCCCTCGGCGGATTCGGATAGCTTAGATGAAAAACCGGAGGGGCCGGCTCAGGTGCCTCAGGCGGAAAGTAAGGTTCGAACTTCTGTTCGGGAACCACGCCGCAATCCATTAAATGAGTTGGAGAACGAGCAAGCCAAAGAGCCGCGCTTTGAGGGGAGGCGCCCTGCCGAACCCAAACCTTTCCGTCATCCCGAACGTGAGCAAAGAGAATACAGAAATCAAAAGCAAGGCACTGAGGATCGTCAGGTACAAAGGAATCAGAACGTTGAGGAGCGTCAGAGCCACAGGTCTCCAAACCGTCCGGAGCAACGACAAGAGGATGGCCAGGGCAGAAAAGCCTTTGATCATTATGCTTTTGAGGGTACGGTAGATGCCGAGGGTGTATTGGAAATTATGCCCGACGGCTACGGTTTTTTGCGCAGTTCCGATTACAATTATTTGTCTTCGCCGGACGATGTATACGTATCTCAATCACAGATTAAATTGTTTGCTTTAAAAACCGGGGATACCATTGTGGGGGTGATACGTCCTCCCAAAGAGGGCGAAAAGTATTTCCCCTTGATTAAGGTGAAGGAAATCAATGGGCAAGATCCGGCTGTAGTGCGCGATAGAGTGCCATTTGATTATTTGACCCCTTTGTTTCCTTTTGAGAAAATAAATATTGTAAATCCGGCAGCAAAGAACAATTCTTTGTCGGTGCGGATTATGGATATGTTTAGTCCCATTGGCAAGGGTCAGCGTGGATTAATTGTGGCTCAGCCAAAGACGGGTAAAACGGTATTGCTAAAAGAAGTAGCCAATGCCATTGCCAAAAACCACCCGGAGATTTACCTCATTATTTTGCTTATCGACGAGCGCCCGGAAGAGGTGACCGACATGGCCCGCAGTGTCAATGCCGAGGTGATTGCCTCTACCTTTGACGAGCCTGCGGAACGTCACGTAAAGATTGCCACCCTTGTGCTGGAAAAAGCCAAACGTTTGGTAGAAAGCGGGCAAGATGTAGTGATTTTATTGGATTCTATTACGCGTTTGGCCCGTGCACACAACACCTGTGCTCCGGCTTCGGGCAAAGTGCTAACCGGGGGCGTGGATTCCAATGCCCTGCAAAAGCCCAAACGGTTCTTTGGTGCCGCCCGTAAGATTGAAAACGGAGGTTCACTGACCATTTTGGCTACGGCTTTGATTGACACCGGTTCCAAAATGGACGAGGTTATTTTTGAAGAGTTTAAGGGAACCGGCAACATGGAACTGCAGTTGGATCGTAAATTGGCCAACAAGCGTATTTATCCGGCGATTGATATCAATGGCTCCAGTACCCGACGCGATGATTTGCTGCAAGATGCCCAGTCCATAAACAGACTTTATGTGTTGCGCAACCACCTTTCGGATATGAATACGGTGGAGGCTATGGAGTTTTTGACCGACCGTCTTAAATTTACCCGCAGCAACGAGGAGTTTTTGCTTTCCATGAACGGCTAGAAACATGAATCGGGCGGTACTTTACGGCTGTTATTTAGGGCTTGGGTATTTGTTGTACCGAATGCTGCATTTGCCTGAACTTTTGAATGCTTGGATTGCCGGTGAAGGACATTTTGGTTTCTTTTTAAGAATGCCTGCTGCCCCTTTGCTCTTGGCCCTTTTGCCTTTTCAGTTTGTGGTGGCGCGCCAAGCCTTTTTGCAAGGTAAAAGCGGATTTGAAGCATTTAAGGAGGCCGGTAAAGTAGCTTTGCTCACAGCGGTGCTATGCTCCGGAGCGGTTTGGTTGTATTATGGTTGGATTGACCCCGAATATTTGCCGGGTTTGGTGGATATGGCGGCTTCAGAGCTTCCCGCTGAGCTTTCCTTGGAGGATAGAGCCAAATTTATGGACAACCTTAAAACGTTGAACAGTCTTAAACTACGCACGGTGTTTACGATGTCCGGCTTAACGGCCTATGGCCTGATTTCCGGATTGGCCATGGTGAGTTTGGTTCGATCACGGTTGCGTTGATCCGGTTTTCTTTGTTAAAGTATAGCCTTAGGGTTGGTGCATTCCTGAGGAATTGACTGTATATTTCTGCAATACATTTGTTCACCGGGCAATTATATCCGGATTATGGTCAGGCTTTAATGCTTTTTGAAAGAATTAAATCTGTATTGATGAAACAAGCCTTTGTAGATATACGCAACCGTACCGAAGCCATTTGTTCTTTACTTACCAAAGAAGATCATGTGGTGCAGCCTATGGTGGATGTAAGTCCTCCCAAATGGCATTTGGCCCATACCACCTGGTTTTTCGAGGCATTTGTTCTTCAAGGTTTTGTTAAGGAATACAAGCCCTTTAACCCACAGTATTTTTACCTTTTTAATAGCTATTACGAAGGCATGGGAGAGCGGGTTGGTCGAGAGCAAAGAGGAACCATGTCACGCCCCGGAGTGGAAGAGGTCTTGGCCTACAGAGCTTATGTTGATGAGCAGATGAAAGCGGCCTTAAATTCAGGAACCCTGCCGCAGGAGGCTTTAAGAAGGGTTTGGATTGGCCTCAATCATGAGCAGCAGCACCAGGAGTTGTTGCTTACAGACATAAAGTTCATTCTAGGGAATCAGCCTTTTTTACCCGTGTACCACAAGGATTTTGTGGAGTTTCAAACCTTATTTGGGAAAGAGGAAATGTTAACTCTTCCCGAAGGCTTATACACCATTGGACATGCAGGAGATGGCTTTGCATTCGATAATGAAAAAAAGGCCCATAAAGTATGGTTGAATGAATTTTCCATTGCTCAGAGGCCTGTGCATCAGTTGGAATATTTAGCGTTTATAGAAGATGGAGGCTACTTGAATCATCGGTTATGGCTTGCCGAAGGTTGGGACTTGGTTCAGCAACAAGGCCTAAAGGCTCCCATGCATTGGCATTGGAATAAAGAAGAAGAAAAGTGGATGTATTACAGTTTAGGGGGATTAATGCCTTTAAATGCTCAGTCTCCGGTAGCTCATTTGAGTTATTATGAGGCGGAAGCATATGCTCGTTGGGCAGGAAGAAGGTTACCCAAGGAAGCGGAATGGGAGGTCGCTGCCCGACTTTTTCCACAACATTTTCCTTTGCATGGCTGGGTTTGGGAATGGACACAATCTGCCTATTTGCCTTATCCCGGTTTTGAGGTAGATGCAGGTGCTTTGGGAGAGTATAACGGAAAATTCATGAGTGGGCAAATGGTGTTGCGTGGGGGATCGGCAGCCACTCCAGAAGGGCATAGCCGCATTACTTACCGCAACTTTTTCCATCCTCACTTAAGATGGCAGTTTAGCGGCTTAAGGTTGGCGCAATAATTGGGGTGACTTTTTCTCTGTTTTTTTTGGTTTTAAAATTTAAATTTGGGCATTCAAAATGACCAAATCATGCGCCTTTTTCTTTGTTTTTTGTTTTTTGGAGTTTTAATTACAAGTATTTCAGCTCAAACCTTGGAGTTCAGCACGGTTCGATTGGTGGGAACCAACGCCGAAACCGTTCCTGCCGGAAAGGTGTGGAAAGTGGTGAAGGCCATTCCTGCCCAAACCATAACCAGAAGCACCTCCACAAGTTACAGCACGCCTTCTACAAGCAATGTGTTTGCATGCTTAATTAATGGCCAAACGGTGCCTTTAACGCGGGTAGATGCAGGAGTTACCACAGGGCGAACGGGTAGTTCAAGTTCTCAATCTGCCGTTTACCAAAACCTAAATACCGATATGTTTCCTTTTTGGCTGCCTACCGGGACTACATTGGAAGCATCTACCGGCCTCTTTTATTTGAGTGTTATTGAGTTTACCGTTGTTCCCTAATTTTTACTAGGAATAAAAAGAGGGTTAAATGCTCTAAAAAGTGTGGTAGGCCTCCATGGGAATTGTATTTTAAGGCCATGGATGCCCACTCAGATTTTGCAGAAGCTGTACAAAAAGGCTTGCAATCAAGCCCTAAGCACTTGCCTTCCCGTTTTTTTTATGATGCCAAAGGAGATGCGCTATTTGTGCGCATCATGCATTTGCCGGAATACTATTTAAGCCGTTCAGAGATGGACGTTTTTGTTCATCAATCTAAGGCAATTGTTGCTGAATTTGGCAAAGGAGAAGCCTTTGATGTGGTGGAGCTTGGTGCCGGAGATGGAACTAAAACGCGCCATTTGTTGGAAGCTGCCTTGGCGCACAGTAAGGACTGGTCCTACGTACCCATTGACATTTCGGCGCATGCTTTGCAGGACCTAAAGGATAGATTAAGGGAAGAATTGCCGCATTTGAAGGTGCATACCATGGCTTCTGAATACCAAGAGGCCTTAAATGCCATGAAAACTTTGCCCAGGCCCAGAAAACGGTTATTTCTTTTTTTAGGTTCGAATTTGGGGAATATGGGTTGGCAGGCCTCTTTAGACTTTTTAAGTTCTATTCGGAAACTGATGCAGAAAGGGGATGGCCTGCTTTTGGGCCTTGATTTGGTTAAGGACCCCAATACCATTAAGGCCGCATACAGCGATGCCGCTGGGGTTACACGTGCCTTTAATTTGAACCTTTTGCATAGAATCAACCGGGAATTAGGTGGAGATTTTGACGTAAATGCTTTTGATCATGTGGCTTATTATGAGCCTGTAGCGCAGGAAGCCAGGTCATTTTTGGTGAGTACAAAGGATCAGGAGGTACACATAGAATCCTTAGGTCTGCGTGTTTCCTTTACGGCTTGGGAAGCCCTACAAACAGAAATCTCACGAAAGTATAGCCCCTCCGATCTTAAATATATGCAGGAGCATTTGGGGTTGGATAAAAGAGCATGCTATTATGATTGTAGGCATTGGTTTGTGGATGTGCTTTGGACTCTATAAATCCAGCCAACTCATTCCTCCCCAGTTTCCACTGCTCATAAGCAGCCAAACGCAGTCTTGGGTACTCAGGTTGTTTTTCCAAGTTTCTAATTCCGTGGTTTCGGAGGCTACTTGACCATTTTGTAAAGCAAATGCCCGGGCAATTGCCTCCGGAGATAAAGGTGGGAGGCCCTTAATAGCTAAGGCCTTGGGGTCGTAAAAGACCATACTTTGATCGGCAGGAGCCAAACTGTCTTTATAGCCGGGAATAAAGTCGGGGTTTAGGCTTGAATAGGTATGCAATTCTAATGCGGCAACAAACCTTCTATTGGGGTAACTTGACTTAATGGCTTCTACGGTAGCTTTAACCTTAGAGGGACTATGGGCAAAATCACGGAAAACGGTGAAGTTTTTCTCAGGAAGGTCTAAAAGACACTCCATTCTTTTGGCGGCTCCGCTGAAATTATGCAGCTGACTTAAAAAAGCATGCGGGTTTAGGTTTAGGGCTTGAATGACCTTTAGCGCCCCACAAAGATTTTGGACGTTGTGTGCACCTCGGAGGGGAAGGTGGTATGCTTTTTCTTCAAACTGTAGCATAAGGCCTTTTTCGGTTGGATTCCAAGGCAGTGTGTGGTAGGGGATTTTTTTAATGTCGGAGCGAGGGTGTGCCTCTACCAAAGCGTTTAATGCCAAATCTTCCTGGGCATAAATAAGGCTAGCCTGGGGTGCAAGGGTGTCTATAAAGTTGTGGAATTGTTGATGGTAGATTTCTTGGGTTGGAAATACATTAACGTGGTCCCAAGCCAGGCCGGTCAACATGGCCACATGAGCTTGGTAGAGGTGAAATTTAGGAACAGGTTCCAAGGCAGAGGCTAAATATTCGTCTCCCTCCAAAATGGCAAGAGGGTGTTCCGGGTTTAGGTCTACCATACGTTCAAAGCCTTGAATTTGTGCACCTACCAAATAGTCGAAGGGTTGATTTAGGCTTTTGAGTCCATGCATGAGCAAGGAAGTGGTAGTGGTTTTTCCGTGGCTTCCACCAATGACCACCCGTGTTTTATGTTCGGTTTGTTGCCGTACAAAGGCAGGATACGAATAGATGGGTATTTGCAGCTCTTTTGCTTTAAGCAATTCGGGGTTGTTGGCCTTAGCATGCATGCCTAGAATTACGGCATCTATTTGATTGTGTATGTGTTGAGGGTTCCAGCCTTCCTGCAAGGGCAGAAGTCCTGCCGCTTGCAATCGAGCGCGCGAAGGTTCAAAAATTTGATCGTCGGATCCGGTAATGCGGTGGCCTTGGTGGTGGAGGGCTAAGGCCAAATTGTGCATGGCTGCTCCTCCAATAGCTATGAAGTGAATGTTCATGGCCTCAAAATACGGAAAGACCAGTGGAATGAGTTCGCGGAAGACGCATGTTTTTTTGTGACGCATGCATTGCGCGGGCCCCGGACTGCGGCGGTACCGTGCCGAAGCGCAAGGCTTTGGGAGGCGCAGGTTGAGGAGGTTCCGACCTTAGGAGGAAACCCCGGAAACCGCGCCACCCATGCCTTGCGGGAGGGACGTAAAGCCAAAGGCCGGTAAAGGCCCCTGAAAAAATGACCGCTCAATATAAACTTAAATGTCAAAAAGGCAGTTTTGGTGGAAAAATGCGCCAAAATGGCTGTTTTTTAAGCTTGGAAAGTTTTTTGCAATAGAAGGGCAAAACACATCCATGAATTTTGAGCAGTTTACCATAAAATCCAGAGAGGCGCTTCAAGAGGGCTTTGAACAGGCCAAATCTTTGGGGCATCAGGCGGTGGAACCGCACCATATACTTTTGGGAATTCAGTTGTCGGATAAGGACATTTTGCCGGCGATGCTACAACGTGCCGGGCATTCGGCGGCAGATTTGGCGGCAAAGCTCAACGCTGCGTTGAGCAAATTGCCTAAAGTGCAGGGGGGAGAACCTTTTTTGAGCCGCTATACCGAATCGGTGTTTAAAGAAGCCGAAAGGGAAGCTAAAGGCAACGGAGACAGCTTTGTAACCTTAGAGCATATGCTGCTGTCTATTGCCAAAAGCGGTACGGGAGCTGCCGAAGCATTAACCTCTTGCGGTTTGAGCGCCGCATTTATTCAACAAGCTATGAACGATTTACGCAAAGGAAAAAAGGCCACAGATGCCGGGGCTGAGGCCAGCTACGACGCCCTCGGAAAATATGCCCGGAATTTAAACGAGTTGGCCTCCCTTGGGAAATTAGATCCCGTTATTGGGCGCGAAGAAGAAATTCGCAGGGTGCTGCATATTTTGTCGCGCCGCACCAAAAACAATCCTATTCTGATTGGGGAACCAGGGGTGGGTAAAACGGCTATTGCCGAGGGCTTAGCGCACCGTATTGTGAACGGAGACGTGCCCGAAAATTTGAAATCCAAAACTATTTTCTCCTTGGACATGGGCGCTTTAATTGCCGGAGCTAAATACAAAGGAGAGTTTGAAGAGCGGCTCAAGGCCGTGGTTAAGGAGGTGCAAGACGCTGCCGGGGAAATTGTGCTCTTTATAGACGAAATCCACACCTTGGTTGGTGCCGGAGGCGGTCAGGGAGCCATGGATGCGGCCAATATTTTGAAACCGGCTTTGGCTCGCGGAGAACTCAGAGCTGTGGGTGCTACTACACTGAATGAGTATCAAAAGTATTTTGAAAGCGATAAGGCCCTTGAACGGCGTTTTCAAAAAGTGTTGGTAGACGAGCCTGATACCGAAGATGCTATTTCTATTTTACGTGGCATTAAAGAGAAATACGAAACACACCACAAAGTCCGTATTAAAGACGATGCCATTATAGCTGCCGTGGAGTTGAGTCAGCGCTATATCAACGATCGATTCTTGCCCGATAAAGCCATTGACCTTATCGATGAAGCCGCCGCCAAGCTTAGGTTGGAAATTAATTCCAAGCCAGAGGAGTTGGAAATGATTGAGCGCCGAATAATGCAGCTTGAAATTGAGCGAGAGGCCATTAAGCGCGAAAAGGACGAAGAAAAGCTAAAGACCCTGGGTAAAGAGCTTGCCACCCTCTCCGAACAGCGCGATGGACTCATGGCCCGTTGGAAAGAAGAAAAAGAGGTGGTAGAACAAATCCAAAAGGCAAAATCTCGGCTTGAAGAACTTAAATTGGAAGCCGAACAAGCCGAACGGTCCGGAGATTTCGGAAAAGTAGCCGAAATACGCTACGGGCGCATGACAGAAACCCAAAAGGCCTTAGAACAGGCTCAGGAAAACCTTACCCGTTTTCAATCCGGCAATGCCTTAATTAAAGAGGAGGTCGATTCCGAGGATATTGCCGAGGTCATTAGCCGGTGGACAGGTATTCCGGTAAATCGTATGTTGCAAAGCGAGCGCGAAAAACTGCTCCACCTCGAAGAAGAACTCTCCAAGCGGGTAGTGGGACAAACGGAGGCTATTGAGGCCGTGTCAAATGCTGTTCGGAGAAATAGGGCAGGCGTGCAAGACCCGCGCAGACCTATTGGCTCCTTTATTTTCCTGGGGACTACCGGAGTAGGAAAAACCGAGCTGGCCCGCGCCTTAGCCGAATATTTGTTCGACAACGAATCGGCCATTACCCGCATCGATATGAGCGAGTACCAAGAAAAGCACACCGTGTCGCGCTTGGTGGGTGCTCCTCCCGGATATATTGGCTACGAAGAAGGTGGACAGCTTACTGAAGCTGTGCGCCACAAACCCTATTCGGTGATTTTGTTCGATGAAATGGAAAAGGCGCACCCGGATGTTTTTAATATACTTCTTCAGGTATTGGACGAGGGAAGGCTAACCGACAATAAGGGCCGGACGGCTAACTTTAGAAATACCCTTGTAATTCTTACTTCTAATTTGGGCGCAGAGCTAATTCAGGAGAAATTAGAAAATTTGGAACTGAAAGACAAGGACGCCACCATAGCTTCAACTCAAGCCGCCTTGTTTGAGTTGCTTCGCAAAAGCCTTAGGCCGGAGTTCTTGAACCGGATTGACGAAACAGTGATGTTCCTGCCTTTGAGCCGAGAGAATTTAAGGGAGATTGTACATATTCAAATGGGGCAATTGTCTCAAAACTTGGAACGCGACAATGGAATTTGTTTGCGCATGACCGAGGAGGCCACCGATTGGTTGAGCAACCTGGGCTATGATCCCCAATACGGAGCTAGGCCCTTGAAGCGGGTTATTCAGCGTAAGGTGTTGAATGAGCTGGCCAAGAAAATTCTATCCGGAGAAATTGACAGAAACCAAGAGGTGCTGGTTGATGTTTTTGAAGGGCATATGGTGTTCCGAAATCCGGAAGCTGAGCAGGCTCAGGAACAAAATAAGGATTAAGTTTTAAGGAATTCTGAGCTTAGAAATACCTAAAAAAATAAAGGCCTCAGCCGCATTGTTAAGTAGTGTTAAGGCAAAAACCCGCAGGTCTATTTATGTGTTTGTACAATAGATTTTGAGCAGTTTTTCATAGTAGGTTGGTTTTGGAGGCAGCGTTCAGGCGTTGCCTCCTTTCCTTTTTACAGGTAACTGCGTTGGGCTGTCGCAGGTAAATCATCGAACAGGCATTTTATCTGTCGGTTCGTGAAATGCAGGTAGTCACCACCCTATGCAACATCCGGTCTTAGTTGCGTTTGAATATCCCTGGCAAAAACCGATGCCCAAACAAGTTCCGGAATGCAAAACTAAAAGCAGGGAAAACAAATTAAAAATCAATGTCGGGTTCGGGGGCTTGCTCATAGGCTGCTGCCTTAGGCCGCAGAGCACTTGGGAAAATCACGTGCACTACTTGCCTTTGGGTGCGGAGGTTGCTAACCACCGGGTCAGAAATACCGTTTTCGATTAGGATATCGTCTTCTTCTTCAAAAGGCACTTGTTCGTAGTCGCCTTCGGTAGTTTTGATGAAAATTTGGCGCACGCTTCCGCCGCGTATTTCCACTTTTCCATAGAAACAATCTCCATCCATTCCCCTGGAAAGACTTACAATAACGTCTTCGTGGGTGCCGTTTTCTACCTCCTTGGCTCCTCGAATTTGAAAGGCTTTGTACCACTTGCGGTAACAGCTTTCGCGGTAGGTGCTCGGTTCGCCATAGGCGTTGGTTTTAACGGAATCCTCTTGGGCATGCAACGAATTAAGGGGTAGCAAAACCGAAAAGGCAAGAATAGAACTGAAAAGAAGTGACTTCATGGACTTACAGGTCATAGTTCAAATATAGTGGAATTGAGGTCTATTGCCAAGGGCTAATGGGGAGGCTAGGGTTTGGATTTACGATTTTTTCCCCATAAAAACAGCACCTCCTGCTTTTGAAGAACGGGCATTTGTTTTTTCCATTGTGCTAAACTTTGTGTTTTGATGGATTGGGTGGGGTATTGGAGCTGTTGAGCCAGACAAAGCATGCTGCTAGGCTCTCCCGTAGCCACCAAATCTTTCATAAGGTGTTGGTTTCGGTAGGGTGTTTCAATAAAAATTTGAGTTTCGCCGGTTTGCATAAGGTGTTTGCTAAGGCTTGAAAGCTGTTTTTTACGCTTTTCCGGGTGTTTCTCCAGGTATCCCAAAAAGCGGAAATGTTGTCCGGAAAGCCCGCTGGCCATTAAGCCGAGCATAATGCTGGAGGGTCCTACCAGCGGCACCACCTCAATATTCCAGTTTTGGGCAGCGGCCACCAGTGTTTGTCCGGGATCAGCCACGGCAGGCAAGCCGGCATCGCAAATAAGGCCAACATCTTTTCCACGCATCAGCACCTTTTTAAAGTCTTGAAGCAGGTGCATATCCAGCCCTCCGCGTTCCAGTACCCAATGTTCGGGATTTCGAATACCGGTGAGTTTTGCAATCACCGGCAGGCAAGGCCCCGGGTTTTCGACTATCCAAAACTCAATAGTGGCGGCCAAGGCTAGGTGTTCGGGCGGCATAAGCCCCGGCTCCGGTCCAAGAGGACTGGGAACCAGTATGAGTCGTCCGGTATTCACGGTTCTAATTTTTGCAAAAAGGCCTCGCAGGCTCTTTCCAATAGAAAATAGACTTGCTCAAAGCCTTCCTCCCCTCCGAACCAAGGGTCGGGCACCTGGCGGTTTTGATCCGGCCATGCTTCATTCAAAAACATACGTATTTTTTGCTTTTGAGCTTCGGTTTGAGCCAGTTTCAACACGTTTTGATAGTTGCTGGCATCCATGGTAAAAATCAGGTCAAATCGATTCAAGTCCTCGGTTTGGATTTGCCGTGCCCTCAGCGGAGAAATATCGTGTCCCCGCATTTCCATTTGCCGCACTGCTCTTTCGTCGGGAGGTTCTCCTTGGTGCCAATCCCCGGTTCCTGCCGAATCAATCTCTAAACCTATTTCTTTTTGGGCGGCCAAATCCCTAAGCAGTCCTTCTGCCATAGGGGAGCGGCAAATGTTGCCCAAGCAAACCATCAATACCTTCATAGGGCAAATATACAAGCCTTAGCTGCACCTTCCATGGGAATTATGCCCTGACTATTGTCATGATTTCTTATCTTTTGGCATGCTAATTTTGCAAAAAAACAAACAGCCATGAATCAAGCAGCCATTATTGTTCCCCTCGATTTTTCTCAAACAGCCGACAAAGCGCTCGACGCTGCCATTTCCATTGCAAAGGCACATACCATGTCCTTGCTTTTGGTGCATGTGGTTCATGTCCCAATGGTAGACGCGGTAGGACCTTTGGGCTATGCGGCCGATGCGCATCAGGCCTTGTTTAAAGGGGCCAGGGAAGCCATGGACAAACGGGTGGCTTTAGTAAAACAACACGGCATTGAGGTGGAAGACAAAATTTTGGATGGTTTTGTGGCAGACACCATAGAGGAGCAGGTAAACGAAAGTCAGGCTCAGCTTTTGGTAATGGGAACCACCGGTGCCAGCGGAATTTTGGAACGGCTTATTGGCTCTAATGCAACGCATTTGCTGCACAGAATCAAGATTCCCATGCTGTTTATACCCGAAAAATCCGGAGCATTTCTTCCCCAAAAGGTGCTTTTTGCTACCCAGTTGGAGCGCGACGACCGGAAGCCTTTGGCCCATGCGCTAGGACTGCTGGTGCCCTTTGAGGCTGAGGTGGAATTGCTGCATGTGAATGCCAATTTACAGCTTGACCTACAGGCCAATACCCCGCTTTTGGACGCCCTGCAAAAGGAGTTTCCGCAAACCCAACTCAAGCTGCACGAAATTACCGCAGATTCAGCTTCCGAAGGTTTGGAATTGTACTTGCTCGACCATCCGGCCGACCTTTTGGTAATGGTTCCACAACGCAAAAGCTGGCTCGATCGGTTGTTTGAAGGAAGCACCACCCGAAACTTGGCCATGCAGGCCCGTTTGCCCATGCTAATGGTGCCTGAGGAAAGGAATGCTTAATGGTTGGGGGCCTTATCCCGCTGTCTGCACTAATCCTCAGTCCCGGGGCCGGCTTTCGTGCCTTTGGGCGGCGTTTCGCCAAGCTACACACGCCCAAAGGCCGTAAAGCCAAGGCCCCGGTACTTGTGGGTTAGTTGCCTCCATCGGGGGCCCAAAATGCCTTCCAAAAAAATAGCCCGAAACTTTCGGGCTATTGGCTTTAAACAAACTTGATATCAGTGAAGGCTTATTTTTTTCTCCAGGTCGTCTACATAGGCTCTAAACTGCTTGTCGGTTTCCATTAAGTTGTTTACCGTTTTGCAAGCATGCAGCACCGTAGCGTGGTCTTTGCCCCCACAGTGTGCTCCAATGGTAGCCAAAGAAGACTTGGTAAAGACTTTGGCAAAGTACATGGCAATTTGTCTTGCTTGCACCACTTCTCGCTTCCTGCTTTTGGATTTCATTAAATCCATGGGCATGTCAAAGTAGTCGCATACCATTTTTTGGATGTACTCTATAGAAATCTCACGGGCATTGTTTTTGACAAACTTGTCAATCATTTTGCGGGCTAAGTCCAGCGTGATTTCTTTGCGGTTTAAGGAAGATTGGGCAATCAAAGAAATAAGAGCACCTTCGAGTTCTCGGACGTTGGTAGTAATGGAGTAGGCCAAGTATTCCACTACTTCTTCGGGCAGTTCTATGCCGTCGTTGTAAAGTTTCTTTTGTAGAATGGCAATACGGGTTTCCAGCTCAGGAACCTGCAAGTCGGCAGAGAGGCCCCACTTAAACCTGGAGAGCAGGCGTTGTTCCATTCCCTGAAGGTCTACCGGAGGTTTGTCGGAGGTGAGAATAATTTGTTTTCCACTTTGGTGCAAGTGATTAAAGATGTGAAAGAAAACATCTTGTGTTTTTTCTTTTCCACCAAGGATATGGACATCGTCCAAAATGAGAACATCAATAAGTTGGTAAAAATTTACAAAGTCAGAAGAAGTGTTATTTTTTATGGAATCTACAAACTGGGTAGTAAATTTTTCAGCGGGAACGTAAAGGACGGTTTTGTTTGGGAAGTTCTTTTTGATTTCAATACCAATGGCGTGAGCAAGGTGCGTTTTGCCTAAGCCGGTGCTTCCATAAATCAATAATGGGTTAAAGGAAGTTCCACCCGGGTTTTGAGCAACAGCATAACCTGCAGATCTGGCAAGCCTGTTGCAATCGCCTTCAATAAAATTGTCAAAGGCGTAATTGGGGTTCAAATTTGATTCAATATGCACCTTTTTGAGCCCGGGAATTACAAAAGGATTTTTAATGGGATGCTCCGATGTGAGGTCCAAAGGCATGCTTACCTGAGGATTCCTAACGGCTTTCTGTTCGCTGGTGGGCACCTTAATGGTGTATGGTTTTTGAGCATGGTAACTATTTTCCATTATTATGGAGTATTCCAACCTTCCTTCGGGGCCTAATTCCTTTTTAACGGTGTGCTTAAGAAGGGTAATGTAATGCTCTTCTAACCACTCGTAAAAAAATTGCGAGGGTACTTGAATGGTGAGTACCTGCTTTTCCAACTTTACAGGCCGGATGGGCTCAAACCAGGTTTGGTAGCTTTGCGGGCTTACATTGTCGCGAATGATGTGCAGACACCGCTCCCATACCTCCTTGAGATTTTCAGACATGAACTCTTCGAGTTAGAATTAATATTTCGTTAAAACTCCTGTAGGGCAGGAATGCGCTCATTTTCCTAAAGCCCTTATTGGGTCAAGCTTTTGCAAGCTAGTGAACAAAGATTGCGAGAAAAAAATGTAAAAAAAAGTCAGCCCGGTATTGTTTTTTTTGAAATTTCATACATACTAGTTTTTGTGCCTAGTATTTGGTTTTCCGGGCTAAAGAAAAAATCAATGCGGCCTAGGTGTATGCCGGCCCATCCGGTTTGGCCAATAACCAAAGGGCGGCCGGTGGCATCTTTAGTTAACACAGGCTTGTGCAAAAAAGTATGGGTGTGACCTCCTAAGATTATGTCTGTATCATTTAGTGAAGCGGAGATGCTTAAGTCACTAATTTTCTTTGTCTTATAATCAAAACCCAAGTGGGAAAGACACAACACTAAGTCGCAGCCCGCCTCATGGCGCAAAAAACGGGCCGTTCGGTTGGCCGAAACTACCGGGTCTAAGTATCGAACCTCGCCGGTCAAGGCGCTACTTACCAGTCCATTTAGGTCAACTCCCAATCCATAAATTCCCACCTTCAATCCACCTTTTTTAAGAATAAGGTGTGGTTTAATCTCCTTATGAATGGGTGTGTTTTCTAAGGCATAGTTGCTATTCACAAAGGGAAATTTGGCCAAAGGCAACATAGTGGCCAGCCCTTGCACTCCGTTGTCAAAATCATGGTTCCCTAAGGTGGCGGCATCGTAGCCCATTTGACTCATTAACTTAAACTCCAAGGCTCCTTTGAACAAATTAAAATAGGGGGTACCTTGAAAGACATCGCCTGCGTCCACCAAAAGCACCGGGTGTCCTTCGGCACGAATTTGCTTAATCAAGGCTGCTCTTTTGGCCATTCCTCCCTGTCCCGGGTATTTAGGGTCATCGTCCGGAAAGGGTTCTATATGGCTATGCATGTCGTTGGTGTGCAAAACCACCAAGCGTTTGCTCTTTCTTGCGCTAAGCAGGCTTTGGGCATGTGCTCCACCCCAGGACATACCTATGCCTAAAAGGGCCGATGCTCGCAAAAACTCTTTTCTATTCATTGCTCACTTTAATCATTATCGTAACGCATTCTTCCGTCCAAAGCCGACTCCGCCGCCAGCCCCTTTCTGTTTTTTTCGCGGATATGATCCGCAATAATATCTCGTAAAAGCCAACCGGTTTCAATACGTTCTATGGGTTCCGTCAAAAAATCCATATGGTCGCCACCACCCGCCAAAAAATCGGAGGTAATAATCCAACAAGGACGCCTAGCTTCTTTGTTGTCTTCCCAATCGATTCCTGCAATTTCCATGTCGTCGGGATTTCCGTCTTCAATTTCCATGCGCATACCTGCAATAGGAGTGCCAGGGTGTTCGGCCAAGTAGTTAAACATGCGCATCATATCGTTTTCTGATAGCTTAACCAAAACCACTAGGTTGTCGAAGGGCATTAAGCTAAATACGTCTTCCAAAAGAATGGGGCCTTTGGCAATGGATGCCCTCAAGCCCCCGGAATTTAGCAAGCAAGCATCTACCGGCTGCTCAGGAAGTCTTTGTTGGGTACTTTGGAGGACCAGGTCGGCCACAAAATTCCCCAATAAGGTTTCTACCTCTCCGCGAACCTTAGGCATGTCTATGGCTGAGGTTCCCAAGGGTTCTTTCATTTTGGCATCAATTTGCTTCTTATAAGGAGCAATTAGGGCTTGTGCTTCAGGGTCCGGGCTGAGCGTTTGCAAAGTCTCAAGACTGCCCTCATGCCTTTGAACCTGCAGGGGGCGGGAGCAGCCGTGTAGCAAAAAGGCAGCAACCACACCAAATAATACCTTCCTCATGGCTACTAAGGTAGGGCTGAACCCCCAAAAAAACACAGCCTTTAAGGATTTTTCCCTTAAAGGCTGTGTTAAATTATGAGGTAAGGGGGGCCGCCTAGGCTTATTCTACTTTAGCTGCGGCATTAGGTGCCGCCTGACGAATTTCTTCGGGAGCTTCTTCGGCAAACATCTCAAAGTTTGCATTGAATTGATTGGCCAATTTTTGAGCTTTTTCTGTGTAAGCATGTTTGTCTGCCCAAGTATCTATGGGGTTTAAAATCTCATTGGGTACATCGGGGCAGCTTTTGGGCATGGCCAAGCCAAAAATGGGATGTTGGTGGAATTCCACTCCATCTAGCTTACCCTCTAAAGCAGCAGCAATCATGGCACGGGTATATCTTAGCTTAATCCGTTCGCCTACCCCATGCGGACCTCCGGACCAACCGGTATTTACCAGCCAAACCCTTACGTTTTGTGCTTTAATTTTGGCGCCTAGCATTTCGGCATAGCGGGCAGGGTGCAAAGGCATAAAGGGAGCTCCAAAGCAGGCAGAAAAGGTAGTTTGGGGCTCTGTAATGCCTGCTTCGGTTCCTGCTACTTTGGCGGTATAGCCAGAAATAAAATGATACATGGTTTGCCCGGGAGTTAATTTGGAAATCGGAGGCAAAATGCCGTAGGCGTCGCAGGTAAGGTAGAATATGTTTTTTGGAGCCCCTCCCGAAGAGCCGGGCTGGATATTGTCGATATGGTCTATTGGATACGAAACTCGGGTATTCTCCGTAATTTCTTTGAACTTATAGTCCGGTACCCGGCTATTGGCTTCAAAGCCTATATTTTCGAGCAAGGCGCCAAACTTAATGGCCCGAAAAATATCCGGCTCCTTTTCTTCGGTTAAGTCAATGGTTTTAGCATAACAACCTCCCTCGAAGTTGAACACGCTATCGCCAATCCACCCGTGTTCGTCATCGCCAATAAGTTTTCGGCTGGGGTCAGCAGAAAGCGTTGTTTTTCCAGTACCCGAAAGTCCAAAAAACAATGCGGTATCTCCATTTTTTCCAACATTGGCGCTGCAATGCATGGGCAAAACACCGTGATGTACCGGAAGCAAAAAGTTAAGGGCACTAAAAATACCTTTTTTGATTTCCCCGGTGTAGCCGGTACCACCAATCAAAATGGTTTTGCGTTCGAAGGAGAGGATGGCAAAATTGGCTTGTCTGGTGCCGTCTAGCTCCGGATTGGCCATAAAGCCAGGAGCATTTATCACTGTCCATTCCGGATCAAAACTCAGCATATCTTCTAGGCTTGGCCTCAAAAACATGTTGTAAACAAACAAGTTGCTCCAAGGGTATTCATTTATGACCCGAACGCTCATTTTGTAGCTTGGGTCGGCACAAATAAATGCGTCCCGCACATATACCTCTTTTCCTTTAAAATAAGCTTTTACCTTGGTTTCCAAGGCGCTAAACTTTTCTTCATCAAAAGAGAGATTGTGGTTTCCCCACCATACTTCGTTTGCGCTGTGTTTATCTTTTACAATGAACCTGTCCTTTGGGCTTCTTCCGGTAAATGCACCGGTTTCCACCGCTAAGGCTCCTGTGTGGGAAAGTTCACCCATTTCTTTGACAAGGCTGTGCTCCACCAATTCGGCAGGGCTAAGGTTCCAAAATGCTTTAGTGTAGCCTTCAATGCCATGTTGTTCAAGGCTGCTTTTGGTGGATTTAAATCCGTGCTCGCTCATGAGTTTGGGATTCGATGTTAGTTCCGTGTAAGATTTAAACGGTTTTGAATCAGCAAAAGTAGGCATTTCCCGTGCAACGAAAAATTTATTTATGCCACTCTTTGGGAAGCTTAGGTCGACATTTCTGTGCGCAATTGCTGTAAATTAAGTTGATTTTTTTTAACCTAATGCCTGTAATTTCTTTGTGTTAAGTGGATTAACCAGCACTTGGCCGGGGGCAGCTCCTAGCCCCTTTGCCACAATGTTTGAAAAATCACTTGCCGTGCATCGGTAACATGAGCACCGTATTCCAAGAAAATGAGACTGTTGACGGGTTGTGTTCTTAAGGTTTTTGAATGCCGACCAAAGCCTTAGGACAGGGTCGGCGTTAGAATAGCCATGCTTGCCAGCCTCAAAATTTATTTGCCGCTGGCAGGTGTACTCTTTCTGCATGCTTGGTCGGTATATACATGCAGGTTTTTTCCGGTACTTAGTAATGTTCGAATGGCCTGCACATGTTCGGATTTTTGTGCCTCAGTAAGCGTGGGTGCAAAAAGGCAATAGTCGATTTCGCCCTCCCTGCCCCAAGGTTTTTTCTCTACGTTAAGGTCTTGGCCTTTTTCACTTAAATAGGTATCAAGGGCCGAGCGTGCTCCACTGTCAATACCATAGGCAATGGAGTAGAAGCTTATTACAAGTATGGGGGTAGCCTCCATTTCTACTTGGGTAGTTTGACTGGGGCCGGAAGAGGGCTCTAAAGGGCGGTTGCTTTTGCAAGCACTTAAGCCGGTAATTAGGCAAAGCACTCTAATTAGGTTTCTCATAAATAATCTTGGTATTTAGAGTCTACATATTGCAAAAAACAATCCACAATTTCTTGGGGCTTCTTGGGCAGCAATTCCTCGGAGCGCAGTAAAGCCCCATGGCAAAACACGTTTTGTGCAAAATAGGCCTTTGCTTTTTGAATACGCACGGTCATGGAATCGGCCTCATTAAAAATTTGTGCATCAAAGTGAGCGGCCAATAAACTGCCCATGGTATAGGTTGGGAAATAGCCCATGGAGCCGTGGGCCCAATGAATGTCCTGAACAAATCCTTCTGCCGGCTGCTTGGGTGCCTCACCAAAAAAGTCCAAAGCCATATCATTCCATGCCGTTTCCACATCTTTGGTTTCCAGGCTTCCTTCTACCAGGCCTTTCTCTATGCGATATCTAAGTAAAATATGCAAATGGTAGCTTAGTTCATCGGCATAAATTCGGATTTGACTTCTGGAAACTTTATTGGCATGCTTCCAAATATTTTGGGCATGGTTGGGGTTCCAACCTTTTTCCTGGCAAACCATTTGCCAAAACACAAAGCTACGGCCCATATGGTTTTCCCAAAAGCGGCTTTGGGATTCATGGATGGTTAGGCTCACTGCGCTGGTTAAAGGAGTTCCGGCAGGTTCAGCTTCCAGGCCTTGCTCATAAAGACCATGCCCGCCTTCGTGCAAAAGCGCCCATATAAAAACGCCGGGTTTGTCCTTTTTAAGCTGATAGGTGAGTCTAACGTCGTTGGGACTCATAGAAAGGCAAAAAGGATGAGGAGCCTTGTCCAATCGCCCCCTAGACAAATCAAAACCAATCCATTCCAACAATTCACGACCAAGTTCAATTTGCTTGTCTTTAGAAAGCAACATGGGAAAGGGCGTTTCCGGCATGTTTTTTTCTAAAGTCAGGATACGCTTGGGTAGTTCTTTGCTTAGGCTATCGAATATCCCATCTACCAAATCGGTGGATAAGCCGGGGTCGTATTGATCCAATAATCCATTGTATGGATTTTCGGTGAACCCTTGCAAGGCACATTCTTCTTTTTTGAGCTGAACAAGCTCGCTAAGGCATGCTAGGTAGGCCTCCTTATTTTTGCCTTCACGGGCATTTTTCCAAGCCATAAATGCCTTGGATTGAAGCCTGGAGAGAGCGATTACATGACTTTCGGGTATGCGTTTGGATTTTTCTTGCTCTTTTTCCCAAAATGCCAAGGCTTTTTGTTCTCGGGCCGAAAGTTTCTCCGTTTCATTTTTGGCGGCTTCCAGCAAGATTTCCCACTCACCGTTGTGTTGCCTTTGATGAAGCAGGCGAGCCAAGTCTGCCGATTGTTCTGCGCGCAGTCCGGCAGCAGGGTAGGGCATGCCGGTTTCTTGGTCCCATTGCAGTAATGCGGCTGTATTTCTCCACCGTGCGGTGGTTCCGGCATAGGTGCAAAGTGCTTCCCAAGCTTTGCTCATACATTTCGGGCTTTAAAAAAGTACCAAGCCATAAGCCCCCAAGCTAGCATAAAACTAATACCTCCCAATGGAGTTACTGGCCCTAAAAAACTAAGATTCAAACCCCAGACCGGAGCCAACACCAAGGCGTAAATGGATACCGAAAATAAGAACCAACCCAGAAGCATTAATCGCACCGACCATCGAATAAGGCGGTGCGCTTGGGGAGTGGCAAGAGCAAGCACAACCAGTGCAAGTGCATGCAGTTGTTGGTACCAAACCCCGGTTTTAAAGCTTTCTATACTTTCCGAAGCTACCAGGTTTTCTAAGCCATGAGCTGCCCAGGCGCCAAGCAAAATGCCGCTTAGGCCTAAAAGGGCTCCCCAAAGTCCGGTGCTTCTTTTCCATTGTACCATGCACAAATATACACCAAGCGCCTGTGGTTGGCAGTTTAAGGTTTTAAAATCTCTCAAATTCCAATGGGAAAATAATTTGGGCCAGGGATGGAGCCCGAGAGCGGCCTGCGGCCAAAGGCATGCCCGGCTTAGCCGAGGAGGTGGAGCTTTTTGCGAACCACCACAGGCTTAGCCGGGCAGCCTTTGGCCGCAGGCCCGGAGGGCGAGAGCCCGTTTGGCCCCCCAATACACCTTTTACCTCCACCACCCATTGCGCTTGTTTGGTAAATGCTGCCTAAGTTTGCAGTGCGAATTATGGAACCAAAGAAAATACTGCTGATTGGTGCAGGAAAGTCTGCCACCACGCTAATAGAATACCTGCTAGACCATGCATCCATGGAATCTTGGAAGCTTACGGTAGCCGATATGGATAGAGAGATTGCGCAACAAAAGGTGGGTAGTTCTCCCTTTGCGGAAGCCTGTGCACTTTCTATCGACGATGTGCCGTTGCGGCAGTCTTTGATTAAAGCACACGATTTGATTGTGAGTATGTTGCCTGCCCATAAGCATATAGAAGTGGCCCAGGATTGCGTAGCATTTGGCAAACACATGGTCACGGCTTCCTATGTGTCCCCGGAGATGGAGGCCTTGCATGAAGAAGCCGAGGCTAAAGGTTTGCTTTTGCTCAACGAAATGGGCGTGGACCCGGGAATTGACCACATGACCGCCATGGAGGTGATGGATAAGATTAAAGCAAAAGGTGGTGAAATTATTGGTTTTGAAAGTTTTACGGGTGGGTTAATGGCGCCAGGCTCCGAAGAAGGTCCATGGAAGTATAAATTCACCTGGAATCCAAGAAATATTGTGTTGGCCGCCTCCGGTGGAGCCGTAAAATTTCTGCATGGAGGTAAGTTTAAATATATCCCTTACCACAAAGTGTTTAGACGAACAGAGTTGATTGACCTGGGTGCCTATGGTGAGTTTGAAGCTTATGGAAACAGAGATTCCCTGCGCTACCAAAGCATGTATGGACTGGAGGGCGTGGATACCCTGTACCGAGGTACCTTGCGCCGCCCCGGTTTTTGCCAATCGTGGGATGTTTTTGTGCAGTTGGGAGCTACCGACGATAGTTATTTGATGGAAGGTGTGGGTGAGATGACGCACAGGGAGTTTATCAACAGCTTCTTATACTATAGCCCCTCCGATAGCGTAGAGCTAAAATTGGCGCATATGCTGCGGTTGGATTTGCAAAGCGAACCCATGCGTAGGCTTAAGTGGCTGGGCATGTTTGAGGAAGAACCGGTTGGACTTAGCGGAAAAGCCTCGCCGGCCACGGTGTTGCAACACATTTTGCAAAAGAAATGGAGCTTGGCCCCCCACGATCGAGATATGATTGTGATGGTGCACCTATTTGATTATAAGTGCGACGGCGTGCATTGTCATTTGCGCAGCCATTTGGTAGTGGAAGGAGACGACGCCCAGTCCACAGCTATGGCCAAAACCGTTGGGCTACCTATGGGCATTGCCATTCGGAACATTTTAAATGGCACCATAGCCATGCGGGGTGTCCGAATCCCTGTGCATAAAGAAATCTATGCCCCTGTATTGTCCGAATTGTCCGTACACGGCATAGGGATGCAAGAAACGTTTCTCAAGGGCGGATTACCAGCGCATTAAAGCTCCTCCCCACGTAAATCCACTGCCAAAAGCAGCCATTTCTATCCAATCGCCCGGGTTCAGGCGTCCTTCTTCCCATGCTTCGGTGAGGGCTATGGGAATGGAAGCAGATGTAGTATTTCCGTAGCGTTGGATGTTGTGGTATACCTGAGTTTCGTCCAGTCCCAACTGTTTTCTAAGGAACTCTGAAATTCTCAAATTGGCTTGGTGCGGAATGAGTAAGCTAAGTGCTTCGAGCCCGATACCTGCCTCTTTTAGGTTGGCACGGATTACTTCCTCAAATCGTACAACAGCGTGTTTAAACACTGCGTTTCCGTTCATAATGGGCAGCAAGCTTCCATCTTGGAGCATTTCGGTGCTTAGTCTAGGCCTAAGGCGGGTGCCGGGATGGGGCTGGTAGAGCAATTCGGCGTGCTGCCCCTCGCTGTGGATTTGTACGTCGGCTATTCCCCGTTGGTCGGAGCTGGCTTCTAGAACAGCTGCGCCGGCACCGTCTCCAAAAATAACAGCCACATTTCTGCCCCTATTGCTCAATTCCATTAAGGTCGATTGGGCCTCGCTGCACACCAACAGAATGCGCTTGGCCATGCCCGATTTGATATAGGCTTGGGCCACCGACAAACCATAAATGAAACCACTGCATTGCGCTCTAAGGTCTATGCAGCCAATATTTTGGAGTCCAAGCATCTCTTGCAACAGAACGCCACAACCCGGGAAATAATAGTCCGGACTTAAGGTGGCAAACAGCAATAAATCAATGTCCTCGGGGCGGCGTCCTGCGCGCTCCAAGGCTTGCTTGGCAGCTTCGGCGCCCATGGTGGCTGTACTTTCCTTGCCTGGAGTAAAGAATCTACGCGCTTGAATACCGGTACGTTCTTGGATCCAGGCATCGGTAGTTTCCATGAGCTTTTCCAAGTCGGCATTGCTTACTTTTTCCTCCGGGAGGTATTTCCCCAGTCCGGTGATGTATGCTTTTTGCTCCATATGCTAATTTTCGGCCTAATTTTTGGATTTTTGTTGTCAATAACCAAATGTTTTGGCTTATGCGTCGCTTTTTTGTTGGTCTTATGTTTGTGTTAACCGCCGTGCAGTGGCAATGTTCGGACGGGTTCAATTTGTTTACGCTGCAAGACGATATAAGCTTAGGCAGGCAATTGCGGGATGAAATATTGGCCAATCCCCAAGAATATCCGGTAATGGATCCTAGTTTGCATGGTTCGGCCTACAGCTATGTAGAACGCATTCGAGATCGAGTTTTGGCCTCGGGGGAGGTGAAATATGCCCAGGAATTCGACTGGGAAATTTATTTGCTCAAAGACGATGCCACCCTCAATGCCTTTTGTGCCCCCGGCGGATACATTTTTGTGTATACCGGACTTATTAAGTTTTTAGACAGCGAGGATCAATTGGCCGGAGTAATTGGGCACGAAATGGCACACGCCGATAAGCGGCATTCCACCAGTCAGCTAACTCAGGCCTATGGCTTGCAGTTTTTGTTGGATGTGGTGTTGGGCGAAAACCAGGGAGCGATAAGCAGCATAGCCTCCGGCCTTATTGGTTTGGAATTTAGCCGCTCCGACGAGCGCCAAGCCGATGAGTTTAGCGTTCGTTATTTGTGCCCTACGGTGTACCAGGCCGATGGCGCCTCTGATTTTTTTGCCCTTTTGATTGCCCAAGGTCAAGCAGGTCAAACGCCATCTTTTTTGAGCACCCATCCTGATCCGGGGAATCGAGTGGAGGACATTCGCTCCTTAGACCAAAGCCTTGGTTGTTCGGGTACGGAAACCTTCGAGTCGGCCTACCAGGTGTTTAAAAACAGCTTATAAGCACCTCTTTGTGCTTGATTTGTAGAGCGAGCCGGTTTTAAACCGTTTGATTTTTTGGGCGCCCGAGCGGGTGCTCCCTGCTACTCCCAAGCCTGCCGAGGGGGGCGTCAAGGCCGGGCCGGAGTTCCGCAAAGCTACACTCGGCCTGGCCTGTCGCCCCAACCTCTGCAGGCTTGGGGGTATCCGTGCCGCCCCCTGGCGCAGGTCTTCCAATAAAGGATTTGCTATTGGATAGGCTATTCAGTATTTAGAGGAGGCGTTGCGAATCACAAAATACCCACTGAATTCGTCCAAATCCATGTAATCCACGCTTCGGACTTGGGGTTTGTATTCTTTCCATTCCGCCGTAGGGCTGAGTTTTACCCAACCTTCGCTGTTCACGTTCACAAATACAGGCATTTTAAAGTCCTTCATAACGTTTTCCCAACGGTAGCGAATAACAGGTCCTCCGGCAGCCTCGTTGTCGTAACTGTAAACAAAGACGGGCACTCCACTGATTTTTAAGTATTGGTAAAAGAACCAGCTATAATCTTGATGCAGGTACTTGCCAATAAAGTCTACAAACTCTTCGGTGGTAACGGTTTGGTGCTTGAATTCGGTTTGAATGGCTTTGAGCAAGCCAATCCATTTGGGTTCGTCTTGAATAAGGTTTCTTAAGGTATGGAGCATAAAAGCTCCTTTGTAGTATACGTCGGTAGAGGGGTGGTCGTTCAATCCTCGTTTACCCATCATGGGTTTGTCGTTTTTGATTCTTCCCCTCCAGGTATCGATGTATTCGTAGGCAATATCTTTGCCGTATTTGCATTCTACATACATGGCTTCCATGTAGGTGGCAAATGCTTCGTGGATCCACATATCGGCGGGGTCGGCGCCACTTACGCTGTTTCCCCAATATTCGTGGGCTGTTTCATGAATAATGATAAAGTCGAATTCAAGGCCGAGTTCGGTGGCATCGTAGCCGGCATAGCCAATAAGGTAATCGTTGCCGTAAGCAATGGCAGATTGGTGCTCCATGCCTAGGTATGGAGCTTCTACCAGTTTGTAGCCATCTTCGTAAAAGGGGTATGGTCCAAGGAATTGGTCATAACAGGCAAACATGCCTTTTACTTGTTCAAAGTGTTTTTTGGCTTTTCTTTCGTTGTACTCTAGGACGTAATAGTTTAAATCTAGGGGCCTTCCAACACCTGGGTAAATGTCGGAGAAGTGTGCGAATTTGCCAATGTAGAGCGTTACATTATAGTGGTTAATGGGTTTTGAAACGAACCATTCAAAGCGCGATTTACCGTCAAGGGTTTCTTGGTTTCTTAACCGGCCATTAGACACGGCGGTAAGTCCTACGGGCACGGTAATTCTTACGGTTATGGAGTCGGGCTCATCGAGCCATTGGTCTTTGCAAGGCCACCAAAGCGAGGCACCTTCTTTTTGATTGGCCACGCCTACCCAAGGATTTCCGTTGGCGTCGTTGTCCCATACAAAACCACCGTCCCAGGGGGCATCTTTGGCCATGGGAGGGTGTCCGGCAAATTTTAATTGAATGGAGTGTCTTGTGCTTTCGTAAAGTGTATCTGGGAAATAGAGGAAGTAGGCCCCTTCTTCGCGCTTAACAGGTACTTTTTTTCCGTTCCACTCCACGTTGGTTAGTCCCATGCCTTGTCCAAGGTCAATTTGTAAGACTTTGGCGTTTTCTACCATTACAAACTCCATGGTATTGGTTCCCTCAATGAATTTTCGGTTCATGTGGACTTCAAAATCCAGATAATAGTGCCGGACATTGTAACAGCTTCTGGGGCTGGCGTTCCATCCTTTAAGGGTGTCTGCCCGTGAAAATAGGGGGCCATTTTTTCCTTGAGCCTTGGCATTGGTTAGGGAAAAAAGGAGCATGCTGAGTAGGAGTACTGCCTGTTTCATTTAGTGAAAATAAAAAAGCCGTTTGAAACAAACGGCTTTATCGATAGATATTTGGTATGAATTAATCCAAGTAACCTTTAAGCTTGGCTCTTTTCATCGCTTCTTGAATGCCCACTTTATTTATTATGCGCAAGCCTTTGGCAGATACCTTTAGGACAATCCAACGGTCTTCTTCGGGCAAATAGAATTTCTTTTTAAACAGGTTGGGGCGAAATACCCTGCGTGTCTTCCTGTTGGAGTGGGAAACGTTGTTTCCGGTGATGGTTTTTTTTCCTGTTATTTGACAAACGCGCGCCATGGTAATAATTGCTTGTTTCTTCTAAGGGAGGGGCAAAGATAATGGGGCGAAGCTAATTTCCCAAGAAAAAGTGCTTCAATGTTGATGAAAAACCTCTGAGGCCATTCGCCAAGCTTCTTCAAAAGCCGGTTTATGGATGTCCAAATCTGCTTTTTGCACTTCCAAAAAGGCAACAAGTGCTTCGGTAGGTAAGTTTCCGGTGAGTTCATCTTTGGCCATAGGGCAACCTCCAAAACCATGCATTGCACCTTCAAATTGCATACAGCCGGCTTC
This sequence comes from Flavobacteriales bacterium, assembly GCA_018401695.1. Classification (GTDB taxonomy): domain Bacteria; phylum Bacteroidota; class Bacteroidia; order CAIKAF01; family CAIKAF01; genus CAIKAF01. The sequence continues at coordinate 3,993 of JAGYKD010000001.1, read as the reverse complement.
CCAGGCGGCCTCCAGATTGGGCCTTAAATTGTCGGGTCGGGTATGAAAATGAGCTCCTGCCTGCACTTCCGGAAAATGTGTATTTAAGTGATTCCAGAGGTATTTTATTTGTTTTGGTTGGGCTTCTCCAATGGTGTCCGATAAGCTAATCCAAAGGAGCTCTTCATTCCTTAACTTTTCAACCCATTCCAAGACTAAGTCTTCATGATAAAGGTCTTCATAGGGGTTCCCAAAGGCCATGGAAATATACACCTGTACTTTTTTTCTGTTTTTATGGGCCAAATCCCGAATGCTAAGCAATCGTTGCCAAGATTGCGTAAGGTTGGATTTTATGTTTCGTTCTAAAAAAGTATTGGAAATGGAAAAGGGAAAGCCCAACCAGCCTATCTGTTCAAAGGGAAGTGCTCGTTCAACCCCTTTTAGGTTTCCAACAATAGCTAGTAGTTCGGGATGGTCTATGTCCTCTAGTGCTTTGGCGACCTCTTCTGTATCGGCCATTTGTGGAATGGCTTTGGGGTGCACAAAGCTTCCAAAGTCAATCCGGTTAAACCCACAGCGACAAAGGGCCTTTATGTATTTAATTTTTTGCTGAGTAGCAATAAATGTATCTATGCCTTGCATGGCATCACGTGGACATTCGGTTATGCGCACCTTGCTCATTAGGGTACAAAGTTACCTAAACCTTTGGCTAATTTTTGGATGAGGTTAGGGCCTTGGTATACGAATCCGGTATACACTTGCACCAAACTTGCTCCGGCTTTGCACATTATTCTGGCTTTTTTATAACTATCAATGCCACCGCAAGCAATAATAGGGAGTTCACCTTTGGTTTTTTGGTGAATAAACTGCACTCTTTCCAACGCTCTATTAAAAAGCGGGCCTCCACTAAGGCCTCCTTGAACCCTCATGGCTTTTTTGCTGGAATTACTCGACCTGAGGCTAGATGTGTTGGAGGCAATGATTCCATCTATTTTAAGCTCCATTAAAACGTTTAAAACCTCTCCCAGTTGTTCTAAGGGCATGTCGGGATCCACCTTTACAAACAAGGGCCTTTTTGGCTGGAGTTCTTCATTTAATTTCAACAGCGGCAGCAGCAAATGGCGAAGCGTTTCGGGGTTTTGAAGGGCTCTTAGCTCGGGAGTGTTGGGGGAGCTCACATTTACGGTAAAATAATCAACGTAGGGATGGAGCGTTTGGAGGCCTTTTAGGTAATCGCTTTGGGCATCTTGGTTTGGAGTTTGTTTGTTTTTACCAATATTTCCACCAATAAGACATCCTTTTCTTTTACGATTTTTAAGTTTTTGGGCCATTTTTTCAAGGCCTGCATTATTGAAGCCCATTCGGTTAATAAGGGCCTTTTCTTTTTTGAGTCTAAACAAGCGGGGTTTGGGGTTTCCGCTTTGGGGCAAAGGGGTAACGGTACCCATTTCGGCAAAGCCAAAACCAAAATGACTCCAGTATTCGCATAAGTCGGCGTTTTTATCCATACCTGCGGCTAGGCCAACTCGGTTAGGGAAACATAAACCGGCAATTTTTACAGGCGCCAATAAAGATTTGGGAATCCAAGGCTTTATGAGGCCTAGGGCTTTACCCGCAGATAAGAGAAAAAATACCAGGCGGTGGGCAAACTCAGCTGGTAAAAGAAAAAGAAGCCTTGTTGCTCCCCGATACCACATTTAGACCATTTTTAGGAGGTATATTAACAGTATAATTAGGCCTGCCGTTAGTGCTACAGCGCCTAAAGCCCAAAAGAGCCAAGCCAAAACAAAGCCATTGCCTGCTCCAAGTATCCCTGCCAATAGAAGTAAAATAAGACCAATGCCGCAAAGCACTAAGCCCCACCACAAAAGACTATCCTCAGCCAATTGTTTTTCTTCTAGTGTTGAAATATGATCATCGGTCAGGTTGTTTAACCAAAGATCCATAGGGTTCTCAAACCTATGGGCTTCAAGACCCATAAAGCTGCGTACGGTAAAAGATTGAACTTGACGTTTTTTTGCTGCTTTTGGTGTTAAAGCATTTGGAATCTGAACGCTTGGTTCGGCCTTTGGGCTTGTTGACTCCCATGCCATGGATGCTTCACCTATGGTAAGCCTATGGTCTTGAGAGGTTTTGACCAATTTTACAGGGACTTCTGCTTCTGTGGTATGTTTTTGAGGAGATTTGCCCTTCCAACCGTAGTGCGCATATTCTCTATTTCCAGCACAGCCAAAAAATAGCATGGAAAGCACTATTGTTGCCGTAAATAAAAATGCGGACTGTTTAGGAGAAAGGGAAATCATAGGGGGAGGAGTATTCCTTATTTAGTAAACCTGTAATTGGCCCCAAAACTTAGAAGGATTCCGTAATCTTGAGGGCCGGCAAAGAACATGGGGGCTTTAACACTAAAATCAATAAGCCAATTGTCGGTAATCATAGCGCGGGTTCCAATTTGCGGCTGAAGGTAGAAACCTTCACGTTGAAAAATGGAACCGCCAATGTCTGTTCCTACATAAGGATATAAATTTCCTAAAGCATGCTGGTATTCAACATGCGCACTTACCAATAAACTTTGAAGAGGTTCCAATACATTTCCGCTTCCGAAATTTCGCAGTTCTTGATTGTACAAATGAGCAACACGGCCGCCTACGCCTAATTTCTCCCAAAAATGGTAGGTATATTCACCGGTAGTGGCCAAGTAAGTCGTGCCGCCGCGTTGAAGGGCTGGGCCGACTCCAAAATTTAAGCCTACGGCATGTTGTGCATTGATTTTGTTGCTAAATCCAATAGCAAAAAGAAAAACGAAAAATAAAATATGCCTTTTCATGGGTTCAAAACGGGTAATGATTCTGCAAAAATGAGACATTTGCATGGATTTCCATAATTAAGCTAAGAAAGAAGCATTATAAACATCAAACCTTATGGCCAATACCTGTATTTTACTAAGGCACGGACAAAGCAAATGGAATCTGGAAAATCGATTTACCGGTTGGGTGAATGTTCCCCTTAGCGCGCAAGGAGTTTCTGAGGCTCTTACTGCCGGTAGAATACTAAAGGAGGCCGGCCTGATACCAAAAGCAGCTTTTACTTCTTATTTGCAAAGAGCTATAAAAACCTTATGGCTTGCCCTAGAAGAGGCCGAATGCATGCATATTCCTGTCGAGAAATCTTGGCGACTTAACGAAAAACACTATGGCGCTTTGCAGGGCTTAGACAAAGCCGAAACTGCGGCAAAATATGGAGAAGAGCAAGTCTTGCTCTGGAGAAGAGGCTATGAGGTCCAATCTCCGGCCTTAGATGCTATGGATCCACAGCACCCGGCAAACCAAGGAATGTACCGTAATATTGACCCCTCCCTGTTGCCTTCTACAGAGTCCTTAAAAGATACCTTACATCGTCTCTTGCCTTTTTGGGAAAAGCACATTCTTCCCTCCCTTAAGCAACATAAAACCATTGTGGTGGCTGCTCATGGAAATAGCCTAAGAGCTATAGTGCAACATATAAAAGGGCTAAGTAATGAAGAGGTCCTCAAATTAAATATCCCTACCGGAGTCCCTTATGTTTTTGAACTTGATGGCGAGGGAAATTACCTGAGCGACCGATATCTGCTAGATGAGCAGGAGCTTAAGGCCCGGCTTAAGGAAGTAGCCAACCAAGGAAAAACGCGTTCATGAACCAAAAGCATTGGGCTATTGGCGATGTCCACGGTTGTGGTAAGACTTTGGAAGCTCTTATCAACCAAATTCAACCGGGAAGTGAAGACCAGATTACCTTTTTGGGCGACCTGATTGATCGAGGGACCACACACCTTCGCTTGTTTTCGCTGCTCGAGGAGCTCATGCAAATGTGCACCATTGATGTGATTCGAGGCAACCATGAACAAGCATTTTTGGATGCCCTACTCGAAATTCCCCAAAAAAACTGGTTAGGAAAGGTCAAACGTCCCCTATTGGAGGTTTGGAAAAGCTATGGAGGGGAAACACTGCTCAAGGAGTTTGGATGTTCGCTGCCGGA